>NZ_JACAOS010000009.1 GCF_013386165.1 Pseudomonas gingeri | reverse complement strand
TGCTGTGCCGCGAAGAGGTGCCTGGCGACAAACGTCTGGTGGCCTATGTCACCGGAAGAGGAGAAGTGACGCCGGTGGAGGCGTTGCACAGCCACCTGCAAGGCCTGTTACCGGAGTACATGGTGCCCACGGCCTATGTGCACCTGGAAAACCTGCCGCTGACGCTGAACGGCAAACTGGACCGCAAGGCCCTGCCGGCGCCGGATGCGCAGGCGTTGATCAGCCGTGGCTACGAAGCGCCGCAAGGCGAAGTGGAAAGCCTGCTGGCATCGATCTGGTCGGATGTGCTCAAGGTCGAGCAGGTCGGGCGACATGATCATTTCTTCGAGTTGGGTGGCCATTCGCTGCTGGCGGTGACGCTGATCGAGCGCATGCGCCAGGTCGGTCTGAGTACCGATGTGCGCGTGTTGTTCAGCCAGCCGACCCTGGCCGCGCTGGCGGCGGTGGGCGGTGGTACGGAAATCGTGGTGCCGGTCAACCTGATCCCCGAGGGCTGCGAACAGCTCACCCCTGAGCTGTTGTCGTTGATCAGCCTTACCCAGACGCAGATTGATCGGGTCGTGGCGAACGTGCCAGGCGGCGTGGCGAACGTCCAGGATATCTATCCGCTGGCACCGTTGCAGGCGGGCATTCTCTATCACCATATCAGCGCCGAGCAGGGTGATCCCTATACCCTCAAAGCGCTGTTCGGCCTGCGGGACCGGGCGCGGCTGGATGATTTCATCCGGGCCTTGCAAGGGGTGATCGATCGTCACGACATCCTGCGCACCGCAGTGCTTTGGGAAGGTCTCGACGAGCCGTTACAGGTGGTGTTGCGTCAAGCCACGCTTGCTGTCACCGAACTGTTCCTGGATCCGGCGGAAGGCCCCGTGGCCGATCAATTGCACCAGCGTTTCGATCCTCGGCATTACCGACTCGATGTGCGTCAGGCGCCGTTGATCCGGATTGCCTTTGCCCATGATCCAGTCCATGACCGCTGGCTGGCGATGCTGGTGTTCCATCACTTGGTCAACGATGCGACTTCGCTGAGCGTGGTGCTGCGTGAAATCCAGGCGCACCTGCTTGGCCAGGCCCAAACCCTGGGCGAGACGGTACCGTATCGCAATTATGTGGCCCAGGCACGCCTGGGTGTCAGCCAGGCACAGCACGATGCATTTTTCCGTGGGATGCTTGCTGATATCGACGAGCCGACCCTGCCGTTCGGCTTGCAGGATGTGCAGGACGGAGGACGGGATCTCGAAGAGTCCGAGCTGACTCTGGCCACCGAACTGAACCTGCGTCTGCGGGCCCAGGCCCGACAGGCGGGGGTGAGTGCCGCGAGCCTGATGCACTTGGCCTGGGCGCGGGTGCTGGGCAGTGTTTCCGGTCGGGAGCAGGTGGTGTTCGGCACGGTATTGCTGGGTCGGATGCAGGCCGGTGCTGGCGCCGACCGGGCCTTGGGCATGTTTATCAACACCTTGCCGTTGCGCGTCGATGTCGGGGCGCAAACGGTGATGGCGGGGCTCAAGGCGACCCATGGGCAACTGACCGCACTGTTGGGGCATGAGCATGCCCCGCTGGTGTTGGCCCAGCGTTGCAGCGGCGTGGCCGCGCCGACACCGTTGTTCAGTTCGCTGCTCAATTACCGGCACAATGCAGTGGCGGAGGCCGAGGCCACGCCGGAGCACGAGGAGGCCTGGCGCGGGATTGAAACCTTCGACGCCGAGGATCGAACCAACTACCCGCTGACCCTGAACGTCGACGACCTGGGGGACGCTTTCAAGGTCTCGGTGCTGGTGACGGCCGAGGTCGGGGCGCAGCGTCTTTGCGGCTATATGCAGGCGGCTTTGGTGCAGTTGGTCGAGGCCCTGGAGGTGGCGCCGACCTTGGCGCTCGACAGTCTGTCGATCCTGCCGCCGGCCGAGCGTGAACAGGTCCTGGTCGGTTTCAACACCACGCTCACCCATTCTCCACGACAACAGACCATTCACAGTCTGTTCGAGGCTCAGGTACAACGCACCCCTGAGGCTCCTGCGGTGTGGCAGGACGAAACAACCCTGAGCTATGGCGAGCTGAACCGCCAGGCCAACCGTCTGGCCGCTGAACTGGCAGGTCTCGGCGTACAACCGGGGGATAGCGTGGCGCTGTTGTTACCACGCTCCATCGATCTGCTGGTCAGTCAACTGGCGGTGCTCAAGTGCGCGGCGGTCTATGTACCGCTGGACATCAATGCGCCACGTGAACGCCAGGCCTTCATGGTGCAGGACAGCCTGGCCGTGCTGGTGCTGACCTACAGCGCTGAAACCCTGGACCAGGGTGTACCGCGTCTCGACCTCGACACCCGGCCTGCCAGTGACGAGCCGGCGGACAACCCCGATCGCCCGGCAACCGCCGAGTCGGTGGCCTATATCATGTACACCTCCGGCTCTACCGGCACGCCTAAGGGTGTGCTGGTTCCGCACCGAGCCATTGGCCGCCTGGTGATCGACAACGGTTACGCCGATTTCAACGCACGGGATCGCGTGGCCTTTGCCTCCAACCCGGCTTTCGATGCCAGCACCCTGGATGTCTGGGCACCGTTGCTCAATGGCGGTTGCGTGGTGGTGGTCGAGCACTCGGTATTGCTGTCCCAGGAAGCGTTCCGGGCCCTGTTGCTGGCGCAGTCGGTCAGCGTACTGTGGCTGACCGCCGGTCTTTTCCACCAATACGCCGATGGCCTGATGGAAGTCTTCGCCCGGTTGCGCTACCTGATTGTCGGCGGTGATGTGCTGGACCCGGCGGTGATCGGCCGAGTACTGGCGCAAGGTGCGCCGCAACATCTGCTCAATGGCTATGGCCCGACCGAAGCCACGACCTTTTCCGCGACCTACGAAATTACCTCGGTGGGCAATGGTGGTATTCCCATCGGTCGACCCATCGGCAACAGCCAGGTCTATGTGCTTGATGCCCGGCGTCAACCGGTGGCGGTGGGGGTGCCCGGCGAGCTGTATATCGGCGGGCAGGGCGTGGCCAGGGGATATTTGAATCGCCCGGAATTGAGCGCCACGCAGTTTGTCGCCGATCCGTTCAGCGACCAGGAGGGCGCGCGACTGTATCGCACCGGTGACCTCGGTCGCTGGAGGGCGGACGGCAACCTGGAATACCTCGGCCGTAATGACGGTCAGGTGAAGATTCGTGGTTTCCGTATCGAACTGGGTGAAATCGAGGCCGCATTGGTCACGCACCCGGCGGTCCAGGAGGCGGTGCTGCTGGCCCGGCAGGACGCCGGTGAGAAACGCCTGGTGGCCTATTTCATTCTGCGCGAGCCGCGGCAGACACTTGATATCGAAAGTCTGCGCAGTCATTTGCAGGCCCGCCTGCCGGACTACATGGTGCCCGCGGCCTATGTGCGTCTCGAAACGTTGCCGCTGACCCCGAACGGCAAGCTGGATCGCAAGGCCCTGCCGCAACCGGATGCGCAGGCACTGGTCAGCCGTGGCTATGAGGCGCCCGAAGGCGCGGTCGAAACCACCTTGGCGGCGATCTGGGCCGAGGTGCTCAAGGTCGAGCAGGTTGGGCGTCACGATCACTTCTTCGAATTGGGCGGGCACTCGCTGCTGGCAGTCAGCCTGATCGAACGTATGCGCCAAGCCGGTTTGAGTGCCGACGTGCGCGTGCTGTTCGGCCAGCCGACCCTGGCCGCGCTGGCGGCTGCGGTCGGTGGGGGCAATGAAATTAAGGTTCCTGCCAATGCCATCAAGGCCGGCTGCACCCGGATCACCCCGGACTTGCTGCCGCTGGCCGATCTTGACCAGGCAGCTATCGACCATATTGTCGCCAGCGTGCCGGGTGGCGTGGCCAATGTGCAGGATATCTACCCGCTGGCGCCGTTGCAGGAAGGGATTCTTTATCACCACCTGGCGGCCGAGCAAGGCGATCCATATGTCTTGCAGATCCTGTTCAAGATGACCAGCCGCGAGCGCCTGAGCGCCTTTATCGACGCCCTGCAAAGTGTGATCGAGCGCCATGACATTCTGCGTACCGCCGTACTCTGGCAAGGACTGGAGACACCGATGCAGGTGGTCTGGCGCCAGGCTCGGCTGTATCTGGAGCAAGTCGAATTCGACCCGTCCGAAGGCGAGATCGCCGATCAGTTGCGTCAGTGCTTTGACCCCCGCCATTCGCGTCTGGACATCACTCAGGCGCCGCTGATGCGCCTGGCCTTCGCTGAGGACCTGCCCAACCAACGTTGGGTGGCGACGTTATTGTTTCACCACATGATCCTCGACCATACCGCCATGGAAGTGGTCCTCCATGAGATGCAGGAACACTTGCTGGGCCTGCCCGGCCAGCTCGGCGCCGCCGTGCCCTATCGCAACTATGTGGCCCAGGCCCGCCAGGGCGTGAGCCGCGAGGCCCATGAAAGTTTCTTCCGCGAGCTGCTCGGTGATGTCGATGAGCCGACCCTGCCGTTCGGGTTGCTCGATGTACAGGGCGATGGTCGCGATATCGAAGAAAGCAGCCTGGCGTTGGGGCGCGACGTGGACCTGCGCCTGCGGGCCCAGGCCCGGCAGTTGGGGGTAAGTGCCGCGAGCCTGGTACATCTGGCCTGGGCCCAGGTGCTGGGGAAGGTTTCGAGCAAGCACACCGTGGTGTTCGGCACCGTGCTGATGGGCCGGATGCAGGGCGGTGAAGGCGCCGATCGAGCACTGGGGATGTTTATCAATACCTTGCCGCTTCGTGTGGATCTAGCGGAGCAGGGTGCACGAGACGGGGTTCGCGCGACCCATGCCCGGCTCACGGCGCTGCTCGGTCATGAGCATGCACCGTTGGTGCTGGCCCAGCGTTGCAGCGGTGTGGCTGCGCCGCTGCCGCTGTTCAGCGCGCTGCTCAACTACCGCCACAGTGGTGCGGCTGAGCGTTCGGGCGAGGCGCTTGAGGCCTGGCGTGGTATCGAGGTACTGAGCGGTGAGGAGCGCACCAACTACCCGTTGACCTTGAACGTCGACGACCTGGGTGACGATTTCAACCTGACGGTTCTGGTCACCGGCAAGGTCGGTGCCCGGCGTGTCTGTGGCTATATGCAGGCCGCGCTGGAAAGCCTGGTGGAGGCACTGGAGCACAGGCCGCAGGTGGCGTTGAACAGCCTGTCGATCATGCCCGACGACGAGCGCGAGCAGTTGCTGGTGGGCTTCAATGACACGGCGCTGGAGTATCCGCAGGCGCAGACCGTGCATGGTCTGTTTGAGGCGCAGGTACAGCGTACGCCGGAGGCTTTGGCGGTGGTCCATGGCGAACAGCGCCTGAGCTATCGCGAGCTTAACGAGCAGGCCAACCGTTTGGCCCATGCCCTGCGCAAACAGGGTGTACAGCCGGATTCACGGGTGGGGATCTGTGTTGAGCGTGGCGCGGAAATGGTCGTTGGCTTGTTGGCGATCCTCAAGGCAGGCGGCGGTTATGTACCGTTGGACCCGGCTTATCCGGTAGAACGGATTGCCTATATGTTGCAGGACAGTGCTCCGGCAGCTGTGCTTGCGCAAACGGCTACCCAGGATCTGTTGGCGGGTATTTCGGTGCCCGTGATCAATCTCGACCAGGGCACCTGGCAGGACGAATCCGTCCAGAATCCGCAGGTGCCGGGGCTGACTTCGGCGCATCTGGCGTACCTGATCTACACCTCGGGTTC
>NZ_JACAOS010000008.1 GCF_013386165.1 Pseudomonas gingeri | reverse complement strand
CGGCGGCCAGGGTGTGCCAGTGAGCAGCGGTCATGTGCAGGAAGGTCGGGCGGATACCGTGATCCTGGGTACCCTCGCTGCCGAAGATCTCCCGGCTTGGCGCCAGGGTGGCACCGGCCAACAGCGCCGGGAAGATTTCCTCCACCGACAGGTCGAAGTTCAGGGTGTTCTGTTGCAGCACGGTGTCCGCCGGAGTCAGGCCGAACAGGCGGGCGGCATCGAGGCTGTAGTTGACCAGGCCACGGTGTTCGATCATCACCCCTTTTGGATTACCGGTGGAACCGGAGGTGTAGATCACGTAGGCGAGGTTGCGTGCACCCAGGGTTGGCACCACAGGATTGTCGTCACGCTCGGCAAAGGTTTCCCGTTGCTCCTCATCCAGCAACAGCAGCGGCAAGTCCAGTGCGGGCAAGCTTTCCAGCAGTGCGCGCTGGGTCAGCAGCGCCGACGGCTGGCTGTCCTCGATCATGTAGGCCAGGCGCTCGGCCGGGTAAGCCGGGTCCAGCGGCACATAGGCCGCACCGGCCTTGAGCACGCCCAACAGGCCGATCATCATCTCGACGCCACGTTCGACGCAGATCGCTACCCGATCATCCGGGCCGATACCCAGGCCGACCAGGTGATGGGCCAGGCGGTTGGCCTGGCGGTTCAGCTCGGCATAACTCAGGCGCTGGGCCTGGAAGGCCACCGCGATGGCCTCGGGTTGCGCCAGCACCTGCTCCTCGAACAGTTGATGAATCGTGCTGTCTTGCGGGTAAGGCACGTCGGTGGCGTTGAGGCCCGCCAGCAGTTGCTCGCGTTCGGCGGCATCGATCAGCGGCACCTGTTCCAGCACCTGGCGGTCATCGGCGACCATGGCTTCCAACAAGCGCTGGAAGTAACCGAGGTAACGAACCATGGTGCCTTCGTCGAACAGCGCGGTGGCGTATTCCAGCGAACCGAGCAGGCGACCTTGGGCTTCGCCCAGGTCCAGGGATAGATCGAACTTGGCCAGGGTGCTGGTCGTGTCGAGGTTTTCAAGTTGCAGGTCGCCGAGGCTGACGTCCGTATTGCCCAGGTCCTGCCAGGTCAACATCGCCTGGAAGATCGGGCTGTGGGACAGGCTGCGCACCGGTTTGACCACTTCCACCACCTGCTCGAACGGCAGGTCCTGATGGGCCTGGGCGCCGAGGGTGACGGCCTTGATCCGCGCCAACAGGGACTCGGTCGTCGGCTGCTCGCTGAGGTCGACACGGATGGCCAGGGTATTGACGAACAGGCCGATCAGCCCTTCGACTTCACTGCGTGTGCGGTTGGCCACCGGCGAGCCGATCACCACATCATCCTGCCCGGACAGACGGCCCAACAGCGCCGCCCAGGCGCTCATGACGGTCATGTACAAGGTGGTGCCGTGACGCTGGCCGAGAGCCTTGAGGCCGCGGGTCAGGTTTTCGTCGAAGCTCACCGGCAGCGTGGCACCGGCATAGTCCTGTTGTGCCGGACGCACCCGGTCGGTCGGCAACATCAGCAGTGCCGGAGCCTCCGCCAGGGCCAGCTGCCAATAGTTGCATTGTTGTTGCAGCAACTCGCCACTGAGCCAGCGACGCTGCCATACGGCGTAATCAAGGTACTGCAGCGCCAGCGGTGCCAGCGGATCATCCTGGCCTTGGCTGAACGCCGCATAGAGCGCGGCCAGTTCGCGGGTCAGCACGGTAATCGACCAGCCATCGGAGACGATGTGATGCATGGTCACCAGCAGGACATGATGGTCCTCGGCCAGGCGGATCAGGCGCCCACGAATCAACGGTCCCTGTGCCAGGTCGAAGGCTTGCAGGGCTTCCTCGCCGGCCAGCGCCTGAAGCTTGGCTTCGGCATCCGCCTGTCCCTGCAAATCGTGCAATTGCAGACTGAAGCCGGTATCCGCCGCGGCAATCCGCTGCAAGGGTTGTTCGTCATCACCGAGAGCAAAGGTGGTGCGCAGGCCTTCGTGGCGCGCAACGATACGCTCCAGCGCCCGTTGCAGGGCCTCGCGATCGAGGTTGCCGCGCAGGCTGAGGCCGCCCGGCATATGGTAGGCCGCGCTGGCGCCTTCCATCTGCGCCAGGAACCACAGGCGCTGCTGGCCGAAGGACAACGGCCAGGCCTGGTCACGGGTCACCGGCAGAATTTCCGGCAGGGTGCTGCGCCCGGCCTGGGCAATCACCTGGGCCAACGCCTTCAGTTCGGGATGGGCAAACAGCTGCACCAGTCCCACTTCAACCCCCAGTTGCTGGCGGATTTGCGAAATCAGGCGCGCGGCCAGCAACGAGTGACCACCCAGTTCGAAGAACTGGTCATGCCGGCCGACCTGGGACAGGCCGAGCATCTCTTGCCAGAGTTGGGCCAGGGCGATTTCGATATCGCCTTGCGGGGCCTCGTAGTCATGGCTGATCACCGCTTCCAGATCCGGCGCCGGCAGGGCCTTGCGGTCGAGCTTGCCGTTCGGGCTCAGCGGCAGGCTGTCCAGGTGCACGAAGGCGCTGGGTACCATGTATTCGGGGAGATGCTTGAGCAGCTCGACACGCAGTTGTTCGGTCGGTGCCGGTTCGCCGCACAGATAGGCGACCAGACGCTTGTTTTCCGGCTGGCTCGGGTCGTCTTCGCGGGCAATCACCACCACTTCGCGAACCCCGGCGCACAGGGCCAGGGCCGCCTCGACTTCGCCGATCTCGATACGCAAGCCGCGAATCTTCACCTGGAAGTCATTGCGGCCGAGGTATTCCAGGGCGCCATTGGCCAACCAGCGACCGAGGTCGCCGGTCTTGTACAGGCGCGCCTGCGGGTCACTGGAGAACGGGTCGACGATAAAACGTTCGGCACTCAGTTCCGGCTGGTTCAGGTAACCCCGGGCCACACCGATACCACCGATATGCAGTTCACCGGCCACACCCAGCGGCTGGATCTGCCCCAGGGCATCGAGCACATGCATCTGGATATTGGCAATCGGCCGGCCGATCGGCACGCTTTCACCCGGGTCGCTTGGGCGGCACTGCCAGGCGGTGACGTCGATGGCCGCTTCGGTCGGGCCGTAGAGGTTGTGCAGCTCGATCCCCGGCAGTTGCTGTTCGAAACGCCGTTGCAGGCCGCGGGGCAGGGCTTCGCCGCTGCACAGGACCCGGCGCAGTTGCGGGAAGTCACGGGTCGCGCGGTGTTCCACGAACAGGTCGAGCATCGACGGCACGAAGTGCAGCATGGTGATGCCGGCCTCACGGATCACCTGGGCCAGGTAGTCCGGCTCCTTGTGCCCGTCGGGGCGCGCCATGACCAGCTCGGCACCGGCAAGCAGCGGCAGGAAGAACTCCCAGACCGAGACGTCGAAGCCGAACGGGGTTTTTTGCAGCACCCGGTCGCTGGCCTCGACGCCATACTCATCGCGAGCCCAGAGCAGGCGGTTGACCACGCCCAGGTGTTCGTTCATCACGCCTTTCGGCATGCCGGTGGAACCCGAGGTGTAGAGCACGTAGGCCAGGTGCGTCGGCAGCAGGCCGAGGGCCTGGGTGTCCGGGTTGTGGCTGGGGTACGCGGCAAGCTGTGCGCTGTCGTCGCTGCCATCGAGCACCAGCACCGGTACGTTCAAGGCCGGCATGTCGTCCAGCAGGTCATGGGTGGTGAGCACCGCGCGTGGGGCGCTATCGCCGAGCATATAGGCCTGGCGAGCGCTCGGCAGGTCCGGATCGATTGGCACATAGGCGCCGCCGGCCTTGAGAACCCCCAGCAGTGCGACGACCATTTCCGCGCCACGGCGCAGGCTGACGGCCACCCGGCTATCGGGTTCCACGCCCAGTTCGATCAGGCGATGGGCGAGCTGGTTGGCCCGGCGGTTGAGTTGCGCGTAGCTGAGCAATGGCCCGCTGTCGCCACGGACGGCGCAGGCGTCCGGACGCTGGGCGGCCTGCTGTTCGATCAGTTGGTGGATCAGTACGTCGCGGGGATACTCGCGGGCGGTGGCGTTGAAGTCGGCCAGCAGGTGCTGGCGCTCGTCTTCGGCCATCAGCGGGAAGTGCGCCACCGGCGTGTCATGCTGTTCCAGCACCGCTTCGAGCATCGCGAACATGCGCTGTTGCAGGCGCTGGGCTTCTTCGAGGCTGTAATAGGCGGTGTTGAAGTTGAAATCGAGGTGGACGTCTTCGAACGGGTGGTAGTCGCGGACGAAGATCGCCATCGGCGTCTGCTCGTAGCCGTTGTCCATGGTGATCACCCGCGACGAGGTGCCACCGAACTGATCGTCACCGTCCAGGCTTTCGAACGACAGTGAAACGTCGAACAGTTGCCGGCGTCCGGTCTGCGCCAGGCGCAGGGTGCGGTTCAGTTCGGCGATGGGGAAGCGCTGGTGGCGATAGCAGCGGCGCAGTTGTCCGCCGGCGGCGTTCATCAGGTCCAGCAGCGAGCCTTGGGGATCCACCGTCAGGCGAATCGGGCTGACCGAGGAGAACATCCCGGCGGTGGCTTTCTGGCGAGCGGTGGTGCGGTTGTGCACGGGCATGCCGATGACGATTTCATCGACGCCCACGGTGCGGCAGAAATAGGTGCTGACCACACTGATCAACACATGGGCCACCGACAGGCTGCGCTCGCTGGCGAACTGTGTCAGTGCGTTGTACAGGGCACGCGGGAGCATGGCCTGGACCTGCTCGCTGGGGGCCAGTTCGTTGGCCTTGCCGGCCTTGAAGTCGGCCCGGCGCTGCAGCAGTGATGGCGGCAGTTGGGCGTAGGTGTCCTGCCAGAACTGACGGTCGCGCTCGTAGCGCGTGGACTGCAGGTAAGCGCGGTCTTCTTCGAGAAACGACAGGTACGAGTGACCTTCGGCCACCTCTTCATTACCGGCCAGCAAACCGTTGTAGGCGGCGCCCACGGCATGGCCGATCAGCGCCACGCCGATACCGTCGGTGACCAGGTGGTGATAACGGTTGAGCCAGTAATGGCGTTGTGGCCCACAACGCACCAGGCGCGCTTCCCAGAGTTGCCCGGTCAGGGATTCGAACGGTTGGCGGAAGGCATCGCGCAGGTAGGCCATGGCCAGGCCTGCGTCGTCGTCGGCCTCGGAAAATTCCACCACTTCGAGCTTGACCTTGACCTCGGGCAGGACCCGCTGGCGACCGACGCCATCCTCGTGGCTGAAGCTCAGGCGCAGAGTGTCGTTGCGGTTGGCGACCATCTCGATGGCCTTCTCGAACAGCGGGATATTGATCTCGCCCTTGATCTCCAGGGACATGCCGATGTTGTAGTAGGGGAGGTCAGGGTGTGCGATCTGATCGAGCCAGATACCTTGCTGGACCGAAGCCAGTTCGTGGGACGCGCAGACTTGCGCGGACAGCTTGTCGGTCGACGAATCCATTTCAGAGCACCTGTTTGCAGAATCAGTGGGTTCGTCTCCGCTGCGTAGGAGTATGGGCAACTGCCTGTCGGCGGGACGAAGGAAAAGCGTGGGAAAAAATTAGAGCATCCACTGATCGATGTCTGTCATGGGAAGCAGGGACAACCCTGTGCAGGGGCCACCTGCGCGCTTGGGAACACGCGCGCGAGTCTGTTATATCAACGGCCCTGAGTGTTCTTGCGAGGGTCGCACAATGTCATTGATCGCCGAAGTGGATCGCCCTGATTCGAAGTTCTGGAGTCTGTCCCGGTTTCCCAATCACCCCGAGGCCGGATCCGTCGAAGTGATCGATGCGCTGACGATTTCCAAGGAAGACTTCATCCGTCGTTATGTGAATTACAACCGTCCCTGCCTGGTCAAGAATGCCGTGCGGCACTGGCCGGCGTTCAGCAAGTGGAACCAGCTGGACTATATAAAGGCCCATTCGCGCAACAGTGAAGTGGTGGTGCGTTCGAAGGTCATCTCGGAGGTCATGGGCTGGTCGAGCCCCGACGTCAAGGCGGCCCTGACCGAGTACTCGGACGTGGTCCACAAGGACATCCCCTTCCATGAGTTTCTCGAGAGTCTCGGTGTGGGCCGTCATCCGCTGGTGGCCGACAGTTGCGGCTTTAAAGAGGGTGAGGCCCTCGAGCCGCTGAGGAATGACGTGGGCGGCCTGCCGTTCATGCCGGAACTGACCACGCCGCTGCACTATCCACCCTATCGCAGTTTTGTGTACCGAGACTCCTATACCGACTGGCATTTCCATGGCGCCGACGAGACCTTCATGGCGCAAGTGGTCGGGGCCAAGGAAGTTCTCCTGCTACCGCCGGACGAGACCAGTTGGCGAGCGCTGCGTCCGGTCATCGAAGAGGTGGGCTATCTGTATAACATCGATACCCAGCGCTTCCCGAGTACCCGGAATCTGAAGGCCTTGCGCACCGTGGTGGAACCGGGGGATGCGCTGTACATACCGGTCTACTGGTGGCACGCGGTGCAATCGATGGATGAGGCGGTCGGTGTGACTGTCGCGGCGACGTTCCAGACGCCCTTGCACGTCATTGGCGATCTGCGTTCGCCCATCGCCCGGCGCGTGTTGCACACCCATTTCTTTTCCCGTCGGGCGTTGCTGGTGGTAGGCGCGGTGCTCTACTCGAAGGCTTATCGGCTGGCGCGCACGTTGTTCGGTGGCGGCGTGCCGCAGACGCGCGGGGATGTGCGCAAATGAGTTTCTGGAGCCGAGGGCGTTCGTCCAAAGGGTTTGATCTGGGACGAAGTTTCTACTTCCTCTGGTCCGGTGAGTCCCTGGCAATCATGGCCACGGCGCTGATGGAGTTCGCCCTCGGCGTCTGGGTCTATTCCCATACCGGTTCGGCGGTTGCCTTTGCCAACGTGGTGCTGGCGGCCACCTTGCCGGCGATTGTATTCCTGCCGTTTGCCGGAGGGCTCGCCGATCGCTTCAGCCACCGGCTGATCATTGTCTGTTGCGACGTGAGCCTGGCCGTGCTGCTCCTCGGGGTCATCGGGCTGCTCTGGTACGACCGTCTGGAGCCGTTGCACCTGTATATCTTCAACTGCCTGGCCTCTACTGTTTCGGCTTTCCGCACCCCGGCGTACCAGGCGGCCGTCAGCACGATCGTTACCCCGGAAAAATACACCCAGGCCTCGGGCTTGATGGGCATCAGCAAGAATGCGGCTTCGTTGGTCGCGCCACTGCTGGCGGGGGTGATCATGGCCGAGGCCGGGTTGGTGACGGTGCTGGTGCTGGACCTGATTACCTTCTTTGCCGGCACCTTGCTGGTGATCAAGGCGTTTTCCTATGTGCGCTGGGTGCCGGCGCAGCACGACGACACGGGCGCCGAGGCGGTGTCGGGCGGTGCGCTGAGCAATGTGAAGGCCGGGCTGAAATTCTTTCTCAGCAGTCACCTGATGGCCTGGCTGCTGGTCTACACCGTGGTGCGCACCGCGTTGCTCTCGATGGTCACGCTGATGATGACGCCGTTGCTACTGTCCACGCTGGGCAGCCAGAGCCTCGGCCTGACCTACACCTGGGCAGCCCTGGGCGGCCTGCTCGGCGCCGGGCTGCTGGTTTACATGGGTAGCCAGCGTCGGCTGATGGTGATGGCGGCAGTCGCCGATCTGCTCTTGTCGTTCTGCATCATCGCCCTGGGACTGGCTTCGCAGACTGTTGCCTACTGCGTAATGGCCTTCGGCGCGATCATGGTGGCGAGCATTGCCGATGCCGGGGTCAATGCGCTGTGGATGAGCCGGATCCCGGCCGGCAATCGTGCCAGTGTGTTTGCGCTGATCAGTATGTTGACCATTGCCGGCAGCAGTCTGGCGATCTTCGTCGGTGGCCTGTTGGTGGATCTCTGGTTGCAGCCCGCGCTGCAGCCCGGCGGGGCTTATGCCGGGTCGATCGGGCGCTGGATCGGGGTCGGCGAGGGGCGCGGCGTCGGTATGCTCTACGTGATGACCGGCGCCATCTTCGCGCTGCTGGCCCTGGGCGCCTTGTTCTACGGGCCGATGCGGCGCCTGGAGGGCACGCCGCCCGAGGTATCGCCCCTGCGGGCAGGTGATGCGCCGCAGGTCGATGCCCTGTGAAACAGCCTTGAGCAGCCAGTGGCCGGCCTGTTGTACCGGATTCCCGTGACAGACAGGCCCTGGCCGCTGGGTCAACCTTTGTAGGCTTTTGCGCAGTTTTCCGGATCCACCAGGACCGTGCCTGCAGCGCCATCCGAACCGACCACAATCGATAAAGGAGGACCTATGCGTCCGTCGTTTTATGACCTCAAGCGCTTCCCCAAGCTTCAGCATCTTGCCAATAACTGGGAAGTGATCCGTGAAGAGTTTCTCGCTCTTGATGCGCCGGTCCTGTCCATCAACCGCGTGGGCAAGTCGATCACCGAGCTCGTCGAAGAAATGACCGAACATATGCAGGCTGGCGGCGAATATGGCTGGCTCTGGGGTTGGGGCCATGGCGACATTCCCATGCCCACCTGGACACAGTATGCCCTGATGGCCTACGACAATCCGATTCCCTATGCCCAGACCGCCATGCCGAAGACCATCGAGCTGTTGAGCCAGCTTCCCGGGGTCAAGCTTTGTGCCCTGCTGCGCATGGAACCTAATGTGTTCATCGGTACCCATTCCCACGGCGGCACCTGGGAGGAAGGGCTGTTGCACATGCAACTGACCATCGATGCCCCGATCAACCAGAGCTATGCCTACCTCAACGTCAACGGCAGCTTCAACCAGAGTACCAATGGCAATCTGGTGATCTTCGACGGCTCGCTCGACCACTTCGCGCTCAATGGCTCGGAAACGGAGAATCGTACGGTGATGTACCTCGAGTTCCATCGCGAAAAGCATATGGATATCTGAGGTCGGCAGGAGCGGGGTGGTTCGGGTGATCGAACTGCTCCTCGGTGCAAGCTTCAATCGACATATTCCACATGACGGGCCATTTGGTTGGGGCGTTGCAGGGTGGTGATGTTGTCGATGCGGATCAGCATGTCCTGGACGCAGGCCTTGAACAGCTCGTCGCCCATGTCGATCCATAGTCTTGGCGGGCGGGCGTAGAGGCGGTCGTAGTCGGCGGTGGCGGGGTCGAGGTGGCGGTATTCCTCGTAGCGCGGCAGATCGGGCAGCGGGTTGCGGGTGTCCATGTAGTTCTGGACAAAGTCCCACAGCGCACAGGGCAACTGGTATGCGGGGCCTATTGAGACCAGGGCGCCGAAGTCGATCAGGATGTCGCGGTAGCGATGGCCCAGGACCAGCTTGTGCATCATCAGGCCCTGGCGGTCGGGGAAGCTGACCAGATAGGCGTCGAATTCGTAGAACGGTGCGGTGATTTCACCAATGGCGCCGTTTTTTTTGTAGGCGCCGTTATTGTCATAGTCGAACAGGGTGACCAGGCCGGTGCGACGGTTGAGTTCCCAGAGTGGGCCTCGGGAGGGTTTGACCCAGAGGCGGGGGAATTTGTAGACGACCAGGGCGCCTAGGGCCCAGCAGAGTAGGGGGGTTCCAATCCATACCGCATAAATTGGAATGGAACTATATGTTTCTTCTTGCCATGAGTGGCTTGTAAGACTCAAGGATGAAAAATAGGTAAGTAGCGATATTGCTATGGCCACATAAAACAAGACGCGCCCGCCTCCGAGCATATAAAGCCAAAAGTGTGAGCGCTTGGACCATACGGCAAACCTGAAGCGTTCATGGTTGTGCCGATCATGAAAGTCGATATGTTCATAGGGGGCCGGTACATAGGTCCCCGCCATGAGTTGTTCCTCCCGTTCTTTTTTGCCGGTTTCAACACGACGTAGCTTTTCGGGTGAAGCCTCTTCAAGAAAGTCTGCGGGAGCCAGATCTTCGGTTCTCCCCCAAGGCAGGCGAGTGCAGGAGAAGCGCTTGAGCCAGGGCCGTTCCTTGGAGGCCGGTTGGTTGGGTAGACGATCAGAGCGATAGGCCGTGGCGGCGTAATAGTCATTCATGAGACTTGCGGTTCCTGTCGCGCTTTGTGGGTGGTCTGATCGGCCCAGAAGGGCTGTCCGAGCTTGTCGAAGTCCGGCTTGGAATGCTGGGGACCGAAGGGAGTGGGATCCCTGGGCGATGGCGCCGGAAAGACCCAGATATCGTCGCCGTCGTTGAGGATTACCTGGGCCCGTACCAGCCAGCTGTAATAGGTCGTTGGTCCCGGCCTGATCG
The DNA here is from genome assembly GCF_013386165.1 of Pseudomonas gingeri. Classification (GTDB taxonomy): domain Bacteria; phylum Pseudomonadota; class Gammaproteobacteria; order Pseudomonadales; family Pseudomonadaceae; genus Aquipseudomonas; species Aquipseudomonas gingeri_C. The sequence goes on along the minus strand of NZ_JACAOS010000008.1, from coordinate 22,224 downwards.
GATCGGCCGCTTGGCTGTAAGGGCTGTCGAGGTAAAGTTCAAGGGAGTCCGGCAGCAGGCGATGGGCCAGGAGGCGTCTGGGGGCTGGTGAGTGCGAACTTTGCTGATGGATGTGTTCGCCGTCGTTGTATTGCTGGGTTTTCTGGAGGCGATAATCCACCGTCAGACTAAGGTGGCCGAAACTCGCCAACAGCCCGGGTAGATTGCTTTCGATGCGTACCCGTATATCGGCCTTGCGAACGTCATAGGCCAGCCTGTCATCGTCCAAGAGGCTAATTGTGGGGTTGGATTCGTAAAAAGGGTTGCGTTCGACGGCGATACGCAAATCGGCGAACAGGCTGACCAGATAGTAGAAGGCCTGCTTTGGTTCTTGCAGATGAGTGCCGAGGCTACTGATATTCGCTCCGAAGGGACCGCATTTCAGCCAGTCTTCCAGGGGCGTGTTGCTCAGCAAATAGGTACCGCTGGCCCCCGCGAGGATCAGGATCAACGCGGTCCAGCCAGCCGGTCCCAAGCCCAGGAAGGTCGGGCCACCCAGTGTCAGGCCGCCGATAACGCCGGCAAGTCCACCGGAGGCCATCGTCAGATAACCCCAGTAGGCACTATCGCCCCATTGATAGGTGTGCCAAGCATCGTATAGGTTGAGGCCAACGAAGAGCAGACCCGCGGCAGTTTGAGTTAGTAAACGGGCGCTGATATTACGGTTGACACTTTTGGCAAGGGTCTCCCCCAACAGCCATGAAATTGGTGCTTCTGGAAGGGTAAACAGAGTGCGTCGTGCTGAAGCCAGCACCGATTGGTTACCCGTCAATTTGACGGTTAACGCCTCCATGGCAATAGCCAAATCAAACCATGCAGCACCTAGTCCTAATCTTGTTCTTAGCTTTCCTTTCTCTCGCTCCGTCTGATCCCACGCGTCAAACTCATTCCTCACATTCCACAACTCCAACATCAACACCGCCGCGGTAAACGGCACCGAATCCAGTGCCCGATACACGGTGCTGTTCTTCTGGGCTTCGAAGCGGTTCAGCGTTTCCTGCAAGGCGCCCTGGGCCCTGGCCTGTTGCTGTTGCGCGGCGTGTTGTTGCTGGTCCTGTCGGTGAACCGCGTCGATATGCCGGTTCAGCTCGCTGATCCGCCGTGCGGTAGGGTGATGGAAGGGCATGACCACCAACTGCGCGCCGTTGCGCACTTGGCCTTGTTTGAGTGGGCTGGGTTTGATCGGCCGGCCATGCTCGCCCAGAAACTCGCCGTAGTGGCGCAAGGGCCGCTCAGGTTCACGGGACAGGTCCCGGAGACCGAACAGATAATGGCTTTCGACCTTGAAGTCGCGTCGCTCGATGATAAACAGCTCGCCAAAGGTCTCGGGCATCAGGCTTCGCAGTTGCGCCACCCCCTGGCGGTTGAGGCTTAGCAGCAGGGGATCGGGAAAGGGCTGCGGCGTATCTGACAAAACCAATCGGGCTTCCTGCGTGGCTTTGTAGGCTGTGTCTACCGCGCCCTGCAGGTTTTCGTAGAGGTTTATGAGAGTGGCCGCTGCTGCCTTTAGCTGCAGCGTTAAAGTGCTGTTGAGGCCGCCATTGCCCAGCAGGCCCGCCAGCAGGATGGCATCGAGTTGCGTCTGCTTTTCGGCGTTGGGCGCCTCGAGCTGCTCCATTTTTGCCAGCTCAGTGGCGCGCCAGTGGCCGTCGCCAAGGTTCGGGGTGGCGACAAGAGGTGTTGGGTAAGGCCGGCTCAGGTCCTGCTGATCCAGGTCCGGCCAGAGCATCGGATGCAACGGGTGATGTTTGTCTGTGGCCAGCGCGCTGATAAAGCGCTGCCCGGCACTGGCGCCGCTGCTCACCAGACTGACCCCGGTGACGGCATCGGTGATGTCGCCATTGACCGCCAGGGTGTCCAACTGCGCCGGATGCGTGGCCAGCACCGCGAACAGCCGACTGACAAAATGCAGCGCTGCTGCGTACTCGAAGTGCTCCAGGCTCAGATGGTCGGCCACGGCCTGCTGTACCGACGACTGTTGCAGGCTGTCGCTGAGCAGCGTCTGACCAAGGTCGAGCCGGCGCCAGATCCTGGCACGTTCGCGTGCGGCGGTCAGGCGGTTGATCTCGCCTTTACCACGCTCACCCAAGGCGTCGAGGCTGTGTTGCAACGGGTTTTTCTTCCCGCCGATCTCGCCGGGCACGATCAACTGCTGGATCAGCAGCGCGCTGGGGTGATGGGCTTGTTGGCTGGCCTGCGCGCCGCACAGATGCAGCAGGCGTTGCTGATCCAGCAGACGGGTTTGCAAGTGTCGCAGACGGTAATACGGATCTTCCAGCAACACCCCGCAGAGTTGCCGGGCGCGGGCCCGCTGCAATACATCGACGCCCGGCGCTTGTGCCTGCCAGAGCGGGTCGAGCGCCGAGTCTTCGGGCTCGACAAGTCGCTCCAGACAATGAGCCCAGGCGCCGCTTTCCACCGTTCCGGCTGATTCACTCGGTGTACCACCCTCGACCTCGTTCCGTGCCTGCTCCAGGCAACGGGCCGGGTAGCGGGCCTGCGGGTCGCAGAGGTAGCGGGCGGGCTGGTCGAATTGCCACTCGTAACCGGGCTGACGGGCCCGTTGCCATGGGGCGACCCGCACCGGAAATGCCTGTTGGCGCAGGTTGAGCCAGCTGGTGTGGGCCGCGCCTGCCGCGCTCTGGTTCGTTGCGTCAAAGGCATCGAAGGCGCTGAAGGCTTCCAGCATGGCCTGACCATCGGGGCGATTATTGAACAGATGCCGGAATTCATCATGGGTGCAGTACAACGCCGGGCTCTGGCAGCGTTGCTGACGCAAGGCCGCATCCTGCTCGAGACGCCGCAGGCGTGGCGCACTGAGCTGGATTTCGCTGAAACACAGTTGCAGGTCGGTCACCCGTTGGTTGTTCCAGCTCGCCGGCAGCCAGATGTCCTCCAGCGCTTGCCCGCTGGCGATTCTGTGGCCTGTCCGAAAACCCTCGCCCTGGCGGTAACGGGCCACATCGATATCGCGAAAGCAGGGGCCTTGCTCGTCGACGTCCACCTGCAATTCACGCCACAGGCGCTGGCGATAAAACACATAAATGAATCCGGCCCGACATAACACCGGCGTGCCGTGGTCGTGCTGGCTATTGACCCCCGGCAAGGGCACGAAAGGCAGCACCGGGACGATCTGGTTCCATTGCGCCTCCATCTGACGGGGCGTGATCGATAGATCATCAAGCAGCGGCAGGCGGAGTGGTGGGCCGTCGTGGCTGTCGATCTCCAACATCAGGCGGCGATCCGGTTGCCAGTCCCAGGCATGCAGCACGCTGCTGCACCAGGATTTGTCGAGGGGCTGGACCCGGTTGTCTTCTGTCAGGGCCCGGTCCGGCTGGCCATCCTTGGCGTTGCAGATAACCAGGCGCTGGCTACGAGGGTGGTCCTTGCCGATGATCTGGACGATAAAGGCGTCGGCTTCGCAGGCAGGGCCGTCGGTCAGGCCGATGGAGTACTGAGTCATGGCTGATCCTGTTTTGGCGGTGGAACGCGGTTGCCGTTGCTGAAGGCCGGGTGCTCCAGGCGTTGGCGCGTAAGGGCATGTTCACGTTCGGCGGAAAGGGGCAGGGCGGGGCTGTTCGCCTTGGGTTGCCAGGTTGCGGCCTGCGGGTTGGGCAGGTCATGCCAATACCGATGCGCCTTGGCGATCTCGGGCCAGGTGGCTCCGTACCAGCTCAGGTGGCTGATCGGTCCAAGCCAAAGTCTCAGCTCTTCTGAGGTACAGGCCGGGAAAAAATAACTGGCGGTGGTTGGCGACCAATAACGCAACAGGCCTTTGCGGTTGTCCGGGCCGAAGTGGATAAACAGGCGCTGGCGCAGGTGATCAAGCAGGCGCTCCCTGGGCATGGCGCTGTCGATAACGAGTCCAGGCCAGCGTTCGGGAGTGTTTTGTACGGCCCGGAACAAAGTAGAAGACCTTGCGGCTTCGATCAGCAGAGGGCTTTGTTCTCGATAAAGGGCGACTTCGGTCGAATCGAACAGGCGCAGGGGAGTGGGCTGCGTGACTTTTTGGTAAAGCTGCCGGTTCAGGTCCTCGTGATGCTCCAGAAGCAACCAGGTGTTCATTGGCTGCGTTCCTCTTGTGCCGCCCGGCAAGGACAATCGTTGCGCGGGCAGCTTTGGGGTGTGCCCCCTTGGGGTTTCTGGCACAGCTCGACAATGGCACGAGCGGGGTCGCCAAGTTGTTGTGCCAGTATCGGGTCGGGCTCTTCCGGTACCAGGGGTTGGCTGCCCGGCGACAAGGGCGCGGCCTGCATGACGGCAACCGGATGGCCTTCGAGCGTGACCTCCGTACTGCTGAAAATGCCCGCCGGGTTGAGGGTCAGCCACTGACCGCCGGCCCTGATGGTCAGGCTGCTACCCGCGTCGATCACCACGTTATCCCCGGCACTCAGGTGGATATCCCGCGTGGCGCGCAACAGGTGACTGGCGGTTTGTATGTGTCGCTCGCCGTTGACGGTCAGGTGGTCGTCCTGCCTGAGTTCAGTCAAACGGCTGCCATGGGTGATGTGCTGTTCTTCGCCTTGCAGTTCATGGCGTGAGTCGCCGCCGACTTGAACGCTGCGTTGTCGATCCACCTGGAGCCGTTGATCGTTCAAGGCATGCACGGTGAAATCGCGCTGGGCCCGCAGGGCGATCTGCTCGGCGCCGCTGCGGTCTTCGATGCGCAGCTCGTTGTAGCCTTCTCCGCCCGGCGTGCTGCGGGTCTTGAACACGCTCTGGGTCTGGCTCTCGGGCAACGGATAGGGTACTTCGTTGTTTTTGTGGTGCAGGCACGCGGACACATAGGGCCGATCAGGATCCCCCTCGAAAAACGCCACCACCACTTCCATGCCGACCCGGGGAACCACCACGCTGCCGTAGCGGGCACCCGCCCAACTGGAGGCAACACGCAGCCAGCAACTGCTGTGCTCGTCGTTCCGGTCCTCACGGTCCCAGGGGAATTGCACCTTGACCCGGCCATGGGCGTCGCAATGGATTTCCTGCCCGGCGGGCCCCGTGACCCAGGCCGATTGGCTGCCGCGAATAAAGGGCTTTTGATGCCGGTGCGGCGGTTGATACTCCACCTCATCGGGAATGGCGCTGAAGGTGTTGCGATAGCCCTGCCAAGGGACCTCTGGGCCGGCGTATTCCTCCAGTACCTGGGGCTGGTAGCCTTCGTGGTTGACTTCGGTAAGCAGCCAATGGCTGTTCCAATCCTGGCGCGGATGCTCACTTAGCAACAGGCAGTGTCCACTGCGCAGGCTGGGTTGATCGCTCTCGCCCCGGGCCAGGCGATAGTCGCTGCGGTGACGTTGCAGATCACGTTCGGCGAGCTTCTTTCCCTGCCGCTCGTCACGAAATTCGCCCGGATAGACGTAATGCTCCAGATCCGCTCCCGGGAGCGAACCGGGACGACAATCAGCCTGCAATTGCACATGGGGTTGTTCGAAGTCGTAGTGCCGCAGGGTCGTGCGCGTGGGGCGGGTTTGCACACGAATGCCGAACGCCTTGATCACCGGGCCTTGGGCGACCAGGCCGGAAGCCCGTTTGTAGGGCGTCGACTCCAACCGGGGAAAAATCGACGAATGAATACCGAACACCAGCAGATGCTGGTCTGGGCTGTGTCGGAAGTGAAAGCTCAGCCCTTCCTCTTCGCACAACCGCTGGATGAAGTTCAGGTCGGTTTCGCTGTACTGGGTGCAGTACTCGCGTTCGGCATGGGGTTTCGGGCCCGGCTGGAAATGGAACGCATCGGCAAGGATGCCGTGCTCCTTGAGGACCTGGGCGATGATGTCCGGTACGGTCTGGTGCTGGAAGATCCGCTGTTGGGTAGTGTGTTCCAGGTACGCCAGGCGTGGGACCAGTGTCAGTTGATAGCGGGTCAGGTGCCGCGTGGACTCGCCTTGTCCGGCGCTATGGACATGGCCATGCAGGCCCATGTTCTCGGCACCCAACGATAGAAAAACGGGTTGGTGGAGCAGGCTTTCCAGATCGAGGTCGGCACTTTCGCTGACCAGCTCGATATCGATGCGGTAGGGCTGGTTGAGGCTTTCGCTGCCCTTGAATCCGAGCACGCGCAGGTCATGCTCGAACCCATTGAGGGTCAGTTTGAAGCGCTGTTGATTCGCCGCGCTGAACATCCGCTGTTCCTTTTACCAAAAGGGGGCGGATGATTCTGCTTGCGGGTTTGGTCGAGATGAATAGGGTCTGATAAAAACAGAAAAGCCCTACATGTGCGGAGCTGAAAGTATTACGAGCTCGAGTCAGATAGCCGTTTGACCCAAACATCGCTGCTGCACGATGTGGGTCAGGACGGTCTCTACGGCGTGTGTCGGAGGTCGTCAGGCGACAACCGGCTGGAGGGTTTCTTCGAGGAAGCGGAAGGCGGTCTGTTTCGAGTACTGGGTGGAGGCAAAGAACGCCAGGTGGCTGCCGTTGTGCTCCACATGCAGGGTGGCATCGTCGATCGACGCGGCGATATAGCGCGAGCCGCCAATATGCGTGGTTTCATCGGCATCGCCGGCTACCACCAGGGTCGGCACGTTGATGCTCGCCAGGCATGACGCCAGCTCGGTCTTGTTCAACGCATCGTTCAATCGCGCATAACGATAGAACAGCTCCGGGTTGACGTAGGGGTAGAGCACCACATGGGCAATCGGCTCCGGTGTGGTGGCCAGCGTCGCCTGGTCGAGGAACATCGCCTGCAGGTCGCTGGCCTCGTGGCGGTCATAGGCTGCGGCTTCCATCAGCCATTCGAAGTTCTGCTGATGGGTGGTGCGCAGGTTGTTGTCGCCCAGGTTGTAGTCGCCGTGCCACAGGCTCAGGGAGTTGACCCGCTCGCTGTGGGCGGCAGCGGCGCTGAGGGCTATCACCGCGCCGCCGCAGATGCCCATCAGGTGCGCCGTCGACAGTTCGTAGTGATTCATCACGCTGATCAGGTCGGCGACCTGGGCCTCGGTGTCTACCGCGACCTGGTCGAAGGCCGCGCAGGAGCCGAACAGCCCGCGGGTTTCCCAGGTGACCACGAAGAAGCGCTCGCTGAGGGCGTTGAACCAGTCGCGGCAGAGGTCGAAGGGCATGCCGCAGGGCAGGGCCAGGACAATCGGCGGACGCTCCCGATTGGTGCTCGCATGCACCGACAGGGAAACGTGGTCGCGGGTGGTCAGGTGCAGTGTCTCAATCTCGGGCACTGCACCGCTGAAATCGAAATGTTTGAGCAGTCGCCCGAACGCCTTGGCCACTTCGGCATCGTCGAAGTGGTCGTAGCGATAGTCGAGCGCCTGGCAGATTTTCCGGCTGATAAAAAATTCGAACGACGACAGTTGCGTCTCGCCACCGTGCAGGTACTGCACGGTACGTACGCCGATCCGCGCAAAGGCGGCATTGACCGCCCGTTCCGTGGCTCTCACGCTGGGGGAGGCCTGCTCGGGGAGCAGGCCATTGTCCGGGGCGAGAAAGCTCAGGCACATCGGATCTGGCAGGTGGATGGCAAGGTGCCTAAGCATCCTCACGGTCTCGCACAGACGCATCGCTGCGTCGGTGGAAATAGTCATGGATTGTAACTCCTGTAGGCACATTGCCAGGCCAACTGTCGCCTGGCCTGTGTGGGTCAGACCGCTTCGAATTTCTTGCCGCGGGTGGTATGGGTCACGAGGCGGTTGTATTCCGGTGTCTCTTCACCGATCACCTGCACCGCGCCGTATTTTTCCAGGCTGATACGACCGCCGTACTCTTCGATATGGTCCGAGTCCGGGTAGATCTGTACGTGCGATGGCACATAACGCGAGGCGAAGCCCATGCGCATTTCTTCTGTTTCGCCGCTGTGGGGATAGGAGGCATGCATCAGGGTCGACCAGAAAATGATGAACTGACCGGCCTTCATCTGCATCGGTACGGCGGCGGCTTCGTCGGGTTTCCAGTCCTTGTCGATCTGCAACTGGCGATAGTCGTAGCCGAAGAACCCGCGACGTACGCCGTCCTTGACCACTTCGCTGTTGTTGGCTTCGGGGTCGTAGCTCATGCGCTTGGTTTCGTCGTAGTTCATGCTGTTCTGGGTGCCTGGAATGAACTGCAGGCAACCATTGGCGATGTTGGCGTCGGTGAACGCGGTCCAGACGGTGATGGTGCCGCCGAACTCTTCGGCATCCGGCCAGAGGATCTGCGGTTTGCCGGAGGCGTTGGCAAAGGTGTCGGCCTGGTGCCAGTCGGTGCCTTCATCGCCCGGGTATTTTGGGAAGAACTCGGTGCGCCAGCACAGTACATCCGGGCCGAGGATGCTTTCGACGCGGTCGCAGATCTGTGCACGGCAGATGTGGTTGGCGAGGAAATCGTCATCCAGGTGGCGGTCGTAGTTGGCGATGTTGGTGCCGGCGGAGATGGCGTCCAGGTCCTGGTAAGCCGCGGCGCTACGGTCGAGCAGGCGCAGGCGGGTGCGTTTCCAGGTTTCCTTCATTTCTTCTTGAGAATACGCGTCGAACGGACCGATAAAGCCGTTCTTTTCGAACGAGGCACGTTCTTCCGGGGTCAAGGCGAATTTTTTGCTCACGGGCTTTTCCTTTTCGGTCAATGGGCTTGAACAAGAGTGCGGGAGATGTAATCGGCCAGGGCTTTGGCGGTTGCGCCATCTGCCAGGACCGCCGGATCGATGTTGATCTGGTAATGGCTTTTGAGTTTGCTCAGGGAGCGGATCAGGGCCAGGGAGGTACCGCCGAAATCGAAGAAGTCGTCGTTCAGACCGATGTTCTTCAGACCCAGGTCTTCACTCCACACCTTGAGCACGAAGTGCTCCGGAGCGACGAGCGTGCGGGAGATATAGTCGGCCAGGACCTTGGCGCTTGCGCCGTTTGCCAGGACCGCCGGGTCGAGCTTGATCTGGTAGTGGGCCTTGAGCTTGCTCAGTGAGCGAATCAGCGCCAGGGAGGTGCCGCCGAAATCGAAGAAGTCATCGTTCAGGTCGATGTTCTTCAGGCCCAGGTCTTCACGCCATACCTTGAGCACGAAGTGCTCCGGAGTCAGCGTGCGGGAGATGTAGTCGGCCAGGACCTTGGCGGTTGCGCCGTTTGCCAGGACCGCCGGGTCGAGGTTGATCTGGTAGTGCGCCTTGAGCTTGCTCAGGGAGCGGATCAGCGCCAGGGAGGTGCCACCGAAATCGAAGAAATCGTCATGCACGCCGATGTTCTTCAGACCCAGGTCTTCGCTCCAGACCTTGAGCACGAACTGCTCCGGTTCGCTCAGACCCTGGCTGTCCACCGAGTGAAGTGCAGTGGCGCCGGTGCTGGGTGAGGGCAGTTGCTTCTTGTCGATCTTGCCGTGAGCGGTCACCGGCAGTTGGGTCAGTGCCAGGTAGGCCGAGGGGCGCATGTAGTCCGGCAGGCTGCCGGCCACCAGGGCCGCAACTTCGCCACGGGTCTGTTCGGTCCAGGCGCCGAGGCCCTGGGTCGGTACCACGTAGGCCACCAGGCGCAGGTCGCCATCGCCGTAGTCGTGTACGCCGACATGGGCGGCAGCCACGCTCGGGCTGGTTTGCAGGCAGGCTTCGATCTCGCCCGGCTCGATGCGGAAGCCGCTGATCTTCAGTTGTTCGTCGCAACGGCCGGCGTAGCGGTACTCACCGTCATTGTCCAGGATCAGCAGGTCGCCGGTGCGATAGACGCGGGTCGAGGTGCCGGGCAGCTGGATGAAACGCTGGGCATTGAGTTCCGTGCGGTTCAGGTAGCCCTGGGCCACGCCTGCGCCTTCGATGTACAGCTCGCCTGCCGTACCCTGGGGCACCGCGACCTGGTTGGCGTCGAGCAGATGCAGGTGCCAGCCGTCCAGCGGCTTGCCGATGGAGACCATCGAGCTGCTTTCCAGGTCCTGGCCCAGCACACGCTTGAAGGTGCTGTGGACCGTGGCTTCGGTAATGCCGTACATGTTGATCAGTGCCGGTTTCTGGTCACCATGGCGTTCAACCCAGGGACGCAGCACGGTGGCCGGCAGCGCTTCGCCACCGAAGACCACATAACGCAGGGCCAGCGGGGCAGTCGCACCGCGATCGGCCTCGTCGAGGCCACGGAAGGCCGACGGAGTCTGGCTGAGAACGGTCACGCGCTGGTCGCTAAGCCATTGGCGCAGGGCGATAGGGGAGCGCGAGATGTCATACGGCACCACGCTGACTTGGCCACCGTGGGCCAGGGCGCCCCAGATTTCCCAGACCGAGAAGTCGAAACCTATGGAGTGGAACATCGACCAGATGTCCTGGGCGTTGAAACCATAGGTCCGTTGTGTGCTTTCCAGCAGGCGGCTGACGTTACCGTGGGAAACCAGTACGCCTTTGGGCTCACCGGTGGAACCGGAGGTGTAGATGATGTAGGCCGTGGCGTGGTCAGGGTCGCGACGGTCGCCGTCGACACTCAGTTCCAGTTCCGGTGCCGACAGCAACTGGTCGAGGGACAGTACCCGCAGCGATGGGGTTTTCGGCAGGTTCGTGGCATCGCCGATCACCAGGCTCAGGCCGCTGTCGCGGACGATATGTTCGACGCGCTTGCCCGGGTATTGGGGGTCGACCGGGACATAGGTGCCGCCGGCCTTGAGGATGCCCAGCAGGCTGATTACCAGGTCAACGCCGCGCGGCAGGTACATGCCGACACGCACGCCATCTTTGACGCCTTCGTGACGCAAACGCGCAGCGAGTTTCGACGACAGCGCATCGAGCTGGGCATAGCTCAATGTCCGAGTGGCGTCGGACAGCGCCGTTCGCTCGGGAAATTCACGCGCCCTGGCACTGAATATCTCATGCAGGAAAGCACCGGACGTGAGAGGGGCTGGCGCGGTGTTAACCGATTCGCCAGTGTTCTTGATCGGCATGACTAACGCTCCTGTGTAATAACAGGTGCAACGTATTTTCACCGTGGCGACATGCGTTGCACTCGAGACATCCCTGCGGCCTGGAGGATCCATTCGAAGAGCCGGCACGATCCGCAGTTGCCGCATTTCAGCACCGACCGGTTGCTGGCGTCTGTCGCGGGAAATGGGGACAAAACCATGACAGCGGCGATCACGACGGATCGGCGGGTCGTGGGAGCGCTGTCCCGGTTTGCGGTGACAGACAGCCCCCCGCCATCGGTGTTTTTATCCTTGCGCGGCGGCTGAGCCTGTTGATCTTGCCCCGCACAACGTGGATGTGAAGGGCTGTGGTCCAGGAGTTTTTTCATGAATCTTCAAGCTAATGCTTCGCCGGTTTTTACCGCTGACCCACTGCCGGATGCACCGGCCTGGCCTGATCAGGCTGGCGACTCGTCGGTACGTTTGTCCTTGCTGGCAGACGGTATCAGTCTGCCCGTGGTGATCGAGCCAGCTGCTGCCGGCCTGGATCCTGTGCAGTGGGCGAGTGCGCAACGCGAGGCGATCGAGGCATTGTTGTGCCGTCACGGCGCGGTGCTGTTTCGTGGTTTCGACCTTGGCTCGGTGGCGGCCTTCGAGGCCTTTGCCGAGGCGCTGTCGCCCGGGTTGCACGGTACTTATGGCGACCTGCCGAAGAAGGAAGGCGGGCGCAACGTCTATCGCTCCACGCCTTATCCAGAGCGCGAGATGATCCTCTATCACAACGAGAGCTCGCACCTGCAAAGCTGGCCGCGCAAGCAATGGTTCTTCTGCGAGCAGCCTTCGCGGGTCGGTGGTGCGACGCCCCTGGCCGATATCCGTCAAGTGCTCGCGCGCCTGCCGGCCGAAGTGGTCGCCCGCTTCGAGAGCAAGGGCCTGATGTACAGCCGGACCTTTACCGCCGGTGTCGAGCCGAGCTGGGAATCGTTCTTCGGCACCACTGAGCGCGACGTCGTTGAACAGCGTTGCCGCGAAGAGGGTACCGATTTCGAATGGCTCGACAGCGACACCTTGCAGGTTCGTACCCAGTGCCCGGCGGTCATCAGCCATCCGTTCACCGGCGAGCGTTGCTTCTTCAACCAGGTGCAGTTGCATCACCCGTTCTGCCTGGGGGAGGAAATGCGTGAGGATCTGCTCGACATGTTTGGCGCCGATCGCCTGCCACGCCTGGTCAGCTACGGCGATGGCTCGCAGATCGAAGACTCGGTCATGGCCCTGATCGGCGAAGCCTACGAGGCTTGTGCGGTGCGCTTCGACTGGCGTAAGGGCGATGTGGTGATGCTCGACAACATGCTCGCCGCCCATGCCCGTGATCCGTATGAAGAGCCGCGCCTGATCGTTGTGGCCATGGGCGAAATGACCGCCCGTGACGACGTCTGGCAGCCGGTCTGAGTGATCGACCCCGAGTAAATCAGGAACTTCAACCACCGGCGACTGCGCTGGTAAATGCATTCAAGGACAGCAACCAATGAAAAACGAGCAAGAGAAGAAGGCCAGACCTGGCTCGGTCATGCGTCTGCTGTGGAGCAACCATCCCTGGCTGACGCTATTGACCCTGATCACCGGGATCATCAGTGGCGTGGCTTCCATCGCGGTGATCAATGTGATCAACCAGGCGATCCACGATGAAGGTTTCCAGTTGCAGTCGTTGTACTGGTTCGTTGGCCTGAGCGCAGTGGCGTTGCTGTTCCGTAACGGTGCTGCGTTGTTTCCGGCCTACGCCAGCATGCGCATCATGACTCGCCTGCGGATTGCCCTGTGCCGCAAGATCCTCGCCACGCCCCTGGAGGAGGTCGACCGCCGCGGGGCGCCCGACGTCCTGACGATGCTCACCAGTGACATTCCGCAACTCAACAGCACCCTGGTGATCATGCCGTCGGTGCTGGTGGAAACGGCGGTGTTTCTGTTCGGTATCGCTTACCTTGCCTACTTGTCCTGGGTCGTGTTCGCGATGACCGTTGGCCTGATGGTGCTGGGGGTTGTGCTGTACCTGTTCTTTTTCATGGGCGGCCTGGGCTTCTCGAACAAGGTTCGCGACGAATTCACGGCGTTCAACGAGTACACCCACGCCCTGGTGTTCGGCCTCAAGGAGCTCAAGCTCAATGGCATTCGTCGTCGCTGGTTCAGCCGTTCGGCAATCCAGGAGTCCTCGACCCGGGTGGCGCGATACAACTATATCGAGCGGCTTTGGTTCACCGCCGCTGACAATGTCGGCCAACTGACCTTGTCGCTATTGATCGGCTGCCTGCTGTTTGTTGCGCCCATGGCCGGGGCGATCGATGCCAAGACCATGACCGCCAGCGTGTTGGCGGTGTTGTACATCATGGGGCCGTTGGCGCTGCTGATCGGCGTCATGCCGATGTTGGCCCAGGGACGTGTCGCCTGTGCTCGCCTGGCGGAATTCGGCTTTTCGATCAACGATGCGCACCCGGAGCCGGAAGCGCTCGCCAGTGAAACCGACAATGTATTGAGCCTGGATCACAAGAAGTCCTGGGACACTATCAAGTTGCAAAATGTGCACATGAACTACCAGGACCCCGTCGCCGGGTCCGGCTTTTCCCTGGGCCCAATCGACCTGACGGTGCGTGCCGGCGAACTGATCTATATCGTCGGTGGCAACGGTTGTGGCAAGAGCACCCTGGCCAAGGTTCTCTGCGGACTCTATATCCCGCAAGGAGGGCAGGTGCTGCTCGACGACACGGCGATCAGCGAAGCGTCGCGCAACGACTACCGTGATCTGTTCTCCGCGGTGTTTTCCGACTTCCATGTGTTCAACCGGCTGATCGGTCCTGACGAAGAAGAGGATGCCAGCACTGATCTTGCGCAGAAGTACCTGGCAACCCTGGGCCTGGAAGACAAGATCAAGATCGAGGGGCTCGGTTATTCGACCACCAAGGCCCTGTCCTACGGCCAGCAGAAACGCCTGGCGCTGGTCTGTGCCTACATGGAAGACCGGCCGATCTACCTGCTGGACGAATGGGCCGCCGACCAGGATCCACCCTTCAAGCGCTTCTTCTACGAAGAACTGCTGCCAGACCTCAAACGTCGCGGCAAGACGGTGCTGATCATCACCCACGACGACCAATACTTTCAGTTGGCCGACCGCATCATCAAGTTGGTGGACGGGCACATCGTCTCCGACGTGAGTTGCGCAGTCCAGGGCAAGCGCGCCTGATTTTCAGCGCTGATTGACATTTCCGGGGACGACCCTCGCGTGATATGACGCGAGATCGGTCGTGCCCTGGACTCCGCCCAATTTCCAGCTGTCGCCGCCTTTTTTTGGTGGCGAGGCTGACCCTTTGCGAGAAGAAATGTATGGCACTTGCCCTGACCGCTGCCCAACGCAACATCTGGCTGGACCAGATGACCCAGGGCGACTCGCCGTTGTACAACATTGGTGGCTACCTGGAGATCGAAGGGCACCTCGATCCCGAGGTGTTCCAGCAGGCTGTGAACCTGTTGATCGAGAAGCACGATGCCCTGCGCATGGTACTGCTCGACCAGCGCGACGAGCAGGGCGTGCCGTTGCAGGCCTTCGCCGCGACCCTGCCGGTGTGGGTGGCACCACTGGACCTGCAAGGGCAGGCTGACCCGCGCCAGGCGGCCGCGAGCTGGATGCAGCGTCAACTCGAACGAGCCTTCAAGCTCGATGGCGGCCCGCTGTTCAGGCTGCATTTGCTCAAGCTCGAAGCACAGCGCTTCTACCTTGTCGTGCACGCCCACCATATCGTGCTCGATGGTTGGGGCATCGACGAGCTCTTTGTTTCCCTCTGCCAGATTTACAACGCCCTGCACGATCAGCGCAGGCCGGATCTGTCGGCGCCGTCCTATGGCGATTTTATTGAAAACGACCGCGACTATCGCCAGTCGCCGCGTTTCCTTCGCGACCAGGCCTACTGGTTGGAAAAGTACCGCGATATTCCCGAGCAGTTGCTACTCCCGCGCTATCGCCAGGCCCAGGCTGAAGGCCCGAGCCGCAGCAGCCACTTCAGCCGTGGTTTCTCCCGGGAACTGGAGCAGCGTATCGACGACCTGGGCGGGACGCTGCAAGCCTCGCGTTTCCACGTCCTGCTGGCCGTGCTGTATGTCTACTTCACCCGGACCCAGCAGCGTGATGAGTTGGTGATCGGCTTGCCGATCCTCAATCGCGCCAACGCCAGTTTCAAGCGAACCCTGGGGGTGTTTGCCCAACTCAGCCCCGTGCGTCTGCAGTTCAGCGCCGATCTGCCGTTCGCCGAACTGGTCCAGGGCATCGGTCGGGCGCTGAAGCAGGATTACCGTAACCAGCGTTTCCCGGTCAGCGATCTCAACCGCCTGCTGGAGTTGCGCCGTAGCGAGCGTACGCAGCTGTTCGACCTGACATTCTCCTACGAGCAGCACGACGCTCTGCTGCGTTTCGGACCTGCGAGCGCCCGCGCGGTGAAGTGTTCGAACAATCACGAACAGACACCACTGGCGATCCATCTGCGGACCAACGCCTACGACGATGAGTCCCGGCTGCACTACATCTACAACGAGGCGTATTTCCAGGCGGGTGAGATCGAGCCCATGGCCGAGCGCCTGCAGCACGTGCTGGACCAGGGGTTGGCGAATGCCCAGTTGCCGCTTCGGGCGTTCTCCCTGCTCAGTACCAGCGAAACCGCGCAGTTGCAGGCGTGGAATGCCGAGCCGCAACACACCGCCGAAAACCTCATGATTCACCAGCAGTTCGAAGCCCGTGCCGCCGAGCGTCCGGAGGCCGTGGCGCTGGTGTACCAGGATGAAAGCCTGAGCTACGGTGAACTCAACGCCCGCGCCAACCAGGTTGCCCATCGTCTGTTGGCCCTCGGTGTACGCCCGGATGATCGGGTGGCGATCTGTGTCGAACGCGGCCCGGCGATGATTATCGGCTTGCTCGGGATCCTCAAGTCCGGTGCCGGTTATGTGCCGCTGGATCCGGCTTACCCTCGCGAGCGCCTGGCCTACACCCTTGGCGACAGCGAGCCGGTGGCTTTGCTCAGCCAACACGGGGTGCAGGAAGCCTTGCCGGCGGTGCAGGTGCCGGTCATCAATCTTGACGACGCTGATCTACAGGACGAATCCGTCCGAAATCCGCAGGTGGCGGGGCTGACGGCCGCGCATCTGGCTTATGTCATCTACACCTCCGGTTCCACCGGCCTGCCCAAGGGCGTGATGGTGGAACATCGCAACGTAACGCGGCTGTTTTCGGCTACCGAGGATTGGTTCGGCTTCAATGAGCAGGATGTCTGGGCGCTGTTCCATTCGTTCGCCTTTGACTTCTCGGTCTGGGAAATCTGGGGCGCGCTGCTGCATGGCGGTCGTTTGCTGATCGTGCCGCAACTGGTCAGTCGCTCGCCGGAAGACTGCTACAAACTCTTGTGCAGTGCCGGGGTGACGGTTCTCAACCAGACTCCGAGCGCGTTCCGCCAACTGATCGCGGCCCAGGGTGAAAATGGCCAGCCGCATTCATTGCGTCAGGTGATCTTTGGAGGTGAAGCGCTGGACACGGCGCTGCTCAAGCCCTGGTACGCCCGGGAACTGAACAGCGCCACACAACTGGTGAATATGTACGGCATCACCGAGACCACGGTGCACGTGACCTATTACCCGTTGCAGGCCGAAGACGCCCAGCGTGTGGGTGCCAGCCCGATCGGCAAGCGCATTCCCGACCTGCGCCTGTACCTGCTCGACGGTTACGGCCATCCGCTGCCGCCCGGCGCGGTGGGGGAGTTGTACGTCGGTGGTGCGGGCGTGGCCCGGGGTTACCTCAATCGCGATGAGCTGAACGCTTCGCGCTTCCTCGACGATCCGTTTGACGCGACTCCTGGTGCACGGATGTATCGCTCGGGTGACTTGGGTCGCTGGCTGGCTGACGGCAGTCTGGAATATCTGGGTCGTAACGACGAACAAGTAAAGATTCGCGGTTTCCGTATCGAACTGGGCGAGATCGAAGCGCAATTGGCCGCCTGCGACGGCGTGCGTGACGCCGTGGTGCTGGTGCGCGAGGATGAGCCCGGCGACAAGCGCCTGGTGGCTTATGTCATCGGCACTGCGGGTGTCGAGTTGGACGCTGCGCAATTGCGTGACCAGCTGCGTCTGTCCCTGGCCGAGTACATGCTGCCGAGTGCCTTTGTCAGCCTGGAGGCTTTCCCGCTGACCGCCAACGGCAAACTGGACCGCAAGGCACTTCCGGTGCCGGCGGCCGAGGCCTATGCCCGGCGCGAATACCAGGCCCCCGAAGGCCCGGTGGAAATCGCCCTGGCCGGGCTCTGGGCCGAGTTGCTGGGTGTCGAGCAGATCGGTCGTCACGATCAGTTCTTCGAACTGGGCGGGCACTCGCTGCTGGCGGTGAAACTGATCGAGCGCATGCGCCAGGTCGGCCTCAGCGCCGATGTCCGTGTGCTGTTCGGCCAGCCGACCCTGGCGGCGCTGGCGGCTGCCGGTAGCAAGGGCGGCGAGATTGTCGTACCGGTCAATGCGATCCCCGCCGGCTGCCAGCACATCACGCCGGACATGTTGCCCCTGGCGTGCTTGACCCAGGCCCAGATCGACCGTGTGGTCGCCTCTGTCCCGGGCGGTGTCGGCAATGTGCAGGATATCTACGCGCTGGTGCCTTTGCAGGAAGGCATCCTCTATCACCACCTGTCGAGCGATGAGGGTGATCCCTATCTGTTGCAGGCCTTGCTGCGGGTCGACACCTTCGAACAGTTGCTGGGGTTTGCCGAGTCCTTGCAGGCGGTGATCAATCGTCACGATATCCTGCGCACCGCCGTGTCCTGGGAAGAGCTCGACGAGCCGGTACAGGTGGTCTGGCGCGAAGCGCGGCTGCGGGTCGAAGCCTTCCTGCCGCATCCGGACCTGGGTGATGTGGCGGCCCAGTTGCAAGCGCATTTCGATCCACGGCGGATCCGCCTGGACCTGCGCCAGGCGCCGATGATGCGCCTGCACTATGCCGAGGATGTCGATAACGGTGGTTGGGTCGCGGTGTTGCTGTTCCATCACCTGATCGATGACGCCACTTCCCTGGCCCTGCTGGGCCAGGAGATCGAGGCATTCAGCCGGGGCCGTGGCGCCGACCTTGAAGCTTCGGTGCCGTACCGCAACCATGTTGCCCAGGCCCGCCTGGGGGTGAGCCGCGAGCAGCACGAGGCGTTCTTCCGCGAAATGCTCGGCGATGTCGACGAGCCGACCTTGCCCTTCGGCCTGCAGGACGTGCAGGGCGACGGCAGCGGCGTCGAGGAAGCGCTGTTGCCGGTGGACCCGGATCTGGCTCAACGCCTGCGCGCCCAGGCCCGGCGCCTCGGAGTGAGCAACGCCAGCCTGCACCATCTGGCCTGGGGTCAGGTGGTGGCGCGCTTGTCCGGACGTCGCGACGTGGTCTTCGGCACCGTGCTGATGGGCCGCCTGCACAGTGGCCAGGGCGCAGAGCGCGCACTGGGCATGTTTATCAATACCCTGCCGTTGCGGGTGGCTGCGGGTGAGCAGGGCATCCAGGCCGCCGTACGCACCACCCATGCACGTTTGGCCGCGTTGCTCGGTCATGAACATGCGCCATTGTCCCTGGCCCAGGGTTGCAGTGGTGTGGCGGCGCCGACGCCGTTGTTCAGTGCCCTGATGAACTACCGGCATGTCGCCGTCGGTGCCCAGGCACCCCAGGATGCCGGCCAGGCCAGGACCTGGGCCGGAGTCGAGGTGCTCGGTGGCGAGGAACGGACCAACTATCCGTTGTCGTTGTCGGTGGACGACCTCGGCGAGTCCTTCGGCCTGACCGTCCAGGCCGCGGCCGGGATCGGTGCGCAACGTATCTGCGGCTATATGCATACGGTGCTGGAGCAACTGACCGAAGCACTGGAGTGCCAGTCCGATGCGCCCTTGCACAGTCTCGACTGGCTGCCGGCCAGCGAGCGCCGCCAGTTGCAGGAAGACTTCAACGCCTTCGATTGCGTCTACCCGACGGATCTGCTGCTGCACCAGCTGTTCGAGGCCCATGTGGCGGCCCAACCTGACACGGTAGCCGTCACCTATGAAGGCCAGCGCCTGAGCTACGGCGAGCTGAACCAGTGGGCCAACCAGATTGCCCATCGGCTGATTGCCGAGGGAATCGGTGCCGATGACCGGGTGGCGATCTGTGTGGAACGCAGCCTGGAAATGATCGCCGGCCTGGTGGGCATTCTCAAGGCCGGTGCCGGTTATGTGCCGCTGGACCCGTCTTACCCGGCCGAACGCCTGGCCTACATGCTCGAGGACAGCGCGCCCAAGGTGCTGCTGACCCAGCGTGGCTTGGGCGAACGCTTCCCGCAGGCGCGCATGCCGGTGCTGTTGCTGGAAGCCGAAGCCCGGATCGAGAGTGGGATCGACGCTGCGCCGCGACACAATCCGCAGATTGCGGGGTTGAACGCGCAACACCTGGCGTACCTGATCTATACCTCTGGCTCCACCGGCCAGCCCAAGGGCGTGGCCATGCCCCATGGGCCACTGGTCAACCTGATGCATTGGCAGATCGCCCAGACCTTCGAGCACGGGCGGCCAGGACAACGGACCTTGCAGTTCGCCGCCCTGGGGTTCGACGTGGCCTTCCAGGAAGTCTTCAGCACCTTGTGTGCCGGTGGCGAGCTGTCGCTGATCCATGGCGATATCCGCCTGGATTTCCGTCGGCTGTTCCAGCATATCCGTGAGCAGCGCATCGAACGCCTGTATATGCCGTGCATTGCCCTGCAAGCCCTGGCCGAAGCCATGGTCGCCGAAACCGGGCAACCTGACTGCGCGTTGCAGGACGTGATCACCGCGGGTGAGCAACTGCGCATTACCGAGCCGATGCGGCGCTTCTTCGAGCGCCTGGACGATGCACGGCTGCACAACCACTATGGCCCGACCGAGTCCCACGTGGTCACGGCGCTGACCCTGAAAGGCGATCCGCAGAGCTGGCCGACCTTGCCGAGCATCGGCCAGCCGGTGGCCAATACCCGCATCTACCTGCTCGACGAACAATTGCGGCCGGTGCCGGTGGGTGTGGCGGGAGAACTCTACATCGGCGGTGCCTGTGTCGCCCGTGGGTACCTGAACCGCGATGAGTTGACCGCCGAACGCTTTATCCGAGATCCATTCGCCGCTACCGAAGGTGCGCAGCTTTACAAGACCGGCGACTTGGGTTGCTGGCAGGCCAACGGTCAGATCGACTACCTGGGGCGTAACGACGACCAGATCAAGATCCGTGGTTTCCGTATCGAACTGGGTGAAATCGAGGCGCGCCTCGGCCAGTACCCGGGCCTGCGGGACACCGCGGTGCTGGCCCGCGAAGACCGTCCGGGGGAAAAGCGCCTGGTGGCGTATTTCAGCCTGCAGGCCGGACACCTGGCGCCTGAAGCGGACCAGATGCGCCTGCATTTGCAGGCGCTATTGCCCGACTACATGATTCCAGCGGCCTATGTGCACCTGGAAAAACTCCCGGTTTCGCCCAACGGCAAACTGGATCGCCGCGCACTGCCCGAGCCTGCGGCAGACGCCTTCGTCAGCCGTGACTACCAGGCGCCGCTTGGTGACACCGAAACCACCTTGGCCGCGCTCTGGTGCGACGTGCTGGGCGTGGAGCGGGTCGGTCGCCAGGATCACTTCTTCGAATTGGGCGGCCATTCGCTGCTGGCGGTGAAGCTGATCGAGCGCATGCGCCAGGCCGGCCTCAGTGCCGACGTGCGCGTGCTGTTCGGCCAGCCGACCCTGGCGGCGCTGGCGGCGGCCGTGGGCGGCGGGATCGAGATCGTGGTTCCGGCCAACGGCATTCCTGCCGGTTGTGCACGCATCACCCCGGATATGCTGACCCTGACCCGCCTGGACCAGGCCAGTATCGACCGTATTGTCGCCGGCGTGCCCGGTGGTACCGGTAACGTGCAGGATATCTATCCGCTGGCACCGTTGCAGGAAGGCATTCTTTATCACCATATCGCCGCCGAACAGGGCGATCCGTATTTGCTGCAAGCGACTTTCGCCCTGCAGGATCTGGCGCAACTGCGGGGTTTCGCCGAAGCCTTGCAGGCGGTGATCGACCGCCATGACATCCTGCGCACGGCGCTGGTCTGGCAAGGCCTGGAAGAACCGCAGCAAGTGGTCCTGCGGCGTGTCGAACTGCCGCTGGAACAGATCGTCCTGGACCCGGCCGAGGGCGATATCCTCGGCCAGTTGCAGCGTCGCTTCGATCCAGAAACCTGTCGCCTGGACCTCGGCCAGGCACCGCTGATGCACCTGGCCTTTGCCCAGGATTCGGCCAACCAGCGTTGGGTCGCGATCCTGCTGTTCCACCATATCGCCCTCGATCACACCGCCCTGGATGTGATGAGCGAAGAGATGCTTGCCTATCTGCACGGTGCGGCCGGGCAACTGCCAGCGGCGATGCCGTACCGCAACTATGTGGGCCAGGCCCGCCTGGGGGTGAGCCGCGAGCAACATGAAGCGTTCTTCCGCGAGATGCTCGGCGATGTCGACGAGCCGACCCTAGCGTTCGGCCTGCTGCAGGTGCAAGGCGACGGGCAGGGCGTCAAGGAGGTCCGCCACGATATCCCGGCAGAGCTGTGCCAGCGCCTGCGCACCCAGGCCCGGCAACTGGGGGTGAGTGCGGCCAGTCTGCATCACCTGGCCTGGGCCCGGGTTCTGGGCAGCACCAGCGGCCGTGACGACGTGGTCTTCGGCACCGTGCTGCTGGGCCGTATGCAAAGTGGCCTGGGGGCCGATCGGGCTCTCGGCATGTTTATCAATACCTTGCCGCTGCGGGTTGACGTCGGTGTTTGTGGGGTCCGCCAGGCCGTGCGCCAGACCCACGCCCGGCTGACCGCGCTGCTCGGCCACGAGCATGCGCCGTTGGTGCTGGCCCAGCGTTGCAGTGCAGTGGCCGCATCGTCGCCACTGTTCAGCGCGCTGCTCAACTACCGGCACAGCCCGGCGCTTGAAGCCAGCGGTGGCGATTATTGGGCGGACACCCAGGTCCTCGGCGTTCGTGAGCGGACCAACTACCCCTGCACCTTGTCGGTGGACGACCAGGGTGAAGGTTTCCTGCTGAGCGTACAGGTGGCGGCCGGGGTCGATGGCCAGCGGGTCTGCGGTTATATGCAGACCGCCTTGAGCCACTTGGTCGAGGCCCTGGAGTCCGCGCCGGATTCGGCGGTGCGTGATCTGCCGGTGTTGCCGGAGGCCGAGCGCGAGCAACTGCTGCTGGGGTTCAATGCCAGTACCCGCGACTATCCACGGACGCAGACCGTCCACGGCTTGTTCGAGGCCCAGGTCCGTGCCCGTCCCGAAGCCTGCGCGGCAATCCATGACGGTGTGGCATTGAGCTACGCCGAGCTCAATACCCGG
>NZ_JACAOS010000007.1 GCF_013386165.1 Pseudomonas gingeri | reverse complement strand
AGGGCGGCGAGGGTGCCGACCGAGCGCTGGGGATGTTTATCAATACCTTGCCGCTGCGGGTGGCAGTGGGCGGGCAGGGCGTGCGCGCCGGGGTCAAGGCGACCCACGCGCGGTTGACTGCGTTGCTGGGGCACGAGCATGCGTCGCTGGCGTTGGCCCAGCGTTGTAGCGGCGTGGTCGCACCAACGCCGTTGTTCAGCGCCTTGCTCAATTATCGTCATAGCGCTGTCGGTAGTGTTTCCGAGCAGGCCGTGCAGGCTTGGCACGGTATCCATGTCCTGAGTGGCGAAGAACGGACCAACTACCCGTTGACCTTGAACGTCGACGACTTGGGCGATGGTTTCAAACTGACCACCCTGGTGGCGTCGTCGATTGGTGCTGCGCGGGTGTGTGCCTATATGCACACGGCGCTGGAGCATTTGGTGGAGGCTTTGGAGCAGACGCCGCAGGCGTCGTTGCAAGGTCTGTCGATCCTGCCGGCTGGTGAGCGCGAGCAGTTGCTGATGGGCTTCAATGACACGGCGCTGGAGTATCCGCAGGCGCAGACCGTGCATGGTCTGTTTGAGGCGCAGGTTGAGCGTACGCCGGAGGCTTTGGCGGTGGTTCATGGCGAACAGCGCCTGAGCTATCGCGAGCTTAACGAGCAGGCCAACCGTTTGGCCCATGCGTTGCGCAAGCAGGGTGTGCTGCCGGATTCGCGGGTGGGGATCTGCGTTGAGCGTGGTGCCGAGATGGTTGTTGGCTTGCTGGCGATCCTCAAGGCGGGCGGCGGTTATGTGCCGTTGGACCCGGCTTATCCGGTAGAACGAATTGCCTATATGTTGCAGGACAGTGCTCCAGCGGCGGTCTTGGCACAAACGGCCACCCAGGATCTGTTGGCGGGCGTTTCGGTGCCCGTGATCAATCTCGATCAGGGCACCTGGCAGGACGAATCCGTCCAGAATCCGCAGGTGCCGGGGCTGACTTCGGCGCATCTGGCTTATTTGATCTACACCTCGGGTTCGACCGGTCTGCCGAAGGGTGTGATGATCGAACACCGCAACACCGTGAACTTCCTGACTTGGGCCCACGCCGCCTTTGATCACGCGGCTTTGCAGACTCACACAAACCTGATGGCGTCCGGTCAGGCGGTG
>NZ_JACAOS010000006.1 GCF_013386165.1 Pseudomonas gingeri | reverse complement strand
CGGTCGGCACCCTCGCCGCCCTGCATCCGGCCCATCAATACGGTACCGAACACCACATCGCGGCGCCCCGAAACCTTGCCCAGCACCTGGGCCCAGGCCAGGTGCACCAGGCTGGCGACACTCACCCCCAACTGCCGGGCCTGAGCCCGCAGGCGTTGGTCCAACTGAACGTCCAGGGCCTGGACCGCCTCCTCGATATCGCTGCCATCGCCCTGCACATCCTGCAAACCGAACGGCAGGGTCGGCTCCTCCACCTCACCGAGCATGTCGCGGAAAAACGCTTCATGATCGGCCGGGCTGACCCCCAGACGCGCCTGGGCCACATAGTTGCGATACGGCACCGGCGCCGCCAGGGCCTCGGTCTCACCGAGCAGCCAGGCCTGCATTTCATGCTGCACCACTTCCATGGCCATATGGTCGAGGGCCATGTGATGGAACAGCAGCATCGCGGTGATCCGCTGGTTGAGCGGATCTTCGGCATAGGCCAGGCGCATCAGCGGCGCCTCGGTCACGTCCAGGCGGTAGTGACGCGGGTCGAACCGGCTGTGCAGTTGCGCACCGATGTCGCCGGCGGCTGGGTCAAGTTCCAGCGCATCAAGGTGCAGGCGCGCCTCGCGCCAGACCACTTGCACCGGCGCATCCAAACCTTCCCAGACCACCCCGGTACGCAGGATGTCATGGCGGTCGATCACCATCTGCAAGGCCTGGACAAAGGCGTTCAGGCGCTCGTGGTCGTCAAAGGCAAACTGGGTCTGCAACACGTAGGGGTCGCCGGCCCGGGCCGCCAGGTGGTGATAGAGAATCCCTTCCTGCAGCGGCGCCAGCGGGTAAATATCCTGCACATTGGCAGTACCGCCCGGTACCGTCGCCACCACCTGGTCGATCTGTGCCTGGGTCAGGTTGGCCAGCGGCAGCAGGTCCGGGGTGATCCGTTCGCAACCCACGATAATCAGGTTGGCCGGCACGCTGATTTCGCGGCCGCCACCAACGGCAGCGGCCAGCGCGGCCAGGGTCGGCTGACTGAACAGCACACGCACGTCGGCACTCAGGCCCAACTGACGCATGCGCTCGATCAGGCTGACGGCCAGCAACGAGTGCCCGCCCAGTTCGAAGAAATGATCGTGACGTCCGACCCGCTCGATTTTCAGCAACTCGGACCAGAGTCGCGCCAGGGTGATTTCCAGTTCGCCCTCGGGGGCCTGGAACTCACGGCTGGCATAGGCGTCGGCGTCCGGTGCCGGCAAGGCCCGACGATCCAGCTTGCCGTTGGCGGTCAGCGGGAACGACTCGAGGACGACGAAGGCGCTGGGCACCATGTATTCGGCCAGGGACGCCGCCAGTTCGCGACGCAGTTCCGTCACCGACAAGGCGCTGTCGGCCTCAGCCACCAGGTAAGCCACCAGGCGCTTGTGTCCGGGCTCATCCTGACGGGCCAGCACCACCGCCTCCCGGACGCCCGGGCAAGCAGCCAGATGCGCTTCGATTTCACCCAGTTCGATACGGAAACCGCGAATTTTCACCTGGTCGTCATTACGCCCCAGGTACTCGACAACCCCATCCGCGGTCCAGCGCGCGAGGTCGCCGGTGCGGTACAGCAGTGCCCCGGCCTCGGCGTTGAACGGGTCGGCGACGAATTGCGTGGCGGTCAGTTCCGGGCGGTTCAGATAACCTTTGGCCACGCCCTGCCCGCCGATATACAACTCGCCGGCCACGCCCACGGCCACCGGTTGGCGCAAGGCGTCGAGGACATAGACCTGGCTGTTGCCGATCGGCCGGCCGATGGGAATACCACCATTGCCCACCGAGGTAATTTCCCAGGTCGTGGAGAAGGTGGTGGCTTCGGTCGGGCCATAGCCGTTGAGCAAATGCTGCGGGGCGCCCTCTTCCAACACCCGGGCGATCACCGCCGGGTCCAGTACATCGCCGCCGACGATCAGGTAACGCAAGCGAGCGAAGGCTTCCATCAGGCCGCCGGCATATTGATGGAACAGGCCGGCGGTCATCCACAGCACGCTGACCGACTGCGCCAGCAGCAACTCACGGAATTCATTCAGGGACAGCAATACCGACTGTTCCACCACGACCACACAACCGCCGTTGAGCAGCGGCGCCCAGACATCCAGGGTGCTGGCGTCGAAGGACGGGTTGGAAGCAAAGGCCACGCGGTCGCCGGCATTGAATTCGGCATAACCGTTGTTGATCACCAGGCGACTGACCGCCCGGTGCGGAACCAGCACCCCTTTGGGCGTGCCGGTGGAACCGGAGGTGTACATGATGTAGGCCACCGACTCGGAGGACGCGTCCAGTGCCAGGTTCGGTGTATCGACTTCCAGCACCAGCGTGTCCAGGTCGACTCGCGCAATGCCCTCGGGCACCGCGCTGCTGCTCAGGGTCAACACCTGGCGCGCCGCGCTGTCTTGTAGCATGAAGGCCTGGCGCTCCGCCGGCGCATTGATATCCAGCGGCACATAGGCCGCGCCGCACTTGAGAATCGCCAGTTGCCCGGCCAGCAGGTCGAAGGAGCGCGCCAGCAGCAACGCCACCCGTTCGCCCGGTTGCACGCCGAGGTCGATCAGATGGCGGGCCAGGCCATTGGCCCAGCTGTTGAGTTGCTGGTAGGTCAGGCTCTGGCCATCCTGGACGGCCGCCACTGCGTCGGGCCGCACCGCCACCTGCAGCTCGAACAATGCCTGCAGGCTGCTGTGCTGCGGATAGTCGCGCGCGGTGGCATTGAAGCCGTGCAGCACCTGTTCGCGCTCGGCCAGAGGAAGGATTTCCAGGTGCTGCAAAGGCGTTTGTGGTTGCTGCTCCAGGGCCTCGACCAGGGCGCCAAGGGCCGCCAGCATATAGTCGCCGACGCGCTGTGCACCGATCGCCACCTCGGCCTGGACCGCCAGGCTGAAGTCTTCGCCCAGGTCATCCACCGACAGGGTGATCGGGTAGGTGCTCTGTTCTTCACCTCCCAGGCTGTGCAAACCGGCCCAGGCCTGCAGGGTTTCGGCCGAAGCCACCGATTCGCTGGCGCTGTGGCGGTAGTTCAGCAGCGAGCTGAACAATGGCGCCGGTGCGGCCACACCGCTGCAACGCTGGGCCTGGGCCAGGGAGGCGTGCTCGTGGCCGAGCAAGGCGGTCAGGCGCGCATGGGTGGTCTTGACCCCTTCACGGACGCCGTGGCCTTCAAGTTTCACCCGCAACGGCAAGGTGTTGATAAACATGCCCAGGGCCCGATCGGCACCCTCGCCGCCCTGCATCCGGCCCATCAGCACGGTACCGAAGACCACATCCGACTTGCCCGAAACGGCGCCCACCACCCGTGCCCAGGCCAGGTGATGCAGGCTCGCGGCACTGACCCCGAGCTGCCGGGCCTGGGCCCGCAGGCGCAGACTCAAGTCGGCAGCGACCGGCAGCCGAACCTCTTCGATCGGCGCATCGCTGCCCGGGGTTTCGACCACGCCAAACGGCAGCGTCGGTTCATCGACGTCCGCCAGCATGTCGCGAAAAAAGCCTTCATGGGCGTCGGCCCCGGCACCCAGCCGGACCTGCGCCACATAGTTGCGATAGGGCACCGCTTCGGGCAAGGCATGGCCTTCGCCGAGCAGGTAGGCCTGCATCTCGACCTGCACCAGCTCCAGCGCGGCATGGTCGATGGCGATGTGATGGAACAGCAGGATCGCCACCCAGCGTGCATTGGCCCGGTCTTCGGCGCACACCAGGCGCATCAGCGGGGCCTGGCGCAGGTCGAGGCGGTAATGCCGGGAATCATAGCGTTCGCGCAGTTGGGTTTCGACATCACCGTCGGCGGCCGCCAGTTCAAGCTCATCCACCGCCAGGGTGACGTCGCGCAACACCACCTGCACCGGTTCGTCGAGGCCTTCCCAGACCATGGCGGTGCGCAGGATATCGTGACGTTCGATCACCGCTTGCAGGGCCTGGGCGAAGTCGTCCAGGCGCTCACGGTTATCGGCGCCGAACAGCGCCCGCAACACATAGGGGTCGCCCTGCCCGGCCGCCAGGTGATGGTAGAGAATACCTTCCTGCAGGGGCGCCAGCGGGTAGATATCCTGAACATTGCCGGCACCACCGGGCACCGCGTCGACGATGCGGTCGATCGCCTCCTGGCTGAGGTTGGCCAGCGGCAGCATGTCCGCGGTAATGCGGAAAGCCGGACTCAACCAATCACCGCCGTTTCGAGCCACCAGCTTGAGCAGTTCCGCCTTGTGCACGCCGAGACTATCGAGAACGGCGCTGTCAAGGCCCTCATCGTCACCGAGAATCACCAGATCGTCTTCTTCCTGTTGAAGACGGATCGCGTGCGTGGAAAGAACTGCCATCAATTCGCTGAAGTGCATCGAATAACCTGCTATTTATCATTTCGGAGAGGGTTGACGACCCAAAAGGCTCGGTGTCGGGGACAGCGTTCGGCGCGATAAAAATCGGAGGGGGCTTCGACGTTCGAAGACAGCACAGGAGTCCGGGCGCAGGCGTGATCGGGTCCGCAGCTACAAAGGGCTGCGGTCCACTGACACATGCGAAACATCCCATTCGCCATGCTCCCCACAGGTCTCGAAAATTAGAGCATCCATGGGCGACTGTCTGTCATGGGAAGCCGGGACAAGGCGTGCCGTAAGCTCGCCCAGCCGGGGGGTTGCACAGAAGGGAGAAAAGAGAGAGGCGACGGCCCGACCGATTGTGAATCGGCCGGGCGGTGTCGAAGCTTCAGATACGACGTTTGCGATTGAGCATCGGAATCTTCGTCTGCGGCACCTCCATCCGTTGTGTAATGCCCACCGAGGCGGCCACCTGGATCAGCGTCGGCTGGCCGAACAGTACCCGCACATCGGCTTCCAGATTCGCCTGGCGCATCCGCTCGATCAGGCTCACCGCCAGCAACGAATGGCCGCCCAGTTCGAAGAAGTGGTCGTGACGCCCCACTCGCTCGACCTTGAGCAAATCCGCCCAGAGCGCCGCCAGCTGGGTTTCGACCTCACCCACCGGGGCTTCGTAGACACGCAAGGCGTAGGCGCTGCTGTCTGGTACCGGCAGGGCCTTGCGGTCCAGTTTGCCGTTGGGGGTCAGTGGTAGCGCGCCAAGTTGCATATAGGCTGCCGGCAGCATGTAGTCCGGCAGATGACCTTGCAGGTAAGCGCGCAGGGTGCCGCTGTCCGGCACCACTCCAGCACTGGCCGGAGTGAAATACGCCACCAGGCGGGTTTCACCCGGCACGTCTTCACGAGCCATCACCACCGTTTCCTGCACCTCGGGGTGTTTGGCCAGGCGTGCTTCGATTTCCCCCAGTTCGATACGGAAGCCACGGATCTTCACCTGGT
>NZ_JACAOS010000054.1 GCF_013386165.1 Pseudomonas gingeri | reverse complement strand
ATGACTTGCTCTCTCCGGTGAATTTCCAGCGGATCTTGCTGGAGCAGTCTGTGACGGTATTGTGGATGACCGCCGGTCTGTTCCATCAATACGCTTCAGGCTTGGGCGAAGCTTTTTCGGGCCTGCGCTACCTGATTGTTGGCGGCGACGTACTGGACCCGGCAGTGATCGCACGGGTGCTGGCGAACGGTGCTCCCGAGCACCTGCTCAATGGCTATGGCCCGACCGAGGCCACCACCTTCTCCACGACCTACGAGATTACCTCGGTCGGCAACGGTGCAATTCCCATCGGCCGGCCAGTCGGTAACACCCGTCTCTACGTGCTCGATGCCCAGGGCGAACCTGTGCCGCTGGGGGTGGAAGGAG
>NZ_JACAOS010000053.1 GCF_013386165.1 Pseudomonas gingeri | reverse complement strand
TCAATGCCCGGGACCGTGTGGCTTTCGCCTCCAACCCGGCGTTCGATGCCAGTACCCTGGACGTCTGGGCACCGCTGCTCAATGGCGGCTGCGTGGTGGTGATCGGCCAGGATGACTTGCTCTCTCCGGTGAATTTCCAGCGGATCTTGCTGGAGCAGTCTGTAACGGTATTGTGGATGACCGCCGGTCTGTTTCATCAATACGCTTCGGGTCTGGGCGATGCATTCTCGCGCTTGCGCTACCTGATTGTCGGCGGCGATGTACTGGACCCGGCGGTGATCGCACGGGTGCTGGCGAACGGTGCTCCCGAGCACCTGCTCAATGGCTACGGCCCGACCGAAGCTACTACTTTCTCCACGACCTACGAGATTA
>NZ_JACAOS010000052.1 GCF_013386165.1 Pseudomonas gingeri | reverse complement strand
TCAATGCCCGGGACCGCGTGGCCTTTGCCTCCAATCCGGCGTTCGATGCCAGTACTCTCGACGTCTGGGCACCGCTGCTCAATGGCGGCTGCGTGGTGGTGATCGGCCAGGATGACTTGCTCTCTCCGGTGAATTTCCAGCGCCTGTTGCTGGAGCAATCGGTGACGGTGCTGTGGATGACCGCCGGCTTGTTCCATCAGTATGCATCGGGTCTGGGCGATGCATTCTCGCGCCTGCGCTACCTGATTGTCGGCGGCGATGTACTGGACCCGGCAGTGATCGCACGGGTGCTGGCGAACGGTGCTCCCGAGCACCTGCTCAATGGCTACGGCCCGACCGAAGCTACTACTTTCTCCACGACCTACGAGATTACTTCGGTCGGCAACGGTGCAATTCCCATCGGTCGGCCAGTCGGTAATACCCGTCTCTATGTGCTCGATGCCCAGGGCGAAC
>NZ_JACAOS010000051.1 GCF_013386165.1 Pseudomonas gingeri | reverse complement strand
AGGGCCGCACGCTGTTCGGTGGCTTGGTGACGGCGCCGTTGGTGATGCCGGAAGTGATTACCGGCCTGTCGCTGTTGCTGCTGTTCGTGGCCATGGCGCAGATGATCGGCTGGCCCCAGGAACGTGGCATCGTCACCATCTGGATCGCCCACACGACCTTCTGCGCGGCCTATGTGGCGGTGGTGGTGTCGGCACGTCTGCGGGAGCTGGACCTGTCCATCGAAGAGGCGGCCATGGACCTGGGCGCCAAGCCTTGGAAGGTGTTCTTCCTGATCACTATTCCAATGATCGCGCCGTCGTTGGCGGCGGGGGGGATGATGTCCTTCGCGTTGTCGCTGGATGACCTGGTGTTGGCCAGCTTCGTGTCGGGGCCGGGTTCGACAACCTTGCCGATGGAAGTGTTCTCGGCGGTGCGTTTGGGCGTGAAGCCGGAGATCAACGCGGTGGCGAGCCTGATTCTGTTGGCGGTGTCGATTGTGACCTTCCTGGTCTGGTACTTCAGCCGTCAGGCCGAAGAGCGTCGCAAGAAAGCCATTCAGTTGGCCATCGAGGAAAGTGCGGCGGACTCCTGGAAGCAGCCGGATGTGCGTCGGGCCCAGGTGGCGGAGACCGCGTAGGCCCTGCTCCTGCAATATTGTGTCGTGCACAAGTGCAGTGAACGACGCAGTACTGTAGGAGCTGGCTTGCCGGCGATGAGGCCCTTGAGTCTGACGCTGTCCTTACTGACGCCATCGCCAGCAAGCCGGCTCCCACAGGACCGCGTCTCACCACAAAAATATCGTGCTGCCGAGGTCTTTGTAGGAGCTGGCTTGCCGGCGATGAGGCCCTTGGGTCTGGCGCTGTCCTTACTGACGCCATCGCCAGCAAGCCGGCTCC
>NZ_JACAOS010000050.1 GCF_013386165.1 Pseudomonas gingeri | reverse complement strand
CGGCACAGCACCACGGCTTCCTTGACCTCGGGATGCTCGGCCAGACGTGCTTCGATCTCACCCAACTCGACCCGGAAACCACGGATCTTCACCTGGGCATCATTGCGCCCGAGGTATTCCAGGTTGCCATCGGCGCGCCAGCGAACCAGGTCGCCGGTGCGATACAAACGTGCCAGCGGGTCGCTGTCGAACGGGTCGGCAACGAATTTTTCCAGCGTCAGGTCTTCCCGGTTCAGGTAACCCTTGGCCACGCCCTCGCCACCAATGTACAGCTCTCCTTCCACCCCCAGCGGCACAGGTTCGCCCTGGGCATCGAGCACGTAGAGACGGGTGTTACCGACTGGCCGGCCG
>NZ_JACAOS010000049.1 GCF_013386165.1 Pseudomonas gingeri | reverse complement strand
CTAATCAAAGACTAGAAATCAATATTCATCTGCGAATATTCATTTCTAAACTCTAACAAGTAGAAGCAGTTAATGGTGGAGCCAAACGGGATCGAACCGTTGACCTCCTGCGTGCAAGGCAGGCGCTCTCCCAGCTGAGCTATGGCCCCATAACAAAATTGGTGGGTCTGGGCAGATTCGAACTGCCGACCTCACCCTTATCAGGGGTGCGCTCTAACCAACTGAGCTACAGACCCAATTTCGAGCGCGTAACTGTTAGCTTGGAGCTATCAGCTTGGAGCTTAAAGCTGCTTCTATCGTCTTCTTCAATGAATCA
>NZ_JACAOS010000048.1 GCF_013386165.1 Pseudomonas gingeri | reverse complement strand
GCGCAAGTGAACGCCAGGGTATCGAGCAAGCGGGACGTGCTGGGTGGGAGCGGTTCAGACTCGATGGAAGGCGTATCAGGAACCTTGCGCAGGTATAGACCTTTGTCAGCGGTACCAGAGGTTTTGCGAGCGAGTGGCGGATCGGGAATAAGCTTCTTGTCCATGTTGAATCTCCTGTGTGACTGAGGAGTTCACCACGTTCGTGTCCAAGCGAATGGGTGGCGAACTGTGTGCAGGTTGGACAACCGGGACACAGGGAGCCCGGCACACTCGAAAGTGTCCCGCACACAGCTCGCCGTAAAACGCGAATACAAAAAAGCCGCTTTCGCGGCGCTGTGCGCCCTGTATATCCCGGGTGTCCAAGCCCGTATCGCTGAATTTGCAGCGACACTCAAACAGTAGCCGCGACGTTTGGCGCACGCAATATTCTCCCATGCCTGAAAC
>NZ_JACAOS010000005.1 GCF_013386165.1 Pseudomonas gingeri | reverse complement strand
GAGTCTGCAAGGCCGCGTGATCAAAGGCGGCGGGGGCCCAGGTCAGGAAGCTCACGGTGTTGCGGTGTTCGATCATCACGCCCTTCGGCAGACCGGTCGAACCCGAGGTGTAGATCAAATAAGCCAGATGCGCCGAAGTCAGCCCC
Organism: Pseudomonas gingeri; assembly: GCF_013386165.1. GTDB lineage: Bacteria > Pseudomonadota > Gammaproteobacteria > Pseudomonadales > Pseudomonadaceae > Aquipseudomonas > Aquipseudomonas gingeri_C. The sequence continues at coordinate 5,588 of NZ_JACAOS010000005.1, read as the reverse complement.
GGCACCTGCGGATTCTGGACGGATTCGTCCTGCCAGGTGCCCTGGTCGAGATTGATCACGGGTACCGAAACGCCCGCCAATAGATCCTGGGTGGCCGTTTGCGCAAGCACAGCCGCCGGAGCACTGTCCTGCAACATATAGGCAATCCGCTCTACCGGATAAGCCGGGTCCAACGGTACATAACCGCCGCCCGCCTTGAGGATCGCCAACAAGCCAACGACCATTTCCGCGCCACGCTCAACACAGATCCCCACCCGCGAATCCGGCTGCACACCCTGTTTGCGCAGGGCATGGGCCAAACGGTTGGCCTGCTCGTTGAGCTCGCGATAGCTCAGGCGCTGTTCGCCATGAACCACCGCCAAAGCCTCCGGCGTACGCGCCACCTGCACCTCGAACAACCCATGAATGGTCTGTTCTTGCGGATAATCCAACGCGGTGTCATTCAGTCCGAACAACAACTGCTCACGCTCCATCGCCGGCAACACCGACAGCCGTCCCAGCGGCACCTCCGCGCTCTGCTCCAATGCATCCACCAGACTCGCCAGAGCGGCCTGCATGTAACCACAAACCCGTTGCGCATCGACACCGACCGTTGCCTGGACCGTCAGGCTGAAGCGCACATCGTCATCGTCCACCGAAAGCGTCAGCGGGTAGTTGGTCCGCTCGTCGCCACCGAGGCTCTCGATACCCTGCCAGGCATCCAGCGCCTGCTGGCTGACCTCACCGGCACCGTGCCGGTAATTGAGCAAGGCGCTGAACAGTGGCGTCGGCGTCGGCACCCCGCTGCAACGCTGGGCCAGCGCCAGGGAAGCATGCTCATGGCCCAGCAGCGCGGTGAGCCGGCCGTGGGCCGCCTTGAGCGCGGCCCGAGCCCCCATCTCGCCAAGATCCAGACGCAGTGGCAAGGTATTGATAAACATCCCCAGCGCCTGATCCGCTCCCGCACCACCCTGCATCCGACCGAGCAACACGGTGCCGAACACGACCTTCTCGCGTCGGCACAGGCGGCCCAGCACCAGCCCCCAGGCCAGATGCACCAGGCTCGCTGCGCTGACACCCGACTGCCGGGCGCGGCCACGCAGGCGCCGGGACAGATCAAGGTCCAGGGCCAGGTGGGCTTCGACGATCGCCTGCTGGTCGCCCCGAACTTCCTGCTGTTCGAACGGCAGGGTCGGCTCGTCGATATCGCCGAGCATCTCGCGGAAGAACGTTTCGTGGGCCTCCTGGCTGACACCCAGACGCGCCTGGGCCACATAATTGCGATACGGCGCGGCGGCCGCCAGCGGCGTCGCCTGCCCACGCAGGTTGGCCTGCATTTCCTGTTGCACCACCGCGATGGTGGTGTGATCGATGGCGATGTGATGGAACAGCAACACGCCCACCCAGCGCCGGTTCAGCAGATCTTCGCTGACGGCTAACCGCAGCAGCGGCGCCTGTTGCAGATTCAAACGGTAGTGCGCCGGATCGAAGCGTTGCAACAGTTGCGCCGGCAGCTCACCCTGCCGCGGATCGAGTTCGAGTGTCTCGACTTCCAGCCTGGTCTGGCGCCAGACCACTTGCACCGGTGCCTCCAGCCCTTCCCAGACAATCGACGTGCGCAGGACATCGTGACGATCGATCACGCTTTGCAGCGCCTGGATAAAATCGTCCAGACGGCTGCGGCTGTCGAAGCTGAACTGCGATTGCAGCACATAGGGGTCGCCTTCGCTGGCTGACAAGTGATGGAACAGGATGCCTTCCTGCAACGGCGCCAGCGGGTAGATATCCTGCACATTCGCCACGCCACCCGGGACCGTCGCCACCACCCGGTCGATCTGCGCCTGGTCCAGGCTGATCAACGACAACAGGTCTGGAGTGATGTGCTCGCAGCCCTGCGGGATCAGGTTGGCCGGCACCACGATTTCCGTGCTGCCACCCACCGCCGCCGCCAGTGCCGACAAGGTCGGCTGGCCGAACAGTACCCGTACATCGGCGCTCAGGCCGACCTGGCGCATGCGCTCGATCAGCGTTACCGCCAGCAGCGAGTGACCGCCCAGTTCGAAGAAGTGATCGTTTCGCCCTACGCGCTCGACCTTGAGCAAGTCGGCCCACAACTGCGCCAACACGCTTTCGGTTTTACCTTGTGGCGCTTGGTATTCGTGGCTGACCAGTGCAGCACCATCCGGCACCGGCAACGCTTTGCGATCCAGCTTGCAGTTAGGCGTCAATGGCAAGGCATCGAGCTGCACGTAGGCCGCCGGGACCATGTACTCCGGCAGAGCGCCTCGCAGATGACCGCGCAGGCTTTCGATCTCCAGCACCGTTTCAGGCCGCTGCGGCGTGAAGTAGGCCACCAAGCGTTTTTCGCCCGGATTGTCTTCCCGCGCCAGAACCACGCTGTCCTTGACCCCGGGATACGCGGCGAGAAGGGCTTCGATTTCGCCCAGTTCGATCCGGAAACCACGGATCTTCACCTGGTCGTCGTTACGCCCCAGGTACTCGAGCTTGCCGTCCGGCAGATAGCGACCGAGATCCCCGGTGCGGTACATGCGTCCGCTGCAGAACGGATCGTCGAGGAAACGCTCGGCGCTCAGATCTGGACGGTTCAGGTAGCCGCGTGCCACTTGCACTCCGCCGATATACAACTCACCCGCCACACCCAACGGTACCGGCTGACGCTTGGTGTCCAACAGATAGATCCGCGTATTGTCCATAGGTTTGCCAATCGGCACGGTGAGCGATTCGCCCTGTCCGTCGACGCGCTCTACACAGGCCCAGATAGTGGCTTCCGTGGGGCCGTAGAGGTTCCACAGTTCACGGCTGCGCGGCAGCAGCTCAAGCGCCAGGCTACGGGGAAGTGGTTCGCCACCACAAAAAATACGCAGGTCCTGATTGCCGGCCCAACCGCTGTTCACCAGCATTTGCCAGGTGCTCGGGGTGGCCTGCATCACCGTGATACGTTGCTCGTCAAGCAGGCGCTGCAATTGCAGGCCGTCCATGGCCGCCTCACGGGAGGCCAGGACCACACAGGCACCGTTGACCAGGGACAAGTACAGTTCAAGCGCGGCGATGTCGAAGGAAATGGTGGTGACGGCCAGCAAGCGATCCTGCGCCGAAAGTCCTGGTTCCCGACCCATGGACTGGAGGAAATTGCTCAAGGCCTGATGGGCAATCTGCACGCCTTTCGGACGCCCGGTGGAGCCCGATGTGTAAATCACATAGGCCAGGTGTTCAGGACGCAAATCAGCCCGCAGAGGATTGACCTCGGGCTGCCCAAGGAAACCTTCGCGCTCAGCCTGCTCAGGATCGAGCAACAGCACCGGGACGGCACTTGTTGGAAGGACCGCATGCAAGGCTTCCTGGGTGAGAATCGCCGCCGGCGCACAGCTCTCCAGCATGTAGGTCAGGCGATCCAGCGGATAATGCGGGTCCAGTGGCACATAAGCGGCTCCGGCCTTGAGAACCCCCAACAACCCCGCAACCATTTCCAGGCTGCGGTCAACACAGATCGCCACCCGGTCGTCCGGGCCGATGCCCAGGCCGATCAGGCGATGGGCGATGCGGTTGGCCTGACGATTGAGTGCGTCATAGGTCAGGCTGCCCTTCTCGTCCACTACGGCTACCGAGTCGCCATCGGTAGCGACTCGGGCTTCAAACAACCCGTGCACAGTCAGGTCCAGCGGATAGTCGACCGCAGTGGCATTGAAGCCTTCCAGCAATTGCCGACGCTCATCGTCCGGCAATACCGGTAGGTCCGGCAACGGCACGTCGCACGCTTGCTCCAAGGCATCGACCAGACTCTGCAAGGCCCTGTGCATATAGGCACAGATTCGCTCGGCCGCAATCGCTGGAACAGTCTGGGCGGTCAGCAGAAAGTCTTCGCCCTGGTCGTCGACATGGAGGGTCAACGGATAGTTGGTCCGTTCCTCACCGCTCAGGTACTGCATGCCGTGCCAGGCTGTCAGCGCCTCGTCGGTTACGGTAATGCTGCTGTGGCGGTAGTTGAGCAACGCGCTGAACAATGGCAGCGGCACACTGACGCCACTGCAACGCTGGGCCAGGGCCAGGGGCGCGTGCTCATGCCCGAGCAACGCGGTCAGTTCGTCGTGGGTCGCCTTGACGCCCTCCCGTGCACTGCGGTCTCCCAGGATCACGCGCAGCGGCAAGGTGTTGATAAACATGCCCAGGGCGCGGTCGGCGCCGTCGCCACCCTCCATCCGGCCCATCAGCACCGTACCGAACACCACATCGTCACGGGCCGCAACCCGGCCCAGCACCTGTGCCCAAGCCAGGTGCACCAGGCTCGCGGCACTCACCCCCGCCTGCCGGGCCTGAGCCCGCAAACGCTGGCCGAGGGCCACGCCCACGGCCAGTTGGGCTTCCTCGATACCCTGCCCATCACCCTGCACCTGCTGCAAACCGAACGGCAGGGTCGGCTCGTCGACATCACCCAGGCGCTCGCGGAAAAACCGCTCGTGCTCGGCCTGGCTCACGCCCAGGCGGGCCTGGGCCACATAGTTGCGATACGGCATCGCCGCCCCCAGTTGTGCCTGCTGTCCCAGCAGGTACGCCTGCATCTCGTGCTGCACTACCTCCATCCCCGTATGGTCCATCGCCAGGTGGTGGAACAGCAGCAACCCCAGCCAGCGCTGGTTCGCCGCATCCCAGGCCTGGATCAGGCGCAGCATCGGTGCCTGGCGAATATCCAGGCCATAGTGCCGGGCATCGAAACGCTGATGCAGCTGGGTTACGACCTCGCCAGCCTGCGGGTCCGGTTCCAGGTTTTCGCGTGCCAACTGCGCCTGGCGCCAGACCACTTGCACCGGTTCGTCCAGACCTTCCCAGACCAGCGCGGTGCGCAGGATGTCATGGCGCTGGATCACGAATTGCAAGGCCTTGGAGAAATCTTCCAGGCGCTCCTCACTCTCGAAGGCGAACAGTGCTTGCAGCACATAGGGGTCACCCCGCTCCGCGCTGAGGTGGTGATAGAGAATACCCGCCTGCAACGGCGCCAAGGCATAGATGTCCTGAACGTTGGCGACGCCGCCCGGCACCGTGGCGACGATCCGGTCGATGGCGCCCTGGTCCAGGTTCGCCAGCGGCAACAGTTGCGGGGTAATGCGCGCACAATCGAGGCTGATGCCATTGGCCGGCACCTGGATCTCGCGGCCACTACCCACCGCCGCTGCCAGCGCGGCCAGGGTCGGCTGGCTGAACAACACGCGCACATCGGTACTCAGACCGACCTGGCGCATGCGCTCGATCAGCGTCACCGCCAGCAGCGAATGGCCACCCAACTCGAAGAAATGATCATGTCGCCCTACCTGCTCGACCTTGAGCACATCCGACCAGATCGATGCCAGCAGGCTTTCCACTTCGCCTTGCGGCGCTTCGTAGCCACGGCTGATCAACGCCTGCGCATCCGGCGCTGGCAGGGCCTTGCGGTCCAGTTTGCCGTTCAGCGTCAGCGGCAAGACATCGAGCTGCACGTAAGCCGCCGGAACCATGTACTCCGGCAATGCTCCCTGCAGATGATCGCGCAAGCTTTCGATCTCCAGCACAGCGCCAGGCTGCTGCACCGTGACATAGGCCACCAGGCGTTTGTCGCC
>NZ_JACAOS010000047.1 GCF_013386165.1 Pseudomonas gingeri | reverse complement strand
GGCCCGCCATCTGCGTGGCCTCGGTGTGCAAGCGGGTGACAGCGTGGCGATCCTGCTGGCCCGTTCCCATGAACTGCTGGTCAGCCAACTGGCGGTGCTCAAATGCGCAGCGGTCTATGTCCCGCTGGACATCAACGCACCGCTTGAGCGCCAGGGTTTCATGATCGAGGACAGCCAGGCACGGGTCCTGCTGACCGAAAGCCAGGCGCTCCTTACTGCCAGCGTGCAGCGCGTGGACCTTGACCGCGTGGAGCTGGAACGTCTGGACGGCGATGACCTGGCGCTGGTGCAATCCAGCGAAAGCGTGGCCTACATCATGTACACCTCCGGCTCCACCGGCACTCCAAAGGGTGTGCTGGTGCCGCATCGAGCGATCAGTCGTCTGGTGATCAACAACGGTTATGCCGAGTTCAATGCCCGGGACCG
>NZ_JACAOS010000046.1 GCF_013386165.1 Pseudomonas gingeri | reverse complement strand
TGTAGTGGTCTAATGAAACCGGACACCCATTTAGGCGAGAATGCTCGCCAGATCGAGGTGTCAGATGACCAAACAACGCCGTTCCTTTTCTGCTGAATTCAAACGCGAGGCTGCCGACCTCGTGCTCAAGCAAAACTACAGCTACATCGAAGCCAGTCGTTCACTCGGTGTCGGCGAGTCAGCCCTGCGCCGCTGGGTCGATCAGGTTCAGCAGGAGCGCCAAGGCGTCACTCCACAGAGCAAAGCGCTGACCCCGGAACAGCAGAAAATCCAGGAGCTGGAAGCCCGGATCGCCCGCCTTGAACGGGAAAAATCGATATTAAAAAAGGCTACCGCGCTCTTGATGTCGGAAGATCACGAGCGTACGCGCTGATCAATCAGCTGAGCGTCCATGAGCCGACTGATTGGCTGTGCAAGGTGTTTGAAGTCCCCCGTTCGTGCTACTACGCCCAGCGCCTTCGGCACCGCACGCCAGATGTCGAACGGCTTCGGTTACGCAGTCGGGTGAGCGAGTTGTTCACGCAAAGTCGTAGTGCAGCGGGCAGCCGCAGCATCCTGTCGCTGATGCGCGAGGACGGTGAGCAGCTCGGTCGATTCAAAGTGCGCAGCTTGATGCGCGAGCTTGATTTAGTCAGTAAGCAACCCGGATCGCATGCCTACAAAAGAGCGACGGTAGAACGACTCGATATCCCGAACACCTTGAACCGCGAGTTCGATGTCCAAGCCCCCAACCGAGTGTGGTGCGGCGACATCACCTACATTTGGGCCCAGGGGAAATGGCATTACCTGGCGGTCGTGCTGGACCTTTGCGCGCGCCGGGTGGTGGGCTGGGCGTTGTCGGAAAAGCCGGACGCCGATCTGGTTATCAAGGCGCTGGACATGGCTTACGAGCAACGAGGAAGGCCTCAAGGCCTGTTGTTTCACTCGGATCAAGGGTCGCAGTATGCGAGTCGTTTATTTCGCCAGCGGCTATGGCGCTATCGCATGCGCCAGAGCATGAGTCGCCGGGGAAATTGCTGGGACAACGCGCCAATGGAACGCGTGTTCCGCAGCTTGAAAACCGAATGGGTGCCGACTCTGGGTTACAGAACGGCTCAAGAAGCCCAGCGCGATATCAGCCAATTTTTGATGCATCGGTACAACTGGATTCGACCCCATCAATTCAACGGTGGGCTGGCGCCAGCTCGGGCCGAAGAAAAACTTAACGTCGTGTCCGGGATTAGTTGACCACTACA
>NZ_JACAOS010000045.1 GCF_013386165.1 Pseudomonas gingeri | reverse complement strand
CGGCTGCCTCACCGCTGATAAAGGTGTCGAAATTATTCGAACCCTGGATGATTTCAATCCCGCTGAACGTGTCACCGGCAGCAATACCGCTGTGGATACCCGTCTTGGTATTGAAGGTGATCGCTGCGGAGGAGTCTGCATAACTGACAGTATCGATCCCCACTCCACCGATAAACTGATCCGCACCGGCACCGCCCATCAGGTAATCATTACCGGCTCCGCCGGTAATGATGTTGTCGCTGGCATTACCCGTACCATTAAAACTACTGGTGCCAGTAAAGGTCAGTCGTTCGACGTTGGCCGCCAAGACATAGTTACCCAGACTGGTACGAACTTCGTCATCACCGCCGCCG
>NZ_JACAOS010000044.1:465-2502 GCF_013386165.1 Pseudomonas gingeri | reverse complement strand
CGGCGGCCAGGGTGTGCCAGTGGGCGGCGGTCATGTGCAGGAAGGTCGGACGGATGCCGTGATCCTGGGTACCCTCGCTGCCGAAGATCTCCCGGCTCGGCGCCAGGGTGGCCCCGGCCAGCAGCGCCGGGAAGATTTCCTCCACCGACAGGTCGAAGTTCAAGGTGTTCTGTTGCAGCACGGTGTCCGCCGGCGTCAGGCCGAACAGGCGGGCGGCATCGAGGCTGTAGTTGACCAGGCCACGGTGTTCGATCATCACCCCTTTCGGATTACCGGTGGAACCGGAGGTGTAGATCACGTAGGCCAGGTGGCGCGCGCCCAGAGTTGGCACCACAGGATTGTCATCACGCTCGGCGAAGGTTTCCCGTGGCTCGTCATCCAGCAACAGCAACGGCAAGTCCAGTGCGGGCAAGCTTTCCAGCAGTGCGCGCTGGGTCAGCAGCGCCGACGGCTGGCTGTCCTCGATCATGTAGGCCAGGCGCTCGGCTGGGTAAGCCGGGTCCAGCGGCACATAGGCTGCACCGGCCTTGAGCACGCCCAACAGGCCGACCATCATCTCCACGCCACGCTCGACGCAGATCGCTACCCGATCATCCGGGCCGACACCCAGGCCGATCAGGTGATGGGCCAGGCGGTTGGCCTGGCGGTTCAGCTCGGCATAACTCAGGCGCTGGGCCTGGAAGGCCACCGCGATGGCCTCGGGTTGCGCCAGCACCTGCTCCTCGAACAGTTGATGAATCGTGCTGTCTTGCGGGTAAGGCACGTCGGTGGCGTTGAGGCCCACCAGCAGTTGTTCGCGTTCGACGGCATCGATCAGCGGCACCTGCTCCAGCACTTGGCGGTCATCGGCGACCATGGCTTCCAACAAGCGCTGGAAGTAACCGAGGTAACGAACCATGGTGCCTTCGTCGAACAGCGCGGTGGCGTATTCCAGGGAACCGTACAGGCGATCGCCCACTTCAACCATGTCCAGAGTCAGGTCGAACTTGGCTGTGCAAGCGACCACTTCCACGCCTTGCAAAGCCATGTCGCCGAGCGCCAGATCGGCCTTCTCGTTGCTCTGCCACGACAACATCGCCTGGAATAGCGGACTGTGGGACAGGCTGCGCTGCGGACGCACCACCTCCACCACCTGCTCGAACGGCAGGTCCTGGTTGACCTGAGCCGCCAGGGTCTGGCGCTTGACCTGCTGCAACAAGGTTTCGACGCTCGGTGCAGCCGAGAGATCAACGCGCACCGCCAGGGTGTTGACGAAGAACCCGATCAGGTCCTCCACCTCGGCACGCATGCGGTTGGCCACCGGTGTACCGATCACCACGTCATCCTGACCGGACAAGCGGCCCAGCAACGCGGCCCAAGCGGCCATGACCGTCATGAACAAGGTGCTGCCATGGCGTTGGCTCAGGGCCTTGAGGCCACGGGTCAGGTCAGCATCGAGCGCCAGCGTCACCATATGCCCGCTGTAGTCCTGTTGCGCCGGACGCGGCCGGTCAGTCGGCAAGGCCAGCAAGGCTGGCGCGCCAGCCAGCGTCTGCTGCCAGTACTGCCGTTGCTGCTGCAAGACATCGCCGGTCAGCCAGTTGCGCTGCCACAGCGCATAGTCCGCGTACTGCACCGGCAACGCCGGCAACGGATCTTCAGCGCCTTGACGGAACGCCTCGTAGAGCGCGCCCAGTTCACGGGTCAGCACCCCGCCGGACCAGCCATCGGAGATGATGTGGTGCATGGTCACCACCAACACATGGTCGTCATCGGCCATGCGGATCAGACGCCCACGCACCAGCGGCCCCTGTTCCAGGTCGAAGCCCTCATCCACTTCTTCGGCGACGATGGCCAGCAGCGTCTCTTCCGCCTGCGCCTGTCCTGTCAGCACCTGCAATTGCAGATTGAAGCCGATATCGGCCGGAGCAATGTGCTGCTCCGGTTCCTGGCCCGGCAGTTGGATAAAGGTCGTACGCAAGACCTCGTGACGGGCCACGATACGATCCAACGCGCGCTGGAGCGCAGGCTGGTCGAGGCTGCCGTGCAAGCGCAGGC
>NZ_JACAOS010000044.1:180-327 GCF_013386165.1 Pseudomonas gingeri | reverse complement strand
CTCCACGCCCAGACGCTGACGCACCTGGGAAATCAAGCGCATGGCCAGCAGCGAGTGGCCACCCAAGTCGAAGAAGTGGTCATGACGTCCCACTTGCTCCAGGTTGAGCAGGTTCTGCCAGATATCTGCCAGGGCCGTTTCGGTGGC
>NZ_JACAOS010000044.1:0-123 GCF_013386165.1 Pseudomonas gingeri | reverse complement strand
GGCCTTGCGGTCGAGCTTGCGGTTGGGCGTCAACGGCAGCGCGTCGAGGACCACGAAGGCGCTCGGCAGCATGTACTCGGCCAGTTGCGGCGCCAGTTCGGCGCGCAGGCCGGCGGCGTCCAG
>NZ_JACAOS010000043.1 GCF_013386165.1 Pseudomonas gingeri | reverse complement strand
CCACGCTGGCCGAGATTTTGTCACCTGTCTTTGTTGCGAGTAATGCTTTGAAAGTCATCATTCTCTCCTAATTGACCATGTTGGTCGAAATGGTTTCTGCCGTATCTGCCGGGGGAAAAGCCGATTGGTATCCCCTCTCCCGACCGGGTTGCGGCCCTGCCTATGCGTCGACTCGCAAGCCGTTCCGAGCCCCGGTGTTCAATACACCTGCACGTCGTATTCAGCCCTGATGAAACGCCCGCAACGCAGGCCAACCAAGGCAAAAACCCAAGCCTGCAACCGCCAACACCGAACCTCAAGGAACGCAAAAAAAAGCCACCAATCTGTCAACAAAAATTTACATTACGATCGACATGTGATTTATATTACACTCGCAATCTAAACTGTCAACATTCTTTGCGTTAGGAAAAAATCTAATGAAGGTAAGCAGAGCCAAGACCGTGCAGACCCGCAAGCGGATCATTGAATCGGCGGCAAGCCTTTTCCGTGAGCGAGGCTTCGACAAAGTTGGAGTAGCTGAGTTGATGAAGTCCATCGAAATGACCCATGGCGGCTTCTATAGTTACTTCTCCTCGAAAGAGGATTTGATAACGCTGGCGAGTGAACATGCGCTATCGAGCTCAGTTGACGAATGGCAACAGTTGACAGCGTCTGGTGGTGAGGACGCGCTGTACAAGTTCGCATCCACTTATCTGTCACCTGCACATCGTGATCGGCCTGGCGAGGGATGCTCGCTTGCAGCACTAGGAGGAGAAGCCGCTCGTCACCGCTCGCCCTTACGAGCAGCTTTTACCCAAGGAGTAAGATCCACGGCGGAATTGCTAACGAATCTGATGCCCCACAAATCCCCTCTCGTCACGCGTGAACGAGCATTGGCGACCTACGCGAGCATGGTCGGTGCACTCGTGCTCGCTCGCGCAGTCGACGACGACGAATTATCGAACGACGTGTTGAGATCAGTATTGGTGTCGATTACATCTCCCGACTTGTCAGAGTTTCAAGAGAAGGCATCGAGTGACTTATCCACTTGCTCAAAAGAACCAACAGCGCGACCGCCCCAGTTCGGATAGGTCGGGGCACCGCAAGGGGGAGCAAGCTCCCCTTAGGCTTTTACCGGACACTAGTGATGCACCTGCGGGGTCTCGATCGCTAATCGCCACCCTGCAATGATGGGTTCACCGCGCACTTCGATCCTTGCCATGATGAGGGACGGCACAGCGTCCACCATCCAACAACATGAATAAAAAACCCGAAACCCTTCATATGGATTTCGGATTTTTTCTGATCAGTAAGCTTAAGAACCCGGTTCATCGACACCAGAGAAACGACAACTCTTTTTTCAGCCAACCTCCATACTAAAGAGCTCCGATTTTCAGTGACTAGATCTGCTCACGCTTGGAGGACGCAGGTAGCTAGACTGACTGTCGACTCACTTATACCTTCGCATTGCCCGCAGCAGACCATCCTCTCTCATCGAGCGCAGACCAACTTGCGTCTTTGCTATCAATCCTGTGCATTCTCATATGCGCTTGGTTATCTAATACATACTCCGGTATTGGGCACGCGAAAACGGAGTTCACCAGGGTATATTCCGCCGCAAGACGACCAACAGGCTGCAGCGCAGCGGTATCTATTCGCCCGCGATCTAGCCACAGATCATCACGGATATGGAAACGAGTAATGCGTCCGATCACCAAGTGGTCGCCAACCTCCCCCATGGATAAAATGCTCTCAACCTTGCACTCCATAGTGATGGGCGCTCCAGCGACGCGCGGCGCGCGCACCGTTATCGACGGAATCGTTGTTAAACCTGCGAGCTCAAATTCATCTGTCTCAGGATCGTGCTCGCCAGATGTTATGTGCATCTGGTTGGCCTGCGCTAGAGATACCACGTTGATCACGAACTCACCTGTCTCACGCGCGTTGATCAATGTGTCCTTGAGCTTGGTTCGGTCTGAGCGAGGCTGGATGGTAAGACTAACCATTGGCGGCTTTCGTGAGACCACCGTGAAGAATGAAAAAGGCGCCAGATTGGCAACGCCGTCGGCGGATATGGTTGACGCCCAACCAATGGGCCGCGGTAGCACGCTTCCAATAAGTATTTTGTACGTTTCGGTGCTATCGAGAGTATCAGGATCGATTTCCATAATGCCTCCAGCGCTAGAGGATAATCTTTGGATAGTGACGCGGTTCGCGGCCTTCGAGCACATCCCGCCCTCGCGCTGTATCGGCATAAATCCTTCCCCAAACGATCGTATCTGCCTCCACTCTAAAGAGGAACAAGTGCTCGTTCTCCATGGAAATTCCCCGCTTGGACTTCGCACGCGCAATGACAGGGATGATGATGTAGTCATCGACTTCCAGAACTGATCTGGCGTCGTAATTGAAGTACTCCCACTCCTTGTAAACGTGAGCCCAAAAGGCCTGGAATTCCGCTTTACCTGCGTATGTACCGCCATAGGGGAGCGAATCTGAAAACTCGAAGACGACATCGTCCGCTAAAACGCTGAGCAGATCGGAGTTGTCGTTCTTCTCAAAGCCTGTAAATGCCTTCTTGCACGCAGCGATTAATCGAGGATGTTTCATTGTTTTTATCTCCGGCTGTGCTTTCACAAATAGGAGCACATACTCATATATCATCTATATAAGAGCATATGCTCATACATTCCTAAAAAGTAAGATTGTGTTCAGTTGGGCATTTCTGCAAGGCTTCAACGCCTCAGCCACTCTCCTATCAATTCTTCGCGGCAGGCAGACTCTCGGCCCATGGCTCAAATCCAGTTTTGAGCACCGCTCGCAATGCATCACGCAGTTCGGCGGCAGATTGCTGACCATATGTATTTTCGAATCGACTCTGCACGTCTTTCCAAAGCGGCAGCGCTTGTTGATACCGCAGAAGCCCCGCTCCAGTAACGAGAGCCTGCTTCACGCGACGATCCACGCCAGGCACAATATCAACCAACCTGTCACGCTCCAGCGGCTTCAGGTTAGTGGAGAGAGTGGTCCGATCCATGGCCATGCGGTTGGCCAACTCACCAATCGTCAACGGGCCAAATTTCACTAGCTTATATAGAATCGAGAACTGCGTTGCTCGCAACCCAACAGGACTGAGCGCCTGATCGTATACCGCCGTCAGGTACCGAGATGCCTGGCGCGTGGCCAAGCAATTACAGCAACCATCAAAATCATCTTGCGCTGAAGCTTGGGCTGACATTTCATACTCGATGAACACTACTGTTACGATAGATTTACGCTCATATACGCATAAATGCAACGATAGCAACGATAGCAACGATAGCAACGATAGCAACGCGCCGACACATCGGTTGCCCGTGAAACGCTCGCCACGATGCCGAAATTAATTCAGCCCTAAATGCTCCGCAAGAACTGCGGCGGTCTTCGCAGGCTGCTCAAGCTGCGGCCAGTGACCAGAGTCCTCAATGAGCTGGAATGCAGCATTTGGGAGGCGCGTTCGCCTTATTTCTTCAACCTGTTGGAGAGGAATAACGAGGTCATCCATGGCTCCGAGAATCAGTGTAGGACCTTCATATGGACAGGGTCCTAAACCCTTTGAGTCACCAACTGAGAATGCATCGTAATAACCCCGCACCGCCTCAACTCCCATCAATCGATCTCGCGCCACCAAAAGATCGAGCTGGTCGTCGTTCAAATTCTTGGAAAAGAGCCTACGAATTTCGCGCTGCGCGACCGGATCGCCTCCGCTCTCACGCAAAAACGTACGTACGTCGTCAGGTAGAGTATTCCCTGCAAGCGGCGTTGGGGTTATCAGCGTCAATGAGGTAACTTGCTCAGGCACCTGCCATGCGATGAGCTCTGCGATCTGGGCTCCCATGCTGTGGCCAACGAGGGGAAATCGATTGATCCCCCTCAGTTCGATCATCTCCATTATGTCCGCAACCGACTGCTGCAATGTATAGGGGCCTACGTGCGCCCTCAACGCTCCGGCACCACGAAGATCCAGAGCAATAAGCAGCGAGGCACTGGCTGACAGTGACTGTATGAGCGGCCCCCATGTCGCATGGCTATCCAAAAAGCCGTGGATGAAAATTACTGCATCTTGTGCCCCACCGCTGGCTTGCTGCCCAGAGTCCGGCTGAGCTATCCCTCGTTCGACGACCATCTTCGTTACCCCCCACTCGTGAAGTTTCTCTTGCAAATCTGCTGTCCCGATGAACATTATGAGCATATGCGCATTTTGTAAAGAGAGGTTTTCCTATGATTGTGAAGCACGACGTGGAATTCACCGGTGAGTCTGGCGTGACACTACGAGGCTGGTTGTTTGCCCCTTCAGGCACTGACAAGCGACCGGCCATCTCTATGTGCCATGGATTTGCCGCGGTCAAAGAACACGCTCTCGAACGTTTTGCCGTGGCTTTTGCCGACGCTGGGTTTGTCGTACTGGTACATGATCACCGTAACTTTGGTTCCAGCGATGGAACGCCAAGAAACGATATCGATCCCTGGGCCCAGATTGCAGACTGGCGTCGTGCGCTGTCATTTCTTGAAACGCGTCCAGAGGTCGATGCCACGCGAATTGGTATCTGGGGCAGCAGTTTCAGTGGTGGACATGCTCTGGTGTTGGCTGCGACCGATCAAAGGGTCAAGTGCGTTGTTTCACAAGTCCCAACGATCAGCGGATTCGAACAAAGTAGACGCCGAGTTTCCCCCGATGCCCTTCCTGGGTTTCTCGCAACGATGACAGATGATCTTCGTGTGCAGCACCGCGGTGGCGCTCCTGCCGTACAGGCCGTTGTAAGTGCAAATACTGCGGAGGCTGCAGCGTACCGATCTCCAGATGCCATCGATTTCTACTCACGCGACCTTGGCGGCGCCAATTGGACAAACGAGGTCACGCTTCGCTCTTCGTTTGCAGCTCGCCTCTACGAGCCCGGCGTCTGGATCAGTCGAATCTCGCCAACACCACTGTTGATGGTCGTCGCGACACACGATCGCATTACGGTGACTGACCTTGAGCTAGAGGCCTACGAGCGAGCGCTCGAACCCAAAAAGCTGATCCTGATCGAAGGTGGGCATTTTGACGCCTATTACGGAGCATTCAACGCGGCTAGCCGCTCAGCGACAAATTGGTTCACACAGCACCTTCACCCCGTAACGGCTGAGATTACTCACGCCATCACTTGATACGCACATCATCAATTTTATTGGAGGACATATCATGCCTGTATTCAATGCCCACATCCCCAAAGGGCGCTTCACTCGGGATCAAAAGATTGCCATCGGCAATGCCCTCAATCAATCACTCGTCGAAGCCTTGAACATTCCTGAAGGGGATCGCTTCGTTATGCTCAGTGAGCATGGCGATGAAGAACTGTTCATCCACCCAACGTTTATGGAGATGAATCGCACGCCAAACGCAATGATCATCACTATTTTGATTGGCGCGCACAGACCTCAGTCGGACAAAAGTATCTTGATGGCGACCATTACTCGCCTCCTGGAAAAGGCTGCCGACATTTCGCCTGATGACGTGTTTATCGCGCTCATCCCAGTCCCCAATGAAAACTTTTCGTTCGGGCGAGGCGTTGCTCAGTTGGCGGATACGACACCGAAATGGTGACCGATTACGCTCAGGCGGTATTTGATGAACTGAGTGTGTGCGGCGGTTGATATCCACCTAAATGCAGCGACGTAATGCCAGTCAGTTAATCCACCTGACTGGCATTTTATTTTCTCGAAGCATAACGCCTTGGTCGCGTCGTGAGGGCTCTTCAAGATGCCCGTGAGCTTTGCGAAAGCACAAAGGCGGCCATCATCCTGGTCAAGGTAGTGGCAATGGACGTTACTTTGCTTGGCGCCCCCCCAGCACTAAGCGCCTTACAAAAAGTAGTGTCTCAAACGTCGCATGGCGCAAACGAGCGAGGCCATTACCCCAAAATTTTCGTCATTTAATGGTAGTGAGACGCTTCGTCGCCCCGCCCACCCACGAGCCGCATACTGCCACGGAGTAGGTTATACAGGTATTTGAGCATCTGATCGAAGCCCACCCCAAATTTTCTGACCAGTACAGTAGGGAGCGCAGCCGAGCCGAATATTAGATACCAAATAAACAATGGCCTATACCTTCGTATAGACCATCATCCAACACTTCCTAGACCCGCTGTAGCTTAATCCGCGGCGAGGAATCGGGCAGCCGCTTCAGCAAACTCTTCTGGGTATTGGAAATGAGCGCCATGCCCGGAGTCCGGGAAGAGCATGAGCCGGGCGTTGGGAATCGTCTGCTGCAGGATGTACGAGTTCACGGTAGGCACCATGATGTCGTCAGCACCGTTCACGACCAGGGTTGGTTGTGTGATTTTCTTCAGATCGCTGTAGCGCTCGCCGATCACTTGACCCCATGCCGCCAACGCTTCCAACTGGGCACCCGCAACCTGTGCAACCGCCTCAGGTTCTCTGTCCACCTGCCGTGCGCCGATACGACTCAGCCACGCCTTGCCTGCAGCCTGACTTGTAGCGGTTGGGGCGAAGAACAGCTCC
>NZ_JACAOS010000042.1 GCF_013386165.1 Pseudomonas gingeri | reverse complement strand
ATGGTCCCGGCCATCTACGTTGCACTGGAGAAGCTGCCGCTGACCCCGAACGGCAAGCTGGATCGCAAGGCCCTGCCGGCCCCGGACCTCGATGCGGTGATCAGTCGCGGCTACGAGGCGCCGCAAGGCGAAACCGAAATCCTGATCGCCGCCATCTGGCAAGAACTGCTGGGTGTGGCACAGGTCGGGCGCCACGATCACTTCTTCGAACTGGGTGGGCATTCGTTATTGGCGGTCAGCCTGATCGGGCGCATGCGCCAAGCCGACCTGCATGCCGATATCCGCGTGCTGTTCGGCCAGCCAACCCTGGCGGCCCTGGCCGCGGCTGTAGGTGAGGGCCACGAGGTGCAGGTTCCAGCCAATGCGATCCAGGCCGGCTGCACCCGGATCACTCCGCAGTTGCTGCCCCTGGTCAATCTCGACCAGGCCGCCATCGACCGTATTGTCGCCAGCGTGCCGGGCGGCGCAGCGAATGTGCAGGATATCTACCCGCTGGCGCCGTTGCAGGAGGGGATTCTCTATCACCACCTGGCGGCCCGGGCCGGCGATCCCTACGTCTTGCAGGCGCAGTTTGCCTTTGACGACCACGAGCGCCTGAACGCCTTTGTCCAGGCCTTGCAAATGGTCATCGATCGCCATGACATCCTGCGTACCGGGATGGTCTGGGAAGGGCTGGATGCGCCAGTGCAAGTGGTCTGGCGTCAGGCGCGGTTGCACCTTGAACAGATTGACCTCGATCCGGCGTCCGGTGATATCGGCGCGCAGTTGCATAGCCGTTTCGACCCGCGGCACTACCGCCTGGATGTCACACAGGCGCCGCTGATGCGCTTGGCCTACGCCGAAGATCCACTCAACCAGCGGATCAGCGCGATGCTGCTGTTCCATCAC
>NZ_JACAOS010000041.1:349-36644 GCF_013386165.1 Pseudomonas gingeri | reverse complement strand
AATCCAGACGGAAATAGATCGGTGCTTCGCGCTCGGTAATCGGCTCCGGTCGCTCCAGCGAATGAGCAAAAGTCACCGTCGCGGCAAGATGCTTGCCCCGGGCAAACAGCTCGATCGAGTCGCTGGTCATGCGCCCATGCTGCTCGGCGCTGTAGCGGCCATGGCGAATCACGCCCTGGTCGTAGCCGACGCTGGTGCCGTATTCGGAAAGCAGCGGCTGCAACCATGCCCAGGTCACCGGCCGGCTCCAACGCAAATCATTGCGCCAGTAACCGCCGCTGTCGCCGGACAGCGTCTGGTCCTTGTAACCACGGATGGAAGACTGCCCGCCCAGGCTCATGCGCTGGGAGCTGAACAACACGTCGTCGCTGCGCTGGCCGGTCATCAGGCTGCTGAAGCTGAACGACTCGCCCCAGAGCTTGAACGGTTGCAGGTAGCTGACCGTCGCGGTGTATTTGCGATAGCGGGCGTCGGGCAATCCCTGCTGGAAATTCGGACTGTTGTCCTGGGCGTCAAAAGCGCTGATGCCGTCCTGCATCCCCAGGTCAAGGTTGAGGAACGCACTGCCGATGCGCCGACCGTGGTTGATGCCGAACTGTGCTTCGCTCAGGCGGTTGCTGCTGTCGGCCAGCTTGCTCTTTTCAATGTAGTTATTGGTGCGCAGGTAGGTCAGGCCGGTATTGAGCGAGGTCTTGCTCAAGGCATCGCGGTAGATCACCCGCTCCAGTTTCACCTGGTGGTTCTGGCTATCGCCGGTCGACTCGAAGTTGAAACCGTTGGCCTGCTGCTGGGAACGGTAGTCACTTTCGCTGTAGGTGTAGCTCAGGTTCCACCAGCCGAAGGGCAGGTTGTAATAGAGCATGGCATTGCGCGAGTTCTTCGTTTGGTCGCGGACCACATCGTGGCCGGCCCGCAAGGAAAACTGATCGGCCAAGCCCAACGGGCTGTCCCAATCGAAGGTCGTCCCGGCCTGTTGCTCGCCGGTGCTGCGCTGACCATCGTTGCCGTAGGAAACCCCGGCCCGCCAAGGTTTTTGCGGGTTGTTCTTGACCAGCACCTCGCTGCCGCCGACTTCCTTGCCTGGCGCCAGCTCCATCTGCGCCTGGTTCGACGGCAGACGGTTCAGCTGGTCAACCATCTGCTCGATCTCACGCAGGTTGAGCAACTCGCCCGGCTTGCCCGGAAAACTCATCGCCAGTTGACGATCGGACAAGCCGCTGCCATCCGCCCCTTTCAAACCTTCGAGCTTGCCTTCGACCACCAGCACTTTCAGGTTGCCCGTGGACAGGTCCTGCTGTGGCAAGTAGGCGCGGCTGGTGACCAGGCCTTTTTCTATATAGCTATCGGTGATGACCTTGAGCAGGTCGTTGAGCTGCGGCACACCCAGGCATTGGCCAAGGTAAGGTTTCAGCAGACGTTCGCGCTCGCCTGCGGACAGGGAGTCAGCCCCTTGCAGGTCGATGCTCTTGATCGGAAAACAGCGGGTATCAACCGGAGCCGTTGGCGTGACGGGAGCTGCCGCTTTACCGGGCAGGTCCTTGAGTTCTTCGAGACGGCGGCGCTGCTCTTCGAGCAGGCGGTCCTGGCGATCACGAATCAGATCGGTATCACCCGGGGTGGGTGCCCCATGGGCTGTACCAAAAATGCTCAGACAAAATACCGCGGACAGCAGACCACGCCTCGTCCTGAGTGCCAAAACCCACATCACAGATCCCTCTAAATGGCCTAGTGCCATCAACGGGGCGCGATCATAGGGGGGCTATTTCATGGCGTCAATTAAATGTATCAATTCATTTCAATCAAGACACAAACCAGAAGCAAAACCCCACAAACACAAACCCCGCCTTTCAGCGGGGTTTGTTGTGTTCAGCCGGTTACCACATCAGATCGTCAGGGATCTGGTAGGCCGCGTACGGATCATCCTCGTCCGGCACCTGGGTCTCGCTCAGGATATTCAGCTGGACGATACGCTCAGGGGCGCGCTCCTGGATCTTCAACGCCGCCTCGCGAGGGATCACCTCGTAACTCCCCCCGTGATGGACAATCGCCAGGGAGCCGTTGCTCAGCTTGTTGCGCATCAGCGTGTTGACCGACAGGCGCTTGACCTTCTTGTCGTCGACGAAGTTGTAGTAGTCCTCGGTGGTCAACTTGGGCAGACGCGAGGTTTCGATCAATTGCTTGACCTGGGCCGTGCGGGCCTTGGCCTCGACCTTTTCCTGCTGCTGGCGATTCAGTTCCTGGTCGCGCTTGACCTTCTCGGCCTGCGCCTCCTGGGCCAGGCGCGCTTGAGTATCGTCAGCCTCGATCTGGCCCTTGTGGACCAGGCGCTGCTGCTTCTGTTTCTCTTTGCCGACCTGTTTGGCCTGCTTCTGGTTGACCAGTCCTGCTTTGAGCAACTGGTCGCGAAGGGAAAGACTCATGGTGCTTACTCACTTGGGCAACGGCTCAGCCGCAGCTGGGCCTATTCTTTTCCTGACGTTTGGCTTCGCCCCACAAGGCGTCCAACTCTTCGAGGGTGCAATCTTCCATGGGACGGTGGGTGTCGCGCAATGCCTGTTCGATAAAACGGAAACGTCTGTCGAATTTACCATTGGCGCCCCGCAAGGCATTTTCCGGGTCAACCTTGAGGTGCCGGGCCAGGTTGACCACGGCAAACAACAGGTCGCCGACTTCATCGGTGATCGCCGCCGGGTCGTTGTCGGCCATGGCTTCGAGCACTTCATCGAGTTCTTCGCGAATCTTGTCCACCACCGGCAAGGCGTCCGGCCAGTCGAAACCGACCGTGGCCGCGCGCTTCTGCAACTTCGCCGCCCGGGACAGGGCCGGCAGGGCAGCCGGTATATCGTCGAGCAGGGAAAGTTGTTCGGGCGCGCGATGGCTATTGGCACGCTGATGGCTCTCGGCACGCTCCTCGGCCTTGATCTCCTCCCAGCGCAGCTTGACCTGTTCCTCGCTAAGGCGCGGCAGGTCCAGCGCGGCGTAGAGATCGCCGGTTGGGAACACGTGGGGGTGACGCCGAATCAGCTTGCGGGTGATGCTGTCGACCACGCCGTCGAATTCGAAACGCCCTTCTTCCCGCGCCAGCTGGCTGTAATAGACCACCTGGAACAGCAAGTCGCCCAATTCACCCTGCAGGTGCTCGAAGTCGCTGCGCTCGATGGCGTCAGCGACTTCGTAGGCTTCTTCCAGCGTGTAGGGAACAATCGTCGCGTAGGTCTGCTTGATGTCCCAAGGGCAACCGTACTGCGGGTCGCGCAGACGGGCCATGAGGTGGAGCAGGTCTTGAAGGCTATACATCGGTTGTTCTCAATATTCTTGAGTTGAGCGCAGCAGCTCAAGGCGTCCGGTTACGCCGGGTTTCGATGATGTTCGGCAACTGGGAAATCCGCCCCAGCAACCGCCCCAGTGCATCCAATCCCGGAATCTCGATGGTCAGGGACATCAATGCGGTGTTGTCCTCCTTGTTCGAGCGGGTGTTGACCGCCAGTACGTTGATCCGCTCGTTGAGCAGCACCTGGGACACATCACGCAGCAAGCCGGAACGGTCGTAGGCGCGGATGATGATATCCACCGGATAGGTCGAAACCGGCACCGGCCCCCAGCTGACCTGGATGATCCGCTCCGGCTCGCGCCCGCTCAGTTGCAGCACCGCAGCACAGTCCTGGCGGTGAATGCTCACACCACGGCCCTGGGTGATATAGCCGACGATGGCGTCCCCCGGCAGCGGCTGGCAGCAGCCGGCCATCTGGGTCATCAGGTTGCCGACGCCCTGGATCTGGATATCCCCGCGCTTGCCCGGCTTGTAGCCCGTGGCCTTGCGCGGAATCAGTTCCATCTGCTCGTTGCCACGCTCGGGCTCGACCAGTTGCTGCGCCGAATTGACCAGTTGCGCCAGGCGCAAATCGCCTGCGCCGAGGGCGGCGAACATGTCTTCGGCGGTTTTCATGTTGGCCTTGTCGGCCAGCTTGTCGAAATCCACCTGCGGCAGGCCCAGGCGCGCCAACTCGCGTTCGAGCAAGGTCTTGCCGGCCGCGACGTTCTGATCACGGGCCTGCAATTTAAACCAGTGAACGATTTTCGCCCGCGCCCGGGACGTGGTGATGTAACCCAGGTTCGAGTTCAACCAGTCACGGCTCGGCGTACCCTGCTTGCTGGTGATGATTTCCACCTGCTCGCCGGTCTGCAGGCTGTAGTTGAGCGGCACGATCCGCCCGTTGATCTTCGCGCCCCGGCAGTTGTGGCCGATCTCGGTGTGCACCCGGTAGGCGAAGTCCAGCGGTGTCGCCCCCTTGGGCAGGTCGATGGCATGGCCGTCGGGAGTGAAGATATAGACCCGGTCCGGCTCGATATCGACCCGTAACTGCTCGGCCAACCCGCCGATATCCCCCAGCTCTTCGTGCCACTCGAGCACCTGACGCAGCCAGGAGATTTTTTCTTCGTAGTGATTGGAACCGGATTTGACGTCGGTGCCTTTGTACTTCCAGTGCGCGCACACCCCCAGCTCAGCCTCTTCGTGCATGGCGTGGGTGCGGATCTGCACTTCCAGGACCTTGCCTTCCGGGCCGATCACCGCCGTGTGCAACGAGCGGTAGCCGTTCTCTTTCGGGTTGGCGATGTAGTCGTCGAACTCTTTCGGAATATGCCGCCACAGGGTGTGGACGATGCCAAGCGCGGTGTAGCAGTCGCGCATTTCCGGGACCAGTACACGGACCGCACGGACGTCATAGATCTGGCTGAATTCCAGACCCTTGCGCTGCATTTTGCGCCAGATCGAATAGATGTGCTTGGCCCGGCCGCTGATATCGGCCTTGACCCCGGTGGCCAGCAATTCGTTTTCCAGTTGGTTCATCACCTCGCCGATAAAACGCTCACGGTCCAGCCGCCGCTCGTGCAGCAACTTGGCGATCTGCTTGTACTGATCGGGCTCCAGGTAACGGAACGACAGGTCTTCCAGTTCCCACTTGATATGCCCGATGCCCAGGCGGTGAGCCAGGGGTGCATAGATGTCGAAGACCTCGCGGGCCACGCGGTTGCGTTTCTCGTCGTCGGCGGTCTTCACCGCGCGGATCGCGCAGGTGCGTTCGGCCAGCTTGATCAGCGCCACGCGGACGTCGTCGACCATGGCGACCAGCATCTTGCGCAGGTTTTCCACCTGCGTCTGGCTGCCCAGGACCTGGGACTGGCGCGGGCTGAGGCTGGCGCTGATGGCGGCCATGCGCAGCACGCCGTCGATCAGCTTGGCCACCACCGGGCCGAATTTCTGGCTGACCGCGGTGAGGGGAATCTGCCCCTCGCGCACGCAGCGATACAGCACCGCCGCCACCAGCGAATCCTGGTCCAGTTTGAGGTCGGCGAGAATCTCGGCGATCTCAAGGCCGGTGCTGAAACTGGAACCACCTTCGGGCCAGAGGTTCTGCGCCGCGTTGGTCTGTTGTTCGGCAAGCCGTGCGTATTCGCAGGCTTGTTTCAAGGCTTCACGGTCCAGCGCCAGATCGACGCTCACCGTATGATCGAGCCATGCCTCGAGATTGATACTGCCGTCGGTGTTGATCGGCTGGTGTGCTCTCACCTGTACCATCTTGCTTACCTTCCCTACGACGCAGATTCAATGCGTCAAAATCGCTGACCTGTTGTGGCCCCCGCAGTCTGGCTGGGCTGACAGAATACGGCGGCGGTCAGTCGGACCAGACGAGCATCCTAGCTCGCTTCAAATAACGCCATGGCCTCGACATGCGCGGTCTGCGGAAACATATCGAGGATCCCGGCACGTTTTAACCGGTAGCCCTGCTTGATCAATTCAACCGTGTCGCGCGCCAGCGTTGCCGGATTGCAGGACACGTACACCAACCGTTCGGCACCCAGGGCAGCGAGCTTGCCCACCACCTCGAACGCACCGTCACGGGGTGGGTCCAAGAGTACCGCAGAAAAGCCTTCTTTGGCCCAACCGGCATCACTCAAAGGCTGGGATAAATCGGCCTGAAAAAAATGCGCGTTATGCAGATTGTTGCTCAGGGCGTTGGCGGCGGCACGTTCGACCATGGTCGCCACGCCTTCCACCGCCACCACTTCACGCACCTGGCGGGCCAGGGGCAAGGCAAAGTTGCCGAGCCCGCAGAACAGGTCCAGGACACGTTCATCGGCAGCCGGCTTCAGCCAGTCCAGCGCCTGGGCGACCATGGCCTCGTTGACCCCGGCGTTGACCTGGACAAAATCCCCCGGCCGATACGCAAGCTGCAGATCCCAGGTCTCCAGGCGATAGCCCAGGGACAACGACGGGTCCACTGGCTGCGGGCCGTCTTCGCCATGCAGCCAGAGTTGCGCGTCATGGGCGCTGCAGAAATCCACCAGGACTTGCAGGTCTTGGGCCGACAACGGCGCCATGTGCCGCAACAACACCGCCAGCGCCGAACCGCTGAACAATTCCACATGGCCCAGGGCCTGGGGTTTGCTCAAGCGGCGCAGCATGGCCGGCAATTCCCGCATGATCGGTTGCAAGGCCTGTACCAGCACCGGGCAGTCGTCGATGCCGACGATGTCCTGGCTGGCGGCGGCGCGGAAACCGACTTCGAGGGTCTTGCCCTTGGCGTCCCAACGCACGGCCACGCGGGCCCGTCGCCGATAGCCGAATTCCGGACCGGTCAGGGGCGCCGCCCACTCCAGCGGTTCGACGCCCGCAACACGCGACAACTGCTCGGCGAGCATGCTCTGTTTCAGGGCGAGTTGGTCAGCGTGGGGCATATGCTGCACGCTGCAACCGCCACAGCGCCCGGCATGGGCGCAGGGCGCGGGGCGACGACGCTCGCTGGCGAGGAACACCCGCTCGGTGCGGGCCTCAACGACCTTGCCGTGGGTGCCCAGTACCCGCGCCTCGACTTCTTCGCCAGCCAGCGCGCCGGCGACGAACCAGGTGCGACCTTCAATAAAGGCAATACCACGGCCGTCGTTGGACAGCCGCTCGATGGTCAGGCGTTGCTTCTTGCCCGTCGGTATTTGTGGGGCCCGGCTACCGCCAGTGGGCTGGAAGCGCAGGCCTCGTTCATGCTTGGCCATCAGTTGGGCGCGTCGTAGATGCCGGTCGACAGGTAGCGGTCGCCTCGGTCACAGATGATCGCGACCATCACCGCGTTCTCGACTTCGCGGGACAGGCGCAACATTGCCGCCACCGCCCCGCCCGAGGACACACCACAGAAAATACCTTCCTCACGGGCCAGACGACGCATCACGTCCTCCGCCTCTTCCTGGCCCATGTCGACGATACGGTCGACACGCTCGGCCTGGAAAATCTTCGGCAAGTACTCGTGGGGCCAGCGACGGATACCCGGAATCGACGCGCCTTCCATCGGTTGCAGACCAACGATCTGCACCTCGGGGCTCTGCTCTTTCAGGTAACGCGACACGCCCATGATGGTACCGGTGGTGCCCATGGAGCTGACGAAATGGGTAATGGAGCCCTGGGTCTGGCGCCAGATTTCCGGACCGGTGCTGGTGTAGTGGGCTTCGGGATTGTCGCCATTGGCGAACTGGTCGAGCACCTTGCCACGCCCTTCGGCCTGCATGCGTTCGGCCAGGTCACGGGCACCTTCCATGCCTTCCTCGCGGGTCACCAGGATCAGCTCGGCGCCATAGGCGGTCATTGCCGCCTTGCGTTCGGCGGTGGAGTTGTCCGGCATGATCAGGATCATCTTGTAGCCCTTGATCGCCGCGGCCATGGCCAGGGCGATCCCGGTGTTGCCCGAGGTGGCTTCGATCAGGGTATCGCCGGCCTGGATCTGCCCGCGCAGTTCGGCGCGGGTGATCATCGACAGTGCCGGGCGATCCTTGACGGACCCTGCGGGGTTGTTCCCTTCGAGCTTGAGCAACAGGGTATTGCTGGTGACGCCGGGCAGGCGCTGCAAGCGGACCAAAGGTGTATTGCCGACGCAATCGGCGATGGTGGGGTACTGCAAGGTCATGGCGTATTCGCAATCCAGACTGCGGGGGCTGACATCATACCGACAAACGTCGGCTCTCCATATCACGCAAAGTGCGGTGCTTATGGCTTATAGCTATAAGGAGGGGTTTACCCGACAACTCGTCGACATTGCAATTGATAATGTCCCGCAAGCAAGCGTTCCCGGGGGGATGGCGGCCCATGAGATCCCTGCGAACTTTGCGAGATTTACCCCCCCGCAAATGGCTACACTGCGCAAGTAGAGCGGGCGCAGGACGCGCACGCCGAGAATCGAAGATGGGCGTATCTGCCGGACGCTGTATCTGACGGAGACTGTTGCGTGCTTAAAAACCTGGGCATCAAAGGCCGCGTACTACTGCTCACCCTGCTGCCGACCACGTTGATGGCGTTGGTGCTGGGCGGGTATTTCACCTGGCTGCAACAGTCGGACCTGCAGACCCAGTTGCTGCAACGCGGCGAGATGATCGCCGAGCAGCTCGCACCGCTGGTCGCGCCGGCCCTGGGCCATAACGATGTCGACCTGCTGGAACGCATCGCCACCCAGTCCCTGGAACAGACCGACGTGCGCGCCGTGTCCTTTCTCGGCGCCAACCGTGAGCAACTGGCCCATGCTGGCCCAAGCATGCTCAACCAGCCGCCCATCGGTAACAGCAGCCACCTGTTACAGCGCACCGGCAACGATGCCACGCGCTATCTGTTGCCGGTCTTCGGCCGCCACCGCAATATTTCCGGGGAAGTGATCCCCGAAGAAGCCGACCGCCTGCTGGGCTGGGTCGAACTGGAACTGTCCCATAACAATATGTTGCTGCGCGGCTATCGCAGCCTGTTCGCCAGCCTGCTGCTGATTGCCACCGGCCTGCTCGGCACCGCCTTGCTGGCCTTGCGCATGAGCCGCACCATCAACACGCCGATCAGCAAGATCAAGCAAGCCGTCGCCCAACTCAAGGAAGGCAACCTGGAAACCCGCCTGCCACCCTTGGGCAGCCAGGAACTGGATCAACTGGCGTCGGGCATCAACCGCATGGCCGAGACCCTGCAGAACGCCCAGGAAGAATTGCAGCACAGCATCGACCAGGCCACCGAGGACGTGCGGCAGAACCTGGAAACCATCGAGATCCAGAACATCGAACTGGACCTGGCGCGCAAGGAGGCCCTGGAGGCCAGCCGGATCAAATCCGAGTTCCTCGCCAACATGAGCCACGAGATCCGCACGCCGCTCAATGGCATCCTCGGCTTCACCCACCTGTTGCAGAAAAGCGAACTGACCCCGCGCCAGCTCGATTACCTGGGCACCATCGAGAAATCCGCCGACAGCCTGTTGGGGATCATCAACGAAATTCTCGATTTCTCGAAGATCGAGGCCGGCAAACTGGTGCTCGACAGCATCCCGTTCAACCTCCGTGACCTGCTCCAGGACACCCTGACCATCCTCGCTCCAGCGGCCCACGCCAAGCAGTTGGAGCTGGTCAGCCTGGTCTATCGCGACACCCCGCTGTCGCTGATCGGCGACCCGCTGCGACTCAAGCAGATCCTCACCAACCTGGTGAGCAACGCGATCAAGTTCACCCGCGAAGGCACCATCGTCGCCCGGGCCATGCTTGAGGAAGAACACGAAGACAGCGTGCAGTTGCGCATCAGTGTGCAAGACACCGGCATCGGCTTGTCGAGCCAGGATGTCCGGGCGCTGTTCCAGGCCTTCAGCCAGGCCGACAACTCGTTGTCGCGGCAACCCGGCGGCACCGGCCTGGGGCTGGTGATCTCCAAGCGCCTGATCGAGCAGATGGGCGGTGAGATCGGTGTCGACAGCACCCCGGGCGAAGGCTCCGAATTCTGGATCAGCCTGAGCCTGCCCAAGACCCGCGACGACATCGAGGACCTGCCTGCCGCGCCGCTGCTCGGGCGCCGGGTGGCGGTCCTGGAAAACCACGAACTGTCACGCCAGGCCCTGCAGCATCAGTTGGAAGATTGCGGGCTCGAGGTGACGCCGTTCAACAGCCTGCAAAACCTCGCCAATGGGGTGACCGGGGCGCACCAGACCGAGCAGGCCATCGACCTCGCGGTCCTCGGCGTCACCGCCCAGGAAATGCCGCCGGAACGTTTGAGCCAGCACATCTGGGACCTCGAACACCTCGGCTGCAAAGTGCTGGTGCTGTGCCCGACGACCGAGCAGACGCTGTTCCAGCTCTGCGTGCCCAACCCCCACGGCCAGCTCCAGGCCAAGCCGGCCTGCACGCGCAAATTGCGCCGGGCCCTGGCCGAGCTGATCACTCCGCGCCCGGTCCGTCAGGAACCCGTCGAACCCCTGGGCAGCCGGGCACCGCGGGTGCTCTGCGTCGACGACAACCCGGCCAACCTGCTGCTGGTGCAGACCCTGCTCGAAGACATGGGCGCCTGGGTGCTGGCGGTGGACAGCGGTTACGCGGCCATCGACGCCGTGCAGCGCGAAGCCTTCGACCTGGTGCTGATGGATGTGCAGATGCCCGGCATGGATGGCCGGCAAAGCACCGAGGCGATTCGCCAATGGGAACATGAACGGCAAAGCACACCGCTGCCCATCGTCGCCCTCACCGCCCACGCCATGGCCAACGAAAAACGTGCCCTGCTGCAAAGCGGCATGGACGACTACCTGACCAAGCCGATCAGTGAGCGGCAACTGGCCCAGGTGGTGTTGAAATGGACCGGACTGGCCCTGCGCAACCAAGGCCTGGAACGCGGCGGCGACCAAAGCCGCAGCGGCAGCGAGCTGCTGGTGCTCGACCCGGACGAAGGCCTGCGCCTGGCCGCCGGCAAGCCTGACCTGGCCGCCGACATGCTGGCGATGCTGCTGGCCTCGCTGGAAGCCGACCGCGAAGCCATTCGCCAGGCCCGTAACGCCAACGACCACAACGCCCTGATCGAGCGGGTCCATCGCCTGCACGGCGCCACCCGCTACTGTGGTGTGCCGCAATTGCGCGCGGCCTGCCAGCGCAGCGAAACCCTGCTCAAGCAGGACGCCCCCAACGCCCGCCAGGCACTGGACGAACTGGACGTCGCCATCGCCCGTCTCGCCGCCGAGGCCCGTGTCAGTGCCTGATCCACGGCAAGAGGTTTAATGGACGCCGACGCTAGAGTGTCGGCTATCTCCTCGAAAGGAAGCCCCCAATGCGCGTCATTTTCTTCAGCAGCCAGACCTATGACCGTGACAGTTTCCTCGCCCTCTGCGGCACCAACGACCTCGAACTGCATTTCCAGCCGGCACGGCTGAACCTGGATACGGCGCCCCTGGCCCATCGGCATGAGGGGGTCTGCGCCTTTATCAATGACGACCTGAGTGCACCGGTACTGGAAGCGCTGGCCGCCGGCGGCACCCGCTTGATCGCCCTGCGCTCGGCGGGCTACAACCATGTCGACCTGGACGCCGCCGCGCGCCTGGGCCTGTGCGTGGTCCGTGTGCCGGCCTACTCGCCCCATGCAGTAGCCGAACATGCCGTCGCCCTGGTCCTGGCCCTCAATCGGCGCCTGCACCGCGCCTACAACCGCACCCGCGAAGGCGACTTCAGCTTGCATGGCCTGACCGGCTTCGACCTGGTGGGCAAGACCGTCGGCGTGGTCGGCACCGGGCAGATCGGTGCGACCTTCGCGCGGATCATGGCCGGGTTCGGTTGCCAGCTACTGGCCTATGATCCCTTCCCCAATCCCGAACTGCTGGCCCTCGGCGCCCGCTATCTGAGCCTGCCCGAGCTGCTGGCGCAGTCCCGGATCATCAGCCTGCACTGCCCGCTGACCGCCGACACCCATCATCTGATCAACCGCGACAGCCTCGCCCATCTGCAACCGGGCGCGATGCTGATCAACACAGGGCGCGGCGGCCTGGTGGACACCCCGGCGCTGATCGACGCGCTCAAGGACGGTCAATTGGGCTACCTGGGCCTGGATGTCTACGAGGAAGAGGCCCAGGTATTCTTCGAGGACCGTTCCGACCTGCCGCTGCAGGATGATGTGCTGGCGCGCCTGCTGACCTTTCCCAATGTGATCGTCACCGCCCACCAGGCCTTCCTGACCCATGAGGCACTGGCCGCGATTGCCGCGACCACCCTGGACAATATCGGCGCCTGGCGCGCGGGCGTGCCGCAAAACCAAGTCAATAGCTGACCCCGCCCGCGGGCCTCACCGGATCGAAGGTCACACGCCGCTGCCATTTGCGCGGCGTCTGCGTGCTAGCATACCGGCCATATTTGGAGGACCCATGGTCGAACACGATTTCCGCTACAGCCTGATGAACCCGCAACACACCCTGACCGAATGCCGCGCCCTGGTGCCGGGACGCTAT
This sequence comes from Pseudomonas gingeri, assembly GCF_013386165.1. Classification (GTDB taxonomy): domain Bacteria; phylum Pseudomonadota; class Gammaproteobacteria; order Pseudomonadales; family Pseudomonadaceae; genus Aquipseudomonas; species Aquipseudomonas gingeri_C. The sequence goes on along the minus strand of NZ_JACAOS010000041.1, from coordinate 24,384 downwards.
CAGGTCACCGGCAACGGTGGCTCGATCCGCGCCGACGATGTCCTGCTGGTGACCCTCAAGGGCAGCAAGGACCTGTCCATGCGCCTGACCGTGGACACCGTGCGTCACCTGATCAATCCGCCAGGCCAATGGGTCGCGGTGGCCAAGGGTCCGGTCTTCGGCGAACTGGCGATTCACCAGTGGCAGGTCAACTGCGACAGCTGCGCCAAGGAACTGAACTTCGAATTCGCGGTGGACGCCAAGCTCGGTAACCCCGCGCAAAAACCAGCCGCCACGGCGCGTATCGCCGAGCTGGGCTGGACCACACAGGGCGAAAAACACCTGTGCCCGAGATGCCAGGAGGCAAAGTAATGAAACGCGCGGTGATTCTGGGAATGCTGGCAGCCAGCCTGTACGGCTGCGCCGGCGAACAGGTGCAATTGAAACAGGATCACAGCTATGTGCTGGAGTGGATCGGCGAACGTCCGCTGATCGACAACAGCCATCTGACCGTCACCCTCGGCGACGACGGCCGGGCCTATGGCACCGGCGGTTGCAACCACTGGTTCGCGCCCTACACCCTGGACGGCGGCAACCTGAGCTTCGGCAAGGTCGGCAGCACCCGCAAGCTCTGCGCACCGGCGTTGATGGAGCAGGAAAAACGCTTCCTCCAGGCGCTGGAAAATGTCCAGCGCTGGGATATCTCGCCCATCGAGCAAGTGCGTTTCTGGCCGCAGGAAGGCAAACCGCTGCGGCTGTGGTCGGAAGAAGGCTGAAGCACTTCCAGGTCGTACCTGCAAGGCGCGCTGTGTGCCAAAGCCACACAGCGCCCGTTTCAAGCCCCCTTCATTTCCTCCGCCAGCTCCAGCCAGGCCAGTGCTGCCGGTGGCAAATGCGCATTGCGACGCCAGGCCAGGGCGATATGCCAATCAGTCTGCGGCTCATCCAGCGGGATTTGCACAATCCCTTCATGCCGATGTTTCTGCGCAAGCATTTGTGGCAGAAACGCCACGCCCAGGCCAGCCACCACCAGATCGACGATGAAGTCGACCTGGGCACTGCGGGCCGTAACCTTGGGCACCACGCCCCTGAGTTCGCACGCCGCGAGAATAATCCGGTTGAGGGCAAACCCGGCCTCGAAGAGGATAAACGGCGATGACGCCAGGTGGGCAAAATCCACCGTCCTGCTGCCTGACAACGGATGGTTTGACGGCATAAGGACAATCAGCGGCTCCGACCTCACCTCCTGATAATCAAACTCCTCGCCAATGGGCACCAGCAGAGCCGCCAGGTCGACTTCCCCCGCCAGCAGACACTCATGCAATTTCTGGCTGCCGTGCTCGACCAGTTCGATATCGATATTCGGATAACGACTTCGATAGGTGGCAAACATGCTGGCGAACAAGGCACCACTGCCCACCGGCGGCAAACCGATGCGCAGTACACCACGCTTGAGCCCGCGCAATTCGTCGAGTTCGGCCATCAGGTCGCTGCGCTCGGCCAGCAGCACCAACGCCCTGCGGTAGGTAATCTCCCCGGCCGCGGTCAATTCGCTGCGATGCCCGATACGGTTGAGCAGCGGCATTCCCAGTTCATCCTCCAAGGTCTTGACCGCCTTGCTGACGGTCGACTGGGTCAACGACACCACTTGCGCCGCCTGGGAGAAACCGCCCTGGCGCACGACCTCGACAAAGGCCCGCAACGTCCGCAGATTCATGACTATTCCTTTTGCGACTAAATCAAAGTTGAAAAAGTTGTTTTTATCATACAAGGGTTTTCCCTACCCTGAGTCCGTCGGCTAACCCACAGTCTTGACCCTATGGATCAAGGCTCAGGCAGGCCAGCCCTTCACTCAGAGGAACCGGCTCCCCATGATCATTTCATCGGCCACTGACTACCGCGAAGCGGCACGCCGCAAGCTGCCACGCTTTCTGTTCGACTACATCGACGGCGGCGCCTACGCCGAACACACACTGAAGAAAAACGCTACGGATCTGGCGGACATCAGCCTGCGCCAGCGGATCCTGAAAAATGTCGACCGCCTGAGTCTGAAAACCCGCTTGTTCGACCAACCGATGGCCATGCCCATCATCCTGAGCCCGGTGGGCCTGACAGGCATGTATGCGCGCCGTGGCGAAGTCCAGGCAGCCAAGGCTGCCGCTGATAAGGGCATCCCCTACTGCCTGTCAACGGTCTCGGTGTGCTCTATCGAGGAAGTCTCGTCACAAAGCCCGCAGAGCATCTGGTTCCAGCTCTATGTGCTCAAGGATCGCGGCTTCATGCGCAATGCGCTCGAACGGGCTCAGGCCGCCGGAGTCAAGACCCTGGTGTTCACCGTGGACATGCCGACACCGGGCGCGCGCTATCGCGATGCACATTCGGGCATGTCCGGTCCCTATGCCGCCACACGCCGGATCCTGCAGGCGACGATGAAACCGGACTGGGCGTTCAACGTTGGCGTCCTGGGACGTCCACATGATCTGGGCAATGTCTCCAAGTACCTGGGCAAGGCCACCACCCTGGAAGATTATGTCGGCTGGTTGGCCAACAACTTCGACCCCTCCATCAGTTGGAAGGACCTGGAGTGGATCCGCGAATTCTGGAAAGGCCCGATGATCATCAAGGGCATCCTCGACCCGCAGGATGCCAGGGACGCCGTCAGCTTCGGCGCCGACGGGATCGTGGTCTCCAACCACGGCGGGCGTCAGCTCGATGGCGTGCTATCCACTGCCAAGGCGCTGCCGCCGATTGCCCAGGCCGTGGGCAGCGACCTGACCGTACTGGTCGACTCGGGGATCCGCTCGGGGCTGGATGTGGTGCGGATGCTGGCCCTCGGCGCGAAAAGCGTGCTGCTTGGCCGCTCGACGGTGTACGCCCTGGCGGCTGACGGGCAACACGGCGTGGAAAACATGCTGGATATCTTTGCCCAGGAAATGCGCGTGGCCATGACCCTCACTGGGGTGACGTCGATCGAGCAGATCGACGAATCCATCCTCGCCCGCACTCCGGCCTGCTGAGTCCATCATGCAACAGCCCGTGACCTCGAAAGCGACAGCGATCCTGCGTCGGTTGGCAGACGCAGGCAGAGCCCGCCAGATCCACATGGCCGACCTCAGCCGCGGCGGGATCGCCTGTGCGGTCCCGGCGATCCTCGCGGTGTACTGTCACAATCCGCTGCTCGGCTGGTCGGCCATCGCCGCATTCTGGAGCTGCATCAGCCTGCCTGGCGGGCGCTTCGTCAACCGCTGCCGGTTCGCCCTGGTGTTCAGCCTGGCGGGCGCGTTCGCGTCGGGGCTCGGGGTCTGGAGCGGGACCTGTGCGCCATTGATGATCGGCCTGGCGGCGGTCATCGGCTTCTGCGGCGCCTTCGCCAGCGTGGCGGGCAAGCGGATTAGCGTCCCGGCCTTGCTGGTCGCCACGGCCTTCGCGGTATCGACGGCCGTTGCCGGAAACAGCCTTGAGCATGCCGTCGGTTATGCCTGTTACTTTCTCTACGGCAGCCTCTGGGCAAGCGCCATCAACCTGCTGTCGTGGCGGCCCGGTGAACGGGCGGTGCTCCCGGACGAGCCGCCCGCGCCCCTGTCAAGCCTGCTGCGGCAACACCTCAACCTGGGCTCCCATGGTTTTCTGCATGGCGTGTGTGTTGCGTTGGCCACGGCCATTGCAGTGGCCGCGGTACACTACTGCGCAGTGGATCACGGCTACTGGATGACCCTGACGGTGCTGCTGATCAGCCAGCCCGGGTTTGCCGCCACCTTGAAAGTGTCTGTCGAACGGGTGGCGGGCACCTTGCTCGGCGCGCTGATCGCCATGCTACTGGGTCATTTCATCCACTCGCCGCTGCTGATGGCGTGGCTGATTCTGCCCCTGTCGATCGGAACACTGGCCTGCCGCAACATCAGCTACCTGGCCTTTACGCTGTTTCTGACGCCGCACTTCATCCTGGTTGCCCAGTTGGGCCAACCCGGTGATGCCGAAATCGGCCTCACCTATCTGCGCGTGCTCAACAGCCTGGCCGCTGCGCTGTTGGTGATCATGATCGCTCTGGTCGCCCGGCCGCTCTGGAAAAAACGCGACCGGCAGGAACCATCGGCAGGCTCGAAGGCCCGCAGTTCCTGACCTTCCCCCGGCACCTTCAGCCCTTGAGGGCCTTCAGCCTCGCCAGCACACCCGCCGCCGTCTGCTCGCCCATCAACTGCTCGCGGACCTTGCCCTTGTCATCGATGATGTAAGTCACCGGCAAGGCTTCACTGCGCGGCAGATCGAAAAAGTCCGCCGGATCCTGGGCCAGCACCGTGAAACGGATGCCCAGGGTTTCGCCGGCCTTGCGCAGGTCATCGCCCTGCAAACCATCGAAGTTCACCCCGAACACCTCGACCGACTGGCCCTTGAGCTGCTCGGACAAGGCGTTCAATTCCGGGATTTCGGTACGGCACGGGCCACACCACTCGGCCCAGTAGTTGACCACCTTCCACTGTTTGTCGAGACGCTCGGACGCGACCTTCTGGCCGTTCTGGTCGACACCGTAATCGTTGCCACAACCGCTCAGCAGTAACGCGCCCATCATCGCCAATACGGCGGCCAATCGCCTTGCCATGTGCACAATCCCCCATCAAATAAGTCATCGACTGCGGCCCTTTACCTCACAAGGTTCAGGAGCGCTCGTCAGGCAGGTAGAATACCCGCCACCTTACGCAAGATGCGACCCGCACATGACCGATCTGACGCTTTATCACAACCCGCGCTGCTCGAAATCCCGCGGTGCGCTGGAACTGCTCCAGGGCCGTGGCCTCACGCCATCCGTCGTGCTCTACCTGGAAACCCCGCTGGACGCCGCGCAACTCAAGGAGTTGCTGGGCAAGCTGGGCATCGGCTCGCGCCAATTGCTGCGCACCGGCGAGGATGAGTACAAGCAATTGAACCTGGCCGACACCCAGCTCAGCGAAACACAGCTGATCGCCGCGATCGCCGCCCACCCCAAGCTGATGGAACGACCGATCCTGGTGGCCGGTGACAAGGCGATCATCGGTCGTCCACCGGAAAATCTGCTGGAGATCCTGCCGTGAGCACGCCTTACGTTCTGGTGCTGTTCTACAGCCGCAACGGCTCTACCCGTGAAATGGCCCGGCAGATTGCCCGCGGCGTCGAACAGGCGGGCCTGGAGGCACGCCTGCGCACCGTACCGGCGATCTCCAGCCAATGCGAAGCCGTGGCCCCGGAAATCCCCGAGGAAGGCGCGTTGTATGCCAGCCTCGACGACCTGAAACACTGCGCGGCCCTGGCCCTCGGCAGCCCGACCCGTTTCGGCAATATGGCGGCGCCGCTGAAGTACTTTATCGACGGCACCAGCAACCTGTGGCTGACCGGCGCTCTGGTGGGCAAGCCGGCCGGGGTCTTCACTTCGACGTCGAGCCTGCACGGCGGCCAGGAAAGCACCTTGTTGTCGATGCTGCTGCCGCTGTTGCACCACGGCATGCTGGTCACCGGCCTGCCCTACAGCGAGTCGGCCTTGCTCGACACCCGCGGTGGCGGTACGCCTTATGGCGCCAGCCACCATACCGGCGTCGACGGCAAACGTGCCCTGGACGAACATGAAATCGCCCTGTGCCGGGCCCTCGGCATGCGCCTGGCGAAGACCGCCCTGAGCCTGGAGAACGGCCGTGGCTAGGAAGCCCAAGGTGTTGCCGCCCCAGGCCTGGCTGGAAACGCGCGTGCGCTGGAGCCGCCCGTTGGCGCTGGTGTGTTTTCTCGGCCTGATGGCCTTGCTGGCGGTCTATGACCTGATGTTCGCCGAGCTGCACGGGGCCCGGCCCTGGGTGATCCTGCTGGTCGAACTGGCACCGCTGCTGCCCTTGCTGCCAGGGATGTTGCTGGGCAGCGCGCGCGGACACTCGTTCACCTGTTATGTGGTGAACCTGTATTTCCTCAAGGGCGCATTGGCGGCGTTCGACCCCAACCGGCAGCTATTCGGTGTACTGGAGATGGGCGCGAGCGTGGCAGTGTTCTGCAGCTCGATGCTGTATGTGCGCTGGCGTCATCAGTTGAATCGGCGGTTGGCGGGGGAAGGCCAAGTATAGTGCTCCCTGATGTTACTGGTTCCCTGTGGCGAGCGGGCTTGCCCGCGCTGGGGCGCGCAGCGGCCCTAAAACCAGAGCATTCGATGTACCTGACACAGCAAGGTGTCAGGTTTTACGACTGCTGCGCAGCCGAACGGGGGCAAGCCCCCTCGCCACAGTGAGTCCCCACGACTCGTATCAATGGTTGGTGGTGTACGCCAACATCATTGACAACTGGCACATCGGCCGGCCGCTTTCGGCATGCCACTGGTTGAAGGCGTCCTGCACGATCGCCTGGTCCCGCAGGCTGGTGGGCACCTTGTCGACGATCTTCTGCGCATTCAGCGCCGCCACCACGTCATAGGTCGGGACAAACGTGTCCTTGCCCACCATCCGCAGGAAACGCGGTGCCGACAGCCCGCCCAGTTGATGGCCGTGCTTGGCCAGGTACTTCCACAAGCCGGTGATTTCAGTAACCGGCCAGTCGGCGATCAACGCGCCGAAACTGCCCTTCTCCTTCGCCACGTCCAACACCATCTGCGCATTGCGCGGCACGCTCTTGAGCTTGCCCAGGTGGCGAATGATCCGCGCATCCTGCATCAGCCGCTCCAGATGCTCGGCCCCCATCAGCACCACTTTCTCCGGATCGAAACCGAAAAACACCTGCTCGAACACCGGCCATTTGGCGTCCACCAGGCTGTGCTTGAGGCCGGCGCGGAACACCCGCAAGGCAATCATCGACAGATAACGATCGTCCGGTAGTTCACGCAATTGCTGCGAACTGGCTGGCACCGGCAATTCGGCTTCCAGTGCAGCCGCCGAACCAAAGCGGTTCAGGCAGTACTCATGCAACCATTTGTAATCGCGCATTCAGAGGTTCACTACATTGACGAAGCGCGACGCGGCGGTTTCATCGATTCTAAGGTGGGTGAAGTCGAACAGGTTGCGATCAGCCAGTTGCGACGGCACGACATTTTGCAAACCACGGAAGATGCTTTCGGTACGCCCGGGGGTCTTGCGCTCCCACTCCTGGAGCATTTCCTTGACCACCTGGCGTTGCAGGTTTTCCTGGGAGCCGCAGAGGTTGCAGGGAATGATCGGGAATTGCTTGAGGTCGGAATAGGCCTGGATGTCCTTCTCGTTGCAATAAGCCAGCGGACGGATCACCACGTTGCGCCCGTCATCGGCCCGCAGCTTGGGCGGCATGGCCTTGAGCGAACCGTTGTAGAACAGGTTGAGGAAGAAGGTTTCGACGATATCGTCGCGGTGATGCCCCAGGGCCATCTTGGTCGCGCCGATCTGGTCGGCGAAGGTGTACAGCGTGCCGCGACGCAGGCGCGAACACAGCGAGCAGGTGGTCTTGCCTTCGGGTATCAGCTCCTTGACCACCGAGTAGGTGTCCTTCTCGACGATGTGATACTCCACGCCCAGCTCTTTCAGGTAGGCCGGCAGCACATGCTCGGGGAAACCGGGCTGTTTCTGGTCCATGTTCACGGCGACGATGTCGAACTTGATCGGCGCGACTTTCTGCAAGTGCATCAGAACATCAAGCAGTGTGTAGCTGTCCTTGCCACCGGACAGGCAGACCATGACCTTGTCACCCTCTTCGATCATGTTGAAGTCGGCGATCGCCTCACCGGCTTGCCGACGCAAGCGTTTCTGCAGTTTGTTCTGATTGACCGAAAGAGTGCCCATAGCTCTTGCCCTAACCCTTGAAATCCGCGCGAGGTGTGTCGAAAAGCCGATTATTTTACCTATAAACCGGCGCGGGGCGAAGACGGCGCGCCGCCGCTGTTCAGGCAAGGCCAGCGACACCCAATAAGACAATGCGATTACAGTCGCGCCCGACAGTTCGATTTGCTCTAAAGCGCGCCTCTCGCCCTCCCTATACTGCGACATAAGGTCGCATATAAATCCAGACCTGACTTCGGCCACTTGGCCCGCAGGCGCTCCACCGGGGGGCGATGGCAATAACAAAAGGAGTGACTGACATGATCCATCACGTCGTAGGACTGTTCACCCACCCTGATCAGGAATGGCGACAAATCCGTGGCGATGCCGAGGAAAGCATCGGTCACATGTACCTCACCCACACCTTGATCCTGGCTGCCATCCCGGCCATTTCGGCGTTTATCGGCACCACCCGGATCGGCTGGGTCATCGGCAACCGTGCGCCGGTGATGCTGACCCAGGACAGCGCCATCTGGATGACTCTCATGTCCTACATCGCCATGCTCGGCGGGGTGGCGGTCATGGGCGCGTTTATCCACTGGATGGCGCGTACCTATGACGCCAATCCGAGCCTGGCCCGTTGCGTGGCCTTCGCCACCTACACCGCGACACCGTTGTTCGTCGGCGGGCTGGCGGCGCTCTACCCACATATGTGGCTGGGGATGATCGTCGGCACGGCGGCCATCTGCTACACCGTCTATCTGCTGTATGTCGGCCTGCCGACCTTTATGAACATCCCGCAAGACGAAGGGTTCCTGTTCTCCAGCTCCGTCCTGGCCGTCGGCCTGGTGGTGCTGGTGGCGATCATGGCCTTTACCGTGATTGTCTGGGGTTTGGGCGTCGGCCCGGTGTACACCAACTGAATAAAACAAAGCCATAACTGCCAACACCGGCCGCCGCAAGGCGGCCTTTTAATGTGTCACGACCATACGGCGCCTGACGGATTCGGAAATCCCCGGGTTTACGGCATACTCGCCTTTCTGGAGATCCGTACAGCATGCCCGAGCAACTCAAGACCCGCGTCGAAGACTGTTTCCAACAAGCCGAATCCTTTTTCAAACGACCTTTCAAGCGTCCGCTGGTCAGCCTCAAGCTGCGCGGCCAGAAAGCCGGCGTGGCGCACCTGCATGAAAACCTGCTGCGCTTCAATCCGCAGCTGTACCGGGAAAACAGCGAGGACTTCCTCAAGCAGACCGTGGCCCACGAGGTCGCGCACCTGATCGCCCATCAGCTGTTCGGCGAGCGCATCCAGCCCCATGGCGAGGAATGGCAGTTGATCATGCGCGGCGTGTACGAACTGCCGCCCAATCGCTGCCACACCTATGAGGTCCAGCGTCGCCGGGTGATGCGGTATATCTACCGCTGTCCGTGCGCCGACAGCGATTTTGCGTTTTCCAGCCAGCGTCATCGGCTGGTGAGCGAGGGACGGCGTTACCTGTGCCGGCGCTGCCGAAATACGTTGGTGTTCAGCGGCGAAACACGTACCGAATAAGCCCGCGTCGAATACATGACTGGGGGGACGATACAGCCCCTGTAGGAGCCAGGGCAGCACGATACTTTTGTGGTGAGACGCGGTCCTGTAGGAGCTGGCTTGCCAGCGATGAGGCCAGCGGGATTTGCGTCGACCTTGCGGACGCCATCGCCGGCAAGCCGGCTCCTACAAATCGGGGTTCGCCACAAACCGTCTTCTGTAGGAGCTGGCTTGCCAGCGATGAGGCCAGCGGGACTTGCATCGACCTTTCAGACGCCATCGCCGGCAAGCCGGCTCCTACAAATCGGGGTTCGCCACAAACCGTCTTCTGTAGGAGCTGGCTTGCCAGCGATGAGGCCAGCAGGACTTGCATCGACCTTGCGGACGCCATCGCCGGCAAGCCGGCTCCTACAAGGACCGTGCTCAAGCAATGACACCGGCGGCGCGCAATTCGGCAATCTGCTCAAGGCTGTAGCCCAACTCCCGCAAGACTTCATCAGCATGCTCACCCAGCCGCGCACCGATATGCCGAGGTGCCGGCAGCCCCTGGGAAAACTTCAGCGGACAGGCCATCTGCGCCTGCATGCTTCCATCGCCGCGGGGCACCTGCACCACCACCTCCCGCGCCTGCAACTGCGGATGCTCGACGGCCTCGCCCAGGCTGAGTACCGGCTCAACGCAGGCATCCAGCCCGGCAAACAAAACGTACAGCTCATCGAAGTCATGTTTTTCGAACTCGATTTGCAGCGCCTGCTTCAACGCCTGTTGCTCCTCGGGCCGGGACGATAGCCCCTGGGCCGCCAGCTCCGGTCGTCCCAACGCTTCGCACAACGACTGCATAAACCCCGGCTCCAGGCTGCCCACGGCAAACCAACGGCCTTCCCGGCTGCGGTAATAGTCATAGAAGCTGCCGCCATTGAGCATCTGCTGCTCCGGCCCCGGCTCAACCCCGCAAGCGAGGAAACCCGCCCCGGCCATGGCATTCAGGCTGAAGGCGCAATCGGTCATGCTGATATCGACCTGCTGCCCCAACCCTGTCTGCTGCCGGGCGATAACGGCCGCCAGCAAGCCGATCACCCCATGCAGCGAACCGCCCGCGACATCCGCCACCTGCATCGCCAGGGGCAGCGGTCCGCCCTCCCGGCGCCCGGTGTAGCTGGCCAGCCCCGACAACGCCAGGTAGTTGATGTCGTGCCCGGCGCGGTCGCGATAAGGGCCGGTCTGGCCGTAGCCGGTGATCGACACGTAGATCAAGCGTGGGTTGATCGCCTTCAGGGCTTCATAACCCAGCCCCAGCCGATCCATCACCCCGGGACGGAACTGCTCGAGGACGATGTCATGTTCGCGCAGCAGGTCATGGATCACCACCACTGCCGCGGCCTGCTTCAAGTCCAGGGCCAGGCTGCGCTTGTTGCGGTTGAGCCAGGCATGGCTGGCGGAAACGTCACGGTCGTGGGGCGGCAATACCCGCAGCAGGTCCAGACGGCCAGGCGCCTCGATGCGCAGCACCTCGGCGCCCAGGTCGGCCAGCAACAGCGAGGCAAACGGCCCCGGCAACAGTGTCGAGAAATCCAGGACCTTGAGTGACGCCAGCGGACCGTGCATGGGTTTTGCCTTTCCAGATCGACAGGCCCCAGGGTAGGCAGCCAGCCCAACGGCAGCAAGTACCACAACGTTCAGAGTCCCTGACGTAAACGCCCAGATTCCCGCTGGCATAAAAAAACCCATCCGAAGATGGGTTTTTATTAACGCTGAAGCTTACTTGACGCTTGGCGCCGAGCCTTCGGCTACGCCCAGGTCATCCTGTGCGCGCTCGTCTTCAATACCGCGACCACCGGAAGCCAGTTCCGTGTGCAGCTTGTCTTCATCCAGTTCCTTGACCCACTTGGCCACCACCAGGGTCGCCACGGCGTTGCCCACCAGGTTGGTCAGGGCACGGGCTTCGGACATGAAGCGGTCGATACCGAGGATCAGTGCCAGACCAGCCACCGGCAGGTGACCCACAGCCGACAAGGTCGCCGCCAGCACGATGAAACCACTACCGGTCACGCCCGCAGCGCCCTTGGAGGACAACAGCAGCACCAGCAGCAGGGTGATCTGGTGGGTGATGTCCATGTGGGTGTCAGTCGCCTGAGCGATAAACACGGCCGCCATGGTCAGGTAGATCGAGGTACCGTCGAGGTTGAAGGAGTAGCCGGTCGGGATCACCAGGCCGACTACCGATTTCTTCGCGCCCAGGCGTTCCATCTTGACCAGCATGCGTGGCAGGGCCGATTCCGAAGAGGAAGTCCCCAGTACGATCAGCAGCTCTTCACGGATGTAGCGAACCAGCTTCAACACGCTGAAACCGTGTGCACGGCAGATGGCGCCCAGCACCACCACCACGAACAGGACGCAGGTGATGTAGAAGCAGATCATCAGCTGGCCCAGTTGCACCAGGGAGCTCACGCCGTAGGCACCGATGGTGAAGGCCATGGCACCCAGCGCACCCAGGGGGGCCAGTTTCATGATCATGTTGATGATGTTGAACATGACGTGGGCGAAACGATCGATGAACTCCAGCAGCGGCTTGCCGTAGGCACCCAGGCGATGCAGGGCGAAACCGAAGATCACCGAGAACATCAGCACTTGCAGGATGTCGCCGTTGGCGAAGGCGCCGACGATGGTGTTCGGGATCACGTTGAGGATGAAGCCAACGACGCTCTGGTCAGCACCCGCGGTGACATAGGCCGCGACTTTCGAGGCATCCAGGGTGGCCACGTCGATGTGCATGCCGCTACCCGGCTGGATGACGTTGACCACGACCAGGCCGATCAGCAGGGCGATGGTGGAAACCACTTCGAAGTACATCAGCGCGTAGCCGCCGGTCTTGCCGACAGCCTTCATGCTCTGCATGCCGGCGATGCCGCTGACAACGGTGCAGAAGATGATCGGGGCGATGACCATTTTGATCAGCTTGATGAAGCCGTCACCCAGTGGCTTGAGGGCCACCGCAGTGTGTGGGTAGAAATGGCCGAGCAGGATGCCGATAGCGATAGCTACGACCACCTGGAAATACAGGGATTTGTACAGTGGCTGACGAGTCGTCATTGCAAAGTTCCTCAAGAGATCACACGCCCGTTATCCATCAGCGGCCATGGGACCTGAAGCACGAACCCTCCTGCACCGGAGGGATTTTTGTTTTTTATCGAACTGCGTGGGGCAGACCTCTTAACGCTTCGCAAAGCCCGTGCCACTTTTGAAAAATAACGGCAAAGCCTTTAGCCATCATCCCTGGCGGGTTTTATCGCACGGTTACCCCTACAGCATAGATGGCGGTTTTCCGCCCATCCACCCCAAAGCAGCCGAGGATTTGGCGGATATCCGCCTTGTCCCTGCGCCATTTCCATGACTACCATCGAGCACTCAACGGACCGGACCGCCCCATGCGTGAACGCAGTATCGCCAGCCACTTCGCCCGCGCCGCCCTGGAGGGTGCGCGTCGGCAGGGTCACGACTGTGCGCCGCTGCTGCAACGCTTGAGTATCGCCCCGCAGTGGCTCGACGAACCGCGAGCACGCCTGGCGCCGGAGCTGTTCACCCAATTGCTGCAAGGGCTCTGGCTGGAACTGGACGACGAATACCTGGGGTTCGGCCAGAGCCGCTGCCGTCGCGGCACCTTCGCCATGATGATGCATGCGCTGATTCACTGTTCCACCCTGGAAAAGGCCCTGAATCGCAGCCTGCGGTTCTACAGCCTGTTTCCCGACGCGCCGCGCCTGCAACTCAGCCGCGAAGGCGACTGCGCGCGGCTGAGCCTGGACGCTTCGAACCTGTGGGACCCGGATCACTTTCTCAGCGAGTGCCTGCTGGTGATCTGGCACCGCCTGGGCAGTTGGCTGATCGGCCAGCGCATTCCCCTGCTCGAGGCCAGCTTCGGCTACCCGAGGCCCGAGCATGCCAGTGAATACGATCTGTTGTTTCCCTGCCCCCTGAGCTTCGACACCAGCACCAGCAGCCTGCTGTTCAACAGCCGCTACCTGGGCATGCCGTTGCAGCAGGACGAGCGCACGCTCAAGCAGTTCCTCGCTCGCGCCCCCGCCGACCTGCTGGCCCGGCCCGACGACGGCGACAGCCTGAGCAGCCAGCTGCGGCGCCTGCTCAGTCGCGATGCCAGTCGTTGGCCGGACCTGGAAGCCGTCGCCCAACAGCTGCACATCAGCCCGCAGACCCTGCGGCGGCACTTGCGCGAGGAAAGCACGAGTTTTCAGGAGCTCAAGGATCAACTGCGGCGGGACATCGCCATCTACCATCTGGGCCGCAGCGAACTGTCGTTGCAACAGATCGCCGAGCAGCTGGGGTTTTCCGAGCCCTCGGCCTTTCACCGGGCCTTCAAGAAGTGGACCGGCCTGACCCCCGGTGCCTATCGCGCCCAGGAACTCTAGAGACGGGCCCTACCGTTACTGTGGCGGGAAATGAATCCGGAACGACGCGCCGCCCAGGGTCGAATCCCCCAGGGTCATCTCCGCGTCGTAACTCTGGATAATGTCCTGGACCACCGCCAGGCCGATGCCCTGCCCCGGGTGCTGGCGATCCAGGCGCTCGCCGCGTTGCAGTACCCGCGCGCGCTGGTCCGGCGGCACCCCCGGCCCATCGTCTTCGACATACACTTCGATCCCCTGCAAGCCCCGGCGCAGGCTGATCCGCACCTGGCTCAGACACAAGCGGTAGGCGTTCTCCAGCAGGTTGCCCAGCAGTTCCAGCAGCGCGCCCTGCTCGATCGGCACATGGCTGAATTGCGGCACGTCGATGGCGACCACAACCCGTTTATCGCGATACACCTTGTCCAGCGTGCTGCACAGGCTGTCGAGCACCGGCCGCAGTTCGACCTGATGCCGGACCAGGCCGCTCTTGCGCAGGCTGGCGCGCTGCAGCTGGTAGCTGATCTGCTGGTTCATCCGTTCGATCTGGCTTTGCAGGACTCGGGCCTGTTCACGATCCTGGGGCCGCTGCGCCATCCCCTCGCTGACCCCTTGCAGGACCGCCAGGGGTGTTTTCAGGCTGTGGGCCAGGTCGTCCAGGGAATCGCGATAGCGGCTGCGCTGTTCACGCTCGCTGCGCAACAGGCGGTTGAGGGAGCCGGTCAGGCGCAGCAGTTCCCGTGGATGCTCCTCGCTGAGGCTTTCCAGTTCGCCGCTCTCGATCTGGTCCAGTTCCTGGCTCAGCCGCCGCAGCGCGCGCAGGCCCCAGGTCAGGCCGAGCCAGAGCAGCGCCAGCAGTACGGACAAGGCCGCGCCGAAACCCAGGTAGAGTTTTTCCCGCAGGCCGGCCAGGGTCATGTTGTATTCGCGCATGGGTTGCAGCGCCACAAAGCTGTAGGCGGCGCTCTTGCCGCCGAGCAACTTGACCTCGACGTCGTAGACGAAAAATTCGTTGCCGTTGTCTTCGCGGATTTTCGCGAATTCGTTGCCGCGCCCGTCATACCGTGGGCGGTAATTGATGTGTTCTTCCTGGGTCGCCCGGGAACGCCAGACCAGCCGCCCCTCACGGTCGAAGATATAACCCAACAGGCGGCTGTCGGGCAGGTTGAATCGTTCGTCGGGGAGCAGATCGGGCATCTGCAGTTTTTGTCTTTCGATACGCGCCGCGGAAATCAAGGTGGTCACGTCCGAGGCCAGGCGTTGCTCGATGGAATCCTGCAATGCCAGGCTGAACGCCCCCTGCATCGCCGGGAGCAGGGCCAGCATGAACAAGATCGCCAGGATGGTGGCGGCCAGCATCAGCCGCACCCGTAGCGAACGAATCACCGGCAGCGCTCGTTGAACAGGTAGCCCAGGCCTCGCACGGTATCGATCGGTTTGAACCCCACCGGCCCTTCCAGCTTACGCCGCAAGCGTCCGACCAGGACTTCGATGACATTCGGATCGCGCTCGTCGTCGTCCGGATACAGCTGTTCCATCAGGCGGTCCTTGGCCACCACCTGCTGGTGATGACGCATCAGGTATTCGAGAATCCGATATTCGTAGGCCGTCAGCGCCAGGGGCTGGTCATCGAGGGACGCCTGCTTGCGGTTGAGGTCCAGCAGCAGGGGGCCGGCGGTAATGGTCGACTGGGTGAAACCGCTGGAGCGCCGCAGCAAGGCATTCATCCGCGCCTCCAGTTCCTCGAACTGGAAGGGCTTGACCAGATAGTCGTCGGCACCGGCGGCCAGGCCTTCGACCTTGTCCTGCCAGTTGCCGCGTGCGGTGAGGATCAGGATCGGGAAAACCTTGCCACCCGAGCGCAGTTGACGGATCAGGTCCAGTCCGCCCATCCCAGGCAGGCCGAGATCGATGACCGCCAGGTCGTGGTGGAACTGCCCGGTCTGGTACAGCGCCTCTTCAGCATTGCCCACCGCCTCGACCACATGGCCATTGTCACCCAGGCGGGTCTGCAAGTGATGGCGCAACAACGCCTCGTCTTCTACCACCAGCAATTTCATAGTGCTCTCCCAACGCTACCGGCATCGCTCACCCATAACGGTAACTCAGTTCTGCCAAAGTGTTTCATGAAAGACACGGCCGACCGGCAAGCAGCAGATTCGCGCATCATCATTGATACAGAGTAAACAGGTGGCCCTGAACTCCCCCTGAACACATTGGATCAACCCCGCTACTACCCAGCCCCGGCGCAACCCGGCAAAATGCCCGATATGAACAGTCTTCCCGCCCTGCCCGCCTGCTGCACGCCCTTCGATGCCCACTGGCCGTTGCCCGAAGCGCTAGCCCATTGTGTCTTTCTCAGCACCCGGTTCAACCCGGCGCAGCTCGTCGCGGACGATTTCCCGCGCAGCCGTATCGAGCCGCCGGCCAGTATTCAGCGCTCGGTCGCCAAGCGCCAGGCCGAATTCCTCGCCGGACGCCTCTGTGCCCGCGCCGCCCTGCGGCAACTGGACGGCACCGACAGCGTTCCGGCCATCGGTGAAGACCGTGCGCCCATCTGGCCGGCCCATATCACCGGGTCCATCACCCACGGCACCGGCCGGGCGGCGGCCATTGTCGCGCCCAAACGCCACTGGCAGGGCCTGGGCATGGACCTGGAAGACCTGCTGAGCGCCGAGCGGGCCGAGCGACTGGCCGGCGAAATTCTCATTCCGGCCGAGATGCAGCGCATGGCCGAAGGCTCCCCAGAGCAACTCGCCCTGCTGGTGACCCTGACCTTCTCGGTCAAGGAGAGCCTGTTCAAGGCGCTCTACCCGCTGGTGCAAAAACGCTTTTACTTCGAGCACGCCGAAGTGCTGGAGTGGGACATCCACGGCCAGGTGCGCTTGCGTCTGCTGACCGACCTGTCCAGTGAATGGTGCACGGGCAGAGAACTGCAGGGGCAATTCGGCCTGCATGAAGGACAATTGCTGAGCCTGGTCGCCATCCCGGCGTGAACCGCGGCGTCAGGCCTTGTCCTGATAACGCGGCCAGCTCAGGCTGAAACACGCACCGTCGAGCAACTGGCTCTTGCCGATCAGCGCCCGGCCGTCGTGCCAGTGAATGATCCGGCGCACGATGGACAACCCCAGGCCATGCCCACCCGAGGCCCGGGTGCGGCTGTCATCCAGGCGCATGAACGGCGTGAAGATCCGGTCCCAGGCATTTTCCGGCACGCCGGGGCCGTCGTCCTCGACATCCACCCGGCAGCGCAAGGGCCCGACCTGGTAACTGATGCACACCTGCGACTGCGCATGGCGCATCGCGTTGCTGACCAGGTTCTGCAAAGCCCGATGCAGGTAACGCGGCTCGGCTTCGACCCACACCTCGTCGCCGCCGGCCAGCGGAAAGCACAAGCCGCGCATCACCCGCACTTCCACCCGCAACGGCGCCAACTCGCCGATCACCTGGTCGACCAGGGCACTGAGGTCGATCCGCTGGAAGTTCAACGCCGGCGTGCCCTGTTCCAGGCGGGCATAGGTCAACATCTCGTCCACCAGCCGGTCGAGGTCCTGGATATCGCTGTCCATGCCCTCCATATATTTGTGCCGGGCTTCGGGCGTCTGCGCGTCGCCAATCATTTCCAGGCCGAAACGCAGGCGCGCCACCGGTGTGCGCAACTCGTGGGAGACCGCCCGCACCAGTTCACGCTGGATCATCAAGGAACGCTGCAGGTGCTCGGCCATGCCATTGAACGCCGCCGCCAGGCGTCCGATGGAGTCCGCATCACCGGCAGGCACGCGGGTTTCCAGACTGCCCTGGGCCAACCGCGTGGCCGCCGACTCCAGCCCGCGCAGGCGCCGCTCCAATTGCCGCACCAGGAGGTAGACGATCAGGCCGATCAGGCTCAAGCCGAGCACGGCAATCAACACCAGCCATTGCGCCGGATAAGGGTTCATCTGATACAGCGGGCCGATTTCCAGGACCCACGGCGTACCGGACAGACCGGCAAATACCCGGATCGAGTCGCCGCCCTTGCCCAGGGCCATGACCGTGTCGCCTTCACTGATCCGTCGGCGCTGGTCTTCATCCATATCGGCCTGGTCCGGGGTGAGCAGTTTCATGTCGAAGCCAAAGCCCTTGTCCTGCTTGAGCGCCGCCAGGCGCGCAGGCTGCTCGGCATCCGGGTAGCGCACCAGCTCGTCGGCCAATAGATAGATAGTCGCCCGGGCCAACTGCTCGCTGATCTGCTGGACCTCGCCGGTCAGCACCAACGGCTCCGGGTCGCTGACCAGCCGATAAATCTTCGCCGCATAAGGCCCGGTCTGCTCCACCAGGGCCAGCCCCCGCAGCACCCGGGTGCGCTGGCCGAGATCCAGGTGCGCATCGGCCAACGGCTGCAAGGCCAGCGGAATACCCAGCAAACGCTCCCACACCGCCAGGGCCCGGCGGCGCTCGATTTCGTTCATCGGCCGCAGGTTGTCGGCCATCAACGAGAACGTGCCATGGGCCAGGTGCTCGCGATACTGCTCGCCGCGCACCTGGTTGAGCAGGTGCAGGGCCAGCACACCGAGCAACGCCACCAGCACCAGGGCGGCACACATGCCACCGTAGATGCGCAGGAAGATCGAGTTCACGACGGCAGGTCTGCGAACGCTTCGGGGACAAACAGATAACCTTTGCTGCGAATGGTCTTGATCAAGCGCGGATGCTCGGGGTCATCGCCGATTTTCGGGCGAATCCGCGAGATACGTACATCGATGGAGCGGTCCTGGCCGTCATAACCGATACCGCGCAAGGCGGTGAAGATTTCTTCGCGGGAGAGAATCCGTCCCGCATTCGCCACCAGCAGCCAGAGCAGATCGAACTCGGCACTGGTCAGTTCGATCCCCGCCCCGCTCAGCCAGGCCTCGCGCAAGGCGTTGTCGATCAGCAACGGGCCGAACTGCAGGCGCCGGACCTTTTCCTCGGCCGCCCCCTGGAGCGGCTCGCCGCGCCGCAGCAGCGCGCGGATACGCGCCAGCAACAGGCGCGGGCGCACGGGCTTGCAGACATAATCGTCGGCGCCCAGGTCCAACCCCTGGATCTGGTCGAGATCGTCGGTACGTGCGGTGAGCATCAGGATCACTCCGTCGTAGCGCTCGCGCACCTTGCGACAGATGCTCAAGCCATCCTCGCCGGGCAACATCAGGTCGAGAATCACCAGGTCAGGCTGTTCGGCGATAATCCGTGCGGCGGCCAGGGCGCCGTTGCCCTCGATGGAAACCCGCAAGCCGTTGCTCTCCAGATACTCACGGGTCAACTCGGCCAGACGCCGGTCATCCTCGACTATCAATACCTGCCAGGCTTGCTCCACGGACGACCCCTGCATACGAATGTTCAGCGTTGAAAGAATCCACCCGTCTTTTTGTCATGATTTTGGTGGATATAGAAAGGCTAAGGCCGGCCGATTGTAGCAACGACACGCTCATCGCACATACGCCAGGATTCGCTCTCGGTCCTGGGCTTTTTTTGTGATAGGGTTCGCGCCCGCAAAAATCCACACAGGTGGTTGGTGGACGTAAAAAACAATGAAAGGCGGTGCGATCCCGGCCTGCCGCGGCCTACACGCGTTTTCAAGCTTTCATACACAAATTACGCACAGATTTATCCACAGGTAGTACGTTGCAATCGGCCCCCAAAACGCATTATCTTGTATCTCGGCAGCAAAAAAACCCAACATGTAGGGTTTTCGCCCAAATTCCCCAACCACATTTCGCGTCAGGAACTCAAGCTCTTTTCTTGCATCCGCGGGGTTGAACTAAACACTGATTTAAAAGACCAAACCGCATACGCGGATGGCAGCCGTTCTTCCCCCACGCGTGGGAAAACGGTACGGGTGTTGCAGGACAAATGCAGGACAAACTGTCACCCACCAGGAATACAGTTTCGGGTCAACGACCCGCAGCCTTGAACACTTCGGCATGGAAGCGGCGCCCGAAAGCCCCCTTCCTCTGTCCCGAAGTCGTTATGCCCGACATTGCTCGGTTGTAGTGCTTCAGGACGGAACGGTGGGCACCTTATGGTGCCCAAACAAACATAGAGAACGTGGAGACACCCATGCAAACCGACACAACTCGCGAGAACCCGCAAGGCACCGTGCCGCAGGCCGCCGATTCGAATCTGGATCTGTCCGCCACCGCGCCGGGCCAACTGCGCGTGATCAAGCGTAACGGCACTGTCGTTGCTTACACCGATGACAAGATCACCGTCGCCATCACCAAGGCGTTCCTCGCAGTTGAAGGCGGCACCGCTGCCGCCTCGTCGCGCATCCACGACACCGTTGCCCGCCTGACCGAGCAGGTCACCGCGACCTTCAAGCGCCGCATGCCATCGGGCGGCACCATCCACATCGAGGAAATCCAGGACCAGGTCGAACTGGCCCTGATGCGTGCCGGCGAGCAGAAAGTTGCCCGTGACTACGTGATCTACCGTGATTCGCGAGCCAAGGAACGCGCCATCCGCGCCCCTTCCGAAGAGCCGGTCAACGCTCACCCATCGATCCGCATCACCCGCGCCGACGGCAGCGTTGCGCCGCTGGACATGGGCCGCCTGAACACCATCGTCACCGAAGCCTGCGAAGGCCTGGAAGAAGTCGACGGCGACCTGATCCAGCGCGAAACCCTGAAGAATCTCTACGACGGCGTGGCCCTGAAAGACGTCAACACCGCCCTGGTGATGACTGCCCGGACCCTGGTAGAGCGCGAGCCGAACTACTCCTTCGTGACCGCCCGCCTGCTGATGGACACCCTGCGTGCCGAAGGCCTGAGCTTCCTGGAAGTGGCCGACAGCGCCACCCACCACGAAATGGCCGAGCTGTACGCCAAGGCCCTGCCGGCCTACGTCGCCAAGGGTATCGAGTTTGAACTGCTGAACCCGGTCCTGGCCGAATTCGACCTGGAAAAACTCGGCAAGGCGATCAACCACGAGCGCGACCAGCAGTTCACTTACCTGGGCCTGCAAACCCTGTACGACCGTTACTTCATCCACAAGGATGGCGTGCGTTTCGAACTGCCACAGATCTTCTTCATGCGCGTGGCCATGGGCCTGGCGATCGAAGAGAAGCAACGCGAAGAGCGCGCCATCGAGTTCTACAACCTGTTGTCGTCCTTCGACTACATGGCTTCGACCCCGACCCTGTTCAACGCCGGCACCCTGCGTCCACAGCTGTCGAGCTGCTACCTGACCACCGTGCCGGATGACCTGTCGGGCATCTACCACGCGATCCACGACAACGCCATGCTGTCGAAATTCGCTGGCGGCCTGGGCAACGACTGGACTCCGGTGCGCGCACTGGGCTCGTACATCAAGGGCACCAACGGCAAATCCCAGGGCGTCGTGCCGTTCCTCAAAGTGGTCAACGACACCGCCGTAGCGGTCAACCAGGGCGGCAAGCGCAAGGGCGCGGTCTGTGCCTACCTGGAAACCTGGCACATGGACATTGAAGAGTTCATCGAGCTGCGCAAGAACACCGGTGATGATCGTCGTCGTACCCACGACATGAACACCGCCAACTGGATCCCTGACCTGTTCATGAAGCGTGTCTTCGATGACGGCAAGTGGACCCTGTTCTCGCCATCGGAAGTGCCGGACCTGCACGACCTGACCGGCAAGGCCTTCGAAGAGCGCTACGAGTACTACGAAGCCCTGACCGAGTACAACAAGATCAAGTTGTTCAAGGTCGTCCAGGCCAAGGACCTGTGGCGCAAGATGCTCTCCATGCTGTTCGAAACCGGCCACCCATGGCTGACCTTCAAGGACCCGTGCAACCTGCGCAGCCCGCAGCAGCACGTGGGCGTGGTCCACAGCTCGAACCTGTGCACCGAGATCACCTTGAACACCAACAAGGACGAGATCGCCGTCTGCAACCTGGGCTCGATCAACCTGCCGAACCATATCGTGGGCGGCAAGCTGGACACCGCCAAGCTGCAACGTACCGTGAACACGGCCGTGCGCATGCTCGACAACGTGATCGACATCAACTATTACTCGGTGCCACAGGCGAAGAACTCCAACTTCAAGCACCGTCCGGTCGGCCTGGGCATCATGGGCTTCCAGGACGCCTTGTACCTGCAGCACATTCCTTACGGTTCGGATGCTGCCGTCGAGTTCGCCGACAAGTCCATGGAAGCGGTCAGCTACTACGCGATCCAGGCTTCCTGCGACCTGTCCGACGAGCGTGGCGCCTACGAGACGTTCCAGGGTTCGCTGTGGTCCAAGGGCATCCTGCCACTGGATTCGCAACAGATCCTGATCGAGTCCCGTGGCCAGAAGTACATCGATGTCGACCTGAACGAAAGCCTCGACTGGGCACCGGTTCGCGCCCGTGTACAGAAAGGCATTCGTAACTCCAACATCATGGCCATCGCACCGACCGCCACCATCGCCAACATCACCGGCGTATCGCAGTCGATCGAACCGACCTATCAGAACCTGTATGTGAAATCGAACCTGTCGGGCGAATTCACCGTGATCAACCCGTACCTGGTTCGCGACCTGAAGGCTCGCGGTCTGTGGGACTCGGTAATGATCAACGACCTGAAGTACTACGACGGTTCCGTGCAACAGATCGAACGCATCCCGCAAGAGCTCAAAGAGCTGTATGCAACCGCCTTCGAAGTGGAAACCAAGTGGATCGTCGATGCTGCCAGCCGTCGCCAGAAGTGGATCGACCAGGCGCAGTCGCTGAACCTGTACATCGCCGGCGCTTCGGGCAAGAAGCTCGACGTGACCTACCGCATGGCCTGGTACCGTGGTCTGAAGACCACCTACTACCTCCGTGCCCTGGCCGCGACCAGCACCGAGAAGTCGACCATCAACACCGGCAAGCTGAACGCTGTTTCTAGCGGCGGCAACCACGGCGACGATTCGGTCTTGGCGGCACCTACCGCGCCAGCCGGCCCGGCACCAGTGCCAAAGGCCTGTGCGATCGACGAGCCGGACTGCGAAGCTTGCCAATAAGCCGAGCGAGACCCGCGCCTTACCGCGCGAGTTGAGAAACCCCCGTCAGGCCTTGGGCCTGGCGGGGGTTTTCTTTTGCCCGTAGAAAAATCAATGCAAGAAAAAAGCGGTAAAGCCTGTTTGCACAGGCTTTACCGCTTCCGTTATCGGCAACTTGCCTGATGGCAGGCTGCCGATGGTTTTTCGTTGCTCAGGCTGGAATGGTGAATGTATCGCCATTGGCAGTCTGGAATGACTCGATGGTATTGGAACCTGCGTACCAGTCACTCAAGATCACGGCAGGATGATCGTTGCCGGCATTCAAGGCCGTGGCCGAGAAGATATAGGCGCTCGTACCGTCCGTCTTGATCGTCACGTCTTGGAAGGACTGGATATTCTGGAGCTTGACCAGATCACGTCCTGCCAGACCGTCGTCCTTGATCAGTACGGTCGAGGCCGAGGAAACGATGTACGTGTCACCGCCCTCTCCGCCATAGGCATACCCGCTGCCCGACAGCGTCAACTGATCAGCACCGGCACCACCGAAAAGCTGGTACTCACTCCCCGTGCCGGTCAGGTTATCGTTGCCGTCACCGCCGATGGCAGTGCCGGAAGACACCGTGATGGTGTCGTTACCGGCCTCACCGTACAAGATGCTTCCCGCATCGTTGGTGCTGCTCACCATCGTGTCATTGCCATTGCCGCCGTAAAGCATATCGGCCTGCGCGGTGCTCGCACCGGATGCCGGCAGCACGGCACTGGTGTCGGTTACAGTGCCACCGTAGATGAAGTCGTCGCCATCACCACCATAGATCGTGTCGCTGCCTGCGCCGCCCTCCAGCTTGTTCGAATAGCTGTTCCCCGTCAGCGTGTCGTTGAAGTCCGAGCCCATCAGGTTATCGATGTTGTTGAGGACATCACCTTGCGCGTCGCCGCCAGAGGCGGTCCCGGTTTGCAGGTTGATCTGGACTGCATCGTTGCTGGTCAGGTACCAGGCACCATCGCCCCGACCCATGCCGTTGAACGTATCGGCACCGAGTCCACCAATGAAGTTTTCCGCATTGCCAAGGCTGCCCGTGAAAGTATCGGCCTGGTCGGTACCCTGGAAAATTTCGATGGAGGTGTAGGTGTCGCCTGCGGCTACGCCGGTTAATACCGGAGCGCTGAGGTCGAGCACAATACCGCTGCTTTCGCTGGCGAAGCTCAACATGTCCATGCCCAGACCGCCGTCAAAGCGGTTGGCACCGGAGTCACCAACGAAGGAGTCGGCAAAGCGAGACCCCTGGATGATTTCGATTCCGTCGAAGGTATCCCCCGCAGCAATGCCGCTGTGGACACCGGTCTTGGCATTGAAGGAGATTCCCACTGAAGAATCGTAGTAGCTGACGGTATCGATCCCTGCGCCCCCGATAAACTGGTCCGCACCGGCACCGCCCATCA
>NZ_JACAOS010000041.1:0-238 GCF_013386165.1 Pseudomonas gingeri | reverse complement strand
CGTTGATCACATAGACATCGTTACCTTGACCGCCTTCCAGGGTATATCCACTGACATCGGAAGACAGGGTATCGTTGTAAGCCGAGCCAACCACGCGTTCGAAGTTGCTCAGCTTATCGCCTTCGGCATCGCCACCACTGCCAACAGTGATGACATTGGGACCACCGAGGCTGACTGTAACCGCCGCACCCGATCCAGAGTAATCAATGGTATCGGTACCCAGAGAACCGTTGAACTG
>NZ_JACAOS010000040.1:36441-36785 GCF_013386165.1 Pseudomonas gingeri | reverse complement strand
ATCTGCGACAGGCGACGGTTGGCGATGAACTTGAGGTAGTCCTCCATCATCGCCGCGTTCATGCCCAATACCCCGCGTGGCATGGTGTCACGGGCGTATTCGATTTCCAGCTGGGTGCCCTGCAGGATCATCTGGGTCGCTTCTTCCTTCATCTCGGCATCCCACAGGTGCGGGTTTTCGATCTTGATCTGGTTGATCACGTCGATGCCGAAGTTCAGGTGCATGGATTCGTCACGCAGGATGTACTGGAACTGCTCGGCCACGCCGGTCATCTTGTTGCGACGGCCCATGGACAGGATCTGGGTGAAGCCGCAGTAGAAGAAGATGCCTTCCAGTACGCAGTA
>NZ_JACAOS010000040.1:0-36338 GCF_013386165.1 Pseudomonas gingeri | reverse complement strand
CCTTCATCCATGGCCAACGATTCGATGCAGTATTGATAGGCGTGGGTGTGGATCGCCTCTTCGAAGGCCTGGCGCAGGATGTACTGGCGGCACTCGGGGTTGGTGATCAGGCGGTACACGGCCAGCACCAGGTTGTTCGCCACCAGGGAATCGGCGGTGGAGAAGAAGCCCAGGTTGCGCATGACGATGCGGCGCTCGTCGTCGGTCAGGCCTTCCGGGTCTTTCCAGAGGGCGATGTCGGCGGTCATGTTGACTTCTTGCGGCATCCAGTGGTTCGCGCAGCCGTCGAGGTACTTCTGCCAGGCCCAGTCGTACTTGAACGGCACGAGCTGGTTGAGGTCGGCGCGGCAGTTGATCATGCGTTTTTCGTCGACCGCGACACGGGCCGAGGCGCCGTCGAGTTCAGCCAGGCCTTCGGCAACGTCCAGGGCGTCGAGAGCGGCCTTGGCGCGAGCGATGGCGGCCGAGTCGGAAGCGGTCACGGCACGGGCTTCTTGGGCCGCGGCGCCACCGGCGCTGTCGAGGCGGTCCATGTTGGCTTCGGTGGCGTGACCGGCGTTGGCGCCCTTGACGGCAACCTCGCCTTCTTCTTTGTCGAATTCGTCCCAGCTCAGCATGACGTGTCGTCTCCTGCGTGAGGGCCAGATGCCCGTGTGAAAAACACTGATGGTTTGGTTGTCACACGACCAATGGCCGCTTTGGATCTAAAGGATATGTTGCTTGCAGCAGCGGTTCGCGCACGCAAAAACATGGAATAGGGTCGGGATGATCCCGTGTCGTCGCTGGGAGAGGCCGCCAGGCCTTCCCCTGTCGCCCGCAAAGAGGCTGAATCGACGAGGGCTTGCAGCTCGATTCGACGCTTTTTCAGGCGCGAACGGACGCCCATAGTATAAGGATTTTGTCTGGGTGTTTCAGCCAGTTTTTGCCGGAAATGATTTGTACACGGGGGAACTGGTCGTGCTGATGGCCGGAGCGCCGGGTTTGTGGGGCGCGGGTTTTCATGAGGGGGCAGGGAGGAAGGTTTTTGGAGGCGCTGGGCACCGATCGCCAGCAAGCCGGCTCCCACGGGGTGGGGAGGAACACCTTTGCCGCAAGAAGCGCTTCTTGCGGCGGGTGATTTTGCTACGCGGGGTCAGGCCAGGGTGTCAACCGTGGGCGCAACCGTTACCCATGACGCGGTACTCCATGATATGTCGGGCGCCTTGCGAGTCTTCATAGACCATGCGCGCCGGAACAACTTCGCAAACATCCGGAACTTCACTCATGGAGATAACTTTCTGAATGTCCGGGTGAGAACTGTAAGTGTACTCTTCCACCGGAACGGTGTGGCTGGCAACGTCGGTTGGAATCTCGTCAGCCATGGCGGTTGCACACAGGCTGCTGAGGGCCAGAACGACTAGAGCTTTCATCTCGATTCACCTTTTTCGGGTCGTAAGGGGTCACGTAGCCCTTATGAGGCTACGTGTGCAACGGTCTTGATTTGAATTCGAATTAACGGCCTTCGTGGGGGCTGTCGCTAAGTTAATTCGCTGCCTTAGTTGGCGAGGAGAATGTTAAGAGCCTGCCAAACATTCATATAGAGGGGGTTTTGATAAAGACTATTGACAAAACCTGTAACAATCGTCGAAAAACGTCCCCAAGGCCCGTTCCGCGAGTTATTTTCAGGGCGGCGAAAATCGCTACAGGCCGCGTGCTTGAGGCTTTTCAGTCCTTGACAGGGCATTTTGTAGGGGCTTGTTACTACCATCGTCGAATGGTTCTATGGCACTGGCCCGGCTAAAACGGGGTCATAAAACAACAACATATCCACCGAGGTAAGAAAGATGAGTGCGGCTTCCCTGTACCCCGTTCGTCCTGAGGTCCTGGCGACTACGCTGACCGACGAGGCGACCTACAAGGCGATGTACCAGCAGTCGGTCGTCAACCCAGACGGCTTCTGGCGTGAACAAGCCAAGCGCCTCGATTGGATCAAGCCTTTCACCACGGTGAAGCAGACCTCCTTCGACGACCACCATGTCGATATCAAGTGGTTTGCCGACGGCACCCTGAACGTTTCCTACAACTGTCTGGACCGCCACCTGGCCGAGCGCGGCGATCAGATCGCGATCATCTGGGAAGGCGACGATCCCGCCGAATCCCGCAATATCACGTACCGCGAGCTGCACGAGCAGGTCTGCAAATTCGCCAACGCCCTGCGTGGCCAGGATGTGCATCGCGGCGACGTGGTGACCATCTATATGCCGATGATCCCCGAAGCCGCGGTCGCCATGTTGGCCTGTGCCCGCATCGGCGCGATCCACTCGGTGGTGTTCGGTGGTTTCTCGCCGGAAGCCCTGGCTGGTCGTATCATCGACTGCCGTTCCAAAGTGGTGATCACGGCCGATGAAGGTGTGCGTGCTGGCAAGAAGATCCCGCTCAAGGCCAACGTCGACGACGCCCTGACCAACCCGGAAACCAGCAGCGTGCAGAAAGTCATCGTGTGCAAGCGCACCGGCGGCAATATCAAGTGGAACCAGCATCGCGACATCTGGTTTGAAGACCTGATGAAGGTGGCCGGCAGTGTTTGCGCGCCGAAAGAGATGGGTGCCGAAGAAGCGCTGTTCATCCTCTACACCTCCGGCTCCACCGGCAAACCCAAGGGCGTGCAGCACACCACCGGCGGTTATCTGTTGTATGCGGCGCTGACCCACGAGCGGGTGTTCGACTACCGCCCGGGCGAGATCTACTGGTGCACCGCGGATGTCGGCTGGGTTACCGGTCACACTTATATTGTCTACGGCCCGCTGGCTAACGGCGCGACCACCGTGATGTTCGAAGGCGTGCCGAACTATCCGGATATCACCCGGGTGGCGAAGATCGTCGACAAGCACCAGGTCAATATCCTCTACACCGCCCCGACGGCGATCCGCGCCATGATGGCCCAGGGCACCGCGGCCGTTGAAGGCGCCGATGGCAGCAGCCTGCGCCTGTTGGGCTCGGTGGGCGAACCGATCAACCCGGAAGCCTGGGACTGGTACTACAGGAATGTCGGCAAGTCGCGTTGCCCGATCGTCGATACCTGGTGGCAGACCGAGACCGGCGGCAACATGATGAGCCCGCTGCCGGGCGCCCATGCGCTCAAGCCGGGTTCGGCGACACGGCCGTTCTTCGGCGTGGTGCCGGCGCTGGTGGATAACCTGGGTAACATCATCGAGGGCGCCGCCGAAGGCAATCTGGTGATCCTCGATTCGTGGCCGGGCCAGGCGCGGACCTTGTACGGCGATCACGACCGTTTCGTCGATACCTACTTCAAGACCTTCCGTGGCATGTATTTCACCGGTGACGGCGCGCGTCGCGATGAAGACGGTTACTACTGGATCACCGGGCGTGTGGATGACGTGCTGAACGTGTCCGGCCACCGCATGGGCACCGCCGAGATCGAGAGCGCCATGGTCGCCCACCCTAAAGTCGCCGAAGCGGCGGTGGTCGGTGTGCCCCACGATATCAAGGGGCAGGGCATCTATGTCTACGTCACCCTCAACAATGGCGAGGAGCCCAGCGAAGCGCTGCGCCTGGAGTTGAAGAACTGGGTGCGCAAGGAGATCGGGCCGATTGCCTCGCCTGATGTGATCCAGTGGGCGCCGGGCTTGCCGAAGACCCGTTCGGGGAAAATCATGCGGCGGATCCTGCGCAAGATCGCCACAGCGGAGTACGACGGCCTGGGGGATATCTCCACCCTGGCGGACCCGGGTGTGGTGCAGCATCTGATCGATACCCACAAGACCATGAACGTCGCGTAAGCGCCGTTCCAGGTTGACCGAGCCCCGTCCGGCATTGCGCTGGGCGGGGCTTTTTTGTCTGTACAAATACCCTGATCGCCACGCCCCTTTCTGTGTAGGAGCGAGCTTGCTCGCGATAAGGCGTCAACAATAACGCGAACTGTCTGACACTACGCGGCGTCACAACCACCATCGCGAGCAAGCTCGCTCCTACAGGTAAGGGGAGATGTCTCTCTATCAAGTGAGATAAATATCGGTTTTTGCTGTGAATTCCGCCTTCTGTTACCGGTTTTCCGGCGGGTAACCAAATGTGTCACCGACCGCCCGGACTCGGGGCAAAGGGAAACGTCGCTGCCCGTTTCAGGCCCGAAAACAGCGCCTTTAAAATCTCATTGAACGCCGTGCTTGCCGGAATAGAAGGCTTTGCGAATAATAGGCCCGCTATTTGCAGGATAGATCGGTTACCCCTTCTTTCGCTCTTGCATGAATTTCAAGAGCTGTCAATGTCTCCGGCCTGCTTTCTCTGCGCATCTGTAATTAGTTGTCGCATTGAGGAAATATCGGCTTCGGACCTGTCGTTAGAATGCCGATCACTCGCTTGTCGTGGTGCACGTTGAACGTGTTCGCCGCCGACCGTTACGCGAAGACTGCTTTCCCATCCGCATATTGGGCTGTTGCTCACTCTGCCGTTTTGCCCTTGACCGATGGAGTCTCAAGATGAAGAAACTCGTGCTGCTGGGTGCCCTGGCACTCTCCGTGCTGTCGCTGCCGACATTCGCCGATGAAAAACCACTGAAGATCGGTATCGAAGCCGCCTACCCTCCGTTCGCCTCGAAGGCGCCGGACGGCAGCATCGTCGGTTTCGACTACGACATCGGCAACGCCCTGTGCGCCGAGATGAAGGTCAAGTGCGTCTGGGTCGAGCAAGAGTTCGACGGCCTGATCCCGGCCCTCAAGGTGCGCAAGATCGACGCCATCCTGTCGTCGATGTCGATCACCGATGATCGCAAGAAGTCGGTCGACTTCACCAACAAGTACTACAACACCCCGGCTCGCCTGGTGATGAAGGAAGGCACCGTTGTCAGCGACAACCTGTCCGAGCTCAAAGGCAAGAAGATCGGTGTGCAACGGGGTTCGATCCACAATCGCTTCGCCGAAGAAGTCCTCAAACCGCTGGGCGCCGAAATCAAGCCTTACGGTTCGCAGAACGAGATCTACCTGGACGTGGCCGCCGGTCGCCTCGACGGTACCGTGGCTGACGCCACCTTGCTGCAGGACGGTTTCCTGAAGACCGATTCGGGCAAAGGCTTCGCGTTTGTCGGCCCGCAATTCACCGACGAGAAGTACTTCGGTGACGGCATCGGTATTGCCGTGCGCAAAGGCGACAAGGCCGATCTGGACAAGATCAACGCCGCCATCGTCGCGATCCGTGCCAACGGCACGTACAAGCAGATCCAGGACAAGTACTTCGACTTCGACATCTACGGCAAATAAACCGCCGCAGTGACAAGTCCGGAATGGCGCAAGCAGCAGGAGCTCTGAGGTTTGCGCCATTTTTTCATCCCTACTTCCGAGGATCTGAATCATGTTGAAAGGCTACGGGGCTGTCATCCTCGATGGCGTTTGGCTGACGCTTCAGCTCGCCTTGTCATCCATGGCCCTGGCCATTGTCCTGGGCCTGATCGGGGTGGCCTTGCGCCTGTCGCCGGTACGCTGGCTGGCCTGGCTGGGCGACCTGTATGCCACGGTGATCCGTGGGATTCCCGACCTGGTGCTGATCCTGCTGATCTTCTACGGTGGCCAGGACCTGCTCAACCGCGTCGCGCCACTGCTCGGTTATGACGATTACATCGACCTCAACCCCCTGGTCGCCGGTATCGGCACCCTGGGTTTCATTTTCGGCGCTTATCTGTCGGAAACTTTCCGTGGGGCCTTCATGGCGATCCCCAAGGGCCAGGCCGAAGCCGGCATGTCCTACGGCATGAGTGGCCTGCAAGTGTTTTTCCGGGTGCTGGTGCCGCAGATGATTCGCCTGGCGATTCCCGGCTTCACCAACAACTGGCTGGTCCTGACCAAGGCCACCGCGCTGATTTCCGTGGTCGGTCTGCAAGACATGATGTTCAAGGCCAAGCAGGCGGCGGATGCCACCCGCGAGCCTTTCACCTTCTTCCTCGCGGTGGCGGCGATGTACCTGGTGATCACCAGTGTCTCGTTGCTGGCA
Organism: Pseudomonas gingeri; assembly: GCF_013386165.1. Classification (GTDB taxonomy): domain Bacteria; phylum Pseudomonadota; class Gammaproteobacteria; order Pseudomonadales; family Pseudomonadaceae; genus Aquipseudomonas; species Aquipseudomonas gingeri_C. Next base: position 30,359 of record NZ_JACAOS010000040.1, on the reverse strand, counting down.
TTGCGTCACCTTGAGAAGCGCTACTCGGTAGGCGTAAGGGCGGCTGATCTATGATCTTCGACTACAACGTCATCTGGGAAGCCATGCCGCTGTACCTCGGCGGCTTGCTGACCACCTTGAAACTGCTGGCCTTGTCCTTGCTGTTCGGTCTGCTGGCGGCATTGCCCCTGGGGCTGATGCGGGTCTCCAAGCAGCCGGTGGTGAACATGAGCGCCTGGCTCTACACCTACGTGATCCGTGGCACGCCGATGTTGGTGCAGTTGTTCCTGATCTACTACGGCCTGGCCCAGTTCGAGGCGGTGCGCGAGAGTATTTTCTGGCCCTGGCTGTCGAGCGCGACCTTCTGTGCCTGCCTGGCCTTTGCCATCAACACCAGCGCCTACACCGCTGAAATCATTGCCGGCAGCCTGCGGGCCACGCCCAATGGCGAGATCGAGGCGGCCAAGGCCATGGGCATGTCGCGCTACAAGCTGTACCGCCGCATCCTGCTGCCGTCGGCCCTGCGCCGGGCGCTGCCGCAATACAGCAACGAAGTGATCATGATGCTGCAGACCACCAGTCTGGCGTCCATCGTCACCCTGATCGACATCACCGGCGCCGCCCGTACCGTCAACGCCCAGTATTACCTGCCGTTCGAGGCCTACATCACCGCCGGCGCGTTCTACCTGTGCCTGACCTTCATCCTGGTGCGCCTGTTCAAGCTGGCTGAGCGCCGCTGGTTGGGTTACCTGGCGCCGAGGAAGCACTGACTATGCAACGTATCGATCATCCTTTGCCCTGGGGTAGCCTGGGCACGGAACGCCAGGTCTCGGTGTTCCGTTTTGGCAGCGGCGAGCGCAAGGCCTATATCCAGGCCAGCTTGCACGCCGACGAATTACCGGGTATGCGCACGGCCTGGGAGCTGAAAAAGCGCCTGGTCGAGTTGGAAGCCCGCGGGGCCCTCAAGGGCGTGATCGAACTGGTGCCGGTGGCCAATCCGATCGGCCTCGGCCAGTTGCTGCAAGGCAACCATCAGGGGCGTTTCGAGTACGGCAGCGGCAAGAATTTCAACCGCGATTTTGTCCCGTTGACCGAGCCGGTCAGCGCCTTGGTCAAAGGCCGTCTGGGCGACGATCCGCACGCCAACGTTCGGCTGATTCGCCAGGCCATGCTTGAAGTGCTGGCTGCGTTGCCGGCGGCGACCAGCCAGCTGCAAGGCATGCAGCGAGTGTTGCTGAGCCACGCTTGTGATGCCGACCTGGTGCTCGACCTGCATTGTGATTGCGAAGCCGCGTTGCACATGTACACCTTTCCCCAGCACTGGCCGCAGTGGCGTTCCCTGGCGGCGCAGCTCAAGGTCCGCGTCGGGTTGCTGGCGGAAGAGTCGGGCGGTACGTCGTTCGACGAGGCCTGTTCGCTGCCGTGGCTGCGTCTGTCCCGTGAGTTCCCGGACGCGCAGATCCCACTGGCTTGCATGGCCACCACCATCGAGCTGGGTGGCCAGGCCGATACCGGTCGTGAGCAGGCCGAGGCCCAGGCCGAAGGCATTCTGGCGTTCCTCGCGGAGCAGGGCCTGATCGACGGAGAATGGCCGGCCGCGCAACAGGAGCCTTGCGAGGGCATGCCGTTCGAAGGCACCGAGTTGCTCTATGCGCCGCACCCTGGTGTGTTGAGTTTCCTGGTGCCGGTGGGGAGTTGGGTGGAAGCCGGCGAACCCCTGTTCGAAGTGATCGATCCTTTATCCGACCGGGTCAGCACCGTGTGTGCCGGCACGAGCGGTGTCTTGTATGCCGTGGAACGGCTGCGTTACGCCCAACCCTCGATCTGGCTGGCCAAGGTGGCGGGGCGTGTACCGCTTCGCCACGGACGCCTGCTCAGCGACTGACCCGACTGTTTTTGTGAGAACCGACCGCATGTACAAGCTTGAAGTCCAAGACCTGCATAAACGCTATGGCAGTCACGAAGTGCTCAAGGGCGTGTCCCTGGAAGCCGCCGCGGGTGATGTGATCAGCATCATCGGCTCCAGTGGCTCCGGCAAAAGTACTTTCCTGCGCTGCATCAACCTGCTGGAGCAGCCCTATGCGGGGCGCATCCTGCTCAACAATGAAGAGTTGAAGCTGGTGGCCGGCAAGGACGGCGCGCTGAAGGCCGCCGATCCGAAGCAGTTGCAGCGCATGCGTTCGCGGCTGTCGATGGTGTTCCAGCATTTCAACCTGTGGTCGCACATGACCGCGCTGGAAAACATTATCGAGGCGCCGATTCACGTGCTCGGCATGTCGAAGAAAGAGGCGCTGGAAAAGGCCGAGTACTACCTGGCGAAAGTCGGCGTGGCGCATCGCAAGGATGCCTACCCGGGCCATATGTCCGGTGGCGAGCAACAGCGCGTGGCAATTGCCCGGGCGCTGGCGGTGGAGCCGGAAGTGATGCTGTTCGACGAGCCGACCTCGGCCCTCGACCCGGAATTGGTGGGTGACGTGCTGAAGGTGATGCAGGCCCTGGCCCAGGAAGGCCGGACCATGGTGGTGGTGACCCACGAGATGGGCTTTGCCCGTGAAGTCTCCAACCAGCTGGTGTTTTTGCACAAAGGCGTGGTCGAAGAACGCGGCAATCCGCGCGAGGTGCTGGTCAACCCGCAATCCGAGCGGCTGCAGCAATTCCTCTCGGGCAGCTTGAAATAGTCGTCGCTTTTTATGCTGCCGTTGCGCACCAAAATAGGTCATGCTGCGCGCCGAGCGCGGCGTGGTCTACTTTGAGTTGGCCGCCTTCGGCTTTTCACCCTGTTCTGTTTTCGGATTGCCTGCCATGACTGCCCATCGAATTGGTTTCCTGATTTGGCCCAGCACCCAAGCCTTGACGCTGGCGCTGGCCGAGGAGGCCTTGCGTGTCGCTCAGCGGGTGCATCCGGAAGTCGTCTACGAATTGTCTTTCCTGCAGGCCGAAGCGCCCGCCGAGGCCTTGGCCGCTGGTGGCTGGCAACTGCCGGGCGAGCCCTGGGCCGGCAAGCTGGAAGGGTTCCAGAAACTCTTCCTGCTGGCTGACGAGCCGCCCACCAGCCTGGCGCCGGCCTTGAGCAGTGCCCTCAAGCAACTGGTGCGCTCGGGTTGCGTGGTGGCGGGTTTGTCCGCCGGGGTTTACCCCTTGGCCCAGCTCGGCTTGCTCGACGGTTATCGCGCGGCGGTGCACTGGCGCTGGCAGGATGATTTCGCCGAACGTTTTCCCAAGGTGATTGCCACCAGTCATCTGTTCGACTGGGACCGTGATCGCCTGACCGCCTGTGGCGGCATGTCGGTGCTGGACCTGCTGCTGGCGGTCCTCGCCCGTGACCATGGTGCTGAACTGGCCGGTGCGGTTTCCGAGGAGTTGGTGGTCGAGCGTATCCGTGAAGGCGGCGAGCGCCAGCGCATTCCGTTGCAGAACCGCCTGGGCTCCAGCCATCCGAAGCTGACCCAGGCCGTGCTGCTGATGGAAGCCAATATCGAGGAGCCGTTGACCACCGACGAGATCGCCCAGCATGTCTGTGTGTCGCGACGCCAGTTGGAGCGGATCTTCAAGCAGTACCTCAACCGTGTGCCGAGCCAGTATTACCTGGAACTGCGCCTGAACAAGGCACGGCAGATGTTGATGCAGACCAGCAAGTCGATCATCCAGATCGGCCTGTCCTGCGGTTTCTCCTCGGGGCCGCATTTCTCCAGCGCCTACCGCAACTTCTTTGGCGCCACGCCACGGGAAGATCGCAACCAGCGGCGCAGCAGCAGTCCGTTCGAGTTGTCGTCGGTGCCTTCGGAACGCGGCTAGGGCTTATTCTTCGCGGGGTGTGGGCGGCGTGATGGGGGATGCCGCCGGCGCGAGACTGCCGCCATTGTCGCTGTCGCTTTCGCTCTCTTCGCCGCTGCTCACATCGTCACCGATCAGGATTCTGACCTGCTGCACGCCGCCGTTCAGCTCTCTGTAGCTGCGGACTCTTTGCAGGCTGGCCTCCGTCAACGGGTTGTTCCTGAAATCATAGGTCACCACCTGCGAGGTCGGCACTTCGAACAGGCTTTCCGGTATGTCTCTGATCTGGTTGTCGCGCAAGTCGGCAATCCCCAGCACACGGAGTCCGAACAATCCCTCGGGCGTCTGTTCAAGACCACTGTCGCTCAGGTCGAGCACCCTCAGGTCGGTCATCCGTGCGACGCTCGGTGTCAGCAGCATGCCCTCGGCGCGCGGCGGGCCGGGTTGCAGTGGATTGCCGGACAGATCGAGCATCTGCAAGCCGGTCATGTCCGAGAGCAGTTGGTGTGAGGTGTCGCTCAGTTGGATCAGGCCATAGGGCATATCCAGGTTTCTCAAGTGCGGCATGTCGAAAATCGCGGTGGGGAAATCCCGGTCGATAAAGCTGGAGGCATACAGCACACGTAGCCGGGGGAAGCTGTGGAGGAAGCCATCGAGCCCGTCGCAGGCGCCGTAACCATGGACTTCCAGGCGGGCGATATGGCTGAAATCGGCTGAAAGCGCGGGCAGTCTGCCGGTGATTCGCTGGGTGAAAGAGAAGCTATACAAACGTGTGCCGTCGGGCAGTATTTCTTCGCTCAGGCGCTGCCAGCTCCGTTGCAGTTGTTGGGCAAAGTCATCTCGGTTCAGACTTTCCAGCGCCCGCTCGATCTGGCTCAGCGGTTCCTGCGTTTGCGGGTGAAGCCTGGGGACATCGCCGCTCCAGGCCTGTAGATCGGCGCGCAGCTGGCGGTATTGGGCCTCCAGTCGGCTCAACTGGTTCAAGGAGTCCTCGAGGAGTCGCGGCTGGGCCCGGATGAAACTCTCCAGCTCTTCGCCATTCAGGCCCGGATAAAGCGCCTGGATACGCGTGCGTTCGGACAGGGACTGAACGCCGAGTGAGTGGCCGGTTCTACGGTAATAATCCCGGGCGCGTTGCAGGCTGGTCTCGGACAGCGGGTTGTTGTTCAGTTCCAGGCCGGAACCGAGATTGCCGGACATCTCGTTGAGTGTCTGCGGCAGTTCGCGGATGGCGTTGTCGTTGAGCAGGGCGGCTTCCAATCGTGGCAGTTCGAACAGGCCCTCGGGAAGCGCATTGATTCCACTGTGGCTCAGGTCGATGACCGCCAGTGCCTGCAGTTGACGCAGGTCGGGGACCAGGCCGAGGGGGTTGTGGCTCAGGTCAAGAATCTCCAGGGTCTGCATGCTGCCGAGTGCTTGCCTCGCCTGGACGGTCAAACGCAGATTGCAGTTGATCAGGCTCAACTCGGTCAGTTGTCCCCGTGTGATCGATTCGGGCAGGTCGTCGAGTTGGAAACCACGGATGGAGAGACGGCGCAGGTTGGGAAAACGCTCCATGAACCGGGCCAACTCCCGGGCTGGAGTGTCGGCCGCCAGGTTCAGATAGCGGACGTGGTTGAAGTCGACGGACAGTTCGGGCAATTCGCCCAGCAAGCCATTGGCGCTGAGGGTGTAGCCGTGCTCCTCGGGATTGTTGGAGTAGAAAAGGTCGGGTTCACGGCGCCAGCAGCGCCGAATGGCTTCGGCGAACTGGGCGCGGGTGCGTTGCTGGTTGAGGCGCTGCATCAGGCTCAGGCGTTCCCCGCTGACCGGGTGAGTGCTGGAGGTGATGAACGACCAGGTCTCCAGTTCCTCCGTCAGTTGTTCGTACGCCTGCTCCAGCCGTCGCACTTCATCAAAGACCCGCATGCTGTTCAGGCTGCCGATAAATTGCCGGATCCGCTCATCGGAAAAGCTCGGAAACAGCCGGGCGACCCGATCTTCGAGGGCCCAGCGGCTGCCCGCCTGCGGCGCGCCACGACCGCTGAGCGGATAACCGGGGCGCCTCTTGGCCAAGGCCATGGGCGAGTGTTCGCTGGGGATGGCCGGTGGCATGTGCAGTAACTGGCGTAGTGCGTCGGGGTCGGGCAGGCGGCTGTTTTGCACGGCTTGCTTGAGTTGTGCGCCTTGGTTGGGACTGGGGTAACCCAGTTCGCTGCGCTGGGTGTCGGGCAGGGCATGCAGCAGCGATGCATAGAGATCGTCGGAGCCGTGCAGTTCCTGGTCCAGGGCGTCGCGGGTCTGGTACAGGCCGTTTTCCTTGATCAGCACTTTGCAGATCGGCGCATCGACGGCGCCGATGCTATCGAGCAACGGTCCGCTTGAGGCGTGTGCGCGCATTTCGATACGCACTTGGGTGGACCAGCCCGGGAGGCGCTGCACGCTATGCAGGACAAGCTTTTCGCTGTCGGCATTGCCGCTCGCCGCCAGGTACAGCCCCTCGCGGGCGCGGGCCAGGCGCACTTTCGAGTGATACAAGGCGGCTTCGTCGGCGATGCCCGAGGCGATTTCGGCGGACTCGCGCAAGGCTTGCAACTGCGCGCCGCTGGCATGCTCGGCGAGTTCTTCGAGCACGGCCACGGGCAGGTCGGGAAACGCCGTTTGCAGCACGCCCACCGTGGGGTCCTGTGCTTGAGTGCGAAACCGGTATTGCGATTCGAACAGCGCTTTTTGGCGCAGCTGGGCATGTCGGGCGATTTGCTTGCGAAAGTTCAGCAGCCGCGTTTGCGGTTTTTCGGCGGGGGTGGCGAAATTCTGGCTTTCCCCCAGCAGGGTGCGCAGATCGCTTTCATCGAGGTCGGGTGAATTCAGCACGGTCTTGAGCAGATCGCCGTTGTGCAACTGGTCGAGCGAGATGGTCACTCGTTGCCCCTGGGCGGTGCCGGTGCGGACGGTCTCCATGATCACCTGGCCCTGATCGTCCACCAACCGCAGCGCCTTGGGCTGCGATTGCCAGAGGTCCAGCAGAATTTGCTCCTGCATGCTCTCGTCAGGCGTGGCCTCGCCGCGAGCCATTTGCTCGATGAAACCTTGGATATCATGGTCCAGGCGAAAGCGCAGCAGGCTGTCCTTGAGCAGTGCGGGGGGCCGCTGGCTGTCGAAATGCACTCGGCGCAGCAAGGCTTCGTCGGTGTCGCTGACCGCCATGATCCGCGCGGCGTCGATGTCGGAAAAAGCTTCGCCGGCCAGACCCAGGCGGTGCATCAACTGCGGGCCTTGCCATTGCAAGGGGTTCTCCAGTTCGTGAAACCAGGCGCCGGCACCGTTATGCCAGAAGGCGGGTGAGTATGATTTGTGGCCGCGTGGGTGTTTGATCCGACCACGATTGCCCTGCGGATTCAGTTCGACTTCATAGAATCGCTCGCCTTGTTTGAGGTATTGGCGGTTGTTGAATTCATACCGGCCGCTGGCGTTCGGTTGCGCGCTCTCGGGCAGTGCTGGTGAATGCTCGTAGGGTGTCAGGTCGGGTTTCCACAGGGTGCTTTCACCCGTGGGCAAGGTCACCTGTTTCAACTCCTTGACCAGGCCGGCCCCGGCGAATCGGTGGGCGACCACGGTGACGCCACCGATCAGCACCAGGTTCAGGGTGACACCGATCAGCCCCTTGAGGGCTTGTTCGCGCTCGTCGTGACCCCAGTCCTCAATGCCGTTGTAGATCTGGCTGAACATTTGCGCGCCGGCCACCGCCAGCATCGCTTCGCCCAGCCCGGGGACGAACAGGGCCGCGACGTTCAGCAGGTTCAGGCCGATGTCCGCCAGCGATTGCAGGTAGTCGCGGTGGTCCTGGCGGTCGATATCGGTCACCGGCACCGCGTTGACATTGCCATCGTCCAACAGCTTGACCAGGTGCTGGGTATGGAGCTCGCGTAGCGGGTGGCCGATCAGCGGAAAACGTTTGAGTTGCAGGTCGGCCGCTGTGCCCGGGGCGCCAAGGGCGCTGAAAAAAGCCGCTTGGGTGCGTTGGTTGATGTAGCGCCTGAAGAAGCTTCGGTAGCCGCTGTCGCCCAGGCGGATAGCCAATTCCTGTTCGAACGCCTCGAAGCTGGCGTATTGCTTGAGTGCCTGCTCCGGATCGCCGCTCAGATAGACGATGCAAGGGCGGTTGCGCGCGGCGAGGGTGTCCTGGTGCTCAATCAACAAGGCGCCTTTGAGCGTGACGCCGGTCGAGCTGCTGAGTGGCGTCTTGAAGTTGAACATTTGCAGTTCGCAGCAGCTCACGGGTTTGCCGTCCCAGTAAGACAGGCGCTCCTGTTGGCTGGCGGCCAGCAGGAATTGGTGGGTCGAGCGGCTGATATGGCCTTTCATCAGGGCAATATGGGTTTGGGTGATGAGTTCGTAGCGTTCGCTGAGCTCAAATTGATCGCGAAAGCGGTTGTCAGCTGCGCCGGAGGGTTTTTTCGGTAGCAGCACCGCGCTCATGTGACGGTCGTACTGGCCACCGATATCGAGTTCCCGGCACAGCTCGACGAACGCCCGGACGGTGAAGGCTTGAATAGGCGGGCTCTGCCGCGCATCGACCCTGCGGTACAGGCTGGATTCATTATAAAAAATCAGGTTTTCATGCTGGGGGGCAACGAAGTTCTTCAGGGCCGCCTCCAGCAGGCTCATATCGACGACGGAGATCTTGCGCGGCGTCGAGAGTGTCGCGGCAGTGATCAGCCGTACGCCGTTGATTCGATCATGTTGAGGGTTCAATTCGTGTCCGAAGCGGGCTTTCAGGGCGTTGGACAGGATCGGCACGGCAAAGGCCTCAAGGCCCTGCAAGGCGTGCAGGTACTCAGCCAGCCTGGCCTTGTGGGTGTGGGTCAACAACAGGCTGTCGCCATGGGCTTGAAGCAGGGTTCGGGAAGCCCCGGTCAGCCAATTCGGCAGTTTGTTTTTGATCAGTTCGAAATTGTCGGGGTCGTGCGGCAGGTCTGTTTCGGCAGGCATCGGCATGGCGCGGTTTCTCGTGCGGCGGGTAAAGCGGCGAGGCTATCCAGCACCCGGCGGCAGCCGTACCTAAATAGATACCAAAACCCTGGCCAGCGTTTAAACTGCGCCTTTGCGACGCTATTTGTCGCATTGCTGACAACCTCGGCTAAAGCCGGTTTGGCGCTATAAGAAGTTGTCGCTTGGCGGCAAGGCCTGACCGAAAACTGTCCTTACAATCCCCCCATCGCTCGCCAGTTCCAGGCAGGCGTTCCTCTTCAGGAGACTCCGATGTCCGTTGAGCAAGCTCCGGTGCAACGCGCCGATTTCGACCAGGTCATGGTTCCCAACTACGCACCTGCGGCTTTCATTCCTGTGCGCGGCGCGGGTTCCCGAGTATGGGACCAGGCTGGCCGCGAGCTGATCGATTTCGCCGGCGGTATCGCGGTTAACGTATTGGGCCATGCGCATCCGGCGCTGGTCGGTGCGCTGACCGAGCAGGCGAACAACCTGTGGCATGTGTCCAACGTCTTCACCAACGAGCCGGCCCTGCGCCTGGCCAAGAAGCTGGTGGACGCGACTTTCGCCGAGCGCGTGTTCTTCTGCAACTCCGGCGCCGAAGCCAACGAGGCCGCTTTCAAGCTGGCCCGTCGTGTGGCGTTCGACCGCTTCGGTTCGGAAAAATACGAAATCATCGCGGCCCTCAACAGCTTCCACGGCCGCACCCTGTTCACCGTGAACGTTGGTGGCCAGTCGAAGTATTCCGACGGCTTCGGTCCGAAGATCACCGGTATCACCCACGTGCCGTTCAATGACCTGGACGCGCTGAAAGCCGCGATCTCGGACAAGACCTGCGCCGTGGTGCTGGAGCCGGTCCAGGGCGAAGGCGGCGTATTGCCTGCCGAACTGGCCTACCTGCAAGGCGCCCGCGAGCTGTGCAACCAGCACGATGCGCTGCTGGTGTTCGACGAAGTGCAGACCGGCATGGGCCGTAGCGGCACCTTGTTCGCCTACATGGAATACGGCGTGACCCCGGACATCCTCACCAGTGCCAAGAGCCTGGGCGGTGGTTTCCCGATTGCCGCGATGCTCACCACTGAAGCGTTGGCCAAGCACCTGGTGGTCGGCACCCACGGCACCACCTACGGCGGCAACCCGCTGGCGTGTGCGGTCGGCAACGCGGTGATCGACGTGATCAACACCCCGCAGGTGCTGAACGGCGTGAAAGCCAAGCACGACCTGTTCAAGACCCGCCTGGAGCAGATCGGTGCCAAATACGGCCTGTTCACCCAGGTGCGTGGCCTCGGTCTGTTGCTCGGTTGCGTGTTGAGCGATGCCTGGAAGGGTAAGGCCAAGGACGTGTTCAACGCCGCGGAAAAAGAAAACCTGATGATCCTGCAAGCCGGCCCGGACGTGGTGCGTTTCGCCCCGAGCCTGGTGGTTGAAGACGCGGACATCAAAGAAGGCCTGGATCGCTTCGAGCGCGCCGTGGCCAAGTTGACGCAAGCCTGATGGACCGCCCGCTGGTGGCCCAGGATGGCCGTCAGCGGGCCTAATTTCCTGTACCGGGCAAGCACGCACCGACAATGGGCGGTGTTTATCCCGGTATTTTTTTCTGTCGACGCCAAGCGTCGACCTGTTCTGGATTGAAGGAGTGACACCATGCTGGTGATGCGCCCCGCGCAAATGGCTGACCTGGACGAGGTACGGCGCCTGGCCGCGGACAGCCCGATCGGTGTCACTTCCCTGCCGGACGACGAAGACCGCCTGCGCGACAAGATCGCCGCCTCCGAAGCCTCGTTTGCCGCCGAAGTCAGCTTCAATGGCGAAGAAAGCTATTTCTTCGTGCTCGAAGACAGCGCCACCGGCAAACTGGCGGGCTGCTCGGCCATCGTCGCCTCGGCCGGTTATTCGGAGCCGTTCTACAGCTTCCGTAACGAGACCTTCGTGCATGCGTCCCGCGAGCTGAAGATCCACAACAAGATCCACGTGCTTTCGCAGTGCCACGACCTGACCGGCAACAGCCTGCTGACCAGCTTCTATGTGGTCCCGGAGCTGGTGGGGTCGGCCTGGTCGGAACTCAATTCCCGCGGGCGCCTGCTGTTTGTCGCCAGTCATCCGGAGCGTTTCGCCGATTCGGTGGTGACCGAGATCGTCGGCTACAGCGACGAACATGGCGACTCGCCATTTTGGGACGCCATCGGCCGCAACTTCTTCGACCTGAACTACGCGGCGGCCGAGCGCCTGTGCGGCCTGAAAAGCCGGACCTTCCTTGCCGAACTGATGCCGCATTACCCGATCTATGTGCCGTTGCTGCCGGACGCCGCCCAGGAGGCGATGGGCCAGGTGCACCCGCGTGCGCAGATCACCTTCGACATCCTGATGCGCGAAGGCTTCGAAACCGATCACTACATCGACATCTTCGATGGCGGCCCGACCCTGCACGCACGGGTCAGCGGGATTCGCTCCATCGCCCAGAGCCGGGTGGTGCCGGTGAAAATCGGCGACGCCCACAAGGGCGGCGGGCGCCAGTACCTGGTGTCCAACGCGCTGCTGCAGGACTACCGCGCGGTGCTGCTGGAGCTCGATTATGCGCCGGGCAAACCGGTCACCCTGGATCTGCAAGCCGCCGAAGCCCTGGGCGTCGGCGAAGGTGCCAGCGTGCGCCTGGTAGCGGTTTAAGGCCGGTATCGAAAGCAGCCTTACAGCGAGTTTCGCGGGCACCCGTCAGCCGGTGCCCGTTTGAGGAGATAGCATGATCGTTCGTCCCGTACGCAGCAGCGATTTACCCGCTCTGATCGACCTGGCCCGCAGCACGGGCACCGGCCTGACCACTTTGCCGGCCAACGAAGAGCGCCTGGCCCATCGGGTCGGCTGGGCGGAAAAAACCTTCACGGGCGAAGCCGGTCGCGGCGACGCGGACTATCTGTTCGTGCTCGAAGACGATACCGGGCGCGTGGTCGGCATCAGCGCCATTGCCGGCGCCGTGGGCCTGCGTGAGCCCTGGTACAACTTCCGGGTGGGCCTGACGGTCAGCGCCTCCCAGGAACTGAAGATCTACCGGGAAATTCCGACCCTGTTCCTGGCCAACGACCTGACCGGCAACTCCGAGCTGTGCTCGCTGTTCCTGCATGCCGATTATCGCAGTGGTCTCAATGGCCGCATGTTGGCCAAGGCGCGGATGCTGTTTATCGCCGAGTTCCCCGAGCTGTTCGGCAACAAGATCATTGCCGAGATGCGCGGCATGTCCGACGAAGCCGGGCGCTCGCCGTTCTGGGAAAGCCTGGGCCGGCACTTCTTCAAGATGGAGTTCAGCCAGGCCGATTACCTGACGGGCGTGGGCAACAAGGCCTTTATCGCCGAGCTGATGCCCAAGTTCCCGCTGTACACCTGTTTCCTCTCCGAAGAGGCGCGCGCGGTGATCGGCAAGGTGCACACCGACACCGAGCCGGCACTGGCGATGCTCAAGGGCGAAGGTTTCAGTTATCAGGGTTATGTCGACATCTTCGACGCAGGCCCGGCGGTCGAGTGCGAAACCAGCAAGATCCGCGCGGTGCGTGACAGCCAGGCGCTGGTGTTGGCCATTGGCACCCCGGGGGACGATGCCACGCCGTACCTGATCCACAACCGCAAGCGCGAGGACTGCCGCATCACCGCGGCCCCGGCGCGCCTGGCGGCGGGGACCCTGGTGGTCGATCCGCTGACTGCCAAACGTCTTCAACTCAGTGCGGGTGATCAGATCCGTGCAGTACCGTTGTCTGCTTCCCGGGAGTCGAAATAATGAGCACGCTTTACATCGCCGGTACCTGGCAGGACGGCCAGGGCGAAGCCTTCGAGTCGTTGAACCCGGTGACCCAGCAAGTGCTGTGGTCCGGCAAGGGCGCCAGCGCCGCGCAGGTCGATGCCGCCGTGCAGGCTGCGCGCCAGGCGTTTCCGGCCTGGGCCAAACGTTCCCTCGACGAGCGGATTGTCGTCCTCGAAAGTTTTGCCGCGCAGCTGAAAAGCCGTGCCGACGAGTTGGCTCGTTGCATCGGTGAAGAAACCGGCAAGCCCCTCTGGGAAGCCGCGACCGAAGTGACCAGCATGGTCAACAAGATTGCCATCTCGGTACAGAGCTACCGTGAGCGTACGGGCGAGAAGAGCGGCCCGCTGGGCGACGCCACCGCCGTGTTGCGCCACAAGCCCCACGGTGTGGTGGCGGTGTTCGGTCCTTACAACTTCCCCGGTCACCTGCCTAACGGGCACATTGTTCCGGCGTTGCTGGCCGGTAACAGCGTGCTGTTCAAACCGAGCGAACTGACCCCGAAGGTTGCCGAGCTGACCGTGCAGTGCTGGATCGAGGCCGGCCTGCCGGCTGGCGTACTGAACCTGCTGCAAGGTGCGCGGGAAACCGGGATCGCCCTGGCGGCGAATACGGGGATCGACGGTTTGTTCTTCACCGGTTCGAGCCGCACCGGCAACCATCTGCATCAGCAGTTTGCCGGGCGTCCGGACAAGATCCTGGCCCTGGAAATGGGCGGCAACAACCCGCTGGTGGTCGATCAGGTCGAGGACCTGGACGCGGCGGTGTACACCATTATTCAGTCGGCCTTTATCTCCGCCGGGCAGCGTTGCACTTGCGCCCGTCGCCTGCTGGTGCCCGAAGGCGCCTGGGGCGACAAGCTGCTGGAGCGCCTGGTGGCGGTCAGCGCAACCATTGACGTCGGTGCGTTCGACCAGCAGCCGGCGCCGTTCATGGGTTCGGTGGTTTCCCTCGGTGCCGCGCGTGCGTTGATGGAAGCCCAGGCGCATCTGTTGGGCCATGGTGCCCTGGCGTTGCTGGAAATGACTCAGCCACACGCCAATGCCGCGTTGCTGACCCCGGGTATCCTGGATGTCACGGACGTGGCCGATCGTCCTGATGAGGAGCTGTTCGGGCCGTTGCTGCAAGTGATTCGCTACACGGATTTCGACGCCGCGATTGCCGAGGCCAACAACACGCAATACGGTTTGGCGGCAGGCCTGCTGTCGGATTCCGAAGCACGTTACCAGCAGTTCTGGCTGGAAAGCCGGGCCGGGATCGTCAACTGGAACAAACAACTGACGGGGGCTGCGAGCAGCGCGCCGTTCGGCGGGGTCGGGGCCTCGGGCAACCATCGCGCCAGCGCCTATTACGCGGCGGACTATTGTGCGTACCCGGTGGCATCCCTGGAAACGCCGAGCCTGACGGTACCGGCGACCTTGACGCCGGGTGTTCGGCTTTCCTGAGGCATCGGGCCTTGCGGCCCTATCGCGAGCAAGCTCGCTCCTACAGGGGGCCGCGTATGTCACTCGTGTGCGGAATGTTCTGTACGCCGCGAAACCTTGTAGGAGCGAGCTTGCTCGCGATGACCGCAAAGCGGTCGCCCTACGCAGATGATTTGATGCTTATAAAAACAGATCCATGGAGCCTCGCCGATGAAATCCTTTGAAGTCAATTTTGACGGTCTTGTAGGCCCGACCCATAACTACGGCGGCCTGTCCTACGGCAACGTCGCGTCCCAGAGCAACAGCCAGCAGTCTTCCAACCCCAGGGAAGCGGCGCTGCAAGGCCTGGCGAAAATGAAAGCGCTGATGGACATGGGTTTTGTCCAGGGCGTGCTGGCTCCACAGGAGCGCCCGGATGTGGCCGCCCTGCGCAGCCTGGGTTTCTCCGGCAGCGATGCCCAGGTGATCGAGCAGGCCGCCAAGCAGGCGATGCCGCTGCTGGTCGCCAGTTGCTCGGCATCGAGCATGTGGGTGGCCAACGCCGGTACCGTCAGCCCGAGTGCCGACACCGCCGACGGCCGCGTGCATTTCACCGCCGCCAACCTCAACTGCAAATACCACCGTAGCATCGAGCACCCGACCACCAGCCGTGTGCTGGGTGCCATGTTCGCCGACGCCAAGCACTTCGCCCACCACGCGGCACTGCCTGCCGTCGCCCAGTTCGGCGACGAAGGCGCGGCCAACCACACGCGTTTCTGCCGTGAGTATGGCGAAGCCGGCGTCGAGTTCTTCGTCTTCGGTCGCAGCGCCTTCGACACCCGTTACCCGGCCCCGCAGAAATACCCGGCGCGCCAGACCCTCGAAGCCTCGCAGGCGGTCGCCCGCCTGCATGGCCTGAGCGACGACGGCGTGGTCTATGCTCAACAGAACCCGGCGGTGATCGATCAGGGCGTGTTCCACAACGACGTGATCGCGGTGGGTAACGGCGAAGTGTTGTTCTACCACGAGGACGCATTTCTCGACACTGAGCAGATGCTCGCCGAGTTGCAGGGCAAGCTGGCCAAGCGCGGGGGCAACTTCCAGGCGATCTGCGTGCCGCGCTCGAAAGTGGCGGTGGAGGACGCGGTACGTTCCTACCTGTTCAACAGCCAGTTGCTGACCCGTGCCGACGGCGGCATGTTGCTGATCGTGCCGGAAGAGTGCCGTGGCAACCCGCGGGTCTGGGCCTACTTGCAGGAGCTGACCAGCGCTGGCGGCCCGGTACGCGAGGTCAAGGTCTTCGACCTCAAGCAGAGCATGCAGAATGGCGGTGGCCCGGCGTGCCTGCGTTTGCGCGTGGCCTTGAAGGAAAACGAACTGGCGGCGGTCAATCCGGGGGTTATCATGACGGCGCCGTTGTATGGCACGCTGACCCAGTGGGTCGACAAGCACTACCGCGACAGCTTGCGTGAAAGCGACCTGGCTGACCCGCAGTTGTTGCTTGAATGCCGAGCGGCATTGGATGAACTGACGCAAATCCTTAAACTGGGCTCGGTTTACCCATTCCAGATCAATTGAAGGCCGACGCTCTGTCTTGGAGCGCGGCGTTTTACTTCCAGACGAGAGCCTAAAAACATGAGCGATACCCTGCAGCTGATCCTTGAAGACACCGACGGCACTCAACTGGAAACCTCCTGCACCCGCGTCGCGGTGATTTGGCAGGGCAAGGAATTGTGGATTCAGCACGACGGCCGCGGCCAGTTGCTGATCGGTGTCGATGTCGAGGAAGGCGATGCCGAATACGCCAACCTGTTGTTGCGTCCGCTGGCGACCAACCTGGTCAGCCTGCAACTGGAGATGGAGCCGGCCGAAATCGGCGAGGACGATCATGTCCACGGCCCCGACTGCGATCACCATCACTGATTAAGGAATACCGCGCCATGCTCGCCCTCGGCAAACTGCTTGAACTGACCCTCGCCGGTCGTGAACCGGCGGAGAAGACTCAACTGATGGTCGACGGTGTGCGCATGCGCTGGCTGAGTGAGGGCGCACTCGAAGTGCGGCCTCCCGAGGCCCGGGACAACGGGCTGGACCTGCTGTTGTCCGCCGGTATCCACGGTAACGAAACAGCGCCGATCGAGTTGCTCGATCGCCTGTTGCACGACATTGCCCGGGGCGATCTGAAGCCCCGCGCACGTATTCTGTTCCTGTTCGGCAACCCCGAGGCGATGCGTCGCGGCGAGCGATTTGTCGAGCAGGACGTCAATCGGCTGTTCAATGGCCGGCATGAGCAGAGCAGTGGCAGCGAGGCCTTGCGTGCTTGTGAGCTGGAGCGCCTGGCGACGAGTTTCTTCAGCCTGCCGGATCGCGAGCGCCTGCACTATGACCTGCACACCGCCATTCGTGGTTCGAAGATCGAACAGTTCGCGCTTTATCCCTTCAAGGAAGGTCGAGCGCATTCCCGTCGCGAACTGGCCCGCCTGCGCGCGGCTGGAATGACCGCGGTGCTGTTGCAGAACAAACCGTCGATCGTTTTCAGCAGCTACACCTACGATAAGCTGGGCGCCGAGTCCTTTACCCTGGAACTGGGCAAGGCCCGGCCATTCGGCCAGAACGAGGGCGTGGATGTGTCGCGCCTGGAGTTGCGCCTCAAGCAGATCATCGAAGGCAGTGAACCGGCCACCGATGACACCCTTGAAGGTTTGCAGCTGTTCAGCGTGGCGCGGGAAATCATCAAGCACAGTGACCACTTCCTGATGCACCTGCCGGCGGATATCGAGAATTTCTCGGAACTGCCCCAGGGCTATCTGCTGGCCGAGGACCTGGCGAACAGCCGCTGGGTCGTGGAAGAGCAGGGCGCGCGGATCATCTTCCCCAACCCGAAGGTGAAAAACGGCCTGCGGGCGGGGATCCTGGTGGTGCCGTCTGGCAGCGAAGGCTTGGTTTAGCGCTAGATTGCCCGGGTTCGTGTGGGCAATCCCGGTTCTTTGCCCAATGAGTTTTCAGTGAAGGGCATCCGCTCAGTCTTCCCGGTATTGCTTGCGCGGCGGGATACCGAACTCCAGGCGTAGCCCGTTTTCGGTAAAGGCCTCGGGGTTGGTGGTCAGCGGCGGTGTCGCGGAGTTGGCGTCGAAATCGAAGGCGGGGACCTGGGCCTCCAGCCCGACGGCCTGGAGTTCGGCATTACGGACCAGGTTGCGAGGTTTGCCTGCGTCGACACCATCTGGCCCCAGGCCGGGGAAAGTCGTCCCTGTCACGAAGTTATAGGCATGACAGAGTTCGTGGTAAAGATGCACGATGCTGGTGACTTCAGCCTTGAGAAACGAGGGGTCGTAGTACACCGTGCAGCCCTGTGCCGGGGTTCCGGCCTGACCATGTTCGATAAACAAATGGTCCTGCTCCGTGCCTCCCGGATGGCACATGCCGTTTTCCTCCTCGCTCAGTTCCTTGATCACTACCGGGATGCCACTGGCTTCCTTGGCCCGGCCGAGCGCATCGAGCAATTGCTGGCCGTTGCCTGAGCCCAGCAGCAGCCTGAGGTCGTCATTGACCCGTTCCTGGAAGCGCGGGCTGCCTTCGACGATCACACCGCAAGTGTCCAGGCCCTTGGCCGCGATCATCACGCCGGGGTCATCGGCCAGGGTGGTGGGCACGGGTTGCGACACGGAGTAGGCGTTGAACAGTTGCATATCGGCTCTCAACCCGCTGACGAGGTCCGTGCCGGTGCCGGTGTAGATCGTGGTGGGACCGGGACCTGGAATGATCTCGTCGTCGCCTTCGCCACCGCTGAGCACATTGCTCTGGCCTTGGCCGCCAGCCACCAGATCATCGCCTTGCCCACCCTCAACGAAGCAGGCGCCTTTGCTGGCGCTGACGTCCAGGGTGTCGTGGCCCTGGCCGCCATAGACGGTCACGGGCCCGTCACCCAGGGCGGAGACGTAATCATCGCCTTCCCCGGTCTCGATATAGCTGGCGCCCGAACGAGTGAAGACGCTGTCGTTGCCGGAGCCGGTATGAACTTTGGTGAAGCCGCCCCCGCACTGCACGCGGTCGGCTCCCGCCCCTGAATCAATGAAAACCGTGGCCTGGACATCGTCGTCGATGATGATCTCGTCATCGCCTTCCTGTGTGCGCAGGACTATGACCTGCTCGGAAGATGAACGCTTGAGGTGATAGCGCGATTCGTTGATATCCAGGACCAGGTCGCCCCGGTACAGGTGCGCGCCTTCATGGCGTTGGCCGACGGTGGTGAAGACCAGGTGGTCTTTCGGTCCGCGATAATCAGGTGATGCCTCGAGTTTCTTGCGCTCGATCAGGACATTTTCGTCCTGGTGCAATGGATGGATGTGCATGATGCGCGCGTCATCCGGGTACTCGTTCAAGGGGGTGATACGAGGATGGATGATTTCGGCGTCGCCTTCGATCCAGTGTTCCTTGTCAGGCATGGCCTGTTGGTGCGGGTGAAGAATATCGGGGGGATTCATGTCGTGGTGTCTCCGCAGGCGGTGGGTTTCGAAAGCCCCTGGGGGGGCCAGGTTTCGAATCCACTTAAGCGCATTGGCGACGGCGGGAGGGCATGCAGGGTTATGACCTGCCGGCGCGGGCCGGCAGGTACAAGGGGCTCAGACCGCTACTTTCTGCGGTGTGAGGCGCGGCAGGGCGCGCAGTTTGCTCAGGGTGTCGGCGCAGGTTTTTGCGGCTTCCTGGCCCTTGTGCACGAAGTGATCGAAGAAGAATTTCTGATGTTCTTCACCCGCGTGGAAGTGGTGCGGGGTCAACACCACCGAGAACACCGGTACTTCTGTTTCCAGCTGGACCTGCATCAGGCCGTCGATCACCGCCGTGGCGACGAAGTCATGGCGGTAGATGCCGCCATCGACCACCAGGCCGGCGGCAACCACGCCGGCATAACGCCCGGACTTGGCCAGCAACTTGGCGTGTAGGGGGATTTCGAAGGCGCCGCCGACTTCGAAGAAGTCGATATCGCTTTCCTGATAGCCCAGCTTGGCGATTTCCGAGACAAAACCGTGACGTGCCTGATCGACAATATCCTTGTGCCAGCAGGCCTGGATAAAGGCGATACGTTGGTTGTGATGAATGGTGGTGGGTTGCATCTGTTCTGACTCCTGTTTGTGTGAAAAACAGGGCGATATGAATCGAATGGGATTCAAGGGTGCGTTCAGCTTCGCGGTGGGATGCTCGCAGGCACTCACGGATTCAGCGGACGGCCCCTGGGTGTCAATCCCGTTCTCTCTTCATCCGGACTATGACCGTCGGCCCCGGGATCACACCGGGTCTGCTGACCTTGTCGAAGCGACAGCCAAAGCCGTCCGAATCGCCAAGCGCTCGCGGGCTAGACGCATTGCGCGCCATTACCGCCGGTGGGGAGTTGCACCCCGCCCTGAGAACGTTGCCGCCAGACTTTCTGGCGGCGCTGAGTTTTTAACATATATTTTCAGGGGGCGCATGTCGTCGTTTCGATAATGACTATCGAATTTCTTCAGCAAACGCCGGCCCGACCTGTCGTCGAGCACGCTGCAACGACCCGGTGTATAGGGACGTCAGGCGTACGTAACTTGAACAAGTTGTTGCAGTATTGGCCGAATTTAGCCGTGAATGAGGCAGCAGGCGGTCCAATTGACGGTTTCTATCGTATAAACACACTGTACCCAAGGCGCAGGGCCGATATAATGCGGCCCTTTGCAAGTCGCAAACCCTTTTGGATGTGATGCACTTGCGTTTGGCCGCAGACTCCGTGGAAGAACCTATGAAAAGCGCAGAAATCCGTGAAGCCTTCCTTCGCTTCTTCGAACAGCAAGGCCACACCCGTGTTGCCTCCAGCTCTTTGATTCCGGGCAACGACCCGACCCTGCTGTTCACCAACGCGGGGATGAACCAGTTCAAGGACTGTTTCCTGGGCCAGGAAAAGCGCGCCTACACCCGCGCGGTCAGCAGCCAGAAATGCGTGCGCGCCGGTGGCAAGCACAACGACCTGGAAAACGTCGGTTATACCGCCCGTCACCACACCTTTTTCGAAATGCTCGGCAACTTCAGCTTTGGCGACTATTTCAAGCGTGATGCGATCACCTTTGCCTGGACCTTCCTGACTTCCGACAAGTGGTTGAACCTGCCGAAGGAAAAGCTCTGGGTCACGGTCTACGCCAGCGATGACGAAGCCTACGACATCTGGACCCAAGAGGTCGGTGTACCGGCCGAGCGCATGGTCCGTATCGGCGACAACAAGGGCGCGCCTTACGCGTCCGACAACTTCTGGACCATGGGCGATACCGGCCCGTGCGGTCCGTGCACCGAGATTTTCTACGATCACGGCGCCGATATCTGGGGCGGCCCACCCGGCTCGCCGGAAGAAGACGGTGACCGCTACATCGAAATCTGGAACAACGTGTTCATGCAGTTCAACCGCACCGCCGACGGCGTGTTGCATCCGCTGCCGGCGCCGTCGGTGGACACCGGCATGGGCCTGGAGCGGATCAGTGCGGTGTTGCAGCACGTTCACTCCAACTATGAGATCGACCTGTTCCAGAGCCTGTTGAGCGCTTCGGCCCAGGCCATCGGTTGCACCAACGACAACCAGGCTTCGCTGAAAGTCGTGGCCGACCATATTCGTTCCTGCGGCTTCCTGATTGCCGACGGTGTGCTGCCGTCCAACGAAGGCCGTGGCTACGTGCTGCGTCGGATCATTCGCCGCGCTTGCCGTCATGGCAACAAGCTGGGCGCCAAGGGCAGCTTCTTCTATCAGATCGTTGCCGCCCTGGTGGCCGAGATGGGCGAAGCCTTCCCTGAGCTGAAATCCCAGCAGGCGCATATCGAGCGCGTGCTCAAGGCCGAAGAGGAGCAGTTCGCCAAGACCCTGGAGCAAGGCCTGAAGATCCTCGAACAGGACCTGGCCGAACTCAAGGGCTCGGTCGTCCCGGGTGATGTGGTGTTCAAGCTGTACGACACCTACGGTTTCCCGATGGACCTGACCGGCGACATCGCCCGCGAACGCAACCTGACTCTCGACGAGGCCGGTTTCGAGCGTGAGATGGAAGCCCAGCGCGTCCGTGCACGTTCGGCCAGTTCCTTCGGCATGGACTACAACAGCCTGGTCAAGGTCGACGTCGCCACCGAGTTCACCGGCTACAGTGCTACCAGCGGTTCGGCGAAAGTCGTGGCGCTTTATAAAGAAGGGCAGTCGGTCGACGTCTTGAATGAAGGCGAAGAGGGCGTTGTGGTCCTGGACCAGACTCCGTTCTATGCAGAGTCGGGCGGCCAGATCGGTGACTGCGGTTATCTCAAGGCGGCTGCCGGTCGCTTTGATGTGCGCGATACCACCAAGACCGGCGGCGCGTTCCTGCACCACGGGGTGCTGGCACAAGGCAGCTTGCTGGTCGGTGCCCAGGTTGACGCCCAGGTGGCCGCCGAGGTGCGCCACGCCACGTCCCTGAACCACTCGGCCACGCACTTGCTGCACGCCGCGTTGCGCCAGGTGCTGGGCGAGCACGTCCAGCAGAAGGGCTCGTTGGTCGACAGTCAGCGCCTGCGCTTTGACTTCAGCCACTTCGAAGCCATCAAGCCGGAACAGCTCAAGGCCCTGGAAGACATCGTCAACGCCGAGATCCGCAAGAACTCGGCGGTGGAAACCGAAGAAACCGATATCGATACCGCCAAGAAAAAAGGCGCCATGGCGCTGTTCGGCGAGAAGTACGGTGACAGCGTTCGCGTACTGAGCATGGGCGGCGATTTCTCCGTTGAGCTGTGTGGCGGTATCCACGCCAACCGCACCGGCGATATCGGCCTGCTGAAAATTACCAGCGAAGGCGGCGTCGCTTCGGGCGTACGGCGTATCGAGGCGGTCACGGGAGCTGCGGCACTGGCTTACCTGAACGCCGGGGAAGAGCAACTCAAGGAAGCCGCGAACCTGATCAAGGGCAGTCGCGACAACCTGATCGACAAGCTGTCGGCGGTGCTGGAACGCAATCGCCTGCTGGAGAAACAGCTGGAGCAATTGCAGGCCAAGGCCGCCAGTGCGGCGGGCGATGACCTGTCGGCTTCGGCCCTGGACGTCAAGGGCGTCAAGGTCCTGGCCGTGCGTCTGGACGGGCAGGATGGCAAGGCGCTGCTGGCGCTGGTCGATCAACTGAAAAACAAACTCGGTCGCGCAGTGATCCTGCTCGGCAGTGTCCATGAGGAAAAGGTCGTTCTGGTCGCAGGCGTGACCAAGGACCTGACTGGCCAACTCAAAGCCGGTGATCTGATGAAACAAGCCGCTGCGGCAGTGGGCGGGAAGG
Source organism: Pseudomonas gingeri (assembly GCF_013386165.1). GTDB lineage: Bacteria > Pseudomonadota > Gammaproteobacteria > Pseudomonadales > Pseudomonadaceae > Aquipseudomonas > Aquipseudomonas gingeri_C. The sequence continues at coordinate 8,160 of NZ_JACAOS010000040.1, read as the reverse complement.
GCGGTGGTCGTCCGGACATGGCGCAAGGCGGTGGTATTGACGCTGCGCAACTGGATGCCGCACTGGCCCTGACCGTGCCATTTGTCGAACAGGGCGTTTAAGGCCGCGACGGGTGCCTGCTGTCTAGTGGCAGGCACCGCAGCTGTGAAGTTGAATGATTAATGGGCGCCCCTTTACGGGCTGAGGCGGCTTAGAAATGGCTTTGATCGTACAGAAATTCGGAGGTACCTCGGTCGGCTCCGTCGAGAGAATCGAGCAGGTAGCCGACAAGGTTAAGAAGTTCCGTGAGGCCGGTGATGACCTGGTGGTTGTACTGTCCGCGATGAGCGGCGAGACCAACCGCCTGATCGAACTGGCCAAGCAAGTCAGTGGCGATCAGCAACCGGTTCCCCGTGAACTGGATGTGATCGTTTCCACCGGCGAGCAGGTGACCATTGCCTTGCTGGCCATGGCGCTGATCAAGCGCGGTGTGCCGGCGGTCTCCTACACCGGCAACCAGGTGCGGATCCTGACCGACAGCGCGCACAATAAAGCGCGCATCCTGCAGATCGACGATCAGAAGATTCGTGGCGATCTGAAGGCCGGTCGCGTGGTTGTGGTCGCCGGTTTCCAGGGCGTCGACGAGCACGGCAACATCACCACCCTCGGGCGTGGCGGTTCCGACACCACCGGCGTGGCGCTGGCAGCGGCCTTGAAGGCTGACGAATGCCAGATCTACACCGACGTCGATGGCGTCTACACCACCGATCCGCGCGTTGTGGCCCAGGCTCAGCGCCTGGACAAGATCACCTTCGAAGAGATGCTGGAAATGGCCAGCCTCGGTTCCAAGGTGTTGCAGATCCGTGCGGTCGAGTTCGCCGGCAAGTACAACGTTCCGCTGCGCGTCCTGCACAGCTTCAAAGAGGGTCCGGGTACCCTCATTACTATTGATGAAGAGGAATCCATGGAACAGCCGATCATTTCCGGCATCGCCTTCAACCGCGATGAAGCCAAGCTGACCATCCGTGGCGTGCCAGACACCCCCGGCGTGGCCTTCAAGATTCTCGGCCCGATCAGTGCCGCGAACATCGAAGTCGACATGATCGTGCAGAACGTTGCGCACGATAACACCACCGACTTCACCTTCACCGTGCACCGCAATGACTACCAGGGCGCGCAAACCGTCCTGGAAAACACCGCGCGTGAGATTGGTGCCCGTGAAGTGGTCGGCGACACCAAGATCGCCAAGGTGTCGATCGTCGGTGTCGGCATGCGCTCCCACGCGGGTGTGGCCAGCCGCATGTTCGAAGCGCTGGCCAAGGAAAGCATCAATATCCAGATGATCTCGACTTCGGAGATCAAGGTCTCCGTGGTGATTGAAGAGAAGTACCTGGAGCTGGCGGTACGGGCGCTGCACACGGCCTTCGAGCTCGATGCACCGGCCCGACAGGGCGAGTAACGCGTAGTCCCCAAGGGCGCGGTTGAACCGCGCCCTTTGTTTTTCTTGATGGGCGTGGGTGGGAGCTGTTCTTTTGCCTGCGCTGGTCAATACTTGGGGGTGTAGGGCGATGGCTATATAGCCTGTAAGCCGAAGCCCTTTTTGCAGACTGTTGTCCCTGAACTGAAGTGCGTGTAGGAGAAAGGTATGCTGATTCTGACTCGTCGGTGCGCAGAGAGCCTGATCATCGGTGACGGTGAAATCACTGTGACCGTGCTTGGCGTCAAAGGAAATCAAGTACGAATTGGGGTCAATGCACCCAAGGAAGTGGCCGTACACCGTGAGGAAATCTACCTGCGGATCAAGAAAGAGAAGGACGAAGAACCAAGCCATTAATTTTATTTGATTTTTTGCTTTGCAAACGGGGAAAGGTTGGTTATTATACGCCCCGTGTTGCGGAGAGGTGGCCGAGTGGCCGAAGGCGCTCCCCTGCTAAGGGAGTACACCTCAAAAGGGTGTCGGGGGTTCGAATCCCCCCTTCTCCGCCATTATTTATCTAGTACGTGTGAATCTGGCTTCTTCGGTAAGTTGTTGAAATTACTAGAAAAAAGCGCTTTACAAAAAGATTTCACGGCCTATAATGCGCGGCAACAAATGCACTCGTAGCTCAGCTGGATAGAGTACTCGGCTACGAACCGAGCGGTCACAGGTTCGAATCCTGTCGAGTGCACCATTTAAGCGTTGTTGGTAGTGATACGAACAACGTGGCTTCAACCAGTTGTGATCTGGTCTAAAAACACACATGCACTCGTAGCTCAGCTGGATAGAGTACTCGGCTACGAACCGAGCGGTCACAGGTTCGAATCCTGTCGAGTGCACCATACACCAAGAAGCCCGCACTGGTTGCGGGCTTTTTGCTGTCTGGCGTTTGAGTCTGTGATACGGACTAACGTTTGACGCATCCTTTCTCATCCAGCACCACCAGGCTGCTGCGACCCTTTTTCAGCGTGTAGTGATAGCGCATCGCGTTATTGGTCGTGCTGATCCGATCCGGCCTGCCCAGGGCGCTTTCCACTTCCAGGCGATTCATGCCGGGGCGAACCTGCTGGTGAATGATGGCCCGACGTTTCTCCTGTGGGCTCAGCAGATTGGCGCAGCCGTCATCGTGTTCGCCGACGACGATCAGTTCCCTCGCCGCTGTGGTTGCTGGTTTCGGGCTGCTGGCGGGTACGGGCCTGCTTCCGGGTGCGGGATTGTGCGCACGCTGAGGCTGTAGCGTTTCATTAGGCGCGCAGCCCAGGGTGGTGAAGGTGATATGGCCGCTGTCGCTTTCGCAGCGATGGACGATGGCGGCACCCGCTGGGAAGGGCAGGCAGAGTGCGAGCAGCAGCGAGAGAGCGGTTCTGGGCGGCATGGGCGTCCTCCTTGACGATCATCCACTCAGCCTAGTCAGGCGCTTCTGGTTGGGTGCTGTGTTTTCTTTTCAGGATGAGTCGTCGTAGGGGAAAGGCCGTTGCAAAGCGCTCGGCCAGGTGTTGCAAGCGCTTGTTCTTGCCAAGATTTTTGGTCTTGAGGGAGTGGGGACAGTGTATGATTACGCCCGTCAGCCCCGCCGGGGTTTTTGGAATATTTCCATGGACTTACCCAGTAGTTACTTAAATTTTCGCTGTGCCAATCACGAATTGACTGATTGATCCTTCCGGCGTGCCCCGCTGCTGGGAGTGGAGCTCGCCTATGACCGAAGTTGAAGTAAAGAAAAGCCAGGACAGCCTGCAGGACCGTCTCGCCCAGGTTATCGACCTGTTGCAGCGTCAGCGGGTGGTCGAGGACCTGACGCATCGCCAGGAAGGTCCTCATCACGACCGGGTGGAAAACCTGGTGCACCGGCAGAACCTCGTCGAGTTGCAGCGCAAGCTCGATGACCTGCACTCGGCCGACGTCGCCTATATTCTCGAAGCCTTGCCCCTGAACGATCGCCTGACCGTCTGGCAGTTGGTCAAGGCCGAGCGTGACGGCGATATCCTGCTCGAAGTCTCCGACTCCGTACGTGAAACCCTGATCGCCGACATGGACGACCAGGAGCTTCTGGCTGCCGCCAAGGAAATGGACGCCGATGAACTTGCTGACCTGGCTCCCGAGCTGCCGCGAGACGTCGTCCATGAGCTGATGGAGGCCCTCGACGGCCAACAGCGTGAGCGCGTTCGCTCCGCGTTGTCCTATGACGAGGAGCAGGTCGGCGCGCTGATGGACTTCGAGATGGTCACCATCCGCGAAGACGTCAGTCTGGAAGTGGTATTACGCTACCTGCGTCGGCTCAAGGAGCTGCCGGGCCATACCGACAAACTCTTCGTGGTCGATTATGACGGCGTGCTCAAGGGCGTGCTGCCGATCAAGCGTCTGCTGGTCAACGATCCCGAGAAGCAGGTGGCCGATGTCATGGCCGGCGACCCGGTGACCTTTCACCCGGATGAGGACGCCTACGACGCCGCCCAGGCTTTCGAGCGTTATGACCTGATTTCCGCCCCGGTGGTGGACAAGAACGGCAAGCTGATCGGCCGTTTGACCATCGATGAAATGGTTGACCTGATTCGTGAGGAAAGCGAAAGCGAAGTCCTCAATATGGCGGGGCTGCGGGAAGAAGAGGATATCTTTGCTTCGGTCTGGAAATCCCTGCGCAACCGTTGGGCGTGGCTGGCGATCAACTTGATCACGGCCTTTATCGCTTCGCGGGTGATCGGCCTGTTCGAGGGTTCCATCGAGAAGCTGGTGGCCCTGGCTGCGCTGATGCCGATCGTTGCGGGCATCGGCGGTAACTCGGGTAACCAGACCATCACCATGATCGTGCGCGCCATGGCGCTCGACCAGGTCAGCACCGGCAATACCTCGCGGCTGATGCGCAAGGAGTTGGCGGTGGGCTTGATCAATGGCCTGGTGTGGGGTGGGGTGATCGGCGTGGTCGCCTATCTGCTTTACGGCAGTTGGTCACTGGGCGTGGTGATGACCGCGGCCATGACCCTCAACCTCCTGCTGGCGGCCTTGATGGGCGTGTTGATCCCCATGACGTTGGCGCGCCTTGGGCGTGACCCGGCCATGGGTGCCAGTGTGATGATTACCGCCATGACCGACAGCGGCGGCTTTTTCATCTTCCTCGGGTTGGCGACCGTCTTCCTGCTCTAAGCGCTTTCCGGCCAAATCCCGGGCAAAAAAAAGCCAGCGCATCGCTGGCTTGAGCTTTCAGGGATGAATCAGCTGGCGTCCGCCATTTCGGCGTCATGGGCGATCAGCGACACGAGTGCATTCTGCTGGCGATGGGAGAGCTGGCGGAAACGCTGGAGCAACTCACGCTCATGCAGAGAGAGTTCAGGGCTGTCCAGCCGCATGCTCAACTCGTCGCCCAGTGCACCTTCCTGAATAAGGCTCTGCTCCAGGCGTGCAATGATCTCGGAATTCATGCTGCGGTGATGGTTACGAGCCACCTCGGCGATGCGTTCACGCATTCCATCGGGCAGACGCACGACGAACTTGTCAGCCGTACGGCTGGAATAAATTGCCTGTTTCAATGGGCGCATAGTTTTAAACCGGTTAGTTCAGGGGAGCGGTTCTCGGAATTGGCCGCAGGATGTCAGTAGGACAGCATGCTTGGCCAAATGTTCAACCCGAATTGAAATGAGGCCCGCATCATGCCTCAAATTTGCCAGATCCTTGGCGTCAATTCTGTGACAAATATTGAACTGGACAGGGGCAATATGCCAGCACCAATTATCAGAAATGCGCACTGGTCTGAAAGTTTCATCCGGTGGCACCTTGCTGATCGGCCATCCTGGGCCTGTCAAGAAGCGTCTGGTTGGCACGGCGCGGATTTTACCTGCTGGCCTGGCCTTTTGCTTCTAATGTTAAAGCGTAGTGGCTATTTGCTGGTTTTCTAGTCTTCGGAGGTGCGCAAGATCGGGTCGAAGCGGATTTTCCGACCAGCGAACAATGCCAGGACAAAAAAACCGCCAAACAGGCCGGTTGCGACGACCAGCGGTAAGGTGAAGGCGTCGGCTGGGGCCATCCACAGGGCAATGCTGGCGAGCAAGGTCAGGATCAGGAAGGTGATGGCGTATCGGGACATGGGAATTCCTTGGTGGAGTGGGCTCAGAACGTCAGTCGGTCCGGTGTGTCCGTGAACGCGGCGGTTGTCTGGCGGTTATCATCCGGGACGCTGCTGCTGCTGCTGCTGCTGCTGGCGGGGTGGCGAGTCATGACGGCCCGTTGTGCGGGCTGCTGCAGGCCGGCGTGGGCGTAGGGCAGGGATTGTGGCTCCGGTTGAAAATGGAAGGCGGCCAGTGCGATCAATGCCAGTGCATTCAATGTCAGAAGAATGGGGGTATTCATCGCAAGGCTCTCCATGGCTGATACTGAATCAGACGTTTTTCCGTGGAGAGAATCAGAGCAGGCTGCATGCCAAGCTTTTTACCAGAAAAAACACTTTTAAAACAATGGCTTGTATTTTGTTTTGGTTGTGAGGGCGTTGCACTTTGCAATGATGGCGTTTTGTAATAATGCAAAATGCCCGATGAAGTGTCTGACAGCCTTTGCGGTAGGCGGCGGCGGTGGCTCAACGGGGTCAGGCCACGTTTGGGGGCGCTCGCCTACTGTTAATAAAGCCCATGGACGACATGACAAACGACGGCATGCCCGTTAACATGCACGCCGTCCTTCGCGCCGCCTGTCCTGGTGGCCGACCGTTGTCTCAGTAGCTCAATTGGATAGAGCATCCCCCTCCTAAGGGGAAGGTTGGCAGTTCGAACCTGCCCTGGGACACCATCTAATTTCAAGCACCCTGTCATTACACCGCGTGGGATATTTTCCACTTGTGGTGCGTCATGGCGAGCCCTTATAAGGGGAGTCTTTTTACTCTCGACAATAGATGGAAGGATGTCAGCCATGAGCGAAGCTTGGAGTGAAGGCTATTTCACGGACGAAGGCTACACCTACGGGTATAGCCGGGAAATCAATCCGGTGTTCCAGCGCTACTGCTTGTTGTTGCGTGGCTTTGCAAGTCTGGAGAGTGCGAGCGCCTATCACTGCGAGCTGGGTTTTGGCCAAGGTGTCTCGGTCAATATCCATGCTGCGGCCAACCCGGGGCGCTATGTTGGCACGGACTTCCACCCAGCCCAGGCGGCTCATGCCAACGCGTTGGCAACCAGCTGCGGCAGCGAGGCCCAACTCTATGACGACAGCTTCGAACAATTGCTGGCCCGTGATGATTTACCGCAATTTGACAGTATCAGCTTGCATGGCATCTGGACCTGGGTCAGCGGTGATAACCAAAAACTGATTGTCGAGTTCGCCCGTCGATATCTCAAGCCTGGTGGTCTGCTCTATATCAGCTACAACTGCTTTCCCGGCTGGTCTCCATTGGCGCCGCTGCGTCAGCTGTTCAGCCTGCACGATCGCTTTGGCTCCCATGCCTCCCAGCGCCCGGGCGAACGTATAGAGGCCGCGCTGCAATTTTCCGAGGCGCTGCTGGCGGCAAACCCCCAATACGCCAACATGGCTCCAAACATCGGCGCGAAACTGCAGAGCATCAAGGGGCAGAATCGCCAATACGTTGCCCATGAGTATTTCAATCGCGACTGGAACTGCATGTACTTCACTGACGTGGTGGATGCTCTATCTTCCGCCAAGCTTGACTATGCCACGACGGCCGCGCCGCTGGATTCGGTGGACCCGCTCAACCTGAGTGCCGAAGGTATGGAGTTCCTGGCGGGCATTGAGCACCCCATCATGCGCGAGCAGGCGCGTGATTACTTCGTCAATCAGAGTTTCCGTCGAGATCTGTACGTGCGTGGTGCCAACAGGTTGTCCACTGCGGAACAGCGCGAGAGCATGCTCAATACACGTTTTGTCCTGCTTCAGGCAGCAGAAAGTGTACCGGGTGTCGTCAGCGGCCCGGCCGGTGAGGCTTCGCTGTTGGCGGAGGTATATGGTCCGGTACTCGAAGCGCTGGCGGCCAGGGCCTATGTGCCGAAAACCTTGCGGCAGTTGTTGGCAGCTGTGCCCTCGATGGCTTATGGCGACCTGGAGCAGGCTGTCAATGTATTGGTCGGTATGGGCGTAGCGGCGCCTTGTCAGAGTGAGGCGGCCGAGAAGCTGGTGCAGGCCCGTTGCAGTACCCTGAACCTGCATCTGTGCAAGCGTTCGTTGTTCCATAACCAGATCCAGACCCTGGCCAGTCCGGTGACCGGAGGTGGAGTGCCGGTCAGTCGCTTCCAGCAGTTGTTCCTGATATCGATCAAGCAAGGTAAAAAACAACCGGCTGAATGGGCGCAACTGGCATGGGGCATCATTGGCGAGCAAGGTGAAGGTCTCCTCAAGGACGGTAAGCCTTTGAGCACGGCCGAAGAAAATATGGCCGAGTTGCTGGCACAGGCCAAAGCATTTCAAGAGAACTCGCTGCTCGTTCTCACGGCGTTGAAAATCGTTTGATCGTCGGTGGATCAGACAGGAAGGTATTTGCCTGGGGCAGACTGAAGTGGGGATAGGTTCTGATTCCCGCTTCTATATAGAAGAAGGCCGACCCTTGGGTCGGCCTTCTGCGTTTTCGGGCTTTTTTGATCTGCTCTCTTGTAGGGACGGGCTTGCTCGCGATGGGGCCTTTGAGACTTGCGCCGCCTATAAGGCCGTCATCGCCAGCAAGCCGGCTCCTACCAGGTAGGTTTTGCGGGGCTTTTTTACCCATTTGCCATAAAACTGAA
>NZ_JACAOS010000004.1 GCF_013386165.1 Pseudomonas gingeri | reverse complement strand
ACCCCAGCAGCAGTTGCTCGCGTTCGGCCTCCGGCAACACCGGCAGATCACGCACCGCCGAATCCGGCGCGGACTCCAGGGCCTCGACCAGATGGGTCAAGGCCGCCTGCATATAGGCACAGACCCGCTGTGCGTCAATACCAGCGGCAGCCTGCACATTCAAGCTGAAACCTTCACCCAGATCATCGACGTTCAGCGTCACCGGGTAGTTGGTGCGCTCTTCGCTACTGAGGGTCTCGATGCCCTGCCAGGCCTGCGTCGCCTGTTCTGAAACATGGCCGACAGCGCTATGGCGATAGTTGAGCAAGGCGCTGAACAACGGCGTTGGCGCAACCACGCCACTGCAACGCTGGGCCAGGGCCAGGGAGGCATGTTCGTGCCCCAGCAGTGCGGTCAGTCGCGCATGGGTCGCCTTGACCCCGGCGCGCACGCCCTGCCCGCCCACGGCAACCCGCAGCGGCAAGGTGTTGATGAACATCCCCAACGCCCGCTCGGCACCTTCGCCGCCCTGCATCCGGCCCATCAATACGGTACCGAACACCACGTCCTGCTTGCCCGAAACCTTGCCCAATACCTGGGCCCAGGCCAGGTGATGCAGGCTGGCAGCACTTACCCCCAGTTGCCGGGCGCCAGCCCGCAGACGCAGGCTCAGCGCCTCAGGCAGGACCCGGGTGGATTCCTCGATGACCTGACCATCGCCCTGCACATCCTGTAATCCAAATGGCAGTGTCGGCTCGTCGATATCACCCAGCATGTCGCGGAAGAACACTTCGTGTTCCTCGTGGCTCAGGCCCAGACGCGCCTGGGCCACATAGTTGCGGTACGGCACCGGGCTGCCGAGCTGCGCGGCCTGCCCCAGCAAGTGCACCTGAATTTCATGGCGCACCACCTCCAGGGCGGTATGGTCCAGGACCATATGATGGAACCGCAACATCGCCACCCAGCGTTGCCGGGCTTCGTCTTCGGCAAATACCAGTTGCATCAACGGCGCCCGGGTCACGTCCAGGCGCGAGTGGCGGGCATCGAAACGCGCCTTGAGCTGCTCCGTCACCTCACCGACGCGCGGGTCCAGTTCCAGGGCCTCGCGGTGCAGTCGAGCCTGACGCCAGACTACCTGGAGCGGCTCGTCCAGGCCTTGCCAGAGCACGGCAGTGCGCAGAATGTCATGGCGATCGATCACCTGTTGCAGCGCCTCGGCAAAGGCATCCAGCCGCTGGCGGTCCGCCACTGTGAACAGCGCGTGTAACACGTAGGGGTCACCATCCCCGGCTGACAGATGGTGATAGAGAATGCCTTCCTGCAATGGTGCCAGCGGATAGATATCCTGCACGTTCGCCGCGCCACCCGGCACATTCGCGACAATCTGCTCAATGGCGGCCTGGTCGAGGCTGACCAGGGGCAGCATATCCGGGGTGATGCGTTCACAACCCTCGGGGATGATGTTGGCCGGCACCACGACTTCCGTCCCGCCGCCCACTGCCGCGGCCAACGCCGCCAAGGTCGGTTGGCCGAACAGCACCCGCACATCGGCGCTCAAGCCCGCCTGGCGCATGCGCCCGATCAGGCTCACGGCCAATAACGAGTGCCCGCCCAGTTCGAAGAAATGGTCATGACGCCCCACCCGATCGACCTTGAGCAAGTCGGCCCAGATCCGGGCCAGGGTAATTTCGGTTTCACCCTGTGGGGCCTCGTAGCCGCGACTGATCACCGCATCGAGGTCCGGGGCCGGCAAGGCCTTGCGATCCAGCTTGCCGTTCGGGGTCAGCGGCAGCTTGTCCAGTACAACGTAGATGGCCGGGACCAT
>NZ_JACAOS010000039.1 GCF_013386165.1 Pseudomonas gingeri | reverse complement strand
AGGGCGGCGAGGGTGCCGACCGGGCGCTGGGGATGTTTATCAATACCTTGCCGCTGCGGGTGGCAGTGGGTGGGCAGGGCGTGCGCGCCGGGGTCAAGGCGACCCACGCGCGGTTGACTGCGTTGTTGGGTCACGAGCATGCGTCGCTGGCGTTGGCCCAGCGTTGCAGCGGCGTGGTCGCACCAACGCCGTTGTTCAGCGCCTTGCTCAATTATCGTCATAGCGCTGTCGGTAGTGTTTCCGAGCAGGCCTTGCAGGCCTGGCGCGGTATCCACACTTTCAGCAGCGAAGAACGTACCAATTACCCGTTGACCTTGAACGTCGATGATTTGGGTGATGGCTTCAGACTGAACGTACAGGCTGTGGCCGGTATCGGCGCGCAGCGGATCTGTGGGTATATGCAGACGGCTCTGGAGCAGTTTGTCGATGCCCTGGAGCAGTCACCGGCTGCGCCACTCGACAGCCTGTCGATCCTGCCGGCTGGCGAGCGCGAGCAGTTGCTGGTGGGCTTCAATGACACGGCGCTGGAGTACCCGCAGGTGCAGACTGTGCATGGTCTGTTTGAGGCGCAGGTGGAGCGTACGCCGGAGGCTTTGGCGGTGGTCCATGGCGAACAGCGTTTGAGCTATCGCGAACTCAATGAGCAGGCCAACCGTTTGGCCCATGCGTTGCGCAAGCAGGGTGTGCTGCCGGATTCGCGGGTGGGGATCTGTGTTGAGCGTGGGGCCGAGATGGTCGTTGGCTTGTTGGCGATCCTCAAGGCGGGCGGCGGTTATGTGCCGTTGGACCCGGCTTATCCGGTAGAACGGATTGCCTATATGTTGCAGGACAGTGCTCCAGCGGCGGTCTTGGCACAAACGGCTACCCAGGATCTGTTGGCGGGCGTTTCGGTGCCTGTGATCAATCTCGACCAGGGCACCTGGCAGGACGAGTCCGTCCAGAATCCGCAGGTTCCTGGGCTGACTTCGGCACATCTGGCTTATTTGATCTACA
>NZ_JACAOS010000038.1 GCF_013386165.1 Pseudomonas gingeri | reverse complement strand
ATTCGTCCTGCCAGGTGCCCTGATCGAGATTGATCACGGGCACCGAAACGCCCGCCAACAGATCCTGGGTAGCCGTTTGTGCCAAGACCGCCGCCGGAGCACTGTCCTGCAACATATAGGCAATCCGCTCTACCGGATAAGCTGGATCAAGCGGCACATAACCGCCGCCCGCCTTGAGGATCGCCAACAAGCCAACGACCATCTCGGCCCCACGCTCAACACAGATCCCCACCCGCGAATCCGGCAGCACACCCTGCTTGCGCAACGCATGGGCCAAACGGTTGGCCTGCTCGTTGAGCTCGCGATAGCTCAGACGCTGTTCGCCATGGACCACCGCCAAAGCCTCCGGCGTACGCTCCACCTGCGCCTCAAACAGACCATGCACGGTCTGCGCCTGCGGGTACTCCAGCGCCGTGTCATTGAAGCCCATCAGCAACTGCTCGCGCTCGTCGTCGGGCAAAATCGACAGGCTGTCGAGGGTCGACCCCGGCGCCCGCTCCAGGGCATCGACCAATTGCTCCAGGGCCGTCTGCATATAACCGCAAACCCGCTGCGCACCGATACCGGCGGCAGCCTGCACATTCAGGCCAAAGCCATCGCCCAGGTCATCGACGTTCAAGGTCAATGGGTAGTTGGTGCGCTCTTCGCTGCTGATGGCATGGATACCGTGCCAAGCCTGCACGGTCTGTTCGGAAACATGGCCGACAGCGCTGTGTCGATAGTTGAGCAAGGCACTGAACAGTGGCGTCGGTGCAACCACACCGCTGCAACGTTGAGCCAACGCCAGGGACGCATGTTCGTGCCCCAGCAGAGCGGTCAATCGCGCATGGGTCGCCTTGACCCCGGCACGCACACCCTGCTCACCCACGGCTACCCGCAGCGGCAAGGTGTTGATAAACATCCCCAACGCCCGCTCGGCACCCGCGCCGCCCTGCAAACGACCGAGCAATACGGTGCCGAAGACCACATCGTCCTTGCCCGATACACCGCCCAGTACACGGGCCCAGGCCAGGTGATAGAGGCTTGCGGCGCTGACCCCGAGCTGACGCGCCTGCAAGCGCAGGCGCCGGCTCAGGTCGACGTCGACCACCTGATGCACTTCCTCGACTGCGTGGCCATCACCCTGTACATCCTGCAAGCCGAAGGGCAGCGTGGGTTCTTCGATATCGCCGAGCATCTCGCGGAAAAAAGCTTCGTGTTCGGCCTGGCTGACACCCAGGCGCGCCTGGGCTACATAGTTGCGATACGGTACCGGACTGCCCAACTGCGCGGCCTGCCCCAGCAAGTGCGCCTGTATTTCATCGCGCACCACCTCCACGGTGGTGTGGTCCAGGGCCATGTGATGGAACAGCATCATCGCGCTGATCCGCTGGTTAAGCGGGTCTTCGGCATAGACCACCCGCATCAGCGGTGCCTGGGTCACGTCCAGGCGATAGTGCCGTGGGTCGAAACGACTGTGCAGTTGCGCGGCGATATCACCGGCTGACGGGTCGAGTTCAAGCGGCTCAAGGTGCAACCGCGCCTGACGCCAGACTACTTGCACCGGCGCATCAAGGCCTTCCCAGAGCACCCCGGTTCGCAGGATGTCATGCCGGTCGATGACCATTTGCAAGGCCTGCGCAAAGGACTCCAGACGCTCGTGATCGTCAAAGGCGAACTGCGTTTGCAGAACGTAAGGGTCACCTTGTTCCGCTGACAGGTGGTGATACAAAATCCCTTCCTGCAGCGGTGCCAACGCATAAATGTCCTGCACATTGGCCAGACCGCCGGGCACGCCGGCGATCACGCGATCAATATCGTCCTGGCTCAGGGACACCAGTGGCAACATGTCCGGGGTGATGCGCTCACAACCCTCGGGGATGATGTTGGCCGGCACCACGATTTCGCGACCGCCGCCCACGGCAGCCGCCAGGGCCGCCAGGGTCGGCTGACTGAACAGCACGTGCACATCGGCACTCAGGCCGATCTGGCGCATGCGCCCGATCAGACTGACCGCCAGCAACGAGTGCCCACCCAATTCGAAGAAATGGTCGTGGCGACCGACCTGGGCCACACCCAGCAGTTCTTGCCAGATGGCGGCGATCTGGGTTTCGGTCTCGCCTTGCGGAGCCTCGTAGCCGCGACTGATCAGCGCATCGAGGTCCGGGGCCGGCAAGGCCTTGCGATCCAGTTTGCCATTCGGGGTCAGTGGCAAGGTGTCGAGCCGCACATAGGCCACCGGCACCATGTAGGCCGGCAGTTGCCCCAGCAACCAACCGCGCAGGCTGTCGATGTCCGGCTCATTGCCCTCTGAGTGGACCGTGTAATAGGCCACCAGGCGTTTGTCGCCCGGGATGTCTTCGCGAGCGGTGACCACCGCTTCGTGGATGGCCGGGTGCTTGGCCAGACGGGCATCGATTTCGCCCAACTCGATACGGAAACCACGGATCTTCACCTGGTCGTCGTTACGGCCCAGGTATTCGATATTGCCGTCTGGCAGGTAGCGGCCGAGGTCGCCGGTACGGTACATGCGCGCTGAAACATCCTGGCTGAACGGGTCGTTGAGGAAACGTTCGGCGGTCAGGTCATCGCGGTTCAGGTAGCCTCGGGCCACGCCAGCGCCACCGATGTAGATTTCACCCGGGACGCCCAGTGGGACCGGTTGTTGCTGTTCGTCCAGCAGGTAGAACTGGGTGTTGCCGACGGGTTTGCCGATATGCGGCGCAAAACCGTCTTCACGATCCATCGCTACCCAGCTTGAGTAGGTGGTGGTTTCCGACGGGCCGTAGAGGTTGCACAGGCGTTGGACGCCGGTTTTCTCGAACAGGTTTTCCACCAGGCTACGCTTGAGGGCTTCGCCCGCCACGTTGAC
>NZ_JACAOS010000037.1:184-625 GCF_013386165.1 Pseudomonas gingeri | reverse complement strand
CATGTCCCCCAAGAAGCCCCGCTCAGGTAATACGCCCCTCGTTCTTCCAGAGATCGAGATTCCGAACAGTGGGCCGACGTTCTACCCGATCCCCCCCGACACCACGGGGATCAATATCGCCGCACGGGACCTCTACCCCCGCGACGGCTTGAAACTGATCATCGACCCTTGGTCGAACATGAGTCGGGGGGATAGCTACCGGGTCAAGCTGGATAACCAGCCGGTGGTGGGAGACATCATCGACACCGATGAGCAGGTGGACCAGGAGGTGGTGTGCTTTATCCCACCGCTACTCTTGGTCGATGGTCCCTTTAACCTCTCTTATGAAGTGATCCGAGTCGGCAATCCTACGCCGGAGAATTCGCTGGCCACGCCAATCTACGTCAAGGTCGAATACGCCCCGCCTGGAGGTCCGGACCTGGACGCCGGGACTCCCGGCCA
>NZ_JACAOS010000037.1:0-139 GCF_013386165.1 Pseudomonas gingeri | reverse complement strand
GCGGCCGCCGCCGGCATCCCGGTCACCATCGAGCCCTATCCCAAGATGTTCGAAGGCGACCGGATCAAGCTGTCCTGGGGCGGTGAGTTTGTCTGGCGTACCGTGGAGGACTTCGAGGTTGGCACCCCCATCGTGATCA
>NZ_JACAOS010000036.1 GCF_013386165.1 Pseudomonas gingeri | reverse complement strand
CGAAACCCCAATTGCGAAAGCGATTGGGGTTTTGTTTTTGTGGCGAAAAAACTACCGAGCCGCACGGTCCCATGTAGGAGCTGGCTTGCCAGCGATGGCGGCCTTGAACCCAGCGGTGCTCTCCCTGCCGCCATCGCCAGCAAGCCGGCTCCTACACGTCGGTGTGTACACCGCAGGGTATCGTCGTGCCTGGCTTCTGTAGGAGCGCCGGTCGACGCTCGATTGCCGGCGCTGAGGCCCTTGAGCCTTGTGGTGCTCTCTCGGCCGCCATCGCCAGCAAGCCGGCTCCTACAAGTTGGTGTGTACACCGCAAGGGTATCGTCGTGCCTGGCTTCTGTAGGAGCTGGCTTGCCGGCGATGGCGGCAGTATGGGCGGTGCAAGCCTCAAAGGCCTCTACCGCTCCCACAGACAGGCGCTTCGCCCCCGTCCCGCCGAATCCCGGGCATAAAAAAACCACCTCTGCAGGTGGTTTTCTTATTTAGCGACCAGGTTAGCCAAAGCGGCCAGTCACGTAGTCTTCGGTCTGCTTCTTCTTCGGATTGGTGAAGATGGTGTCGCTCATCGCATGCTCGATCAACTCGCCCATGAACATGAACGCGGTGTAGTCCGACACCCGCGCCGCCTGTTGCATGTTGTGGGTGACGATGATGATGGTGTACTGCTCTTTCAACTCGGTGATCAACTGCTCGATGCGCCCGGTGGAAATTGGGTCAAGGGCGGAAGTCGGCTCATCCAGGAGCAACACCTGCGGTCGCAAGGCAATGGTGCGCGCGATACACAGGCGCTGTTGTTGGCCGCCCGACAATCCCTGTGCACTTTGCTTGAGCTTGTCCTTGACCTCGTCCCACAGCGCCGCGCCACTCAGGGCCTGCTCGACACGCTCATCCATCTCATGCCGGGAGAGCTGCTCATGGTGACGCACGGCGTAGGCGACGTTGTCGTAGATCGACATCGGAAACGGTACGGGCTTCTGGAAGACCATGCCAACATGGCTGCGCAGACGATTCATCGAGTAACTCGGCGCTAGGATGTTCTCTCCATTGAGCAACACCTCGCCGCGCGCTTCCTGCTTCGGGTACATGGAGTAGATCCGGTTGAATACCCGCAGCAGTGTCGACTTACCACAACCCGAAGGTCCGATGATCGCAGTGATGCGTTTCTCGGGGATATCCATGTCGATGGATTTCAGGGAGCGTTGGTTATTGTAAAAAAACTCCAACCCACGAACGCGAATTTTGGTTTTTTCGTTGCCAAGGTCACGGCTATTCATCAAGTCAACCTATTGCGCAAAAGGATCAAACGGGACAGAAGGCTGAGTATCAGTACGAACAAGGTCAGTACCAATGCACCCGCCCAGGCCAGGGAATGCCAGTCCTCGAAAGGGCTCATGGCGTACTGGAAAATGACCACGGGTACGCTGGCAATCGGCTTGAGCAGATTGCTGCTCCAGAACTGGTTGCCGAAAGCAGTAAACAGCAGCGGTGCTGTTTCACCGGTGATGCGCGCCAGCGCCAGCAAGATGCCGGTCAGCACGCCGGCTTTTGCCGCGCGCAGGACGATCTGCAGCGTCAATTTCCACTGCGGGACACCCAATGCCAACGCAGCTTCGCGCAGGGTGGTGGGTTGCAGTTGAAGCATCTCGTCGGTGGTCCTGACCACCACTGGAATCACCAGGAGTGCCAAGGCCAGGGCCCCGGCGATCGCGGAGAAACCGGTCTGGTGATTGGTCAGCAGGTTCAACGGCAGGATCACTGCGGTGTAGACGAACAGACCCAGCACAATCGACGGCGCCGACAGCAGGATGTCGTTGATAAAGCGGACGATATTACCCAGGCGCGAGTGACGGGCGAACTCCGCCAGCCAGATGCCCGCCATCAAGCCAATCGGCGTACCGATCAGCAGGGCGATCGCCGACATCAGGGCACTGCCATAAAACGCGTTCGCCAGACCGCCTTCGGTGCCCGGTGGCGGCGTCATCTGGGTAAAGAGGCGGAGATTGAGAGCCTCGAAGCCGTTGATGATCGTAGTGAGCAGGATCCACACCAGCCAGACCAGGCCGAAGACCGTGGCGCCACAGCTGAGCACCATCGCCAGCTGATTCTTGAAGGCGCGGATTCGGTAGAGACGTTCATTACCGGTCATACACCCTCCTTGCGGGAAAGCCGCATCAGCAGGAGTCGCGCCAACGCCAATACGATAAAGGTGACGATAAACAGCAAGAAGCCCAGGGCGATCAGCGCTGAGCGATGCAGGTCGGTATAGGCCTCGCTGAACTCGTTGGCGATGACCGAAGCGATGGAGCTGCTGGGCATCAGCAACGAGGCCGAGAACTGTTGAGCGTTACCCAGGACGAAGGTCACCGCCATGGTCTCGCCCAATGCGCGCCCCAGTCCGAGAAAAATCCCGCCGACCACCGCAGAGCGGGTGTAAGGCAGGACGATGTCCCAGACCACTTCCCAGGTCGTACCACCCAGGGCGTAGGCCGACTCCTTGAGGGGAGTGGGAACGCTACGAAACACTTCCTGCATGACTGAGGTGATGAAGGGCATGATCATGATCGCCAGGACGATGCCGGCGGTCAGCATACCGATCCCCAGAGGAGGGCCCTGGAACAGCGAACCGATCAACGGCAGCGCACCCAGGTAGTCATTGATCCAGGGGGACAGGTGTTCGGCCATGAACGGGCCAAAAACAAACAGACCCCACATGCCGTAGATAATCGATGGAATCCCCGCGAGCAATTCAACCGCCGAGGCGACGGGCATGCGCAGCCAGGGCGGGGCGACTTCAGTCAGGAAGATCGCAATGCCGAAGCTGACGGGAACGGCGATCAGCAACGCCAGGAAAGACGTTACCAGGGTGCCGTAAATGGGTACCAGGGCACCAAAGTGGTTATTGACCGCATCCCACTCGGTGCTGGTAAGGAAACCGAACCCGAAGGTCTTGAGCGCAAGACTGCCGCCCCAAAGTGTCGACGCTGCGATGCTCGCCAGGAGCAACAACACCAGCATCGCCGCGCCCATCATCGAGCGCTTGAACCAGAGATCGTGACGATGATCGCGAGTCGCACGCGCATCACTTGCCACTTCGCCAGCGTAGATGGTCATGGACGGAGGTTGGACTATATCGTTCATCAGAAGTCTGCTCACAAACAAACCCCTTCGCTCGGCAATCCTGCTGAGGAAGGGGTGTTTTAGCTATTGCCTATTGCCGGCTGGATCAGTGGGCGAAGTCAGACTTCCAGTAGCCTTCGATCCGCTGGACGAGGGAGTCAGGCAGAGCTACATAGTCCAGTGCCGACGCCTGTTGCTGGCCTTTTTCCAAAGACCATTTGAAGAAGTTGAAGGCGGCCTTGCTTTGCTCGGCGTTCTTCGGCTGTTTGTACATGATGATCCAGGTGGTCGCCGTGATCGGCCATGCGCCATCGCCCGGGGCGTTGGTCATGATCAGGTTGAAGTCTTTGGCGTTGGCCCAGTCCGCGGTGTCGGCAGCAGCAGCAAACGCCTTGGCGTTAGGCTGAATGAATTTCCCGGCGGCGTTTTTCAGCTGAGCGTGGGTCATCTTGTTTTGCAGGGCGTAAGCGTATTCAACGTAGCCGATCGAGTTCTTGATCTGCTTCACGTAGGCGGAGACACCTTCGTTGCCTTTACCGCCGACACCGACTGGCCAAGGCACGGTGGTACCGAAGCCGATTTTGGATTTCCAGCCATCACTCACTTTGGCGAGGTAGTTGGTGAAGTTGTACGAGGTACCCGAGCCGTCAGAACGGTGAACCACGGTGATTTTACCGCTAGGCAGTTTCACGCCCGGGTTCAGGGCGACGATGGCCGGGTCGGTCCATTCAGTGATTTCACCCAGGAAGATTTTTGCCAGGGTTTCACCGTCGAGCTTCAATTGGCCCGCTGCGACACCCTCGATGTTCATCACCGGAACGATACCGCCGATCACGCTGGGAAACTGACCCAGACCGCCGGCCTTGAGGTCATCCGCCGACAACGGGGCGTCGGAGGCACCGAAATCCACGGTGGCCGCCTTGATCTGGGCAATACCACCGCCCGAGCCGATCGACTGGTAGTTGATGCGGGTGCTGGAGTCTTTGCTGTAGTCCTGGGACCACTTGGACAGCACCGGATAAACAAAGCTGGAGCCTGCACCGGTTACATCGGTCGCGTGAGCAACACCGCTCAGGCAGAGAGACGCCAGCAAGACAGACAGGCTTTTTTTAGTCAGCAACATCAAACACCTCAAGGAAGGGTTAAGTGGAGTGATCCACCTATACGGAGACGTTACGATTTAATTCCTGAAATATTTCTGTCTGATGACGGTAAGGTTATTTTTAGTAATATTTTGAAATGAAGGCTCTTTCATTAGGCTTGGATGGGTAGGGCGCGGCACAATCGGCAGCGCCCTGGTCAAGCCGTCAGACCCTGAAACGCTTGACCAGCAGCCCAAGCTCCCGCGACAGCTGATCCAACTCGACACACATTTCGTTGTTGCGCGTGGTGATCGAGCGGGTGTCGCTGATGTGCTGGCTGATTTGCGCCAGGCTCTGGTTCACCTCGGCGCCGATGCTCGACTGCTCTTCTGCGGCGGTCGCGATCTGGTTGTTCATGCCATTGATCTCGGACACCGCATTGCTCACCTGGGCGAGGATCTGGCCGGTACCATTGACCTTGCTCACCGCCAGCTCGCTGCCACCCAGGCTGCTCTGCATGGTACTGACCGCTGCCCGGGCGCCCTGTTGCAGTTGAGTGATCTTGGCCTGGATTTCCTGGGTGCTTTGCTGGGTACGCTGGGCCAACGAGCGGACTTCATCGGCCACCACGGCAAACCCGCGGCCCTGTTCGCCCGCACGGGCGGCTTCGATGGCGGCGTTGAGGGCCAGCAGGTTGGTCTGTTCGGCAATGCCACGGATCACATCGAGGATCGAACCGATGGATTCCACATCGCTGCCCAGGGTCTGGATATCCTGGGCAGCCTTCTCGATATCCCGCGCCAGGCCGCCGATGGCACCGACGGTGTCGCTCACGTTGGTTTGCATGGCCTGGGCCTGCTCATCGGTATTACGGGTTGCCTGGGCGGCACTTTGCGCGGACTCCGCCACGTTGTGGGTGGCCAGGGCCATCTGTTCCATGGCATGGGTGACTTGTTCGGCGTCGCGGGTCTGACGTATCAGCGCATCGGCGGCGTGCTGGGCACTTTGCTTGAGTTGTTCGTTGCGCTCCTGCAACTGCTGGGCGCAGCGGGCCAGGTCCTGGACCATATGACGGATTTTTCCGGCGAATTGGTTGAAGGCGCCGGCCAGTTCGGCGGTTTCTTCGTTGCCGTCGATGGGCAACTGGCGGGTCAGATCGCCGTCTTCACTGGCCAGGTCCTGCAGGCTGCGGGTCAGCAAGCCGAGTGGTCTGACGATGCTGCGGGCGACGTAGGCGGCGACGATACTGAGCAGGATCAGCAACGCCCCCATGATGCCCCATTGTTTCCAGCGCAGGGCGTCCATGGCTTGCTGCTGGCTTTGCGTCTGGGCGGCGATCAGCGCGTCCAGGCCGTCGACATAAAAACCGGCGCCGATGGTCCAGTTCCATTTGTCCAGGTACCTGCTGTAGGACAGCTTGGGGTAGGCGGTGCTGTCATTGCCAGGTTTGGGGAAGTAGTAGGTCACGAAATCACCACCGCGTTTGGCGGCGGCGATCAGTTCCTGGATCAGATAGGTGCCGTGGCTGTCCTTCAGGTCCCAGAAATTTTTCCCCTCGTCCTTGCCGGCCAGGACAACCCGGTCACCCTTGTCGTTGTAGACGAAGATATAGCCGTCTTGCCCGTAGCGCAGTTCGCGCACCCGGCGCTTGGCTTCCTCCAGGGTCGCCGGGGTCATGGCGTCGGCCCCTTCATAAAGCGGCTTGATGGTGCTGTAGGCGAGGTCGAGGTAATGCATCAACTCGTCCTTGCGGGTTTTTATCAGGGTCTGGCGGGTTTCCTCGATGCTTCGCTCCCCCATGGCCTGTTGCTCGGAGAAGGCCAGCAGTTGAATGATCAAGGCCAGCAAAAGGGCGGGGATGACGGAGAGCAGCAGAACTTTGTTGCGTATTTTCCACTTCATAGAACGCCCTGGATCGAGGAGAAAACCTATTGTTTTTTTTGTATCGACTCGCGGGCCGGATTATTCAGGCCTGTGAGTCGGATTTGTCAATGGCGGCAGCGTCTTTGCGGGAAGCTGGCCCATTCAGGTTTTCGTTGCATCTGACGATACCCTGATGGGATAACCCGAGAGACGGCTGGCGCGGGCTGAGCATGTGTCTCAAGCGGTCGATCAAACCTCTATAGCTTTTGCCGCTACGCTTGGCAAAAGGTCGGGTTTTGCCTGCAATTTTGTACGATGCTGTAAAGTTGCTTGATGGCAAAATGCCGTTAGTTATTATTTACGCGCGAAGTGGCAAGGAAGCTGAACCCGCTCCGGTGATTGCCCACGGGCTCATCTTCTATTTCCCATGACAGGAATCTCGATGCTGGCGTATCACCAAAAAAACTTTCTTATCGTCGATGATTTCTCTGATTTTCGCAGTTCAGTCAGGTCGATGCTGCGGGAGTTGGGAGTCAAGGAAGTGGACACCGCCGACACCGGGGAGCAGGCGTTGCGCATGTGTGCCCAGCGCCGCTACGATTTCGTGTTGCATGACTACCACCTGGGCGATGGCAAGAAGAACGGCCAGCAGGTGCTTGAAGACCTGATGACCGACAAGCTGATCAGCCATGAAAGCGTGTTTGTCATGGTCACCGCCGAAAGCAGCCAGGCCATGGTGCTCTCGGCCCTCGAACACGAGCCCGATGCCTATCTGACCAAACCGTTCAACCGCGCCAGCCTGGCCCAGCGTCTGGAAAAGCTGGTGCAGCGCAAGAACCTGCTCAAGCCGATCATGGAGGCGCTGGACCGTGACAAGCCGGCCGAAGTGCTGGCCGCCTGTACTCGCCTGACCCAGCAGGACAGCCGTTTTGCCCCGCTGTGCCTGCGTTATCGCGCCGATGCGATGTGGAACCTCAACCAGTTCGAGCCCCTGGAGCGCTTTCTCACCGGCATCCTTGCCGACCGTCCGTTACCCTGGGCCTATGCGCGCATGGGGCAGTTGCTGTTCAAGCGCAACCAGGTGGCCCAGGCCAAAGCGCTTTACGAGACCGCGCTGAAGGCCTTTCCGATGATGCCAGCGCTCTATGACGGCCTGGCCGAAGTGCTGGTGCTGGAAGGCGATACCCATCGTGCACAGAGCGTGCTGGAAGAGGCTGTGCGCCTGTCGCCGCTGGCGGTGCGCCGGCAATCGATGCTCGGCAAGCTGGCCCTGGCCAACGAAGATTTTGAAAGTGCTTCCCGGGCTTATCGCCAGGCCGTGTACCAGGGCGAGCAATCGCGTTTCAAGGACCCGGAGAGCAACCTCGGCCTGGCCCATGCGCTGATCAGCAAGGGCAGCGATCGTGGCTTGGACACCCGCACCCGCCTGGAGATCAACCAGACCCTGAGCGCGGTCGCCAAGGAAAACGCCAACGACCAGGGCTTGCAGGTGCGGGCGCGCTTGATGAAGGCCACCAGCCTGCTGCTCAACGATGCGGAAACCGCCGACAAGCTCACCGAGCAGGCGATGTCGCGTCTGGACGGCATGGAGAACTTCATGAGCGCCGATGCCGCGCTGTTGGTGGCCAAGCAGTTGCAGCAACTGGGGCAGGCCGATGCCGGTGCTTCGATGCTGAAGAACTGCGTGGAGATCTACGGCGACGATCCGACGGTGATGAAAGGCATCGCCAAGCTGACCGACGACCCGGAGATCCTCGGCGGCGGCAAGGCGGCCATCGATCTCAACGTGCAGGGCGTGCGCAGCTACAAGGGCGGTAACCTGGACGAAGCCGTGGACTTGTTCCGCCGGGCCCTGGCGCTGCAACCGAAGAACATCAGTATTGCCTTGAACGCGGCCCAGGCCTTGCTCGTCATTGCCCAGAAGAGCGGTGATGCCGCTGTGCTCGAAGAGTGCCGCAGCTGTCTGAAAATGGTCGGCAAGATGCCGGACAGCGACCCCCGTTATGAGAGGTATCAGAAATTGCGTACCCGGGCGTTTGTAGAATGAGTGACAGTCACGAGGGGCTGGATTTTTCCACGGTGATCGCCTCCACCGTGCATGACATGAAGAACTCCCTGGCGATGCTGACGCAGGCCCATGGCCAGTGGCAGGCACGTTTGCCCGATGACCAGCGCGAAACCCCCGAGCACAGTGTTATCGAGTATGAGTTCGCGCACCTCAATACCATGCTGGTGCAACTGCTCGGGCTGTACAAGCTGGGGGTCAATCAACTGCCGCTGCGTCCGGATTACCACGAGATGGACGACTTCATCGGCGCGCAACTGGCGGGGCGCCAGGAACTGCTGAGCAGTCGTGGGATCGTGGCCAGTTGCGAGGTGGGCGATTTCAGCCCGCTGGGCTTCTTCGACCGGGAACTGATCAGCTCGGTGGTCGGCAATATCATCACCAATGCCATCGGTTACGCCTGTCATGCGCTGCTGGTCAGTGTTCGTGAGGAAGGCGAGCAGTTGGTGCTGACCATCAATGACGACGGTCCTGGCTATCCGGAGCAGATGGTCGAGCGCCAGGCCGATTATGTTCAGGGCATCAACCCGGCGACCGGCAGTACCGGCCTGGGGCTGTATTTCGCCGCACGGATTGCCGGGCTGCACGAGCGCAATGGCGTGCGTGGACGGATCGAGATTGCCAATGGCGGGACCTTGGGCGGGGCGTTGTTCAGTCTTTATCTGCCTTGATCGTGATCGCCCATACGCAAGCTGATTAGACGGTCAGATTTTTCTGTATTCCTTGCTTGAAATCTTGAACAGGTGATGCGTATTTTGTACGGGACGCCGCTAGCGGCCCGTACAATAACAAGGATTGAGTCATGACGACCGATGGCCAGCGTTCACTCGCCCAGCGACTGACCGGCATTGATGAGATTGAGTGTGTCACCCCGGACCTCAATGGCGTTCCCCGCGGCAAGGTGATGACCGCCGAGGGCTTTCTCGAAGGGCGGCGCCTGCAGATGGCCCGCGGGGTCTTGCTGCAATGCATCATGGGCGGTTATCCGCCGGCGCGTTTCTACGGCAGTGACGACGGCGACCTGGCGCTCAACGCCGATCCCCAGCAGGTTCATCGCCTGCCCTGGAGCCGGCAACCCCGTGCCCTGGCCATCTGCGATGCGGACGAGCTGAGCGGCGAAAGCTCCAGCCTGTCGACCCGTGGCCAGCTCAAGGCGGTGATTGCGCGTTATGCGGCCCGTGGCCTGGCGCCGGTAGTCGCGACCGAGTTGGAGTTCTTCGTCTTCGCCCCCAACACCGACCCGAGCCAGGCGTTCCTGCCGCCGGTGGGCCTGGACGGTCGTCGCGAAGACGGTCATTCGGCGTTCAGCGTCAGTTCCAACAACGGCTTGCGCCCCTTCTTCAGTGAAGTCTACGAATGCATGGCCGCCCTGGGATTGCCCCGGGACACGTTCATGCACGAAATGGGCGTCAGTCAGTTCGAGATCAACCTGCTGCATGGCGATCCGCTGCTGCTGGCTGACCAGACCTTCCTGTTCAAGCACCTGCTCAAGGAAGTCGCCCTCAAGCACGGCCTGACCGTGGTCTGCATGGCCAAGCCGCTGGCCCACACCCCTGGCAGTTCGATGCATATCCACCAGAGCGTGGTGCAGGCCGACAGCGGGCGCAATGTGTTCAGCGATGCCAACGGTGAGCCGACGGCGACCTTCCGGCACTTCATCGGTGGGCAGCAGGCCTGCCTGGCGGACTTCACCGCGCTGTTCGCGCCGAACGTGAATTCCTACCAGCGCCTGTGCCATCCCTTTGCTTCGCCGAACAATGCCTGCTGGTCCCATGACAATCGTTCCGCCGGTTTGCGTATTCCGGCCAGTGCTCCGGTGGCGCGGCGCGTGGAAAACCGCCTGCCGGGGGCCGATGCCAATCCCTATCTGGCGATTGCCGCGAGCCTGGCGGCGGGCCTGCACGGGATCGAACACGAGCTTGAACCGACGCCGGCGATCCAGGGCGAGTTCGAAGTTCCGGATTCTTTGTCGTTGCCATGTACCTTGCATGCCGCACTCGAACGTCTGAAACGTAGTCAGTTGGCCAGGGAACTGTTCGGCAGCGTGTTCATCGAAGGCTACATCGCTTCGAAGAGCCTGGAGCTAACCAGTTTCCTGGATGAAATTACCCCCTGGGAGCGTCGTGTTCTGGCCGCTCAGGCATAGCTGTAGTCGTCCCGTTCGGGCTATCTTGTCGGATAGCCCGATACTCTATTCAAGGAGCCGCTCGGAAAGCCGATGCGCCAGATCTGGAAACCCTTTCGAGCGTTGTATTTCGCCTCGCTGATGATGTTGATCGGCTCCGGCCTCCTGAGTACTTACCTGGCCCTGCGCCTGGCTGCCGAGCATGTCGACAGCCTGTGGGTGGGCGCCTTGATGGCCGCCAACTATTTCGGCCTGGTGCTGGGCGGCAAGATCGGCCACCGGCTGATTGCCCGGGTCGGTCATATTCGCGCCTATGCCACCTGCGCCGGGATTGTCGGTGCGGCGGTGCTCGGCCATGGCCTGATCGACTGGCTGCCGGCCTGGTTGTTCCTGCGGATGATCGTGGGCCTGGGGATGATGTGCCAGTACATGGTCATCGAGAGCTGGCTCAACGAGCAGGCCGAAGCCAAGCAGCGCGGGGTGGTCTTCAGCGGCTACATGATCGCCTCCTACCTGGGGTTGATCCTCGGGCAGATGATTCTGGTCCTGCACCCGGCCTTGGGCCTGGAACTGCTGATGGCGGTGGCGATGTGTTTTGCCCTGTGCCTGGTGCCCGTGGCCATGACCCGACGGATTCACCCGGCGCCGTTGCATCCGGCGCCGCTGGAACCGCGTTTTTTTATGAAGCGGGTGCCGCAGTCGCTGACCACCGTCCTTGGCGCCGGGATCATCGTCGGCTCCTTTTACGGTCTGGCACCTTTGTATGCATCCCAGCAGGGGCTGTCCACCGAGCACGTGGGTATGTTCATGGGCTGCTGCATTTTTGCCGGCTTCCTGGTGCAGTGGCCGCTGGGCTGGGTATCGGATCGTTATGATCGGGCGGTGTTGATTCGCAGCATTGCCTTCTTGCTGGCGTTGGCCTCATTGCCGCTGGCGATCCTGTCCCATGCCCCTATCGAGGTGCTGTTTGCCTCTGGCTTCGTGGTGTCCTTGCTGCAGTTCTGCCTGTATCCGCTGGCGGTGGCTTTTTCCAATGATCATATCGAGGGCGATCGGCGGGTTTCGCTGACGGCCATGCTGCTGATGACCTATGGCATCGGCGCAAGCATCGGGCCTTTGGTGGCCGGCGTACTGATGAAGCTGTTCGGTAGCCAGATGCTCTACGCGTTTTTCAGTTTCTTCGCCTTGATGCTGGTCTGGCGGATCCGGCCGAATGCCGTGACCAACCTGCATCAGGTCGAGGATGCGCCGTTGCAACACGTGGTCATGCCGGAAGCCATGTCGCCGCTGGGCGTGGCGCTTGATCCGCGGGTTGATGAGCAGATCGTGCTGGATCAGATGTGCGACAGTGTCGTGCCCACGCCGCCGGAGCCCGAGGTGGCGCCCGAGGTCGACGAGTCGGATCCGGAGCCGGCGCACAAGTCGAGCAACTGAGACGTTGAGCATAAAAAAACGGGCCACCTGATGAGGGTGGCCCGTTTTTTCATGGCGGCTACTGGTCAGAAGTCGTCGTCTTTATCGAAGCGCCGTGCTTCACGCTGCAACTGATAGACGAAACGCTCGACCTGGCGCTGAACCAGACCGCTCATATTGTGGAAGCGCACGCCGGCGAAGGTGGTGTTGATCCTTTCTTCGAAGTGCAGGTGACGCAGTTCCACGGGGGCGGTCATCGGGCCGAAGGGCAGGGCGGCAATAAAGCGCTCGTAGACCTGGCCCAGTTGCAGGCGGTCGGAAATATCGCCGTCGAAGCGCAGTTTGCAACCGGTGGCGGAGATGTCCAGCAACTTGCCGGTCAACGGCGCCTTGAGCTTCTCGCCACCCAACTCGACATTGACCAGCGCGGCCAGCTTCAGGGCGGCACGGAAGGCATTGCGACGTTGGTGATAGACCACTTCATCGGGCATCGAGCCACGGTAGCAACCGTTGGTCTCGTCGATGGTCATGGGTTGTGGCTGTTCCCAGGCGATTCGCACGCCTTCATGGAAACCTTCGACCCGGAAGGGTTCGCCGGCCAACAGGAAGCGCTCGCCGTCGCGAGGCATCATCTCGTCCAGGGCCAGGGTACCGGCTTCGCGGTCGACATCGATCACAAAGCTCTGGAAACGCTGGCTGCGCTCATGAAAGGTGATGATCAGCGGGTCGTGACTTTCCTGCAGCATCCGCAAGTTGGCGGAAATCTCCAGAGGCGTGCTAAGCACCTTGGGTGGCTGCGGAGCATCTTCCGCGCTTGGGGCATTGGACACGGTTCATCAATCTCCAGACAGAATACGACTGCACGCAAAAGCTAGCATTTTGCCAGCATGTTGCGCGCCTTGATAGAGCACGCGCAAGGCCCGGTTCAAGCCTGGCTGAGCGGGCGTGGCTTCATGGACATTGCTGTCGAGCCGCGCGCGTCATAGAGGGCGGGGGTTTCGCCGCCGGTCAGGATCTTCAACTGGTTTGCGGTTGTCGCTTGCTGAACCTGGATATTGCGACCGTTGAGCTCGTTGGCGGCCTGGCAATCGGCAAGCAATTGGGTCAGGACATCGCTCTGACTCAACAATTGTTCGCCAATGCTGGACTGTGCGGCGAGTTGTTCCAGTCCGGCACGGTTGGGAGGCAGGTTGAGGCCGGCGAGCAGCTGGCTGCGTTTGCGGCCATGCTGTTCCAACAGAACGATCAGCGCTTGCTTGCGCGCCAGAATGTCTTCCAGCTCGAACATGTTGCGCCCATGGAGCGCCAAGGATTCGGCGCGCAGCAACTCGAGCAGTTCTTGAGCTGGAGCAAAATCTTCGGTGATCAGTTGCAGCAGAGTGTTGTCGTGCATGGCTGGCCTTGGTTTTTAAGCGTCCAAAAGCCTGACGCAGGCCGAAGCCTAGCGCTGGGCTTCGAAGTTGAGCAATTTGCTGGCGACGCGGTTGCTGTCGACTTTATAGCTGCCATCGGCAACCGCCTGCTTCAACTCGGCCACACGGGCACTGTTGACGACAGGTTGGTCACGCAGCTTGTCAGTGACTTGTTGCAACTGCTGGGCCTCATTACTGAGGTGTACCGATTCCCCGCTCTGGCTGACTGAGGTGGCCGGAGTGCTCACAGACGTGGATTTGCCGGCGTTGTCGGCATCCTTGCTGGCGCTACTGCGCGTACTGCCTGTCAGTGATGGGGCGTTATTCAAACGACTGAAATCGATGACCATGATGAAAAAAACCTCTGGGTATTTGGACGCTTGCCTTGTTTTCGGCCATACCCGGAAAAACTTTAGGCTCAGATACGATTGAGCCGGCACGTGTTGGCGATGTTTCCCTGTGCAGCACAGTTTAGGAAAAGCTGCTGCTTAACGCCAGTTCTCTACAAAGCAACTTCCACCTGTCCGGGTGCGGTCACCCGGGCCTTGATCACCCGCTGGGAGTTCAGGTTCTTGATGCGGATCTGTTCATTCAGGCCACCGTTGGACAAGGCTTCGCCTGGCATCTTCACCACCAGGCCACCGCTCGTCGCACTGATGACCACCTGATCGCCCTTGCGTACCACTTCGGCCTGCTCCAGATGGACCAGGGTGATGACCTGATCCATGACCATTGGTCGGACAAGTTTCTGTCCGATGGCGTCATCCACGGACGTCAGGAAGCCCTGGCTGGCCAGGCTGATGTCTCTTTCACGCAAGGTGACGTCGCCGGGTTCAATGATTCCGGCGCGTTTCAACGGGCGCGTGGTGACCACCACATTGCGGAACAACTTGACCTGGGCGGGCACGAACACCGTCCAGGGCAAGCTGCCTTCACAGCGGACTTTGACCGTGACCCGGCCAATCGGGGTGGCCGGGCTTTCCAGGGTGGCTGTCAATTCCTTGTCGCATGCTGTCATGCGCAACCGCGGATCGAGCTGGTTGACCTGGATTTCGTAGCGTCCTTCGGTTTGACTAGTCGCCAGATAGTCTTCTACCGTGAACTCAAGAAAGCCTTGGGTCACGCCGATAAGCTGATCAGGCAGGGTCGCCGAGTCAGCAAGGGCAGGGCCGCCGGGGTTCAGACTGCATAAAACCGCCAAGACCCAGAGCAATCTGCGGTACTGTGATGTCAGGCGTCGAAAAAATGT
Organism: Pseudomonas gingeri; assembly: GCF_013386165.1. GTDB lineage: Bacteria > Pseudomonadota > Gammaproteobacteria > Pseudomonadales > Pseudomonadaceae > Aquipseudomonas > Aquipseudomonas gingeri_C. The sequence goes on along the minus strand of NZ_JACAOS010000036.1, from coordinate 8,865 downwards.
CGTTTGTGCTTTCATAACAGTATAAAAAGCAAGGCTCGTGCCGTTTAGTGCTGAGTAAGCGTCGGATCATGAAGCTTGTGTGAGAGGTGGCTGGCATGGCGGGTGTAATGGATTCGGTGAACCAGCGTACGCAACTGGTCGGGCAGAATCGCCTTGAGCTGTTGTTGTTTCGTCTGGATGGTCAGCAGTTGTACGGGATCAACGTGTTCAAGGTGCGGGAGGTGCTGCAGTGCCCCAAGCTGACCGTGATGCCCAAATCCAGCCCGGTGGTCTGTGGCGTGGCGAATATCCGTGGGGCAACCATTCCCATCCTCGATCTGGCGATGGCCACCGGGGCGGGCGGTCTCAAGGATCAAAGTAATCCTTTTGTGATCATTACCGAGTACAACACCAAGACCCAGGGTTTCCTGGTGAAGTCGGTGGAGCGCATCGTCAACATGAACTGGGAGGAGATCCATCCGCCGCCCAAGGGCACCGGCCGCGATCACTACCTGACCGCGGTGACCCGGATCGACAACCAGTTGGTGGAAATCATCGACGTCGAGAAGATTCTCGCCGAGGTCTCGCCGACCTCCGAATCCATCTCCCATGGCGTGGTCGATGTCGAGACCCAGGCCAAGGCCGTGTCGATGCGGGTGCTGACGGTGGATGACTCCTCGGTGGCACGCAAGCAGGTCACGCGTTGCCTGCAGACCGTGGGGGTGGAAGTGGTGGCGTTGAACGACGGCCGGCAGGCGCTGGACTACCTGCGCAAACTGGTCGACGAGGGCAAGAAGCCGGAGCAGGAATTTCTGATGATGATTTCCGACATTGAAATGCCTGAAATGGATGGCTATACCCTAACAGCCGAGATCCGCAACGATCCACGCATGCAAAAGCTTCATATCATCCTGCATACTTCCTTGTCAGGGGTCTTTAATCAGGCAATGGTCAAGAAGGTCGGCGCCGATGACTTCCTGGCCAAGTTCCGTCCCGACGACCTGGCAGCACGGGTGGTCGACCGGATCAAGGCAGCAGAATAAGCGATCAGGGACCTCCGTTCCTGGCGGTACGAACGATTGTAGAGGCGGCATCATTTGTCTACGGGTAATTTGGATTTCGAACAGTTCCGGGTCTTCCTGGAAAAGGCCTGTGGCATTCTGCTCGGTGAAAACAAGCAGTATCTGGTTTCCAGCCGTCTCAATAAACTGATGGAACAGCAGGGACTCAAATCCCTTGGCGAACTGGTGCAGCGGATCCAGACCCAGCCCCGCAGTGGTTTGCGCGAGCAGGTGGTGGATGCCATGACCACCAACGAGACCTTGTGGTTTCGCGATACCTACCCCTTCGAGGTCCTGAAGAACAAGGTGTTGCCGGAAATGATCAAGGCCAGCCCCGGCCAGCGTCTGCGGATCTGGTCGGCGGCGTGTTCGTCGGGGCAGGAGCCCTATTCGATCTCGATGTCGATCGATGAATTCGAGCGGACCAACATGGGCCAGTTGAAGGGCGGTGCGCAGATTGTCGCCACCGACCTGTCCGGGCTGATGCTCACCAACTGCAAGAGCGGCGAATACGACAGCCTGGCGATCGGCCGCGGCCTGTCGCCTGAGCGCCTGCAACGCTTCTTCGACCCGAAAGGGCCGGGACGCTGGGCGATCAAGGCGCCGATCCGCAGTCGCGTGGAGTTTCGCTCGTTCAACCTGTTGGACAGCTATGCCAGCCTGGGCAAGTTCGACATCGTGTTTTGTCGCAACGTGCTGATCTACTTCTCCGCCGAAGTGAAGAAAGACATTCTGCTACGTATCCACGGCACCCTGAAGCCGGGAGGCTACCTGTACCTCGGGGCCTCGGAAGCCCTGAACGGTCTGCCGGACCATTACCAGATGGTGCAGTGCAGCCCGGGGATCATCTACCAGGCCAAGTAAACGCCAAGCCCTACAAAAAACGGGAACCCCAGCGGGTTTCCGTTTTTTTTTGCGGCGCTTTTGCCGCTTTACCGGCACGCGGCGGAAATGCGTTGCCGCTTTTCTGGCATTGCCGCTCCCCACCTGCCCGCAACCCCTTGATTTACCTGATCTGATAAATTGGCATGGGCCTTGCTTTATCTCTTGCAACGAAAAGCCTGTTTCACAAAACCAGGTCAACCCGCTAAAGGTTTCCCGACATGAGCATCAGCTTCGATAAAGCGCTCGGCATCCATGAGCAAGCCCTGGCCTTCCGCGCCCAGCGCGCCGAAGTTCTGGCGAACAACATCGTCAACGCCGACACCCCGAACTACAAGGCACGGGACATGGATTTCTCCTCGGTGCTCGCCGAGCAGAGCGACAAGGCCAAGAACGGCAGTTTCGCGCTGAACACCACCAACACCCGTCATATCGAAGCCGAGGGCATGAGCAACGGCGACGCCGAGTTGCAATACCGCACGCCGATGCAGCCGTCCCTCGACCAGAACACCGTGGATGCTCAGATCGAGCAATCGAACTATGCGAAGAACTCGGTCGATTTCCAGGCCAGTTTCACTTTGCTGAACGCACGATTCAAAGGGCTGGTTTCAGCCCTGCGTGGAGAATAAGCCATGTCCCTAGCCAGCGTTTTCAACATTGCCGGTACCGGCATGAGTGCCCAGACCACTCGCTTGAACACCGTCGCCAGTAACATCGCCAACGCCGACACCGTTTCGTCGAGCATGGACCAGACCTACCGCGCCCGGCATCCGGTATTCGCCACCATGTTCCAGAACGGCGAGGGTCAAACTGACAACTCGCTGTTCCAGAGCCAGGACGGGGCGGGTGCCGGTGTGCAGGTCACGGGCGTGGTCGAGGACCCGAGCAACCTTGAAGCCCGTTATGAGCCGAACCATCCGGCGGCTGACGCCAATGGGTACGTCTACTACCCCAACGTCAACGTGGTTCAGGAAATGGCCGACATGATTTCCGCCAGCCGTTCGTTCCAAACCAACGCGGACATTATGACCACCGCCAAAACCATGATGCAGAAGGTCCTGACCCTCGGTCAGTGATAAGGGACGATTCCTATGACGGTTTCCAGCACCTCCTCAAGTGGCAACACGGCCCTTGATACAATTATTTCCAACTCCCAGACGGCGAATACCGGCAGTACTGACGCGCTGGGCAATGCCATCAGCAGCGCTTCCGGCGGCCAGAGCCTGGGCGAGAGCGACTTCCTGCAACTGCTGGTGACCCAACTGCAGAACCAGGACCCGACCAATCCCCAGGACAACAGTGCCTTCGTCGCACAGTTGGCCCAGTTCAGCAGCCTGGAAGGTATCCAGACGCTCAACACCAGCGTGAACAACATTGCCAGCTCCTTCACCTCGTCCCAGGCGCTGCAGGCTTCGTCGATGGTCGGGCGTTCGGTTATCGTGCCGACCAGCCAGGCCGTGGTCGATACCACCAAGACCTTCAGCGGTACGGCAACGGTTCCGAGCTCTGTCAGCGATGTGACCCTGAAGATCAGCGATTCCACCGGCACCGTGGTCCGGACCATCGACATGGGTTCGCAGTCGGCCGGCAACGCCGCCTTTACCTGGGACGGCAAGAACGATGCAGGCACCTTGCTGCCCAGCGGTACCTACACCTTCAACGCCACCGCGCCGATCAGTGGTACGTCCACGGCACTCACGACCAACCTGCCGGCGACTGTCAGCAGCGTGACCCTGGGTCAGAACGGCGGCGAAATGATGCTCAACCTGGCGGGCCTGGGCAGTATTGCTCTGTCCAAAGTCCAGACCATTGGCCTGTAAGAGCCGACCAACACGAAGTAAGGAGTGAACCATGTCTTTTAATATCGGTTTGAGCGGTCTCTCTGCGGCCCAGAAACAACTCGACGTCACCGGCAACAACATTGCCAACGTCAATACCACCGGCTTCAAGTCGTCCCGTGCGGAATTCGCCGACGTGTACTCGGCGACCAAGTTGGGCACTGGTACCAAGAGCGTCGGTAACGGTGTGAACCTGGCCAACGTTTCGCAGAACTTCAGCAACGGCGGCATGGACAGCACCGGCAACGTGCTGGACATGGGCGTGCAGGGCAACGGCTTCTTCGTCCTGAACACCAACGGTTCGCTGAGCTATACCCGTGCCGGTACCTTCAAGACCGACAAGGACGGCTACATTACCAACACCGATGGCACCGCGAGACTGCAAGGTTTTGCCGCGGATGCCAACGGCAACATCATTCCGGGTGTGTTGACCAACCTGCGGATCGACACCTCGAACCTGTCGCCGCAGACCACCACCCAGGTTGGCTCGACGCTCAACCTCGACTCCACCTCGGCGGTGATCACCGCACCGTTTGATCCAGCGACTACATCGACCTACACCCAGCCGTTCAGCACCACTATCTATGACACCCAGGGTAACTCTCACTCCCTGGACCAGTATATGGTCAAGACCGGTGCCAATACCTGGAACGTCTATTCGCTGATCGACGGTCGTAACCCGAACGGTACGGCGCCGACCATTGCAAGCGTTCCTCCAGCCGTTCCACCGCTCGCCACTGACCCTGTCCCGGTGGCCGTGACCTTCGATTCCTCGGGCAAGTTGGCAACCATCGGTGGTAGCGCCACTGCGACCAGCATCACAGTGACCGGTTGGGTGCCCGGTACGGTGACCGCAGGTGTCTTCACTGCGAACGGTGCGTCAGCCAATGCCGCCGGCATCGCCGTCGACTTTTCGAAAACCACCCAGTTCAACGCCGATACCGCCCGTAGTGCTCCTACCACCGACGGTTACGCCACTGGCCAGATTACCGATATCACCATCGATTCCACCGGCGTGATCTCCGCCAACTTCAGTAACCAGCAGCACAAGGCGATCGGTCAGGTGGCCCTGGCCAGTTTTACCAACGAGCAAGGCCTGCAGGCGGTCGGCGGCACCAATTGGACGCAGACCTTCGCGTCCGGCCAGCCATCCTATGCTGGCGGCGCGGTCGGTACCAACGGCACGATCATTTCCGGTTCCCTGGAGTCTTCGAACGTCGACCTGACCAGCGAGCTGGTGGACCTGATCAAGGGCCAGAGCTACTACCAGGCGAACGCCAAGACCATCTCCACCGAGAGCACCATCATGCAGACCATCATCCAGATGGCGTGATACGGTTTCTCTGGTACTTCAAAAGTCCGGCGCCCTGGGGTGCCGGATTTTTTTTGCCTGACGTTTGAGTCACCTCACCGTTTGGCTAGGTTTGTCCAGGTGATTGAACAAGGTGGTGCAGAACTTGCTGTTTCCGTGTGCGCATAACGAATGGCGTCAACATTTCGTTATATCTGCGTCATCAGAGCAGAACCTTTCGTTCTGACTGCATGGAGCTGGCAACATCCTAGGGACGGAACAAGAATTGAAGAGAAGTAACGCCCTCAATGCGCCTGTCTTGGCGGTGCCGTTGAAAATCATTTTGCGCAAAAGCTTGATCGGTGCGGCCTTGTTTTCCGGGGTGATCAATATCCTGGCGCTGATCGGTCCGGTGTTCATGCTGGAGGTCTATGACCGGGTAATTCCCAGCAAGAGTATTCCGACGCTGGTGGCCTTGGGGCTTTTGGTACTGGGGGTCTATGCACTGTCGGGGCTACTGGATATCGTGCGCTCCCGACTCATGGTGCGGATTGCCTCGTCCTTTGATCTGGCGCTGTCCTCCAGAGTGTTCAAGGTTATTGCCGGCGCCTCGTTAAAAACCGCGATTACTGGCGATGCACTGAAACCTGCGCAGGAACTGGATCAGATTCGAGGCTTTATCGGCGGTCCTGGTTTGGTCACGTTTTTCGACTTGCCCTGGATGCCGGTTTATCTGGCGGTCTGTTTTTACATTCATCCCCTGTTCGGTTTACTAACAGCCGGGTTGATGGTGGTCCTTGTTGCTTTGACATTCATGACCGACCGCCAATCGCGGCAGTTGATGCAAGCGTCTGCCGAGGCACTGAACAAACGTAATTATCTGGGGCAGCAAGCCCACCAGAATGCCGAAGCACTGGCCGCCATGGGCATGGCGGGCAGAGCCTCCCTGCTTTGGCAGAGCCACCATTCGACTTACACGACATTGCAACGCAAGGCTGTCGATATTGGTAGTTTGTTTGGCGGTATCTCCAAAGCCTTGCGCCATCTGGTTCAGTCGGGCTCCCTGGCGCTGGGGGCTTACCTGGTGATTCAAGGTGACTTGAGCGGAGGCACCATTGTTGCCGCGTCAATAATCGTGTCACGGACCTTGGCACCCGCCGAGCAGGTCATTGCGACCTGGCGCAGTCTTCTGGCGGCCCATATTGCCTGGAAAAGGTTGCTTGAGGTCTTTGCCCTGTTTCCTGAAGAACAGAGCAAAACCGAATTGCCGCCGGCGCATCAGGTGCTTCGGGTCGAGAGCCTCTTTACCTCTCCTCCGGGTCTCTCGGGGCTGACCTTGCAGAACGTCAACTTTACCGTTGCTGCGGGTAGCGCTGTTGGCGTCGTAGGGCCCAGCGCATCCGGCAAGTCATCATTGGCGCGGGTTCTGGTTGGAGCCTGGCAGCCGGCACGCGGAAAGGTGCGGTTGGACGGTGCGCCGCTCGAATTGTTGTCCGAGCAATCCAGAGGCAAGCTCATTGGGTATTTGCCGCAGAGCGTTGGCTTGTTCAGTGGAACGGTTGCCCAGAACATCGCTCGCCTGGACAGCGACGCCGATGACCAAGCGATTATCCGTGCGGCGCAATTGGCAGGTGTTCACGAGTTGATCCTGCAATTGCCCCGAGGCTATGAAACCCAGGTGGGTGAGGGCGGGCTCAATCTTTCGGCGGGTCAACGGCAACGTATCGCACTGGCCCGTGCATTGTTTGGCGACCCGTTCCTGGTGGTCCTGGATGAGCCTAACTCCAATCTGGACGCCGAGGGAGAGCAGGCATTGGCTCGTGCCATTTTATCGGTGAAGGCCCGCAACGGTATCGCAATAGTGATTGCCCATCGCACCAACATACTGTCGGTTATTGATCAGGTACTGATTCTCGAAAATGGTCTCCAGACGGTGTTCGGTCCCAAGGAAACAGTGCTCAGAAAACCACCCTTGCAAGATACCCGGCCCACGACAACCGTTGTGGAAATGGGAGTTGCCAAATGACTGTCTGTGATCATGAAAACAGCTTGGCCGGGTCGTTGACCCGGCACCTGCGACTGGGCGCGATAAGTCTTGCGGTTCTGCTGGGTGGCGGGCTTTGGTGGGCGGCGGGCACCGATCTGTCGGGGGCGGTGATCGCTGTTGGGAGTGTGGCGGTTGAAGGCAGTGTCAAAAAGATCCAGCACCCCACGGGCGGTATCGTCGCAGAGCTGTTGGTTACAGAAGGCCAACTGGTTGCAGCTGGCGATGTACTGATCCGGCTTGATTCTACGATGCAGAAAGTCGGCGAAGCCATTGTGTCCAAGTCCCTGAGCCAGGCCCTGGCGCGACAGGCGCGTCTGGAGGCCGAGCGTGATGACGCCAGTGAGTTGGTCACTCCCGCCACGTTGATTACACGGTTGGGAACTGACGACGCCCAAATCTTGATGGCCAGTGAGCTTCGTTTGTTTCAGGACCGACGTTCGTCGCGTGAAGGCCAGAAGAAGCAGTTGCGTGAGCGGGTCCAGCAACTCAACGAAACCATCGCTGGCCACGACATCCAGCAGAAGACCAAGACCGAAGAGATCGAGCTGATCGACCAGGAATATCAGGCGGTCAAGAAGCTGTTCGACAAGGGCATGATGACCATAGACCGGGTTAATGCCCTGGCGCGCGGGATTGCCCGTTTGCGCGGCGAGCGTGGTCAGTTGATCGCTTCCATTGCCGAGGCTCGGGGCAAGATTGCCGAGACCCAATTGCAGCGTTTGCAGATTGATCAGAGTTTTCGCAGTGATGTGTCGCTTGAGCTTCGAGAGCTTGAAGCCAAGCAAGGGGAATTGGTCGAGCGTGACATTGCGGCTAACGATCAGCTCAAGCGCATAACGATCACGGCGCCTATTGCCGGTCGTGTCCAGCAATTGACGGTGCATACCATCGGCGGTGTGATTTCACCGGCCGAAAGCCTGATGCAGATCGTGCCGATGGATGATGAGTTGCTGGTGGAGGCGCGGATCAGTGCCCAGGATATCGATCAAGTGTCCTTGGGGCAGGACGCGGTATTGCGGCTTAGCGCGTTCAACCGCAGTACGACGCCGGAGTTGAAGGGGCAGGTCGTCAGGTTGTCGGCTGATCTTGTCCAGGATGAGCGTACGGGAATGGGCTTTTATCGAGCCGGTATAAAAATCCCACGCAGCGAGCTTACTCAATTGCAGGGGCTGACACTGGTGCCGGGCATGCCGGTGGAATCGATGATTCAGACCGGGACGCGCAGCATCATCTCCTATCTGCTTAAACCGATCAGTGATCATGCTCAGCGTGCATTCCGCGAGGGCTGAGGATTAAACGGGTTCACCGCAAGCGCCAATAACTCAACACAGGGCAGGGAAGAAGCAATGGCAGTGATCAATGGAACATCCGGCGCGGATACGCTGGTAGGAACGGCTAACGCCGATGAGTTGTATGGATTTGCCGGGAATGACTCGCTGGACGGTGGGGCGGGTAATGATTTGCTCGATGGTGGAGCAGGGGCGGACGTTCTGAATGGCGGGGCGGGGGTTGATACGGCGTCATATATCAATTCTACGGCAGGGGTTAACGTCAACCTGGTGACCGGTACCGGGAGTGGGGGCGACGCTCAAGGCGATACATTGATTTCGATTGAGAGGGTCGTGGGGTCTGCTTTTGGTGACACGCTGACGGCCTCCACCAGCGGGCAGACTCTTGAGGGGGGGCTGGGGAATGATGTCTATGTCATCAACGGCACAGGCGTTAGCGTTGTCGAGCAGGCCGGTGGCGGTGATGACGAGGTTCGTA
>NZ_JACAOS010000035.1 GCF_013386165.1 Pseudomonas gingeri | reverse complement strand
AATATTCTCCCATGCCTGAAACGTGTGGGAAATATGAGTTTTTTTGGAAGGTCATTTCCGTGCTGAAGTTAGGTCTCACCGCCTCCTGCGAGCCACTCGCTTCGAGTGATCTCCCAAACTTCCACCTCCATGGGGCCTGACACGAAGTGCCCGTCCCGCGTCTCTATCAGGCGCATGCCCTCATGTTGGGATACCTTGCGCGAGGCGTGGTTGGCAACGGCCTTGGGGACCTGCATTACTGGGCGCAATAATGTTTCGAACCAGTAGGCGTTGATGATTTTGCAGGCTTCGCGCATGTAGCCATTGCCCTGGTACTGCGGGGCGAGCCAGAAGCCTCTGTGGTTACCAGGTTGGTCATACAGGCTAATGCTGCCGATGCTGTGCTCAGGTCGCGATCGCCTGCGAATCATCCAATGCCACTCCCGTCCCGCAGCCATGGCAGGTAAGGCGACATCCCGAACGTAAACCATACCGCCGTCCTCCGGATAGGGCCAGGGGACTCGACTATCCAGATAGCGCACAACTTCCCACTGGGGGAAGAGTTGCTGCACCGCCGCCGCATCAGTCAGTTGCAGCGGCGTGAGTATTAGACGGCTGGTGAAGAGTGTCGGCTGGCCTTCCATCGCATGAATCCTTTGCAAGTGCTGTCCGGGGGAAACGCTACTCTCTCAGACCATTAGCTGAGTTGCAGACTGGCTGTTTCTGGCCGATTGCTGAACCTCGCAGTCGGTCAAAACGGAGCCTTTGCAGACAGAATACATCACATGAAAACCGGCGATTTCATGATTCAAATCCAAAAGGGGGACGTATTTATTTGCTCTCAATAAATACGTCCCGTTTTCACACCATACCCAACGCCTTGGAAACGTGGGCCGCTTTATTGGCTGACGACCTCAACCATTCTCAGGGCTGCCCGACGCTGACGATAGCTGATGGGAGGGAGATGCGCCCTCCAGCAAGGCATCCACCACTGCCCGCGCCACCTCCACCGAATGCAGCATGCCCCAGAACAACGCCCGTTCGACCGGGTTGGTGTGCAGGCTGATTTCGTCGCCATTGAGTTCCGCCGTTTCGAGCAGATTGGAAACGTAGACCAAGGCGTCCTGGGCACGTACCCCGGGTTGGATGGCGAATAGCGTGGGTTTGTAGGGGGCTTCAGGGATGACGGGGTTGGCGCTAGTGAATGCGAGGGTGTCGAGCAAACGGGGCGTGTTGGCCGGAGCTGGCTCGGATTCGTTGGACGGAGTGTCCGGGAGCTTACGCAGGTATGTCTCTTTATCCGCAGTGCTGAGGGCTTTGCAAACGACAGGCGGATCGGGGGTGATCTTCTTGACCATAGCGGCATTCCTATTCGAGTTCAGGAGTTCGCCACTTTCCGCGTTCAAACAAAAGGTGGCGGACCGTACGCAGGTTGAACGACCGGGAATAGGAACCGGCAGGCAGAAGCCTCCTGCGCACAGCCCGCCATAACGCGAGCGCAAAAATACCGCTTTCGCGGCGCTGTGCGCCTATTCATTTCCGGGCGTTCAAACCCGTGTCGCTGAATTTGCAGCGACACTTGAACAGTAGCCCTGACGTTTGGCGCACGCAATATTCTCCCACGCCTGAAACGCGTGGGAAATATGAGTTTTTTTGGAAGGCCATTTCGCGCATTAGTTGGGGAGGATTATAAGACGGGCTTCTCCGAACAGGACAAAATAACCTACAGGGAGCTAATCGCCCGCCAGGCGCTGCGATGCTCTCCCCCGCCCATTCACCCTAAGCAACGGCCCGCTCTATCGATAGCAGCCTTATATCCCTTCGTTTCTGCGTTTTTAGTCGAGGCGGTCGATGGCGCGTGCAAGATTTACGCGTGCCTGCTGCTCGAATGCATCGAAGTACGGTGCGGTCGTGTAGATGCGGCCGCGTGCTAGAAAACCCTCCAGGATCTGACGCCGCTTTCGGCGGTACACAGACAGAGGTATGTATCGATACTCGCGGCGGATTTGTTGATCGTACTCCTCGAACCGCTCGAACGATGCCCCAAGGATTGCCAGATCCGTATCCACCAGCACCGCTTCGTCTACCGACGCTGGGGCGCAGTCGTGTCGCGTCACCATGATCAGGTCATAAAGCCTGCGTCGCGTTTCATCGTCCAGGCAGCCATCACGTGCCACCTCGTCCAGCCATTGTGCACTGCGTAGCTCGTTATCAGTGCGAAGGGGGTCGTAGATCGCGTCGTGGAACCATAGCGCGAGGTCGACTTCGGCAGGGGCTTGGCAGGCAGCGTTGACGAGTAGGCGCACCTGGAGGCATTCAGCCAAATGCTGGCGGTTATGGTACGCGCGGTGAGGCTCGTCGTAGTGTCGAATGAGTTTTTCGTATGCCTCTCGCGACACACCTCTGACCCCAAGCTCCGTCCAGACGCGAACCCAGGCTGTAAAACCCATATCCTCAGACGCGTCGAGATCGCGATGTGCCCAGGCTCGGAATATGCTGCTTTCTTCTGACGGCCCCGTCATTACTCCTCCGCATCAATGTAGCGCTCCACCCAGGCGATCAGTGTCGGCGCGGCGAAGGCCGCCGGCAGCAGCGGTCGAGCCGTGGTAGAGAGGGTGAACGCCCCCTGGATGAAGCATGTGATGCCAGCCACGAATGAGTCGAGCCGCCGGGCGCGGCGACCGCGTTCGGCGAACCGCTGCCGGAGCAGCTTTTTCAGGAGCTTCATCTGCACCGCTAACGCCGCCTGGTACACCTCGCGTACGTCAGGATCGTGCGCTGACTGCTCCCCAATCATCACCCACGCCGCAACCGCATCAGGCTGCGCGTCCTGGCCGTAGGCAAGGTAGGCTGTGATGTAGGCTTGGAGCCTTTGCCCGGCCGTTTGGGCCGAGGCCGCCCGGGACTCGTATCGCTGATGGGCGTATTCGGCCAGAGAGTCGACCAGTGCCACCAAGATCTCGCGTTTGTCCCGGAAGTGGTAGTGCACCAGGCCGGCGGTGAGACCGGCGTGCCGGGCGATGGCCGCTATGGTTGCGCCTGCGTAGCCGGCCTTTGCCATGACGGCCTGCAATGCCGCCACGATCTGGCTGCGTCTTTCATCAGTGTTCGAGCGCCGTGCCATGTCATATTTCCAATGTTGGTCACGTGACCAGCTTAGCATTGACATTGACCTCGCGGCCTACTAGTTTTCCAAATATTGGTCACGAGACCAGCTTTGGAGGTTGCGATGAATTCCTTCGCTGAAAGACTGGTGGCGGGAGCCACTGCTTCGTCGACCTCGGTCGAGCTACCGCTGGGTGACTCGGTGCGGTGTGTCCTAGTCCACGGTTTTCTCTCGACAAGCGAGTGCGAGGCCTTGGTGGAAGCCACGGAGAAGTGCGGGTTCGCCAATGCAGGGTCTGACTATCCGTCCTCCTACCGCGACAATGACCGGATCGTGGCAGACGACCCCGCTCTGGCCGGGCGACTGTTCGAACGCTTGACGCACTGCGCCTCGCGAATGCCCAGGCTCGGTACGGTCCTCGATGAGGAAGGATGGCGTATGGTCGGCGTCAATGAGCGGCTGCGCTTTTGCCGCTATCGGCCCGGCACCCAGTTCCGCGCTCACCAGGACGGTGTACACCATCGCCAGAGCACACAGTCGCGCCTGACCTTCATGATTTATCTTAACGACGATGCATTCAGCGGCGGAGAGACGGTGTTCTTTGAGGGGCGGTCCGCAGCCATGTCGAACCGTGATTCCACGCTCAGACTGCGCCCCCGCAAGGGCAGCCTGATTGTATTCGACCACACGCTCTGGCACGCCGGAGCCCTAGTGGACGCTGGCCAAAAATACGTCATGCGCAGTGATCTGATGTACGAGCCACTGCGTTCCCCGCAAGTCGACGGTCCCTTCCAACCGGGCCACCGGGGATACGTATGGGCGCTTGCCGACCTTGGCGACATGGGTTTTGCAAGCGCTGGACGTGACGCAACCATCCGGCTTTGGGATCGCGAGGGCAGGAGTTTAGGTCAGTTTGACGGACATACACAGTCCATCTTGGGTCTGGTGGAATCTGCGCCTGGTGAGCTTGTTTCGCATTCGCGGGACCGCACGATCAGGCATTGGTCCCTGGCAACCGGGAAGTCAAAGGTGGTCGGCACATCGGATTCGGCCGTACTGTCCTCGGCAAGGTTAGGCTGTGGCCGCCTCGTCACCGGGGCAGCTGACGGTCGCGTGACGGTCTGGAATCTGGCGACAGGTGCCTCGGATCGGCGTCAGGCCCACGCCAGCTGGATCTGGGCGATCGCGCCTTTAGGTGATGGCAGCTTCGCCACCGCATCGGAGGATCGAACGGTTAGGTTGTGGCAGCCCGAGGGGTGGGACTGTGCGGATGTGATTGATCTGGGTCGCCCGCTGAGGACGCTAGCGAGTTGGATCGATACCGATGGTGGCGTTATCTTGGCCGCGGGTGACCTTGACGGCACGGTGCACCTATTGGCGTCTGTCCCGACACTGACGCGCATGGATTGCCTTGCCGCCCATGACGGGCCGGTCCGGCGTGTGCGATTCGAAGCCAGGCACGTGCTGCTGACGTGCGGCGAGGATGGATTCGTAAGCCGGTGGGATCTGCTATCACGGCAGGGTGATGTCATTGGGAAACACGAAAACTTTGCAACCGATGTTCTTCCAACCAATGGCTGTCGCTGGATTAGCTGTGGATATGATGGCCGGATAATTATGCATGGCGCCAAGATCTAGCATCCATGGCTCCGGTTTATGTACGACAGATCAGCTGGCATCGCAGCTTCCGGCTGCTTTGAACGGCATCTTAAAGGTAGTCTTGGTCACCATTACGAGCTTGTATACTGGTGGCACCTTGACCATCGCACGGATTCGATTACATGACCGAAACATCAACGCCGACAGGCCCCGACAATCAGGGCAGCAAGTTCCCTTGGGACGGTCAACCTGATTACCCCGCCTGCAATTTTGCGTTCGGCACTTTCATGCATAACCTTCGTACGCGCGTGACGGTCAATGGTCGCCTTCATGCCGAGACCTATTTGGCCGCAGCCGGCGTTATTGCGGGGTTTGCTGCACAGCAGGCATTGCTTGTGCGCGCGGTTTCGGAAAACGATTTGGTAACACTCAACCAGATATCTCCCATCATGACGAAAACGGGAGGATTTCTCCAAGGTAGGCCCCTCAGATGCGCCCTTCTTCCTGAGACTGAAGCCTTGCGCAACGAGCGGTTAGCATCAGTGGCAGCCAATGGCGCGATGATCGCTGGGTTAACCGTCGCGCAAACGCCGAAACTGGAGGACCGGTTTACTCATGTCATCAACTCAATTGGTAGTGAAATTGAGGGGATGCCGTCCTTGGGCAAGGAGCACTATCCCGGAATGCCACCGAAGCAATTGCTTAAAGCGCTCTGGCCCTTTGCATTAATGTGCCTGACTGGCGACGCTCCAGAGAGTGTCGTCGCAAGCAAACGTCTATGGCCCGCTCAATTGGGCCCGGCCAGCCACAAGTTTTGGCCTGCAATCACAGCCTATGTCGCAGGCAATGTGATCCATGAAGTCAAAGATGTACTTGAGCCTGCAAAAGGCTTGGTGATCGTGATGGAGTCAGCAATCTACGCGTCGATGCTTGATTGGAGGGATCCTTCCAAAATAGCGTAGTGGGGGGAGGTATTCGATCCAAGAGTTGCTTTCGGCCAATGCCTATCAGAGCCGGCTGGTCGCTATGGGGCGATTACAGCCGATCAACACCTAGCGCCCAGGTGGACACGCCACACCACTATTGTCGACCTTCTGTAAAATCGGGGACAGACCACGATTTTCAGAATTGGACGTAAACGTGGTCTGTCCCCAATTACCCAGGCGCGGCTTTACCGGGAGCGGGTCGATCGCGGCCTGACGGGCCTCCTGGGGATTGCACCCAGCACCTTGATATGGCCGGTTTTCAGTTGAGCACTTTGCAGGAGCCGCAGCACCCACAGAGTGCTGCGCCGCCGTCATTGCTGTTGGTGGCCGAGAAGCGGGAGTGAGCCACACCGGCTTCCTACTTGCCCGTCTCCTCAACGGCGCCCTTGCCCTGAAAGCCAAGCGAGTATTTCAAAGCCCGTTTCTGCTGGGTTTGAGAATCCGGCAAACCGATGGTTTCCGGGTTCGCAAAGCCGGTGGGGCTAGAGGGGTCCATGAAGTTGGCGCGGTTGATCGCATCAAACAGAAAACTGAAACCTTGTTTCAGCGTGCTCTGGGCGATGCCGTGACAACCCATGCAGCCGCCCATGGTCTGGCTTCCAGTGCTGTGATCATAATCCGGCACCTTGATGTTCTTCATCGTGCGCATATTGGTCAGGGTGGGGGTGTCCTGGGGAAATTTGTTGCCCCCACGAAACAGCTGAATCCCAGGCTGACTGCTTTCGACCAGGATATTGGCCAGGTAATAATCCGGGTCGATTTCAGTGCTCGACGGAATGGCCTGCACCCCTTTTAGCCGGTAGTGCTTCCAGACCGAATTGTTGAACGCGCTGCTGCCGTCCATGAGCTGCTTGACCTGGTTGTTGACCGCCGTGACTTCGGAATAGATGGTTTGCGGTTGCACGACACGGATCGGCCCGGCCTGCCCCTTGGGGATCCCATTCGTGCCGGAGTAGATGGGTGGAGTATGGGCCGAGTCCGCCACATCGCCCCTGGGCAGGGTAACCGTATGGGTGGTGTTGCCGTCAGAGAAGGTAGCGACCGGCGCTGAACCGTTATCCGGCAAGTAGGCAACCTTGTTGTAGTTGGCGATGTAGTAGAGCCCGGTCGGCGACTTGTCGGGCAAGGTCAGCGCATCCTCATGCTCGAATGTGGCGAATATGAAGGTCGGGTAGTTGGCCGTCTTATGGATGATATGCAAGGCGACCAGGGCATATTCTTCGTTGTGCGCCACCGGCGCCGCATCGTTGCCGTGATAGGTCACCACCGTCGCCGTATAGTAGCGCGCACGTTGCGCCACTGGAATGTCCGCCAACTTGCGCCATGCCGCCTTGACCTCCAGCGCGCCGTCGGGCAGAACGATATGCTCCGGGTAACTGCTCAGGCCTTGCGCATACGCGTAAATGACGGGATTGGCCTTGGCCTCGAACAGGATCTGGCTGTCGTTCGAAGGGGCATAGTTGCTCCCGTTCATTGCTGCTCGTGGCGGGTTGACCGGGAAAAATATCGCGTTTTGCCCTATTTGAGTCGCCTCATCCAGATTGTTGTAATGAGCAAAACTGGCGCCCGGCGCCAAAGGTATCCCCTTGGAGAACCCCGTATAGGTGTACTGCGGGTTTGAAGCAAACGGCCGCGTCGGGCCGCCTGCGGTGTTTTCCCCTACCGCCGGAAACAACTCGGTGCGATGGGCGAAGGTTTGCCACAACAAGGGGCTGGAAGATTGTGGCAGCTTACCCGAATCGGCAAAGCTGCTGCCGGGATTGCCGACGCCGCGGTTAGCGGGCAACGGTGTGTTGGCGGCATTGTTCAGTGCAATAAAGCTGCGCCAGGCGAAAGTGGCATAGTCGGTATGGCTAAGGCCCGTGGCCAGATCCGCGGGCAGTTGCGGGTTGTTCGTGGTTAAATCGTTTGCGGTGATGGCATAGGAAACGCCCAATCCCGATGGATAGGCCGAATTCCCAGGGAAGCGCTTGGAGAAATACGCATTCCAATGCAGCCCGTCATTTGAATAAAACGTATTGGAGCTGCTGCTGATAAACACGCGCTCGCCGATCATCGTTGCACTATTCAGGAAGCCCCTGGGCCCCTGGCTGTTAATACCCGTCAGCGCTTGCCTCGCCCCCCACTGGCCGGCCCGGTCGTAAGTACGGGCGAACATGGCGCCATTTTCAAACGCGTAATAAGTCCATAATTGACCGTTATAGACGACGGGGACCATCGTCAGAATGGGGTCGGCGCTTTCCTGAAACGCCAGATTTTCCCGACTCCACACAAGGCCGTCATCCGAGGTGACAGAGTAAACAGCCTTGCCTGCGTTTTCGCTATACAAGACAAAGAGTTTACCGTTATAAACAATAGGTTTGTTATTGAGGGCCGTATGGACCGTATTGATAGGCTTGACCGTGGACCAGACGACACCGTCCGCGGAATTGATGGTCTTCAAGCGGCCCTGGGGATCGGTAAACGTCAGTATCAGTTTTTGCTTGAATACGCTAACTGAGACATTACTGAAGATGCTATCCACATTGATAGTTTGTGGGAGAGACCAGCTTTTGCCCTCGGTTGAAGTAGAAAAATTTATATGTTTCTGATCATTATTATTGGACCAAAACATATAAAGCTTGCCCTTGAACGACTGCACCGAGGGTATATAAAACGCTTGGGGCCTGAAGGGGACCGTGCTCGTCGAAGAAGGCACACCGCTAGAGGCGTCCGGACGATCAAAAACATCGACCGTGATCCCCACACCTTGTTGCGGTGTGGCGATGATCACACTCTCCGCATACACCGACGAGACCGCCAGCACGCCACCCAGGCACAGCAACAATCGACCCAGCATTGCTTTGACGTTCATAGATTCGTTCCTTTGAATTAGCGGCTACTACAGGGTGCCGAGGCACCCTGATCGGCGTAGTTGTTCCCTGGCTGCCAGCGCTTGTTTTGCAACTCTACTTATCGGCCACGGCCTCTGCTGCTTTGGCCATGTTTTCGGCGGTAGCTTCGACCGAGTTGCCTGCGATGGTGTGCAGATAAAGCGTGGTGACGAACCCGGGGGCGGCCGACAGGGCCACATCGACTGGGGCACCTGCGTCGTCCGGCACCAACTTCCCGGTCATATCCTGCTCTTCGTTCAGCTCCTGCTCCACCCGCAGGTGATAGCGGGTAAATTGAAGAAACTGAGGGTCGGTGATCGCCACGGCCGCCAGTGGATCCCAAAAATACAGATATTTGCCGATACCGGGCGCGATGGTCGAGCTTTGCAGCACGTGGATGAGGAACTGAGCAACCGGGTTGGAAATACGGGAGAGTTGGCTCACGAAATGCTGGGTAATAGGGATAAAGTTACTGGCGTTCAGCGCAACCAACTGCACAGGGATACCGCCATCAAAGACATATTTGGCACCCAGCGCATCCAGGAAGATATTCCATTCGGCAACTTCGTTGGTGTAATAAGGTGCGTCACCCAGCGCATCAATAATATTACCGCCCGCCCCCGGCTGGACGTATTCCGGCAACAAATTCCCCCCCATCATCACGATGCGCTCTACTTTGCTGAGCAACAAGCGTTGCAACGCACTGTCGGTTTTAGCGTGCTGGAACAAATGCCCCCAGGTCGTACCACCGCCGATCATTAACACCGTAAATTTATGATCGGCCTTTTCCAAGGTTTCCTTTAAGAAAGCGAGCGCATCAGCTCGCGTAGGATTCGGGTTTTTCCGTGGAAACAGCGCGTCGTAATGGTGATCCGCTGCCTGGCGTGTTTCAAAGGGAAAGGTATTGCTGTACACCATGGGACGCTGAAGACCCGCCGCGACGGGGATGCGTTCTATCTCAGGGTCATTAAACAACGTGAGGAAATGGCTGACGTTTTCAACGCCGTGACTCAAGTGAACAGCGCCCACCCCCGTCACAGTGATACCTTCGACTTTTATCGCATGATGCTTGAGCAAATACGACATGGCCATGTAATCGTCGAAATCGACATCGGTATCGATGAGTACATGCGTGAGCGGTTGAACAGACATAATGTTAGCCTCCTGGCTAATGAAGAGTTTACATCCGATGTCAGGTATTACCGAACGATCCGGCTTTTGTAGGCGCAGGTCTAACAGTAGCGATTTGCAGCGTAGGCGGCCATTTGATATCTGTCTAGTGAGCTGAGCAGTTAATCCTGCTGCCCATTGATCACGCTATACAATGCGTCCAACGCGATAGGCTCGGCACCTGCATGCCCCCCAATGCCGCCCTTGCGGCGATCTAAAAGGATGGCACTTTCCTGAAAATGGCCTACTGCCCCTCAAACCAGATCATCAACCCATCCCTGGCCGCCCTTACTCCTCGGCCTCATCAGGGTTCACCCTCTCTACTTCAGGACAAATGTTGCCTTGAGCGGCATGACAACCGTACGCACGTTGTCTTTAAGCGTGATATCAACCGTCCAAACGCCCACCGGGTCACTTGGCTCTCCAACGAAACCGATCACAGGCGCCGCGAGGTAGAGGTTTTTCGGCGACCCTTGGATACGTCCTTGAAAGCAAACCGCGTCTCGCTGATTAGTCGACTCTGCCCCGTTCGGACTTGTGACTTTTAAGTCGCACGTGATGCTCACTTCGTGATCAGCGTTCAACCCTGGATTTGTAAAGAAAATAAGTGCAAAAACTTTTTCACCTGCGGTGATGCTTTTTGCTTCTTTAAATACTGGAGTGGTGTCGGCTGGCGTACTCCACTTCTCCTTCCAGTCGGGATCGGAGGTGATTGATAGCATGCCACCAAACTCTCCAATGCTTCGCCTGGATTCCGTGTCGGGGATTGGAACTCCGTTTGAGTCTCTCCAGAAGCCGCCGGCATATGCACTTGACCATGAAAGCGACATCACGATGAAAACCGTGAGCATTTGAAGGCTCACAAACCACTGACTGCAAGTAGACGATACACCTGGCGTAATGCTTCGCGCACTGTGAGTCTGATAGCGGTCCTTATTCACATACAACTCCTTGTGCCACCGCAATGCAGTGAAAAACCCCTTACACGCTCTGCCGACGCATGCTCAGCACCGCCGCCCCAAACCCAATAAAAGTCGACCCCACCACCCGGTTCAACCACTTGGAAAATACAGGACGGATCAGCAGGCCTTTGGCGCGAGAGGCCAGTGCGGCATACAGGCTCAAGGACGTCAGCGACAAGACCATGAAGATCGCCGTAAGGATTAGAAATTGCGGCAGCAGCGCGGCGCTTTGGTCGATGAACTGCGGGAACAGCGCGGTGAAAAACATCGTCGCCTTGGGATTGGTCGCGGCGGTCAGGAACGCCGACTTGTAGAGTTTGCGGCGTGACGGCCTGTTGTTTGCGGGCTGGCCTTGAGCATCGCTTGCCAGTACCGGGGCCTTTTTCAACAGCTGTTTGGCGCCCAGGTAGAACAGATAACCGGCACCGGCGATCTTCACCACGTTGAACATCCATTCGGAACTGGCCAGCAACGCCCCGAGCCCCAGCATGGCCGCTGCCGACAGGCAGAACAGGCCACTGGCATTACCGAGTGACGACCACAGCGTGGAACGCGGGCCGTAGGTGATGCTGTTGTTCAAGGCCATCAACGTCGCGGGGCCAGGGCTGGCAATGGCAATCCCAGCAACCAGGGTGAAGGCAAGCACCGAGTGAACATCCATTTTTCTGACTCGTCGGGGATTGAAGGACCGATCCTACAAGGGTATTCGGAATGTTTCACTCCCAATAACTCAACGCCTTTCCTGGCACACATCAATACCTTCGAGGTATTCAGCAATACTGACTCAATAGTAGGCACCCCAAACAAAAGACAGGACGAGGTGGCGCAAAATTCAAGGTGCGAACCTGGTCTTTTGTTGTGGGGAGTGCCAGACGAATTCCACAGCGGATTGCGCCTGGCCGTTCAAACTCAATTTACGGACATCTTCTCGGTAAGGTTCTGCTGCATGTAGGCGAGGAAACGCCGCTGAAAAAGCATGGTGTGCTCATGCGCTGCATTTTCAGCCTCATCGGCTTTACGAGCCGCGATGGCCTCGATTATTTCATCGTGGTCCCGCCCCAGGCGGGTAGATGTGCTGGCTGCGCTGATGATGTAGTCAAAATGCAGGTGCAAAAGGCGCTGGCCTTCCCCCAGCAGTTTTTCGTAATAACTAATGAAATAAGGGTTCTTTCCAGCTTCCGCGATTGCCATGTGGAAGGCCTTGTTGAGTTCCGACATGGCTTGGAAATCACCCGTGCCGACAGCATCGAGATAGGCGGCATCGGCTGCGCGAATGCGTGCCAGATCCTCTTCATTGCGCTGTAGCGCTGCCAACCGAGTCACCGCGCGCTGGATAAGGTCCAAAGCCGAGATGTAATTGGGAAACTCCTCGATCTCGAACGGAGTGACCAGCGTGGTCCGGTTAGGCAGGATCGTGACCAGCCCCTCGCTGATCAACCGCGCCAGCGCATCGCGCACCGGCGAGCGCGAGAGCCCGAACTGAGCCGCGAGGGACACTTCATCCAGCGGTGTGCCGGGCTTTAGTTTCAACGTCAGAATCTGCTTTCGCAGTTCTTCATAAATATAGCGCCCACCATGGCGTTTGGCTGTTCCATTGGTTTCTACGATGTCTTTGCTCATCAGGCAGCTCTCACTGGTGCGGTGCCGGACGGCAGGCCGAACCGCAACTTTATCATCTGCCGAGGGTCGGCTAAAAACCTTCGCCCCAGGTATCGCTCAGCATAAAGCCTTCACGCAAGGGATCATCTGGATCCACGCCGATTTGATGCAGACCGTAAACCCAGGCGCGCCCCGTTACCCTGGGAAGCACGGCGGTACGATCACCGACTTCGGTCAGGCCCAGCAGTTCGACCTTGAACTCCCCGCCGATGGTCGACCGGGAGGTCAGTTGATCGCCCGGCTGTACTAAACCCCGTGCAGCCAAGGTCGCGAGGTTGGCTGAGCTGCCCGTTCCGCAAGGCGAACGGTCTACACGGCCAGGCGGCAACGTGGTACAGGTTTGCCAGGTCTTGTCGTCAATACGATGACGAAACATGACGTATGCAACGTCATTTATTTCCTTGAACAACGGGTGCTGAACCCGGACCTGTTGGTTGATCAGCTTCCTCAGCCGCACCCCTTCCGTGGCAAGCTGGCGTGCATGCTCTGGCGCGATGCTCAAGCCAATCTGCTCGACATCGATCAATGCGTAATAAACACCGCCGAAGGCGATGTCGGCAGCAATTGATCCGTACTCCGAAGTGGCAATCGGCGCAGACAACTGCTCGACGAAAGACGGCACCATATCCAGGGACACACTCAAACAGCGTCCGTCCGAGCAGGTAGCCTGCGCCGTTACCAGGCCGGCCGGTGTGTCGAGCACCACCGTTGTGACCGGCTCCTGTATCGGCAAAATGCCCAGTTCAAGCAAGGCCGTCACAACACAGATGCAGTTGCTGCCTGACATCGGATGGGCCTTATCGGCCTGCAACACGATGAAGCCTGCATCCGCCTCAGGCCGAGTGGGCGGCAACAGCAGGTTGACGGACATTTGCAGGCAGCCACGTGGTTCCAGGACCACGAGCCGACGCAAACTGTCGTCGACCTCGTTGATGTAGTTCATCTTGTCGAGCATGGTCTTGCCGGGAATGTCGAGAACCCCACCGGTGATGACCTTGCCGATCTCGCCCTCGCAATGTACATCGGCCATTTGCAGCGTCTTTTTCCAGCGCATGTCAGCCTCCTTTACTTGATGTACCAGCCCCATGGCTGCTGACTGTCATAACGAGTGATTTGCTTGGTTTCCAGATAGTTATTCAAGCCCCACTCGCCCAGCTCACGGCCAATGCCGCTTTGCTTATATCCGCCCCAGGGTGCCTCGGTGAACGTAGGCTGGGAGCAGTTGATCCACACAATACCGGCCCGTAGCTTACGCGCGACACGCTCGGCCCTTTGCAAATCATTCGACATCACCGCTGCCGCAAGACCGAAGCGCGAGTCGTTGGCGCTGCGCAGAGCGTCGGCTTCGTCGTCGAATGGACGGACACAGACTACCGGGCCAAAGATCTCTTCCTTCCAGATCCAGCTGTCTTCAGGCACATCCGCAAAGATGGCCGGGGTCAGGAAGTAACCTTTATCCTGATTCTCTGGACGGGTGCCGCCATAAAGGAGTCGCGCGCCCTGCTCTGTTCCTTTGGCAATGGCCTCAAGCACCTTGTCGTACTGGCCACGACTGACCAGAGGACCCAGCAAAACACCGTCCTGCAGACCACTCCCGATTTTCAGGCTGCGGGTCTGCTCAATCAGTCGGGCCAATAGCGGCTCGTATAGAGCTCGCTGAACCAGGACACGGGAAGTGGCCGAGCAGACCTCGCCCTGGTTCCAGAAAATGCCGAACATGATCCACTCGACGGCGGCCTCAATATCGCTGTCGTCAAAGATGATGAATGGCGATTTCCCACCCAGTTCCAGACTGATGTTTTTGATGTCCCGGGCAGCCGCCTGCATGATCCGTGCGCCAGTGGGGACACTGCCCGTAAAAGCCAGCTTGTCGATACCAGGGTGCTCGCTCAAAGGTGCCCCAGCATCGGGCCCCAGGCCAGTGACCACGTTCAATACGCCAGCAGGCAGCCCTGCCTGATCGCAGATATCGGCCAGTTCCAGCGCGGTGAGTGGCGTAAGTTCCGAAGGTTTGAGGATCATGCAGCATCCGGCGGCCAGCGCTGGAGCGACTTTCCACGCGGCCATCAGCATCGGGAAATTCCAGGGAATGATCGCACCGGCAACCCCCACCGGCTCCTTGCGGGCCACAGAGCTGAAACGCTCATCTGACAGCCCAACGGGCTGCTCACGAATATCATCCAGATCTTCAGCCAGATCGGCATAGAAATCGAAACAGCCAGCGGTATCGCCAATGTCCCAGAGGGCCTCTGGCAAGGGCTTACCGTTATCACGCACTTCAAGTTCGGCGAGCACCTGTTGGCGGTCGCGAATGCCGGCCGCGATACGACGCAGCACTTCAGCGCGTTGCGCCCCACTCATGTGTGGCCAGGGACCGTCGTCGAACGCTCGACGAGCGGCTTTGACTGCAACATCAATGTCTTCAGCTGTCGCAGCAGCGACACGAGTAATCACTGATTCATTACTGGGGTCCAGGGTCTCGAAACTTCCGCCTTGCGCAGGCTTTACCCAGTGTCCGTCGATATAGAGCGAGTCGTAGGATTTCATGATTGATCTCAATTGAAAGCAAAGCGCTTGGCACTGAAAGGGGTCAGATCCTGGGCAGGTTTACGCCCGGCGACCATATCGCTGATGAGCCGCCCGGTTGTCGCGCCGAGGGTCAGGCCTAACTGCCCATGACCGAAGGCGAGGAAGACATTCTTCAAGCGCGCACTGCGATCAATGACCGGTTTGGTGTCCGGAAGAAATGGCCGGTAACCAACGCCATACTCGATGTCATCCAGCTTCAACTGGGGCAGGACCTTACGGGCTTTCTCCAGGATGATGTCGGCACGCTTGAAATTGGGCGCTGCGTTCGGGCCGGAAAACTCGATGGTTCCGCCAATTTGCAATCCGCGGGTCATCGGTGCGAAGCAAAAACCGCCATCGGCATAAATGACGGAATGGCGAACGTCGACACCTGAATGCGGCAGCAACACCTGATAGCCCGCAATACCCGTCAGCGGAACTTGACTGCCGGTCTGTTGAAAAAACTGCTTTGAACCAACGCCTGCGGCAATGACGACGTGGTCGGCCGGGTAACGGACACCTTTCACATCGGTCACACCGCTGGCGCGATCAGCGACTTCATCAATACTGTTGACCTGAGCCCGAACCCGTACCCCACCCTGATCAACAAAGCTCTGGGTCAACGCCGCGATAAACCCTTTGGTGTCGCTGACTGCTCGCCAATCTGGAAACAGCAGCCCGTGGCTGAACTTGCCTGCCAGTGCAGGCTCCAGGTCAGCAATAGCACGGCCATCCAGCACCTCGGACTTGAACCCGAGCTCGCGGCGCAACGCCATGTGTGGACCTTCCTGTTCCAGGCCAGCGGCGGTGTCGAACACTTCAATGATGGGTCTTTCACCCATCAGTGTCTGGTCAGGGCAAGCGGCCAGCAGAGGCGCATAGTCTTCATAGACATGGTGGGTAAGCGTGGCCATTTCGTTGGCTATTTCTTCGATACGCGAGTGTCTGGCACAGGCAACGAATCGAAGAAACCAGGGTAGGATTCCCGGCAGCGCACTTGGCCGAAATGCCAGAGGCCCCTTTTGGTCGAGTAACCACCCAGGCACCTTTTTGAGTATCCCAGGCTTGGATAATGGGATGACCTCACTCACCGCCATCTGCCCGCAACTCCACTTGGCGGTGCTGTCGCCAGGCGCCTCAGGATCGATCAGGGTGACCTGATAACCGTCGCGTTGGAGATACAGGGCACAACAAACACCGACAATACCGCCACCGATGACGACGGCGGTCTGACGCGGTCCCTGTGCCTGGAGGGGTGATTGCGTTAGGGTCATAAAATGTCTCTCTCTATAACGCACGATCTTCGAATATCCATTCACTCGGCAGAACCGCTTAGCCGCACCGGCCCGCGTGAGGCCGATGCGATCAAGGTATTACCCCTGGAGCTTTTCAAATTCGTTGCGGAATTCGGTTTTTTCTTCAGGTGTCAGCGGCAGCAGCGGCATGCGCGCAACACCCACATTGAACCCTGCCAGTTCACAGCCGTATTTCACTTTCTGAATAAATTTACCGCTCTCCAGATTATTCATCAGGGGGAACATCGAGCGAACGATATCCTGGGCCCCGGACAGATCACCGGTGGTGTATTTGTTGTAGAACGATACGATTTGCGGCGAAAGGAAGTTGGCAGGTGCGCAAATCCAGCTGGTCGCACCCCACAGGAAGAAATCCAACGCTTGGTCATCGGAGCCACAGGACAGATCGATCTTGCCCTTGTATTTCTCGCCGATTTCCACAGCACGCAGCAAGTTACCGGCGCTTTCCTTGATCGCGATGACGCGGTCGTGATCCTTGAGCGCATCGAGCACGCTGTAACCGACTTCAACGTTGGTACGCACCGGGTAGTTGTAGAGCACGACGTTGACATCGGGCACCGCTTCCAACAGTGCCTGGTAGTGACCTATCAGCTCATCCTGAGTAGGAATTGCATAGTAAGGCGGAGCGATCAACACGTTGTCGTAACCGCAGTCACGGGCCTGTTTGACCTGCTCGATAACCTCACGGGTACAAGAACCGTTGGCACCGGCAATCAAGGTGGCGCGGCCAGCCACCACTTCACGGACCGTCAACATCACCTTGCGGCGCTCGTCGTTGGTCAGTGCGTAGTACTCGCCGGTCGAGCCCAGCGGAACGATACCGCTGACACCTTGATCGAGTTGAAACTCGACCAACGAAGTCAGGACGTCGTAATCAATAGCACCGCTTGTGTCGAATGGGGTGACGATGGCGGGCATGATGCCTTTGAGTCGCAGCATGGAATTCTCCAATGTAGTGAGTTAATACGCGTAGCGTCTGAGCATCCGAGTTTCGATCACGCCGACCAGCCGGGTCAGAGGGAACGCAACAAGGAAATAGATCACGGCGACGGCCGTCAGGAACTCGACAGGCCGTGCAGTGCTGTTGGAAATGTTCTGCCCCACAAACATGAGGTCAGCGATGCCGACCGACGAGATCAGCGCGCTTTCCTTGAAAAGGCTGACGACGTTGGAGAGCAGTGGCGGAATGGCCCTCAACAGCGCTTGAGGGAAGATGACGTAGAGAACCTTGTTCCACTTCGCCACCCCCAGTGCCGTGCATGCGTCGTGCTGCTCGCTGGGAATGGATTTGAGCGCGCCGCGAAAAGTCTCACTGGTGATGGCCGTCATGTATAAGGTCAGCGCTATGACCACCGAAACATACGGCGGGGTCGATATGCCGAACACAACGGGCAGGCAGAAGAAAATCCAGAACAATTGAATCAGCAACGGCGTGCCACGAAACAGCTCCACATAAAGGCCCGTTGGCACGCGAACAAAGGCGCTCCTGGACAAACGCAGCAGGCTCAGCAAAAAACCCAGCACGCTGCCCAGCAAAGCGCAGCCCATGGTGAAGGCCAGGGTTAATGCCAGACCTTTGGCCAACACCTGCCAGTAAGAAAGGACCACCGTGAAATCGAGTTGCATGATGTGCTCCTTAGCGCGCGTGCGCGACGTCCTGACGGCGCTCAAGCCACTGCACCAATTGCGCGATAGGCAGCGACATGGCGAAGTAGATCAGGACAATCAACGAATAGGTTTCAAGCGGACGATAGGCCTCGGTAGCAATGCTCTTGCCGACGTACATCAGGTCCGCAACCGCTACGACGGCAACCAGCGCACTCTGCTGGAGAATGCCGATGCCATTGGTCATCAGTACGGGTAATGCACTGCGCATTGCCTGGGGTAAAACCACGTAAAGCGTGCGCTGCCAGGGACGCAAGCCCAGTGCGACGCAGGCATCAAGATGCTCGCGCGGTACGGCCTGTACGCCAGCCCGGTAGGCCTCTGCATTGAATGCGGTGAGGTTGAGTCCCAGTGCCAACACGCCCATGGTGATGGGGTCGATGAAGACATTGAAAAGCATCGGCACGCAGTAGAAGAACCAGACAATTTGCAGCAGTGCCGGGGTGCATCGAAAGAACTCGATAAAAAGCTGAGCGGGCCAACGAATGAAAAACCAGCGGCTCAACGTCAACAGACACAGGCCAAAGCCCAGTATCAGGCCTACTACGTTGGAGATCAGTGCGAGTTGCAAAGTGACTTTCAGGCCGTCGCCCAACGCGCCAAAATTGCCCGTGAGGAAGTGAAAATCGAATTGATAGTTCATGGCCGTCCCCTCAGTCCAGATGCAGCACTTTTTCCAGGAACTCGCGGGTTCGCGGCTCCTTTGGTTGAGTGAATATCTGACTGGGCGGACCTTGCTCGACGACCTTGCCGTTGGCACAAAACACGACCCGTGAAGCGATGTTCTTCGCGAAGTGCATATCGTGGGTGACGATGATCATGGCCATCTTTTCCTCTGCCAATTGCATCATCACGCTCTGCACTTCCGTGACCATTTCCGGGTCAAGTGCTGATGTCACTTCATCGAACAACATCAACTTGGGTTCCAGCATCAACGCGCGAGCAATAGCGACACGTTGCTTCTGTCCGCCAGAAAGCTGGCTGGGGTAAGCGTTCAGCTTGCTTTCCAGGCCAAGCCGGGCCAGAAAGACCCGGGCCTTCGCGGTGGCCTGGGCCTTGGAAAGCCCATGAACCTTCATAGGTGCCAGAATGAGGTTGCTCAGAACCGAAAGATGCGGGAATAGGGTGTAATGCTGAAAAACCATCCCCACTTGAGTTTGCAGGCCCGAGTCGAGCGGCTTGCCACGGCTCTTTCTGGAGTTACCGTCTATGTAAGGCTTGCCCTGAAAACTGATAGTGCCGCCCTGAATACTTTCCAGGCCCATCATGACTCGCAACAGCGAACTCTTGCCGCTGCCGCTCGGGCCTATGATGACCAACCGATCATCGGCGCGCATGTCGAGATCTAGGTGGTCCATGACCACCAACCCTTCACCGTACGTTTTGTAAACGTCACGCAGTTGAATGAAATCAGAACCAGCCGAATTCGGGATGAACGAAGCCTGTGGCTGGGTGGCCACCGCTAAAGAAGCTTTCATAAGGGGTCTCCAGGAGAGCGGCAATCGCGGCCGCTCTCGGGATTCTGACTAGGAGTTACTTGGCGTTTTTGTTTTCCGCGTTCGCGAGTGCAGAGGCCTTGTCGACCAACGCCGCGATCTCACCGGTTTCACGCCGCTGAGTCAGATAGATGTTCAGCACTTGCAGGTCGGAGGGCGCTGCATCGCGATTGATGCCAAACGCCACACCTTGTTTGGCCAGAGCCGGGACCGGCAGAATTTCCTTGGTCCAGTCAGGGTTGGCAATAGCAAACAAATGATTGGTGTCGCTGGCGTCGACCAGTACATCTGCACGATGGGACATCACGGCCAGACGTGTTTCATCCATACCTGGCAGGCGCATCACCGAGCCTTGTTTGACGACGGCACTGATGGCCTTGTCCGCTGCCGTACCTGACATGACCGCGAAAGAAACACCCGGCTTGTCATAGTCCGCTATCGCGCTTCCCGCGCTGGCAAATTTGGGATTGTCCTTATTGGTCAGCAGCGAGATCTGGTAGTCAGTGGCCGGCACGGAGAACGTGACAGCCATGGCGCGTTCAGGCGTTTGGTTCAAGGCCATCGCCATGTCCCATTTACCCCCCTGAAGTCCCGCTACCAAATTGTCCCAGTTGGTATCAACGAACTCGACTTTAACCTTCAGGACCTTCTCTCCAAAGTCGCGGCAAAGATCAACGAAGTAACCACTGTATTGCCCCGAGCGGGCGTCACGCATGACGTAAGGGGCAGCGACAGCGGCACCACAACGTAAGACACCGGCCTTCTGAACACCTTGCCATAACGTGGCATCGGCTGCCTGGGCGGTAGCCTGGCTCAGAAGCGCGCCGGTGGCGGCTGCACAAAGAAACATATTTCGGACGGAGCGAGAGAATAAACGAGCCATGTGAACCTCACCGATATGTAGTTGTTTTAGGCAGAAAGGTCAAAACGTGGAAGCGTGTGCGCCGTCATGTGTGCAGCGCTGTATGCAGACTATGTTTGAACGAATTGGTCTGTCAACAGGATTTCTGGAATATTTGGAGAAGGTGACCGAGCGGTCGAAGCACCGCCCGCAGGTACCCAGCGCGTCAGCTTGTCTGCTGCACGGCGTGCATGAAATGGTCGAGAATCAGGCTCGGGCGGCGGTTTTTAGCTGTCACAACCGCAATCGGGGCCTCGAAGGAAAACCGCTCAGGGCTGATCGCGGCCATCTGCCCTTTCTCAACCCACGTGTCCGCGTAGTGATCAGGCAGAAACCCGATAAAGCTTCCGGTCAGGATCAGAAAAGCAATGCCTTCACGGTCGGTCGCGGTAGCAACGCAGTGGAGCAAATGGTGGAGCCCTATCGCCTCGGCAGTCATGCGAAAACTGGGGACAACCGCGTCCATGTCTCGCAAATCATTCGGCGACAACTGGCCGGCGCGACTGAAAAGTGCATGCTCATTGCTGCAATACAGAAATGATCGTTCCTCGTAGAGCGAGCCGTATTCAAGCCCGGATAGCGGGGTTATCAACGGAATCACGCCGACATGAAGTCGCCCATCAAGCAAGCCCCGCTCAATCTCCCCTGGCGTGGTCATACTCAGGTTCACAGTGACGTCACCCTGTGCCCGCAGTGATTTGAGCGCCTTGGTAATCCGCATCTTTGGCTGGGTTACCAGGTTGTTCATGACGCCGATATTGAGATCTCCACGCAGCTCACTGTGGAGTTGATTCACCTCGGTACGAAATCCCTCGATGGCGACCAGTACCGCTTCTGCGGAACGGAGCACCTCACGACCCTCGTCTGTCAACGCAAAGCCTGCACGCCCCCTTTGGCACAAGCGAACCCCCAAACGTTTTTCCAGATCGGCCATGTGCACGCTGATGGCCGACCGGCTGATGCCCAGGGCCGTTTCCGCCGCGGAAAAACTGCCGCACTGCACCACCGTTTTGAAGAGTCGTAAAAGTCGCAGGTCAAAATCGCTGACCTGGGTGAGCGGTGCATTCTTTGCCATAGGTGAACAATCCTAAACGTTAAGGTTTAATGTTTAAGATTTATAACACCCATTGATCAGGCGCATCCTGTATTTAGCACTGTCAGGAGGCAGCCCAATGACTCAACCATCGCCAGCATCACTTGCCCAAGAAACCGACCCTTATGGAGCCTCATTGCGTTTCGAGCGAGAGCGCCAGCGCCTCAGCAAGTCGGTCAATACCAGACAATACCTTTAAGGTATTCAGCAATACTTACTCAATATTAGACAGCACAAAACAAAGGAGAGAAGCTAAAACACATCACAATAATACTTAAAGAGCATCACCATGCAGTCCCACTCCTCCTGGATCGTCCTGTCCATCACCGCCGTCTACATGCTCAGCCTCGCGCTGATCAGTTTCGCTGTGCGTCGACACTCTCGCAGCGCCAATAACTACACCACCGGCGGCGGGCACTTTCCGGCGTTTCTGATCGGCTTTCTGATGCTCTCGGAATTCATCGGCACCGCCGTCAGTATCGGCACCGCGCAAACCGGCTTCAAAACCGGGATCTCCGCCGCCTGGAACCTCTTCGCCCTGGCCTTGGGCTTTGTGTTGTTCGCCTGGCTGCTGGCGCGCAAATACAAGGACCTGGGCGACAACACCATCTCCGGTGTGCTGTCGCGCAACTACGGGCAGAAAACCCGGTTTGCCACTTCGATCATCACCATTTTCGCCCTGGAAATCGTCGCGGTGTCCATCTACGCCAGCGGCGGCGCGGTGCTGGCCAGCGTGCTGCAAGTCGATCGCACGCTGGCGATCATCCTTGTCGGTGTGGTGTCGGTGCTGTACGTCAGCATCGGCGGCATGCGTTCGGTCATCTACACCAACTTCGTCCACGCCAGCCTCAAGTACCTCGGCGTCGGGCTGGCGCTGTGGTTCGGCTTGAAACAGGTGGGCGGCATCGGCGCTCTGCAGACTCAGTTGCCGAAAAGCATGTTCGACTGGACCGCCATCGGCTGGGGTCAGATCATCGCCTGGATGATTGCCGGCATCGGCTCGATCTTCTCCACCCAATATGTGATTCAGGCGGTGAACACCGTCAGCGATGCGGGCAAGGCGCAACGGGCGTGCTTCTATTGCGCGGGCCTGATGATCCCCTTCGGTATCGGGGCGGCCTTGATCGGCATGTGCAGCGCCGCGTTGTTTCCCCAGGTGGATTCGCTGCAAGCCTTTCCCCGGCTGATCGCGAGCATGGATCAACTGACCGCCGGCCTGGTGGTGGCCGGTTTGGCCGGCTCGCTGTTCGGGACCATTTCGGCGGTGAGCATGGGCTCGGCCACGTTGCTGTTGCGCGACTTCTACGAGCCCTGGTTCAACCCGGAAAAAAGCGACGTCAAATCCCTGCGTTTTGTCCGCCTGGCGACCATCGCCGTCGGCCTGCTGCCGATCGCGCTGGCCCTGACCTCCGACAAAGTGCTGATGATCGCCTTCCTCGGCAAAGCCCTGCGCGCGTCCCTGGCGGTGCTGGTGCTGATGGTGTTCTACGCGCCCAAATTCGGCACGCCGAAAGCCGCGTTCATCAGCATCATCGCCTCCCTGGTAGCGACGGTCGGGTGGTTCCTGGCCGGCAATCCGTGGGGCGTCGACAATGCCTATATCGCGCTGTTCACGCCGCTGGTGATCATGAGCATCGGTCACTTTACGCGGAGCGACACCAGCCGTTCGCCCCTGAAAGCCCTGGAACTGCCCTGATCCCGGCGCTCGCCCAACACCCGATAGATCAAGCCGCCCAGGGCTTGATCGCTCTCAACGCAGCAGCGCCCGCGCCACGTTTTTTGCCTGAGGCACGGGTGACGCTTCGCTCACCGTCGAGGTGACCATCGTCGCAATAATCGACTTGAGCGCCAGTTGCCCCACCGGCTGGCCCTGACTGTCAGTCACCACCAACTCATCGAGGCCGGCTTCAACCAGTCGTTTGACCGCCGACTCCAGTGACGTCCCAGTGGGAACCGCCAGCGTGGCTCCGGCCTTCACCTGGACAAACGGGCTCATGATGGCCTTGACGCTGATCACCCGGCCGCGGTTCACTTCCTTGACGAAGTTGGCGATGTAATCGTCGGCGGGGCTCATGACGATCTCCTGCCGGGTGCCTTGTTGCACCACCTCACCGTCACGCAAGATCGCGATGCGATCACCGATACGCAGCGCCTCATCCAGGTCATGGGTAATGAAGACGATGGTCTTCCTGATTTCTTTCTGCAGGTCCAGCAGCACCGATTGCATGTCCATGCGGATCAGCGGGTCCAGGGCCGAAAACGCTTCATCCATCAACAGGATCGGCGCGTCGCTGGCCAGGGCTCGGGCCAGGCCGACGCGCTGCTGCATGCCGCCGGAAAGCTGATTCGGGTAGTGCCGCTCGTAGCCCTTGAGGCCGACCCGCTCCAGCCAACCCATGGCGATATCCACTTGCCTGCCACGGGCCATGCCCTGGATCTCCAAGCCATAGACGGCATTCTCGAGCACGGTCCGGTTCGGCAGCAGCGCGAACTTCTGGAACACCATGGAAATGCTATGCCGGCGAAACTCCCGCAACGCGTGGGGGCTCATCTTCAGCACATCCACACCACCGACGATGACTTCGCCCGCCGTGGGTTCGATCAAGCGGTTGATATGGCGGATCAAGGTCGATTTGCCTGACCCGGAAAGCCCCATGATCACCTGGATACCGCCGGACGGCATGCTGATATTGATGTCCTTCAAGCCCAGCACATGGCTATGCCGGCTCAGCAGCTCAGCCTTGCTCATGCCCTGCTGGACCCGCTCGATACTGGTGTGCGCCTGGTAACCGAAGATCTTGTAGAGATGTTTGATTTCGATGCCGAAATCATCGCTCGGATTAGTGGCCATGGACCCGCTCCAGATGCTTTTGCAGTCTTCTGCCATAGGCTTGGCTGACCCGATCGAAAATCACCGCGATGCCGACAATGGCCAGGCCGTTGAACATGCCCAGGGTGAAGTATTGGTTGGAAATGGCCTTGAGCACCGGTTGCCCGAGTCCCTCGACCCCGATCATCGAGGCGATGACCACCATGGCCAGGGCCATCATGATCGTCTGGTTGATGCCGGCCATGATCGAGGGCAACGCCAGCGGCAACTGGACATTTTTCAGCTTCTGCCAACTGGAAGAACCAAAGGCGTCGGCGCACTCCAGCATCTCGGCATCGACGTGGCGGATGCCGAGGTTGGTCAGGCGAATCATCGGCGGCAAGGCATAGACCACCACCGCAATCAGCCCCGCAACCTTGCCGATACCCAGCAGCATCACCACCGGAATCAGGTAGACAAAACTCGGCAGCGTCTGCATCACGTCGAGTACCGGGCTGATCACGTTGCGCAGGCGATTGGAGCGCGCCATGGCAATGCCGGTGGGCAAGCCGATGATGATGGAGATGACGGTGCAGACAAAGATCATCGACAGGGTTTTCATGGTGTCGGTCCACATGTCCAGGTAACCGATCGCCATCAGCGTGAACACACAACCCAGGACGATTCGCCCACTGCGGCTGGCGAACCAGGCAATCAGGGCCACCAGGACAATGATGATCGGCCACGGCGTGGTGGTCATGAACCGCTCGGATTGATTGAGGAACACTTGCAACGGCTGGAAAAACGCTTCGAAACCATCGCCGTAGGTACTGGTGAAATGGCGAAAGGCACCGTCGATCACCTTTTTCAAGGCGCGGAGTCTTTCGTCATCCATATGCGGAAAGCTGAGTAACCACTCCATGACATTCCCCTTTCGTAGAAGACCATCAGAACCCTGGCAGGTCATTTCAATACATGGGTGTTCTTATTGTTGTGGGTGCCCATGGAGCAAGGCAGCCCGTCGCAACGGGCTGCATGCTCCATGGGATTACAGCGACGCCTTGATCTTGCCGGACGCCTCGGGGCTGACCCACTGGCTCCACAGCGCTTCGTTGTTTTTCAGGAAGTACTTGGCGCCCTCCTCGCCGGTGGCCTGGTTATCGGTCATCCAGGCAATCAGTTTGTTCACCGTGGTATTGGACCAGGCGCGTTTGTTCAGATAGGCCATGACGGTGGGCGAACGCGCGGCGAAGGACTTGGTGGTCAAGGTATAGACCCGGTCGATGGGCCAGCCGTTGGGTTTTGGATCAGGACAGTCGGCGACCGTGTTGCAGCGCTTCCACTCCACCGGATCGACCGCACGGCCATTATCCAGCTTGACCATCGGGTACTTGCCCAACAAGGCCGTGGGTGCCCAGTAAAACCCCAACCAGGGCGCCTTGCGTTCGTAGGCTTTGGCGATGGAGCCGTCCAGCGCCGCCGCCGAACCGGTATCGACCAGCACAAAGCCGGCCTTCTCGAATCCGTACGCTTTGTAGAACTGGCTGGTGACCACCGTGCCGCCCCAGCCTTGCGGACCGTTGTAGATCGCACCTTTTTTCGCGTCGTCGGGGGCCGGGAACAGTTCAGGGTGCTTCTTCACATCATCGAAACTCTTGATGTCCGGGTGAGCGTCGGCGATGTACTTGGGAATCCACCAACCCTGGGAGCCGCCGTCGGACAAGGAGTTCGCCGCCTGAATCAGGTTACCGCTCTGAATGCCGCTCCTGACGACTTCGGGCACCAGGTCGATCCAACCTTCCGGAGCGATGTCGGGGCGGCTTTTTTCAGCCATCGAGGTGATCGTCGGCACCGTGTCCCCGGTGACCAGGCTGGCATTGCAGCCGTAGCCGGCATTGAGGATCAACTTGTCGACGTTGGCCATAACCTCGGCCGATTGCCAG
The DNA here is from genome assembly GCF_013386165.1 of Pseudomonas gingeri. Taxonomy (GTDB): domain Bacteria; phylum Pseudomonadota; class Gammaproteobacteria; order Pseudomonadales; family Pseudomonadaceae; genus Aquipseudomonas; species Aquipseudomonas gingeri_C. Next base: position 11,671 of record NZ_JACAOS010000035.1, on the reverse strand, counting down.
TTCATGTTGGCGATGGTCACATCACCACACTCAGCCGCTGCCGCCCATCCACTGAAGGCGACGATCCCCAGGGCAAGTCCCGTCTTCGAGAAAGACTTTATATTCATAAACGCTAACCTCGATTGCGGCCAGAGTTAGGAAGGGCCAACTACCGCGTCATCGGACCTTCTTGGGTGTCAGCAGAATGGACAAATGGACCCATGGCATTGGCGACCGAGGCCGCCGAATCCAGACCTGCTTTTATTGTTTTATCGAAGCCGCCGGCAATCATGGCTTCAAGGCCCGCGGCGGTGACGCCGTGGTAACTGATGAGGGTCTGCAAGAGTTCATCGATGCCGTAGCCATGGCCGATCAGTTGGCTGGCGTCCACCACGACGGCACTCACCGCGCGCAGGGCAATGGCGGGAGGCAAGCCAGTGCCCACGGCGTGTTCGAGCAGGCTGCGCGCCAGCAGCGCCGGGTACGCCGGCCCGGTCCCCACCAGCGCCGTCAGGTAGTTCAAATGGCCTTCGCTGAAGATCTGGTCGGCGCCGCCGAAGGTTTCGAACAGTCGCTGGGCGAAGGCTTTCTGTGGATCACTGACCGCCTGCGCGGCCAACCAGGGCGTGTAGGACTTGCCGATTTGCGCGGCGGCATTGGGCATGGCGCGGATCACCTGGCGGCTGCCGGTCAGCGCTACCACATCCGCCAGTGGCACGCCGGCCATCAAGGAAATCACCAGGCGGTTTTCAGCGAAAATTTCCACCTCGGCAAACTGCTCTGGCCGTACGGCGAGGATGACCACCTCGCTACGTTCCACCAAGGCCTGGTTGTCGCACGTCAGTGTCACCTGCGACCACCTGCCACTCGGTAACGGGTGGTGACCGCTACGGTTCGACAGCACCAACGCCTCGGGCTGGATAAGCGCCTTCTCGAGCAGCGCCAGGGCAATCGAGCGGCCAAGCCATCCCGATCCACCGATAATGCCTATCGTGGGTGCGTCGCACATAGGAACCTGCCTTCGTCAGTCAGAAGTCGCGGTCATTGCGGGCTGGACGCTGAAGCGTCATAGCCATGGCGCGAGTAGAAGCGTTTCAACTCGCGCTCCTGGGGTTCCTGGCCCGTGAAGATCTTCACGTACTCGGGAATCCGCCGCATTCGCTCCCCGATGTCCTCTCGGGTGTTGGTGCTGATGTAGCCGATCTGTGTGAGGTAAATCGTTCGCGCCCGCACATCGGCGCCGTCAAACTCGTAGTTGAAGCCCATGAACATGCGGATCAAGGCTTCACGTCGGGCGATGTCGGCGACCCGGATATGTTCGGCCACTTCAGCGGACTGCAAGGCCCAGCTGCGCATGGCGAACTCGAACTGGGAATCGAACAGCTCGGGGTTCAGCCAACAGTCAAAAACATTGAGCATCGCCTCGGCAATGCTCTCGGCATAACACTCGGTCTGGGCGATCAGATTGCCGGTGTTCTTCACCCGCCAACGTTCGATCAGGGCGCCGAGCAACTCTTCGCGATCCTTGAAGAACCAATAGAAACTGGTTCGCGACAGCCCCAGCTTCTTGGCCAGGGGCATCACCCGCACGGTGTCGACACCGCACTCGGTCAGGCTCTCATACGCGGCATCGAGCCACCCTTCCAGGGACCCTCGCCAGCCGCTTTCTACTGCTTTGGTCTGTTCGTTCATGGCTCGATCCTAATCCCTCACTTCACACCGCGCAAGCAAAATGTACACCTGTGTCTAGTGTGTTGACACAGGTGTACATTTCGCCCTAACGTAATTTCAACTTAGGTCCTCGCCCTCTTCCGGAGAGTCTTGACGATGCTGAATGATCCGCTCCTCCAGCCCTATCAGTTGAAGCACCTGACTCTGCGCAACCGCATCATGACCACCGCCCACGAACCGGCCTATCCGGTCGACGGCATGCCCAAGGATCTGTATCGCGCCTACCACGTGGAGCGGGCGAAGGCCGGCGTGGCCCTGACCATGACCGCCGGGTCTGCTGCGGTTTCACGGGACAGCCCGCCGGTGTTCAACAACATCCTCGCCTACAAGGATGAGGTGGTCGGCTGGATGCGCGACCTGACCGACGCCTGCCACGAACATGGCGCTGCGGTGATGATCCAGTTGACGCACCTGGGCCGGCGCACCCGTTGGGACAAGGGCGACTGGTTGCCGGTGGTGTCGCCGTCGTTCGAGCGCGAGGCCTCCCATCGTTCCTTCCCGAAGAAGATGGAAGACTGGGATGTGGAACGCATCATCAAGGACTATGCCGACGCCGCCGAACGGATGAAGGCCGCCGGCCTGGATGGCATCGAGCTGCAAGCCTACGGGCATCTGATGGATCAGTTCTGGTCGCCGCTGACCAACGATCTCGATGCACCCTATGGCGGCTCCATCGACAATCGGCTGCGCTTTACCTTCGAGATTCTGCGGGCCATTCGCCAACGCGTCGGCCATGAATTTATCGTCGGCGTGCGTTATACCGGCGACGAGCAAATGCCCGGGGGGCTGACCCAGGCCGATGGCCTGGACATCTCCCGACGCCTGAAAGACAGCGGCATGGTGGACTTCCTTAACGTGGTCCGCGGCCATATCGACACCGACGCCGGCTTGACTGACCTGATTCCGATCCAGGGCATGCGCAACTCGCCGCACCTGGACTTCGCCGGGGAGATTCGCGCCGCCACCGACTTCCCCACGTTTCATGCGGCGAAGATTCCGGACGTGGCCACCGCCCGCTACGCCATCGCCTCGGGCAAGGTCGACATGGTCGGCATGACCCGCGCGCACATGACCGATCCGCATATCGTGCGCAAGATCATCGAGGGTCGTGAGGAGGACATTCGTCCCTGCGTCGGCGCCAACTATTGCCTGGACCGGATCTACCAGGGCGGGGCCGCCTACTGCATCCACAACCCGGCCACCGGTCGCGAAACCAGCATGCCCCATGACATCCCCAAGGCGCCGAACAAGCGCAAGATCGTGATTGTCGGCGCCGGCGTCGCCGGGCTGGAAGCGGCGCGGGTGGCAGCGGAACGCGGCCATGAGGTGCTGGTGTTCGAAGCCGCCAACCAGGCCGGCGGGCAGGTCCGACTCACCGCGCAATCGGAACGCCGGCGGGAAATGATCAGCATCGTCGAGTGGCGCATGGCCCAGTGCCAGAAGCTGGGCGTGACCTTTCGCTTCAATACCTGGGCCGAGTCCAGCACCGTGCACGATGAAAACCCCGACGTGGTGATCATCGCCACCGGCGGCCTGCCCCACACCGAGATTCTCTCGGCCGGCAACGAGCTGGTGGTCTCGGCCTGGGACATTATTTCCGGGGATGTGAAACCCGGCCGCAATGTCCTGCTGTTCGACGATGCCGGTGATCATGCCGGCCTGCAAGCCGCCGAGTTCATCGCCAAAAGTGGCGCCAAAATCGAAATCATGACGCCGGACCGGACCTTTGCCCCGGAAGTCATGGCCATGAACCTGGTGCCCTACATGCGCTCTCTGCAAGCGCTGGACACCACCTTCACGGTCACCTTCCGCCTGCTCGCCGTCGCGCGCGAGGGCCAGGAGCTGCTGGCCAGCATCGACAGTGACTATGGCAATGCGCGCAAGGTCCGGCGAGTCGATCAAGTGGTGGTCAACCACGGCACCCGGCCGCTGGACGAACTGTATTTCGAGCTGAAACCGGCGTCGAGCAATGGCGGCGTGGTTGAACACCTGGACCTGATCGTCGGCCACCCGCAGCAGGTCGTGACCAACCCGAACGGCCGCTTCCAGCTGTTTCGCATCGGCGATGCAGTGGCGGCCCGCAACACCCATGCCGCGATCTACGATGCCTTGCGACTGGTCAAGGACTTGTAAAGCAACCCGCTCCCCGGTGAAGAACATGCCAGACAATGAAGCCCCATCCTGGAGAATTACCGCCAAGAACGGCATTCAAGGCCCGGTCAGAGGCTCGCTCTATCATTCGTCTTCGACTGATGAATGGCTGCCGACGGCGGCTGAGGGCTTTTGGACCAAGCCGCTGTTCGAGGACGCCGAGCGCGGCGAAAAGACCCTGCTGATGAAGGTCGATCCCGGCGCCCATGTCGCCAGCCACACCCATGAAGGGGAACTGGAGCAGTTATTCGTACTGCAAGGCTCATTCTTTGATCAGGATCGAACACTGAATGTCGGCGACTACTGTTGCCGTGCACCGGATGCGGCACACAGCGCGGGTTCGGCACAGGGGGCCATCCTGATGGTGATTTATACCCGGCGTTGAATAGACGCGGCAGACGATGGCCGACGGTCCCTTTGCGGAGGCCGCCGGTTGCATTGGCGCTAGATCCCGAAACGGTCACGCAGGGCGTAATACGCGGCGCCCATGGCGGTAAGCGGCGCCTGGAAGGTCCGTCCACCGATCATCGGCATGTGCGGCAAGGAGGCGAACGCATCGAAGCGTTCGGCGTCGCCGCGAATCACTTCCGAGATCAGTTTGCCGGCCAGGTGCGAGCAGGTGACGCCGTGGCCGCTGTAGCCTTGCATGTAGTAGGCGTTTTTCTCGATACGACCGAATTGCGGCATGCGTGACATGGTCAGCAGGAAATTGCCGGTCCAGCGGTAGTCGATTTTCACGTCCTTCAGTTGCGGGAAGGTCTTGAGGATTTTCGGTTTGATCAGTTGCTCGATGTCGTCCGGCTCGCGGGCACCGTAGACCACACCACCACCGTACAGCAGGCGGTTGTCAGCAGTCAGGCGGTAGTAGTCGAGCAGGTAGTTGCAGTCTTCGACGCAGTAGTTGTGGGTGATCAGGCTGCGGGCGACTTTTTCCGACAACGGCTCGGTCACGACAATCTGCGAACCGCAGGGCATGCTTTTGCGGGTCACGCGGCTGTCGAGGTCCTGAGGCAGGTAGGCGTTACCGGCGATCAGCAGGTACTTGGCCCGCACCACGCCTTTGGCGGTACGCACGGTGATCGGCTCGCCGTAAGTGATGTCCACCGCAGCCGATTGTTCGAAGATCCTGCCGCCCAGGCCGATCAGGGCTGAGGCTTCGCCCAGGGCCAGGTTCAGCGGGTGGATGTGGCCGCCCTGCATGTCCAACAGACCGCCGACGTAGTTGTTGCAACCCACCTCGCGCTTGATCTCGGCCGCGTCGAGCATTTTCAGGTGCTTGTTGCCGTAACGCTCCCAGCTGCTTTTCTGCTCGACCAGGCCTTTGAGCTGCTTGTTGTTCAGCGCGGCAAAGATGCCACCCGGACGGTAATCACACTGGATGTCGTAGTGCTGTATGCGCTGACGGATGATGTCGGCGCCTTCGAAAATCATGCTGCCAAGGACTTCGGCAGTTTTGTCGCCGTAGCGGGCTTCGATGACATCAACGTCACGGCTGTAGGAGTTGACCAGTTGACCGCCGTTGCGACCACTGGCCCCGAAACCGACTTTCGCGGCCTCGAGCACGGTCACGCTGTAGCCCGCTTCGGCCAGGAACAGCGCCGAGGACAGGCCGGTGTAGCCGGCACCGATGACGCAGACATCACACTCCACCGACTCTTCAAGCACCGGGAAGTCACCGGTGTGATTGCGGGTCGCGGCGTAGTAACTGTTTACATGTGTTTGTTTCATAAATCTCTCCGATGGCCGCCGGCACGCGCCGACGACCGTCGTTGCAAAGGTGTCAGAGCTTGATCCAGGTCGCTTTGAGTTCGGTGTATTTGTCGAACGCATGCAGCGATTTGTCTCGACCGTTACCCGACTGTTTGAACCCGCCAAACGGTGCGGTCATGTCGCCGCCGTCGTACTGGTTGACCCAGACGCTGCCGGCGCGCAGGCCACGGGCAAAGGTGTGGGCCTTGCTCAGGTTGCTGGTCCACACGCCGGCGGCCAGGCCGAAGATGCTGTCATTGGCAATTTCCAGGGCTTGCTGCTCGGTGTCGAAGGTGATCAGCGACAGCACCGGGCCGAAGATCTCTTCCCGGGCGATGGTCATGGCATTGGTCACGCCATCGAAAATCGCCGGCTCCACGTACAGGCCACCGGTGTCTTCGAGGACGCGATTGCCGCCGGCAATCAGTTGCGCGCCCTGGTCTTTGCCGAGCTGGATGTAGCGCAGCACCGACTCCAGTTGGCGCTGATCGACCAGCGCGCCCACCGTGGTCGCCGGGTCCAGGGCATGCCCCGGTTTCCAGGCTTGCAGTGCTTCGACCAGCAAGGCAATGAACGGCTCGCGAATCGAGCGTTCCACCAGCAGGCGCGAGCCGGCGGTGCAGACTTCACCCTGGTTGAAGGCAATGGCGCCGGCCGCCGCTTGGGCCGCCGCGCGCAAATCCGGCGCGTCGGCAAACACCACGTTCGGGCTCTTGCCCCCGGCTTCGAGCCAAACGCGTTTCATATTGCTTTGGCCGGCGTAGATCAGCAGTTGCTTGGCAATCGCGGTCGAGCCGGTAAAGGCCAGAACGTCGACGTCCATGTGCAACGCCAGCGCTTTGCCGACGGTGTGACCGAAGCCCGGCAGAACGTTGAACACGCCTTTCGGAATACCCGCGTCCAGCGCCAACTGGGCGATACGGATAGCCGTCAGGGGCGACTTTTCCGAAGGTTTGAGGATGAACGAGTTACCGGCCGCCAGGGCCGGAGCGAACTTCCAGCTGGCCATGATCAGCGGGAAATTCCACGGCACGATGGCCGCGACAACCCCTGCGGGTTCACGGGTGATAAGCCCCAGTTGGTCGTGCGGCGTGGCCGCGACTTCATCGTAGAGCTTGTCGATCGCTTCGGCGCTCCAGCGGATCGCGTTGGCAGTCGCCGGAATGTCGATGGCCATGGAATCGCTGATGGGCTTGCCCATGTCCAGGGTTTCCAGCAGCGCCAGTTCTTCCTGGTGCGCCAGAATCAGATCGGCGAAACGAATCAGGATGCGCTTGCGCTCGGCCGGGGCCTGTTTGGCCCAGATGCCGGACTCGAAGGCCTGGCGCGCCACGAGCACCGCCGCATTGGCGTCGGCCTCGTCGGTGCTGGCGACGTTCGCCAGAAAGCTACCGTCCACCGGGCTCATGCATTCAAAGGTGGCACCGCTGAGTGCCGGGCGGTATTGGCCGTCAATGAATGCACGGCCTTCCAGTGTCAAGGACTGAAAGCGTTGCTCCCAGTCGCTGCGGGTGTTTGTCATTGAAGTGACTCGATGCAGAGAAACAAGTAAATGACCGCGATCAGCCGATCAAACCGTGTGCAGGTACCAGTTGTACTCAAGGTCCGAGATGGAGTTCTCGAACTCGGCGAGCTCACTTTCCTTGCACGCCACGAAGACATCGATGTACAGCGGGTCGATGTAGCGGGCCATGACTTCGCTGTCGTCCAGCTCGCGCAAAGCATCACGCAGGTTGTTCGGCAGGCTCTGCTCGTTCTGCTCGTAGCTGTTGCCTTCCACCGGAGCGCCCGGTTCGATTTCGTGGGTCAAGCCGTGGTGAATACCGGCCAGGACGGACGCCATCAACAGGTACGGGTTGGCATCGGCACCGGCGACCCGGTGTTCAATCCGCACCGAATCGGCGGAACCGGTTGGCACACGCACCGCCACGGTCCGGTTGTCGATGCCCCAGCTCGGCGAGTTCGGCACATAGAACTGCGCGCCGAAACGCCGGTACGAGTTGACGTTCGGGCAGAGGAAGGCCATCTGCGCCGGCAGGGTCTCGAGCACACCGCCGATCGCGTGACGCAAGGCGGCGTTCTGCTCGGGATCCTCGCTGGCAAAGATGTTGTTGCCTTCCTTGTCGAGAATCGAGATATGCACGTGCAGACCATTGCCGGCCTGGCCCGGATACGGCTTGGCCATGAAGGTGGTGTCCATCTCATGGTCGTAGGCGATGTTCTTCACCAGACGCTTGAGCAGCACCGCGTAATCGCAGGCCTTGATCGGGTCGTTGACGTGATGCAGGTTGACTTCGAACTGCGCCGGGGCGCTTTCCTTGACGATGGCATCCGCTGGAATGCCCTGCTCTTTCGCTCCTTCAAGGATGTCCTGCAGGCAGTCGACGTATTCGTCGAGGTCATCGATCAGGTAGACCTGGGTCGACATCGGACGTTTGCCGGACACCGGCGAGCGTGGCGACTGCGGACGGCCGTTCACGTTGTCCTGGTCGATCAGGTAGAACTCGAGTTCAAAGGCCGCGCAAATGGTCAGGCCCATGTCATCGAACTTGCTCACGACCTGGCGCAACACTTCCCGTGGGTCAGCGAAAAAGGGCTGGCCTTCCAGCTCGTGCATGGTCATCAACAGTTGCGCGGTCGGGCGCTTCTGCCAAGGCTCGATGCAGAGGGTATCGGGGATGGGGTAGCAGATTCGATCCGAGTCGCCGATGTCCAGACCCAGGCCGGTGCTTTCCACCGTCGAACCATTGATGTCCAGGGCAAACAGCGACGCCGGGAGGTTGATGCCTTTTTCGTAGACCTTGTGGAGACTGGTGCGCTCGATGCGCTTGCCGCGCACCACGCCGTTCATATCCGCAATCAGAAGGTCGACGTACAAAACCTCAGGATATTTCTTAAGGAATGCGTTCGCTTCGTTGAGCTGAACAGCACGCAGGGGGACCGACATGAGGCACCTATTGTGTTAATTATAATGTTCACCGCCCTTTCACGAAGCCAGTCAATCCGAAAGGCAAAGTGAAGTCAATAGCGAACATTCGGCCTCTCATCGTTATCCTACAGGCCGTAATTCGGCACAAATGAGCCAGGTCAGCCTTTCGGCGTCCATAAATCATGAACACCAGACGCACGGCGTTTAGAATTTTTTACACGAGAGTTGTTAATTAAAATTAACAAGGCTAAGCTCCGGAAAAGCTCGTTCAAGTGTGAAACTTCGAGGTGATAAAAATGGCACTCAAGCCATTGATCGGCGTTACTGCGTGCATCAAACAGATTGGCCTGCACCCCTACCACGTCAGCGGCGACAAGTACTTGCGTGCTGTCAGCGTCGCGGCACTGGGGCTGCCGGTGGTCATTCCTTCCCTGGCTGAACTGACCGAGATCGATGAGCTGCTCGCCCATCTGGATGGTTTGTTGCTGACCGGCTCGCCGTCGAATGTGGAACCCTTCCACTATCAAGGTCCTGCCAGCGCACCCGGCACGGATCACGACCCGGCACGCGATGCCACCACCCTTCCTCTAGTACGTGCCGCGATTGCTGCGGGCATTCCGGTGCTTGGCATCTGCCGCGGCTTTCAGGAAATGAACGTGGCGTTCGGTGGCAGCCTGCATCAGAAAGTCCACGAACTTCCCGGCTTCCTCGATCACCGCGAAGCGGATCATCCGGATGTCGCCGTGCAGTACGCACCGGCCCACGCCGTCAACGTGCAACCGGGCGGCGTGTTCGAAGCGCTGGATCTGCCACGGGTATTCCAGGTCAATTCGATTCACAGCCAGGGCATCGACCGACTGGCCCCCGGCCTGCGTGCCGAAGCCGTCGCACCGGATGGCTTGATCGAGGCGATCTCCGTCGAGCACAGCCAGGCGTTTGCCGTCGGCGTGCAGTGGCACCCGGAATGGCAGGTCCTGGACAACCCGCCCTACCTGAGCATTTTCCAGGCGTTTGGCGAGGCCTGCCGGCAACGCGCGGCGCTTCGCGATAGCCGCTGACTGACGACCTCAGCCTCTCTCCAACGATTTAACTGCCCCCGTGAAGCGGACGGGCGTGCCTTGGCGCGCCAGTCCCTCACGACAGCCACACACCGCGATAACAACAAGCACGACCAGGCAGCCAGGACGGCGGCGCCGAATCAACCCGCTCGCTGTGGGTTGGCAATCAACTATTAAGTCGGGCCGTGTTGGCCCGGCGACTGAAACCTGTTGGGAGTTTCACATGGCAAACGCCTCCAGCATCTACAGGAAGGCTCTTGAAGGTCAGCAGGCACCGAAGCAGGTGCTGGTCAAAATAGACAGGGTCACAAAGAAGTTCGATGAGACGATTGCCGTGGACGATGTGTCCCTGGAAATCAAGAAGGGCGAGATCTTCGCCCTGCTCGGCGGATCGGGTTCGGGTAAATCCACCTTGCTGCGTATGCTCGCCGGCTTCGAGCGCCCGACCGAAGGACGGATCTTCCTCGATGGCGTCGACATCACCGATCTACCGCCCTACGAGCGGCCGATCAACATGATGTTCCAATCCTATGCGCTGTTCCCGCACATGACCGTGGCGCAGAACATCGCCTTCGGCCTGAAGCAGGACCGTCTGCCCGCCAGCGAAATCGATGCCCGGGTCGCCGAGATGCTCAAGCTGGTGCAGATGAGCCAGTACGCCAAGCGCAAGCCGCACCAACTGTCTGGCGGCCAGCGTCAACGGGTGGCCCTGGCGCGTTCGTTGGCCAAACGGCCGAAGTTGCTGTTGCTCGATGAACCGATGGGCGCGTTGGACAAGAAGCTGCGTTCACAGATGCAACTTGAGCTGGTCGAGATCATCGAGCGCGTCGGCGTGACCTGCGTCATGGTCACCCACGATCAGGAAGAAGCCATGACCATGGCTGAACGCATCGCCATCATGCACCTGGGCTGGATTGCCCAGATCGGCAGCCCGGTGGACATCTACGAAACCCCGGTCAGCCGCCTGGTCTGCGAGTTCATCGGCAACGTGAACGCCTTTGACGGCACGGTCATCGACGATGCCGAGGGCCACGCGGTGATCGGTTGCAAGGACCTGGACCGGAATATCTATGTGGGCCATGGCGTCAGTACCTCGGTGCAGGACAAGTCGATCACCTATGCGATTCGCCCGGAGAAACTGCTGGTCACCCTGCAGAAACCCGAGTGCGAGCACAACTGGTCCAGCGGCAAGGTCCACGACATCGCTTACCTGGGCGGCCACTCGGTGTTCTACGTCGAGCTGCCGAGCGGCAAGCTGGTGCAGTCCTTTGTCGCCAATGCCGAACGCCGTGGCACGCGGCCGACCTGGGGCGATGAAGTCTACGTCTGGTGGGAAGACGACAGCGGCGTGGTACTGCGCTCATGAGCCTGAAAACCCTGGTGCAACGCATAACCCCCAGTGGCCGCCAAACGGTCATCGGGATTCCGTTCCTCTGGTTGTTCCTGTTCTTCATGCTGCCGTTCTTCATCGTCCTGAAGATCAGCTTCGCCGAAGCAGACGTGGCGATTCCGCCCTACACGCAGATCTATGGTTTCGTTGAGCAGAAGCTGCAGATCATCCTCAACCTCGGCAACTACACGATGCTCGGGGATGACGACCTGTACCTGGCGGCCTACCTCGGGTCGCTGAAGATGGCCTTCTTCAGCACCCTGTTGTGCCTGTTGATCGGCTATCCGATGGCCTACGCCATTTCCCGGGCGCGCAAGGAATTGCAGACCGTGCTGGTGCTGCTGATCATGATGCCGACCTGGACGGCGATCCTGATCCGCGTCTACGCCTGGATGGGGATTCTCAGCAACAACGGGTTGTTGAACGCTTTCCTGATGTGGACCGGGTTGATCAGCGAGCCGTTGCAGATCCTCAATACCAACCTCGCGGTGTATATCGGCGTGGTGTATTCGTATTTGCCGTTCATGATCCTGCCGCTCTACGCCAATCTGGTGAAACACGACCAGAGTCTGCTGGAAGCCGCCTCGGACCTGGGTTCGAGTACCTTCAACAGCTTCTGGAAGATCACCGTGCCGCTGTCGAAGAACGGCATCATCGCAGGTGCAATGCTGGTGTTTATCCCGG
>NZ_JACAOS010000034.1 GCF_013386165.1 Pseudomonas gingeri | reverse complement strand
GACAAAATCTCGGCCAGCGTGGTCGACATGCAAGACCAGGATCTGATGCCTGGTGAGGTCACTGTCAAGATCGATTACTCGACGGTCAACTACAAAGATGCGCTGGCCCTGAGTGGTTATGCAGACATCATTCAGCAATTTCCACTGATCGCTGGTATCGATTTTGCTGGCACCGTTGAGGCCTCTTCCTACCCGGGCATAGCTGTCGGTGACCGCGTTGTTGCCAACAGTTGGGGGCTGAGCCAGACCCATCACGGCGGTTTTGCACAGAAAGCCCGCGTCAAAGGCGAGTGGCTGGTCAAGCTTCCCGACGTTTTCTCGACCAAGGACGCCATGGCGATCGGCACGGCGGGTTACACAGCAATGCTGTCCGTAATGGCGCTGGAACATGGCGGCCTCACACCAGACCGCGGTGACATCCTCGTCACGGGTGCCAATGGCGGCGTCGGCTCCATCGCGATTGCGATCCTCTCGGGTCTTGGTTATCGCGTGATCGCATCGACCGGACGTGTCGACGAGCATGAATACCTGCGTAGCCTGGGTGCAGCAGAGATCATTGACCGCAAAACACTCTCTGAAGCGGGCGCACCGATTGCCGCGGAACGCTGGGCTGGTGCCGTGGATTCGGTCGGCAGCCATACACTGGCGAACGTACTGGCGCAGACCCAGTACCGGGGTGTGGTCACCGCCAACGGTCTGGCTCAAGGCATGGACCTTCCTGGATCTGTTCTGCCTTTCATCCTGCGCAACGTAACCCTGGCGGGCATCGACTCCGTGAATGCCCCTCAGGCGGCCCGCATCGAGGCTTGGTCGCGACTGGCCCGCGATCTGGATCTGAGCAAGCTGGCCCGCACGACGCAAGTGGTCGGCCTTGCCGAAGTGCCTGCGGTCATTGGCCGGATGTTCCAAGGCCAAGTCCGCGGCCGCACCGTGGTTGACGTCAACGCGTAACGTACCGAACGGTTCTGCCTCGCGTCATTCTGGATGACGCGGGGCATGATCAGTGCAAACCTTTAGGGAACTCACTATGTCACCTACCAATCTGCATGAATCCACGCCGACCCAGCTTATTGAAGTTGGCAGTACTCGTCTCGCCTATCGTCGGTTCGGCAAGGAAGGGGCGACACCCCTGGTCTGCCTTCAGCATTTCACCGGCACAATCAACAACTGGGATTCGATCCACACCAACCGCCTTGCCCAGGACCGTCCTGTAGTCCTCGTGGACTATCGAGGAGTAGGCCGCTCTAGCGGCGAAACGCCTGGCTCGATGCAAGGCATGGCGCGTGACATTATCGCTTTCATCGAAGCCTTGGGTGTCGGGCAGGTCGATCTTTTTGGCTTCTCACTCGGTGGGATGGTCGCGCAGCAGATCGTGCTGGATGCACCAAAGTTGGTTAGACGCTTGATCCTGGCGGGCACGGGTCCATCCGGTGGTGAGGGTATGGATACCTTCTCGCCACAAGTGCAAGAGATTGTGACTCGAGCGAATAGCACGGCGGAGGAGCGGATGCTGGAGCTGTTCTTCGCCCCAACCCCGACAAGTCAGGCTGCAGGCAAGGCGTGGCTGAGTCGTATCGGCGCACGACAGGTGGACAGAGAGCCTGAGGCGGTTGCACAGGTCGCGGGTGCCCAGTTGGAAGCGTTGGCGGCATGGGGTCAAGTGATCGGCGAGCGCTACAGCGATCTGAAGAAAATCACACAACCAACCCTGGTCGTGAACGGTGCTGACGACATCATGGTGCCTACCGTGAACTCGTACATCCTTCAGCAGACGATTCCCAACGCCCGGCTCATGCTCTTCCCGGACTCCGGGCATGGCGCTCATTTCCAATACCCAGAAGAGTTTGCTGAAGCGGCCTCCCGGTTCCTCTCCGCTGATTGAGCTACGTACCAGTCCAGAGGTTACGAAAGGATGGCCTGCAGGACGATGTTGGCCATCGCTCAACAGTAGTTCGACCCGTTTCGGCAGCATTCCCTGTCGGAGCAGGCGAGATATCAATATCGACAATTGAGCCGCTGCCTGCTCGCCGTAGAGTATGAGAGCAGCCCTCGAAAATCCTCCCTTACTAACTAAGCGAGTCCCTCATGAGCACATTTACCGCTGTCTTTGACTCACAAAAAACGCTCTTTGCGTCCGACGTAACCCGTACCTACGAGTGGCGTTTTGACCAGTTGGATCGCATGGAGAAACTGATTGTAGAAAACGAATCGGCGCTCCGGAGTGCGATTGCTGCTGATTTCAAGACCGCCAGTCAGGAATACATCTTTGAGACTGGTGCAACGCTAGGAGAGGCGCAGTATCAAAAAAGCCAACTGAAACAGTGGATGGAGCCAACTCAGGCCCCTGTCCCCACGTTCCTGGCTCAAAGTGGTCATACAGCTGTTGTGCATCGGGATCCGTATGGCGTTGCGTTGATCATCGCACCATTTAATGGTCCGTTGCTGCTGGTCCTGCGTCCCGCTCTGACGGCCTTAGCGGCTGGCAACACCTGCATTCTTAAATTGAGCGAACAACTGCCCAATACCAGTACTCTTTTGATGGATCTGATACCCCGCTATTTTGATTCGAGTGCTGTCGCGGCAGTTAGGGGGAATAGAGAGCAGGTCACTGAACTGTTGGCGTTACCCTTCGACTTCATCTTCTTCACCGGCAGCACCAAAGTTGGCAAGATTGTCATGAGGGCTGCAGCAGAACACCTCACGCCAGTAGTCCTCGAGCTCGGTGGCCAGAATCCAGTGCTGGTGGACGAGACGGCAGATATTCGGGACGCGGCGAAAAAAATAGTCTGGGGTGCTACGGCGTGGGGCGGGCAGTGGTGTACGTCGCCTGGCTATGCTTATGTGCAGGAGTCTGTTGCGGAGCAGTTTGTTGCTGAGGCCCGCAAAGCGCTGGTGGAGCTTTACGGAGAGAGCCCTAAAACGAATCCCGATTATTCTCGAGTGATTAACGCCCGCGAAGTATCGAGACTGGCTGCACTTATCGACCCCTCGAAGGTAGTGGCGGGTGGAAACTCTGATCCGGCGGAACATTACATCGATCCGACCCTTCTTTACCCCGTGACGTGGAACGATCCCATCATGGAAGAGGAGGTGTTTGGCCCGATTCTCCCTATCTTGACCTACAAGACCTTTGATGAGGCCCTGGCCTGCATCAAGGCGAAACCAGACCCGCTCGCCGCTTATATCTTCAGTCGTGATCAGAAGCGCATTGACGATTTCCTGGGGCGGCTGTCGTTTGGAGGTGGCGCGGTCAATCAGGTCAATGTCCACCTGTTTGTCGAGTCGATGCCTTTCGGTGGGACAGGTGCATCGGGTGTTGGTCATTACTATGGAAAGTACGGATTCGATATGCTCACCCACGCAAAATCTATACTCGTCGCACCATCTGGCGTAACCATCGATCATCTCCTGCCGCCCTACAGCGATGAAAAAAACAGTCAACTCGGGAAATGGTTCGAGTATTGATAGCCCTGTTAACGTCTTTGCCGGCGTCAGTTGGAAGTTATTAGCTTCGTATGATTAAAAGCCAGAAGGAATTTGGACGGGTAAGAGTCTATTGAACTTGCCGAAGCACTAGGGGGTATCTCGATAAAAGTCGACATGCCCTCTGGCGCAACAATACGTCGCGTAATAGAGCGGCGAGTGAGTAGCCCTCTATCAATTGTATTGCACAATCTTAAAGATGAACGTGCAAAAGGAGATTACTATGTCATCTGTGAAAGGTACTTATAGGGCTGTGCACGCGGTGTCTCCAGGTGTACTTGAGCTGGCAGAAAAGCCTCTGATTATGCCGGGTGATGGTCACGTGCGAATTCGTGTCGAAGCCTGCGGGGTTTGTCATACCGATGCAGCTACGATCGAAGGCGTGTTCCCAATCAAGTGGCCTCGTGTCCCAGGCCATGAAGCCGTCGGTGTTATTGACGCACTAGGTGCTGGTGTAGATGGCTGGAGTGTGGGGCAGCGTGTTGGCGTAGGCTTCCTTGGTGGAAGTTGCGGCCAGTGCAAACAGTGTCGCGGTGGCCATCTTGTGAACTGCGAGAAACAGGAATTTACCGGAGTTCAATACGACGGTGGTTACGCTGAGGTCCTCATCGCCAAGGCAAGCGGACTGATGTCAATACCGGAAGAGCTGTCATCGGTCGAGGCTGCTCCGTTGTTGTGTGCAGGGTTGACGACCTTCAGTGGGCTCCGGAATTCGCCGGCCAAGGCGGGTGATCTTGTCGCCATATTGGGAATCGGCGGTCTTGGCCATCTTGCGTTGCAATACGCTCGTTATATGGGGTTTGAGGTTGTAGCAATCGCCCGTGGAGAAGGCAAGGCTGATCTCGCCAAAAAACTGGGTGCTCATCATTACATCAATAGTGAGGCGAGGGGCTTGGCCCAGGCGCTGCAATCATTGGGTGGTGCTGCGGTCGTGATGTCCACGGCTTCAGGTGGTAATGCATTGGCCGAGGCTGTGGACGGGTTGGCACCAGGAGGCATGCTTCTGGTTCTAGGCGCGACTTCGGAACCTCTTGGCTCCTCCTCGAACAGCCTGATTGGTGGCGGTAAATCGATTGCAGGTGCGCTGACAGGTGATCCTCTTGCTGGCGATATGACGCTTAAATTCAGCGCATTAACTGGTGTGTCTGCGATGGTTGAGACCATGCCACTTGAGCGGGCGCCTGAAGCTTACGCGAAGATGATGTCTGGGAAAGTCCGATTCCGAATGGTTTTGACCATGGGGGCGTAACTCCTCCCCGATGGAGGCTTGTGCGGTCACTATGCCAAAGCTCAATGGAAACCCCCTTGATCGACAGCTACTAATCCGCCTCGCCAGTCCTGGCGTGGATACCCGCTTGGGTATCTGTTGAGTGTGCTGGCGTGTCATAGGACATCTCAGGAAAATCGACATATCGTTTACCGTGCCGGGATGTCAGGTGATGAGAATCCGCAGACGGATAACTTTCTACTAATTGGGTTGTGTAATGATGAAAAAGACGATCAAGGTACTTCTGGGGTTTGCTATCTCGGCATCGTGTGTGCTGCAGGTGCAGGCTGCCGATGCGACGAAAGTGGACGTGTTGCTGATCGGCGGCGGGATCATGAGTTCGACTCTGGGGATTTGGCTCAACGAACTGCAGCCGGATTGGTCGATGGAAATGGTCGAGCGCCTTGATGGCGTCGCCGAAGAAAGCTCCAATGGCTGGAACAACGCCGGTACCGGTCACTCGGCCCTGGCCGAGTCGAACTACACTCCGTACGACAAGAACGGCAAGATCGATATTTCCAAGGCGATCGAGATCAACGAGTCGTTCCAGATCACCCGTCAGTTCCTGTCCTGGCAGGTCCGTCAGGGCGTGTTGAAGAACCCGCACTCCTTCATTAATTCGACGCCCCACATGAGTTTCATGTGGGGTGACGACAACGTCAAGTTCCTTAAAGATCGTTATACGGCACTGCAGACCAGCCCATTGTGTAGTGGTCAACTAATCCCGG
>NZ_JACAOS010000033.1 GCF_013386165.1 Pseudomonas gingeri | reverse complement strand
CGTTTGAATTCAGCAGAAAAGGAACGGCGTTGTTTGGTCATCTGACACCTCGATCTGGCGAGCATTCTCGCCTAAATGGGTGTCCGGTTTCATTAGACCACTACATTGTTCCAAGGCATGCAGTACACCGAAGATCAGGACCAGATCAAGAAGTGGGTCCCGCTGATGATGGAAGGGCGTGATCCTAAGCAGAAGATCGCGGCCACCTGGACCCCTATCGGCACAGACGTGAACTTCGGCGAGATTACCCGTCAGTACGTCGCTCATCTGCAACAGCAACCGAACTTCAAACTCAAGCTGTCCAGCGAAGTCCAGGACATCAAGCGCAACGAAGATGGCTCTTGGCGCGTCACCTACAAGAATCTGAGGGATGGCAGCGAAACCGTAGCCGACGCCAAGTTCGTGTTTATCGGTGCCGGCGGCGGTGCGCTGCACCTGTTGCAGAAATCCGGCATTCCTGAAGCCAGCGACTACGCGGCCTTCCCGGTCGGAGGTTCGTTTCTGGTCACCGATAACCAGGATATCGCCCTCAAGCACATGGCCAAGGCCTACGGTATCGCTTCGACCGGCGCACCACCCATGTCGGTTCCGCACCTAGACACCCGTGTGCTGGATGGTAAACGCGTGATCCTGTTCGGGCCATTCGCAACCTTCTCCACCAAGTTCCTGAAGAACGGTTCGTACTTTGACCTGCTGACCAGCACCACCACCCACAACGTCTGGCCGATGACCCGCGTCGGGATTGAGCAGTACCCACTGGTCGAGTACCTGGCCGGTCAGTTGATGATGTCGGATGACGACCGCTTCAACGCGTTGAAAGAGTACTTCCCAGAAGCGAAGAAAGAAGACTGGCGCCTATGGCAAGCCGGTCAGCGCGTGCAGATCATCAAGCGTGACGAAGAGAAGGGCGGCGTCCTTAAACTCGGCACCGAGGTGGTCACCGCCAAGGACAACAGCATCGCCGGTCTCTTGGGGGCGTCGCCAGGTGCATCCACCGCTGCGCCGATCATGCTGTCCGTGCTGGAAAAGGTCTTCAAGGATCAGGTCTCGACGCCTGCCTGGCAGGAAAAGCTTCACCAGATCATTCCAAGCTACGGTACTCAGTTGAACAACAGCCCTGAAAGCGTTCAGAAGGAATGGGACTACACTGCCAAGGTCTTGGAACTGACCACTCCACCGGTGATCAGTCAGATAGTTAAGCCTCAAGCCGCACCTGCCGAGCCAAGCGAAAACAAATCGGCTAGTGATATGGCGCTGTAAAGAAATCGCATCGTTGAGCGAGTGATGTCGCCACCCACTCGCATTGGCGAATCGGCTAAGGCTGGGCGAGGAGCGTCCCTCGGATTGTTTGAAGGTGGTGATGTTGTGGACGATTCTTGATCTCTATCTTTTTTACTAACAGAACTCGCCCCATCTTTGGGGGGGGGAGTCCGCAAATCGAAAGGAGAAATTTTATGCACTCTGACCTTTCTATTCGAAAGCTCTATCTTGACGACATTTCCCCTGGTGATACGTTCCGTAGCAACGAATATCACCTTGATGAAACGCAGATACGCACCTTCGCTCAGCAGTTTGATCCGCAACCATTCCACCTGGATGCTGATGCTGCAGCTGAAACATTTTTCCAAGGCCTTGCAGCCAGCGGTTGGCATACAGCTGCAATCACCATGAAATTGTTGGTCGATAGCGTCCCTTTTGTTGGCGGTATCATTGGTGCAGGCAGCGAGCTCTCTTGGCCGCGCCCCACCCGTCCGGATGATATTTTACATGTGGTCAGCACCGTACTTGAGGTCAAATCATCGAGGTCGAAACCAGACAGGGGAGTTGTCACTCTCGAGAGTAGAACGCTGAATCAGAAGGGCGAAGAGTGCCAACGATCAATCGGTAAGTTGATTGTTTTCCGAAAGAGTGGCTAAACATACCCCTTGCGACCCCAATATTTTTCCTAAAGATTGTTACCTTTTTGGAGTTTGAAGTGTTTCGGTGGCATGCATGCTAGGAGTCCACACCTCATGCCAATTAATGTAGAAGTGTTAGCCGCGATCGATTTGAACCTGATGGTGACTTTCTTGGTGATATACCAGGAGCAAAGTCTGACTCGCGCGGCCTTCAAGCTGGGAGTCGGCCAGCCCGCCATTAGCGGAGCCCTAAAACGGTTACGAGTACACTTCGGCGATCCGCTGTTCGTACGTAACCGATTTGGTGTTACGCCCACTGAAAAAGCACACAACGTAGCCTACTCGCTTACCCCGGCAATACGTCGGATAGAAAAGGTGATTAAGGGCGCGTCGCCCTCCGCACTAGATTAGCTGAATAATCGTAGCAATGATTGCTCGAAAAGGACGCTCCATACGCAATCAGTGTCACGGTTGGATATGATGTTCCCTTTACATTTTGAATTCGCGCTGCAACTTAAAACGTCCGATTTCACCATTCACAATTTTCAGCTAATCGCATTAGGCTGTCCGCTTAACAAGATTAAAATGGTGCCCACTTCGACATGCCTCCCCCCTCCCGCGGCCCGGACACTGAGCCGGATCAGTAGCGCGTCGATGGAGCTTGAAGGTGTGCGTGAGGCAGCCCAAAGGAGAAAGGGCGCGCAGTTCAGGGCGTTGCTGCACCCTATCACTCGGCAGTCATTGGCGCAGAGCTTCTGTTCACTTCACTGTGATGCATGTCAACGCCGGTTGAAAACTGACCCACCATGAGTCAAAGTCTGCCCGATTTCGTGGCCTGCTACTTTGGTATTCGTTTCGAGCAATTGCCTGGCTTTAGTTTAGCTTAAGGGGCTCTCCATCCTCCCCCTAGAGCAAGGAAGAGCTGGATCTGGTCGCTAGCAATTACTGTCTGTTGTGCTGCGACATTCTGCTCAATTGCAAGCAGGCTCCGGTCCGCGTCGAGGACACTCAGAAAGCCTTCCCGGCCCTCAGAGTAAAGGCGCCGCGTATCATTAGAGGCTTTGGCGGCGCTCTGGTTTGCCGCCATGAGAGGGGCGAGCCGTTCAATGTCTCGGCGATAGGCGTTCAATGCGATTTCCACCTCCTGCAGCGCTGCCAGCACTGTCCCGTCGAATCGTGCATAGGCTGCATCTATGCTCGCTTGTGCACCTTCAACCTGAGCCTTCGCCCGGCCCCGGTTGGGGAACTGCCAACTTATGAGAGGGCCGATGGAAAACTTGTAGGTATCGTCGGAAAGAAAGTTGTTCATTAGGCCGACTGATCCGCCAGAAACACCTAGGGAAATTCGTGGGTACAAGTCGGCTGTGGCCACGCCCAGATCAGCGGTGGCCGCGTGCAATTCGGCTTCCGCACGCGCAACGTCTGGCCGACGCGCGAGTAAGGTACGACCGTCGCCAGTCGGAATGGGCGCGGCGAGAGAGGGCTCCTGGACACAGTGGGCCAAGTTGCGCGGAAAGTCGGTTGGCGGGAGCCCGGTAAGGACTGCTAGTCGGTAAAGCGCTTCTTGTCGGCGCGCCTCTAATCCAGGAAGTATTGCACGCAGTTGTTCTTCTTGGGTGGTCGAGCGAGTCACATCGAGGGAGCTAACGCGTCCGTCCGAGTGCTGACGCTCGGCTAGGCGTGTGGCTTGCGACTGAATGTCGATGGCACGCTGGGCAACACTTAATTCGCGCCCTGATGTGCAGGCGCTTATAAAACTCTGTGCTGTTTGTGCTGCGACTGTCATGCGAGTTGCGGCGACGGCTGCACGCGCAGCGTCGCTGCGGGCTGCTGCTGACTCAATGGAGCGGCTAACCTGGCCGAAAAGGTCGACCTGATAAGAGACCGATGCGCTTATTGAGTAAGTGCGCTGGTTGGAAAGAGGGCCCTTGGTGAGTTTTTCTTCTGCCGAGTTTCGCCCGTACGCCGGCGCTGCCTGAAGGCCGAGTTGGGGCATTTGGGCATCACGCGCTACGTCGAGTCCGGCATTGGCACGCGCAAGGTTGGCTATGGCTACACGCACATCTGTATTGACCGAAAGTGCTTTCTCCACAAGGTTTGTGAGTTCCGTGTTTCGATAAAGCAGCCACCATTGGTCGATAGGGGGGGAGGTAGTGACAGTGTCGCCAATATTACTGGCGAATGCACCTTGTACCTCAGGTCGATTAATGGTCGCATCGGTTGGCCTCTTGTAGTCGGGCGTCAGGGGGGTACATGCTGAGATAGCAAGAAAGGCCGATGCGTGGAAAAAGGACGACCAGTGTCTCATGGGTGTTCCGTCCTTTCATGCGGAAGGATACGGACCGTGGCTGTGCGCCCGGCAATCGGCAGTAGATCCGGTGGCATTTGTTCCAGAGCAACGCGAACTGGGATGCGCTGGGCGAGGCGAACCCAGTTGAACGTTGGGTTTACGCTTGCGAGTAGGCGCGGACTGTTGACGGTGTCTCGGTCTTCAATGCCGCCGGAGATGCTCTCGACCCGTCCGCGAATGACGCGTGAGTCTCCCATGAGGATTACCTCGACTGCATCGCCGACGTGGATGCGTCCGATTTTGGTCTCTTCGAAGTAACCCTCAACACGTAGGGAGGCAGTGTCGATCAGGGCAAAGAGTGGATGACCTGCCGTAGCATAATCACCAGGCAGCAGTTCGATGTTGGACACGATGCCATCGGTTGGTGCGCGCACCTCTGTGCGAGCGAGGTTCAGTTCGGCCACATCGAGTGCGGCCTGTGACTGGCGGCGGCTGGCGGTCAACGAGTCAACCTTCATACGACTCTGTTCGCGGATCTCGTTGCTGACAACATCGCCCAGCCTGCGGTTTCGATCATACTCCCGTCGAGCCTGGTCAAGCTGAACGTCGGTTTGACTCAGGTTGGCCGCAGCCTGTTCCTGGGCCAAGGCAAAGCGTGGACGGTCAATGACGAACAACAACTCTCCCCGTTTCACTCTTTGGTTGTCCCGCACAAGTACGGAGGTAATAAGCCCTGTGACGTCCGGTGCCACCTGGAGAGTGTCAGCGCGAATACGTCCGTCCCTAGTCCACGGGTCGACCTTGTAGTATTGCCAGAGGAAGTATCCTGCCCCGCAGGAGGCTACAACCAGTGTAGTGGTGACTAGCACGCGGACGACACTTTGCCAACTCACGCTCATTAGGTGCTCCTGTAAATTAACTTCATTGTGGAGATACAGCGACTACCCCAGCCCAGAGGATCACGAAGATGGCAATGTCGGCCAAGCCTGGATGCCACATCCATGCATACGCATGGGTACGGGCAAGGAGCCAGCGCACTGTGAAATGCAGAAATGCCGCCAAAAGTGCGGCCACTAGAGCGCTGTGTAGAAAGACCCCATCGATGTTCCAGTCTTCATTCATGCTCATTACCCGGCAGAAAGGCGCTACGAAGTCCGACCCAGGCTGCAATTGCTCGCAGTCTTTGGCGGTATGGGGATATGCCAAGCACTGTCGGGCGCAGGGCATCAATGGCTTTGGTCAGAGGGGGGGGAGGGATAGATTCAGGATGGCGTGCAAGGGAGTCGAAGTGCATCCCAAGCTCCTTTCTCAAGTTGGCTAGATGATGCCCACCATCACTGTCTATGAGCGGGGCAATGGACATCAACTCATTGAGACTGACGCCGATGCGTAACTCTCGAAGGCTGTTCGCTGCCACCTGCGATGCTGGTGGTAAACGGGGAAGCAAGAGACCGACGCGGTCGAGCATGCGCATAGCGAATGGGATAATGCTTGAGGGATTTCGTCTTGTGAGGCGCTTAAGGTCATGCCAGCCGGCGCGGACAATGCGTCGGGCGACGAACTGTGTCTCGATCACACGAATGATCCGGGTCAAGACTAGGGCAATCGCTGTTCCGAGTGATGCGGAGATAGACAGATTGGCGAATGCTTCGAGGTCGGCATGGTAGGCCGATTGGATGCCGATAACCGTGGTGGTCACCAACAGCAGTGACAGAGCGCGAAGTGCATGGCGGGGTACAGTCATCAGTGCCGCTGGAATGGCAATGACAGGAAACAGCACAATGGCGAGTAGAACGAATCCATCAATGGCGGGAAGGATGGCAAATACGTAAATCGCGCCGACAGGAATGGAAATGAGGGTCCAGGTCAGCATCTTCTGCATGAGAGGTGTTGGGTCATCCAGCGAGGCGAATAGCGAAGTGAGTACGGCAGCGATGCCGATACCGACAGTTGCAGGGGGCCATTGGATGAGCATTGCAAGGCCACCAAATACCAGTACGGCGAGCGCTGCATTGAATGCCGACCATAGGGCGATGCCTTGGTCGATATGTAGGCTGAGTACAGGCGTTGTAGCAGTGAGTCGTCGAACTGTTGGGCTTAATGATTGGTTGGGCTGGGCCAGTGCTGCCGCGAGTTGCATGCATTCATGCCATACCTCAACGAGCCCGCACACTCGCTCGACGAGGCTGATCTCGACCAGTTCCGGCCAAGCACTCTCAGACGCTGCTGCGGGTAACGCAGTCCGTAGTTCGTTGACTAATGCATGAAAAGACTCGGGGCTGAAGTCATCATTTTCCATCCAGTGCACGGTCGCCGCGAGGACGCCGCGCGCAGGGGCGGAGGGGCGGTGTGTACTAAGGGCGTGTTTTCTGTCGTCGACCGCGCAGATCAGTGGAAGCAGCGCTGCCAATCGTTCGGAAAGTGCCTTGGCGACCCGAGCGCGGCTCTGCCCGCGAGGCGGTTCGAAACCGAGCACCGATGCCTGCAGCGCGATATCGATTGTAGACGAAGCGAAATGTAGGCGCTCAGCTTCATCGGTGCTCGTTGCTTCGCCCCGCAGTACTTTGAGGATCGCTATGCGCGCCACCGCCATACTGTCGTCAACCTTGGTACGGAGCACTGCGTGCACACTGCGAGGGAACATCAACGCATGTACGATAGACGCGCAAAGGACACCGATCAGGATTTCTTCGGTGCGCGCTACAGCTGTGGTGAAGATATTGGCAGGATTATCTATAACGGGGAGGCCAACCAGGATAGCGCCGTAGCCCGCTAGTAAAGGAAGGTAGCTTCTCGGCGTACGGTCCTGTAAGGAGGTAAATACGCAAAGGGCAAGCCAAGTGGCTAGCGCAATCAGCATCAGTTCTGGTGCATCCACTAGATTCGGGATAATGAGTAGCGCTGCTACGAGGCCGATCATAGTTCCGCCCACCCGAAAGAGTGCTTTCGCCCAGATAGCGCCCTCAATGGAGGGCTGGCTGGTGAGGAATACGGTGATGACGGCCCACCAGGGGTTGGGCAGATCAAAGCTGAAGGCGACCAGTAATGCGGCGAGTGATGCCACATAGCAGTTGAAACCGAATATCAGGCTACGTTTGTTCATTGCGGTCTCGCGGGGGCCGTCATTTGGAGTGGTCGATAACGAGCGATGGCGATCTAGTGCTCCAGATTCAACACAAAATGTGCGAGTTCTGTACTCACCAACAGGGCGGGTAAAGGCACAAACCGGTCGGAGATCACCGTTGCGACCTTGTTACTCCAGAGATCGAGGTTCTTCTCGGCGTGGGCGATGGCGTTAGCAAAGCAGCCTTCAATGCTGCGAAATGCGCGGTATTGTTTGCCCGGGATTTTTAATTGGAGTATATGCTCCTATTTTGATTTAAATATTACTCAGCCCAAGGGTCAAGACCTGTCAAGAGCACTTCTGT
The DNA here is from genome assembly GCF_013386165.1 of Pseudomonas gingeri. GTDB lineage: Bacteria > Pseudomonadota > Gammaproteobacteria > Pseudomonadales > Pseudomonadaceae > Aquipseudomonas > Aquipseudomonas gingeri_C. The sequence goes on along the minus strand of NZ_JACAOS010000033.1, from coordinate 167,594 downwards.
GAGCAGTTCGCGGGCGTTTTTTGCTTTCTCAGCACCATACTGCTCTTCGAAATGTGTTTGCGCCTCGCTCCAAAGAGGCAGGCACTGCTCCAGTTGCTTTTCGCCCTTTACAGTGATCTTGATTAGCCTAGCGCGCCTATCTTCAGGGTTTACTGTCAAACGTAAAAAACCTTCGCGATCGAGAGGCTTAAGGTTTGCGGCGAGCGTCGTGCGGTCCATGGCCATAGCTGCCGCTAACTGATTGACTCCCATAAGCCCAAGCCGCTGTAGCTTGTGCAATATCGTAAACTGCGTAATGCGTATTCCTGTAGGTGCCAGCGCTTTGTCATAAAAAGCGGTGAGGTACCGTGCCGCCTTGCGCGCGGCCAAGCAGTTGCATACGCCGTCTAGATCGTGCGGCATCATCAAACTCCCTGAACCAATGAGTTACAGGTAAGAGCGGGCGCTAGATCCATCGAAATGTTACGCAGTTCAATCCGCGGCCATGGCTTGCTATCTAAAAAGCCATGAGTGAGCCGAGTGGGTAGCCGTGTGTATGACAAATCTGCTCCTGGTCAGTCGGATCGCAAGTCTTGATGTCGTGATTTTTATGAGTATATACGCTTAAATGCCTTAAGCAAGTGGATTCGACATCAAATCAAGGAGATGCATATGCCAGTGTTCAACGCTCACATTCCTGCAGATCGCTTCTCGATCGAGCAGAAGAGGGCGCTTGCCGACGCGCTAAACCAGTCACCGGGTTCAGAGGCTCGGCACGCGCATGCTCTGAAGTCATAGACCACGGCCTTGAGCGCCGAAAACGGCGTGGTGCAATAAGACCAGACACAAGCACGGTGAGTTTTCTTCTCTCCGGGCGTAAGCATCTGCACCATCGCCCTTATTTGGCGGGACTCGGTAGGTGTGTTCCCCAGGCCCGTTACGCTGAGTGTAACCACAGCCATCCGCATACAAGCCGATGGCTCGCGGTGCTTTGGAGGAACATCGAGAAGCGTCTGGATGCTGAAAGTGGCAGTTCGATGCCTCCGAGTCTTACTCGATACCTTTGGTAAGGACGGAGTTTACAGTCCGTTCACTATCCCTCGACTAAATGACCTGGTGGGGTGAGTAGGCTTGCTGCGAGAAATCGTCGGAAGCGAGAGTTAGGTAAACCGGAGACGTTTGACTTCCTGGGCTTCACGCACTGTTGTAGTACCAACAGAACCGGTGATTTTCAAATACTGCGACTGACGGTCAAGAAGCGAGTGCGTGCGACATTGCTGGCTATTCGGGATGAACTGAAGCGCCGACGTCATGAACCCATCCGGGTTCAAGGGCAATGGCTCACTCGGGTGGTGAGTGGTTACTTCAATTACCACGCGGTGCCGGGAAACCTGATGCGTCTTGGTGGTTTTCGTCTTGCGGTCTGCCGTCTATGGCGGCAAGCCCTCAAACGTCGCAGCCAGCGTAACCGGCTTCAATGGTCACGCTACGGACGCCTTGCTGGCCTCTATATACCTAGACCCAGAAATGCATATCCTTACCCTGAAGATCGCTTCGCGTCACATACCCGAGGCAGGAGCCGTATGCGGTAGTTCTGCACGTACGGATCTGTGCGGGGGGGGGGGGGGCGGCAGGTAACTGCCGTCCCTACCGCGACCCGTTGAAGGAGTCGGTCTATGCGGGACAACAGGGGCAATGGTGGTGCATGTTGAACGACATCAGCGACCTAACTGCATGGTCCGGATAGTCGGCTGCCAGTCGATTCTGGAAGTGCTTCACCTTATCAGGCCCGGCGGGCCTCAATGGGACTCTGGTCCTGTCACGCTTTGGCTCCCCAGTCCGGCTGATGAGTGGAACGTTCCCACCCTACAAGGGTTGCCAGTCACCACTCATGAGTACAAAATTGAGCACGTCGAAACCCACGGGATTCACGCAACCCCAAGGTTTTCAAGGAGATCCGGCGCGGGGATTCGTCTCGTTTCCCTCTCCAAAGTCGATTTCATGTAATTCAACTGAATTTCATTGCTATCGTCGTTTCCAACGTCCCCAAACTGTGGACCCCTCCAATCAATAGAACCTAAAGGCTGCGTGCAATCGAAGGCGCAAACCGCACGTGATTTTACTCGTCCCTGATGCCACGCTTGCGATCAATCCGCTGCGCCACCTCCATCGCCGCCTCCAGCTCACTGATCCCGTGCGTCTTCATCAACTCGAACCGCTCAGCTTTTTCCTCCGGTTCCGTCATGGCCATGGCCAGGTACAGACTCGGCGGCACGGCCCGAAACAGCACTTCCATCGACTTGGACAAAATCACCCCCTCCGTGAATTTCCCGGATTCCTTCCGGGCCGACAGCATCAACGTCTTCTGAGCCTGCGTGAGGGCCCTGAACCGGGCGATCTTCTCCACCTCATCCGGCGGCATGCTGAGGCAGATCCACCACTCGATCATGTTGAGCATGGGTTCCGCGGCCTTGGGCAAGTCATCGATGTTCTGGGTGGCCAGCCAAAACCAGGCCCCCAGCTTTCGCCACATCTTGGTGATCTTCACGATGTACGGCGACAGCAAGGGGTTCTTGGTGATGATGTGGCCTTCGTCGGTCACATTGATGATCGGGCGCCCCAGCATCTGATCGCGCTCGGCGATATTGTTCACGGTGTTGATCAGTGAGATGTACGCAATCGAGAGCTGGGCGTTGTAGCCCTCCCGGGCGTACGTGGCCAGATCCACCAGCGTGATATCCGCCTCCGGCCAAGGCGTGCCGTCCCGGTTGAACAACTCCCCCTCGGCCCCCTGGCAGAACATATCCAGGGCATCGGCCATTTCCAGCAACCGCAGACGCCTCGGTTCCGGCAAGGTAGGGTCATTGCCCATGTCTCGCAGGGCGTCGCGCACGTCCTGGGTCAGCACGGTTCGGTGCTGGCTCACACAGGTGTGCGCGGCGTTGAGGATGCACTGACGAATCAGGCTCCGATCCGCCCGGGTCAGGCGCTGCTCTTCCTTGTCCTCGCCGCCGGTGATCATCAGGCGTGCAGTGATCTCCAGCTCACCCAGGACATCGCGCTCATCGTCTTCTGTGAGGCCCGTGTCCTCCAGGGCCTCGGCGTCCAAGGTCATGACCTGGCCGGGCGTGTCGACCAATCGATAGGCGTCGGCGAAGGGCGCCAGACTCACCCCCGAGCCGGGCGCCAACTTGACCCGATTGACCGTCAGCCCCAGGCGCTTGGCAAAATCGGCAAACAACCCAAAGCTGTTGCCAGCCTCGGCAATGAACACACGTGGCCGGTACAGGGCGGTGACCTGATTGAGCAAGTTGTTGAGGGTGGCCGATTTACCGGCGCCTGTGGGCCCAAACAGAAACAGGTGGGCGTTCATCTGCCGGTCAAGGCGGTTCAGCGGGTCGAAGGTCAGCGGACCGCCCCCCCGGTTGAAGAACGTGAACCCAGGATGCCCTGTGCCTTCACTGCGCCCCCAGACCGGGGCCAGGTTGGCCACGTGCTGCGCGAACATCAACGGCGTGTACCACTGACTGTCACGCATTCCCGGGTTGAACACACAGGGCAACCAGCGCAGGTAGCTGTTGAGGGGCGCCACTTCGTGCTCATCGCGCACCGGTTGAAGGCCGGCATTGAGCATCACGTTGTGCAACTGCAGGGTACGACGGTCCAGGTCCTCGACACCCTGACCGCGCAGGTAGAAGGCCACGGCGCCTCGGTACAGCTTGTGGGCACTGCCGATGTGCGAGCGTGCCTGGTGCACATCCTCACGCGTCTGCTCGGAGGCCAGCGTGTCGCCGACGGACTTTCTGGCCAGGTGATTGAGGTGCGCCTCCAGCCTGTCCTGGGGCGTGATCACCAGCGTGATGCAAAGCACCGTGTCTTCCGGCATCTGGTCGAAGAGGGCATTGATGGCATCGCCGCCCTTGGGCGTTTCCCCGGTCAGGTGGCCGGTGACGGGTGCTGTGCGCAGGCGGTCGAGCACCACCACGCGATGGGGTTGCTCGTCGAAATACCAGAGGCCGTGTTCCAGGTCCGAGCGCGGTTGCTCGAAGAACAGGCGCTGCGCGAAGTCAGTGCCGCTGGCCAACTCCAGTTCATCCCCTGAGGGGCCTTTGGGGTAGGCCGCCAGTTGATAGAACCGCTCGCGGTCGGCCGGGGTGTCGCCCAGCACGCGCGGGTGGGGATTGAACCAACGCAGCAGCCAGCTATGAATCTGTGCCCCGGTCATGCGCTGGCTTTTGACACCGGCATTGCCGAGCCCGCCGATCAGGCGATCACAGACACTGTTGAGGGCCTGTTCGGGGGACTGCCCCCGGCGGGCCACCGTGCCCTGGCAGCGCCGGTAGACCACCAACCGGACTTTACGGCGCTGGCCACGCCAGGGCAGTTGGGTCACCACCGTGTCCTCAAACAGTCCCCCGGGTTTGGACAGGGCCTCCAGGTGCTGAGCAAACAGGTGCAGGTAGTGCTCGGTGAACGCCGTGCCCTGGGCGCGAGGCTGCACGTACTCGCGCAGGGTGTGCAGGTAAGCGTCCCAGTCGGTTTCATCCTGGGCGTAGAGCTGCAACACCCAGGGCTGGTCTTCGCACTCCTCAAAGCTGTCTTGCAGGGCGTTTTCCAGGGCATCACGCACGGTGCGCAGCCAGCTCGCTTCACGGCCTTCAGTGCCAATGGGCGTCAGCTCGAAAAACGCTGCCACCGACTCGCCGTCCTCCAGCAGCAGGGACTGAGCGTCGGGCAGGTACTCGACCCAGGGCAGCAGGTCGGTGAAGCTGGGGGTGACGGTGTACAGCGTCTGTTCATCGGCCTGGGTGGCGGGGCGTCGGCGCGATCGCGGGTAGGCGCCCGGTTCCGGTATTCCGTGGGCTGCCAGGTGTTCGACGTGTTGTTCCCACGGATCGGGGTGGGCATTTTCTGGGTGGGCATTGGGCATCAGAAGTCCTCCGTCCGTTCACCGGGCAGGGCGTACTGCACTCGCTGATAGAAGGGAAAGACCGTGCTGTAGCCGGGCACTGGGACCGGGTCGGACCCTGCCAGGTGCGGGAAGACGTACAGCACCAGGTCCGGGTTGGGCAGGCGTTTGAACTGGCTGTAGATCTCGTTCTGGGCCGTGCGGGCGTAGCTCAGTGGATCGTCGACCGCGTCCGCCGCAGGCCGGCGCAACTGCGAACGCACTGCCTGGAGAGGACGCTCAACCCTGTGGCTGGCCATCTGTTGGGTATTGCCGTCCCAGATATCCACCATGGTCTGAGGGCCATGCGGCAGCAGGTGCTCCTTGTCCGTCACGCAGCCACTGGTGAGCAACGCGCTCAGCAGCAGGGACAGGGCTTTAATCGAGTGCGGATGCATGGGCACCTCCAGCGGTGTGCCGCACCTGGCGGCCGAGGGTTTCGTAGTCAATCTCCAGTTGCCGGTCCAGGTGCACGGCCACGGCCGCACCGGGCGGCACATAGACCGCCGCAAACGCCTGACCGTAGAGTTTGTTCACCCAGTCGCCGATGTCTTTGACGCCCCCGGAAAGAATGGTGTTGAGGGCGGAAGGACCGGCGGCTATGGCTGCTCCGCCCGGGGTGAGCACGGTACTGGCGTCGGCCTTGTCGGCTTCGAGCAACTTGGCCATGCCGGCGCCGGCGGCGGTGAGCAGGCTTTTGGTGCCCAAGTACTGCTGGGCGTTGGAGCGCCGCTCACCGGCAATGCACGGCACGCCATGGGGATCGCTGAGCCAGCCGATACCGCCCTGGATGTTGTTCAACTGCGCGGCGCTGCTCTGACTGCTGCTTGCGCGGCGGGTCAGTTTCTGCGGGGTGGGGAGCGTGCGGATACGCCCGTCGTTGAACACAAAGGTCAGGCTGACGATCTGCCCTCGCACGCAGGAGAGCGTCCAGTCCCCGGCCGCGGTACCACTGATCACCGCACCCGCCACGTCCGGTAAATCAATGCCATTGGCGGTAAGGTTGTCGGCGCCGATCAGCACCTTGAAGGGGTAGGGGTCGTTCACCGCACCGTCCACCGGCACCCGGCCGATCAGGGCCGTCATGGCGATGGAGCCGGTGAGGGTGCTGTTCTCCGGCAGGGTGTAGACGGGCTTGGCGACGGCCTGGTCTTCAGGGGTTTTGATGTGACGGCCGATGGCGCCGGTGTTGGCTTTGAGGGCCCGCTGGCCTTGATGAACCGTGTCCTCAAAGGCGCTCGGGAAACTGAACCCACTGCCCGGCTTACTGGCGCCTGCGGGCAGGGGCTTGCCCTTGGCATCCACCGCCGTGGCATCCTGGGGCTCGGTCCAGATCAGCTCACTGTCGCTTTGAGCAAACTGGTCGCCGTCGCCGGGTTTCAGTCCCAGACCGATCGGCAGGTCGGCGTGAGCCTGACCCAGGAGCTGCGTCGAGAACTGCTGCTTGAGGTCCTCGAGCAGGCTCTGGGTTTGTTGCGGGCTGAGGCGCGGCGGATCGTTCTGCTGCGACTTTTCGATCTCGGTGCTCAGGGCTTTCTGGATGCGCTGATCGATCTCGCCGTCACGGCGGCGCAGGCGCTCGTTTTCTTTGTGCTGGTCCTTGTTTTCAGCGAGCAGGTTTTTCAGCTCTCCGCGCAGGGCTTTGGTTTGGGCCACCAGGGTGGCGACCGTGTCCTTGGGGGTGTCGCCGTCGATGCCCAGTTGCTCCATTTCTTCGCGCGTCAGGCGATGTTCGGCAGGTTGTGGCGCAGCCGGGACATCGCGCTTGGAGCAGGCCTTGAAGAGCCCCAGAAAAACCAGAAAAACCAGCGGCAGCAGCAACCACTTCAGCAAACCATTACTGCGCATGGGCACCTCCCACGGCGTCTGGGCGATGAGCGCCAGGACCCCGCTGGCTGAGGGTCGGTGACACCGACGCGGCCAACCCCCGGCCCCGCGTCACGAGGTAGACCACGGTGGTGTCCGTGGCCTGGCCGTTGGGCCCCAGCCCCGGGTGCTGAAAGGCCGCGCTGGCAAAGTCGCCTTGCAGCGCCCGTGGGTCCAGGTGCAAGGCGGTTGAGGCGGTGTTGTGCAGTTTGACGGCGCTGACGGTGTGGTCGTCCAACTGCCAGGCCCCCAGCAGGTGGGCGGTCACGGGTTGGGTGGGCATCAGGCCGGTGAGGTCCAGGTCGCGCTGGCGCTTGATCGGTACCACCCCGGGCAGGGGCTCGACGGTGCGCAAGGGGGCATAGAGGTTCTGGGCTGCATAACGGGTCAGGACCACGGGCAGGGGCGTTTCTCTGGGCGGCGTGTCCATGGGGGACGGCTCGGAGGTCGAGCCATCCGCCGGCACCGTCTCGCCGGCCGTTTCAGGCCCCTCGCCATAGCGCTTGGGCGTGTGGACCCCTCTGACGATTTTCACCGGCTCCAGCGCGGGCTGCCCCTGGGCGTCGGTGGCGGCGATGTCGATCAGGATGATTTCACCGGTGTGGACGTCTTGCAGGTGCAGGCGGGTGGGTTCAATCGGGGCGCTGGCCCGCAGGTACAGCGTGCCCCCCGTGCTCTGGATACGCAGCGTGTCGCCCAGTGAGCGCGGCACACCGACCCTGACGTTCTGGTCGATAAAGAGGATGCGCTCCTGGTCAACCTGCAGCGGGATGGCCAGGGGCAGCCGCTCCCAGGTCATGAGCTCGACGGCCTGGGCGGCGGTGCAGCCCAGCAAGAGCGGTAAAGCGATGTTCAATCGGCGCATTACTGAGGTCCTTCCATGGATGAGGGGGGGCTGTTTGAGGAGGGGGCGGTGGTCAGGGTGAGGCGCTGTGGCGGGGTGTCGAAGCAGTCCAGGGCCAGACCAAAGGGGTTTTTCTCCGGGTCCACGTCCAGGCGCACCACCTTGAGGGGGTAACGCACAAAAGCCTGCTTGACCCGTTCCGAGCCATGAAACTCCTCCGCGGTCAGGTCCAGGGTCACCCGCCAGCGGTCCCGGCCCTGGGTTTGGACCCGGAGCTCGGGAGCATCGCCGTAACCGCGCTCAGGGATCTCGAAGACGCCTCGAGTGCGGTGGCGCAACTCGCCGGCGACCTGGCGCTTGCGAAAGTCACTCTCCAACTCTGACTTGCAGCTGGGCGTCAGGTACGCCGAGAGTTTCTGGATGGCCCGTGGGTAGTCCTTTTCACCGTCGGCGGGCCAGCGATTGAGTTGCTGAAAGAGGTAGAACCCAAAGGTGTACACCGACTCCGGCGGGACCTCCCACCACTTGCGGGTGCTGCCGGAGCGTAAATCCGGCGGGACGTGGATGGTCAGAGTGCGGGGCGCGTCCCACCAGCCCAGTCCCATGAGCAGCGCCACCCCGACCAGCAACCCGCACCCGCCCCGCAGGGACGTGATGTGAGATTGAAGTCGGGTGACTTCGTTCTTGAACCGGCTCATGGTTGCCGGCTCCGGCGCGTGCTCCACCGACCGGAGCGCAGGACCAGGTCCGCGCCGCCTGTCCAGGCGGTGAGGACGGGCCAGCGCCGGGCAAGGGTGCATTGCAAGTGCCGGTACAGCCAGGTTTCAGGCTTGCCGCGCTTGTGGCGGCGCAGCAGCTTGCCGCCCACCAGCAAGCCCAGCCCCAGGCACAGCACCAGTGTGGTCGGGGCCAGGGCCAGGCTCTGGAACATCACCGCCACCCCGATGCCCAAGCAAGCCCCGGCCAGCGCAGAGAGGGCGACGGTGATCCACAGTTCATCGGCCGTGAGCCCGAGCACAATGACCGGTTGGTGATTGAGGCGTGAGGGCAGGAAGCGGATCGTGCCGTCGGGCAATGGTTGTTCAGCGTCGTAGGTCATCGATGGGCCTCCCTTACAGCACGCCCGTGCCTTTGGTCAGCAGCCAGATGATGATCACCAGCAACATCGCGCCTACGCCGCAGGTCAACCCGAATTGGCCCCAGGTTTTCTTGCCGTTTTGCACCTCGGAGAAGGTGGTGTAGGCGTGGTAGGCCACCCCACAGAACGCGGCGGCGGCGATGATCAGCGCCACCAGGGCGACAATGTCGAACCCGTAGTTTTGCAGCGTCGGGATGATGCCCTCGCTGTCACCGCGACTCGGCGCCTCCATCTCCGGGAGCGCGGCGAAGGCGCCCGAGGAAAACCAGACGCAAAAGGTGAGCACGCGCAGCGAAAGCTGGCAGGTGAGGGTGTTGAGGGTCGTGCGCAGCGTACGAAAAGTAAGGTTCATCAGGTGCCTCCATGGCAGTCGGTGGGGTGGCGCAATCAGTGCAGCAACAGAAACGTGAGCAGGATGTAGATCAGCGTGACCTTGACCGTCAGGCCGGTGAACTTCGCGTGGGACAATTGGCCGGTGGCCCATCCCCGGTAACCGGTGGCCAGGGCCCAGGCCGCGAAGATCAGGGTGCAGGCCAGGACCAGGCCGATCAGGAAGGTGGTGCTTTGTTGCGGGGTAAAGCCGCCCATGGCCTGAAAGGCCACTCGCTGCGAGGGGCTCATGCTCATGGCGACCCCTTGCCGGCCCGGGTGTAGTGACCGGTGAGCGCGGGCGGCGTACGGGGCTGTGCGCGGGCAGGGCTGAGGTAGCCCTCGATGCCCTGACGCACTTGCACCAGGTCGGCCGAGAGACGGGCGTAGTCGAAGGCATAACGTGAGGCGTCAGCCACCGGAAGGGTCGCTCCAGACGCCGCCAACTGCGAGGCAGCTTCCAGTTGGCGCAGCACCAGGCTCAGGTGGGTACGTTCGTGGGCCGTGGGTTCTGCTATCGCCACGGGGACGGTGAGGCTCGCCACTAACGCGATACATCGAAGGGGGGGAATGGGGTAAGGCATGGGTTCGGTCCGTTCGAAGAAGGTTCAACCAGCATGCCGAAAGACGAAGCGGGTGACAGCCATAAAACTGGACTGGGTCGAATAGGTTTTTTTCAGGACCTGAGCACTGCTTTGCATCAGAGCGAAATTGAAACATGGAGTCCCTGTGCAACTGTGAATGGGCTCCCACTTTGATAGGTGCTGTAGTGCGCCAGGCAGAGGAGATATGTGTATCAATTTGTTCCGTAGACTTGGCGATCATCAGAGGGGCAGTAATACTTGCTGCTTGCCGCGATGACTTAAAAAAATGATAAGAAATGGTGTGGAGGAGGGTGGAGTGAAATATTGCGTCACGTTTAAACTTCGGATGCGCTCATTTTTTGAGAGTTTTTGCCGCTTTTTGAGTGGGGGCGTCGGTGCGCTCATGATTGCGTTGCTGAGTGTGATGGGCGCGGCGTTGATCTCGATTTACAGCTCAAAGATAGTGGCTCAAATAGACTATCTTTTATTCTCCGGTGCAGAGACGAAGCTCTACGAATTGACGTTATCGTTGCTGGTTTCTGTGGTGGCCGTTTTCTGCGTCATGTTTAGGGAGCTGGGGCTCGCTCAATACGCGAAAGTCAAAGAGCGGCAGTTAGAAAAGCAAAGCCTGGAAATGGAGCGTCGGCTAACCAGCATGCCGCCTAAATCATTTTTGGCCCTGTATGCAACTTCAATCAAAAATGCGGGGCAGTTAAGAAGTATGACCAAGGCCCAGTTGGCCGCTCAGAGCGTTTCTTTTGACGAGATCAGTAAGCGCGTTCGCATTTTGATGAATACGGTGTTGAGCCTGGCAAGGTCTTGGGACGGGGTGTCCCAAGAAAATAAATCAATGGTGTATAAGTCGAACGTTATGCTGTCCATTTCGGCCTCGTCGCTTCGTAAACATGCCGTCGGAAAGCCTGGCGTCAGCATGACGGATGTGGTCATGAAGTCTAATTTCTTTCTGCATAATCAGAACGCGGACTCCCTTATCGATCGGTGTGATGGGGTCTTGATATTGGCCGACAATCGATATTCAACGTCCTCAGCCAAAGAGGGGGATGAGCCGGATTCAGAGATAAGGCCCATCTGCTTTCCGTATACGTTTCGCCATCCGGGCGAGGCGGTAAACCCCAATAATCATCCGAACTTGCCCGGTGCGCCCGAAGTGATGGCCACGGGCGAAGCTCAGTACATGGGGGACACCAGTCGAACCATGAAAGCGTGGCTTGACTCCATTGACGATCTGAATGGCCTGGTCAATAGGCAGTATCGGGAAAAAATTTATGATTATTATCGTGAACGGCATGAGGCGCAGTCGATTCTTGCGATACCGATCAGGCTGGACGGTAAATTATTTGCGGTCTTGAATATTTATAGAAATAACAAAGAAATTCTGCTGAATGAGAGCAGGAGTGAGCAATTTGTTACATTGCTTGAGCCCGTTTGCTATCAATTGGCAAAAATGCTACTCTTGGCATCAAGATCTAAGGCTTCCGAAGATGAGAAGCGAGGTTTATATGAACATCAGTGAAGTGTTTGAATACTCCATGGAAGGCTTCTCTGAGGCGGATGAAGACTCTTCGTTTGAAAGGGTTGAAGCCTTAAGCCTCGAAATGTCAGAGCTGTCGAGAAAGGTCCTGCATGGCGAAGAGGTTAATATTGCACCCTCTCGCGTTCATATCTACTCCTTCGTGGAGTCTGTCGAGACTCATCGGCGAAGTCGGGATGAGTCTTGATGTTTTCCATTGGCCGAGCGGTTGTTGTGGCGGTCTCGTGATGGTTTCTTCCGCTATTTCTTGACGCGCCCGGTCAAGATACTCACCGCACCCAACACATGAACCAGGGTGCGACCCGCACCAGCACGATCACCCGCTTCGCTTAGCAGCCCCTCCCTGCGCCAAAGCGGCCCACATTCCGTCGCACAAGGCCGTCAATCAATCCCGCGAAGACCACGATCAACGGCAGCGTTGGCAACCCGGTGCTCAGGCTGCTTTTCAGTTGAGACTGTTCGGCTGATTGGACGGTCCAGTGGATCAGACCGGTTTCCTAAACGCTCCATTCGTATGCCAGGCCGATGATCCCGTGCGTGGTTTGCCCGGGCTTCTTGACCGGGCATAACGGGTTGTTAAAGAGTTCGAGGGAGTCGACCTCCAAGGGGGATGGGTTACCGCAAAGCTCCAGCGCTCTCAGGTATTTCTTAAAGCTCCCGACTGAAATGCTCACCACCACGCCTATCGAAACGACGCTTGCTCAATGGCACAAGCGCCATCCGCTGCCGTCCAGGTTCCCGTTGGTGGCCACAGCCAGGTTTGTTGGGCTGTGAAATTGTTTCCAGCTGTTGCCATTGAGAATGCCTTGCAGGCGCTGGATCAACGCGTTGAGGTACAGGCGCTGGATTCGGCTGATGGCACCGAGCCTGCGGCGAATAAGGGCGGGACGCACGGGCCTTGCCCTAGGGCGAGGAACTGAAGGGGCCTCAATCCTCCATTCGATATGACATCAGGGGCGCGAGAGTGTTGCTGTTGATGTCTTGCTTTACGCAGCAGCGTCTCTTACCGTCTGCGCCCTCGATCAGGGGCGTGGCTGATTTTTCTGCGACGGACTGCGTTTTGCTTTATCAAATGGATTTGTCTATGCGCCGCATTCAGGGCGTTCTTCTGTGTACCTGGTTTTTACCTTCCTTGCTTTTGGCTGCGCCGATGGCGGATCGAGCTGAGTTGATGGTGGTCTATCGGCAGGCCGTCCTGCACAACTCGGACTTGGCTGCTGCGCGTGCTGATTTTGCCGCGCAACAAGAGGCGGTTCCGCAAGCGCTGGCTAACCTGTTACCGGCCATCAGCGCCGGGACGACGATCGAGTCCACGCACCTGAATCGCGACCAGCCCGAGCTAACGCGAACCAGCAGCGGTACCACGGTCCAGGCCAATCTCAAGCAGCCGATTTTCAATGCCCCTTTCTGGTTTGGGCTCAAAGCTGTCAAGGCGAGTACTGCACAAGCAGCACTGGAGCTGTCGGCCAAGGAGCAGGCGCTCATTCTCAAAACGGTCGAGGCTTACTTTGAGACGTTGCGTGCCACCGATGAGCATGCCGCCTTGGTCGCCGAAGGGCTGGTGAGCGGTTATCTGAGGTCATAAATGACTTGTTAGCTCAATCCGGTTGAGGCGGGTGGGTACGCTTTTTATCTTTGGTTGCCGAGGTGCAGTGTGACGAGGGTAAAAAAACGTTACATAGGTTTCTGTATTGCGCTCTTACTGGCGATACCCTGCGGTTATCTGGTTTGGCTGTTTTCAGAGGCTGGGAAAGTTCGTTGGGCTGTGGAGCTTGTCGGCGGAGAAGGAGGGTTGAGCGCTTCTGCCAGCCCCTTGCTTCAAGAAGATGTTTTGTACCTTAAAGCGCTTCAGCTCGACCCCGATAAACCTCTGTACGAACAGGTCCGTGCCCTGAGCGTTTGCCGAGAAATAAGCGATTTCTGCTTGACCAATAACCTGACGATTGCAAATTTTTTACTGCTCAATACCCCTGATGTGACGGCCGCAAAAAATATAGTTGAAGGCTACGGTCGCTACGATATTTTGTCGGCGCAACCTTGCCCGGCGAAATATGAAACCTCGGTCGTGATCAAAGAGGTTCAGATTATATCGACGTTGCCGGAGGCCGAGGCGCAGAAATTAGCTCAGGAACGTTTGAGTAAAATTGAAGCCGATGGAGGGCTTGTTTTTTCATTAAGAACTCCCGCCTGTCATCGTTATTTTTCTGCTTATCCAGATATCGCAAGAGGCTATCTCGCACACTTAGCCCTGCTTGTGAGGGCGGCTCAGGGACAACACTCAACGGCATGGGTATATTTGTTATCCCGTCCAGGCGTGTATTTGATTATTAAAAAAACGGGAGCTTGAAATGGCACAACGAGCACCGCATCCAGCCCTGGGGGCCTCGCAAATGCTCTCGGAAATAAGGCCCTGATATACGGTTGGGGCTGACAGATGGGCAAGCAAGGTCTCAGGATGATGGCTGCTAATGACGATGTGTAGGCTCCCCTTCGCTGGATCTCGACAACCGCCCATGGTCGAGTTCACGCCTATCCCTGTTTGATTCACCCGGGGGACTGGGTGATTTTTTGATAGGAAGCACTGGCCTCTTTTCACAGATATTTCTTGAAACTGCCGGCTGAAATGCTGACCACCACCCCCAACGCCGCCGCACTGGGCAGCAACACCAGCACCGGGCTCACCGTCATCGGCAACGCCGGGTAGATGATCCAGGGCGCCACCAGCAGCGGCACGATCATCATCTTGGCCCGGTGATAGATGAACCCCGATTCCCGCCCGGCACCAAACCGCCGCAGATCCCGCCGTACCAGGCCGTCCACCAATCCCGTGAAGATCGCCATCACAAACAACGGCAGTGTCAGCACCAAAATCAGGATCCGTGCCAGAAAGGTCAGCACGGCATACACCGCGGCCAGACCGTAATCTTCGACATGCACGTAGGCTTGCCCCAGGTAGAACTGCAAGCCCGTACCCTGATGACTGTTCAATCGAGCCTGCTCGGCCGAGCGGTTGATCCAGTCGATCAGTCCGGTCTTATCGAAGGTCCATTCGTACGCCAGGCCGATCAACCAACGTGCGGTTTCCCCGGGCTGCTCGATCATCAGGCTCTGGGTGAATGACGCCGAGATCCACCTCAGCTCACTGTTCAGCATGTCGCGAGAGTGGTGCCAACCTTCCTCGGGCCAGAAGCAATACAACCCGACCCACTCAGTGATCACACTGAAGAACAGCGAGACCAGCAGGATGCCGAGGAGGGTGAAGGGCAGTCCCAACAGCTTACTGAGCCAACTCTTTTCACGGTACTGCTGCTGATTTTTGGCGGTATCCGTCGTACTTGCCATGGTTCCCTTCCATTCAGTGAATGCTCATCGCAACGTGTTCAAAGCACACCATCAGCAGCCCAGCCATCGGGTCCTCTACTTGAATGCTGCTCCGGCTCATCCAACGAGGCTGAAGACCGTCTTGGCGCATCTGATCAAACAGGGCAGGGCCGTCATGGAGTCCCAACTCCGCGTCCTTCAACACGCGGTGCAGCTCTCCAGAGATTGCCTGAATGACCGCGGTCGGCGCCCGCAGATGAACGAAGCGCAGCGCTGTCCGTGTGGGCCATTTCATCATTCTGTTGTCTCCTGGGTGTCTTCAACGGAGGTCGTCATCGCCCCGCCGTTCTGATCCATGTCATCGAGCATGTCCGCCGGCAGTGCCTCATCCAGTGCCCGCGTACCGTTGCTGATCCACCATTCGCCCCCGCCGTCGACGTAGCTTTTGCGCATGTGTTCGGCCAGGGCTTGAAGGTCTTTGGGCATGACCTCATCAGGATCAGGCGCTGGGAGAGGCATACGGATTTTCCAAAGATTCCCGCCTTCGAGCAGCGCAAAGGCCTGCCCCTTGGGAAGGCTCACCACATGCGCCGGCTCAATCAGCGGAACGCTGGTCGAACTGACCCGGTCCTGGGTGTTGCTGGTGAAGTCGGTGTTGCCGGACGGGTCTGAGCTGTCGGTGGCGCCGCTTACCAGCGTGGTCGAATACACATCGACCTTCGGGAGCTGCTGGGTCAGCAACTCCGCGGTGGCCGTTTCCCGCACCCGCAGCATGAAGAGGTTGTTGAAGTTGCCGATCACCTGACCGGCCTTGGCGCGGTTACCGATCTTGGCCTCGATGTCGCTGGCGGTCTGCGTATAGGCACTCACCTGTATGCCCGCACCGCCGCCCTTGTTGATCATCGGGATGAACTCATCGCCCATCAGCTCGTTGAACTCGTCGGCGTGAAGGTTGATGGGGATCTTCTGGTCCTGGCGAGCGTCCGGTAACCCACCATCAATCCCGAATTTGTAGATATGGCCCGCCACCGACACCAGGTCGGAGAACATCGAGTTGCCCACGGCTGCCGCGACCTCGGGGTCGGACAAGGCATCAAGGCCCACATACACGATCGCGCGCTTACGGATGGCCTGCATCCAGTCGAAGATGGGGCGAGGGTCATTGAGGTCGGTGTAGTCGGGGGAGATCAACTCCGCCATGTGGCCGGTGGTGAGCTTCTCCAGCAGGGGTAGGAGGGAGGCCACGATCTTGTCGAAGTAGGTCTTGTCGTAGCGCACGGCCGAGCGCAGCCCGTCCATGACGGGATCAGCTACCCGGGTTTGAGACAGGTACTGGTCGATGGCGGTGACGCGTTTTTGCCGGCCCCGCATGTTGTAGGGGGTGTTCTTCTCGTTGAGGCTGCCCTCAATGGTGACAATCACCTCCCAGGCCTTGGGGTCCTGCTTGGCAAAGTAGTAGCCGCTGTACTCGATGAACAACGCATCGATGTTGATCACGTGCTGCTGAATCTTGAGGTAGTCCGGACGAATGCCCAGCTCCACCAGCGCTCGCGCAACGATGTTGACGAAGCGCCAGGCGAATTCCCGAAAGGCCGCACTGTTGCCTTCGCCCGACAGCTGTCCGGAGATGCGGCTGGCCACCTCCGAGATGCGCCCGAAACGCCCTACGGCGTTGTAGCGGGCGGAGAAGTCCGGCCATCCCAAGTGGAAGACATAAAACTCACCTTCGCGCCCCGCACGCTTGGCCTCGACGTACATGCGCTTGAGCAGGTCCGCATCGCCTTTGGGGTCAAACACGAATACCGGCTCGAACTCAGGGGTTCCATTGACGAGTTTTTTGCGCCGAATGTCTTGGATGATGAACAGCTCTGCCAATCGGGTTTTGCCCACCCGGGTCGTGCCCAGGATCAGGCTATGACCCACACGCTCACCCAGCGGCAGCGACACTTCCACTTCATTGGGTTCAACGCCGTGGAGGCGGGGAGAACCTCCCACCGGCGGCAGCGGGCGCACCGGGTTGAGGGGACTGTCCCAAGCCGTGGCTTTGGGCAGCAGGTTCAGCGGAAAGAACGCGTACTCCATGCGCTCTTCCAGGCGGCGAACCGCCTGAAACAATGGCGTCGGCTCAACGTACTGGCGAAACTCCGGCCGATAGGTCTGCATCAACCGCTGGGTGTGCCGCTGCTCCCACTTGAAGCCGATACCGATGAAGAGGCGTCGGTTGCTGACGGGGACGTCCTTGCTGGTCATCACATAGCGCGGAAGCCTGCGGATATTGCGCCGGTAACGCAGCACCACCAGCGCCTGGCGCAGTCGTATGCCGCCGAATACCAGAAAGAACGCTGCTGCCGCCAAACCAAACGGTGGCGTCAAGGCTAACGACCAGGGCGCAAACACGCTCAGGCACGCTCCCATCAGGCACACCGCCACGGTGTAGAGCTCCACGGCGGGACGCAGCAGGGCCTCAATGGTATGGGACTGACTCATGCTGAAACCTCGACAACGTTGGCAAGGGTGATGGTCCGCTTCGGGTAGCACGTGGCACCCGAGCCCAGCACCGAAACGCAACCCGAAGTCTGGGGCACCAGAAACGGCAGCCCCCGTGTTGCAACGATGGCCACCAAGGGCCGAGTAGGTGAGTTGAACATCCTTGTGTCCTCATGTAGGGGGAGCACACGATTGCAAATCAGAGAGCAGGATGCAGCAAACAAACTGGACTGGGTCGGACTGATTTAGGTGAGTCGGTGGTAAGTGATGGTGAGGCCGTGGTGCCTGCCTCCGAGCTGAGTAATGCGCTCAAGCAGATTCGTGAACTGCAACGAATATTGGGCAAAAAAACGATGCACACGGAAATCCTCAAAGAGGTCGTAGAGGTAGCCTGATCGCGAAAATGGATTGCACACCCACCCTTGTTACCGGGGAAAGACCAGTTGAAAAAACTTTGGCTGTTGCGGCAGTCTCAAGCTCTTTTAAGGACCACTGATCAGGCAGGTTGTAGAGCACCATTCAAGGCAGTCGTCAAAAACGGCTGCAGAGGACTCGCAAAATCCTGACCGGAATGGCAGTTGTGGTTAAAAAAGCAGTTACCAATTGATAGAAGTACCGTACCTTGATGAAGAGGCGGCGATACTATCGACTCTCGCTTCCGTTGCTAGAACGATGACTGCTGGTAACCCTTGAGGAGTCTCCATGGCACGTATTCGCCGACTGAAAATTAGCAACTTCAGGTCTATCCAGGCACTGGATTGGATGCCTTCCCCCGGCATTAATTGCCTCATCGGCCCTGGCGACAGTGGAAAGTCCACCATCCTCGACGCTATTGATCTCTGCCTTGGCGCTCGCCGAAGCAGCTCATTCGGGGATATGGACTTCTTCGCTCTGAACGTTGAAGTGCCTATCACTATTAGCGTGACGCTTGGTGATCTCCCTGCATCCTTGATGGACATCGACCTGTACGGCGAGTTCTTGCGTGGATTTAATCCCGAAACAGGGGCGGTCGAAGATGAACCACGTGTTGGTCTTGAGACTGTCATTACATTGCTTCTGCAAGTCGGTGCCGATTTGGAGCCTTCTTGGACGCTTTTCTCTGAGCGCGCTGAACAGCAGCAGCTTGAGCGCAGCCTTCCATGGAAAGAGCGAGCGGCATTAGCCCCCGCCCGCATTGGTAGTTTTGCAAGTTCGAACCTGTCGTGGAGTCGTGGCTCGGTGCTCAATCGCCTTACCGATGAACGCGCGGAACTTGGCGCCGAGCTCGCGCGCACCGCTAGGCAGGCAAGAGCCAATTTTGGGAATCAAGCGGCCGTACATCTAAGCCAGACGCTTGAAGTCGTGCAGCAGACAGCGCAGCAGCTTGGCGTTTCGGTCGGGGCGATGCCGCAGGCACTCCTTGACGCACATTCTGTATCGATTGGCGAAGGGGCCATCGCGCTGCACAGCGAAACAGGCATTCCGCTCCGATCCCTGGGTACCGGTTCGTCACGCCTGCTAGTGGCTGGACTTCAAAGGGCTGCGGCCAGTACCGCGCTTATTGCTCTAGTCGATGAGGTGGAATATGGACTTGAACCTCATCGGCTGATGCGGTTCCTCGACTCCCTAGGCGCCAAGGACGCCGCTGCTCCGCTGCAGGTCTTCATGACGACGCACTCGCCGGTAGCGCTTCGCGAGCTGTCCGGTTGCCAGCTATTTGTTGTTCGATTGGGGGCTGAACGTCATAGCGTTATGACTACTGGAGGAGCCAACGAAATACAGAGCACTCTTCGGACCGACCCGGAGGCGTTTCTCGCTAAATCCATTATCGTCTGCGAGGGGGCAAGTGAGGTTGGTTTTGCGCGCGGCCTTGACCAATGGTGGGGCAGCCTTGGGGCCACCTCTTTTCTGGCACATGGAGGTGCTTATGTGAACGCTGGAGGCGGAAGTCCCGATAACAGCCTTATCCGAGGAACCGCACTTCTAAACCTAGGTTATCGGGTTCTGGTTTTTGTGGACGCCGACAAACCTGCGACCGTAGGACTCGCGGAAGCATTTTTGGGCGCAGGCGGGCAAGTTCTTACATGGCGTCCGGGCCTAACTTTGGAGGATGAGATCTTCCGTCATCTCAGTGACCAAGCACTTGATGCCCTTCTGGCGAAAGCCGAAGCAAGAGTGGGTGCGGAACTGATGAACGAACATATCCAGACGAGGTCCCAGGGACGAGTGACGCTGGACAACATCCAGATTGAACGACTTGCGGATGGCTACTCACCCACGAAGCGAGAGCTGCTGGGCACCGCATCCCGTATCCGCAACAGCGGGTGGTTCAAGTCATTGACAACCTATCAGGAAGTCGCGAAGGACATCGTTGGCCCGTCTTTGCAGAGTGCAGATGCGGGCTTTATCGCCGTCACGAACCAGCTTTGGGCGTTTACAAGTGCCTCTTGAAATCGACATTTTCGCCATTGAGCGTGGCTCCATAACAGCCCCCGCAGGTTGTGGGAAGACGCAGCTGATTACTGAGACACTCATCGCGCACACGGAGACCAAGCCCATCCTCGTACTAACTCACACGAACGCAGGCGTTGCGGCTTTGCGCGCACGCCTGAGGCGTGCAGGCGTCCCTAGTTCCGCGTATCGGGTCTCCACCATCGACGGATTCTCGATGCGCCTTATAGCCAAGTTCCCGGTGCGAAGCGGCCACAACCCTCAAATCTTGGAGCTCAACCAGCCCAACACTGACTACCCTGCGATTCGGGAGGCTGCTAGGCGGCTTCTGCACTCAGGGCATCTCACTCAGCCTCTCTGTGCCACCTATACTCGGTTACTTGTTGACGAGTACCAAGACTGCAACATCGTCCAGCACGCCATTGTGTCGAGTTTGTCTCAAGTACTTCCGACCTGCGTGTTCGGCGACCCGATGCAGGCCATCTTCGGTTTCCGCGGGAATCAACTCGTACATTGGGTAAACGAAGTTCAGCTCCAATTTCCGGCGGCGGGTGAACTGAGGACGCCGTGGCGCTGGATACTGGCTGGAGCTGAAGACCTTGGGCAGTGGTTGCTCGCCATCCGGCAACAACTTCAGGCCGGCCAGTCGGTGGATCTGCGCACGGCTCCGAGAGAAGTACGCTGGGTTCAGTTGAGCGCCGGAACTGAAGTCCAGCAGCGCCTAGTGGCCGCGAGAACTGTGGCACCTAACGCTCAGGGCAGCGTCCTCATCATCGGGGACGCCATCAACGTGCAAGGCCGTCATCAGTTAGCGAGCCAGACACCAGGAGCCATGGCTGTAGAAGCTGTCGACCTACGAGATCTAGTTAACTTCGCAAGGCAGTTCGACCTGCAGGGCGTCAATCCCCTGAGGCAGCTTGTCGACTTCGCCTCACGCGTGATGACTGGGGTTGGTGCCGCAAACCTAAGAGCGCGTGTTGAGTCTCTGCACGGCGGGCGGGCTCGAACGCCTCCAACTCCGGCCGAGGCTGAGGCTGTTGCGTTTCTCGCGGAGCCAACGCTAGCGCAAGCGCATCGTTTGCTCAATGTCCTCGCTGACCAGCCTGGCTCGCGCGTGTTCCGACAAGAAGTCTTACACTGCTGCCGCACTGCCATGCAAGCAGTGGCAGGAGGGGCATCCGACTTTCTGACTGCGGCCATTCAAGCTCGCGAGCGTAATCGACATCTCGGCCGACCGATTGCACGGCGTTCGGTCGGCAGCACGTTACTTCTCAAAGGCCTGGAGGCGGACGTCTCGGTGATTCTGTATCCTGAGTCGATGACAGCTCAAAACCTTTATGTCGCCCTGACACGTGGCGCAAGGCAAGTTGTAGTGTGCTCTCCTACGTCCATACTTACGCCGCTGCGAAACGGTTGAGTCGTTTCGTGATCAGGGCGTGATTGGCTGAACACCTAGTTGTAATGATGCATCAGGTACTGGCTGATATCCTGCGGAGTTTGCTGCCCGGTCATGTAACTCGTGGTCGGTATCCGTCTGCTTTCAAACTGCGAAATACCCGTTCCATTGGCGCGTTATCCCACAGTTTCCTCGGCGGCTCATGCTCTGGCGCATGCGGTAGCGCCACAATCGTTGGTGAAATTGGCGACTGGCGTATTGGGATCCGGGATCGGAGTGAAACAGCATCTCGATCTGGCGGGTATTCTCGCCTAAATGGGTGTCCGGTTTCATTAGACCACTACAGCATTGTGTATTCCTGAGTCTGGCGAAATCATTCTGTATCGGTGCCTGTCATCGAGGCAGAATCTGCGCGATGGGCTGTGCTTTCCGGCCGTAGATGATCAGTCTCACCTACGACTGTGAGGCGGTTTCTGGGCTTGGAAGGGCTGCCTGACAAGTTGAAACTGTCTGATAATCGTCGGGGAAATAGCTTGTTGAAGGTCATCAGGACCGCAAGACAGGATAGGCTGCACACGTTTTAGCTCTGGGAAATCTGAAAAACTCCCATCTAAGAAACGAAAAATCATCCAAGTCGATTTCGCCCGGTACGTAGGTAATGGGCTGAAGCCAAGAGATAAGTTTGACTCGCTTACATAGTCGGGTTTTGCGTTTCTCGATCGCTAGAAATTCTAAATCTAAAAGGTTGATCGAAAATTATCAGTCGGCTATCCTGCCAAATTCGACGGAGAAAAATTGCTGAGGGTAGATGTGAGCGCCGTAGGTTTCGATAACATTCTGACGATTGAAATTGATCGCCTTGATGATTTGTTCAATGAGCAACCATCTAGGCGCCATGCATTTGTTGAAGACCCAGTACTTGAGCTTCCTGGGGTGGCAATTATTGCTTCCCGTACGAGCGCTTTGCGAAGGGAGCTTCTGGCGAGAATAGCTAATCGCAAGATTCCTCATTTAAATCGAAATAATCCTGATGAGTCCCTCTTGTTAATCCCGAATCACGGGGCTCAAGTGTTCGTGCGACAAATGCTTGCGGGCATGAGCAAGGTGGATTTTAAGGATTTGGATGCGGCGAGTATTAGTGATGATAACTGGCCTCGTATAACTTCTGGAGTTAATCTTCTTGATCAAAGCAGTGGTGACAAAGGTTTTGTAGAGGATCCTCGATTTAAAATGATCACTATATCACTTTCTGTTACGGATCTGGTTGAGTTAATCGGAGCTACAAAGTCAGGAGCGACAATAGTTCTAGAGAATTACCATATGCTGCGTGGTTTAACTGATGGCGCGTCAATTATGGCAGACCTGAGAAATGCCGCTGTAAGTGCCGGGGCCTATCTATATATGGGTTGTGGTCTTTCCCACTGGCATGAGTTGCGCGATAAAGGAGGTCTTTATCTGTCGGATTTAGTAGAAGACATGACTGAAGCCATTCATGTCGCAGATTTAATTACGATATTGGCCCCTAACGTATCGGGTGCTCGCGCTGTGGTGTTTGACGCGCGATATAGTGCTCCGTGGAAAGGCGAGCTGCGTACGTTGTTAGAAAAGTCATAGCTTTCGAGAGCTGGAGGTCACCGGCTCTTTTCTTGCAGATCAAAATTTACGAGCTACTTCCTTTCATCGAAGTAGTAAGTGATGTATTGAAGACGTTTGACTGCAGGCAGTGTGTCAAGTTCAGTCAAAAGCTTCCGGAAGGCATTGCTAAAATCCTAGGGAGATTGTTGCTGAAGTAATTAAGTCATGAAGCCATCGAACGATGGAATGGGATAACCCAATTCTCTTTTAGCATCCACCGACGACGAGCAAGAGTCGCTTGGTTTCCGAGGCTTGGAGCCAGTGATGGTCTAGTTCGCTTCCCGTTGTAAATGATAGTCGCGGGCGCTTCAATCCAGGCGCATTTTATTGCTCAATGGCTGTAGCCGTCACCAGCGCGGGGTAGTGACGTATGCCCAACCTCTGCGCCAGGTCATCCGCGGCAGCCGGCACCATCTCCAGTCCAGCGCCCAGTTGGCGCAACTCATCCAGCGCCTGCATCCGCTGCACATTGACCACTAACCCAATGGCCTTCATCTCATGCAGCACCTGCGCACGGGCCACCAGCCAACGCCGCGAAAGCTCATCATCACCCACCAGAAACACTGGCCGTAACCCGGGTGCGTTGTTCACACGATTGGAGAGCTTTCCTGGACTGAGCTGCTCAGACTTTACCGGCAACATATCCGCTTCGCTGTACGCCTTGATACGCACCGGCGGTAAGGTCATGGCCCGGGCCGGCTGCTCATCCGGCAACAGGTTGAGGGATCGATAATAGGCGAGGGCAGAGCTGCCCCCACGGTCCTCAACAACGATCAGCTCCGCTCTGGCTATGGAACAAAAACAGAGTGTCAGTGTGGTCAGCGCAACCGAGGCAAACGAAGCACGGGGTGTATGGGAAGCAAGTAAAACGGTAGCGATACTCATGATGTCTTCAATCCTTGAAGTGAGTGCGAGTGATTCGATTGAGGTGGCTGGAAAAAGCTTGTCGAAAGCGCGCAGCAGGGACACCCCCCGCCGGCCGGTGATAGCGACCTGCGGCAGTGACCCAGTCGACTCCCGGTGATTTGTGCTCGAAGAGCAGGGCGGTCACCACCTTCAAATTGCGGTAGGGGTCCAGGGCATCACACGGTTGCGCAAAGTGATGGCCATTCCAGCCCAGGTTGACTTGCCCAAGACCGGCGTCCACCCGTTTGGCCCCTTCGTCCTGTATGGCTTGCAGCAATGCACTGCACGCTGCTGACCGATCCGCAAAGCGATAGGCCTTACCGGCAACGTTCAGTGTCCAAGGCCAGGGAATCCGTTCACCGCGCAATAACGTACCGCTCTCTTGCAGGGCCAGCGCATACAGCACCTGTGAAGGCACCCCCGTGCCATGGGCGGCCAGTTGATACGCGGGCGGCGGTGTGTCGCTGGCAACGACCTTCATCGCCACCAGGCATCCACTGCCCACACCGACCAGATACCGGCAAACACACTGTCGAAACCGAACCAGCGGTGCCCCGGGCCGGTACCGATCCCGAGGTCGAAACTTACGCCTCGGGTTCATTGCCGTTGCCATTGGCCGTTCACCTGGCGCATGACCGCCGGGAAGGCCCCACTGTCGCCGAGCGCTGTCCAGCGCCCGGCATCGTGGTTCAGGGTGATTTCGCGACTACGAACCTTGGAGGACTCAATGCCCACCTGGCTGGCCCACCCCCGAATGAGGTCGTCATTGCTCCGACTCCCGACCAGGTACAGGTCAAAGCCCTGGCCGTCGCTCTGAAGCTGACTGATCCGCTCAACACAGCCTTTGCAGTCGGTGGTGACAAACACCGACAACCGCCCCGACGCCGTGACGGGAGACGCCTGTGGCTCGCTGCCGGCACCAATCAGATCAACAGGCAGCAAGCCTGGGTACAACCGCTTGGCCGCTTCGTCATAGGCATTCTGATAAGCGAGCAGCTTCTGCACACGGGTGTATTCCGCCCGGACCTGCATCTCGGCATAACGTCGTTGTTCATCCTGGTCGCGCGCCTCAATCCCCAGCGCCGTCAGCGGATCGAGGTTGGGTGAGTAGAGCCCCAGTGGCCCCTCCATCAGATGACGGTAGCGGGCCCACTCTTGCTGCCTGAGCCCCCACTCGGCGGCCAGGTTTCGGTCCAGCGGCAACAGCCGCTGTTCACGTATCGGACTGCTCTCGACTTCCGATTGAACGACGCCCACGGACTCCGCCAGCACCAGGGGTTGCCACAGCACACCGAGGCTGCCCCACACCAGAAAATAGGATGCTTTCATGAGGCGGCCTTCATCCAAAGGAAGCGATTAGAGACGTGCCATTGGGGCGGACAAAGTGAGCCTTTCCGGGCCCCAGTGACCGCAACCGCCAGCCGAGAAAGACGGACTCAGGCCTCAGCAACTGAATATCGCCCAGCTGGCTAAAGCCCATTGGCGCCACCGCCAGAAATGACTCTCCGCCACGGGATTCCATGCCCAGGAGGATGAAAGGCAGACGTGCCGATTTCACCGGCACGGGTGAACCAGAGGCCGTTCGTGCAGGTCGCCGCTTTTTCACAACGGGTTCTGAGGGCGGTGACGAGGCGGATTCAGCGCCCGAAGTAGCCGAGGCATCTGGTGCCGAGGCGGCTGCGGACAAAGCGTCAGCGCCTGGCGTGGGTGCTGGTGATGAAGGGAGGGGCGGGCTGCTGTCCACACGGCTCTTGAGCACCTGCAGCAGGCCCTCGGTGCTTTCCAGTCGAGCGGCCAGTGCGGTCAGGTCCTGCAACGACGCAACACCCCCTACAGGCCCAGCCACCTCAAGCGCATCCAGACGCTGAAGGATCGCCTGTTCAATGACCCGAACGTCATCCGCCTTCGCATAGTCCTGCTGCCTGTCACGCCATTCGGCACGCACCTCATCGAACTGATGTTGCATGTTCTCCAGGGTGGCCAAGGTGGGCAGCGATTCTGCCACTGTGGCGATCGTCGAAAGCTTGCCTCCCAGGTACAGCGCACCCGCAGCCAGCAGCACAACCGTTCCGCTTTTAAGCGAGTGTGGCAAGGGGCCGAGGCGCTTCATCATTCACCTCCTGGCGGCAAGGCCGCAGGTGAAGTGAGCGCCCCAGAGGCAACCCCTCCAGACCCGTGCGCCGAAACGCGATCCCGTGCCACAAAGCAGATCTGGCGCGCCTTCTCGTCAACCTCAACGCGCCAGGCCGGCCCCGCCAGAACCCGCATCGCGTTGTGCAAGGTGATAGGTCCCAGGTGGTACTGCGACGCCGGCAGCGGATGGGCATACAGCCTCTGCACATCCTCTGCACCGCTACCGGTCCCAGGACACAATCGATAACCCGACCGGCGAAGGGCATACGTCATGGCTTCCTGGACGGTTGGGTTCAGCGTTTCGGGCATTCGGAGATCGATCACCTGGCTCAGCAGATCCAACTGCTCAGCCCGGGGGGCGGTGTTGGCAAGGGTGTAGCGCCCATACCGCACCGGAGCAGAGGGCTCTGGCCGCAAGACCAGTCGCTGCCGTTCCGAAACCAAAGGCATCGTAGAAGGGGACGCCATCAACGCGGGCGGATCATCCCTGTTCAACGACGACACGCAGCCTGACAGCGTGATCACCGCCAACGAGAATACGAGTGTTATTGCCGCCGGAGCGGCGGCCAAAGGGAGCGTACGAGAGCAAAACATCCATGTGTCCTCACGAGGGTGTGAGGACACGGTGTCAAATCCGCGAGGAGGACGCCCTAAACAAACTGGATCAGGTCAGATCTATTTCGAGAAAAGCGCCCCTCCCTGATTGCAGGAACATGCCTCGGGTGGGCTGATGCCAGGACGACTCTTCCGCTGGGCTTCAGCCGTATGACGGCACCAGGAGCGGTTTACGCCCCCTGAATCCAAAACTGTCGGTGGCGACAGGGGCATTTCTGCTTTCCGTGGGATTACGCCCGCCTGCTTGAACACAAGCGGCTTCACTTTCTGGATATTCCCGATGACTTCCAGTACGTGGACCTTGAACTGGTGGACATGCTTGAAGACACCGTGACGTCCTACCTGACTACCTAGGTGGTGTGAGTCTACTTTGCAACGCTCGCAACTAGACCGCCGCTACCCGATCAAAAAATGTACCTTGAAAGACGCGCCTGGTTAGTCGATGCCAACGGTGCGTGAATGCCCATTCGATGTGTTGTTGGGGATTTACGATTGCCCAAGAGCCGCTACACTCCCAGCTCTCTGTTTTGGACCCCGCTATGAATCTTTCCGATGTCGTTCTTGTGCTGCTCTTGGCCGCACGCATTCATGGTACTGATGAAGCGGTGAGGGCATCGGCCAAGAGCTGCGTGAAGAAGCTGCCACGGTCCAAGCGCGACCTGATCTACAACGTGATCAACAGCCGCAGCCCGATGGACCTGATAGCCGTTCTGGCGGAAAGCCTCGACGACTAACACGGCAAAACGCTCTCTGCATATGTGAGGCCCGGGACCTTCTTTTGCACTTCTGTAGCGGCGGCTTAGCCCTGAATGCCCAGGGCGAAGTGGACATGTGCCCGTACGGAGGTGTGCCCCCGTATGGGATGAGTGATTGCGAATCAGCACGCAGGCTGTGCCGAGCAATAGAGGTGAGCGACAATCGCCAGCCTACCTTAGAGCACGTTGAGTGAGCTGTGGCCTATTTGACTGAATCTATCCATGCAAGGATAGGCACCATGATGATAATAGGAACGACGCACTGTAATAGAATAGTGTTCCGCAGATTCTTGTTGAATTTGATCATATCCAATTCGGACTTTAGGTCTATGAGCAAACAGGTTAATTCATGGCCCTGAGAAATGATGGACGAATGAAGCTGGTGTTCTCGCTGCCTGAGGGTCGACCTTAATTCGTAATCGACCTCTTTCAACTCATAGCTTGAAGCAAAACGGCCAATGTCGGTCTTCCAAGCAGCCACCGCCGTCTTGAGTTTTTCTTCAATACAACCAGTCGATTTGAGCGCATTTTTCAGGTGTTTTGAGGACTTCATCGTATCTCCTGCAATCGATCATTTGTCCGGAGGCACTGCCTGACGGCAAGCCCGCGTCAGTGTGAAAATCGGGTATTCAGTCGGCTGGGGTGCCGATGACTGTCCCCGCTTATGAATGCCCGGCGTACCGCACTGATCAACGCACTCCTGTACGTCGTGGCCTTGTAGATCATGACCACCTGACGAGGGGCTGTCCTCGACAGCGACCCCGTGAAAATGGTCGATCAATTCCGTTGGTTGAGGTAGTCAGGCATTTCCTACTATTTGGTCGGCCCAAAGCTGACTTGATGCCTGTAGGTGCATGAAGGGAGGGGCGAATAAGGCACTTGGCCGATTCATGTCAGAACGATCCTACGCTCGCGCTCATTTCGGCGCACCGCCGGTTCTCAATGACCCCCAGAGGCTTATCCTTGGACGAAAAAGCCCGACAAGGCCGGGCTGAGTGTGAGGGAGGGGCGGCCTCAATCGCCTCAGGGCGGCGAGTGAGCATTAACCGTATCAATCATGAACAGAGCAAGGGTTCCCTGTTCCATCCTGGCAAAACGGACAGGCATTCATTTCGTTCATTTCCAGCGCGTTATCCCAGCCGCCGATCCAGGACTTTCTCAGCTCCCTGACTGAACCGAGCAATAGGGGAATGGCACGACGGGGCAAATCTTCGACAAAGGCCATCATTCCAAGGCGTTCAGCTTCAAAGCGAGCTTCCGACTCCAGGTCGAGGTCATTCGAAATACGCGCCTTTTCAAAGCTGACTCGGACATCCAGCTCATCCAAAAAATGAGAGGGGTGAGGTATGGGCATCGAATTCTCCAAATGTTGGGACTGATCACTTCCCTTCAGGTGAAAGCGCGGGCAAAAAACCGCGTAATGACGGGCAGCCGTCCTGCCACGGGGCCGGCCTGGCCAGGACCACGGGAAAAGTGAAACCACAAAAGTGGGCGCCCGGGGAGGGCGCCTTGATAAGGGTTACATCAGGCCGTGGAGGGCCATGGAGAGGGGTTCGCCGGCGCCGACGATGAAGTGATCCAACAACTTCACGTCAATGAGCGCCAGGGCTTCACGCAGTCGTTGGGTCAATTCACGATCAGCATTGCTGGGTGTGGGGCATCCCGAAGGATGATTGTGAGCCACGATGATCGCTGAGGCGTTATGGGCGATTGCACGTTTGAGTACCTGTCGGGGGTAAACACTGGTTTGAGCAATGTCTCCGTGAAACATCATTTCAAACGCGAGGGCGCGATGCTTGATGTCTAGATAAATAACGCAAAAGACCTCACGGTCCATCCCCGCCAATTTTAGCTTGAGGAAATCGCTGACCTTTGGCGGGTCCTGAAGCTCGGGGCCCCGAGTGAATAGCCGGCGATCCAGAATTTGCATGGCTTTTTCGATCAACAGATCTTCCTCGGCACTGCTTTGAGTTTCTGGGGCCTGTCTGTCATTCAAGGCAAGGTTAGAACTCATGGCGTCAGCCTCTGTATTCAGTCATGGAGGCACGGTACCCCATGCCCCCTAAGGTGAAAGAAGGCGCCGGTCAGGGCGCCTGGATAAGTGATGGATCAGGCCGCGTCGTGCGCGACCGCTGGGTCTTCCAGGGCGTCGATTGGATCGCCGCTACCGGTGCCCTCCGAGTTATCAGCCGTCACTGGCTCATCGGTGATATCCGGCACATCGGCTAGATCCGTTGTAACCGCCGAATCGACGTCTGAGGCTGGCTCCTTGGGCGGTGCGGCGTACACCGTTTCACCGTTGATTCTGAGCATGGAAAGAGAGAGCAAGTTGCTAGTCAGTCCTGCCCCCGGCTGACTTCGTCGCTCACCTTTCTGATGGATGTAGGGACTGACCCAAAGGTCGCTGAGCGTGAAGCACGCCAAGACGGTTTCGCGTGAACTGTTGATCTCTTGTGCGCAATGGCTGATGAGCTGCTTCGCTTCAATACCGACCACCGTGCAGTCGATGTAGGTGTAATCGGTGCTGTCTGCCGGGCCCTGGAGTACGGCAACAGAAACCTTCAGGTACGACTGCCTATGACGCGTAAGCGTTCTGACGCTGTTGAGGTAGCCGATGCCATGAAGGTACAGGTTGAAGTACTTTTTCTCTTCGGCAGCAGGTTGAGTTTGATCGGTCATGAGTGTCTCCAATTTCAACAGAAAAATGGGGAAACACTCATCCCCAGGGGAAAGTGATTCCCCGTTGGGTTTAGGTGCAGTAGGCATTCGATCGTCAAAGGTACTGACGACTGACCGCAGTGATGAATGCGAGAGCGGTCCGGTGGTGATCAACACGAGCATCGCGTCGTAGCTTTTTAGATCCGAGCTACCTGGGCATGTTGCCGACAACGTCGGCAGGACACCCCCTCAGCATGAGAAAAGAGCCTCTGTCGGTCTAGTCTCCCTTTCAGATAGGGCCTGTCGGATATTTCGACGTGGGCGTCAGCGCTCAGAAAGGATCATGTTGTTCTGGTCCACTGCCTGAGCCTCAATTCCAGTCCGAGCTTATTGTCTTGTAGACGAACAAAACCCCACCCCAGCGTTGCGCCATAAATGTAATGGGGCCAGTCCAGTTTTCCCCTGGCATCCCACGCGCAAAAAGGTCAAAAAGGAGCCACGAAACGGAAGGGACCAAGGGAAGCAAAACGAAGGGCAAAGGGCCTACCCGCAAATGGCTCGTCCGTGAAATGAACAGCCAAAAGGCTCTCCCACACCGTTTAGGAATGGCATGCCGCATGTTCTGGCGATTCAAACTGAAAAAGGCGGCGGATCCCGCGCCCGCCCACAAACCTGCTCCGCCGGCTGACCACCTGGTCCCTCAGACGGCGACCGAGCTGCTGTCGACCCCGCGCCGACAAAAACTGCTGGAGCACATCTGGCAGCGCACTTCGTTGTCACGCCAGCAGTTTGCCGACCTCTACCGACACCCCATCGAACGCTACGCCGAACTGGTTCAGCAACTGCCGGCCTCCGAAAACCACCACCACGCTTACCCCGGTGGGATGCTTGATCATGGCTTGGAGATCGTGGTCTATGCCTTGAAGATTCGGCAGTCGCACCTGCTGCCCATAGGGGCCACCCCGGAAACCCAAGCCGCACAAACCGAGGCCTGGACCGCCACCATCGCGTACGCGGCGCTGTTGCATGACCTTGGGAAAATTGCGGTCGATGTGGACGTGCATCTGGACGATGGATCGGTGTGGCATCCCTGGCAGGGGCCGATTCAGCGCGCGTATCGCTTCAAGTACCGCAAAGGGCGACCCTACAAACTCCACAGCGCCGCGACTGGCTTGCTCTGCATGCAAGTGCTGCCCGCGTCCATTCTTGACTGGCTGAGCACCTACCCCGAACCCTGGAGCGCCCTGATCTATGTGCTGGCCGGGCAATATGAACATGCCGGCACCCTGGGTGAACTGGTCAGCCAAGCCGATCAGGCTTCGGTGGCGCAGGAGTTGGGGGGTAATCCTGTGCGAGCCCTGGCCGCGCCCAAGAGCTCTTTGCAGCGCCGGTTGATCGAGGGCCTGCGCTTTCTTGTCAACGAGCAGCTCAAGCTCAATCAACCGCGCGCTTCAGACGGTTGGCTCACCGATGACGGCTTATGGCTGGTCAGCAAAACGGTGGCAGACAAGTTGCGTGCCCACCTGCTGTCCCAAGGCGCGGAAGGCGTTCCGTCCTCAAACACCACACTGTTCAACGTGCTGCAGGACAACGCGATCATTCAGCTCAACGTGGACGGCAAAGCAATCTGGACCGCGACGGTACAGAACGGCAAATGGAAAAAGACCCTCACGTTCTTCAAGGTTTCGCCGGCCTTGCTCTGGGAGGAGGGCAAGCGACCGTCTGTGTTCAGCGGTTCGATCACCGTGGAAGTGACCCCCGAGCCCGTAGTGCCAAACACTGAAACCCTCGGCGTGGACCCTGCTGCGTCCGAGCGGTCTACCCCGTGGGGCATTGGGCCGGACTTGACCCAAGAGCCTGCCCAGGCGGCTTTCCACTGGGAGGGGATACCTTCCGACGATAGGGATGAACAGATTCAGGAATATGACGAACCGCCGCAGTGGTGCCAACTGCTGGACGAGGACGGCTCTTCGGACATGCCCCGCGACGAGATCGACTCCCCGGCAGCGGCCGAAGTCAAACCACCGCCTGTTCCCAAACCGTCTGCCCCGCGCAAACCTGCATCGCCAGTCCGTTTGCCAAGCCCGGACGCGAAAGCAAAGGACCTGGGCGAAGCCTTCATGACCTGGCTTCGCCGAGGTATCGTCGGGCACACGATCATCATCAACGACGCCCATGCACCGGTTCACAGCGTCGCTGAGACGGCTTTTTTGATCACCCCGAAGATCTTTCAGCGCTATGCCCAGGAACACCCCGAAACGGCACGCCTGGCCAAGGAGCAGGGGACCAGCGACTGGCGTTGGGTTCAACGCTGTTTTGAAAAACTGGGCCTGCACCACAAAAGCGAAGAGGGCCTGAACATCTGGGTCTGTGAAATCAAAGGCCCGCGTAAAACGCGCGACATCAAGGGCTACCTGCTCAAGGACCCGGGTCTGATTTTTACCGAGAAGCCCTATGACAATCCCTACCTGACGCTGAAGGACTCACCCTAAAAATAGAGGTCTTCGCTCAATAAGGGCTGGCCTGGGTCAAGTCGTTCTGGTGGCTCCTCTGCGCAACTGCCGAGCCACCTAGGCGTTGAGCTCCGACCCCGAACAACGCAACATCGATGCCGATCAGTTACTTGAGGCTTTTCGCAAGATTCCGCGCTAGCGCCGCTGTCCGTGCTTCTTACGTTAAGCTCAGGTGTTCGCCCTCGGGTGCACCCTGAGGTTGTGACCCTACAAGCCCGGCTCAATCGATCAAGCCATTCACGTCATAAAACGGATAAGGCCCCGGATACTCGCCAAAGACCCCGTTATGGGGCCCTAGCCCTTGCTGTGGATACCAGGCGTGCAGCAGGTACCCGGTCGGTTCGAGGTTGAAGTGCGCCGGTGCGGTGTCCTGCAGGTCGAGTACGATCTGGTGCGAGGTGCCGGGGCAGACGTAACTCAAACCGTTGATAAACAGTGGGTGACGCAGGATCGGTGCCTCGGAACGGTAGGGTCAAAGCGATCGCCCAAACAGCTAAGCTCCTGAAGGCACTAGGCAAGATCGAGAGCGTTCTGCTTGGCTACTCGCCCTATGTCAGCGACCAGCACGTCTCGGAGTAATCAATATGCCGATTACCCCGATTATTTGTCTCGCGCTGCCCTGACAGCTATGCGTCACGTCTTCTAGGTTTGATCAGGCACCGCGGCCAAGCGAGACTTGGTACTTGCGGAGGGACTGAGTAGTTTGACAATCACGATTGACAGAACGAAGCAGATGCCAATGAGCACCAGCATGACGCTGTGGAAGGAGGTGTTGTAGCTCGAGTCCATGAAGGTCCGGAATAGGTCCGCATGGCCAGCATCGACCAGTTGCAGCGGCGTCGTTAGATTGCCAGCTGCAACAGTGTTGGCCAGTTGCTTGATATCCAGTGCTTTCGCAAAATCTGGTAAATCAGTGCTCATGACTTTATTCAGGTTGGTCGCCAGCAAGGAGCCGTAAAATGCAATGGCGATGGTTTCACTGCCCAGGCGAAGCGTGTTCAGGAAACCGGCTGCCAGGCCGGATTTTTCCGGTGCCACGTTGCCGAGTGCCTGGCCGTCGGCCAAGCCGGCGCACAGGCCAGTTCCCGCACCGATCAACAGCATGGGGCCGGCAAATGCCAGGAGCGATGCGCCGGTGCCGATGAACAGAAGGCAGATATCACCGACGATCAGAATACCCAGACTGGCGAACAAGACGGTTTTGGCCTTGGTGCCAGCTTCTACCAGCTTTGCTGATATCACTGGGCAGATAAACAATGGCAGGGCCAGCAGCAGCATTGCCAGACCTGTGGTACCGGCACTGTATCCCGCGACGGAGCTCAAATAGCTGGGTAGATAGGTAAGCAAGGTGAAAAAGCCGAAGGACGGCGTGACGGTGGCCAGGCACCAACCTACGAACTGTCGGTTGCGCAGGATCGACAGATCCAGCATTGGCTGACGCTGGTAGCGCTCGACAAGGATGAAGGCGGCAAACGAAACCACGGACAGGGCAAACAACCCGAGGGTATCCTGACTGTTCCAGCCCCATTGGGAGCCTTGCACGATGCCGGTGACGAGGAGCAATGCACTCACGACAAACAGCGCGATACCGAGATAATCAATCCGTGCGTTGCTGAAGTGGGGTGCTTGCAGGCGCAGTAACGGAATCACCGCGATCACTATCGCAATGATGCCCGCATGCACATAAAAAATCGCACGCCACCCTATGTTCTCCACCAGCATGCCCGAAAGTGTCGGGCCTATCCCCACGCCGATCCCGACGGCAGCACCGGCCATAGCGAAGGCTTTCAGGCGAGCGGCGGCATCGAATTCCGTTGCCAGTATTGCGCTACCCGCCGCGAAAATGGCCGCTGCGCCGATGCCGGCAATGGCTCGGGCGCAATCGAGGACCAGGATGTCGGTCGCGGTCGCGCTGATAAGAGCGCCCGCGCCATAGATCAGGGCACCTAATGTAAAGGCCCTTTTACGCCCGATAATGTCAGCTACGGCGCCCCAGGCGAGGGTGAAGCAGGCAAAAGTCAAGTTGAATGCGGTCACCACCCATTGCAGGGGAGTCAACTCGGGCTTGAGTTGCAGGGCGATATAGGGCAAAGCGACGGCGGTGCCGGAAATCGATGTCGGGATGACAAAAATTGCCAGCAGAATGGCCACCAGAAGCAAGACGTGACTTGATTGCCCGGTGTGTGACGGTGTTTGTGTAGAGAGACTCATGGTCGTTATCTCTTGGTTGAGCCAGAAATTATCGAAGAAGGCCCCGAGGGGCTCAGTGGGCGTCGCATTCGAGCGCCTTGGCTTCTATGGCTTGGGCCAGGGCTGAGAGCATGCCTTGCAGTGCCTGGGTGACGTCCGGCATGGTCAAGGCCTGTTCCTCGGTCACCTGATTGCTGGGAAGCGATAGCGTCGGCGAGCCTGAGTCCAGGACGTGCGCACCCATGATGGTCAAGGTTTCCCTCAACGCTGCGGGGGCATGGACGGAGCGTTTCGAGCTGTTGAGCAGTGCAAGGGGCTTGGCTTCCAGTTCGCCACTGCCCACTATCCAGTCCAGAGCGTTCTTGATGACACCCGTTACGCCGTGGGCGTATTCAGGGCTGGCAATAATGACGGCATCGGCATTTTTCAGGGCTTCACGCAGGGACAGCACGGCCGACGTCTCATGTCCTTCATTGTCCGGATTGAACAAGGGCAACTGGTCCATGGCCTCGAACAGGCTGATGTTCATGCCCGGTGGGGCCAGTCGGGCGCATGCGCGCAACATAGCGGTATTCACCGAGGAGGCTCGCAAACTTCCGGACAATGCCAGGACATGGATCATAGCGAGCTCCCCGTGTAAGGGCAGCCCGCTTGACTTGCTTCGTTTCGCAGGGGCTTGCTCGGTGTCTCCTGGAGGTGTTCAGTGGTGGCTTGGCTGGGGCCATCGGTCCAGGTGATCGGCAGTTGCTTAAGGCCGTACAGTACCATTTCATGGCGAAACGGCAGGGTATCGATGGGGCAGGTCAAGGCAAGGGTGGGCAGCTCCCCGAACAGGCTGCGAAAGACGATTTTCAGTTCGGCTCGGGCGAAATGGGCACCGATGCACTTATGCAGTCCATGGCCAAACCCCAGGTGATTCCTGGCTTTTCGGTGGATATCGAGTTGGTCGGGTTGTGTGTAGATCAG
This sequence comes from Pseudomonas gingeri, assembly GCF_013386165.1. GTDB lineage: Bacteria > Pseudomonadota > Gammaproteobacteria > Pseudomonadales > Pseudomonadaceae > Aquipseudomonas > Aquipseudomonas gingeri_C. Next base: position 132,309 of record NZ_JACAOS010000033.1, on the reverse strand, counting down.
TTCGTCCCGATTACCGGAGTTGAGCATGACCACGACACCTTCTCCGGCTCGGATAAGCTGCCCGCCAATTTCGACGTCTGCGGTGGCGACCCGGGGGAGACCGGTATGGTTGACCGAGAGATAGCGGACCATCTCGTCAATGAAGTTATCGGCCAGGGCCGGCTCCGCCAAGAAGCACTTCAACTGTTCCGGTTGTTGCAGCAAGACCACGGTCCCCAGGCCAATGACCTGGGCCATCGTGTCGTAGGCGCTGAGTAGGAGCAGGGCCGCGAGGCCTACCAGTTCATCGTGACTGACTTGGCTGTAGCGCACCGGGTCTTGAATCAGCCGACCGATCAAGTCGTTTCCGGGAGCACTTTCCTTGAGGGTCACCTGCTGATCGAAATAGCCCATCAGTTCGACCACTGCGGCTTCCTGTTGCGCAGGGGAGCGGCTTCTGTCGAGGATGGTATCGGTGCGTTCCTGGACAAAACCATGGTCGGCATACGGGACCCCGAGCAGTTCGCAGATAACCTGGGCGGCGATCGGCAGGGCAAAGGTAGCAATCAGGTCCTGTGGTGGCTTCAATGAGCGCAGTTTTTCCATGTTACGGGCCACTACCCGCTGCATCAGCGGGTTCAGTGCTTCCAGTTGAGGGCCGATGAATTCACCAACAATCAGGGCACGTAGCCGCTTGTGGTCGGCGTCATCCATCAACAGGAAAAAACCGGGAGGAGGGGCGATATCGCCCGTCAGGTAGGAGGGGAAACCCGGCCGACGAGGGTCCGAGCTGAAGCGCTTGTCGGCCAGGACTGAGCGAATATCTTTGTAGCGCGTCACCAGCCAAGTGCTGTCGCCCCGGGGTGTTTTCACCCTCAGTATCGGCTGCTCGACGCGCAGGTGCCGGTACTCGGGGGGCGGATCAAAGGGACAGGTACGCTGGCTCGGGATATCGTGCAGTGTCGGTTCCATGGTGTTCTCCATTGCGTCCTTGAGGGGCAGCATCAGCAGCTGCCCGCGTTACTGGCTAGTGCCTGGGACAATGTGCGCAAGGTCGGGAAATCCCAGATCACAGTGGGATCGACGTCCACACCAAGGTGGGCACCGACTTCGCCGATGAGTGTCAGTGCGTAGACGGAATCGAGTCCGTACTCGCTCAAGGGCTCGTCCGGCTCGATGGCGTCCAGGGGTAGGTTGACGTACTGGGCAATACGGGTCGCCAGCCAGTGACTCAATTCGCTCGCGGAAAGCGTGGGGCAGGTTTGCGTCAACATTGAAAATGTCCTGTGTAGTGGGAGAGTGAACACGCTCGGTTACGTGTCGGGCGTCAATGCCAACCTGCTGTCGTGGCCAGTGGCAAACGGCTCAGGTCAAAGCTTTGCCGGGACATGTAACGCTGTGTCAGTTCGTTGAGTAACGCTTGCGTCGGCATGGCGGGCATGGGCTGGCGCGGCAGTCCTGACCGATCGGCCAATCGCAGCAACACCGCCAGGATCCAGGCCGGCTGGGCAAGGAAGGGGTCTGTGGTGTGCTGTTGCTGCGATTGCCATAAGCCAAGGCAGGCCGAAGCGCACAGCAGGACACTGTAGCGGCTGGCCAGGCGGAAGCTTTCCGGGCTCGCACGGGCCGTTGTTTCCTGAGCCGTAAGGGCGGCGCACTGTTCACGAAGGGCCTTGAGCTCATCGGCAAACAGGCGCACCAGGTGAAATATCTCGCTCTCGCAACGACCTTGGGTAGGCTCCTGGGTCGAGAGCTCCAGCAGGGAAGCGAGCAAGGTATCGTGTCCACCACTGGAGAGTTTCAGGCGATCAAAACGCAGTGGCGTCTGCTGCCCGTCCAGCTCAAACAGTCCCTCTGGCGCCCGAGCGGCTTTGTTCCAGGCGGTCTTGGCTAGGAGGGGCAATTGCGGCAGCAGCGTCATCAGGCAACTGATCCGTGCCGCATGGCCGAAACCGACCGGCTGTAAATCGCGCAACAGTTTTTGAAAGATCGCCATGTCCCCTTCGCGTATGTACGAATGGGCCCCTAGCACACTGGCCAATGAGTCCATGGCCGCGACCAGGACAGCAGGGACCAGGGCCTTGACGGCACTGCCATACAGATTCAGCGTTGTGGGGACAACATGGGCCGCATTGGCAGCAACACTGACAAATGCATCGCACAGAAGCAGGTCGGCAAAACCTTCAGCCAATCGAGCGCGAACCTGGGGCAGCTCGCTGACGGGCTTGCTATACAGCGTGCGGGTACGACAATGCCTCAGTGTCAGGCGTAAACCGGTATCAAGGATGCCACTGAACATACCCGGCAATGCAACACGGGTCAGTTGGAAAGCCTTGAGGGTCGTTTCCAGCCCTTGGCCGGGGTTGCCGACCAGGTTTTCCAGAGGGAGGTCGCATTGCTTGAATTCGATCCCACCCAGGGCGATCCCGCGCATGCCCGACGTGCTGTAGCGTGCCAGGTCGACGAGGGTACCGGCTGCCGTCTCGGTTCGCTCAAGGAGTATTTGCGAATGGCTTCTGCCGCCTGTTCCGCTGGCGGTTCTGGCATACACCAGCAGTGCTTGGGCTCTCGCCACGTTGGCGATCACCTGTTTCCCCCCCTGGAGCGTGAGTCGGTCCGGGTGGAGTACTGCGCTGCAGTCCGCACGCGAGATGTCGTTCCCATGGCCGAGCTCATGGTAAGCACACGCTAGCTTGCCGTTGCCGAGTAGTATGTCGGCCACCCGAGTCTGCTGTTCGGGGCGTCCAGCGGTCCAGACATTGACAGCCGTGAGGAAGGAACTCGCACCGTACCCTAACCCCAGGCTCGGGTCGCGCCGGAAGAGGCAGCGCATCACCGCGATCAGTCCGTTGAGGCTAACCAGGCGCCCGCCCAGTTCCAACGGCACGAATTGGGCATTGAGCTGGTATTGATCCAGCAGTGCTTCTCCGGCCAGCAACAACTCCTGGCGTTCATCCGCTGCAAGGACGGCATTGAAACCGATGGCGTTGAGGGGCGCCCAAGGGTCCCCTAGGAGCGCCTCGAGTTGCGACACATCGTTTGGCTGTAGCATCTGATTCATGAGCGAGCCTCTTCTGGTGTGTCACGCAGCAAAGAGATGCCGTTGATCGGCCACGTTGTGGTGTGGCCCAGCAGTAGCGTCGCCAATGCTTCAAAGGCCCCGCGTTCACCTTCCTTGCTGTCGCCTAGCGTTTCCAGTACCCAGGCAAGGCATGCCTGTAACCATTGCGGCTTGCGTCTCAAGGCGGGGCCATCATCGCGGGTGTGATTGAACAACCAGAACTGCAAGCAAACGGCACCGGCGAAGCAGCGTTCATAGCGGCTTGCCAACTCGAATGCGCAGTCCGGGACACCCTCTGTCGTGGGGGCGTACTGCTCGAGTTCCAGATAGAGCGCCTCAACGTGAGCGAGCAGGCGCCGGCATTGCGTGGCCACGGTCTGGGGGAGCTTTTTCGCCGTCGCCAGTGCGCTGATCTGGATCGCGGCCTTAGGCAAGCCTTGCAGGACACTGCAACCTTGCAAGGCGATCAGCTGCAGTTGCGTCGGGTTGAAAGCTGGCAGTTCCAGGCCCGGTGTCAAGGTGGTTTCCAAGCCGGCCGTGTTGTTTCGTGCCCGTTTCCAGGCACTGGCCAGCAAGGGGAACTGGGTGATCAGGCTGCTGCGGTTAACCACCGTGCTGCCATCAAAAATCGGGACAATACGGTGATCGCGTTCAAGTTTCTGATACATCCCATCCCGATGCACCTGATCGAGAAACGCTCTGGCACCGAGCATTTCACCCAGTCGCTTGATCACGCTCTCCACCGCGCCGGGAACAAAGGCCTTGGCGATCACGGAGGTCACGCTCATCTCTTCAGGCAGGGCATGGACGCTGCGGGTGGCGGTCAATCCCACCAGCTCCGCACATAGGTGCATGGCGAGGGCTTCACCTAGGGTGGCCCGGGCCAGGGGCAGCTCGATCAGAAGGTTGTCATAGAGGGCTCGTGACCGCATGAAATCTACGGCAATCGCAAACGCCTGGTCGGATGCGCCCAATGACAGCCCGACGCAGGCGGTGCGAGTCAGTTGCAGGGCTTTGAGGACGATTTCAAGGCCGGCGCCAGGCGCGCCAATCATGGCGTGTCGAGGTACCACCGCGCAGTGAAGGGCGATGCCACTAATATCGGCGCCACGGATACCGTGGGTTTTTACCTTGGGCAGCAGGCTGAAGGCGCCCTGGGGTTGTAACCGTTTGTCCAGGATGAACAGGCTGTATCCCCGCGACCCGCTGGTGGCCGAGGTCCGTGCCAGCAGACACATCACCTGGCCTCGGCTGGCATTGTTGATCAGCCATTTTTCACCCTCAAGGATCCACCCATCCTCGTGCGGCACAGCGGTCAGCTCTCCGGCCAGTAAATCGCTGCCATGGGCGCGTTCGGTGAGTCCCCAAGCATAGATGCTGCCCTTGATGACCTCCCTGGCGGCCTGCGATTGCTGATCCGCAGTGCCCGCCAGCCAGTAACAAACACTGCCCAGAAAGGTCTTTCCATGGCCGATAGCAACTGTCAGGTCGTGGCGGGAGACCGCCCGCCAAAGCTGCATCAACTCGGTCATGTCGTTCAGCTTGCCACCGTGTTGCAGCGGAACGTAATACGCCGGCAGGCCAAAATTGTCGAGCACCTGGCAGGCGTCGCCGGGGAAGCTTTCCTGCCTGTCCAGCTCGGCCAATACCTCTCTGGCAAATGCTCCCCGGATGCTTTGGGAGGCGTTGAGCAGACTAGCGAGTTGTTGATCGGCCGGTTCCGGCCTGCGTGCTCCAGGTGGTGCCGTGGTCACCGGGTTTGCCGGTTCGGCGAAAGAGGTGTGTCCCGTCATGCCGATTCACCGGTCAGGCTCAGGTCCTGGGCAATGAGACCGTTCTTTGGTTGCATCAGACGCAGCTCCTGTACGGTTGCATCCAGAGATTCATAGAGGGCCGGCAGTTCATTGGCCAGGAACAGCTCGCGCATGGCCCCCCGCTGGATTTTTCCGCTGGTGGTACGCCTTACGCTGCCAGAGCGCAGGAGGGTGACGCCCACGGCGTAAATACCGAATTCGCGCATGACGGTGCCGCGAATGGCCTTGCTGAGACTGATCAGTTTCTCGGTCTCGGGCATACCACGCACTTCGTGGGTGATCACCAGCGCTTCGCCGCCTTCAAGCATCACGCCGAAGGCGGAGCCCAGTCGGCTGGCCAATTCCGGGTGATGACGGCGAAGCTCGAACTCGATGTCCTGGGGGTATAGGTTACGACCTCGGACGATGAGCATTTCCTTGATACGACCACAGACGTAAAGCTCACCCTCATGGATCACCCCCAAGTCACCCGTGCGCAGAAAGCCGCTTTCACCGTCGCCGGTGGTGAGGTTGAACGTGGCCTGTGTCGCGGCTTCCCGATGCCAGTACCCGGGGGAAACGCTTTCGCTGCGCAGCCAGATTTCGCCGAACTGGTCGGGCGCCAGTGCAACGTGCGAGGACGGGCAGACGATACGAACGTCAAACCCCACCGGGACACCGCAACTGACCAGTTGGCGTGAAGGTTGACCCTCACGGGCGAGCTCGAAATGCTTGTTGGCAAGTGCCTGGAGATCCACCTGTCGGATCATTGGACCGCGTTTGCCATAACCGGAGACATAGACGGTCGCTTCTGCCATGCCATAGCAGGGGCACAAGGTTTCGGTGTTGAAGCCTGCGGCGGCAAAGCGCTCACTAAAGCTCTTGAGGGTGACGGCCTGGATGGGCTCGGAGCCGTTGGTGGCAAATGCCCAGCGGGACAGATCGAGCTTGCTCAACTGCTCATCGGTCACGCGCCGGCAGCAAAGATCGAAGGCGAAGTTCGGGGCGGCCGAATAGTGAATGTCGTATTTGTCGATCATTCGCAACCAGCTGTAGGGGCGCAGGACAAACGCTTGGGGCGTCATCAGGACGCAACTGCTACCGAGAAATAGCGCGGGCAGCAACTGCGCCATCAGCCCCATATCGTGGAACAGGGGGATCCATCCACCGAAGCGGGTGTTTTCATCGAAACCGAGTGCCAGGCGGTAGCTGTCCACGTTATGCAGGAGGTTTTGATGGGTGATCATCACGCCCTTGGGGTCGCCGGTTGACCCCGAGGTGTATTGCAACAGCAACACCGTCTGGCGGTCGATTTGTGGCGCCTGCCAGGCGACATCCGAAACGATGGGTTGGTCGCTGGCCAGGTAGGTACAACTGCCCAGACCTTCTTCGTTGCCCCAGGCTTGTACTTTTTCAAGATTGTCCCGGTCGGTGAATACCGCGCTTACGCCCGCATCGACCGCAATCGATTTCACACGGTGACGCTCGTGACTGTATTGGCCCGGCAGCGGCGCGGGAACCGCAATCATCCCCGCGTAGACACAGGCCATGAAGGCTACGGTGAAATCCAGGCCGACGGGGTACAAGAGCAGGATGCGTTCGCCGCTGTCGAAGCGCTCCTGCAACCAGCCGGCCAATTCGCGGGCGGCCGTATCGAGTTGTCGATAACTGAGTGTTGTCGCGTCATCGTTCTCGATGTCTCGAACTAGAGTGACCGCTTCATGATCCGGTCGGGTCACGGCGTGGTGGCACATCAGATCCAATACGTTTGGCGTGTTTTGCAAATTGACCATATTCATATCCTCCATTCGCGCGCCAGGGGGCGGCTCACGTGCGGTGAGAAACTGTCGGGTTTCATCGGGCTGGCACCGGTTGTAGAAAACCGCTGCGCTGGAAGTAGTCCAGGTAGGTGGTCATCATCGAGCTGTCCAAGGGCTTGCAATGGATCCCCGATCCGGCGAGGGCGGCTTCCAGTTGCGAGGTTCCGAAGGTCAAGGTTGCCCCGGTTTGGCCGACATCCGGCGACGGTTCATGTTCGGCAAACAGCATCAGGTACTTGGCGAGTTCGTTTTCCTCACCGCGTTCCACCGCGCCGACGACTTCCCGGTACCAGTCCTTGTAAGGCAGGTCGCGCAGGGGGTAGCCGCAATCGCGGATCATGTCGATCACGTCCTGCCAGTGCAGGCGGCGCGCACCAGTGAGGTGGAAGGTGCCACCTTGGTGCTGGCCCTTGAGGGCGACGTGCGCGACGACGGCAGCACAGAAGTCGACGGGAACCATCTCCAGTGTGATGTCGAAGGGCAGGGCGGCGTCCGCCTGGATACAGCCTTTGATGACCGCGTTGAGAAAGGTATCGCTGGAGGCTGCACCGCTGCTCTGCGAGCCGCAGATCTGGCCGGGGCGATAGATACAGACCGGCAGGCCACGCTCACCGGCCTGAGTGACTAGGCGGTCGGCGACCCATTTGGTCTGCTGGTAGCCGCCCAGCACGTGCTCAGGGCTGTGCAAGGGACCTTCGCTGTAGTGATGTTCGCCGCTGAGCACCGGAAATACGGCCAGGGACGAAATGTGGTGAACTGGCTTGGTCCGCGAGCGGCAGGCAAAGCGCAGGACCTCCAATGTACCCAGCACGTTGACAGGCTTGAGCTGCCAATAGGATTGAGCGTAGTTGGAGAGGGCGCCATTGTGGACCACTAGCTCGACAGACTCCGCCAAGGCCATGTAGGTCGCACGGTCCAGGCCGAACCATGGCCGTCCGATATCGGCGGCGACACCGTTCAGGCGTGCCGCGTCGGCTTCGTGCCATAAACCGTATTCGGCCATGTTCTGTCGAATACGGGTATTGGCCTGTTCGGCATCGGCGGCGCGGACCAGCACATCGATGACGGCTTGTGAGCGATCCAGCAGCTCGCGCAGCAGAAAGGCGCCGGTGTAGCCGGTTCCTCCGGTCAACAGCAGCCTGCTATAGGACACCACGGACGTGAAGGTCCCAGGCATGATGTCGGCGGGTAACAGGGCCTCCTCGATCAAGGCCGAGGTAGCCATGCTCCGCTTGCCCGGGGTGGCAGACGCAATGCCGGAGCGCGAGACATCGAGCATCTGAGCGAGCGCATGCACCGTCGGCTTCTCGAACAGCTGGCGCAAGCTGAGCGAGGTGCCAAAGGTTTCACGCACCCGGGCCATCATTTGCACCGCACTGAGCGAGTTGCCACCCAAATCAAAGAAACTGTCCGTGATACCGATTTTGTCGACCCCCAGCAGGTCGCGCCAGATCTGCACCAACTGGAACTCATCGGCGGTCCCCGGAGGGTGATAGAGTTGTGCGCCCGAGGCACGCCCATCTTGTGTCAGGTCGACCGCCGGCAGGCGTTTGCGATCTACTTTGCCATTGGGCAGCTTGGGCAACACGTCCAGCAGCACGAAGCGTGAGGGCAACATCGCCGGTGGCAGGTGTTGCCTGGCAAATTGACGCAGTTGGGTTCGCACTGCCGACTGAGTGACGGACGCGAGGGGATTGTTTGTACGTGTCGACGTATTCAAGAGGTTTGCTCCAAGGATACGGCAGCGGGGTGAATATCCGTTTGTTCTGCGGGCTGGATGCGATGCCGGGGGAGCGAAAAGCGCGCATCGAAGCGATCCATCTGATCCTGCTCCTGTATCAGTAACTGAACCTCCAGGCCCAGGCGTTCTGCCAGGTTGGCGACGTCCTCTGGATCAATCGCGTTCGAATCCTCGACTAGCCACAACTGGCGCTCCAGTTCCCATGCAATGGTGCAGGCCGGTACTTCTGCCAGTAAGCGCAGCAGTGCCAGCGGCTTGACTAGGCGCAGATTGGGGATACCGGTGATGGTCAGAGGGGCAGTGCCGAGCCGCGAAAGCGACTGTTCCAGCGCGGTCAGAGTCGCAGGCTGCTCGGAGCTGCCCCAGGCACGGCTTGTTCCAGGCTCACGGGATTTCTGGCCGGGCTGAGCGATTAGTGAAACGTCATACCGGAATAGGGTCAGCTCGTTGAGGGCATGACCGCGCTTCAGCTCGATGCGAGTCTCGGCGACGGTCCCCAACTGGTTGGCTAGTTCGATGAAGTGACTGGGCGCCAGACAGAGTTCACCTTCCTCCTTGACGTTGCGGGCGATAGTGCTCATCAGCTCGGCCGCCGTTGTCAGCGGTTCGGCCTTTGCCAACTGGACGCTGGCGTGGAAGGCTTCCAGCAGTCCGAGATGGCGGACATCGCCGATAAATACCTGGCCCTGGGGGCTGACAATTCGCACTGCCTCACGCACTACCCGTTCCAGGTACTCGCTACTTGGAAAGTACTGGACCACCGAATTGATGACGATAGTGTCGGCCGTACCGGTGCCGATTGAAGATAATTCACCTGCATCGCCCTGGACGAGTTCAACCCGACAGTGGGCATGATCAACCGTCGACAGGCTTTGCCGGGCAGCGGTCAATGCGGTCTGTGATACATCGATGCCCAGGTAGGCCTCAACCACCGGAGCCAGGTTGCGCAGCAGCAAACCGACCCCGACCCCTACGTCAATCAGAGAGCGCGGGTGCAAGTCACGTACACGGGCGACGGTGTGATGCAACCACTCCTGCATTTCGTTGAGTGCAATGGGCTGCCCGGTGTAACTGCTTGCCCAGCCTGCGAACTCACTCCCCGGTACATGGCTGACGCCGCTGTGCGGGTTAGCATAGGCACCCTCCCAGATATCGCCCCAGCGCAGAACGTGGGAGTCTTGCGCCCGCGTATCGGCCGGATTGGCCTGCACGGCGAGATAGGCGATCAGCTCGTAACCGGTAGCGGTTTCAACGGGCACCACAGCCACGGCAGTCACATCCGGATGCCGGGACAGGACGCTTTCTACTTCATCCGGTTCGATGCGGTGACCGAGAATCTTGACCTGGCGGTCGATCCTGCCGAGCAGTTCCAGCGTACCGTCGGTTCTCCAGCGCGCACGGTCGCCGGTGCGGTAAATTTGCCCGCCACCCTGCGGATGGAGCGGGAAGCGCTCGGCGGTCAACTCCGGGCGTCCCAGATAGAGCCCGGACACACCCTCACCGGCGATCCAGAGTTCTCCCGCCACGCCAATGGGCTGACGCTGCATCTGAGCATTCAGTATCAACACCTCGGTGTTAGCGATGGGTTGGCCGATCGGGATCAGGCTGCTCTGCCCATTGCGCTGTAACTCGTGCACTGTCGACCAGATGGTGGTTTCGGTCGGGCCGTACATGTTGAACACGCGGGTGCGGGGCAGGGCAGCCAGCAGACGGTCAGCCAGCCCGGCAGGGAATGCTTCCCCGCCCACCAGAAGTGCCCGTGTGTTCTCCAAGGCGGCCAGTGCCTGGGGTTCTGCACACACTGCGGCAATCAGTGAAGGAGTCCCCTGTACCAGGGTGACCGCATGCCGACGACACAACTGCGCGAAGCAATGGTCGGCATCGGCCACTTGCGCATCATGCAGTTGCTTGAGCCGGCCAAGGGTGGCGATGCCTTGCAAGGCGTCATCGGTGGCAACGCCGAAGTCCACCAGGCACGCCACTTCATCAGCACCAGCGCCAGCAAGGGCTCGCAAGGTCGGGCTCACCGACTCCGGAGAGCCAAATAGGCCAGATCGGTCGAAATAACGATCGACCGCCATATCCAGGACCGATTCGATGTCTTCCTCGGTCATGAGTTCGGGGTACTCAACCCCCATGCTGGAGAACAGCATCCGCCACAGCTCCGTGGACGTGCGCAGGTACTCCCTGAACGGTCCGCGTGCCCGGCTGCGGGCCAGTTCAGCGTCTTCATCCAGGTAGGTATGGACCATCACGGTCACGCGTCCGGGGCTGGCGTGTCCCGCTGTATTCCGGGCGCTGCGATAGGCGCTGATCTTTCGCGCGAGTTCGTCGATGTCCTGGCCCAGCAGGTGGGTCAGTAGATTTGCTCCGCTTGCGCCCGCACGCTCGAAGGTTTCAACCGCACCAGCCGATGTCAGCCACATCGGCGGTTCTGATTGGACGGGGCGTGGAAAAATGCGCAGCGCCACGCGTTCCCCGTTGCCATTGACTCGTTCGAGCGCCTCGCCTCGCCAGAGACGCTTGAACTCGTCGATTTGCTCAAGCATCTGCTGTTTGCGATTGCCATAGGCCTCTGGCGCCAAGGCAAAGTCATTGGCGTTCCAGCCTGAGGCGAAAGCCAGTCCGACCCGTCCCTGCGAGAGGTTGTCGACCAGCGACCACTCTTCTGCCAGGCGCAACGTATCGTGCAAGGGGGCGACAACGCTACCGCAGCGTATGGCGATCCGCTGAGTCACGGCCGCCAGCGCGGCGGACATGACTGACGGGTTGGGGTAGAGCCCGCCAAATTCGTGGAAGTGCCGCTCCGGTGTCCATATGGCTTCCAGGCCCATGGCGTCCGCTGCCTTTGCCCCTTCGATCAAGAGGCGATAACCTTCCTGGCGCTGATCATCGGCAGCACCTGCCGAGAAAAAGAACAGACTCAGCCCCAGAGGGCGTGCCGCGACTTGTGGATCTGGCGCCAGGTTCTGGATGATCCGTTCCCCGGCAACCACTACCTTGGCCCCTCGTACCAAGGGCCAGAGCAATTCCAGTACGGAGATATCAAAGGACATACTGGTGAGTGCCAGTACGGTATCTTGTGCCGTGCATCCGATACGTCGGTCCATGCCTTCGAAAAAGTTGGTGACGTTGCGATGGCGAATGACCGTGCCTTTGGGTAAACCGGTTGAGCCGGATGTATAGATCACGTAGGCCGTGGCTTCGGCGTCCAGATCCAGGCGGGGACGATGGCTTGGACGCTGCGAAAGGGTGGCTTTGTCACGGTCGATCAGTACGTTGTGTTTGACCAGATCAATAATCTGGCAGCTCTGCTGCGCGATGAGGGCGGCCAGGCCGGAATCCTCGGCGATGAAGGCCAGACGCTGATAGGGATATTCAGGGTCGAGCGGTACATAGGCGCAGCCGGCCTTGAGCACGGCGAGGATCGCCATCACCATATCGATGCCCCGGTAGAGGCTGACGCCTACCAGGCTCCCTGGCTTGAGCCCTCCCGCGATGAGATGGTGGGCCAGGCGATTGGCTTGAGCATCGAGTGCCAGATAGCTGATTTCGCTATCGCGGTGGGCCAGTGCGATGGCATCAGGGGTGCGGTCGACCTGCTCTTCGAACAGGCCGTGCACAGTAGCGGCTCGGTTGAAATCGACGTCTGTACGGTTCCAGTCATCAATCCTGGCCTGTTCAGCTGGCTCCATCAGTGCCAGTTCGGCGACCGATTGCTCACCCTGTTCCACAAGGGCACTCAGTGCTTTGCCGTAATAGCCGGTGAGCCGGTTGCAGAAAGCTTCATCCAGGGTGTTCAGGTCACAGTCCAGCCATGCCCGCAAATGACCGCTGACTGGGTCGATCAGGAAATTCACGGCCAAAGGGTAGTTGGTTTCTGCCACACCGATACCATGACGAATCAGCGCGCCGTTGGCGTCTCGGTGTTTCCACAGGCTGTGAAAATCGATGAAATTTACATAGCTGTCCAGCTGAAGGCCATCGGCCAGTTGTTCAATCTCGGTAAACGGGAAGCGCCGATGGGGGGCCGCATCGCGTTCGAAAGCAAAGGCTAGCCGAGCCAGGTTGAGCAGGCTTTGCTCCCGGGTGTCGATGCACAGCGGCAGTGTATTAAGGAATACTCCCAACACGGCGTCACCGCCGTCCTCTTCCAAGCGGGCATTGACCACCATTCCGGTGACCACCTGCTCTGTGTTACCTACTAGGCGCTGGACGGCTAGGTGGGCCGCCGCTAACAGGCTTTTCAAGGGCAGGGCTTGTGCTCGTGCCACTTGCTGCAATTGGTCCAGTAGTACAGGCGCAACGCTAACTTCGAACGCCTTGTGTCGAGTGGCGTTACTGCCCAAGGTTTTGTCGCTGGCACGTGGCAGGAGGGTAGGTTCGCTGCCAACCAGCCGCTGCTGCCAGAAGTCCCGCGATGATTCGTCAAGCAGGGCCTCGCGCTCGGCCGCCACGAAGTCGCGGTAGGAGGATGGCAACTGAGGCAGCCAGAGGTCCTGGCCTTCCAGTGCCGCGGCGTAACGTTCAATGATTTCTTCCAGCATCGCCGCATCGCTCCAACCGTCGAGGATGACGTGGTGTTCGATCACGGACAGCTGGAAGGCATCGGCTGCGCGAAGGTGGACGGTGAAGGCCATCAAGGCGGCGTTGGACAGTTCGAAATGATGATGCTTGGCTTGATCGACCCAGGTTGCCAGGTGCATGTCGATCGCGGCTGAGGGCTGTCCTAGCAGGGTCTCAATCACTTCAACGGGCGCGGTGGCGTGCTCCTGCACCAGTTGCAAGGGCTCGCTGAAGGTTGAAAGGTCGAAGCGCGTACGTAGTACCGGATGCCGCTGCACGGTGGCGGCGATGGCGTTGCGCAACAACGTTTCGTCAAAGCGGGTGCCGATATGCAGGCTGGTTACCACCCGGTATACCGAGCTGTCCCGGGCCAGCTCCGCGTGGTAGATCATCCCGCCTTGCATCGCGGACAGAGGATAGGCATCCACCAGGCCGGCCGGCAGCCGTGAACGATCTTGGGGACGCAACATATCGAAAGGTTCAGCACGGATGACCGGTATTTCACGGTTGAACGGTCGCAGATGCGTGGCCAACTGGCGCAGGGTCGGGTAGTTGAAAACGTCCTGTACGTTGAAGCTGTAACCCTGTTGTTCGGCCAGCGAGCGGGCGCGGATGGCGAGCATTGAATCTCCCCCCAGCGCAAAAAACGACAGCTCGGGATCGGGCGAGTCGATGCCCAACAGGTTCTGCCAGATAGCGCCCAGCAGATGTTCCTCAGGCGTATCGAGTGACAACACGGCGCGGGTTTGCTCAATCATTGGCGCCGGCAATGCACCACGATCCAGCTTGCCGTTTCGAGAAAGGGGCAGTGCATCGAGAAATACGAAGTGCTGCGCGACCATGTACTCAGGCAGGCTGATCGACAGGTGATCAACCAGCTCTTTTGTCGACGGGGTTTGACTGGCGCTGGCGACAACATAGGCCACAAGACGAAGCTCTCCGAGTGGCGGCTGCCAGGCGGTCACGGCTGCCAGCGCAACGCGCTCGTGGCTCATCAATACGCTTTCGATTTCCCCGGGTTCAATACGGAATCCGCGGATCTTGACTTGGTCGTCCATGCGTCCGAGGAACTCGATGGCGCCATCCCGACGGTAACGAGCCAGATCACCGGTGCGATAGACCTGGCCCTGGCCGTCGGCATCAGGCAAGAACCGCATGGCGTTGATTTCCGGCCTATTGATGTAGCCCAGCGCAACCTGTACACCACTGATGTACAGCTCGCCCACGGTCCCGATTGGGACCGGTTGCCCGGCCTCGTCGAGGATGTGCAAACGGGTATTGGCAACCGGGTGGCCAATGGGTACCGAGCCCTGGGCATCGGATGCCGAACAGGTCCAGTGGGTAACATCGATGGACGCTTCGGTCGGGCCATAGAGGTTGTGCAAGGCAACTGCGGTCGATGGGGGGAAGGTGTCGAAGAAGGCTTTTACGGTGCCTGCGCGCAGCGCCTCGCCGCTGCAAAACACACGACGTAATGGTATGGCCCCTGACAATTCGGGCTCTTCGAGAAAGAGATCGAGCATGGAGGGCACGAAGTGCAGGGTGGTTACTCTGTAGTCACGAATCAGCTGAGCAATGCGACGCGGGTCTTTGTGCGCACCGGGTTCGGCCAGTACCAGTTGACAGCCAAACAGCAGCGGCCAGAAAAATTCCCAGACCGAGACATCAAAGGTGAACGGGGTCTTTTGCAGCACGCAGTCGTCAGCTTGCAGCGAGTACTGCTCCTGCATCCAGAGAATGCGATTCACCACCCCTCGATGGGGAACCTCGACCCCTTTGGGTTGCCCGGTCGACCCCGAAGTGTAGATGACATAGGCGGCGTTCTGCGGGTTGGCGATGTGCTCCAGGGGAGCGCCTGGATGGGGCAGGTCCGGCAGGGTCCGATCGACACAGAGGGTCCGGCATCCACTGCTCTGCAGTGCCGCGAGGGTATTGCTCAAGGTGCTGCGGGTCAGGACCATGACCAACTGGGCGTCCTCGACCTGAAAGTCCAGGCGCTCGCTCGGCAGTTCCGGATCGAGTGGCACGTAGGCGGCACCGACTTTAAGGACGGCGAGCAGAGCGATGACCATCTCCAAAGAGCGTACATCGCAGACTCCCACTCTTTGCCCGGGCCGTACCCCCAAGGTAACCAGATGGGCGCTCAAGCGATTGACCTCGCTTTGCAACTCGCCATAGGTCAGTGTGCCGGAGGGGCCGGTGACCGCAATGCGATCCGGCGTTCGCTGTGCTTGTTCGTCCCAGAGCTGATCCAGGCTGCGGTTCAAGTCATAGGGGCGTTCAGTCGCGTTCCATTTCGCCAGTAGACTGTGTTCGACGGGTAATAGGCCATCGACTCCATGGATGGGCTGATCGGGCTCTGCGTTCAGTAGCGCACTCAGTACTTGCAGAAAGCGATCCTGATGAGCTTTCAGGTCCGCCTGGCTATAGCGCCCCGGGTTTGCGTCGAAAAACAGTTGAAGCCCGCTACCGTCGGCTCGCCCGTAACAGCCGATCAGCAGGTCCTCCACCGGGCCGGTCGACAGATAGTGCGGGATGGTCGGGCAGTCGCCGAAGCGAACATCCTGGTCAAAGGAAATGACGTTGATGACTGGCCCGCTCAAGCGACTGCGCGCACCGCTACGCTGTTGATCGCGGTGCAAGGCCTCGCCACGGTAACGCTGGTGGGCGAGCGCGAAGCCGATGTTACGTGTGATGTCGTGCACCAGTTCCTTGAAGGACGAATGGGCACTCACGTTCAGGCGCAGTGGCAGTTCATTGGCCAGCATGGTGGGTGTCGAACGCGCGGCAGCGTTCAAACGCGCAGAAACGGGCAAGGTGAGCAGCAGGTCATTGCTGCTGCTTAGCTTGCGGATATAGATCGCGATGGCTGTGATGATCAGCACCGACCAGCCTGTACCGGTGGATTTAGCACGGGCTTGTAAGGCTATTTCCAACGGTTTGGGCAGTGGAGCGCTCAGGCGCCGCATTCCGCGGTTGGACAGGGCAACGTTATCGGACAGCTGCAAGGCCGCAGGCGGTTGCAGTAGCTTGTCCAGCCATGCCTGCCGATCGTCCTCATGTCTGGCGCTTGCCTCATACTCGGCTTCGTCTGCCAGAATCACTGACAGTGGGTGGGCGCTGGAAAGGGGGTATTGCTGTTGGGCCGACAAGGCACTGTATATTTCACCGATACGACGCCAATAAAGGGTCTGGCCGTAGCCATCCATCAGGATATGGTGGTAACGAAGGTAAAAGAATGAATGCTCTGGGCCCAGCTTGAACAGCGCATGCAGGTGCAGTTGAGAGTGGACGAGGTCTTGGGCAGTACCCAGGTCGCGCTTCATCCATGACAGGGCCGTTTGCTGAGCATCAGGTTGCTCGCTTAGGTCAACGACTGTCAGCGGCTGAGGGCTATGTGGATCAATGATTTGCCAGGGCTCACCCTGCTCCTCGACGAACCGTACCCGTAACGCCTCGGTCTCCTGCAACGCAAGGACAATTGCCTGCTGAAGAAGATCGGTATCAATGGCTCCCACAATCTCAAGATAGCCCGCACAGTTATAACGAGGGTTACTGGGGTCTATGCGCTGTGCCACCCACACTCCGCGCTGGGCGGTGGATAGAGGGAGGGCAGGGTGAGACCCGACAGAGAGCGGGTAATGATGGCTATTCATTTTTCAAGGGAATCCTGCGTGGTTTCAAGTCGATGTCGACAACACTGAAAAAGAGCGAGTGGGTAAACTTTGTTTACTGTCTAAAACAACCTGACGGCCGGCCTACAGAGCATTGTGAGAGCACCAAGAGTGAGGGTGTTACGCACGATGAGCGAGAGGCGTGCTTTTCCTGAATACTATGAATTCGTTTTGAAGAGAGGCGCGGATGAGCGGGAGGTTATATTGAGCGCGGTTTTAGTCTGCTCATCAATTTCAATCCAGAATGCCAGCACTGGTTTGCTATCGATCAATTGAGGCGCTGACACCCTGTGAACACTGACGCCCATACGCCGCAAGAGACGTTCGTTGCCCACGGCAGAGAAGGCGATTAAACGACTGGCGCCGAGTTGGATGGCAGCTGAAACAGTTTCTGCCACTAGTGTGCAAGTGTTTTTCCAGGCCTGAGCTGTATTGCTACTGGGCTCGTTAAGCGGTGTCGCGGAAAAACGAGAGAGTTCCCAGGTGTCGGCGGAATTTGGAAGCGGGATATCGCCCATCAGTTCCGGAAATATTTCACGGAGCAAATACGGGCGCGTAGTCGGGAGTAACCGAGCGCACCCGCAGATCTCGCCGCATTGATCTTTGGCAATGACGTAAACAGTATCCGTTCGATCAAATTCGTCCACTTCCTCTCCATTCTTGGAGGGGAGCGGCCAACCTAGTTTTTCGAGGAATATCTTGTAGCGATAGGAGGCGAGTGCCGTCTCCACGCGCGAGCCTAGCTCCGCGGCTGTGCCAGTTATGGTCTGTAGCATGCGACTCTCGGACTGTCTAAATTGGATCCATAGTTAGTCACAAGAGATCAATCAGTATAAGCTGCCCATTTGGGCAGGGTGCGCTCAGTGGGGCCGGGGTACCCCACCTTGCCAGGGTTGGCTATGGAGCCAGGTCGTAATGAGTTCTTCAGTCAGCTTGGCGCCGAGGTCATAACCGTTGGGGGTGCGTAACATGACGTTGGAGCTGATGCCTCCAGGAGCGATCACGGGGGTAGCGGAGTGGGAGTGGCATAACCAACTCCAGCCCAGACTGACCCTTGGTATGGTACGTTCCCCGGTCCATTCGCAGTACCCGGCTGACTCGACACTGAGACCCAGGCCTCGAAGCTCTTCTAACAGAGAGGAGTCAGGCCAGGCGATATCCTGCTTCAGTGACAAGGTGCAGAAGTCGCTGAATGTCATGCGAATGTATCCGTCTGGAGCCAGCATAGTCGTTCTCGATTGATATCTACAGGTTGCGAAATGATCGCGCTATTCACAAGGATGGGAGCAGACTGATGAACCATCAAGTTTTTTGATGCCTAGGCAGGGCTACAGTGGAGGATCCTACGCAGGGTGTCACGGGTTTGGAACGGCACTTTCGTACCAATATGTAACAGGGTGAGAAATTTGGACGAGTTTCGCGAAAGGATTTTTAGCTTGTGTACGGAGTCAGAGTCGGAGTTTGTATTATTTGATGGATTGAAAAAGGTTGCGTCCGAGCTGGGGTTTGAACACTGTTCCTATGGTATGCGCATACCGATTCCTGTCACCGCTCCTGATTTTTATCTCCTGTCAGATTTTCCGAAAGTTTGGGAAGAGAAGTACGTCAGTAATAATTATTTTGCAATTGATCCTACGGTACAGCATGGATTAAGACACAGCACGCCGCTGATTTGGTCAGCGACCAATCCCATTGGCCGGCGGGAGTTCTGGGAAGAGGCGCAGCAAGTAGGGTTATGTAACGGTTGGTGCATGCCGGTGCATGGTGGTTTCGGTTCGGTCGGCTTGTTGTCCTTGATGCGCTCTGCAGAGGTACTGAGCGAAAAAGAGATGTTTTCGAATGAAAAGAAGATGATGTGGGTGGCGATGAATGTGCATTCCACGATGGCCAATTTGATCACTCCCAAGCGGGTGCCCGAAGCCACTCAGGAACTGACCTCTCGCGAGCAGGAAGTGCTGAAGTGGACGGCAGTCGGGAAAACCTACAGTGAGATTGGTTGTGTCCTGTCGATTGATGCCCGCACCGTAAAATTTCATCTGGTCAATACGATGCGTAAGCTCAATGCGGCCAACAAGACCGAGGCGGCAGTCAAGGCGTATATCCTCGGGCTGCTTCATTGAGGAGGGACCCAGAAGGGTGACAACGGCATGTACACACAGGCAGGTGCAAGCCGTTCCTTCGGCTTGCGCCTGCCCGATCCAGTTCTCTCAGCGGCTGTCGACGAATTTTTCGTAATTAACGACGGCCACGCACCCGCTCACAGCGTCGTCTAGACGGCTTTTTTGATCAGCCCGAAGATCCTTCAGCACGATGCCCAACAACCCACTGAAACCGCACGCCTGGCCAAGGAGCAGGGGACCAGCGACTGGCGTTGGGTACAACGCTGTTTTGAAAAGCTGGGTCTGCACCACAAGAGCGAAGAGGGCATGAACATCTGGGTCTGTGAAATCAAAGGCCCGCGCAAAACACGCGACATCAAGGGCTACCTGCTCAAGGACCCGGGCCTGATTTTTACCGAGAAACCCTATGATAATCCTTACCTGACGCTGAAGGAGTCGCCCTAAAAAAGAGGTCTTCATTCAAGGGAGGGCTGGCATTGGGTCAATCCGTTCTGGTGGTTCCTCTGCGCAGAGAGCTTGGAATATCGCGATGAATCATCGTGTACGCAAGGCTTTGAAGCATAGGATTAGGGGCAGGGACGTTGTGTAGAAACTTACACCGTGGGTGCACTTCATTTGGAAAATAAACGGCTTCCACCCTGTGTTTTCTGGGGCCCTGCTGGGGTGTGAAGGTTTTGTCTCCAGATACTGATTCAGGCATTCGACCATCAAGTGATCATTCCCCGTGATCCGAAATCATCTATGCGTGCTGTATGAACTGGCCAGCGGCATACACCCTTTCCATCGTCTGGACGCGCTCAAGGCCAGGGACCAGGGCCTGTACCGAACCTTACGACGCCCGGCACAACTGCCGCGCCCGCTCTGGCCTGCCTTGCGCCAGGCGTTGAGCTTCGACCCCGAGCAGCGCACCATCGATGCCGATCAGTGGCTGGAGGCGTTTCGCAAGGTTTCGTTCCAGCGTCGTTGGCCGCGTTTCTGGCACCGTTCCTAGCCAAGGAACTGGGCTCAACGTCGCCCAGTGCGCGTACTGACATCCACCCATACGGCCAAAACCAGAATGCTGCCTTTGACGATCATCTGCCAATAGCTGTCGACGTCGAGCATGGACATGCCGTTGTCCAGGCTGGTGATGACCAGCGCGCCGAGGAGGGCACCGTAGACGGTACCCGAGCCACCGCGCATCGAGGTGCCGCCAATGAAACAGGCGGCAATGGCGTCGAGTTCACCCATGCTGCCAGCCGAAGGCGAACCGGCTGCCAGACGCGCGGTATTGACCACGCCGGCGAGGGCGCACATCACGCCCATGATCCCGAAAATCCACAGCTTCACGGCCTGTACATTGATACCGGACAGGCGCGTTGCCTCCATATTGCTGCCCACGGCATAGATGCGGCGACCGAACACGGTCTGACTGGCAACGTAGCTGAACACACCCAGCAGAATCAGCAGAAGCAGGACCGGCACGGGAATCCCGTCATAGCTGTTGAGCGTCTGGACGAAGCCGGCCAGCACGGCGCCGATCAATAACACGCGTATGACGTCGCGCACCAGGGAATGCGCCGCCAGACCGTGAAGGGCGCGATTGCGCCGTTGTTTCCAGGTCAGGAACACCGTCAGCGCGAACAACAGAACACCCAGGCCGGTGCCGATCGTGTGGGGCAAGTAACCCTGGCCGATGTACACCAGCTCCGGCGCTACCGGAGCGATGGTCGTGCCGCCGGTAATCCCCAGCAAAATGCCTCGGAAAGCCAGCATGCCGCCCAGGCCGACGATGAAAGAGGGTATGCGCAGATAAGCCGCCATGTAGCCGTTGGCGAGGCCGATCAACAATCCGCAAAGGGCGACCAGGCTCAGGTTCACCAGGAGTGGAATGTGATAAATCACATCGAGAATGGCCGCCAGGCCACCGAGCAGGCCCAGCAATGAGCCGACCGACAAATCGATCTCGCCACTGATGATGACCAGCACCATGCCGCAGGCGAGAATGCCGGTGATGGACATCTGGCGCAACAGATTGGAAAGGTTGCGCGGGGTGAGAAATCCGCCCTCGGTCTGCCAGCTGAAAAACAGCCAGATCAACACCACGGCAAACACCAGCGCGAGCATTTTGTAGCGGGTGAACAGTTGTTTGACCTGATTCATTTACGCGGATTTCCGATCATTATTGTTATGGCTGCCGGGCTGGCTGAGTGCGGCAGCGAGCACCTGTTCCTGGGTGAGTTCATGGTTGACGAAGTCGCCACGCAGCTGGCCCTCGCCGATCACCAGCACGCGGTCGGAAACGCCGAGCACTTCGGCCAGCTCCGACGACACCATGATGATTGACACACCCGCGGCGGCCAGCGCGCCCATCAACTTGTAGATTTCGTATTTGGCGCCGACGTCCACACCTCGGGTGGGTTCATCGAGAATCAGCACCCGGGGGTGGGTCAGCAGCATCTTTGCCAATACCGCTTTTTGTTGATTGCCTCCCGACAGGCTGGTGATCGGCAGGAACGGGCTCGCGGTCTTGAGGTGCAGGCGCGAGATTTCCCGATCAATGCTGCCCAGCTCGGCTTCAGCATCGATGCGGGTCAGTTTCGAGTAACTGTCCAGCACGGCCAGGGTAATGTTGTGGCCGACACCCAGGTCCGGAATGATGCCTTGGCGCTTGCGGTCTTCAGGCACCAGGCAGACCCCCGCACGGATCGATTTGAGTGGCGTGCGGGTGTCGATGTGCTGACCGTCCAGCCAGACTTCGCCCTCGTGGCGACCGGGGTAAGCGCCGAACAGCGCGGTCACCAGTTCGGTGCGGCCTGCGCCGACCAGCCCGGCGATGCCGAGGATCTCGCCACGCTTGAGGACGAACGAGATATCGTCGACACGTTTGCGCCTGGGGTTGTCGACGTCGTAGCAGGTGATGTGACGGGCCTCGAAAATCACTTCGCCAACATCGTGGGGCTCGGTAGGGTAGAGGTTGCTCATTTCCCGTCCGACCATCTGGGTGATGATCTGTGGAATATCCATGTCGGCCATGGCCGTGGTGGCGATATGTTTGCCGTCACGGATCACCGAAACGGTATCGCACACGGCGGCCACTTCATCGAGCTTGTGGGAGATATAGACACAGGCAACCCCCTTGGCCTTGAGGTCGCGGATGATGTCCAGCAACACCTCGATTTCCGAACGGCTCAAGGCCGATGAAGGCTCGTCGAGGATCAGCAGGCGTGCCTTTTTGTTCAACGCCTTGGCGATCTCCACCAGTTGCTGATAGCCGCCGCCGTACTGCGAAACCGGCAGCGATACATTCATGTCGGGGACTTTCAATTCGCGCATCAGGGTTTCGGCGCGGTGGATCATCGCGGGGTAATTCATCCGCCCACCGGGCAGCGTCAGTTCATGGCCCATGAAAATGTTTTCGGCCACCGACAAGTCCGGAACCAGCGTCAATTCCTGGTGAATGATGACGATACCGGCGGCTTCCGTCTCGCTGATGGATTGGGCCGTGAGCGGTTGCCCGTCCCAGAGGATTTCACCGTCCCAGGTGCCGTGGGGGTAGACCGCCGAGAGGATCTTCATCAGCGTGGACTTGCCGGCGCCGTTTTCGCCGCACAGTCCAACGCATTCACCCGGTTTGACCTTGATGTCGATGCCGTTGAGCGCTTTGACACCGCCAAAGGTTTTGACGATACCGTTCATTTGCAGCAGATAGTCGGACATGGCGAGGGCTCATATAACAAGGACTCAGACACCGTTAAGCCTGTGGCAGCGAGCCGGCTCGCGAAGGGGGTTCAGCTTGCGGCGAGAGTGAAGGTGCCGCCTTCGCGAGAAAACCCGCTCCCAGGGCCTTGATCACTTCCCGGCAATTTGCGCCTTGGTGTAGAAGCCGTCCTGTTCCAGCAGGTCGATGTTGTCCTTGGTCAACGCAGTGGGCGTGAGCAGGATGGTGTCGACTTTTTTGCTGCCGTTGTCGTACTGCGAGCTGAAGGCGGGTTTTTCGTTGCGCGCCAGTTGCACCGAGAGCTTGGCCGCTTCGGAGGCGATGAGTTTCAGTGGCTTGTACACGGTCATGGTCTGGGTGCCGGCGATCACTCGCTTGACCGCTGCAAGGTCGGCGTCCTGCCCCGAAATCGGCACCTTGCCGGCCAGCTGCTGAGCGGCCAGTGCCTGGATGGCGCCGCCTGCCGTGGCGTCATTGGAGGCGACGATGGCATCGATTTTGTTGTCGTTGCGGGTCAAGGCGTTTTCAACAATGCTCAGCGCTTCGGTCGGGTTCCACTCCTTCACCCACTGTTGGCCGACGATCTTGATATCGCCCTTGTCGATGGCCGGTTGCAGCACTTTCATCTGGCCTTCGCGCAGGACTTTTGCGTTGTTGTCGGTGGGCGCACCACCGAGCAAAAAGTAATTGCCCTTGGGCGCAGCGTGCAGCACGCCGCCGGCCTGCATCTCGCCGACCTTTTCGTTATCGAAGGAAATGTAGGCGTCGATATCGGCGTTGAGGATCAGTCGATCATAGGACACGACCTTGATCCCGGCTTTCTTCGCTTCGGCCACCGCGTTGGTCAGCACCGTGGCGTTGAACGGCACGATGACGATGACATCGACGCCCCGGGAAATGAGGTTTTCGATTTGCGAAATCTGCTTTTGCTCATTGGCATCGGCTGACTGTACGAAGACCTTGGCATCCATTTTTTCTGCCGCCGCGACGAAATAGTCACGGTCACGCGACCAGCGTTCCAGGCGCAGGTCATCAATGGAGAAACCGATTTTCGGGTGGGCGGCGTCAGCCATCACCGGCAGTGACAGCAATGCCAGGGCAGTGGCCAATAGCGTGCGTTTTACGTTCTTCATGGTGGGGCGTCCTTTTATTGTTGTTTGAAAGACACGGCCTGACGATGAGTATCGGGCTGGTAAAACTGTAGAGAGTCCGCAGGTGCCGCAGGCACAGATTTGTCGTGGAAATGTCACCGCGTGGATGCGCCCGCAGACTCCGTGGGCGATCAGCGATAGATAAACCGATTGACGATGTTTTCGAGCATTTCCTGCCGGCCACTGACGGCCTGCGGATTCAGCTCGTGGGCGAAGGCGTGCTCGGCCAATGACTGAAGGTTGAACTCACCCGCCAGCAGCGCCTGCCCGAACGGTTGCTGCCAGCCGGCGTAGCGTTGATCCTTGAGTTGTTGAAGCTGGTCGTTCTGCACCATGGCGGCTGCGCGCTCCAGGGACAGGGCGAGAACGTCCATGGCGCCGACGTGGCCATGGAACAGATCAATCTGATCGAGGCTTTGGCGGCGGACCTTGGAGTCGAAATTGAATCCGCCATTCTTGAACCCGCCGGCCTTGAGGATTTCATAGGTGGCCAGGGTCATTTCTTCGACGCTATTGGGGAATTGATCGGTGTCCCAGCCGTTTTGCGGATCGCCCCGGTTGGCGTCGATGCTGCCGAAAATCCCCAGGGAGACGGCCGTCGCAATCTCGTGATGGAAGCTGTGACCGGCCAGGGTGGCGTGGTTGGCCTCGATGTTGACCTTGATTTCGTGTTCCAGCCCGAACTGCTGGAGAAAACCGAACACGGTGGCGCTGTCGTAATCATACTGGTGCTTGGTCGGCTCCTGCGGTTTTGGTTCGATCAGCAGATCGCCGGTGAAACCGATCTTGTGCTTGTGCTCGACCACCATGCGCATGAAGCGGCCCAGTTGTTCGCGTTCACGCTTCAAGTCAGTGTTGAGCAGGGTTTCGTAGCCTTCGCGACCGCCCCACAACACGTAGTTGGAGCCTTTCAGGCGCTGGGTCGCGTTCATGGCGCTGAACACCTGGGCAGCGGCACAGGCGAATACTTCGGGGTCGGGGTTGCTCGCGGCACCCGCCGCAAAGCGTGGATTGCTGAAGCAGTTGGCGGTGCCCCACAGCAGCTTGATCCCGCTTTCTTCCTGATGTCGCTCCAGGTGATCGATCATCTGCGCGAAGTGGTTGCGATACTCCTTCAGTGACTGGCCTTCCGGGGCGACATCGGTGTCGTGGAAGCAGTAATAATCGATCCCCAGTTTGGAGAAGAACTCGAAGGCGGCTGCCGCCTTGCCGATGGCTGTTTCCATCGGGTCGCCGGGGTGTTGCCAGGGGCGCTTGAACGTACCCGCACCGAACACATCGGAACCTGGCCAGACGAAGGTATGCCAGTAACAGGCGGCCATGCGCAGATGTTCGCGCATCGGTTTGCCGAGGATGAGCTTGTCGGCGTCGTAGTGACGGAAGGCAAGGGAAGAGTGGCTGTCTGGGCCTTCGTAGCGGATCGGGTCGACATCGGGGAAGTACGGCATTGGCCATGTCCTTGTTGTTCTTGGCGGTGTTTCGATACTAGCAACGGCACCGTGTCTGCTGATTATGAAAAACACCAATGCAGAGTGCGATTTTGCGTATTGAGCTTCCTCGCCGACGCGCCTAGTCTGTGCACACCGCCTCGGCGAGAAAGGGGCCCGGGACCTGCGTGAACACAATGAAAACCGTACCGCCCGTACACCGCATCGCACTGTTGTTCAACGGCAGCAAGATCTACGACCGTGGCATCATCAGCGGCATCGGCAACTACCTGAGCAGCACGCGCGCCTCCTGGGACCTGTTCCTGGAAGAGGACTTTCTTTGTCGCTTGAGAGGGATCGAGCGTTGGCAGGGTGATGGGATCATTGCCGACTTCGACGATCCGTTGATTGGCGAGGCGCTGGCCGACATCCACCTGCCGGTAGTAGCGGTAGGGGGTTCGTATGAGGACAAAAGGGCTTATCCGCAAGCGATTCCGTATGTCGCCACCGATAACAACGCACTGATCACCCTCGCTTACACGCACTTGATCGAGGCGGGGCTGCAGCGTTTTGCCTGCTTCAGCCTGCCTGAAGCACAGGCCAATCGTTGGGCTCAGGAGCGGGAAAAAGCCTTTCGCAGGCTGATGCAGCGCGACGGCTTGCACGCTGAAATCTATCGCGGCATGGGCACGAGCGCACCGCTCTGGGACAGCGCCGTCGAGCAGTTGATCGCCTGGTTGCAGAGTCTGCCCAAGCCCATCGGCATCATCGCGGTCAGTGACGCCCGCGCCCGTCAGTTGCTGCAAGCCTGCCTGACCGCCGGCATAGCCGTGCCGGAGCAGGTGGCACTGATTGGCATCGACAACGACCCGCTGACCCGCAGCCTGACCCGGGTTCCCCTGAGCTCGGTCATTCAGGGCACCGAAACCATGGGCCGTACCGCCGCACAATTACTCCACCAGATGCTCCACGGCATGCCATCCACCGGCACGCAAATCCTGATCCCTCCTGATGCTGTCAACGTGCAGGTGTCGAGTTTGCACCAACCGTTGGGTAACCCTTATGTCATGCAGGCGCTGCTGTTTATCCGCCAATATGCCTGCCAAGGCATCAAAACGGCGCAGGTAGCGGCTTTTGTCGGCGTGTCGCGCTCGTCACTCGAAGCGCATTTTCGCACGGAACGAGGCTGCACCGTGCACGACGAGATCCTGCGTTTCAAACTGGCAGCGGCCACCAGTGGCCTGAAAAATACCGACTCGGCGATTGCCGACGTTGCGCGCGTCTGTGGCTTTAAATCTGCTCAATACCTGCACACGGTGTTCCGGCGAGAGTTTGGCTGTACGCCGCGTGAGTATCAGCAGGGGGCGCGATAATGAAGGGGCTCGACTTTGGAGGTTGAACCGCTTTCGCAAGCTGTGACCTGCTTATCGACGCCATCGGCCTCTATGACTGAACCAGGCCCGGCCCCCCGGACAACACCCTCTCCAGATACTGCGACGGCGTGCTGCCCAGCAGGCTGCGGAACATATAGATAAACGCACTCGAGCTGCGATAGCCCAGGCCCTGGGCGACATCGTTGATGGACATGCCCTCGACCAATCGGCACATCGCCTCGTCGACCCGCACCTGCAAGCGCCAATGGTGAAAGGTCACGCCGGTTTCTTCCTTCATCCGTCGGGCCAGGGTTCGTGAGCTGGCACCGATGCGTTCGCCCCATTCCTCCAGGGTGTCGTTGTTGTCCGGGCTTTGCAGGATGGCATCGCACACCCGGCGCAGCCGGCGGTCCAGCGGCATCGGCAGGTTGTTGGTTTGCCGCGACGCCTGGGCCAGCAGGTGGATCAGCAACCCCGAGGCCTGCTGCCGGGGCTGCTCGTCCAGCGTCGGCTGGTCATTGAGCATCAGGATCAGCTCGCGCATCAGCGGCGTCACCGTCAGCACACAGCATTCATCCCAGTGCCAGGGGACGGCGTGCCGGTCGAGATAAACGGAACGCATCGAGATATCCCCGACCATCCGCACTTCATGGGTGACGCCAGCCGGTATCCATAACGCGCGCATGGGCGCCAGGGTCCAGGCGCCGGTTTCCGTGGAGACGCGCATCAAGCCGCGCGGCGAATACATCAGTTGAATGCGCTCATGGCAGTGGGGTTGCTGCCGGGCGCCCGAGGCGTAGTCATAGGCCCTGACGACCAGGGGAGCGGCGTCGTCAGCAAATTCCTTGTGCGGGGTCATGGCTGCTTTTTGGGCGCGAGGGTCGTGAGTGGCAGAAAAGCGCCAATTCTGTCCTTTCATCGATACAAGTTGTCCTGAAGCCAAGTAAACAGACTGGCAAAATTAATGCAAATGAATCGCATTTTCAAGTGCTGGAGCCAATGACCCCATGAGCAGAAGTAAGATTGAACGCTTTGCGCCCGCGCGCTTGATCCCGTACAGGTATAGCCGTTCTCTGATGTTCACCCCGCTTTTGCTCGTGCCCCTGGCACTGGTTACCCCATGTGCGCAGGCCCAGACTGCTACGGAAACGGTGTTGCCGCAAACCCGGATCGTCGGCGATCAGATCACACAGGATAGCGCCGCGACTGAAGATACCGATACCTACAAGCCCGCCCTGGTGACCGTCGGCAAGGTGCCGGTGGCGCCCAAGGACCTGCCGGCCTCGGTCTCGGTGATCACCCGCCAGCGCATGGACGACCAGGCCATGACCAGCGTCGACGATGCCTTGCGCAACACCCCGGGGATCACCGCGGTGACTTATGGCGACGGCACCAGCTATTTCCAGTCTCGCGGTTACCCGGCCGAGGTGCAGTTCGATGGCTTGCCCGCCAATAACGGGCTGCAGTACCTGCCACAGTTCGACCTGGCGCTGTACGACCGGGTCGAGGTCCTGCGCGGGCCCGCCGGGTTGCTGCAAGGTTTCGGCAACCCCGGCGGTACGGTCAACCTGGTGCGCAAGAGCCCTCAGGACGTATTCGGGTTGACCGGCGCGGTCTCCGCGGGGTCCTTGAACACCTACCGTACCGAATGGGACGTGACCGGCCCGCTGACGGACAGCGGCAATATCAAGGGCCGCCTGGGTTTCAGTGGCCAGAACGGCAAGAGCTTCGAAGACGCGGGCCAGAATGGGCAGGGTCTGGTCTATGGCTCGCTGGCCTTTGACCTGGATGCGGACACCAAACTGACGGTCGGTGCCGCGCACCAGGAAATCGCGCTGAATGGCGTGGACTATGGTCTGTCGACCTTCACCGACGGCAGTTTTGTCAGTGGCAAGCGTTCAGGCTTCTACGGCAGCGACTGGAGCTACGCCGACACCAACATGACCGAAGTCTATGCCGATCTGCAGCATCACTTCGGCAACGATTGGCAGAGTCGTACGGCGATCAACTATCGCACTTCGGCCGTGGCTGCCAAGTACGGTTACGTCGACGGCCCGGTCAATCTCGATCGCACGGACGATTATTGGCTGCAGCGCCAGCAGGACAATTACCGCTGGATCGGTGTCGACTCCTATGTCAACGGACCTTTCCAGCTGTTCGGGCGCACCCATCAGCTGATGTTCGGGGTCAACTACGCCGAGAGTCATCAGCGCAGCCTGTCGGGCGGCACCGATGGCGGTACGGTCAATATCGACAGCATCAATGTCGCCAACCCCTATATTCCTTACGGCTCCGGGACCACGTCCAACACCTCGCAATATGGCGTCTACGGCCAGGTCACCTTCAAACCCACGGATGAGCTGTCGTTGATCCTTGGCGGTCGTCAGGACCACTATGAAAGTTCGCGGCAGAGCTTCCTGCCATCGACCCAGCCGACGGTCAACGACCCTGACCAGAACAAGTTCACGCCCTATGCCGGCGTCGTGTATGGCTTGACCCCCTGGTTGTCGGCGTACGCCAGTTACTCGGATATTTTCACGCCGTCCCAGGCCTTCCAGACCACCGTCAGCGGTGATGTGCTCAAACCGCGTACCGGCCATCAAGCGGAACTCGGCCTCAAGGGCGATTTCCTCGACGGTCGGCTCGGTGCCTCGGTGGCGGTGTTCCAGATCGATGACCAGAACCGTCCGGTGGCCGACGATGCCAACCCAGGTTCCTGGCTGGCCCAGGGCAAGGCCCGCAGCAGCGGCTTTGAAGCGGAAATTACCGGCAAGGTGTTGCCGAACTGGGATGTGCAGGCGGGCTATACCTACCTGCAGACCAAATTGCTGGGCGCAGAGGCCAGCGATGGCAGCAGCAATATCCAGGACCCGGAAGAACCCAAACACCTGCTCAAGCTCTGGAACACCTACCACTTCGAGGGTGACACCCTGAACAACTGGCGTGTCGGCGGCGGCGTCCGTACCCAGAGCCGCACCACCCGCAACGAAATCAGCTATCAGGGCGGTTACGCCGTGGTGGACGGCCTGATCGGCTACAAGATCAACAGCCATCTCGACCTGGCCTTGAACATGAACAACGTGTTCGACCGGACCTACTACGCGCGCGTGCCTTCCAGCTACTACGGGTTGTATGGCGAGCCGCGCAATACGACGCTGACCCTGCGGGTGAAATACTGATCTCCCATGACTTCGACTAGACAATCTGACCACCCAACACCTGGCCAAGACCCTCGGCCAGGAGACCCCACCACGCCGTTCGCCTTGCTGCTGACGATGCTTCACGGCGCTCGCGGACTGCTGTTGCTGGCGGCCGCGGCCAGCCTGATCAGTGGTTTTGGCAGTGCCGCCATGGTGGCGCTGATCAACCAGGCGCTGTCGGCGCAGGGCGATGAACTGGGTGCGCTGGGCCTGCGCTTCATGCTGCTCGGGGTTGCGGTGCTGCTGCTGCGCCTGCTTTCGCAGACCCTGTTCATGTACCTGGGGCAGCGGGCCAAGGCCAGCGTGCGCCTGCGCACCATCCGGCACATCGCCCATGCCTCCTACGCGCACCTTGAGCGTTTTGGTGGCGGGCGTCCGCTGGCCATCCTGACCGGTGACCTGGATACGCTGGTGGTGCTGTTCATCAACCTGCCGACGATCATGATGCAGAGCACGGTGATCATCGGTTGCCTGGCTTACCTGGGCTGGCTGTCCTGGCAGATCCTGTTGTTTGCGCTGCTCGCCATCGCCATCGGCGCGGTGGGCTTCCTGCTGGTCAACAGTCGGGCACTGGACCATCTGCGCGGTTCCCGACAGCGTGAGGACGATCTGATCCAGCAGTTCCGTGCACTGTTCGATGGGGCCAAGGAACTCAAGCTGCACCGTTCCCGGCGTGACGCGTTTATCGACGACACGCTGGCGCCGCATATCGAGTCGGTGCGGGTGCAACGCACCTTGGGTTACGTGTTGTTCAGCGCGGCGTCGAGTTGGGGCAACCTGGTCCTGTTCGCCTTTATCGGTTTGACGCTGTTCGTGCTGGCGCGCAGCTACGGTGTCGATCATCAGGTGATGTCCGGTTACGCGATGACCTTTCTCTACATGATCCTGCCGATCGAAGGCCTGCTGGCGGCGCTGCCGACCCTGGGCTCGGCGCGCATTGCCCTGGAGCGGATTGCCCGGCTGGAGGCGCAGTTGCCGGTCGAGATCATGGGTGAGCAGGGCGCTGACACGGGCTTTCAACGCATCGAGTTGCAGGCCCTGACGCACCGCTATTTCCGTGAAAAGGAAAACAGCTACTTCATGCTCGGCCCCGTGGACCTGACGTTTGCGCCGGGCGAGATCACTTACCTGATCGGCGGCAATGGCAGCGGCAAGACCACCCTGGCCAAGCTGCTGGTGGGCCTTTACGAGGGTGAGAGTGGCAGCGTGCTGCTGGACGGTCAGCCGGTCGAAGCGGCGACACGGGATGCCTATCGCCAGCGCTTCTCCACGGTGTTCAGTGATTTCTTCCTGTTCGACACGCTGCTGGGGGTGATGCCCGCGCATCTGGAGCCACAAGCCCGAACCTTGTTGAAGGCGCTGCAACTGGAACACAAGGTGAGCATCGAGGACGGTGCCTTTACCACCCTCAATCTTTCCCAGGGGCAACGCAAGCGCCTGGCCTTGTTGGTCGCGTTGCTCGAAGACCGGGCTTTCTATGTCTTCGACGAATGGGCGGCCGACCAGGACCCGGCGTTCAAGGAAGTGTTCTACAAAAGCCTGCTGCCCGACCTGAAAGCTCGGGGCAAGGCCGTGTTGGTGATCACCCACGATGACCGTTATTTCGCCTTGGCCGATCGGCGTATCAAGTTGGAAATGGGCCAGATCGTGACAGAGCTGCCCGGCAGCGTCAGTGTAGAGGAGCTATCCGTTCGATGAACATGATTGAGCCGCGTTCCGCCATCGTTGCCCCGGCATTGCCCGAGAGCCCGGACCTGTTCCGCCTTGACGCGGCCAGTGTGAAGGTTGGCAGCCGAACCTTGTTGCACCCCATGGACCTGCGACTCAAGGAAGGACGTCTTTATGGCTTGATCGGCCATAACGGTTCGGGCAAGTCGACCCTGCTCAAGTTGTTGGCCCGCCAGCAGTTGGCCTCATCCGGTTCGCTGCGAATGAGCAA
Source organism: Pseudomonas gingeri (assembly GCF_013386165.1). Taxonomy (GTDB): domain Bacteria; phylum Pseudomonadota; class Gammaproteobacteria; order Pseudomonadales; family Pseudomonadaceae; genus Aquipseudomonas; species Aquipseudomonas gingeri_C. Next base: position 100,765 of record NZ_JACAOS010000033.1, on the reverse strand, counting down.
CGAGCCGCTGCACGGTTGGTCGTCGCGGGCCTTTGCACGGCAGATCGCCTATCTGCCGCAACAGCCGCCCGAGGTCGACGGCCTGTTGGTGCGCGAGCTGGTGGCCCTGGGGCGGCATCCCTGGCACGGCGCCCTCGGTCGTTTTGGCGCGCAGGATCGTGAGTGGGTCGAGCAGGCGATGATCGCCACCGATGTGCTGCAGTATGCCGACCGCCCGGTGGACAGCCTCTCCGGTGGCGAGCGCCAGCGGGCGTGGATTGCCATGCTGGTGGCGCAGAATTGCCGCTGCATGCTGCTCGATGAGCCCACCTCGGCCCTGGATATCGGGCACCAGCTCGCGGTGCTCGAACTGGTTCGCAACCTGTGCGAGCAGCGCGGTATGGGGGCGGTGATCATCCTGCACGACGTCAACATGGCGGCGCGTTTCTGCGACGAAGTGATAGCCCTGCGCGAGGGCCACCTGCAATTGCAGATCAAGGCCAGCGAGATGCTTCAGGAAGCCCATCTCGAACAGGTCTATGGCGTGCCGATGGGCGTGCTGGCGGATCCGGCCAGTGGGCGTCTGATAGGTTTTCCACGATGAGCCTGGTGTTCAGCCGCCGGCGTATTCTGCAACTGATGGCCAGTGCGCCGCCGGCGTTATGGATGAGCCGACCATGGGCGTCAGCCTTGCCGACTGCGCCTTCGCGGATCGTCCCCCTGAGCTGGGAGCTGACCGAAACGCTGCTGGCGCTGGGGCATGCGCCCGTCGCCATGCCGCTGCCCGACTGGTATAGCAAGACCATCGTCGAGCCAGCGCTGCCCGAGGGTGTTCTCGATATCGGGCTGTTGTACCAGCCCAGTTTCGAAATACTCCAGCAACTGGCGCCCGACCTGCTGATCCTGACGCCCGGGCACGCCGAATTGCAGCCCTTGCTGGCGCGTGTGGCACCGACGGTCACGTTCGGGGCCTATATGGGGGCTGCACAACCCTATCCGGCGTTGCTCGAGGACACGCGGCAGATGGCGAATGTGCTCGACTGTCCGGCCCGGGCCCAGGCCTTGATTGCCGACACCGAGCAGCTCTTTGGAGCAGTGCGCCAGCGTTTGGCGGCGCAGCCGGGTGTTGCCACGGCGCCGACCTTTGTCGCCGATGCGGTCGATGAACACCACTTGCGGGTGTACGGCAACGGCAGCCTGTTCGATGCGGTGTTGCAGAAGATCGGCGTGAACAATGCGACCCATCCCATCGGGGCCATGAGCGAATCCTGGGTCACCAACTCGGCGGGTTTTGCCCTGGTGCCGCTGCAGCGCATTGCGCGTGTCCCCCAGGCCAACCTGCTGCTGGTGGGGCCGGTGGCCCCGAGCGTGCGGGCGGCCTTGCAGCTCAGCCCGGTCTGGCAGGCCATGCCTTGCGTGCGCGAGCGGCGGGTGGCGCTGTTGCCGGTGATTGCGCCTTATGGCGGTCTGTTCTCCATGCAACGCTTTGCCCGTGCGGTGGAGACGGCGTTGCTTCAAACGGCCCAGCGGGAGTCCGGTATTGTCTAGTTTTCGTCTACCTTTTGCCCCACGTGGCGGGCTGCTGCTGGTGGTCGGGCTGTTTGCCCTGGCGGTCGTATTGGCGCTGTTTCAAGTGAGTGCAACGCTGGAGGGCAGCTCCTGGTTGTCCGCGCTGCTGGCCCCGGATCGTGATGATGTGCGTCAGGTGCTGGTGCATGAGTCGCTGCTGCCGCGTGTGGCGATGGCGTTGCTCTGCGGCGCGGCGCTGGGCCTGGCCGGCACGCTGGTGCAACAGGTGTTGCGCAACCCTTTGGCCGAACCGATGACCCTGGGGATTTTCCCCGGGGCCTATCTGGCCTTGGCGTTCTATACGATCTATGTGCCCAGTGGCCTGCCGGGTGGCCGTGAGTTGGTGGCCTTGGGCGGTGGTGCCCTGGCGGTGTTGGCGGTACTGATGCTGGCCTGGCCGCAAAAGCTGTCGCCGATGGCGGTGATCCTCTCGGGCATGGTGGTCAATCTCTATTGCGGGGCGGTCAGCCTGGCGATGGCGTTGATTCACTACGACCTGTTGCTGGGGTTGCAGATCTGGGGCGGCGGCTCGCTGGAGCAGGCGGGCTGGCAACCCAGCGGCCATCTGGCCGCCGGTCTGGCGGCCTGCGTGCTGGCGGTATGGCTGGTTCGGCGGCCACTGGTGCTGCTCGACAGCGGTGAAAGCACCGCCCGCAGCCTCGGCGCGAAGGTCGAACGGACCCGGTTGATCGCCTTGCTGGTGGCCGTGGTACTGACGGCCCTGGTGGTGGCGCAGGTCGGCGTGATCGGCTTTCTCGGTCTTGCGGCCCCGGCGTTGGCGCGCCTGCTCGGGGCGCGAACCTTGTACCAGCGGCTGTGGTGGTCGACGTGCATCGGTGCGGCGATGTTGTCGGCGACCGACCAGGTAGTCCTGGTGCTGTCGAACACCGCTTCACTCTCGGCCCACCTGATTCCGACCGGTACCGTCACCTCATTGCTGGGCGTGCCGCTGCTGATCGCCATGCTGCCGCGTCTGCGCAAGGGGCTTGCCAGTCACTGGAAAGCCAATTGGCCGAGCAGCGCGGGTTTCACTGCCAGTCGTGGTTGGGGACTGGCGGTGCTGTTGTTCCTCGGTCTGTTGCTGTCCTTCATGGTTTCGCGCGGCCTGGACGGCTGGCGGGTTGCGACGGCGGCCCAGGTGAGCGCCTTGCTGTTCTGGCAACTGCCCCATACGGTGATCGCGGCCACTGCCGGCGGTTTGCTCGCGCTTGCCGGCACCTTGCTGCAACGGGCGACCGCCAACCCGATGGCCAGCCCGGATCTGCTGGGGGTCAGTTCGGGAGGGGCCTTGGGCATTGTCGTGGTGGTCTTTGCCGTCAGCCAGCCATCGCCGATCGTGCTGTTTGGCGCTTGCCTGGCCGGGTCGCTGGCGGCCCTCGGCGGGTTGCTGTGGCTGGGCCGTGGTGCGTTCAATCCGCAACGCCTGTTGCTGGTCGGTGTGGCGGTGAGTGCCTGGTTCCAGGCGATGGTCAGCGCGACCCTGGCCAGCGGCGATCCCCGTGCAGCCCTGATGCTCCAGCTGGTCACCGGTTCGATCTACTACATTCCTGCGGCATTGGCCTGGTTGAGCGCCGGGGTGATGGTGCTGGGCCTTTGCCTGGCGCCCTTGTTCACCCGTTGGCTCGAAGCCTTTTCGTTGGGGGAGGGGGCGGCGGCGAGTGTCGGCGTACCGGTTGCCCGTGCGCGGCTGCTGATACTGCTGTTCGCCGGTGTGCTCACCACCGTGGCGACCTTGCTGGTCGGCCCGTTGTCCTTCGTCGGTTTGCTGGCGCCCCATATCGCCCGCTTTGCCGGTGCCCGCCAGCCGCTGCAACAGCTATGGGTGGCGTCGGCGTTCGGCGCGGTGTTGATGGTCGTCTCGGAATGGCTGGGACGCCAGTGGGTGTTCCCCGAACAGATGCCGGCGGGGTTGGTGGCGACCTTGTTGGGAGGACCTTATCTGGTGCTGTTGATGCTCTATCGGCGCAAGTCCTGAAGCGTCAGGTCTGTATGAGGTCATCTTCCTCGGCGCTGACCTGGCAGTGCTGGGGCAGGTGGCGATACGAAGGGTTTCTCCGGTCGTGAAAAACCCATATAGTTGAGTGATTACTCATTTTATTTTGTGAAAATATCCCATGGCACGTCCTTTGAGTCCGGAAAAACGGATCGCCCTGTTGCAAGCGGCCATGCAGGCCGTGGCTGAGCAGGGGGTGCTGGCCAGCACGTCGAGCATTGCACGGCGTGCCGGCGTGGCCGAGGGAACGCTGTTCACCTACTTCAAGAGCAAGGAAGTGCTGTTCCAGGAGTTGTACTTGTACCTCAAGCGCAGCCTGGCGGGGGTCATGATGTCGGATTATCCGGCCGAGGCCGACTACCGGTTGCGTACGCAGTTCCTCTTCCAGCGTTATGTGAGCTGGGGAATGGGTAACGCCGTCGAGCGGGTCGTCCTGGCCCGGCTTTCGTCTTCCGGGCAGATATCGGAGGGCACGCGGGCATTGGCCACGGAGCCGTTTCTGGCGGTGTCCCGGATGATGCAGGAGGCAGTGCGCGACGGTGTGCTGGTCGATGCGCCCATCAGCTTCATTTCGTCCGTGATAGAAAACATCGCCAACACGGCGATTGAACATGCCGAAACGCTCCCTGGAGATGAGGCGCTTCACCGGCAGTTGGGATTCGATATGTTGTGGCGGGCAATCACGGTGTAGCTGTTTCTACACCGTGAATCTGCTGGTACCGATCCATGGCGGCAGCGTCGGCCGACGTGCCGCGTTCCCGGGTGGATCTCTACGGGATCTCATGTCCCTGAGCCGAGTACAGCAGTTCGAACCAGTGATCTTTGCTCAACGCCAACTGGCAGGCCTGTACCGACTCACGCAACACGTCAATGCGCCTTGACCCCGAGATGAGCAACGGTTGGCTGGGGAGGGCAAGCAACCACGCCATCAGGACCGTTGTGGCAGACGCGCCCAATTGCTCTCCTATGTGTCCCAGGGTCTCCTGGACGCGCCGGGCCACCGGGTCTGAACCGGTAAAAATACGTCCGCCGCCGAGGGGCGACCACAGCATGGGTGCGCACTTCAACTGCTGGGCCTGGTCGAAGGTCCCGTCATAGAGAGGGGACAGTTGCAGCAGTGAGCATTCGACCTGGTTGGTGACCAGTGAAAGACCGTTGGCGACCATCCGGTCCTGGAGCAGGGCGAATTGAGAGGGGGTAAAATTCGATACCCCGAAGTGTCTGACCTTGCCTGCCTGGTGCAACGCCTTGAAGGCCCGGGCCACTTCATCGGCATCCATCAACGGATCAGGGCGATGGATCAGCAGCGCGTCCAGGTACTCGGTATGCAGGGCACGCAGTGAGTTCTCGGCCGAGGCGACAATGTGCTCGAAACCGGTGTCATAGGTCTTGAGGCGATGGTCAGGCCGTCGAGACGAAACCAGTTTGATCCCACATTTACTGACCAGTTGCAGGTGTTCGCGCAGATGCGGTGCGACGGCCAGTACTTCGCCAAACAAGGCTTCGGACTGATAGTTGCCGTAAATGTCCGCGTGATCGAAGCTCGTCACCCCGAGTTCCAGGGCGGCTTCAATCAGTTGCTGGCGTTCATGGACTGACAGGGACCACTCGCTCAAACGCCACATGCCAAAGATGATGCGTGAAAACTCCGGTCCTTGGGGGGTGAGGGATATACGAGAAGAGACGCCCATTAACAGTTCCTTATAGATGGCCAATAGAGTGGGTTGCCAGGCAGTTGGGTTGAATACGCTAAGCCGTTTGCCGAGTCCAGCGTTTCCCATGACCCGGTTATAAGCAACGAACACTTTCGGTTGAGACAAGGGCAGGCAGTCCACGGCCAACCTATGCTCCTTGGCTGTACCAGAGGACCTGGTAAACACGAGGAGTCTTTCATGTTCAAGAAGCTACTACTGCTGCTTTGCATGGTTCTGGCTGCTTGCAGCCCGGTGGACGTGAGCACCTACCGCCAGGAAACGCCCAAGCTGGAATTACGCAAGTTCTTCGAGGGCCGAGTCGAAGCCTGGGGCATGTTCCAGAAGCGTTCGGGCGAGGTGGTCAAGCGTATGCATGTGCAAATCAATGGTCACTCCGAAGGTGACGCGCTGATCCTCGACGAGTCTTTCACCTACAGCGACGGCACGACACAGAAGCGGGTCTGGACCCTGACTCCGCAAGGCCCCGGACTGTGGCGTGGTACAGCAGGCGACGTGGTGGGTGAGGCGAGCGGTGAGTTGGCGGGAAATACCCTGCACTGGCGCTATACGCTGAACCTGCCGGTGGACGGCAAGGTTTATGAAGTTCACCTGGATGACTGGATGTACCTGCTGGACGAAAACACCATGGCCAACCGATCGTTGATGACCAAGTTCGGCGTGGAGGTGGGGCAGGTCACGCTGTTCTTCCGCAAGCAGCCGTGAGTCGGTTGGCGGGTCTTCCGGCCGGCAGTCGGCCCGCCCGTTCACATTCATCGGCATCCGTTTGTTGAATGTTTAATCCCTATATATGGGATGTATAAATATATATTGAGATTTGTTTCTGCAAAGGCCTATAGTCGCCCCATCAGCTCTACGCACTCACTGTCCAAAAACAAATTCAGGTGAAGCGATGCAGGCGCAATTGATCGCACTCGATTGGGGAACCACTTCCCTTCGGGCTTACAAACTCGCGGCTGGCGGCCAGGTGCTCGAACAGCGTTCGCTGTCGTCGGGGATCATGCAGTTGCCCAGCGTGCCGCGGATCATCGCCGGGCAGATGTGCTCCGAAGGTTTCGAACTGGCTTTCGATGAAGCCTGCGGTGACTGGCTGCAAGCTCAGCCCGACCTTCCCGTGATCGCCTGTGGCATGGTCGGCAGTGCCCAGGGATGGCGTGAAGCCGCTTACTGCGACACCCCGGCGAATGTCGCCCAGCTCGGTACCTCGTTGAAAACCCTGCGCAGCCTGCGCGGCGTCGACGTGCATATCGTGCCCGGGGTGATTCAGCGTTCACGCTTGCCGAATGTGATGCGCGGCGAAGAAACCCAGGTCCTCGGCGTACTGCAAAGTCTGCCAGTAGGCGCGGGCGACAATCTGTTGATCGGCTTGCCGGGCAGCCACTCGAAATGGGTGGAAGTGGTCGACGGCTGCATCGTGCATTTCGACACCTTCATGACCGGCGAGTTGTTCGCCGTCCTCAGTGAACACAGCATTCTGGGTCGTACTCAACAACGTGGCGCGCCCTTTGATGGCCTGGCGTTTGATCGCGGCGTGCAGGTGGCCTTGTCCACCGACGGCCAGATCGGTCCGCTTTCGACCTCGTTCAGCGCCCGCAGCCTTGGCCTGACGGGCGAATTGAGTGGCACCGAACAAGTCGACTACCTGTCGGGTCTGTTGATTGGTCATGAGCTTACGGCCCTGGCCGGCGTGCAACGCCGCCGCCGCGATAACGTCCAACTACCCTCGGTCATCCTGATCGGCAACTCGCAACTTTGTGCTCGTTATGGCCGGGCGCTCGATGCCTGCGGTTTTGCCCCGGTCAGCCTGGCCGAAAACGCCACCGAGCGCGGTTTATGGCACCTGGCCGAAGCGGCCGGACTGCTCCGCTGAGCGCCTGCGTTCAACTACCAAGAGGTTTGACATGCTCAAGCAAGCACTGGCGAAAAACGGCCTGATCGCGATCCTCCGTGGCCTGCGCCCGCAAGAGGCAGCGGCTATCGGCGAGGTGCTGTACCAAGCCGGTTTTCGCGTCATTGAAGTGCCCCTTAATTCGCCTGAACCCTACGACAGTATCCGCATCCTGCGCAGCCTCTTGCCCGCTGATTGCCTGATCGGCGCCGGGACGGTGTTGACCGCCGAACAGGTCGAACAAGTGAAGGCGGCCGGCGGGCAGGTGATTGTCATGCCCCACAGTGACCCCAAAGTCCTGCGCGCGGCCAAGGCGGCGGGCCTGTACCTGTCGCCGGGTGTCGCCACCCCGACCGAAGCCTTTGCTGCGTTGGCCGAAGGCGCCGATGTGCTGAAGATGTTCCCGGCGGAGCAGATGGGCCCGGCGGTGGTCAAGGCCTGGTTGGCGGTATTACCTGCGGGCACCTTGCTGCTTCCGGTAGGCGGGATTACCCCCGACAACATGCAGGTGTTTGTCGAGGCCGGCGTGGGTGGTTTCGGCCTGGGTTCCGGGCTGTTCAAACCGGGGCTGACACCTGACGAAGTGGCGGTCCGCGCCAAAGCTTATGTGCAGGCATGGAACGCGTTGCGTTAAGACTTTCCGGCGCCGTGTGCGCTGCCTCTGAACACGAGAGACAACACGATGAAAATCACCAAACTGACGACCTTTATCGTTCCACCGCGCTGGTTGTTCCTCAAGGTCGAAACCGACGAGGGCGTGACGGGTTGGGGCGAGCCGGTGGTCGAAGGCCGTGCTCACACCGTCGCCGCGGCCGTGGATGAGCTGTCGGACTATTTGATCGGCAAGGACCCACGCAATATAGAAGACATCTGGACCGTGCTCTATCGCGGCGGTTTCTACCGTGGCGGCGCGGTGCACATGAGCGCCCTGGCCGGGATCGATCAGGCGCTCTGGGACATCAAGGGCAAGGCGCTGGGCGTCTCGGTCAGCGATCTGCTGGGCGGGCAGGTCCGCGACAAGATTCGTGTCTACTCGTGGATCGGCGGCGACCGTCCGGCGGATACCGCCCGGGCGGCGAGGGAGGCCGTCGAGCGGGGTTTCACGGCGGTCAAAATGAACGGCACTGAAGAGCTGCAATTCGTCGACAGCTTCGAGAAGGTCGACCTGGCGCTGGCCAACGTTGCTGCCGTGCGCGACGCGGTGGGGCCGAATGTCGGCATCGGCGTGGATTTCCATGGCCGGGTCCACAAACCCATGGCCAAGGTGCTGATGAAGGAACTCGACGCCTACAAGCTGATGTTTATCGAAGAGCCGGTGCTCAGCGAAAACTACGAAGCCTTGAAGGAACTGGCACCGTTGACCAGTACGCCGATTGCGCTGGGCGAGCGTTTGTTCTCCCGTTGGGATTTCAAGCGGGTGCTCAGCGAGGGGTATGTCGACATCATCCAGCCGGATGCTTCCCATGCCGGTGGCATCACCGAAACCCGCAAGATCGCCAACATGGCCGAAGCCTATGACGTGGCCTTGGCGCTGCATTGCCCGTTGGGCCCGATTGCGCTGGCGGCGTGCCTGCAACTGGACGCGGTTTGCTACAACGCGTTCATCCAGGAACAGAGCCTGGGTATCCATTACAACGAAAGCAACGACCTGCTGGACTACGTCAAGGATCCGCGGGTGTTCGACTACGACAAGGGCTTTGTGAAGATCCCCAACGGCCCGGGCCTGGGCATCGAGATCAACGAAGCGTACGTCATCGAGCGCGCCGCCATCGGCCACCGCTGGCGCAACCCGATCTGGCGTCATGCCGACGGCAGCTTTGCCGAGTGGTGAGTCCATGGACCCGACGAGAGGATCAGTCATGCAATGGCAACCAGTGAGTGAACAGCGCTTCATGTTGGCGGAAGGTCCGTTCTGGGACGGCCCGACCCAGACGTTGTACTGGGTGGATATCGCCGCCCGGCTGGCTTGCCGCCTGAGCCAGGGGCGTTACCAGCAGTGGCAGTTGCCCGAAGCCGTGTCGGCGTTTATTCCGTGCGAGCGTGGTGATGCGTTGGTGACCCTGGCCAGTGGGGTCTATCGTCTTGACCTCGACTCCCCGTCGCAGCAGCCGGTCCTGACCCTGTTCTGCGTGGCCGACCCCATCAGCGGCAACCGTCCGAACGAGGCCCGTTGCGATACGCAGGGGCGATTGTGGATGGGCAGCATGCAAAACAACCTGGCCGCCGATGGCAGTGACCTGCCGATCACCCGGCGTTCGGGCGGCCTGTTCCGGATCGATGCGGATTCCCGCGTCACTCCGCTGCTGGAGGGGCAGGGCATCGTCAACACCTTGCTTTGGGATGCCACGGGCAGCCAGCTCTACTGTGCCGACAGCCTCGACGGCGAACTTTATCGTTATGCCATCGAGGCCGATGGTTCCCTGGGCGCGCGCAGCCACTGGGCGCAGCCATCGCCCCGTGGCGTGCCGGACGGTTCGGCCATGGACAGCCAGGGCTACGTCTGGAACGCCCGTTGGGGAGGCCATTGCCTGATCCGTTATGCCCCCGATGGCACGCTAGATCGGGTCATCGAGTTACCCGTCGAATTCCCCACCAGTTGTGTTTTCGGCGGGCCCGACCTGTCCACGCTTTACGTCACCAGCGCCCGCCCGGCGAGCAGCCGGGGAGGCGACGACACCTCGCTGGACGGTGCGTTGTTGAGCGCCAATGTCGGCGTGAAAGGCTTGGCCTGTCAGCGTTTTTCAGGCTGAAACCCGACCTGTCCCAGGTGCCGGACACTTTATTTACAGGAGTATTTGAAATGGCTGAATCGCTGTCTTTACCCGAGGTTCCGGAGCCTACCTACGGTGACCGGCTGAAAGACAAAGTGGTGGTGGTGACCGGTGCGGCCCAGGGGATCGGCGAGGCGATTGTCGCCTGCTTCCAGGCCCAACAGGCGCGGCTGGTGATCGGTGATATCCAGGGCGAGAAAGTCGAACGTGTCGCCGCCCGCTGGCGTGAGCGTGGCGCGCAGGTCCATGCCCAGGCCGTGGACATCACGTCCAAGGAGCAATGGCGGTCCCTGGTGGACCTGGCCATCGAGCGTTTCGGCCGTGTCGACGTGCTGGTCAACTGTGCCGGCGTGAATGTGTTTCGCGACCCGCTGGAGATGAGCGACGAAGATTGGCGGCGCTGTTTCGCCATCGACCTGGACGGTGCCTGGTACGGTTGCCGCACGGTATTGCCGCACATGATCGAGCAGGGCATCGGCAACATCATCAACATCGCCTCGACCCATTCCAGCCACATCATCCCCGGCTGCTTTCCCTACCCGGTGGCCAAGCATGGCCTGCTCGGGCTGACGCGGGCGCTGGGTATCGAGTACGCGCCCAAGGGCATTCGGGTCAACGCCATTGCGCCGGGGTATATCGAAACCCAGCTCAATGTCGATTACTGGAACGGTTTCGACGATCCCCACGCCGAGCGCCAGCGGGCCTTCGACCTGCACCCGCCGCGACGTATCGGCCAGCCGATCGAGGTGGCGATGACGGCGTTGTTCCTGGCCACCGACGAGGCACCGTTCATCAATGCCACCTGCCTGATGATCGATGGTGGCCGTTCAGTGCTTTATCACGAGTAACAGCCAGCCGGTCGCAGGGCCGGGCCGCATTTTCGTACGTAACAAACCAATAAAAACAAGAGGGTTACTTATGTTCATTCAACGCAACATCCGCTCTCTGACCTGCGCCGCGGCGCTGGTCGCCGCCACCAGCTTCACCGGTTGGGTTTCGGCCGAAGAGGTCAAGATCGGCTTTCTGGTCAAGCAGGCCGAGGAGCCCTGGTTCCAGACCGAATGGGCCTTTGCCGAAAAGGCGGGTAAGGACAAGGGCTTCACCGTGATCAAGATCGCGGTCCCCGATGGCGAGAAGACCCTGTCAGCCATTGACACCCTGGCCGCCAATGGCGCAAAGGGTTTTGTCATCTGCCCGCCGGACACCTCCCTGGGCCCGGCGATCATGGCCAAGGCCAAGCTCAACGGCTTGAAGGTCCTGGCCGTGGATGACCGCTTTGTCGATGCCCACGGCAAGCCTATGGAGGATGTTCCCTACGTCGGCCTGGCGGCGTTCAAGATCGGCCAGAAGCAAGGCACGGCCATGGCTGATGAAGCGAAGAAGCGCGGCTGGGATTTGAATGCCACCTACGCCGTGATCAATACCTTCGACGAACTCGACACCGGCAAGAAACGCACCGACGGTTCGGTGGATGCGCTCAAGGCCGCAGGCCTGCCGGCGGACCATATCCTCTTCACCGCGCAGAAAACCCTCGATGTCCCCGGCAGCATGGACTCCACCAACTCGGCCCTGGTCAAGCTGCCGAGCACGGCGAAGAACCTGCTCGTCGGCGGCATGAATGACAGTGCCGTGCTGGGCGGCGTGCGGGCCACTGAAAGCGCAGGCTTCAAGGCGGCGAATGTGATCGGTGTCGGCATCAACGGCACGGACGCCATCGGCGAGCTGAAAAAAACCGACAGCGGCTTCTACGGTTCGATGCTGCTGAGCCCCGATACCTCGGGTTATGAAACCGCCAGCCAGATGTTCACCTGGGTCAGCACCGGCAAGGAACCCGCCAAGTACACCGCCCTGGACAACGTGACGTTGATTACCCGCGCCAACTTCCAGCAAGAGCTGACCAAGATCGGGCTGTGGAAATGACGCACTGCCGGCGCAACGGCTGGACTTTGCGCCTGACGTCCATCCTCTCGGTTGCGCCTCGCGTGGCCGGGTGCGGGAGATAAGTTATGTTGGAACAATCGAAGGCGGCCGCAAGCCTGCGCTTCAACGCTATCGGCAAGGAGTTCCCCGGGGTCCGGGCGCTGGCGCAGATCAGTTTCGAGGCGCGGCCCGGCAGCGTGCATGCGCTGATGGGCGAGAACGGCGCGGGCAAGTCGACCCTGCTGAAGATCCTCGGCGGGTTCTATTCGCCCAACAGCGGCAACCTGCAGATTGGCGAGCAGGTCCTGAGTTTCAGGTCGGCAGCCGACAGCATTGCCCATGGCGTTGCGGTGATCCACCAGGAGCTGCAACTGGTGCCGGAAATGACGGTGGCCGAGAACCTGCTGCTGGGGCATATGCCCTCGCGCCTGGGTATCGTCAATCGTGGTGCGATGGTGCGCCAGGCACGGGAGCTGCTCAAGGGGCTGGCCGACGAGATCGACCCCAATGCCCGATTGGGCAGCCTGTCCCTGGGGCAGCGGCAAATGGTCGAGATCGCCAAGGCCATGTCCCGCAATGCCCATGTAATTGCCTTCGACGAGCCCACCAGCAGTCTGTCGGCGCGGGAGATCGAGCGGCTGATGGTGATCATCGCCCGGCTGCGGGATGAGGGGCGGGTGATTCTGTATGTCTCCCATCGCATGGAAGAGGTATTTCGTATTTGCGATGCGGTGACGGTGTTCAAGGACGGGCGTTTTGTCTGCACCTTCGAGGACATGCAGCAACTGAGCGTCGACCGGCTGGTGAACTGCATGGTCGGGCGCGATATCGAGGACATCTACAACTACCGTCCTCGCCCGCACGGCGGCGAGGCCTTGCGGGTCGAGGGTCTGCTCGGACCGGGCGTGCAGGAACCGGCGAGTTTCAGTGTGAAGCAGGGCGAGATCCTCGGGCTGTTCGGCCTGGTCGGCGCCGGGCGCACCGAACTGCTGCGGCTGCTGGCCGGGCTGTCCCGCAGCAAGGCCGGACGCCTGGTGTTGCATGGGCAGACGGCGACGTTCAAATCGCCCCGTGATGCTATCGCGGCGGGTGTGTTGTTGTGCCCGGAGGACCGCAAGAAGGAAGGCATCGTGCCCCGCGCCAGTGTTGCGGAGAACATCAATATCAGCGCCCGTGCTGATCACGCCGGTTTCGGCTGGCTGATCCGCGGTGGTTGGGAGCGGGACAATGCCCAGCAGCAGATCGCGGCATTGAATATCCGTACGCCTTCGGCCAGTCAGCCGATTCTCTACCTGTCCGGTGGCAACCAGCAGAAGGCCATTCTGGGTCGCTGGCTGTCGATGTCGATGAAGGTGCTGCTGCTCGATGAGCCGACCCGGGGCATCGACATCGGTGCCAAGGCCGAGATCTACAAGATCATCTACCACCTTGCCGAGCAGGGGATCGCGGTGATCGTGGTGTCCAGCGACCTGATGGAGGTCATGGGCATCTCCGATCGCATCCTGGTCATGAGCGAAGGCGCGATCACCGGTGAGCGTTTACGGGGCGAGGCAGACGAAGCCTCCTTGTTGCAACTGGCCCTCCCGCGTTCGCGGGACTGAAAATCCATTGAGGTGTCTATGTCACAGGTTAAAAATTCACAGGCCTTCTGGCTGGGCCTGAACCAGCGCAAGTTCTTCGACGATTGGGTAATGCTGCTCGCGGCCATCGGCATTTTTGTGCTCTGTGCGCTGTTTATCGATAACTTCATGTCCTCGCTGAACATGCGTGGCCTGGGCCTGGCGATTTCCACCACGGGGATTGCCGCGTGCACCATGTTGTTCTGCCTCGCGTCGGGGCATTTCGACCTGTCGGTGGGCTCGGTGATCGCCTGTGCGGGGGTGGTCGCCGGTATTGTGATTCGCGATACCGACAGCGTGTTTTTCGGTGTCTCGGCGGCGCTGGCCATGGGGCTGTGCGTGGGCCTGATCAACGGCATCGTGATCGCCAAGTTGCGGGTCAACGCGCTGATCACCACCCTGGCGACCATGCAGATCGTGCGCGGCCTGGCCTATATCTTCTCCAACGGCAAGGCCGTGGGCGTGATGGACGAAGGCTTCTTTGTTTTCGGCAATGGGCAGTTGTTCGGCGTGCCGGTGCCGATCGTGATCACCGTGCTGTGCTTCCTGTTCTTCGGCTGGCTGCTCAACTACACCACCTACGGGCGCAACACCATGGCCATCGGCGGTAACCCGGAAGCCGCGCTGCTGGCCGGTGTGCATGTGGACCGGACCAAGATCATCATCTTCGCCGTGCATGGGGTGATCGGTGCACTGGCGGGGGTGATCCTGGCCTCGCGTATGACTTCGGGCCAGCCGATGATCGGCCAAGGGTTCGAGCTGACGGTGATTTCCGCCTGCGTGCTGGGTGGGGTTTCCTTGAGCGGCGGGATCGGTTTGATTCGTCATGTGATTGCCGGGGTGCTGATTCTGGCGATCATCGAGAACGCGATGAACCTGAAGAATATCGACACCTTTTACCAGTACGTCATTCGCGGCTCGATTCTCCTGGTGGCGGTGATCATCGATCGTCTCAAGCAGCGTTGAAGGTGCACGGGTTAACAGCGAGCCGGTGAGCGGCCATAATGGCCTTGGTTTTCATAGACCCTTTGATAAGGCTGGATATGCTGGACGACACACCCAAAAACGCCAAGGACACCGCACCCACCGGCACCCAGACTTTGCTCCGGGGGCTGGGCGTGGTGCAGGCGGTGGCCAGCGGTGCGCGGGATCTCAAGGAGATTGCCCGGCTCATCGGCACCACCCGCAGCACCACCCATCGGCTGGCCAGTTGTCTGGTGGACGAACGTTATCTGCGGGTGGTGCCGCAAGTCGGTTATCTGTTGGGCCCCAAGCTGATCGAACTGGGCTTCCAGGCCCGTGAGGCCCTGCCGCTGGTGACCCTGGCCACGCCGTTCCTGGATGAGTTGTCGGCGTTGACCGGCGACACCATCCACCTGGCCATCCGTGAAGACGATGACGTGCTTTACCTGCACAAGAATCCGGGGCGCAATGGTCCGGAAATGCGTTCGCGGGTGGGGCATCGCATGCCGCTGGCGCGGACCGGGATCGGCAAGGCGCTGATGCTCGACTGTTCGCGGCAGGAATGGCAGCGCCTGTATCAGGTCAGCCTGCCGGTGGGCGGCAAGAACATCCTCTGGCCCCAGCATGTGGAGCCGACCTGGGAGCAGTTCCAGGCGCGGATGCTGGAGTATGTGGCGGGCGGTTATGCGTTCGACCTGGAAGACAATGAACCGTCGATCCGTTGCGTGGCCGCGCCCATACGCGATGCCAGCCGGAAAATCATCGCGGGCATCAGTATCGCCAGTACGGTGCCTTATATGCCGCTGGAGAAAATGGCTGAGTTGATCCCGCAGATCAAAAGCGCGGCGGCACGTATTTCCGCGGAGTTGGGCGCCAAGTCCTGAGGGAGCGTTGAGCCCCCTCAGGCGGATGGCCGTCATGGCATTTGCGGCAGCTCTTGAGGCCGCAGGTCAAAGACCAGCACTTCGGCATCCGCGCCGTTGCTCAAGGTCAGCACCTGTTCATCGCGAACCCGCACGCCATCGCCTTCCTGCAACGGCACGCCATTGAGTTCGACACTGCCCCGGGCCACGTGCACATAGGCGTAACGGTTGGCGGCCAACTCCAGGGTGGCGCTTTCCTTGCCGTCAATCAGTGCGGCATAAACCCGTGCGTCCTGGCGCACGCTTAGCGAGCCCTTGGCGCCGTCAGGTGAAATGATCAGTTGTAGCCGCCCGCGTTTTTTCTGGGTACTGAAGTGCTCTTGCTGATAACGCGGCTTGGCACCGCTGACGTCCGGCACGATCCAGATTTGCAGGAAGTGCACCCCTCGGGTCGTCGAGTGGTTGAACTCACTATGGGCTACGCCGCTGCCGGCGCTCATCAATTGCACGTCGCCGGGGCGGATCACCGAGCCGGTGCCGAGGGTGTCCTTGTGCTCCAGGGCGCCTTCGAGCACATAGGAGAAAATCTCCATGTCCCGGTGCGGGTGTTGGCCGAAGCCCTTGCCGGCCGAGACCCGGTCGTCGTTGATCACCAGCAGGTCGGAAAAACCCTGCTCCCGTGGGTTGCGATAGTTGGCGAAAGAAAAGGTATGGAATGACTTCAACCAACCGTGATTGGCCGCGCCACGATCAGAGGCTTTGCGAAGGGTCAGCATGATGAAATCTCCTGTAGGGACGTGGGGTCGTCCGAGTGAGGAGAAGATTAATGTTTACGCCGTGGTGCAATAAGTAGATGAAAACTGAAATACTGTCTCGTTGAAGTTGACAATGATGGACGGCGAATCACGTATTCTTGTCCGACGATCGTGCTGCACGCGGTCATGCTGTTCAGCGTCGAGGTGACGCTTTCATTTCTTTGAGACCAGTGATTTCCAACCCATGAAAACCGTGGCAATGGTGCTGTTTCCAGACTTTCTTCTGCTCGATATGGCCGGTCCCATGGAGGTGTTTTCCATCGCCAATCGTTACCTGGCCCCGGACGACCACTATCAGTTGTCGATGATCGGCACTGAGCCCGGGGCGCTACGGGCTTCCAACGGCGTCAGGGTTCAGGCCGACGTGCATATCGATCAGGCGTGCGAGGGTTATGACCTGTTGCTGGTGCCGGGGGGACCTGGGGCCTATGAACAAAAACATCCGCAGTTGCTCGCCTGGCTCCAGGGTGCTGTCACACGGGTGACCTGCTATGGCTCGATCTGCACCGGGGCGTTTGTGTTGGGACATGCCGGTTTGCTGGACGGCTATCGCGTGACGACTCACTGGCACTACACGGAGCGGTTGATCAAGGGCTTTCCCAAGGCGAGGGTGGAGGTCGATCAGATTTACGTCCAGGACCGCAACCTGATCACCTCGGGTGGCGTCACGGCAGGTATCGACCTGGCACTGGCCGTGGTCGCTCAGGATCATGGCAAGAAAGTCGCTCAGGACGTCGCCAAGGTGCTGTTGGTGGTGATGAAACGCCAGGGCGGGCAGGCGCAGTTCAGCCCGTTGATGGCGGCGGTGGCACCCCATGAAACGCCGGTGACCCGGGTTCAACACCATGTGCTCGAGCACCTGGATGAGGCCTTCAGCATCGAACGCATGGCCGGTCTGGCGAACATGAGTGCGCGGCATTTCGCCCGGGTATTTGCCCAGGAAGTGAACATGACACCGATGGCGTTTCTGCAAAACGCACGCATCGACAGTGCCAGAAATCTTTTGGAAACCAGTGACTTGCCACTCAAGACCGTGGCCTACAAGAGTGGCTTCGGCAGTGTGCGACATATGCGTTTTCTGTTCAGTGAGAAGCTCGGCTTGACCCCCACCCAGTACCGCCTACAGTTCAGCTAGGCGCTCTTGTCCGTTCCGCGCACCGGGATGGCTGTAACGCTCCTCCCGTGCCGGTTGTACCGTCAGCCATGCCTGCCAAGATATCCATGAACTTTTATTCAGGGAGGTGCGGGAGCCTGGGCCGACGCGCGCAACGGAGGATGCAGTCCCTTGAGCCGGGCCAGGTTTTCAGCACGTGAGCGTGCATGAACAACCTCAGACATTCAAACAGCGACGCATTGCTGCAGTTCGGGCCCTATGTGTTCCACCTGCGGCAACGGCTGGTCCTGGAGGGCGATCGGCCGTTGCGCTTGGGCGGGCGGGCGCTGGATATTTTGCAGGTGCTGGTCGAGCAGGCAGGCAACGTGGTCAGCAAGGACGCGCTGATTGCCCTCGTCTGGCCCCACTCGGTGGTCGAGGAGATCAACCTGCGTGTTCACATCGCCGCCCTGCGTCGCGCCCTTGATGAGGGGCAGGGCGGGCAACGTTACATCGTCAACATTCCCCAGCGCGGTTACAGCTTCATCGCCCCGGTGCAGCGTGTTCTGCAGAGGACAGCGGTTTCGCTCGACACTGTTCAGAAGCCCGTGCATAACCTGCCTGCGCGGCTGACGTCGATCACCGGTCGAGACTCGCTGGTTGGCAGTGTGGTCCGGCAGTTGCCGGTTCGACGTTTCATGACCCTGGTGGGGCCGGCAGGTATCGGCAAGACCACGGTGGCCTTGCGCGTGGCTGAACTGCTGTTGCAGCACTATCGCGACGGTGTCTGGCTCATCGATCTGGCGGCAATCGATGAGCCTGGGCAGATGATCGAGCACCTGACTCGAACCCTGGCGCTGGACGGCGGGGTGGATGCGCTGGTGCCGTGGCATGCCTTGTTGGTGCTGGACAATGGCGAGCACCTGCTCGAAGGCTGTCGAACCTTGGTAGACGCGTTGCTGGCATCGGCGCCACGACTGTCGATCCTGGTCACCAGTCGCGAACCGCTGCTGCTGTCGGCTGAAACCGTGCTGCGTCTGCCGCCCTTGGCCGTGCCACCAATGTCGGCGTTGCACAACGTGGCCGAAGTCATGGGCTATTCGGCGGTGCAGCTGTTTGTCAGTCGGGTCCGAGCCCGCCAGCAGACCTTTAGCTTGCGCGAGCGGGACCTCAAGGCCGTGTGCGAAATCTGCCGTCGACTCGATGGTTTGCCGTTGGCCATCGAGCTGGCAGCGGCGCAAATCGATGCGCTGGCACTGGTGGGGCTGCAGGCCCAGTTGGGTAACTGCCTGCAATTGCTGGCTCACGGCCGGCGCACCGCCGTTGCGCGGCATCAAACCCTCAAATCCGCCTTGGACTGGAGCTATCAGCGGCTGAGCCCGCTGGAGCAAACCGTATTGTTGGCACTGGCGGTGTTCAAAATGGCCTTTACGCTGGAGACGGCCATCGGCGTCATCAGTTGTGCGGTGCTGCGACCCACCAGCCTGGTGGACGTGATGGAACGACTGGCGCGCAAATCGCTGCTGTCGGTGGAGCAGGGCAAGGGCATGACACGTTACCAATTGCTCAACACCACCCGCACCTTCGCGCTGGACAAGCTTGAACACAGCGGCATGCTGCGGGCGTTTGAAATGCGTTATACCCGCTACTTCAACCGGACGCGTTGGCCATCAGGCAGCGCCGTGTCGTTGCAGTTCATTGAGCAACTGGCGGACTTTGCTTAAGTCCGGTGTGGCAAAGCCTTCGGTGAACCGGGCGTAGATCGGTGCGAGCAGGTCATGAGCTGGCTGATAGCGACCCTGGCGCTGCCACAACTGAGCCAGTGAGGTGGCACTGCGCAGCTCCCAGGCCAGGGCGCCCTGGTCTTTTGCCACGCCCAATGCCTTGAGCAAAACGGCCTCGGCCTCGCTCGCGCGGTTTTCTGCCAGCAGCCTGTGCGCCCTGGCCCGCAGGATCTCCGCCGTGCTCCAGCCTGCCATGCCGGTTTCGGCCCGCTCCAGCAAGGCGTCATCGATAAAGCGGGTGTCCAGCGTCACCATGATTTCCTTGATCAGCCCGGTACCGGGTGGCGGCAAGGCGTCCCCTTCGACCTGATCCATCACCTGCGCATAGTGTCGGGCCCAGGTGTGGAACAGCAGCACCGAATGTTTCTGCGCCTGCTCCAATAGCAGGCGCAAGTGTTCGCGGGCAGTCTGGGTATCGCCGTTGTAGTGGGCGATCAGGCATCCGGACAGCGCCAGGGTGTAGCAGATGGACGTGCCGTGGTCGATCTGGAGGGCAATGTCGAGGGCCTGGCGGGCAGTACGCCAGGCTCTCTCTGGATGACCTTGCAGCCAGAGGACCCGTGACAGAATCGTCAGGGCGGCGACACTCTGGTCGTATTGCACGCCAAAGCCACGGGTGAAGCGATTGAGGTGCCCGCTCTGGGTCAGGCGCTGGATGACGTGCTCGGCATTCTCCCGCGCTTGCGGCTGATCCCCGGAAAAATGCAAGGCCAGCACTCGCAAGCGGTGGGCGCTGAGGGATATCGCGGCGTGGCCGTCGCCGTGCAGCCCCAGTCGGTCGAACTGCTGGCTTTGCTCCAGGGCCAGTTGGTAGTTGCCGCAACTGAGGTTGACCGCCATGTGTCCGGACACGGCCTTGAGCTGACCGGCCACATCCTGGCAGCGCTCGGCCAGGGTTCTGGCGGTCACGAAGGCTTCGATGGTTTCGGCAGTCCCCCCTTGGGCGTGGTAGCAGGAGCTGCCCAGGGCCAGCTTGAGGGCCATGGTCAAGCGCGGGCAGGGCTCGGCGGCGGCCTCCAGCAGTGCCAGGGCTTGACGCACGCAGGTGCCATGTTCATTGAGCAGCGACAGTTCCTGCCACAGCGGCGTGGAGGCTGCCGTCAAACGGATGGCCAGTACCTGCGGGCCCTGGGCATTCAAGCCCCAGTCGAGCGCCGCGCGAATGTCTTCCAGGCCTCTGGCGTAACGCTCAACCCAGAGCTCGGACGGGGTTTGCTCCCAGTCGTTCTGGGCCTGGTGCATCAAGGCCAGGCAACGCTCGACGTGACGTTCGCGGACATCCTGCATTTCAGCGGCCTGGTCGAGTTTTTCCAGGGCGTAGCTACGGGTGGTGTCCAGCAGGCGATAAAACACCTCCTCGTCGCCGACCTCCACGTTCAGCAAGGACTTGGCCACCAGTTGCGTGATCGAGGCAAAAATCATGTGGGGCTCGATGTGCTCGCCGACGATGACCGCCGCTGCCGATTCGAGGGTAAAACCGCCCCTGAAGATGCCCAGCCGGCGCAGGCAGGTCTGCTCGCAGGCATTGAGCAGCTCGAAGCTCCAGTCCAGTGTTGCGCGTAAGGTCTGATGACGACCCAGGGTCACCTGGTTGTCGTGGGTCAGCAGGCGAAAACTGCCTTGCAGTTGCGTCAGCAATCCGTGGATACCCAGGTGGGCCACTTGCGCGGCCGCCAGTTCGATGGCCAGTGGAATGCCATCCAGGCGCCGGCAGATCTCAATCGCCAGGGGCAGTTCGTCGTCGCTCAACTCGAAGCTGTCGTGGCTGCTCATCGCCCGCTCGACAAACAGTTGCAGGGCCGAGAAGGTCAGGGCCTGGGTTCGGTCCAGCGCGGCGACGGGCGGTGGGCAGTCCAGCGATTCCAGGCGCTGCACGCATTCGCCTTCGGCCCGCAGGCTCTCACGGCTGGTGGCGAGGATATGCACCTGTGGCGCGCCGCGCAGGATGCTCTCGCAGAGCAGCGCAATGGCATCGACCAGGTGTTCGCAGTTGTCGATGACCAGTAGCATCCGGCGCTCGCGCAGAAACGTCGCCAGGCTGCTCATCGGCTCGCTGTCATGCAGGTTCAGGCCCAGCAGCGTCGCCAGATGGGCGCTGATCATCCGCGGATCGCTGATCGGAGCCAGGTCCAGCAGCCGAATACCGTCTCGATAATGGCCGATCAGTTGTTCGGCGACACGCAGGGCCACCGTGGTCTTGCCCATGCCACCGGGGCCGACCAGGGTGATGAAGCGCTGGGCAGGCAGTTGCGTCACGACCGTCGCCACCAGTGTCTGACGCCCGATCATGCGGGTGCGACGCACGGGGAGGTTGTGACCGCTCGGCGGGGGTGAGTCGCTTTCGGGGCTTTGCTCTATGGCCTCCAGAGAGAAGGGTGCGACAAAGCTGTAGCCCCGTTGAGCGACGGTGACGATGTAGCGCTGGCCGGCTTGACCGTCACCGAGGGCTTTGCGCAGTGCGGCCATGTGCACCCGCAGATTGGTGTCTTCGACCACGCTTTTGGGCCAGATCCGTGCGATCAGTTGTTGTTTGCTGACCACATTCCCGGCGTTCTCCAGCAGGATCAACAGAATGTCCATGGCGCGCCGGCCCAGGCGCAGGGGTTGATCGCCTTCCATGATCAGGCGCTGTCCAGGGTAGATCCGGTAGGGGCCGAAATGCACGGCTTGCACGGTGGAAAGGGTCAACGGCGCGTTCCTTCTGTCTTACGGTATTCGGGCATGTTCCCCAGGTTTATTCATCAGCGCAATCGGGGCCTTTCTTACGCCCTTGAAAATTAACAACGTTTAACTCGTCCTGTTTCCGGTCTGGCCCAAAGATCCAATCCTTCAATCGATTTATTCACCCAGACACCTTGAGAAGCAATCGCCATGAGTACATTTACCACCCGCGACGGTACCGAGATCTACTACAAGGACTGGGGCACTGGCCAGCCCATCGTCTTCAGTCATGGATGGCCGCTGAATGCTGACAGCTGGGAGTCTCAGATGATCTTCCTGGCCTCCAGGGGCTATCGGGTCATTGCCCACGACCGTCGTGGACATGGCCGCTCCAGCCAGCCCTGGTTCGGCAATGATATGGACACCTATGCCGACGACCTGGCCCAGTTGATCGAGTTGCTGGACCTGCAGAATGTGGTGCTGTTCGGTTTCTCCACCGGCGGTGGTGAAGTGGCGCGCTATATCGGTCGCCATGGTACCGAGCGGGTGGCAAAGGCGGGGCTGATTTCTTCGGTGCCGCCGCTGATGCTCAAGACCGAAGCCAACCCGGCGGGCCTGCCGATCGAAGTGTTCGACGGTTTCCGCGAGGCTTCCCTGGCCGACCGTTCGCAGTTGTACAAGGACGCCGCCGTGTCGTTCTTCGGTTTCAACAAGTCTGGCGCCAAGCCTTCCCAGGGCATGATCGACGCGTTCTGGATGCAAGGCATGATGGCCGGCCACAAGAACGCCTATGACTGCATCAAGGCGTTCTCGGAAACCGACTTCACCGAAGACCTGAAGACGTTCGACGTGCCGACCCTGGTAGTGCATGGCGACGCAGACCAGATCGTACCGATCGAGGCGGCCGGCATCGCCTCGGCCAAGCTGGTCAAGGGCTCGACGCTACGGATCTATCCCGGTGCCCCCCACGGCCTGACCGACACTCACAAGGATCAGCTCAACGCTGATCTGTTGGCCTTCCTCAAGGGCTGATGGCCGTCGCAAGATCGTCCGGACGCTCGGACGGTCTTCTCTTGTCGAGAGGTGTCGGTCGAACCGTTCGACAGCGCCAGGCAAACGGATTGATGCCTTCGCTGCGGGTAAAGATATGGCAGAAATGCGCCTGATCGCAGAAGCCGCATTCCAGGCTGATTTGCGTCAGCGTCAGGTCGGTGTTCAGGATCAGTTGCTTGGCCCGGGCGACGCGCTGGCAACGAATCCAGTCCTGGGGCGACAAGCCGGTACTGCACTTGAATGCCCTGGAGAAATGACTGCGGGACAGGGCGCAGGCCCGGGCAAGCTCGGTCACCTCCAGCGTTTCGCTCAGACCTTCGAGGATCAGCTTCTTGACCAGGTTTTCCCGCCAGGGAGAGAGGCCTCCCGTGCTGGGTTTTGGTGTTTCAGTGATGGATACGTGGGCGGCGTTGTGTTGAACGAGGGCCATGACCTATGTCCGTGTCGGTGGGAGTGCGCGGACTCACTGCACGCCGGGTCAACCGTTTCCCGGGTTAGAAAACAGATCTGCACAGAAGGCTTCATTCTTGGTCGCGAGGTGCGGCCGGGCGAGTTAAACGTTGTTAATTCCTTGTCGGGGGAGGGCAGGAGCCCCATCTGTTCAGCACACCGCTGCAATTTTGGCGGGAGTGCTCGCGTGCAATATGGGGAGTGTATGAGAGTCCTTCAGGACCGTTTTTTTATGGGAGTGTGCTGATGAACCGTAACGACCTGCGCCGCGTCGACATGAACCTGCTGGTGATTTTCGAGGCCCTGATGTTCGAAAAGAACCTGACCCGGGTGGCGGAAAAGCTGTTCATGGGGCAACCGGCGGTGAGCGCCGCGTTGGGGCGCCTGCGGGATTTGTTTGACGACCCGCTGCTGTTGCGCAACGGTCGCGGGATGGAACCGACAGCGCGGGCCTTGGCGATTCTCAAGGAGCTGCAGCCGGCAATGGACACCATCTCGGGAGCCGTCAGCCGGGCCAAGGCCTTTGATCCGGCGACGAGCGGCGAGGTGTTTCGCATCGGCCTTTCGGACGACGCCGAGTTTGGTTTGTTTCCGCCATTGCTGAGCCAGTTGCAGTTGGAGGCGCCGGGAATTGTGGTGGTGGTCCGTCGGGCCAACTATCTGTTGATGCCGGCCTTGCTGGCATCCGGGGAAATCTCCGTCGGGGTCAGCTATACCACCGAACTGCCGGCCAATGCCAAACGCAAGAAACTGCGCGATATCGCCTGCAAAGTGTTGCGCGGCGACAATCGTCCCGGTGAGCTGACGCTCGATGAGTACTGTCAGCGACCCCACGCCATGGTGTCGTTCTCCGGCGACCTGAGCGGCAACATCGACCTTGATCTGGCCAAGGTCGGTCGTACCCGGCGCGTGGTGTTGGGGGTCCCACAATTCAGTGGTTTGCGGGCGATGCTCGCGGGTACCGAAATGATCGCCACCGTGCCCGACTACGCGGCCTGCGCGCTGGTTGAAGGCTGCGCCTTGCGCGCCGAAGAGCCACCGTTTCCCATTGAAGCGGCACAATTGTCGATGGCCTGGAGTGGGGTTCATGACAACGACCCGGCGGAACGCTGGCTGCGCTCTCGGATCAGTCAGTACATGTCGGAACCCGGTCTGCACTGCAGCTCGGATACAAATTAATGGAGTGCCATAAAAGGGTAAAGCCGCTATAAAGTGCTTGGCTGTCAACCTGAGAGTGACAATGAATCCGTTCGAGGATATGCGCATTTTTTGCCAGGTCATGGACTCCGGCAGCTTTACTGCCGCAGCGGACCAGTTGGGCCTGTCCAAGCAGTTTGTCAGTCGGCGCCTGATGCAACTGGAAGATCGCCTGGGTGTGCGGCTGATCAATCGCTCGACCCGGCGCCTGGACATGACGCCCCTGGGGCAGAGTTACTACGAGTCGGCCTTGCGCCTGCTCAGCGAAGTCGAGCAAGTGGAGCAGGGCATCGCCGGGCAGACCATCGAGCCCCGTGGCACCATCCGCTTGAGCGCTCCGTTGTCGTTTGCCATGGCGCATCTGGGGGAGGCGTTGCCGGCATTTTTGCAGCGCTATGGCGACGTCACGGTTGAGGTCGACCTCAGTGACCGTCCAGTAGATTTGCTCGGTGAAGGCTACGACCTGGCATTGCGCATCGGCGTGCTGGAAGATTCGACGTTGATTGCCCGACGCATCGCTTCCATCCAACGGGTGTATTGCGCCAGCCCCGCTTACCTGGCCAGGCGCGGCACCCCGATCAACCCCGAGGACCTACAGGCCCATGATTGCCTGCCTTACGGCCATGGTCGCCAGGTGCAATGGCGTTTCGAGGGGCCGGGCAAGCCATTGACCGTCAACGTCACGGGCAGGATGCGGGTCAACAATGGTGAGTTGCTCAAGGACGCCGCCATCGCCGGCATGGGGATCACTTATCTGCCGGTCTTTATTGTTGATTCGGCGTTGAAGGACGGGCGGCTGGTACCGGTGCTGGACAACTTTCGCCCCGGGCCGTTGGCGTTATCGGCGGTCTACCCGCAGCACCGCCAGCGCTCGCGACCGGTTCAGGTGCTGATCGAGTTCTTGCGGGAATGGCTGGATCGGAGCGTTATCCCTCCTGCCCGCTACGGTCAATAGCGCTCAGCTCAGGAGGGCGAGGGCGTGCAATAACGTCATCGCCCGGAGCGGCCATTGAGGCCGCTTTTCTTTCATTTTCCGTTGACCGATGGTAGAAGCCTCCCTCTGGCCCCGACTTGGGGGCCTTTGTCATCAGCATCCGCACTCCAATCCAAAGAATCCAAGCATGAACCTACGCATTATCGCCGTGGGGCTGTCGGCCCTTGTATCGTTTTCCTGCGCTGCACAAGCGCGCAACCTGCCAGATCTTATCGATCCACCCAGCCAACACGAAAAACCAGGACACCGCTCAGGCTCCATCAGCCAGAGCGCGGCGATTGACCTGTATTCGAGCCAGCAGCAGCAAGCCTCATTTGACGGTTGTGCCGACCTGTTCCCGGGTGCCAGGCCGATCAGCACGGCCAGCGTGCCGGCCACCATGAAACCCATGGCCCTGTGTTCCGACAGCTTTGCGGTGCTGTATTCACAAACCAGCAAGACCCCGTTGCTGGTGGTGGAACGCTTGAGCGCGGCCCAGCTACAGGATGCCAAGGGCGAGGAACGTACCAATCAGTTCTACCCGGACCCGCGCATTCCCAAGGGTGCGCGCGCCGAGTTGAGCGACTATAAGGCCCAGCATCCGGCCGTGGACCGTGGTCATCAGGCGCCAGCAGCCGATGCGCCGAATGCGAATGCCATGGCACAGTCCTTCGCGCTGTCGAACATGGTGCCCCAAGACCCCACCAATAACCGCAAGATCTGGAGCAAGGTCGAGGCCGACGTCAGGAAGTTCGCGATGCGCGCCGAAGGCAACGTGTTTGTCTTTACCGGTCCGATCTTCGATGAGGGCCACGGCACCATTGGTGACGACCAGGTCTGGGTGCCTACACGTCTGTTCAAACTGGTCTATGACGTGTCGTCCAAGCGGGCCTGGGCCTATGTGCTGCCCAACGCGGAAACTCGCGTCGAGAAGCCGATGGACTATGAGACCTTTGTGAAAACCACCGGGCTCAAACTGCTGGAAAGCTTACCGGTCTCGGGTTCGGTGGCTCACTCCTGAGCGGTGTCAGATGACACTTGCCCTGCGTTGGATTCCAGAAAGTGTCTCGCCGCATTGAGCAGCTCATCGGCCAGCGGCGAACCGGCGGCGCGGGCCAGGGTCATGGCGCCGACCATCAAGGCGTATTCCATCAGGGCGGTTTGTCGGGCGCGGTTTGAGTCGGCGTCATCCAGGGTGCCCTGGTAAATCGCCAGCAACTGTTCCAGGCCTTCGACATAGTGCTGATGCAGCGTCGAGGGCTTGGCCTCGTGAGCCAGATCCGGGCCAAACGCCAGCACCGGGCAGATCTCGGCGTCGTGTGCTCGCAGCCTGTCGGACAGGTAGTTGTCGACGATGGCCTGGCGCGCCTCGCTCTTTTTGCGCTGGGCGCCGACGCGTTCTCGCCAAGACTTGGCGGACTGCTCGAAGGCCTTGGCACAAGCCTCGTTGGCCAGGGCTTCCTTGGACTCAAAGTGGCCATAGAAACCGCCGTGGGTCAGCCCGCTGGCCTTCATCACCTCGATCAAGCTGACGCCGTGCATGCCGCGCTGACGGAACAGTCGGCTGGCGGTTTCGGTGATGATGACGCGGTTCAGTTCGCTCTGTTTCCTGGATACCCTGGGCATAGTCGACTCGCGTGATGCTAAAAAACATGGGACGAAAATCATCGGTGTCGATGAATCGGCTGTCTTGCCAAGGGATAATACATGATGTAAAACATCTATTAAATAAAGGTTGTGAATAATCTATTTGTCCTTCCCCCTGACGAGCTGCGGCACGCCCCGCGAGCATAAGGAACACTCCATGTTGTCTACATTGGTCGCAAACCGTCTGGCGCGGCGCCAGGTTCACTATGGCTGGGTGGTCGCCGCCGTCACCTTCCTGACCATGCTGGTGATGGCCGGTGCCATGGGCGCGCCGGGGGTGTTTATCGTGCCCCTGGAGCACGAGTTCGGCTGGAGCAGTGCGCAGATCTCCGGGGCCCTGGCGATTCGTTTCATGCTCTATGGATTGATGGGGCCGTTCGCAGCAGCCTTCATGAACTACTTCGGCCTGCGCCGGGTGGTGCTGGTGGCCCTGGTGATCGTGCTGGGTGGCATGATCGGTTCGATGTTCATGAACAGCTTCTGGCAACTGGTGCTGTTGTGGGGCGTGGTCGTTGGTGTCGGTACGGGGCTCACCGCCATGGTGCTCGGTGCCACGGTAGCGACCCGCTGGTTTTCCCATCGGCGTGGCCTGGTGGTCGGGCTGCTGTCGGCCAGTTCTGCTACAGGCCAACTGCTGTTCATGCCGCTGATGGCTTCGTTGACTGAACACTATGGCTGGCGCCTGGCACTGAGCTTCATTTGCTGCGCCATGGCCGTGGTGGTGGTCGCTGTGCTTGCCCTGTTGCGCGATCGGCCGGTGGACCTGGACTTGCCGTTGTACGGGGAGAAGGAGGTGCTGCCGGCGCCTGCCCATCGGGGCAGTTTGCTGCAGATGCTGATCAGCCCGCTGAAGGTGCTGCGCGACGTGTCGGGCAGTTGGACGTTCTGGGTGCTGTTTTTCACCTTCTTTATTTGCGGCGCCAGCACCAATGGATTGATCCAGACCCACTTCATCAGCATGTGCGGCGATTTCGGCCTGGTGGCCACCACGGCGGCCGGTATTCTGGCGATGATGGGCATCTTCGACTTTTTCGGCACCGTGGGTTCGGGCTGGCTGTCGGATCGTTTCGATAACCGTTGGCTGTTGTTCTGGTACTACGGTTTGCGCGGCATCTCGCTGATGCTCCTGCCGTTTACCGACTTCACCGTGTTCGGCCTGTCATTTTTCGCCGTTCTCTATGGCCTGGACTGGATCGCCACCGTGCCGCCGACGGTCAAGCTGGTGGCACAGAAGTTCGGTGGCGAGCGGGCCAATATCGTGTTCGGCTGGGTGTTTGCCGGGCATCAACTGGGCGCGGCCTTTGCTGCCTACGGCGCCGGGCTGACACGGACTTTGCTGGCCACCTACACGCCGGCGTTTTTTATCGCCGGGCTGCTCTGCGTAATCGCCTCGCTGATTGCCTTGTCGATACCGGTGATGCTGAAAAAACAGCTGGCGAGCTGAAACCCGTATGAGCAGGCAGCCGGGGTCTGTCCCGGCTGCCGATGGCGCTATCGATGGGCGGCCATGAGCAGATGCTCAAAGTCCTTCAAGGCCGCTGCGGCAGTCGCCAAAGGGCTGGTGACGCCAATGGCCATGATTTCTCCCATGACATCGGTCGTGACCCGGATCGCTTTCATTTTGGCGCTCACCTGGGCAAACGGGTGATCCAGCGGATAGGTCTTCAGCGTGACCGAGGCTTGGACGCCGCTGGCGCGGTTATCGATGTGTCCGACGAGCTTGGGAACGACGCCTGCTGCTTTCCAGCGTTGGATATCCACCGCTGAGATCTGGTCGATACCGTCACGCGGTATGTCTTGCAGTTTCAAGTCAGCGCCAAAAGCGGCGTTGGCCAGAATGTTGATCTTGCAAGCGGTGTCCCAGCCCTCGA
Source organism: Pseudomonas gingeri (assembly GCF_013386165.1). Classification (GTDB taxonomy): domain Bacteria; phylum Pseudomonadota; class Gammaproteobacteria; order Pseudomonadales; family Pseudomonadaceae; genus Aquipseudomonas; species Aquipseudomonas gingeri_C. The sequence continues at coordinate 71,944 of NZ_JACAOS010000033.1, read as the reverse complement.
CATCAAAACGCGGGTCCGGTTCTGCCATGCCCAGACGCTGGGCCTCGGCCACTGCGTCGCTGAAGCCTGCGCCGTCCATCATGCGGCTCAGCACGAAGTTGCTGGTTGCGGTCACGATCCCTTCAACTTCGAGAATCTGGCAGCCGGCAAGATTGTATTGCAGCAGATCAATGGTCGGCAGCGCTGCCGAGGTGGCGCCGCTGATTTTCAACTGTGCGCCGTTGGCGCGGGCCAGGTCGGCGAGGCCGCGGTAGTCGAAGACCAACGCGCCTTTGGAGATGGCAATGGCATGCATACCCTGGCCCAATGCCGCACGGATATAGCGGTAGCCCGCGCCGCCGGTCTCGTAGTCGGTCGGTCCGGCTTCAATCAGCACATCGGCCTGCGCCTGTTCGATAAAACCTTCACCGGTCAGGCCGGGTTGCAACGACAACGCCCCCTCTGTGTCAAACGCCAGCCCGTTGTGATCCATCAGTCCCGCACGGGATCCGCAGACCGCCACCACACGCACGTCGGCGCCATAAAGCGCTTTATAGCGCTGCTCCCGCTGGCGGAGTATCTGAGCGACGGCTTTGCCAATCGAGCCAAAGCCGGTTATCGCAATGTTCCATCTTTTCATCGTCAACGATCTCGCTCCCGGGGCTCGGCGAGCCATCCGGTGCTCGCCGTAAACGTCGAAGTCTACCTCGACTGCCCTGGCAATACGCAGCAGGAGCGTCACGCCACAGGAGTCGACAACGGCTGCTCGGGCGCCTCCTGATGGTGAGTGGTGCCAATGAACATGTACATGGCCGGCACCATGAACAGCGTCAGCAGGGTGCCGATGGAGAGGCCGGCGAAGATCACCAGGCCCATGTCGTGACGTCCGGCCGCGCCGGCACCGGAGGCCCAGACCAGCGGCACCACGCCCAAGACCATGGCCGCGGTGGTCATCAGGATCGGTCGCAAGCGTACCTCAGCGGCTTCTTCGATGGCCTCGCGCTTGCTGCGACCGGCGCGCTGCAGTTCGTTGGCAAACTGCACGATCAGAATCCCGTGCTTGGTGATAAGCCCGAGCAGGGTCACCAGCCCCACCTGGGTGTACACGTTGATCGAGGCGAAGCCCATGGTGATGAACGCCAGTGCGCCGAAGAGCGCAGGCGGCACCGAAAACAGGATCACCACGGGATCGCGGTAGCTCTCGAACTGGAAGGCCAGCGCCAGGTAGACGATCAGGATGGAGAACAGCAAGAGGCCGACAAATCCGCCCGACTCCTGGACGAACTGACGCGACTCACCCGACGCATCGGAGGTATATCCCGAAGGGGCGACGTTGTTGAGGATGGTGTTCAGTTTCGCCAGCAGTTCGCCCTGGGAAACGCCACTCACGCCGGAAAGGGTGACCGAGTTGAGTTGCTGGAAGTGGTTGATCGACTCCGCTTGCGTCGAGGTTTCGATATGCGCCACCGTACGCGCCTGGATCATGGCGCCGGAGGGCGTGCGAATGTAGTAGTCGAGAATTTGATCGGGGTTGAGACGGTCAACCTGCAGTACCTGGGGAATGACTTTGTAGGAGCGCCCGGCGGTGGAGAAATAGTTCACGTAATTCCCGCCCAGCGCTGCCGATAGGGCTGCACCGACGTCGGCCTGGGTCATGCCGAGGGCGGCGATCTTGTCTCGGTCCACGATCAGCTTGGCCTGCGGCTTGTCGATCTTCAGGTCCAGGTCGGCGAACCAGAACAGCTTTTGTTTCTGGGCCTCGGCCATGACCGCCTGGGCCACCTCATTCAAGTTTTCGACGGACTCGGTGGTGGTAATGACAAACTGTACCGGCAAGCCTTGGGCACCGGGTAGCGACGGCAGCGGAAAGGCCGCCAGCTTGGCGCCGGCCACCTGGTTCCACTTCTGTTGCAGGTCCAGGATCAATTCTGCCTGGGAGCGAGTTCGCTGCCCCCAGGGCTTGAGCAGCACGCCGCCGAGTCCCTGATTGAGCGAGGGGACCCCGGTAAGCTGGAACATCTGTGCGTACTCAGGCTCGGTTTTCGAAATCTGGAAAGCCTGGTCCGCCAGCCGTTCCATCTGCTGCGGCGAGGCTGTCGAGGCGCCCTGGATCTGCATGAACACCAGTCCCTGGTCTTCGGTGGGCGACAGCTCGCTCTTGGCGGTCATGCCACTGGCGGCCACCAGCAGGAACAGGATAAAACCAAAGGTGACCAGGACCGGCCAGCTATTGAGTCCGGCTGACAGTATCCGATGGTAGCCGTGGCGTAGCCGGTCGAAATAACGATCCAGCAGGCGGGCAAATCGACCCTCTTCCTGCCCTGGCTTGAACAGTCGCGAAGTCATCATCGGCGACAGGCTCAACGCCACCACGGCGGACACGGTCACGGCGCCGGCCAATGAGAAACAGAACTCCTTGAACAGCGCACCGGTGAGACCGCTGCGCAAGCCGATGGGCACGTACGCGGCAATCAACACCACCGTCATGGCGAGAATCGGGCCGCCGAGTTCCCTGGCCGCGATCATGGCGGCCTCCATGACCCCTTTGCCTTCTTCCTTGATATGGCGGTCGACGTTTTCCACCACGATGATCGCGTCATCGACCACCAGGCCGATGGCCAATACCAGGGCCAGCAGGGTCAGCAGATTGATCGAGTACCCCAGCAGGAACATGATGAAAAAAGTCCCGACCAACGACAGCGGTATCGCCACCAGTGGCACGATCACCGCGCGAAATGAGCCGAGGAACAGATAGATCACGATCGAGACGATGATCATGGCTTCAACGAGGGTCTTCACCACCTCGTAGATCGAGGTGTTGATGAACTCCGTGGAGTCGTAGACGATTTCCCCCCTGACGCCGCTCGGCAGTTGCGATTGCAGATCGGGGAAGGCCTTTCTGACATCGGCGGCGACGGTCAGGATATTGGCATTCGGGGCGGTCTTGATGCCGATGAACACCGAGCGTTTACCGGAGAACGCCACGCTGGTGTTGTAGTTCTCCGCCCCCAGGGTGACCGTCGCTACATCTTCCAGGTGCACCAGTGCGTCGCCGTTCTGCTTGATGACCAGCTGTTTGAATTCATCCACGGTGTGCAGGTCGGTGCCGGCGGTCAGGTCGACCGTCACCATCTGCCCTTTGGTCGAACCCAGGGCGGACAGGTAGTTGTTGTTGGCCAAGGCGGTGGAAACGTCCTGCGCCGAAACGTTGTGGGCGGCCAGCTTGCCGGGGTCCAGCCAGGCACGCATGGCGAATTGGCGTCCGCCGAGAATCTCGGCGGTCTGTACGCCTTCAAGGGAGTCGAGCTTGGGCTTGACGACCCGTAACAGGTAATCGGTGATGTTGTTGGTGGGCAGGACGTCACTGTAGAAGCCCAGGTACATGGCGTCCGTGGTCTGCCCGACGGCGACCGTGAGCACCGGCTCCTGGGCCTGCGCCGGCAGCTGGTTCTTGACCGAGTTGACCTGGGTGTTGATCTCCGTCAGCGCCTTGCTGGCCTCGTAGTTGAGCCGCAGCGTCGCGGTAATGGTCGAGACCCCGGTAATGCTCGAAGACGCCAGGTAATCAATGCCCTGCGCCTGGGCAATGGCCGATTCGAGCGGTTGCGTGATAAAGCCGGCCACGGTGGCCGCGTCCGCCCCGTAATAGCTGGTGCTGATGGTGACCACGGTGTTTTCGGTACGCGGCCACTGGTTGACCGGCAGCCCGAAGATCGAGCGCAGCCCCAGTATCAGGATAAACAGCGAGATGACCACGGCCCAGACCGGTCGCTTGATGAAGATGTCGGTGAGCTTCATGGGCGCGGAGACCTATTGTTCTTGCGGCTTGGGCGCCGCATCGTTCAAGGGCACGCTCTGGTTGTCGACTTTTACCGGTGAGCCGTTCTTGAGCTTCATCTGGCCACTTGTGATCACCTGATCGCCTTCCTTGACGCCGGACACGATGGCCACCTGATCGCCACGGGTCGGCCCGGTTTCGATGAAGGTCTGCTGCGCGGTGAGCACATCCTTGTCCTGGTCGCTCTTCTGGACCGCGATGAACACCGTCGTCCCATAAGGGTTATAGGTGACGGAGGTTTGTGGAACGGTGAGGTAGCGCTGCTTGGCGCCGGACTCCACGACGGCCTGGGCAAACATGCCGGGCACCAGGTTTTGCTTGGGGTTGTCGACGGTGGCTTCAACCAGGACGTTACGTGTGGTCGGATCGAACTTGGTGTCGATGGCGGTGATCTTGCCGGCGAAGGTCTGCTTGGGCAGGCCGCTGGCCGTGACCGCGACGGCTTGCCCGAGGGTCACCGCCGCCACCTGGGCTTGCGGTACGTTAAAGTCGATGTAGATGGGATTGAACGTTTGCAGGGTCGCGATCTTGTCGCCGGGATTGAGGAATTGGCCGGGATTGACACTGGTAATCCCGATCTTTCCCGCAAAGGGCGCGCGGATGGTTTTCTTCGCCACCAGCGCCCGTTGCTGTTCTGCCGCCGCCACTTTGGCTTTCAAGTCGGCGCTGTCCGCCTCGACCAGCGCCTGGGACACGGCGCTCACCGCCAGTTGCGCCTTATCACGTTTGAGGACCGTTACCGCCAGGTTGGCGGTGGCTTCGAGCGAGTGCAACTGGGCGATGTCCGAGTCCGCATTCAACTGGACGAGCAGGTCCCCGGCCGCCACCTCCTGGCCCGGTTTGAAACCGAGGGTGCGAACGATACCGCCGACCTCGGTGGTGACATCGACACCCCGCACGGCCTTTATCGATCCCACGGCGGAAACGCTGGGCTGCCAATCGGCAAATTCGACGCGCATAGCTGTCACCACGGCCGGCGGTAGAGGCAGTTTGCCCTGGGCGATCAGCTTTGATATCTGGGTGAATTTCACGCCGGCAATGATCGCAACGATCACCAGGACCACCGCAATCATGGTGAGCATGGGTTTAAGCAGCCGTCGCTTGCGTGCCCCACCCGGTTCAGCCGGCTGGGAGGAGGGAGAAGAGACGGTCTTGGCGTCGGCCATGGTTTTTTCTCACTGTTTCAATAGCGGTCGGGGCTTCCCACGGAGGCAGGGGCCACATCGGTTCGGTTCCACCAGCCACCACCCAGTGCCTGGAACAGGGCGGTGGTGTCGCTATAACGCGTGCTCTGCACCTTGACGCGGGTGAGTACCGCGTTCTGATAGGTCTGTTGCGCTGTCAGCAGACTCAGATAACCCACGGCGCCCAGGCGGAACTGGGCCTGGGCCAGCTCCAGGCTTTCGCGGGCAGCCTGTTCGGCCTGAACCTGCTGGTTGAGGGTCTCGGCGTCCGCTTGCAGTGCCCTGAGTGCATTGGCGATATCCTGGAAGGCGGCGATCACGGTGCTGCGATAACGTGCGGCGGATTCGTCATAGGCAGCCACGGCGGCCCGCTTGCGATGCTCAAGGGCGCCTGCGTCAAAGAGCGTCTGGCTGACCGATCCGGCGAGGCTCCAGAACCCCGTGCCTGCCGAAAACAGCCGGGTGCCACCCAACGCAGCGGAGCCCAGGGATCCGGTGATGCTGAATTGCGGCAGTTGATTGGCGATGGCTACGCCGATATTGGCGCTGGCCTGATGCAGTTGCGCTTCGGCGGAGCGCACATCCGGGCGCTGCTCAACGATGGTCGACGGCAGGCTGACCGGCAGTTGCTCTGGCAGATGGAGGGAGGCCAGATCGAAGTTTTCCCCCTGATCCTGATTCGGAAAGCGACCGAGATAGGCCATCAGCTGATTGCGGGTCTGGGCGAGCTGTTTTTGCAGGGGCGGCAATGTCGCGCGGGTTTGGGCGAGTGCCGCTTGTTGCGTGAGCACGTCGGTATTGGCAATCGCCCCTAGACGACGTTGCGACCGCAGGAGTTCAAGCTGGTCGCTCTGCAACCGAATGATTGCCTCGGTGGCTGCTACCTGATCGCGCAGGGACGCCAGGGTCACGGCTGTATTGACGACATTCGAGGTCAGCGTGAGGTAAGTCGCTTCCAGCTGGTAACGCTCATACTCGGCCTGCGCTGCGGACGACTCGATCTGGCGCCGGGTTCCGCCGAAAACGTCCGGGGCGTAGGAGACGCTCAGCGACGCGGAGTTGACGGTGAAAATCTGCGAGGGCGCGCCAAAGGTCGTGACCGCCGAGGGCAACTCCCGAGTCCGTGATGTGCCGCCACTCACGGAGGGAAACAGCGAAGCCTGTTCGGCGTAGAGCAGTTCGTTGGCCTGATGCAGGGCCGCTTGGGCGGCGGCCACATCCGCATTGGCTTTCAGCGCCTCTTCCACCAGGGCATTCAGTGCCGGCGAGCGGAACAGCGTCCACCATTGGCCGGGGATGTCCATGCCCTCGACCAGTTTTTGCGCAGCGCCGCCTGCTGACACGTCGGCTGAGGCGGTTGTGGTTGCGAGTTTTTCCGGCGAATAGCTGGCATTTTTAGCCACACTGGGCCGAGCAAAGTCCGGGCCCACGGCGCAGCCCGTAAGCAGGGCAAGGCAAAGCACACTGGCAGGGGCGAGAACCTGCCAGATGCGAGAAGTCACCTGCTGCTGGGATTGCTCGTCCATGGGCTCTCTGATGAGTCAATTAGTTAGTTTATGAATAGATCAAACCTATGCTCTTTGCCTCCTTGAACGATCATTTATGCTCAAACATTGGGAGGAGGGCATCACCGGGTATCAAGGTGTTGATGCCCGGCAGAAGACTAATTGCAGATTTAATGACCGGTAAGTCAAGTGAATTCTCTTGGGCAAGCCTTTTCATTTCATCGGGCCGCTATCCAGGCTGACCCAGCGCAGCCGGTCAGTACAACGTGGCCAACAGCTCGAACGCATTCTTGATAAAGGGTGCCGCGACGCAGAGAAAGGTCACGCCGATACTCCATTGCAAGACCCGGGTAGAAGAGCGTTGCTCGGCCCGTTGTTCCTTGAGCTCAGCGCGGAACTCGGCTCGTTGTTCCTTGAGTTCGGCGCGGAACTCGGCCCGCTGTTCCTTGAGTTCCGCTCTCAGCTCGACGCCCTGTTCCCGGAGAGAGGATTGCAGCTCCTTGATCGATGAGCGAAGTTCATCACCTAGCGCGGTGATTGAATACGTTAAATGGGTTTCCACTTGTTTTAGGTCGGATTTCGATGCGAGATCTTCCACTTCAGCCTCCCAGGCCTGTACAACCGCCTTGGCTTTTTCTGATGGAATGCTGACAGTGGTCAGCGCGTCGTAGAACGTAAGGGCGAGTGTCATTGTCTCTCCTGCAGGTGACAACTGCCTGGAGTCCCACCTGATATCGAAGGTGTATGACGGTGTGGGGACTGGGCATTCCATTGGCCAGTCGGCGAGGGCATCGACGACAGTGATTCATAGTCCCGATGGTGGACTCAAACCTACTGGGTGAGATAGTCAGATACTTCGCCGGGCCCTGTAGTCCCGGGCCTAATGTATTGAGCGCAACTGATCGGCATCGCGGTTTTCAGTCAATCCTTGGATAGCCATGGCCCTTTGGCTGTTCAATAGTGCACAACACACGGCGCATCAATGAAATCTATCCGCGACTTCGTGCCGTTCCCCGCGCTCACTGCGAAACAGTTTATCGGCGGTCTTTTTCTGATCGGCGGAAAGTGTGCCGTACAGCGCGCTGAACGAAGTGGCAAGTCTCTGCAGATTGCCTGCGTGCATCTGGGCCAGCCTGGCATAGGACTGCATCGCGTCGTCGGCATTTAACGATGGGAGTTTCTGTGCCTGATCCAGGTAGGCTTTATCGGTGCCATGTGCATTCTCACGCATGGTTTTCGCATAGGCCTCCCACTGGACGGACTGTTTGTCGGTGATCTTCAGTTTGGCGTGGAGTTCGTTGATCCGTTTTTCGACCAGGTCTTCATATTTCCTGGCGTGACGGGCGGCCGCCTGTGAGACGGCGTCGGAGCTGCTCGCCGCCATCGTCGGTGCCGAGAAGGAAGCGCCGAGGACAGCCAGCATCAACACGGCCGGCATGGCCGCTTTGAATGTGAATTTTTTCATATTCGTCTATCCGGGTTAAGGGGGCGATATCTATGCGCCAACCTTACCACTAAGCGCGGCAGCGAACCGACGAACTGTCAGGGTCAGCTGTTGAGCTTTTTCGGGTACGAATCCAGCAGTACCTTGTCCTGAAGGCCAGCCAGGAGTTCTTTCAAGCGCGCAGCGCCTGTTGACGTCTTGTCATCCTGGTCGGGGTGCAGGCTCCTTTCCAGCACGTCCAGGAAACTCTGGGTTTTCGATGTGTTGACCGGTGTCGATGTCTGATCCACCAGGCGGCCCATCACGTATTTGGCAATATGGGTGGATTGGCTGGCCGACTGGGTCACCGACGCATTGGTCAATTCACCGTCTTTGTAACCGATGCTGGTCTGGCTGTCGGCGGTGTCGGCGATCTGGTAGAACAGGTAGTTCTGCGAATCGGCATTGGTGGTCAGCCGCAGCTTTTGGCCGGACAGTGACTGGTGAAAGCTGGCGTTCAGGCTCGATTGCTGGTGCTGCTCAATGGAGCGGTTCTGCGGATCGCTGCCCTTGAGTTGAGTGGTTTGGGACACGTTGTAAGCAAAGGTATCCCGCTCGAGGGGACGCATCGGGTTGCTTGCCTCGCTTTTCTGCGTCATCGACGCGGAGAAGTCCGCCAAGCCGGTCAACAGGTTGCGGTCGAGATTGGTCGGTGCAAGTGGATTGACGGTTGCCGGCGTGGAGGTTGCCCGGGTGGCGGGATAGTTGCTGTTCAGGGAGGAGAACGCATCCTTGAACATCGACATCATATCGCGGTCGGCGTGACCCCGAGCGGCGGCGGCATCGATCTGCTTGAGGTAGCTTTGCAGCGCCTTGGCCTGTTGGCTGGCATTGCCGAGAATCGCCTGGTTCTTCAGGTCCACGGACAGTTGCAGATCACCCGAAGGGCCGCTCATTTTCACCGAGCGTTGCTGGTTGTCGGCGTGGAACACCAGGGTCTGGGTGTTGTTGTCGTCAATCTTGAGCTTGGTGTTCAGGTCGACCGAGGAAAATACCTTCGAATCGAACTGGGTCAGGGCATCCAGCTTCAGCTGAGGTGGCTCGGCGGTCAAACCGTCGATCGCGGACTGGAAACCCTTGGCCATCTTGGCCAGGGCCGCACTCTCTTGATCCGTGAGGTCGCCGCCCTCTACCTGGGCCTGTACGGCCATTCCCGTGTCCTGGTTCGACAGGCTCAAGGTCACGGTTTTACCGCTGGCGGTCTTGAGGGTCAGGGTGATCGCGCTGTCGACATTGTCGCTGTGCAGCTTGGCTTGCGCGGCCGAAAGCTCGGCGGCGTTGAGCGGTTTGCTGCCGGACTGCTGGACAACCGATTGCGAGATGTTTTTCTTGCCCTCGGCCAACTGCGTCAGCAACGCCGCACCCAGGCCGGCAAAGCGGGCGGAGTTGGACTTGCTGGCGAGGTTGCCGCCCATCGTGAACGACACCCGGTCCAGCGGACTGCCTTCCCAGGCCGGTTGCAGTGCGGCGTTAGGCAAGGCTCCACGGGCATTGTAGGTACTGATCCCGACCACATTGTTCTGGCCGAGTATCACGCTCGAGGCCGGTGAGGAAACGGCAGCGGTGGTGTTGGCGGTCTGTTGGCCGGCGGGCAGATTGGCAACAAGCTGAGAAGGGGTCAGCGTCACGGCAGTAATCGACGATATCCCTGTCATGGAACCTCCTGAATCAAGAAAATTATTCTATGTACAGGAGTGTATCGACCATGACACATGAAACTTTAGGGCGTCGCCAACCGATCAAATCGTGGTTGTCCAGGGGGTCGAGGACCCGTGATCGAGGGGCTTGGGCGCCTGGTGGGCAGGCGCCGCGGGTCAGACGCCTAGACTAACGAATCAGCTCGCCGCTCGACCCCGGGAAGGGCTGCCGCTCCTGGGACTTCAGGTCCTGTTGCCAGGCCCGCAGACCATAGATCGCCAGTACCACGAAGCCGGCGTAGAGCGCCGCCGTCAGTTGCAGGTCCTTGAACAGGAACAGGCCGACGTAGATCACGTCCAGCACGATCCACAGCCACCAACTGGCGACATATTTGCGTGCCGCCCAGACGCTGGCCACCAGGCTGAAGGCGGTGAGCGAGGCGTCGACCCAAGGCACCTCCGCGTCGGTAAAGTGGGCCATCAGGCCGCCCAGCAGCACCGCGCCCACGGCGCCGCTGAACAGGCCGAGGAGGCCTTCGCGCAAGGACAACCGGGCAACATGGACCTTGCCGTCGCTGAGCCCGCCCTGGCTCCAGCGCCACCAGCCATAACCCTGCAGCACGGCGAAAATGCCTTGCAGCAAGGTGTCGGAATACAGCTTGGCATCGTAGAAAATCCAGGCGTACAAGAGCACGGCAACGACGCCGACCGGCCAGCACCAGCGAATGCGTCGGGCGGTCAGCCAGACGCCAAGGACATTGACCAGGACAGCGATGATTTCAAGGGTGGACATGCAAGGTTCCTCAACGGAAACAGTAGGGGCAGGCAATCAGAAATTGATCGATGCGCTCAGTCGTGCGGTCAACGGGGCGCCCTGGAACAGGTAGCCGTCGCCTTCGTATTCACCGGCATCACGCCAGTAACGCTTGTCGAACAGGTTGTCCACGGTCAGACGGAAGACGGTGTCGTAGCCTTCGATACGGGTGCTGTAGCGGCTGCCGGCATTGAAGATGGCGTAGGCACTGGTGGCCACCGAACCTTCGTGATTGGCGTATTTGCTGCCACTGTATTGAACCCCGCCGAGCAACGCCAGGCCATCGAGCCAGGGCAGGGCGTAGTCGCCGGAGAGGCTGGCGCGCAGCCGTGGGATGTTGATCGCCTGGTGCCCTTCATAGGATGGCGTGCCGCTGCCGGTGACCCGTGCCTGAATGGCCGCGACGCTGGCCGCGATCTGCAGGCGCTGGGTTGCCCAGCCATTGGCCGAGAGCTCCAGCCCGGTGTTCTTCTGCTCGCCCTGTTGGGTGAAGGTGAAGGAACCGTCGTCATTGGGCTTGGAGTATTGGTAGGCCTGGCGGATCTGGAACAATGCTGCGGCCAGGCTGATTCGTTGCCAGTCGTACTTGACCCCGGCCTCGATCTGCCGCGATACCGTCGGCGCGAGGATTTCAAAGGCATTGCTGGCGAACCACGGTGCTTCGCCACCCAGGGACAGGCCTTTGCTGTAGCGGGTGTAGAGCGACAGGTTGTCGACGGGTTTGTAGATCAGGGCCGCCGAAGGCAGGAACACATATTCCTGGGTATGCCGGGTGGTCGAACCCTGTTGGTCGAAGGTTCTTTCGTCGAGGCGCACTTCACGTCCGCCGAGGAGGGTCTGCCACTGCTCGTTCAGGCTGATCCGGTCGTTGAAGAACAACCCGTACTGGCGACTGTCCAGGTGTCGATAGGAGGGTCCGATCGGACCGTCGTAGCGCGGGAACTGTGCCGGGTCGCTGTCGATATTGCCGCTGCCGATCTGCTGGTTGATCGGATCGTGCTGGTCGACTATACGGCGGAAGGCGCTGGTCCCCAGGGTCAGCTCATGGCCCAGGAAGCCGGTGTCGAACCGACCATTGAGGGAGGCCTGGAGCTCATCGTTGCGATGGGTTTCGTCAGGGCTGCGATAGTCGTAGATATCGTAGCCGCCCTCGGGACTGAAGTGGTTGTAGGTCCCGTTCGCGGAGCCCCAGGCGAACGAACTGTAGTCGTCGATCACCACACGGCTGCGGGAGGCGCTGAGGCTGCCTTTCCAGCGATCGTTGAAGTGGTATTCGAACAGGCCGTTGAGGTTCAGCGAGTCATTGGTGACTGGTGGTGAGCCGCTCTGGTAGCCCAGCAGCCGTCTCGGCGAGGCGTCGTGGGGCAGTTCGGTGCCGCCGAGCAACTGATAGCCGGGGGCCGAGCGTTGCTGCTTGGTCTGGTATTCGGCATCCAGTTGCAGGACGGCATCGGGGTTGATATTCCAGTCGAGGGCCAGGGAAGCGAAATCGCGCTGGCCGTTGGTGTGTTCGACGTAGGACTGGATATCTTCATGGGCGACGTTGGCCCGCAGGCCCAGTTGCTGCTCGGCGCCGAACCAGTCGCCGACGTCGGCGGCCAGGTAACCGCTGCCACGGTCATCGGTGGAAATGGTGACCGAGCGCACTGTCGCCGGACGCTTGGTCACGTAATTGACCAGCCCGCCGGGTTCGCTGACGCCGCTTTCCAGCCCGGCCAGTCCCTTGAGCAACTCCACCTGCTGTTTGTTTTCCAGCCCGACGTTCTGTTCGCCGGTGATGCTGCGGCCGTTGATCCGGTAACTGTTGGCGGCGTTCAGCGAGAAGCCGCGCACCACGAAGTTTTCGTAGTAGCCGACCGGCGCATAGCTGTCGCCCACCGAGGCATCGTTGCGCAACACGTCGCTGAGCAGGCGCGCCTGCTGATCCTTGATCAAGGATTCAGTGACCACCGAAATCGACGCGGGTGTGTCGAGCAAGGGCGCGGCGTCGAAACCGCCGACCGAGGCGCTACTGGCGTTGTAGCCGGCGTCGCTCTCGCCGACCACGCTGACTGGCGCCAGTTCGGTGGCGGCGCGGGCCGTCGGCAGGCCGGTAGCGGTCAGCAGGCCGAGGGTCAGGAGGTTGAGCGCGAACCGCGGGGCGGACCCTCCCGTTGGGGACGTCCGGTAAAACCTGCTCATGCAACGCTCCTTGATGACCACTTTCCCGCCGACAGCAAGAAACCGGGCACCTGGGTCAGATGCCGAGCGAGAAGTCGGGGGTTTCAGTATCGAAATCGATACCTATCAATGAATTAGCCGCGCAGCCTGCTGAAATGGCCTGCTCGGGTCAATAAAGTCGTAAGAAATATTTTGAAATATTTATGATTGGACAAATTGACGTCATTGAATTGTCGCCCTAGTATCGCCGCCGGTTGATGGCATAGCGCCATCTTAAGGGCGTCCCGGCGTCTGCGTTGTATCGAGATCCCTACATGGACGTTCGTCAGTTCGCCTTCCTGGCTCGCCAGCCTTCTGCTGCTCTGAAAAAACGCGAGCATTTCCTCGGAATGCCCAAGCGCGGGTTGGCCTTCATCCTGGCGAACGCGCTGTTCTGGCAGCCCTTGCTGGCTCAGGCGGACGGCATCGTGGTCAATGCGCCGGGCACCACGCTGGGGCAGGCGGGCAATGGCGTTCCCATCGTCAACATTGCCGCGCCGAATGCCCAGGGCCTGTCCCATAACCAGTTCAGCGACTACAACGTCGGGGCCAACGGGGTCATCCTCAACAACTCAACGAACAGAACCCAGTCGACGCAACTGGGCGGGATCATTCTCGGCAACCCGAATTTCAACGGCACGGCGGCCAACGTCATCCTCAACGAAGTGAACGGTGGCAGTCCGAGCCAGTTGCGCGGCTACACCGAAGTGGCGGGGCAATCGGCCCATGTGATCGTCGCCAACCCCTATGGCATCAGTTGCAATGGCTGTGGCTTCATCAACACCCCGCAGGCGACCTTGACCACCGGCAAGGCGGTCATCACAAACGGTCAGGTCACGGGGTATCAGGTCGACCAGGGCAGCGTTTCCATCGACGGTGCGGGCCTCAACGCCAGCAATATCGACCAGTTCGAAATCATCACCCGTGCCGCGAGCATCAACGCGCAGATCAATGCCAACCAACTGACGGTGATTGCCGGTCGCAACGACGTTGACGCCCACACGCTCCAGGCCACGGCGCGCGCCGACGATGGCAGTGCCAAGCCGCAAGTGGCGATCGATTCCTCGGCACTGGGTGGCATGTACGCCGGGGCCATCAAACTGGTGGGGACCGAAGCCGGGGTCGGGGTAAAGCTGGCGGGTAATCTGGCGGCCAGTGGCGGTGATATCCAACTCGATGCCAATGGCCAGTTGAGCATGGTCCAGGCCACGGCCAGCGGGGCGGTCAATGTGAAGGCCGCGAGCCTTGAGGCCCAAGGTCCGATCTACGCCGGTAGCACTTTGAGCGTGCAGACCACGGGTGACCTGAACAGCCAGAACAACCTGGCGGCCAGGGACAGCATCACCCTGGGCAGCGGCGGCCAGTTGACCAACAACGGGATTATCGAAGCCGGGGTCAATGCCGACAACTCGCGCAACAACACTGGCGATGTCAGCGTCACTGCGCAGAACCTTGTCAACAGCGGCCAGAGCGTGATCGCCAGCCGCGACCTGACGGTGACCGCAACGCAAACCCTGGGCAACCAGGGCGGCACCTTGAGCGGGCAGCGGCAAACCAGCGTTAGCGCCGGCACGCTGGATAACCAGAACAAAGGTCGGGTCCTGAGTGGCGGCAGCCTCGGCGTCGCTGCCGGGCAACTGCTCAATGCCCAGGGCGGTCTGGTCCATAGCAGTGGAGCACTGAATGCCCAGTTGGGGGCCTTGAGCAATCACGCAGGCGAACTGTCGAGCCTCGACGCCCTGACCGTACAGATGACCTCGCTGGACAACGTCGCCGGGCTGGTTTCCGCCGGGCAGGCCCTGCACCTGAGTAGCACGGGAGCCCTGAACAACCAGGGCGGGCAGATCACCGGCCTGGGTACTCTTGATCTCCAGGCGGGGACCGTCGACAACAGCCAGGGCGGCAAGATCGCCAGCAACCAGGCTTTCACCCTGTCTGCCGCGAGCCTGGACAACCAGGCGGGAGGCCTGCTGAGTGCCATCGGTCCACTGCAGCTGGATCTGATCAGTGCCCTCAATGGCGGTGGGCGCATTTCCAGCCAAAGCGGCCTCGATGCCCGGATCGCCCAACTGAACAACCAGCAGGGCCAACTGCTTGCGGCCGGCACCCTGGGCCTGAGCGGCGCCTACCTGGATAACCGCAATGGCGGTGTGGTGTCCTCGACAAAAGCGCTGACCCTCACTGTCGACGCCATCGACAACCGTGCCGGCGAACTCTCCAGCAACGCCGACGTCAGCCTGAGCGGCTCAAGTCTCGATAACAGCAATCTCGGTAAAGTCCTGGCGACCACTCACCTGGGCCTGACCGTGGCCCAGGTGATCAACCAGGGTGGTTCGATCACCAGTGGCGACAGCTTGACCCTGACCAGCCAAAGTCTGGACAACAGCCTGGCAGGAGTGATCAATAGCCAGGGCGTCAGTGTTATCAGTACCGGCCTCCTGGACAACCGCCTGGGCGGTCAACTGACCAGTCACGCCACCCTTGACCTGAGCGCCGGCCAGGTCAGCAACAGCGGCACCAGTCGCATTGCCAGCGACGGCGCCCTGACGGCCAGTGTCAGTGGTTTCGACCAGCAGGGCGGTAGCCTCGGCAGCCAGACTTCCTTGAGTCTGGACCTCAACCAGGGCCAGTTGAACAACCAGGGCGGCCTGATCAACGCGCCGCTGCTGATGCTGAAGAACCTCAAGGGCGTAAACAACCAGGGCGGCGAGATCTCCAGCGGCCAGGCCTTTACCCTGGCCGCCACGAGCCTGGACAACAGCCAGGGAACACTCATCAGTCACCAGGGCCTGACCCTGAGCATTGCCCAGGCGTTGAGCAACCTCAATGGCAAGATC
The DNA here is from genome assembly GCF_013386165.1 of Pseudomonas gingeri. GTDB lineage: Bacteria > Pseudomonadota > Gammaproteobacteria > Pseudomonadales > Pseudomonadaceae > Aquipseudomonas > Aquipseudomonas gingeri_C. Next base: position 56,468 of record NZ_JACAOS010000033.1, on the reverse strand, counting down.
TCCGCCAACGGGATCGATAGCCATAGCGTCAGCCTGGACAACAGCCATGGCCTGATCAGCAGTGATGGCAGCCTCGGGCTGACCACCGACAGCGCGATGGTCAATCAGAACGGCCTGCTGATTGGCGACGGTGCAGTGCTGTTGAGCGCCGCCAGCCTCGACAACACCCAGGGACGGATTTCCGGCAAAAGCGACGTGCACGGGACGATTGCCAGCCTCAACAACCAAGGCGGTCAACTGATCGCCCAAGGGGCGCTGGGCCTGACCGGGACCCGCCTGGACAATCGCCTGGGCGGGCTGCTGGGGTCGACGCAGGGGTTGACGCTTGCGGTCGATCAGGTCGACAACCGCGGCGGTGAACTGTCGGGCAAGACCGGCCTGAGCCTGAGCGGCAGCCAGCTCGATAACAGCGGCGGTGGCCGCGTCGTGACCGACCAGGCATTGAGCCTGAGCGTAGGCAGCGTGCTCAATAGCAACAATGGCCTGCTCTCGGCCAAAACCGGCCTGACTCTGCTGGGCGCCAGCCTGGACAACAGCTCGGGCAGCCTGCGTAGCCAGGGTAATCAGCAACTGACACTCAGTGCCGATTTGAACAATAGCGCCGGCACCATCAGCAGCGAAGGGCTGCTGGCGGTCAGTGCGGCCAGCCTGGCCAACCGCCTGGGCAGCCTGTCGAGCGCCGGTCAGTTGAGCTTGTCCGGGCTCGGGTTGCTCGATAACCAGGGTGGCCGACTGGTGACCGACGGCGGCATCGACCTGCACAGCGCCAGTCTCGACAACCGCCAGCAGGGCACGATCAGTGGGCGAGGCCCGGTTTCGATCACCACGGGTAATTTCGACAACAGCCACGGTGGTTTCCTTAGCAGTGCGGACCATCTGAACCTGACCACCGCGCAACTGACCAACCAGGACGGCGGCCGTATCGGCGCCAAGGACCTGAGCGCCAGCGTCACTGGCCTGGACCAGCAAGGCGGTTCGCTGAAGGGCGATGCGTCGCTGACCCTGGACCTCAACCATGGGCAACTGAACAACCAGGGCGGCCTGATCAACGCACCGCTGCTGGTGCTGAACAACCTCAAGGGCGTGAACAACCAGGGCGGCGAAATCTCCAGTGCCCAGGCGTTCACCCTGGCGGCTGAGAGCCTGAGCAACGACAACGGCAAGTTGCTGAGCAACCAGGCCCTGACCCTGCGTATCGATCAGGCCCTGAGCAATATCAAGGGCATGATCGCGGCGGCTACGGTTGATGCACACGTCGGCAGCCTGGATAACACGGGCGGCACCCTGACCAGCCGCGCCGACCTGGGCCTGACCGTTGACGGCCAACTGATCAATCAGAACCTGGGCCTGATCAACGCCACCAACAACCTGACCCTCAACAGCGCCGGTATCAACAACCAGGGCGGCAGCCTGTTGGGCAGCGCCATCGCTCTCGACTTCGGCACGGCAACGGGCGACTTGAACAACGCCGCCGGCCAGATCACCACCGCTGGCAACCTGACCCTCAACCACCTGCGTGACCTGAACAACCAGGGCGGTGTACTCAGCAGTGCGCAAAGCCTCAATCTGACCGCTCGGACCTTGGATAACAGCAACGCGGGCCAGTTGATCAGCAACAACCAGCTAGGCCTCACTGCTGAAAGCCTGATCAACCAGAGCGGCGGCCTGCTTTCGGGTTGGCAGGGCGTGACGATCAACGCCGGCACGTTCGATAACCGCAACAACGCCACGGTCTCCAGTCGCAGCGGCAACGTCGCCGTGACCCTCAGTGGTGCGCTGCTCAACAGCAATGCAGGGGCACTGGCCAGCCAGCAAACCTTGACGGTCAACGCGGCCAGTATCGACAACAGCAACAACGGCATCCTTTCCAGTGGTGCGGGACAATCGCTGACCACCAGCGGTTTGCTGAACAACGCCCAGGGCGGCCTGATCGACAGCGGCGCAGCCCTGGTCCTGAACGCCATGGCCCTGACCAACAGCGGCACGATCAACGCCCAGCAAGCCCTGACGTTCACCGGCACCGACCTTGATAACAGCAACGGCAGCCTGAATGGCGGCGCAGCTGTCAGCCTCGATCTGCTCGGTGCCCTGACCAACACCCACGGCAAACTCTCCGCAGTCGGCCCGCTGATGGTCAATCGTTCCACTCAGATCAACAACCAGGGCGGTCAGCTCTCCAGCCAGGGTCTGTTGACCTTGCTCACTGGTGGCCTGGACAACAGCAATGGCGGTACCGTCGGTGCTGGCGACACGCTGCTGATCACTTCCTCCGGCACGCTACAGAACGGCAATGGCGGTTTGCTCGCCAGTCGCAATGGCGACCTGCAACTGAGCGCTGCCAGCCTTGGTAACGGTAAAGGTTCGCTGCAAGGCAAAGGCGCGGTCAGCCTCGATGTCAGCGGCGATATCGACAACCAGAGCGGCCAGGTCATTGCCCAGAATGGCGACTTGACCCTTAATGCGGCGAACCTCGACAGCCGTGGCGGCTTGTTGTCCAGCATCGCCGGGGCGCTACAGGCTCGCGTCGTCGGCGTGCTGAAAAACGGCTACGACCTCAACAACAACAGCCAGGGCGGCACGTTGCAGGCCCAGCGCCTGGACCTGCAGGCCTGGGGCGGTATTGACAACGATGGCGGGCATCTGGTCGCGCAAACCGGTGACGCCTTGATCGCCACCGGGGCGGGGGATTTCGACAACCGCAACGGCGGTGTGTATGCCAAGGGCCTGGTCCAGGTCACCGGCCAAAACTTCGATAACAGCGGTGACAACGACGGGCAGATCAGCGGCAATCAGATTGCCCTGACCCTGGGCGGGGCCCTGAACAACCGGTTGGGCATTATCGAAAGTGGCAGCACCCTGGCGATCAGCGCGGCGAGCCTGGACAACCAGACCGGCCAATTGCGCTCCCTGGGAACCAGCGGCAAGACCGAATTCCAGATCGGCGGGCTGTTCGACAACAGCAACGGCAAGCTGGAAACCGCCAACACCGACCTGACGCTCAATGCCGGCAGCTTCCTGAACCAGGGCGGCAGCCTGCTGCACCTGGGGACCGGTACCCTGGACATGTCGACGGCCAATATCTTCAACGCCGGGGCCGGCAACCTGGTCACCCGCGGCGGCCTGACCTTGACCGCCGACAGCTGGACCAACAGCAGCGTGCTTCAGGTTGGTCGTTTGACCTTGAATATCAACAACCTGACCCAGACCGCCAGCGGCCAGTTGTTGGCCACCGACAGCCTTACCGGCACCGGTGGCAACTGGAGCAACGATGGCTTGATCGCCAGTAGCGGCAGCCTGGCGTTGAATCTGAGCGGCAACTACAGCGGTAACGGCAAGGTCAGCAGTTTGGGTAGCCTGGGGCTGAGCGCGGCGCAAATTGATCTGGGTTCGGCGGCGGGTATTACGGCGGGCACCACCGGTCTGGTCAGCAGCCTCGGCAGCCTGACCAACAATGGTCGGGTGACGGCCGTGGGCGACCTGACCGTCAATACCGCGAACCTGACCAACCAGGGCACCCTGGGCAGCTCGGCGAATCTGCGGGTCAATGCCGACACCGTGCTCAACCAGAACGGCCTGATCTTCAGCGGCGGCGATATGGCGCTGCGCGGCAATAACTTCACCAACCGTTACGCCGACCTCTACAGCCTTGGAAATATCAGCATTGCCAAGGATGACAACAACGGGGCGAGTGCATCGATCAACAACATTTCCTCGACGATGGAAAGTGTTGGCGACATGAGTTTGTCGGCTGCGCATATCGAGAATCGCAAGGATGTGTTTGAGACGACTGGCGGCTTGGTTTCGGGTTACATCGGGGTGCAGTGCTACTCCTGTTCGTCATTTGATGGGCTCTCGGGCAGTTCTTATCTAGTTTGGGTGGAGAACTACAAGTCGCAAATCGTACAGGACTCGGCGTCTGCCAGTATGACGGCAGGGCGCAACTTTCTAGCCAGCGGAGGGGAGTTTCTCAATCAGGCTTCGACGGTTAGTGCTGGCAGCAACTTGACCCTCAATTTGCAGACGTTCACTAACCAGGGCGCGTCTGTAGGTGACTACAGCGTACGGCGTTCATTTGATCCGGGAAGGCAGAGTTTGGCTTATTGGCACTCGTTGATGGACTACAACGCTGCCAATGACCCTGCTTATGACAACGGAATTTTGGGGCATGCCGAGGCGGGTGGGGGCGGTCCATTTACTCACCCCGGTTTACATCTCTGGACCAGCGACAATGTTGAGTCCCTGGCCCGTGTCATGGAGCATAGCGGAGGGCGATCAGATAACGCCACGATTTATTTTGGCCCGATTAGTCTTGATTATGCTGGCGGCTATGAAGTTTTTACCTCTCCTCACTACAACCCGGACGAGCCACGAGCCGCCGCCCCAGCCGCTGTCCAGAACGCCGCTTTCTTTGGAAACACCCTGACCTACAACACCCCATCGACCTACGCGAACGCCATCGTGCAGGCCGGCGGCGCGGTCAATATCACCGCCACGCAGAACCTCACCAACAGCGTAGTTCGCCAAGGCGTTACCCTGAACAGTGGGGCTTCGCGAGTCGGTTCAACCCAGGTCAGTAGCCTTCCTGCGCCCACCGTGGTCAGCCTCAATGCGCAACTTCGACCTGATCTGGCCCAGCAACAGGTCAACCCGGTCACCTTGCCCGGATTCACCCTACCGAGTGGTCAAAACGGCCTGTTCCGTCTGAGCGGGCAGGGCAGTACTTCGACCAGCTCGGCCCCACAAACCTGGAGCCTCGGCGGTAGCAGCCTGGGTGCTGCGCAACGCCAGCCCGTTTCGCCGGTTATTCAGGCCCAGGATATTGCGCCGGTCAATGCTTCCCAGCTCACCGCCAGCAGCGTCAACCCGGGCAATGCGGCCAGTCAGCCGGCAAATATCGGTGCGGCGATCAACCTCGGCGTCGCGGCTAACGACGCCGTGACTCAGGTGGTTCCGGTCCTAAGTATTCCTCGCGTGCAGGGCCTGCCCGATACCTCGGTGAAGTCCAATCCGCAGAAATACCTGATCGAAACCAACCCGGTGCTCACCGACCTCAAGCAGTTCATGAGTTCGGACTACCTGCTGTCCAACCTGGGTTACAACCCGGATGACAGCGCCAAGCGCCTGGGGGACGGACTCTACGAGGAACGCCTGATCGACCAGGCCGTGGCGGCCCGTACGGGGCAACGTTTTATCGACGGCCAGACCTCGGACGACGCTCAGTTCAAATACCTGATGGACAACGCCATCAGCAGCCAGAAGCAGCTCAACCTCAGCTACGGTGTTGGCCTGACCAACGAGCAGGTCGCGGCCCTGACCCACGACATCGTCTGGATGGAAAAGCAGGTGGTGGATGGTCAAGAGGTCATGGTGCCAGTGCTCTACCTGGCCCAGGCCAACAATCGCCTAGCCCCCAATGGCGCGTTGATCGAGGGCAACGATGTCACCCTGATTGCCGGCCAGGACCTGAGCAATAGCGGCACCCTGCATGCCAACAACACCTTGTCGGCGGCGGCGGGCAACGACCTGGTCAACAGCGGCCTGACCCAGGCCTATGCGCGTCTGGACATGCTGGCCGGTAACAACCTGACCAACACGGCGGGCGGCATTATTGCCGGGCGGGACGTGACGTTGACCGCAGTCAGCGGCGACGTGCTCAACAACCGCCCGGTGACCACTTCCGCCGGCTCCGACGGCTACACGTCCTCCAGCTACGCCTATGCCGACGCGGCAGCGCGTATCGAGGCCGCCAACGACCTCACTCTCAACGCCGGGCGTGATGTCAGCAATGCCGGCAGTGTGCTGCAAGCCGGTCGCGACACCAGCATCACGGCGGGGCGTGATGTAAACCTGGTGGCGGTGCAGACCGATAACAAACTCGCTGGCGGCAAGGACTTCCTCGCCGACACCGTCACGCAACTGACTGGGACGGTGACTGCCGGTCGTGACCTTTCGGTCAGCGCGGGGCGTGATCTTTCGGCCATTGCCAGTCAGCTCGATGCTGCCCGTGACGCCACACTGTCCGCCAAGGAGAACCTGGTGCTGGCTTCGGCGGCCAATGAGTCTCACACCCACACCGAAGGTAACCATAGAACTTACCAGGGGGATCATGTCGCCCAGGTGGCGACCAGTGTCAGTGCAGGTGGTGATGTCCGGCTTAGCTCAGGCCAGGACATGACGGTTGTCTCAAGCAAGGTCACTGCCGGGAATGAGGCGGACCTGGTGGCCGGCGGCAAACTGAACGTACTTGCCGCGCAAAATACCGATTACACGCTGTACGACAAGAAAGACAGCGGTGGTTGGGGCAGTAGCAGCAGTCGGCACGATGAAGTCACGCAGATCACCAATGTCGGCAGTGAGATCAAGGCCGGTGCTGATGTCAGCTTGATCAGCGGCAGCGACCAACTCTATCAGGCCGCGAAGCTTGCGAGTGGCAAGGACCTCACTCTGCAGAGCGGCGGGGACATCACCTTCGAAGGTGTGAAGGACCTGCATAAGGAAGACCACGCCAAGAGTGACAACAGCCTGGCCTGGACCAGCATGAGCGGTCACGGCAGCACCGACGAAACCCTGAAACAGACCGAGATGACGGCCAAGGGGCAGGTGGTGATCAAGGCGGTCGATGGGTTGCATATCGACGTCAAGCAGGTCAACGAACAGACGGTGAGCCAGGCCATTGATGCGATGGTCCAGGCCGACCCGCAACTGGCCTGGCTCAAGGATGCCGAGAAGCGCGGGGATGTGGATTGGCGGCAGATCAAGGAACTGCATGACTCCTACAGCTACAGCCATTCCGGCCTTGGAGCTGGGGCGATGCTGGCGATCATTATCATTGTCACGGTGCTGACGGCGGGAACCGCTACAGCGGCTACTGTCGGGGCTTCCGCAGGTGCCACGGCCTCCTCGGCGGCGGTAGCTGTCGGAGCATCGACCGCGACCGCTGCTTCTGTTGGGGCAGCGGCCTCGGCTGCCGCGGTCGCTGGTTTCTCGACAGTCGTTGCGCAGACAGCGGTCAGTGCAATTAATAACAAAGGCAATCTTGGGGCGGTGTTAAGTGACACATTCTCTTCGGACAGCCTCAAGGGAGCCGTACTTTCCGGTGTCACGGCGGGCATAGCTTCCCAGTTTGGTTTTACTCCCACCGATTTGAAGTTCGACCTGCCCAGTGCTCAAACTGTCGCGACTAACGTGGCAGCTAACGCTTTGGCCAAAACCGCAATCATGGGCGGTAGCTTGACCGATAACCTGCTTGAATCAGCAGTGGGGACGGGGATCAGCGTTGCTGGGGCCATCGGCGCCAACAAGATTGGCGATGTCACCGCGTTTGAAAATGGCAAGCTGACTCAAGTCGCGTTGCATGCTGCCCTGGGTGGGATAATGGCCGAGGCCATGGGGGGAGACTTCCGTACTGGGGCTCTGGCCGCTGGCGCCAACGCAGCTTTGGTGGATTTTCTGGCGGGAAAACTACTTCCGGCAGAAGGCAGTAGTGACAGTGATGCGTACCAGCAGGGTGTGAATAAACTCTTGGCAGCCTCCCAGTTGATTGGAGTGCTAACAGCCGCTGTGACAGGAGGGGATGCCTCAGTCGCAGCCGCCGTATCGGCGAACGGAACGCTTTACAATTATTTGAATCATGCGGATATGGAAAAGCTTGCGGAGGAGCTTAATACCTGTAAGCAAACCAATACTTGTGACGGAGTATCTGATAAATATCTACAAAAGCATCTGGCCAATAAGGAGGCGCTTAAGGCGATTTGTGATGTCGATACAAAGGGCTGCCAAGTAGCCGTACTCGATATTTACAATTCAGTGCTAGGCTTTCAGCAGGGTGACTACGATATTGATGATTTGTCTCCAGAGCTCAAGCGTACCTTTGAGGCATTCCATGAACTCAACTTAGACGCAAGTGCGGCCCCTACTGCTAAGATAGCGATGCCTTCGGTAGAGGCGTTTGCTGAAGCTCTGGGACTCGATCCGTCTAATCCACGGGTAAGCGGTTCTATATTTGCGCTTGCTTCCATCCTTGTTGGTAAAGCATTATCGGGCGGGCCTAAGGTGCCACCTGTATTGCAGGCGTTCACAAACCCTCCTCAAGGGCCGGTGATTCCTGCAAGCTGGGTAAGCCGCCCAGGTAGGACTCCAGGCAGCGTGATTTATTACCCTCCGGGTACTAATCCAAGTGATGCAGGTAGCACATTTATTCGTGTGATGCCTGCTGGTTCAACTCCTATTCCAGGATTGGAGAATGGTTATTGGGTATCGATGAAAGAGGGGCAGCCAATTAATCCTGCGACAGGTGGAACGGGGACGAAAGGTGAAACCCATGTGCCATTGCCACTTAATACGTTTCCACCAGCGCGATAAGGGAAAAATTATGATTGATATTGAAGAATCTGATTTGGAAGAGCTGCAATCATCATTGTTTACTGGTGTTACAGTGGGCGTGGGCTCGCAAGTTTTAATTTTTAGAGGGGGTGTAACCATTTTGATTCAGTGCCCTTTTAAATGTGAAGGAGTGGATGGGGTTCAGTGGGGTCATGGTGAAAAAGTGAGCGACAGCTTACCGCTGTTTCAATTTTTAAATCATCGGGTGGAGCGGGTTTTGCTTGGCGCTGATGGGGTTTTGGCGTTGCAGTTTGATGTGGGGCGACTAACTGTTATTCCCGAAAAAAATGGACTGGAGTCCTACGTCTTTACAAGTCGTTTGGGTATTTGTCCGGTTTCCGTGGTTTAAAGTTCAGGGGACGGGTAAGGCTTGGCGTTTCGTCGACTAAGTCGATGGCATCGTCGGACCGTGAGTCGACAGCTTTTTCTACCCCTGGCGCAGCTCCGCAGTCTTCAATCAGTACGCGAAATATCGTTCCGAAAAAACTCATATTTCCCACATGCTTCAGGCGTGGGAGAATATTGCGTGCGCCAAACGCCAGGGCTACAGTTCGGCTGTCGCTGCAAATTCAGCGACGCGGGTTTTGCAGCCCGGATCGAAAAGGCGCACAGCGCCGCGTAAGCGGTATTTTTTTGCTCGTGTTATGGCGAGCTGTGCGCAGGAGGCTTCGGCCTGCCGGTTCCTTTTCCCGGTCTGCAAACCTGTGTACGGCTCGCCACCTTTCGTTTTGCAGCGTGGGTGACGAACCTCCATTCATGAAAAGGAGCGTCACCATGGCTAAGAAAATCACCCCCGATCCGCCTCCAGTTTGCAAAGCTCTCAGCACCTCTGACAGGGCGATGTACTTGCGTAAACTCCCTGACACCTCATCCAGCGAATCCGAGACGGCTCCGGCAAACACGCCCCGCTTGCTAGATACTCTCGCATTCACCTGCTCCAAACCCGTCACCCCCGAAGCCCCCTACAAACCCACGCTGTTCGCCATCCAACCGGGCATCAACGCCCAGGACGCACTGACCTACGTTTCCAATCTGCTCGAAACGGCGGAACTCAATGGTGACGAAATCAGCCTGCATACCAATCCCGTCGAACGGGCGTTGTTCTGGGGCATGCTGCATTCAGTGGAAGTGGCGCGTGCGGTGGTGGATGCGCTGCTTGAGGGATCGGCCCCGTCAAATCAGCTGTCTTCCCGTAGTGGGCAATCAGCCGATTGATTGAGACCGTGAACAAATAAATCTGTTCCCGGTTCTCCACTTGGAGAGATCAAGCATTGGGCGGCTTGATCTCTTTTTCGTTTAGAGGCGGCGCAAAACGTAATAGCGTCGTGACCTTACTGCCTTCCTTGCATCTGACAATTGACGTACGCTCCGACGATCTTTCAACCCCCCATTAGGCACAGCGACCATTGCGTATGACCCAGGCCACAGCGCCTGATCAGGATTTGCCGTAAACGAAGAATCACTCTAAGGGAAATAGAACATGTCATCCGTCAAGAGCGTCATTGCCAGCAATCGAGACGCCTGGAACGCTTCCGCTGAACAGCACAAAAACAGCCGCGCCTGGGGGACTCTCCTCGAGTCTGTCGGCTTGCCCGACTTTTCATGCCTGGATGCAACCCTGACTGAGTGCTTGCGTGAGGTCGGTATCGCCGGCAAGGACGTTATCCAACTGGGCTGCAACAACGGCCGCGAATCACTTTCCCTGTTTGCGCTGGGCGCACGGACAGTCGTGGGTGTGGACCAGGCCTCTGCCTTTCTGGATCAGGCCCGCGAACTGACCGCGCGCTCGCCACATGCGCCGAGATTCGTCGAGTCCGATGTGCATGAGTTACCCGCTGATCTTCACGAAAGTTTCGATGTCGCCCTGATCACCATTGGCGTCCTGAACTGGATGCCGGACATCAAGGCGTTCTTCGTGCACGCGGCCAAGACCCTCAGACCCGGCGGCACGCTGGTGATTTACGAAACCCATCCCTTCCTGGAAATGTTGGACCCCGAATCGGCTGATCCCTGGAAAATCACCAGATCCTACTTCCAGGCCGGTCCCATCGTTGAAGACAAAGCCATCGTCTACGAAGGCCAGGCAGAGACCAACGGCGTCAGTAGCTACTGGCACCCCCATGGCCTCGGCGAAATCATCACCGGCGCTATCAATGCCGGTTTGCGCCTCAGTCATTTCTCGGAGTATCCGCACTCCAATAGAGAAGAAATTTATGACGTCTATGAAGCAGGCTATTGGGACATCCCGATGTGTTACACCCTGACAGGGATCAAGACGTAGCAGGGATAAGGCCACTGTCTGGATGGCCCGCAGGCAAACATTTGTCGAAAAATGCCGAAAAGGGGACGGCGGGCTCAACCGGTCTAGGCAACGTACACCATTCTTCCGTGCTCAAGTCGACAGTCAGTCTTGCCGGTGGGTGCTGTGAAGCAGCACCTTCGATCAAGCAGGAGAAGCCTGACTTTGGGCATCACCGGGTGTTCCGTCATAGCGGGCGCGTGCGACATGGATGTCGCCATAGCAACGATCTGCCCAATCGACGAGGCCCGCCATCGGTTCCAGCAGCGATTGGCCCAACGGCGCCAAGCGATATTCAACACCCGGCGGCTTGGTCGCAAAGACATGGCGGGTAATCAGTCCATCGCGCTCCAAATCGCGCAAGGTCTGGGTGAGCATGCGCTTGGAAATGTCATGGACCGCCCGGTGAAGCTCGCTGAAGCGGTAAGGTCGCATCGCGAGCGCCATGATGATGAGCATGCTCCATTTGTCGCCGATACGGTCGAGCACGTCGCGCACCGGGCAGTGCACGGACTGGGACTCACCCAACGGATATTGGCTAAATCTTTCGATGACGCTCAATGCGTTGCTCATGCGCAACTCCTCGAGATCTGCTGGTTACAAAAAAGTGCCTCCTTACGGCTCACGGCAGCGGTCTCTATAGTAGACCTACCCCAAGTAATAAGTCCTGAAGATCAGGAGAACGCTCATGTTTTTAGCCATGGGCATTACGGGAAAGGTCGGCCCAGAAGGCCGCTATAGCACAGCTCCGAAACGATCGAGGTCGAATATGAAGGTTCTTGTTTTAGGTGCAACGGGTGGAACCGGGCGGCTGATCGTTCAGGACGCCTTGGAGAAGGGGCATTCCGTCGTGGCGCTGATTCGCTCGAAGGCGCGCGCGCCCGATCTTTCGGGGGCAGACCTCATCGAGGGCGATGCTTGCGACGAAGGCGCCCTCATGCGCGCCCTGGATGGCTGCGATGCGGTCGTCAGCTCGCTGGGGAGCGGCCTTAGTCCTTTCAGCGAGGTCAGCCTGCTGACCGAAGCGACACACGCGCTGGTCCCGGCGATGAAGCGCAGTGGTGTCCGCCGTCTGGTCTGCATCTCCGCTCTGGGAGTTGGAGACAGCCGTGGCCACGGCGGCTTCGTATTCGACCGGCTCTTCATGCCCTTGCTGCTTCGCCATGCCTATAAGGACAAGGGGCGTCAGGAAGCCGCGATCCGCGCCAGCTCACTGGATTGGGTCATCGCTCGCCCCGGCATGCTCACCAACGACTCGGCTCGCGGAAGTTTCAGGGCCGTTACCGACCTCGCCGGCGTCAATGGCGGAAAAATAGCCCGCGCCGATGTCGCTCGGTTCGTGGTGGAGCAACTGGCGGCTGACACCTGGTTGAAGCAGGCGCCCGTCCTTCTGTGGTGAGGGCGAGTCTCCTGGGTCAGCTGTTCCGGCTCAGGCATTCGTCGGAAATCATCCAGCTTGTCGGTCAGGCAATCACACCATTCCTCGACAGCAAACTCATCACCCAAGGTCGGACAAATGTCTAAAATTTCCTGGCGCCAAGTCTTACCCTTGGCCCTTGCCGCTTTCTTCGTTGTGGGTTCACTGAGCAACATCTTCGCCTCGGGATCTATCTACGAGGAATACCTGAAATGGGGGTATCCGCGCTGGTTCCACTTCGTGACCGGATCGCTGGAGCTCACGGCTGCCATTCTGCTTTTCCGGGCGCCGAGTCGCCTGTTGGGTTCGGTGCTCGGTTGTGCTGTCATGTTTGCCGCCCTCGCGACCGTGATCATCCACGGCGAATACGGGCACGCTGTGCCGCCACTCGTTGTGGCGACATTGTCACTTGTGGTCGGCTGGATAAGCTGGCGCAAGCGGATGGCATTAGCCGAACCATCGGACTTCCCTGATCGGCACCCTCCGGCCGGCGTTGTACCCGGCGATAGTCATCGGTAAGGTGCAACTCGCCAACAAAAAACAAGGATGGTTTCATGACGCTCAATTTCCCTCGCACCTTACTGGCCACCACCCTCGGCCTGGTCTTTGCCTGCGGTTTTGCCGCCCCGGCCTGGAGCGCCGAACCCCATAAACAGATGCAGGCCGACGCCGAACAGTACAAGGCCGAGGCTTTGAAGCTGCTGGAGCGCCTGGTGAATATCGATTCGGGTTCTGGTTATGAACCCGGCCTGACCCAGGTGCGCGATATCGCCGTCGATGAGCTGAAAAAACTCGGCGCGACCATCGAACTGGTGCCCGATGCCCACGCCAACAACAGTCACGTACTCGCCACCCTCAAGGGCACCGGCAAGGCAAAAATCCTGTTGATGGCGCATATGGACACCGTGTTCAAGGAAGGCTCGGCCAGCGAGCGCCCGTTTCATATCAAGGATGGCCGCGCCTATGGCCCCGGCGTGATGGATGACAAAGGCGGCATCGTCGCCGGGATCTATGCCCTCAAGGTGCTGAAGCAGCAGAACTTCAACGACTATGCGCAGATCACCTTCCTGCTCGATGCCAGCGAGGAAACCGGCTCGGACATCGCCTCTGAACTGATCCGCAAAACCGCCAAGGCCCATGACGTGACCCTGAACCTGGAGCCCGGTCGTCCGGCCGACGGCCTGGTGGTCTGGCGCAAGGGCAGTGCCACGGCGGTGGTCGAGGTCAAAGGCAAGGCCGCACACGCCGGCGTGGCACCGGAGCTGGGGCGCAACGCAGCGATGGAAGCGGCCCACCAGATTCTGCAACTGAGCACGCTGGGCGACGAAGACAAGAAGACCACCATCAACTTCACCGTGCTCAAGGCCGGAGACCGGGTCAATGTGATCCCCGACGAGGCCGTCGCCAAGGCCGATGTGCGGGCAGCCTTGCCGGAGGAGTTCGATCGGATCGAGAAGGACCTGGCACGGGTCTCGGCCAACAAGCTGATTCCGGACACCGAGGTCAAGACCAGCCTGCTGCGCGGCCTGCCACCGATGCCGCAAACCGCCGAGTCCGACGCGCTGGTGACCATCGCCCAGGGGATCTATGGCGAACTGGGTCGCAAGCTCACCATCGAAGGCAGCGGCGGGGCGGCGGATGCCAGCCTGTCGGCGGGCGTGGGTACGCCGACGCTGGACGGCTTCGGGATTGTCGGCGGCAATATCCACACCCCCGAGGAATACGCCGAGGTGGAAAGCGTGTCCCCGCGGATTTATCTGCTGAGCCGGATGATCATGGAGTTGGCCAAGCGCTAAGGCTTGGCTTTATCAGATCGTTCCCGCACAGCCGGGAACGATCTGTGCGATCACTGAAGCTCCAACTGCATTGATACCCTTCGCCCAACCCTGAACCCATGTGCCTTGGCGGCCGAGGCCACACCCCAGGCTATCGACACCAAACCCAGGATCACCCAGGGAAAGGCACCGGCCCCCAGGGTTTCCAGTAACAGCCCACCCAGCACGCCGCTGGCGGCGAACGCGAGGTTGAAGACGGTCACCAGCATCGACTGGGCCACATCGGCGCCATCGCCGGCCGTGTCCGCCAGGGCGGTCTGCAGTAACGTCGGCGCGCCGCCGAAGCTCAGCCCCCACACCGCGATGCCGATGAAGGTCACGGCAGTCGGTGCCCCGCCGAAACCCAGCATCAGCGATACCAGCGCGAAAGCCCCCAGGCTGAGCAAGACCAGCCCGCGCAAGCCGCGATCAACCCAAAGTCCGGTCATCCAGATACCGCCCAGGGCGGCGAGGCCGAAGGTCAGCAACGCCCAGTCCAGATGCTCGGCCAAGCCAATGGAGGCCAGAAACGGCGCGATGTAGGTGTAAAGGGTGTAGTGGGCCATGATCCAGAACATCACCACCATCAGTACCGGGCGCACGCCGGGTGTGCTCAGCACCTTGCCCATCGGCAGTCGTCGGGTGCTCGTCTGTCCGGGATAGTCAGGCACTTTGAACAGTACCCAGACCATCAGCACCAGGCTGAGCCCGGACAATAGACCGAATACGCCACGCCAACCGAACTGGGCGCCAAGCCAGGCACTGAGCGGTACACCCAACGCCAGTGCCAGCGGGATGCCGAGCATGGCCAGCGCCATGGCCCGGCCCTGTAAAGGGGCTGGCACCATGCGCCGGGCATAACCGGCCAGCAGGCTCCAGGCCAGGCCGGTGGCGATGCCGACCACGAAGCGGGCCAACAAGGTCAATACCAGGTAAGGCGACAACGCGGTCACGGCGTTGCAGACCAGGAAGGCGCCGCCCGCCAGCAGCAAGACGAGTCGACGTCGCCAACCGGCGAGGGCGATGGTCAGGGGAATCGCCGCCAACCCCGAACCCAGTGCACACAAGGTCACCAACTGACCGGCCCAGGCTTGTGAGACGCCAAGATCCTGGGCTATCTGCGGGAGCAGGCCGGCGGGTGTGGTTTCGTTGGCGGTGGCGATAAAGCTGGCCATGGTCAGTGCCAGCAGGGCGGCCAGGGGCATGCGCTCGGGAGTGGTTATACCCCCTGCACTGTGTTGTTTGTCGGTCATGCTCTGCGCCTCGATGACTGGAAGAGAGGCAAGTCTGCTGGCTTTCCTTGTATTTGATAATTGGCGTACTATTTTAGAGTCTTTCAAATCTGTATTTAAAATGGCAACTGATCGATTAGGTGATATGCGTTTATTCGCTGAGGCGGCGGGGCTCGGCAGTTTGTCCGCGGCTGGGCGCAAGCTCGGGCTTTCGCCGGCGGCCGCGAGTGCACGGTTGATCAAGCTGGAGGCGGCGCTACGGACCCGACTGTTCGATCGCACCACTCGGCAATTGCGCCTGACCGACGAGGGCCGGTTCTACCTGCATCACTGTTGGGTGGCCTTGCGCGCCATTGATGAGGCGCAGGCGGGGCTTCAAGCCAGCCAGCAGGGCGTGCGTGGCAAAGTGCGGATCTCGGCGTCCGCCGATTTCGGTCGAAACCTGCTGAACGATTGGCTCGAGATGTTCTGCGACTTGCATCCCGAATTGAGCATCGCGCTGACACTCTCGGATTCGCTGTCGAACCTGCTGCAAGACGATGTGGATCTGGCGATCCGCTTCGGGCGGCCCAGTGACGGCTCGCTGGTCGCCCGGCAGTTGGCGCCCAATTGGCGGGTGCTGTGTGCCTCGCCCGACTATCTGGCGCGACAGGGTGAACCTCTCACTCCGGCACAACTGTCCGGTCATCAATTCATCGTGCTGGTGACTTCGGCGGGGCCTTTGAATGAATTCCACTTTGTAGTGGATGAGCAGGGCTGGAGCCATACCGTGCCGATGGATCAGGCCTGGGAAACCAACGATGGCGCGCTTGCCCGGGCCTGGGTCCTGGCCGGTCGCGGCATCGCCCGAAAAACCATTTGGGACGCTGCCGCGGATATCCGCGCCGGGACACTGAAAGTCCTGTTGCCGGACTTCAGCGTCAGTGAGACGGGCGTCTATGCGGTCTTGCACGCCAATCGTTACCAGGTGCCCCGTGTGCGTGCGCTGCTGGATTTTCTCGTGGAGCGCTTCAGTCGCGCCAGCGAGGAACTGCTACGGGACATGCAGGCACCGCGTTTTCAGGTCGGACCTGAGAGTCACCACACCGAATGACTCAACCACCCCCCACTTTCCAATGTTTGACATCCTCGGCAAAAATCATCTGTTTCATCTCATGAGCGATGCCATAGGCCAGTGATTCATGGGCCGCAATGACCTTCTCCTCGGCCGACAGGCATTTGAATATATCCAACTGGGTCGCCGCATCGGCGGTTTCGATCTGGTAGATCTTCACGTAACGCGCCAGGTCATTGTCCAGACTCGACAAGTATTCCCGCAGCCGCTGGTGGTCCACCGAACTCTGGCTGAAATACCAGTTCATCGGATGGATCAGGAAACGTGAATGGGGCGCGGTGATGCGTCGGGTGGCCGCCAGGAACATGATGATGCCCATGGACTCGATGTTGCCGGCATTGATCGCGCACAGCGGCACCGGCAGCGACTTGAGAAAGGTGTACAGGGAAAAACCGAAGTTGGTACTGCCGCCCGTGGTGGACAGGTTCAGCAGCAGCGAACTGGCGCCTTCTTCAATGGCCTCCAGACAACAGTCGCGAAAACGTTCAGTGGTGCTCTGATCAATCTGGCAATGAAAGTGGACGATGTGCTCGGTCATTGCGGATCTCCCAGTCTGAACGGTTCAGGCATGAACGCGGGCTCTAGTGAATGGAGTGCAAAAGCCGGGTAAAGGTTTCTTCGGTAATGGCTTCTCCAAGCGTTTTCTCTGTTCGCGCACGTTACAGCAGAACTTTCAGCAGCCCTTATCAATGAAAAAGGCCGCTTTCCACCGAAGATCGAGGAAAGCGGCCTGACCGCACGACTTCACGGTTGAATCAATGCTCAGCTACGGCCACCGCCGCCGTGCTGACCACCTTTTTTGCCTGTTTCGGGCTTGTTGCCCATGTCCGGCGCTTTCTGCCGGTCATGGGGAACGTTGCCACCCGATGCCTGGCCGCCTTTCTTGCCGGCGTCAGACGCTTTATTACGGTCGTTTGCAAAATTCCCAGGATTTGAATTTCCGGTATTAGCCATGGTTCAGTACCTCTTGGTTAATTGAATTTTACCTGCAATAGCAGCAAGCACTGATTGGGATCATCGGTCGTTGTGAAAAGTTGAATATTATTTTTCGAAAGTGCGACGAGCGGTTGTTTGATATTAAATTGATATTGAAGTGGCTCCAGGTATTGGGGGCTTTATTGATCAACGGAATAAACGGAGCGTGTCTACAGTATCTGTTTTATATGTTTGTCAGGTGGAGAAAGTGTTTGAAGTGTCTAACGGTACTTCTTTTCTTGTTTATAAAAAGTGATTGAAGGTGGCCCCTGCCGAGCTGTCGGCGTGTCCGGGTGTGGGAAGGTGTTTATCTCGGTCTGGCGGGCAGAGGCACGGGGTTGTCCATCGGCCAGGTTCGGCGCGGCTCGCTCGGAGCCGGCTTGAGGGGTGAGATTAATTATTTCGGTCATCATCTTTACGGCATCAATGATGATGGATATCATCATTGCGGCAGGTGCATGAGTGTTTGCCGCCATCCGCGGCACCGCGTCCAGCGCCTGGGAGTGGGGCGCGTGGGTGCCCCTTTAGGTCTGTGTTCGCAAGTTGAGGGTGTGCCAGTGGAATCTGAACGGATGGAGGAACAGTCGCCGTCGCCGTCGGCGCGGCTTTCCCATAAGCGCAAGGTGGTTGGAGCTGCGGGGGGAGGGCTGTTGTCAGTGGCTCTCTGCGCCGGCCTGTTCATGGTCTGGGGCGATAGCCGCCCGGCTTCGGCGGGTGCCGCACCGGCGCTTCCCGAGGTGCTGGTCAGCCAGCCCCTGGTGCAACAACTGGACACCCGGCTCGGTTTTCTCGGCCAGTTTTCCGCCGTCGACCGGGTCGAACTGAGGGCCCAGGTCGGCGGCACCCTCACCGGCATCCACTTCAAGGATGGCGAATTGGTGCAGAAGGGCGCACCACTGTTCAGCGTGGACCGGGTGCCCTACGAGATCCGCCTGGCCCAGGCCAAATCGCAAGTGCAGCGCTCATCGGCACAACTGGCCTACGCCAAAAATGAATTCCAGCGGGCCGAGGAGCTGGTGCGCCACGACGCCGGTTCCGTGCAAAGCCTGGAACAACGCAAATCGGAATGGCAGCAGGCCGATGCGGCGGTGGCCGAGGCCAATGCCCAGGTCCGCGACGCCCAGTTCGACCTCGACCATTGCGAGATTGTCGCGCCCTTCTCGGGGCGGATCAGTAACCACCTGGTGTCGGTCGGCAACCTGATCGCCGGCAGCCGCGCCGCAGGCAGCCCGACCACCTTGCTGGCGACCCTGGTCTCGGTGGACCCGATCTACCTCGACTTCGACATGAGCGAGTCGGATTACCAGCAATACAAACGTTATAAAAGCAACCGCCAGGGCGCCCCGGCGGACAGTGTGCAGATCGCCGCCGACGGTGGTCATGACTACTCGACGCCGGGCACCCTGGACTTTATCGACAACGCCCTGAACCGCTCCAGCGGCACCATTCATGCCCGCGCCATCGTCAAGAACGGCGACCGTGGGCTGACCCCAGGGGAGTTCGCCCGAGTGCGGGTGGTCACCTCCGCCAGTGCGCCGACGCTGTTGCTGCCGGATGCCGTGGTGTTGCCCGATCAGTCTCGTTTCAACGTGCTCACCGTCGACAAAGACGGCCGGGTCGCGCCCAAGCAAGTCAGCGTCGGCGATATGCGCCATGGCCTGCGGGTCATCACGTCGGGGCTGTCCGCGCAGGATCGGGTGATTGTCGGTGGGCTGCCGTTTGCCGCGCCGGGGTCCCTGGTCAACGCCAAGGACACGACCCTTAAAGCCGACGACGATCAAGCGAAGGAATAGGCCCACATCATGCGTATCGCCCATTTCTTTATCGATCGCCCGCGTTTTGCCGTGGTGGTCAGCTGTTTCCTGACCTTGATCGGCATCGGCGCGCTGTTTGTCCTGCCCGTTGCGCAATACCCGGAAATCGTTCCGCCGACGGTACAGGTCATTACCTCCTACCCCGGAGCTTCGGCCGAAACCATTGCGCATACCGTGGCGACACCGTTGGAGCAGCAGATCAACGGCGTCGAGAACATGCTCTACATGAACAGTCAGTCCACCGGCGACGGCAAGCTGACCATCACCGTGACCTTCCGGATCGGCACGGACCTGAACATTGCCCAGAACCTGACCCAGAACCGGGTGCAGAACGCCTTGCCGCGCTTGCCCGAGGATGTCCAGCGCCTTGGCGTGCAGGTACGCAAGGCCACGCCGAGCATCCTTCTGGCCGTGCACCTCTATTCGGATGACAACAGCAAGGACACGCTCTACCTGTCCAACTACGCGACGCTGCATATCAAGGACGTGCTGGCCCGCGTCTCCGGTGTCGGCGATGTGCAGTTCCAGGGCGGTCGCGAGTACGCCATGCGTATCTGGCTCGACCCCGACAAGGTCTCCGCGCACAACCTGAGTGCCAGTGAGGTACTGGCGGCGCTGCGTGCGCAGAACCTGCAAGTCTCCGCCGGGGTGCTCAACCAGCCGCCGACCCGGAACAGCCAGGCCTATCAGATCAATATCGAGGCGCTGGGGCGCCTGTCCACCCCGGATGAGTTTGCCCAGATCATCCTCAAGACCGATGACGCGGGCCGGATCACCCGGATTGCCGATGTCGGTCGGGTCGAGGTCGGTGCGGTCGACTATGGCTCCACGGCGTTCATGGACCGCAGCGATGCCTCGGCCTTGCTGATCTATGCGCAACCCGGCGCCAACTCGCTGGATGTCGACCATGACGTGCTGGCCAAGATGGAAACCCTGAAGCAGGATTTCCCCGCCGGGGTGGCCTACAAGATCATCTATGACCCGACCATCTTTATCGGCAAGTCGGTGCATGAGGTGATCACCACCATTTTCGAGGCGATCCTGCTGGTGGTGCTGGTGGTCTTCCTGTTCCTGCAGAACTGGCGGGCGACGATCATTCCGGTGGTGGCGATTCCGATCTCGTTGTTCGGCTCGTTTACCGTGCTCTACCTGACCGGGATCTCCCTGAACAACCTGTCGCTGTTCGGCCTGGTGCTGGCGGTGGGGATTGTGGTCGACGATGCCATCGTGGTGGTGGAGAACATCGAACGCAATATCCACGGCGGCATGTCGCCCCGCGAGGCCGCGCACCACACCATGGATGAAGTGGGTGGCGCGCTGCTGTCGATTGCCCTGACCTTGTGTGCGGTGTTTGTGCCGGCGGCGTTTCTTAGCGGCATTTCCGGGTTGTTCTTCAAACAGTTCGCGGTGACGATCGCCGCCTCGACCATCATCTCCTGCATCGTTTCGCTGACCTTGAGCCCGGCGTTGTGTGCCGTGCTGTTCAAACCCGCGAGTGCCCATGGGCCGGAACATCTTTCCTGGGCCGGGCGTCTCCTGGATGCCAGCTTTGGCCGCTTCAACCGGGCCTTTGACAAGCTCTCGTTCGGTTATGGCAACCTGACCCGGCGCCTGGCGCGGGTACTGGGCCTGGTGCTGGCGGTCTATGTCGGCCTGATCGGCCTGACCGGGTTCGAGTTCCACAGCACGCCCACCGGCTTTATCCCCGAGCAGGATCAGGGTTATCTCATCACCATCGTGCAACTGCCGCCGGGGGCTTCGCTGGAGCGTACCGAGGCGGTGGTGCGCCAGGTGATCGATATCGCCCTGGCCACCCCTGGTATCGAACACGCCGCGCCCTTTGTCGGGCTGGATGCGACCACTTCCACGGTGGCGTCCAACGCCGGCACCGTGTTCACCGGGCTGCCGTCGTTGTACAGCCATGATATGCCGGGGTTGACCGCGAAATCGGTGCTGGCTGATCTGCGTCGCCGCCTCTCGGTGATCAAGGACGCCTATGTCCTGACCATCCCACCGCCGCCGGTGCAGGGCCTGGGCAGTTCCGGCGGCTTCAAGCTGATGCTTGAGGACCGCGCTGGGCTCGGCTCCAAGGCCTTGGCCGAGGCGGCCAACAAGCTGGTGGCCGCCGCCCGCAAGGACCCGACCTTTGTCGGCATGTTCACGCTGTTCAACGCCGGCTCGCCGTCGATCTTCACCAATATCGACCGGGTCAAGGCCGAGAAGGTCGGGCTCAAACCCACCGATGTGTTCTCGACGCTGCAGGTCTACCTGGGTTCGCAGTACATCAACGACTTCAACTATCTGGGACGGACCTACCAGGTGGTTGCCCAGGCGGATGCGAACTTCAGGGCAACACCCGAGGACATCACCCGTCTGAAGGTGCGCAACGCCGCCGGCGAGATGGTCCCGATCGGCAGTGTGGCGAGCATCGAGCACAACACCATTGCCTACCGGGTGCCGCGCTTCAACCTCTACCCGGCGGCGGAAGTGCAGGGCGCGGCTGCGCCGGGCGTCGCCACCGGGGATGCCCTGCGCAAGATGGAAGAGCTGGCGCAGAAAACCCTGCCGCAAGGCATCGGCTTCGAGTGGACCGAACTGGCCTACCAGCAACAGCAGCACGGTACGCCGACCCTGTTGGTGTTCGCCGCGGCGGCGCTGTTCTGCTTCCTGGTGCTGGTGGCGCAATACGAAAGCTGGCGCCTGCCGTTGGCGATCATCCTGATCGTGCCGATGTGCATCCTGGCGGCCATCAGCGGGTTGATCGGGCGCGGCATGCCGATCGATATCCTGGCCCAGATCGGCTTTATCGTGCTGATCGGCCTGGCGGCGAAGAACGCGATCCTGATCGTCGAATTCGCCAAGCAGAAACAGGACGAAGGCGGCACGGCGGTGGAAGCGGCGGTGCATGCCGCCCGGACCCGTCTGCGGCCGATCCTGATGACCTCGCTGGCGTTCATCCTCGGGGTGGCACCGCTGACGGTGGCCAGCGGCGCGGGCGCCGAGATGCGTCAGTCGCTGGGTACCACGGTGTTCTTCGGCATGCTCGGGGTGACCTGCTTTGGTCTGTTGTTCACCCCGGCGTTCTAAATCTTCATCCGTAAATACTTCCATGGGAGACGCTGATGGCTGCTCACACTGTTTTTAACCTGGGCCTGCACGCTCAATCGAGGCGCCTGGCCGGCGGCTTGTTGTTTGGCCTGGGACTGGCGGGGTGCTCGGTCGGTCCCGACTACCAGGCGCCACAGATAGCCCTGGCGGCCTTTCACAATACCCTGGCCGGCACGCCCGAAAGCCGGCTTCCGGCGCCTGAGCTGTCGACCTGGTGGTACGGCTTCAAGGACCCGTTGCTGGTGGATATCGTCAATCAGGTGGTGGCCCAGAACCTCGACCTGGAAGCATCGCTGGCCAGGGTCGAGCAGGCCCGGGCGGCGGCGGGTGGGGCTGACGCCGCGCTGTACCCGACGGTGGATTTCAACGGTTCGGCGACCCGTCAGCGGCAGAGCCTGCAAAGCCCATTGGGGGCCTTGGGCAGCGGTCTGCCGGGCTACGACCGCAATCAGAAGGAACTGACTGCCGGTCTGTCCGCCAGTTGGGAAGCCGACCTGGCCCAGGGGCTGCACCGAGGGGCGGCGGCGGCCCGGGACGAAGTGCAGGCGGCGGAGGCGACACACCTGGGCACGCGGATTACCGTGGTGGCCGAGGCGGCCGATGCCTATGTGCAGATCCGCGGCTACCAGGCTCGCCTGGCGGTCGCCACCGACCAGATCAGTACCGATGAGCAGTTGCTGGAGCTGGTCAATGTGCGGCGGCGGGTCGGCGATGTGGCCGAGCGCGATGTCGCCCAGGCCGAGGCATTGCTCAAGCAGGCCCGTTCGACCGTACCGCTGCTGCGCATTGCCCTGGAGGCGCAGCTCAACCGCCTTGACGTGCTGATGGGCAAGCAGCCGGGCAGCGCCGCGCAATTGTTGTCCAAGGCCACGGCGATTCCTGGTTTGCCAGCGGTCAAGGACAGCCTTGCCACGGCCGATGTGCTGCGTCGGCGCCCCGATATCATGGCGGCGGAACGACGCCTGGCGGCCTCCAACGAACGCATCGGTGAAGCCATCGCGCAGTACTATCCCAGTGTCTCGTTGTCCGGCGCGCTCGGGTTTGACAGTGGCACGGGCAATGGCCTGTTCACCCAGCGTTCGTTCCAGCCGTCGATCACCGGGCTGGTGCGCTGGCGCCTGTTCGACTTCGGCAAGATCGACGCTGAAGTGGCCCAGGCCAAGGGGGCCAACCGTGAAGCCCTGGCGCTCTACCGTCAGGCGGTGTTGAAGGCCGCCGAGGATGTCGAGAACGCCCTGGTCTCGCTGTCGCAGACCGAGCAGAGAAGAGAGGAACTGGCCGGGGAGGTGAGCGCGCTGACCCGTGCCCGTGACCTTTCGCAGATCGCCTACAAGGCCGGTGCCACACCGCTGACCGATGTGCTGGACGCCAACCGTGAGTTGCTGGTGGCCCGCGATAGCCTCAACGGCACCCAGGCCGATTCGGCACGGGCGGCGGTGACGCTGTTCCGGGCGATTGGCGGGGGCTGGGACAGTGCGAGTGTGGTGGCTGCGGACAAGCCGCAATAGCCAGCAAAGAAAGCTAAACCGCCGATCAACGATCGGCGGTTTCGTTGCACCACTGGTTGATCACCGAGGTCATGATCTTGTCTGCCAGGACCGGGTCGTCAGTGGCCCGGGCGATCAGCATCGCACCGGTTATCGATGACAGCACCTGCATGGCGCGCTCTTGCGAGAGGTTGCCGGCGTCACCGTCCTGCTTGCTCATCAAGGTCCCCAGCAAACGCTGTACACCCTGGGTAAAGGCCGTGCTGGCCTCGCCGCCAACCCGTGACACATCCGCTGCGAGGGTGGGAATCGGGCAGGCCGCCTGCTTGTCCTGGCAATGTTTGGTCGTGACGTAGGACCTGACGATATCCTCGGTGGTATGGGTGCCCTTCCAGAAATCCTGATACTCCTCGAAGATCCGACTGACCGCCGCCGCGACAAACTCTTCCTTGCCATTGGGAAACTGTCGATAAAAGCTGCCGTGGGTCAGCCCGGCGGATTTGGCCAACTCGCCGATCCCGATACCGCCGATGCCATGCTCCCGGTACAGCCGAGACGCCGCCGAGAGGATTTTTTCCTTGTTCAGGCTGCTTTGTTCCTTGGTGACTTTCATGCGGACCTCTTGCGACATTCACCGCTGCCGCACAGGCCCGGGTCGATAATCCCTGGATCTGTTCGGCAGGTGTTGACGATAACGAGTCGTCGAATTTAATGATTGTAGTCGTAATCTTTGAGGCTGGGTATCAGCCGAAGTTCAATGCACCGACAGGAGGAGGGGGCTGGCGGCTCAATCGACAAAAATGATCTTCGACACCAGGTCCGCACTGTTCTTGGCCTGCATTTTTTTCATCAGCCGGGCGCGGTGGACTTCCACGGTGCGGTGCGAGATCGACAGTTTCCTCGCGACTTCCTTGCAGGTCAGGCCGTTGACGATGTGCATCGACACTTCCCGTTCGCGCGGCGTGAGGTCGACCGTGGCGTGATGGGCCCGGTCCAGGCGCTCGAAGTGCCAGACCATCAGCTTGAACGGATCATCCGGGGTCAGCGTATAGCCCTGGGACCTGGCCCAGAACACTTCACCGTTCTTGTGCTGCATGAAACGTTCATCGGCGTAGGAGCCGTTCTTGCTGCGGCGTAACCAATTGCGGCTGCGATTGCCGATGGTCTTGTAATCCGCTTGGGAAGGGTAGATCAGCAGGGTCAGCTGCCCCAGCAGCTCTTCGCGCGGGTAGCCGAACAATTCCAGGAAGGCTTCGTTGCAATCGAGCATCACGCGGTTGCCGGTGATCAATTGTGCTGCGGGCGAGACCATGAATGCCAGGCGCTGAAGGTCTTTCAGTTCTTGTGTGAAGACGGTCATTGGCATCCTGCCTCAAGGTAAGTCCGATTCTGGCGATTTCAGACCCGGGGTCGCTACGTACCCAGGTACGTAATTGTACTAACTGGCGAGCGATACCGGCGTTGCGCCATTGTAAGCACAGCCTGATCCTTTCCAAGAAGAAAATCACCATGATCCATGATTGTGTCTCCATAGTTGCGGCCGGCCACTCACGTTTTGGTCGCCTTGACGGTTCCACCCTGGAAGATCTGGTTGTTCAAGTGACCCGCCAGGCGCTGACGGACGCCGCGATTGACGCTTCTGAGATCGATGCATTGTTTCTCGGGCATTTCAATTCGGGCATGGTCCCGGATGGTTTCGCCAGTTCTTTGCTGCTGCAAGCCGACCCGGGGTTGCGCTTCAAACCCGCCACCCGTTGTGAAAATGCCTGTGCGTCGGGCTCGGCGGCAATTCAGGCCGGGATCAACGCGATTCTTTCCGGTTCCGCCGAACTGGTGTTGGTGGTGGGCGCCGAGAAGATGACGTCCAACTCCACGGCCGAGGTCACCCGGGCCTTGGCCGGTGCCGGTTACCAGAACGATATCGAGGAGGCCGGCCTGAGTTTTCCGCAATTGTTCGGCCTCGCCGCGCAGCAGTATCGCCAGCGCTACCACTGCCCGATGGCGTCCATGGCCGCCATTGCCGCGAAGAATCACGCCAACGCCATGGCCAATCCCCTGGCGCAGATGCACCGGGTCATGGATTTCGAACACTGCAACAACGTCTCCCAGAGCAATCCTTATGTCGCGCCGTCGTTGCGCCTGACCGATTGTTCGCTGATCAGCGACGGCGCCGCCGCCATCGTGCTGGCGTCGTCCCGACGTGCGCAGCAGTTCCGGCGTGAGGTACGGATCCGCTCGACGGCCCAGGTCAACGATGTGCTGCCGATCTCGCGCCGTGACATCCTGGCCTTCGAAGGACCGCAGCGGGCGATCCGCTCGGCCCTGCGGGGTGCCAGTGTGACCCTTGGCGACCTCGGTTTCGCCGAAGTCCATGACTGTTTCACCATCGCCGAACTGCTGATCTACGAAGCCATGGGCCTGGCGCCCAGGGGCGAAGGGCATCGTGCCCTGGATGACGGCACCGTGCGTCCGGGCGGACGCCTGCCGGTGAACCTGTCCGGTGGACTCAAGGCCAAGGGGCATCCGGTGGGGGCGACCGGGGTCTCGATGCATGCCCTGGCGTTCCGTCAACTGACCGGCGAACCCATCGGCCTGGCCGCGGCGAACCCGGAGTTCGGCCTGGTGTTCAATATGGGCGGCATGGCCGTCGCCAACTACGCCACGGTGCTTCAGGCACGCAGGAGCTGAGCATGAATATCGCCAACTGGCTGGACGATGCCGGGCAGCGTTGCCCGGAGCGACCGGCCCTGTTCGAAGGGCGGCGACAAGTGGCCAATTATGGCGCCTTTGTCGCCCTGGTCCGACATCGCGCCGGGTATCTGATGGACCAGCACGGGATTGTCCCCGGTGACCGTGTCGCTCTGTTCATGAAGAACTGCTGCGAATACCTCGAACTGCTTTACGCCATCTGGTGGGTCGGCGCGGTGGCGGTGCCGATCAATGGCAAGTTGCACCCTGCCGAAGCCGGCTGGATCGTCGGTAACGCCCAGGCGCGGTTGATTTTCACCGATGGCGGCCAAGTGTTCGCGCCCGAGCTGCTGCCCCAGGGCTGCCTGGAGCTGGACCGGGAGGACATGGGCTCGTTCGCCACGATCGCTTTGGTCACGCCGGTCACGCCTTTTCCACGGCAGGCCGATGACATTGCCTGGCTGTTTTACACCTCAGGCACCACCGGCCGTTCCAAGGGCGTGATGCTGAGTCACGGCAACCTGGCGGCGATGTCGTTGTGTTATCCCCTCGATGTCGATCCGGTCGGCGCCGAGGATGCGGTGGTCTATGCGGCGCCGATGTCCCACGGTGCCGGCCTCTACAACTTTATCCATGTGCGCCGCGCCGCGCGCCATGTGGTTCCCGAATCCCGTGGCTTCAAGGCCGACGAACTGTTCGCGCTGGCGAGCGAGTTGGGCAATGTCAGCCTGTTCGCCGCGCCGACCATGCTCAAGCGTATGGTCGAGCAGGCTCGCCGGCAAGGTTATGGCGGCGAGGGCATCAAGACCATCGTCTATGGCGGCGCGCCCATGTACCTGGCGGACCTGGAGCAGGCCCTCGACACCTTCGGACCGCGGCTGGTGCAGATCTATGGCCAGGGCGAGAGCCCCATGACCATCAGCGCCCTGTCCCGGGAGTTGATCGCGGATCGCCAGAACCCTGACTGGCCCTTGGTGGCCGCGTCCGTGGGCCGGGCCCAGTCGTGTGTGGAAATCCGCATCCTCGATCCAGGACACCGGCCGCTGCCCCCCGGGCGGATGGGGGAAATCGCCGTGCGCGGTGCCACCGTCATGCAGGGCTACTGGCGCAACGAAGCCGCGACGCAGCAGGCCCTGGTGGACGGCTGGCTGCTGACCGGTGACGTGGGTTTTGTCGACGACGCCGGCTACCTGACGCTGACCGACCGCTCCAAGGATGTGATCATCTCCGGCGGTTGCAACGTCTATCCCCGGGAAGTCGAGGAGGTGCTGGCGCAACACCCCGGGGTCTTCGAAGTTTGCGTCGTCGGTGAACCAAATGCACAGTGGGGTGAATCGGTGGTAGCGTTCGTGGTTGCGCGCATGGCCGGGACGCTCGACGAATCGTCGCTCAATGCCTGGTTTACCGAGCGCATGGCCTCGTTCAAGAAGCCGAAGAAATACGTGTTTCGCAGTGAACTACCCAGGAACAGCTATGGCAAGATTCTCAAGACCGAGCTGCGCCTGTGGTTGAAGACCAGCGCCAATGACACCCTGGTTCCTTGACCCCCCTTTTTACGGATAGCCATCAGACAGGAGTCCCTTCCATGGGAATGCCACACACAGACCCGGCCCGGCAACGGCGCCGGGCATTTATCGGTGCGACCTCCGGTCATTTGATCGAATGGTACGACTACGGCGTCTACGGCTTTCTCGCCGTGTATATCGGCAAGTCGTTCTTCGTCTCCGACGACCCCACCACCAGCCTGCTCGCCAGTTTCGCCGCCTTTGCCCTGAGCTTTTTTATCCGGCCGCTGGGCGGGTTGTTCTTCGGCCCGTTGGCGGACAAGATCGGTCGGCGCAAGACCCTGATCACCGTACTGGTGATGATGGCCGGCTCCACTTGCCTGCTGGGGTTGCTGCCGACCTATGGCACGCTGGGGATCGCCGCGCCGATCCTGCTGGTGTTGATTCGTTGTGTGCAGGGTTTCTCTGCCGGCGGCGAGATCGGCACCATCACCAGCTTTATTTCCGAGTATGCCGGGCCAGGGCGGCGTGGTTTTGCCACCTGCTGGTTGATGGTCACGGCGGTGCTCGGCCTGTTGCTGGGCGGAGCGGTGGCCAACGGCATGACCTGGACCTTGGGGGCTGAGTTGATGCAGGCCTGGGGCTGGCGCATTCCCTTCCTGCTGGCGGCGCCCCTGGGCCTGATCTCGATGTACATCCGCCTGAAGCTGGAAGACAGCCCCGAGTTCATCGCCTTGCTGCGGGCCGGGCAGACCTCGAAGGCACCGCTGCGGGAAGTCTGGCAGTGGAAGCGGGCGATTGCCCTGGTGTTCTTTATCATCACCCTGCACAGCTCGATCTTCTACCTGGTGCTGACCTTTGCCTCGACCTACATGTCGAGCATTCTCAAGTTCGACAGCGGCACGACCCTGCTCTATGTCTTCACTGCCAGCTTCTCGGCGGCCTTTGTCATGCCGTTCGGTGGGGCGTTCACCGACCGTTACGGGCGCAAGCCGTTCCTGCTGGTGGTGGGCACCCTGGCGACCCTGGCGATGTTCTGGCTGTTCAAGTCGGCGCCGACGGCGACGGCCGCGTCGTTTTTCTGGCCGTTGATGGCGGTGGCGATCCTGTTCGGGCTCTATGCCTCGTCGACCTACGCGTTGATGAGCGAGTTGCTGCCCACGCGTATCCGCTCCACGGGCATCGCGGTGGCCTACAACATTCCGGTGGCGGTATTCGGTGGCAGTGCACCGCTGATTTCCACCTGGCTGATCAAGCTGACCGGGGACATTACATCGCCCTGGTACTTCTACGTCGGCACGGGGGTGGTGTCGCTGATTGCGCTGGTGCTGTTGCGCCAGGGGGATTTTGTTGCCAGCACCGGTACGGTACGGCAGGCCGCGCCGGCGGCAGCTACGCCAATACCGGCCAGTTGACGAGATCCTGAAAACACCCAAAAAACCCTGTAGGAGCGAGCTTGCTCGCGATAGACCTGAGAGCGCCGCATTTACCCAGTAAACGCTGCGTTATCGTTAACGTCCATCGCGAGCAAGCTCGCTCCTGCAAGGTGAACCGTGTTCAACCCTGATTGGGCACAGCCCCCCGGGGCGCAAGAATCAAATCCCGCGCGGAGTAGAAACCCTGCACCAAGCGGTTCTTGGCCCGGTACTCGCAGAGCACGAGCAGGGTGTCCGGGAGATGGGTGGCCGTTGAGCCGTGCTTGACCACCATTATCTTACCGCCCGAGCGCAGGCGTACATGTGACCCAGGTTCGAATGTGCCCATCATCGTGATCTCACAAGGTTACAAGGTTTTGGGTGTCCGCTCCGTCCAGCCGCCGCCGAGCGCCTTGTACAGATTGACCTCGGCGGTCAACTGCGAGAGCCGGTCGGTGATCAGTGTCTGCTGGGCGCTGAACAGCGAGCGCTGGGCATCGAGGAAGGTCAGGCTGTTGTCGACGCCGACACGGTAGCGACGTTCCGCCAGGCGGTAATACTCCTGGTTGGCCTGCACCAGATCGTTCTGCGCCTTCAGTTGATTCTTGTAGGTCTGGCGTGCCGCCAGGCCATCGGAGACTTCCTGGAAGGCGGTCTGGATCGACTTCTCATACTGCGAGACGCGGATGTCCTTCTGGATCTTCGAGTAATCCAGGCTCGCCTGCAGGCTGCCGGCGTTGAAAATCGGGATATTGATCTGCGGTTGAAACAACCAGCCCCCCGAACCGCCCTTGAACAGCCCGGACAGCTCGTTGCTCGACGTACCGGCGTTGGCGGTCAGGGTGATGCTCGGGAAGAACGCCGCGCGGGCGGCACCGATGCTGGCATTGGCCGACTGCAACTGGTATTCGGCCTGGAGAATGTCCGGGCGCCGTTGCAGAAGATCCGAAGGCAGGCCCGCCGGTACTTCGGCGAACCAGTCGGCGGCCAGTGGACGGGTCGGCGGGCTGTCCGCCACCGGGGTGCCCACCAGCAAGGTCAGGCTGTTGAGGTCCTGGGCGACTTGGCGCTGAAAGGTCGCCAGGCTCGCCCTGGCGCTTTCCACCGAGGTGCGGGACTGGGCAAGGGCCAGGGACGAGGTGGTGCCGACTTGTT
The DNA here is from genome assembly GCF_013386165.1 of Pseudomonas gingeri. Lineage (GTDB taxonomy): Bacteria > Pseudomonadota > Gammaproteobacteria > Pseudomonadales > Pseudomonadaceae > Aquipseudomonas > Aquipseudomonas gingeri_C. Next base: position 26,063 of record NZ_JACAOS010000033.1, on the reverse strand, counting down.
GGCTGCGTTCGGTCAGGCGCAGGCTCTTTTCGTAGGAGTTGAGCGTGTCCTGGGTCAAGACCAGCAGTTCCTGGTCGGCGCGCCAGGTCAGGTAGGCGTTGGCGACACTCGCCACCAGGCTCAACTGGGTGCTGCGGCGGGCTTCTTCGCTGGACAGATAGGTCAGCGAGGCCTGCTCACTTAGGCTGCGGATACGCCCGAACAGGTCCAGCTCGTAGGAACTGATCCCCAGCGTCGCCGAGTAGGTGCCGCTGGTCACCGCGCTGCTGGTTTGCCCCACGCTGGCCGGTACGCGCTGGCGGGTGCCGGTGCCGTTGGCGCTGATGGCCGGGAACAGGTCGGCGCGCTGTATCCGGTATTGCGCCTGGTAGGCCTCGACATTGAGGGCCGCCACACGCAAGTCGCGGTTGTTGAGCACCGCGCTTTCGATCAGCTTTTGCAGCGCCGGATCGCGGAACAGATCGCGCCAGCCCACATCTGCGGCCATCGGTCCGGAGAGGGCCGGGGCGTAGGCAGGTGTCTGCGGGTACTGTGCGGCGACCGGCGCGGCAGGGCGCTGATAGTCCGGGATCAACGAGCAGCCGCTCAGGGCAAAGGCCATGGCCACCCAGGGGCTCAGGGATTTGTTCATTATGCTCCTATCATCCACTTGGCTAACCCATGTCGCCCGCTGACACCCAGCTTGGCCGCGGAACGTTTGAGGTAGGTCTCGATGGAACTGTTCTTGACGCAGAGTTTTTCTGCGATCTCAGGGACGGTGCCGCCGGCCAGCAACCCCAGGCAAACCTCTTTTTCCCGCACCGAGAGCGCGACCTCGCAAGCATTCAGACGCTCGTTGAACTCGCGCTGCAATTGCGTCTGTTCCAGGGCAACCAGGCTGCGTGGGGTTGACCCACCCGGGCTTTTTGCGCTGGATTGGCGATGGGCTCGGGCATGTCGCTCCGTCAGGGGCAACAAGGTCTCGGAGAGGTATTTCAAGAAGGACAGCTCTTGCAGGGAGAAGTCGCGTTCCACCCGTGGGCGGTGCAGCGAAATCACACAGCAACGATTGGCCTTGCGTGAAATAAGGCTGCACTGATGGGACGTGCCGAGGCAGTTATTGTCTTTCTCGTTTTTCATCCGTGCATTCAGATGAATCAGCAGTGCGTCTTCGACTTCCAGCACGCGCTTGACCAGAGGATGGTCGTTGCGGTGCTTGGCGTTGGTCGGGCAAACCGCCTGCATCTGCGGGCTCAACTCAAGCCCCGCGTGGCCCAGCAGTTGGACATCGACCACCGACGATTGGCTGTCGTCGACGGTCCATTCGCTGAGCTCGATCCGACTGACCGCCACCGAGGCGTTGATCAGTTGGTGCATGTTGCTCAGGAATTTCTCGTCGCCGACGCTGGAAACCAGTTTCCCCAGTTCCAGGTACAGGTGGGCCTTCACTACATCTTTGGCATTCGTCTGTTGGTTCATATGCTGATCCTGCATATCAGAAGTAGCTTGCAATTCTGTCGTCGGGGGATACGAAATCCATCCGCCCCCCGCGACGCTCAAACCATTTCTTGCCTTGATACCCTGAAGTTCAGGTATCACCCGTGAATCCCTTCACAAAAAACGATTCAGTCAATAGTGATAATTAAGCTCAGTTACGTAGGATAAGTCTGTAATGGAAAACAGGGACATCCTACGCCGCCGAGCTGGCGCTGTTTAGTTGACGCTGACACTTTTGCGAGTGAAAAGCCTTCTCTAATACGCATCATGGCCGGATACCGTCCTTCAACGCCTGGGAAATCGCCTGGCCCAGTGCGCTGACATAAGGGGCCTTGACCAGCGTGTCGTGGGTTCCGGGCAGCGCCGTGAGGCTCACCGAGGCCCCGAGCAAGGCGCCCCAGCCCAGCAGCGGATCACTGCGTTCCTGCCCGCTGGCGGTAAACAGCGCCACCTTGAGCGGGGCCGGCGGGCTCACATAGGCACCGATGGCCAGGCGTGTCGCATAGGCCACCGCGAGATAGCCGCGAAGCAAGCCGGCATCGACATCCCGGGGCAGTTCCTCCGGCAGCAGTTGGTGCTCCATGCACAGTCTCAACATCGCCTCGATGGCGCTCTCCCGGGCCAATTCGGTGAGTCGCTGGTGCACCTGCGGATCGATCTGCTCGGGCAGCCAGTCCATGAGGAATTGCCCTTCGCTCAAGGACTCCGGCTCGGCCTGTTCAGGGCGTGCCGAGGCGTCGATGATGCCGAGGAACTCCAATTGCTCGCCGCCGGCTTGCAGCTGACGGGCCATTTCATAGGCGATCAGGCCGCCGGCCGACCAGCCGGCAATGCGGTAAGGCCCTTGCGGCTGGACCTGGCGAATCGCCGCCAGGTAACGCGCGGCCATGGCGGGCACCTCGAACAACGGTGTTTCGCCGGCGACCAGGCCACTGGCGGCCAGGCCGTAGAGCGGTACCTGTGGATCGAGCACCGGGGCCAGATCGCGGACATATTGCACTTCGCCGCCCAGGGGGTGGACCAGGAACAGCGGCAGTTGCGAGCCCGTGCGACGGACCGGGACCAGGTTGCTGTGCTGACCGGGGCGCGCCTGGCCGTCGAGGGTCCGGGCGAAACCGGCGATGGTCGGCTCGACAAACAGGTCACGCACCGCGATCGGCTTGCCGAGGACCTTGCGCAACCGCGAAGCCATCTGCACCGCCATCAGCGAAATACCGCCAAGGCTGAAGAAGTCGTCATGCCGGCTGATCTGCTCCCGCTTGAACAGGTCCTTCCACAGCGTGGCGATGGCGATCTCGGTATCGCCTTGAGGGGCTTCGTAAGGCCGTGCTTCGGGTTGTGGCTCTTCGACGGTGGCGGGTGCCAGCACGGCATGGGCCGAGCGCGGCAACGCCGGGGTGTTTTCCAGTACCTGGCCGATTGACTGCTGCGCGTCGACCACCAGGTTCTCCAGGACCTTGGCAAACAGCCCGGCGATGGCCTCCACGGTTTCGGTGTCGAACAGGTCGCTGGCGTATTGCAGGCTGCCGCCGATGCGTTCGGCGGTGTCCACCAGTGACAAGGACAAGTCGAACTGCGTGGTGCGGTGCGCGCTGTCCATGGACTCGACCTGCAGGCCGGGTAGTTGCAGCGGCGCCGGCGGGGTGTTGTCCAGGCTCAACATCACCTGGAACAACGGGCTGTGGCTCATGCTGCGGGTCGGCTGCAAGGCGCTGACCACCTGCTCGAACGGCAGGTCCTGATGGCTGTAGGCCGCCAGTGTCAGGTCCTTGATCCGCCCGAGCAGCTCGACGACACGGGTGTCGGGTCCGCTGGCAACGCGCAACGCCAGGGTGTTGGCGAAGAAGCCGATCAACGGCTCCAGCTCCGGGCGTTGACGGTTGGCGACCGGGGTGCCGACCACCACATCGGCCTGGCCGCTGAGATGGTTCATCAGCACCGACCAGCCGGCCAGCAGCACCATGAACAGCGTGCTGCCCTGGGCCTGGCTGAAAGCTCGCAGGTCGGCGCTCAGGGCCGGCGAGAAAGCGCAGTTGACGATCCCACCGGCATAACTCTGGATCGCCGGACGCGGACGATCCAGCGGCAGGTTCAGCAGGCTCGGCGCACCTTCCAGGTGTTTGCGCCAGAAGTCGACCTGGGCTTGCAGCGCCGGGCCGTCGAGGGATTGGCGCTGCCAGGCGGCGTAATCCACGTATTGCAGGGCCAGGGCCGGCAACGGGTCTTTGTGGCCTTGGCTGAAGGCGCTGTACAGCACGCTTACTTCATGGGCCAGGACACTGTTGGACCAGCCGTCGGAGACGATGTGATGCAAAGTGATCAGCAACACATGCTCGTCGTCGGCGGTTTGCAGCAGCAGGCCGCGCAGCAGTGGGCCCTGGTTCAGGTCGAAGAGTTGCGTGGCATTGTCCTGACCGAGGCGGGCCAGGGTCTCTGCACGTTCATCGTCTGGCAGGGCACGCAGGTCTTCCTGTGCCAGTGGGAAGCGGGTATCGGCCGGGGCAATTTTCTGCAGCGGCTCGCCGTCCACCAGTTCAAAGCGGGTGCGCAGGGTTTCATGGCGCGCCACCAGGCGATCCAGGGTCGCCTGCAAGGCCGCCTTGTCCAGGCGGCCACTCAGGCGCAGGGCCACCGGCAGGTGGTAGGCGGCACCGGCGGCGTGATCCAGGTGATCGAGGAACCACAGGCGTTGCTGGGAGAACGACAGCGGCAAGCGGCCCGAGCGGTTGGCCAGGGGAATCGACTGCGCTTCGCTTGGCGCGCTGGCGTTGACCAATGAGGCGAGGCCACGCACGGTCGGTGCGTCGAACAGTTCGCGCAGGGTGATCCGCGCGCCGAGCTTGCGCCGCAGTCGCGAGAGCAACTGTACCGCCAGCAGCGAATGCCCACCGAGTTCGAGGAAACCGTCGTTGCGACCGACCTGATCCAGGTGCAGCAAGCCTTTCCAGATGTCGGCGATGGCCACTTCGGTATCGCCTTGCGGCGCCTCGTAGACCTTGCTCGCCAGGGCGTCCTGGCCCGGAGCGGGCAGGGCGCGACGGTCGAGCTTGCCGTTGGCGGTCAGGGGCAGGGCTTCCAGGTGCACGAAGGCGCTGGGGACCATGTACTCGGGCAGATGCTTGAGCAGTTCGCCGCGCAGCAGCTCGGCCGGTACCGCCTCGCCACAGACATAGGCGACCAGACGCTGGTCGTCGGATTCGCCCTGGCTGTCATTGCGCGCGATCACGATGGCTTCGCGGATACCCGGGTAGGCCATCAGCTTGGCTTCGATTTCACCGAGTTCGATACGGAAACCGCGGATCTTCACCTGGAAGTCGTTGCGGCCCATGTATTCGAGGGTGCCATCAGCCATCCAGCGGCCCAGGTCGCCGGTCTTGTAGAGGCGGGCATTGGCGACGCTGGAGAAGCGATCGGCGATAAAACGCTCGGCACTCAGTTCGTCACGGTTCAGGTAACCACGGGCCACACCGACCCCGCCGATATGGATTTCCCCGGCCACACCCAGTGGCGCGGGTTCGCCACGGGCATCGAGGACATGCACCTGGACGTTGGCAAACGGTCGGCCGATGCTCGGTTTTTCGCCGAGATCGCGGATCAGGTCGATGGTGGCGTCCACCGTGCATTCGGTCGGGCCGTACATGTTGTAGAAGTGGATGGTCTGGCAGTTGCGCAACTTCTCCCAGGTGCTGGCGTTGATCGCTTCACCCCCCAGCAGCACGCTGACCGGCTGGTAGCTGTTGCGTTCCAGCAGACCGGCGGAGAGCAGGGTATCGAGCTGCGACGGGGTCGAGTCGAAGGCATGCACCTGGTGGGCTTCGAGGAAGTCCAGCAGTTCGCTGCCACTGGCGCGGATCAGTTGCGGAATGATTACCAGCTTGTGGCCGGAGAACAGCTGCGAGATGCCCTTGATCGACATGTCGAAGAAGAAACCGGCGTTCAGGGCAACGGTCGCGGGTGTCGGGCAATGTTTGTGAGTGGTACGGGTCAGCACATTCCAGAAGTTGAAGACCGAACGGTGCTCGACCATCACGCCTTTGGATTGGCCGGTGGAACCGGAGGTGTAGATGACATACGCCAGGTTTTCAGGCGTCAGCCCCGGAACCGTCGGGTTGCTGTCGAAGGCTTCGTCGTCTGCGGCACGCAGTGATTCGGCGGTATCGAGCAGCAACAACGGCGTGTCGCCAGCCGGCAGGGTGAGTGCGGCCTGGGTCAACAGGGCACGGGGCTGGCTGTCTTGCAGCATGTACGCCATGCGGTCGGCCGGGTGAGCCGGGTCGATCGGTACATAAGCGGCACCGGCCTTGAGCACCCCGAGCAGGCCGACAATCATCTCCAGGCTACGTTCGGCGCAGATCGCGATGCGTTCATCCGGTTGTACACCCAGGGCCAACAGTTGTTGGGCCAGATGGTTGGCACGGCGATTGAGCTGGCGATAGCTCAGTTGGCGATCTTCGTAGACTAGGGCGATGGCGTCAGGATTGGCGCGAACCTGGGTTTCGAACAGGGCATGGATCGGTTCTGCCGGGGCGAAGGCGCTGGTGGTGGCGTTGAAGTCGTTGAGCAGCAATTGCCGTTCGTCTTCAGGCAGCACTTGCAGGCTGGCGGCCAGGCGTGTGGGGTCCTGTTCAAGGGCCTCGACCAATTGGGCAACGGCCTGATACAGATAGGCGGCGATGCGCTGCGGGTCGATGCCGGTGATCGATTGCGCGGTCAGGGAGAAGCCGCTGCCGACGTTCGCCACGGCAATTTCGATCGGGTAGTTGGTCCGGGTTTCCGAGGCGACGAAGTGGATGCCTTCCTGGTCGTCCATGTCCTCGAAGCTTTCCCCTGAGGCATTCACCAGGTCGCCGTGACGGCAGTTGAGGATCACCGTGAACAACGGCAGCGACGCATCCACCGCACTGCAACGCTGGGCCAGGGCCAAGGGCGCCTGCTCGTGGGTCAGCAGTTCACTGAGTTGCTGGTAGGCGCTCTGGACGATGTCACGCACGCTGCTTTGCTGCAGGCGAATGCGCATCGGCAGGGTATTGATGAACATCCCCAGCGCATGGTCGGCGCCGGCCGTGCCCTGGGAGCGCCCCGACAGCACGGTGCCGAAGATCCCGTCGTCGCGTCCGCTGGTCGCGGCGACCACCAGGCCCCAAGCCGCATGGAACAGCACCGAGGTCGGTACGCCCTGGGTCCGCGCGGTGTGATGCACGCGGGCACTGAGGTCGTCGCTCAAGTGTTGCACTGAACGCAGGATCCCGGCATCGCCGCCGCGTACATCCAGTACGCCATAAGGTGCCGTGGTGGCGTCGACATCCGCCAGCAACTGACGGAAGTAGGCCTCATGCTCGGCCTGGGAGACGTTGGCGGCCTGGGCGATGAAGTTGCGATATGGCTGGGACGCCGGCAGGTCGTCGGCCTGGCCGGCCATCACGGCCTGGATCTCCCGGGTGATCAGACGCAAGGTGACGTTGTCGCTGATCAGGTGATGGTCGAGCAACGCCAGCAGCCACTGTTCGCGCTGGGCATCGTAGGTGATGTACGCCGCGATCAGCGGTGCCTGTTGCAGGTCCAGGCGCAGGTGATAGGTGTCGGTACGCTCGCGCAGCATCTGCTGGGCGTCTTCACCGGGCTCTGTGACCAGGTTGATGATCGGCAACTGGGCCTGGCGGTGGACCACCTGCACCGGTTGTGGCAAGCCTTGCCAGCGCAGGGCGGTGCGCAGGATGTCATGGCGGTTGATCACCACTTGCACCGCGCTCAGGAAGTCGTCGAGCAAGGTGCGGGTGTTGAAGATCACCACGGTGCGCATCAGGTAGGCATCACCTTCGGACTGCAACAGGTGGTGGAACAGGATGCCTTCCTGCAAGGACGACAGTGGGTAGATGTCCTGCACGTTGGCCGCGCCGCCCGGAACATCGGCGACGATCTGCTCGATCTCCTGCTGGCTCAGCGTCACCAGCGGGAGCATTTCCGGGGTCAATGCGGTGCAGTCGGCCGGGATCAGGTTGGCCGGGACCACCCGCTCGGCACTGCCGCCGCCGGCGAGGACGGTGGCCATGGCTTGCAGGGTCGGCGCCGAGAACACCGTGCGCACATCCAGTTGCAGGCCGGCCTGGCGCAGGCGTTCGATCAAGCTGATGACCAGGAAGGAGTGACCGCCGAGTTCGAAGAAGTGGTCCTGGCGACCGACCCGTTCAACCCCGAGCAATTCCTGCCAGGCAGCGGCCAGGGTGGTTTCAATGGCCCCCAGTGGAGCTTCGTAATGACGGCTGACGGCGGCGGACAGGTCCGGTGCCGGCAGGGCCGCGCGGTCGAGCTTGCCGTTGGTGGTCAGCGGCCAGGCCGCCAGGGTCACGAAGGCGCTCGGCAGCATATGTTCGGCGAGCACGCTGGCCAGTTGGCTGCGCAGTGCCGATGATTCGGGAGCGCTGCCGTCTTCGGCGATCAGGTAGGCCACCAGGCGTTTGTCGCCGGGTTGGTCCTCACGGACGATCACCAGGGCTTCGCGGACATCGACGCAGGCCAGCAGTTGCGCTTCGATCTCACCCAGTTCGATACGGAAACCGCGGATCTTGATCTGCGAGTCGTTGCGGCCGACGTAGACCACGCCGCCATCGGTTCGATAACGGGCGACGTCGCCGGTGCGATAGAGGCGGGCACCCGGTACATTGGAGTACGGGTCGGCGATAAAGCGTTCGGCGTTCAGCGCGTCACGGTTCAGGTAATGCCGGGCGACCCCGGCGCCACCGATGTAGATCTCGCCATTGACGCCCACCGGCACCGGTTGTTGGTAGTCGTCGAGGATGCGCAGGCACAGGTCCGGCAGCGCCGGGCCGATCAGGCTCGGTGCCGCGGTGTCGATCTCGGCCTGGCTGACCGGATAATAGGTGGCGTGCACGGTGATCTCGGTGATGCCGTACATGTTCACCAGACGGGTACGCGACAGCGGGGTAGTCGCGGTCCATGGCCGCAGGCTGCGGAAGTCCAGGGCTTCGCCGCCGAAGACCACTTCGCGCAGGCTGTGTTCTTCCTCGCTGCGGTTGCGTGCCTCGATGAACTGGCGGAAGGCACTCGGCGTCTGGTTCAGCACCGTGACCTGCTGCTGGCAGACCAGGGCATAGAAGTCATCCGGCGAACGGGCCACGTCGCTCGGCACGATCACCAGCTTGCCGCCGTAAGTCAGGGCACCCCAGATTTCCCAGACCGAGAAGTCGAAGGCGAAGGAGTGGAACAGGGTCCAGGTGTCGTTGTGATCGAAGTCGAACAGCCCGACGGTGGTGTCGAACAACCGCGCGACGTTGCCATGCTCCACCAGCACGCCTTTGGGCAAACCGGTGGAGCCCGAGGTGTAGATGACGTAGGCCAGGTGTTGTGGCGCCAGGCCCAGTTCGTCGGCTTGGGGGTTGAGGTCCAGGCTGCTGTCGCTGGCGGCGTCTTCGCGGTTCAACTCGTCGAGTTTCAGCACCGGCACGTTATGCGCCAGCAGGCCGTCGAGGCAGGCCGATTGCGCCAGCAAGGCGACCGGTGCGCTGTCGTCCAGCAGGTAGGCGAGGCGTTCGGCCGGGTAGGCCGGGTCCAGCGGCACATACGCCGCGCCGGCCTTGAGCACGGCCAGTACCGCGCAGAGCATATCGACACCGCGCAGGGCGAGGATCGCTACCCGATCATCCGGGCGCACCCCCTGGGCGAGCAGGGCGCGGGCAATGCCGTTGGCGCGACGGTTGAGGGCCTGGTAGGTCAGGGTTTGTTCGCCGAAGACCAGGGCGGTGCGCTGCGGGTGATTGGCCGCCTGGGTTTCGAAGCGCTGGTGAATCAGTTGCTCGACCGCGAAAGACGCTTTCGGCGGCAGCAGCGCCGGCGAGGCCTGGCGCTGCGCAGGGGTCAGCAACGGCAAGCCGAGTACCGGTTGTGTGTCATCTGCGACCAGTGCTTCGATCAGGATCTGGAAGTGCTGGGCGAAACGTTCGACGGTCGAGCGGTCGAACAGGTCGCTGGCGTACTCGATGACACCACGCAGGGTGCCGTCTTCGCTGGCCAGTGTCAGCATCAGGTCGAATTGCGCGGTTTCCAGGGCCTGGGCCACGGGCAGCAGGCTCAGTCCCGGCAGGCTCAGTTCGCCGCCGGTGGAGGTATTGTCCAGCGACATGGCGACCTGGCACAGCGGGTTGTGGCTCAGGGAGCGCGGCGGCTGCAAGGCCTCGATCACTTGCTCGAACGGAATATCCTGGTGCTCGTGCGCCGCCAGGGTGGTCTGGCGGACCTGTTCCAGCAACTGCGCCACGCTCGGGTTCTGCCCCAGGTCGACGCGCAGGGCCAGGGTGTTGACGAAGAAGCCGATCAGGTTTTCGGTTTCGGTTCGGCCACGGTTGGCGGTCGGTACGCCGATCACCACGTCGCGTTCGTTACCCAGGCGTGCCATCAGCACCGACCAGGCACTGAGCAGGCCCATGAACAGGGTGATGTTGTGGGCTTGGCAGAAGCGTTCCAGGCGCTGGTAAAGCGCCGCATCGATCAGCACCGGTACATCGCCGCCACGATAGCTCTGCACCGCCGGGCGTGGTCGGTCGGTGGGCAGCGCCAGCAGCGCCGGAGCGCCGCCCAGGTGTCCACGCCAGAACTCGGCCTGTTCGGCCAGGCGTTCGCCGGTGAAGGTGCGGCGCTGCCACGCGGCGTAGTCGGCATACTGGATCGACAGGGCGGGCAGCGGGTCTTCCTGTTGCTGGCTGAAGGCCTGGTAGAGAGCGGCGAACTCCTTGACCAGAACCCCCACCGACCAACCGTCGGAGATGATGTGGTGCTGGGTGATCAGCAGAATGTGCTCGTCATCCGCCAGGCGCAGCAGGCGCCCGCGAATCAGCGGACCCTGGCGCAGGTCGAAGGGCGCGGTGGCTTCGCTGTTGCCGATGCGCGAGGCGCTGAGGCTGGCCTGTTCGTAGGACAGTGTGCGCAGGTCCTGCTCGGCCAGGCTGAAACCGCAGTCTGCCGGGGCGATGATCTGCACCGGCTGTTCGCCGTGGCGTGCGAAGGTGGTGCGCAGGCTTTCGTGACGTGCCACCAGGCGGTCGAGGGCGGCCTTGAGCGCGCTCCGGTCGAGATCGCCACGCAACAGCAGCGACATCGGCATGTGATAGGCGTTGCTGGCCCCCGGATCGAGCTGATCGAGGAACCACAGGCGTTGCTGGGAGAACGACAGCGCCAACGGCGCATTGCGCTCGATCGGCTCGATGCTCTCGGTTTCGCTCGTTTGCAGGCCAACGACCACCCGTGCCAGTTCGGCGACGGTCGGGTGGCTGAACAGCTGGCGCAGCATCATCTCGCCGCCCAGTTGCTGGCGTACCCGGGAAACCAGTTGCGCGGCTAGCAGGGAGTGGCCGCCGAGTTCGAAGAAACCGTCATGGCGGCCCACGCGTTCAAGGCCCAGCAGTTCCTGGAAGATCTGCGCCAGGGCCAGTTCGGTGGCGCCTTCGGGGGCGGTGTAGCCGCGTTCGGACATGGCATCCAGGTCCGGCGCCGGTAGCGCGTCCTGGTCCAGCTTGCCGTTGCCGGTCAGCGGGTAGGCCGCCAGGCTGACAAAGGCGCTGGGGATCATGTAGTCGGGCAGGGTGGCGCCCAGTTGCTTGCGCAGGGCGGCCACTTCCAGGCGTACCGAGGGCTTGGCGATCAGGTAGGCAATCAGGCGTTTACCTTGGCTCGCGTCATCGCGGGCCAGGACCCTGGCTTCGCGCACACCATCACAGGCCAGCAGTTTGGCCTCGATTTCCCCCAGTTCGATACGGAAACCGCGAATCTTCACCTGGGCGTCCATCCGGCCCAGGTGAATGATCTCGCCGTTGTCCAGCAGCTTGCCCAGGTCACCGGAGCGGTACAGGCGCTCGCCGGGACGCAGCGGGTCGGCGATAAAACGTTCGGCGGTGAGTGGCTCGCGGTTCAGGTAACCACGACCGACACCCAGGCCGCCGACGCAGATTTCCCCGGCCACGCCAATCGGCAGCAGCCGCTGTTGGGTGTCGAGGACATAGGCCACGGTGGTCGGGATCGGCCGGCCGACGTTGGAGATACCGGCGGCGATATCCGCGGCGCCGATGGCTTTGTAGGTCACGTGTACGCAGGTTTCGGTGATGCCGTACATGTTCACCAGCGCCACATGGGCGAAGGCTTGATGGAAGGCTTCGAGCTTGCCCAGCTCCAGGCTTTCACCGCCGAAGATCACGTAACGCAAGTGTTCCAGGCGCACTGCGCTGTTGGCCAAGGCGGCGCCGCTGAGCTGCAGGAAGGCCGACGGCGTCTGGTTGAGCACGCTGACCTGTTCACGTTCAAGGAAGCCCAGCAGCTCCGCCGGGTCGCGGCGCAGGGCTTCAGGGACCAGGGTCAGGCGGCCACCATAGAGCAGGGCGCCGTACATTTCCCAGACCGAGAAGTCGAAGGCGTTGGAGTGGAACAGCGACCAGACATCTTCGGCATTGAAGGCGAATTCCGAACGGCTGTTGTGCATCAGCCGCACGACGTTACGGTGTTCCAGCAGCGCACCCTTGGGTTCGCCGGTGGAGCCCGAGGTGTAGATCACATAGCAGAGATGGTCCGGGGTGTTGACGTTGGGCAGGTTGGCCGATTCCTGGACGTTGTGGCGCGCTGCGTCAGGGGACTCAGGGGCGAAGACTTCGATGTCGAGCGCCAGCAGGGCCGAGCGCATGTCCGAGCCGGCGACGGCCTTGCGGGCACCGCTGTCACGCAACACATAGGCGATACGCTCGGCTGGCGAGCCGGGGTCGATCGGCACATAGGCGGCGCCGGCCTTCAGTACTGCGAGGGTGGCGACGATCATCGCCAGCGAGCGCTCGAGGACGATGGCCACCAGTTCCTGGGGCTGCACACCGGCGTGACGCAGGCTGTGGGCCAGGCGGTTGGCCTGCTCGTTGAGCTGGCGATAGCTCAGGCGCTCTTCGCCGAGATTGACGGCGATATTGTCCGGGGTCAGGCGCGCCTGTTCCTCGAAGATCTGCTGCAGGGTCAGGCTGTCGGGCCAGGCGGCTTCGGTATCGTTGAAGTCGAGAACCTGTCGTTGGCGTTCGTGACTATCAAGCAGGGCCACATCGTCGACCCGCTGTTGCGGGGTGTCGACAAAGGCCTGCAACAGGCGCACGTAATGGCGCATCAATTGCTGGATAAATTCAGGGTCGAAGAAGTCGGCGTTGTAGGCCAGGTGACCGTTCCAGTGTTGCTCGCCAGCACTGATCAGCAGGTGCAGGTCGTTCTTGCCATAGCCCAGGTTGGTTTCCAGGCTGTTGACCTCCAGCCCGGCGATCAAGGTGCGGCTGTCGCCGGCAGGCTGGAAGTTGAACAGCACGTCGAACAGCGCGGTACGGCTCATGTCCTTGGCCGGATTGAGCGCCAGCACCAGCTGGTCGAACTGCATATGGCGATGGCGGCGAGCGTCGGCGAGGGTGCCGGCGGTCTGTTCCAACAAGGCTTGCAGGGTGGTATCGCTGTCGCAGGCGCCACGGATCACCAGCAGGTTGTCCAGCGGGCCGACCACCTCTTGCAGAGCCGGTTCGCGACAGGCCGCGGTGGTGCCGATCACCAGTTCATCGTGCCCGGCATAGCGTCGCAGCAGGGCGGTGAAGGCACTCAGGGCCAGGCTGTCGGCGCTGACGCCGACTTCCCGGGCCAGTTCGTCGAGGCGTTTGACCAGCGCCGCATCGATCGCGAATTCATGGGTGGCTTCGTTGAAGACATGCACCGCCGCCCGTGGCCGGTTGAGCGGCAGTTCCAGGGCTTGCAGTTTGCCGCGCAGCTGATAGGCCCAGTAGGCCCGCAGGTTTTCCCGCACGGCGGCCGGCAGTTGGCGTTGCCAGGCGGCGAAATCGCCGTAACCCAGGGACAGCGCCGGCAGGTTGGCCTCGCGCTCGGCGCAGGCGGCTTCATAGAGTGCCAGCAGGTCGCGCTTGATCAGTTGCATCGACGTGCGATCGGCCAGCAGGTGATGCACGGCCAGGGCCAGCACGGCGTTTTTCTCGTCCGCGCGAACCAGGCTGGCACGCACCAGGCTGCCGCCGTTCATGTCCAGCGGACGGCGGGTTTCGGCCAGGGCGCGGGCGTTCATTTCGCCCGAGGTGCTTTGCAGCTGTTCCAGCGCGAGGCTGGCCGGACCGTCGAAGCTCTGCCAGGCACTGGCGCCGTCGGAATGTACGCGGCAGCGCAGAATGGCATGGCGTGCCAACAGCCCGTCGAGGGCGGTTTGCAGGGCCGGGACCTGCAGTTCGCCGTAGATTTCCAGCAGCAGGGCGACGTTGTGATAGATCGGATTGGCTTCGTACAAGTAACCGGTTTCGAAGGTGTCGACGAACCAGACCCGCTCCTGGTGGTAGGACAGTGGCAGCCGCGCCGGGACCGGCGCCAGTGCGCTGACCTCGGGCAGGGCCAGGGCCGCGTCCAGTTCCAGGGCGCCGATGCGGGTCTGTGGCGCCTCGGTAAAGCAGCGCAGCAGGCGCTCGAAGCGCGTCGTCAGGCGTTCGATGGTGCTGGCGTCGAACAAGGCGGTGGAGTACGACAGGCTGCAGGACAGGTTCGCACTGCCTTCATCGATGTGCAGCGACAGGTCGTGCTGGGTGTTGTCCTTGTGCGACGGCAGGAACTCCAGGTTCAAGCCCGCCAATTGCAACTGCCCACCAGCACCGCCGGCGTTGGTGTAGAGCATGGTCTGGAACACCGGGCTGTGGCTGGCACTGCGCGGCGGCTTGAGGGCTTCGACGACCTGCTCGAACGGTGTGTCCTGGTGGCTGGCGGATTCCAGCAGCAGTTCCTTGACCTGTTGCAGTACCTGGTCGAGGCTCGGATTGGCGTCCAGGCGCACGCGCAGGGCCAGGGTGTTGACGAAGAAACCGATCAGCCCTTGCACGTCCAGACGGTCGCGGTTGGCGGTCACGGTGCCGATCACCACGTCCTGCTGGCCACTGATCCGGCCCAGCAACACCGCCCAGGCGGCGATCAGGGTCATGAACGGGGTGGCGGCGCGGGATTGGGCAAACTTGGCAATGGCCTCGGACAGCGCGACGGGCAGGTCAAAGCCCAGGGTCTCGCCACGGTAGTCCTGCACCGCCGGGCGTGGCCGGTCGGTGGGCAGCGCGAGCAAGGCCGGGGCACCGGCCAGGTGGCTGCGCCAGAACTCCACGTGCTGGCTCAGGCGCTCGCCTTCCAGGTGCCGGCGTTGCCAGGCCGCGTAGTCGGCGTATTGCAGGGCCAGGGCCGGCAGGGGATCGGCCTGGCCGGCGCTGAACGCCTGGTACAGCGCGGCGAATTCCTTGACCAGCACGTCGATGGACCAGCCGTCGGAGATGATGTGGTGCTGGGTGATCAGCAGCCGGTGCTCATCGTCGGCCAGGCGCAGCAGGCTGCCACGGATCAGCGGCCCGTTCAGTAGATCGAAGGGGGCCGCGGCTTCCTGTTCGGTCAGTTCGGCGGCCTGGGCTTCGGCCTGTTCCCGGGGCAGGTGGCGCAGGTCGTGCTCCACCAGGCTGAAACCGCAGTCGGCCGGGGCGATGACTTGCACCGGCTGCTCGCCGTCACGGCGGAAGGTGGTGCGCAGGCTTTCATGGCGCGCCACCAGGCGATCCAGGGCGGCCTTGAGGGCTTTGTGATCAAGCCCGCCGCGCAGCACCAGCGACGCCGGGATGTGGTAGGCGGCACTGGCCGTTGGGTCCAGTTGATCGAGGAACCACAGGCGTTGTTGGGCGAACGACAGCGCCAGCGGACCTTCGCGGTCCACGGCAATCATGTCGTCCTGGGTGGTTTCGACGACCCGCGTGGCGCCGCGCTGCTTGAGCAGGCGCAGCAGGGCGGCACGTTTCAACTGGTCGAGACTATCGTTATGAGTGTTCAATTTATCAAGCATCCTTGGAGACGATAGCGAGCAGTTCGCTTTCAGACAGCGAAGCCATTTCTTGTTGCAGGTCGAGCAACTCGTCCAACTCGTACTGGGCCAATTGCAGGGTGGTGATCAGGTCGGCCAGGGCCTGCAGCGACGGGTGTTCGAACAGGCCCCGCAGGGGCACTTCGACGTCAAAGGCCTCGCGGGCCCGCAGGATGACTTGCACCGCCAGCAGCGAATGGCCGCCGAGTTCGAAGAAGTTGTCGTGACGACCGATCCTTTCCATGCCCAGCAGGTTGGCCCAGATAGCGGCCAACTGTTCTTCGGTTTCACCGCTGGGCACTTCGTACTCGCGGTGGGCAAAGTCTTCGGCACCCGGGACTGGCAGGGCCTTGCGGTCGAGCTTGCGGTTCGGCGTCAACGGCAGCGCGTCGAGGAGCACGAAGGCACTCGGCAGCATGTACTCGGCCAGTTGTGGCGCCAGTTCGGCGCGCAAGCCGGCGGCATCCAGGTGGGTCTCCGGCTGGGCGACCACATAGGCCACCAGGCGTTTTTCCCCCGGACGGTCTTCCAGGGCGATCACCACCGCTTCCTTGACCCCGGCACAGCTGCCGAGGCGCGACTCGATTTCCCCCAGTTCGATACGGAAACCACGAACCTTGACCTGGAAGTCATTGCGGCCCAGGTACTCGATACGGCCGTCGGCCATGTAGCGGGCCAGGTCGCCGGTCTTGTACATGCGGGCATCAGGGCTGGCGCTGAACGGATCGGCGAGGAAGCGTTCGGCGTTGACCTGCTCAAGGTTCAGATAACCCCTTGCCACGCCGTCGCCACCGATAAAGATTTCACCGGCCACGCCGTATGGCACCGGCTGTTGCTGAGCGTCGAGCAGGTAGATGCGGGTGTTGGCCATCGGTTTGCCGATGGTCGCGTTGCCGCTTTCCTCGCTGCCGGCCACGACATCGTGGGTGACGTAGGCGGCGGTGCAGGACACCGTTGCCTCGGTTGGGCCATAGGTGTTGACCAGGCGGGTGTGGGCCGGGCGGACTTCATCCCAGAGTTTGAGCTTCTGCGCCGACAGGGCGTCGCCGGTGACGTTGATCAGGCGCACATCCGCCAGGCGCTGTGCTGCGACCTGCGGCTGGCTGTGCCATTCGGCAACCAGGGTATGCCAGTGGGCCGCCGTCATATGCAGGAAGGTCGGACGAATGCCGTGATTCTCCGAGCCCTCGCTGCCGAAGACTTCCCGGCTCGGCGCCAGGGTGGCCCCGGCCAGCAGTGCCGGGAAGATTTCCTCCACCGACAGGTCGAAGTTCAGGGTGTTCTGTTGCAGCACGGTGTCCGCCGGAGTCAGGCCGAACAGACGCGCCGCATCGAGGCTGTAGTTGACCAGGCCACGGTGTTCGATCATCACCCCTTTCGGATTACCGGTGGAGCCGGAGGTGTAGATCACGTAGGCGAGGTTGCGCGCACCCAGGGTTGGCACCACGGGATTGTCGT
Source organism: Pseudomonas gingeri (assembly GCF_013386165.1). GTDB lineage: Bacteria > Pseudomonadota > Gammaproteobacteria > Pseudomonadales > Pseudomonadaceae > Aquipseudomonas > Aquipseudomonas gingeri_C. Next base: position 9,232 of record NZ_JACAOS010000033.1, on the reverse strand, counting down.
CACGCTCGCTGAAGCCTTGGCGTTGATCATCGTCGAGCAGCACCAGCGGCAAGGCCAGTGGGGGCAAGCCATCCTGCAAGGCACGCTGAGTCAACAAGGCCGAGGGCGTACTGTCCTCGATCATGTAGGCCAGGCGCTCGGCCGGGTAGGCCGGGTCCAGCGGCACATAAGCGGCACCGGCCTTGAGCACGCCCAGCAGGCCGACCATCATTTCGACGCCACGTTCGACGCAGATCGCTACCCGATCGTCCGGGCCGATGCCCAGGCCGATCAGGTGATGGGCCAGGCGGTTGGCCTGGCGGTTCAGCTCGGCATAGCTCATGCGTTGTGCCTGGAAGGCCACTGCGATGGCTTCGGGTTGTACCCGGACCTGCTCTTCGAACAGGTGCTGGATGCACGCTTCGGTCGGGTAGTCCTGCACGTTCTGGTTGAAGGTCTCCAGCAACAGGGTGCGCTCAGCGAGCGGCAGCACATCCAGTTCTGTGAGCAGGATCTTTGGCGTGTACATCAGTGCCTGGGTCAATTGCTCCAGAGCGCACTGCATCAAGGCGCAGAGGCGTTGTGGTTCCACTGGCTGCACGCTGTGGATCAGCAGCCCGAAGTCATCGCCGTAATCGTTGATCGACAGGGACAGCGGGTAGTTGGTCCGTTCTTCGCTTTCGAGCAGGCGCATGCCCGGCCATTGTTGTTGGCTGTCATCGGCCTGGTGCCGGTAGTTGAACAGGCTGGTGAACAACGGTGCGGCGCTGTCCACGCCACTGCAACGCTGGGCCAGGGCCAGGGGTGCCTGTTCGTGGCTGAGCAACTCGCTGAGGTCACGGTGGGTCGCCAGCACCAGTTCATGGGCACCTTGCGAAGCCAGTTGCACGCGCACCGGCAGGGTGTTGATAAACACCCCGAGGGCACGTTCGGCACCCGCCGAACCTTGCAGGCGGCCGGCGACCACGGTACCGAAGACCACGTCATCGCGACCGGTGCAGCGGGCCAGCACCTGGGCCCAGGCCACATGGAACAGCACCGCCGCAGGCATCCCGCGCTCGCGGGCCTGGGCTCGGATACGCCGGCTGAGGGCGTTGCTCAGGTGCACCTCGGCTTCTTCTATGTGATGGCCGTCGCCCTGGACTTCCAGCAGGTCGAAAGGCGCGGTGGGGGTGTCGACGTCGGCCAGACGGCGGCTGAAGTAGGCTTCATGGACTTCGACCGGAGTGGCCTGGGTCAGGGCGATAAAGTCGCGGTAGGGCTGGGACGCCGGGAGGCTGTCGACCTGGCCGTGGAGGATCGCGTGGATTTCTTCCAGGACGATTTCCAGGGTGACATGGTCGCTGGTCATGTGGTGGTTGAGCAGGACCAGCAGCCAGCGCTCGGAGTGCGGATCGCGGGCGATGCAGGCACGTGCCAGCGGTGCCTGGTGCAGGTCCAGGCGCAAGTGCCGTGGATCGTTCAGGGCGAGCAACTGCTCCACGGGGTCCTTGTCGCTGTCGAGGGTGACACTGTGCACCGGCAGGTGGACGTGGCGATGGACCACTTGCACCGCCTGGGGCAGGCCTTCCCAATGCACGGCCGTGCGCTGGATGTCATGGCGTTCGATCACCACCTGCAAGGCGCCGATAAAGGCGTCGAGGTGCTGGCGGTTGTCGAACTCGATCAGCGAACGCAACAGGTAAGCGTCGCCTTCCTGGCCGAGCAGATGGTGGAACAGGATGCCTTCCTGCAGCGGTGCCAGGGGGTAGATGTCCTGGATATTGGCGGCCCCGCCGGGCGTGGCGGCGACGATCCGTTCAAGCTCGGCAGCGCTCAGTTGCACCAGTGGCAACATGTCCGGTGTCAGCTGTGTGCAGTCGGCCGGGATGCGGTTGGCCGGCGCTTCGAACAGGGCTTGTTTGTCGCGGCCGATGGCCTCGGCCATTTCCTGCACGCTGGGCGCGGTGAACACGGTGCGCACGCTGGCATTCAGACCTTCCTTGCGCAGACGGTCGATCAGGCTCACCGCCATCAGCGAGTGGCCGCCGAGTTCAAAGAAGCGGTCGTGACGACCGACCCGTTCAAGCCCCAGCAGTTGCTGCCAGATGTCGGCGATAACCTGTTCCACCGGACCTTGAGGCGCCTCGTAGGCACGGCTCGCGTAGGCGTCCTGGCCCGGTTCGGGCAAGGCGCGGCGATCCAGCTTGCCGTTCGGGGTCAGGGGCAAGGCTTCCAGCACCACGAAGGCGCTCGGCACCATATGCCCAGGCAGGCGGGTCAGCAGTTCGGCACGCAGTTGTTCGGCCGTTGCCGGTTCACCACATAGATAGGCTACCAGGCGCTTGTCGTCGTTGTGTTCGCGAGCAATGACGGCGGCTTCGCGGACACCGGGAAGGGCGGCGAGGACCGCCTCGATTTCCCCCAGCTCGACGCGCAGGCCACGGATTTTCACCTGGTCGTCGTTGCGGCCGAGGTATTCCAGCGTGCCGTCGGGCAACCAGCGGCCAACGTCGCCGGTCTTGTACAGGCGGGCGTTGGCCTGGCCCGAGAACGGGTCGGCGACAAAGCGCTCGGCACTCAGGTCCGCGCGGTTCAGGTAGCCACGGGCGACGCCGACGCCACCGATATGGATCTCTCCACGTACCCCCACCGGCAACAGTTGACCGTGTTCATCCAAGACATGCAGTTGCATGTTGCGGATCGGTTTGCCGATCGGCATCGAGCGATCCTGGTAGGTCGCCAGGTCGCTGTCCGCCTGGTGCCAGGCAACCACGTCGCTGCACTCGGTCGGACCGTAGCTGTTGATCACCGCCGGTCGTGGTTGAGCGAGTTTTTCCAGCATGGCGATCTGGATCGGTTCGCCGCCCAGCACCACGCGTTTCAGGCAGGCCAGGGCTTGGCGGGTATCCGACTCCACCAGGGCGTGGAAAGCGCTGGGTGACATATTGAGGTGGGTCAGGCCGGCCTCGGCGATCTGCGTGACGATGGCATCCGGGTTGAACGGCTCTGCGGCGAGGTGCAGCGCGGCACCGATCATCAGCGGCGCGAGGATGTTTTTCTGGGTCAGGTCGAAGTTGTAGGAGGAGGCCAGTAACACCGCATCCCCGGCGTGCAACGCCAGGTCCTCGAGGTACCAGTCGAGCAGGTTGCGCAGGCCGCGATGTTCCACCATCACGCCCTTGGGCAGCCCGGTGGAGCCCGAGGTGTAGATCACGTAGGCCAGATGGCTGAAGTTCAGCGCCGGAACCTGCGGGTTGTGATCGGCCACGTCGAGCAGCGTCGGGTCGCTCAGTTCAAGTGTCGCCAGGCCCGCGGGCAGTGGCAGTTGGTCCAGCTCCTGCTGGAACACCAGGGCCCGTGGTGCACTGTCGGCGAGCATATGGGCCAGGCGTTGCGCCGGGTATTGCGGGTCCAGTGGCACGTAGGCGGCACCGGCTTTGAGGATACCGAGCAGGCCGATGACCATCTCCGGGCTGCGGCGAGCGCACAGGCCCACGGTGTCGTCCGGACGCACCCCGAGGGCGATCAAACGGTGGGCGATCCGGTTGGCCCGGGCATTGAGTTCGGCGTAACCGAGGGTTTGCCCGGCGCAGACCAGCGCCACGGCGTCCGGAGTGAGTGCGGCCTGTGCCTCGAAGACCCGATGGGGCAGACGCTGTGGGCTTTCGTCCAGAGGCGCCTGGGCTGGATTGAAGGTCTCCAGCAGTTGTTGGCGCTGCTCTGCATCCAGCAAGGGCAGGCTTGCCAGCGGTTGTGCGACATCGCCGAGCAGGGCGTCGAGCAATTGCAACAGGTGGCGGCTCCAGCGCTGGATGGTGCTCTCGTCGAACAGGTCGGTGGCGTATTCGAACTGGCCGTGAATACTTTCACCGTCGTCGTTGAGCGATAGGCTCAAGTCGACCTGGGTGGTGCCGGTAGCCTGGGGCAGTGGCGTCAGTTCCAGGCCGGGCAGGGCCAGCACCTGGTCGCGTGGGGTATCGCCGAGCACCAGCATCGCCTGGAACAGCGGGCTGTGGGCCAGGCTGCGTTCCGGCTGCAGGGCTTCAACCACCTGTTCGAAAGGCAAGTCCTGATGGCTGTAGGCGTCGAGGGTGATGGCCTTGATCTGTGCCAGCAACTGGTCCACGCGACTGTGGGCTTGGACATCGACGCGCAGGGCCAGGGTGTTGACGAAGAAGCCGATCAGCGCTTCGGTTTCCTGGCGTGGGCGGTTGGCCACCGGGGTACCGACCACGACTTGCGACTGGTTGCTCAGGCGCGAGAGCAGGATCGACCAGGCTGCCAGCAGGGTCATGAACGGGGTCAGGCCCTGTTGCTGGCTGAACTGCCGCAAGCGGCGGCTGAGCGCTGCGGGCAGTTCCAGTGCCAAGGTGGCGCCGCGGTAGCTTTGCACTTGCGGCCGTGGATGATCGCTCGGCAGTTCGAGCAAAGCTGGCGCACCGCTGAGGTGCTCGCTCCAGAAACGGGTCTGGGTTTGCAGGCGTTCGCCTTGCAGGTGCTGTTGTTGCCAGGCCGCGTAGTCGGCGTATTGCAGGGCCAGCGCTGGCAATGGGTCGTCGAGGCCTTGGCTGAAGGCGCTATACAGGCGGTTGAACTCGTCGATCAGCACGGCCACGGACCAGCCATCGGAGACGATGTGGTGCTGGGTGACCAGCAGGATGTGTTCATCCTCGGCCAGTTGCAGCAGGCGTCCGCGAATCAGCGGACCCTGGCTCAGGTCGAAAGGCGCCTGGACCTCGGCCTGGCTCAGTTGCTCGACCTGCTGTTGCCGGGCTTCGCCGGCCAGGGCACGCAGGTCGTGCTCGACCAGGGCAAAGCCGATGTTTTCGCCAGCAAAGTGTTGGCGGACTTTATCGTCCTGCCGTTCGAAGGTGGTGCGCAGGCTTTCGTGACGGGCAACGATGCGGTCCAGGGTCCGTTGCAGGGCCTCACGGTCGAGCTGGCCGCGCAAGTGCAGGGCCGCCGGCATGTGGTAGGCGACGCTGGCGGCGTGGTCCAACTGGTCGAGGAACCACAGTCGTTGCTGGGCCAGGGATAGCGGCAGCTCCTGATCGCGGGATATCACTTCAATGGACTGGACCTGTGACCGCGCCGTCTGGTCCACGCATTCGGCCAGGGCCGGCAGGGAGCTCAGGCCGAACAGGCTGCGCAGGTTGATCTCGACGCCGAGGTCCTGATGCAGGCGGGCCTGCAGTTGCACGGTTAGCAGCGAGTGGCCGCCGAGTTCGAAGAAGTTGTCGTTGCGACCGATCCTGTCCAGGTGCAGCAGGTCGGCCCAGATCGCGGCCAGGCGCTCTTCGGTCCGGCCTTGCGGTGCTACGTATTCGCGGCTGGCCAGGGCTGCGCCCTCCGGTGCCGGCAGCGCCTTGCGGTCGACTTTGCGGTTGGGTGTCAAGGGCAAGGCATCGAGCTGCATGTAGGCCGTCGGGACCATGTACTCCGGCAGGGTTTCTTGCAGATGGCTGCGCAGGCTTTCGGCCTCCAGCAGCGCTTCAGGTTGCTGTGTGGTGAAGTAGGCCACCAGGCGTTTTTCGCCCGGCTGGTCTTCCCGTGCCAGCACCACGCTTTCCTTGACCCCGGGGTAGGCGGCGAGACGGGCTTCGATTTCGCCCAGTTCGATGCGGAAACCACGGACCTTCACCTGGTTGTCATTGCGCCCCAGGTATTCGAGCGTGCCGTCCGGCAGGTAGCGAGCGAGGTCGCCAGTGCGGTACATACGTGCCGCGGCGTCCTGGCTGAACGGGTCGTTGAGGAAGCGTTCGGCGGTCAGGTCGTCGCGGTTCAGGTAGCCGCGAGCCACGCCCGCGCCACCGATATACAGCTCACCCGCGACCCCCAGTGGTACTGGCTGGTAATGCTCGTCCAGCAGGTAGGTCCGGGTATTGGCCATCGGTTTGCCGATCGGCACGAAAATCGACTCGCCCTGGCCTTCGACGTGTTCGACACAGGACCAGATCGTGGTCTCCGTCGGGCCATAGAGGTTCCACAGTTCACGGCTGCGCGACTGCAGCTCGCGCGCCAGGCTGCGGGGCAGTGCTTCGCCACCACAGAAAACCCGCAGGTCCGACTTGCCGGTCCAGCCGCTGCTCACCAGCATTTGCCAGGTGGCCGGGGTGGCCTGCATCACGCTGATCCGCTGTTCGTCGAGCAGGCGCTGCAATTGCAGGCCGTCCATGGCCGCCTCGCGGGAGGCCATGACCACGCAGGCACCGTTGACCAGCGGCAGGTACAGCTCAAGGGCGGCGATGTCGAAGGAAATGGTGGTCACGGCGAGCAAACGATCCTGCGCCGAAAGCCCCGGTTCGCGGCTCGTCGAGCGCAGGAAGTTGCTCAAGGCCTGATGGGGGATCTGCACGCCCTTCGGATTGCCGGTGGAGCCCGAGGTGTAAATCACATAGGCCAGATGCTCACCCCGCAGATCAGCCCGTACCGGATCGGCCTCGGACTGGGCCAGGAAACCTTCGCCTTGTGCATGCTCGGGATCCAGCAGCAACACCGGCACGGCGCTTTGCGGAAGCACCCCACTCAAGGCTTCCTGGGTCAGGATCAGCGCCGGCGTGCAGCTTTCCAGCATGTAGGTCAGGCGATCCAGCGGATAGGCCGGGTCGAGCGGCACATAGGCGGCGCCGGCCTTGAGAATCCCCAGCAGCCCCGCGACCATTTCCAGGGTGCGGTCGACACAGATCGCCACCCGATCATCCGGGCCGATGCCCAGGCCGATCAGGCGATGGGCGATACGGTTGGCCTGGCGATTCAACTCGGCATAGCTCAGGTGCTGTGCCTGGAAGACCAGGGCGCTGGCCTCGGGTTGTAGCCGGACCTGCTCTTCGAACAAGTGCTGGATGCAAACGTCCGCCGGGTAGTCCTGCACGGTCTGGTTGAAGGTCTCCAGCAACAGGGTGCGTTCGGAGAGCGGCAGCACGTCCAATTGGCTGAGCGCGATCTGCGGGGTGTGCAGCAGTGCCTCGGTCAATTGCTCCAGGGCGCGCTGCATCAAGGCGCAGAGGCGTTGCGGGTCCAGCGGCCGTACGCTTTGCATCAACAAGCTGAAGGCATCGCCGTAATCATTGACCGCCAGGGCCAGCGGGTAGTTGGTCCGCTCGGCGCTTTCCAGCAGGCGCATGCCCGGCCATTGCAAGCGGCTGTCCGCCCCCTGGTGGCGATAGTTGAGCAGGCTGGTGAACAACGGCACGCCGCTAGCCACGCCACTGCAACGCTGGGCCAGGGCCAGGGGCGCCTGTTCGTGGGCCAGCAGTTCGCTGAGGTCACGGTGGGTCGCCAGTAGCAGTTCATGGGCGCCTTGCGCGGCCAGTTGCACGCGCACCGGCAGGGTGTTGATAAATACCCCGAGGGCCCGTTCGGCCCCCGCCGACCCTTGCAGGCGGCCGGCGACCACGGTGCCGAAGACCACGTCGTTGCGACCGGTGCAACGGGCCAGTACCTGGGCCCAGGCCACATGGAACAACACCGCTGCGGGCATCCCGCGCTCACGCGCCAGGTCACGGATGTGTCGGCTGAGGCTGTCACTCAGTTGCACTTCGGCTTCGTCGATGTGATTGCCGTCGCCCTGAACTTCCAGCAGGTCGAAAGGCGCAGTCGGCTCCTCGACGTCGGCCAGGCGACGGCTGAAGTAGTCTTCGTGGATCTCGGAAGGGGCGGCGAGGATATGCGCGACAAACTCGCGATAAGGTTGCGGGGCCGGCAGGTCGGCCGCCTGGCCTTGCATCAGCAGGCGAATTTCTTCGAGGACGATTTCCTGGGTCACGTGATCGCTGATCATGTGATGGTCGAGCAGGGCCAGCAGCCACCGCTCGGAGTGCGGGTCGCGGGCGATGCAGGCGCGCATCAGCGGTGCCTGTTGCAGGTCCAGGCGTACCTGCTGCGGATCGGTCAGGCGATCCAGCTGGGTATACGCATCTTCATCGGGCGTCAGGGTGAGGGTCTGTACCGGCAGTTGCGCCTGGCGATGGACCACCTGGACCGCTTGCGGCAAGCCGACCCAGTGCACCGAGCTGCGCAGGATGTCGTGACGATTGATGACCCCTTGCAGGGCGTCGAGGAAGGCGTCGAGGCGCTGGCGATCGTCGAACTCGATCAGTGAGCGGACCACGTAGGTGTCGCTCTCATTGTCCAGCAGGTAGTGGAACAGGATGCCCTGTTGCAGGGGCGCCAGGGGGTAGATGTCCTGGATATTGGCCGCTCCGCCAGGAGCGGCGCTGACGATCTGTGCCAGCTGGCTGGCGTTCAGTTCCACCAGCGGCAACAGGTCCGGTGTGAGGTGCGTGCAGTCTGCCGGGATACGGTTGGCCGGCGCCTGGAACAGGGTCTGGTTGTCGAGGCTGATGGCCAGGGCCATTTCCTGCACGCTGGGCGCGGTGAACACGGTGCGGACACTGGCGTTCAGGCCCTGCTTGCGCAGGCGGTCGATCAGGCTGACGGCCAGCAGCGAGTGGCCGCCGAGTTCGAAGAAACGGTCGTGACGGCTGATCTGTTCGATGCCCAGCAGGTCTTGCCAGATACCCGCGACAATCTGTTCGATCCTGCCGTGCGGCGCCTCGTAGGTGCGACTGGCAAAGGCATCGTCGGCCGGGGCCGGCAAGGCCTTGCGGTCGAGTTTGCGGTTGGGCGTCAACGGCAGCGCGTCGAGAATCACGAAGGCGCTTGGCAGCATGTACTCGGCCAGTTGCGGCGCCAGCTCGGCGCGCAGGCCGGCGGCATCCAGACTTGCTTCAGGCTGGGCGACCACATAGGCGACCAGGCGTTTTTCTCCCGGACGATCTTCCCGGGCGATCACCACCGCTTCCTTGACCCCGGCGCAATTGCCGAGACGCGATTCGATTTCCCCCAGTTCGATACGGAAACCACGGACCTTGACCTGGAAGTCGTTACGACCCAGGTATTCGATACGACCATCGGCCATATAGCGCGCCAGGTCACCGGTCTTGTACATGCGCGCATCGGCGCTGGTGCCGAATGGATCGATCAGGAAACGCTCGGCGTTGACCTGTTCAAGGTTCAGATAACCCCGTGCCACGCCGTCGCCACCGATGAAGATTTCACCGGCCACGCCGTAAGGTACGGGCTGTTGGTGAGCATCGAGCAGGTAGATCCGGGTGTTGGCCATCGGCTTGCCGATGGTCGCGTTGCCGCTGCCTTCGCTGCCGGCCAGTGCATCGTGGGTGACATAGGCGGCGGTGCAGGACACCGTTGCCTCGGTCGGGCCATAGGTGTTGATCAGACGGGTGTGTGCCGGGCGGACTTCATCCCAGAG
>NZ_JACAOS010000032.1:7619-7823 GCF_013386165.1 Pseudomonas gingeri | reverse complement strand
AGGGCGTGATGATCGAACACCGTAATACCGTGAACTTCCTGACCTGGGCCCACGCCGCCTTTGATCATGCGGCTTTGCAGGCTCACACAAACCTTGTAGGCGCTGGCTTGCCGGCGATGGCGTCCGGTCAGACGGTGCAGGACTCACGGGCCTCATCGCGAGCAAGCTTGCTCCTACAGGGGTCGGGTTCGGCCTTGAGTCAGA
>NZ_JACAOS010000032.1:4241-7443 GCF_013386165.1 Pseudomonas gingeri | reverse complement strand
AAAACCTGTTCGAGAAAACCGGTGTCCAACGCCTGTGCAACCTCTACGGCCCGTCGGAAACCACCACCTACTCAAGCTGGGTGGCGATGGACCGTGAAGAGGGTTTTGCGCCGCATATCGGTAAGCCGGTCGGCAACACCCAGTTCTACCTGCTGGACGAACAGCAACAACCGGTCCCACTGGGCGTCCCGGGTGAAATCTACATCGGCGGCGCCGGTGTGGCCCGAGGCTACCTGAACCGCGATGACCTGACCGCCGAACGTTTCCTCAACGACCCGTTCAGCCAGGATGCTTCGGCGCGCATGTACCGCACCGGCGATCTCGGCCGCTACCTGCCAGACGGCAATATCGAATACCTGGGCCGTAACGACGACCAGGTGAAGATCCGTGGTTTCCGTATCGAACTGGGCGAAATCGATGCCCGTCTGGCCAAACACCCGGCCATCCACGAAGCGGTGGTCACGGCTCGCGAAGACATCCCGGGCGACAAGCGTCTGGTGGCTTATTACACCTTGTCTGCCGAGCACTCCTCGGTCGATATCATCAGCCTGCGTCATCATCTGCAGGAAACACTTCCGGAGTACATGGTCCCGGCCATCTACGTTGCACTGGACAAGCTGCCGCTGACCCCGAACGGCAAGCTGGATCGCAAGGCCCTGCCGGCCCCGGACCTTGATGAGGTGATCAGTCGCGGCTACGAGGCCCCACAGGGTGAAACCGAAATTACCCTGGCCCGGATCTGGGCCGACTTGCTCAAGGTCGATCGGGTGGGGCGTCATGACCATTTCTTCGAACTGGGCGGGCACTCGTTATTGGCCGTGAGCCTGATCGGGCGCATGCGCCAGGCGGGCTTGAGCGCCGATGTGCGGGTGCTGTTCGGCCAACCGACCTTGGCGGCGTTGGCTGCTGCCGTGGGCGGCGGGACGGAAGTCGTGGTGCCGGCCAACATCATCCCCGAGGGTTGTGAACGCATCACCCCGGATATGCTGCCACTGATCAGTCTGACCCAGGCGCAGATCGACCGGGTGGTGGCGAACGTGCCGGGTGGCGCGGCGAACGTGCAGGATATCTATCCGCTGGCGCCATTGCAGGAAGGCATTCTCTATCACCATATCAGTGCCGAGCAGGGCGATCCCTATACTCTGAAAGCGCTGTTCGGCCTACGGGACCGGGCGCGGCTGGACGATTTCAGCCGCGCCTTGCAAGGGGTGATCAGCCGTCACGATATCTTGCGCACGGCGGTACTCTGGGAAGGTCTTGACGAGCCGTTGCAAGTGGTCTCGCGTCGAGCTGAACTGGACGTCAGTGAACTGTTCCTGGACCCTGCGGACGGCCCGCTGGCGGATCAGTTGCACCAGCGCTTCGATCCCCGGCATTACCGCTTCGATGTGCGTCAGGCGCCGTTGATCCGGATTGCCTTTGCCCATGATCCAGTCCATGACCGCTGGCTGGCGATGTTGCTGTTTCATCACTTGGTCAACGACGCCACCTCGTTGAACGTGGTGATAGATGAAATCCGCGTACACCTGCTTGACCAGGCCCACACCCTGGGTGAAGCGGTGCCGTACCGCAACTATGTGGCCCAGGCACGCCTGGGTGTCAGTGAGGCACAGCACGAGGCGTTTTTCCGTGGGATGCTCGGTGATATCGACGAGCCAACGCTGCCGTTCGGCTTGCAGGATGTGCAGGCTGGCGGATGGGATATCGAAGATGCCCGGTTGACCTTGACCGCCGAGCTGAACCTGCGCCTGCGGGCCCGGGCCCGGCAGGCCGGTGTCAGCGTCGCGAGTTTGATGCACCTGGCCTGGGCACGGGTGCTGAGCAGAGTTTCGGGGCGCGAACAGGTGGTGTTCGGTACGGTTCTGTTGGGTCGGATGCAGGCCGGCGAGGGTGCCGAGCGGGCCTTGGGCATGTTTATCAACACCTTGCCGTTGCGCGTCGATGTCGGGGCACAAACGGTGGCCGAGGCGCTCAAGGCGACCCACGGACAACTGACCGCACTGCTAGGGCATGAACACGCCCCGCTGGTGCTGGCCCAGCGTTGCAGCGGCGTGGCCGCGCCGACACCGTTGTTCAGTTCGCTGCTCAATTACCGGCATAGCGCCGTGGCCGAGGTCACGCCGGAGCAAGAGGCGGCGTGGCACGGGATTGAAGCCTTCGGTACCGAGGAGCACACCAATTACCCGCTGACCCTGGATATCGACGACCTGGGCAATGCTTTCAACCTGACGGTGCTGGTCACCGGCGAAGTCGGCGCCCGACGTGTCTGTGGCTATATGCAGACCGCACTGGAAAGCCTGGTGGAGGCACTGGAGCACAGGCCGCAGGCGGCGTTGAACAGCCTGTCGATCATGCCCGACGACGAGCGCGAGCAGTTGCTGGTAGGCTTTAATGACACGGCGCTGGAGTATCCGCAGGCGCAGACCGTGCATGGTCTGTTTGAGGCGCAGGTGGCGCGTACGCCGGAGGCTTTGGCGGTGGTTCATGGCGAACAGCGCCTGAGCTATCGCGAACTCAATGAGCAGGCCAACCGTTTGGCCCATGCGTTGCGCAAGCAGGGCGTGCAGCCGGATTCGCGGGTGGGGATCTGTGTTGAGCGTGGGGCCGAGATGGTTGTCGGTTTGCTGGCGATCCTCAAGGCGGGCGGCGGTTATGTGCCGCTTGATCCAGCTTATCCGGTAGAACGGATTGCCTATATGTTGCAGGACAGTGCTCCAGCGGCGGTCTTGGCACAAACGGCTACCCAGGATCTGTTGGCGGGCGTTTCGGTGCCCGTGATCAATCTCGACCAGGGCACCTGGCAGGACGAATCCGTCCAGAATCCGCAGGTTCCTGGGCTGACTTCGGCGCATCTGGCTTATTTGATCTACACCTCGGGTTCGACCGGTCTGCCGAAGGGCGTGATGATCGAACACCGCAACACCGTGAACTTCCTGACCTGGGCCCACGCCGCCTTTGATCACGCGGCTTTGCAGACTCACACAAACCTGATGGCGTCCGGTCAGGCGGTGCAAGACTCACGGGCCCCATCGCGAGCAAGCTTGCTCCTACAGGGATCGGGTTCGGCCTTGAGTCAGACGTTGTTCTCGACTTCGCTGAACTTTGACCTGGCGGTGTATGAGTGTTTTGCACCTCTGACCTCGGGCGGCAGTATCGAGGTGGTGAAAAACGTTCTGGAACTGCAACACGGCGAACACGATAT
>NZ_JACAOS010000032.1:389-4178 GCF_013386165.1 Pseudomonas gingeri | reverse complement strand
CGGGCGAAGCCCTCAAGCGTAGTCTGGTGGAAAACCTGTTCGAGAAAACCGGCGTCCAACGTCTGTGCAACCTCTACGGCCCGTCGGAAACCACCACCTACTCAAGCTGGGTGGCGATGGACCGTGAAGACGGTTTCGCCCCCCATATCGGTAAGCCGGTTGGCAACACCCAGTTCTATCTGCTGGACGAACAGCAACAACCTGTCCCACTGGGCGTTCCGGGTGAAATCTACATCGGTGGCGCTGGCGTGGCCCGAGGCTACCTGAACCGCGATGACCTGACCGCCGAACGTTTCCTCAGCGACCCGTTCAGCCAGGATGTTTCGGCGCGCATGTACCGTACCGGCGACCTCGGCCGCTACCTGCCAGACGGCAATATCGAATACCTGGGCCGTAACGACGACCAGGTGAAGATCCGTGGCTTCCGTATCGAACTGGGGGAAATCGAAGCACGCCTGGCCAAACACCCCGAGGTGCAGGAAGCGGTGGTGATGGCTCGCGAAGACGTCCCGGGCGACAAACGTCTGGTGGCCTATTACACCCTGGCCGCCGGGGAAGCCTCGGTCGACATCACCAGCCTGCGCCATCATCTGCAGGAAACACTTCCGGAGTACATGGTCCCGGCCATCTACGTTGCACTGGACAAGCTGCCGCTGACCCCGAATGGCAAGCTGGATCGCAAGGCCCTGCCGGCCCCGGACCTCGATGCGGTGATCAGTCGCGGCTACGAGGCGCCGCAAGGCGAAACCGAAATCCTGATCGCCGCCATCTGGCAAGAACTGCTGGGTGTTGCACAGGTCGGTCGCCACGACCAGTTCTTCGAGCTGGGCGGGCATTCGTTGCTGGCCATGCGCTTGATTTCAAAAATCCGCCAGCAACTGGGCGTCGAACTGGGGCTGGCAGAGCTGTTTGCCCATCCTGAGCTGACAGCCTTGGCCCAGGCCATTGCCCAGGCCGGGCGCAGCACGCTGCCGGAGATCGTGCCGGTGTCGCGTGACCAGGCCTGGCCGTTGTCTTTCGCTCAGCAGCGCCTCTGGTTCCTGGCGCAGATGGAAAGTGTCAGCTCGGCCTACCATATGCCCGCGGGTCTCAACCTGCGTGGTGCACTGGACCGTTTTGCCCTGCAACGGGCACTGGAGCGCATCGTCGCGCGCCACGAAGGCTTACGCACGACCTTTATCCTCGGCGATGACGAACAGTCACTGCAACGGATCGCCGCAGCGGATGCCGGTTTCAACCTGCAGTTGCACGATTTGCAGGGGCTGGTGGATGCCGAAGCCAAACTCCAGGCGCTGACCAGCGAGGAAGCCCTGCAAGCCTTCGACCTGGAGCAGGGACCGTTGATTCGTGGTCGTCTGATCCGCATGGCCGAGGACCATCATGTCCTGCTGGTGACCATGCACCATATCGTTTCCGATGGCTGGTCGATTACCGTGCTGACCCGCGAATTGGCCGCGCTCTATGAAGCCTTCAGCCACGGTCAGGATGATCCGCTGGTACCGTTGACGCTTCAGTACCTGGACTACGCCGTGTGGCAACGTCGCTGGCTCAGCGGCGAGTTGTTGCAACAGCAGTGCGGCTATTGGCAGCAAACCCTGGCGCAGGCGCCGGCACTGTTGATGCTACCCACCGACCGGATCCGCCCGACGCAACAGGACTATGCCGGGGCAAGGTTGTCGATGGTCCTCGAGGAAAACCTGAGCCGTGGTCTCAAGGCCCTGAGCCAACGCCATGGCAGCACCTTGTTCATGACGGTCATGGCTGCCTGGGCCGCGTTGCTGGGGCGCTTGTCCGGTCAGGATGAGGTGGTGATCGGTTCGCCGGTGGCCAACCGGACACGCAGTGAAGTCGAAGGGCTGATCGGCCTGTTCGTCAACACCCTGGCGATCCGTGTCGACCTCAGCGAACAGCCGACGGCTCAGGCCTTGTTGGCGCGCGTCAAGGCCGCGACCCTGGGCGCCCAGGCGCACCAGGACCTGCCGTTCGAGCAAGTGGTTGAAGTGATCAAGCCGGTGCGCAGCCTGTCCCATAGCCCGGTCTTCCAAGCGATGCTGTCGTGGCAGAGCAACGAGAAGGCCGATCTGGCGCTCGGCGACATGGCTTTGCAAGGCGTAGAGGTGGTCGGTTGCACGGCCAAGTTCGACCTGACCCTGGACATGCTTGAAGTGGGTGATCGCCTGTACGGTTCCCTGGAATACGCCACGGCGCTGTTCGACGAAAGCACCATGGTTCGTTACCTCGGTTACTTCCAGCGTCTGCTGGAAGCCATGGTTGCCGACGACCACCAGGTGCTGGAACAGGTGCCGCTGATCGATGCCGCCGAACGCGAGCAACTGCTGGTGGGCCTCAACGCCACCGAAGTACCTTATCCGCAGGACAGTACGATCCATCAACTGTTCGAAGAAAAGGTCCGGGCGCAACCCGAGGCCATTGCGGTGGCCTTCCAGGCACAACGCCTGAGTTATGCGGAGCTGAACCGCCAGGCCAACCGCCTGGCCCATCACCTGATCGGTCTGGGTATCGGCCCGGATGATCGGGTAGCGATCTGTGTCGAACGCGGCGTGGAAATGATGGTCGGCCTGTTGGGCGTGCTCAAGGCTGGTGCCGCTTATGTACCTTTGGATCCGGCTTATCCAGCCGAACGCCTGGCCTACATGATCGAGGACAGTACGCCCTCGGCGTTACTGAGCCAACGTGCGTTGCAGGGCCGTTTGCCGGTGCTGGACTTGCCGCTGGTGCTGCTCGACGACGATCAGCGCCAGGGCTTCAGTGAGCGTGACGACGACCCCGTGGTGACGAACCTCGGCGTGCGCAACCTCGCGTATGTGATCTACACCTCCGGTTCCACCGGCAATCCGAAAGGGGTGATGATCGAACACCGCGGTCTGGTCAACTACAGCGTTGACGCTGCACGCTTGTTCGGCCTGACCCCGGCAGACACCGTGCTGCAACAGAACACCTTGAACTTCGACCTGTCGGTGGAGGAAATCTTCCCGGCACTGCTGGCCGGGGCTACCCTGGCGCCAACCCGGGAGATCTTCGGCAGCGAAGGCACGGAGGATCACGGCATCCGTCCGACCTTCCTGCACATGACCGCTGCTCACTGGCACACCCTGGCTGCCGAATGGCACAACCAGCCGCAGATTGCCCAGCAGCGTCTGGCCGATGTGCGCCTGATCAACGTCACCGGTGATGCTCTGTCGGCACAGAAACTCAAGCTCTGGGATGAGGTTCGCCCAACCCATACACGCTTGATCAACACTTATGGTCCGACCGAAGCAACGGTGTCCTGCACCGCCGCCTACGTCACCCACGATGCTGTGGCCGGCAGCGAAGGTAGCGGCAACGCCACCATCGGCAAGCCGATGGCCAACACCCGCATCTACCTGCTCGATGCTCACCAGCAGCCGGTACCGTACGGCGTCACCGGGGAAATCTTTATTGGTGGCGACGGCGTGGCACGGGGTTACCTGAACCTGGAACAGGTCAACGCCGAGCGTTTCCTCGTGGATCCGTTCAGCAACAGCGCCGACGCGCGCATGTACAGGACCGGTGACTTGGCCCGCTACATGGCCGACGGCCGTATCGAGTACCTGGGTCGTAACGACTTCCAGGTCAAGGTCCGCGGTTTCCGTATCGAACTGGGGGAAATCGAGTCGCGCCTCGGCAATTGCACTGGGGTCAAGGAAGCGGTGGTGATCGCCCGGGAAGATCGTCCGGGAGAAAAACGCCTGGTCGCCTATGTGGTCGCCCAGCCTGAAGCAAGTCTGGACGCCGCCGGCCTGCGCG
>NZ_JACAOS010000032.1:0-240 GCF_013386165.1 Pseudomonas gingeri | reverse complement strand
GCGTCAGCGTCTGGGCGTGGAGCTGAACCTGGCGGATATCTTCGCCCAACCGGAACTGGCGGCGCTGGCCCGGATACTGGCCGAAGCTGCCGGCAGCAGCCAACCGCCGATCGTGGCGGTGTCCCGTGATCAGGTTCTGCCGTTGTCGTTTGCCCAGCAGCGTCTGTGGTTCCTGGCGCAACTGGAAGGCGGCAGCGCGGCCTATCACATCCCGGCCAGCCTGCGCTTGCACGGCAGCCT
>NZ_JACAOS010000031.1 GCF_013386165.1 Pseudomonas gingeri | reverse complement strand
AATACCTGGGCCGTAACGACGATCAGGTGAAGATCCGAGGTTTCCGTATCGAACTGGGCGAAATCGACGCCCGTCTGGCCAAACACCCGGCTGTCCACGAAGCGGTGGTCACCGCTCGCGAAGACATCCCGGGCGACAAACGCCTGGTGGCCTATTACACGGCCCACTCAGAGGGCAATGAGCCGGACATCGACAGTCTGCGCGGTTGGTTGCTGGGGCAGTTGCCGGCCTACATGGTCCCGGTGGCCTACGTCCGACTCGATGCATTACCGCTGACCCCCAACGGCAAGCTGGACCGCAAGGCCCTGCCGGCCCCGGACAGCAGTGCGCTGATCAGCCGGGGCTACGAAGCTCCACAAGGCGAAACCGAAACCCTGATCGCCGAGATCTGGCAAACCTTGCTGGGCATCGCGCAGGTCGGTCGGCATGACCACTTTTTCGAACTGGGCGGCCATTCGCTGCTCGCCGTGAGCCTGATGGAACGCATGCGCCAGGAAGGCCTGGAAGCCGATGTCAGGACTCTGTTCGAACACCCCACCCTCTCGGAATACGCGGCAATGACGGAAAGAATGGAGATTGTTCTGTGAGCGTGATCGAACTGTTGGCAGTACTCAAAGAAAAAGATGTGCAGCTTGCCGTCAAGGGCGACCAACTGGTCGTCAGCGGCAGACGACAGTCCCTCACCGAGCCCGCCGTGCTGGCGATGTTGCGCGAGAACAAGGCGGCGCTGATCGAATTGATCAACGCCGGCGGGTATTCCAGCGCCAAGGCCGGCGAGGTGGAGATTCCCGCATCGCTCATCCCTCTCGGCTGCGAACGCATTACTGCGGACATGCTGCCCCTGGTCAAGCTTGACCAGGCCGCCATCGAACGCATTGTCGCCACGATCCCCGGGGGGGGCGGCAATGTGCAGGACATCTATCCGTTGGCGCCGTTGCAGGAAGGGATTCTCTATCACCATATTGCCGCCGAGCAGGGTGATCCCTACGTCCTGCAGGCACAGTTCGCGATTGCCAGCCGCGCCCGTTTCGACGAGTTCACCACGGCCTTGCAACACGTGATCGACCGCCATGACATCCTGCGCACCAGTGTGGTCTGGGAAGGTCTGGACGAGCCGGTGCAAGTGGTCTGGCGCCAGGCCCGGCTGGTCCTCACTGAAATCGACATCGACCCCGCTGCCGGCGCCGCTGCCGAACAACTACGCCAACGCTTTGACCCGCGCCATTACCGTCTTGATATCAGCCAGGCGCCGTTGCTGCGCCTGGCCTTCGCCCACGATGTCGCCAACCAGCGCTGGGTGGCGATGTTGTTGTTCCATCACATCGCCATCGACCATGCGGCCCTGGAAGTGGTGCAGCAGGAAATCCATGCGCATCTTTATGGCGAGGCCCAGACCCTGGGTGAGCCGGTGCCTTACCGCAACTATGTGGCCCAGGCCCGGCTTGGGGTCAGCAGCCAGCAGCACGAAGCGTTTTTCCGCGAGATGCTGGGGGATATCGATGAGCCGACATTGCCGTTCGGTCTGCAGGATGTGCGTGGCGATGGCCATGGTGTCGAAGAAGCGACCCAGGCCTTGCCCGCCGACCTGAGCCTGCGCCTTCGGGCCCAGGCCCGGCAGCAGGGGGTGAGTGCGGCGAGCCTGCATCACCTGGCCTGGGCCCAGGTGCTCGGGCGCCTGTGTGGGCGCAACGATGTGGTGTTCGGTACCGTGCTGCTGGGGCGGATGCGTGGCGGCGAAGGGGTTCGCCGGGCGCTGGGCATGTTTATCAATACCTTGCCGCTGAGGGTGGGCGTGGGTGATCAGGATGTGCGTGCCGGGGTCAAGGCGACCCATGCACGACTGACCGCTCTGCTGGGGCACGAACATGCGTCCCTGGCCCTGGCCCAGCGTTGCAGCGGCGTTGCGGCGCCGACGCCACTGTTCAGCACCTTGCTCAACTACCGGCACAGCGCGGCTGATGCGGTGAGCGGCGAGGCGGTGCAGCTATGGGAGGGGATCGAGGTACTGGGTGGTGAAGAGCGCACCAACTATCCACTGATCCTGTGCCTGGATGATCTGGGCGAAGGTTTCAGCTTGACGGTGCAGGCCGTTGCCGGTATCGGGGCGCAGCGGGTTTGCGGGTATATGCAGACGGCCCTGGAGCAGTTGGTCCAGGCCCTGGAGCGGGCGCCGGGCACGGCGCTCAACAGCCTGTCGATCGTCCCGGCTGGCGAGCGCGAGCAGTTGCTGGTGGGCTTCAATGATACGGCACTGGAGTATCCGCAGGCGCAGACCGTGCATGGTCTGTTTGAGGCGCAGGTGGCGCGTACGCCGGAGGCTTTGGCGGTGGTTCATGGCGAACAGCGCCTGAGCTATCGCGAGCTTAACGAGCAGGCCAACCGTTTGGCCCATGCCCTGCGCAAACAGGGTGTGCAGCCGGATTCACGGGTGGGGATCTGTGTTGAGCGTGGCGCCGAGATGGTTGTCGGTTTGCTGGCGATCCTCAAGGCAGGCGGCGGTTATGTACCGTTGGACCCGGCTTATCCGGTAGAACGGATTGCCTATATGTTGCAGGACAGTGCTCCGGCGGCGGTCTTGGCACAAACGGCTACCCAGGATCTGTTGGCGGGCGTTTCGGTGCCTGTGATCAATCTTGACCAGGGCACCTGGCAGGACGAATCCGTCCAGAATCCGCAGGTTCCTGGGCTGACTTCGGCGCATCTGGCTTATTTGATCTACACCTCGGGTTCGACCGGTCTGCCGAAGGGCGTGATGATCGAACACCGCAACACCGTGAACTTCCTCACCTGGGCCCACGCCGCCTTTGATCACGCGGCCTTGCAGGCTCACACAAACCTTGTAGGCGCTGGCTTGCCGGCGATGGCGTCCGGTCAGGCGGTGCAAGACTCACGGGCCCCATCGCGAGCAAGCTTGCTCCTACAGGGATCGGGTTCGGCCTTGAGTCAGACGTTGTTCTCGACTTCGCTGAACTTTGACCTGGCGGTGTATGAGTGTTTTGCACCTCTGACCTCGGGCGGCAGTATCGAGGTGGTGAAAAACGTTCTGGAGTTGCAACACGGCGAACACGATATCGGCCTGATCAACACCGTTCCATCGGCCCTCAAGGCTTTGCTGGAAGTCGACGGTCTGCCGAAATCGGTGCACACGGTCAACGTGGCGGGCGAAGCGCTGAAGCGCAGTCTGGTGGAAAACCTGTTCGAGAAGACCGGTGTCCAACGCCTGTGCAACCTCTACGGCCCATCTGAAACCACCACCTACTCAAGCTGGGTGGCGATGGATCGCGAAGAGGGTTTTGCGCCGCATATCGGCAAACCCGTCGGCAACACCCAGTTCTACCTGCTGGACGAACAGCAACAACCGGTCCCACTGGGCGTCCCGGGTGAAATCTACATCGGCGGCGCTGGCGTGGCCCGTGGCTACCTGAACCGTGACGACCTGACCGCCGAACGTTTCCTCAACGACCCGTTCAGCCAGGATGTTTCGGCGCGCATGTACCGTACCGGCGACCTCGGCCGCTACCTGCCAGACGGCAAT
>NZ_JACAOS010000030.1:129215-151227 GCF_013386165.1 Pseudomonas gingeri | reverse complement strand
GATCACCGTGCCGCTGTCGAAGAACGGCATCATTGCAGGCGCAATGCTGGTGTTTATCCCGGTGGTGGGTGAGTTCGTGATCCCCGGGATAAACACCAGCATTGCGCCTGCAATGATGCCGTTCTTCGACAGCGGCACGGTGATCTTCCAGAAGCTGTTGAAGGTGCTCGAACCCAGGTCCGAGGCGGCTTCCAGCAGGCTCTGGTCGTGTTTCACCAGGTTGGCGTAGAGCGGCAGGATCATGAACGGCAGATACGAATACACCACGCCGATATACACCGCGAGGTTGGTATTGAGGATCTGCAACGGCTCGCTGATCAGCCCGGTCCACATCAGGAAAGCGTTCAACAACCCGTTGTTGCTGAGAATCCCCATCCAGGCGTAGACGCGAATCAGGATCGCGGTCCAGGTCGGCATCATGATCAGCAGCACCAGCACGGTCTGCAATTCCTTGCGCGCCCGGGAAATGGCATAGGCCATCGGATAGCCGATCAACAGGCACAACATCGTGCTGAAGAAAGCCATCTTCAGTGACCCGAGGTAGGCCGCCAGGTACAGGTCGTCGTCCCCCAGCATCGTGTAGTTGCCGAGGTTGAGGATGATCTGCAGCTTCTGCTCAACGAAGCTGTAGATCTGCGTGTACGGCGGAATCGCCACGTCCGCTTCGGCGAAGCTGATCTTCAGGACGATGAAGAACGGCAGCATGAAGAACAGGAACAACCAGAGGAACGGAATCCCGATGACCGCATGCCGGCCACTGGGGGTTATTCGTTGCACCAGGGATTTGAGTTTCATGAGCGCAATACCACGCCGCTGTCGTCTTCCCACCAGACGTAGACTTCATCGCCCCAGGTCGGCCGCGCGCCCTGGCGCTCGGCGTTGGCGACAAAGGACTGCACCAGCTTGCCGCAAGGCAGCTCGACGTAAAACACCGAGTGGCCGCCCAGGTAGGCGATATCGTGGACCTTGCCCCGCGACCAGTTGTACTCGCCGGTCGGCGGCACCGGGGTCACCAGCAGTTTTTCCGGGCGAATCGCATAGGTGACACGTTTGTCCTGCACCGAGGTACTGACCCCGTGGCCGACGTAGATATCGCGCTCCAGCTCCGGGCTGGCGATCCGCGCATAACCTTCGGCGTCGTCCACCACTTCACCTTCGAAGATGTTGACGTTGCCGATGAACTCGCAGACCAGACGACTGGTCGGGGTTTCGTAGATGTCGATCGGGCTGCCGATCTGGGCGATCCAACCCAGGTGCATGATGGCGATGCGTTCAGCCATGGTCATGGCTTCTTCCTGGTCGTGGGTCACCATGACGCAAGTCACGCCGACGCGCTCGATGATCTCGACCAGCTCAAGCTGCATTTGCGAACGCAGCTTCTTGTCCAACGCGCCCATCGGTTCATCGAGCAACAACAGCTTCGGCCGCTTGGCCAGGGAGCGCGCCAGGGCCACGCGCTGACGCTGGCCACCGGACAGTTGATGCGGCTTGCGCTTGGCGTACTGGCTCATCTGCACCAGCTTGAGCATTTCAGCCACGCGGGCATCGATCTCGGCCTTGGGGATCTTGTCCTGCTGCAGGCCGAAGGCAATGTTCTGCGCCACAGTCATATGTGGGAACAAGGCGTAGGACTGGAACATCATATTGATCGGCCGCTCATAGGGCGGCAGATCGGTGATGTCGACGCCATCGAGGAAGATCCGCCCTTCGGTCGGGCGCTCGAAGCCGGCGAGCATGCGCAGCAAGGTGGATTTACCCGAACCCGATCCGCCGAGCAGGGCGAAGATCTCGCCCTTCTTGATTTCCAGGGACACATCGTCCACGGCAATCGTCTCATCGAACTTCTTCGTGACCCTGTCGATCTTGACCAACACCTGCTTGGGTGTCTGGTCGCCCTCGAGGGCTTTCTTATAGGCGCCGGAGGCAACTGCCATTTGTAAAACTCCCAACAAGATTTAGCCGCCGGGCCTGGGTGACCCGGCTTTGAATGGTTCGACCCACGGGCATCACATGCCCGACTTGACCTTGGTCCAGCTGCGGGTCATCAAGCGTTGGATCTTCGGGGGTAGTTCAGCGTTGACATACAACTTGTCCAATACGGCTTGCGGTGGGTAAACCGCTTCGTCGGTGCGCACAGACTGATCCATCAGATCGCCAGCCTTTGGGTTCGGGTTGGCATAACCGACATAATCGCTGACCTGGGCAATCGCTTCAGGTTTGAGCAGATAATTGATAAAGGCATGGGCCTCCTTGACGTTGCCGGCATCCCGGGGGATCGCCAGCATATCGAACCAGAGGTTACCGCCTTCCTTGGGAATCGCGTAGGCGATGTTCACGCCTTTCTTGGCTTCTTCGGCGCGCTTCCTGGCCTGGAAGACGTCGCCAGAGAACCCGGCCGCCACGCAGATTTCGCCGTTAGCCAAGTCGGAAATGTACTTGGACGAGTTGAAGTAGGTGACGTAAGGACGGATCTTCAGCAGCTTCTCTTCGGCCAGCTTGTAGTCTTTTTCATTAGTGCTGTTGGGGCTCAGGCCCATGTAGTTGAGCACCGCCGGCAGCATCTCATCGGCGGAATCGAGGAACGCCACGCCGCATTTGGAGAGCTTCTTGATGTTCTCCGGCTCGAACAGCACCGCCCAGGAGTCGATCTTGTCGACACCCAGCGCCGCCTTGACCTTCTCGACGTTGTAACCGATGCCGTTGGTGCCCCACAGATAAGGCACGGCGTACTGGTTGCCCGGGTCGTTCTTTTCCAGGCGTTTCATCAACGCCGGATCGAGGTTCGCGTAGTTCGGCAACTGCGCCTTGTCGAGTTTCTGGAACGCGCCCGCCTTGATCTGCTTGCCGAGGAAATGGTTGGACGGCACCACCACGTCGTAGCCGGTGTGGCCGGCCAGCAACTTGCCTTCCAGGGTTTCGTTGGAATCGAAAACATCATAGACCGGCACAATGCCGGTGGCCTTCTGGAAGTCCGCCAGGGTGGTCTGCCCGATATAATCCGACCAGTTATAAATATGCACGGTCGGTGCCGCTTGCACACTGACCGCCAAGGTCAGGCCTGCGCCCGCCAGCATGGCTTTGCGAAAGAAAGAAATAGACACGTGGAGATCCTCTGGAAATCCGCGGGAGTTGCCCAAGGCTGCGCAACTCCCGTGGGTTATCTCAAATCGACTTATTTACCCGATTTGATCTTGGTCCAGCTGCGGGTCATTTCGCGCTGGGTCGCCGCTGGCAGATCGGCGATGGCATACAACTTGGCCTGCACATCCGCTGGCGGGTAGATGCCCGGGTCGCTGGTGATGCTCTTGTCGACCAACGCCGTCGCCTTCTCGTTACCGTTAGGGAAACGCACGCTGTCGGTGATCGCCGCCATGACTTCCGGCTTGAGCAGGTAGTTCATGAACTTGTAGGCCGCTTCGGTGTTTTCCGCATCTTTAGGGATCGACACCATGTCGTAGAAGCTGCCGGCGCCTTCTTTCGGAATGCTGTAGGCAACTTTGACTTTGTCACCGGCTTCGGCGGCACGGGACTTGGCCTGCTGGACATCGCCCGAATAACCGATGGCGACGCAGATGTTGCCGTTGGCCAGGTCAGAGATGTACTTGGACGAGTGGAAGTAGGAAATCGACGGACGCAGTTTGAGGAACAGATCTTCGGCTTTCTTCAGATCGTCCTTTTTCTGGGTGTCGGTCGGCAGACCCAGGTAATGCAAGGCCACCGGCAGCATTTCGGTCGGCGAATCGAGGAAGCTCACGCCGCAGCTTTTCAGCTTGGCGAGGTTCTCAGGCTTGAGTACCACGTCCCAGGAATCGATCTTGTCCACGCCCAGGGCGGCCTTGACCTTCTCCGGGTTGTAGCCGATGCCGATCGAGCCCCACATGTACGGGAAGGCGTGTTTGTTGCCCGGGTCGCTGATCGAGACGGCCTTGAGCAACGACTGGTTCAGGTTGCCGTAGTTGGACAGTTTCGACTTGTCCAGTTCCTGGTAGACGCCGGCCTTGATCTGCTTGGCCAGGAAGTTGTTGGATGGCACAACGATATCGTAACCGGACTTGCCGGCCAGCAACTTGGCTTCCAGGGTTTCGTTGCTGTCGAAGACGTCGTAGACCACCTTGATGCCGGTCTCTTTTTCGAAATTTGCAACGGTGTCCGGTGCGATGTAGTCAGACCAGTTGTAAACGTGCAGCACCTTGTCGTCCGCGTGAGCTGCGCCCGCCATGACACCCGCCAACGACAGCGCGAGGAGAGTCTTGCCGGCTACGTTCTTACCTAATGCCTTCATGCGTCATGCTCCAATTATTCTTTTTAACCCGCTGTTCGGCGGCCGATTCCAGGGCAACTCGAAACAGTGGGGGTAGTCTGGCAAGATCCAAGGCAGCCTTTCAAGAAAAGACCACCCTTTCTGATTGCTCTGAGCGAAAGTACCTACACCTTACTTCCGGCTCAGAGCCTAGCACTTAGCCCTGTAACGCACTCAGGGTCAGATCCAGGCACTTGCGCGCCTTCGCCACCAACTCGTCGATCTCGGTTTTGCTGATCACCAGTGGCGGCGCGATGATCATGGTGTCGCCGACGGCACGCATGATCAGTCCATTATCAAAGCAGAACTGTCGGCAGATCATGCCGACGCCTGCGCCGATATACCGTGCACGGGTGGCCTTGTCCTTGACCAGTTCGATGGCGCCCAACAGGCCCACACCGCGAACTTCACCCACCAACGGGTGATCGTTCAGTTCCCGCAGACGTTTCTGCAAATAGGGTGCCGTTTCGCTCTGGACCCGCTCGATAATTTTTTCTTCGCGCAGGATACGGATGTTTTCCAGGGCTACGGCGGCGGCCACCGGATGGCCGGAATAGGTGAAGCCGTGGTTGAAGTCGCCGCCTTCGTTGAGCACCGCGACCACTTCGTCACGCACGATCAGGCCACCCATGGGGATGTAGCCGGAGGTCAGGCCCTTGGCGATGGTCATCATGTCCGGCTTGAGGCCGTAGAAGTCACTGCCGAACCACTCACCGGTGCGGCCGAAACCACAGATCACTTCGTCGGCGACAAACAGGATGTCGTACTTGGCGAGGATTTCCTTGATCCGCGGCCAGTAGCTGTCCGGCGGCACGATCACCCCACCCGCGCCCTGGATCGGCTCGGCGATAAAGGCGCCGACGTTGTCGACACCCAGCTCGAGAATCTTTTCTTCCAGTTGGTTGGCGGCCCAGACCCCGAACTCCTCGGGGCTCATGTCACCGCCCTCGGCGAACCAGTACGGTTGCGGGATGTGGACGATGCCCGGGATCGGCAAGTCGCCCTGTTCGTGCATATAGGTCATGCCGCCCAGGCTCGCGCCGGCCACGGTGGAACCGTGATAGCCGTTCTTGCGACTGATGATGACCTTCTTGTTCGGCTGGCCCTTGATCGCCCAGTAATGGCGGACCATGCGCAGCATGGTGTCGTTGCCTTCGGAGCCGGAACCGGTGAAGAACACATGGTTCATGCCTGCGGGTGCGATCTCGGAGATGGCCTTGGCCAGCTCCAGCACCGGCGGGTGGGCGGTCTGGAAGAACAGGTTGTAATACGGCAACTCGCGCATCTGCTGGCTGGCGGCATCGGCCAGTTCATCACGACCGTAGCCGATGGCCACGCACCAGAGACCCGCCATGCCGTCGAGGATCTGGTGGCCTTCGCTGTCCCAGAGATAAACGCCCTTGGCATGGGTGATGATGCGCGGGCCTTTCTCTTTCAGCTGTTTGAAGTCGCTGAAGGGGGCCAGGTGGTGATCCCTGCTGAGGGCTTGCCACTCACGGGTTTGCGGGTTGTTGCTGGTCATACGGATCTCCTAGATTCCAGTGAAGGCGCGGCTATGAACCGCCGCGCCCGACACATCAGACGGCGAAGAGCAGGAATTCCCGCTCCCACGAACTGATGACGCGCTTGAAGTTTTCATGCTCGGCCCGCTTGACCGCGACGTAGCCTGTGATGAATTTTTTGCCCAGGTATTTCTCGATGGTCTTGCTGTTTTCCATCCGTTCCAGGGCGTCTTCGATGGTCAGCGGCAGGCGCAGGTTGCGGCGTTCGTAACCACGACCAACCACCGGGGCGCTCGGGTTCAGGCCTTCGACCATACCGATGTAGCCACACAGCAGGCTTGCAGCAATCGCCAGGTACGGGTTGGCGTCGGCGCCCGGCAGGCGGTTTTCCACGCGACGGTTCTGTGGGCCGGCATCCGGTACCCGCAGGCCGACGGTACGGTTTTCTTCGCCCCATTCGACGTTCACCGGCGCCGAGGTGTCCGGCAGGAAGCGGCGGAACGAGTTGACGTTCGGCGCGAACAGCGGCAACAGCTCGGGGATCAGTTTCTGCAGGCCACCGATGTGATGCAGGAACAGTTGGCTCATGGTCCCGTCTTCATTGGAGAAGACGTTCTTGCCGGTGGTGATGTCGATGATGCTCTGGTGCAGGTGCATGGCGCTGCCGGGTTCGCCGGTCATGGGTTTGGCCATGAAGGTCGCCGCCACGTCGTGCTTGAGCGCCGCTTCACGCATGGTGCGCTTGAACACCAGGATCTGGTCGGCCAGGGACAGCGCGTCGCCATGCCGGAAGTTGATTTCCATCTGCGCCGTGCCGTCCTCGTGGATCAGCGTGTCGAGGTCCAGCTCCTGCAGTTCGCACCAGTCGTAGACGTCTTCGAACAGCGGATCGAATTCGTTGGCTGCTTCAATGGAGAAGGACTGGCGACCGGTTTCCGGGCGTCCGGAACGGCCGATCGGCGGCTGCAACGGGTAGTCCGGGTCGTCGCTGCGCTTGGTCAGGTAGAACTCCATTTCCGGCGCCACGATCGGCTGCCAGCCCTTGGCGGCATAGAGTGCCAGGACCTTCTTGAGCACGTTGCGTGGCGACAGCTCGATGGGGTTGCCCTGCTTGTCGTAGGTGTCGTGGATCACCTGGGCGGTGGGTTCGATGGCCCAGGGCACCAGATACACCGCGTTGCTGTCGGGGCGGCAGATCATGTCGATGTCGGCCGGGTCGAGCAGCTCGTAATAGATGTCGTCTTCGACGTAGTCGCCGGTCACGGTCTGCAACAACACGCTCTCGGGCAGGCGCATGCCTTTTTCGGCAATGAACTTGTTGGTCGGCGAGATCTTGCCCCGGGTGATGCCGGTAAGGTCGGCAATCATGCATTCGACTTCTGTGATCTTGTGGTCTTTCAACCAATCGGTGAGCTGGTCGAGGTTGTTACTCATAAGTGCCTCTGGGTTGGGGTTCCTGACGTCTATTATCAGTCAGGCATTCCTTGGCGTATCGGCGTCGCGTTGAAAAATCCGCTTTCGACCGATATTGCCGAAAACCATGTTCATGTCCTCGAAGCCCTGGCAAACGCCGAGCACCGGAATGCACGCCGCCACAGCGGTGCGGATCAACGGCAGGGTAGTGCGTTCGCGTGCAGAATCATGAGCAGTGCCCGGAGCGCTGGCCGGGCCGCCGTGCAAATGCGCATTGACGTTGGCGCAAGAGCCGGTAAATGGGGGCCCCTCCAGACCGTCGAGAATATCGGACGGTTCAAGCCATTCGCCCAGGGAAGGAAGAATCAGCGGCAGCCCTTTGGCTGCTACAGCCACAGCACGGACATCGTTGTCGCCACTGATGGGATAAGCCTGCAATCCGACCTGTCTGGAGCATGCGGTAACGCCGATCAACGGCAGGCGAGACATGAAGCACCCCGGTATTATTGCTGTTATGGGTTTTAATCGAGCTTAGCCTTGTTCATTTTTTTACACAACACCCCCGTAAAAAATACAACACGACCCGCTCAAGCCTGCGGTGCCGGAGAGTGCCCCGCCCAAAAAATCGCCCCAAAAGGCCGCAAAAAAGCCCTTCGAGCGCTTTTTCAGGGCAAAAAAGGCCTCGCTTGACTTCGGCATGCCGTTCGGGTTGACTGAAACCAGAAAAGATCAATGATTGATATTTTTAACAACAAAGGTGTTGCATCATGTCGGTACCCCCGCGTGCCGTTCAGCTTAACGAAGCGAACGCGTTCCTTAAGGATCATCCTGAGGTTCTGTACGTAGACCTTCTAATTGCGGATATGAATGGTGTGGTGCGCGGCAAGCGCATCGAACGCACCAGCCTCCACAAGGTTTACGAGAAAGGCATCAACCTGCCTGCCTCTCTATTTGCCCTGGATATCAACGGCTCGACGGTAGAAAGCACCGGCCTGGGTCTGGACATCGGTGATGCTGACCGAATCTGTTATCCGATCCCCGACACCCTGTGCAATGAACCTTGGCAAAAGCGCCCGACCGCGCAACTGCTGATGACCATGCATGAAATCGAAGGTGCACCTTTCTTCGCCGACCCTCGGGAAGTCCTGCGGCAAGTGGTGAGCAAGTTCGACGAACTCGGCCTGACCATCTGCGCCGCGTTCGAACTGGAGTTCTACCTGATCGACCAGGAGAACGTGAACGGCCGCCCACAACCGCCCCGCTCGCCGATCTCCGGCAAACGCCCGCACTCGACACAGGTCTACCTGATCGACGACCTCGACGAATACGTCGACTGCCTCCAGGACATCCTCGAAGGTGCCAAAGAGCAAGGCATCCCGGCTGACGCCATCGTCAAGGAAAGTGCCCCGGCGCAGTTCGAAGTGAACCTGCACCACGTGGCCGACCCGATCAAGGCCTGCGACTACGCGGTCCTGCTCAAGCGCCTGATCAAGAACATCGCCTACGACCATGAGATGGACACCACCTTCATGGCCAAGCCTTACCCGGGCCAGGCAGGCAACGGGCTGCATGTCCATATCTCGATTCTCGACAAAGAAGGCAAAAATATTTTTGCCAGTGAGGATCCCGAGCAGAACGCCGCGCTGCGTCACGCGATCGGCGGTGTGCTCGAGACCCTACCGGCGCAGATGGCCTTCCTCTGCCCGAACGTCAACTCCTACCGTCGTTTCGGCGCCCAGTTCTACGTGCCGAACTCGCCGTGCTGGGGCCTGGATAACCGGACCGTGGCGATCCGCGTACCGACCGGTTCATCAGACGCCGTGCGCATCGAACACCGGGTCGCCGGTGCCGATGCCAACCCGTACCTGCTGATGGCTTCGGTCCTGGCGGGCGTGCACCACGGCCTGACCAACAAGATCGAGCCGGGCGCTCCGGTGGAAGGCAACAGCTACGAGCAGAACGAGCAGAGTCTGCCGAACAACCTGCGCGATGCTTTGCGCGAGTTGGACGACAGCGAGATCATGGCCAAGTACATCGATCCGAAATACATCGATATCTTCGTGGCCTGTAAAGAGAGCGAGCTGGAGGAGTTCGAACACTCCATCTCCGACCTCGAGTACAACTGGTACCTGCATACCGTGTAAGCGGTTGCCGCGATAAAGAAGAACGCCGTAGGCCTCGCGCCTGCGGCGTTTTTTTGTGCCCGCCTATCGGCGGATCGCCAGCAAGCCGGCTCCTACAACTTCAGCGGCGGGTGCAACATTCGGTACGACGCAAACCCCGTGGGAGCCGGCTTGCCGGCGATGGCGTACTCACAGACACCCCGCAACCGTCCTCGCGTACAATGCCCGCTGCCCTTGTCGGAGAAGCCCATGTCCCGCCCCGCCACCGCTCGCAAACCCCGTGCACGCAGCCAGGCCCGGATCGACTCGATCCTCGACGCCGCCCGCACCTTGCTTGCCGCCGAAGGCGTGGCCAGTCTGTCGATCTACAGCGTGGCGGAACGCGCCGAAATCCCGCCGTCTTCGGTCTATCACTTTTTCGCCAGCGTCCCGGCCCTGCTCGAAGCCCTGACCAACGACGTCCACGCGGCCTTCCGGGCCACCCTGGAGGCGCCCATCGATCATCAGGCCCTCACCAGCTGGCGTGACCTGTCACGGCTGGTGGAACAGCGGATGCTGAACATCTACGAAGAGGATGCGGCGGCGCGTCAGTTGATCCTCGCGCAACACGGCCTGACCGAGGTCACCCAGGCCGACCGCCAGCACGACATCGA
Organism: Pseudomonas gingeri; assembly: GCF_013386165.1. GTDB lineage: Bacteria > Pseudomonadota > Gammaproteobacteria > Pseudomonadales > Pseudomonadaceae > Aquipseudomonas > Aquipseudomonas gingeri_C. Next base: position 141,236 of record NZ_JACAOS010000030.1, on the reverse strand, counting down.
GCTCGGCGACCTGATGCACAAGCTGTTTATCCGGCATTTCGAATTGCCGGCGCTGCCGACGGAGGTCGATGTGTTCGCCCTGGCGATGGAGCTGGGGGATCGGGTCTATGCGCGCTCGGTGCAACTGCACGACCAGATCACGCCACGTATGGCGGAGGAAGGAATGCGGGTATTCGATGCCTATCTGGGACTGTATTTGCCGCCTTACCTGCCCCGGCGCGAACACCCGCTCTAACGCGCTATCAACAGAAGGTCAGAACGGCGCATCGCCAAGGATGGTCGCCCGGTGCATCACCCGCCGGTTCGGCCGGTAATCGTCCACCGCATAATGCTGGGTCACGCGGTTGTCCCAGAAAGCCACGTCATTTTCCTGCCAACGCCAGCGAATGGTGAACTCCGGGCGCGTCGCATGGGCAAACAACAACTTGAGAATCGCCTCGCTCTCGGCTTCTTCCAGCTCGTTGATACGGGTGGTGAAACCGTCATTGACGAACAACGCCTTGCGCCCGCTCACCGGGTGCGTGCGGATCACCGGGTGTGACAGCGGTGGATTTTTCTTGCGGGTCTCCTCCCAACGCGCCAGGTCTTCAGGCGTATTGCCGAAGCGCTCGAGGGGAAACGACTTGATGAAGTTATGCGTGGCCGTCAACCCGTCCAGCAGTTGCCGCAACGGCGCCGATAACGCCTCGAACGCCGCGATTCCGCTGGCCCACAGGGTGTCGCCACCAAACGCCGGCAGTTGCTTGGCGCTGAGTACCGCACCCAGTGCCGGGGTCGGCAGGAAGGTGACATCGGTGTGCCAGATCGCATTGTCGCGCACGTCGGTCAGCGCCGTGTCGAGGACCATCACCTCGGGCTGCTCAGGCACGTTCGGGTAGATCGGATGAATATGCAGGTCGCCGAAATACCTCGCGAACGCCACCTGTTGTGCCGGGTCCAGCGGCTGGTTACGGAAGAACAGCACCTGATACTTGAGCAACGCCTGCTGGATCGCGTCGCGGTGCTCAACGGTCAACGGACGATTCAGGGCAACGCCGTCGATCTGTGCGCCCAGGGCGGCGCTCAGGGGAGTAATGGTCAGGCTCATGATCGATCTCTTCAAATACGCGCCAGGCTGTCGGCGTGGTCATTACGTTGCGGTCTGTCAGTGGGCCTGGCCGTGCCACGGCACCAGCTTGCGTTGCAGGGCGCGCAGGCCCATCTCCATGGCAAAGGCGATCAGCGCGATCACCAGGATCCCCAGCACCACCACATCGGTCACCAGGAACTGCGCCGCCGACTGCACCATGAAACCCAGGCCGCTGGTGGCGGCAATCAACTCGGCGGCCACCAGGGTCGACCAACCGACACCGAGGCCAATGCGCACGCCGGTGAGAATGTCCGGCAAGGCGCTGGGCACAATCACATGGCGAATCAGCTGGGCACGAGTGGCCCCCAACGATTGCGCGGCCCGCAGCTTGGCCGGGTCGACGGTACGCACACCGGTGGCCGTGGCGATGGCGATCGGGGCAAAAATCGCCAGGTAGATCAGCAGCACTTTCGACAACTCGCCGATCCCGCACCAGATCACGATCAGGGGCAGATAGGCCAGCGGTGGGATAGGTCGGTAGAACTCGATCAGCGGATCAAAAATACCCCGGGCGATACGGTTGTGGCCGATGGCAATGCCCACGGGCACCGCGGTCAGCACCGCAAAACCGAGGCCCAACCCGATACGCCCCAGACTCGCCCCCAGGTGCTGCCACAGGGTCGAGTCCATATAGCCCTTGGTCGCCAGCAACCAGCCTTTGCCCAGCACCGCGCCAGGCGCAGGCAGGAACAACGGCTCGATCAGGCCCGCGGCCGTCACCGCCCACCAGAGCAGGAGCAAGGTCAGCAGGGTCAGCACACTGATCCAGCGGGTGCTCAGGCTGCGGCGCACCGGCACGCCTTTCGACTGGCTCGCCAGTGTCACCGGCAATTCATAGCTGCTCATACGAACTCCTGCCGCTGGGCGGCGCTGCGTTGGGAGAACACACGGGCCAGCACATGCTCGCGGGTTTCAATAAAACGCGGATCGGACTTGATGGCCCGGGCCGATTCACCGGCGCTGTAGCGCTGACCGAAATCCAGGCTCAGGCGCTCGACGATCTGCCCCGGATTGGGTGCCAGCAGAATCAGGTCGGTGGCGAGAAAAACCGCCTCTTCTATATCGTGGGTAATCAGGAACACCGGCTTGGCGGTGCGGCGCCAGACTTGCAGCAACAACTCCTGCATCTGTTCGCGGGTAAAGGCATCGAGGGCGCCGAACGGCTCGTCCATCAGCAAGACCCGAGGGTCCGCCGCCAGGGCGCGGGCCAGGCCGACACGCTGTTTCTGACCACCGGAAAGTTGCCAGATCCGACGCGCGTCGAAGCCGGCCAGATCCACCAGCGCCAGCATCTCCCGGGCGCGGCTTTCGCGCTGTTGCCGGGGCACGCCCGCCAACTCCAGACCGAAGCCGACATTGGCCAGCACATCCTGCCAGGGCAACAAGGCGTCATCCTGGAACACCACGCCGCGCTCGGCACTCGGGCCCTTGACGGGCACGCCGTCGAGGGTGATGCGCCCGGCACTCGGTTCGACGAAGCCGGCGATCAGGTTCAACAGCGAAGTCTTGCCGCTCCCCGAAGGCCCGAGTGCCACCAGCAGTTGCTGGGGGCCGAGGCTGAGGGAAATGTCCGCCAGCACCGGCTCGGCCGCGCCGGGGTACTGTGCGCTGATGCGCTCCAGCTGTAACAAGGCCATGACGGCGGCTCCTCGGCGGAATCAGTTAGTGATGAACTGGGCGCTGACGAAAGGCGCGTAGTCCGGCAGCACGGCGTCGACCTTGCCCTGCTCTTTCAGGAACGCGGCGGTGTCGGTGATGGCCTGGGCGGTCGGCTTGCCGAGCACGCTGACCTGATCAGCCGCCAGCGGATAGACGTTGCCTTGCAGCAGTTGGGGGATATCCGACGCCTTGGCACCGGAGAGCTTCACCAGCTTGTCGATATTGCCCTTTTCCGCCAGCCAGGCTTGCGGGTCCTTGCGGTACTGGGCGTAGGCATCCAGGGTGACCTTGGCGAAGGCCTTGACGATCTCCGGGTGCTTCTCGGCGAAGTCCTTGCGCACGATCCAGGCATCGAAGGTCGGCGCGCCCAGCTTGGCCAGTTCGCCGGAAGTGATCAGCACCTTGCCGTTTTCCTTGGCCACACCCAGTGCCGGGTCCCAAACGTAAGTGGCGTCGATATCACCGCGTTTCCAGGCAGCAATAATGGCCGGCGGCGCGAGGTTGAGAATCTGTACTTTCGAAGGGTCGATGTTCCAGTGCTTCAATGCGGCCAGCAGGCTGTAGTGCCCGGTGGAGACAAAAGGCACGGCGACTTTCTTGCCGATCAGGTCCTGGGGCGAATTGATCCCGGAGCCGTCACGGGCCACCAGGGCTTCAGCACCGCCGATCTGGGTGGCGATCAGGAAGGTTTCCACCGGCACCTTGCGGGTGATGGCCGCGGTCAGCGGGCTGGAACCGAGGTAACCGATCTGCACATCACCCGAAGCGATGGCGGCAATGATGTCGGCGCCGTTGTCGAATTTGCGCCAGTCGATCTTGGCTTTGGTGGCTTTTTCATAAGCGCCGTCGGCCTGGGCAACCTTCGCCGGATCGACCGTGGTCTGGTAGGCCACGGTCACATCGGCAGCCTGGGCAAACAAGCTGGCCCCGGCCAGGGACAAGGCCGCCAGGAGGCGGAAGGGAGAATGAAGTTTCATGGGACAAGTTCCTCGACAGGCGACCGGGAATCGGCATGTAGAGAGACTAAATGATCTAAGAATCTTAAAATAAATAACTTATTAGCATTAGCTTATGAGTCAAAATATTACCGCTACCGCCGCGTTAACGGCGCGGAGCCCTAAACTTCCAATACTGGCCAGCCGCCACCCTCCGGGGCCAGGCTGGCCGTGGCCCGCAGGGCGGTCCGTGGAAGAACTAAAACCGACGAATGAAAGTGCAATCCGCGTTTTTTCTTCTATGGTTCTTTGCGCGGCAAGGTGTCAACCGTCCGGCTTAATCAGCCAAATGCTGTAATAAATTGACGGGAGTGGCAGCGTTTAGCCATGATTGCGTCGCCTTTTTGAACTTTCCTGTCCCTGAGAACTTATCTCAAATACGGACTGCTCTAAAAAAGAGGCTAAAAATGCTTTTCAGAAATAAGTCTGGAGGCCGAAACAGACCTCAGGCCTGGGTTAATCTTCGGGCTTTTTATTCCTGAATCGTCTTAAAAAGGACGAAATAGTTCTTTTTGGGTTTATGAAGAATTTCATTACCCTGCAGGGACCAAATTTACGGCGAGCTAGACCAAAGTCTAGACATGGTTTGTTACGATTGACTTACCAGTCACGATCTGGTGCTAATCGCGCATCTGTGGCTATCAAGGGACGCTAGATCCCCGGCCAAGACACACAAAAATTAGAAATGAGAGGAGCTGTACCATGAAGAAGTCCACCTTGGCCCTGGCTGTGGCCGTAGGCGTTTTGGCACAACACGCATATGCCGATGGGCAAGCGGATGCCAAAGGTTTTATCGAAGGCGCGACGTCGACCCTGGGTCTGCGTAACTTCTACATCAACAACGATAACCGTAGCGGGAAACCTGCTCAAAGCTTGGCCTCCGAATGGGGTCAGGGCTTCGATCTGCGCTTCAACTCCGGCTACACCCAAGGCACTGTAGGTTTCGGCCTGGATGTGATCGGCCTGGAAGCCATCCGCTTGGATACTGGTCGTGGCTCCAACGGGGCAACGACGACAACCTCGGGCGGTACAGTATTCCCGACCGAAACAACTGGCGGTAAAAACTCCAAGGCAGTCAACGATTTTGGTAGCCTGGGTCTGACCGGCAAAGTCCGTGTTTCGCAGACCGAACTGAAGATCGGCACGTTGCTGCCGAACAACCCAGTGATCAAGTACAACGATGGTCGTCTGCTGCCACAAACCTTCACAGGTGGCGAGATCAAGTCTAACGAGATCAAGGACCTGACATTGACCCTCGGCCAGGTTGAAAAAGCCAAGGGCCGTAACTCCAGCGACGACGCAGATCTGTCCATCGCTGGCGCCAACAAAAGCTCCAACTATGACACCGGTAAGTTCAGCAACAAATTCCAGTATGCCGGTGCCGACTACAAGATCACCAAGGATCTGGTCGCTTCGTACTACTTCGGCGAGCTGAAAGATTTCTACTCGCAGAACTTCCTGGGTCTGGTGCACAACTGGGCCATCGGCCCTGGCGTCCTGAAAAGCGACCTGCGTTACTACCGCAGCCGTGACAACGGTGCCAATGCCAATACCACCGGCTACTTCACCTCCGGCTACTACCCGGACAACGCCGTCCAGACTGCTGGCAAGGTCGACAACGACCTGTACAGCTACCTGGCCCTGTACTCGGTTTCCGGCCACACCTTTGGTGCCGGCTACCAGTACACCAAAGGCGACAGCGACTTCCCTTGGCTGAACCAGGGTGACGGCTCGTCCAACAGCACCATCACCGACATGCAGATCCAGAAGTTCGCCCGTGCTGGCGAGCGCACCTGGCAAGCTCGCTACGCCTATGACTTCGCCAAGGTGGGTGTACCTGGCCTGACCGCTGGCGTTATCTACCTGCATGGCGACAACATCCAGTCGACCACTGGCGACAAAACCGAGTGGGAACGCGATATCACCGTTTCCTACGTTGTTCCAGAAGGCACCTTCAAAAACGTCGGCCTGTCCTGGAAAAACGCGATGTGGCGTACCAACGTAGCGACTCCGAACCAAGACGAAAACCGTCTGATCGTCAGCTACTCGATCCCGCTGCTGTAAGCGTGATCGTTTAAAGTCGAGATCCACACTCAGCCCGGCGCAATGCCGGGCTGAGTGCTTCACGTATTGCTTAACACTACCTCTCAGCTTCGACTCGAACGCCAACCTTCGACATCACGGCGCCCCAGTACCCCACTGAGTTACATCCCCTTAGCCCTCTCACAAGCTGTGGACAAGAGTGCTCCTGCGCGCCGCCTGCGTCCAATGAAGAACTTTTTAATATTCAATTAAGCTCTAAATAAATCGATATTTATTCTTTTTAAATAAACCCCACAGCAGGCACAGTAGGCTCATCACGCACTCACCAGGAGCAGCACCATGAGCCTAAGACTCGGCGACATCGCCCCCGACTTTGAACAGGATTCCAGCGCCGGCACGATTCGTTTCCACGAGTGGCTCGGCGACAGTTGGGGCGTGCTGTTCTCCCACCCGGCGGACTTCACCCCGGTGTGCACCACGGAGCTGGGCTTTACCGCCAAGCTCAAGGACGAATTCGCCCAGCGCGGTGTCAAGGCCATCGCCCTGTCGGTGGACCCGGTGGACTCGCACCACAAGTGGATCGAGGACATCAACGAGACCCAACACACCGTGGTCAACTTCCCGATCCTGGCCGATGCCGACCGCAAGGTCTCCGACCTCTACGACCTGATTCACCCGAATGCCAACGACACCCTCACCGTACGCTCGCTGTTCGTGATCGATCCGAACAAGAAGGTGCGGCTGACCATCACCTACCCGGCCAGCACCGGGCGCAATTTCCACGAGATCCTGCGGGTGATCGACTCCTTGCAGCTCACCGACCACTACAAGGTGGCCACCCCGGCCAACTGGCAGGACGGTGACGAGGTGGTCATCGTGCCATCGCTCAAGGACGAAGACGAAATCAGGAAACGCTTCCCGAAAGGCTACCGCGCGGTGAAACCGTATCTGCGCCTGACGCCGCAGCCCAATCGCTGACAGCACTTTTTTACCGACTCACGATGCAGGGGTTTCAGGCCGTTTCGACGGCCTGTTTTTTTGCCTGGAAGAAAGCCGGCCTCATATTCATTTAAAGAATAAACAAATGAAAAAATGAGATTTATGGATATATAAATCAGCTGGTATGGTCTGTCCATCCTGATGAGATCGCAGCCCGCGAATCACCGACAAACGCTCAAGGAATTACCGGCATGCTGGTTGTCACACTTGGAGGAAGCCCCAGCCAGCGATCACGCTCCGGGGTACTGCTGGACCAGGCCCGGCGCTGGCTGATCGAACAAGGCGTGGAAGTGGTGAGTTACCAGGTCCGCGACTTCCCGGCCGAAGACCTGCTCCATGCGCGCTTCGGCAGCCCGCAGATCGTCGAGCTGCTGCAACAGATCGAAAACGCCGATGGCCTGGTCATCGCCACGCCGGTGTACAAGGCCTCGTTCTCCGGCGCCCTGAAAACCCTGCTCGACCTGCTCCCCGAACGCGCCCTGAGCCACAAGGTGGTCCTGCCCATGGCCACCGGCGGCAGCATCGCCCATATGCTCGCGGTGGACTACGCCCTCAAGCCGGTGCTCTCGGCCCTCAAGGCCCAGGAAATGCTCCACGGCATCTTCGCCGAGGACAGCCAGATCGCCTATGGCGAAGGCAGCGCCCAGGCCCAGCTGGCACCCGCTCTGGAACAACGCCTGGGCGAGGCCCTGGAACAGTTCCACAGCGCCCTGGCGCGCCGTCCCAAGCCCTTGGACCCGAGCCTGCTCAATGATCGCCTGCTCACCGCTCGCTGGAGCATCTGAGCCGTTCTACCCGATATCGATGTACTGACCTTACTCGCCCGCCAACGGGCAAGCAGGTGCAGCCAAAACCCTCACCGCAAAAAGGAGAGCGCCATGCGCCCTGTCATTTTGCGTCGTGGTCTGGTCGCTCTGTTTGCTGCGGCTGTCACCTTCGGCGCCATCACTCAAGCTCAAGCCGAGACGCTTCGGATCGGTTATCAGAAATACGGCACCCTGGTGCTGCTCAAGGCCAAGGGCACCCTGGAAAAACGCCTTGCCGCCCAAGGCGTGCAAGTGCAATGGACCGAGTTCCCCGGCGGCCCGCAACTGCTTGAAGGGCTGAACGTCGGCTCCATCGACTTCGGCGTGACCGGCGAAACCCCGCCGGTGTTCGCCCAGGCGGCCGGTGCCGACCTGCTCTATGTCGCCTCCGAACCACCGGCCCCCAGCAGCGAAGCGATCCTGGTGCCCAAGGACTCGACGATCCAATCGGTGCAGGCCCTCAAGGGCAAGAAAGTCGTCCTCAACAAAGGCTCCAACGTCCATTACCTGCTGGTCCGCGCCCTCGAAGACGCCGGCCTGAAATACAGCGATATCAACACCGTGTACCTGGCACCCGCCGATGCCCGCGCCGCCTTCGAACGCGGTAGCGTCGACGCCTGGGTCATCTGGGATCCGTACCAGGCTGCCGCCGAGCAACAGTTGCACGCCCGCACCCTGCGTGATGGCACCGGTCTGGTGGACAACAACCAGTTCTACCTCGCGACCCGCCCCTACGCCGAAAAACACCCTGACGTGATCAAGACCCTGGTGGAGGAAGTCCGTGCCGTGGGCGACTGGTCCAAGGCCAACCCCGAGGAAGTCACCACCCAAGTGGCGCCGCTGCTCGGCCTGCCCGCCGACATCACCCTGATCTCGGTGAAACGCCAGGGCTATGGCGCGCAATTCCTCACCCCGGCCATCGTGGCGGCGCAACAGAAAATCGCCGACAGCTTCTACCAGCTCAAATTGATTCCCAAGCCGCTGAGCATCAAGGACGTGATCTGGACGCCTCCGGCCACCGTCGCCAAAGCACTTTGAACCGTATTCCTTAGGAGACCACTCCATGAGCCTCAATATTTTCTGGTTCCTGCCTACCCACGGTGACGGCCATTACCTTGGCACCGCCGAAGGCGCACGCGCCGTTGACCACGGTTACCTGCAGCAGGTGGCCCAGGCCGCCGACCGTCTCGGTTTCGGTGGCGTACTGATCCCCACCGGACGCTCCTGCGAAGACTCCTGGCTGGTGGCCGCTTCGCTGATCCCGGTGACCCAACGACTGAAATTCCTGGTCGCCCTGCGCCCCGGGATCATCTCCCCGACGGTGGCGGCGCGGCAGGCCGCGACCCTCGACCGACTGTCCGGCGGCCGTGCACTGTTCAACCTGGTGACCGGCGGCGACCCGGATGAACTGGCCGGCGACGGTCTGTTCCTCAGCCACGAAGAGCGCTACCAGGCTTCGGTGGAATTCACCCGCATCTGGCGTCGCGTGCTGGAAGGCGAAACCGTCGACTACGACGGCCAGCACATCAGCGTCAAAGGCGCCAAGCTGCTCTACCCGCCGATCCAGCAACCGCGTCCACCGCTGTACTTCGGCGGCTCGTCGGAAGCCGCCCAGGACCTCGCCGCCGAGCAGGTGGAAATGGTCCTGACCTGGGGTGAACCGCCCGCCGCCGTCGCCGAGAAAATCGAGCAGGTGCGAATCAAGGCCGCCAAGCTCGGGCGCACCGTGCGCTTCGGTATTCGCCTGCATGTGATCGTTCGCGAAACCAATGCCGAGGCCTGGCAAGCGGCGGACAAACTGATCTCCCACCTGGACGACGAGACCATCGCCCGTGCGCAGAAATCCCTGGCGCGCTTCGACTCCGTCGGCCAGCAACGCATGGCCGCCCTGCACGGCGGCAGCCGCGACAACCTGGAAGTCAGCCCCAACCTCTGGGCCGGCGTCGGCCTGGTGCGCGGCGGTGCCGGCACGGCGCTGGTGGGCGATGGCCCGACCGTCGCCGCACGGGTCAAGGAATACGCGGACCTGGGCATCGACACCTTTATCTTCTCCGGTTATCCCCATCTGGAAGAGTCGTACAAGGTGGCTGAATTGCTGTTCCCGCACCTGGATATCGAGCGTCCGGAACTGCCGAAAAGCGCCGGTTACGTCAGCCCCTTCGGTGAGATGGTCGCCAACGACATCCTGCCCAAAGCGGCGTCCCAGAGCTGAGGCTGCGCCATGACGACCTTGACGAAAATCACCCACAAGCTCGCGCCCTGGGCTCTGCCCGTGCTGTTGCTGGCGGTGTGGCAACTGTCGGTGTCGGCCGGCTGGCTGTCGACCCGGATCCTGCCCGCGCCGAGCGCGGTGATCGAAGCCGGTGTCGCGCTGGTGCGCAGCGGTGAGATCTGGAAACACCTGGCCATCAGCGGCTGGCGCGCCGGTATCGGTTTCACCATCGGTGGTGCCATCGGCCTGGCCCTGGGCTTTATCACCGGCTTGTCGAAATGGGGCGAACGCCTGCTCGACAGCTCGGTGCAGATGATCCGCAACGTACCGCACCTGGCGCTGATTCCCTTGGTGATCCTGTGGTTCGGCATCGATGAGTCGGCGAAGATTTTCCTGGTGGCCCTGGGCACCCTGTTCCCGATCTACCTCAACACTTACCACGGCATCCGCAACGTCGACCCTGCCTTGGTGGAAATGGCCCGCAGCTACGGCCTGTCCGGTTTCAGCCTGTTTCGCCAGGTGATCCTGCCCGGCGCCCTGCCTTCGATCCTGGTGGGCGTGCGCTTTGCCCTGGGCTTCATGTGGCTGACGCTGATCGTCGCGGAAACCATTTCAGCCAGTTCCGGGATCGGCTACCTGGCGATGAATGCCCGGGAATTCCTGCAAACCGACGTGGTGGTGTTGGCCATCGTTCTCTATGCCGTCCTCGGCAAACTGGCGGACCTCGCCGCGCGGGGCCTGGAACGGGTCTGGCTGCGCTGGCACCCGGCCTATCAAGTGAACAAGGGCGGTGCGCAATGACGGCTCAACAACCTCCACGCCTGCTGCGGGGTATTCCGCTGGCGGTGCGCAACCTGCAGAAAACCTTCGGCCAGCGCCAGGTGCTGCGCGAGATCGACCTGCATATCCCGGCCGGGCAGTTTGTCGCCGTGGTCGGCCGCAGCGGTTGCGGCAAAAGCACCCTGCTGCGCTTGCTGGCGGGCCTCGACCAACCTACCGACGGCGAGCTGCTGGCCGGCTCAGCAGCCCTGAGCGAAGCCCGCGACGACACCCGGTTGATGTTCCAGGAAGCGCGCCTGCTGCCGTGGAAAAAGGTTATCGACAATGTCGGCCTCGGCCTCAAGGGCAACTGGCGTGCGCAGGCCCTGGAAGCCCTGGAAGCGGTCGGCCTGGCAGACCGTGCCCATGAATGGCCGGCGGCGCTGTCCGGTGGCCAGAAACAACGTGTAGCCCTGGCCCGCGCCCTGATTCACAAACCGCGCTTGCTGTTGCTGGACGAGCCGCTGGGGGCCCTCGACGCCCTGACCCGGATCGAAATGCAGCAACTGATCGAACGTCTCTGGCAGCAGCATGGTTTCACCGTGTTGCTGGTGACCCACGACGTCAGTGAAGCCGTGGCGATTGCCGACCGGGTGATCCTGATCGAAGACGGCCAGGTCGGACTGGACCTGCACGTCGAATTGCCACGCCCCCGGGTGCGCGGTTCCCATCGTCTTGCGGCGCTGGAGACCGAAGTGTTGAACCGGGTGCTGTCGCTGCCTGGCGTACCGCCGGAGCCGGAACCTGTATCGCCCTTGCCCACGCAGTTGCGTTGGGCGTTGTAGGAGAAGAGCAGCGGCAAGCGACGAGCTTGAAGCTGCAAGTAGAAGCGCCACATTCCTGCTTGCAGCTTGAAGCTGGAAGCTTGTGGCTTATTTCGACCCCAGGAGAAATACCATGACCATCAAAGCCATCAACGTTCGCAACCAGTTCAAGGGCACCATCAAGGAAATCGTCACCGGCGACGTGCTCTCGGAAATCGACGTACAGACCGCTTCGGGCATCGTCACCTCGGTGATCACCACCCGTTCGGTGAAAGAGCTGGAACTGCAGATCGGCAGCGAAGTGATCGCCTTTGTGAAATCCACCGAGGTGTCCATCGCCAAGCTGTAAGCGATGGAAACACATGACCCCGGAGGGTTTGGCCCTTCGGGGGTTTTTATGGGTTGGGGAAAGTGATTTACTCGACGACTTGTATGGCGGGCGGTGCGCGGGGCACTTTCGGGTGCGCCGGGTGCCTGACATCTCGGTTGACCAACCTGCGTATCGCCAGCCACCCGTTTAAAAATTCGCAACGTCCCAAAAACGAAAAAACCGGCGCTGGGCCCAATGCCTGTAAGTTAAGAATAATCTCAAGCC
>NZ_JACAOS010000030.1:0-129165 GCF_013386165.1 Pseudomonas gingeri | reverse complement strand
CAAGCCCGCTCGCCACAAGGGCGTGTTCTGAGCACAGACCGAGGACGATTCCCTTTCCCTTGAGTGAACTTTCCTAGAAAATCCTTTTGGTTTGCGCCTGTCATGCTCGGGGTTCTAGGCTGGGTCCTGTCACTGTAAAAATACAGTGATCGGGTTTGGTAGCCCGAGGTAAATCAAGGCGCATCGCGCCGCCGATTCGATCAGCCGGCGCTTTTTACAGTCTGCTGTTTTCGTTTATGGCGGCTGTGCGCGGGGTGCCTTCGGGTGCGCCGGGTTCCTTGATTCCCGGTCTACCAACCTGCGTACAGCCGCCACCCCAATCGTTTGGTAGCGATAAGCCATTTTTTCGCGAGCAAGCTCGCTCCTACAGGGGATCGGCGTCAGGTGTCAGGCCGTGGGGGTAATGCGATACGCACAACGCCGTGCACCCAGCAGGATATGCTCGACCCGCTCGACCTTCGCCCGCAGCACCTGCTCGAACACCTGCAATTCAGCCCGGCAAAAACCCTGGCACGCACTGGCCGCCGCGCAGATCGGGCAATGGTTTTCCACCAGCATCAGGGCGCCGTCCGGCTGCTCGCTCCACTCGGCCATATAGCCCTCGCGCACCCGCAGCGCCACCAGGCGTTCAACCCGGTCCTTGAGGTCCGGCGCGCTCGACAGCTCACGCTCGTACTGGGCCTGGGTCTGCCGTTCGCGGACATCGATCAGGCGCTCAATAGCGTCCTCACCGAAGGTCTCGCGCACGGTCTGCAACAGCTGCACCGTGAGTTCCGAATGGGCATCGGGAAACCGCCCATGACCGGCCGCAGTCAGGTGCCAGACCTGCGTCGGCCGCCCCACGCCACGAGCCTCGGAACGCGCCTCCACCCACCCACTCGCCGCCAACTTCACAAACTGCTGGCGCGCCGCTTCACCCGTGGTGCCCAGGACCTGTCCGGCATCACTGGCCAACTGAGGCCCCCGGGTCTTGAGCAGGTGCAGAAGACGATCCGCCGGAGACGTCGCCGTATTTTCCAAGTCATTTCTTGACAAAATAAATCGCCTCGCCACAATATTCAAAGCACTTGCTTGGCAAATTAACTCAACCGTGACGCTCACGCAATTCGCCATGCGCTGCAAGGCGAAAGCACAACAAGGAATCGTTCATGCAAACCCAAGACAGCAGTTGGGGAGAATTACTCTCCGGCAAGAACGCCGCCCGCTCCATCGCCCTTTCCGGCGGTATCGCGTTGTATGCGACCAACACCTACATCGCCACCACCATCCTGCCCTCGGTGGTCAAGGAAATCGGCGGCCTGGAACTCTATGCCTGGAACACCACGCTGTTCGTGGTCGCGTCGATCCTCGGCTCCGCCGTCACCTCAAAGTTGCTGCAAAGCACCGGACCGCGCCTGGCCTACGCCACGGCGGCGCTGGTGTTCATGCTCGGCGGGCTGATCTGCGCCCTGGCGCCGAGCATGCCGATAATGGTCACGGGGCGCTCGATCCAGGGCTTCGGCGGCGGGATGCTGTTGGCGCTGTGTTACTCGATGATCCAGCTGGTGTTCGAGGAGCGGCTCTGGCCCCGGGCGATGGCCCTGGTGTCCGGCATGTGGGGCGTGGCGACCCTGGTCGGTCCGGCCGTGGGCGGGGTGTTCGCCGAGTTCGATGCCTGGCGTTTCGCCTTTGGCGCGATGGTGCCCGTCAGCCTGGCCTATATCGCCCTCACCAGCAGCGTGCTGCCCAAACGAGACAAGGCCACAGCAAGCAAAATTCGCCTGCCGGTGCCGCAACTGATGCTGCTGGCGGCGGCGGTGCTGGCGGTCGGCGCTGGCAGTGTTTCGTCGCTGCCGAGCTGGAACCTGCTGGGCATTGCGACCTGTATCGTGCTGGTGTTGCTGTTGGTGCGCCATGAGTCCAGCGCGCTGACCCGCCTGTTGCCCATCGGGGCGTTTCGCCTCGACACGCCGCTGTGCGCACTCTATGCGACCACCAGCCTGTTGGTGATCGGCATGAGCAGCGAGATCTTCATGCCGTACTTCCTCCAGCACCTGCACGGCCAGTCGCCGCTGATCGCCGGGTACATGACCGCGCTGATGGCGGCCGGCTGGACGGTGTCGGAAATCCTCAGCTCCGGCTGGACCGGACGCAATGTGTCGCGGGCGATTGTCAGCGGGCCGCTGTTCATTCTGGTCGGTTTGGTGCTCCTGGCCTTGACCACGCCTCTGGCCGGCCAGGGTGAATGGCCGGTGCTGGCGGCGATCTGCCTCGGCCTGAGCCTGATCGGTTTTGGTATCGGCCTGGGCTGGCCGCATCTGCTGACACGGATCCTGCAGGTGGCATCGGAGCAGGACCACGACACCGCAGCCTCGTCGATCACCACCATGCAGTTGTTCGCCATGGCATTGGGCTCGGCGCTGGCGGGAGGGATCGTCAATATGGCCGGGATCAACGATGTGAGCAGCAGCGAAGGCGCGGCCAATGCGGCGCGCTGGTTGTTCGTGGCGTTTACCCTGGCACCGCTGCTGGCGCTGGTGACGGCGACCCGTTCGATCCGCACGCAGAGCGGCGCCGCTGAACCCGTACCCTCTTGAAACACCCACCGCCCTGTAGAGAGGGGCTTGATAGCGGCATCGGTCTTGCTGGCCCCATCGCCAGCAAGCTGGCTCCTACAGAAGCCTGGGCTCGACGCAATTTTTGTAGTGAAACACAAACTGGTGGGAGCCGGCTTGCTGGCGATAGCGTCCAGACAGGCGCTGCTGGACTCAAGGACCTCATCGCTGCGATAGAGCACCCCGACAGGTCAGCGCCTAAGGGGGAGAGTGCCCTGCTTCAGGTTCTGCGCCAGACGCTGGCCAGCCACGGCTGCTGCTCACGCGGCAGCCCGGCGGGACGATAGTAGTGTTCCAGTTCGACAAAGCCCGCCGCCGCCAGCAGTTCCCGCCAGGCTTCGAGATCGTGATAGGAACCATAACGCTCGCCATTCCAGCCTTCCTGGTTTTCCCCGCGCGGATTGGAACTGAACAGCACGCCTCCGGGCTTGAGCGCGGCATGCAGTTGCCCCAGCACCCGTGGCAACTCCTGACGTGGGATATGGAACAGCACGGCGTTGGCGAAAATCCCATCGAAACGCTCAGGCGGGAGTTCAAGCTCAAGGAAGTTCTGCTGCAACACCTCACAACCGCTGTCTTCACGGGCCATCTGGGCAAAACGCTCGGAACCGTCGAGGCCGACCGCAATATGCCCCATGCGCGTGAAGGTCTGCAGATCGCGCCCGGGACCGCAGCCGAAATCCAGCACGGTAAAGGGCGCGGTGCCCTGGATATGCCGCAGCAACGCGTCGATATTCTGGCTCACATCGTGGTCGCGGGTGCCTTCGCGGAAACCTTCGGCACTGCGGTTGTAATGACCGAGGGTGGTGGAAGCGATCTGTTCGAGGTCGTTGGGGCCGAGGGTTTTCATCGAGGTCTGCACGGGCTGGGGTGGATGTTGCGAATATATCACCCCACCCTTTGATGCCGCGCCTGTCATGGCCTCATCGCCGGCAAGCCGGCTCCCACGGTTTTTGGGCGCATACCGTATTTCGGCACAACTCGGACACTATGGGAGCTGGCTTGCCGGCGATAGCGTCCGCCCAGACGACAACGCCCTCAACGCTTGTTCAGCACCCGCGCCAAACGGTCGCCGCCCAACTGGATCAGCGCCACCAGGATCACCAGCAACACGATCACCGTCAGCATCACCTGGCTGTCGAAACGCTGGTAGCCGTAGCGGTAGGCGATATCCCCCAGGCCGCCCGCGCCAATGGCTCCGGCCATGGCCGAGGAGTTGATCATGGTCACCAGGGTGATGGTGAATCCGCTGACGATCCCCGGCAGCGCCTCGGGCAACAGTACATGCCAGACGATATGCCAGCGTCGACAGCCCATGGCCTGGGCTGCTTCGATCAAACCATGATCGACCTCGCGCAGGCTCACCTCGGCGATCCGCGCGAAAAACGGCGTGGCCGCAATCGTCAGCGGCACCACGGCGGCCCACACCCCATAGGTGGTGCCGACGATCAGGCGGGTAAAAGGAATCAACGCCACCATCAGGATCAGGAACGGGATCGAACGGAACAGGTTCACGAACGCCCCCAGTATCCGGTTCAGCGCCGGCGCCTGATAAATCCCGCCCTTGTCACTGGTGACCAGGATCACCGCCATCGGAATCCCCACCAACAGGGCGATCAACGACGACACACCGACCATCAGGAAAGTGTCGATCGTTCCCTGCCACAAACGCTCAAGCCACATAACCCAGCACCTCCACCTGTTGTGCCCAACGCCCCGCCCGCTGGCGCAGCTCTTCAGCCCCCAGCGCCGAGCCGCTCACCGCCAGCAGCAACTGCCCCAAGGCATGTCCCTGGATACGTTCGACACCGCCCTGCAACAAACGCACACGCCCACCCAGCGCACTGAACAGCGCCGCCAGGTCCGGCTCGTCGGCCGCGTTGCCGGTCAGTTGCAGGCGCAACACCAGCGCCGACTCCGCTGACTCGGGACGTGCCCGCAAGCGCTCCTGCAACTCCGCCGGCAACGTGTGCTGCAACGGCGCCAACAAGGTCCGGCTGACCTCATGCCGTGGATCGCCGAACACCTGCCACACCGGCCCCTGCTCGACCACCCGGCCATGCTCCAACACCACCACCCGATCACAGATCTCGCGGATCACCGCCATCTCGTGGGTGATCAGGACAATGGTCAGGCCCAGGCGCTGATTGATCTCACGCAGCAGGCCGAGGATCGATTGCGTGGTTTCCGGGTCCAGTGCCGAGGTGGCTTCGTCACACAGCAGGATCGCCGGGTCATGGACCAGCGCCCGGGCAATCCCCACGCGCTGTTTCTGCCCGCCGGACAACTGCGCCGGGTAGGCTTTGTGCTTGTCCCGCAAGCCCACCAGCTCCAGCAGCTCGCGGACCTTCTGCTCCCGTTGCAGCTTCGGCACCCCGGCCACCTTCAACGGCAGCTCGACGTTCTGCCACACGGTCTTGGCCGACATCAGGTTGAAGTGCTGGAAAATCATGCCGATGCGCCGACGCAATTCCACCAGGCGATTTTCGTCGAACTCGCCGATGTCGACCTGGTCGATCAGTACCCGGCCCGAACTCGGTTGTTCCAGGCGATTGATGGTGCGGATCAGCGACGACTTGCCAGCGCCGCTGCGACCGATGATGCCAAACACCTCGCCGCGCTGGATCGCCAGGTCGATACCTTGCAGGGCATGCACCGGCCCCTGCCGGCCCTCGTAGGTCTTGCCCAGGCCGATAAAGCGCACGTGGGCACGATTGAGTTCAGGATGCAGCTCGGTCTGCTCGGCGCTATGGGGCGTTTCCTCGCGTGGACGCTGGAGATTGACGACACTCATGTCAGCCTTCCCAACCGGCCTGGTACAGCTTGCCATGGGCCTTATCCAAGGCAGCGCGCACCGCTGGCGAGTGCTGGTAGATATCGACGAACTTGATCAACCGTGGGTCGGTTTTCTCTTTCGGCTGGATCACGAACTGGATCACGTATTCCTTGTGGTCCAGACCGTCGAACAGCAACGCGGAGCCGGCATCGAAGGTCTTCGCCAGACGGATATAAGCCGGGTAGCCCTGCACCAGATCAGCGTCGTCGTAGGCGCGCACCAGCTGCACGGCTTCGACCTGGAGGATCTTGATCTTTTTCGGGTTGCTGACGATATCGTCTTCGGTTGCCTTGTAGCCGACGCCGGGTTTAAGGGTAATCAAGCCGGCCTTGGCCAACAGTTGCAGGCCGCGACCGCTGTTGATCGGGTCGTTGGCGATGGCCACGGTGGCGCCTTGCGGCAGTTCGTCGAAGCTTTTGTATTTCTTCGAGTAGAGACCGACGTTGTTGATGATCCCCGGGGCAAAGGGCACCAGGTCAAAACCGGCGGCGGCCTTGGCGTTTTCCAGGAAGGGGATGTGCTGAAAATAGTTCACGTCGATATCGCCGGCGGCGAGGCTGACGTTGGGGGCGATCCAGTCGGTGAATTCCACCAGCTCGACTTTCAGGCCCTGTTTGCCGGCCTCTTCGACAGCGGCTTCCAGGGGGATGGCGAAGGCGGCGGTGGTGCCGACCTTGAGTGGTGCGTCGGCGGCGTGGGCGGCGGCGCTGAAGAGACCGAGGGCCAGGACCAGTGCCTTGACCGGATGGGGGAGGAAGGTTGTTTTCATAAGTGGTTTTCCAGTCAAAGCACAAAGGTGTGGTGTTTGAGCGGGCCCCATTGCGAGCAAGCTCGCGCCTACAGGGGGCCGCGCTGCGCAATCAAATCAAACTGTAGGAGCGAGCTTGCTCGCGATAGGGCGATAGCCCGCCCCGGCATGCTGCTCGGGCAAATGGGCTTCAGCGTGAAACAGCTTCTCGCGCAAGGTCCCCGGGTCATAAGCGGTCTTGTACGACCCGCGCCGCTGCAACTCCGGGATCACCAGATCGATAAAATCCACATAGCTTTCCGGAGTGACAATGCGCGTCAGGTTGAAGCCATCCAACCCGGTTTCGGCGATCCACGATTCCAGCTCGTCAGCCACCTGTTCGGGCGAGCCGACCACCGTGAAATAGCGCCCGCCCAAGGCGTGCTGCTCAAGCAATTTGCGCCGGGTCCAGTCATTGTTCTGCAGGTTTTTGGTTGCCGACTGGATCGCATTGCTCTTCACATACTGGATCGGTTCATCCAGTTCATACTCGGCAAAATCGATCGCGGTGGACGCGGAAAAATGCGCCACGCCCGCCTCCGCACTGGCATACCCCAGGTACTCGGCATGCTTGGCCCAGGCGGCGGCTTCGGTCTCGCCGACAATCACGTTCAAGCCCATGAACAGCTTGATGCCCTCGGGATCACGTCCCGCCGCCACCGCGCTGGCCCGCACCTTGTCCACCTGGACCTTGGTCGCCGCCTTGTTCTGCCCGCTGATAAATACGCACTCGGCATGCCGCCCGGCGAACTCGAGACCACGTTCCGAACTGCCGGCCTGGAACAGTACCGGCGTGCGCTGCGGCGAAGGCTCGCAGAGGTGATAACCCTCCACCTGATAGAACTCACCGGCGTGCTGCACCTTGTGCACTTTCTCAGGCAAGGCGTAGATCCGCCGGGCAGAATCATTGAGCACCGCGTCGTTTTCCCAACTGCCTTCCCAGAGTTTGTACAGCACCTCCAGATACTCATCGGCCTGGTCGTAGCGTCGGTCATGCTCGACCTGCTCCTTGAGGCCCATAGCCCGGGCGGCGCTGTCGAGATAACCGGTGACGATGTTCCAACCAACCCGCCCACGACTCAGATGGTCGAGCGTCGACATCCGTCGGGCGAACAGGTACGGCGCCTCGTAGGTGAGGTTGGCCGTCAGGCCAAAACCGAGGTTTTTCGTCACCGCCGCCATGGCCGAAACCAGCAGCAGCGGATCGTTGACCGGCAACTGGATCGACTCCCGCAACGGCACGTCCACCGCCCCCTGATACACGTCGTAGACCCCGACGATATCGGCGATAAACAACCCATCGAACAAACCGCGCTCAAGCAATTGCGCCAGCTCGATCCAGTATTCCAGCGTCTTGTACTGGGTCGAGTTGTCCCGTGGATGGGTCCACAGTCCGTGGTTGATATGCCCGATGCAGTTCATGTTGAACGCATTGAGCAGGAGCTTTTTCTTCGCCATCAAATCGTCCCCCGCAGCGGCGGATTTTCCGCGTTGAGGTAGTAGTTGCCCACCGCGTGGTACTTCCAGCGCACCGGGTCGTGCAGGGTGTGCACCCGCGCGTTGCGCCAGTGACGATCCAGCCCGTGCTCGGCCAGGGTCGCCTGGCTGCCGGCCAGCTCGAACAGGCTGCTGCCGGCCGCCAGGGAAATTTCGGTACTGATGGCCCGCGCTTCGGCGACGGCAATCGAGGCCGCCGCCACTGTCTCGGCGTTGGTCTCGGCCTGGGCCCGATCAAGGTATTCACCGGCCCGCTCCAGCAACGCCTCGGCGGCGTGCAGGCGAATGCTCAGGTGGCCGATGCTCTTGAGGGTCAAGGGATCTTCAGTGGCCTTGTCGCTACTGGCATCGATCCATGGACGCGTGCGGGTGCGGACAAAATGCAGGGTGTCTTCATAGGCCGCCCGGGCAATGCCGGTGTCGATGGCCGCATGGAGAATCTGCGCCAGCGGGCCGACCGGGGTCGGGCGCTCGAAAGCCGTTTGAAACGGGATCACGTCTTCGGCGGCCACATACACATCCTCGAACACCACCGAACCACTGCCGGTGGTGCGCTGGCCAAAACCGCTCCAGTCGTCGATCACATTCAGGCCGACACTGTCGCGGGGCACGAAAGCCAACTGCTGGACGCCCTGCTCATCCACTACCGACGTCGGGATGCGCTGGGCATACAAAGCCCCCGTGGCGTAGAACTTGCGGCCGTTGATTCGGTAGCCGTCGCCATCGCGGCGCAGGCTGGTGATGCGATCGTGGGCGGTTTTTGTGCCCAGTTCGGCCAGGGCATTGCCGAAGCGCCGACCGGCCAGGACCTCGGCATACAGCCGTTGTTTCTGCGCCTCGCTGCCGTTGACCCGCAGCACTTCCAGGGCATAGAAATGGTTTTGTGGAATCTGCCCCAGGGACGCGTCGGCCTCGGCGATCAGTTGCGTGACCCTGGCCAGGGTGACATTCGACACCCCGGCACCGCCGTAGGCTTTCGGCACGCTGATGCCCCAGAGGCCCGAACGGGAAAACACCTCCAGTTCGGCCAGTGGCAGACGCCGCTCACGGTCGCGCACGACACTGTCGCGCTTGAAGTCTTCGGCCAGGTCGCTGGCCACGATCAGGGCTTGCTCGTCGCTGCTGATGACCGCGACGTGTTGAGAAAAAGTCATGTGTTTCTCCAGAGGTCTGGTCGTCAAATCCAGGAATGCCGGGCCGGCAAACTGCCGTTCAGGTGATAGGCGCCCACGGCGTGGTATTTCCAGCGCACCGGGTCGTGCAGGGTATGCACCCGGGCGTTGCGCCAGTGCCGGTCGAGGTTGAATTCGGCCAGGGTGGCGCGGCTGCCGGCCAGCTCGAACAGCTTCTCGCTGGCCAGCAAGGCGATTTCAGTGGTGAGCACCTTGGCCTCGGCCACGGCAATCGAGGCCCGGGCCGCGGCGGCCGCATCCACGGGACCGGCGCTGACCTGGTCGAGGACCTGCCCGGCCTTGCGCAACAGCGCCTCGGCGGCGTGCAGTTCGATTTTCAATTTGCCGATATCGGCAATCACGTAGAGGTCGTCACTGGCGCGCTCGACCTTGGCGTCGACCCACGGCCGCGAACGCTCGCGGACAAAGGCGATGCTGTCGTCGATGGCCCCACGGGCGATGCCCGCGTCGATGGCGGCCTGGATCAATTGCGAGTAGGCGCCCTGGATATTCGGTACCTCGCCCTGGCGCCAGTTGTCGACGACGTCTTCCACCTCCACCCGCACCTTGTCCAGCAACACGCTGCCGCTGGCGGTGGTGCGCTGACCGAAGCCCGACCAGTCGTCGACGATGCGCAAGCCCGGCGTACCGCGACGGACGAAGGCCATGACCTGCCGCCCTTCGTCGTTGATCGCCTTGACCGCCACCCAGTGGGCAAACAGGGCGCCAGTGGAATAGAACTTCTGGCCGCTGATGACAAAACCATCGCCATCGGCGGTGATCCGGGTCTTCAGCTCCAGGGTGTTTTTCGTGCCGCGCTCCGGCCCCGCATTACCGATGCGCCAGCCTTCCAGCACGCTCTGGAACAGCTGCTTTTTCTGGCGTTCGGTGGCGGTGCCCTGGAGCAACTGCAGGATGCCGAATTGATTCTGCGGGATCTGCCCGAGGGCCGGATCGGCAGCGGAAATAATCGCGAAAACCTCGGCCACAGTGACAAAGGAAACCTGCGGCCCGCCGTACTCACGGGCAATCGTGATGCTGCCCAGGCCGCTGCGGGTGAACTGCTCGATCTCGGCCCACGGCAACTTGCGTTGACGGTCACGGCGCGCTGCCTGCGCACGGGCAACCTCGGCCAACTCACGGGCGGCCTGCAGGGCTTCGGCGTCGTTGCGCAGCACACGGACCGGCAACAACAGCGGGGCAATATCCTGGTCGCTCTGGACCTGTGCTTCATGCAAGTTAGACATCATCGCCACTCCGTGGCGTGCGCAATGCCCTGGCGATCCGCACAAGGGTGATTGTGTTCCTGACCATACCGTCCTCATCTCTCTTTGGAAGCATCGCAAAAGCGCGATGCCATCGAAATCAAACAAGTCCGGTGGTCCGGTGCATATACCCTAAGCGCGTATAAAAATTAAATAAACTAACCTTTGGGAATATGTATAGAAGGCCAACCTCTCAACCCCGGCAGGGTTGGGCGAGCGTGGGAAAAACCGGGCGCGGGGTTCTGATGTAATGCCGGGCGCTGCCAACCCTGAGGCGCCTCGCCGGTGCCCAACGGGAGTTGTTGCCGACCCGGTCGATCACGCAGTAGGTCAGATCCAGGCCGCTGTCTTCACCGGCTTCCTGGATCACCGCCGGGGGCACGAAGACCCGGACCGGCTTGCCGATGTCCTCGCCCGCGAGCTTGGGCAGGTCGAGGCGTACATCGCCCCAGAGCAAGGTGATCTCGTCCTCGACGGCCATGTTCAGGTAGGGCTCCAGGGTCAGCGGCACGCCTCGGCGCATCTGGCTGGGGTTGACCCCGTAGCGCTGGATCGGCGCGGGAATGATCAGCGGCGCCAGTCCCTGGTTTTCCTCACCAAAGGGCTGGCCCCCCGGACACGCGAGCTTGACCGGTACCTCGAGCCGACGCGAACAGGCGCCGGCACTGCCCACCCGCAAGACTCGATAGTGGACCCGCGCCAGCCCGTCCAGGACAAAACTCTCCGGCACCCGCAAACTCAGCGACTGGCCCACATCACTGGCCGACACCTGCCGGGCCGTGACATAACAACCGTCCCAGAACAACTCGATCAGGTCGCCCTCATCCATGCCGACATAGGGCCGGATGACAATCGACAACTGCGCGGCGGCCAACAGGCCAATACCACGCCCATGGGCCTGGGGAACGACAGGCGGAGCCAGCCACAGGTTTTCCTGAAAATGAGTCATGCAAAAATCCTTTTTGTAGGGTGACGAAAAGTCCAACGTGCAGGCGCAGGCCTGGGCCGCATAAACAACCGTTGTCTTTGAACCTCAATAGGTGTCCTTACCGTCACAAACTCTGGAAGGCACACACGCAGCCCGGCATACAGTTGGCCGAAACTTCCATACGGTCCTGATAACGTCGTGCAGGTTGTGAAGTGCAGCTAAGAGTTTTGCCGGGAAGGTGTCAAGCCATTAAGCGGTCATGGCGAGGATCGCCCGGGAATCAAGACACTTCCTACTTTCGCAGTCGTTAGAGTGAAAGAAGAAGCAGAAGAAAGGCGGTCATAAACACCGATGACCTGAAACGCGATAAACAACTTTTCAACACCGTCGTACTCATTCCCTGAGTACGCCTGACTTGGTTGGGAAGTGCCCTACGTATTACCGAGAAACTTACTTAGGAACTGCCGGGTGCGCTCTTCCTTGGGATTAGCGAACAACGCCTTGGCTTCACCTTGTTCGACGATCACGCCCTTGTCGAAAAAGATCACCCGATTGGCGACATCCCGGGCAAAACCCATTTCGTGGGTGACGATGACCATGGTGCGTTTTTCTTCGGCCAGGCCACGAATGGTTGCCAGCACTTCGCCCACCAGTTCCGGGTCGAGGGCCGAGGTTGGCTCATCGAACAGGATCACTTGCGGCTCCATCGCCAGCGCCCGGGCAATCGCTACCCGTTGTTGCTGACCACCGGAAAGCCTGCGTGGATAGGAGTCTTCCTTGCCCGCCAGGCCAACCTTGGCCAGCAGCTTGCGGCCCAGGACAAGCGCCTGGTCACGCGGCGTCTTCTTGACCACCAGCGGGCCTTCGATGACATTTTCCAGCGCCGTGCGGTGGGGAAACAGGTTGAAGTTCTGGAACACGAAACCGACCTGCTGGCGCAACTTGCGCACCAGGCCCAGTTGCTGGTTCAGCGGGCGACTGCTATCGATTTCGATGTCGCCGACCTTGATCCGGCCGCTGGAGGGTTCTTCGAGGAAGTTCAGGCAACGCAGGAAGGTGGTCTTGCCGGAACCGCTGGGACCGATGATCGCGATCACCTCGCCGGTCTCGACCTTCAGGTCGATGCCGTTGAGCACGGTCTGCCCTTTGAATTGCTTGGTCAGTTTTTCAACCACAATCATGCTGTCAAGACTCCTGGTCATGCCGATTGACCCGCTCTTCCAGACGGTTCTGCAAGTGTGCGAGCAGGCTGGCAAGGACCCAATAGATCAGGGCGGCGGCAAGATACATGGTGAAAATTTCAAAGGTCCGGGCCGTAATCAACTGGGCCTGGCGGAACAGTTCCGGAACCTGGATGGTCGCGGCCAACGCCGTGTCCTTGACCAGGGAAATGAAACTGTTGCCCAACGGCGGCAAGGCTGTGCGCGCAGCTTGCGGCAGGATCGCCCGGCGCAGGGTCTGCGCCCGCGACATGCCGATACTCGCCGCCGCTTCCCACTGGCCACGCTCGATGGAGCTGATGGCGGCCCGCAGGATTTCACAGGCGTACGCCGCCATGTTCAGCGAGAAGCCGATCAACGCGGCGGGCAGCGGGTCCAACTCGATGCCCATCTGCGGCAGTCCGTAATAGATCACGAACAGCTGGACCAACAGGGGTGTGCCGCGAAAGAACGACACATAGACCCTGGCGATCCAGTTCACCGTCTTGAAGCGCGACAGGCGCATCAAGGCCAGGCCGAAGCCCAGCAGCAAACCGAAGAACATTCCACCCAGGCTGAGGATGACCGTGTAGTACGCGCCCTGGAGCAGAAAGGGCGCGGAGTCCAACGCAAGCTGAAAAGCTGCTTCCATTATTGAGTGACGTCAGCGTTGAAGTATTTTTCCGACAGCTTCTTCAAGGTGCCGTCGGCGCGCAGTTCGTCGATGGCCTTGTTCACCGCGGCCAGCAACTCGGGTTCGCCTTTGCGCAGGGTCACGCCGGCTTCCTGACGGGAGAACGGCTCACCGGAGACGGCCAGGGTATCGTTGGTCTTCTTGATCAGCTCGAAGGCCGCCAGACGGTCCACCAGAATCGCGTCGATACGGCCTACACGCAGGTCCTGGTACTTGGTCGGATCATCGTCATAGGTCTTGATAACGGCTTTTGGCACATTGTCCTTGAGCCATTGTTCATAGTTGGTGCCCAGGCCCACGCCGACCTTGTGGCCCGCCAGATCCTGGGCGGTCTTGAACTTGTCGGCGTCCTTCTTCTGCACCAGTGCCTGGATACCGGAAACGGTATAAGGCTCGGAGAAGTCATACTTCTTCTTGCGCTCTTCGGAGATGGTCACCTGGTTGATCACAGCGTCCAGGCGCTTGGACTCCAGGGCCGCGAGAATCCCGTCCCACTTGGTCGGTTGCAGCTTGACCTTCACACCCAGCTTTGCCGCCAGGGCGTCGGAGAACTCGACCTCGAAGCCGGCCAGCTTGCCGTCGGCACCGACGAAGCTGAACGGCGGGTAGGTGCCTTCCAAGCCGACGTTGATGACGCCGGCCTTCTTGATGTTGTCCAGTTGCTCACCGGCAAAGGCCTGGCCGAGCAGGCCGGCGCCGAGTACCAAGCCCAGGCTGCCGACCAGCAGACGCTTGCGAAATGCGGAAATATTCATGACGAGCCCCGAGTGTTTTCTTATGGGAGGGAACGCGAATCTGACGCGCTGAAGCGCAGCGTCAATCCTGCCTTAAAGTGGCGTTGGCGTCTCGCGCCAATTCGCCTGCGCCGTTACTATAACGAGCGCCTTATATTCTATAAAATAATAAAAAACTATTTGTATATTCTATTTTATTACCTATTGCTGTCCCGATTGGTGTCGGACTAGCCCGCTTCCTGCAGGAGCCGAGCTCCCATAGGTCAGCGTCTCACCTCTGCGCTTCTGTGGGAGCTGGCTTGCCAGCGATGAGGCCAGCAAGCCTTGCGACGCTCATCCGGCCGCCAGCGCCGGCAAGCCGGGCCCCACAAATCGGACTAGAGCACAGCGTTGTAGGCAAACAACGCCGGTGCGCCACCGGTGTGCAAGAAGATGATCGGCCCATCCTCGAAACGCTGGCGACCGATGCCGTCGAGCAGCCCGGCCATGGCCTTGCCGGTGTAGACCGGGTCGAGCAGGATGCCTTCCTGGCTCGCCAGCAGCTTGACCGCCGCCAGGGTCCCGGCGTTCGGCTCGCCATAACGCGGGGCGAAATATTCGTCCCAGAGTTCGACCTTGAAGCTGGCCGGTACCGGCACCTCGAGCAATTCGGCCGTGCGCTCGGCCAACCCCTGCACCTTGGGCCGCTGCGCCTCGTCGCTGCGCGACACCGTCACGCCAACCACCGGCAAACCCGGCAGCGCTTCGCTCAAGGCCAACCCCAGGCCGCTGTGGGTCCCGGCACTGCCGGACGCCAGCACCACGGCGGCAAATTCCAGCCCGCTGTCTTCAATCTGCGCCGCCAGCTCGAAGCCGGCGCGGACATAACCCAGCGCGCCCAGGGCGTTGGAACCACCGATCGGCACCAGATACGGCTTCTTGCCGTTGCTGCGCAGGCGCTCGGCCAGGGCCTGCA
Source organism: Pseudomonas gingeri (assembly GCF_013386165.1). Taxonomy (GTDB): domain Bacteria; phylum Pseudomonadota; class Gammaproteobacteria; order Pseudomonadales; family Pseudomonadaceae; genus Aquipseudomonas; species Aquipseudomonas gingeri_C. The sequence continues at coordinate 114,504 of NZ_JACAOS010000030.1, read as the reverse complement.
ACTGCTCGTCGGCATTGTCCAGGTTGTCCACCAGCTCGACCCGGGCATCGAACAGGTCGAGCAACAAGCGGTTGCCGTTGCCCAGGTAGTTGGCGTCCGCGGTACCGATGGGATTTTCCAGCAGGGCCACGCAGCCCAGGCCGAGACGGGCCGCCAGGGCCGCGGTCTGGCGCACATGGTTGGACTGGATGGCGCCGGCGGTGACCAGCGTGTCGGCGCCGACCGCGAGGGCGTCGGCCCCCAGGTATTCCAGCTTGCGCAGCTTGTTGCCACCGAGGGCCAGGGGCGTCAGGTCATCGCGCTTGATGTAGATATCACGCCCCACCCACGCCGACAGGCGTTCGAGCTTTTCCAGAGGCGTGGCCTGGGCCAGGAGTTCCAGACGGTTAAAACGGGCAAGCTGTTGTTTGATCATGGGTCCGAGCTGGCTGTAGGAGATGCCAGGACTATAGGCAGGGGCTTTTCCCCAGGCAACTGTCATTCGCTTATGCCGGAAAGTTCTTAGGAAAGCACCATTCGTTCTTAATGACCATTTGTGTCGGTGCCGTAAAGTGGAAGTCATTCAGGCGACCCGATGGGTCGGTCGTCCCGTCGGAGATTTGATCGTGAGCGAGCGTTCCAGCCATTGGCAACTACAGAGCATCGTCGGCCAGTTGCGCAGCGCCCGGGATGAGTGGCGCAGCCGTAATGGCCGGGTCAGCGACGAACAGGGTGGCCGCGAGCTGCCGTCGCGCCAGGCCATGGCCGAGATTCTCGAATCGCTCTGCGGCGCGTTGTTTCCCATGCGCCTGGGGCCGGTGGACCTGCGCGAGGAAAGCGAGGACTTCTACGTCGGCCACACCCTCGACGCCGCCCTCAATGCCCTCCTGGCCCAGGCGCGCCTGGAGCTGCGTTACGTGGCGCGGCATGGTGGCGAGTCGGACGCCGAGGTCCAGGGCAAAGCCGTGCAACTGATCCAGGACTTCGCCATGGCCCTGCCGGGGCTGCGTCGGGTGCTCGACACCGACGTTCTCGCGGCCTACCACGGCGACCCGGCGGCACGCAGCGTCGATGAAGTGTTGCTCTGCTACCCGGGGATTCTCGCGGTAATCCATCACCGCCTGGCCCATCATCTGTATAGGGCCGGGTTGCCGTTACTGGCGCGGATCAGTTCGGAAATCGCCCACTCGGCCACCGGAATCGACATTCATCCCGGGGCGCAGATCGGGCCTAGTTTTTTTATCGACCATGGGACGGGCGTGGTGATCGGCGAAACCGCGATCATCGGCGAGCGGGTGCGCATCTACCAGGCGGTGACCCTGGGCGCCAAGCGCTTCCCGGCGGACGAGGACGGCCAGTTGCAGAAGGGCCATCCGCGCCACCCGATTGTCGAGGACGATGTAGTGATCTACGCCGGGGCAACCATCCTCGGGCGCATCACCATCGGCCGCGGCGCCACCATCGGTGGCAATGTCTGGCTGACCCGCAGCGTGCCGGCCGGTTGCAACCTGACCCAGGCGAATCTGCAACAGCATGAAGAAGGAGCACAGCGCTAGCCTTCAGGACGAATCTCGACTTGTGGCGAGGGGGCTTGCCCCCGTTCGGCTGCGCAGCAGTCGCAAAACCTACCATCGCGATCTGCCAGATACACCGCGAGTACCGGTTTGGGGGCCGCTTCGCGCCCCAGCGCGGGCAAGCCCGCTCGCCACACAAGTACCACCGAGCCCTGCGATTAGTCCTACAAGCCCCATCCGTGTTTAACTTGACCGTTCGTTCAAGTTAAACCGGCGGTTCGCCGCCCGCTCACAACAGGAGGCTTGCCTTTGCTGAGTCCGAGCTGTTCAGCCACGCTTCACCCCCGCGAGGTGCCCGCTGCATGAGCACATCGCCCCTTTCCACCAGCGGCCTGATCCGCATGAACCCGCCGGTGTTCTACTTCGCCGCAAGCTTCATCCTGCTGTTCGGCCTGGTGGTCATCGCCCTGCCCGAAGCCGCCGGCCAATGGCTGCTGGCGGCGCAAAACTGGGCGGCCAATACGGTCGGCTGGTACTACATGCTGGCGATGACCCTGTACCTGGTCTTCGTGGTGGTCACCGCCTTGTCCGGCTACGGCAAGATCAAGCTCGGTGCCGACCACGACGAACCCGAGTTCAGCTACCTGTCCTGGGCCGGCATGCTGTTCGCCGCCGGGATCAGCATCACCCTGTTCTTCTTCTGCGTCTCCGAGCCCCTGACCCACCTGCTGCAACCGCCCCAGGGCGAGGCCGGGACCCAGGCCGCCGCGCGCCAGGCCATGCAGATCCTGTTTCTGCACTGGGGCCTGCACGGCTGGGGCGTGTTCGCCTTCGTCGGCATGGCCCTGGCCTACTTCGCCTACCGGCACAACCTGCCGCTGGCCCTGCGCTCGGCGCTGTACCCGCTGATTGGCAAACGCATCAACGGGCCCATCGGCTACGCCGTGGACGGCTTCGGCATCATCGCCACGGTGTTCGGCCTCGGGGCCGACATGGGCTTTGGCGTGTTGCACCTCAACTCGGGCCTGGACTACCTGTTCAACGTGCCCCACACCCAGTGGGTCCAGGTCGGGCTGATCAGCCTGATGATGGGCGCGGCCATTGCCGTCGCGGTCGCCGGCGTCGACAAGGGCGTGCGGGTGATGTCCGACATCAACATGCTGCTGGCCTGCGCGCTGCTGCTCTTCGTGCTCTTCGCCGGGCCCACCCAGCATCTGCTCAACACCTTGATCCAGAACCTCGGCGACTACCTCGGCGCGCTGCCGACCAAGAGCTTCGATCTTTACGCCTACGACAAACCGAGCGACTGGCTGGGGGGCTGGACGGTGTTCTATTGGGCCTGGTGGATTGCCTGGTCGCCCTTCGTCGGCCTGTTTATCGCACGGATTTCCCGTGGCCGGACCATTCGCGAGTTCGTCTTCGGCGTGTTGCTGATCCCGCTGGGCTTCACCCTGGCGTGGATGTCGATTTTTGGCAACAGCGCCATCGACCAGGTGCTCAACCACGGTATGAGCGCCCTCGGCCAATCGGCGCTCGACGACCCGTCGCGGACCCTGTACCTGCTGCTGGAAACCTATCCCTGGAGCAAGACGGTGATCGCCATCACGGTGTTCATCAGCTTCGTATTTTTCGTCACCTCGGCCGACTCCGGCACCGTGGTGCTTTCGACGCTCTCCGCCCGTGGCGGCAATGCCGATGAAGACGGGCCGAAATGGCTGCGGGTGTTCTGGGGCGCAATGACCGCGCTGATCACCAGCGCGCTGCTGTTCTCCGGCAGCATCGATGCGCTGAAATCAGCGGTGGTGCTGACCTCACTGCCGTTCTCGTTGATTCTGCTGCTGATGATGTGGGGGCTGCACAAGGCGTTCCATCTGGAATCGCAGAAACAGATCGCCCAGTTGCACTCGCTGGCGCCGGTGTCCCAGTCACGGCGCAGCGGCTGGCGCCAGCGCCTGAGCCAGGCGGTGCACTTCCCGTCGCGGGACGAGGTCTATCGCTTCCTCGACCAGACGGTGCGTCCGGCCATCGAGGAAGTCAGCGCGGGATTTGTCGAGAAGGGCCTGAACGTGGTGACGCAGCCAGACCCGGTGAATGACAACGTCAGCCTGGAAATCGGCCATGGTGACCAGCACCCGTTCATCTACCAGGTGCAGATGCGCGGCTACTTCACACCGTCGTTCGCCCGTGGCGGCATGGGCCCGAAGGAGTTGCGCAACCGCCGCTACTATCGCGCCGAAGTGCACCTGCGCGAAGGCAGCCAGGACTATGACCTGATGGGCTATAGCAAGGAGCAGATCATCAACGACATCCTCGACCAGTACGAACGGCATATGCAGTTCCTCCATCTGGTCCGTTGAGACGCCGCGTCAGGCCTTGTCCAGCACCATGAACAAGGCCATGGCGATGGCCGGCAGGCCGAACACCACCAGCCCGATCATCAACTCCGACAGGAGACTCTGGTGGGCGGTGATCACCCCGATGGCGCCGTTGACGAGGGTCGCCAGCAGCCACATGCCGAGAAAGCCGACACCGAGGATCTGTCGGCTGATGCCCAGGCGCTGGCCGAAGAACAGCGTGCCGCCGAGCAGGATCAGGCCGATGGCGAGGATGATCGCGGTGTGCATGGAGGATCCTCCGAGGTGCGGTGTTGCGGGTAATGCCTCCTGATACTGTAGATCGAAACCCGCCCCTTCAGCGACCGCCGACCTGCAACAGATCCTCCAGCCCGATCCGTCGGAACATCTCCGCGCGCACCCGATCGGCCATGGCATTGACCACTTCGGCGCCATCCTGGGATGGGTCGATATGGCAACGGAACGGCCGACGACCCTGGGGCAGGCCGACAATCTCGACAATCGCCCGAGCCACCTCGCCAACATCCGCATCTGCCGGCTCCAGCGCGGCAAGGCCTTGCAGCGCCTGCTCCGCGACCCCGGCGTAAGGTCCCTCGGTGTATTCAAGCGCACGCGTCTGATCGGCGGGCGAGCCGGAATGCAGGAAATGGTGGGTGCCCTGGGTAAACGCTCCCGGAACCACGATCGAGGTTTCCACGCCCCAACGCACCAGCTCGCTGGCATAGGACACCGCCAGGGAGTCCATCGCCGCCTTGGCCGCGAAATACGGTGCCAGGAACGGCGGCGTACCACCGCGAGCACTGCTGGAGGAGACCCACACCACCAGGCCTTTGCCCTGCTTGCGCAGTTGTGGCAAGGCCGCACGGTTGACCCGCTGGGTACTCAGCACATTGATGTCGTAAAGCTGGGCGAACTGTTCCGGGGTAAAGGCCTCGGTCGGACCAAAGGACATATGCCCGGCGTTGTGGATAACCACATCCAGCCGCCCGCAGTCGGCGACAATCCGCGCCACGCCGGCCTCGACCGATTCGCTGGACGCCACGTCCAGTTCGACACTGCGCAGGTCCACCGAGTGCGCGGCGGCGTAACGCTGCACTTCAGCCACCTGGGGCGCATTACGGCCGAGGGTTTCACGCATGCTGGCGTAGACGGTGTGGCCGGCATCGGCCAGGGCGCGGGCAGTGAGGGCACCGAAGCCGCTGGAGGCGCCGGTAATCAGGATCACGGATTTCATGAAGGTTCACCTTGGATTCGCAGGGGAGCAAGACCGCCCGCGAACCGGGCGATCATTCAGGGGGAAAGGCGTGGATCAGACCAGACCACCGTTGGCCCGCAGGATCTGGCCGTTGACCCAGGCCGCGGCCGGGCTGACCAGGAAGGACACCACGTCGGCGATATCTTCCGGCTGACCGAGACGTTCCAGCGGCGGCATCTTGGCGAAGGTCTGGATCTGCTCCTCGCTCTTGCCGTGCAGGAACAGCTCAGTTGCCACCGGGCCAGGCGCCACGGCATTGACGGTGATCTGGCGACCGCGCAGTTCCTTGGCAAACACCTGGGTGAGGGACTCCACCGCCGCCTTGCTGGCGATGTACACCGCATAACCGGGCAGGTTCAGGCCCACGGTGCTGCTGGAGAAATTGACGATACGGCCACCGTCATTCATCCGGGTCGCCGCTTCACGCAGGGTGTTGAAGGTGCCCTGGGTGTTGATGGCGAAGGTCTGCTCGAACAGTTCATCGCTGTGCTGGGCCAACGGCAAGACCTTGAGGATCCCGGCGTTGTTGACCAACACATCGACCTTGCCCAGTTGCTGCTCGGTCTCATCGAACAGACGGGCAACATCGGCGGAGCTGGCGACATCGGCCTTGATCGCTATGGCTTTGTGGCCGGCCTGACGCAGTTCCACCACCAGCGCCGAAGCCTCGTTGGCGCTGCTGGCGTAGTTGATCGCGACGGCAAAACCTTGCGCCGCCAACTGACGGGCGATGACCGCGCCGATGCCGCGCGAGGCGCCGGTGACGATGGCAACTTTCTGGGTAGTCATATCGAATCTCCTGGGGTGTTCGTTGGGTGTGGGGCCAATTTCACATGTTTACCCAGGGTGATAAATGCTCGATAGTTGGCTTGACTGTTCAATAATCGCCAACAATAAATCGCAGCGGAGCGCCCATGGACCAGGTCAAGGCCATGAAGGTTTTTGTACGAATCTACGAACGCAGCAGCTTCACCCTGGCCGCCGAAGACCTGAACCTGCCCCGCGCAACCCTGACCCATACCCTGAATCAGTTCGAGACCTGGCTTGGCACCCGGCTGTTGGAGCGTAGTACGCGCCGCGTCCGGCCGACCCTCGATGGCGAGGCCTATTACCGACGTTGCGTGCAGTTGCTGGCGGAGCTGGAAGAGGCCGAACTGGCGTTTCGCTCGGTGGCGCCCAAGGGCCGTTTGCGGGTGGACCTGCAGGGCACGCTGGCGCGCTACTTCGTGGTCCCGGCGCTGCCGGCATTTCTCGAGCGTTACCCGGACATCGACGTGTCGATGAGCGAGGCCAGCCACTTTATCGACCTGATCGCCGAGGGCGTGGATTGCGTGCTGCGTTCGGGCAATCTCGGCGACTCCTCACTGATCGGGCGGCGCGTCGCCAACCTGCGCCAGGTGACCTGCGCCAGCCCCGCGTACCTGCGCAAATACGGTGAACCCCAGAGCCTCGCGGACCTGAGCCGGCATCAGGGCATCAATTACGTTTCAAGAGCCACCGGCAAGCTGTTCCCGTTCGAATTCACCGAGGCTGGCGAGTTGCGCGAAGTGCCCCTGGCGGGCCGGGTCTCGGTATTTGGCGCGGAGATCTATGCCGCGTCGGCGGTCTCCGGGCTGGGGCTGATCCAGGTGCCACATTACCGCGTGGCCGAGCAGATCGGTCAGGGCTTGCTCAAGGAGGTCCTGCCGAACCACCCGCCGCCGCCCATGCCGGTTTCGGTGCTTTATCCACAAAACCGACAGATGTCACCCAGGGTGCGGGTGTTTGTCGACTGGATCAGCGAGATTTTTGAAAAAGCGCACTGATCGGGCGTCCTCCAGCAGAAAACCACCTTATTTTCAGCACCCGAATCCGTACTATTTCGTACTACGTAGCATGCATACGAAGCCAATAATTTCCATATTTCCAGATTTTACTGAATAAAAAAGGGTTACTCAGGCCGGAGGAAAAGTAAGCAGGTATGTATCAAATCGTACTACTCAAAAACCTGGAACAAGGGTCCTCTCGGATGTCAATCGCTCCTCGCCAAGAATAGTCGCTGATCGTGCAAGCCGGGTGCGCTCAGGGTGCGGAGAAAACCCAAGGCGCAATCCGGGAAAAACATGAAACGTTTCAGCGATAGCTCGAGCCCAGGGTTGGCTTGGGCTTTTCTCGGCGTATGCTGGGCATTTCGCCCCACAACAATGACGTCGTACGCGCGAAAGAAGATGTCACTGCCCAATGAGAGAGGATTCGATGACTTACCAAGCTGCCGAAAACCGCTACGACTCCATTCCCTACCGCCGCGTCGGACGCAGCGGGCTGGTGCTACCGGCGCTGTCCCTGGGCCTGTGGCACAACTTCGGCGACAGCACGCCAATCGACACCCAGCGTGCCCTGCTGCGCACCGCCTTCGACCTGGGCATCAACCACTTCGACCTGGCGAACAACTACGGCCCGCCCTACGGCAGCGCCGAGATCAACTTCGGTCGCCTGTTGCGTGAAGACTTCAAGCAGTACCGCGATGAGCTGATCATCTCCAGCAAGGCCGGTTGGGACATGTGGCCCGGCCCTTACGGCCAGGGCGGCGGTTCGCGCAAATACGTGCTCGCCAGCCTCGACCAGAGCCTGCAACGCCTGGGCCTGGACTATGTGGATATCTTCTATTCGCACCGCTTCGACCCGGACACCCCACTGGAAGAAACCGCCAGCGCCCTGGCCAGCGCCGTGCAGCAGGGCAAGGCGCTGTATATCGGTATCTCGTCGTATTCCGGGGTGAAGACCCGGGAAATCGCCGCGCTGCTGAAAGAGTGGAAAGTGCCGCTGCTGATCCACCAACCGGCCTACAACCTGCTCAATCGCTGGGTGGAAAAGGACCTGCTGGACACCGTCGAAGAGCTGGGTACCGGGGTGATTGCCTTTACTCCGTTGGCCCAGGGTCTGCTGACCGACAAATACCTCAATGGCGTGCCGAAGGATGCGCGGGTCAACCGTCCGGGTGGCGGCTCGTTGCAGGCCTCGCACTTGTCGGAAGCGAACATCGCCCATGTGCGGGCCTTGAATGAGATTGCCCAGCGCCGTGGCCAGAGCCTGGCGCAATTGGCCTTGGCCTGGACATTGCGCGACCCACGGGTGACTTCGGCACTGATCGGCGCCAGCCGGCCGGAGCAGATTATCGAGAACGTCGGCGCGTTGAAGAACCTGAGTTTCACTCAGGAAGAGCTGGCGGAGATTGATCGTTTTGCCCAGGAAGGCGGGATCAATTTGTGGGAGAAACCGTCGACAGCGGAATAAACCGGCGAGAAGCGACCTGCGGTCGCATCGCGAGCAAGCTCGCTCCTACAGGTTTTGTGGACCAGACCATTGTAGGAGCGAGCTTGCTCGCGATACGAGTGCAGGGCACTCGCTACACCTCTTTGCGCGGCTCGCGAATCTTGTACCAGGCCACATACAGCGCCGGTAGGAACATCAGCGTCAGCACCGTCGCCACCACGATCCCGCCGATCATCGCGTAGGCCATCGGCCCCCAGAACACTTCCCGGGCAATCGGGATCATCCCCAGACTCGCCGCCGCCGCCGTCAGCAAGATCGGTCGACGCCGATGCTCCGTCGCCTCCACCACCGCATCCCACGGCGCGTAGCCATTGCGTTCGTACTCGTCGATCTGGGTCACCAGGATCACCGAGTTGCGAATGATGATGCCGATCAGCGCGAGAATCCCGAGAATCGCCACAAAGCCCATCGGCGTGCCCGTCGGCACCAACGCCAGGACCACGCCGATCAGCCCCAGGGGCGCCACGCTCGCCACCAGGAACATCTTCTGCACGCTGTGCAGCTGGATCATCAGGAAGGTCGCCATGAGGAACAACATCAGCGGCACCACCTTGGCAATCGGGCCCTGGGCCTTGCCGCTTTCCTCCACCGTACCGCCGGTGACCACCTTGTAACCCGCCGGCAAGCCAGCAGCGAACTGATCGATATCGGGCTTCAACTGCTTGACCAGATCGGTCGGCTGCAAGTTGCCACGCACCCCGGCCTTGAGGGTAATCGTCGGCAAGCGATCACGCCGCCAGACCAACGGCTGCTCCAGTTCATAGCGCACCGTGGCGAACGCCAGCAATGGAATCGACACCCCGCTGGGCGTGACGATCTGCAGGTTCTGCAAGGTTTCCGGCGTACCCCGCTCACTGTCCACCGCCCGCCCGACCACGTTGATCAGGTAGATATCGTCCTTGACCTGGGTCACCGGCGAACCGCTGACAATGCTGTTCATCAGCCTTGCCACGTCCTCGGACGACAGGCCGAACTGCCGCGCCTTGTCCTGGGCGATATCGATGCGCAGCACCTTGCCTGGCTCGTTCCAGTCATAGATGGTTTCGCCGACATTGGGGTTCTTGTCGAGGATGGTCGCCAGTTCGATGGCGTGCTTGCGCACCTGGTCGATGTCCTTGCCGCTGACCCGGTACTGCAACGGCCGCCCCACCGGCGGACCCATTTCCAGGGTCTGGACAAAGCTGCCGATCCCGACGAAGTCCTCGCGCAGACGCTTGTTCAGCCGCTGGATCAACGCCGCGCGCTGCTCCAGGCTCTTGCTGACGATGATCAGCTGCGCGTAGTAAGGGTTCTGCAATTGCTGGTCGAGGGGCAGGTAGAACCGGATCGCGCCCTCGCCGATGTAACTGCTCCAACGCAGGATGTCCGGGTCGTCCTTGAGGCTCGCCTCCAGCTTGTCCACGGCCTTGCGTGTCTCGTTGATCGAGGCGTTTTGCGGCAGGTTGAGATCGACGAGAATTTCCGGCCGGTCCGAGGACGGAAAGAACTGGTTCTGCACAAAACGCATGCAGAACACCGACAAGGCAAACACCAGTACCGTCAGGCCAATGGCCCACCAGCGATGGCGCATCGACCAGAGCAAGCCGGCGTTGAACACCCGGGCAATCCGCCCCGTCCCGCCGTCGTGACCCTTCACTTTTTCACTGAGGATATGCACGCCGATCACCGGCGCGAACAACACCGCGACCACCCAGGACACCAACATCGCCACGGCGATCACCGCGAACAGGGTGAAGGTGTATTCCCCGGCGGAACTGGCGTTGAGGCCGATGGGCACAAAACCGGCCACGGTCACCAGGGTCCCGGTGAGCATCGGAAAGGCCGTCGAGGTATACGCGAACGTCGCCGCCTGCTCCTTGGTGTCGCCCTTCTCCAGACGCGTGACCATCATTTCCACGGTGATCATCGCATCGTCCACCAGCAGGCCGAGGGCGATGATCAGCGCACCAAGGGAGATCCGCTGCATGGTGATGCCGCTGTATTCCATAAATACGAAGACCATCGCCAGCACCAGCGGGATCGAGCAGGCCACCACCAACCCGGCACGCAGGCCGAGGGCGATAAAGCTCACCACCAGGACGATGATCACCGCTTCGAACAAAGCGCTGGTGAAACCACCGACGGCCTTTTCCACCACCTCGGCCTGGTCGGAAACCTTGTGCACGCCGACGCCCACCGGCAATTCGGCGGTCAGGCTGTCCATGCGCGCGTGCAGGCTCTTGCCGAAGTCCTGGATATTGCCGCCCTTCTTCATGGCGATGGCCAGGCCGATGGCGGTCTGGCCGTTGTAGCGGAACAGCGGGGTCGGCGGGTCGACATAACCGCGGCTGATCTCGGCGATGTCCGCCAGTCGGTAGAAACGGTCATTGAGCTTGAGGTTGACCGCCTCCAGGTCTTTCTCCGAGGCGTACTGCCCGGAAGCCCGCACGGAAATCCGTTCCGGCCCGGCCTCGATCACCCCGGCCGGGGTCACCGCGTTCTGCGATTGCAGGCTTTGCACCACCTGGCGCTGGTCGATGCCCAGGGCCGCCAGTTTGCGCGTGGAGAAGTTCAGGTAGAGCACTTCGTCCTGCTCGCCGATCATCTGGATCTTGCCCAGCCCCGGCACATCGCGGATCTGCGCCCGCACCTGCTCCACGTAATCGCGCAGCTGGCGCATGCTCAGGCCGTCGCTGGTAAAGGCGTAGACAGACCCGAAGACATCGCCGAACTCATCGTTGAACCCCGGCCCCTGGATGCCCTGGGGGAAGTCGCCGCGAATATCGTCGATCTTCTTGCGCACCTGGTACCAGATCTGCGGAATGTCCTTACCGCTGGTGGTATCACGCAGGAACACGAACACCGTCGATTCGCCCGGCCGGGTGTAACTCTTCACGTAGTCCAGGGAGTCGAGTTCTTCGAGTTTTTTCTCGATGCGGTCGGTGACCTGCTCCAGGGTGTCATCCACCGTGGCGCCGGGCCATTTGGTCTGGATGATCATAGTCTTGATGGTGAACGACGGATCCTCCTCACGCCCCAGGTTGATGTAGGAGAACACCCCCATCAACAGCGCGACGAACATCAGGTACCAGACGAACGACTGGTGTTTGAGGGCCCATTCGGACAGGTTGAAGGACCCTTTCATTGAGCTTTTTCCTCATCGACTTTGACTTTCTGTCCCGGTTTCAAGCTGTTCACCCCGGCACTGACCACCCGTTCGCCGGGTTTGACTCCGGAGGCCAGCAGCAGGCTGTCGGCGTCGCGGCTAAGCACCTGGACCTCACGCAGCGCGACGGTCTGGCTCTGCGGGTCGATGACCCAGACCCGCGTCTTGCCCTCGCTTTCCAGCAGGGCCGAAAGGGGCAGGCGGGTGCGTGGTTCGATAGCCGAACTGAGGGTGACGCTGATGGAGCTGCCCAGGCGAAATGCCGCCGGGGTCTCGGCCAGGGTCAGGCGGGCACGTCGGGTGCGGGTGGCGCTATCGGCCTGGGGTTCGATTTCCCGCACACGCGCGGTGGTGTTGACGCTGGGGTCGAGCTGGCTGGCGACGCGGAACTCGACGCCTTCGCTCAACTGATCGGCCAGGGGTGCCGGCAGGTCAATGACTGCTTCCTTGATATCGGGACGCGCCAGGGTCACCACTTGCTGGCCGGCGCTGACCACCTGGCCGGCCTCGGCTTTCCAGGCAGTGACCACCGCCGCGTGGTCGCTGTGCAGTTCGCTGTAGCCGAGCTGATCACGGGCCTGACTGACGGAAGCCTTGGCCTGTTCCAGGGACGCGCTGGTGGTTTTCAGGTCGGTCTGGGCCACGTCCAGTTGCGCCTGGGCGCCGACGCCTCGGTTGAACAATTCCTGCTGGCGCCGGGCATTGGCCTGAGTGTTGATCCACTGCGCCTGGACCCGCGCCAGGTCGCCTTCGGCGGCGCGCAACTGGTTCTGTTGATCGGTAGGGTCGAGGCTGGCGAGCAAGGCGCCCTGCTCCACTTCGCTGCCGACATCCACATAACGCCGGGCAATGCGTCCCGAGACGCGGAAACCCAGGGTGCTTTCATAACGCGCCTGGATGCTCCCGGCGAAACGCCCGAGGCTCTGCTCCAGCGCCGGCTTGACCTCGACGAACAGCACCGGCCGCACCGGCTCGGGAGGCGGCTCCGGTTTGGAACAGGCGGCCAGCAAGAGGCCGCCGAGCAACACCAGTGACAGACGCTTCATGGCTGCGCTCCCTTGGCCGGTTGCGCTGGCGGCTCGGCGATCTCCACCAACATGTCCGGATGGAGCAACTGGCCACCGGCGATCACCACTTTCTCACCGCCTTTGAGCCCATCGCTGATGATCACGTGACCGGTAAGGTAGCGCCCGACCTTGACCCGGTGCAGGTTGGCCTTGCCCGCATCGTCCACCAGCCATACGGCCGGCTCGCTGATGTCCTTGGTCAGGGCCGACCAGGGCAGTTCGATGCTCGCCTTGGCGGGAGCGGTGACGGTGGCGCTGACCACCGAGCCCAGGTCCATGCCGGCCGGCAGCGCGCCGAGGGCGACCTTGACCTGCACGGTGCCGCTTTGCGCGGAGACCGCTGGGGTCACTTCACGGACCTTGCCCGTGGCCTGGATGCTCGGGTTGTCGAGCAGGGTCACGGTAATGACCTGGTCGCCGGGCGGCTCCACCAGCAGCGATTCATAGACGTTGAACACCGCGTCGCGTTCACCGTCGCGGGCCAGGCTGAAGATCGGCATGGTCGCCTGCACCACTTGCCCGACCTCGGCCTGGCGGGCGGTGATCACCCCGGGCGCCTCGGCGACCAACGAGGTGTAGCTCAACTGTTCGCGGGCATTGGCCAACTGCGCCTGGGCCGCGGTGAGCGCGCTCTTGCTGCTCAGCAAGGCGGCCTGGGCCGAATCGTATTCGCTGCGACTGGTATAACCCTTGGGCAGGAGTTTCTGCTGACGGACGAAGGCCGCGCTGGTCTGCTGCACCCGCGCCTGCTGGGCATTGACCTCGGCCTGGGCGGTGTCGACATTGGTTTGCAGGTCCTTGGGGTCGAGCTTGGCGAGCACCTGTTTGGCCGAGATCCGCGCACCGACATCGACAGTGCGCTGGATGATCTTGCCGCCGACGCGGAACGACAGGTCGGTCTGCACACGGGCCTGGACATCGCCGGTCAGGGTCACGGCGGCACCGAAACGCTTGGGCTGTACCTGCTCGACGAAAACCCGGGGGCGCTCGGGCGCGGGCGGTTGCTCATGACCGCATCCGCTCAAGAGCGCCGTCAGGCCGAGGGCGACCGCCCAGTGTGTTCGCTGCCCTTTCATGCACGCTCCTTTGCGTAATACAGTTTCGCCAGTGCCGTTACGACTGTTAGCGTAGAACAGGGTTCCCTCCGCGCACATTACCGACTCGACTCACCCAGCAGGATGTTTTTCATGCTCAAGACCCTGGCCGTCGCCAACTACCGCTCGATCAACAAACTGGTGGTGCCCCTGGGTCGGCTGAACCTGATCACCGGGCCCAATGGCAGCGGCAAGTCCAATCTGTATCGCGCCCTGCGCCTGCTGGCGGAAACCGCCCAGGGCGGGGTGGTCAATGCGCTGGCGCGTGAAGGTGGACTGGATTCGACGTTCTGGGCCGGGCCGGAAAAAATCACCCAGCGCATGCGCAACGGCGAAGTGCCGATCCAGGGCACGCATTACCAGCACCCCAAGCGCCTGCGCCTGGGGTTTGCCGGTGAGGACTTCAGCTATGCGATTTCCTTGGGACTGCCGGAGCCAAGCCTGTCGTGGTTTTCCCTGGACCCGGAAATCAAGCGCGAATGCATCTGGGCCGGGCCCCTCTATCGTCCGGCGAGCCTGCTGGTGGCGCGCTCGGGGCCCATGGTCAAGGCCCGCGAAGGGCGTAGTTGGGAGGTCCTGGCACAACACACGCCAGCCTTTGACAGCCTGTTCGATCAGGTCGGCAATCTGCGCAGTTCGCCGGAGGTGCTGTTACTGCGCGAGAGCATTCGCGGCTGGCGCTTTTATGATCACTTTCGCAGCGATGCCGAGGCGCCGGTGCGCCAGCCGCAACTGGGGACCCGCACCCCGGTGCTGCACCACGATGGCCACGACCTTGCGGCGGCCTTGCGCACCATCATTGAAATCGGCGATCCCGAGGCACTGTACGCCGCGATCAGCGATGCCTTCCCCGGCGCACGACTGCAGATCGCGCCGTTGCAAGGGGCACGCTTTGCCATCGAGTTTTATCAGGAGGGTCTGTTGAGGCCACTGTCAGCCGCCGAACTCTCGGATGGGACCTTGCGCTACCTGTTGTTGGTGGCGGCCTTGCTGACGCCCCGGCCACCGACCCTGATGGTGCTGAACGAACCGGAAAACAGCCTGCACCCGGACCTGCTGCCGGCTTTGGCGCGCCTGATCGTGCAGGCCTCGGAGAAGTGCCAGGTGTGGGTGGTGTCCCATGCCAGCCGGCTGATCGCGGCGTTGCAGCAGGACCCGGCGTGCAATTCCATTGTGCTGGAGAAAGTCCTCGGGCAGACCGAGGTGGTCGGCCAGGGCATGCTGGACGAGCCGGCCTGGCATTGGCCGGATTGACGATGGCGGCATGGCGAGAGTTGCCGGATGGATCATGGGCAACTACCGTGGTCGAGTTATAGACGGATTTTTTACCCGAGGGGCGCCAGGTACGGACGCCAATGGCCGGATTCCACGGCCACCCCGCGACAAGGAAAGCAGCCATGGCCCAGGCAATTGCACCGAAAAAGCTCGACCCTCAGGACATCCTGAAACTGCTGCGGGCCTTGCGTCGGGCAGTGACAACCCCAGCGCCAAAAAACTGTAGGAGCCAGCTTGCTGGCGATGGCGTCCGCAAGGACGCTATACGACTCAAGGGCCCCATCGCGAGCAAGCTCGCTCCTACAGGGATACCGCGTTGGCAGGCGGTTTTTTCGGCGGCGGGAAAATCCGCGCAATAAAAAACGCCGACGCGGGTTGCTCGTCGGCGTTCAAACCTTGAAGGGGTTATTCGCGAATCAGAACGCCGGCAGGACCGCGCCTTTGTACTTCTCGGCGATGAACGCTTTAACTTCCGGGCTGGTCAGGGCCTTGGCCAGCTTCTGGATAGCGTCGCTGTCCTTGTTGTCCGGACGGGCCACCAGGAAGTTCACGTAAGGCGAATCGGCACCTTCGATGACCAGTGCGTCTTTAGCTGGGTTCAGACCCGCTTCCAGCGCGTAGTTGGTGTTGATCATGTCCAGGTCAACCTGGTCCAGAACCCGTGGCAGCAGGGCCGATTCCAGTTCCTTGAACTTCAGGTGCTTGTCGTTCTTGACGATGTCTTTCGGGGTCGACAGGGCGTTGGTCGGGTCTTTCAGGGTGATCAGACCGGCTTTCTGCAAGAGCAGCAGGGCGCGGCCGCTGTTGCTGCCTTCGTTCGGGATCGCCACGGTGGCGCCGTCTTTCAGGTCAGCCAGGCTTTTGACTTTCTTCGAGTAACCACCGAACGGTTCGACGTGCACGCCGATAACGGTGACCAGGTTGGTACCCTTGCCTTTATTGAAGCCATCCAGGTACGGCTTGGTCTGGAAGTAGTTGGCGTCCAGGTGCTTCTCGGCCACCTGGGTGTTCGGCTGGACGTAGTCGGTGAACACCTTGATTTCCAGGTCCACGCCTTCTTTGGCCAGGGTCGGCTTGATCAGCTCAAGGATCTCGGCGTGGGGCACCGGCGTTGCCGCCACCACCAGTTTCTCGCCAGCCTGGGCCAGACCCGCCGTCAGAGCGGCCGCCAATGCGGTAAACAACAGAACCTTTTTCATGCAGTGTCCTTATCGAAGATCACGGTCGTCACTGACGACAGCCTTGAGAGAGGTGCCAGCAAAGTGATATCGCCGGCGTGGAACAGAAGATACCGATATTTTTTATTCCAGAACAATATCTTTTATTCATCTTCATATTCCATTTTATTCATACAGACGCTGCCGAGCACGTCCCTCTGTAGGAGCCGGCTTGCTGGCGATAAACGAAAACGCGGTGCCCCTGGGACACCGCGTCGCTTGAATCAATCGCCAGCAAGCCGGCTCCTATAGGCGATCAGGCGCCGGCGTTATCCAGCAGGCGCTTGAGTGCCGCCAGTTCCCCAGGGGAACTGCTGCCGATAAATTGCTCGATCAGAGCCAGCGGCGCCGGTAGATTCAGATGCTCCGGCAGAATCTCGTCGCCACTGCTGACCAGCAGCGCGAAGTGAATGACATTTTCCAGCTCACGGGTATTGCCCGGCCAACTGTGGCGCTCCAGGGCGCGCTGGGCACTTTCGCTGATCAATGGCACCGGCAAGCTCAGGCGCTGGCTGTAGATACCCAGGAAATACTCGGCCAGGGACAGGATGTCGCCGATCCGCTCGCGCAACGCCGGCAACTCCAGCCGGCCTTCGCTGAGGTAGTGATACAGGCGCTCATGGAATTTGCCGACCGCCACCGCCTGGGCCAGATCGATGCTGGTGGCCGCCACCAGGCGTACATCCACCGGACTCGGCTGCGGCGCGCCGACCCGGGTGACTTCGTGATTCTCCAGCGCGGCGAGCAACTTCACCTGGATCGGCAGCGGCAGGTCGCCGATCTCGTCCAGGTACAAGGTGCCGCCATTGGCCGAGCCGAACCAGCCGGCGCGGCTGCTGGCCGAACCGCTGTAGGCCCCCGCCGCATAACCGAACAGCTCTGCGTCGGCGTAGGTCGGGCTGATGGCGCCGCAATTCACCGAGACGAACAACCCGGTGCGGTCGCTGGCTCGATGGATATGCCGGGCGAGTAACTCCTTGCCGGTCCCGGTCTCGCCACGAATCAGTACCGGCACCGCCTTGGGCGCCAGGGTTTCGAGTTCTTCACGCAGTTGCCGCGAACGTGGATCGACAAACACCAACGCCTTGGCGCGAATGCTCAGCGGGCTTTTTTCCGAATCAGGGAAGGTCAGCAGTGGCTGACCGAAGGTTTCATGCAGGCTCATGGCAGACTCCCGCCCCAAACCGCTAACGGCAGTGGGCGTTCAAGCAAAAGAAAAATTCAGGCGCGACGCAGGGAATGCTGTTCCATTCGGGTTTGCAGGCGGTACAGGTAGGCAAAACCCTGCTCCCAGCGCTGGTGGCCGGACT
Organism: Pseudomonas gingeri; assembly: GCF_013386165.1. GTDB lineage: Bacteria > Pseudomonadota > Gammaproteobacteria > Pseudomonadales > Pseudomonadaceae > Aquipseudomonas > Aquipseudomonas gingeri_C. Next base: position 96,982 of record NZ_JACAOS010000030.1, on the reverse strand, counting down.
TCACATTGATATGCCCGGCACCACTGAGGATGCTCGCTTGCGCGCCCCAGTCGCGGGCCAGTTCCAGGGTGCGCGGGGCGCTGACGGCAGCATCGTTGTCGGAGGCGACGATCTGGCTCGGGAACGGCAACAGGTCGGTCGGAATCGGCGCAAAGTTGCGCAAGGCCGGCGCACAGGCCGGACGCTCGACATCCGCCGGGGCCACCAGCAACGCGCCACGGACTTGGCGCAGCAGGTGCAGCGGTGCCGTTTGCGCCCAGTGGGCGACGGTGATGCACCCCAGGCTATGGGCGATCAGGATCACTGGCGTAGCGTCGGCGGCAATGGCTTCGGCCAGGGCCGCCACCCAGTCTTCGCGGCGTGGCGTCAGCCAGTCGGCCTGCTCCACCCGCGCACTGTTGGGCAGGCTGTTCTGCCAGTGAGTTTGCCAATGATCTTCTGGCGATCCTTGCCAGCCCGGCACGATCAGATAACGAATCGACTCGTTGCGCATGGGGTACACCTCCTCCAGCGTTTGCGTTCCTGATCGAGTATAGGGAGGAGAGTTATATTCGTTAAGGAATAAGAAGCTATTTGTTAAGACCACAAATGAATATACGAAGCCATGATCCAACCCCTGTAGGAGCGAGCTTGCTCGCGATGGCGTCCACAAGGGCATCGCATGGCTCAAGGGCCCCATCGCGAGCAAGCTCGCTCCTACACGGGGTTATGCGGTGACTCATCACTTCGTGAAAAATAAAAAAGGGCCGCACCCTGCCAAGGAGACGGCCCAAGAAACTCGAAGATCTGTTGCGTTCAGCGGGCGGTAATCACCGACAGCTTGGTAATCCCGGCACGTTCGATGGACGCCATGGCCCGCGCCACTTCGCCATAGTTCACGCCGTTGTCGGCCTGCAATTGCACCCGCAGATCGGGGTCCTTGGCCTTGGCCGCCTGGAGGTTGAACTCCAGCAGCTCGGGTTTGATTTCGTCCTTGTTGAGGAACAGCTTGCCGGTGCCGTCGATACTCACCACCAGCGGGTCCTTCTGTTCCACCGGCGCCACGGCTTCGGTCTTCGGCAGGCTGATCGGAATGGCGTTGGTCAACAGCGGTGCGGTGACGATAAACACCACCAGCAGCACCAGCATCACGTCCACCAGCGGCGTGACGTTGATCTCGCTCAATACCTCATCGCTGTCCTGGGTCGAGAAGGCCATATCAGGACGCCTCCTTCACTTTCTGCGCGCCGCTCTGGACGGCGGTTTTATTCGCCGTCGGGTGGATCAGTAGGCGGAACGAATGCTTCTGCGCCAGGCTGTAGAAGTCATGGGCGAAGTCATCGAGGTCGGCGGCGGTGAGTTTCAGGCGACGCAGGAAGTAGTTGTAAACCAGCACCGCCGGCACCGCGACGGCGATCCCGACGCCCGTCGCCACCAGCGCGGCACCAATCGGTCCGGCAACGGTTTCCAGGCTCGCGGAACCGGCGGCGCTGATGCCTTTCAAGGCTTCCATGATCCCCCACACGGTCCCGAACAGGCCGATGAACGGCGAGGTGCTGCCGATGCTGGCGACCACCGCCAGGCCGGTTTCCAGGGAGCGCCGTTCACGCACGATCTGCTGACGCAGGGCGCGCTCCAGGCGGTCCTGGTGATTGATTGCCTGACTCAGGTCAGCCGCATGCGGCGCATCGCCGACCTGGATCGCCGCATAACCGGCCTGGGCCACGCGAGCGGCGGCGCCGGGTTGGGTTTCGCTGAGCTCGGCGGCCGAGTCGAGGCTCGAAGCTGCCCAGAACTGCTTGTGAAACTTGCGATCCTGCGCCTTGAGGCGGCCGAACTGCACGCCCTTGAGCAAGGCCAGGCCCCAGGTGGCGACGGAGAAGACCACCAGCAGCCAGATCACCGCGCCTTCGATGGATTGGAGTGGAGATGCCAGTAACGTCATGATGTGTTCCCTCTGTGGAAGCGTTTAGCCCGTTGGGTGCTGATCAGTGGATCTTGAAGTCGATGGGTACGCTGACCCAGCCGACCTGGGCGACATCGCCCTGCTTGGCCGGGACAAAGCTCCAACGCTTGACCGCTGCCAACGCGGCGTCGTCGAGTTGCTGGCGACCACTGGTTTTCTGAATCTGAATCTCGCCCGGTTTGCCGCTGGCCAGGACCTGCACCCGCAGCAAGACCGTACCTTCCCAACCGCGCCGCTGGGCCAGTTGCGGGTATTCCGGCGCCGGGTTTTTCAGGTACCCGGCGCTGGCCGAAGCCGGGATTACCGGTGCCGGCGAAGGCGCTGCCGGTGGCGCGGCCGGAGCCGGAGCCGCCGGTTTTGGCGGTGCGGGCGGTTGCTCGACCGGCTTGGGCGCAGGTTTCGGCTCAGGCTTGGGAACCGGCTTGGGCTTGGATTTTGGCACCGGCTTGGGCGGCGGCGGTTTGACCGCCAACTCGTCCACCACCGGTGGTGGCGGCTCGACCACTTGTGGAGGAGGAGGTGGCGGTGAGGGCGGCGGCGGTTCAACCACGGGCGGTGCCGGCTGGGAAAATTCGATGGTCATCGGCGGAATTTCCGGCGGCACCACCGGCAGCACCGGTGTCTCTTTCTGGCTCAGCCAATAGATCACCGTGCCATGCAGCACCAGCGCGAATACACCGAGCAAAATGGCCTCGCGCCGACTGAGGATGCCCTTGGGTACTTTCTGCAGACGCAACTGCCCCAACGGCGCACGATGGGGCCGGCCGAGGTCGACCAACTCACCACCCGGTGCTGGGCGCCTGCGCACCTCATGTGCACTGGCTGCGGTTTGGACATTGCCCATTGAATAACTCCTGCGGTCTTCAGCAAAAAATCGTCGAGGCGCGCTTGGCGGCGTCGAGGTGCGGATGATCCATGGAGCTTACTTAGGTCTTAAAGTAATCTTTAAAGTTATACATAGAACAAAAACGAATATTTAATTTAGCTGATCCGCTCAAGACCGCGTGTTTCAAGGGCTCCAGCCAATCGCCATAAACACCATGCTTTTCAGGCATTGAAAATATTCGCTGAAGGCATCGCTTCTATGCCCGCCCCGTCCCAGCGAGTGACAGGTTTCGAGCACACGGCAGCAGTCGCCACATCGACAACAGGGCGGATGACAAAGAAACGAGAAGAAGGATCGGGATGTAAGAAAGAGGGAAGATCAAACAACAAAAGTGCAAATTTAATAATTAACGGAAACGACAAAACATACCGCCAGTACTTCGAGCGGATGAGCGAAACACTTCACTCACCCGTGCGTTGGCCTGGCAGTATATTGTGGGGCGTTTATTACTGTTTGACGAACTCGCCACCCAGACCGACCACTTGGCCGTCAAAGGTACTGCGCGAGCCGCTGGCTCTCAGTCGCCCGTAATTGTGGTCGGGGGAGAAGGCCGCGAAGGTGACATAGCCGTGACCATCATTGTAGCCAGTGAAGGCGATGATCGTGGGCTGGCCGGTGCTGTTCTGGAAGTGGTAGTGCCCAGTGACGTTGTAGTTCACACCGGCCTGGGTGATCTGCCCGCTGAAGGAGCCGTTCGAGTCGTTACCGTCGGTCACGACCAGTTTGGCGTCAGAGTTGGCGTTTACATAAGTTCCATTGATGCTCGACATGATGCGTTCTCCTTATGTCGTTAATACACTCTTCCCATGAAGGTGAGCTTCTCCTGAAACTCACGACTCCCAGCATGGTTGGACTTGTAATATCTGTCCAACTCAACACCCGGTTATTTCTCAATCGATTGGCTATATGGACCATGGCCATTCTGAATAACTTACTTGAAGAACGGTTTTCTTATATCCAACTTGCCTGGGCATCGGTTCAGAAGTCATAACGCCCGGTGACCCCGAGGGGTCCGTGGCGCACCGAGCAATCCTTGCAATGCTCTATACATATTCAATTTAGGTCTAAAAATAAAACATATGCTTCATTGACGGAATAAAAGCTTGCATTTAAAACCTCAGACCTCGCTCGTCGTAAATGCCTTCACGCTATTTTTCGGATGCAAGGAAAGCCTATGGATCTTCGCCAACTGCGCTACTTTATCGCCCTCAACGAGCACCGCAGTTTTGTCCGCGCAGCGGACGCCATGGGTATCACCCAACCGGCCTTCAGCCGCAGTATTCAGGGACTGGAACAGGAATTCGGCTGCGTGCTGGTGGACCGTGGCAACAAGGATTTGCGCCCGACACCGGAAGGCCAGGTGGTGCTGCAACATGCCTTGACCCTGGTCCAGGGCGCGGCATTGCTGAGCGCCGAAGTGACCCAGATGACCAAGCTCGATGCCGGCGAGCTGCGCTTCGGTTGCGGCCCGGTGCCGGCGGTGAAACTGGTACCGGAAGCGGTGGCGCGGTTTATCAATGCCCACCCGAAAGTGCGCACCCAATTCCATGTGGATAACTGGGAAAAACTCAGTCGTAGCCTGAGTCGCGAGGAGATCGAATTTTTTATCGCCGACATCCGCCATTTCGAGGCCGATCCGAACTTTCAAACCCAGGCGCTGACGCCCAAGCGCGGGGTATTTTTCTGCCGGCCAGGGCATCCGTTGCTGGCCAAGGAAAGCCTGTCGACCAACGATATGTTCGACTATCCGCTGGCGACCACGCTGATTCCGCCGGGCATCCGCAAGCTGCTGGCGAACCTCAGCGGGCGCACGGATTTTTCACCGACTATCGAGACCGAGCATTTTCCGGCACTGGTGAAGATCGTCCGCCAGTCCAACGCGATTGGCATCGGCACCCAGGAGGCGTTCGTCGATGACGTGGAACAGGGTTCGCTGGTGCTGCTGCACTGGCGCAACCTGCCACAGAACATCGAGAGCATGAACGCCCGCTGCGGGATCGTCAGCCGCACCGGGTTCCGGCTGTCACCGGCGGCGCGGGCGATGATCGAGACGTTGGTGGCGGTGGATAGCCAGGAGGACAGGGTCGCGGTCTAGAGCCTCTGCTCCCGCAGGGACCGTGTTCGGCCTTGATAAACCCGCTCACCACCGCATTACCCCTCAGCCTTGTGCCGGACTGACCGCTTGCGGGCTCTGGCGCTCTGCCCGGACAAACCGGTTGGCCCGTCCGAACGTCCCGAAATCATTGAAGCGCACGCCCATCTCGGCCATCACTTTGTGCGCCACCGACGCGGTCATCTGGCGAATGTAGAACGGTTCCTTGACCACGAAATGATGAATCCCGTGGGTGCTGCCAAAGTTGAAGCAGAACGCCTGCAACGGCCACAGCCACCAGGGATTGAGCACCTGGGTCTGCTGGATCACGTTGCCGGCCTCGAGATCGCCGTAGTAGTGCATGTTCGAGCTGACGAAATGCAGGCAAAAGGTCCGCAGCACGTTAGGCCCGATGATCACCACCGCCGCGATATCGATCACCCGCATCACCGCCAGGGTATGGCTCGACCAGTCGATGGAGGTGCCCAGCAGGCCGGCGATCCCGTTGGCCCCATGAAACCCGAGAAATACGTACCACGCGCCCCAGTGCAGCAGCGCCAGCGGCGCATAGACCCGCAGCGTGCGCTTGAGGATGGTGAATTTGTGGGTCCAGGTCTTGGCCCGCAGCATGCGGATCAGTGAAGACATCACGTTGTCACCGACCATCAGCAAGCGGGCGATCCCCCAAGGCTCGCCGTTGGTAATGGCGCGCTCTTCCATATCCGCCTCGGTGCCGGAAACCTTGTGATGATTGAGGTGCAGATGGCGACGAATCCACGGGTTGATGGTGCTCGGTCGCGCCAGCCAGACCAACGCCAGCATCAGGTTGTGGGGCACCCGTTGTTTGCGGAAATACATGCTGTGGATCAGGTCGTGTTCCAGTTCATGGGTCAACGAGGCAAAAAAAGCATTCAGTAACAAACAGGCCCACCCCGCCATATATCCGCCGACATACAGGGCCGCCGAACCGATCATCCCGGCCAGGGCAAACGCCAGGATGCCCGCGCCCAGGGCGTCCTGATGCTTCAGGATTGGGTAGCGCCGGCGCAACTCGACGCCCCGGGACATGACTTTTTCGCGAATATAGGCTGATCGTTGTTGATCATTCATACGCTCGGGACTTGCGCAAACACCGTCCATGATTCCATCCTCTGGTTATTGATGTTCGTATCCTGCGCCGTTGCAGCATCAGAGGTCGTAGCCGCGAACGCCAACCCGTTGACCGGATACGCCAACATGCCCGAACCGACCTCACTCTCCAGCTGGACCCGCGCCCTGCGCAAGCAACTCGACGCCCTGGGCCTCGACAGCGCCGCCCTGTGCCGCGAAGCCGGGCTCGACCCGCAATTGATGGACGACCCCAACGCCCGCTACCCGCTGTCGGCCACCACGCGCCTGTGGGAGTTGGCCGTGGCCAGCAGCGGCGACCCGGCCATCGGCTTGCGGGTCTCGCGGTTTGTCAGCCCGACCACCTTCCATGCCCTTGGCTACGCACTGGTGGCCAGCGGCAGCCTGCGCGAGGTGTTCGAACGGATCGTGCGTTATCACCAGGTGGTCAGCGATGCGCTGGGGCTGGAATTCAGCCGCGAGGGAGAACGCTACCGTTTTCGCCTGCAAGTGCCGAAGGACGGCCCGGCACCGGCCCCCGAAGCCATCGATGCCTTCGTTTCGATTTATGTGCGCACCTGCCGCAACCGCCTGGGCCGCGATTACGCGCCGCTGGCGGTGCATCTGCGACGCCCGGCGCCGGCCGATCCGACGCCCTGGCACACGGTGTTCCGCGCCCCGGTGTTCTTCGCCGCCGAAGAGGATCGGTTGGAGTTCGCCTGCAGCGATTTCGACAGTCACCTGGACGATGCCAACCCGGAACTGGCCCAGCACAACGAGACCGTGCTCAACCGTACCCTGGCGCAATTGAAGCCGCTGACCTGGGAACGTCGCGTGCGCGAAGCCATCGAGGCCCAGTTGCCGGAAGGCGAGCCATCGGCGGAGCGCATCGCCCAGACCCTGCACCTGAGCCTGCGCAGCCTGCAACGGCACCTGGCCGATGAGGGTGCGCGCTACGACACCTTGCTCAATGAATGCCGGGAGAACCTGGCGCTGCTGCACCTGCGTGACCCGCAGTGTTCGCTGAGCGAGGTCAGCTATCTGCTGGGGTTTGCCGATACCAGCAGCTTCAGCCGGGCGTTCAAGCGCTGGACCGGGATGACACCAGGGCAGTTTCGCGACGGGCTGCGCTGACGACGGTTCAAGCGCTGGCCGTCGCCCGCAGGCCTTCCAGGTCGAGGATCTCGATCCCGCCATAGCTGGTGCGCAGGATGCCCTGTTGCTGGAAATCCTGGAGGATCTGGTTGATGGTCTGGCGCGACAGCGACAACATCGCCGCCAACTGCTCCTGGGACACCTCGATCAATTGCCGCGAACGGTTCAGTTCGCCGTAGCCCTCGGCAATCAATAACAGCCGATGCGCCACACGCGCCGGTGCCGACATCAGGCTCAACTGCTCCAGGCCGATAAAGGTCAGGCGCAGTTTCTGGCTCATCAACAGGGCAAACTGTCGCCAGTATTCCGGGTGTTCATCGAGCAGCTTGAGCAAAACGTCCTGGGGCACCTGCAACAGAATGGTGTGCCCCACGGCATAAGCATCGTGGGTCCGCGGCAAACCATCGAACAGGGAAATCTCGCCGAACCAGTAAGGCAGCTCGATCACCCCGAGCAAGGCTTCCTTGCCCTTCTCGCTGACGGCACCGACCCTGACCGACCCTTCCAGCACGGCGTACAGTCCGCAGGGCGGATCGCCGCGCTGGAACAGGCGCTGGCCGGGCGTCAGGCGCCGGCCCTTGGCGGCGGCGAGCAGGCTATCCTGCAAATCAGCGGGCAGATGGTTGAACCAGTGTCCGGTCAGCAGGCGCGAGCGCCAGGCAGATACATCCATGAGAACTCCGAGACAATTGTCGTGTAGCTGACAGAGTGAAAGTTTCAGGCAGGGCATGATCCCATCACCCTACAGGAGGAATAACAATGAAAAACCTCGTCGAGCACCTCAGTCAATACGCGGACTATCACCGTGACCCGCGCAATATCGCCAGCCACTTCATCGGCATTCCCCTGATCGTAGTCGCCGTGGCGGTGTTGCTGTCGCGGCCGCAATGGCCGCTGGCCGGGCTCGAAGTCAGTCCCGCGGTGCTGTTGGCGATGGTTTCGGCGGTGTTTTATCTGCGCCTGGAACTGGCTCTTGGACTGCTGATGAGCGTGCTGCTCTGCCTATCCGTTTGGGTGGGCCAAATCCTCGCGGTGCAGAGCACCCTGGTGTGGTTGGCGAGCGGAATCGGCCTGTTCGTGATCGGTTGGGCGATCCAGTTCGTCGGGCATTACTACGAAGGGCGCAAACCGGCATTTGTCGATGATCTCAGCGGGCTGATCATCGGGCCGTTGTTCGTGGTGGCGGAGCTGATGTTTTTGCTGGGGCTGCGCCAGGACTTGAAACGAGACATCGAGGAGCGTTCAGGCCCGATCACCTTGCGCAGCAAGAATATCTCGGTCTGAAACGGCGGGCACCGGGGCGCTGACAGCGCGCGCCCCTCGCTTAAGCTCACGGATCAGCACATCGGCGGCCTGAAATGACAGCGCAGCGGTGGTCGGGTACGAGCCATCGACAGGTCAATGGCTCGTATTCGCGGCTCAGAGGGCGGCCAGTTTCTGCCAGACCTTGGGCTTGAAGAACAAGGTTTCACCGCGCGTCAGGCCGATCAGGCTGTCGTGGTCCTTCACCACTTCGGCTTCGATCAATTCACTCTGGCCTTCGACCTTCAGGGTCACCCGGGTCGTCGCGCCTAACGGACGGATATCGCGGACCTCGGCCGCATGGTGGTCTTCCAGCTCATGGCGCGACAACGACACTTCATGGGGCCGGAACAACACGTGGTTGTCTTCGCCCAACTGCAGGCGGTTGGAGTCCCCGAGGAAGTGGTAGACGAAATCGCTGGCAGGGCTTTCATAGACCTCGCCCGGTGAGCCGATCTGCTCGATCACACCCTTGTTCATCACCACGATACGGTCGGCGACTTCCATCGCTTCTTCCTGGTCGTGGGTCACGAACACCGAGGTCAGGTTGATGTCTTCGTGCAGCCGCGCCAGCCAGCGCCGCAGTTCCTTGCGGACCTTGGCATCCAGCGCGCCGAAAGGCTCATCGAGCAGCAGCACCTTGGGCTCCACCGCCAGGGCCCGGGCCAGGGCGATACGCTGGCGCTGACCGCCGGACAACTGCTCCGGATAACGGTCGGACAGCCAGTCGAGCTGCACCATGTTCAGCAGCTCATGGACCTTGGTCGCGATCTGGCTTTCATTCGGACGCTGGTTCTTCGGTTTCATGCGCAGGCCGAAAGCGACGTTGTCGAACACCGTCATATGGCGGAACAGCGCGTAGTGCTGGAACACGAAACCGACGTTGCGATCACGCACATCGTGGCCGGAGACGTCTTCGCCGTGGAACACGATGCTGCCGTCATCCGGGGTTTCCAACCCGGCGATGATCCGCAGCAGGGTGGTCTTGCCGCAGCCGGACGGGCCGAGCAAAGCCACCAGCTCGCCGCTGTGGATATCCAGGTTGATGCTGTTCAGGGCCTTGAAGGCGTTGAAGTTCTTGCTGACATTACGGACTTCGATCGACATGACTTATTCCTCCGCCGCAGCGGTGCGCAGGCGGTTAATACGGTTCTCGCTCCACTGCTTGAGCAGCAGGATGAAGAGCGCCAGGATCAGCAACAGGCTCGCCACGGCGAACGCGGCCACGTGGTTGTATTCGTTGTAGAGGATCTCGACGTGCAGCGGCAAGGTGTTGGTCACCCCGCGAATGTGCCCGGAAACCACCGACACCGCACCGAACTCGCCCATGGCCCGCGCGGTGCAGAGCACCACGCCATAAATCAGGCCCCACTTGATGTTCGGCACGGTGACATGCCAGAACATCTGCCAGCCGTTGGCGCCCAACAGGCGCGCGGCCTCTTCTTCCTGGGTGCCCTGCTCCTGCATCAGCGGGATCAGCTCACGGGCGACGAACGGCACGGTGACGAAGATGGTAGCCAGGACGATGCCCGGCAAGGCGAAGACGATCTGGATGTCATGGTCCGCCAGCCACGGGCCAAAAAAGCCCTGGGCGCCGAACATCAACACGTAGACCAGACCGGCAATCACCGGCGAGACCGAGAACGGCAGGTCGATCAGGGTGACCAGCATGCTCTTGCCACGGAACGAGTACTTGCTCACGCACCAGGCGGCGCTGACCCCGAACACCAGGTTGAGCGGCACCGAGATCAGCACGGCGATCACCGTGAGTTTCAGGGCCGACAGGGCATCCGGTTCGAAGATCGCGGTGAAGAATGCACCCAGGCCGTTCTTCAAGCCCTGGGACACCACGATAAACAACGGCAGCAGTAAAAAGACTGCAAAGACCAGCCAGCACAGGCCGATCAAAACCCGTCGCGAGGTGGCGCTGCCACGGCGGGCGGCGTTGGCCGAGGAAGCGGCGCTAATGGACGATTGGGACATGTTCGCGCCTCCTTATGGGGTTTCGATACGCCGCTGCAACAAGTTGATCAGCAGCAACAGGACAAAGGAAACCACCAGCATCATCACGCCGATGGCGGTGGCGCCGGTGTAGTCGTACTGGTCGAGCTTGACCATGATCAGCAGCGGCAGGATCTCGGTCTTCATCGGCATGTTGCCGGCGATGAAGATCACCGAACCGTACTCACCGACCCCACGGGCAAACGCCAGGGCGAAACCGGTCAACCAGGCCGGCAACAGGGCCGGCACGAGGATATGGCGGAACACCTGCAACGGCTTGGCGCCCAGGCAGGCGGCGGCCTCCTCGACTTCCCGGGGGATGTCGGCCAGCACCGGCTGCACGGTACGCACCACGAACGGCAAGGTCACGAAGGTCAGTGCCAGGGTGATGCCCAACGAGGTGTAGGCGATCTTGAAGCCGAGGTCGGCGGCAAACTGCCCCACCAGGCCTGTCGGCGTGTACAGCGCGGTCAGGGCGATACCGGCGACGGCGGTGGGCAGGGCGAACGGCAGGTCGATCATCGCATCGATGATCTTGCGCCCGGGGAAGGTGTAGCGCACCAGCACCCAGGCCAACAGCGTGCCGATGATGCCGTTGATCACCGCCGCACACAGCGCGGTGCCGAAGCTCAGCTTCAGCGCCGCGAGCACGCGAGGGGCGGTGATGATCGCCCAGAACTGATCCCAGGTGAGTTGGGCGGCGTGCACGAACATCGCCGCCAGGGGTATGAGCACAATCAGGCTGAGGTACACCAAGGTGTAGCCCAGCGTCAGCCCGAAGCCGGGTATGACGGGGGAGATACGACGTGACATAAAAGTCCTTGGTTTTGACGCACAAAAGCCCCGAACGACATCCGGGGCTCCGAGCTTGGCTTATTTCAGATTACTGCGCTTGGTAGATCTGGTCGAACACACCACCGTCATTGAAGAATTTCGGTTGCGCCGACTTCCAGCCGCCGAAGTCCTTGTCGATGGTCACCAGGTCCAGTTTGGGGAATTGCTTGGCGTATTTGGCGGCGACCTTCTCGTCACGTGGACGGTAGAAGTTCTTCGCGGCGATCTCCTGACCGGCCGGGCTGTACAGGTGTTTCAGGTAGGACTCGGCGATTTCAAGGTTGCCCTTTTTCTCGGCGTTCTTGTCGACCACGGCCACCGGCGGCTCGGCGAGGATCGACAGGGACGGCACGACGATATCGAACTTGTCGGCGCCGCCGTCTTCCTTCAAGGCCAGGAAAGCTTCGTTTTCCCAGGCCAGCAGCACGTCACCCTGACCGTTGTTGACGAAGGTGATGGTCGAACCGCGAGCGCCGGTGTCGAGGATCGGCACGTGCTTGAACAGCTCTTTCACATAGTCCTGGGCCTTGGCTTCGCTGCCGCCGGCTTTCAGGCCATAGGCCCAGGCGGCGAGAAAGTTCCAGCGTGCACCGCCACTGGTTTTCGGGTTGGGGGTGATCACCGAGACGTCTTTCTTGACCAGGTCGCCCCAGTCCTTGATGCCTTTGGGGTTGCCCTTGCGCACCAGGAACACGATGGTCGAGGTGTAGGGAGTGCTGGCGTCCGGCAGGCGTTTTTGCCAGTCCGCGGGCAGGGTCTTGCCGAGCTTGGCGATTTCGTCGATGTCGCCGGCCAGGGCCAGGGTCACCACGTCGGCGCGCAAACCATCGATCACGGCACGGCCTTGCTTGCCCGAGCCACCATGGGATTGCTGGATCTTCACGTTGTCGCCGGGATGGGCCTGCTTCCAGAAGCTGGTGAATTCGGCGTTGTAGTCCTGGTACAGCTCACGGGTCGGGTCGTAGGACACGTTGAGCAACTCGTAATCCTTGGCAACGGCGGAACCGGCAAACACGGCACTGGCGAGCGCGGCCAGGGCGTAACGGCGAATCGACGACATGGTGAAGCTCCCGAAAATTTTGGTGTGTTGGCTTTTTTCTTATGGCGCTTCAGGCCCGCATCCGGGCTCGAACGCTCTGGTTTTGACTGGGGGTCATGGGATGACGCCCTCTGGCTGACCCGTCGGGCCTCTGCTTGAGCAGAGGAAGACGCGGGGTTCAGCCAGGTTTGGTGCCCGGATTTTGCAGGCGGAATTTTTCTTTGCGTTCGATCTGTACCACTTGCGCGTTGTGGACCGTGATCTCGACGGCGCCGAAACGCAGATCGCGCAAAGCGCTCTGGATCTCACGCAGAATGGTTGCTTCGTCCTGGCCGTCAACGCTACGCAGAGATGCGCTCATGGTCGTGCTCCTGAAATGAGAGTTGCCCCCGCAGTGGAGGCACTGCTTGTGGCGTGAGGGCAATCTTAGACAGGCGAAGTTATTCTTAAAAATACTATTTAAGAATTTTAATATAACCAAATACTCATCATGAGCAATTCAGGGGATGACGGGCGCACACAGCCAATCGAGCTTCTGCGCCGGCATCGGCCGCCCGAACCAGTAGCCCTGCCCCAGGTCGCAGGACTGATCGAGCAGGAAGCGCGCCTGCTCGGCCTGTTCGATGCCCTCGGCCTGGACCTGCATGCCCATGCTTTGCGCCAGGGCGATGACCACCCGGACAATCGCCGCATCGTCTTCGTCCCACGGCAAACCGGCGACGAAACCCTGGTCGATCTTGAGTTTCTGCACCGGCAGCCGCTTGAGCCGCAGCAGCGAGGAATAACCGGTGCCAAAATCGTCGATCGCCAGGCTAACGCCCAACTCGCGCAGACGATGCAGTTGCTCCAGCGCCACCTCCGGGTCATCCATCACCGCGCTTTCGGTGACCTCCAGCTCCAGCAGCGCCGGGTCCAACCCCGTTTCGTCGAGCACCTTCGCCACCTGCTGATACAACTCGCGACGGGCAAACAGGCGGCTGGAGACATTCACCGCGATAAACGACAGCTGCACACCGTCCTGCAACCACTGGCACATCTGCCGGCAGGACTGCTGCATGACCCAGGCATCAATTTCGGCGATCAACCCGGTACGCTCGGCAATCGGAATAAACTCGCCAGGCGACACCAACCCGCGCTGCGGATGCTCCCAGCGCACCAGGGCCTCGACCCCGATCAGCCGGCTAGTGCTCAGTTCATGCACCGGCTGGTAATACACCCGCAGTTCGTTCTGCTCCAGCGCCCGGCGCAACTCACCGGCCATTTCCACCCGGTGCTGGGCGTGGGCGGTCAGTTCTTCGGTGTACAGGGCATAACCTTCACGGCCCGCGTTCTTGGCCTTGAACAAGGCCGAGTCGGCATTGCGCAGCAATTGCTCGGCATTCAGCGCATCGCTGGGGAACAGGCTGATACCGATACTGGCGCTGATAAACAACTGATGCCCGTCGAGCTGGAACGGCTCCTTCAAGCCCTCGATCACCCGCTGCGCCAGGGCTGCGGCCTGCACCACCTGCGGGCAGTTCTCCGCCAGCACGGCGAACTCGTCACCGCCCAGGCGGGCCAGGCTGATGCCGCTGCCGAACAGATGCTGCAGACGCTCACCCACCGCCTTGAGCAATTGGTCGCCAATGTTGTGACCCAGGCTGTCGTTGATGATCTTGAAGTGATCCAGGTCGATCAGCAGCAAGGCGCAGCCGCGCTTGTGCACCTGCGCCGAGGCCAGTGCCTGGGTCGCACGGTCGGTGAACAACAGGCGATTGGGCAGACCGGTCAGGGGATCGTAGTTGGCCAGTTGCGCCAATTCGTGCTGCGAATCCTTGATCGCGCTGATATCGGAAAACACCGCGACATACTGGTTGAGCTGCCCCAAGTCATCGCGGATCGCCCGGATCGTCTGCCATTGCGGGTAGATTTCGCCGCTCTTGCGCCGGTTCCAGATCTCGCCGCTCCACTCGCCGGTGGCGTCCAGCGCCTGATAGACCTTCTGGTAGAAGTCCGCCGAATGCCGGCCGGACTTGAACAGGCTCGGCCGCTCCCCCAACACCTCGGCTTCCTGATAGCCGGTAATGGCGACAAAGGCGCGATTGACGTGGACGATCAAGCCGTCCTTGTCCGTGACCAGTACGCCCTCGCGGGTGCAATCGAACACCGCGGCGGCCTGGCGCAGGCGCTCGCGGTCCTCGGACCGGGGCTTCAAGTCCGGAACGGCCTGGCCGAAACGCTGGTAACGGGCATGAATCAGGAAAATCAGCACGGCGCTGACACTCACCCACAGGTAACCGCGAACGATCTGCCAGTGCCCCAACTGCTCGGGGTCATCGAAAAAGCTGCTCAACAGCTGCTGGCTGAGCTGGATCCAGAGGATCGACAGCAGCAGGTACCACAGGCCTGACTTCAGAGCATTACGATTTGAAATCGACATAAACGGTACTAATTCCCTCTAGAAACGCCAAATTGCCTTACAAATTGGCCGGAATTATAGAGTAAGAAACATCCCGCCACTCTTATCTGAAACAGCGACTGGTTTTCTTTGTGGGCTCGGTGATAATGCACGGGCTGTTCTTTACTTTTTCGAGGGCCATACAGCCTATGTGGTACAACGGTTTTCTTGACCTTTCAGCCTGGCAAGTAGTGGCGGTCACCCTGTTGATGACCCACGTGACCATTGTCGGCGTCACGGTCTATCTGCACCGCTATTCGGCCCACCGCGCCCTGGAGCTCAACGGTGGCCTGAAGCACTTTTTCCGTTTCTGGCTGTGGCTGACCACGGCACAGAATACTCGCGAGTGGACGGCTATCCACCGTAAACATCACGCAAAATGTGAAACCGTCGACGACCCCCACAGTCCGGTGATCCTTGGCCTGTCCACGGTCCTGCGTACCGGTGCCGAATTGTACCGGGCCGAGGCCGGCAATCCCGAGACCCTGCGCATCTACGGCAAGAACTGCCCGGACGACTGGCTCGAGAACAACCTCTACTCGCGCTACAAAATGCTCGGCATCGCCCTCATGGCGGTGATCGACCTGCTGCTGTTCGGCGCCATCGGCATCACCGTCTGGGCCATCCAGATGATGTGGATTCCGTTCTGGGCCGCCGGCGTGATCAACGGCCTGGGCCACGCGATCGGCTATCGCAACTTCGAATGCCGTGATGCCGCCACCAACCTGGTGCCCTGGGGCATCCTGATCGGCGGCGAAGAGCTGCACAACAACCACCACACCTACCCCAACTCGGCCAAACTGTCGGTCAAGCCATGGGAATTCGACCTGGGCTGGGCCTGGATCAAGGTCTTCAGCTTCCTGCGCCTGGCCAAGGTGCAGCGCGTCGCGCCCATCGCCCACCGCGTCGAAGGCAAGGGTCACCTGGACATGGATACGGCCATGGCGATCCTCAACAACCGCTTCCAGATCATGGCCCAGTACCGCAAGCTGGTGATCGCGCCGCTGGTGCAACAGGAACTGGCCAAGGTCGATCATTCGGTCCGCCACCAGTTCCACCGCGCCAAGCGCCTGCTGTCGCGGGAAACCAGCCTGCTCAGCGAAAATCACCAGGTACGCATCGAAACCATGTTGGCCCACAGCCAGGCACTCAAGGTAATTTACGAGAAACGCCTGGCCCTGCAACAGATCTGGGTCAAGACCAGCTCAAATGGTCACGACATGCTGGCCGCGATCAAGGATTGGGTCCACGAAGCCGAAGCCAGCGGTATCCA
The DNA here is from genome assembly GCF_013386165.1 of Pseudomonas gingeri. Taxonomy (GTDB): domain Bacteria; phylum Pseudomonadota; class Gammaproteobacteria; order Pseudomonadales; family Pseudomonadaceae; genus Aquipseudomonas; species Aquipseudomonas gingeri_C. Next base: position 80,911 of record NZ_JACAOS010000030.1, on the reverse strand, counting down.
GTCGTTGCGTGAGTTCGCCGACCAGCTGAAAACCTACTCGTTGCGGCCCTCGGTCGCCTGACACCGTTGATCGGCGCGCCCCATTCCAGGGCGTGCCGAACGGAACTTAGCGGCCCCGGCTCTATCTCAAAAGCACGTCGCCATCCCGGCGGGCTGTAGCGTGGCCGTGCCGCCATAACGGTCGGCACGCCCTGTGAGATGAGTGCCGATGGTCAATAAGAATTCAAAACCGCCTTCCCTCCCACAGTGGCCAAAAGCCGCTGAAACCCTGTTGGCGTTAATGCACGCCCAGGCCGAAGTCGCTCGCCTGGGCGAACGCGAACAACTCTTCAGTTCCCTGCTGGTCAGCGTCAATGCGGTGCTCTGGGCGCTGGATTGGGATGCCCAGCAGATGCTCTACGTCAGCCCCGCCTATGAACGGATTTTTGGTCGCTCGGCCGGCCTGCTGCTGGCCGACTACAACGAATGGCGCAACAGCATCTACCCCGACGATCTCGACTACGCCAAACGCAGCCTGGCCCTGGTCCTGGAAAAGGGTTCGGTGGAAGACCGCGAGTACCGCATCATCAGCGCCGACGGGCAGATCCGCTGGCTCAGCGACAAGTGCTTCATCAGTCGCCACGCCGAGCCGGGGCAACGGGTGATCGTGGTCGGGATTGCCGAGGACATCACCGAAAAGAAAGCCCTGGAGGACGAGCTGCAACGCCTGGCCACCACCGATGTGCTGACCGGCAGCAGCAACCGCCGACACTTCTTCGACAGCGCCCATCGCGCCTTCGAAGAAGCCCGTTTGCAGGATTCGCCCCTGGCCTTCCTGCTGCTGGATATCGATGACTTCAAGCTGATCAACGACACCTACGGTCATCCTGAAGGCGACGTGGTGTTGCAGCGCATCGCCGAAACCGGGCATGGGGCGCTACGGGCTGGCGATCTGTTCGGACGGATTGGCGGTGAAGAATTCGCCGTGCTGTTGCCCGGTTGCGCACCGGAGATGGCCCAGCAGATCGCCGAGCGCTTGCAGCGGGAAATCCAGCGCCTGAGCTTCAGCCACGACGGCAAGGCCTTCGGCGTCACCGTCAGCCAGGGCCTGACCAGCCTGACGCCGGAGGATGAAAGCCTCGACCCGCTGTTCGCCCGGGCGGACAACGCCATGTACCAGGCCAAGCGCCAGGGCAAGAATCAGATCGTGTTGGCCTGACGCCGGTTCCCGGACCCGGAGATCATCAGTTCTTGCGCAAACGCATCAGCTCCGGCAACCCGACCTTCAGCAAACGGGCCGTGCGGCTCTTGGCGAGCTCTTCAACGCCCTCATGGGGCGTCAGCCGCGCCAACTGCGCCGCCAGGCTCATCACCAGGGCCTCACGGGAATAAACCCCGCCACCGAGCTGGTAGACCGCTGCAATCAGCTCCCGCAGCTCCAGCGGCAGACGCCAGCGCGTACGCAGCGCCGAACCGAAGCCGGCGCCAAAGGCATAGAGCGATTCGCCGATCAGTTCATCATCCAGTTCCCCTCCGGCGCTCAACCACTCCTGCAGACACCGCAGCAAGGCCAGGTCGCCCAGGCGATGCAACAGGCCCGCGCAATAACAGCGCTCGTTATCCAGATCGAGCAAGCGCGCCAGGGAGTGACCATATTCAGCCGTGTGCAGCGACAGATTCCAGTAGCGTTCGGCATAGTCGCCCAGAGCGGCATCACTGAGCCGGGCGCTGCGCTTGAGGGTCAGGCCGAGGATCAGGTTCATGCTCTGCGCCGCCCCGAGCCGTTGCAACGCCTGGGCCAGGGTTTGCACCGCACCACCATGATGCTGGGCCGCACTGTTGGACGCCGCGATCAACACGGCGGTGATTTGCGGGTCGGTGCGGATCTCCTGCTCCAGCAGCTTCAGGTCGAGACCCGCGGGATTGAGGCTGCGATTGACCGCCAGTTGCACGTCGGCCATCAACGGTGCACCGTCCGACTCGTTACGCCGACGCTCGAGAAATTTCTCCAGGGTCATGCCGGGTACCAGGGCCGGGATTTCGCAGGAGACTGTCTGACCGGCATCCAGCAACAAATCCTGCAGGCGCTGGGTCAGGCTTTCCATATTCAAGGGTTTGGTCAGGTAGGCCGTCGGTTGCAGCGGCAGGATTTCCCGCACGCTGGCCACGTCGTTACGCGAGCCCACCAGAATGAACGGCAGCGGCGGATTGCGCTTTTTCTGGCGCAGGCCGCGCAGCAGGCTCAAGCCATCGACACCCGGCAGCTCCCAGTCGGCAATCACCAGGTCGAACGCCTGCCCGTTGAGCATCTCGAGCGCCTGATGACCCTCCGCACAGACTTCAAGCCGTGCATCACAGCGTACATTCAACAGCACCTGCTTCAACAGATCCCGTGACCAAGGGTCCTCCTCGGCAATCAACACACGGGGTACAGCGGGTAGATCCACAGCAGTCATCAAGCACTCTCCGAGAGCAATCCTGACACCTTAGTCAATACGCATCGCCAGATACAGCCAAAAGCCACTATTGCGATAACGTGAAACAAAAAAACCCGCCGGAGCGGGTCTTTTTGTCTATCGCGTCACAACTCAGACGAGTTCGGCGAAGCACTCTTCGATGATTGCCAGGCCTTTGTCCAGCTGCTCGTCCGGCGAGGTCAGTGGAACCAGTACGCGCAACACGTTGCCGTAGGTGCCGCAGGACAGCAGGATCAGCCCCTTGTCACGGGCCTTGGCCACCACCTGGGCCACGGCAGCCGCGTTCGGCTTGTGGCTGTCGCCGCCTTCGAACAGCTCGAGCGCGATCATCGCGCCCAGGGCACGCACTTCACCGATCACCGGGTACTTGGCCTGAATCGCTTTCAGACCGGTCACCAGGCGCTCGCCGACCGCTTTGCAGCGATCCAGCAGGTGCTCTTCCTCGAACACTTCCATCACGGCCAGGGCCGCAGCGCAGGCGATCGGGCTACCGGCGTAGGTGCCGCCCAGGCCGCCAGGCGCAATGGCGTCCATGTATTCGGCCTTGCCGCAGACACCGGCCAACGGGAAGCCGCCGGCGATGGATTTGGCGAAGGTGGTCAGGTCGGCGGCAACGCCCATCTGTTCCATGGCGAAGAAGGTACCGGTACGACCGGCGCCCGTCTGCACTTCGTCAGCGATCAGCAGGATGCCGTGCTGGTCGCACAGGGCACGCAGGCGTTTCATGAAGGCTGGAGGCGCGACGTAGAAACCGCCTTCGCCCTGGACCGGCTCGATGATGATCGCGGCGATATCACGTGGCTCGGCATCGTTCTTGAAGACGCGTTCGATGCTGGCGATGGAGTCGTCGATGCTCACACCATGCAGTTCGTTCGGGAACAGCGCGCGGAACACACCGCCGGGCATCAGGCCCATGCCGGCCGAGTAAGGCACGACTTTACCGGTCAGGCCCAGGGTCATCATGGTACGACCGTGGTAGGCGCCGGTGAAGGCGATCACGCCAGCGCGGCCAGTGGCAGCACGGGCGATTTTCACGGCGTTTTCCACCGCTTCCGAACCGGTGGTGACCAGCAGGGTTTTCTTGGCGAAATCACCCGGGACCTTGGCGTTGATTTTTTCGCACAGCTCTACGTAGGGTTCGTAGGCCAGGACCTGGAAGCAGGTGTGGGTCAGCTTGTTCAGCTGGGCGGTCACGGCGGCGATGATTTTCGGGTGCACGTGGCCGGTGTTGAGTACGGCGATACCGCCGGCGAAGTCGATGAACTCGCGACCTTCAACGTCGGTCACGGTGGCGTTCTTCGCCGACTCGGCGAAGATCGGGTGGATCTGGCCAACACCGCGGGGTACAGCGGCTTCGCGGCGTTTCATCAGGGATGCGTTGGTCTTGCTCATGGTGTCCTCATTCACCGCTCATCGGGCGGCGTGGTTCAAGGATGACGCGGCAGGGAGGCACTGCACCAGCATACGATGATCGACTGGCACAGCGTTCCGGCCACATTAAAGTGTCGTTTGAAACGCGACAGGAGCAGCGCTCTCGTGCCCCTCTCGCTGAACCACCTGCCGGGTTAGATACCCAGGCAGAGATATTTGATTTCCAGGTAGTCCTCGATGCCGTACTTGGAGCCTTCACGGCCCAGGCCCGAGGCCTTGATGCCGCCGAACGGCGCGACTTCGTTGGAGATCAGCCCGGTGTTGACCCCGACCATGCCGTATTCCAGGGCTTCGGCCACGCGGAACACACGACCCAGGTCACGGGCGTAGAAGTACGAGGCGAGGCCGAACTCGGTGTCGTTGGACATCGCGATCACTTCGGCTTCGTCCTTGAAGCGGAACAGCGGCGCCAATGGACCGAAGGTTTCTTCCTTGGCCACGGCGGCGTCCTTGGAGACGTTGACCAGGATGGTCGGTTCGAAGAAGTTGCCTTCGATGGACTTGCCGCCAGCCAGCAGGGTCGCGCCTTTGCTCAGGGCATCAGCGATGTGCTCCTGGACCTTGGCCACGGCCTTCTCGTCGATCAAGGGACCGGTGGTGGTGCCTTCTTCCAGGCCGTTGCCGATCTTGAGCTTGGCGACCGCCACTTTCAGTTTCTCGGCGAACGCGTCGTAGACCGAATCCTGGATGTACAAGCGGTTGGCGCAGACGCAGGTCTGGCCGTTGTTGCGGTACTTGGAAATGATCGCGCCTTCGACGGCCTTATCCAGGTCCGCGTCGTCGAACACGATGAACGGAGCGTTGCCGCCCAGTTCCAGGGAGACTTTCTTGATGTCCTTGGCGCATTCGGCCATCAACTGGCGACCGATCTCGGTCGAGCCGGTGAAGGACAGTTTGCGCACGATCGGGTTGCTGGTCAGCTCGCTGCCGATATCGCCGGCGCTACCGGAAACCACGCTGAACACACCTTTCGGGATACCGGCACGTTGGGCCAGTTCCGCCAGGGCGAAGGCCGAGAACGGGGTCTGCGAAGCGGGCTTGAGCACCATGGTGCAACCGGCGGCCAGGGCCGGACCGGCTTTACGGGTGATCATCGCGGCCGGGAAGTTCCACGGGGTGATGGCAGCGGTGACGCCGATCGGCTGCTTCATCACGATCAGGCGCTTGTCCGGCTGGTGGCCCGGAATCACGTCACCGTAGATGCGCTTGGCTTCTTCGGCGAACCATTCGATGAAGGAGGCGGCGTAGACGATTTCGCCCTTGGCTTCGGCCAAAGGTTTGCCTTGTTCGAGGGTCATCAGGCGGGCCAGGTCATCCTGGTTCTCGATGATCAGCTCGTACCAGCGACGCAGTTTGTTCGCACGCTCTTTGGCGGTCAGGGCACGCCAGGCCGGCAGGGCCTTGTCAGCGGCTTCGATGGCACGGCGGGTTTCGGCAGCCCCCATTTTCGGCACGGTACCCAGGATTTCGCCCGTGGCCGGGTTGTTGACCTTGATCGTCTGACCATTGTCCGCATCGACCCAAGCCCCATCAATGAAGGCTTGCTGGCGGAACAACTGGGTGTCTTTGAGCTGCATGTAGGCTTTCCTTAACAGCACCGCGCATGCGCGGAGCGAATTATTAATTGTAGAAAGGCGCCTTGGGGGCTGCCGTCAGGAAATTCATCCACCGGGCCGAAGCACATAAATAGCGCACATGCGATCGATGTGCGGTTCAGCACCCAGACAAGAGCGTTTGAAATCTCAAACGAATCCTAGGATCAATGGGGGTAAAGGACAATAGTCTGTTCGAAAAAAAGAACGAAAATGGCACTTTTGCCGGGTTTTTCTGATCAACGTGAATCCTGGGCCTTCGCGACGTCCCTGGAAATCGCGAAGGCGGGGATGCTGGGGCGGTCGCTCAAGGTTTGAATGAATTCAGCACCGTGAGCAGGCTGGTGAGATTGTCCGAGACACCGGCCTGGGCAATTTTCTCGGTGGCACCCGCAGCGGCGGTGGTATCCACGCTGTAGATTTGCATCACACCCTGATTGGTCGCTGCCTGGGCTTCGGTGTTCTGCTGTTGCTGAGCCGCGACGGCGTTTTCGAACAGGATGCCGGTGGAGTGGGCCATGGTTTGATAAATGCTGCCCAGCGCCTCGGCGGGGGCTTCGCCCAGCACCTTGACGTTGCTCTGGGTCACGGCATCGGTGATTTGATCGTTGACGGTAGCCATACCTTAACTTCCTTTGTCAGTACGAATACGTGCCGGGTTCAGGGGGGAAACCGGGACAGGGCGCCGGATCGGCACGCAAAACCAGCGTTGCCTGAGGGTGATCCTCGATCTGGAGGGCGTCAATGCTTGCCAGACGGACTGCTCGAACCGAGGCGGGCCGGGGGGTTCGTCGACGAAACCCAACGTAGAGAATTTCCTGACAAAACCTGAATGGACGCCCCGAGCCGACATGGGTATGATGTCGCCCGCATAAGCACCAGTAGCTCAGCTGGATAGAGTACTGCCCTCCGAAGGCAGGGGTCGTGGGTTCGAATCCCGCCTGGTGCACCATCTGCAAATAAAAATGCCTCGAATCGTTGATTCGGGGCATTTTTATTTTCGGGCCCGGCCCGACCGAACAGGCCACTCATCAAGCTCTCCTAGCTTTCAGTCAAATAAGCACTTTTCCCCCCTAAATCTACTGGGTTCTAAGGCTTTCCTCGGCGGAGTTGAGCGCCTCAGTCAAATGGCCGGGGCTTACTTTCAAGTCTGTGACGAGTGGTGAACGCCGGCTATCCATCAATCCGCCGCCTCACCACCTCCAGCAAATCCTCCCCCTCCCGAAGCAACAGATACGCGGCACTGGTGAATCGGTAGAGGTCGTTATCTTCGAGGCAGGTGATGCTCACGGACGTGATGCTTTCCAGCAGATCGGTACCCGCCTTGATGCGCTGCTGTGCGCACTCCAACAGCTTTGCCAGGGGGGCGTGGCTGTCGATCAGCAGAACGGGCGATCGGGGAAATTGGTTTGCAGCGAGATGTATTGCGTCATATTACGTAACTCCTGAATTGACGATCCTGCAAGTGAGTAAGCCTGGCAGACTCGAAGGTCTCCCGCGCACAGCCGCCATAAATCGCAATCACCGGTGCCAATAGCACCCACGAAAGAACATGACGCAACTGCGCCTAACTTGATTCCGGATCGCCAAATCCGGTCGCTGCTTTGTACAGCGACTTACCAGTAGTGCCTGGCAGGCTGCAAGGGTTGACGGTACCGTTAGACTGGTCCGATAATGACTACGAGCGCGAAACCAGTTGCCTCCAGCGGCAATAACTGGCGTAGGAACCCCGTTGATGGCTGGACATCAGCGTAGGGTGAGACCTCCACACCCCCGCTTGAGGGTGTGTATATGAATATCAAGCAGATACTTTAGAAGGGCAGTTCGAAAGAGCTGCCCTTTTCTTTGACTGTCAGAAAAGTTCGTAGCGCTTGTACAAAAGCTCACCATGGCGGTGCTTGTTCAGCGACTTCGCATCGGTGTGCATGAAGTTCCAGAGCCTTTTTCCGTCCTGGATGTCAACCACCACCAGCATCTGACGCTTGGCCTCATAGAGGCCGATGAACGCCAGACGGAACGACTGATCGTCGTATTCGACTCTCCATACCTCCAACGGCCCCACCAGCGTGTCGAGGGCAAATCGCACATAGCGTTCTCGCGCTTCGGCTCGTTTCTCAACGATATGGTGAATGTCCCGATGGTAGATTGTGACGACATCCACCGGGGTGTCGATGGTCATAGATCGTATGGCCGGGTCAACAAAACCCAGATTTCGAGCAACAATCTCGATTGCCGAGGCGATGTCGTCACCGGAGCTCACTTCCGCCGGTGGTTTTGCACGCAGTTCGGGGCCGGCACTGCGCAGATCAGGCAAACCCTGCTCCAGCCAGGTTGACTGGCCTTTCTTTTCTTTTATTGGGGGCATTTGACGCTTCCAATCGATGCCCGGCATCTCCAGACAGCGCGTCATTTTATCTGATCGAAAGCCATCTGCTTACGCCTGGAAAAGCCGGATGGTGCTGCTCTGCCAATTCATTTGTATCAGGGGATGAAGTGCTTTGCGGCGCGCTGCTTGGCAATACGCTCGTACCAGACCACCCAGAGCCCGAAACCTGTCCCATCTCGACCTCAATCTGGAGGGCATGGGCGTCGATCAAGATTGGCAGATGCACGGCTGGTAAACGAAGAAACTCAGGCAATAAAAAACCCCTGAGCAGCATCAGCACCGAAGCGCATCAACCGACAGGGGCCGTGTTGCGAACGATCATAAAGGCTAAGGACCTCCCGTCAACCACCAGCAGGCACCCTCAATGTAACCAGGGTTTTCCGTCCGATGACGAGTAACCCCCGATTACCAAGTATCCACAAACGGTCGCTTCTTCCCTTCGCGCTTGACCGGTCGTGGCGCGGCATTGAGCCCTCGCAGCAGCCAGGCGCGGGTCTCCAGCGGGTCGATCACCGCGTCGATCTCCAGGTAACTGGCCATGTTCATCCCCTGGCCTTGCTCATAAGCTTTCGCCACCAGCCTGTCGAACAGTGCCTTTTTCGCCTCGGGATCTGGCTGCGCGGCCAACTCCTTGGCGAAGCCCAGGCGCACGGCCCCTTCCCAGCCCATAGGACCGAACTCGCCGCTGGGCCAGGCGATGGTGAACATCGGCGAATGGAAACTGCCGGCGGCCATGGCCTGGGCGCCGAGGCCGTAGCCCTTGCGCAGCACCACCGTAAAAAAAGGCACGCTAAGACTGGCCGCGGCGATAAACATCCGCGAGATATGGCGCACCGTGGCTTGCTTCTCCGCCTCCGGACCGACCATGAAGCCGGGGGTGTCGCACAGTGAAATCATCGGGATGTCAAAAGCGTCGCACAGCTGCATGAAACGCGCGGCCTTGTCGCCCGCAACGGCGTCGATGGCACCGCCCAGGTGAGCCGGGTTGTTGGCCATCAGGCCGAACGATTTGCCTTCGAGGCGGATGAAGGCGGTGATCAGCCCTGGAGCGAACTGGCGACGCAATTCGAGCACACTCCCGGTGTCGGCCAGGGTCTCGATGACCAGGCGGATGTCGTAGACACGCAGGCGGTTCTCCGGGATCAGGTGGCGCAATTCGCGTTGGTCGGCGCACTGCCAATCGGTCACGGCACCCTGGAAGTAACCCAGGTATTGCCGGGCGACCCGAACCGCCTCCTGTTCATTCTCGACCACTACGTCGATCACCCCGTTGGGCCCCTGCACAGCGACCGGGCCGACCTCTTCCGGCGTGAAGCTACCCAGGCCGCCGCCCTCGATCATCGCCGGACCAGCCATGCCGATGGTGGCGTCCCTGGCCGCGATGATCACATCGCAACAACCCAGCAACGCCGCATTACCGGCAAAACAGCGCCCCGAGACCACCCCCACCAACGGCACCAGCCCTGATAGCCTGGCCATGGCGATGAAGGTGTGACAGTCCAGTCCGGCCACGCCGACGAAGTCGGTATCACCCGGCCGCCCTCCGCCCCCTTCGGCGAATAGCACCAGCGGCAATCGCCACTGCTCGGCCAGTTGCAGCATCCGATCCGTCTTTTTGTGGTTCATGACGCCCTGAGTGCCCGCGAATACCGTGTAGTCGTAGGCAATGGTCATGCAACGCGCCGCTTCGTTGCCGAACTTGCCGGCCCCCACCGTGCCGATGCCAGCCACCAGGCCATCGGCGGGGCTCAAGTCCAGCAGGGATTCCAAGGAGCGGCGCTGGCGCTGGGCGGCCAAAGCCAACGCTCCGTACTCGATGAAACTGCCCTCATCCAGCAAGTCGGCGAGGTTCTCGCGTACCGTGCGCTGACCGCTCTTGCGGCGCTTGGCAACGGCCTCGGGACGGCGTGCATCGCTGAGGCGATCATGACGCTCCAGTACTTGTGCCAAGTCCGCGCGGATATGTTCAAGGTCCAGACCCTGTTCATTTTCTGCGCTGTTGCCCGCCACTTCGGCCGGCTCGAGGAACAGCAGCGCCTGACCTTCACCCAATGAGTCACCCTGATGAACGGCAATGGCCCGAACAATACCGCTATGGCTCGCCTTTACCTCGAACTCCATCTTCATCGCTTCCAACACGGCCACCGTCTGCCCCACCGCCACCGCATCGCCTTCGGCCACCTCCAGACAGACCAGCACACCGCTGCTGGGCGCGATCAGAGGTAGAGTACCGACCGGGGCTTCGACCTGGCGGTTGCTGGCTGTCGCCTGGGCCTGAGCACCGACAAAGTAGTGATGGGCATGACCCTGTGGCTGGGCCGCAAGCAGTACATCGAGATGGCTTTCGACGAAACGTGTATTGACCTGGTTGGCTTGTACCTGGTCATGCTGCAACAGGTTCTGAAGCAGGTGCAGGTTGTTCGCCACGCCTTCCAGACGGAATTCGCAAAGCGCTCGATAGACCCGTCGCAGGGCGCTCGGGTAGTCCTCTGCATGGACGATCAGCTTGGCCAGCAGCGAGTCGTAACTGGGGCTGACCGGATAACCGGCATAACCGTAACCGTCCACGCGCACACCGGGACCGTTAGGTGGCTCGTAAGCGCTCAGGGTACCCACCGCCGGCCGTGTACTGCCGTCGGCGTGCAGGGTTTCCAGATTGATGCGCAACTGCACGGCACATCCTGTCGGCGACGCGGGCTGTAGCAGGCCAAGCGCCGCCAGCGACTGGCCGGCGACCAAACGCAGTTGCGTGTGCAGCAGATCGACGCCGGTCACTTGCTCGGTGACGGTGTGCTCAACCTGCACCCGCGGATTGGCTTCCATGAAGTAGAACTGCCCCGGCTGACTCTGATCCAGCAGGAATTCGAAGGTGCCGATGCCCTGGTACTGCACTTCGCCGGCCAGCTTCAGCGCACAAGCGATCATCGCTTCGCGCGTGGCGTCGTCCAAGCCAGGAGCCGGCGCGATTTCCAGCAGTTTCTGATTACGTCGCTGAAGACTGCAATCACGCTCCCACAAGTGACTGACGGCGCCAGTGCTGTCGCCCAGCACCTGCACCTCGATGTGTCGCGCCGCGCCAATGAGTTGTTCGACATACAGAGCGTCGTTGCCGAACGCCGCCAGGGCTTCCGACTGACAGCGCGCATAGGCCTCGGGCAAATCGTCGGCCTTCAGCACCGCGCGCATGCCACGCCCGCCACCGCCTGCGAGAGCCTTGAGCATCACCGCGCCATGCTCCGCGCAGAAGTCGCGAGCCTGTTCCAGCGTAACGGCTTGATTCAGCCCAGCCACAACCGGCACGTGACAACGGTCGGCCAATGCGCGGGCAGCCGCCTTGTTGCCGAACAACTCAAGCACCTCGGGTGAAGGGCCGATGAAACGCACCCCGGCCGCCGCACAGCGGCGCGCGAACTCGGCATTTTCGGCAAGAAAGCCATAGCCAGGGTGAATGGCATCGCAGCCCTGCGCCACCGCGATGCCGATCAACTGATCCATGTCCAGGTAAGCCGGTACACCACGGCCTTTGAGCGGCACGAGCCCGTCTGCGCGGCGCGTGTGCAGACTGGCCGCGTCGTCCTCGGCGAACACCGCAACAGAACGGACGCCCAGGTCGGCGCAAGCGCGGGCAATACGGATGGCAATTTCGCCGCGATTGGCAATCAGAATGGCCGTAAAAAACGTGCTCACAGAAGGCTCTCCAGTTCGTTCTTTTTCACTTTTCCGGTCGCCGTCATCGGTAATGTCTCGACCACTCGGATCTCCGGGACTTTGTAGCTGGCCATCGCGTCCTTGCACCAAAGACCGAGTGTTTCGAGGGTCTCCTGGCCACCGGGCTTGAACACAACAAAGGCTACTGGCACTTGACCGCGCCGCTCATCGCTACGTCCGATCACGGCGCTGGCCAGCAGGGCCGGGTGTTGGCCAAGCATGGCTTCGAGCTCGCTGGGAAACACACTCATACCATTGACCTTGAGCATCTCCTTGCGCCGGCCCAGGTAGCGAATAAAGCCTTGCTCGGTAATCTGGCCGAGGTCACCGGTGTGCAACCAACCCGCCTTGAGCACCGCGGCAGATTCTTCCTGGCGCTGCCAATAGCCGTGCATCACCGACGGGCTGTGCACGCACAACTCACCTTCACTCCCCAGAGGCAGCAGTTCACCCGTTTCGAAATCACAGACTTTGAACTGCGTACCGGGCACCGGCAAACCGACAAAGGTCGGGGCGCTTTTCAGGTCGAAGTTGTCGTCCTGCATGCCGGCGGTGAAGGTGTCGCAGGTATGGGTTTCGGTCATGCCGAAGCTGAACTCGAACAACGTCGTACCAGTGAGCTTGCGCCAGCGGGCGCGATAGTCCGGCGTCAGCTTCTTGATGAAAGAGATGCTGCCGGTCCTGCGTAGCGAAGATAAATCGTAGTCGGCCGACTGTGGGTGCTCCAGCACTTCGGCGATACCATCGACCAGCATGCCGCAATGGCTGACCTGGTAGTGCTGCACGGCGCTCATGAAGGCCAGGGCATCCCAGCGCGCGAGCAGCACGAGCCGACATCCGGCGAACACCGGGAACAGCAGCCCGGCGTTCTCACCCGCAATCCAGAACTCGGGCAGGAAGTTAAGCAGCACGTCGCCGGGCTGCAGGCCGAGTGCGACCGGTACGTAGCTGGCGCAGGTGTAGAGCATGTCGCGGTGACTGTGTACGCAGCCCTTGGGCAGGCCCGTAGTACCGCCGGTATAGTTGAGCGCCGCCACATCGTCCAACCGCGGACAATGGGTCGGTATCGCTGCCTGGCAGGCGGCCAAGGCCGGATAGAAATCAAGAAAGTCGTCCCCCGCCACCTTGGGCGCGAGCAGAACATCGGGAATCGGGATGCTGGGCTGTACCGGGCGCAGCTCACTCAAACTGGTTGCCAGCACATGACGAAGCTGGCACTCCTCGCGTACCGCCTGGACCAACGGCAGCAACAGATCAAAGCAGAAAATCACCTGCGCGCCACTGTCCTTCAGTTGATAGCTCAACTCCAGCGTCTTGCTCAACGGACTCACCGGCGCATAAACCGCACCGCATTTGAGAATGGCGTAGAAGGCGATATGCAGTTGCGGACAGTTGGGCATGAACAGTGCCACCCGATCACCTGGCTTCACGCCCAGCTCCGAGAACAAGGCCGCACAACGGTCGGACAGGTTATCGAGCTCGGCGTAACTCAGGCTGTGGCCGTAGAAATCCAGGGCAATGGCCTGCGGTTGTTGCCGCGCCCACGCGCGCAGATATTCGCTGAGCGGTAGCTCCCCATGGGGGTAATGCGCTATGCGTGGTACGCCGGCCGGCCAGGCGCTCGCTTGCAAGGTGGCGAGATGATCGAGGTAAAAAGATTCGTCCATCGCGGTGGCTCCGCTTTTATTGTCAGGCAGCCATCTTAGGCCGTCGGCCGACACGAACAGAACTGATGCTTATGCATTGAAATCCATGAACGCTATGCATGATTAATGGCTCAAGCGGACCTGCTAGGCTGCTATACATCGAGGGAGCCTGGGCAAACATGAATCAGCAGAATGAATGGTCGATTTTGAACCGCGTCGATCTGAACCTGTTCCACGTGTTCGACGTGATCTACCACGAGCGCAACCTGACCCGCGCGGCCGTGCTCCTGAACCTCAGCCAGTCGGCGGTCAGCCATGCGCTGCAACGCCTGCGCGAGCAACTCGACGACCCGCTATTCGTCCGTGAGGGTCGCGGCATGGCACCCACGCCGCTGGCTCAGCAATTGGCACCGGGTATTGAGGATGCGCTAAAGGGGCTGCGGCGTAGCTTGAGCCGCGGTCAAAGTTTCGACCCTCGACAGGATCGACGCAGTTTCACCCTGAACATGCCGGAGCAGATGGAGCCGGCGGTGCTGCCGGCACTGCTCGCCCACTTGCGTGAATGCGCGCCACACGTGGAGATACGCAGCAGCAGCCTGCATTGGGCGGAGTTAAAGCGGGAATTGATCGCCGGGCGTGTCGACCTTTCGATCGAAATTGCCCGGCCGACCGACGCCGAACTGCGCCAGCGTCTGTGGCTGGCCGATCCTCTCTGCGTGGTGGCGGGCGCCGCGTGGAAGGGCGACCTGACTGTCGAACGCTACCTGGCGGCCGAACATGTCGCGGTAACGTCGCGTCGTCGCGGTATTTGCGTAGAGGATCTGGCCCTGGGGCATCTTGGGTTGGTGCGACAGGTACGACAGCATTGTCAGCACTACCTGTCGGCGGCGATGTTGGTGGCGCAAAGCGAACTGCTGCTGACCATGCCGCGACGATATGCGCGATTGATCAATGTCGGACAGGGCAATCGCCTGCTGCCAATGCCGCTGGCGTTGCCGCCGGTAAGTCTGAATATGTACTGGTCGAGTCAGGCAGAAAACGACACGGGCGGACAATGGCTACGCAGCGAGTTGCTTGAGTTGGCTCGTGGTTTCTGAAGCCCTGGCCTTGCTCACCGAACGCGGTGCACCGTTTGGCGATACGCCCGCACCGGGTACGTCCAGAGGCCGAGAGCGTTATTTGTAAGTTGAGTGCAGAGGCACGATGTATCAAGGACGAAGTGCTGGACGCTCAGATGCCGGGCAAGCCCTCGACGAGATGCGTCAAGCCGCGAGCAGACGTTGTTGCAGCGTCAAATGGAGATTGCGTGGCCCCAATTCCAAGGACTGGAAATGCCGCTATACGACAATGCCGAGTATCTCATCCGGGCCAATCTGAACGAGATTGCTGAAGGGCGGCGAGTGCGGGCGGTTGTCATTGGCGTCCTGACAGACGTGCTATTTGAGGCCATCAACAGGCAGAAAGAGAGCCAAGGATTACCGCAGCTTGAGAATCCGGAAATCGTCTTTCTCGGCAAACATGCGTACGACAGTCGAGTTGTGCGTGATGGCTACACCATTGACGACATGGTGGTTCAAATTGGCTTCGCTTTAGCCGAAACCGCTATTGCGGGATGACGGCAGTCAAGAGCACGCAATTGCGCCAGGATGGGTATGGCAATGAGGTGATGGATGAGGCGATTTTTGAGCTCACCGCTCGAAAGCCAAAAGCAGAGCTTTACTCCATCGTACCGAAGGGCGACAAAATCAAACCCAAACGACAGGCAAAATAAAGGCCGCTATAAGCGGCCTGAGTGCAACCAAGAAAACACTCGCCCGGATAACTTGAAACTCAGCCGGCGCACCAATGCTTTCTAGGTTTGAAGCCTACGCTTTCGCCTCCTCCAAGGTCAAGGTCAAGGTCATTCGTCATAAGGGAGCCGTGATCCCGCGTTTGCTCCAGATAGCGTCAGTGAGCCCAAACCACCAACAATCCCGCTAACGCCATCGCCGGCACTTCAAGCCCCTCATGGCGCTGGATCGGCTCAAGGGAGGGCTGGAGGTCTCCAGCCACCCGGAGTCATAAGCGCTACAGGCTAAGAAAGCGCTGTATCCCGAATCGGCTTGACCGAAGCGCCGATCCAGCGAATGCCCAGCCCTTCATCACAACGGCTCAGGCCCAGCGTAGTGGCGGTCAGACTCAAGACCTCACGCTGATCGATGAACAGCACAACCTCCGACTCCGAGGTCATGCATCGGATACTGCCGGACACTGGAAGGCCTAATACCGCAATATCCGGCAATGAAGCCCAGGCACTGCCATCGTGCACCCAGACTGAAAGTGCCGCCCCCTCGTCCTGTGGATACAGCAACAAGGCGGCCATCTGGGTATCGCCCCCCGAACCGGTATAACCGACAACGGCCGAGACGTGCGCCCCTGGCTGCTGCTCCAGGGTGTAGGTAAACGTCAGCGGGACGTTGTCCGCCTCGGGCTTCTTCAGCATCAGGCACAGGTCGGCCAGGCTCGCATACCGGGCACCATCGGTTTGCGTCTCGGGCATCCCGAAGATGAAGGCGTAATCCGCCCACAGGCGCTTCCCTTCGCTCATGTCCGCAGCCACTTTCAATTTGCTGTTCGCCACCTCGGTGAGCAGGTTTTTTTGCAACAAGCCATCCAGCCCCTGGAACAGGTGGCCGTGATGGGCTTCATCAGGGACATCGAGCAAGCGGACTTCCTGGACGGCGCCATAAGGACCCAGGCACAGGTAGTCGATGGCGAGCCAGCTCTGGCGATCCAGAATCCAGAGTCCGCTCAGCGAACTGCGGCGCAAATCTCGAATGGTTTTCTGGCTTTCACCCACCAGGACATAGTTCTGGCTGGCCGCCAGCCCACGCGTATAGCCGGAAGATCCCGATTCCCAGAGGACACTGTCGCTGGCCAGATCCACAAGCCCGCCGATCTCGGAGTGGCAACTGATTCGCTGCCCCTCGGACGTCACCCAGATATTGTGCAACCCGGTCCTGGCACCCAGGGACTCACACGAAAGCAGCTCGAGTTCCGGATAGGAAAAGATCGCCAATTGCGAACCCTTGTTGTGACCATGGGCGATGGCGAACAGCTTGTCGTCCTGCAAAAAGACCGAATTGAGGTGGTCGCCGATAATCCGGTCAAGCGCCAGGCGATCCCAGCGCGCAGCGCTGATCCCAGCCTCCTGGAAGGTATTGGTGTGCTCAAGATCCACGACCGTAATGACGTTACGGCCAGTATTGGCACAGATGACTCGAGCATCGGGGGCGCAAATAATCTGATGCGGTGCCGACAGTACCGTCTTGCTTGAACGAGCGCCCCCGGACACCCAGCCTTGTTCGGATAACGCATACCCTGAAAGATCGACCAGGTCGGTGTTGTCCAGACCGGAATGGGACAAAACCAGCTCGGTTCCGCCAGCAAACCAGGAGATACCGTAGTATTCCGGTCGGTGGCTTTCCAGGGGGGTTACCTGCTTCGACTCCAAGTCAACCAGAAGCAAATATCCTGTCGTCGCCACTAAAGCATATTTCAAGCCAGCACCCCCTTGAATATAGATTTCTTCATTATAACGTGAACTATTCCCGTTTTCCCGGACGATACAATGGCGATACAACTCAAGCCCCGAACCACACCCATGGCCGTTGTACGCTGAAAACCCTGTAAGCAACGCACTACAACCCTAGACCGCCCGGGCAAAAAACACCGTGACCCGCCCGGTGTCCCCCGAGCGCTGCAACCCGGCGATAAGCTTCACCAAACGCCCCTGGTTCATGGCCTCCTTGACCGGTTTGAGCAACGCGCGCTGACCCAACGGCCTCAGGTCGAAATGCCGGTTGAACCAGCCATCCGTCAGTTGCCGCGGACCTCCTTGGTAGCGGGTCATGGGCACCGAGGGCTGGTCAGTCCATTTGAGCATGATGTAGTAGAGATGTTCCGAGCCAGGGTGCGTACAGAACAGATTGACCGTATTGAAGGATTGGGATTTCGGGATCTCGGTCACGGCAAAACCATGACGACGCAAGATGGCGAGCACGGCGTTCTCGCTGTTCGAGGCCAATTCGGCAATGCGCGCCGGCCCCCTGGCGTCGAAAATCCGCGGGTCGACGGCGTGGGGCGGATCAAAGTCCAACCGGGAAAAGCCCCTTGTGTCGGTTGCCCGCCCGATGCGGAAGTGAGTCCGCCCAAGGGACCGGGCATCGAGTTCGCGCAACAGCACATCCATGTGCACGCCCCGTGAGCTCCAGACTTCCTGCGTACGCTTGAGCGCGACCATCCGGGTCGCCGTGACCGACGTATGCTCCGCGTCGGCTCGTTCGATCAGCCGGTTGAACGTCCGGTGCCGGCTCGCCGGTGTCATGCCCTCCAGGGGTTGCGCCAGGGTTCGCTCCAAGGGTTCGCCAAACAAGGCGGCACGCACTGTCCAGACCTGGCTGTGTTGATCAAAAGTAGCCGGTACCGGCTGCTCGTCCAGATGCCGCCACCAAAAATTGAAGTCGGCCTCGGCATGGGCGGACAACGGCACGGGGCGTTTCAGAAAGACAATATCGGGATGAATCTGGGGGCCATCGGGAAGCAGTTCGAAATAGCGATCCTCGAACTTCAGCAGCCGAACGTGTTCAGCCCCCCGCCGCGCATACAGCCCCCGGCTCGCCGACAACTCCACGACCTGCTCGTTTTCCAGGACCAGTCCCCGGGTCTTCCAATCCGCCGGCAACAAGGCCGGTCGGCGGGTCATCCATTCCAGTTGCCGCACCGGCGCAGCGGCGGATTCCGGCAACGCCGGCTGCGTCCAGGGTTGCCACATCGCGCGACTGGGACCCGGCTGCGGCTCAGGTGCGTCGGCACGCAACAGGTATTCGCCCGGCTCGTGGATATACAGAATCAGCTCGTTGTCCTGGCTGGCGGTTTTCTTCAAGCGCAAGGCACTCTCACCCTTCGGCCGGTAGACCTCATAGTGATTGCTGCCATCGGTGATGAACTGCACACCGTTTTTCGCATAGCTGCCGGCATTGGCCGGACCGTGCAGGGCCACCGCATCGTCAGGGGCAATCTTTGCTTCATACCCGGGGAGCAGGGGTTTGGGCTTTGCGGCAACCTCCGTTTTCAGGGCCATCGCACCTTTGTGAGACAGGCTGCGCCGCCGATCGAGGGTCCGCAAGGCCGTACGCGACCAGCCCCCATGACCCACCCGGAGCGGCCGGGAGACCGCGCCGGCGCCCTTGCTCAGCGGGTAGAAGGTCAACACGGCATCGACCAGCGTCATGTGCGCTGCCTTGAAGAGTTCAAGGGCGTCGCGCGGATCACCGCTGCGGTGAAAGCGACGCAAAGCCACGGCCGTCTCACTGACATTGACCGCAATACTGACGACAGGCACCACCGACAACACCCTGAGCCAGTAAGCCGAACGCTGTTCGTGTTCACGCAACTCGCGCAGCTGCGACAATTGCCGGGCCGAGTTCGATACCGTCCGGGCCCTTTGCTGCGCCCGCAGGACAAAGGCATGCGCCAGCACCAGCGACAGATCGCAGCGTCGGGTTTTCCTGAGCCACAACCAGTGTTCGGGATTCTCCGCGATCTCGCGCCTGACTTCCTTTTCCAGCGCCACGGAATCCGGCGAGGGCTGCTCCGGCTCACTCGTCCACCAGCTCCTGACCACCCTCAACAGTGAAGTGGGTCTGATCGCGGAAATCGGATTGGCCCCCAAAGGGGTCAGTCGATCATCGACCGCAGGCTTCAGAAACCTTGAGCCCACCGCCTCCGGGTCTTGCTCGGCGGGATAATCCTCGATGGCTTCCGCCTCCCAGTCGGCCGCCAGCCTTTGCACGATGTCCGCCACCCGCTGCGGCGCTCGCTCGATATTGACCAGAGCCCGTTGCGCCGCCACCAGGTCAGTGTGCTCGGTCAGTACCTGCTCATGGGGAGCGCCCGGCAGATAGATCAGCGTTCTTGCGCAAACCTTGTCGTGGATGGCCACAGCATTGCCCACATGCCGGGCCCGGGCAAAAGCCCGGCCGGCGAAGGTGACAAAGTGCAATTCGAGCTCAACACGCTCATTACGCAGGTCCGCGGCGCGCTGCGCATTCAGGGCCATCTCGAAAACCTCGGCGGCCCAGTCGCTGAGTCCCTGTTGCCGGGCACTGAACAACTCCATTCGGGCGCGTTGCCGAACCAGCCGGTACAACAGCGCCTGATCGAACGCCCGTGGCGGCTCGAGCCGGGGATTATCGACGCCGTAAAAAGCTCGCTGGATCTGGGTGTCGTAGTGGCCGCCAAGATCGAGAGCTGAAATCGTGCCCATCAGATAACCCGGTGTCAGTCGCTGCTGCCAGGCACGGTCGAGTATCCGGCCATGCTGCAAGCGACGTTGGGTCCCGGGCACTTGCGGGTCGAGATTTTCCAGGGCCAGGCGCAAGAGGCTGTAGGTCGTGCGCCCCTCGCTGACCACCGTCTTCGCGCCCGCCTCGCCCACCATGCGTTCAGGGTGCCCGACCCAGACCCGCTCGACACTGTCGGGAAGATCGAACAACGGCTTGTCGATATCCAGTTCCGGGTAAAAACCGTCCTGTTTGAGCTGCTTGATGAGGCTTTCACGGGCAAAGTCATCCAGATCCGGTAGCTGGCGTTCCAGCTTGAGCTCCAGGGCATGCATATTTCTCTGATAGCGAGCCAACAGTCGCGCGTACTGCTGGCGGACCACCCGTGACGCCGTGGAGAGCCAGGCGGGAAGACCTTGTGCCTGCACCGCACCGAGCTGCAGCAGCGCAATGTTGTCCAGCGCTCGCGCCCGGGCATCGTGAGCCGGAACGCCCAGGTTCTCCTCCAACTCATGGGCCAGCAGTTGCAGGGAACTGCGGGCGTCGCCGATTTCCGAGAATGGCCGCAAACCGTCCTCGACCTGCCGGCAGACCCGCAAGTGGTCCTGGATCTGCTGCTGGAGTCCCTGCTGCAGGGCGGGCGCTTCAATCGCTTGATAGTGGATGGGAATCCGCTCGCCCTCAGGGCGTCCCCGCACCCAGCGCCGTGCCTCACCACGCCGGTCCCGGGCAATCAACGGCCAGAGGCTTTCGCACTCCGGACTGCGCAAGCTGACGTCCAACTGCTGCGAAAGACTGTCGAGGGTCAGGAAGCGTTGCAGCCCGCCCAGCCGTCCCGGCACAAACAACAATGCCGACACGCTCAAGCGCGGATCGGCCGGCGCGGGTCGGGTGCTGATGACGCAGGCTCCCGTCAGTGACCACCCGGAGTCCGCCGGCCCCAGGCTGATCGCGAAGACCTCGGTGTCACTCACCCCACGCACGTCCGCCAACGGTTGTGGCAGCACATCGAGCACACGCGCCAGTTCCTGCTGATCGATCAGCCCGAGCTGATGCTGCATCTTCGCCTCGTGCAAAAGGCCCTGGCAGCGGCCCCCGAGCAACTTGCCTGGAAGATCGTTCCCCGCCGGGTCCCGGTTGCTCCAGAATTCGGGCTGGAAGTATCGGTCCCGGTCCTTGAGCAGGTCCTGGACATAAACCCTCTGTTCTCGCCAAAGGTTGTGGCGTGTCAGCAACTCGCTGTAGGCCGGCGTGTCACGCCCGGGCTCCTGTTCATCGAGCAACGCGAGGAGGCCGCGCTCCTGCTGCCGAATCTTGCTCTGGCGCAGGCGCACGGGCAGGTCAGCGGCCAGGCTGCCGAAGCTGATTTCCAGCATCCTGCGACGCTCGTCACTGCGCAGCCGTTGCGCAAGCATCGTCCTCAGGGGCGGTAAACCGGTCAGCGCCACGCGTGATTCCTCCATGGCTTCCACCGCCTGCAACGACGTCAGGCGCCCGGCACCCACCAAGCCCTCGGGCAGCATGTACGCCGTGTTGAGCAACAACGCGGCGGCCCACTCGTTGGCCAACTGGGTATCCAGCCGGCTCAGCGCACTGTGGGCCAGGGCATCGCCGGTCAACGGGGTACACGCCTGAAAGCGGTAAGCCAGGGCCGAGCTATCCGGAGGAGTAAACAACCGATCGCGCTCTTGCAGCGCCAGCAACTGCCAGGGCCGATAATTGCCCGGTGCGTTGAACAGTTCCGGGAGCCGGCGTTGCATCTCGGCGTGGCTGCCAAACTCGAAAAATTCCTCGGCCACCCCAGGCACGAAGATCACCTGTCGCCCCCGCTCGGCCCCCCCGGAACCCTGCAGGTGCAAAGCGCCGCTCAAGGCCACCGACGCCGAGCCCTTTCCTGGCCAGACCAGCTCCGACACCACGAGCCGCCCCCAGCGGCCGCCGGCAAGAGCCCGCGCTTCGGAGGTCGGCGCGTCCAGCAGGCCCATCAGCATGCTGAACGCGGTAGCGGACAAGACGTCAGTGCCATAGGCCAACAGGGCCTTGTCGTGAAACAGCAGCTTGTGCAACTCGACCAGGCGTTCGCGCCGTGAGAGAGGGCTATCGCAAGCCGGTTGATGCCAATAGCCGCGCAGGGCCGTGTCGAGTCGGGAAGACAGTCCCAGACGCTTCAGATCTGCCAGAACCTGCTCCGGGTCCAGCGCCAGGAGCCGCTCCGGTTCCTCAGCCAGACTCAGGCCCGCAGCATGACCCGGCGCCAGGGACAGGAACGGATTACGCAACAGCGACATGGCCACCTGCGCCAGGGTCCGCGCCGTTTGCCCGTCGCTGGAACGCAACGGCGGGGTGAACAGCAACTGATGTGGGTCGTACCCGAAGGCCTCGGTCAGGATCTGCTTGAGCAGCACGCCGATCCGCGGCGCACGGGCGAAGAGCCTCTTGAGTTGGTGCTGGCTATCGAGCCCGCGCACCAGCGCCGCCTGGAGTCGGTTGAGCAACAAGCTGGGGTGCTCTGCGTTGGCGATACGCTCGTGGAGTTTCTCGGCGAGGCGCTCCAGTGCGGCGCCACGGGGATCAGGTAAAACCGCTGCCGACTCGACGACCGCCCTGGGAGGGTCCACTACGGAGGTTTTCATAGGACTTCCCTAGTTCCATGGAAAAAGGGAAAAGCGTAGAGCGCGGCACCGCGTGCCCGTGCACTAGATAGTTAGGCGCGCGGAACGACGCTACAGCGACGGGCGGGTGCCGTCATCCTCCGATGGCAGCTGGATGACCCGAGGCGCGGCCAACGGCTGCTCCTGCGGCTCAACGTTATGCAGCGGCGTAATCACTTCAAGCACCCCGCCGTGCTCATCGTGGTGCACGATCATCGTCGCCGACTGGCGCATCCGCGCAAAGTTGTCCTCGCTCAGCTTGAAACTGCGACTCAAGCCCTCATCACCGACCACCGGCGCGGGTAAACGGCGCCGGGTGTAGCCACGGCTCTTGCGCTGTTGATAACGCGCCCAGGCAATCAATACCGCCGCATTCAACAGGCCGACCCACAGATAAACCTCCAGGGTATTGAGGGCATCGAAGAACGAAATATCGATTCGCGGCCCCGTGTGCCCGTCGAACAATGGCAGCAGCCCCTGGACCAGCAAATACCACAACCCGGCCCAGGCCAGTGCGGTCAGGACCACATCGACCAGCACCATGAGCGGCCGCTGGCGGGTTCTGATGATTTTCATGAGCGCACCTTCTGCTTCTCAGTATCGACAGGTTTGATCCCCCGGTCCGGGCTGACCCAACGCGCGCGCTTACCAGACTGGCTGAACAACACCTGGGGAAAGCTGACCAGGGTGGTGAAGAAGCTGATGAACCAGAACACCAGGGGGTACCAGACCACCCAGAACATGATTTTCCACAGGTCTCTTTCGTAGCGGCGGTCGATCAGCACGCTGACCGCGAACTGTCCCAGGCAGACCAACGCCAGCAACAACCCGGTAAAGGCCGGCGGCACGATACGGTGCACGACAAGCGCGGCCGGCATGTCGATAAACAGCCCCATGCAGTAGAAGACAATCGACAACAACAGGGTGAAGGCCCAGCCGGTCGACAGGCAGTACTCGAACAACAGCGGCCACAGGTAGCGATGGTTCCACTGCCAGATGCCCCGGATGTTCTTGAACAGGACTTCCGCGCCGCCTCGGGCCCAGCGCAGCCGTTGCCGCCAAAGCCCGTGCAGGGTCTCCGGCATCAGGATCCAGCAGAGTGCCCGTGGCTCGTAGAAGATGCTCCAGTGATCCAGTTGCAGCTTCCAACTGATATCGATGTCTTCGGTGATCATGTCCGGGCTCCAGTAGCCCACCCGATCCAGCGCCGTACGGCGGAAGGCGCAGATCACCCCGGAGATGGTGAAAATCCGCCCGAAGACCCGCTGCGTGCGCTTGATCAAACCGATGATCGAGGAAAATTCGCCGACCTGGACCCGCCCGACCAGGGTCGAGCGGGTACGAATCCGCGGGTTGCCGGTGACGGCACCGAGACGAACGTTCTGCAACAACGGCGCCACCAGGTAGGCAGCCGTGTGCGGTGCCAGCAAGGCGTCGCCATCGATGCACACCAGGTATTCGCTGCGGGCCGCCACGGCGCCCATGCGCAGGGCCACCGCCTTGCCCTGGTTCTTCGCCAGGTGAATCACCCGCAAGCGCGGATCGAGCAGCGCCAGGCTGTCGAGCAACTGGCCGGTATTGTCGCTGGAACCATCATTGATGGCGATCACTTCGATGTTCGGGTAATGCTGGGCCAGCGCGGCCTCGAGGGTCTCGGCGACATTCGCCCCTTCGTTGAAGCAAGGGACCAGGATCGAGATCAGCGGCTCACCCGGCAACGGTGGCGGCAGGGTATCGGCTTCCCAAGGCCAGCGGCGTTCCCAGTGCAGCCAGAAGTACAGCCCGCCGGCCATCCACAATCCCGACATGAACAACGGGTAGAAAAACACGAAGTCCATCAGGAATTGCCCGGTGACCAGGAAAATCACGCCCAGGGGAACCCCCAGGACGAGCGCCAGGACGATCAGTGCCAGGATTCGATCCATCATGATCTAAGGATTCCACTGGTTGGAAAAAGCCGGGCGCACGGCCTGCACAGCCGGGCGGTTGTCCAGGAAGTTATCCGGGTAATAACCGAAATTGCTGGCACCCTGGCGCTTGAGCAGCCCCATCCAGTTCGCCAGTTGCGTGCCGTCGAGGTCCGTCGCCGACTTCTGTCGCCAGTCCCGGGCCTGCAACTCGAACACCGTATGGTCAAGCGCGCCGGGGTGCTGCTTGACCTTGCCGACCAGTGTCTGCAGCCACTCACCCGCCTGTGTCTCGCTCTGCCCTTCCATCAGCGGCATGGCCATGGGCACGGTCCAGTCGTAGCTGGCGAGAAAGTCATCGAGGCTCTGGGCGAACCACGCTTCGCTGTGCGGATCGAGTACCGGCTCGGCGAACAGGTTGCGCGCGGTCTTCACTTGCGGGCCACGAATGGCGCGGACCTTGGCGGTCAGCTCCTGGGTGAAATCGATCAGGTAGCGGCTCTTGAATCGCGTCCAGCGTTGCAGCGTCGCCGGGTCGCCGCGCAGGGCACTGAGGCTGCCCGGCAGGCCATTGGCGGCGTAGGTCCGCAACGCCTGTGGGCTGGCGTCCTCGAAGTCGGACAGCACGGCATCGTCGTGATAGAGAATGCCATCGACCGAGGTCAGCCGGGCCACGTCTTCGTAGAGCTCACCAATGATCCGCCGCACGTTCGGGTCGAACGGCGACAGGCGCCGGTATTGTTTCGGGTCCACCGAAGCTTGCCCGCTGACCGGGTCCCAACGCGTCACCCGTGGCAGTTTTTCATCCAGGGCAAAACTCAGCACCGGCATCCAGGCGAAGACCTTGACGTGGGCCCGGGTGCGCAGCTGCCAGGCGGCACGGTCGAACAGGTCGGCGCGCATCGGCAGATGGCGATTGGGGAAGTACAGCGAATGCGCCAGGCCGTCCCCCGCAGGATCGGCGAACGCTTGCAGGAACACGGTATTGGCACCCAGGTCGGCGACGCGCTGGACCAGCTTGCCGAGGTTGGCCTCCTGCTGAACCGGGTTCGGGTCGTAGACGTTATCAAGGTCGACCTGCACCACGCGCATCGCCGCGCGGTTCTGCACCGAGACAATGCTGCCAGCGTAGTGACTGCCGTCCGGGTCCGCCGACACCAGCATGCGCGGGCTGTTCATCAGTTGATCAAGGCTGTCGATGCCGTCATCCAGGGTCAGCGCCAGTTTGTAGCCCTGGCTCTCGATCACCTTCAGCGCAGTGCCATCGGCGGTGCCGTAGGGCCAGACCCAGACCCGTGGCGAATAACCGGTGGCGGCGCGAATCTTGGTCGAGATGGCAACCACATCCGCCCGCAGCCGGGCCTCGAAATCGGCCTCGCTTTCATAACGACCGGTGCTCGCATCGTAACGTCGGGTCGCTGCCGCCGGTTGCAGGTTACCCTGGGGATTGGCGAGCATACCTTGGTGGCTGGCGTTGGTGTGAGCCACGATTTCCACCAGTCCCGAGGCGGCCACTTCCTTGATCTGCGCCCAGTTCAGGAATTCGGAACGCGGGCGCATGTCACCGGCAAAATCCACCGGTTTATCCGCCGGGGTATCCATCCAGACGCCGACCGGGGCCAGCAAGGCCGGCCATTGATAACTCCTGAGCAGCGGCATCACGCGGGTGTAGAAACTCGCGTAACCGTCATCGAAGGTCAGCAGGATCGCCCTCGGCGGCAACGCCGGCCCGCCATTGCGCGCCGCCAGGATCTGGTCCACGGTCACGGGCCGATAGCCGTTCTCCCGCAGCCACGCCAGCTGTTCGAGCAACCGATCGGTACGCACGGCAACCACCGCCTGATCCGGGTCGCCATCCTCGATGTCATGGTAGGTCAGGCTCAGAAAGTGATTTTTCGGCCAGGGTGCTTCATTGACCGGCACGGCCCGCTGCGCGGGCGCGACAAATTCGACCGGCTTCTGGGCACAGGCGCCGATCAGCAAGGCTCCCAGCAACAGGATGCAACGCGTGATCCAAGGCATCATCATCCCCTTCTAGAAGCGGTAGGTCAGATCGACGGTCAGGCGCACGTCGCGTTCACGGTCACCGTCATAGGGCCGGCTGATCCAGCTCAGGTTGGCCCCGGCTTCCAACACGTCGTTCCAACTGACCCGCTGCCCGTAGCTCAGCAGGGCGATCGCGCCCGTCGAATAATCGCGCTGGCTGTAGGTCCCGGCGCCGACCTGGAACAGCTGGTTCCACTGGGTGGCGTAACGGCGATAGAGGACCTGGTTGACGGTCAGCGTCGGCAATACGCTGAAGTCGGACTTGGGGTTGAAGTACGGCGGGTCTTCGTTCTTGCTGTTGTGACTGGCACTGAGTTCCAGGCCCAGATCCACCTGCAGGTGGGAGCTGGTGTAGATGCCCTCGCGCCCGGTCAGCAGGGCTTCGGTGCGATTGTTGCCATCGCTGAAATGCGAGGGCGTGACTGCCAGTCGCCATTCGCGATTTTCATCGGCGCGCCAACGCAGGAACGCACTCGCCGAATTGGCGGTGATGTCGTTTTTCAAGGCCCGCAACGGTGTCGATGCCGACAGGCGTTCGAGGCTGCCGCCGTACTGCCAGTGATCGTCGATATCGAAGGCCCCCGACACCCGTGCACCGAGTTTGTCGCCATAACCGAAGGACTGGTTGGAGACCTCGGCTTGCAGGGTCATGTCGCGGGTCCGATCTTCGATACCAAGCCGCTGCCAGCGCCGCTGGGCGTCACCTTCGGGGAAACGGCCGAAGGCGTAGCCGGCGCCGGTGAACAGCCGCCAGTCTTCGTTGATCGGCGGGCTGTAGAGTGTGCTTTCAATGCCGTAATCACGGCTGCCGGTGACCGCGCCGGCACCGCCTGCGCCACCGCCGAAACTCTTCCCGGTATAGGCCTCGACCCGCAACTCGGCCATGTCGTGGACCGCACGCTCACGCTCCAGGCTCTGGACCTGCCCGCTTTCCGGAAAACGCTCGGCCACGTCGTCGGTGAGCACATCGAGCTGTGACCACTCCTGCAACGCCAAGGCGGTATTGGCCTGGGCGACTTCCAGACCGAGGCCCCGCGGCGCAGCGCTTTCGGTTTCCTTGTTCAAGGCCTCGGCGCTGCGCGGCCAGCCCCGGGACAGGTACATATCGGCCTGGGCCAGACGCAAACCGACGTTGCCCGGCGCTTGTGCGACCAAGGCCTCCAGTCGTTGTTCGGCGGCGGCCTGGTCGCCGTTGTTCATCGCCATCTGGATCGACAATTGCTGGGCGTCGAGCCAGGCATCGTTGGGCACACCGCCCGGCGCACCCTTGAGCACCAGCCGCGGCGGTACGGTGAGCGCCAGCGCGTCGGCCAACGAGCGGGCCTCCTCCGGCTGGTCGCTTTCCATCAGCGCAAAGACCAATGCCGAGGTATCACCCGCCTGATCAATCGGGTCCGCACTCGGTGCCGCGAGGATCTGCCGATACAACGCCACGGCTTTCTCCGGCTCGCGTACGGCGAGATAGGCCGAGGCCACCCAGCGCTGGGCATAGGGTGGGATCGCCACGCCTTCATCGATGAGTTTTTGCGACTCACTCAACACATCGGCGTTGCGCGAGCGAGCCTTGAGCGCACCCAGGCGGTCGATGCGCCAATGCACCACATCGTCATGGGCCTGCGGGTCTGCGGACCAGGCCGCGAGCAAGCGGTCGTAGTCGGCCAGGGCACGATCGGCGACGACAAAACGTTCCTGCTCGGTGCGCGTCGGCAACTCGGCCAGGCGTACCCGTTCGGCCGCCAGCTCGCCTTCGAGGCGCCGGGTCGCGACGCCATCGATCAGCCCGGGATGTCCCTGGGCCAGGCGCAGGGCTGGCTCCGGCAGGCGGGCGCGCTCCAGGGCGAACAGGTATTCACGCATCACCTCGGGTTTGTCCGAAGCCCGGACAAAGGCCTGGTCGTACTCGAACAAGGCGTCACTGTTGGCGCCCGAGCGGGTCAGCGCGTACCCCAGGGCCATGCGCCGGGCCGGATCATCGGGCTGCCGGGCAACCTGTTCCCGCGCCCGACGCACTGCGTCCTGGGGATCCCCCCCATCGGCCTCGGTAATCGCCAGGCCAATTTGCAGGTCGGCGTTCTGCGGTTCGCGCTCCAGGGCCTGGCGATACAGGCGCTCGGCCTCGTCCCAGCGCTTCTGGTTGCGATAGGCGCGGGCAACAGCGGTCAGCGCCTGGGTCGGCAAGGTCCGCTGGGCACCCTGGGTTTCATAGACATTGATGACTTCGGCATCCAGCCCGGCCCAGCTGGCAATCTGCAAGTGATCGCTGATCTGACCCGAGGATTGTTGCGGCGCGGGCAGTTGGCGCAAGAGCACCAGCGCTGGCGTGTAACTGCCATCGCGGGCCTGCCGGATCAGTTGATCGTAGGACGCATCGGCCCAAGCGCTGAGGGGCCAAAGCAACTGGCTGCACAAGGCTATTCCCAGCAAAGGGCGCAATCTGCCGTCCTGGCAGAGCAGAGCATTACGCGGCATATCGTCCTTCCCCAGTGACAGCCGGAGACCAATGCTCCTGCCTGATGCAGAGACACAGGGCGGAGCTTAGCGACAGCGGTCGAACACGCCGTCCGCCTGTCGTTCTCGAAGGGTAGACCAAAAAACCAAGGCCAATATTTATTCAATCGGTGCCAGCGAAAAAGACTTGGGACGCGCGCGATCAGTCCTGCCAGAGAGGCAGGCACAGGGTGAAAGTCGTGCCCTGCCCCTCGAGACTGATGCATTGGATGCGCCCTTCGTGGCGGTCAATCACCGCCTTGACCATGGACAATCCCAGGCCCAGGCCTTCGCTGTTGTCGGCGCCGGCAAAGCGTTTGTAGGGTTCGAAGAGCTGCGGCAATGCCTGTGCGCTGATGCCCCGGCCCTGATCACTGATGCTGCAACTCAGCGCGTGCTCCGACACCGTCACGTCGAGGCTGACGCAGGTGCCGGAAGGGCTGTATTTGATGGCGTTTTCCAGAAGGTTGAACAGCGCCCGGGTCAGCAGTGAGGCATCGGCCCGCACCAGGCTTTCATCGACTTCGTCGAGCCGATGGCGCAGCTCGATGCCCTTGAGCTGCGCCAACGGCGCCACCTGGTCGAAGGCATCCAGCACCAGCATGGCGAACAGCACCGGCTCGAAGGTGTATGCCTGCGACTCGGCCTTGGCCAGGTGCACGAAGGCCTCGGTCAAGCCCAGGGCCCGTCGAACTTGCTGCTCGATCTGTCGATAGAGCGGTGCATCGGCGTCCCGTGTGCGCTGCACCTCCAGCAACGCCAGGATCGCCGAATGCGGTGCACGCAGGTCATGGGACAGAAAACGCAACAGGGTTTCCCGTTGCTGCTCGGCCTCGCGCGCCAGGCTCAGGTCCGCCAGGCTGAACAGCCAGCCAACGACGACTTCATCTTCCGTCGACAAAAGCGGTGCCAGGTCCAGGTGCAAGATGCGCTGGTGACGATCGCAAAACTCCTGGCTCACCAACTCGGCCAATGCTGGCCGTGCAACCCCGTCAACGCCGGGAAAACCGAGATCGGCCAGGCAATCGAGCCAATCCTCGCCCAACAACGCAGGCCCCAACAGGTCCCGCGCGCTGCGGTTGGCGAGCAGCACCTGGCCCTCGGTATCGCTGATCAGCGTCGCGACGGGCAGGCATTCCAGGCCATCGGCCATAAACCGCCGGGTGTCGCGGGTACGTCCCAGGGCCTGCTCCAAGGCGGCGATGCGGCCTTGCAGCACATCGCCCCCGGGCACCACGGACCGGCGCCGTTCGGGCAGGATCCTGGGCTCCTCGTTCAGACGGGCCAGCTCCCAGCCGAAGTAAGCCAGTACCGCACTCAGACGTCGCCAGTTCCAGATCAGGTAGGCCAGCAGAAAACCGCTCAGGCTGGCGGCCGGCGACCACCACAGGCCCAGCCGCAACAATCCCCAGGACGCCAGCAGCACCGCCGCCATGCCGCCGAGCGTCAGCCACAGCGCATAACGCGCACGCAGCAGCAACCCGCCCAACAGCAGCAGCACCGTCGACACCGATAACAGCAGGCCCGGCAGCGGCGCCAACTCGACAATGCTGCGCTGCTGCAACAGGCCATTGAGCAGGTTCGCCTGGATCTCCACCCCGGCGGTGGTGCCGGCCTGCTCGGACACCGGCGTCACATACCGATCCCCCAGGCCCGGCGCGGTGGCGCCCACCAGGATCAACCGATCACGCAACAGCGCCGCCGGCACCTCGCCGCGCAGCACGCTGATGTAAGGCACGCTGGGGAAGCCGCTGGCCGCCGCGATAAAGGGCACCAGAATGGCGTTCTGGCGCTGCCACCCCTGAAACCCGGAGACGTCACCGACACCCGGCATCGGTTGCTGCTCAGCCACTGGCAGCGCCATCTGATAGGCCAGCCAGGCCAACTGTTCACGGGGTTGCCGGAGCGGCCCTTCGCGCAGGAATACCCCACGAACCACGCCGTCGTTATCCGCCTCGACGTTGATATGGCCGACCGCCCTGGCACAGCGCCGCAACGGCTCGATCGGCGCGATTTCCCTCAGTGCCGTGGCAAACCGTGGCACGCCTTCGCGCAACAACGGCAAGAGCACATTGCCGGCGCGGCACAGCGCCTGGGCCAGGCGTTCGTCGCCGCTGCCGGAGGCCTGCGGCTCGCTGAAAATCACATCGAACAAGACCCCTCGGGGCTGCGCCGCGCTCAAACGATCGAGCAACTCGGCATGCACACTGCGCGGCCAAGGCCAACGCCCCAGGGCTTCAAGACTGCGGTCATCGATGGTGACCAAAAGGATGCGAGGGTCCACCGGCAGCGGGCTCAGGCGGCTCAACCGGTCATAGAGAAAATGGCTGAACGCCAGGTTCTGGCTCAGGGACAGCACCGCTGTCAGCGGCAGCAGCAACACGCCCACCAGCAACCATTCGCGCAACAGACCACGGAACAGCCGTTGCGCCTGCGTCAACTCGCGAACCTCGTGCCGCCGCCAGAACCTCATGAACGCCGGGTGTCGCCGCTATTGCTCATGAACCGTCCTGGGCCAGTAGTAGATATCGTAGACCCCAGTCTGGCCCTCAAGTCCCTGTTCGTCGAATGCCGACAGCCGCACATGGTAGAACGCCGCCTGCAACCCGCTGAAACGGATATCCGGGGTACTGGAAAAACGCTCCTGCTTGATGTTGAGGAAATCCGTGTCGGTGGCAACCTGCGCCCGGTAGCGCCGGGCACCGTCCAGAGGCTGGAGAAAGAGTTGCCAGACCGGCTTGTCGCCGCGTTGGCCGTCCTGGCCAAGCAGGCGCGGGGCGGCCAGCAAGTCGACCGGCTTGAGTTCGCCCGAGCCCTGGATCTTCAGGCCCTGCCGGGCATTGACCCGCACCGCGGGTTCGAGCGCCACGGCGACCTTGCTCCGCGCCTTGTTGCCAGCCGCCAGCGGCGCGTCGGCGCGGCTCACCGCGACCTGACCGTCAAGCACCTCGACCAACGCCTGACCGTCTTCGCTGCGGGTGCGAAAGTGCGTACCGCGAACCCCGAGCACCCCGACCGAGGTGCGGATCTGGAAACGATCATGCTCACTGATACGCTTGATCACATAGGACTCGACCTGACCTTGTTCGAGCTGCACCTGCGGGACCGACTGCGTCTCGTCCAGCTCCAGGCGCACCTGGGAATTGGAAGGCAGGACGATCCGTGAACCGTCACCCAGCCTCAGGCTGACGAAGGCATCGCCCGAGGTTCGCACCCCTTCGTGCTCTTCCAGGTTCATCCCTTCTTCCAAAGCCACTTGCTTGCCCTTGGCATCCAATTTCCAGGCCTCGCCCGCCAAGTGCAGGACCACCGCAGGAAAAGGTTGCGGGCGGCATTGCTGTTCGCGATCAAGGTAAGGCCCACGCAGGGCCGGTGCCGCCAGGGCTTGGTGACCGAACAGGCAACAGACGACGCCGAGCAGCAGGCGCAGGCTCGGTCGGGACAGGAGAACAGCAAAAAAGGGCTGCGAAAAAAAGCGTTCGCTCATGGGCTTGACCGCTCAGGCTCTGGAGGGAGCAGGATCGAAGTAAAGGAATGACGGTACAAAACCATCCGGGGCCATCATGCCACAGCTCCCCCAATCACCCTGGCCGCACTGTGTTGCGTCGTATGAATGGAGGACGAAAAAATGGCCAAGGGAGGACATCCTGACCGTCCCTCGGCGGCAGCCCGTGTGGATCCGAACCACCACCCGTCCGTGGGTCCGACCTGCTCCAAAGTGCCCCTGTCTTACTGGGTCTACTCTATGGGTAAAACCGAAGCGCTCGGCGAATCTGTCAGAATTGTTCAGAATTACCAGTGACCGTTCAAAACACCCAGCGCGGTTGTTCCCGCGCAGTGATGACCTCGCCGGTGGTCCACAGCGTCGGTGCAGAGAAATGCGCTCTCCAGCCGTCCTCGGGCACCACCGACAACCGCTCGACAACCAGCGAGGGACGGACAGACCCGTAATGAAACAACCCAACGACAAAACCAAAGCCCAGGCTCAGGCTCACCCCGGACAACAACCCGAGCACCGCCCAGGATGGCAAACTGCTGAAACGAAGGGGACTGCCCATGGTTTCTTCTCCTTGACCGTGCAAATCGTTACCCTGCGCCTGATCCCCCAAGGGCCCCGGCACGTCGGGTAAAAGCCATTTGACATCAGCCTAGCCAGCCGCCGCCCGTCCTTGAGGAAATCGCCAGAATTGTTCAGATTTGACGGTCAACTTACAGGCTTCCCTGTAGGAAATAGCCTGTAGAGTCTTCCATTGAAGACAGATCAGTGGCTAAGCGAGGAGAAAGGTCCAGACATGCGTGTCGCCATACTCGACGACGAGCCCGCCGAACTGCGCCGGGTCGAACAAACCCTGGAGCAGATGGCCGGTGTCGGGGAAGCCCCCTGGACCCTGCGTGGCTTCGAGCGCGGCGAAGACCTGCTGCGCCAATTGCGCCGGGAAACCTTCGACCTGCTGATTCTCGACTGGCAGGTGCCGGACCTCAGTGGCCTGGCGCTGCTGCGCTGGACCCGCGAACACATGGAAGTGCCGCCGCCGGCGATCATGCTCACCAGCCGTGATGCCGAGAGCGATATCGTCCTGGCCCTGGGCAGTGGCGCCGACGATTACGTGAGCAAACCGTTCCGCGCCAACGAACTCAAGGCGCGGGTCAATGCGGTGCTGCGTCGACATGCCGGACAGCGCGGCAACGCCAGCGAAATCGCCACCTTCAATGATTTGAGCTTCGACGATGGCGAGCTGACCGTGACCCGCTCAGGCAGCCCGGTCAACCTGACCGAGCGTGAGTATCGCCTGGCGCGCTGCCTGTTCAGCAACCTGGGACGGCCGCTGTCGCGCGAGTATCTCTACGAGCGCTTCTGGCCCCATGAAGAAATACTCTCCTCGCGTCCCCTCGATACCCATATCTATCGCCTGCGCAACAAGCTGGGCCTGACCGCCGAGCACGGCTGGCAGTTGCTGACGATCTACGGCTATGGGTATCGACTGGAAAGCGTGACCTCCCGTTAAACGCCGGGTTTAAGGCTGTTCACCGCCGCCCGAACCGCCGAACTTGGTCAGCAGCAAGGTGATGAAATCTTCCACCGGCATTTTCTGCCCGTTGAAGTCCACCTGGCCGTTGGCATAGTGCAGTGTCGAGACGATATCGCTGCCCTGCACCGTCGCCATCTCCGTGGACAAGGCCATGGTGCCGGCCATTTCACTGGCCATCGAGGCTTGCTGGGTAATCGCCTTGGGGTCGGTCTGGCCCTGGATCTGCGCCTGCAGGCCCGCCAGGTCGGCGATCATCGGCTTGGACAAGGACACCTTGGCGTCCAGCTGCGAAACCAGTTGCTTGCCCAACTCCACCGGCGGCAAGTCGGTGGAAGACGGGTTGGTCAGGTCGACCACCAGGCTGGCGTGGCTTTCGCCATTGGCGCTCTTGAACGAGAGGTTTTCCAGGGCGATCTGCGGCTTGCCGGCCAACAATTGCTTGATGTCCGCTTCGGCCTGGGTTTGCTGGGCCGGGGTCAGTTCCGGGACCGCCGCTTCAGGGTCTGGCGCCCCTGCGGCCTGGGCCTTTTGCAGCGCTTCCAACTGGACCTGGTACAGCTTGATCAGCGATTGCATCGCCGGAAAGTCCAGGTTCTTGGCCGTCAAGCTCATCTGGGCACTGCCCACCGGTTTGTCGTTGTAGTCGATGGACGCCACGTTATAGGCCATTCGCCCGGCGAGTACATTGCCCACGGCTTCCGTCGAGTCTTTCTGCTCGAGGCCCTTGATGGTGATCACCGCCGGTTTGACCCCAAAGCCCACCTTGGTCTCACTCAGCTCGAGGGTGTTCTGCCCCAGGTAGAAACCCAGATCGCTCTTGGTCAGGTCACTGGCCAGGGTCAGGCCGTTCAGTTCGAGCTGCACCGGCCCCTGCTCAGGGGAGACCGCGGACACCTTGAGGTTGTCCATGTAGCCGTTGAGCTTGATCTTGGCCGCCTGATCGCTGGCGGTCACCGCCAGGTTCAGCCCGGAGAATTTCAGGCTGGTGGTGGCGTCCGGTGCGAAGTCCAGCGGCACCAGTTCGACATTGCCGTCCACCGAACGGTTGTAGCCCAGGGCGACCTGGCCCTTGAGCGGCGCGGCGCCCTTGGCGGCGTCGAACCACTTGGCGGTGACGTCGTTCTTTTCCAGCTCATAGTTGCTGTTGACCATCACCGGTGCCAGTTTCAGCGCCTTGAGACGCGACCACGGCAGCGGCCCGTGCTCGATATGGTCGACGAACAGCAGCTCTATATCTTTCTTCTCTGCGCCGGCCTGCAGGTTCTGAAACTTGACGCGGTAATGCGCAGTGCTGGTAAACAGATGGCGATCAAGCGACACCAACTCGATACTCGCGCTGCCACCGGCACTGGCCAGGGCAGTTTTCAACTGTTGGTTGGCGTCCTGGATCGAGGTGTTCAGCACCCCTTCCAACTGATTGCCGGTGTACCACGCGCCGACGGTGCTCACCGCACCGACCACCACGACAAAACCTAAAAGCAAGCCTGCTGATTTATTCATGAATTGACCCGATCGATGTCCGTTAAGTGGAAAAATGCTGGTCTTCCTGACCCCTGACCGGAGCCGGCTCGACAATGCCCGAAAGGACGCAGGGTAGCATTTGCCGGAGCAGGCCCCAAGGCTTTGCCCAAGGGGTCACTGACCACACCTTTGCCCTACAGACAAAAGCGAAGTGACTGACAACGCAGTACGGGAATAGTGCACTCAGCCGCGCTTATCGGCAGCCTGCGCACAGTGGCGACGACTGGGCAGCCGTCGGGGAGGAGGTGTGTTTACTCAGGAATACTGGACTTCCATCTCATCCAGTTGATGATCGAAAGTCTTCAACCGCGCGGTCCAGGTGTACACCAACACTTCGAAGTCACGGTTGATCACCACGCCTTCCGCCGAGTCGTTACTCGGGTCGCAGACGTCCAGTTGATAGCGTTCGCGGGCCATGGCGGTGGCGACATCGGACAATTCGCGGGCATTGGTCAGCCAGTGGCGCTCGTCATGGGCCACTTCGTGGTCGAGTTTCAGGCATTGGCTCTTGAGCATTTCAAGGCTTTTTTCCAGCGGGGTACCGGTGAGTTCGCCCATGACCTCCTGGAAGGTCCGCCCCGGCTGCCAGTAACTGCCCCAGAAATACCGGTCGAACACGGTTTCGACCCGGCGCAGGGCGACTTTGGTGTCCCAGACCAGCACCAGGGTCTTGCTCTGGGACAGCTGGCGTTTCTTCACCTGCTGCGCCTGGTAGCTGGCCCAGGCCACCACCGCGATGGACATCACCGCAATCAGGGCCGTGGCGCTGTCGAGAAAGACCAACGCCTTGTCGATCTGGTGCGCCAGCATGACGCCATAGAAGTAGGTCGCCGAGAGCAGGACCAGCGCCACCACCGCACACCAGAAGCCAGGAGCATAAGGGTTTTTCATTATTAGAATCCCCATCGGGCCACGCTGACCACGATGGCTAGGATTCTCCCAACGCTCCCAACCAGCGGCGACCAGCCGATAGTTCAAAGCATAGCAATGGACTCAGGGTTTCGCGTGTTCGGCAGGTGGCGTTCGTCCACTTTCCCAACCACCGCCCAAGGCCAGGAACAGATCGATCTGACTCATCGCAACCTGGGTGTTGGCCGACGCCAATTGAGCGCGCACATCGGTGTAGGTGCGGGTGGCTTGCAGGTCGGCGAGGAACGAAGCGCGGCCGGCGGTAAAGAAGCGGTGCGTCTGCTCCGCGGCAAGCTTGGCTGAACTGCCCGCGTCCGCCAGGGCATCGCGGCGATCGAGCTGCGCGGTGTACTGGGCCAGGCTGGTCTGGGTTTCGCGGATGGCGTTGAGCACCACGCCGTCGAAATGCGCCAGGGCGCCCTGGGTACCGGCCTCGGCTTCGCGGATACGGGCCCGGGCGCCGTTGGTCGGTACGCTCCAGCTGATCGCCGGGCCAAAGCCCCAACGATTGGTCGATGGATCACCCAGATCCCCCAGGATACCGACCGTACCCACCGTGGCACCGATGCTGATGTTCGGGTACAGCTCACCCGTGGCAACACCGATGCTGGCCGTTGCCGCCGCCAGCCGCCGTTCGGCCTGGCGAATATCCGGGCGGCGCTTGAGCAGTTCGGCGCCATCGCCCACCGGCAACAGCTGGGTGATATGCGGCAGCGCGGCGCAATCGGCAACGCCGGCCGGCAATTGCTCAAGGGGCTTGGCCAGCAGCATCGACAGACGATACAACCCGGCCTGGCGCGCGGCCTGGTAGCGCGGCAATTCGGCACGCAGGGATTTGAATTGGGTCTGGGAACGGGTGACCTGGGTTTCGTCGCCGCGCCCGGCATCGCGCAGACGCTTGGTCAGCTCGGTGCTCTGGGATTGCAGCGCGAGGGATTCCTCGGCGATGCCACGTTCTTCATTGGCCGCGCAAACCTGGGTATAGGAGCGCACCACATCCGCCACCAGGGTGATGCGGGCCACGTCGCCCGCCGCCTGGGTCGCGTCGGCATTGGCTTTCGCCGCCTCGACGCCGCGCTGCAAAGTGCCCCACAGATCGAACTGATAAGAGGCGGAAATCGCGATCTCGCCGACATTGCTCACCGGGACCTTTTCCGTCAGCAGGTAGGCCTGGCCGGACTCCTGCAAGCGTTGGGCACCGGCCTTTACCCCGGCACTGAAACCGCCGGCGGCCTCGGCCTCGTCCACCTGGGCCCGGGCCCGCGACAGGCTCGCCGCCGCCACCCGCAGGTCGGTGTTGGAGGCCAGGGCCTGGCGCACCAGCTCATCCAGGCGCGGGTCCTGGTACAGCCGCCACCAATCGGCCGGCACGGGGGCCGACACCACATTGTCACCTTCACCGGCGAGGGTCCCTTGGAGGTCCTTGCGTTGCATCGCCGAGTCGGCTGGCAGGTGATAATTCGGACCCACCATCGAGCACGCCGACAGCATCAGGCCGAGGCCAAGCGTCGCGACTTGCGCCAGCGGTTTCATTGCGCGGCCTCTTTTTTCTTCGGCGCGGCCTTGGCGTCATCGATGATCGACACCGTGGCCGTGCGCCCGGCGATCATGCGAAAGTCCGTCGGCACGTCGTCGAAGGCAATGCGCACCGGAATCCGCTGGGCCAGGCGCACCCAACTGAAGGCCGGGTTGACGTTGGGCAGCAGGTTGGTGCCGCTGGTGCGGTCACGGTCCTCGATGCCGGCGACGATGCTTTCGACATGGCCGCGCAGGCGCGCATTGTCGCCGATCACCCGAATGTCCACGGATTGGCCGACATGGATGCCGTCGAGTTTGGTCTCTTCAAAATAACCGTCGATATGGAAGGAACTGCTGTCCACCACCGCCAGCACCGCACGGCCCGCCGTGGCGAACTCCCGCTCACGGGGCGCACGGTCATTGACGTAGCCGTCCACCGGGCTGCGGATCACCGAGCGGTCCAGGTTCAACTGCGCGGCGTCCACCGCCACCTGGGACTCGGCCAGGGCCACTTCGGCCCGGGCGACTTTCGACTGGCTTTCTTCCAGTTGCTCGCCGGCCACCAGGTTACCCAGGCCACGGTTGCGCTTGTTCTCGCGCTGGGCCTGGGCCAGGGTTTCCTCACGGTCGGCGACGGCAGCCTTGGCCTGGCGCAGCGCCAGCTTGAAGCGGTCCTGGTCGATGCTGAACAGCACCTGGCCACGGCTCACCGGCTGGTTGTCGCGCACCTGCACCTGCTGGATCAGGCCGGACACGTCCGGGGCAATCTGCACGATATCGGCGCGGATATGCCCGTCCCGGGTCCAGGGCGCGAACATGTAGTACATCACCATGCGCCACACCACCAGGCAGGCGAAGATCACCACCAGTAAAGTCAGGACTACACGGCCAATGGTCAAAAGAGGTTTTTTCATGTCATCAGGTATCGACTGAACGAATCCACAACGCCCAGCAACAAAGCGTAGAGACCGACGTTGAACAAGGCCCGGTGCCAGACCAGGCGGTAGAAGTGGAAGCGCGTCAACAGCCCGTGCACCACCAGGTACAGCACATACGTAATGCCCATCAGCACCAGCAGCGTGGGCAGGAACACTCCGCTGATATCCACGTCACCGATCATAAGGGCACCCCATTGATCCCATAAGACACGCTCTCCTGCTGGTCGCCACTGTCGACGAACTCTACTCCGGGTAACAAAGCCAGCCGCAGGCCACTCAAGGCGTGTAGCAGGTGCAGGCGGGTTTCGCCATCGTCCAGCCCCTGGGAACTCAAGGCTCGACGCGTACGATCCAGCGTCATCAACAGTGGGGCAGGGGCGGGCAGACGCTCGCCGGCCTTCAGGCAGGCGCGAAAGTAGTCGCCGACCTCTTCCACCACCTGTTTGAGCAGCAGGTTCGCCACACCCAGCACGCGTGGGGTGTAGGCCAGCAGGTCGAGCAGATTGAGCGCGACCCGCAACTCACGCAGCGCAACCCCCGTGTCCTGGCCGGTCAGGGCCAGGCGCGGCAGGTGTTGCATCAGGCGGTCAAGCATCTGCACACCCATGTGCCGGTGTTGGGCCAGGGTCGCGGGCTCGGTCAGTTTCACGATGTCGCGCCAGCTGAAGCGGGTCAGGCGCTTGGCCGCGAACTCGGCACCAAAGGGCCGGGCCACCAGGGTCCAGACAAAGGCGAACAGCAGTCCCACGGGGCCGGCCAGGTTGGAGTTGGCGAAGTTGAGGAAGTCCGCGTCGTAGGCGCCCTGGATACTGATGAAGGACGAGGTGTTGACGATGGTCAGCAAGGTGCCGAGGTAAAAGGCCGGCTGAACCGTCAGGGTGCCGACGCAGATAAACGGCACGGCAAACGCGAGCACCAGCATCGGGAAATCGTGCAGGTTGGGCAGGACCACGAACAGATAGAGGCTGGCAAAGATCACCGACATCGCGGTCCAGAAAAAGAACCGGTAGATCTGCGGCGCCGGGTCGTCCATCGCGGCGAAGAAGCTGCACGCCACCGCCGCCAGGATCACTGCGCTGGCGCCGTCGGTCCAGCCCAGCAGGATCCACAACACCGAGGCGACGATGATCGCAAGGACCGTCGTGCCTGCCGAATAGAGCATCAGGCCACGGTCGAGGAACGGCGTCAGGCGACTGAGGCGCCAGTGGCGATAGACCGCGCGCCAGTTGTCCTGACTGTCGCACTGGATGGCGTATTGCAGGCTGCGCAGGTCCTGCCACAAATCGATCCATTCGCCGAGACGGTACAGGGCGTTGGAGAACAACAGCTGGCGCCGGTCATCCATTTCGACGGCGTCGGGCTGCAGGCTTTCCAGCTGGCTGCGCAGCGCTTCCCAACGCTCGACCGGGGCACCGTTGGCCGTACTTTCCAGCCATTCGCGGGTCGCGACGAGCAAGGGCTCGAAGCGTGCCACCAGTTCCGGTGTGCGGCGCTCCAGGGCGTAGAGCGCGTCGTCCAGGGCGTCGACCACCGGCAGCAGATGAATCATGCGCCCGCGCAACTCCTTGGCGTTACGCACGGTCTGGGGCCGGGCGCCTTCATGGGGCAGTTGACCGATCATCAATTCGAGACTGTTGAAGGTCACCACCATCGCCGAACGCAAGCCGCTGACTTCATCGGCCTGGACGTTGCGCGCAAGGAATTTCAGGCTGTAGTTCGAGGCGTCGCCAAACCATTTGCCGGCGGCACCGAGTAGCACCGGCGCCAGCCGACGGGGCCAGAACATGCTGCCGACCACTGCCGCGACCGCGATGCCGAGAAAAATTTCTTCGGTCCGCGATACGGCGATATCGAACACGTTCAAAGGATTGTCCACCACCGGCAGGGCAATCATCGGCATGGTGTAGCCGGCGAGCATCAGCGCGTAGCTGTTGGCGGTGCGCAGGTGCAGCGAGAGAAACAGCAGGATGCCGGTCCAGAGTGCGATCGCCACCACCAGCAGATAGGGTGTCTGCACCAGCAGAGGAACAAGCAGCACCGCCGCCGAAGCACCGAGAAAAGTCCCGACCGCGCGATACAGGGCCTTGGAGCTGGTGGGGCCGACGAAGGGGCTGGAGACAATGTAGACGGTGGCCATGGCCCAGTAGGGACGCGGCATTTCCATCAGCAAGGCGATATACAGGGCGATCATCGAGGCGGCGAAAGTGCGCACGCCGTAGAACCAGTCACGGGCGGGGGGCATGCCGGTCCAGAAACCGTTCACGGATTCGCCACTCCCAGGTTCTGCCCGGCCGCTTCGAAGGCGCGGATCACCCGCAGCGCGGCTTCCAGATCGTTCGGCTCGATACCGTCGAGGACTTCACCGCGCAGGCGGATCAACTGGATTTCGATGTCATGCATCAGGCGCTCGCCGGCCTCGGTCAGGCTCAGGCACTTGGCGCGACGATCACTGGGGTCTTCGCTGCGCAGCACATAGCCGGCTTTGCACAACTGGTCGAGCAGACGCACCAGCGATGGGCTTTCCATCCCCGCTTCCTGGGCCACGGTCACCTGGCGCACGCCCGGCCCCATGCGGCCGACCAACAGCAACGGCATGGCGCAGGCTTCGGAAATCCCATAGTTGACCAGCGTGGTCTGGCACACCCGGCGCCAATGGCGCGAGGCGACGACGAGGCCGGCACTGATGTGCTTGTGCAGCTGTTCGATGGGTTTGGACACGGGAGATTCGCATTGTTAGTTTGCTAACTATCAATATCGCGCATCCGTTTTGGCTCGTCAAGTTTTGAAACAATTACTTCATTCAACCTGGCGGAAGGCAGCGGTCTTCGGGGGCTTCCCGGATGAGATCAAGCCTAGCTCATGGGCGAACACTGCGAAGAAGAGGCGGTGTGTATAGGATTCACGCCTTCGACAGTTACAGGGGGACCGTGGCAGTGCGATATTTGTGGTGAGACACGGAACTGTAGGAGCCAGCTTGCTGGCGATGGCGTCAGCAAGCACAGCGCAAGACTCATGGGCCTAATCGCGAGCAAGCTCGCTCCTACAGGGGGGCTTCGGCAGCATGATGCTTTTGTGGTGAAACGCGGTTTTGTGGGAGCCGGCTTGCTGGCGATGGCGCCAGTTGGCATGCAGAGTATTTTTTAAACTCCCCTGCCCTTCCTCAACAACACATCCAACTGATCCACCACTTCCGCCCAGTCGGCATCGTCCAGGATCTCGTCACGCAGGAAGTCCGCCTGGCTCTTGCTCCAGAAGAACGCATCCGCCAAATGCAGCTCCGGCTTGAGCGGCGAATGGGTGGCGATGAAACGGTCGATGCTGACGGGGTCATCGGGCAGGCCCAGTTGCTTGAACAGGGACGGCAGGCTGTGGTCGGGGGATTCCATGGGGGCTCCGGTATTCAGGGTGGGCCGCGGCGCCCTTGAGAAAGTATCGCGAGCAAGCTCGCTCCTACAGATGGGGCACCGTGTGGGTGGGGCAGAGTGTACGGGGTCAGTGACAGACTTCGCACACCTCGGCATGGGGCACCAGTTTCAGGTACTGATCCATCTGCATATGCACCAGGTTGTGGTGGTTGCCGGCTTCCAGGTAGATGTCGTGCTGGCGGGTCAGTTGCGGGTCGACCACCATCTTCAAGCCATAGGACTCGCCCAGCGCCGGCACGGCGCCGCGCTCGCAGTCCTGGAACAGATAAGCCAGGGTGCTTTCCCGGGTGATCTGCCAGGTGCTGGCGCCACGGACCTTGCTCAGGTCCAGGTGCTGGCTGGCGGGCAATACCGCCATCAGGTAGTGGCCGTGCTGGTCGTCGAGGACCACCGACTTGGCCATGCGCTCGGCCGGGATCCCCGCCAGGCGGGCGGTTTCCAGGCTACTGGACGAATGCGGGTGAGCGACGATGTCGAATTCGCAGTGCGCCTGCTCCAGGCTGCGCTGCACGGTTTTTGCCATGCGCATGATGCACCTCCGAGCCCTGTCGAATGCCCCAGGGCGATGGGTTTGCTGCATTCCTTGGGTAAGAGTCTAGGCAGTCCATCGCGAGACGTCGGCTTAACGTCAGTAACCGTTCTCGCTATCACCGCCGCTCGATAGTCGAGTCGGGTCTAAAACCCCGGCGGCAAGCTCGTGTTTATCCGGCGCGGCACCACCACTCGACTAAGCTTCTAGATGGGGGTAACGAACTCGCGGGAGAATCCAAGTGAGCCGTCGTTGCGCATGGACCTGGTTGTTGCTCGGGTGGCTGATCGTCTGGCCCGTCGGGCACCCACTTGCCGAAGGCGCCGACTCCGTCGTAACCCTGCTGGTGCTGCCCATCGACGATTCCGGCTCCGGGCTGATCCTGCTCGGCATTGCCCTGATCGTCGCCGAAACCCTCCTGCCCAGCTTCGGCCTGATCGGTTTCAGTGGCCTCGTCGCCTTCATGCT
The DNA here is from genome assembly GCF_013386165.1 of Pseudomonas gingeri. Lineage (GTDB taxonomy): Bacteria > Pseudomonadota > Gammaproteobacteria > Pseudomonadales > Pseudomonadaceae > Aquipseudomonas > Aquipseudomonas gingeri_C. The sequence continues at coordinate 37,940 of NZ_JACAOS010000030.1, read as the reverse complement.
GGGGATGCTGATCCTGTTCGACCCGCAACTGTTCGACGACAACACCGCACGACCGTTGAAACTCACCCTGATGCTGATCGGCCTGCTGTTGCTGGTCGGTTTGATTGTCGCGGCCCTCAAGGCCCGTCAGCGCCAGGTGGTCAGTGGCGACGCCGGACTGGAAGGCAGCCTGACCCCGATCACCACCCTGAAAGCCGGTGATGCCTATGCCGGCTGGGTGAAGTTGCAAGGTGAGAACTGGCAGGTCCTCAGCGCCACACCACTGCACCCCGGCCAACAGGTACGGGTGATCGCGCGCAAAGGCCTGCTCCTGGAAGTGAAAGCCGTTGACGGCCCGCCAAGGCGAGGAGATTGATCATGGTCCTGCAATTGGGTTCCGGCGCGCTGCTCGCGCTCCTGCTGCTGATGCTGCTGGCATCGACCTTTCGCATCCTGCGTGAATACGAACGCGGCGTGGTGTTCCAGCTCGGACGCTTCTGGCAGGTCAAGGGCCCCGGGCTGATCGTGCTGATTCCGCTGGTGCAGCAGATGGTCCGGGTGGACCTGCGCACGGTGGTGCACGACGTGCCGCCGCAGGATGTGATCACCCGCGACAACGTCTCGGTGAAGGTCAATGCGGTGCTGTACTTCCGTGTGCTCGATCCGCAGAAGGCGATTATCCAGGTGGAGAATTTTCTCGCCGCCACCAGCCAGTTGGCGCAAACGACCTTGCGCGCGGTGCTGGGCAAACACGAACTGGATGAACTGCTGGCCGAGCGGGAAAAGCTCAACTCCGATGTCCAGCAGGTACTGGACGCCCAGACCGATGCCTGGGGGATCAAGGTGGCCAACGTCGAGATCAAGCACGTCGACCTCAACGAGTCGATGATCCGCGCCATCGCCAAACAGGCCGAAGCCGAACGGGAACGGCGGGCCAAGGTGATTCACGCCGAAGGGGAATTGCAGGCCTCCGAGAAGCTGATGCAGGCCGCCGAAATGCTCGGGCGCCAGCCGGGGGCCATGCAGTTGCGTTATATGCAGACGCTGTCGTCGATTGCCGGGGACAAGAGTTCGACCATCGTGTTTCCGCTGCCGATCGAGTTGTTGAAAGGGATGGCGGATTTGTCGGCGAAAGGTAAGGCCTGACGCTGCGTCAGTGCTGCCGGCCATTGCGCAGCAGCGGGCGTCGGCCGGGAGGACTGCGTTCGGACCGCAAAGCTTCCAATGCCTGATAAGGCCCTTGCGCCCACAACGCCACCCGCTCCTTGAGCTGCTCCGACGCCTCCCGCTGTTTGTCCTCACTATCCGCGACAAACATCTGATCCGGCTGTTTGGCGTGCTGCCGGACCACGGAAAACCCCTGGTCGCGTTGCCCGGCGTCAAGCCCGAAGAGTTCGCCCAGATGCCCCTCAAACGCCCCCGGCAGCTCGTTGTAGTTGACCGGAAAACCGCCAAAAGCCACGCAATGCTCCCAACCTTTCTGGAGCAGCCGTCCGAGGCGCGACGCGATGTAGTCCTCCCGCGAATCGTCCTGCCCCGGAGTGTCCAGCACGCTGTGGCCGATCATCCCCGGCACCATGTGCAGGCCGGCCCGACGCAGATGGGACACGGCAATTTCCAGCGGATCACGGTACAGGAACAGCCAGGGCGTCTCGGGAAAGCATTCGCGCAGCAACGGCAACTCGCCGATATTCCAGGCATCCAGCTTGATCACCAGCGCCTGCTCGCTACCGCAGCGGCGCTGACCGTAGGCCGCCAGCAAACCCTGCAGCGCCGCCCGCCGCTCCTGGGGATCAAGGTCGTCGCGCAACAAGCGGTCCAGGGGCGGCGGTTCGCTGAGCACAATATGGCTGTCCAACTGCGCCAACATCTGGCCGAGCAGCGTCGAACCGCAGCGCGAAGCGTGATAGATAAAGGCGCTCGGCGCCACGGCCGGCACCTGCCATTCGCTGAGCACCGCCAGCGGCGTCTCACGCCGGAAAGCCTGGTTGAACGGCAGCTTCAGCGCCTCTTCCACCGAGTCGGCAAAGAACGGCTGATCCAGCCGGTGCTCGCCGAACCAGCACCAGTCGACACGCCAATGGGCGTCTTCGCGCCAGACGCGAATCGGCAGCCAGTCCTTCAGGCCGTCCATGCCTGACTCCAACTGCGCCGCCCACGGCTCATGGCCGCACGCAGGTCCTCACGGGTGAAATGCAGGCCATGGGCAGTGGCACGCTCCAGGGTGTGGGCGATAAAGGTTTCACTGTCGGTTTGCGCCTGTAGCTCTCGACACAGTTGCGGATCACGCTCCAGCCACTGGCGAAACTGCTCGAGCGCCACGGCCGCCCGGCCCAGGCCGGGCGCCGGAGTACTCGGCAAGCCCGCGGCAATCTGCTGCTCCAGCCAGGGACTCGGACGACAGTCGAGCACCAGGTGAACCCGCTCGCTATCGCCCCAGTTATCAACGCTATGGGGCCGCGCCAGATCAAGAAACCAGCATTCGCCGGCCTTCATGGGCACGCACTGGCCATCGAGCATGAACTCCACGTCGGGCGGGCTGAGCAGGGGAATATGCAGGCGCCGGTCGGCGTCCGGAGGACTGAGGTCGTAATCGCGATGTTCATGAATCCGCCCGCCCGGCCCCAACCGCAGCAGGCGCGCCGAACGGATCTCCAACGGCAGGCCCTGCAAGCCATAGGACCAGCGCGCGTCTTCCAACCACGGCTTGCGCGCAACCGCCTCGCCCTTGCCCGACGCCAGTTCGCCCGGAGCATCGCTGGCAGACACCAGCGCCACCCCGCTCCACTCGCCGGCGTAGTAATCGAGATTGAAATGCGCCACCCAGGCGCTCTCGTCCAACTGCGCCAGGGCCTGCCGCAACAGTGGCAAATCCACGGCCACCGGCAGGCGGGAAAACGCCGGCCGGCTCAGGGGATCACTCCGTCCACGCCCAGCCTGTCGAGCAATGGCTCGACACAGGCTGCGCACCGGCTGGCGCTGATAGGCCCCGCGGGCAGGTGGGTCATTTGGCCTTGGCAGGGCTCACAGGATCGTCGATCTTGCCTGCGGCCCACTCGGACTCACGTGTTGCCAAGGCCCCGGCAATCGCCTCGATCTTGGTCGAAGACACTTCCGGCGGCAGCGGATCCAGCCCGGCACTGGCAAAGATCTGCCCGTAGGCGTTGCGCAGGTCGGCATAGGCCAGGTCGCGACGCAGATCAGCCTGCAAGGTGTTGAGTTCGCCCTGGATCAGGTCCAGCTCACCCAACCCCGCCGCCTTGTAGCGGTTGCGCAGTTGGCCAGCGATCTGCCCGTCGATGTTCGACAGTTGCTGGCTGGTCTTGAACTGGCGTACCGCCTCATTGAAGTTGGCATTGGCCACGTAGAGCTGGGCCAGCACCGCAATGGACATGGCCTGGCGCCGCGCGGTAGCGACTTCTTCACCGGCCTTGGCAACATCGATGGCCGCCGGGGCGGAGATCACGTTGAACAGGTTCCAGGTGACCTTGACGCCGTAGTCGGCCCACTTGTCGTTGACCAGGAAGGAGTTGCTGTCGTAATGGCCGCCGGCGGAGAATTCCAGGCCCGGCAGCAGGCGCAACATGGCCTTGCGGGTTTCATTGGCGCTGATGCGGGTCTGGTAGTCCTGCTCACGCAGTTCCGGACGGTTGGCCAGGGCCTCATCCTCCAGCTTGCCCATGCCGACCTTGAGTTGCGGGATCTCGTAGTTGTCCGGGGTCGCCAGGGTCAACTCGGTGCCCATGGGCAGGTTGATCAGGGTCGCCAGTTCGGTCTTGGCCAGGGTCAGGGCCTTGCGCTGCTCTTCCAACTGGCGCGTGGCGACGATCAGGGCGCGCTGGTAACCCAGGGCCTGGATCGGATCACCGATACGCTGGTCGCTCATTTTCTCGCTGTTGCCCTGGGCCTGTTCGACCCGCGCCATCAGGCTGTCGATCTGCTTGAGCAAGCGTTCGGCGGCCACGGCGCGCCAGTAGGCCGAACGCACGTCCTGGACGATGGTGTTGACCACTTTGCGCCGACGCTCCTGGACGATCAGCCTTTGGTCGCCCTGCTGCTTGGCGTTGATGTAGCTGACACCGAAGTCGAGCACGTTCCAGACCATGGTCAGGTCGCCGACACGACGGTCGCGGTCCTGGGAGGTCGAAGGCACCAGGGACTGGGTGCCGGTGCCGACACTCTGGCTACTGGAGGCACTGACGTTGTTACGCCCGGCGTAGCCGGCGGACAGTGCCATGCGCGGCAGCATGTCGAAACTGGCGAGGTCGAGCTGACGCTTGGCCAGGGCCTCCTCCATGATCTTGAGCCGGCCTTCGAGGTTGTACTTCACCGCACGGGCCATGGCCTCGTGCAGGGTCAGCGGGCCGTTCAACGGCTCCTGATCCTTGAACATGGCCTGCCGGTCAGTCTTGGCGCGTTGTTCGCTGACGCTACGATCGATCGGCTCGCTGGTGACGGCGCAGCCACTGACTACCAGAGCCAGCAAGCTGGCGCTGAACAACTTATGACTTCTTCTCATCCCTATTACCGCCCCTGACTACCGCACTCTTCTTATAGGCGCCGACAAAGGTCAGCGCACATCTCAAATATTCTTCAGGCCGACATTTCGCTGATGCCGACTTGCTCCAAAGCCCAGGCTAGTTCATGCAGCTGTTTCTGCTCGGTGTCTTTGATCTTCTGCAACTGTTGCCCCAGGGTCGGCGCGCCAAAAATGCCGCGCACGCCCTGGGCCGGATCCCCCAGACCCTTGCCGTTGCGGTCGAAGACCTGACTGCTCGAGGTATCGCTGTTGCCTGATGCGTGGTTGAAGAGGGTCGACAAGGTACTGCTGCCGAACACCCCGCCATCACCGCCGCCAAAACCGAGGAAACCACTGGTACTGCCGGTGGCGCCGCTGTCAGTACTGAACACCTGGGCGATATAACTCGGCGCCAGCGCGTTCTGGTTGATAAAGATATTGCCCAGCGGTGGCAGGCCATCGCCCGAAGTGCGCTGTTCGAACAACGGCGGGAAGCCCAGCGGCGCACCAAGGTTGCCGGTGGGCAAGACACTGATCTGCGCCAGCAGCGGCACGTTCGGCGCCTGCGAAGGCACCACCGGCACTGTCACGCGGAACTGCGGATCGCCACCCAAGGCGACGGTGTTGACCGCGAAGTTGTTGGAGTTGGCAAAGCCGGTCCCGGCGTTGCCGGCCAGGTCCGTGACCAGGCTGTTGTCCAGGGTGATGAAGTTGCTCGGATCGGTAATATTCGCCGTCGGGGTCAGGGTCGCGGTCCAGGTCTTGCCGCCGTCGCTGCTGACCAGGTTGGACAGGGTGCCGTTGGCGACACTCAGCTCGGACAGGTCGAAGTTGCTGACTTTCTCGCTGAAGGTGAATGTCACGACGGTGCTCTGGCCGGCCGTCAAGTTCGGGTTGGCGACGCTGATGGTTGCCGTCGGCCGGTCGGCGTCGAGCGCGTAGTTGTTGGAAATCGCGATGCTGGCCCCGGCATTGCCCGCCGTATCGCTGACCAGGCTGGTGTCCAGCACGATCAGGTTGGTGGCGTCGGTGATGGCGGCCGTCGGGGTCAGGGTCGCGGTCCAGGTCTTGCCGCCGTCGGCGCTGGCCAGGTTGGACAAGGTACCGTTGGCGACGCTCAGCTCGGACAGGTTGAAGCCAGTGACCACTTCGCTGAAGGCGATGGTCACCGTGGTGGTCTGGCCGATGCCCAGGTTGTTGTTCGCCACGGAAATCGTCGCGGTCGGACGCTGGGTGTCGATGGCGTAGCTGTTGGAGTCGGTGGTGCCCGTGCCAGCGTTGCCGGCCAGGTCGATGTACGTCGTGTTGTCCAGGCTGATCACGTTGCTGGCGTGGGCGATATTGCTGGTCGGGGTGAAGGTCGCCGTCCAGGTGATACCGCCGTCGCTGCTGCTCACCGCACTCAAGGTGCCGTTGGCCACCGTCAAGTCGGCATTGCTGAAGCCCGTCACCGCCTCGCTGAAAGTAATGGTCACCAGGGAGGTCTGGCCGATGTTCAGCGTGCTGTCGGCGACCACGATGCTCGCCGTCGGACGCTGGGTATCGATGGCGTAGTTGTTGGAGTCGGTGGTGCCCGTGCCGGCGTTGCCGGCCAGGTCGGTGTACGTCGTGTTGTTCAGGCTGATTACGTTGCTGGCGTGGCTGATATTGCTGGTCGGGGTGAAGGTCCCGGTCCAGGTGATACCGCCATCGCTGCTGCTGACGGCGCTCAGGGTGCCATTGGCCACCGTCAGGTCGGCGTTGCTGAAGTTGTTCACCGCCTCGCTGAAGGTGATGGTCACCACGGCGGTCTGACCGATATTCAGGGCCGAGTGGTCGATCGACACGGTGGCCGTCGGGGCCACGGTATCGACGTTATAGGTATTGGACAGGGTGCTCCCCGCGCCAGCATTGCCGGCGAGATCGCTGACCCCGGTGTTGTCCAGGGTAATGACATTGCCGGTATGGGTCGTGCCGGCGTTGGGCGTCAGGGTCGCGGTCCAGGTAATACCGCCGTCGCTGCTGCTGACATTGCTCAGGGTACCGTCGGTCAAGGTCAGGTCGGCATTGGTGAACCCTGTCACCGCCTCACTGAAGGTAATCGTCACCAGCGACGTGCCGCCGATGTTCAGGCCGCTATTCGCCACCACGACGCTCGCCGTCGGCCGCTGGGTATCGACCGTGTAATTGCCGGAATCAGTGGTGCCCGCGCCGGCGTTGCCGGAGGCGTTCTGTACGCCGGTATTGTCCAGGATGATCACGTTGGTGGCATCGGCGATATTGCTGGTCGGGGTGAAAGTCGCCGTCCAGGTGATACCGCCATCGCTGCTGCTGACGGCGCTCAGGGTGCCGTTGGCCACGGTCAGGTCGGCATTGCTGAAGCCGGTCACCGCCTCGCTGAAGGTGATGGTCACCAGCGACGTATCGCCGATCTTGAGGGCGCTGTCCGACAGACTGATGCTCGCCGTCGGCCGCACCGTGTCGATGATGAAGTTGCCCGAGTTGGTCACGCCTACGCCCGCGTTCCCCGCCAAGTCGGTCACGCCGGTGTTGTTCAGGGTGATCAGGTTGGTGGTGTCGTGAACGTTGCTGGTCGGGGTAAAAGTCGCCGTCCAGGTGACGCCGCCGTCGCTGCTGCTGACGGCGCTCAGGGTGCCGTTGGGCACGCTGAGGTCCAAGTTGTCGAAGCCGGTCACCGCTTCGCTGAAGGTGATGGTCACCAGTGAGGTATCGCCGGCAGCCAGGGTCGGCTGAGCGACCACAATAGTGGCGGTCGGCGGTTGGCTGTCGATGTTATAGGTGTTCGAACTGACCGCGCCCGAACCCGTGTTGCCCGCCAGGTCGGTGACCCCGGCGGTATTCACCTGGATTACGTTACCCGCCTGGGTGATGCCGGCGGTCGGCGTCAGGGTGGCGGTCCAGGTGATGCCACCGTCGCTGCTGCTGACGGCACTCAGTGTGCCGTTGGCGATGGTCAGGTCGGCGTTGTTGAAACCGGTCACCGCCTCGCTGAAGGTGATGGTCACCAGCGAAGTGGCCCCAACGCCCAGGTTGCTATTGGCAACCACAACGATCGCGGTAGGACGCGCAGTATCGATGGAGTAGTTGTTGGAGTCCGTGGTGCCGGAGCCGGCGTTGCCCGAAGCAGCCGCCTGCACACCGCTGTTGTCCAGGGTGATCACGTTGGTGGCGTCGGTGATGTTGCTGTTCGGGGTAAAGGTCGCGGTCCAGGTAATACCGCCATCACTGGAGCTGACGGCACTCAGGGTACCGTTGGCCACCACCAGGTCGGCGTTGGTAAAGCCGCTCACCGCCTCGCTGAAGGTGATGGTCACCGGGGACGTTTCACCGATATTCAACGCGGTGTCACCGAGCACGATGGTCGCGGTCGGCCGCACGGTGTCGACCGTGTAGTTGGCGGAACTGGTGGCACCGGAGTTGGTGTTGCCCGCCAGGTCCTGGACACTGGCGTTGGCCAGGGTGATCACGTTGCTTGCGTCGTTCACCGCCGCGCTCGGGGTGAAGGTCGCGGTCCAGGTGATGCCACCGTCGCTGGAGCTGACGGCACTCAACGTGCCGTTGGCCACCGTCAGGTCGGCGTTGGTGAAACCGGTCACGGCTTCGCTGAAGGTAATGGTCACCAGCGAGGTTTCACCGGCCGTGAGCGCAGGGTCGGCGACGACTATGGTCGCGGTCGGCCGCTGGGTGTCGATGGCGTAGTTGTTGGAGTTGGTGGTACCGGTACCGGCGTTGCCGCTGGTGTCGGTGTAGCCGGTATTGTCCAGGGTGATGACGTTGGTGGCGTCGGTGATGCTTGCCGTCGGGGTGAAGGTCGCGGTCCAGGTGATGCCACCATCGCTGCTGCTGACGGCACTCAGTGTGCCGTTGGCGACGGTCAGGTCGGCGTTGCTGAAGCCGGTCACCGCCTCGCTGAAGGTGATGGTCACCAGTGAGGTATCGCCGATTTTGAGTGCGCCGCCCGCCACCACGATGGTCGCGGTTGGGCGCACGCCGTCGATGGCCACGTTGTTGGACGTGGTGGTGCCGCTGCCAGCGTTGCCCGCCGTATCTAGTACGCCGGTGTTATCCAGACTGATGTGGTTGCTCGCGCTAACGATACTCGCGGTCGGGGTGAAGGTCGCGGTCCAGGTGACGCCGCCGTCGCTGCTGCTCACCGCACTCAGGGTGCCATTGGAAACCGTCAGGTCGGCGTTGGTGAACCCCGTCACCGCTTCGCTGAAGGTGATGGTCACCTGCGAGGTCTGGCCGATACCCAGGTTGGTACTGCCGAACACGATGGTGGCGGTCGGCCGCTGGGTGTCGACGGCGTAACTGTTGGAGTTGGTGGTGCCACTCCCGGTATTGCTCGCGGCATCGCTAACCCCCGTGTTGTCCAGGCTGATGACATCGCCGGTATGGGTAACCCCGGCGGTCGGCGTCAGGGTTGCGGTCCAGGTGATGCCGCCGTCGCTGCTACTGACGGCGCTCAGGGTGCCGTCGGCCACGGTCAGGTCGGCATTGGTGAACCCGGTCACTGCCTCGCTGAAGGTAATGGTCACCAGCGACGTACCGCCGATGTTCAGCGCAGCATTGGATACCACGATGCTCGCGGTCGGCCGCACGGTGTCGACCGCATAGGTGTTGGACGTAGTGGTGCCGGTACCGGCGTTGGTCGCGGTATCGGTATAAAGGGTGTTGTCCAGGGTAATGACGTTGCCGCTGCTGTTGTTGCTCGCGGTCGGCGTCAGGGTCGCGGTCCAGTGGATATTGTCACTGGTGGCCAGGTTGCTCAGGGTGCCATTGGACGCCGTCATGTCGGCCAGGCTGAAACTGCTCACCGCTTCGCTGAAGGTAATGTTCACCGTCGAGTTTATCGAGGTGCTCAACGTCGGCGCGACCACCGTGACGGTCGCGGTCGGGCGCACGGTATCGACGGCGTAGTTGTTGGACGTGGTGGTACCGGTCCCTGCCGTGCTCGTCGATGCGCTGCTGACGCCGGTGTTGTCCAGGACGATATGGTTGGTGGCGCTGGTGACGCTCGCGCTCGGGGTGAAGGTCGCGGTCCAGGTGGTGCCGCCATCACTGGAGCTGACCGCGCTCAGGGTGCCGTTGGAGACTGTCAGGTCGGCGTTGGTGAACCCTGTCACCGCCTGGTTGAAGGTAAAGGTGACCAGCGAGGTGCTGCCGATGTGCTGGGCGGTGGTGGTGACCACGATGGTCGCGGTCGGTGGCGGCGCATAGGCGGTGTTCAGCGTGCCGCCGTCGTTGAAGATATTGTTCACGGCCGCCGGAACGGCCCCGGTGCTGCCTCCGCCCAGCGCCGGGCCACCGGAACCGCTGCCACCGACGTTACCGCTCATGGCCGCGAAGTTCGCGGCGGTCATTAACAGCGTGCCTTTATTCCAGATCGCGCCGACGCCCTTGCCGGCTGCGCCACCCGAGCCGCTGGAGCCGCTGCCCAGGCCGCCGCCACCGCCGCCACCGCCGCCGGCAGCAATGTTGTTGGAAATCACCGAGGTGCCGACGATGGTCAGGGTGCCGGTGCTGGCGTTGTAGATACCGCCACTGGCCGAGGCGCCGGCCGCACCGGCATGGTCCCAACCGGAGCCGCCGCCGCCGCCGCCAATGGAAATGGTGCCGTTGCTCGCCGTACCGCCGTTCCCGCCGTTACTGTAGTTCGAGCCCCCTGTGGCGCCCGCGCCACCAGTGCTACCACCAATGGCGACGGTAGCCCCCTTCCCGCCCATGTAGTTGGTGGCATAGCCACCGCCGTTACCGCCGGTGTTGGCGCCACCGGCGAGACCGGCATAGACCCCCGTACCGAAGCCCGCGTTACCACCATGGCCGCCGGTTTGTCCGCCAAGAGCGCCACCGCCACCGCCACCGCCACCGACCGTACCGCCGACATAGGGCGCCGTGACCCCGCCGCCGCCGCCGCCGCCCGAGGCCGCATTGCTGGTCACCGTGACATTGTTCAGGGTCAGGTTACCGGCGTTGACAATACCGCCACCCATCGCCGCAGTGCCATCGGTACCGGCCGCCGCGCCGTTGCCCACCGCCAGGCCCTTGGTAATGATCAGGCCGTCCAGGGTCGCGGTGACACCGGAGTTGACCTGCAGCACCTGGGTCTTGTATTGCCCACTGATGGTCACATCGGCAACGCCGTCGTGGTTCAGGTCACCTTCGACGGTGAGGTTCTTGGTGATAACCAGTTGCGAGTTCAGGTTGACCGTCATGCTGCTGCTGAAGGTAACGATATCGCCCGTCACCGCGTCGCTCAGGGCTTGGCGTAACGTACCGGCGCCGGTATCGCCGCTGTTGGTCACCGTGAGGGTCGCCAGGCCGAACTGGTACGCGGCCATGGCGTCGGCCGACAGCACGTTGTGGCTTTCGATGGTCCCGGTGGAAATTTCCAGGGTCCAGTCGCCGCCGAGGCCAGTGCGGTTGGTCGAAGCCGCGATATCGCGCCCGGTGTATTGCGCCAGGGAGTCGACAAAACCTATGCCGGTCGCGCCTTCGGCGGTATTACAGGCGTAGATCAGGATATCGCCGCCGACATTCATGTCGTTGCCGATGCGCGCCAGCACGTCGGCCCGTGCCGCGACGTTATCGGACGACAGGTAGGTGCTGCCCAACCACAGGTCGCCCGAGTTGCCGTGGGCGATGATTTCCACGGTGCTCACGCCCTGGTGGGTGTCCAGGTAATCGGCGATCTGTTGCAGGCCGTCCTTGCCGGCTTGCAGCACCACCACCTGGGTACCGGGGGCGACGCCCTTGAGCAGGCTGTCGAAATCCTGGACCCGGGAGTCGACGAAGACCACCGACTGACCGGGTACGGCCGCCGGTGCCGGGGTCGGCGTGGCATCGGATTGCGGGTGGGCATCGGCGGGCGCGGCCGCGTGATCGGTGGCCGGCGCTTTCGCCGCATCGGTGCTGGCGTGGCTGGCCGGCTGCGCGGCCTCGGCCACGGTGGCCGCCACGGCGCCGTCAAACAACATGCGCGGTTCGAGAGGGATGATCATGGGAGAAACCAGGGTTCTCACGCCTTCAGCCCGCGATTTCTGTTTGCTCCACCACATGCTTCACCTGCACTCGAACGCTCGCACGTTCAAAAGATTTTTTTGTTGGAATAAAAAACCGCGATCAACTGACCGCGGTGCTGGTTTTCATCCGAATGACATTCGCGGCGCTGGCGGAACCATCGTTCCAGAATGACAACTCCGCATATTTTTCGAACAGGTCCGGCGGCAGGATGGTATGCCGCGGCTCCATCGCCACCTTGGGTTTGACCTTGTGCAGGCCGGCGACCCCGAGGGCCTGGTCGAATTCCGGGGCGTCATACACCAGGTGGTCGAAGTCGTGTTCAAACCAGGGTTCGCCGATAAAGTCATAGACCAGCCGCAACACCCGCTCCGGGGCCTGGGACAGCAGGTCGTAATCGATCAGCAGCAAGGAGTCGGCGTGTTCGCCGTAATAGGCTTCCTTGAGTGCGGTCCAGGCATACCCCACCAGGCGATTGCGCTGGGCCAGGGTTTCACAACGGCTGTAGACGGTATTGCGCTCGACCTCATCGTTGAACAGTTTGGTGTTTTCGAAGGGGTTGGCGCGGTACAACCGCTCAAGGCTGTCCATGACCCAGGCGACATTGCGCACACAGGCGATGACTTTGGACTGGGGAAACAGGTCCATCAGCGCGGGCAGGCGCGCCGACCACTGGCGATTGGTATCGAAGACCACCGATTGCTCGGTCTTGTCGGCGTAATAGGACTCGAACAGCCCGCGCAACAAACGGCGGCGCATGTCAGTGTCGATCACCGCGCCGAACTCGCTGCCGGCACTGCACTGATCCAGCACGCTGTTGAACAGGGTGCCGACCGGACTGCTCATGCCAGCATGAAACCGCGGATTCTGTAAAAGAATCGCAGACAGCAGGGTCGACCCTGAGCGAGGTAAACCGGAGATAAAGTGAAAACTGCGCAATCCCTTCACCCTAGACGGAAGTCCATTTGTAGGACAAAGCCTAGCGCAAGGAATTGTATCGAACTAGTAGTATTTTGATATCAGCCATCAGCGCTTTACGTCTAAAAGGTTCATAAACAAAGGTGCTTATGAACCTTAAACGCGACCTGACCGCTCTAAATCAAGCCTATTGCGGTGAGTCATCACTACATGAAGGATGACAAACCTCATATAAAACCGCCTGGGTATCGCCACCGGCATGCTGGTCAATTTTTCGCCAATTGACCGGAATGGACGGAAATTCATCCGGCGCCACCCGGCTCATCACCAGCCAGACCCGACCATTACCCTCAGGCAGCTCTTCCAGATGGTCGAGATAGACACCGGCGTTTTCATCGACCAGGGTGCCGAAACCGTAGCTGTTGGGCCGGGTTGATACGCCCTTGGCGGTGGGCGGCGTGTACAGGCGTGGCGCCGTGGCGCTCTTGTCGTAGTAGCCCCAGGTGAGCAGCCAGAACATGTCGCCCAGCACCACCTGGTCGCCGGCGACGGTGTGCTGGTTCATGTACTCGACCATATTGTTGAACTGATCACCGGCGTCCACGGTGTAGTTGTTCTTCAGACCAGCGCCCTCCACCGCCAGGACCGCCACCAGCAGGAGCGCGGCCAGGACCTTGAAGCGCCGCGCCAGACGGTCGATGGCCAGGGCCAGGATAATCGGCAAGCCGAGGGCCGGCACGGTCAGGTAACGCTCGATAAACACCGGCGAGACAAAGGAAATGGCGAATACCAACAGCAACGGCAGTGCACTGTAGATCACCAACAGGGTGTCGAAGCGGTAGTGATTGCGGTCAGTCCAGACGAGGAACCCCATCACGGTCACCACCACGCTCGGCAACGTCACGAACAGCCACAGCGGCATGCCTTCCCCATCGTCCTGTGCCATCAGTTGCCAGATCATCGACGGCAGCGAGCGCAAGGTGACCGGTGGTTCCCAGCCGACATCGCCGCCCACCTTCAACTCCTCCATGTGCCGCACCAGGTCGATCAACCCCGGTAACCAGGGCAGGAACAGCAGCACGATCGCCACGTTGGCCAGCCACCACTCGCGCCGGGCGATGTAGCGGTGCGCGCTGCCCGGTTGCGGGCGGATCAGCAGCAGGTAGAGCCAGTGCGAGAGCACGCACAACGCCGAGAAATAGTGGGTATAGAACGAGGCCGCCATCAGCAGCGCATAGATCACCAGATAACGTTTGCGCGCGGGCTCGCGGACCCAGTACACCAGCGCGATGGTCGCCCCCAGCAGCCACACGCCCATCAGCGAATACATGCGTATTTCCTGGCTGTAGCGCACGGCCGTGGGCAACAGGGTCAGCAGCAGGCAGGTCAGCACCGTCGCCCGCCGGCTGGCGACCAGGTGCGCCAGCCAGGTGCCGAGCAGCACCGTGATCACCCCCGGCACCGCGCTCATCATCCGGATCGACAGGATGGAGTCGCCGAACAGGCCAATCCAGGCGTGCAGCAGCATGAAATACAGCGGCGGATGTACATCATGGGACGCATGGGACCAGATGCCGGCCAGCGGGAACTGGGCCAATAGCACGCTGGAGCCTTCGTCGCCCCAGATCGCCGAGGCCGTCAGTTCATAAAGACGTAACGCCACGGCCAGTAGCATGAGGGCTATCAGCCAGGGTTGACGAAGCAGTTGGACAAGGGATTGCGGATGCGTGACAGGCTGACCGTAAAGTCGCTTTGCTACTTCATCATTGCTCGGAACGCCCATCACCATCCTCTAGAAATCGACAACTGCACCCGCTTGCAGGGGTATGACGCGGTGATTGTAGGCTAGAACGACATCGACTTGCCTGACTGTTCCCATCACGACCTTGACCATGCAAAAAACCGGGCACGGAGCGAGACAGCGACTACGCTTCCAAACGGTGCACAGCAGACCCGGACCGGCGGCCTACGCAGCCCGTCCAACGGGCAAGGCACTTCACTTAACGCAGCTGAAGGATAAGGATCTATGGACGTATTTCTCGGCAATATCCAGATGTTCGGCTTCAACTTCGCCCCTAACGGTTGGGCTCTTTGCAACGGCCAACTACTCAATCTGCAGCAGTACCAGGCGTTGTTCACCCTGATGGGCACAACCTACGGTGGCAATGGCCAGCAGAACTTCGGCCTGCCCAACCTGCAAAGTCGCCTGCCGATTTCCCAGGGCACCGGGCCAGGCCTGACGACCCGGGTCATGGGTGAGTCCAGCGGCACCGAAAAGGTCTCCATCCTGAGCAGCAACCTGCCGCCGCAATCGATTCCCACCAGCGGCCTGACCGTCAGCACCACCATCAATCTGGTGAGCGTCGCGAGCAACCCGGTCACCACCCCGACAACCACCAACGCCTATATCGGTGCGTCCACCCCTTCCGGCCCGCCCTCGGCCGCAATCTACTCCGATGCGCAAGGCGCCTCGCCGGTCCCCCTGAAAGGCGCCACCACCACCATCGGCGGCACCATGAACATCCCCGGGGCCGGCTTGCCCGTAACGACGATGAACCCCTATCTGGTGGTGAACTTCAGCATCGCCCTGCAAGGGCTTTTCCCGTCCCGTAACTGATCAGCCGAGAAACCTGTAGGAGCGGCTTGCCAGCGATGGTGTTCCGAAAGGCGCGGTAAGGCTCAAGGGCCTCATCGCCGGCAAGCCAGCTCCCACAATGATCGAGACACGCCCCATTTACCGTATATGACGGAGAATATCGATGCTGCAACAGGTTTCAAGTGAACACTTCCAGGCGTTGATGAAACAACACTGCCCGCTGCACCTGCCTGACGGCAGTCTGCTGCCGATCGAGATCGAGGCGATCGCGCTGCGCCCGCAATCACGCCTGCCGGAAAGCAGCCGGGAACCCTTCACCGTCGTGTTACGCAGCCTGGAACCGACGGCGTTCGTCGACGGCCTGTGTGCCCTGGAGTTACCGCAGTTGGGCCGCGTAGACGCGGTCTTCGTGTCCCGCGAGCCGCCCCTGGGCCGTGATCCGGCCCTGGGTTACTTCAATATCGTCTTCAACTGAAACCCGGGTACCAGACCAGACGGTCAGCCCCCGGCGAACTCTCTTCCACCCGAAACCCCAGCGCCAGGTAATGCTGGCGCGCCTGGGGATTACTCGCCCAGACCACCGTCGCCACCGGGCAGCGCACCTGCTCGGCGGCTTTCTGCACCCCTTGCAGCACGCTGCGACCAAAACCCTTGCCACGGGCTGCCGGGATAAACGCCAGGTACAGCACGCGGATTTCATTGGGGCCGAAGTCGGCGCTGAGCACGCCGATGGGGGTGTCGAGCTTTTCCACCACATAGTGAATCGCATCGGGGAAGTTATCGCCGATCCCCCGCTCCTGCACCTGGAATTGCTGGGCGATCACCTGCTCGACCACCTCGGAATCGGCGTCGATCCACTGCAACTCGGGACGGGCCGACTTATAGAGACTCTGCAGAAAAGGCCCATCGGTAGGCCGCGAGGGCCGCATGGACAAACCGGCGGCAGACGAATTGTTCAACATCGGTTGTACTCCCTGAACCGTTGTAATGACTAGAAACCACTCTCCCGCACACCCAAGGCGGCCATTCGCCGCCAGGCCGTGCCCAATAGAGACTCACTGCGCCCTTGCAACACCGCCACGCCCCGCAAAGGATGGCTCGGCGCAGGCACGTCCTCGAGCAACCGCAGGCGGGCGCCGTATTGCGCCTGCACCGGCTCCGGGCGACGGTTTTCATCGCGACGCACGGCAATCGGGCCGTGGTGATCGGAGGTCAGGGCTTCCTGGTCGATGGCCGCCACGCCATTGGCGTCGACGTCCAGCAGCTCCAGCGGCCAGGCCGGACGCATCGGGTCGTCGGCGACAAAACGGCCCCTGGCTCCCGGTTCGACCCGCCACAAGTCCTCTTCGGCCAGATAACCGCGCACACGGGTGCCGCCCTCGACGACCCGCGCCAGCGGTTCCTTGGTCGACACCCAGCGCCCGGCGGTCAATTGCGGCAGCAGGTCGCGCACCTGGCCGGCTTGCGGCGCCCGTAACAACAAACGCTCACGGCGGGCCTGCAACCCCCGGTATTCGGCCACCGCCTCCGCCAGTCGCTGCTCGAGAATGCCGACATCCGCCGCGGTTTCGCTGCGTCCGGCCTGACGGCGCATCTGCAATTGCAGGATATCGATTTCACGGCGCACGATGATCAACCGCGAGTCGACATCCGGCGACTCCAGTTCCACCAGCACCGTGCCCGCCTCAATCATCTGCCCGTCGTGCACGTTGACCTGCTTGACCCGCGCGGCGACCGGCGCGTGCAACGCCGTGACCCGCCCGGCCTCGAGCATCACCGGTATTTCCACACTGCTGCGCCAGGGCAGCGCCACCAGCAACAGCAGCGCCAGCAGGCCCAAGCCGCTGAGCAGCACCCGCGGGGTATGCGCCTGTTCACGGCGCGACCACCATTCGCGGGTCTCCTTGAAAATCGGCAGAAAGATGAACCAGCCCAGTTCCACCATCATCAGGAAAATGCCCAGCAACTTGAAGAACAGGTGATAGACCGCCAGGGCGATCCCGAAAAACAGCGCCGCCCGCCACAACCAGGAGAGGAACCCCCACCACAACAGCCGGCGGCGCATGGCCGGCGGCCAGGGTTCCGGAGCCGGCGCGTCGTAGCCGAACAACGCCTCGCGCAAGCGCCAACGGCAGAGGGCGAAGGCCCGACCCTGGAGGTTGTCGATTTCCCAGAAGTCGCTGAGCAGAAAGTAACCGTCGAAGCGCATGAACGGGTTGAGGTTGACCGCCAGGGTGGTCAGCCAGGTGGCGCTGGCGAGCATGAACGCCGCCGTGCGCGCCGGCCCATCCGGTAAAAGCGACCAGGCCAGCAGGGCGATACAGGCCAACAGCATCTCGGCCATGACCCCGCCGGCACCGATCAATAAGCGCGCCTTGCGGTCGTTGATCCGCCAGGCATCGCTGACATCGGTGTAGAACAACGGCAGCATGACCATAAAAGCCACGCCCATGCTCTGCACCCGACACCCGGCGCGCTTGGCCATGAAGGCATGGCCGAACTCATGGCAGAGCTTGGCGAAGAACAGCGCGATGCCGAAGGCCATGGCTCCGCCGAGGCTGAACAGGTGCGGAAAGGTCGAGAGAAAACGCTCCCAGTCCCGCGAGACCAGAAACACCCCCAGCCCCAGGGTGGCCGGCAGGCCGTAGCGCAGCAGGCGCGGGCCGAAACGTTGCAGCCACGGCCAGGCGCGGTTGAGGAAGGCATCCGGGCGCCACAGCGGAATGCGAAAAAACAGGTACTGGTGCAACGCCATCTGCCACAGGCTCTGGCGCAACGCGGCGGCTTTCCAGGCGTAGCTGGCGCGCTGTTGCGGGTCCAGCGCGGCGATCAGGTCGTGGGCGCGTAAAAAGCCCAGCAATTGCTCCAACTCCGGGTCGCCCAAGGGCAGGCCCGGCTCGCGGTTCGCCGCTTGCAGCACCTGCGCCGGATCACCCAGTGACCAATGCCGCAGCAGGCGGATGGCCTGGACGCCGAGTTTGAAATAACGCCCGCGCACCGGGTCGGCCAGGGTCCAGCGCGGCGAACCGTCCAGCGCCGGGGCAGCCGCAGTGAGCTGCAGATCCGCGCGCAGGCTGGGCAGGTTCATTACAGCCCGACACTCTGGCGCAGCCCGGCCAAGGGCCGGCGCAGCAGGTACAAGGCCAGCGGCGCGCGCTGACCGAAGAGTTTCGCCGTACCGCGCAAGCCGATGCGCGGTACCGGGGTATCGCTGAAGCTGGCATCCAGGCGATAGGCCAACTGCCCGGCCGGGGTCGCCTGCGCCTCGTAGGCCACCCGCTCCAGTTTCGCCGAGTAACGCTGCAAGGGATCGCTGTCGAGGAACAAGGCCACCTCGGCGTCGGACGCCAGGGCGATGGCATCGCCGACGGCCAACTCGATGCGCAGTTCGGCCTGGGTCGGGTCGGCGATTTCCATCAGTCGCTCACCGGTCTGGACCGGCTTGCCGGTCCAGCGCTCGGCATCGGCAAACACCGCGATACCGTCACGTTCGGCGCGGACTTCACTACGTTTGAGCAATTCGGCGGCGTAATCGCGTTCGGCGCGTTTCTGCTCGACCCGCGCCGCCAGCAAATCGACTTTCGAACTCGACTCGGCATCGGCAAAGGCCCGCTGGGCATTGGCCTTCAATTCGGCTTCGGCCACCCCGAGAGCACGCTGGGCCACATCGGCCTGGGCCTTGAGGGTGGTGCTTTCGAAGCGCACCAGCAGGTCGCCGGTCTTCACCGTCTGGTTGGGTTTGACCAGGAACTCGGCAATCACCCCATCCAGCGGAGCCGCCACCACCCGACCGGCCAGCGGCACGACCTCGGCCGGCGCCAGCACCGACTGGCGCACCGGAATCAGCAGGCTCAACAACGCAAGCGCCACCAGCAACGCCTGGCGCTTGCGGGTGAAACGCAGGCGCCAGGGTCGGCGCGGCTGCAAGGCCAGCCAGGCATGGCTGTAGGTATCGCCCAATTGCGCCAGCAGCACCTGTTCGGAAGGACTCCAGGGATTATCCCGGGCCAGCCAGAGGCCACCAAAGACTTCGCCTTTGTGATCGAGCAGCGGCAACCAGAACACCTGGGGCGCCGACAGGCTCTGCCAGTCTTCGCGCACCGCGGCGGTGAACGCCTCCATCGGCACCACGGTCGCGGGTTTCGCCCGCTCCAGCTTGAAGATCTGTGCCACGGCGTGTTCGACAAAGGCGACAAACGGCGCATTCGGCTCCACCGAGCTGACCCCGGTCACCGCCCGCACCTTGCCGGCGATCAGCAGGGCGGCATGGCGAAAGCCGAACAACGCCTGGCCGTCGTTGACCAGGCTATAAGCCAGCTGTTCGGTGGTACGGGCGGCGCGGGTCAGGCGTTCGAGGTCGAGAAACTGGGCGAACACCCGCTCCACGGCGCCCGCGACAGGGGCGTTCACTTCAGCGCCTCGAAACGCGCGGTGCCGCTCATGCCCGCCAACAGGCCGTCGGCCTTGGGCAGGCTGGCCACCAGCAACAGGGTCTGGCTGCCTTCATCGATCCGCGCACCCAGGCGCTTGATGGTGGCGGTCAAGGGTTGACCGGTTTCGTCCGGCACGAAGCTGAAGGTCTGCCCGGCCTTGAGCTTGCCCATCCAACGCGACGGCACCAGCAGGTGGATTTCCAGGGTGCGGTTGTCGACGATCTCGAGCATGGGCGAACCGGCCGAGACGCTCTCATAACGCTGGACCTTGCGCTGCACGACCTGGCCGTCATAGGGCGCGATCACGCTGCAACGCTTGACCTGCACCTGGTAGACCTGGGACTGGGCCTGGGTTTCGGCGAGCTTGGCCTCGGCGCGGGCCACTTCGAAGCGGCCGACGGAGTTCAACGAAGCCAACTGTTTGTTGTGAGCCAACTCCTCACTGGCACCGCGACTGGCGGCCTGGGCCGCGTTGAGCTGGGCCTGATAGGCCGAACAATCGAAGCGAGCCAGGGTGTCGCCCTGCTTGAAGGTCTCGCCTTCGCTGAACGGCAACTCGACGATGCGCCCCGACAGCTCGCTGGCGAGCATCGCCTGGTCACGGGCGCGCAAAACACCACGGGCCTCGCTGGCGGCGACGACATGCGTCGCGGCAGCATTGTTGTTATCCAGCAGCGGGTCAGCCTCGACCGGCGTTTGTGCCTGGACCTGGCATGCCATGCAGGACAACCCTAATAAAACAACCCGCAAATACTGCATAAGGTGACTCCTTGTCGGACAATCGCGAGTCTACGGAAGACTGGGTAAGCGTCAAGCAAATTGCCACTATCCTGCTACCTGCCGCCGATGTGCGGCAGATCACAGCCTTCAATGCCTCGCGCTGTACAAGCATAGGTGTTGTCACCCACCTTCGGTATTATTCGCGCCACTCCCGGCCTCGCTGCCGCTCGTTTATGGAATTAGGGACAATTCATGCGTATCGGTCTTCTGACATCTCTGGCGCTGGCGGTGGGTGCCAGCTTCTGCTCCCTGGCCCAGGCCAGCTCCGACGACACCTGCTACCCGCACTGGTCGATGATCAAGTACGGCCTCGACGGCTGCAGCAACCTGACGTTCCTGAGCCCGGGCAACGACAGCCGGGTCAACCTGCGCCTGCTGCTGGCCGATCAGGGCACCCTGCCCCTGGCGCCGAACCCGCTGAACGAGGAAGACCTGAACACCGGTTTCGGTCCGGTGCCGTTCGCCAATAGCCGCCTCGACAGCCCGCCGCCGCCAGCCGTCAGCGCCGCACCAGGCACGCCGGTGGCCTCGCCTCTCGACGAGGCCCTGACCAAGCTCGGTATCACCCGCGACCACGGCGAAAACGTCGTCAGCCTGCTGTCTGGCGAGGGCGGACGCTGCCGCAGCAACGATGCCGACAGCGCCACGACCTTTATCAACCAACTGCTGGCCAGCCCCGAGTTGCCAGACCCCGAGCGCCAGGCCCTGGCCCGCGGCCGGGTGCAGATGCTCGACACCTGCGCCTGGGAACCGGCCCAGCAAGCGAGCCTGGTGCCCGCCGTGCAATCGGCTCAGGGCCAGGCATTTGCCAGCTACCTGAACGGTGCCATCAGCTTCTACAGCGGACGCTTCGCCGACGCCGCCCAGGCCTTCGCCAGCCTGAGCGACAGCCCGCAACCCTGGCTGAAGGAAACCGCCCAGTACATGCAGGCGCGCACCGCCCTCAACCTGGCGCAGCAGAATACCTTCGACAGCGACGGCATGCCGACCAAGGAAGACGCCGACCCGGCCCAACTGAAGCTGGCCGAAGAGGGTTTCCAGCATTACCTCGGCACCTGGCCCGAGGGCCTCTACGCGACCTCCGCCCGTGGCCTGTTGCGCCGGGTCTACTGGTTGGCGGGGGATTCCGAGAAGCAGGCGGCCGAATACCTCTGGCAGTTGGGCCAGGCCAAGGCCGAACAGCGCAACGTAACGCCCGACGAGCTGGTGCAGGAGATCGACAACAAGATGCTGTTTGGCAGCGGCCAGGTTGACCAGCCGCTGTTCCAGGCCCTCGACGACCTGATGGGCATGCGCCCCGGTTATGGCGAGAACGCCACGCCCAAGCTGACCCTGGAAATCTTGCAAAAGCAGAAACCGATCTTCGCCGCGCAACCGGCGCTGTACGACTACCTGCAGGCGGCGTTCCAGCTATACGTGGCGAAAAACCCGGAGCTGGCGCTCAAGACCCTGCCGACCGAGATCCCGGCGAAACTCGACTACCTCGCCTTCAGCCAGCAGATGCTGCGCGGCCTGGCCCTGGAAGCGAAACAGGACCCGAACGGCGCCGAAGCCCTCTGGCTGCAACTGTTGCCACAAGCCCGGCAGCCGCTGCAACGTGAACAAGTCGAACTGGCCCTGGCCAATCACTACGAACGTAACCAGCAGGTGGCCAAGGTCTTTGCCGGCGACTCGCCGATCAAGACCGTACAGGTGCGCGCCATCCTGCTGCGGCATATCGCCGATGCCGGCCTGCTGCGCCAGGTCGCCCAGGGCGAAGCCTCCACCGAGCGAGACACGGCCCTGTTCGTGCTGCTCTACAAGGACCTGCGCCTGGGCCATTACGCGGATTTCGCAGCTGACCTCAAACAGTTGCCCGCCGAACCGTCCGACACCAAGTTGGGCGCGTCCCTGGGTTACACCTACAGCGGCGGCCTGCCGCTCAAGCTGTTCCGCTGGAGTGGCG
The DNA here is from genome assembly GCF_013386165.1 of Pseudomonas gingeri. GTDB lineage: Bacteria > Pseudomonadota > Gammaproteobacteria > Pseudomonadales > Pseudomonadaceae > Aquipseudomonas > Aquipseudomonas gingeri_C. The sequence continues at coordinate 15,750 of NZ_JACAOS010000030.1, read as the reverse complement.
CCAAGGCCGAATCCGGTTATGCCTGCCCGACCATTGCCGAGACCGCAGCGACCTTGCAAGGCGACAGCAAACAACCCCAGGCGCTGAACTGCCTCGGCGAGTTCATCCTGCGCAACAGCCTGGACGGCATGCCCCTGGACAGCCAGCGCAGCAAGGACGAACTGGGCGGCACGCCGTCCTTGTTCAAGGGCGCCACCTTCTCGCGTCTCGACGGTTACCAGAGCGTGATCGCCGATGCCAAGGCACCCTCCACCGACAAGGCCTACGCGCTGTTCCGGGCGATCAACTGCTATGCACCGTCGGGCTATAACAGCTGCGGCGGGAAAGAGGTGACACCGGCGCAGCGCAAGGCCTGGTTCAAGCAACTTAAAACCAGCTATGCCAGCACCCAGTGGGGCAAGTCGCTGCAGTACTTCTGGTAAATGCCCGTGGGTCGCTGGCGCTGGCTGTTGCTGGCCGGGCTGCTGGCGTTCGCAGATGCCCGGGCGGCGGTCGATGCGCGGGACTACGACAGTTTCTGGCTGTGGAGCGGCGTCGCCCCGCAGCCGGTGCTGAGCCAGGCCCGGAGTTTGTACATCCTGCAAGGCCAGGTCAGCGAATCGCGGCGGTCGCCGCAGCGGACGGTCAACTTTATCGCCCAGGGCATTGCGATTCCGCGCCTGACCCGGGGCGAGGTCTGGGTGGTCTATCGCGCCCACACCCTGCGTTGGCCGGAGTTGGTTTATCAGCAGTTGCTCGGCCAGGTGAAGCGCTGGCAACAGGCGGGCAACCCGGTGGTCGGCATCCAGATCGACTTCGACGCCCGTACCCGCTACCTCAATGAATATGCCGCCTTCCTGCGCGACCTGCGCCAGCGGCTGCCGGCGGATTTGCGCCTGAGTATTACCGGGCTGATGGACTGGAGCAGCAACGCCGACCCGACCGCCATTGCCCAGCTCAAGGGTGTGGTGGATGAGGTGGTGGTGCAGACGTATCAGGGGCGGCAGAGCATTCCCGACTACGCCGCGTATCTGCCCCGGATGAACCGGCTGGGGATGCCGTTCAAGATCGGTTTGATCCAGGGCGGTGAGTGGCAGGCACCGGGGTATTTGAAGGGGAATGAGTGGTTTCGGGGGTATGTGGTGTTTTTGCAGAACCCCTGATCACCGGACAATTCCCTTTCCCTTGCATGAAGTTTCCTAGAAAATCCTTTCGCCTTGCGCCTGCTGGAAGCGCTCACTAGTCTTCGTCTTATCGCTGCAAAATCAGCGATCGGGCGTGAGAACCCGTGCTCAGTAAGCGCATCAGCGCCACTTTCGTTACGAACGCCTTTTCATCTGAAAACGTGTCATGGCGGCTGTGCGCAGGCAGACCTCGGTCTGGCCGGTTGCCTACTGTCCGGTATTCTCACCCTGTGTACAGCTGCCACCCTTTGCCGCGTGAGAACGGCAATCGATGGCGGCCACGGCTTATGAGTCCGCCGATCAACTCGATGGAGAGAAGCGCAAGTTGGCGATGGGCACGGTGCATCTGATTGAGTTGGCGCAGTCGTGGGTCGACTCGGTGATTGATGAGACGTCGACAGCGGGGAATGTGGGCTGACCCAGAGCGCTTGAGTTGAAGGCGCCCTCGCGGGCAGGCCCCAATGAAATGTGAAGCCAAGTGCGGTCTTGTGGCGAGCGGGCTTGCCCGCGCTCGGCTGCGAAGCAGTCGCAAATCCGGTCACCTCGGTCTGCCTGATAGACCGCATGCACCGGTTTTGGGGCCGCTTCGCGCCCCAGCGCGGGCAAGCCCGCTCACCACAAATCTCGCTTCGGCTGATAGACCGAGTAGGGAGACAAATCCCTCAAATCACCGCTGCATCCCCCAGCGCTTCACCGTCACCCGCTCCAAGGTGTCGAACACTAGATTCTCCACCAGCAGACCAATCAAGATCACCACCGCCAATCCGGCAAATACCTTGTCGGTATACAGCTCGTTGCGGTTCTGGAAGATGTACCAACCCAATCCGCCCTTGCCACTCGTGGCGCCAAACACCAACTCGGCCGCGATCAGCGTCCGCCAGGCAAACGCCCAACCAATCTTCAGCCCCGCCAGAATCGAGGGCAACGCCGCCGGAATCAGGATAAACAGCACAAAACGCAAACCCTTCAAACCATAATTGCGCCCCGCCATGCGCAACGTCTCCGAGACCCCGAGAAACCCCGCATAGGTATTCAGCGCCAAGGCCCAGAGCACCGAGTGCACCAGCACGAAAATCAGGCTGTTCTGCCCCAACCCGAACCAGAGCAACGCCAACGGCAACAGCGCAATCGCCGGCAAAGGGTTGAACATCGAGGTCAGGGTACTCAGCAGATCCCGACCGAACTGGGTCGACACCGCCAGGGTCGTCAAGGCAAACGCCAGGACAATCCCCAGCACATAGCCCTTGATCAGCACCACCAGGGAAATCCACACCTTGCCCAGCAACTCACCACTGATCAGGCCGTCATACAACGCACTCGCCGTCTGCAGAAAACTCGGCAGCAGCAGGTCGTTGTTCTGATAACGCGCCGCCGCCTCCCAGAGAATCGCCAACAGAATCAGGATCAGGCTTTTACGCAGCCAACCCTGCTGCCACAACCGTTGGCCCAGCGGCAATTCGCGCTCCAATGGGACTTCGAGCAAGGGCTCCAGGGCCACTTCATATTCTTCACGCACAGGGGATGAAAGACTCATCGGGCATTCCTCCAGCCGCTTAATAGGCGATGCGGATATCGGCGAAATCCAGTTCGGTTTCAGCCTGCGGGGTTTCGTCGAACAGCAGCCGGTGAATCCGTCGCGCCGACGCCTGGAACTCGACACCACCCAGGCTGTGCAAGTCGTACTGATGGCTGTGGATCTCCGCCCGCACCCGGCCCGGATGGGGTGACAACAACAGAATCCGATTGCCCACCACCAGCGCCTCTTCAATCGAGTGGGTGACGAACAGCAGGGTGAAGCGCACCTCTTCCCAGAGTTGCAGCAACTCCTCCTGCATCTTGCGCCGGGTCAGCGCATCGAGAGCGGCGAAGGGCTCGTCCATCAGCAGGATTTTCGGTTGCATCGCCAAGGCCCGGGCAATCGCCACCCGAGCTTTCATGCCGCCGGACAAGGTGTGCGGGTAAGCATCGGCAAACGCCGCCAAACCGACCTTTTCCAGATAATGCAGCGCCCGCTCTTCAGCCTCCCGGCGCTTGAGGGTGCCGGACGCCAACAGCGGAAACATCACGTTCTGCTTGACCGTCTTCCAGGGCGGCAGTTGGTCGAACTCCTGGAACACCACGATACGGTCCGGTCCCGGTTCGTTGACCACCTGGCCTTGCAGGCGGATCTCGCCTTCGCAGGGCCGGATAAACCCGGCCACCGCCTTGAGCAAGGTCGACTTGCCGCAGCCCGAAGGCCCGAGCAGAACAAAACGATCTTCGCGGTCGACTTCAAAACTGACCTGGTGCGTTGCCCGCACCACCCGCGCCGGGGTGCGGTACTCCAGGCTGACCTGATCGACCGCCAGCAACGCCGGGGTAGCGACGCTCGGTTTGCTGGCCGTGTGGCCTTGCAAGGGGGCATTCATGTCGGTCAGCTCCCTTGCAGTAGTTTGGCGTCCTCGAAGAAGTAATCCTTCCACGACTCCGGCTTGTGCTTGATGGCGCCCACGCGGTAGAGAAACTCAGCCAGTGGGTAGGTGTTCTTGGGCGTCACGCTGAATTCGAACTGCGGGTTGTCGATGATTTTCAGCAACGCCGCACGGTCGATCTTGGCCTTGGTCACCCGCAGGTAGGTGTCCGCCGCCGCGCCTTTGTCCTTCTGCGCGAAGTCGGCCGCCTCAGCCAGGGCATCGACGAAGGCCTTGTAGGTTTTCGGGTTGTCGTTGCGGAATTTCTCGGTGGCGAACAACACCGTCGGCGAGTTCGGCCCCAGCAGGTCGTAGCTGTTGAGCACCACATGCACGTTGGGGTTTTCCAGCGCCTGCTCCTGGAACGGCGGGTTGGAGAAGTGCCCGGTCAATTCGGTACCGCCGGCGATCAAGGCCGCCGTGGCATCAGGATGCGGAATGGCGACGGTGTATTTGTCCAGGCGATTGAATTCCTTGTCGCCCCACTGCTTGGCCGCCGCGTATTGCAGGAAGCGCGACTGCACGGACACACCGACCGCCGGCAAGGCGATGCGGTCCTGGTCGGTGAAGTCGGCGATGGTCTTGACCTTCGGGTTGTTGCTCACCAGGTAGTAGGGAAAGTTGCCCAGCGAGGCCACGGCCCTGACGTTCTGCTTGCCGTAGGTGCGATCCCAGATGGTCAGCAACGGCCCGACACCGGCACCGGCGATATCCACCGAACCGGACAGCAGCGCGTCATTGATCGCCGCACCACCGGACAGTTGGGTCCAGTCGACCTTGATATCGATGCCTTCGGCCTTGCCGTATTTCTCGATCAGATGCTGGTCGCGCACCACGTTGAGCAGCAGGTAGACGATGCCGAACTGTTCGGCGACGCGGATTTCGCCCTCGGCCTGGGCCGTGGCGGGCACCAGCAGGCTACCGGCCAACAGGCTCAAGCCAAGGCCGACGGAGGTGGTCAGGCGGCCGAGTTTCGGCCACAACGCAAAGGGTGCAGGCATGGGGATGCTCCTTGAAGCAATCAGGTCAGAACGGGGCATCGCCCTGGATGGTGGTGCGAAAGAGCTTGCGGCGCAGGTGGCTCGGGCAACCGGCGGCCAGGTGCACCAGCGAGCGGTTATCCCAGAACACCAGGTCGTGGGGCTGCCATTGATGGCGGTAGATGTTTTCCGGCAGCACGCTGTGGGCGTAGAGCTCGCTCAGCAGCTGGCGGCTTTCATCTTCCGGCAGGCCGACAATCCGCGTGGTGAAACCCTCGCTGACAAACAGCCCCTTGCGCCCGGTCTCCGGGTGGGTGCGCACGATGGGATGCACCACCTCGGCAACCTGGGCCAATTGCTCCGGGGTCAGGGTCGGCCGCCAGTTGCCTTCGAATTTGGTCTCGCTGTAACGCGCCGTGTAGGAGTGCGCCGCCGAACGGCCTTCCACGGCCTTGCGCAGGGTCTCGGGCAAGTTGTCCCAGGCCTTGTGCTGGTCGGCAAACAGGGTGTCGCCGCCTTCGTCCGGCAACTCCTGGGCGTGCAGCATCGAGCCCAGGCTCGGCAGCTCCTTATAGGAGAGATCGGAATGCCAGAACTTGCCCGCATCACCCAGGCCAATGTTCTGACCGTTTTCGATGATGTTGGAGACGATCAGGATCTCCGGGTGCCCGGCCAGCAGGAATTGCTTGAGCACATGGATCTGCAACACGCCGAAACGGCGGCTGAAGGCGATCTGTTGTTCGGGGCTGATACGCTGGTCGCGGAACACCACCACGTGATGATCCAGGTGCGCGCGGTGAATACGGGCAAAATCCTGGTCGTTAAGCGGCTGGCTCAAATCGAGGCCGACGATTTCAGCGCCCACGGCGCCAGCAAAGGGGCGGACGTCGAAGGGTTGTGCAGGCGCATCCGGCACACTCGAAACAGAAGAAGACAAAGACATATAAAGGCTCCTGCGCGGGGCACGCTCAGAGGTGCACGCGGTGATCAGACACTCACGCGGACGCGTGTGGGTTCAGTTCATACGGCGCACCAGCGAGGCGGTGGGCACGCAGGAATATGACCATATAGATATAAGAGCGATAACTTAAATACTATTAAGGAATATCAATAGGACGTTTTTCATGGGTGAGCGGGTGGCTGATGGGTACTTTTCCGCGCGCCCCAAAGACCTCTCCCACAAGCTCGAGCGCCTTGAAAACCCGGGTTCTGGAACCTTGTGCAAAACACTGGAGCAGTGGGAAGCAATACGCATCGCCAAGAGGGCGAGTCCCTACAGCCACTTGGGAATCGATTGATAGTTTCAGGGGGGGCTGGTGAAAGAGAATGGCACCATGCAATCATCCGTCATCGCGCGCCTCAGGTGCAGAAAATGGACGGTTTGACAAGCACCCGGGCAGCTTCTAGTGTGCCATCGGATCACCCTTCAACCTTGTTAAAAACAGAGTAGTCGCGTGGCGGAAAAACTGAATCCCTTGAACAGCGTTCACGTCAATGGACCTATACCCGCCCACCTGGCCCGGGCGGTGATAGAGGAGACCTTGCGCAACGCAATCCTGGACGGACGTCTTCCCTGTGGCCTGGCCTTGCGCCAACAGGAACTGGCGACACTGTTCGGCGTCAGCCGCATGCCCGTGCGTGAGGCCCTGCGCCAGCTCGAAGCCCAGGAACTCCTGCATGTGGTGCATCACAAGGGCGCCGTGGTTGCACCATTGATCGTCGATAACTCCATCGAAGCCTACGACTTGCGCATCCTGCTGGAGACCGAGGCCCTGCGCCTGTCGATTCCCTTGCTCGATGACAACGACTTCAAGCAAATCGAGGCGTATATCGATCTGCTGGAAACCGAACAGGACTATACCCAGGTCGGACGGCTCAACCGTTTGTTCCACATGGGCCTCTACAGCAAGGCGCCCAATCACAAACTGTTGAAACTGATCGAGCAGGGCCTGGTGGAAGAGGAACGCTTCCTGCGTTTCAACCTGTCAGCCATGGGGCTGGGCAAACTCTCCCAGGACGACCACCGCGCCCTCCTGCACGCCGCACGAGCCGGCGAGATCGAGGTGTGCATGGAGAACCTGCGGCACCACCTGCAACGGGGCATTGAAGTGATTCTGCGCTACCTGGCCAAAACCCGGCCTTGATCCCCTGAGCCGATACGCTCGCAGTGCCCATGGCCTGCTGTTTTACCGACGTGCACGCCAGCCCACGGGCTGACGTGACGGGTTGCCCGTGAACGACGACGGCGGTGCCGACAGGCTGTCATCCGCTGTTTTGCAGATTCGTGAAGTAAAGCTTGGGCGCATGCCCTGCCATGCGGGATGACCCTATCTATTCACCGCTTCGGACAGGTTTCGCCTCTTCCGGCGATAGCAGAACTACCCGTTTGGGCACAGGCTTGCTCACCGATAATGAAGGGGCGAGTGACGTACGGTTCTGCGCCTGTAACTTTTGGATTACCTCACTCACCAAGGAGCACTTCCACGCGCCGGAAGTACGGTTCAGCCGTGTATCGGCCACGCCTATCAAACTATTAACCCACTCCGCTGAGAGCCATATGAATGAGGCATTTAATCATTCATTTAAATTCTGATCGTTATGACTCGGAAGGGGCACTCTCACCCCTAAAAACATGCGATCACTCGTGTGCACGGCAACACTCGCCTGTTAAAAAATACAACTTACGATTGTTCTAAAAATAACTTGATCCGTGCTGATTATTTGTATTAATTTTTAATGGCTTTCGGGCAACCCCTGTCAACAAGGCCTTTGCCAGCCTAGACATAGGCGCCCCGCAACACCAAACAAAATACGCTCAAACCGTTTTCACGATGACACCTGGGCGTCTTTTAAATACGCCGTAATTGCTCTCGATACTTTCAATTTCTTATTGAGGACTCTGTTCGGCCGGCCGTTAGCCAATGCCGACGGCTTTACCGCCAGATTGATGAGAAGACACCGTGCAACCTGTCACAGCCCTTTCAACTTCGCAGACACGTGGTGATATTAAATGAGCGCACTAAAATCCCTTCTCGACGCCCGTAAAGAACAACTGACCCAACACCCTGTATTCAGTGAGATCCATTCACTTTCACTACTTCGGCGGTTCATGGAAGTGCATGTCTTTGCGGTCTGGGACTTCATGTCGCTGACCAAGCGCTTGCAACAGGAACTGACCTGTACCACCTTGCCCTGGCTCCCCCCCAAGGATCCCCAGGCCGCGCGCCTGATCAATGAGATTGTCCTGGGCGAGGAATCCGATCAACGCGAAGGCCCCGGCCATTGCAGCCACTTCGAGTTGTACCTGGAAGCCATGCGCGAGGTGGGCGCCAGCACGGCAGCCATCGAACGCTTCATCGAATTGCTGCGTGAAGGCGTCACGGTCGACACCGCGCTGCGCACGGTAAACGCCGCACCGATGGTGATCGGCTTTGTCAGAAACACCCTCGACATCGCCCTCGGCGCCTCGGCTCATCAGGTCGCCGCAGCCTTTCTGCATGGCCGGGAAAGTGTTATCCCGCACATGTTCCAACGCATTCTCGATGAATGGGGTATCGACCAGGCCCAGGCCCCGACGTTGCGCTACTACCTGCAACGCCACATCGATGTCGACTCCGAGGACCATGGACCGGCGGCCGAACACTTGCTGGAACGCCTGGTGGATGGTCAGCCGCAGCGCGAAGCAGAGATCTACAGCGCCGCCCTGGCGGCCGTGGACAGCCGCCTGGCGCTGTGGGACGGCTTGCAGTCGAGCCTGAAGGAGCGCGCAGTCGAGGTGGCGATCTCATGAACGCCGCCGAGTACACCTCCTTCGCCGAGTCCTGGGAAAGTCGCGCCAGCATCCGCACCCGTCCACGGCGCCTGCTCGAGGACGACGACCGGCTGATCTATCCGTTGAGTCGCCAGCCGCTGGTCAGCAGCGAAAGCTTCCTGACCCTGTGCCCGGAGCAGCGAGATTTCGTGCTGCTGCAGAGCCTCTACAAATTCATCAACGACGTGGTGATTTTCGAGACCGATATCGTCGACCGTACGGCGCGCAGCATTGCCAAGGGGCGTTTCCCGATCGCCTTCCCGTTCGCCTGTCGTTATGACGCCATGACCGTGGTGGTGGACGAGGATTATCACGCCCTGGTGGCCATGGACTTCATGCAGCAGACCGTGGCCATGACCGGCATCGAGCCCCTCGCACTGCCCGAGGAAATCGAGCTGAGCCGGGCGATACCGGCGGCCATGGGCATGGCCCCCGAGCATTTGCAGGCGGCCATGGAACTGATCTGCGTGGCGATTTCGGAAAACACCGTGACCAACGATGTTGCGGCCTTTGCCAAGGACGAGACGATCAAGCCCTCGATCAAGGGCCTGATGGCCGACCACCTGCTCGACGAAGGCCGGCATGCCGGGTTCTGGACCCGGCTGGTGCGGATCTACTGGCAGACCGCGAGCGAGGACGACCGCGATCTGATCGCGCAGATCCTGCCGGTGTTCATCGTGCATTACCTGACCAATGACATCCAGAAGGCCTTCGACTTTCGCGTGATCGAGCACCTGCCGGTAAGTGAAGAGATTCGCCAGGCCCTCAGGCGCGAGGCATCGGGGCTGGCGTATCCGATCAATCGCCACCATCCGCTGGTGATCAATATCGTGCGCTTCCTGCGCAACAGCTCGCTGCTCGATTCGCCCTGTGTTCAGGACGCCTTGAGCGACTACCTGATCTAGCCAAGGAGATCATCATGAGACGTCTCACCCTTTTGCTCGTCGGCAGCAGCCAGGCGCTGGATGAATTGCTCCGCGAGCTGGAACAGCACGGTCATTCGATTCAACGCCTGAGTCATGCACAAGCCATCGAAGCACAACCGCCGGGCGCGGCGGATCTGTTGATCGAAGATGGCAGCCTGGCGTTGCCCGCCAGTTGGCGGCGTGACCTCGGTGCCTGCCTGCACCTGGCCCTGCGCCTGGAACAAGGCCCGCCAACGCCCCAGGGCCTGCCCGAACTGAACCTGCTTTGCCGCCTGGTCGAAGATGCTGGAAGTCGCCTGATCCAACGCCTGGGCGTCGACCAGGACGGCTCGGGGAACGGCCAGGCGCTACGCCTCGCCGCGATCCAGGCCCTGGTGGAGCAGGTGGCTTTGCAGGTCAGTCGCTATTCCCGCGATGCCGAGTACTTTTCCGAGGCCGCCACATTGCCCTCGGTCTCGGCGCACCCGGAACAGGACCTGTGCAGGCTTGAGACGCTGGCCTTCGAGCATCGTTTCAACCGGACCGCACGTCCCGAATTGCTGGCCCTGGCCCAGGTCTCGGTCATCGAACATATCGAAGCCAGCCTGCTGCACTTCGCCGACCGCCCTGCACTGACCCTGGACGGGGTGTCGCTGAGCTATCGGGAGCTGCACGACCTGAGCCGAACGATCCAGCAAGCACTGCTGGCCCGGCTCGACGTCCTGGGACCTTTCGCCGAGCCGCCGGTGATCGGGCTCTGCCAGCACAAGAGTGCCGCGTTGTACGCCAGCATCCTGGCCATTCTCGGGGCTGGCGCGGTGTATCTGCCGCTGGACCCGGGCCACCCGCTGCAACGCCAACTGTTCGTCCTCAAGGATGCCGGCGCCAGCCTGTTGCTGCACGACGGGCAATCGCCACTGGCCGAGCATCTGCCGGCCCTGGATGTCCGCAGCCTGGCGCAACAACCGACCGATCAGCCCCTGGTGCGCCAGGTACGCGCCCCCCAGGCACCCTGCCTGGCGCTCTATACCTCGGGCACCACCGGACAACCCAAAGGCGTGCTGCTCAGCCAGCACAACCTCAGCCACTTCACCGCCTGGTATGCCGACTATGTGCAGCTCAGCGAAAAGAGCCGGGTCCTGCAGTTCTCCACCTTGAGTTTCGACTCGTCGCTGATCGATATTTTCCCGACCCTGGTCCGCGGTGCGGAGTTGGTGGTGCCCACTGAGGACCAGCGCCGCGATCCCTTGCAACTGCTGGCACTGATTCGCGGGCAACGCCTCAGCCATGCCTTCCTGCCGCCGGCGCTGTTGAGCATCCTGCCGCTGGACAGCCCCCTGGGCCTGAGCCATGTGATGACCGGCGGCGACGTCTGCGAACCGGATGTCATCGAGAAGCTCGCGGCGCAGTGTCATTTCTACAACCTCTACGGGCCCACCGAGGCCACCGTGCTGGTCACCGCCAGGCAGTTCCAGGCCGGCTCCGGCAATCGTAGCCTGGGCCAGCCCATTGCCAACAGCCAGGTGCTGATTCTCGACGAGCAGCGCCAGCCGGTCACCGAGCAGACCGTCGGCGAGCTGTATATCGTCGGGCCCGGGGTCGGCCTCGGTTACCTGAACAACCCCGGCAAGACCGCCGACAGTTACCTGCAACTGACCCTGGGCCAGAGCGACAGCCTGCGCGCCTACCGCACCGGCGACATGGCCAAGTGGACCGGCGAAGGCATCGAGCTGTGCGGGCGCCGGGACAATCAGGTGAAAATTCGCGGCTTCCGGGTCGAGCCGGAGGAGATCGAACAGTGCCTGCGCGACAGCCGGCTGTACCGGCAGATCGCGGTGGTCATCGATCCCCGGCGGCGGATACTGGCCTTCATGAGCCAGCCGCAGTCCGCCGCCGGACAAGAGGCCCTCAGGCAGCATGCCGAACGCTATCTGCCGGACTATATGCAACCGACCGTCTACACCGAGCTGGCCGACATGCCCTCGGCCAGCAACGGCAAGATCGACCGCGCAGCGCTGCTCAAGCTGCCGGTGGAGACACCGGAAAACAGCCGCCGCCGGCTGCCCGCCACGGCGGACGAAAGTCGCTTGCTGACGCTCTGGGCCGAGCTGCTGGAATTGCCGGTCGAGGATATTTCCACCGACGAGAGTTTCTTCAACCTGGGCGGTCACTCGATCCTGTTGTCGAAGATGCTGCTGGGGATCCGCGAACAGTATGGCCGGGGCATCTCCATCAACCGCTTTATCGAGGAACCGACCCTGTGCCGGCTGGCGCTGCTGGTCGGCGGCACGGCCACCACCCAGGCGCTGAGCGAACAGATCCTGACCGACGTCTCCCGTGAGCTGGGCCTGAACGTGCTGGCCGCCGATCGCGCCGGCGACGTCAACAAGGTGGTGGTGACCGGGGCCAACAGTTTTGTCGGCGTCCATCTGGTCGAGGCCCTGCTGGCCGGCGGGGCCGTCGAGGTCGCCTGCCTGGTCCGCGACAGCAAGACGGAGCCGGCGAGCGAACGCTTTGCCCGGGCCCTGCGGGAAAACCGCCTGGAGCATCTGGACCTGAGCCGGGTGCGAGTCTACGCCGCCGACCTGACACGCGCGCAGTTGGGATTGGCACCAGCGGTCTACGAGCGGATCGACCGCGAGTTCGGCGCCTTGGTGCACAACGCGGCCAACGTCAATCACGTGCTCGACTACGAGTCGCTGGCACCGGACAACGTCGACCCGCTGTTCGAATGCCTGCGCCTGTGCGAAGGCCGTAGCAAGAAAATCTTCAACTTCGTCTCGACGCTGTCGGCCTCCAGCAGCGTCGATGCCGAGGGCCGGGTGCTCGAGCAACCGGCGGCGCAGACACCGCCGATCTACATCCGCAACGGCTACAACCTGAGCAAGTGGGTCGGCGAGCGGATTCTGCAGCGGGCTCGCGAGCAAGGCGCCTGGGTCAACCTGTACCGGCCCGGCAATATCAGTTTCAACAGCCGCACCGGCGTCAGCCAGCCCCACAAGAACCGACTGATGTTGATGCTCAAGGGCTCATTGCAGTTGGGCCAGGTGCCCGCCCTGGAGCTCAATTTCGACCTGATGCCGGTGGACTTCCTCGCCCGCTTTATCGCCGTGCACGGGCGACGGACCAGCACCCACGGGGTGTTCAACCTGCATAACCCGCAACCCCTGAGCTGGGCCGACTACATGGCCTCGTTCCGCGAAGCCGGCCACGACTTCCAGCTGGTCAGTGTCGCCGACTGGCAAGGCCAACTGCATCGGGTCGATAGCGCTAATGCGCTGTTCGAAGTCCTGGGGTTCTACCTCAACGGTTTCGAAGAGGACATCGGCGATATCTCGGCCATCGGCCATGCCCATGCCGCCGCCGGCGTGCGCGAGATGGGCGAACAATACCCGGCCAAGACCCCGGCGCTGCTGCGCAAGGGCTGCGACTACCTCAAACAGATCCAATTCATCTGATTCACCCCCACCCACAAGGAGTTACATCATGAACAACCTGCAACCCGATAGCCTGATCCGCAACCCACAGGGCAGCCCGCTGGTGTCATCGGTGGAGATTGCCCGCGACGCCGCCTCGGTCTGGGCCGTGGTCGGCGATTTCGGTGGATTCGCGGCCTTTATCACGGCGCTGGAGCACACCGAAACAACCGGCGAAGGCGTCGGCTCGCTGCGCAAGAAATTCTTCAAGGATGGCAACCTGGTGGTCGAGCAGCTCAACTCGCGGGACGAGCAGGCGCGGCGGATGACCTGGACGACGATCTACAACACCCTGGGGGTTGGCCAGTTGTGGGCGGCGATGACCGTCGAGGCGCTGGATGCCGATCGCAGCCGGGCGACCTGGACCATCATTGCCGAACCGGCGACCGGTGGCGAGGAGGCGTTGCCGGGGTTCCGCAGTTTTGTGCAGGGGTTTGCCGATGATGCGATGAACAATGTGCGGACGTTGCTGGCCTGACAGGGGCCGCTGTTACCTGTAGGAGCGGAATGATCCGTGGAAAGCGGAACTGTAGGAGCCGGCTTGCTGGCGATGAACGATAACGCGGTCTGCCTGAAACACCGCAGCGTCCTTATCGCCAGCAAGCCGGCTCCTACGGGGACTCAGATCCGGAAACTGTCCACCAACTGCTTCAACCGGCTGGCCTGTTGCGCCAGTGCATCGCAGTCCTTCAAGGTTTCATTCAGGTTGGCCACACCCTGCTGATTCAGCAGGTTGATCTGGTTGATATCGACGTTGAGGGTTTCCACCACCGCGGTCTGCTCTTCGGTCGCGGCCGCCACCGACTGGTTCATCCCATCGATCTCGGTAATCCGCTGGGTCACGCTGACCAGACGGGCGCCGGCCTGGTTGGCGACTTCAACACTCTCTTCGCTGGAAACCTGGCTGGCATTCATCGTGGTCACCGCTTCCCGCGAACCGACCTGCAACGAGGTGATCATCTTGTGGATCTCCTCCGCCGATTCCTGGGTCCGGTGGGCCAGGTTACGCACCTCATCGGCTACCACGGCAAACCCACGCCCCGCTTCACCCGCCCGCGCCGCTTCAATCGCCGCGTTGAGGGCCAACAAGTTGGTCTGCTGGGAGATGCCCTTGATCACATCGAGAATGTGCCCGATGTTGTCGGTGCTGGCGTTCAGCGTTTCGATCTGGGTGCAGGACAGGCTGATCTTCTGCGACAACTCGGTCATCGCCAGGATGGTTTTTTCCACCACCTGACGCCCGTCATCGGCCTGCTCGCTGGCACCGCTGGCGTGTTGCGAAGCGTCCGCGGCATTGCGGGCGATTTCCTGGGTCGCCGCCCCCAATTCGTTGATCGCCGCCGCCACGCTGTTGGTCCGCGCGCTTTGCTCATCGGAGCCGACGATCGAGGCATTCGACGAGTTCATCACCCGCTGGGACAAATCATGCACCTGGCGTGTGGCCGAGGACACTTCACTGATGGATGCATGAATCCGCTCGACGAACTGGTTGAACGAACCGGCGAGCTCGCCGAATTCGTCCTTGTTCTCGATGGTCAGGCGACGGGTCAGGTCGCCTTCGCCCTGGGCAATGTCCTGCATCGCACGACCCATGGTGGTCAACGGACGCATCAGGAACTGGATCAACAGGGTCAGCAGCACTGCGATTGCCACCACGGCAATCAACATCGCGATCACCGCCGATGTGCGGAACTTGCTGAGTGGCGCGTAGGCCTTGTCTCGATCAATGGACAGGCCGATGTACCAATCCGCCGAAGGCAACCCCACCACAGGCGTGAACGAGATAATCCGCTCCTGATTGTTCAGGGTAACTTCCTGGATGCCTTTGGCAATGCGCAGGCTGGAACCCGGGTAGATGTCCTTGAGGTTCTTCATCACCTGGTCTTTGTCCGGGCTGACGATTACCTGGCCGTCGCCACTGACCAGGAAGGCCTGGCCAATGCCGCCGAAGTCTACCGAGTTGATGATCTTCACCAAGGTTTCCAGGCTCAGGTCACCACCCACCACACCGAGCAGTTGCCCGTTGCTCTTCACCGGGAGGGCGATGGTCACCACCAACCCGCCGACCGAGGCCATGTAGGGCGGCGTGAGCATGGTCTTGTCCGCGACGACGGCGGACTTGTACCAGGGACGCTGACGCGGGTCGTAGCCGTCGGGCATCTTCGCATCGGGACGCTGGGTGAAGGTGCCATCGGTCTGACCGACATAGGTGAACTGGAAGTTGGAGGTCAACGCCGGTTGATCGACCAACCCCGGGTAATCGGCCTTGCTGCCCTGATGGGCAACGTTCTGCGCCAGGTTCTCCAGTACCAGGATCCGCCCGCCCAACCAGTTCTGCACGCTGCTGGCGGTCAGGTCACCGGCTTGCTGGATGGAGGACTCGAGGTTCTGCCGGATGGTACTGCGCTGTAGATAGTCGTTGTAGAACGTAAACAGCGCAAAGGCGAGAACCACGACACCGGAGGCGGCCAAAAGGATTTTATGGCTGAACTTGAGATTCATTGTCATAGACTTCTTATGCCGAAAGTGGGGATGCGTGCGAGTACAACATTCGTTGTGCGCGTAGGCTGCGTTCTTTGGCTGCTCTACTTTGGTGCACGCATTGCTCACCATGCTGTCGGCACCATGGGGAGAAAACTTAACTCATTTCCGGAAATGTCTGGAGGCTTTTTGCGTGCCCAAAAACAAAACCCCCGTCTGCGTAAGCAGACGGGGGTTTCGGAATTCAATCTTGACGATGACCTACTCTCACATGGGGAAACCCCACACTACCATCGGCGATGCATCGTTTCACTACTGAGTTCGGGATGGGATCAGGTGGTTCCAATGCTCTATGGTCGTCAAGAAATTCTGTGGCCAGACCCGCCACTGGAGGGCGTGTCAGCAAAATCGGGAACTTCTACTAAAAACAAAACCCCAATCGCTTTCGCAATTGGGGTTTCTGAATTTAATCTTGACGATGACC
>NZ_JACAOS010000003.1:1202983-1203768 GCF_013386165.1 Pseudomonas gingeri | reverse complement strand
GGCCGGGGCCACCCTGGCGCCGAGCCGGGAGATCTTCGGCAGCGAGGGTACCCAGGATCACGGCATCCGTCCGACCTTCCTGCACATGACCGCCGCCCACTGGCACACCCTGGCCGCCGAATGGCACAACCAGCCTCAAGTTGCCCAGCAGCGTCTGGCCGACGTGCGCCTGATCAACGTCACCGGTGATGCCCTTTCGGCACAAAAGCTCAAGCTCTGGGATGAAGTCCGCCCGGCACACACCCGTCTGATCAACACCTATGGCCCGACCGAGGCAACGGTGTCCTGCACCGCCGCCTATGTCACCCACGATGCACTGGCCGGCAGCGAAGGTAGCGGCAACGCCACCATCGGCAAGCCGATGGCCAACACCCGCATCTACCTGCTCGACGCTCACCAACAGCCCGTGCCGTACGGTGTCGCCGGTGAAATCTTCATCGGTGGCGACGGCGTGGCACGGGGTTATCTGAACCTTGAACAGGTCAACGCCGAGCGCTTCCTGGTCGATCCATTCGGCACCAGCGCCGATGCGCGCATGTACAAGACCGGTGACCTGGCGCGTTATATGGCCGACGGCCGTATCGAGTACTTGGGTCGTAACGACTTCCAGGTCAAGGTCCGTGGCTTCCGTATCGAACTGGGTGAAATCGAATCCCGTCTCGGCAATTGCGCCGGGGTCAAGGAAGCGGTGGTGATCGCCCGGGAAGATCGTCCCGGCGAGAAGCGCCTGGTGGCCTATGTAGTCGCTCAACCGGAGAACCACCTGGACGCCGCCGGCCTGCGCG
>NZ_JACAOS010000003.1:1202594-1202834 GCF_013386165.1 Pseudomonas gingeri | reverse complement strand
GCGTCAGCGTCTGGGCGTGGAGTTGAAGCTGGCGGATATCTTCGCCCACCCGGAACTGGCGGTGCTGGCCCGAATACTGGCCGAAGCCGTCTGCAGCAGCCAGCCGCCGATCGTGGCGGTGCCCCGTGATCAAGTCCTGCCGTTGTCGTTTGCCCAGCAGCGCCTGTGGTTCCTGGCACAACTGGAAGGCGGTAGCGCGGCCTATCACATCCCGGCCGGCCTGCGCTTGCACGGCAGCCT
>NZ_JACAOS010000003.1:352342-1202368 GCF_013386165.1 Pseudomonas gingeri | reverse complement strand
GCGCGCTCTACGAGGCGTTCCGCCAAGGCGCTGAAGATCCGTTGCCGGCGTTGCCGGTGCAGTACGCGGACTATGCGCTGTGGCAGCGCAACTGGTTGACCGGTGATGTCTTGCAGCAGCAACGGCAGTACTGGCAGCAGACGCTGGCTGGCGCGCCAGCCTTGCTGGCCTTGCCGACTGACCGGCCGCGTCCGACGCAGCAGGACTACAGTGGGCATATGGTGACGCTGGTGCTCGATGCTGACCTGACCCGTGGCCTCAAGGCCCTGAGCCAACGCCATGGCAGCACCTTGTTCATGACGGTCATGGCCGCTTGGGCCGCGTTGCTGGGACGTCTGTCCGGTCAGGACGACGTGGTGATCGGTACACCGGTGGCCAACCGCATGCATGCCGAGGTGGAGGACCTGATCGGGTTCTTCGTCAACACCCTGGCGGTACGCGTTGACCTCTCGGCCGCGCCGAGCGCCAAAGCCTTGCTGCAGCAAGTCAAGCGCCAGACCCTGGCGGCCCAGGCCAACCAGGACCTGCCGTTCGAGCAGGTGGTGGAGGTGGTGCGTCCGCAGCGCAGCCTGTCCCACAGCCCGGTATTCCAGGCGATGCTGTCCTGGCAGAACAATGAAGAGGGTGATCTGGCGCTCGGTGACATGGCCCTGCAAGGGCTGGCGGTGACTAGTTACGCGGCCAAGTTTGACCTGGTGTTGGACATGGTTGAAGTGGGCGACTGCCTGTTCGGTTCCCTGGAATACGCCACGGCGCTGTTCGACGAAAGCACCATGCAGCGTTACCTGGGGTACTTCCAGCGCGTGCTGGAAGCGATGGTCGCCGATGAGCAGCAGGTGCTGGAGCAGGTGCCGTTGCTTGGCAGCGCCGAGCGTGAATACCTGCTGACTGATCTCAATGCCACCGACCGCGCCTATCCGCAGGGGCAGTTGATGCATCGGTTGTTCGAGGCCCACGCGGCGCAACAGCCACAAGCGATCGCGGCCCGTCAGGGCGAGCGGGCGCTGACCTACGCCGAACTCGACCAGCGCGCCGATGCCCTGGCCCTCCATCTGCGTGAGCGGGGCGTGGTGCCTGGGACCCGGGTGGCGATCTTGCTGGATCGCTCGGTGGACCTGCTGACGAGCCTGTTGGCAACCCTCAAGTGCGGGGCCGCTTACCTGGCGTTGGACCGCCTGGCGCCCGAGGAGCGCTTGCGCTTCATGCTCGAGGACAGCGAGGCGTTGGTGTTGCTGACCCACAGCGATCTGTCGGCCCCAGAGGACACGCCACGGCTGGACCTGGACGCCCTGGACCTGTCGACGCCGGCGCTGAACGGGGTACCGGTGGCACTCGAAGGCGATACGGCGGGAGATACACCGGCCTGTATCATCTACACCTCCGGTTCCACCGGCCAGCCCAAGGGCGTGATCGTGACCCACAACGGCATCATTCGTTTGGTCCAGGACAACGGTTACTATCACTTCCGCTCGCATGATCGTGTCGTCTTCGCGTCCAACCCGGCGTTCGATGCCAGCAGCCAGGAGATCTGGGGAGCCTTGCTC
This sequence comes from Pseudomonas gingeri, assembly GCF_013386165.1. Classification (GTDB taxonomy): domain Bacteria; phylum Pseudomonadota; class Gammaproteobacteria; order Pseudomonadales; family Pseudomonadaceae; genus Aquipseudomonas; species Aquipseudomonas gingeri_C. Next base: position 1,200,824 of record NZ_JACAOS010000003.1, on the reverse strand, counting down.
AACGGCGGGCAGTCGGTAATCGTCGATCATCAGGTGCTGCTCGACCCGCCGGCCTTCGCTGAACTGCTGACACGTTGCGAGGTGACGGCGCTGTTCATGGCCACGGCTCTGTTCAACCTGTATGTCGGGCTGATTCCCGAGGCGCTCGCTCGGTTGCGCGTGGTGATGTGTGGCGGTGAGCGGGCGGATCCGGTTTCGTTCCGGCGCTTGCGTGAGCTGTCCGGCGACGTGCAACTGATCAATGGCTATGGCCCTACCGAGGCCACGACCTGTGCCAGTTCCTATGCGGTATCCGACGTCCCGCCTGGCATCCTGAACCTGCCAATCGGCAAGCCAAACGCCAACGTGCGCATCTATGTGCTTGACGCTTGGCGCGAGCCGGTACCTGTGGGTGTGGTTGGCGAGATTTACATCGGCGGAGCCGGAGTGGCGCTCGGCTACCTGAACCGGCCGCAACTGACGCTCGAACGATTCAGCGACGATCCGTTCAGCGAGCAGGTCGGTGCGCGACTCTATCGCACCGGTGACCTGGCGCGCTGGTTGCCGGACGGTAATCTCGAATACTTGGCGCGTAACGATGGGCAGGTGAAGATCCGCGGTTTCCGTGTGGAACTCGGGGAAATAGAAACCAACCTGCATCAGTGCGACGGTGTGCGTAACTCCGTGGTAGTGGCACGGGAGGACAGTCCGGGCGACAAGTATCTGGTGGCTTATTACACCGTTCATGCCGGTGCTGAAGCTCCGGAACCTGGGGCCCTGCGTGCACAACTGGGCGCCGGCTTGCCGGAATATATGGTCCCGAGCCTCTTCATTCGTCTGGATAGCTTGCCGCTGACGCTCAACGGCAAAGTGGACGTCCGGGCGCTGCCTGCACCCGCAGCGGATCAGTTCGCGACCCGGGTCTTCGAGGCTCCGGAAGGGGATCTGGAAATTCGCCTGGCGCAGCTTTGGGCCGAGGTGCTCGAACTGGAGCAAGTCGGACGTCATGAGAGCTTTTTCAGCCTCGGCGGTCATTCACTGCTGGCGGTGCGGCTGGTCAGTCAACTGGTCCAGGCCGGGATGTCGGTGTCGCTTGCCGAGGTGTTCCAGCACGCCAGTGTGGCGGCGTTGGCCGCTCTGTTGGAGAGTCGTACAGGTGAGGTCGAGACGGCCAAGGATGAGCAGGTGGTGCCGGTGCGCACGACCGGCAGCCAGCGTCCTCTGTTCCTGGTCCACGAGTTCACCGGCCTGGACCTGTACTTCCCCACGCTGGGCATGCATATCGACAGCGACATCCCGGTCTATGGCCTGCCCGGCGTAGCCCTCGGAGAGCCGCAACTGCAGACCATGGAATGTCTGGCGACCCGTTTGTTGAAGGTCATGCGCAAAGTACAGCCGCAAGGTCCTTATCGTCTGGCCGGCTGGTCGTTCGGTGGGCTGTTGGCCTACGAGATCGCTATCCAGTTGGTGGGCATGGACGAGGAAGTGGAGTTTGTCGGCCTGATCGACACTTACATGCCGCGCTTGGTGGACCATGGCACGGCTCGCTGGAATCTGCAAAGCGCGCATAAACAGCACCTGCTGGAGCACTGCGAGCAGTTCTGGAAGGCTCGAGGGGAGTGCGCGGATGTCCTGGCGATACTGGAAGGCGTGCGGGCAACGCAGCAGTCCTTCGATTTCGAAGGGCTCTTGCAACACTGCCGCGATCAGGGCGCGCTGCCACCGGAACTCAAGGTGTATGAGAGCGACGATCTTTGGCGCTACCTTGATCGTGAGGTCGCCCACGGTCACGCCCAGGCCCATTACACGATCTATCCCAACAGCGTGCCGGTGCATCTGTTCACTGCCACCGAGATGGAGCGCGGCGTGCTGCCACACAGCGGTTACCTGGGTTGGGACGCAGTACTGCCGCTGAGCCAGTTGCGCAGCATCAAGGTTTCGGGCGATCACCTGAGTCTGATGCAGGCGCCACATATCGAGGGCTTGGGACGGGCGATCAATACGGCGTTGGCCGACCTGGCCGACCGTCCGCCGGTGGCCCGCAGTGCCCACCAGCCGCTGCTCACGATCCAGGGCGGGCGCGGCGATCACACACCGGTGTTTTGCGTGCCGGGGGCGGGTGACAGTGTGACGGGGTTTATCGGCCTGACCGATGCGTTTGGTCCGCACTGGCCGATCCATGGCTTGCAACCGCGCGGGCTGGATGGACATACGGTTCCGTACAGCCTGGTCGAAACCGCCGCCGAGGCCTACTTGTTGGCGATCGACAGTGTGTGTCCCGAGGGGCCGGTGCATCTGCTGGGGCACTCTTTCGGTGGCTGGGTGGTCTTTGAAATGGCCCAGCGCCTGACGGCACGTGGGCGAGAAGTGGCTTCGCTGACATTGATCGACAGCGAGTCGCCGGGGGGCAACGGCGTGGTCGGCAAACCCTATACGGCGATAGGTGTGCTGGAACGTCTGATCGAGACCATGCAACTGGCTGCGGGCAAGTCGATGGAGATCGATCACGTCGCCTTTCAGGCGCAGGACGATGTCGGCCAGATGCGCTTGTTGCATGCCGGGATGGTTCGGGCCGGGTTGTTGCCGCAGCGTTCGGCGGCAGACTCGATGCGCGGACCTGCGCGGGCCTTCGGTACGGCTTTACGTACGGATTATCAACCTTCATCGATCTACACCGGGCCGGTTCGTCTGGTGCTGGCGGACGATCCGGTGTTGGACGCGGCGGGCAACCAGCGCGAGCAACAGTCGATGGTCAGCGGCTGGCGCCGCTGTGCACCGGATCTCACCGTCTGGCGCGGGCCAGGCAACCATTTCACCATTCTCAAGGCGCCACATGTGCAGCATCTGGCGAGATGGTGGCAAACCCATCAATAAGGCAGTTTCTTCAAGCCCGGCGGCGGGGTCGCCGGGTCAACCCTCAACACATTCGTGGCTTTCTATGAAAAAGTTGAAGTTTCGCAAAGTGCTCATCGTGGTCGTGCTGCTGGTTGTGGTGGCGGTCATTTTCTATAGCGTCCAGGCTCCGGCAACACCGCCGGAATATCTGACCGCCAAGGTCGAACGTACCGATATCGAGAATTCCGTGCTGGCCAGCGGGGTACTGGAAGGTATCAAGCAGGTCGATGTCGGTGCACAGGTCTCGGGTCAGCTCAAGTCGCTGAAGGTCAATCTGGGCGACAAGGTCAAACAGGGCCAGTGGCTGGCGGAAATCGATCCGGTGGTGCTGCAGAATGCCTTGCGCCAGGCCCAGGTCAATGAAGAAAACCTCATCGCGCAGAAGCAGGCGGCCGCCTCGCAACTCAAGGATGCCAAGGCCACTTACGAGCGCTACAAGCTGCTGCGTGAGGACGACGCGATCTCCAAGCAGGACTTCGAGACCGCGCAGTCGAACTTCGAGGTCAAGGGCGCCAACCTGCTGTCGCTGGAAGCGCAGGTCAGGGACGCGCGGATCCAGGTCGAGACCGCCCGGATCAACCTGGGCTACACCCGCATCGTTGCGCCGATCAACGGTGATGTCGTGGGTATCGTGACCCAGGAAGGCCAGACCGTGATCGCCAGCCAACTGACGCCGGTGATCCTCAAGCTCGCTGACCTGGACACCATGACCATCAAGGCCCAGGTCTCCGAGGCCGACGTGATTCACATCGTTCCGGGCCAGGAGGTGTATTTCACCATTCTCGGTGACGCCGACAAACGTTATTACGCCAAGCTGCGCGGCACCGAGCCGGCGCCGCAGAACTTCCTGGATGCCCAGGCCACCAGCGCCAGCAAGCAGAACACTGCGGTCTTCTACAACGCCTTGTTCGATGTGCCGAACCCGGATCACCGCCTGCGCATTTCCATGACCGCCCAGGTGCATATTGTCCGTGACCAGGCCAAGACCGTGCTGACGGTGCCGGTCGCGGCGCTGGGCGACAAGAATCAGGACGGCACCTTCCCGGTACGGGTAGTGGATGATAAGGGCCAGGCGCAGATCCGCAACGTGCAGACCGGTATCAACAACAACGTACGGGTCGAGATCAAGAGCGGCCTGGCCGAGGGTGACAAGGTGGTGATCGGCGAGCCGTCGGCGACACCTGTGGTAGCGGGAGCCTGACCATGAGCCGACCCCTGCTGGAACTCAAGGGTATTACCCGTCGTTTCGTCGCCGGTGAGAAGGATTTCATCGCGCTCAATGACATCAACCTGACGATCAATGCCGGCGAGCTGGTGGCGATTACCGGCGCCTCGGGCTCCGGTAAGTCGACCCTGATGAACGTGCTGGGTTGCCTGGATCACGCCAACAGTGGCAGCTACAAGGTCGACGGGCGGGAAACCAGCACCCTGAGCGACGATGAGCTGGCGGAGTTGCGCCGCGATCACTTCGGCTTCATTTTCCAGCGCTATCACCTGTTGCCGCACCTGGGGGCGACCCACAACGTGGAAATGCCGGCGGTCTATGCCGGCACCGGCGAGACCAAGCGCTACAGCCGCGCCCAGGACCTGCTGGTGCGTCTGGGCCTGGCGGGGCACCTGGAGCATCGGCCAAACCAGTTGTCGGGCGGTCAGCAACAGCGGGTCAGTATCGCCCGGGCGTTGATGAACGGCGGTGAGATCATTCTCGCCGACGAACCCACCGGGGCCCTGGACAGCGTCAGTGGCAAGGAGGTGATGAAGATCCTGCTGGAGCTCAACAGTGCCGGGCACACGGTGATCCTGGTGACCCACGATGAAAAGGTCGCGGCCCATGCCGAGCGGGTCATCGAGATGAGTGACGGCGAGATCGTCGCCGATCGGGTCAACACCCATCGCCCGGTGGTCAATGAAAAAGCCACCGAGCGCCTGCCGTCCAAGCCCAAGCAGGGCAATCGGCTGATGGCCGGTCTGGCGCTGTTCCAGGAAGCCTTCGTGATGGCCTGGGTGGCGCTGATCTCGCACCGTATGCGCACCTTGCTGACCATGCTCGGGATCATTATCGGTATCACCTCGGTGGTGTCGATCGTGGCCATTGGCGAAGGGGCCAAGCGCTATGTGCTCAAGGACATCCAGGCCATTGGCAGCAACACCATCGAGATCTTCCCTGGTAGCGACTTTGGCGACAACAAGGCGGGGTCCATCGAGACCCTGGCACTGTCCGATGTCGCGGCCTTGAGCACCCAGTACTACATCGACAGTGCCACGCCGAACATCGGGCGCAACCTCCTGGTGCGCTATCGCAACCTCGATGTCACGGCCGCTGTCAGTGGGGTCAGCCCGAGTTACTTCCAGGTGCGCGGCACCAAGATGGGCTCGGGGGTATCGTTCAGCAAGGACGACGCCAGGCGCCAGGCCCAGGTGGTGGTGATCGACTACAACACCCGGCTCCGCCTGTTCGGCCCGACGGTTGACCCGCTGGGTCAGGTGATCCTGGTGGATAATCTGCCGTGTACGGTGATCGGCGTGACCGAGGACAAGAAGAACATTTTCGACACCAGCAAGAACCTGAATATCTGGATGCCTTACGAAACTGCGGCGGGTCGGGTGCTGGGCCAGCGTTACCTGGACAGCATCACCGTGCGGATGAAGGACGGCCAGCCAAGCAAGGTGGTCGAGGACAACATCAACAAGCTGATGGAAAAGCGCCACGGGACCAAGGACTTCTTCACCTACAACCTCGACAGCGTGATGCAGACGGTGCAGAAGACCAGTCAGTCGCTGGCCTTGCTGTTGTCGTTGATTGCGGTGATCTCGTTGGCGGTCGGTGGCATCGGGGTGATGAATATCATGCTGGTGTCGGTGACCGAACGTACCCGTGAGATTGGCATCCGCATGGCCGTGGGGGCCCGTCAGTCAGACATTCGCCAGCAGTTCCTGGTGGAGGCGGTAATGGTCTGCCTGATCGGCGGGGTGATCGGTATCAGCCTGTCGTTCGGCATCGGCTATGTGTTTTCGCTGTTGGTCAAGGAATGGAAGATGGTGTTCTCGGTGGGCTCGATTGTCACTGCGTTCATCTGTTCGACGCTGATCGGTATCGTCTTCGGCTTCGTGCCGGCTCGTAATGCCGCCCGGCTTGATCCGATCGAGGCACTGGCGCGGGACTAAGACAAGAAAGGGCCCGTCGCCTGGGTGGCGACGGGCCCTTTTTTTAGGCCTGGATAACGAAGCGGTGTTGCGTTAAACAAGAACCTGTAGGCGCTGGTTTGCTGACGATAGCGACGGTGCGGCTTGCATCGCTATCGCCAGCAAGTCGTATCCTGCCTCAGCCGACTGCGCTGACGCTGGAAACCCGTGCTGCGCTGCTGCTCTTGAGGGCCTGTTCGAAGCGATCGAGGACAGTGCCCACTTCCGACTCGGTAATGTTCAGTGGCGGCAGGAAGCGCAGGACCGCGCTATGGCGTCCACCGGTCTCGATCATCATGCCGTTGTCGAAGCACTCCAGCTTGATCGCCCGTGCCCGTGCACCATCACCCAGCCCTGGACGCGAAGCGCTGCCCGGCTTGACGATTTCCACCCCGAGCATCAGGCCGCGACCGCGCACATCGCCGATAAACGGGAAGTGCCGGGCAATATCTTCCAGCCCGCTCTGCAACTGCTCGCCGCGACGCGCGGCATTGCCCACCAGGTCGTGCTCCTTGATGTAGCGCATGGTCGCCGCCCCGGCGACCATGGCCACCTGGTTGCCACGGAAGGTCCCGGCGTGCATGCCCGGGCCCCAGGTGTCCAGGTGCTCGGCATAAATGATCACCGACATCGGGTAGCCACCGCCGATCGCCTTGGACAGCACCAGGATATCCGGGGTGATCCCGGAGTGTTCGATGGCGAACAGGCTGCCGGTACGCCCCAGTCCGGTTTGTACTTCGTCGATGATCAGCAGGATTCCCTGTTCCCGGGTGATTTCGCGCAGAGCCCGCAGCCACTCGGCCGAGGCCGCAATGCAGCCGCCTTCGCCCTGGACCACTTCGACCACCACCGCCGCCGGCTTCGACACACCGCTCTCCGGGTCACAGAGCACGGTGCGGATGTAGTCGATGGAGAGACGGTCGGTGTGTTCGCCGTCGGTGCCGAACGGGCAGCGGAAACGGTAGGGGAACGGCAGGAAGTGGGTGCCCTGGGCCACCAGGCCGGCTTTGGGATTGAGGTTGCCCATGGCCGACAGCGCGCCGGCGGTCATGCCATGGTAGCCGCCGTGGAAAGCCATCAACGGGGAGCGTTGGGTGTAATGGCGGGCCAGTTTGATCGCCGCTTCGATGGCGTCCGAACCGCTGGGGCCGCAGAAGAGGATCTTGCTGTTGTCACGCATGCCGGCCGGCAGCGTCGCGAACAGTTCCTGGACGAACGCGTGCTTGGCCGGGGTGGCCAGGTCCAGGGCTTGTTGCAGGTGATCGCTGTTGAGGAATTCGATCACCGCATCGCGCACCACGGCGGGGTTGTGGCCCAGCGCCAGGGTGCCGGCATTCGACAGGCAGTCGAGGTATTCCTGACCGTTGGCATCCTTGACCCGCATGCCCTTGCCGCTGACGAACAGGCGCTGAAACGTCGCCGCGTAGGTGCGCGCGTTCGACTCCAATTTCTTGAGACTGCTTAACTCTTCCATAGTCGATCACTCATTGGCACAGGTACGGATTCATTGGCTGCTCATTTCGAGCTGGGCCCGATTCTGTAAGAGCCCTGTGGCGATCGCCACTTTATCGCGCCTGGGATGTCCCCGTTTTCCACGCCAGACGGGCCGCCGCTCCTGGGGTTAAATGCATGTCAGGAAAGGACTTTGTGGCGCGGGAAGAAAGCGTCGCCGCAGGTCCCGTCGCCATCTTTGCCATTGCCTGTTTTCCCATTTCCCAGGGCGCCTGTGTTCAGGTGTCTTCGAGAGCGTTATGCCTATCGCCAAACCTGCTGCCCATTTCCTGCTGTCGACCTTGTTGGCGACGCTGCTGGGCGGCTGCACGCTGGGTCCGGATTACCAGTTGCCGGTGGTGGCAGTGGCCAGCCAGTGGCATGCGCCGTTGCCCCATGGCGCCTCGATGGTGGGATTGAACGATTGGTGGCAACAGTTCAATGACCCGGCGTTGGCGACCCTGCTGCACCTGGCGGAGGCGGACAGCCCATCCCTCGATCAGGCCTTGGCCCGTATTGCCCAGGCCCGGGCGACCCTGGACGGCAACATCGCTGACACCCGGCCGCAACTCAACGGTGGCTTGACCAAGGCCCGGGCGGGTGTCAGCCAGCCCGGGCTGAACAAGACCGGCACCACTTCCGGGGTAACCCTCGATGCGGCTTGGGAGCTGGATCTGTTCGGCAAGCTGCGGCGCACCGACGAGGCCTCGCGCAACCTGCTTGAGGCCCGTGTCGATGACTGGCATGAGGCACGGGTGTCCTTGGCTGCCGAGGTCGGTGATGACTTTGTGCAGTACCGTGGCTGCCAGATGCTGGTGAACGCTTATCGCGACCAGGCGCAATCCCAGGACCAGACAGCACGCCTGACCCGGCTGTCGTTCCAGGCCGGTTTCACCGCCGCCGCCGATGCCGCGCTGACCGATGCCAGCGCCGCCGCCAGCAGCGCGACCCTGACCAATCAGCAAAGCGAGTGTGATGTGTTGCTCAAGAGCCTGGTGGCCCTGACCGGCAGCGGCGAAGAACAGGTGCGCGAAGTGCTCGCCCATACGCCGGCGCGGTTGCCTGAGCCGGCCTTGCTGGACGTGCGGGAAATTCCCGCCAACCTGGTGCGCCAACGCCCGGACCTGGCTTCCAGCGAGCGCGAGCTGGCGGCCGCGAATGCCCAGATCGGTGCCGCCCAGGCCGATCGCCTGCCCAGCTTGGGTTTGGTTGGTTCTTTTGCGGTCGGCACCACCACAGGCCAATACAGCCGGAGCTGGAGCCTTGGCCCGCAATTGAATGTTCCGTTGTTCGATGGCGGCAAGCGCAAGGCCGCGGTGGACTCCGCCCGAGCCGGCTATGACTCGGCGCTGGCCACTTACCGGCAGACTCTGCGCACAGCGGTCATGGAAGTCGAACAATCACTGGTGCGCCTCGATGCCGCCCGGCGTTCGGAGGCCGATGCGCAGCGCGCCACCGACGGCTACGAGGCGTATTTCCAGGCCGTCGATCGCAATTGGCATGCCGGCAATGCCAGCTTGCTGGACCGTGAGCTGGCACGGCGTTCGGCACTGTCAGCGCAAATCGAGCTGATCACCCTGCAACAGAATCAGGTGCGTTACTGGATCGCGCTGTACAAGGCCCTCGGCGGTGGCTGGCAGGACGGTCAGGACGGACTGGCCAGCGACGCAGCGAAGCGAGGCCGAGCATGAAACCAACCCTGGGTCATGGCTTGCTGGGGCTTGCCGCGCTGGCACTGTCGGGCTGGCTGCTTTTCGGCCGCGCCGCGCCGGCACCGGCCGCAGCGCCCGTCGCGGCCACCAGCCTGAGTGTCGAGACGGTTCAGCCACGCCACGAAGAGTGGCCGCAAGTGCTGGTCGCCAGCGGTGCGCTGGCGCCCTGGCAGGAGGCTGTGATCAGTGCCGAAACCGGCAGTTTGCGCATCGCCAGCCTGAAAGCCGATATCGGCGACCGGGTGAAGAAGGGCCAGGTCCTGGCAACCTTGGCCGATGACAGCGTACAGGCCGAAGAAAACAAGCAGAAGGCGGCGGTCGCCCAGGCAGCGGCACAGTTGCAGGAAGCTCGCTCCAATGCCCGGCGGGCGGCAGTCGTGGGACAGAGCGGAGCCTTGTCGGAGCAGCAACTGGAAGAATATCGGGTCAAGGTGCAGACCGCCGAGGCCAACCTGGCATCGTCGAACGCCGACCTGCGCAGCACCCGGATCAAGCTCACGCAGACCCGCATCGTTGCCGTGGACGACGGGCTTATCTCCGGGCGCAAGGCCTTGCTCGGCGATGTGGTGGCAGCCGGCAGCGAACTGTTCCGGATGATTCGCGAGGGCCGTATCGAATGGCAGGCGGAACTCGATGCACGACAATTGTCGCGGGTCCGGGTCGGTCAGATCGCGCGTCTGGAGCTGCCGGGTGGTGCACCGGTCGAAGGGCGGGTGCGTCTGGTTTCGCCGGTACTCGACAGCAAGACCAGTCGCGGGCTGGTCTATGTGTCCTTGCCGGTCGACTCCGGACTGCGTGCGGGCATGTACGCCAGTGGCCGTATCGAACTGGCGCCGAGCCTGGCGCTGACCGTTCCGGACACCGCGGTGGTGTTGCGCGATGGCCGCTCCTACGTCTTTGTGCTGGGTCAGGACATGCACGTCAGCCAACAGGGCGTGGAAGTCGGGCGGCGAAGCGGGGCGGCGGTCGAGATTGTCGCCGGCTTGGCGGAGCAGGCACAGATCGTCCGTAGCGGCGGGGCCTTCCTCAGTGACGGGGCGAGTGTGACCCTGGTTCACGCCGAGGCGGGTGCCCGATGAATATTTCCGCCTTGTCGATTCGTTATCCGGTTCCGGCGGTCATGCTGTTCGTGCTGCTGGCCCTGTTCGGCGTGTTTGGCCTGAATCGCCTCGGTATCCAGGACTTTCCGGACACCGACCTGCCTACCGTGGTCATCAGCGCCTCCCTGGAGGGCGCGGCACCCGAGCAGTTGGAAACCGAAGTGGCGCGCAAGCTCGAAGACAAACTGACTTCGCTACGCTTGCTGCAACATGTCACCACACTGATTGCCGACGGTAGCGTGAGCATCAATGTGAGCTTTGCCATCGACAAGGACGGCAACGAGGCCCTCAACGAAGTGCGCAATGCGGTGGACAGCGCCAGGGCGGAATTACCGGCGAGCCTCGATACGCCGTCGGTGTCGCGTTTGACCACCAATACGTCGGCGCTGTTGACCTATGTCGTCGATGCGCCACGGATGGACGAAGAGGCCTTGTCCTGGTTCGTCGACAATGAGCTGAGCAAGCAACTGCTGGCGGTTCGCGGTGTCGCCAAGATCGTCCGGGTCGGTGGCGTGGACCGGGAAATCCAGGTCGACCTCGACCCGGCCATGATGGCCGGTCTGGGCCTGAGTGTGACGGACGTGGCCGGTCGCCTGCGGGCGATGCAGAAAGACAACTCCGGTGGCCAGGGCGACTTGGGCAGCGGGCAGCAGGCGCTGCGCATCCTTGGTGCGATCGACGATCCGGCGGCACTCGGGGCCATCCAGATCCCTGTCAGTGATGGGCGCATGTTGGCATTGCAGCAATTGGCCACGGTACGTGATACCCATGCCGAGCGCAGTACCCGGGCTTATCGCGACGGCAAGCCGGTTATCGGTTTCCAGGTAATCCGTTCCCTGGGCTTTTCCGATGTCGGAGTGACGACGGATGTACGCCGGGCGATGGCGCAGTTTGCCCCGCAACACGCCGATATCCATGTCATCGAGGCGAGTAATACCGTCGCGCCGGTGTTGGACAATTATCGCGGTTCCATGGAGTTGCTGTACGAGGGCATGTTGCTTGCAGTGTTGGTGGTCTGGTGGTTCCTGCGCGACTGGCGGGCAACCATCGTTGTTGCGACGGCACTGCCGCTGTCGATCATCCCCACCTTCGGAGTGATGTATTTTGCCGGGTTCACCCTCAACAGCATTTCCCTGCTGGCACTGGCCCTGGTGATCGGCATCCTGGTGGACGATGCCATCGTCGAGGTGGAGAACATCGCACGACACCTGCGCATGGGCAAAACCCCGCGCCAGGCGGCGATCGAGGCGTCCGACGAAATTGGCCTGGCCGTGCTGGCGACCACCGTGACCCTGGTGGCGGTGTTTTTGCCCACGGCCTTCATGGGCGGCATTACTGGAAAGCTGTTCCGGCAATTCGGCGTGACTGCCAGTGCGGCACTGATATTTTCCCTGCTGGTGGCGCGCTTGCTGACGCCGATGATGGCGGCTTATGTGCTCAAGGCTCGGCCCCATGTCGAGCACGACAGCCGTTTGATGACCCGTTATCTGCGCTGGATTCACACCAGCCTGACCCGGCGCAAGACCACTATGGCCCTGGTCGGTGTGTTGTTTCTTGGTTCCCTGGCGCTGATTCCGCTGCTGCCCACCAGTTTTCTTCCGGCCCAGGACAATGCGCTCAGTACCATCACCCTGGAGCTGGCGCCTGGCAGCAGCCTGGCGCAGACCGGCGCGATCGCCTTGCAAGCCGATACCCGCCTGCGCGCCATTGCTGAAGTGGCCCATGTGTTCGTCGCGGTGGGCAGTGGTGATGTCTCCGGTGGTGGCAATCGCAAGGCCGTTCTGACCGTCGACCTGCTGCCCCGTGACGAGCGCACGCTCAAGCAGTCCGCGGTCGAGGAGAAAATGCGTGAAGCGCTGCGCGGCTTGCCCGGGGTGCGGGTCAATGTCGGTGGCGACCGCAGCGGTGAGCGCCTGGAAATCGTCCTTGCCAGCGACGACGGTGATCTGCTCGAGCGCACCGCCACGGCCCTCGAACCGCAACTGCGGCAGCTCAAGGGGATTGGCAACGTGACCTCGAGCACCTCGGCGCAGCGGCCGGAGATCCAGATGCGTCCGAATTTTGCCTTGGCCGCCGAGCAAGGTATCAGCAGCCAGGACATTGCCGACACCTTGCGCATGGCCACCTACGGCGATTTTTCATCGTCCCTGGGCAAGATCAATCTGTCCCAGCGCCAGGTGGATGTGCGGGTACGCATGCAACCGCAAGTACGCACCGATCTGGACAGCATTGCCCAGTTACGGGTCAAGGGACGTGATGGTCAGGTCGCGCTGGCTTCCCTGGGAGAGATCAGCATGGGCAGTGGACCGGCGCAGATCGATCGGCTGGATCGCCTGCGCAATATCACCTTGTCCATCGAGCTCAATGGCCGCAACCTCGGCGAGGTGATGGACGAAGCCAGGCAACTGCCGGTGATGCAGCATCTGCCGCCGCAAGTGAAGCTGGTGGAGCAGGGCGAGTTGCAGTTGATGAGCGAGCTGTTTGGCAATTTCAGCCTGGCCATGGCGGTTGGCGTGTTCTGTATCTATTCGGTGCTGGTGTTGCTGTTCCATGACTTCATGCAACCGCTGACCATTCTTTCAGCCTTGCCCCTGTCGCTGGGCGGGGCCTTGTTGGCGCTTCTTATCGGCGGGATGAGCTTTTCCGTGGCCTCGGTCATCGGCTTGCTGATGCTGATGGGGATCGTCACCAAGAATTCGATTCTGCTGGTGGAGTACGCGATCATGGCTCGTCGTGACCAGGGCATGAGCCGCTATGAGGCGCTGATCGATGCCTGTCACAAGCGTGCCCAGCCGATTCTGATGACGACCATTGCAATGGGCGCGGGCATGTTGCCGACGGCGTTGGGATTGGGTGGGGAGCCGAGCTTTCGCCAGCCGATGGCGGTGGTGGTGATCGGTGGCCTGCTGGCTTCAACGGTGCTGAGCCTGTTGGTAGTGCCGGTGATCTTCACCTATGTCGATGACGGGCTCCAAGGTTTCAAGAGGATATTGCGCACACCTCGATAGCGGGATAAGCCGCTATCGAGGTGTTATTCAGGCAAGGGAGGTATCAGAGGGCATTTTGCAGGATGGCGGTGTTTTCCTGACCTGTCCTGGCGTCCGCCGAGTGCATCCAGCGGATCAGCGAGCGACGACCGCCGATACCCATTTTGATGGAGGCACGCTTGAGGTAGCTTTCCACGGTATTGACCCGCAGCGCCAGCTGCTCGGCCAGTTCCGGTGCCGTGCGCCCGGCCAGCAGGCCGACGCAGACTTCGGTTTCCCGCGAGGAGAGGTTCAGTCCGGACATTTCCAGGCGTTCGATAAAACGTTGGCGCAAGGCGTCCATGCCACCGTTTTCCAGTTCCTGGCTGATGGAGAAGGCTTCCTGGCGAATCGGCGCTGGCATCAACGCCTCGATATGTTCGCCGATCATCGGGAGCAACAGGCAGGAGAACTCCTGGAGGAAAACGCATTCCTGTTGGGAAAATCCCTGGGAAGGGTTGGAACGGTAAACGGACAGCGCGTAGCAGCGGCTTTTCGTTCTGTAGATCAGGTGCAGGTGATTGGGTGAGGTGTGCAACGAAGAAGCTCGCTGGCAGCACGCCAGTTCGGTTTGTGGTGCGGGCCAGAGTCCATCTTCGTTCGGCAGGGCAGGCTGCTTGACGGAAGAGGCGTTCATGAGGGTGTCGGTACAGATCGGGCTGATACCCACGCCGCCGATACTCGAGGTGATCGACTGTGCGGCATTTGTGGCATCGAGCCGCAGCTCGGTGATGTGTGTGGCGTCAACGGGCAATTGTGCAACGATCAAGTCATGCAGCACGCGCGGAAAATTACGGTTGCCGGTGTTGGCGATTACTTTGCCGACAGATGGGAAAAGTCTTTGCAAGTTCATCCGCTCTCCATTTTTTATTCTGGGCACTACGGCTGGCGCCGCCCACGGTTCCATAAGGTTTTTGGTACGTATCAGTTGATTTGGGTCATCGGGTGAGTCGAGGCTATTGAATGGGTCACGCTGTAGTCGGTAGCCGGCAGTGCCATGATGGGCAGCAAGTCGTCAGTCAGGTGTTGCATGTGGTTTATCTTGAGCATGTTGTTGTAGATTTTTGTCGTGCAATCGAGTGTCCCGTAGATGACTTTTTCGCCTTTGCTACCGTGGGCGACATTTCGTCGATTGAGCAACCAGCCTGAGCGCTTTAGAACTTTTTCCATCATGGCGTCGACAATAACTTCGTAAGTATCGACCTCTTGAGTACTGGCAAACTGCAACATGGCCAGAAAAAGGGCTGCGGTGCGGAAGTCAACTTTGGTTTTGGTGAAATCACTGCCCGAGGTGTCGCTGCTCAATAGAGCAAATCGGGTGGCTTCCCAGCACTCCATTGGATTGGGCCTGGACAGCCCATCAGTGAGCATGAAGCTCAGGGCGCCGCAAATCAGAGTGGGTTTATAGGAGGGGCGAAGTCTGACGCAGCCGGTGACCTGGGAGCCTTTGTGGGTATAGATATAGAGGGCATCGTCATTGTCATATTCATCAAATTCATACTCGCTGCCCGCATAGCTTTCAATATCCCATTTCCGCCGATCAATAAAAGCGGCTTTGCGGATGCTGAGTATTTGCTCTAAAGCAGGGGTTGGGAGTTCGGAATAACTGGCGATGGCGACATGCACGTCGGAGAAGGTGTACGAGTGGTCGGAGAAAGTGTACGAGTGAGGGAAGTAGCCAATCATAAGTACGTCGCGGACAGGGAGGAGGTGCTTATTTATAATGATCCTTTATAAGTCCGGCAACTGTACTTAAGTGCAGGTGGCTGGCGAGGGCAAACTACTGTTTAATTGTCGATGTGAGATTTTCTCGGACGTGGCTCTTTGTCGGCATCAAGAAGGTTGTACGATAACGTTGGTGCATGCGAAAATTAAAGCATGTCGATGTCGAAAGATGTGATACCGATCACGCTTGATTTTTAAATTGAAGAGGCTGAGCGGTATTTCATCAGGCTGCAACAAAAGCAAGGGTGTTCTCGCGCTTAATAAGAAAACGGATTTTCCAATCTGGAAAATAAGTCGATGGGACAATAATTCTATCCTGGAATTTTTTGAGGGCTGGTCATGTATTATGTTGCAGTTGCAATGCTCACGGTATTGCTGGTGCCAGGGCCGACCAACTCGCTGCTGCTGCAGTCGGGGGTCAGTCGAGGCCTCAGCGGTTATTCGCTGAAGTTGATTCTTGCCGAATGGGCGGCTTACCTGATCCAGATTACCGCCTGGGGTCTTTCCATTGAGGCGCTGATGGCCAATTACGCCTGGGTGGTGGTGGCGACGAAGGTCCTGGCGGTGATTTTCCTGTTCTATATTTCCCTGAAATTGTGGTTCTCGGTGCAGGCGGATACCACTGGAAAGCCCTCAGCCATCTCAATTTCGGCGTTGTTCCTGGCGACTCTGAACAATCCGAAAGGGTTGTTTTTCGCCTCATTCGTTGCACCTGCCGGAACCTTTACGCACCTGGATAGTTATCTTTCCTTCATGGCCATTTTTTCCCTGGTGATTCTTCCTGTGAGTATTGTTTGGGTCGGCTTGGGTGCTGTCTTTGGACGAAATCTTCCATCGATAATATCCGGTAATCGGGTCAATAGATTTGTTTCATTGGTCATTGGGCTGTTTGCCAGTATGGCGTTGTATAACTTGGCCTCGAAAGTAATATTTGCCTGAGTGGCGCACGTGAGTCAGCCTCACAAGTGACAAGCCTGTGAGGGGATGAGTGAGGTTGACTCGAGGGTAAAGGTTAAAAGATATTGTGGCGAATGGCCTTGACCATGGCCTGCTTGACATTGGTGCAACCCATTTTTTCGGTGATTTTCTTGGCGTAGAATTTCACCGTTCTTTCCGTGATATTCATGATCAGGCCGATTTCCTGATAATTCTTCCCGAGGGCCAGCCAGTGGAGGAATTCAATTTCCCTTGGGCTCAGCGACAATAATTCTTCCTGGCTGACCTCAATCGGGCGATATTGATGGGCGATGGTGCCGATGGCCTTGATCAGGAACATATTTGACTGGATGATGCGGTCAAAATCAGGATCGCCTTCGACGCACGGCAAGTGCAGGGAGCCGAAAGCGCTGCCCGGGTCATGAATGGGGATGCTGAAGCCTTGATCAATGCCGTAACTGGCCGATTGTTCAAATACTTTGTTGGGCGCGTGAGAACGATCATTTAGCGCCGTCCAGAAAAACGGACGCGAAGTGATGGCGGCATTGGCCATCACGGGATCGGACTTGTAGAGCGCCTGCCGACGATAGCTCTCAACCCACTCGGTCGGGTAGCTGCTGTGGATGGAGATATCACCATTATCAATTAAGTGCGAGTCGGCGTAGACGTAGGCAAATCGTGTTATTTCCAGTTTGTAGAATACCCAGGTCAAGACGTCGACATAGGTTTTTGTGCTGGCCCCAGGAATGTTATTTTCAACTTCTCTAACCAAGTCAAACGTATGTTTGATTGTGCGGAGTTTAGGCATGACAAGCGGGCTCCGGTTGGCTGGATGTGCTCTGCTATATGGATCCAAATGGGGTATGTCCTGACTTATAGCACCGCCCGAAAACCATTTCAATATGTGTCAAATAGAAAACATATTTTGACACAAGGGCCATTAAATCACTTATTTTTGACGCTTTGCTCCCTCGTTCACTGGGCCGAGCGGTCAGTTTTTTTTGATTATTAAGGGCCCGTTAAGAGGGCAATCCGTGGCCCTCAGTCTTGGCTAAGTTTCCCTGGAGTGGTGGCCTGCAACGGGCCCGGAAGCCGCGTGATTTCAAGAATTGGGGCTCGACGTGAAGACACCGCTGAGGACAAACGCATAGCGCTCCGGGCGGATAAAGAAGGTGGTCCGGTCACAGCAGCGGCCATCGGCAAAATACGAGGTGCGCTCCATCACCAGCAGCGCCGCGCCACGTTTGACATTCAGGCTATTGGCCAAGTGCTTGTCGGCTTCCTGGGCGCGAATCGCCATGTCGGCGCGGGTGACCGCGGAGCCGGTGATCGACTCCAGGATCGAGTAGATGGGGCGATTCTCGACGGCCGTCCAGACCACACTGGCCAGTTCGGCCGGCAGATGGCTACGGCCCAGGGCAATGGGTTCGTCGTCGACAACGTGCAGGCGCTCCAGGAGCAGACACTGCTCGGCCTCGGCAAACAGAGCGCCCAATGCTTCTGGAACCGGCTGCAGTTGATGATCGAGGACCCGCATGCTTGGCTCGAGACCTTGCAACCGCAGCGCCTCATGAAAACTGCGCAGGGCATCGAGGCCATGGCGGACCTGCTTGGCCGCGACGAAGGTGCCTTTGCCTTGCTTGCGTTCCACCACCCCATCGTCGCTGAGCTTGCCCACGGCCAGGCGAATGGTCACGCGGCTCACCGCAAAGCGTTGGCCCAGCTCGGCCTCGGACGGCAGCTTGCCGCTGGGCTCGTAGGCGCCGCGCTGAATCTCTTCCAGCAACTGGTGAGCGATCTGTTCATAGAGCGAGGTGGTGCTGTCACGAAGAATGGGCGTGGACACTGCGGGGTTCCGTGATCTGAGAAGTGCGGGGCTCACGGCGGAGCCTTCACTTCTAAGGTTATAAAAATAGGTTATTGGGACTACTTGTATTAATACGTATTATGTCGAGCAATCCCATTGTAGACGACCTGACGACACTTGCCATGCCAGAAACCTTTCTTCGTGTGCCGCCACCGACCGCTGCGCTGAGCGTCGAGCAGATCAGCTTCAGCTACCCCAATGGGCATCGGGTGTTTTCCTCCTTCAGCTTGAGTGCCGCCGCCGGTGAGTTTGTCGCGATCCTCGGGCCGTCCGGCTGTGGCAAGACCACCTTGTTGAACCTGTTGTCGGGTTTCGTTCAACCGCAGGCGGGGCAGATCCGCTTGAACCAGACCACAGTCAGCCCTGAACGTTCGGAGTTGGGTTATGTGTTTCAGTCTGCGCAGCTGTTTCCCTGGTTGACGGCCCTGGAAAACGTTCGTTTCGGCCTGCGCATGGCGGCGGATCTCAGCGAGTCGCAGCAGCGTGAGCGGGCCCTGCAGTACCTGCGCCTGGTCGGCCTGGAGCAGGCCGCGCAGCGCTTGCCCCATCAGCTTTCCGGCGGGATGCAGCAGCGTGTTTCCCTGGCTCGCACACTGGCGCTGGAGCCCGAAGTGTTGCTGATGGACGAGCCGTTCGCCGCACTGGACGCCATCAGCCGCAATCATATGAACGAAGAAACCCTGCGGATCTGGGCCGAGCTGGGTCAGACCGTATTGTTCATTACCCACGATATCGACGAGGCGGTGTTCCTGGCGGACCGGGTCATCGTTCTCAATATCGCCCCGGGCGGTATTCACAGCGAACTGAAGATCCAGCTGCCACGTCCGCGCTCCCATCTGAAAACCCGCCGGCTGCCGGCTTTCCTCGACTACCGCAATGAACTGATGGAGCGTATTTCCCAGGTCATGGCGCTGTCCGAGGCGCGCATTTCCTCTCCCTCTCTCTCCCTTGAAACCGAGTCGGTCCAATGATCAAACGTACGTTACTTGCCCTGTCATTATCGGTTGCCGCCGTGGCCGGCAGTTCCTTGGCCGTCGCGGAGGACGCCAAGCCGCTAAGGGTGGGGTACGTCTTTGCCATGGCCAATGCTCCGGCGCTGATCGCGGACAAGCAGGGCTACTACCGTGACGAAGGCCTGAACGTGGACCTCAGGGCGTTGGGCGATGGGCCGGTGATCCAGCAGGCGTTGGCTGCCGGTGAGCTGGACGTGGCCTATGTTGGTACGCCGCCGGTGTACCAGTGGTTTTCCCGAGGCTTGCAGAGCCGGATTCTGGCCAAGGTCAATTACGGTCAGGCGGCGGTGATCGTCGACAGCAAAAGCCCGATCAATTCCCTGGCCGACCTCAAGGGTAAAAAACTGGCCGGGGTGAAGAAGGGCAGTGGCATGGACGTGCTGTTGCGCGGTTATGTGCTCAAGGAAAAGGCCGGGCTCAACCCCGACCATGACCTCGACATCATCGACATGCCCCCGGGCAATATGAATGCCGCCCTGGACCGTGGCATCGTCGATGCGGCGTTCTCCTGGGAGCCCTTTGTCAGCCAATCCTTGCTGCGTGGTTCGAGCCGGGTGCTGTTCGATGTCAACCAGGCCTTGCCCCAGTATCCCTGGTACGTGGTGATCGCCCTGCCAAAAACCTTGCAGGAGCGCCCGGACGATGTGGTGAAACTGCTGCGTGCGCATCGCAAGGCCATCGCCTTTCTCAACGAGCACCCTGAGGAGTCGAATCGGATCATCGCCGAGGCGTTCAAGCTCGAAGCGGTGCAAGGACCTGACGGCAAGACCATCGCCCCGCAAACCATCGTCGCCCAGGCCCGTACCCGACTGGGTTGGTCGGCGGACCTGGAGACCGCGGACATCGAGTTTATCCAGCGCCTGATGAACTACTCCCATGACCTGGGCTTTATCGACACCACGCTCAAGACCGAGCAGATCGTCGACACCTCCTACCTGGAAAAAGCTTCGCGCTGAGTCTGCCCATGTCCTTGCCAAAACCGAATTGGGGATGGGCCTCGTTGCCCTTCCTGCTGTTGATCTGGGTGGCCCTGGCCAGCCGTTTTCCCACCTACATCCTGCCGCAACCCTGGGACGTCGCCCGCGAGGCGCTGCGCTGGTTGGCCGACGGCTCGCTCTGGCAGCACCTGCAAGCCAGCGTCCTGGAAGAACTCGGTGGGTTCTGCTCGGCAGTCATCGTCGCTGTGTTGCTGGGGGCTGCGGGCGGATTGTCCTCGCGTTTTCGTGACTTTATCGCACCGCTCAACAGCCTGTTCATGGCCATTCCGCCGATCGCCTGGGCGCCGCTGATCATGATCATTTTCGGCCTGGGTTATGTGTCGATCGTGCTGGTGATCTTCATTGCCGCAGTGTTCCCCATGGCGGTGACGATCCAGGAAGGCGTGCAGGGCATTCGCGGTGGCGAAGTGCGCGCGGCCCGCACGCTGGGGGCCAGTTCCTGGCAGTTGCTGGCCCACGTCTACCTGCCGGCGTCGCTGCCCTTTGTCACCGCGGCCCTGCGCATCGGCTTCAGCCAGGGTTGGCGGGCGCTGGTGGCGGCGGAAATGATCGGTGCTTCCCGGGGCATCGGCTGGATGGTTGCCACCGGCGGTCAGATCGGTAACAGCAGCCAGGTGCTGCTGGGCATCGTCCTGATCGGGCTGATTGCCTGGTTGATGGAGAGTTTTGTGTTCCGGCGCATCGAGCGTCACTACCAGCAGTGGCGCGAGCAGTAAGTCGCTTCCAATCCCTTCAAACCTTCAATGAACCTGTATGAGGTGTCATGTGAGTCAGCAGTTCGATCCCCGCGAAGCCGGGCACTATATTGCCCCGCAAGGCCTGTATGAACGCAACAAGCAACGTCCGTTCCTGGGAGCGATCAGCTGTGATCGCCAGACCCTGGTGGCCGGTCAATGGGACGAGATCACCCTGGTCTACGAGGTCGGTGGTAGCGGGCTGGCCGATGGTGCCTGGTTGAAGCTGGCGTTCAAGTTCTACTCCGATTGGGCCTTGTTCCAGACCTCGAATCCGGCGGGCCCCAACTACGTCAGTGCCGAGTATCAGGCTGGGGCGTTGGTGCCGGGTCAGAGCCAGGCCACGGTGCAGCACCTGAAGGTGCGTTTCGACCAGAAGGGCCATGAGCGGCCGTTCCAGAAAGCCGTGATCATCGATATTGTCGATGGCTACCTCAATCCTGGCGACCGCATCATCATCCGCCTGGGTGACCGGCGTCAGGGCGGCTCGGGGACACGGGTGCAGAGTTTTGTCGAGAAGGACTTCCGCTTCCGTTTGTTTATCGACCCACTGGGCAGCTCTAAGTTTGCCGAGGTGCCGGGCGATCCGCTGCTGGATATCGTCCCGGGACCGGCGCAAAGCGTTCAACTGATCGTGCCGCGGCTGGTCAGCGCCGGGGAGGCGTTCGACGTGCTGCTGCGGGTCGACGATGCCTGGGGCAATACTTGTCGGCAGCTGCCGCTTGAGGGCCTGTTGACCTTTACCGGTCCTGAGGGCGAGCAGCGGCAACAGCCGTTTCGCCTGGCGGCCGAAGGTTGGGCGATTGCCCGGCTTGAGGGTTTGAAGTTCGGTGCGGTGGGCGAGTGGCGCTTGTCGGCCGAGGTGCAGGGACCGTTTGTCCGTGGAGCCCAGGCCTTTGTCACGGTCGACCCGGCGGGTACGGCATTGCGCCCGCTTTATGCGGACCTGCATGTGCATTCCGATGACACCGTGGGCACCAATGACACCTTGTACAACCTCAGTTATGGCCGGGATGTCGCCGGGCTTGATGTGCTGGGTTATACCGCCAACGACTTCAATATCACCGAGCAGCGCTGGGACCAGGCGGTCGCGCTGATTCACGAACTCAACGAGCCCGGTCGCTTCGTCTGTTATCCCGGCACCGAATGGTGTGGCAATTCCTGTGCCGGTGGGGACCGCAATGTGGTGTTCCTGCACGGTAGAAAGCCGGAGTTTCCTTTCGACAACCAAGGCCGGTTGGTGCGTTCCTTCGAGTGGAATGAATTTACTGCCGGCACCATCAAGCCAGGTGCGTGGCCGGTAGACGAGTTGTACGCAGCCTATGCCAAGGACCCCGAGGGCCATCTGATGATGCCTCACGTCGGTGGACGCCGTTGCAACCTGGACTGGCACCATCCGGAGCTGGAGCGCCTGATCGAAGTGGGTTCGGCCTGGGGGCAATTCCACTGGGTTTACGCCGAGGCCCTGCAACGTGGGTATCGAGTCGGGGCTGCCGCCAACAGCGATGAACACCAGGGCCGTTGCGGCGGCGGCGTGCCGGCCACGGCGGTGTTCGGCTCGCGGGGTGGGCTGACCGGGGTGGTCGCCGACAGCTTTGACCGTGCCAGTGTCGGCAAGGCACTGCGGGCCCGTCGCACCTTTGCCACCACCGGCGAGCGCTCTTTCGCCAGCTTGCGCCAGGGGGCGCACTTCATGGGTGAAGTGTTCACTGCGCGGGCCGATGCGACGCTGGATTATCGGTTGCTGGGGGAGGCGGGTTGGGAGCAGGTCGATCTGTTCGACGGCGAGCAGTTGGTCTGGTCGCGCAACCTGCATGAGGAACTGGGCTTTTCCGGCCACGGCATTCGCCTGCGTCTGGGCGGTGCCCGGATCAAGGACCGTTATCGCGGTGCCTACTGGACCGGCGAGATCCGCGTGACGGGCGCGGTGATCAAGGGTTTCCGGGCCCTGGGTCTCGACCATCCCGAGCAGACCGTGTGGCGCAAGGATGCGACGACACTGGCGTTTCGTACCGATACCAACGGCGATACCGATAGCATCGAAATCGATCTGTCACAACTGGCCGGAGCGACCTTGCAGATTCAAAGCCGCATTGACAATTACATCAAGGTCGGCGACCCGTCCGAGCCACAGCCTTATGTGCATGCGCCGTCGGTGTTGATGGCGTTGTCCGGTGAGCAGTTGCTGGAGCAGGGGCAACTGATCGAGGCGTTGCCGGGGGCGGAGTTGAAGGTGTCCCTGGAGCGGACCACGGATGCGTTACTGCCCCGTGAGGTGCAAGGGCAGATCGCGCTGGCGGCTTTGAAGCTGGAGCCGGGGCGTGAGCATCCCTTGTTTATCTGTGCCCGCCAGCGGGATCAGTCCCGGGTCTGGACTTCGGCGTTGTTTTTGACGGTGTAGGGGGCCTGGAAAGAAGCGCCAGCGGTGAGGGGCTGGCGCAATCCCCGCTATTGCAACGGCACATAGACATCGGTTTGCCATTGATCCTGCGGTGTCTCGGGAAAGACGCTCAGGTATTCGAAGAACAACGGCTGGTCACGAATTTCCTCGCCACTGGTGGGAAGCCAATCGCGGTAAATCGGATAAATCGTTTCGCCGATATGATCCGGTGAGCCAAGGTGTCTTACCACGACGCAGCGCCCGCCGGGAATGACGATCTCGCGCACGCCAAACTCATTCGGCGCCACGACCTCGGCAATCTCGCCACAGATGGCGAAGCGAAATTCCTCCGCGGGTGTGGTATCGGGGTTGCCGTAGGGAATGCCGAAGGTACGACTCGACGCCACTGGCGACTGTCCGCTCTGGATACGCCACTCGATGAACCTGCGCACGCTCTCGTTGACGAGCCCGGGTGCCCCGCAGTGCTCAAGCGCTGCGACCCTGACCTCAGGGAACTCCACGATTCGAACTTGCATGATGATACTCCTGGAAAAATGAGGGATGGCGAACACCGCATTCCAGACCTGCCAGTTCGGTTCCATCCTGAACGCACTGGGCGTCATGCCGAATGCTCGCCTGAACGCCCTGGAAAAAGCCTCGGGACTTTCGAAGCCGGCACTGAGTGCGGCCTCCAGTACCGAGAGATCCGAGAGGGCGGCCAGGCTATGCGCCGCGCGTCGTAGCCGCATCAGTTGTACATAACGTGAGACCGGCACACCGACGAACGCGGTGAATTGTCGATGGAAGTGAAACACCGAAAAGTTCGCCACCTGGCTCAACGTCTTCACCGACAGGTCACCTTCGAGATTGGCATCGATGTAGGCAAGTACGGCGTTGAACCGTTTTGTGTAAGCGAAGTGGTTCGGAATGTCAGACACTGGGCAAAGGCTCCTGGAAGTACGGTCTGCAATAGAGTCGGCCATAGCCGGGTGCACGCGCCTAGCCGGGTTTGCTCAAGACGCGTTTTGATGGGCGTTGCGGTCCTTTTCCAGGTGATGTGAGGTCAGGGTGCAAAAATCCTACGTGCAAGCGTATGCCATCAATCCTGCTCATCTGTATCTATTCAGCCTTGCAGCGGCTTGATACGGTCTGCGGCTCTTTTTCGGCAAGGACCAACTCCATGGAGCTTACGGCGATCCCCTTCGGTACGACTGACTGGTCGACTATCGAGCCTGTGGCCCATCCGGGCCAGACGGGTACGGCTTATTGGCGGACTTGCCAGTTCGGCAGTGTCCGTGTGCGAATGGTCGAATACAGCCCCGGATACCTCGCCGACCACTGGTGTTGGAGAGGGCATATCCTGCTGTGCCTGGAAGGCGCGTTGGACACGGAACTGGAAGATGGCCGCCGGTTTACCTTGTCTGCGGGGATGAGTTATCAGGTCGGCAACAATAACGAGGGGCATCGCTCGTTCACCACGAACGGGGCGAAGTTGTTCATTGTCGATTGAGTACGGATCTGCAGGCATGCATGCCCTCGCTCAACGGGGTGTCAAGGTTCCGGATTCTCGAACGCCGACACCAGGTACTCGATGAACATCCGCACCCTCATCGGTACTCGACGGCCCGCTGGATAAACCAGATGGATGGGCAAGCGCTCGGGCTGTAACGCCGGCAGCAGGACCTGGACCTGGCCGCTGCGGATCTCTTGTGCCAATAGCCAGAACGGTGCCTGGGCAATCCCAAGGCCGCTCAGTACTGCGGCGCGAATGTGCTCGGCATCACCGGTCAGCAGCGCGCCGTGGGGAACATAGGAGACGGTCTCCTGCCCAACTTTGAGTGACCAAGGATAGTGGTCACGGTTTTTCGTAAAAACGATGCAGCGGTGCTGATCGAGGTCTGCAAGCCGGGTTGGCACACCCATCAGGGCCAGATAGGCAGGGCTGGCCACGAGCACGAAGTCTGTTTCGGACAGCTTTCTGGCCGTGAGCGTGGAGTCTACGAGTCGCCCATGCCGGATCGCCAGGTCGATGCCGTCGCCGACCAGGTCGACATGCCGTTCCGATACCGACACCTCGATGGCGATGTTGGGGAACTGCCGAAAGAACTCAGGGAGCAGCGGTGTAATACACAGTCGACCGTGAGCCGGTGCGGTATTGACCCTGATCAGGCCTTCCGGCGACTTCTGGCGATCGCCTACCGAGGACTCGAGCGCGTCGAAGTCATCCACCAGTTTTCGCGCCGACTCGTAAAAGGTCTGTCCTGCTTCGGTGATCACCACCTGGCGTGAGGTCCGCATGACCAGTTGTGCGCCAAGGTGCCGTTCCAGCGCGCCAATCTGTTTGCTGACGGCGGGCTGTCCGATCCCTTCCGCGCGCCCCACGGCGGAAAAACTCCCGCATTCGACAAGACGTACAAACAGACGAATCGCACTCACTCTATCCATACAGGGGTCCAGATCAATTCCAAAATGGAATTGATGGTATGCGCCGACACTGTGTTTCGGCAATGGATGAAGGTGCTTATGTTAGGGGCTGTGTAAACAACAACGCCGAAACAAGGAACTGAACGATGAAAGCGATTTGTGTAACCCCTGGCCGTGAGCTTGAGGTGCGTGACCTTCCGACGCCAACCGACGCCGCTCCGGGCCATGTGCTGATCGATGTGGAGGCCGCGGCGATCAATCATGGTGACAAGACCTTCCTGCGCATGCCAACCGCCGCGGGTAACGCGCTCTCGCTGGGCAAACACGATGTCTGGGGCGCGTCGGGAGCCGGGCGGGTGATTGCGGTTGGCGCGGGCGTCCCCGTGGAATACCAGGGCCGGCAGGTGGCAATCTATCGGTCGCTCGGCAGGACTGCGGAGAGTATCGGGCTTTGGAGCGAGCGGGCACACGTACCTTATACGACGTGTTTGATCCTGCCAGAGCAGGTTTGTGTGCGGGACTATTGCGGCTCGCTCGTCAACGTGATGACCGCCCACGCCTTTCTCGAAGAAATCACCGAAGCGGGTCATAAAGGGGTCATCGTCACGGCCGGGAATTCGGCAACCGGACAAGCGTTTGCCGCCCTTGCCCGTAGCAGAAAACTGCCGGTGATTTTCCTCGTGCGCACCGAGCAGGCGCGTGATGCGTTATGCCGCCTGGGTGCGGAGCATGTCATTGTCACCGATGAAGGCTTCACCGATGCGCTCAGCGCATTGTCCGCAAAACTGGGGACGACGGCGGTATTTGATGGTGTCGGTGGCGACTTGCTGAGCAGGATTGCGCCGGGCCTGCCGATGAACTCCACCGTCTATTTCTACGGCTTTTTGGGCGGTGCCGCCCCGGTTTCCCTTCCGTCCGTGCTCTTCATGATGAAGAACCTGACCTTGAAGCGGTTCAGTAATTTCGAGAGCCGGACGGTGAAGGATCCTGACCGGCTCGTGTCGGCTCTCAAAACCCTCGAGGGCGTGATTCACGACCCCATGTTCAGGACCCGAATGGGTAAGGAGTTTCGACTCGATCAGGTCGAACTGGCGATGGCTTACGAATCTCTCGAGGGTGCGAAGGCCGTTTTGCTGACGTAGCCATGCCCACGCCAAAGCCTCTTTCTAGAGTGAAAGGACGAATCGACATTCGTCCTTCGTTTCGTCCGTCAAGGACTCCTGCTCAGCCAGGAACCCACAGCGATCAAGCACTTTTCTTGATCCGGTATTGCTCTTGTAGACATGGGCAAACAGTTCTGTAAGGCCCCAGTGTGCCCGGGCTTCCTGGATGAGATGCCTGACGGCCAGCGTAGCGAGTCCCTGGCCGCAAAAGCGCTGATCAATCCGATAACCGACTTCTGCAGCTCCCAGCGGAGAGTTGATGCTCTTCAAGTTTGCCCGGCCGACTATTCCCGCGCTGGAGTCTTCGATAACAAAGGGGTGCCAGGCCCCGATAGCGAAGTCTGACAAATAGCCTTCGATATGTTCGGCCACGCCCTGTAATGAGTAGAAGGAAGCGGCACGCGCATCAATGTGAGATTCGAACCATTCACGGTTATGGATTTCGAATGCCAGTAACGCTTCAATGTCAGTGTTTTCGAGTTTGCGAATGCTGAATGTTTTCATTGGAACGTCTTTCCTTGCTTGAACTATTCTGGCTTGAATCCATGTGCGTCGGATGTTATCAGCCCAACTTGGAGAATCAATATTTTTTGCCGGGGGAGGCGGCCCTTGGGCTATAGCTGATATGGGCAACCCGGGGGCTACTTCTGCCTGGCGTGAGGTTTATCCACCCATGGCGCTGGATTTTTATGGCCTGAAACCCGCCTAAACACGGGGTTCGCTGCCGGGCAGCCGCCAGGAGCATGGGTTGCGGCGCACAGATAGCCTGGGACCGGTCAGCCGCGAAGGCTGAAAGCACAAGACTTCCGGCTGAAAAACCGGATAATGGCGGCCATTCGTTTGGCTCTTTATTCTGGTAATCCCGCATGGAAATCAAGGTTAATTTTCTCGACAACCTTCGGCTTGAAGCCAAGTTCGATGACTTCACGGTGGTGGCCGACCAACCGATCCGCTATAAAGGCGATGGTTCGGCACCGGGTCCGTTCGATTACTTCCTGGCTTCGTCGGCTTTGTGTGCGGCTTACTTTGTAAAGTTGTACTGCGAAACTCGTAATATTCCCACTGACAATATTCGCCTGTCACAGAATAATATTGTTGATCCGGAAAACCGCTACAACCAGATTTTCAAGATTCAGGTCGAGTTGCCGGCGGATATCTCCGCCAAAGACCGCCAAGGTATCTTGCGTTCCATCGACCGTTGCACGGTCAAGAAGGTGGTGCAGGCGGGGCCGGAGTTTGTCATCGAGGAAGTGGAAAACCTGGATGCCGATGCCCAGGCGTTGCTGATGCCGAGTTCGGCTGCGGACGCGGCCACCTACATTGCGGGCAAGGACCTGCCGCTGGAACAAACCATCGCCAATATGTCAGGCATTTTGGCCGGCCTGGGCATGAAGATCGAAATCGCTTCGTGGCGCAATATCGTTCCCAATGTGTGGTCGCTGCATATCCGCGATGCCCATTCGCCGATGTGTTTTACCAATGGCAAGGGATCGACCAAAGAGGGCGCGCTGGCCTCGGCGCTGGGCGAGTTTATCGAACGGCTGAACTGCAATTTTTTCTACAACGATCAGTTCTGGGGCGAAGACCTCGCCAACGCGACGTTCGTGCACTACCCGGACGAGCGCTGGTTCCAGCCTGGCGACAAGGATGAGCTGCCAAGCGAGATTCTCGACGAGCACTGCCTGGCGATCTACAACCGCGATGGCGAGCTGCGCGGCTCGCACCTCTACGACACCAACTCCGGCAACGAAGAGCGCGGCATCTGCTCGCTGCCCTACGTGCGCCAGTCGGACGGCGAGGTGGTGTATTTCCCGTCCAACCTGATCGAGAACCTGTTCCTCAGCAACGGCATGAGCGCCGGTAATACGCTGGCCGAGGCGCAGGTGCAGTGCCTGTCGGAAATCTTCGAACGTGCGGTAAAACGCGAAATCCTCGAAGGCGAAATGGCCCTGCCGGATGTGCCCCAGGCCGTGCTGGCGAAATACCCCGGCATCCTGGCCGGTATCCAGGGCCTGGAAGAGCAGGGCTTTCCGGTGCTGGTGAAGGACGCGTCGCTGGGCGGGGAGTTCCCGGTGATGTGCGTCACCTTGATGAACCCGCGTACCGGTGGCGTGTTTGCGTCGTTCGGCGCGCACCCAAGCCTTGAGGTGGCGCTGGAACGCAGCCTCACGGAGTTGCTCCAGGGCCGCAGTTTCGAAGGCCTCAACGATCTGCCTGCGCCGACCTTTGAAGGTCACGCGGTGATGGAACCGAACAACTTTGTCGAGCACTTCATCGACTCCAGCGGTGTGGTGTCGTGGCGTTTCTTCAGTGCGAAATCGGACTTCGAATTTGTCGAGTGGGATTTCTCCGGCCAGGGTGAGAACTCCAATGCCGAGGAAGCCGCCACCTTGTTCGGCATTCTCGAAGGCATGGGCAAGGAAGTGTACATGGCTGTGTACGAGCATATCGGTGCCACGGCCTGTCGCATCCTGGTGCCGGACTACTCGGAAATCTATCCGGTGGACGACCTGATCTGGGACAACACCAACAAGGCCCTGTTTTTCCGCGCCGATATCCTGAACCTGCACAGCCTGGACAATAAGGGCCTGAAAGCGCTGGTCAAGCGTCTGGAAGAAAGCGAGCTGGATGATTACACCGACATCACCACCTTGATCGGCATCGAATTTGACGACAACACCGCCTGGGGTCAGTTGACGATCCTGGAGTTGAAGCTGCTGATTTATGTCGCCTTGAAGAAGTTCGAAGAGGCGAAGGATCTGGTGGAGGCCTTCCTGCAGTACAACGACAACACGGT
The DNA here is from genome assembly GCF_013386165.1 of Pseudomonas gingeri. Classification (GTDB taxonomy): domain Bacteria; phylum Pseudomonadota; class Gammaproteobacteria; order Pseudomonadales; family Pseudomonadaceae; genus Aquipseudomonas; species Aquipseudomonas gingeri_C. Next base: position 1,171,401 of record NZ_JACAOS010000003.1, on the reverse strand, counting down.
TGAGCGCGGATTGTTCTACCAGGCGTTGAATGTGGTACTGGAGGTGCAACTGGACGAGGACCTGGATCTGGGCGATTACGAGGTCAATTTCCGCCGGATGTTTGGCAATCCGCGGATGGATGCCGTCATTGGCTCCGTTGAGGGTAGTGTGCGGTTCTATGGCCTGACGCCTACGAGCATGAAGCTGGAAGGACTCGACAGGCATCAGCGGCTGATCGACAGCTATAAGAAACTGCACGCTGCGCGGGCCAATCTGGTGGCTTCAACCCGTTAATAGCTCTCACAAAATAAGCACCTCAGGTAATGCCAGTCAGTTAGGCGAATGCGACTCTTGTAGGAGCGAGCTTGCTCGCGATGGACGTTAACGATAACGCCGCGTTTGCTGGGTGAATGCGGCGCTCTCAGATCCATCGCGAGCAAGCTCGCTCCTACAAGGGGCCAACTGACTGGCGTTGCATCGTGTGCTTTTTTTGTTTTGGGCGGCCAGTCCATCGTCGTTCTCAGCGAGCCGCAAGGTGCGGGCGCTTAGCGGTTGCCCGCCCACACAGCCGGCCGTCGGCCTTGCCAAGGCAGCTCGCGCTCCAGTTGTGCCGCCAACTGCAACAGCCGATCTTCGCGGCCGTAATCCGCTCCGAACTGCAGGCCAATGGGCAGGCCGCTTGCCGGGTCATGGGCCAGGGGCAGGGACATGGCGGGGCCGCCGCTGACGTTGAACACGGCGGTGAACGGCGAGTGGTTGAACACCCGCGCCATCCACTGGCGGCCATCCAGTGCTTCTTCGCCTGCGTTGTAGTCGCCAATCAAGGGCGCGACCTGCGGCAAGGTGGGTGTCAGCAGCACGTCGTAGTCGTTGAACAGCCGGCCCATCTGTCGAGTGACCAGGTTGCGTTCATGCATGGCGCCGAGCAGTTGCGTCGCGCTCAACTCCTGCCCCATGCGGTACAGTGCCAGGGTGGCGGGCTCCAGGGTACTGCCGTCGATAGGGCGACCGGTCGCGCTGGCAATGGCGTCGATCCAGGCGGCGGTGTTGCTGGACCAGAAGCGTGCGTTGAGTTCGACGAAGGCCTCCCAGCTCAGGCCGATATCGGCCGCCACGGGGTCGACCTGATGGCCGAGGTTTTCCAGGACCTTGCACACCTGGTTCAAGGCGATGCTCACCGCCGGCGCGATCAATTGGCCGTTCAAGGCCTGGTGTTGCACGGCGATACGCAGGCGACCCGGCTCGCTGCCGAGTAAAGACCCATAGGCACCGAGCGGTGCGGCGATATGGAAGGGGTCGCCTGCGGCGGGTCCGTGCAGGCAGTCCAGCAAGGCCGCTGTGTCGCGCACCGTGCGGCTCAGCACGCCGTGCACCGCCAGTCCCGCCCACACCTCGTCCACGGCCGGGCCCATGGGCAAGCGCCCACGGCTGGGCTTGAGACCAAACAGGCCGCACGAGGCGGCAGGTACGCGAATGGAGCCACCGCCATCCGTAGCATGGGCGACGGGCACCAGGCCAGCGGCAACCGCAGCCGCCGACCCGCCACTGGAGCCACCCGCGCTGCGATCCAGGTTCCAGGGGTTGCGGGTAGGGCCGTCGACACGGTTTTCGGTGGTGGTGCTGGCGGCCAGTTCCGGTGTCGTGGTGCGCCCCAGGGGCAGCAGGCCAGCGTGGCGCAAGCGGGTCATCAACTCGGAGTCGGCGTCGGCGATGCAGCCTTGCGCCAGGCGACTGCCCAGTTCATTACGACGATGACGTGCGCTCAGGCCCAGGTCCTTGAGCAGTATCGGCACGCCTTGAAAAGGTCCCGGCAGGGCTGGTGGTTCATCTTCCCAGACCTCGATCACCGCGTTGATCTGCGGATTGACGGCGCTGATGGCCGACAACGCGGCGCTCCGCACCTCGGCGTGGCTGACCTGACGCTGGTCGAGCAACTGGGCAAGGCCGACAGCATCCTGTTCGGCGTATTCAAAAGGGGTCATGGTTATCTCCAATAGCAGGCAATCAATACTCATGGGTATCGAACGATACTTGTTAGTATCATGCGATACTCTGTAGTATTGATGTCAAGCAGAATGTGAAATTGCCTGGAGACCTTTGCCCCGTGGAAAAGCCTGTCCGCCCTGAGCGCGTTGCGCAGTTGCCGCCGCGTGAACGGATCCTTGACGCTGCACAAGCATTGTTCGCCGAACAGGGCATCGCCCGGGTGACAGTGGACGCCATCGCCGCCCAGGCCGGTTCGACCAAGATGACCCTGTACCGACATTTCGAGACCAAGGATGTGCTGGTGCTGGAGTGGTTGCGCTTGTTGACTGAGCATTACAGCGAAGTGCTGGACGAACTGGCGGCGCAATGCCCAGGGGAGCCGATTCGGCAGTTGCTCGGTTTTACGCAATTCATTGCGCAGGATCTGACCCAGTCGGGCTACCGGGGTTGTCCGTTCACCAACAGCCTGGCCGAACTGGCTGACCCGGGGCACCCGGCGCGACAGCTGATCGAGGCGCACAAGCAACGCCAGTTCCAGCGGCTGGCTGACCTCTGCCGCGAGGCGCGGTTACAGGATGCGCAGGAGACTGCCCGGGAACTGACCTTCCTGCTCGAAGGCGCCCAGGTCGTGGCCCAGAACAACGGTGTGAGTGATGTGGCGGAACACCTGCTGCGAATGGTCAAGAAACGCCTGGGCAGATGAAGGGGTCAGACCACGGCTCCGGTAGTCGGTAGCAGGGCCTGGCCCTCCAGAAAATGGCTGGCAATGGTTCCTGACCAGATCAGTTCCACCGACCCGGTCAGGATAACGCCGCCGACGCCATCCCATTTCACCTGCACCGTTCCACCGTCACATTCGACCTCGACGGTGTCGTCCAGCAGGCCACGGCGAATCCCGCCGACGACGGCCCCGCAACAGCAGGAGCCCGAGCCCAGCGCGATGCCGCCGCCACGCTCCCAGATCCGCAGGCGGATATGGCCGCGATCGATGACCTGGACGAAATGCACATTAGTCTTTTTGGGGAAGAGCGGATCGGTTTCGATCAGCGGCCCGACAGCCGCGATATCAACGGCTGCCAGATCCTCGACAAAAAACGTGCAATGCGGATTGCCCATGCTGCAAGCCGTGGGGTTTCCCGGTAGAGGCAAGTCATTGCTGTCCATCTCTTCGGCCAGCGGGATCTCCTGCCAACCCAGCAGCGGCTTGCCCATATCCACCGACACCTGCTGATCCGACTCGCGCAGACAGGTCAGCAAGCCGCGCTGGGTCCTGAGCACCACTGAAGTGCTGTTCGCCTCACGCATCAACCTGTCCGCCACACCACGGGTCGCGCTGCCGCAGGTGTCGAGCCTGGAACCGTCCGGGTTCCAGAACAGCAGGCGGGCCGCGGCATCTTCACAGTCCAGTACCACCGCCAGTTGATTGAAGCCGATGCCTCGATTTCGATCACCCAGGCGACGGGCGACTTCAGGGGTGATGGGATCGACTTTGCCGCGCAGGTCGACAATAACGAAATCGTCGCCGTGGGCATGCATCTTCACGAAGCTCAGGGTCATGCGCAGTCCTGTCTTTCCAGCCTTATTTGATCTTGGGCATGTTCAGTATGGCTCTGATGAAAGCGTCATCCGTGTCGGTCATGAGTTCGTAGACGTACCACTGACCTTTTATCTGCCGGAAACCGATATGCAGGCCCATCAACTGTCCGTCGTCACGCTCAATCAGATAAGCCCGGTTTTCAAACACTTCACCTTTGGTTTCCTTGGGCGAAAGATGAACTTTGTAGATGTCGTGCTTGCCTATCCAGGTTGACAGTGCAGTCTGGCTTTTGGAGATCAGATCTTTTTCTTTCAATTGCCAGTTGTCAAAGTGCCCGGAAAAAACCTTGTTCCAGCAGTCCGAGTCCAGTTTGTCTTCAATACACTGAACGTATTGGCCCTCGAACTCGTCTTTGTAGGCAATGGCTTCGTTGGCGTAGGCGGAACTGGCCGTTGCCAGGAGCGACAGGCAAAAAATAGCTTTTTTGAGCATTCTGATCTCATCTTGAATGTAGGGCTTTACCTCGCGGTTCAGCCCGGTATTGCTTAGCCATCGGCAAGCTGCAGCCGCCAATGGGTCACGCGGATATGACCTACAGTACCTCAGCAGGTTCAGGAGTGGATAGTCGCAGGGCCGAGGCCCGTGAAGACCGCGCGCCTGGCGCGATCCCACGGACCTGGAGGGAGGGGGCGATCAGGCCGCGTTGGCTTCTTTCTTCAGGCTGTTCATGTCAATCACGAAGCGGTATTTGACGTCGCCCTTGAGCATGCGGCCATAGGCTTCGTTGATATCCTGGATGTCGATCATCTCGATATCCGAGACCAGCCCGTGCTTGGCACAGAAATCCAGCATGTCCTGGGTTTCCTGGATACCGCCGATCAAGGAGCCGGCGAGGCTGCGGCGCTTGAAGATCAGGTTGAACACCGAAGGCGAAGGGTGCGGGCTGTCAGGAGCACCCACCAGGGTCATGGTGCCGTCGCGTTTGAGCAGGGCGAGGAAGGCGTCCAGATTGTGGGGCGCGGCCACGGTGTTGAGGATAAAGTCCAGGGTGTTGGCGAACTTGGCCATTTCATCCGGGTTCTTCGACACCACGACTTCATCGGCGCCCAGGCGCAGGCCATCTTCGCGCTTGTTCGGCGAGGTGGTGAACAGCACCACGTGCGCGCCCATGGCATGGGCGATTTTTACCGCCATGTGCCCGAGGCCGCCAAGACCGACCACGCCGACCTTTTTCCCCGGGCCGACCTTCCAGTGGTGCAGCGGCGAATAGGTGGTGATGCCGGCACACAGCAAGGGTGCAACCGCGGCCAGGTTGGCGTCGCCATGGGAGATGCGCAGGACGAACTTTTCCTTGACGACGATATTGTCCGAATAACCACCAAAGGTGTTTTCACCACCAAACACCGGGCCGTTGTAGGTGCCGGTGAAGCCTTTCTCGCAGTATTGCTCTTCGCCTTCGGCGCAGGACGCACAGTGCTGGCAGCTGTCGACCATGCAGCCGACACCGGCCAGGTCGCCGACCTTGAATTTGCTGACATTGGCACCGATGGCCATGACCCGGCCGACGATTTCATGCCCCGGTACCGAAGGGTACAGCGTGTTATGCCATTCATTGCGTGCGGTGTGCAGGTCGGAGTGGCAGACGCCGCAGTAGAGAATCTCGATTTGCACATCGTCGGCACCGGGGGCGCGACGTTCGAAGGTGAAAGGCTTGAGTGAATCCTTGGGGTTTTGGGCCGCGTAGCTATACGTCTTGGTCATGGCGTCGTCACCTTTGGTTTCATGGGGCTTGAAAGAACTTGACCAGCATAGTCACGGAATCGTTCAAGCGGATGACGATCGGGACAAGAGGCAGGCCGGGCTTTGCGCGCCCGGCTGCCCCCGGTGGGTTCAGCCCTGCCACATGGACAGTTCGACATCCTCGGCAAACGGCGTGGACAGGTAGCCCGCGGCGGGGTTGCGCACCCGTGCCAGGTATTCGGGGCTGTGGTCGGCATTGTCGGCGATGATCAGCGCGCCCGGCCGCAGGCGGCTCTGCAACAGGCCGAGGATCTCGGGGTAGAGTGCCTTGGCGCCGTCGAGCAGAACCAGGTCGATGCTCTCCGGGAGGTCGACACTGAGGGTTTGCAGGGCATCGCCCACGCGAATTTCCACCAGATCGTCAAGCCCGCCGGCCACCAGATTATCCTGCGCTCGCAGCACCTTGGAGGGTTCGAACTCGCTGGTGATCAGGCGGCCGCCGCCATTGTCCCGCAGGGCGGCGGCGAGGTGCAGGGTCGACAGGCCGAACGAGGTGCCGAATTCGACAATCGTCCGCGCCGTGCAACTGCGGGCCAGCATATACAGCAGTGTTCCGGTCTCCCGCGAGACCGCCAGGGGAAAGTCCTTCAGACGCGTATAGAACTCGACGTATTCGGTCTTGCTGCGCATCAGGCGTTCACGCTCTTCGGCCGAGATATCACCGACGACGGCGCTGATCGTCGTCCAGGTTTCTGCGGCCTCGGCGAACAGACGGTCCAGCAGGGGCGCAAGGGGAGCTTGGGTCAGGGTTTTCATGGGGTTTCCCGGTGGGCTGAATGAGGGTTTATAATGCGAATAAACCTTCATATTTTCTATTCGCATTGCGAGCCCGACCCATGACCGATCGCCCAAGCGCGCGGATTTCCTCGCGCAAACACCCCAAGCAGGCCCGCTCCAATGACCTGGTGGATTCGATTCTGCAAGCGGCTATTCAGGTTTTGGCGAAGGAGGGCATGCGCCGCTTTACCACGACGCGGGTGGCTGAACGGGCCGGGGTCAGCGTCGGTTCGGTATATCAGTACTTCCCGAACAAGGCGGCGATCCTCTTTCGCCTGCAGAGTGATGAGTGGCGGGAAACCTCCGAGATGCTGCGCGGCATTCTTGAAGACACGCGCAACCCGCCCCTGGAACGGCTGCGCCTGCTCGTCCATGCCTTTATCCGCTCCGAATGCGATGAGGCCGAGCTGCGCGTAGCCCTGGACGACGCCGCGCCGTTTTATCGCGATGCACCCGAGGCGCAGGAGGTGAGGGCGGCGGCCAAGCAGGTTGTCGAGGTATTCATGCGCGAGGTACTGCCCGAGGCGACAGACGCGACGCGCGCCATCGCCGGTGATTTGATCAAGGTGACGTTCAGTTCGGTGGGCAAGCAGTTTTCCGAAAGTCCGCGAACGCCCGCGCAGATCGAAACCTACGCGGATGCCATGGCCGATATGTTTTGCGCCTACCTGCGCAGCCTCGGGCACGCTTGAGCGCCCGCGTGGGTTCAGGCCGCCTGATCCAGCGCCGGCTCGTCCAGTTCGGTATCGCTATCATCCTCGACCGAGCCGCGATCGAGGAACAGAAACACCACGGCCGCGGTGAGCACGGTGATCGCCGTCAGCACCAGCAGCAAGCTACGGAACGCGGCGCTGTAGCCCTCGGCCAAGGCGGCGCGCCCAGCGCCAGGCAGCCATTGCATGGCGCCGGCCAGATCGCCGGTGGTCAGATGCTGTGCGGCGCCGACGATGTCCGGCGTTGTCGCGCCACCGAGATGGGCCGCCGTGAATGCCGACAGCAGTGCAGTGACAATCGCAATGGCCACGCCTTCACCGGCCACCCGGGTGGTGCTGAAAATGCCGGTGGCCATGCCGGCGCGTTCCTTGGGCACCACACTGACCGCCATGCCATCCATCAGGCCCCAGGGCAGGCTGATGCCGACACCGATCACCAACATCGGCCAGGCCAACTCGCTCGCCGTGCTGCCCACCGGCACATGACTCAACCAGAACAGCCCGGCGGCACACACCAGCAGGCCGGTGCCGCACAAGGTGGAGGGCGACAACCAGCGGGTCAGGTAGCCGGCGACAATCGGCAGTACCAACAGCGGCGCCGATAAGGCCACCAGCAACCAGCCGGCCGCAATCTCGCTCATGCCCTCGATGCCGACGAAGCGGATCGGCAGCAGTATCAACAACACCACGAAGGAATAGGCCGGCGCGGCTGCCAGCAGTTGCACGCCGACGAAGCGCGGGAAACGGAACAGCGTCAGGTCGAGCATGGGCTGGGCGACACGTCGTTCGATCATGACGAAAGCGCTGAAGGACAGCAGCGCAACGGCGAACAGCCCAAGCACCAGGGGGTCGGTCCAGCCACTTTCCGGTGCTTGGAGGATGGCAAAAGTGAAGATCCCCAGGGCCCAGGTGAAAGTGATTGCGCCGGGCCAGTCGATGCCGGCCGCCTCGGGGTTGCGTGACTCCTCCATATGGCGGGTAGCCAATATCAGGGAGACGGCCGCCAGTACGGTGATCAGCAGGAAGATCACCTGCCAGCCAAAGGGAGCGATCATTGCCCCGGCGGCTACTGGGCCGAAGGCCAGGCCGATCCCAAAGCTGGTGCCGACGAAGCTGAATGCGCGGATGCGTTCCGGCCCGTCGAAGACTTGCGCCAGGGCAGACATGCCGCCGGAGAAGGCCGCAGCGGCCGCCAGTCCCTGGGCCCCCCGCAGGACGTCGAACGTCGCCAGGTTGGGGGCAAACGGCAGGGCCGCGGCGAGCAGCGCAAAAGCGCTGACGCCACCGATGAAGACTTTCTTGCGACCATAGTTGTCAGCCAGTGCGCCGGCCAGCATCAGGCAACTGCCGAAGGTCAGCATGAACGCGTTGGTGACCCAGTTCAGTTCCATCGGTGAACCACCGAAGGTCCGGCCGATAGCGGGCAGGGCGACGGCTGCCGCGGTGAAGTTGAAGGGCATGGTGATGGCCGTGATGCACACGGCCAACAGAATCAGCCTCTGTTGAAGCAAAAGTGGAATGGACATGTTGAGAGATCCTTGCAATGGGCGAGGTAGCCGCCCTGGGTGAGCGTGACGACGGTCGCGATTCGTTGGTTTGTCCAGGCCGTCAAAACATGCAAGGATTTTAAAGAGCGAGTAATTTGGCAAAAAGCGGTAAACATTCCGCCTATATCGGAATAAAAGGATCGAATGGGAGCGCCAAGTGGATCGACTGAGTGGCTTGATGGCCTTTATCCGCACAGCTGAGCTGGGCAGTTTCGTCGCGGCGGGCAGGGCGCTGGGGCTGTCGGCTTCGGCCGTCGGCAAGGGCGTGACCCGGCTTGAGCAGCAGTTGGGCGTACGGCTGTTCCAGCGTTCGACCCGCAGCCTCAGCCTGACCGACGAGGGCCGGGTGTTCCAGGAGCGTTGCCGGCGGATCCTCGATGACCTCGACGACGCCCAGGCAACCGTGTCGCAGTCCACGGAGATCCCCCGTGGGCGTCTGCGGATCAGCATGCCGGCGGCCAGCTATCAGCTGTTCCGGTCGGTACTGACGGCGTTTATGGCGCTGTATCCGGATATCGAACTGGACCTCGACTTCAGCGACAAGCTGGTGGACGTGATCGAGGAAGGGGTGGATGTGGTTATTCGCAGCGGCGATCTGCCGGACTCGCGCCTGATGAGCCGACGCTTGCCGGGCGTGCAACCGGTGCTGTGCGCCGCGCCGGCCTATCTGGAGCGACATGGCACGCCGCAGACCCCGGCTGAACTGGACGATCACCTGGCGGTGCGGTTTCGCTACTTCAAGAATGGCAAGTTGCTGGACTTTCCGCTGTTGCGCGAGGAGGGTGCACGAGAGCCAAGGACCCGCACGGTGATGATCAGCAACAATATGGAAATGGTCCTGGGAGCGCTGATCAAGGGCTTTGGCTTGGGGGTCATCCCGGACTTTCTTGCCCGCGAGGCCCTGGCCGACGGTTCATTGCGTTGCCTGCTGCACGGCTATCTGATCCCGCCGGACACCCTGAATATCGTCTGGCCTTCGAGCCGTCAGTTGTCGCGCAAGATTCGTGTATTCGTCGATTTCATGTGTGAGCAACTGGAGCAGGAGGCGGCGCAGTTGCGCGCGACCATCGCCCAGGAGTGTCTTTATTCCCGCAGGAGCAAGAGCCCGCTGGCTCGCGATGGCGGTTGACGCTGCTGGTCGTCAATCGCTACTCAGCAATGACTGGGCGAAATCATCCGAGGCGATAAAGTCCAGGGTCTTGCGCAGTTGCAGGGTTTCTTCTTCACCGAAGGCCTGCTCGAATCGAATCGCCATCTGCAGCGAAACCTGGCGAGCCTCTTCGTATTTGCGCCGGCCGTCTTCGGTCAGCAGCACGCGGCGGCTGCGGCGGTCGAGTTCGTCCACCTGCAACAGCACCAGCCCGTCGCGCACCAGCGGCTTGAGCGTATGGCCCAGGGCCGAAAGGTCCATGACCAGGGACAGCGCCAGATCACGCATTTTCGGCTGGTCTGCACGAGCGATATGGGAGAGCAGGGAGTACTGGGTCGCCTTCAGGCCGCAGGGTGCGAACGCTTCGTCATAGATTTGTCCCAGGCGCCGCGATGCGCGGCGTACGGCACCGTTCGCGCAACTGCTGGCCTGGGGGCTGTCAGGACTGGGTGGTACGCATTTCAAGGGCTGATCACTCTCTGAGGCAAGTTGTATCCGTTAATGATCCCTTAATTATGCCCGTGACCTTATAGAGAACAAGATCTTTTGGGGACGAAACCGGGCCCGAAGACACATCCTGCAACAAATATACTTGCGTATACCTCTAAAATCTATATCGTGGCATATACCTCTTTATGACCTGGATGTCAGGGCAATTTGCCCGGGTTGAGGAGGGGACGGTGCAGGAGCAGGGCGCTGCCGCCAGCGTCCCGTTCGACTGTGTCTCGTACCTTCTTCCGTGTTCAATCCCCTGTCTGGATCACACCTATGCTGAGCCTTGTGCGCATTGCATTACGGCGCCCCTACACCTTCCTGGTGTTGGCTATTTTCATCATGATCGTCGGGCCGCTGGCCGCCTGGCGCACGCCGACCGATATCTTTCCCGAAATCCGCATTCCCGTGATTGCCGTGATCTGGCAGTACACCGGGCTGCCACCGGATCAGATGGCGGGTCGCATCACCTCGCCCTTCGAGCGGGTCCTGACCACCACGGTCAACGACATCCGCCATATCGAGGCGCAGTCGCTGAACGGTTTCGGCATCGTCAAGGTGTACTTCCAGCCGGGGGTCAATATCAGTACCGCGAACGCGCAACTGACCTCGGTGTCCCAGGCGATCCTGCGTAACTTGCCGCCTGGCACCGTACCGCCGCTGATTCTCAATTACAGCGCCTCCACGGTGCCTATTGTGCAACTGGCATTGTCGGGCAACGGGCTCAGCGAACAGAAACTCGGCGACCTGGGGCTCAATACGGTGCGCCTGTTACTCACCTCGGTGGCCGGCGCGGCCGTGCCTTATCCGTTCGGCGGTAAAACCCGCCAGGTGCAGATCGACCTCGATTCGGCGCGGATGCAAGCCCGTGGGCTTTCGGCGCAGGACGTGGCCACCGCCCTGGCGACACAGAACGTGATCACGCCGGTGGGCACGCAAAAGATCGGCAGCTACGAATACATGCTGCAATTGAACAACGCGCCTTCGGATTTCCGCGACCTGGAAAACCTGCCGATCAAGACCGCCGACGGCACCACGGTATTGATTCGTGACGTGGCGACGGTGCGCGACGGCAACCCGCCGCAGACCAACATCGTCCACGTCAACGGCAACCGCTCGGTGCTGATCCCGGTGCTCAAGACCGGCTCGGCCTCGACCCTGGGGGTGATCGCGGGAATCAAGGACAAGCTGGCCGAATCCAAGTCGGCTCTGCCGCCGAACCTGAATATCGACCTGATCGGCGACCAGTCGCTGTTCGTCCGTGCGGCGATCAGCGGGGTGGCCCGTGAGGGGATCATTGCCGCGGCACTGACCAGCCTGATGATCCTGCTGTTCCTTGGCAGTTGGCGCTCGACGGTGATTATCGCGGTGTCGATTCCCCTGGCGATCCTGTCTTCGATTGCCACCCTGTCGATGCTCGGCGAAACCCTGAACATCATGACCCTGGGCGGGCTCGCGCTGGCGGTGGGGATCCTGGTGGACGATGCCACGGTGACCATCGAGAACATCAACTGGCACCTGGAGCACGGTAAGCCGGTGGAGACGGCGATCCTCGATGGCGCGGCGCAGATCGTCACCCCGGCGTTCGTCTCGCTGTTGTGTATCTGTATCGTGTTCGTGCCGATGTTCTTCCTCGACGGCGTGGCGCGTTTCCTGTTCGTGCCGATGGCCGAAGCGGTGATCTTCGCCATGATCGCCTCGTTCATCCTCTCGCGGACCCTGGTCCCGACCCTCGCCAACTACCTGCTCAAACCCCACGTCCACGGCGATGACGGGCAGCCCCATGTGGCGCCGTCGAACAATCCGCTGGTGAAGTTCCAGCGTGGCTTCGAGTCGGCTTTTGAAACCTTTCGTGGGTATTACCACGGGGCCCTGGAGGGCGCCCTGGAGCATCGGCGCCTGGTGGTGATCTCGATGCTCGCCTTTGTGGTCGCCTCGTTCGCCCTGGTGCCATTCCTGGGCCGCAACTTTTTCCCCGAGGTCGATTCCGGGCAGATCCTGCTCCACGTCAGGGCCCCGGTGGGCACACGGGTCGAGAGTACCGCGCAGTTGATTGCCGAGATCGAGAAGTCGATCCACACGATGATCGAACCCGAGCAACTGGCCGCGCTGGTGGACAATATCGGTTTGCCCATCAGTGGTATCAACACCGCCTACAACAACACCGGGACCGTGGGCTCCCAGGACAGCGATATCCAGATCAGCCTGAAAGAAGGGCATCGGCCAACCGCCGAGTACATCAAGACATTGCGCGAGACCCTGCCGCGTGAGTTCCCCAATGCGGTGTTCTCGTTCCCGGCCTCGGACATTGTCGGGCAGATCCTCAACTTCGGCTCTTCAGCGCCGATCGACCTGCAGATCAGCGGTAACAACCTGGCAGCCAACTTCTCCTATGCCAGCCGTCTGTTGCGCGATATTCGCCGGGTCCCCGGGGTGGTGGATGCGCGTCTCCAGCAGTCGCAGCAACTGCCGACCTTCAAGATCGATGTCGACCGCACCCGGGCGCAATTGGTGGGTCTGACCGAGCGTGACGTCACCAACAGCCTGGTGGTCAACCTCGCTGGTTCCAGCCAGGTGGCGCCGACCTTCTGGCTCAACAGCGCCAACGGCGTTTCCTACCCGATCGTCCTGCAGACCCCGCAGTACAGCCTCGATACCCTGGCGGCCCTGCATAACCTGCCGTTGACCGGTAATGCCGGCGCGGCGGCGGACCAGACCCTCGGCGCCCTGGCGTCGATCGAGCGCAGCCACAGCAACTCGGTGGTGACCCAGTCGGATATCCAGTCGGTGGTGGAGATCCTCACCTCGATCCAGGGCCGTGACCTGGGTGGGGTGTCCGTGGACATCCAGAAGATCATCGCGGCCCACGCCGGCGACCTTCCCACCGGTTCGAAAGTGCAGTTGCAGGGCCAGGTGCAGACCATGAACTCGGCCTTCAGCGGCCTGCTGTTCGGCTTGCTCGGTGCTGTGGTACTGATCTACCTGCTGATCGTGGTCAACTTCCAGTCCTGGAGCGACCCGTTCGTGATCATCACCGCCTTGCCGGCGGCGCTGGCGGGGATTGTCTGGATGCTCTTCGTGACCCACACGCCGCTGTCGGTGCCGGCCTTGACCGGGGCGATCATGTGCATGGGGGTGGCCACCGCCAACGCCATCCTGGTGGTGAGTTTCTGCCGGGAACGCCTGGCGGAACACGGCGACCCCATCAAGGCCGCCCTGGAAGCCGGTTTTACCCGCCTGCGCCCGGTGTTGATGACGGCCATCGCGATGATCATCGGCATGGCGCCGATGGCCCTGGGCCTGGGGGAGGGTGGTGAGCAGAACGCCCCCTTGGGCCGTGCCGTGATCGGCGGCCTGGGTTTTGCCACCATCGCCACGCTGTTCCTGGTTCCACTGATTTTCAGTCTTGTTCATGGGCGCGATGCGCGCGCCGCATTGCCTGCCATCGCGACTCAAGGGGTCTGACATGTCCATCGATACCATCGTACCCAACCCGACCCCTCGTTCACGGCGTGGCTTGATCGCTCTTGTCGTGGGGCTGGCGCTGCTGGTCGCCGTCGTCGCCCTGGGCATCACTGCGCGGGCCAACGAATCACGGGAACTGAAAACCTGGACCAACGCCCAGGCGCTGCCAAGCGTCAATCTGATCACCCCGGGCGTCCAGCCCCAGGGGCCGGTCCTCAACCTGCCGGGGCGGATGGAGGCTTATTCACGGGCATCGATTTTTGCCCGGGTCAATGGTTACCTCAAGTCCTGGAAAGTCGATATCGGTGCCCACGTCAAGGCCGGGCAATTGCTCGCCGAGATTGATACCCCCGAACTCGACCAGCAACTCCTGCAGGCCCGGGCCAACCTGGCCTCGGCCCAGGCCAATGCGACGCTGGCACAAACCACGGCCAAGCGCTGGCAGGCGATGCTGGCGTCCGATTCGGTGTCGCGCCAGGATGTCGATGAGCGCACCGGCGACCTGGCGGCCAAACTGGCCAACGTCAAATCGGCCCAGGCCAGTGTCGAGCAATTGGTCGCGACCAAGGGCTTCCAGCGCCTGACCGCCCCGTTCGAAGGCGTGGTCACCGCGCGCTCCACCGACGTCGGTGCGCTGATCAGCGCCGGTGGCAGCGCCGGACGGGAGCTGTTCGCCGTCTCGGATGTCAGCCGCCTGCGGGTTTATGTTCAAGTGCCGCAGACCTTCTCGCCACAGATCCGCATCGGCACCACGGCCCGGCTCACCGTCCCCGAATACCGCAAGGAATCCTTCAACGCCCGGGTGATCGCCACCGCGGATGCGGTGACGGCGGCTTCCGGCAGCACCCTGGTGCAATTGCTGGTGGATAATCCCGGCGGTCGCCTGCTGCCGGGTGGCTATACCAGTGTGCAGTTCGATTTGCCGGTACAGGCTGATGTACTACGCTTGCCGGCCAGCGCCCTGGTGTTCGACGAGCACGGCATGCGGGTCGCGACCCTCGACAAGAACGATCATGTGCTGTTCAAGACCATCAGCATCGCCCGCGACTTTGGTGACACGGTAGAGATCGGCAGCGGCCTCGACGCCGGCGACCGGGTGATCGACACACCGCCAGACGGCCTGGGCGACAACGACGCGGTGCGGGTGGAGATCAAACCCCATGGCTAAGCGCAGCCTGCTGTGGCCCTCGGGCCTGTACCTGGTCGCCAGCCTTGGCCTGGGCGCCTGTTCGCTCGCACCGGAGCTGAAAGTCCCGAAGACCCCCGAGCCCGGGCAATTCCATACCCAGGGCCCGTGGACGTTGGCCACGCCCGACGATCAGGCCAGCCGGGAAGGCTGGTGGCGTATCTACAAGGACCCGCAACTGGATGCCATGCAGCAGCAGTTGCTCACCAGCAACCCGGACCTGAGCGCCGCCCTGGCGCATTATCTCCAGGCCCAGGCGTACGTCGCCCAGGCCCAGTCCGGGTTGTTTCCCAAGATCGAGGCGATCGGCAGCGGCCAACGCTTGCGTCAGTCCGACACCCGGCCGTTGCGTTCGGCCACCTCGCCGAATGTCTACGACTCGGCGACGCTGGGGGTCGAGGTCGACTATGAGGTTGACCTCTGGGGCCGCGTGCGCGATACGGTCGCGGCCGGTGTCAGTGAAGCCCAGGCGTCACAGGCCGACCTGGCTCTGGTGCGCCTGAGCCTGCAGGCCCAATTGACGGACAGCTACATCCACCTGCGCGGCCTCGACTGGCAGAACCAGTTGCTGAGTGAAACCCGCGATGCCTACACCAAGGCGCTGAGCCTGACCGAAGGGCTGCACGGTGGTGGGATCGTCTCCGGCCTGGACGTGGCCCGGGCCCGTACCCAGCTGTCCTCGGTCAAGTCGCAATTGAGCCAGAACCGGGTCCAGCGTGCGCTGATCGAGCATGGGATTGCCGCGATGCTGGGTGAGTCGGCGTCGACCTATTCCATTGCCACGAACACGGCTCCGATTGCCTTGCCCAGTGTCCCCACCGGCCTGCCTTCGACGCTGTTGCAGCGGCGTCCGGATATCGCCGCCGCGGAACGCCGGATCGCCGCGGCCAACGCCCGTATCGGCGTGGCCAAGGCCGCCTGGTTCCCGGCGATCACCCTGAGTGCCCAAGGCGGCTATCAGAGTGATGAGTTCGCCAACCTGCTGACGGCACCGAACCTGTTTTGGGTCATTGGCCCTTCGCTGGTGGCGAACCTGTTCGACGGTGGTGCGCGCCAGGCCCAGGTGGACATCGCCAAGGCGGCTACCGACGAGGCCGCGGCCAAGTACCGCAGTGTCGTGCTCGGCGCCTTCGAGCAGGTCGAGAACAATCTTTCAACCATCGCCGGGCTCGATAGCGCACTGGTCGACCAGCGTGACGCCGCGGCCGCCGCGCAGTATTCCGAGGACCTGTCCCTGGCCCGCTACCGCCAGGGCGCCGTCGCGTATCTGGACGTGGTGACGGCCCAGGTCGCTTCCCTGGAGGCGCGGCGTTCGGTGCTTGACTTGCAGACTCAGCAGTTGAGCGCCAACGTTGGCCTGATCAAAGCGCTGGGCGGCGGTTGGAACATCACCCAGTTGAACGGCAAGCCTGAGGTTGCAGTCAATCAAGCTGCAGCAGGCGACGCCGCAGCGTCCCATTGAAACCAAGGAGAGTATTGAGCATGACGAACTCATCAGAGTACCTGCCACCCAAGGTCTGGACCTGGCAGACCGAGAACGGTGGCAAATTCGCCAATATCAACCGGCCGATTGCCGGTGCGACCCATGACCAGGACCTGCCGGTCGGACGTCACCCGCTGCAGCTGTATTCCCTGGCCACGCCCAATGGCCAGAAGGTCACCATTCTGCTGGAAGAACTGCTGGCCCTCGGTCACTCCGGCGCGGAATACGATGCCTGGTTGATCCATATTGGCGAAGGCCAGCAGTTCGGCAGCGGTTTCGTCAACGTCAATCCGAACTCGAAGATCCCGGCGCTGATGGATTACAGCGGTTCGAAACCGATCCGGATCTTCGAGTCGGGGGCCATCTTGCAGTACCTCGCCGAGAAGTTCGGCGCGTTCCTGCCCACCGAGCCCGCCGCCCGCGCCGAATGCCTGTCCTGGCTGTTCTGGCAGATGGGCAGCGCGCCCTACCTGGGCGGCGGTTTCGGGCATTTCTATGCCTATGCGCCGACCAAGATCGAATACGCGATCGACCGTTTCGCGATGGAAACCAAGCGTCAGCTCGATGTGCTCGACAAACAACTGGCGGTCAGCGAATACATCGCGGGCAGCGAGTACAGCATCGCTGACATTGCAATCTGGCCCTGGTACGGCGGCCTGGTGAAGGGTCGACTCTACGAGGCGGCGGAGTTTCTTTCGGTGCAGGACTACCCCCATGTCCAGCGTTGGGCCGATGCCATCGACGCACGTCCGGCGGTAAAGCGTGGACGTATGGTCAACCGGGTCTCCGGGGAGCTCTCCGGGCAGTTGCGCGAGCGTCACGACGCGAGCGATTTTGAGACGTGTACCCAGGACAAACTGACCGTTACCAGCGAGTAATCCTGCCGACAGTGTCGAGGACTTGATCAGCCAACCGATCGACTGGCGCGGCCGGAAAATAGCCGCAGCCAGGGTGGCAGATGGAACGCGCCCATGATCAGGTACATCGTCACCATACC
This sequence comes from Pseudomonas gingeri, assembly GCF_013386165.1. Classification (GTDB taxonomy): domain Bacteria; phylum Pseudomonadota; class Gammaproteobacteria; order Pseudomonadales; family Pseudomonadaceae; genus Aquipseudomonas; species Aquipseudomonas gingeri_C. Next base: position 1,154,288 of record NZ_JACAOS010000003.1, on the reverse strand, counting down.
GTCGAACGCAAATGGCCCCTGCATGGAGGCGCAGGCCATGTCAGGGCGGGCGTTGATGGCCGTGAGCAGTGCCATGATGATGAAAGTGGGCGCGGCTGCCAGGCCCAGCCAGGCGGCAATGCTTCGGGCAGTGCCGCCTGACGCGCTTTCTGATTGGCTTTCCCGCGCTTGTCTGGACGAGGACATGGATTACTCCTGGTCGTATTCGTCGTGGCGGCGCCACCAGATGCCCTGTTCGTTACGGCCCTTGGGCGCGCGGTCGAGCCACGGGTACATGCCCCAGATGCCGTCCAGGCCACGGGCATAGCTGGAGTAGGTGTGGTAGATCTCGCCCCCTTCGAGCACAAAGGCGCTGAGCCCGGGCCTGTCGCGGGTGAAGGTGGCAATGTCGGTGCCGGTGCTGGCGGCGATCCGGGCAATCGGACTGTCGCTGCCTAGCTGCTGCCATTCCTGGACGCCCTGGCCGCGTGGAGGGCCGGCCAAAGGCGCCTCGCGCAGATAGTTGTAGACGATGCCGCCCTCGCGCTGCTGCTCCTCGTTGAACCAGACGCTGAAGTCGCTGTTGAAATCGCTGCCAAATGAGCTGGCCCAGTCAAAACTCCAACCCATGCGCTGTTTGAACGCCTGCAACTTGTCCAGAGGTGCCCGCGAGATGGCGGTAAAGGCGACGTCATGGTTCTCCAGGTGGACAACGATGCCATTGAAGCCATCGGCAATCGCCGAGCAGGACGGGCAGCCGGCGCTGTAATCGGGGCCGAACATGAAGTGATAGACCAGCAGCTGTGAGCGGCCCTTGAACAGATCCAGCAGGGCGACACTGCCCGCCGGTGTGTCGAAGCGGTAGGCCTTGTCGATCCGCACCCAGGGCAGTGCCTGGCGCCGCTGGGCCAGGGCGTCGCCGCGTCGGGTCAGTTGTTTTTCTTCGGTCAGCAGGTCGAGTCGCGCCGCCAGCCATTCTTCCCGTGTGCCAGTCTTCTGTGTGGTCATGATGGTTCTCCATTGGTTGTGGCTCGTCGTACCATCGGTCGTGCGAGCGGTTACCGGGTGGTCGTGAACAGACTAGGGCGGGCTCAGGAGATGGCGGGAGTGACAAGTTTGACGGGATGCCCATGGACGCGATGATTGCGGCGGCGGCGCGATTGCTCGCGACGGGCGATGTCCTTGGCGCCTTGAAGCGGGTGGCCCTGCGCGACGACGGGCCCGGGCTTGCGCTGCGTGGTATCGCCATGGCGCAATTGGGGGATCTGGTTCGCGCCAGGGCGCTGCTCAAGCTGGCCGCCCGAGCCTTCGGCCCGCAAGAGGCGCTGGCGAGGGCGCGCTGCATCGTCGCCGAAGCCGAGATTGCACTGGTCTCCCGTGATCTGGCCTGGCCGGTCAAGGCCCTCACGGGTGCGCGAGCGGTTCTCGAAGCCCATGGCGATCGTTTGAATGCCGCGCATGCGCGTCACCTCGAAGCCCGACGCTTGCTGTTGACCGGTCATCTTGACCAGGCCGAACGTCTGCTTGCCGAACTGGAACCGATAGTGTTGGCGCCACCCTTGCGGGCTGCTTATGAACTGGTCAGCGCAGGGATCGCCATCCGGCGCTTGCAGACGGGAGTGGCGCGCGCCGCACTCCAGCGGGCAGAAAGTGCCGCGTATGAGGCGGGTATTGCTTCACTGGTTGCCGAAGTCGACAGCGCTTCCCAGGCGTTGAAAATGCCCGCGGCACGTCTGATTGCCCGGGGCGAGGAGCGCTTCCTGCTGCTGGAAGAGGTCGAAAAACTGTTCGCCTCCGGGGCGCTGGTGGTGGATGCCTGTCGTTATACGGTGCGTGAAGGGAGCACCCAGGTAGCGCTGACGACGCGACCGGTGTTGTTCACGCTGCTCCGAGCCCTCGCCGAGCGCTGGCCGGCTGCTGTCGCACGGCAGGCCCTTATCGCCCGGGCATTTCGCGGCAAGCAGGCCGATGAGTCGTACCGCGTTCGGTTACGAGTCGAGATCGGCCGGCTGCGGGGCGAGATTCGCCCATTCGCGCAGGTGAGGGCGACCGGGGAGGGCTTCGTGCTGGTGCCGCGACAATCCAATGGGGTGGTCATACTGGCGCCGCCTGTCGAGGAGCGGCACGGCGCCGTGCTCGCGCTTCTGGCCGATGGTGAATCGTGGGCGAGTTCGGCCCTGGCGATTGCCCTGGGCAGCAGTCCGCGCACGGTGCAGCGGGCGCTCGATGCCTTGGCGGCGACGGGCAAGGTGCAAGCTTCTGGTCGTGGGCCGGCCTGCCGCTGGACCCTCCCGTCCGTACCGGGATTCCCGTCAACCTTGTTACTCCCAGGTCCCCTGAGCAGCGGCTAGACTCAGCGCATGAAAAACTCTCAAGCTGACATTCTTCGTGAGTACGGGCCTTTCCCAGGGGCCGACTCGGTTGCGGGCGTGACCTATGACGGCCAGTACGTCTGGTTTGCCTCGGGGGACAAACTCAACGCCCTCGACCCGGAAAGTGGGACGCTGGTGCGTTCGATCGATGTCGCCGCACAGGCCGGGACCGCGTTCGATGGCCGGTATCTGTTCCAGATTGCCGAAGGTCGTATTCAGAAGATCGATCCGAAAACCGGGGCGGTGCTGTTGAGCGTGCCGGCCCCCGGTGATGGCGGCGATTCCGGGCTTGCCTGGGCTGAAGGCGCGCTGTGGGTAGGGCAGCATCGAGGCCGCAGAATTCATCAGGTCGATCCCGAAACCGGGGCGGTTCTGCGCATCATCGAATCCAAGCGTTTCGTCACCGGTGTGACCTGGGTCGATGGCGAGCTTTGGCATGGCACCTGGGAAGACGACAAGAGCGATGTTCGGCGGCTGAATCCGCAAACGGGAGCGCTGCTGGAGCAAATCGATTTGCCCGCGGGCATGGGCGTATCGGGGCTTGAGTCGGATGGCCGGGATCGGTTTTTTTGCGGTGGCGGGAATAGCGGCAAGATCCGCGTGGTCCGTCGACCAAGATAATCGGCCGGCTGCCAGCGGTGCTTGTCCTGACGCTATCGCTGGCAAGCCAGCTCCTACAGGTCCGCGTATCGCCGCAAAACACCGTTGCTGCCACGGTCCCTTGTAGGAGCTGGCTTGCCAGCGATGAGGCCCTCGAAATTTTCGGTGCTTGTCCTGACACCATCGCGTACAAGCTTTTCTATCTTTACTCCGTGATTTCCCTAGCTAACCCTGGGCCGGGCAGTGCTACAAAGCACACTGAACCACGCCTGGGAAAAAACATGACGTCCTTTTCAACCAACCGCCCGAACGCCGGATTTGGCGCCTTCTGCATGGCCAGCTTCCTGCTCTCGATCGCCTACGGCTCGACCTTTCTGCTGGCCTTGCTGGTCAAGTCCTTCGGCGGCAACGAACATGATGCCGGGCAAGTGATCGCCACGGCGATGCTCAGCACCCTGGCGGCGGTCATCGGCTCGGGGCATATGATGAATCGCTGGGGCGCCGCGCGCTGTGTCGCCTTCGCCGCCGGGTGTCTGGCCTGCGCTTCGCTGGGCTTTGCCCTGGTTCAGGGGATGGGCTTCGGGCTGCTGCTCTGCGGCCTGGTGCTGGGGTTGGGCTGGGGTATTTTCTACACCCTGGGGCCGATCATGGTCGCGGCGATGATCGAACCCGCCCGGCGTACCCACAGCTTTGCCTTGCTCTCGGGCAGCATGTTGACCGGCATCGGCAGCGGTCCGATTGCCGGCAAGCTCGCCGGCTATTTCGGCCTGCCGATCCAGACGGCGTTCTTCTGCGCGGCCGCCACCGCGATCCTCGGCGGCCTGTATTTCTGGCGCCTGGGCACGCGCGACGAGGCGGGTGGTGCCAACCGGCAGGTGGTCAAGATCAGCGCGGCGTCGGCCGTTCAGGTGCTGCGTTCCAAGGCGCTGTTCTCGATCCTGATGGTCGGACTGGGCGGCGCGATCTTCGGTGGGCTGGGCAGTTTTCAAACCAGCTATGCCGCGAGCCTCGGACTCGACTATTCGCTGTTTTTCCTCTGTTTCATGGGGGCCGCCATCGTCTGTCGCCTGCTGATTGCCGGTTGGGTGGTCAAGCGCAATCCGTTTGCCGCGTCCTGTGTGTTGAGCACGCTGATGCTGCTGGCGGTGCTCGGTTTCGGCCAATGGGTGCACGACAGCCTGAGTTACGGCGTCATGGCGGCGTTGCTCGGCGTCGGTTATGGCCTGAATTATTCGGTGATCAACGGATTGGCAGCCAACGAGGCGCCGCCAGGACTGACCGCGCAATCCTTGTTGCTGTTCAGCCTGGCCTATTTTCTCGGGGTTTTCGGCTTTCCTTTCGTGGCCGGCAAGCTGATCGTCGAGGGTGGCGTGCACGGCATGCTCTTGAGCATCGGGCTGATTGCCGCGCTGGTGTGGGTTATCAGCACCGGCCGTTGGCTGGGGAGTGCGGTGCTGGCAAGCGTACGCGGGACCTAGCGGCCTCGCGCATCAAGCCAGGATGATCTGCTTGAACCCGGCCTTCAGTGCGTCGAATGCCCCTTCGTCGCTGGCCCGCTGATTGGTCACCAGCACGTCGATGCGCTCGGGCGGACAGTAGCTGATACGGCTCTGCACGCCGAGCTTGCTGTAGTCGGCGAGGATCACCACCCGCTCGGCGTGCTCGGTCATGGCCCGGGCCACCTCGCTCTCACGATGGTCGTAGTTGCTGGCGCCGTGGTGGACGTCCACACCCACTGGCGAGAGCAGCGCGAGGTCGGCGCGATAGCGGCCGATTTCCGCGACCGTGGTGGCGCCCACCGTGGCCGGTGAGCGGTCGCCGAGGGAGCCGCCGAGGACGATCACCTCGTTGCGCGGACTGCCGGCAGCGGCGGTGCCGCGCAACTGCAACGCGACATTGAACGAATTGGTGATCACCATCAGCCCGCCGAGCTTGGCCAGCTCCTGGGCAAGGATTTCAGTGGTGGTGCCGGCGTCGATGAAAATCGTCTGGCCATGGCTGAGCAGGCTGACCGCAGCCCGGGCCAGGTCACGTTTGAACTTGACGTTGATATGGGCACGCTCGGCAATCGGCGCTTCATCCTCGACCTTGATTGCGCCACCGTGGATGCGCTTCAACTCGCCAAGGGTTTCCAATGCCACCAGGTCGCGCCGGACCGTCTCGCGGGAAACATTCAGTTCCGTGACGATGCGGTCGGTGGTCACGCGCCGCAAGGTTGCCAGCAGTGCACGAATTCGCTGGTAACGCTCTTCTTGCCACATACCTCATGTCCTTGCTGTTGGGATGACTATCCGACCACGCATTGTGGGAGGCGTGGACGCGCTGTCAAGTTCGGCGGTGGATTACCGCCGGTCAGGAGGTGTCGATGTGCCATAAATGTGTAATATTGTGGCATTGTTGTATTTAGTTGCATTTGGCGCTAGCCTCGTCGCCGGGCGGCTCGTCCCCCTGCGCCCTTGTCTTGAAACACGCTCTCGCCGTCGCCCCGTTTGCGACCATTCTTCTAATTCCAGGAGTTATGCCATGCAGCGTCGCCAGTTCCTGAACACCCTTGCCGCCGTTTCCGTTGTCAGTCCCTTGTTGTTGAGCGGTCGCCTTGCCGAGGCCGCCACCAGCAAGCCCGTGCCGAGCGAGTTGGACCCGGCGCGTTGGTCGCCGCTGAACCAGAAGCGCCTGCAGGCGGTGATCGACCAACATGGCGTGAAGAGTGCGTCCTATCACCCGAACAAGCGCCCGTACGCGGTGTTCGACTGGGACAACACCTGCATCATGAACGACTGTGAAGAGGCGTTGCTGGTCTACCAGATGAACCACTTGCAGTACAAACTCAGCCCCGACGAGTTTGCCGCCGTGCTGCGCCAGGACGTGCCGAACGGCCCTTTCATGAAGGACTACCTCACGGTCGACGGCAAGTCGGTGAACATGGAAGACATCGCCGCCGACGTCGAAGCCGACTACCGCTGGCTGCACGCCAACTACCAGGGCCTGGCCGGCAGCAAGAGCCTGGAGGAAATCCAGGCCACCGATCAGTTCAAGGACTTCTTCACCAAGCTCTACTTCATGTACGACGCGATCTGCGACAGCTACCCGGTGGAGATCGGCTACAAGTGGATCCTCTACTTCTACAAGAACATGACCACCGCCGAGTTGCAGGCGATGGCCGAGGCGTCCAACAACCACGATCTGGGTGATGGCCTGCGCAAGGTCAAGTACCAGAGCCCGAGCAGCCTGCCGGGCAAGGCCGGGGTGGTGGCGGATTCGCACTTCCACGGCATCCGCATCCACGAGGAAATCCGTGGCTTGATGCACACCCTGCGGGCCAACGGCATCGACGTCTACGTCAGTACCGCGTCCATCGATGACGTGGTTCGGGTGTTCGCCGGCAATCCCAACTACGGCTACGGCGTGCCACCGGAAAACGTCATTGGCCTGCGCCTGTCCATGACCGACGGCAAGTACGACAGCAACTATCTGCCGGGCTGGCACTTCAACTACGGCCCGGGCAAGACCATCGGTATAAAGAATATATTGGTGGAGAAGAAGGGTTATGGCCCGGTGCTGGTGGCCGGTGACAGCGATGGCGATGCCTGGATGCTGCGCGACTTCAAGGAAACCGCGGTGGGTGTGATCGTCAACCGCATGAAAAAGGGCGAGATCGGCGCCGACAGCCAGAAGGCCGCCGAGCAGTTGGGCAAGGCGGACGCGCGTTTCGTCCTGCAGGGCCGCGACGAACAGACCGGCCTGATGATTCCGGATGAGAAGTCGATCAAGTACGGCAAGACCGAGCGCAAGCTGCTGGCGTAAGGCTGTCGGTTCGCGGGTGGCGCAAGGCTGCCCGCGAGCTTGAGTGGTTGGCGGGGACCTGAGGCCGCGCGAGCGCTGGGACCGATCTTTTGCGGAGGACGTACTACACTGGGTAGTGGTTAACGTCCCCCGCAACTGGACGCTCAAGCAGCCTGGCCCCGGAGTGGTTTCATGAAGACAAGGAACATCAGGTTGACCTTCAGATCACTCCTCGGTTTCGGGTTGATCTGCCTGCTGTTGATCAGCCTCGGGCTGACCTCGTTGTATCGGATGAAGGAAATCCAGAGCGCCTCCCAGAGGCTGCAGGCGGACTGGTTGCCGAGCGTGCGCCAGGCCGCGCGAATTCAAAATGCCGCGCTGCTCTACCGGCTCGATGGCCGACGCTTTGTCATGGATGAAAACCGCCAGAGTCAAAGCTCCCTGGACAAACTGGCGGCGCTGAAAACCGCGCTGAGCCTGGAAACCGGAAAATACGCGGCGCGGGTTTCCAGCCCCGAGGAAAAGCAACGTTATGACCAGGTGATTGCCAATGTGCGCAGTTACCAGGACCTGCTCGACCAATTGGTGAGCATGAGTCAGACCGCCTCCTTCGAGGCCATGACTCATTTCATTCGTGACACCAGCAGCGAATCGGCAAAAAGGCTGCAGACCTCGATTGAAGCGCTGATGGCCATCAACGAGGAGGGCGCCGAGCGCTCCGGCCAGGTGGCGAACGCCAGCTATGACAGCTCCTTCCTGATGACGTTGGTGTTCATGGTCACGGCCCTGGTGATCACTTGCGTCGTGGCACTGCTGTTTACCCGCAGCATCGCGCAGCCGATCAATGACTTGCGCCTGTCGATGCAGAAAATTGCCGATGGCGACCTGAAGAGTAAGGTGGAGATCAGTGGGCGGGATGAAATCACCGACTTGCAGAGCGTCGCCGCCGCCATGCGTTCGAGTCTCAAGAACACCATCGAACATATCGCCGATTCGTCCCGGCAACTGGCTTCGGCGGCTGAGCAGATGAGTGCGATCACCCACGAGTCGACGGCGGGTATTCAAAAGCAGAGCCTTGAAACCGACCAGGCCGCCACTGCGGTCAATCAGATGACTGCGGCAGTCGAGGAAGTGGCCAGAAACGCCGTTTCGGCCTCACAGTCCACCCAGGCTTCGGAAAGCTCGGCGCGGATCGTCCAGGATCGGGTGGGTGAAACCATCGACTCCATCGAGCGCTTGAGCAGCCGCGTCGAACAGACCAAAACCGATATCGAAGGCCTGGCCGGGCAAGCCCAGAACATCGCCAAGGTCCTCGACGTGATCGGCGCCATCGCCGAGCAGACCAACTTGCTGGCGTTGAACGCGGCCATCGAAGCGGCCCGGGCCGGCGAGCAAGGTCGGGGTTTTGCGGTGGTGGCGGATGAGGTGCGAGCGCTGGCCCATCGGACCCAGCAGTCGACCCAGGAAATCGAACAGATGGTCAAGGGCATCCAGCTCGATTCGAAGAAGGCCGTGGAGTCGATGGGCCACAGCAGCGAAGAAACCCGCGTGACCCGCTCCCTGGCCCATGAGACGGGCCAGGCGATCGAGGAGGTGACGCTGTCGATCTCCCATATCAATGAAAAAAACCTGCTGATCGCTACCGCGTCCGAACAACAGGCGCAGGTGGCCAGGTCAGTCGACCGCAACCTGGTGAGCATTCGCGATCTGTCCATTCAGAGTTCGTCGGCCGCCAGCCAGACCTCTATCGCCAGTAGCGAACTGTCCAAACTGGCCGGGAGCCTGAATCACCTGATTGCGCGGTTTTCACTGTAGCCTGGCTGCAGCGAGGCGCTTGAGTGTGATAAGGAACCAGGGGCTCCATCATGCTAAGACAGATACAGGTGAGCGAGCTTCGTGTCGGCATGTATGTGCAGTCCTTTTGCGGTTCCTGGATGGATCACCCGTTCTGGCGCAGCCACTTTCTGCTCGATGACGAAGAGGATCTGCAAAAGATCCGCAACTGCGGCCTCGCCGCGCTCTGGATCGACACCGACAAAGGGCTGGATACCGAAATAGAGGCGCCACCTTCGCTTGCTGAGCCGGCGCTGGAGCCGCTGGAGATTCCTGCCCAGGAGCGGCCACGTAATCGCCCGCGGATTGCCATGAGCGACGAGGTGATCCATGCGCTGAACTTGTGCGCCCGAACCAAGGCCGTGGTGTTGACCCTGTTCAGCGACCTGCGGATGGGCAAGGCGGTTCATCCCGAGCAGATTTCCCACCTGATCGCTGAAATCTCGGATTCGCTGATGCGTCATCCCGACGCCCTGATCAGCCTGGCCCGGCTCAAGACCAGCGATGAATACACCTACATGCATTCGGTGGCGGTGTGCGCCCTGATGATGAGCCTGGCCTACCGCTTGAACCTGCCCGAGGGCCTGGTGAAAGAGGCCGGCATGGCGGGCATCCTGCACGAGGTCGGCAAGATGATGGTGCCTGCCGAGTTGCTCAGTAAAACTTCGGCCCTCACCGACAGCGAATTCGAGAGCCTGCGCCGCCATCCGGAAATCGGCGCGAAGATGCTCCTCGACACCCGCCATTTCAGTCCGAGGGTGATGGATGTCTGCCTGCATCATCATGAGCGAGTCGATGGCAGCGGTTACCCGCACAAGCTCTGCGGCACGCAGATCAGCCTGTTTGCGCGGATGGCCGCGGTGTGTGACAGCTATGACTCGGTGACCTCCGAGCGACATGGCAAGCCGGCCTGGACGGCGGCCGAGGCCATTCGAAAAATGGCCGACTGGAAAGGCCAGTTCGATGAACAGATCTTTCATGCCTTTGTCCGCTGCATCGGGATCTATCCGGTGGGTGCCTTGGTGCTGTTGCACAGCGGTCGCCTGGGGATCGTCATGGAGCAGCATGAACAGTCGTTGCTGACCCCACGGGTGAAGGTGTTCTACTCCTCGAAACTGCGCATGCCCATCGAGCAAAGCGTCATCGACCTTGGCGCTGCCGGTGAACACGACGCGATTGCCAGCCTGGAGTCGGTGAAGAAGTGGGGGTTCAAGCACCTGGATGAACTGTGGTCGGGTATTTCCATCGGCAAGCAGTCGATCTTCAACACCGCCTAGGGCTCAGGCCGTTGCCTCCACCGCCAGGGCTTTCACCAGGAACTCGATAAACGCCCGGGTCTTCTGCGGTACCCGACGGGCCGAGGGATAGACCGCGTTGATGCTGATCGCCGGGGCCTGCCACTCGCACAACACGGGGACCAGGGTCCCGGCGGCCAGGGCGTCCTCGACGATAAAGTCCGGGAGCAGGGCGATACCCATGCCGGCCTGCGCGGCCTGGGCCAGCAGGTCGCCGTTGTTGGCGTGCAACGGCCCGGTGACGTTGACTCGCTGGGTTTCCTTGCCATTGCTCAGTTGCAGGCTGACACCACTTTGCAAGTAGCCATAGTTCAGGCATTGGTGGGTTGTCAGGTCCTTCGGTGTCCGGGGTGTGCCGGCGCGTGCCAGGTAGGCCGGCGAGGCCACCATGATCCGTGGCGCGGGGGCGAGCAAACGGGCGACCATGGAAGAGTCTGGCAGGCTGGCGATGCGGAGGGTGACATCAAAGCCGCCGCGCACCGGATCGACTTGCTGGTCGCTGAGCACCAGTTGCAGTTCCACGTTCGGATGCTGCTGGTAAAACAGCGGGATCAGCGGCCCCAACCGCCGCAGGCCGAAGGACATGGGCGCGTTGACCCGCAGCACGCCGCGCAGTTCGCCAACGCCATCCCGGGCGCGTTGCTCGGTTTCGTCCAGGGACGCGAGCAACTCGCGAGCGGCCTCGTAGTATTCGGCGCCGGCTTCGGTCAGGTGCAGGCTGCGGGTGGTGCGTTGCAGCAGTTGCACGCCGATGGCCTCTTCCAACGCCTGGATTTGCTTGCTGACTTTCGAGCGCGGCACATCCATGGCCCGGGCCGCCGCGGCAAAACCATTGGCGCCAACGGTGGCAACGAAAGCACGCATACAGTCGATACGGTCCATATTGTCTCTTTTCCAGAATCAATAGCGACGGATTCTAGGGCGTTGTCTTGAGCTTATCCAGCGTCTGGAGGCGCGCGGGTGTGGGTTGTTGAAGGGGATGTTCCTGTAAAAAGTTTCATTCTGCGGGGAAGAGTCTGAAATGCACCGCTCGCTAGGATGAGTCCAAGTCAGCGGGAACTCTCGCTGACGCTCAAACTATTGGAGAGTGACTGATGAAATCCCTTAAAGCGTTGTTGATCGTGACCTTGATGACGGCCTCCGTTGCAGCCATGGCTGAAGGCGGCGGTGATGGCGGTGATAAAGTCATGGCGCATATGGAGGCGGCTCGCAACGTATCCATGGCCTATTACCAGCAGTCTGAAAAGGCCCAGGCCGTAGCGGCCGGCAAACAGACAGGTTCCGATAGCGTTGAACGTACCAACTGACGCCGGGGGCGTCATGGTCATGAGACTGCCTGCGGCGGCGATGGTGCGACGTGCATCGTCATCGCCGGCAAGCCAGCTCCTACAGGTGTTGTGTACGACGATGGTTCAGGGTCAGGCACGGATATGTAGGAGCCGGCTTGCTGGCGATAGCGGCGGCGCGACGTGCATCGCCATCGCGGCAAGCCAGCTCCTACAGGTGTTGTGTGCGACGATGGTTCAGGGTCAGGCACGGATTTGTAGGAGCCGGCTTGCTGGCGATAGCGGCGGTGAAGCTGGTACCGCTATCGCTGGCTAGTCAGTTCCAGAGGTTTGTTACTGGCCCAACAGGGCTTCGAGTTTTTCCTGGTCACGGGCGAACTGGCGAATACCTTCGGCCAGCTTCTCGGTAGCCATGGCGTCTTCGTTGGAGGCCCAGCGGAACTGCGCTTCATTCAGGTTCAAACGCGCTTCACCCTCGGCACCCGGCGCCAGACGACGCTCCAGGGTGCCTTCGTCCTGGCCGAGTTTTTCCAGCAGGTCCGGGCTGATGGTCAGGCGGTCGCAACCGGCCAGTTGTTCGATCTGGTTGAGGTTGCGGAAGCTCGCGCCCATGACCACGGTCTTGTAGTCATTGGACTTGTAGTAGTTGTAGATGCGGGTGACCGATTGCACGCCCGGATCGTCGGCGCCGGTGTATTCGTTGCCGGTGGACTTCTTGTACCAGTCGTAGATGCGGCCCACGAACGGCGAGATCAGGAACACCCCGGCATCGGCGCAGGCGGCGGCCTGGGCGAAGGAGAACAGCAGGGTCAGGTTGGTCTGGATGCCGGCCTTTTCCAGCTTCTCGGCGGCGCGGATACCTTCCCAGGTCGAAGCCAGCTTGATCAGTACGCGGTCACGGCTGACACCGGCCTTGTCGTACAGCTCGATCAACTGGTGGGCCTTGCTCAGCAGCGCGGTTTCATCGAAGGACAGGCGTGCGTCGACTTCGGTGGAAATACGCCCTGGAATCGCCTTGAGAATGCCACTGCCCACGGACACCGCGAAATGGTCGCAGGCCAGGCCGACATCACCCTTGGCGTGGGACACGGCGGCCTTGAGCAGGTCGGCGTAGCCTGGCAGCGCGGCGGCCTTGAGCAGCAGCGAAGGGTTGGTGGTGGCGTCGACCGGCTTGAGGCGGGTAATGGCGTCGAGGTCGCCGGTGTCCGCGACCACGGTGGTGAATTGCTTGAGTTGTGCAAGCTTCGAAGTCATGAGCGTCTCTGTCGGGAAGGGCGTGGATCCATGCACTGATTGAGTGCGGCTGCGGTGAAAAGTTCTATCTGTCGAATGCCTTCAAGAATGCCGCCGAAGCAGGGGTTTGTGCAACCCAAACTGTAGGGCGGTTCAGGTTGGTGTCCCAGGCATCAGCGTGGCAATCAAGGCGCGAATGGTCCCCGGCAGGGCTTCGAGCTCACGCACCAGAATGCTGCGCTCGCGAATCGCCCAGGGTTCGTCCAGTGCCACGGTCACCAGCTCCATGGTCCGGCAGTGCCGCACGGCGGCGGATTCGGGAATGATGCCGATGCCCACGCCGGCTTCGACCATGCGGCAGATCGCCTCGAAACTCGAGACCTGGATCCGCAACGACAAGGTCTTGCCGAGCCGTTCGACGTGTTCGCGCAAAAAGCTCAGCAAGGTGCTGCCTTCGTGCAGGCCGATATGCTGGAACGCCAGGGTCTGGCCGAGGGTCACCGACTGCTGCGTGGCCAACGGGTGGTCCACCGGCACGATCAATACCAGCCGGTCGGTGCTGAAGTGCATGACCTGCAGGCCGCTGGCTTCCACCGGGCCGGCGATGATGCCCATGTCGGTGGTGCCGTCGAGGACACCGCGGACGATGTCCCGCGACAGGCGTTCCTGCAGGTCCACCGTGACCCCGGGACGCTTGGACAGGAAGCCGGCCAGCACTTCCGGGAGAAACTCGGTCACGGCCGTGGTGTTGGCGAAGATACGGATATGCCCGGCGGAATCGCCGCCATAACTGGTGAATTCGCTTTTCAGGTAGTCGACCTGGCGCATGATCAGCCGGGCATGTTGCAGCAGGCGCTGGCCGGCCGGAGTGACTTCCACGCCACGGCTGTCGCGGTACAGCAGGCGGGTGTCGAGTTGAGCTTCCAGGGCCTTGATCCGCGCGCTGGCGGCGGCCGGCGAGAGGAAGGCGCGGCGGGCGCCCTGGGTCAGGCTCGGCGATTCGGCGATATGAATGAAGAGGCGTAGATCCGCCAGGTCGAAATGCATGGGCGACTCCGGTCAGGGCCCGGATGGGGGCAGGGACGGTGGCGTTCAGCATAACTGAACGCCGGCTTATAGAAATGCAAATTCTCGGAACGGGCTGCACCTTGCATCATCGGTTCATGACAACAACCGGCAAGGGGAAACCTTCCATGAGTGCAACGGATCTGAGTGCCTGGCTCGGACGGACCGAAGAAGCCCACGACCAATTGAGTCGCAACCTGCTCAAGCGTATCGCCGCGACCTTTGGTGAGTCGGCTCCGGCCCACGGCGAGGCGTTGCCGCCGCTGTGGCAATGGTGTTTCTTCCAGGAGCCGCTTGCCGAAAGCCTGCTGGGCAGCGACGGTCACCCGGCCCGTGGCGGCTTCCTGCCACCGGCGGACAATCGCAATCGCATGTGGGCCGGGGGGCGCCTTGAATTCTTCGAGCACCTGCGGGCCGGTCACGATGCCAGCCGGCTGTCGACCATCAGCCATATCGAGGAAAAACACGGACGCAGCGGCGCCTTGCTGTTCGTCACCGTGCGCCATGACTACTCCCAGGATGGCCGGCTGGCGATACGCGAAGAACAGGACATCGTCTACCGCGAACCGACGCCGCCTAAACAAAGCAGTGGCGAAGCCCTGGTCCAGGGGGACTGGCACGAAACCGTGGAGCCGACGCCGACCTTGCTGTTCCGCTACAGCGCCGTGACCTTCAACGGTCACCGCATCCATTACGACTTCCCCTACGTCACCGAGACCGAAGGTTATCCGGGCCTGGTGGTGCACGGTCCGATGATCGCCACCCTGAACCTGCGGGCGTTCTGCCGGGCCCATCCCCAGGCGACCCTGCGGCGCTTCTCCTATCGCGGCGTGCGCCCGTTGATTGCACCGCAGCCCTTCGAAGTCGGCGGACGAATCCTCAGCCCCGGCGTCGCCCAGTTGTGGGCCGGCAATGCCGCCGGCCTGGCCCAGCAGGCTGAAGTGCATTTCGACTCACAATAAAAAGGCCATCACCCCCATGAACCCGAATAACAACGAAGAACTCAATGCCATTCGCGAAGGCGTGCGCGCCCTGTGCGGCGAATTTGATGCCGCCTACTGGCGCAAGGTCGACGAGGAAAAGGGTTTTCCCGAAGCCTTCGTCAAGGCGTTGACCGATGCCGGCTGGCTGGCGGCGCTGATTCCAGCCGAATACGGCGGCTCGGGCCTGGGCCTGGCCGAAGCCTCGGTGATCCTCGAGGAGGTGAACCGCTGCGGCGGTAACTCGGGCACCGTGCACGGCCAGATGTACAACATGTTCACCCTGCTGCGCCACGGCAGCGCGGCGCAGAAAAGCTTCTACCTGCCGAAGCTGGCCAGCGGCGAACTGCGTCTGCAATCGATGGCTGTTACCGAGCCGACGACGGGCACCGACACCACCAAGATCAAGACCACTGCGGTCAAGCAGGGTGACAAGTATGTGATCAACGGCCAGAAGGTCTGGATCTCGCGGGTCCAGCACTCCGACCTGATGATCCTGCTGGCCCGCACCACGCCCCTGGCCGAGGTGCAGAAAAAATCCGAGGGCATGTCGATCTTCCTGGTGGACCTGCGCGAGGCCATCGGCAACGGCCTGACCGTGCAACCGATTGCCAATATGGTCAACCACGAGACCAACGAGCTGTTCTTCGACAACCTGGAAATCCCCGCCGACAGCCTGATCGGTGAAGAGGGCAAGGGCTTCCGCTACATCCTCGACGGCCTGAATGCCGAACGCACGCTGATCGCCGCCGAGTGCATCGGCGACGGCCGCTGGTTTATCGAGAAGGCCAGTGCCTATGCCCGTGACCGGGTGGTGTTCGGGCGGCCCATCGGCCAGAACCAGGGGGTGCAGTTCCCGATTGCCGAAGCGCATATCGAGATTGAGGCCGCCGACCTGATGCGCTGGCGGGCCTGCGAGGAATACGACAACGGTGAGAACGCCGGGGCCAGCGCCAATATGGCCAAGTACCTGGCGGCCAAGGCGTCCTGGGAAGCGGCCAATGCCTGCCTGCAGACCCACGGCGGTTTTGGTTTTGCCTGTGAATACGACGTCGAGCGCAAGTTCCGCGAAACCCGCCTGTACCAGGTGGCGCCGATCTCCACCAACCTGATCCTGTCCTACGTGGCCGAGCACCTGCTCGAACTGCCACGCAGCTTTTGAGGTATTGAGCATGAGCCATACCCAAGCGCTGTGCGAATTCCTCGCTGACCTGCGTTATGAGCAGGTGCCTCAAGCGGTATTCGAACGTAGCGAAGATCTGTTCCTCGACTGGCTGGCCTCGGCCCTGGCCAGCCAGGGTGCCCATCCGATTCCACTGTTCGAAGCCTATGCCCGCAAGATGGGCCCGGAGCACGGCCCGGCGCGCATCCTGGTCAATGGCCAGGGCAGTTCGGCGTATTTTGCTGCTCTGGTGAACGCGGCGTCCTCCCATCTGGTGGAGCAGGACGACTTGCACAACAGCTCCGTGCTGCACCCGGCCACGGTGGTGTTCCCCGCCGCGCTGGCGGCGGCCCAGGACCTGGGCAAGTCCGGGCGTGAGTTGCTGCTGGCGTCGGTGGCCGGCTACGAGGCGGGGATTCGCATCGGTGAATTCCTCGGCCGCTCCCACTATCGGATCTTCCACACCACGGCCACTGTCGGCACGTTGGCGGCCGCAGTGGCCGTGGGCAAGTTGCTGGACTTCGACCGGGAGCAATTTATCAACCTGCTGGGCAGCGCCGGTACCCAGGCCGCCGGGCTCTGGGAGTTCCTGCGCGATGCCGCCGACTCCAAGCAGTTGCACACCGCCAAGGCCGCGGCGGACGGCTTGCTGGCCGCCTACCTGACGGCTGATGGCCTGACCGGCGCGCGGAATATCCTCGAAGGCGACCAGGGCCTGGCCGCCGGTATGTCCAGCGATGCCGATCCGACCCGGCTGTCCGATCGCCTGGGCAGTCGCTGGGCCCTGGTGGAGACCTCGTTCAAGTTCCATGCCTCCTGCCGCCATACCCATCCGGCCGCCGATGCGCTGTTGGAACTGATGGCGCGCGAGGGCTTGGGCCACGAACAGATCGAGCAGGTGGAAACCCGCGTGCATCAGGGCGCCATTGATGTGCTGGGACGGGTCAAGGTGCCGCAGAGCGTGCACCAGGCCAAGTTTTCCATGGGTACCGTGCTGGGCCTGATCGCCGTGCATGGCAAGGCCGGGCTACCGGAGTTCCATCAGCTGTCCTTGACCGATCCGGCCGTGGCGGCATTTCGCGAGAAGGTCAGCATGACCTTGGACCCGCAAGTCGACGCGGCCTATCCGCAACGCTGGCTGGGCCGGGTGGTGGTCACCACGGTTGAGGGTCGCCGCCTTTATGGCGCCATCGATGAACCCAAGGGCGATCCCGGCAACAGCCTGTCGCGGGCCGAACTGGAAGATAAATTCCGTCGTCTGTTGCAGTTCTCCGGCGCCCGTTCGCCGGAGCAGGCCGAAGGCTTGATCCGCCAGGTCTGGGACCTGCGCAACACCACTGACTTGAAGGAGCTGCGCTGATGAAAACGGCCGCAGGCAACACCCCGGCACCGCGCCCGCTGGACGGCATCACCGTGATCAGCCTTGAACACGCCATTGCTGCGCCATTTTGCACGCGGCAACTGGCGGATCTGGGGGCGCGGGTGGTGAAAATCGAGCGTCCCGGCAGCGGTGACTTCGCTCGCGGTTACGACGAGCGCGTGCGTGGGCTGGCTTCGCATTTCGTCTGGACCAACCGTTCCAAGGAAAGCCTGACCCTGGACCTCAAGCAGGATCAGGCCGGCGACATTCTCGAGAGTCTGCTGGGGCAGGCCGATGTGCTGGTGCAGAACCTCGCGCCAGGCGCCGCTGCCCGTATGGGCTTGTCCTTCGATGCACTGCATGAACGTTTTCCACGGTTGATCGTCTGCGATATTTCCGGTTATGGCGAAGGCGGTCCTTATGAAAAGAAGAAGGCCTATGACCTGCTGATCCAGAGCGAGGGTGGTTTTCTTTCGGTGACGGGCGGGCCGGGCGAGGAGGAACTGGCGAAGGCCGGGTGTTCCATCGCCGATATCTCCGCCGGCATGTATGCCTACAGCGGCATTCTTTCGGCCTTGCTGCTGCGGGAGAAAACCGGGGAGGGCAGTCGTATCGACGTCAGCATGCTGGAAAGCCTGGTGGAGTGGATGGGCTACCCGATGTATTACGCCTTCGACGGCGCACCGCCACCGCCACGGGCCGGCGCGGCGCATTCGACCATTTATCCCTATGGGCCGTTTCCGGCGGGCGACGGCGGCACGGTGATGCTCGGCT
This sequence comes from Pseudomonas gingeri, assembly GCF_013386165.1. Classification (GTDB taxonomy): domain Bacteria; phylum Pseudomonadota; class Gammaproteobacteria; order Pseudomonadales; family Pseudomonadaceae; genus Aquipseudomonas; species Aquipseudomonas gingeri_C. Next base: position 1,136,566 of record NZ_JACAOS010000003.1, on the reverse strand, counting down.
TGCAGAACGAGCGTGAATGGGCGGCGTTCTGCGACAAGGTGCTGCTGACGCCGGAGTTGGCGGTGGACGAGCGTTTTTCGGCCAACTTCAAGCGATCGGCCAATCGCGAGGTGCTGCGCCAGATCATCGTCGACAGCTTTGCCCGGCTCAGCAGCGAGCAGTTGATTGCCCGTTTGGAAGAGGCGCAGATCGCCAATGCCCGTGTCAATGACATGCAGGGAGTGTGGGACCACCCGCAGCTCAAGGCCCGCGATGGTTGGCGCGAGGTCGAGAGCCCGTCGGGGAAACTCCCGGCGCTGCTGCCACCGGCGCGTAATGCGGCGTTTGCACCGCGAATGGATGCGGTGCCGGGCTTGGGTCAGCACACCGGGGCAATTCTGGGCGAATTGGGCTTTTCCGCCGAGGCCATCGAGGGATTGCGCGTTGGGGGTGTGATTTGAGCACGGCCCTTGTAGGAGCCGGCTTGCCGGCGATGAGGCCCTTGAGCCTTGCCGCGAGCATGTGGACGCCATCGCCAGCAAGCCGGCTCCTACAGTGACGAGTCTCGACGCTCTTGCAGTCATTTCCGGAAAAACAAGGAATTCAGCATGTCTTCATCCATAGCCCGCTCCGCGCTTTTTGTCCCCGGCAGCCGTCCCGAGCGTTTTGCCAAGGCCCTGGCCAGCGGCGCCGATGCCGTCATCGTCGACTTCGAGGATGCCGTCGAGGAACCGCTCAAGCGAATCGCCCGTGACCATCTCGGACAATTCCTCACCCAGCATCCCCAGGCCCGGGTCCTGGTGCGCGTCAATGCCCCGGACCACGCCGAACACAGCGCCGACCTGGCGTTCTGTAAACAACACCTCGGTGTCAGCGGCGTGCTGCTGCCCAAGGTCGAGAACGCGGCCCAGGTCGGCGCCGTGGCCGCGACCGGCAAAGCGGTCTGGCCGATTATCGAAAGTGCCCGGGGTTTGCTGAACCTGGCTGAAATCGCCGGTGCCCCTGGCGTCGAGCGCCTGTCCTTCGGCGGCCTGGACCTGGCCCTGGACCTGAACCTCTCCAGCGGTTCGCCAGCCGCCGGGTTCGCCCTCGACCAGGCGCGCCTGGCGCTGATCGTGCATTCGCGCGTCGCCGGCCTGGTCGCGCCACTGGATGGCGTACATCCGGCCATCGACGACCCCGAGGGTCTGCGGCGCTCAATCCGCCATGCCTATGAAATGGGCTTTGCCGGCGCGCTGTGCATTCACCCAAGACAGGTAGCGGTGATCCACGCCGCCCTGGCTCCGAGCGCCGTAGACCTGGCCTGGGCCAGGCGCGTGGTGGACGCCGGAAGCGACGGCGCCGGGGCCTACCAGGTCGATGGCCAGATGGTCGACGCTCCCGTCCTGTTGCGGGCCCGGCGCTTGCTGGCGCTGACGTAGGTCATTGCCGCAGGCACGACAGGCCGATCCTGACGCGATAAGCGGAGACCTCGTCCTACTCGACCTTTGGCAATAAACCCAGGGTTTATGGAGCGTTCACCTGGACCGAACGCAGGTACTCAGAATTCGAAATTCTCTATACGCATGGCTTTAGGCAACCTGCCTACCACACAACAATAAGAAGGTGACTTACATGTTCAAGTTGACCCGGGCGTTGTTCTGCGCCGCCACCTTGCTCACCGCCAGCCTGGCGCAGGCGGCCGAGCCCATCGTGATCAAGTTCGCCCACGTCGTCGCGGAAAACACGCCCAAGGGGCAGGGCGCGCTGTTGTTCAAGAAACTCGCCGAAGAGCGTCTGCCGGGCCGGGTCAAGGTCGAGGTCTATCCCAACTCGTCGCTGTTTGGCGACGGCAAGGAAATGGAAGCCCTGCTGCTCGGCGACGTGCAGATGCTGGCGCCGTCCCTGGCCAAGTTCGAGCAGTACACCAAGCAGATCCAGATCTACGACCTGCCGTTCCTGTTCAACGACATGGCCGCCGTCGACCGCTTCCAGGCCGCCCAGGGCAAGGCGCTGCTGACCGCGATGGAGGGCAAGGGCATTCTCGGCCTGGCCTATTGGCACAACGGCCTGAAGCAGATTTCCGCGAACAAGGCGCTGCACGTACCGGGCGATGCCCGTGGCCTGAAGTTCCGCGTCCAGGCCTCGAGCGTGCTGGAGGAGCAGTTCAAGGCGATCCGCGCCAACCCGCGCAAGATGAGCTTCGCCGAGGTCTACCAGGGCTTGCAGACTGGCACCGTCAACGGCACCGAGAACACCTGGTCGAACTATGAAAGCCAGAAGGTCAACGAGGTGCAGAAGTACTTCACCGAATCCAACCATGGCCTGATCGACTACATGGTGATCACCAACAGCAAGTTCTGGGACGGTTTGCCGCCGGATATCCGTAGCGAGCTGGAAAAGATCATGGCCGAGGTCACTGTCGAAGTGAACAAACAGGCCGAAGCGCTGAACCAGAGCGCCAAGCAGAAGATCATCGACGCCAAGACCAGCGAAATCATCGAGCTGACCCCGCAAGAGCGTGGGCAATGGCGCGAGGCGATGAAACCGGTATGGAAGAAGTTCGAGGGTGAAATCGGTGCCGACCTGATCGACGCGGCGGACAAGTCCAACCAGCCCTGACACCACGCCCCGGTACTTCCTTTTCCCTCTCGCGGAGTCCTGCCCATGCAAACGCAATCGTTGCGGCGCATCTGGGAACATTTCGAGGAAGGCTTCATCGCCTTCCTGCTGGCGGCCATGACGCTGGTGACCTTTGTCTATGTGATGGCCAACAACATCTACACGCTGTTCTTCAACCTGGCCGACCGCTGGGCCTGGAGCAGCGGCTTCTTCGGCTCCCTGGGCGACGCCACCATGACCGTGGCCCAGGACATGACCTGGAGCGTGGCCCTGACCAAGGCCATGTTCGGCTGGCTGATCTTCTTCGGTATCTCCTATGGCGTGCGCACCGCCGGGCACCTGGGCGTCGACGCCCTGGTCAAGCTGACGCCGCGCCCGGTGCAGCGTTACCTGGCGCTGCTCGCCTGCGCCTGCTGCCTGGCGTACGCCGGGCTGTTCATGGTGGCCAGCTACAAATGGCTGAACGCGGTGCTCACTGCCGGTATCGGTGCCGAGGACCTCGACCAGTACGGGGTCAAGGTCGGCTACATCGTGCTGATCGTACCGGTGGGCTTCGCCCTGGTGCTGATCCGCTACCTTGAAATCTTCTACCGCATTTTCACCCGTCGCCAGACCGGCCTGGGCCTGGCCGATGAAGCCGGCGAAGCGAGCAAGCTGGCGAGCGAACACAAGGAGCAGCACTGATGGCCGTTCTCTGCCTGTTTCTGCTGTTGTTCACCTTCATGTTTCTCGGCGTGCCCATCGCCATTTCCCTGGGCCTGTCCGGCGCCGTGTCGATCCTGATCTTCAGCCAGGATTCCCTCAGTTCCCTGGCGATCAAGCTGTTCGAAACCTCGGACGCCTACACCTTCCTGGCGATTCCGTTCTTCCTGTTGTCGGGGGCCTTCATGACCACCGGCGGCGTGGCCAAGCGCCTGATCGATTTCGCCAACGCCTGTGTCGGGCATATTCGCGGCGGCCTGGCGATTGCCGCCGTGCTGGCCTGCATGTTGTTTGCCGCCTTGTCCGGCTCCTCGCCGGCGACGGTGGCGGCGGTGGGTTCCATCGCGGTGGCGGGGATGGTGCGTTCGGGTTATCCGAAGGAGTTCGGTGCCGGCATCATCTGCAACGCCGGGACCCTGGGTATCCTGATTCCGCCGTCCATCGTCATGGTGGTGTACTCGGCGGCCACGGAAACTTCGGTGGGCAAGCTGTTCATGGCCGGGGTGATTCCCGGGCTGTTGCTGGGCCTGATGTTGATGGTGGCGATCTATATCGTCGCGCGGATCAAGAAGCTCCCGGCGCAACCGCGAGCGACTTTTCGCGAGTGGTTGACGGCAGCACGCCGGGCATTCTGGGGCCTGCTGTTGCTGGTGATCATCCTCGGTGGGATCTACAGCGGCCTGTTCACTCCGACTGAAGCGGCGGCGGTGGCGGCGGTGTATTCGGCGTTTGTGGCCTTGTTCATCTACAAGGACATGAAGATCCGCGATTGCCCGAAGGTGCTGATGGAGTCGGGTCGCCTGGCGATCATGCTGATGTTCATCATCGCCAACGCCATCCTGTTCGCCCATGTGCTGACCACCGAGCAGATCCCGCAGCAGATCACCAACTGGGTGGTGTCCGAAGGGCTGACGCCGATCGGCTTCCTGATGATGGTCAATGTGGTGTTGCTGGTGGCGGGCAGCTTTATGGAACCCTCGGCGATTGTGCTGATCCTCGCGCCGATTTTCTTCCCGATTGCCGTGAAGCTGGGGATCGACCCTATCCACCTGGGTATCGTCATGGTGGTGAACATGGAGATCGGCCTGGTGCACCCACCGGTGGGGCTGAACCTGTTCGTGACCTCGGCGGTGACCGGGTTGACCCTGGGCCAGACCATTCGTGCGGCATTGCCGTGGCTGATGATCCTGCTGGTGTTCCTGATCCTGGTCACCTATGTGCCGATGATCTCGCTGACGCTGCCGCACTGGCTGGGGATGCCCTAAGGAAGCTTTCAGCCTGCTCAAGGGCCGTGGCGGTCACTGACCCGCAGCTGGCCGTTGCGGTGTCACAGAGGTGCCGAAGGTGTTGCCCATGCGTACGCTGGTCGCGGCCGGTGTCGCCAGGCCCAGCTTGTTGGGGGCTTTTTTGCTGATGTCGGGGTTCAGCGCTTCCTGGTTTTTCTGCCGCGCCTGGGCCTGTTCCGGGTCGCTCATCTGTTGGCTCAGGCAGTTGTAATCCGGGGCCTTGTAGCCACCGACACTGACGTCGATGCAGCCGACCGGTTCGGCTGTCGGCTCGGCGGCCAGGAGCGGGCCTGATAGCGCGACGAACAACAGGGTAGTGAAGATTGAAGAACCTTTCATTGGAGCCTCCTGGCGACCCCGGAAGAGGGGTTTCTCTGATCCTTTAGTCTAGTGCAAAGCTTTTTGCCACTGGGTGATGGTTTTTTTGCAGTGCACGTAACATCAGGTTCATAAACAGCCCTCAGGATGACGATTTTCAGGAACACGTCAGCTGTGCAGGGACTTCGATCCGTGACGGTGCGTCTGTCGTTCTTTCGCTATTTCCTGGCAGGTTGGGCCCTGTCCGGCGCGCTGCTGGGCGAGATGTTGCCCTGCCTGGCGGCGGAGCCGGTGCAGTTGGATCCCGAGGTGCGCCTGGACCTGGACATTGCCGCCCAGGACCTGGCCGGCGCGCTGGACACGTTCAGCCGCTTGACCGGCATGGCGGTGCTGGTGGACCGCGACCTGACCCGCGCACGTCGTTCTTTTGCCGTGCAGGGCCGCTACCGCGCTGGCGAGGCCCTGAGCCTGTTGCTCAGTGGCAGCGGTCTGATGGCGCGTTATGCCCGGGCCGATGCCTTCACCCTGCAAGTGGCGCGGGTCAGCGAGCGTCCGGTGGGCAAGGTCGCCGAGAGTTCGGCCGCGAAAGCCATGGCGAGCAGTTATGCCCTGGCGATCCAGGTGGCGATCGAACAGGCCTTGTGTGTCTTGCCGCTGACCCGGCCGGGGACTTACCGGGCGGTTTTGCAGGTGTGGATCGGGCGTGCCGGCGAAGTCCAGTACAGCCGCCTGGTCAGTTCCACCGGTGATGTTCAGCGCGATGGGGCGCTGGTGGCGCGCCTGAGCAGCGTGCGGGTCAAACGAGCGGCCCCGACGTCGCTGCATCAGCCGATAACTCTTCTAATAACGCCGAATTCAGCAGGAACCAGCATGGAATGCACAGAGCGGGAAGGAGCCTGAGAGGTATGAAAAATATCGGGCACAGTCCGATGGTCCGGTTGTTCCTGACCTCCTATGACGACTTCAAGGCGCGCTTGCGCCGGCGCCTGGGCTCCGAGGATATGGCCAACGACGTCCTGCATGAAACCTATCTGCGGGTCGATCGCATGGAGGCGCCGCTCAACCTCACTCAACCCAATGCCTATCTGTATCGGATGGCGTTGAATATCGCCGCCGATCGTCGTCAGGCCGACGCCCGCCTGTTGACCGGCGAGGAAGTCGAGGAGCTGCTGCAGGTCCGCGACGAAGCCCAGGACCCGGAGCGGGTCGTGGGCGGGCAGAAGGAGATCCAGTTGCTGCTCAATGCCCTCTATGAACTGCCGCCACGGCGTCGGCGGATTTTTATTGCCGCGCGTCTGGAGGAAGCCCCGCACCTGGAGATTTCCCAGCGTTTCGGGATTTCCACGCGAATGGTCGAGAAGGAGTTGAAGGCCGCTTTGGGGCATTGCGCGGCGCGCCTGGAAAGAAAAGTGATTCAGCGGTTCGGTCCCGGTGCGGGAAAACCGTCTAGGTAATAGACCAGCAAAATCTTCTTGAGTACCTGCGCGCTTGAACACGACTTCCATCACTGATTCCCGGGTCGACGAGACCGCTCGATTGCACAGCGAAGCCCAGGATTGGCTGATCCTCCTGACTTCGGGGCGGGCCACCGCCGGCGATGCCCGGGCCCTGCGCCAGTGGTGTGCGCTGAGTCCGGAACACGCCCGGGCGTTCGAGCACAGCAAGTCGATGTGGCAATCCCTCAAGCCGGCCGCCTTGCAATTGCAGCATCCGCCACGGGCTCGGAGTTTCGGGCGCAGGGCCTTCCTGGGTGGTGCTATCGCCGCGTCGGCGGCATTTTTCCTGATACGCGAGACGGTGCCGGGCGGTTTTTCCGGGCTGGGGGCCGATTACATTACCGAAGTCGGCGAGCAACGGCGTATCGATCTGAGCGACGACATCCGCCTGGAACTCAATACCCAGACCCGGATCAATCGCCTGTCCTCGCTGGGCGGTGGAGCACAGATTGAACTGGTCAGTGGTGAAGTCGAGGTGGTGACGCGCTCCCGCGAGGCGATCAGCGTCCAGGCCGGTCCCGGCTGGCTGCAGGCCGAGCAGGCGCGTTTCAACTTGCGTCATATTGACCGTAGCGTTTGTGTGACCTGTATCGAGGGCTTGTTGACGGTGCAGGTACAGGGTCGCAGTTTCCGCCTGGAAAGCGGTCGGCAACTGACTTATGACCTCCAGCATACCGGTGAACTGCAAACGGTCGACGCGGCGAATGTGATCGCCTGGCGCAACAAGATGCTGGTGTTCAACGACGCGACTCTGGCCTCGGTGATCGACGAGATCAACCGCTATCGCCCGGGGATGCTGGTACTGCTCAACACCGAGCTGGGCAAGCGCAAGGTCCAGGCGCGCTTCAGCCTCGATCAGTTGGCGGGCGTGGCCTTGTTGATTCGCGATGCCTACGGGGCCAAGTGCACCGAGTTGCCGGGTGGAGTGGTGCTGCTCAGCTAGTGGGGCCCCGCTATTGCAAGGGGCCTAGCACTTGGCGGTAACGCTCCGGTCCCTGGGGCGTATCGCGGACCAGGGTAATCTCCAGGCCCAGGGGATTGTCCTGATGATTGCCACCCGGATTGCGCCAGCCCTTGCCCGGTTGCCAGACCCGCAAGTCCATTTCCCGCACCTGACTCAATACCGCCACGCCATCCTTGGCCGTCGGCAACGGGAATTGCGTGCGCGCAGGCCCCGCGGCCCGATACAGGGTGCCGCCTTGCAACCACCAACGTACCCGTTGCAGACCGCCGTCCTGCTGCGGTGCGGCGCGGATCAGCTCCAGGCGAAAGCCCTTGCGTTCGGCACTGCGTACGCTCAGGGCCGCGGGAGCCGGCGGCGGCGGGTGTTCGACATCCACCACCAGCGGCTCCACCAGTTCGATACCGGCGCGCAACGCGACATCGCGCTCCAACTGTCCCAGGGCGGCCAGCAGCTCACGGGTCTGGCCGGCACTGGCCTTGAGGTGTTCATCGGCGCGGTTGACGCTGTCCAGCCCACGCCAGGCAATCACGCTGACAATCGCCATCAGCATGATCGCGACCATCACTTCGATCAGGGTAAAACCGGCCTGGCGTTTCATTGCACCTTGACCTCCCCGGTGGCACTGCGCAGCACGCTGATACTGTGCTGGCCGTCGGAGAGGGACAGGCGCAAGGGCGCGCCGATCCATTCGGCGGTCAGCAGCAGGCTTTTGCCCGGGTCGATCCGTACTTGCATCGGTGTGCTCTGCCAGGCGCGCGGGCGCAGTTGCGGGTCCTGGGCGAATTGCTCGACGCCGCCCTGGTCGTCGCCACGGCTGAAGCGATAGCCCTTGCTGTCGCTCAACCAGCGAATCGGCCGGCCATCGGCCTGGACTTCGGCCTGGGCCACTTGCAGGGCCTGGGCCAGGCTTTCGGCGTCCTTGCGCAGCAGGTGCAGCGGGTCCGGCTTGATACTCAAGCCAATGGCCGCGCTGGCGATACCGATGATCACCAGCACCACCATCAATTCAATCAGGGTGAAACCGGCCTGGGGGCGCACGACATCCATTCGACAAGGGCTCCTTGGGGGTCAATACATGCTGCGCCGCGAAGATGATGGGCGTGTGAAATAAAAACGTGAGAATTGATCGGTAGTCTGATGTTTCGGATCATCGTCGAAAGGGACCTCAAGCATGCAATGGACTCATCGTTTCTCCCCGCCACAGATTGTCCAGGCCCTGGGCTTGCTCGCGGCCCTGGCCGGTGCGCTGATCGGGTCCGGCCTGCTGCTGAAACCGACGCCATCGCTGCTACCCGAAGGCCTCTCGCAGACCGTCGGTACGCGCAGTGACAACCCCGCGCTGCAGTGGTTTTCCAACCAGCCGGCGGTACTCGATATCAAGGTTTCCGGGGTCATGGCCGGGGTGCACGGCGCGGTGGCGATCCTCAGCCTCAACGACGGTCCACCGCGCAGCTTCCTGGCGGGCGAAACCCTCAGCCAGGGCGTGCGTCTGCTGGCCATCGAGCCTGAAGGGATTGTTGTCGAACGGGGTACGGAAAAGCTCCACCTCAACGTCACCCGCCTCAGTACTGCGCCGTTCCTGCCGAAGCTGACCCGCCCTTGAGGGCGGCCGGGGCCGGGCTCAGCACGGTCTCCAGCTGTGCCAGTGGCGGTGCTTCGCGACTGCGGTCGAGCACGCGGATATCGACCTTGAACAAACCGACGCCGAACGCGCCGATCACCTGGTCGCAGCGCAGCATCAGCCGGCCCTGATCGCATTCGAAGGACTTGCGTCCGACGGGCAGGCGTCCTTCCAGGCGCAACTCTGCCAGACGGCTCTGGGCCGCCAGCAAGGCGATGGATTTATCCCGCAACAGCCCGCTGCTCTGGGTCATCACCCCGGCCAGGCGCACGGCGGCGGACAGCGCGACGGCGATGATGGTCAGTGCCACCAGCACTTCGATCAGGGTGAAACCGCCTTGGCGTGGACGGGGCATCAAATTGACTCGAGACAGGAACCCAGGCAACAGACTAGAGGGCTTGTCTGACTGTCTGCTGACCGAAGCTCCCGAGCTTTTTCGCCAGTTGCCGACGGGGGCTCCTAGCTGTCCCGGTGGGCGCCGCTCACCGGCAGGCGGCTGCCGAGGCGATAACGCGAGGAGGGGTGGGTGAGGCGAACATAGGTGACAATCTTGTTCTGGCTCCAGGTCCGCCGTACCAGGATCAGGCACGGCTCCAGGGCATCGATCTGCATATGCTTGCTTTCGTCGCCGCTGGGGTGACCGGCCTCGACGATATGCTCCATTTCATCGGGGCGAATGACTTGCAACAGGTAGCGCGCCGGTTGCAGTTGTTCGCCGAACTCCTGCTGGAGAAAATCCGGCACCAGTTCGGGATTGACGTAGCGATCCTCGAACTGCACCGGCACGCCTTCCTCGCTGTGCACGCAGATCAGGTGAAACACCGACGAACCGGTGGGCAGCGCCAAGGCGGCGGCCACCGGCATCGAGGCGGCCTCGCGCCCCAGGTGCAGGACGCGGCAAGAGTAGCTGTGCCCACGGGCGATGATTTCGTCGGCAATATTGGTGATGCGCAGCAGGTTCGATTGCGGTTTGCTCTCGGCGACAAAGGTGCCGACGCCCGAGATGCGCAACAGATGGCCTTCTTCCGTCAGTTCGCGCAGGGCCCGGTTGACGGTCATGCGCGAAATGCCCAGTTCCTGCACCAGGCGATTTTCCGAGGGGATCAAGTCGCCAGGCTTCCATTCACCGTTGCGCAGCTTGTCTTGCACAAAGTCCTTCGCGCGCCGATAGAGGGCTTGCGGTGCATTTTTGATCATGATTCAGTCCGCATTTTTTTGAGCGGCAAGCACACTTGCCAAGGCCTTGAGAAAAAGGTCGTTATCCTCACAGCTACCGATGGAAACACGCAAGTACTCTGTGTAGCCGTCTTCACGCCAGGGTTTGAGGATAATGCCCTTGCCCAGCAAGGCCTGATTGATGGTTTCAGCGGGATAGGGCGTGCTGAAGTAGAGGAAGTTGGCCATCGACGGCGCGGTGCGCAATCCCAGGTTCTGCAGGGCAATCACCATATGCCGGCGCTCATGGGCCACGTGGGCGAGGGTGGCTTGCAGATGTTCTTCGTCGGCCAGGGCGGCAATCGCAGCCGCCTGGGCCACGCGGTTGATATTGAACGGTGTGCGCAAGCGGTCGATCAGGTCGGCCAGCAGCGGGTCGCTGACGATCCCGTAGCCGATCCGCAAACCGGCCAGGGAATAGGCCTTGGAGAAGGTTCGCAGGAGGATAAAGGGTTTGCCGCTGGCCTGGATCAGCGCGAGGCAGTCGGGGTAACCCTCCTCGAACTGCGCGTATTCGTAATAGGCCTCGTCGAAGACCAGCAGGCACTGGGCCGGAAGGGCCGCCAACAGGCGTTGCAACTCATCGGCGTCGAGGGTGCAGCCCACCGGGTTGGACGGGCAGGAAAACATCAGCAGGCGGGTTTTCGGGGTCAGTGCCTGAATCATCGCCGGCACATCGAAGCGCTCTTCGGCGGTCATCGGTACGCCCGTTACCCGGGCCCCAGCGGCAATCGGATAGATAAAGTGCAGGCCGAACGAGGGCACCACCGTGACCACTTCATCGCCATGGTCGAGGAACACCCGGCTGATGATGCTCAGTAAATCTTCGGAGCCATTGCCAAACACCAACTGATCGCCCGCCACGCCGAGCTTGGCGCTGAGGGCCGCGCGCAACTCCAGGCAGCTGGCATCCGGGTACAGGGCGATGCTGGAGCAGGCCAGGGCCATGGCGGCGGCCACGGCGGGGGCCGGGCCCAAGGGGTTTTCGTTACTGCCCAGCTTGGCCACCCGGGTCAGGCCGAAACGCTTGCGCACCGCTTCCGTGCCGAGGCCGGCGTTGTAGCTGGCGAGGTCACGTACCTGGGGGCGGGCAAGGAGTTGCAGTTCAGCAGCGTTCATACCGGGGAAACCTCTTTGTTGTCTTGCCAGAACGCATTGCGATCCAGGTAGTTCTGCAGGAATTGCTGCAGACGGGGGTGTTCGGTGTTGTGGAAGATTTGCTGCGGCGTGCCCTGGGCCACCACCTGGCCCTGGTCGAGGAACACCACCGAGTCGGCGACCTGGGCGGCGAAACCCATCTCATGGGTCACCACCACCATGGTCATGCCTTCCTTGGCCAGGGTCTTCATGACCTGCAGGACTTCGCCCACCAGTTCCGGGTCGAGGGCCGAGGTCGGTTCGTCGAACAGCATGATGTGCGGCTCCATGGCCAGGGCCCGGGCAATCGCCACGCGCTGCTGCTGGCCGCCGGAGAGCTGGATCGGATAGACGTCGGCCTTGTGCGCCAGGCCGACTTTGTCGAGCATGGCCAATGCGCGTTGACGGGCCTCGGCGCCGGACAGTTTGCGCACCCGCAGCAAGGCTTCGCTGACATTGCCCAGGGCGGTCATGTGGGGCCACAGGTTGAACTGCTGAAAGACCATGCCGATATTGCGCCGGACCTGATTGATCTGCGCCTGCGCGGCACGTTTGCGGCCCTTGCCGTTATCCGCCAGGTAACCGAGCAACTGGCCTTCGATATGGATCTCGCCTTCGTCGTACTCTTCGAGGAAGGCCATGCTCCGTAGCAGGGTGCTTTTGCCCGAGCCGGAAGGGCCGATCAGACACACCACTTCGGAATGCCGAACTTGCAGGTCGATGCCCTTGAGTACCCGCAGGGCGCCGAAACTCTTGCCGACATTGTGCAGGCGCACCATGGGTTGCGAGTCGCCGGGGAGTGCTTCGGGAGTCTTCATGGGGTCACCTTGTTTCGGGACAATAGGTTTCAGATGGCGTTGGAGGTCGTTCATTGCGGCTGCCTGCTCATAAAGCGCCCGACCCGTGTTTCCAGGTACATGCCCAGGCGTGAGCAAAGCTCCACCAGCAGCAGGTAGCCGATGCACAACACCAACAGGGTTTCGACGAAGGCGAAGGTTTGCGAGCCGATGCCGGTCATGACCATGGTCAGTTCCGGGATGGTGATGATCGACAGCACGGCGGTTTCCTTGCACAGGATGGTCACCAGGTTGACCAGCGCCGGCAGGATGATCACCAGCATCTGCGGCAACTGGATGCGCAGGATGCATTGCCAGCGGCTGATGCCCAGGCAGTCGGCGGCCTCCAGTTGGCCACGGGCGACCGACTCGAAACCGGTGCGGAAGATCTCCGCGAAGTACACGCTGCCATAGATGCCCAGCCCGAGGATCCCGGCGGGAATCGGGTCCAGGCTGAGGCCGAAGGCTGGACCGCCGTAATAGACCAGGAACAACTGGACCAGGAATGGCGTGCTGCGGATCACTTCGATAAACGCCCGCAACGGCGCGCGAATCAGGTTGTTGCCAAACAGTTGTGCCACGGCAATCAGCAATCCGAGGAACAGGCCCAGGAGCACCCCGGCGGACCAGGTGCCGAGGGTCACCATGAAGCCCTGGGCGATATCGTCGAGGTGCTCGGTGATGATCCGATAATCGAAGATCATGTCTGTTGCTCCTTCATGCGTCGCTCCAACAGGCCGCCACAGAACGCCAGGGGAATGTTGATCAGGCAATAGAAGCCGGCCAGCATCAGGTAGTCCTGGACGAACAGGTAGTCACTGGCCGCCAGGTTCTGCGCGGTACGGGTCAGGTCGGCGAGCCCGACCACCGACACCAGCGAAGACGCCTTGATCAGCAGGATCATTTCATTGACCAGGGCCGGCAGGGTCAGGCGCACGGCCTGGGGCACGCGGATACGGAGCAGCATCTGCCGGGTGCTCAGGCCGAGCAGTCCGGCCGCCTCCAGTTGCCCGCCGGGAATGGCGAGAAAACCACCCCGCAGGATCTCGGCGATATAGGCGCCGGCGCACAACGACAGGCTGATGATCGCGGCCGTCAGCGGCGACACGTTGGGCAGGCCGACCCGTGGCAGGAAGTAATAGACAAAGAGCAATTGCACCAGCAGCGGAATGCCCCGGAACACGAAGATATAGCCGCCGCCCAGGCGCTTGAACAACGGCACGGGCGACAGGCGCAGGCTGGCGATCAGGATGCCGATGAAAAAGCCGATCACCAGGGCCGCGGTGGACACCTCAAGGGTCACCAGCAGGCTGGTCAGCAACAACGGCAGGTTCTGCAAAAACAAAGGCCAATCGAACATTGCGGTGACTCCAACTCAGTTGATCGCCGGCCTGGCTCGGCCGGCGATCAGGTCCTCCAAGGGGCAGGTGGATTTACCAGGTCGGGGTGAAGTCGGCTTGTGGCACATTCATCTCGGCACCCAGCCATTTTTTCTGCAAGGCCGCCAGGCGCCCGTCCGCATGCATTTTCAGCAGGGCGGCATCGAGTGCGGCGATCAGGCTGTTGGCGTCGTCATCCTTGCGTCCGAGGAAGGCAAAGTAGGAGGTTTTGCCGAACGGTGGCTGGACCACTTTGAAGGTCGTGCTGCGCTGGGCGGCGACATACGAGATATTCGGCAGCGAGTTGGCGACGGCGACGATGCGCTTGGCCGCCAGGTCCGCGTAGGCCTGGTTGTTGTCGACGTATTCACGGATGGTGACCTTCTCTGGCAGCGTGGCGGCGAAGGTCTTCAGTTCTTCGAGCTGTGCCGAGCCTTTGCCCGCGCCAACGGCCTTGCCGGCGATGTCCTGGGGCTTGGTGATACTGTTGTCGTTGGCACCGATCATCAAGGCAACGGTCGCTTCGGCGATCGGCAGCATGAAGTGATAACGCTCTTTACGGGCCTGGGTCACGATGATCGGGCCGGCGACCACGTCGAATTTCTTCGCTTCAAGCCCCGGCAACACGCTCGGCCACGGCAGGTCGAGGAACTTCACCTTGACCCCCAGTTCCTTGCCCAACTGTTCGAACAGCTCGGAGTTGAGGCCTTTTTGCTTGCCGTTGTCGGTGAAATCGAAAGGCGCAAATTGCAGCTCGGTACCTACCACCAGTTCACCGGCTTTCTTGACGTCCGCCAGTTGATCGGCATGTGCCGCCAGGGACGCGACGCTCAGGGTTAGAGCCAGGCACAGACCGTTGAATCGTTTACTGAATAGAGAATCGAGTTGCATGGTGTCACTCCTTCAGGGGATGCGGCGAGGTTGAGTGTGTGTTCCAGCGGTGGTTCAGGTTTGGCAACAGCAGTTAACGTGCCACTCCGGTATATACAGCCCTCAGGCGAGAATCTTGCCCGGGTTGAGAATGCCGTTGGGGTCGAAGCAGTCCTTGAGTTGGCGCATCACCGCGAGGGCTTCGGGGCCGACCGAGTGATGGAGAAACTCGCGCTTGAGCAGGCCGATGCCGTGCTCGGCGGACACCGAGCCGCCGAGTTCGCCGATGGCGCTGTAGACCAGTTCCTCGATGGCGAGGATCGGCGCTGGCTGGGGCAGGGACGCGCAGTCCACGGTCAGGTGCAGGTTGCTGTCACCGATGTGTCCGAAATACACGCTGTGATTACCCGGCCAGCACGCTTCCAGGCGTGCGCGACAACTTTCGACGAAGTCGCCGATCAGGCCGATGGGCAGGCTGACGTCGAAGTTCAACGGGCTCAGGCGGATGGGGAACTCACCGGTGGCTTCGCGGATTTTCCACAGCCCCCGGGCCTGGGTCTGGGAGCTGGCGAGTACCGCATCGAGTACCTCACCGGCGGCAAGCGCCTCTTCCAATGAAGCTTCGAGTTGTTCCTGGGAACCGGCGGACTCGAGCAGCACATACAGCGGATAG
The DNA here is from genome assembly GCF_013386165.1 of Pseudomonas gingeri. Taxonomy (GTDB): domain Bacteria; phylum Pseudomonadota; class Gammaproteobacteria; order Pseudomonadales; family Pseudomonadaceae; genus Aquipseudomonas; species Aquipseudomonas gingeri_C. The sequence continues at coordinate 1,121,489 of NZ_JACAOS010000003.1, read as the reverse complement.
TCCAGTGACATCGGCGCTTTCGCGTTTTCCAGCCAGCTCACGCCGAGGCGAAAGAAGTCCTGCCACATCAGTTCATAGGCCTGGGGTGTGCCGACGCTACGCTGAATCCGCCGCAGCAGGCTGACCGCACTGGCGTAGTCGGGCAGGGCACAGAGCAGGGTGCTGGTCTGGCCCGGTTGTGGTGCAAGCTTCAAGACCGCCCGGGTAATGACGCCCAAGGTGCCTTCACTGCCGATAAAGCACTGTTTCAGGTCATAACCGCAGTTGTTCTTGATCATCTTGTTGCGCAAATCGAGGACCCGGCCATCGGCCAGGACCACTTCCAGGCCGAGTACCAGGTCGCGGGTCATGCCGTAGCGAATCACTGCATTGCCCCCGGCATTGGTGGCGATATTGCCGCCGATCTGGCAAGAGCCACGGGCTCCCAGGTCCAGGGGAAAAACAAAGCCTGCATTGAGTGCTGCCTGCTGGATGTCTTCCAGCGTGGTGCCGGCCAGGACGCTGAGGGTGGCGGCGGCCGCGTCGATCTCTTCAATGCCGCGCAGGCGTTCCAGGGACAAGGCGATGTCGCTGGCCCGCGGCACGGCACCGCCGGCCAGTCCGGTCATGCCGCCTTGGGGAACCACCGATTGTCCGGCGTTATTGCAGATGCGCAAGGCATTCGCCACGTCCAGCGTGGTCCTGGGCAACAGCAGTGCGGCGGGGCAGGCCGGGGCATGGCCGGTCCAGTCGCTGTAGTGACGCTGACTGATGTCGGCGCCCGTGACGACCGCGTCATCCCCCAACGCCTGACGTAGCTGTTCGAGGGTCTGTTGTAGATCGTTCATCGGCTCAACTCATGGTCTGGGAAGGAGGGCGTCGTGAGCAGGGCACGACGATCAAGCTGATTCAGGTTCGGAGTGCCCAGCAAGGACAAGGCCAGGCGCAGCTCTTGCGCCAGTAGATCGAGGGCATGGCCGGCGCCGGCCTGTCCGCCGACGGCGACTCCATACAGGGTAGATCGCCCCAGCAACACCGCGTCGGCGCCCAGCGCGCAAGCCTTGAGAATGTCGCTGCCGCGTCGGATGCCACTGTCGAGCAGCAGCGCGAGCTTGCCTTTGGCCACGGCGGCAATCGCCGGCAGGCAGTCGAGGCTGGCGGGCACCCCGTCCAGCTGACGGCCGCCATGGTTGCTGATCACCAACCCGTCGAGCCCGAGGGCCACGGCTTTCTCGGCATCCGCCGGATGCAGCACGCCCTTGAGCAGCAGCCGATGCGGCCAGCGCTCGCGCAACCGGGCCAGGGCGTCCCAGTCGAGGCCGGTGTCCATCTGACTGCCGATAAAGTGCGCGGCGCCTTCGATGGTGCGTTGTTCGGGTGGCAGATAACGCTCGATATTGCCCAGGTTCGGCAGTCCTCGTGGCCACAGCGCCTGGGCCATCCAGCGCGGATGGCAGAGCACGTCGATTTTGTTGCGCGGGCTCAATTGCCGGGGTCGGACGAAGTTGCGCCGGTCCCATTCGCGGTTGCCCAACAGCACGGCATCGCTGGTCAGCAGCAAGGTCCGGCAACCGACCGCGTCGGCCCGTTGCAGCAGGTCTTCACGGACGGCGGGGTCACGCAGGCAATAGAGCTGGAACCAGAGATTGACCTCGGGGACCGCCGTGACCAACTGTTCCAGGGAACTGGTGGAAACCGTACTCAAGGTGAAGGGCAGGCCGCGCTCCGTGGCGGCCCGGGCCAAATGAATATCGGCATCGCGGTACAGCATCGCGTTGTAGCCGGTGGGGCCGATGGCCATGGGCAGCGGCAGGTCTCGCCCGAACAGCGAGCGCTGGGTGTCTGTCACCTGGCAAGGCACCAGGGTGCGCGGTAGCAGCGCCACCTCAGCGAACGCCTGGCGATTGCGCCGTAGCGTCCACTCTTCTTCGGCGCCGCCTTCCAGGTATTCCCAGGCGAAATACGGCAGGCGTTGCCGGGCCATGGTCGCCAGTTCGGCAATGCTCTGTGCGCGGTGAACATCCGGCCCTGAATAATAGCGACGCATGGCAGCCCCCATGGTGTGATGAAAGAGGCGCAGCAGAGCTGCGCCCAGCCGTTTGGATCAGGCGTAGAGGCGTGCGGCCGGCAGCCAGCGCTCGAAGGCGGCGGATTCGACCCAGTTTCTGGCCGCCGCGATGTCGGGGGCGAAATAACGGTCCTCGTCGTAGTGCGCGACTTCGCTGCGGATCATCGCCAGGACTTCGGCGAGTTTTTCCGAGGTCTTGAGCGGGGCGTGCAGGTCGACGCCCTGGGCGGCGCCGAGCAGTTCGATGGCCACCACCGCGCTGCTGTTGCCGGCCATATCCAGCAGGCGACGGGCGGCAAAGGTCGCCATCGACACGTGGTCTTCCTGGTTGGCCGAGGTCGGCAGGCTGTCCACCGAGGCGGGGTGGGCCAGGGTCTTGTTTTCCGAGGCCAGGGCGGCGGCGGTGACCTGGGCGATCATGAAGCCGGAGTTCAGGCCGCCTTCGCGCACCAGAAAGGCCGGCAGGCCGGAGAGCGCCGGGTCCACCAGCTGGGCGATCCGGCGTTCGGACAGCGCGCCGATTTCGGAAATCGCCAGGGCCAGGACGTCAGCGGCCATCGCTACCGGTTCGGCGTGAAAGTTGCCACCCGAGAGCACGTCGCCGTCGGCACTGAACACCAGGGGGTTATCCGAAACCGCGTTGGATTCGCGCAGGAACACACCGGCGGCGAAGCGCAGGTGATCGAGGCAGGCGCCCATGACTTGTGGCTGGCAGCGCAGCGAGTAGGGGTCCTGGACTCGCGCGCAATCGATATGCGAGCGACGAATCTCGCTGTCGGCCAGCAGGTCCCGGTAGTACTGGGCGACATCGATTTGCCCGGGTTGACCGCGTACTGCCTGGATGCGCGCATCGAAGGGCACGTCGGAGCCTTTCAGGGCTTCCACGCAGAGGCTGCCGGCGACCACGGCGGCACTGAACAGTTTCTCGGTGGCAAACAGCCCGCGCAATGCCAGCGCGGTGGAGACCTGGGTGCCATTGATCAGCGCCAGGCCTTCCTTCGGTCCCAGGACCATGGGTTGCAGGCCGGCAATCGCCAAGCCTTCGACGGCATCCATTTCCCGCCCATCATGGCGCACGCGACCGACACCGATCAGCACGGCGGACATATGCGCCAGCGGTGCCAGGTCGCCCGAGGCACCCACCGAGCCCTGGGACGGAATGCATGGATAGACCTTGGCCAGATAGAGCTTGACCAAGGCTTCAATCACTTCCCAGCGGATCCCGGAAAAACCCCGGGCCAGGGAACCGACCTTCAAGGCCATGATCAGGCCGACGCTGGCGTCGTCGAGCAGCGGCCCGGTGCCGGTACAGTGGGAGAGCAGCAGGTTGCGTTGCAGCTTGGCCAGCGACTCGGTGGCAATCGAGGTTCTGGCGAGCAGGCCGAAGCCGGTATTGATGCCGTACACCGTGCGCTGGTTGGCGATGATTTCGTTCACCGTGCGGGTGCTGGCGTCAACGCCCTCGCGGGCGGCGGGGTCCAGTTCGATCGCGCATTGGCTCTGATAAATGACGCGCAGTTGATCCAGTGTGAGTTGACCGGGCTTGAGCAGCAGAGGTGCGGGCATGGCAGTGTCCTAGGCGGAGGGTGGGTGGAATAGGTAGCTATATGTTCATGTATATACAGGATGAGCAATATGCGGGCCAATACCGTTATTCCCACCCCGGAGTGGCGTTGCAGACCCGGTTGTCGTCGATTGCAGAAAAACCTCCGTGTCTGTCGAGCTTTGAATGTGTCACCGAAAGTCGCACCAGAATCGCGCCCTTCGCCCCCAGTTGGGGCGAATGGAAACCAATGATAGTAGGGTTATGCTCGCCCCGAGGTTTCCCCGGGGCTGATGGTCGCTCTGGTGTAAGCGCTGTCGCAGGAAGGCAAACGGCGTGCGGCGAGGCCGGAATTTCATGCTGTATATACAGGTGTTGTTGTTTTTACCTTCGATCCGGCTGCCCCGGATGGCTGAGACCCGATGGCCGTGCCCGCAATGGACGCCGGGCCGGACAGGATTTCCTCCCGAGGATTTTCAATACCGGTGACATATCTTCTTGCAACAATCCGCGGCGAATCGAATCAAGCCAAGGAATGTCGAGATGGATATCGCGCACATCAAATCCCGCTCGCGGATCGGCGCTCAGCAAGGGTTCACGCTGATCGAGATCATGGTGGTCGTGGTCATTCTCGGGATCCTTGCGGCCATTGTGGTGCCCAAGGTTCTCGACCGCCCCGACCAGGCTCGGGTCACCGCCGCCCGGCAGGACATCGGCAGCCTGATGCAGGCCCTCAAGCTCTATCGCCTCGACCACGGCACCTACCCGAACCAGAACCAGGGCCTGAAGGTCCTGGCCGAACGGCCGGCGAACGCCAAGGACAGTAACTGGCGTTCCTACCTCGAACGCTTGCCCAACGATCCCTGGGGGCGTCCTTATCAGTACCTCAATCCCGGGGCCAACGGTGAAGTCGATGTGTTCTCCCTGGGCGCCGACGGCAAGCCGGGCGGTGAAGGCACCGATGCTGACATCGGCTCCTGGCAGTTGTAGTCCGGGCCATGACCAATCCTTCGCTGACAGCTTCCGGACAGCGCGGCATGGCAATTATCAGCGCCCTGCTGATCGCCGCCGTGGTGGCGGTGATCGCCGGCGGCATGCTCGCCCGCCAGAGCGTCTTCACCCGCAGCCTCGAAGCCGAGCAGTCGCGAGTCCAGGGCGCCTGGCTATTGCGCGGCGGCCTGGAACTGAGTCGGCACTTGCTCTGGGATGCCCGCCAGCATGACCCGTTGACCCGTCTTGACCAGGCCTGGGCCCGACCACTGTCCGTCGATGGCCTGAGCGCACGGGGCGGGGAGTTCAGCGGGAGCCTGGAGGACGAGCAGGGCAAGTTCAACCTGCGCAACCTGGTCCGTGACAGCCGGGTCGATGCCCAGCAGGTCCGGGCTTTCCAGCAGTTGTGCGAGTCGATCGGCATCAAGAGCGCCGTGGGCCAGCGGATTGTCCAGCGGGTGACCGCCGCCTACCCGCTGCTGGCGGATAACGTCCCCGTTGCGCCGCCGGTCAAGGGCAGTTTCGACAGCGGCCGGTTGACCTCACCGGGGACGGCGCTCAAGCCGCTGCCGGCGACGCGTCCGATGTTGCACAGCCTGGATGACCTGGGCGCCCTGGCCGGTGTCGACGCTGCGGTGCTGGCGTTGCTGGCAAGGCATGTGACGATCCTGCCGGCCAACACCTGGGTCAACGGCAATACCGCCAGCGCTGAAGTCCTGGCGTCACAGGTGCCGGGATTGTCCCTGTCGCGGGCACGCAACCTGGTGGCCGAGCGGGATGCCGGACGCTGGTTTATCAATCGCGGCGATTTCGTCAATCGCTTGCAGATGCCTGAACTGGTGGTCAGCGATATCCAGGTCGGGATCACCAGCGACTGGTTTCGTCTCAATGCCCGTTCACGCAGCAACAGCCGACTGGTCAGCCTGGCGGTGTTGTTGTACCGCGAGGAGTTGCAGATGCCCCAGGTGATCTGGTCGCGGGTGGGCGTATGACTTCTCTACGCCTGGCCTTGCCGCCTTTGGAGACACTGAGTCCGGACAGCCCGTTGCCGTTCGCCGGGCTGGATCGCCAGGGCAAGCTGACCGAGCAAGGCCGAAGCAGCCTGGCGCAGTTGGCGCAGACCCACAAGGGCGCCGCCGTGGAGTGTTACCTGCATCCGTGCGACAGCCTGCTGGCCAGTATCGAATTACCCAACCTGCCAGCGGCCAGGATCCAGGCGGCGGTGGGCTGTGCGGCCCAGGCGCTGATCCTTGGCGGTTGCGAGTCGATGCATATCGTCCATGGTCCGCGGGATGCCGAGGGGCAGGTGCAGGTTGCCTGGTTGCAGCGGGCGCTGCTGGAGCGGTTCGGCACCTTGCTGCGTCAGTCCGGGTTCAAGCTGCGCGGTCTCTACCCGGCGGCCTTTTGTTTGCCGGTGGACGCGACCCAGGCGCCGGTGGTGGTGCTGCGCGACGAACATCTGTTGATACGCCACAGCCAGGATCAGGCCCAGGTCCATCCGGCCGTCGATGCGGCGTTGGCGGATCTGCTCAATAGCGGCGGGGTGGTGCATTGGGTCGGCGCCGGAGCGCCGGATAATGCCTTGGTGCAGTGCTTGCCCGAGGATCGCGCCTGGTCCGGCAAGGCCCCGAGTTGGGGGCTGCACGCTGCGGCCGGGCCGATGGCCAGCAACGCGGGAGGCTGGGGGCGGGCGGTGGCTTGTACGCTGCTCGCGGTGGCGGTCTGGGCGGTGGGTCTCAATCTTTATGCCGCTCGCCAGGTCGAGCAGGGCCAGCAACTCAAGGCCTGGATGACCCAGCGGGTGCAGCAGGCATTCCCGGCCTTGCCGATGATCCTCAATCCGTTGCAGCAGGCCCGTCAGCAACTGGCCTTGCGCGAGAACGGCGCACCCGGCGACAGCGGTTTTACCCGGCTGGTCCAGCAAGCGGGGAACGCCATGCCCTTTATGGTTGGCAGCCTGCAGACCCTGGTCTTCGAGCATGGTGAGTTGCACTTGAGCCCGCTGCCGGGCACGCCGGGCGGCGGGCGTGACAAGGCCTGGCAAGTGAGTCTGACTCAGGCCGGTGTGGAGGCGACCGCAGTGGCGGAGGGTTGGGTCCTGAAAACCACCGGTCCACAGCCGCAACCGCTGGCGGAGAACGACAGTGAATAAGGCCTTTATCCATCGTTATCGAAACCGCTGGCACCAGCTGTCGAGCCAGGCCCGGCTTTATTGGCAAAGCCTGGCGCAGCGCGAACGACAGTTGGTGCTGGCCATGACGGCGGGCGTTTCGGGCTTGCTGGTGTGGTTCGTACTGATCCAGCCGCCGTTGCAGAAGATCGATTTCTGGCGTCTGGAAACCCCGAGATTGCGTACCCAGGCGCAGACCCTCGACGGCCTGTTGCAAGGGCTCGGCGGCCCAACTGCCGGGAATCTCGAGAGCGCGTTGCGCAGCAGCCTGGACGCCGGCGGCCTGGCCGGGCACTACCAATTGCAAAACGTCGGCGGCGGTTGGCTGCTGACCTTCGACGATGCCCCGGCGGATGGCCTGGTGGGCTGGCTGCTGAGCAATCCTCCCTCATTCACCCTGGAAGTGGTCGAGGCCCGTTTGCAACGCAAGGGCACGACCGAACCCGATGGCTCGACGGGAAAACTGTCCGGAACCGTTCGCATGGATCAGGCGCTTGGCGCTAAGGAAGCTTCATGAAGTGGTCAGGTTCTTTATCGGCCTTGCGTTGTCGGCAGGCCGCGGCGCCCTGGTTGTTGATGGCCTTGAGTGCCTGCAGCACGCCACCGCCGGCGGCGCAGCCACCGTTGCTGGTGGAAAGCGAGTTGGGTCGGCCTCTGGCCTCGACGGCCAAGGGCGGCGATGCCGTGGCCGATCGGCAGCGGCTCCAGGCCCAGGTCGAGCAGCAGCATCGCCAGCCCCGTGCACCGCTCAATCCCGGGGCGGGCAGGAGCGCGCCCAAAGGCGGCGCTGCGGCCAGCCCCTTGGGCAACCAGCCGGTGCAGTTGAATTTCGTCGACGCCGATATTCAGGCGGTGGTCCGTGCCTTGTCGCGCGCCACCGGGCAGCAGTTCCTGGTGGATCCACGGGTCAAGGGCACCTTGACCCTGGTTTCCGAAGGCGAAGTGCCGGCCCATCGTGCCTATGACATGTTGCTGGCGGCCCTGCGCATGCAGGGCTTCAGCGTGGTGGATGTCGGCGGGGTCAGCCAGGTGGTGCCGGAGGCCGATGCCAAGTTGCTCGGCGGGCCGATTTACAGTGCCGACAAGCCGGCCCAGGGCGGCATGCTGACCCGCACCTTCCGCCTGCAATACGAAAACGCGGTGAACCTGATCCCGGTGCTGCGCCCCATCGTCTCGCCGAACAACCCGATCAATGCCTATCCGGGCAACAACACCGTGGTCATCACCGACTACGCGCAGAACCTGGAGCGGGTTGCCACGCTGATCGCCAGTATCGACACGCCCAGCGCCATCGACACCGATGTGGTGACGATCCAGAACGGCATTGCCAGCGATATCGCCAGCATGGTCTCCGAACTGCTGGACAGCCCCGGCAATGACCCGACCCAGAAGATCGTCGTGCTGGGTGACCCGCGTTCCAACTCGATCATCATTCGCTCCGGCAGCCCGGAACGCACGCAACTGGCCCGGGAGTTGATCTACAAGCTGGACAATGCCCAGAGCAACCCGAGCAACCTGCACGTGGTGTACCTGCGCAACGCCCAGGCCGGCAAGCTGGCCCAGGCCCTGCGTGGGCTGCTCACCGGGGAAAGCGACAGCGGCGACGGCAAGGGCGACCCGACCCGGGCCATACTCAGCAATGGCGGGATGAACAGCAACAGCAGCAGCCAGAATGGCCAGGCCGGCAGCCAAAGCACCAGCGGCACTTCGAGCAGCGGCACGAGCAGCTCCTCCAGCGGTTCTTCTGGCGCCCAAGGCACACGGGCGGCCGGCGGCGCCCAGGGCTCGGACCAGAGCGTGGCGTTCTCCGCAGGCGGGGTGACGATCCAGGCCGATGCCACCACCAATACCTTGCTGATCAGCGCGCCGGACCCGCTTTATCGCAACCTGCGGGAAGTCATCGACCAACTCGACCAGCGTCGCGCCCAGGTGGTGATCGAAAGCCTGATCGTCGAAGTCAGCGAAGACGATGCCAACGAGTTCGGTGTGCAATGGCAAGCCGGCAACCTGGCCGGCAATAGTGTGATCGGCGGGGTCAACCTGGGCGGCAGCAACCTGGTCAGCACCGCCAAGAACAGTATCGACGTGCTGCCCCAGGGGCTGAGCCTCGGCCTGGTCAGGGGCGCGGTGAATATTCCCGGTGTCGGGCAGGTCATGGACCTGAAGGTCCTGGCCCGTGCCCTGAAAACCAAGGGCGGCTCCAATGTGCTGTCGACGCCGAACCTGCTGACCCTGGACAACGAAGTGGCGAGCATCTTCGTCGGCCAGACCATTCCCTTTGTCAGCGGGCAGTATGTGACCAGCGGCAGCAGTTCCAGCAACAACCCGTTCCAGACCATCCAGCGCGAGGAGGTGGGTCTCAAGCTCAATGTGCGGCCGCAGATTTCCGAAGGCGGCACGGTCAAGCTGGATATCTACCAGGAAGTCAGCACGGTGGATGACCGTGCTTCGGCGGCTGCGGCGGGAACCGTGACCAACAAGCGCGCCATCGACACCAGCATCCTCCTGGATGACGGCCAGATCATGGTCCTCGGTGGCCTGTTGCAGGATGGTTATACCCAGACCAACGACGGTGTACCGTTTCTCTCGAGCCTTCCGGGGATCGGCGCACTGTTTCGCCACGAGCGACGCGAGACCAACAAGACCAACCTGATGGTGTTCCTGCGGCCTTATATCATTCGTGACGGCGCGGCGGGACGCAGCATCACCCTGAACCGTTATGACTTCATTCGCCGGGCCCAGGGCAGTTTGCAGCCGGAACGCAGCTGGGCCATGCCGGACATGCAGGCGCCGCAGTTGCCGAATGCGGCCGTGGCGATCCCGGGTTCCGCGCCGTCGGCCGCGCAAGCGCCACGGGCAGCGATTCGTGCGGTGCCCGTGTCACTCAATGAAAGGCCGCAACCATGAAGCCGGCAACATTCTCCTTGTGGCGAGCGGGCTTGCCCGCGCCGGGGTGCGAAGCGCCCCTCAAATCAGCTCATTCATTGTGTCAGGCAGACCGCATGGACGGGTTTTACGACTGCTGCGCAGCCGAGCGCGGGCAAGCCCGCTCGCCACAATTACGGGTTCAGCCACAATGAGTGCGCTGCCTTATGCCTGGGCCAAGGCGCAGCGGGTCTTGCTGCGCGACGGCGAGGACGGTGCGGTATTGACCGCCTGCCCCTCAACCCCGGGCTGGGCCATCAGCGAAGTCCGTCGACAGTTCGGCCCGGCCCGCCTGGAGCAGGTCCGTGACGAAGAACTCGACGGTCTGCTCGCCAGCGCCTATGCCGACACCGGCAGCGCCGCCGCCGTGGTCGGCGCGGCGGAAAACGAGGTGGACCTCGACCGGCTGATGCAGGACATCCCGGAAATCACCGACCTGCTCGACACCCAGGACGGCGCCCCGGTGATCCGCATGATCAACGCCTTGCTGACCCAGGCCGCGCGGGACGAGGCCAGCGATATCCATATCGAACCCTTCGAAACCCATTCGGTGGTGCGCTACCGGGTCGACGGCACCCTGCGCGACGTGGTTTCGCCGCGCAAGGCCCTGCACGGCGCGCTGGTGTCGCGGATCAAGATCATGGCGCAGTTGGACATCGCCGAAAAACGCCTGCCCCAGGATGGTCGCATCGCCTTGCGCGTGGCCGGCCGGCCCATCGATATCCGCGTTTCCACCGTACCCACCGGCCATGGCGAACGGGTGGTGATGCGCCTGCTGGACAAGCAGGCCGGGCGCCTGCAATTGGAAACCCTGGGCATGGACGCCGACCTGCTGGCGCGACTCGATCACCTGATCCGCCAGCCCCACGGCATCGTGCTGGTCACCGGACCCACCGGCAGCGGCAAGACCACCAGCCTCTACGCGGCCCTGGCCCGGCTCGACGCCAGTACCAGCAATATCCTCACCGTCGAGGACCCAGTGGAGTACGACCTGCCGGGCATCAGCCAGATCCAGGTGAATGCCAAGATCGACATGACCTTTGCCCTGGCCTTGCGGGCAATACTGCGCCAGGACCCGGACATCATCATGATCGGTGAGATCCGCGACCTGGAAACCGCGCAGATTGCCGTGCAGGCCTCGCTCACCGGGCACCTGGTGCTGGCGACCCTGCACACCAACGATGCGGTGTCGGCGGTCAACCGCCTGATCGACATGGGCGTTGAGCCGTTCCTGCTGGCCTCGTCGATGCTCGGGGTGCTTGCCCAGCGCCTGGTCCGGCGCCTGTGCCAGCACTGTCGCCAGGAAGACCCGGCCGCGCCCGGTACCTGGCGGCCGCTGGGCTGCAGTGTCTGCAATCACACCGGCTACAGCGGCCGCACCGGTATCCACGAGTTGTTCTGCATCGACGATGATATCCGCAGCCTGATCCACCAGGGCGCCGGCGAACAGGCCTTGCGCCTGGCCGCGCGGGCGGCCGGCATGTTGAGCATGCGCGAGGACGGCGAGCGCTGGGTGCGCAGCGGCGCCACCGCGCCGGAAGAAATCCTTCGTGTGACACGGGACGCCTGATGAATCGCTATCGCTTCGAAGCCGCCGACGCCCTGGGCAAGATCGAAACCGGCCATCTGGAAGCCGACAGCCAGGGCGCGGCCATGGGCCTGCTGCGCAGTCGCGGGCTGACCGCCTTGCTGGTCCAGGCCGACGGCGTCCAGGGCGGGGCGAGCGCCAGCGGGATGTTCAGCGCCAAGCTCTCCGACAACGACCTGGCCTGGGCCACCCGGCAACTGGCGAGCCTGCTGGGCGCCAGCCTGCCCCTGGAAGCGGCGTTGAGTGCCACGGTGGAGCAGGCCGAGCGCAAGCATATTGCCCAGACCCTGAGCGCGGTGCGCGCCGATGTGCGCGGCGGCATGCGCCTGGCCGAAGCCCTGGCCAAGCGGCCACGGGATTTTCCCGATATCTACCGGGCGCTGATCGCGGCAGGCGAGGAGTCCGGCGACCTGGCCCAGGTGATGGAGCGGCTGGCCGACTACATCGAGGAGCGCAACAACCTGCGGGGCAAGATTCTTACCGCGTTCATCTACCCGGGCGTGGTCGGGCTGGTGTCGGTGGCCATTGTGATTTTCCTCCTCAGCTACGTGGTGCCCCAGGTGGTCAGCGCCTTTTCCCAGGCACGCCAGGACCTGCCGGGGCTGACGGTGGCGATGCTCAATGCCAGTGATTTCATTCGCGCCTGGGGCTGGTTGTGTTTTGGCGGGCTGGTGGCTGGGCTGTGGGGCTGGCGCTTGTATTTGCGCAATCCGGCGGCGCGCCTGGGTTGGCACAGCCGGATCCTGCGCCTGCCGCTGATCGGGCGGTTTGTGCTGGGGCTTAACACCGCGCGGTTTGCCTCGACCCTGGCGATTCTCGGCGGTGCCGGGGTGCCGTTGCTGCGGGCGCTGGAGGCTGCGCGGCAGACGGTCTCCAACGACCGCCTGAGCCTGAGTGTGACCGAGGCCACGGCGCGGGTGCGCGAAGGGGTCAACCTGGCGGCGGCGCTGAAGGTGGAGAAGGTGTTTCCGCCGGTACTGATCCATCTGATTGCCAGCGGCGAGAAGACCGGCTCGTTGCCGCCGATGCTGGAGCGGGCGGCGCAGACCTTGTCGCGGGATATCGAGCGGCGGGCCATGGGCATGACCGCGCTGCTCGAACCGCTGATGATCGTGGTGATGGGGGCGGTGGTGCTGTTGATCGTGATGGCGGTGTTGTTGCCGATCATCGAGATCAACCAGTTGGTGCAATAGTCTGGAGGACCGTGGCACCTGTATCGCGAGCAAGCTCGCTCCTACACAAATGTTGTGAACGACACAAATCCTGTAGGAGCGAGCTTGCTCGCGATGAACGATAACGCGGTCTACCGATCCTGACGCCGCCCCTTGGCCAACTTCATCACCACCACAAAAAATACCGGCACGAACACCACCGCCAGCGTCGCCGTGATCATCCCGCCGATCACCCCGGTGCCGATCGCCTGCTGGCTCGCCGAACTGGCACCGGTGGCAATCGCCAGCGGCACCACCCCGAGGATAAACGCCAGGGAGGTCATGATGATCGGGCGCAAGCGCAGCCGAGCCGCCTGCACCGTCGCGCCCAGCAAATCATGGCCCTCGTCGTACAGACTCTTGGCGAATTCGATGATCAGGATCGCGTTCTTCGCCGACAGGCCGATGATGGTGATCAGGCCGACCTTGAAGAACACGTCATTGGGCATCCCGCGCAAGGTCACCGCCAGCACCGCGCCGAGCACCCCGAGCGGCACCACCAGCAGCACCGAGGTCGGAATCGACCAGCTTTCATACAGCGCTGCCAGGCAGAGGAACACCACCAGCAGCGACAACCCCAGCAACGTGGTGGCCTGGGAACCGGACAAGCGCTCCTGCAAGGACAAACCGGTCCATTCCAGGCCGAGCCCGGCCGGCAGTTGCGTCACCAGCCGCTCCATTTCCGCCATGGCCTGTCCGGTGCTGTAACCGGCCTTGGGCTCGCCGGAAATGGCAATCGCCGGGTAGCCGTTGTAGCGGGTCAGTTGCGCCGGGCCCTGGGTCCATTTGGCCTGGACAAAGGCCGACAACGGCACCATGTTGCCGCTGCTGTTGCGCACATTGATCTTCAACAGGTCGGCCACCTGGCTGCGTTGGTCGCCTTCGGCCTGGATCACCACCCGTTGCATGCGTCCCTGGTTCGGGAAGTCGTTGACGTAGGACGAGCCCAGCGCAGTGGAGAGCAGGGCGCCGATATCGGCAAAGGACACCCCCAGTGCATTGGCCTGCTGCCGGTCAACTTCCAACTGCACCTGGGGCGCTTCGGCCAGGGCGCTTTCGCGGACGTTGGCCAGGATCGGGCTCTTTTCCGCCGCCGCCAGCAACTGGCTGCGGGCGTTCATCAGCGCCTCATGGCCGACGCCGCCACGGTCCTGCAGGCGGAACTCGAAACCGCTGGAGGTGCCGAGACCGTCGACTGGCGGCGGCAGAATGGCGTAGGCCACGGCGTCCTTGATATCGCCGAGGGCCAGGTTGGCGCGGTCGGCGATGGCTTGGGCCGAGTCCTTGGCACCGCGCAGCGACCAGTCCTTCAGGGTGGTGAAGGCCAGGGCGGCGTTCTGGCCACTGCCGGAGAAACTGAAACCGAGGATCATGGTGGTGTCGCCGACACCCGGTTCCGTGGCGTTATGGGCTTCGATCTGTTCCACCACCTTGATCGTGCGGTTCTGGCTCGCTCCCGGCGGCAGTTGGATATCGGTGATGGTGTAGCCCTGGTCTTCCACCGGCAGGAAGGACGCCGGCAGGCGCATGAAGCACAGCCCCAGCACCACCAGCAGCAGACCGTAGACCAGCAGGTAGCGACCACTGCGTTTCAGTGCATAGACCACCCAGCTTTCATAGCGGTTGCTCAACTGCTCGAAACGCCGGTTGAAGGCACCGAAGAAACCGCCTTTGGCATGATGCTCGCCCTGGGCAATCGGTTTGAGCAGGGTGGCGCACAGCGCCGGGGTCAGGGTCAGGGCGAGGAAGGCCGAGAACAGGATCGAGGTCGCCATGGACAACGAGAACTGCTGGTAGATCACCCCCACCGAGCCTTGCATGAAAGCCATGGGAATAAACACCGCCACCAGTACCAGGGTAATCCCGATGATCGCGCCGCTGATCTGGCCCATGGCCTTGCGGGTGGCATCGCGTGGTGAAAGCCCCTCGTTGGCCATGATCCGTTCGACGTTCTCCACCACCACAATGGCGTCGTCCACCAGGATGCCGATGGCCAGCACCATGCCGAACATGGTCAGTACGTTGATCGAGAAGCCCAGGGCGAGCATGGTGGCGAAAGTCCCCATCAGCGCCACGGGGACCACCAGGGTCGGGATCAGGGTGTAGCGGATGTTCTGTAGGAACAGGAACATCACCGCGAACACCAGCAACATGGCTTCACCCAGGGTGTAGATCACCTTGGTGATCGAGACCTTGACGAAGGGCGAAGTGTCGTAGGGAATCTTGTATTCGACCCCGGCCGGGAAGTAGCGCGACAACTCATCGAGCTTGGCCCGCACCAGGGTGGCGGTGTGCAGGGCATTGGCGCCGGGGCTCAACTGGACGCTGAAGGCGGTGGATGGCTTGCCGTTCAGGCGGGTGCCGTACTGGTAGTCCTGGCTGCCGATTTCCACCCGGGCGACATCACCGATGCGCACGCTGGAACCGTCGGGATTGGCCCGCAGGACGATATCGGCGAACTCCTTGGGCGTGCTCAACTGGCCCTTGACCAGCACCGCCGCGTTGATTTCCTGGGTCGGTCGCGCCGGCAGGTCGCCGATGCTGCCCGCCGAGATCTGGGCGTTCTGCCCGGCCACGGCGGCGCTGACGTCCGCTGGCGTGAGGTTGAAACCGACCAGCTTCTGCGGGTCGATCCAGATCCGCATGGCCCGTTCGGCGCCATACAGCTGGGCTTTGCCGACCCCGTCGAGGCGCTTGATCTCGTTCATCACGTTGCGCGCCAGGTAATCGCTGAGGGCGCTTTCGTCATGCTTGCCGTCACTGGAGGTGAGGGTGGCGAGCAGCAGGAAGCCGGCGGACACCTTTTCCACCTGCAGGCCTTGCTGGGTCACGGCGGCGGGCAGGCGTGGCTCCACTGCTTTCAGACGGTTCTGCACGTCGACCTGGGCCATGGCCGGATCGGTGCCCGGTTGGAACGTGGCGGTGATGGTTGCACTGCCCAGGCTGCTCTGGGATTCGAAATACAGCAGGTGATCGGCGCCATTGAGCTCCTGCTCGATCAGGCTGACCACGCCTTCATCCACGGTCTGCGCCGAGGCACCGGGGTAGACGGCGGAGATTTCCACCTTGGGCGGCGCGACGTTGGGGTACTGCGCCACCGGCAACTGCGGGATGGCCAGGGCGCCGGCCAGCAGGATGAACAAGGCGACCACCCAGGCGAACACCGGCCGGTCGATAAAGAAATGCGGCATGCTCACTGTCCTTTGGACTGGGCGAGGGGAAGAGGGCTGTCGTCGACCTGGACCTTCTCGCCGACTCGGGCGTGTTGCAGGCCCTCGACGACGATGCGCTCGCCGGCCTTGAGGCCATCGCTGACGATCCAGCGATCGTTCTGCACCGCCCCCAGTTGCACCGGCTGCTGGCTGATCCGTTGATCGGCGTCCACCAGCAGCACCTGGGCGATCCCGGCGCTGTCACGCTGGATGGCCCGTTGCGGCACGGTGATGGCTTCGCGGTTGACCGCCTGTTCGACGCGCACCCGGACAAAACTGCCGGGCAACAGGTCGAGGTCCGGGTTGGGGAATTCGCTACGCAGGATCACCTGGCCGGTGCCGGGGTCGACGCTGATATCGGTGAACAGCAACTTGCCCGGCAATGGGTAGGCACTGCCGTCATCCTGGATCAGCGTGGCCTTGGCCTGGTTCTGTCCGACCTGCTGCAATTGCCCGGCACGCAGGGCGCGGCGCAGGTCATTCAGTTCGCGGGTCGACTGGGTCAGGTCGGCGTGGATCGGATTCAACTGCTGGATCAGCGCCAGGGCGGTGGTTTCGTTCTGTCCGACCAGGGCGCCTTCGGTGACCAGGGCGCGACCGATGCGTCCGGAAATCGGCGCGGTGACCGTCGCGTAGCCGAGGTTGAGTCGGGCCCGCTGTACTGCCGCCTTGTTGGCGGCGACGTCGGCGGCGCTCTGGCGCGCGGCGGCTTCGGCGTTGTCGTAGTCCTGGCGGCTGACCGCCTGGCTTTCCACCAGGTCGCGGTAGCGCTGGTGTTGCAGGCGGGTCTGGAAGGCGTTGGCCTCGGCTTTTTGCAGGCTGGCAACGGCACTGTCGAGGTCGGCCTTGAACGGCGCCGGGTCGATGCGGAACAACACGTCGCCCTGTTTCACGTCGCTGCCTTCGCGAAAGACCTGTTTTAGCACCACGCCGGCCACTCGGGCGCGGACTTCGGCAATACGCGGCGCGGCGATACGCCCGCTCAGCTCGCTGTTGATCGACAGGCTCTGGCTCTTCAGGACCTCGACCCGAACCTTGGGCGGGGGCGGCGTGTCCGCGGCTTTCGGGGATTTGTCACAGGCGCTCAGGGCCAGCGCCAGGGCTGACAGGCAAAGCGGGGCAAACAGCTTTTTCAACATAACAGAGTCCCAATAATGGCCCCCGCATGCTAAGGGCCGTGGTCACGCGGTGCTGTGAAGCTATGTAGGGCGTTGGTGAAAAAGTGTGAAGCTTATGCTCTCAGGGGGGCACAGGCGTATATCCTTCACGGTTTTCCGCTTCGTAAATTTACCTATGCCTAACATTCTGCTGGTCGAAGACGACAGCGCCCTCAGTGAATTGATCGCCAGCTACCTGGAGCGCAACGGCTACCAGGTCAACGTGCTGGCCCGTGGCGACCTGGTGCGCGAGCGGGCGAAACAGAACCCGCCGGACCTGGTGATCCTCGACCTGATGCTGCCGGGCCTCGACGGCCTGCAGGTGTGCCGCCTGCTGCGCACCGATTCGGCGACACTGCCGATCCTGATGCTTACCGCCCGCGACGATAGTCACGACCAGGTGCTGGGCCTGGAGATGGGCGCCGATGACTATGTGACCAAGCCTTGCGAGCCACGGGTATTGCTGGCCCGGGTACGGACCCTGCTGCGCCGTAGCAGCCTGACCGATCCGCAGGTGGCCAGCGACCGGATCCTGATGGGCAACCTGTGCATCGACCTGTCGGAACGCACCGTGACCTGGCGTGAGCAACCGGTGGAGCTGTCCAGCGGCGAGTACAACCTGCTGGTGGTGCTGGCCCGACATGCCGGCGAAGTGCTCAGTCGCGACCAGATTCTCCAGCGTCTGCGTGGCATCGAGTTCAACGGCACCGACCGTTCGGTGGACGTGGCGATTTCCAAGTTGCGCCGCAAGTTCGACGACCATGCCGGCGAGGCGCGCAAGATCAAGACCGTCTGGGGCAAGGGTTACCTGTTCAGTCGCTCCGAGTGGGAGTACTGAGGGGATGCTCAAGAGCCTGGTGCGCCTGTACCTGATCACCATCATTACTTTCAGTGCGGCCATCTATCTGGTGCCGGAGCTGGTCATCGGGATCTTTCATGAGCGCTTCATGCGCTACAACACCGACCAGTCCCGGGGCTTGCGCAGTCTGTTGACCGAACAGTTTCGCGAGGTACCCAAGGATCAATGGCCAGCACTGACCCAGCGCCTGGACCAGCGTTTCGCGCCGTTTCAGATCACCCAGGTGCGGGTCGATGACGGGATGTTCAGCGCGCTTGAACAGCAGCGCCTGCGCGCTGGCGAGGAGGTGATCCACCTGGGTGAGTGGGGCTCGTGGAGCCTGGCGGTGTCGCCGTTGGACGAGCAATGGGCAGTGGCGTTGCGGGTGCCGCCTGATTCGCTGGACATGAACGTGCCCTATTGGAGCATGAACGTGCTGATCGTCGCGGCACTGCTGGCCTGCCTGCTGTTCTGGTTGCGACCGCATTGGCGTGACCTGGAGCGTCTCAAGCAGACCGCCCGGCGTCTGGGCCAGGGGCAGTTGAGTGAACGCACGAACATCTCGCCACGGTCGAATATCGGTGAGCTGGCAGCGGTGTTCGACACCATGGCCGACGATATCGAAAGCTTGCTCAACCAGCAGCGTGATCTGCTCAACGCGGTGTCCCACGAGCTGCGTACGCCCTTGACCCGCCTGGATTTCGGCCTGGCCCTGGCCTTGTCGGAGGAACTGCCGCCGGCGCCCCGCGAACGACTGCAAGGGTTGGTGGCGCATATCCGTGAGCTGGACGAACTGGTGCTGGAGTTGCTGTCCTACAGCCGTTTGCAGAACCCGGCCCACTTGCCGGAACGGGTCATGGTGTCGCTGGACGAGTTCGTCGACAGTATTCTCGGCAGTTTCGATGAGGAGCTGGAGGCCCCGGACACGGTGCTGGATGTGTTGATGCACGGTTCGCTGGATCGCTTTGCGCTGGACCCGCGCCTGACCGCGCGGGCGGTACAAAACCTGTTGCGCAACGCCATGCGTTATTGCGAGCGGCGGATTCAGATTGGCGTCAGGGTCAACCCGGAAGGCTGCGAGTTGTGGGTCGATGACGATGGCATCGGCATTCCGGAAGCGGATCGGGAGCGGATTTTCGAACCGTTCTACCGCCTGGACCGCAGTCGCGATCGCGCCACCGGCGGTTTTGGCCTGGGCCTGGCCATCAGCCGGCGGGCGCTGGAGGCCCAGGGCGGCACCCTGACCGCCGAGCAGTCGCCGCTGGGCGGGGCGCGTTTCCGCTTGTGGCTGCCGACGACCGGCTGAAGGCGCTTCGGGGGTTCAGCGACGCTGCTTCAGCAAGCGCTTTACCCCCTCCAGTACCAACACCGCCACCGCCAGCCAGATCGGCAGGTAGGTCAGCCATTCGCCCGGTCCGATGCTTTCCCCCAGCAACAGGGCAACGATTACCAGCAGCACGGGCTCGACATAGCCCAGCAGGCCGAACAGTCCGAAGGCCAGCATCCGGCTCGCCAACAAATAGCAGATCAGCGCAGCGGCACTGATCACCCCCAGCAGGGGAATCAGTCCATACAGCGCCGGCCGTTGGCTGACCACGGCAAAACCCTGCTCACCGTGCTGGACGAACCACCAGGCCATTGGCAGCAACAAGACCATTTCGAGCCAAAGGCCGCCGAGGTTGTCGGTGCGGTTGCGGCGACGCAGCACGAAGTAGATCGGATAAACCACGGCAACCAGCAGGGTGGTCCAGGAAAAGCTGCCGACCCGATACAACTCGTTGAGCACGCCACAGAGGGCGAGCAGGGCGGCAACGGTCTGCAGGCGCGACAGGCGTTCGCCGTAGACGATACGCCCGGTGAGCACCATGGTCAGGGGCAGGAGAAAATAACCGAGGGACACGTCCAGGCTGTGCCCGTTGAGCGGCGCCCAGAGGAACACCCACAGCTGGGAGCCGAGCATGGCCGACGACAACAGCAACTTGATCGGCAACCACGGCTCCCGGCGTATCCGGGCGAGGATCGTGGGAACCAGCTTCCAGTCTCCGGACACCAGCATGAACACTGTCATGCAGGGTGCGGTCAGGAGCATTCGCCAACCAAAGATATCCTCACCGTTGAGGGGGGCGAGCAGAGATGTATAGAAATACATGACGGCGAACAGGCAGGACGCCGTCACTGATAAAGCAATACCTCGGGACACAACAGCCTCACGAAACGCTGGGTTCGATTTTTTCCGGCAGGATAGCACCCTGCTTGAACAGCAAGGCTTTCAATCCGCTTTCGACGTCGATATCGGGAAATTCCGGCGGATTGTCCAGGCGCCGTTCAAACACCAGCCCCGGCGCTTCGCGGGTGACACCGTCGATCAGGAAGTCCGAGCCCACGGCCGGATCGTTCATGCAGGCGAGGACCAGGCCGTCGGCGCTGAGCAGCTCCGGCAGGCGGCGCAATACGCGCTGGTAGTCCTTGCTCAGCAGGAAACTGCCTTTCTGGAAAGACGGCGGGTCGATGATCACCAGGTCAAAAGGACCGCTGCTGATGACCTTGCCCCAGGACTTGAACAGGTCGTGGCCGAGAAAGCCGACCTTGCCCAGGTCGTGGCCGTTCAATCGATGGTTGTCGCGTCCACGGCTCAGGGCTGCACGGGACATGTCGAGGTTGAGCACATGGGCGGCTCCGCCGGCGATCGCCGCCACGGAAAACCCGCAGGTGTAGGCGAACAGATTGAGCACCCGCTTGCCCTGGGCATTGGCCCGCACCCAGTCGCGGCCGTAGCGCATATCGAGAAACAGGCCGTTGTTCTGTTTTTTGCCCAGGTCGACCTGATAACGCAGGCCGCCTTCAGTGATCACCGACTCCTCAATGGTTTCGCCCACCAGCCATTCGGCGGGGCTGAGGGGCAGGTAGCGATGGTGCAGGAGCAGGGTGTGGGCGCCGCTGGCCAGCCAGGTGGGCGACTGGCTGATTTCGCCCAGCAGATCCTTGAGGGCTTGCAACGGCTCGGGCTCCGGCTCCTTGAACAGCGACACCAGCACCACGCCCTGCAGCCAGTCGACGGTCAGTTGCTCCAGCCCTGGCCAGCAACGACCGCGGCCGTGGAACAGGCGCCGGGTTTCCGCGGGTGCGGTCGCCAGGGCCGTCAGCAGGTGAGTGTGGAGGATAGACAGGGCGTCGGGGTTCATCAGGGGGTGCCAGCAGGGAAAGGGCCGGCATTTTAACCACATCCGCGTCAGGTCGCTGCGGGTTGTACCGCCACGCACTTGATTTCCACCAACAGCCCGGGGCGGGCCAGTTCGCTGACGCCGACGCAGGTCCAGGCGCACAGGCCCTGGGGGAACAGCTGGTTCTTGACCTCGCGGAACACCGCCATGTGCTGGGACATGTGCACGTGATAGGTGGTCATCTCGACCACGTCATCGAAGCTGCAACCGCCGGCTGCCAGTACCAGGCGCAGGTTCTCCCAGGCCGCCGCGAACTGTTGGGCGGGATCCTCGATGACTTCCAGCTCCGGCGTGCGGCCCACCTGGCCGGCACAGTAAAGCGTGGCGCCGACCTTCACGGCGGGTGCATAACCCGCGCGTTCGGCCAGCAGGGCCATTGACTCGGGAAGGATGATTTCACGGTCTTGCATGCTGTGCTCCGCAGTAAAGAGAAGAGCGGCCGAGGGTAGCAGTTGCCATCGCCATCCGCGATGGCAGGCTCGCCAATGCCTGATATACGGCGCCAGGAGCCGCTACTAACATCGGTTTCATATGAACAGTCGCCCACCGATCAGCACGCTGGCTTGGGCTCTGTCGAAAAATAATAAGTCGAGTTTCCTGAGGATCCTCCATGAAAAACCTGGCTTCCACGGTCACAGCCGGTGCCGCTCCGGTAGACAGCAGCGCTGAACTCAGCGGTTCCCAGCGTTATGCCACCTTGGGGGGCTCCTGGGCCGCCTGGTTGTTTGATGCGCTGGATGCGACGGTCTTCGGGTTTGTGCTGCTGGCCATTGCCAAGACCTTCTCGGTGGGCCTGAACGACGTCGTCTCCACCGTCGCCTGGTTTCTGCTGGCGACCGGTATCGGCGGGTTTTTCCTGGGCAATATCTCCGACAAGATCGGCCGCAAGAAAACCATGATGCTGTCGGTGTTCGTCTATGGCAGCGGTACCTTGCTCTGCGGTTATGCCGACAGTCTCTGGGAACTCAATCTGTTCCGCTTCTGCGTCGGCATCGCCGTCGGCGGCCTGTGGTCCGCGGCCGCGGCGCTGGTCTCGGAAATCTGGCCGCCGGCCGGGCGCGCCAAGGCCTTTGCGGTGATGCAGACCGGCTGGTCGGGCGGCGGCCTGCTGGCGGCGATTTTCGCCTGGAGTTTCCTCGACGCCAGCAACCCCGAGTCCTGGCGCAAGTTGTTCATCTATGCCTCGATTCCGGCCTATTTCACCCTGGTGTTCATCTGGCTGTTCGTCAAGGAATCGCCGGTCTGGCTGGCCAACCGCGAGTTTATGCGGCGTAACGCCGACAAGGGCCGGCTGACGGAGATCTTTCGCCCGCAGTACCTGAGGATGACCCTGCTGGGCCTGAGCATTTCGGTGCTGGGCATGTATGGCTACTGGATCATCACCACCTTCATGCCGGCTTACCTGCAGAACATCCTCAATGTGCGTATCGATCAGGCGCCGGTGTTTGTCATCTGGATCGGCATCGGCGCGACCCTTGGTTATCTGGCCTACGGCTACCTGGCCGAAAGCATCGGCCGTCGCCTGTCATTCGCGATCTTCTTCGCCGGCATGGCGATCATGGTGCCGGTGTTCGCCTACTCGGCGACCCTGATGCCCTTGACCGACGGCAAGCTGCTGTTCACCACCGGTAATGTGATCACCCTGGGTTCGCTGGCGGCGCTGCTGGGTTTCTTCACCGGCTATTTCAGTGGCTTCGGCGCCTGGTACTCGGAACTTTTTCCCACCAGCATCCGTTCCACCGCGTCGGGCTTCTGCTTCAACTTCGGGCGGGTCGGCGCCATTGCCGGCATCAAGCTGGTGCCAGTGCTGATTCCGCTGATTGGCTTCACCGCCACCATTTCTCTCGCTTCTGTTTCCTATGCCATCGCCGCGGTCATGGTGTTCACGCTGCAGGAAACCAAAGGCGTTCAACTCACCAGCGGCAACTGATCCGCACCCTTGAAGAGAACAGATCCATGAAAAACTTCCGAATCGGCCAGATTGTTCCCAGCTCCAACACCACCATGGAAACCGAGATTCCGGCGATGTTGACCTCGCGCTACTCGCTGTTTCCAGAGGAACACTTCACCTTCCACTCTTCGCGGATGCGCATGATGCATGTCAGCCCCGAAGAGCTGAAAAAGATGGATGTCGACAGTGATCGCTGTGCCCTGGAGCTCAGTGATGCGCGGGTCGATGTCATGGCCTACGCCTGCCTGGTGGCGATCATGTGCCAGGGCGCCGGGTATCACAAAGTGTCCCAGGAACGCCTGGGCAAGACCGTCGCCGGCAACCACTCGAACGCCCCGGTGCTGAGTTCCGCCGGCGCACTGATCGACAGCCTGAACCTGCTGGAATACAAAAAAGTCTCGATCATCACCCCGTACATGAAGCCCCTGACCCAGCAGGTCATCGACTACATCGAGGCGGCCGGGATCGAAGTGGTCGACTCCATCAGCCTGGAAGTCTCCGATAACCTGGCGGTCGGTCGCCTGGACCCGATGAACCTGGTGGCCCACGCCGACAAGCTGAATATCGGCCAGGCCGACGGCGTGGTGCTGTCGTGCTGCGTGCAGATGCCTTCGTTGCCGGCGATCCAGATCGTCCAGGATCGCCTCGACAAGCCGGTGCTGTCGGCGTCGGTGGCGACGGTCTACCAGATGCTCAAAAGCCTCGGTCTCAAGGCCCAGGTGCCGAACGCCGGCCATCTGTTGTCCGGAGCATTCTGAGTCGGCAGCGGACGGGGTACTATGTTCGCCACTCAGGCCTGCATGCCCCGGTACCGCCCATGAAGCTCGACCCCGTCTCCCTGCGCCTCTTTGTCAGTGTCATCGAAGAGGGCACCATTGCCGCCGCCGCCAAGCGCGAACATATCGCCGCGGCGGCAGTGAGCAAGCGGCTCAGTGAGTTGGAAGAGCTGCTCGAGTCGAAGCTGCTCAATCGCACCAACAAAGGCATCACGCCGACCGATGCCGGCCTGTCGTTGCTGTTCATGGCTCGCAGCGCGCTGAACAACCTCAATGAAATCGTCGTGCAGATGCGCGATTACTCCCATGGCCGGCGCGGCTCGGTGCATGTTCTGGCGAATATCTCGGCGATTACCCAGTTCATGCCGGGGCTGGTCAAGTCGTTCATGACCGCGTACCCGCTGATCAATATCAGCCTGGAAGAACAGCAGAGCCTGGCGATTACCAAGGCGGTGGCGGAAAACCGTGCCGAAATCGGCATTTTCACCCGCTTGCCCCATGGTGCCGATATCGAAGTGTTCCCATTTCGCAGCGACCGGCTGGTGTTGCTGGTGCCCGAGGATCATCCGCTGGCGGCGCAAGACTCAGTCAGCTTCGGCGATACCCTGGACTATGAGTGCGTGGCGCTGCGCAGCGGCACCCATCTCAATTTCCAGTTGATCAAGGCCGCCAACGATCTGGGGCGTTCGCTGAAAATCCGCATGGAAGTCTCCAGCTACGATGCGCTCTGCCTGATGGTGCAGGCCGGCGTGGGCATCGGCATCATGCCGCAGGGCAGCGTGGGGATCTACAACCTGAGCGGGACCCGGGTGGTCAGGCTCGACGAAACCTGGGCGTGCCGTGAACTCAGCGTCTGCGTGAGGTCACGTGAGGGACTGTCGGTGGCGGCGGGGTTGTTTCTCGAACATCTGCTCGAAGGGCGCTGAGGTTCTGCGCCCTTCGAGGTGCGTTTATCAATGGGCGCCGGCGCGCTTGAGCAGGCGTTTGCAGCGCTCGGACAAGTGGAACACCTGCAGGTGCTTGCCGGCCTTTTCGTAGCGCTCGCGCAGAGTTTTCAAGGCGGCGATGGCCGAGTAGTCGACGAAGTTCAGGTGACGGCAGTCGAGGGTCACCAGGGCCGGATCGTTGGCCGGGTCGAACTGGTTGAGAAAAGGTGCCGTCGAGGCAAAGAACAACGTGCCGTGCAGGCGGTAGAGCTTGCTGCCGTCGGCCTCCAGATGGCTGTCGGCATAGAGTTCCCGGGCCTGCTGCCAGGCGAAGTTGAGCGCGGCGATGACAATGCCGCAGAGCACGGCGGTGGCCAGGTCGGTGAACACCGTGATGCTGGTCACCGCGATGATCACCAGCACGTCATTGAGCGGCACCTTGTTGAGTACTCGCAGCGAGGCCCAGGCGAAGGTCTGCTGCGCGACCACGAACATGACCCCGACCAGGGCGGCCAGGGGGATGCGTTCGATAAAGGGTGAGAGGAACAGGATAAACAGCAGGATCATCACCCCGGCAACCACCCCGGACAGCCGGCCGCGACCGCCGGAGCTGAGGTTGATTACGGTCTGGCCGATCATCGCGCAACCGCCCATGCCGCCGAACAGGCCGGAAACCATGTTGGCCACGCCCAGTGCCGCGCATTCGCGGTCGGGGTAGCCGCGACTTTCGGTGATCTCGTCGGTGAGGTTCAGGGTCAGCAGGGTTTCCAGCAGGCCGACCATGGCCATCAGAAAGGCGTAGGGCGCGACGATCCGCAAGGTGTCCAGGTTCCACGGCAATTGCGGCAGGGCCAGCACGGGCAGGCCGCCGGCAATATGGGCCATATCCCCCAGGGTGCGGGTCGGCAGGTCGAGCAGGTACACCGCCAGGCCGACGCCGAGGATTGCCACCAGCGCCGGCGGTACGCTGCGGGTCAGGCGCGGTAACAGGTAGACGATCGCCATGGTCAGGACCACCAACCCACTCATCAGGTACAGCGGCGTGCCGCTCAGCCAGGTTTCGCCGCTCTTGAAGTGTTCCAGTTGGGCCAGGGCGATGATGATCGCCAGGCCGTTGACGAAACCGAGCATCACCGGGTGCGGCACCATGCGCACCAGCTTGCCCAGGCGCAGCAGGCCGAAGGCAAGCATGATCAGGCCGCCGAGCAGGACGGTGGCGAGCAGGTATTGCACGCCGTGTTGCACCACCAGGGCGACGATCACCACGGCCATTGACCCGGCGGCGCCGGAGATCATGCCCGGGCGCCCGCCCAACAACGCGGTCAGGGTGCAGATGATAAAGGCGCCGTACAGGCCCATCAGCGGGTTGAGGTGGGCGACCAGGGCGAAGGCGATGCATTCGGGCAGCAGGGCGAAGGCGGTGGTCAGTCCGGCCAGGGCGTCGGCGCGCAGGCGTTGGGGTTTCATGGCGTACCTGAAAGACGAGCCGGCCGAGCCGGCGGCGAAAAGAAGGGGGCGGATAGTACGCAATTGAAGGCGTGGCGGCCAGTTAGCGCAGTTCGGCGAGGCTCGCCTGGATCAACTCGGACAGTTGCCGGACCGCCGCCGTCGGCGCGGCTACAGCCTGATGCAGCACATAACCGAGCATCGGCAGCGGCGGCAGGCTTTCAATCACCATAAGCTGAGGCGGGAGGCCGATGCGGGTGCGCAAGGTGATGCCGAGTCCGGCCGAGACGGCGGCCCAGATGCCACTGACGCTCGGACTGGTCAGCGCCACTCGCCAGGGGATGCGCGCCTGGTCCAGGGTTTGGGTGGCGAGGCTGCGCAAGATGCAGGGGGCGTCGAACACCACCAATGGCAACGGCGTGTCGTCGCTCCGGGAGGGCATTGGCAGCTCGCGCGGGCCGATCCAGTGCATCGGGGTTTCACCCAGGCGCGTGGCGTGAGGCGTGCTTGCGGCGGTTTCCCAGGCCAGCGCCAGGTCCAGGCGACCCTGCTCGATCATCGACAACAGCTCGGCATTACGAATAATGCTGACCTCCAGGCTGACCCCCGGGTGGACTCTGGAAAAGCGCCGCAGCACGTCGCTGAGCAGGTGTTCGGCGAAATCGTCCTGCAAACCGATGCGCACCGTGCCTTCGATGCGCGCGCCCTGCAAATGGCTGAAAATCTCGTCATTGAGCTCCAGCAAACGCCGGGCGTGGCTGAGCAGGGACTCGCCCGTCGGTGACAGCCGCAAACCGCGGCCTGACTTCAGCAGCACCGCGCTGCCGACCTGGCTTTCGAGTTTCTTCAGTTGGGCGCTGACCGCCGAGGTCGAGCGGCCAAGGCGCTCGGCGGCCTTGGCAAAGCTGCCGAGTTCGACGCCGGCGACAAAGGTGCGCAGTACATCAAGGTCGAAGGTGGGGTGACGCATAGGGAATCATCCACTTATTCGGGATTATGGGTTCTGTCTAATCTGATATTCGGAACTATCGTCGCTGGTTAACCTGCTTCCGTCAAATCCACGGTTTTGTTGGAGGTTGTATGCCTTTCGCCCGTATTTCCCTGCATCGGGGCAAGTCTGCCGAGTACCTTCGTCAGTTGTCCGAGGTCCTGCATGAGGCCTTGGTGGAGTGTTTCGAAGTGCCGCCCACTGATCGTTTCCAGGTTATTCATCAGCATGAGCGGGGTGAGCTGATCTTTGATCGCGACTACCTGGGCGGACCTCGCAGCGATGACTTCGTGTTGATCGCGATTACGGCGGGACGCGTCCGTGATACCGATACGAAACAGCGTTTTTATCGGCGCTTGGTGGAGCGCCTGAGGGTGGCGCCGGGGATTGATCCGGAGGATGTGATGGTGGTGATCACCACGACCCAGGCGGATGAGTGGTCGTTTGCGGGCGGGCGGGGTAATTGATCGGTGACCTGGCGTTGCTCAACCGCCCGACCTGGGCCAGACGGGGTATCATGTCCGGCCCTTTGCTGCTGACTGCCGAGGGCATGCCTCAACCCTCGGAGCCCGATGTTCGATGTTCACGATCACCTTGTTTGAAACCCCACCCCCGGAGTCGATCCACAGCCAGGTCCAGCAGATGGTTGTCGATTACGTCACCGATGTCAGCCAGGTGGCCATCGCGCCGAGCAACCCGCTCTACAACCTGTATCAGTACGGCGTTGGTTATGAAGTGCATCTCTATATGCAGGCGATGGACGGCTCCAAGGGCCTGGCCGTCGAATTGATCGTCGCCACCGATGCACAGGATGCCGAGAAGGTCGTGGGTTTCCTGCTGTGTCTGCCGGTCAAGGATGATGCGCAGGCCTGCTCAGTGGCTTATATGGCGGTACGCGAAGGCTATCGGCGCCAAGGTGTTGCGCGGGAGATGCTGCAGCGGATGCTCGAACGCTACCCTCATGCCGAGCTGGCTTGCGTCGTCGGCAAGGTGCCGGTGTTCGAGGCCTTGGGTTTCCAGGTGCTGGGCGCCCGTGGGCCGCAGGTATTGATGAACACCCGCGATCACGGCACCGACGGCCTGGTGGCGGTGCTGGATATTGCACCCATCTATCGCTCCCTCGAGGTGCGACAGATTCATGCCTATCTGCTGCAACAACACGGCAAGCGGGCGATGACCGATGCCGAGAAACAACGTGACCGCCAACTCGACCAGATGACCCGCCACGTCAGGGCTTTTGTCCTGGAACGGCTGGGTGAAGCGGGCTAATCCCCGGCTATTTACGGGGTGCCGAACATCGCGGTCCAGTAGATCCCCGAATCACTCTTCGGATCCACCACATAGGCCGCGCCCAGCTCGCGGAACCGGGGATTCATCAGGTTGGCGCAGTGGCCGGGGCTGGCCAGCCAGCCGTCGACCACCTTGCGCACGGTGTCTTGCCCGGCGGCGATATTCTCGCCGATCAGCTGGCCGTTGTAGCCCGCCAGCTCAGCCCGATCACCGGGCATGAGCCCGTCGCGGTCCTTGTGGTCGAAGAAGTTGTTGTTGGCCATGTTCCGGCTGTGGCTTTCAGCCGCGCTGGCCAGCACGGCGTTCCAGGCCAGGGGCGTGGTCGCGGCAAACGCCTGGCCAGCGCATTGATGGGCTTGCGTGCGGACGCTGTTGATCTGCTCAAGCAGCTTCTGGCCTTCGGCCTGCCAGTCACCGAGGCGCGCGCTCAGCAGCGGCCGCGCCAGCACGATGCGCCACTCGCGTCCTTCACGGTTGACGCCGATATCGACGAACTGCGGGTTCAGCACCACCTGGCAGAAACTTTCCTGCACCGCTTGCATCGCCGCCGCCGCGTCGCGTGGCCCCGACAGGCTGATCGCCTGGACGGTGACCATCGGATAGGCCTTGGCGCTCAACGCCTGTTGCAAGTCGCCAGGGCTGTCGATGGGCAGCACCAGGCGTGGGTCGGCGGCCAGGGGTGGCAGTTCCAGCGATGCCTGGCTCCCGCAGCGCTGCACCTGGTTGCGGTAGTGGTTGATCGAGTCGACCAGTTGCACCTGATCGGTGGAGGCAGCACTGGCCGCGAAAACCGGGCCCAGCGTCAATGTGGCCAGACCGATAAGCGATGGTATGAAACGCATGGGCATCTCCCTGGAACGGACTGCTCCCATGATGCCGGATTTCCTACGGCAGGAGCACTTGAACGACAGTCAGCTTATCCTACAATCTTGGTAGGTTTTTTCGGTGTAAAGGCGAGTCGTTTTCATCAAGTCACGTAGCTGAGGTATTATGTCGCAGCACGGAAGCGTCTAGCGTGCCTATCCGAGGTGACCGGACGTCGAAGGAGTCGAGAAAAAAGCCTGACGGGCTGGGTTGAATGGGCTGACCCATTCTGCTTATTGGCCGGGTCCGATCAAAGGCAAACAAAACAAGTGTCACCCAACGTAGCTGAAGCCAATGACTAATAAAAAGTCAGCGCAGGAGGGACATGAACGTGAGGCCGGTGGTTTTCATGGGCCTTGTATGTCTACCTATCCTAGGTATTACCGAATGTTGAAGAAACTGAACACAGCGCTGCTGGGGCTGGCAGTGTCGATGGGCGCGATGTCTGTACACGCGGCCGAGACCAAAAAAGTCGATGTGCTGCTCATCGGCGGGGGCATCATGAGTTCGACCCTGGGGATCTGGCTCAACGAGTTGCAGCCGGACTGGTCGATGGAAATGGTCGAGCGCCTCGATGGCGTCGCCGAAGAAAGCTCCAATGGCTGGAACAACGCCGGTACCGGTCACTCGGCCCTGGCCGAGTCGAACTACACCCCGTACGACAAGAACGGCAAGATCGATATCTCCAAGGCGATCGAGATCAACGAGTCGTTCCAGATCACCCGCCAGTTCCTCTCCTGGCAGGTCCGTCAGGGCGTGCTGAAGAACCCGCACTCGTTCATCAACTCGACGCCGCACATGAGCTTCATGTGGGGTGACGACAACGTCAAGTTCCTCAAGGATCGCTACGCGGCGCTGCAGACCAGCCCGCTGTTCAGCGGCATGCAGTACACCGAAGATCAGGAACAGATCAAGAAGTGGGTCCCGCTGATGATGGAAGGGCGTGATCCGAAGCAGAAGATCGCGGCCACCTGGACCCCAATCGGTACCGACGTGAACTTCGGCGAGATCACCCGCCAGTACGTCGCTCACCTGCAAGCCCAGCCGAACTTCACGCTGAAGTTGTCCAGTGAAGTCGAGGACATCAAGCGCAATGAAGATGGCACCTGGCGTGTCACCTACAAGAACCTGAAAGACGGCAGCGAAACCGCAGCCGACGCCAAGTTCGTGTTTATCGGTGCTGGTGGCGGTGCGCTGCACCTGCTGCAGAAATCCGGTATCCCTGAAGCCAACGACTATGCCGCCTTCCCGGTAGGCGGTTCGTTCCTGGTCACCGATAACCAGGACATTGCCCTCAAGCATATGGCCAAGGCCTACGGTATTGCTTCGACCGGCGCGCCACCCATGTCGGTTCCGCACCTGGACACCCGTGTCCTGGACGGCAAGCGCGTAATCCTGTTTGGCCCATTCGCGACCTTCTCCACCAAGTTCCTGAAGAACGGTTCGTACTTTGACCTGCTGACCAGCACCACCACCCACAACGTCTGGCCGATGACCCGCGTCGGGATCGAGCAGTACCCACTGGTCGAGTACCTGGCCGGTCAGTTGATGATGTCGGATGACGACCGCTTCAACGCGCTGAAAGAGTACTTCCCTGAAGCGAAGAAAGAAGACTGGCGCCTGTGGCAAGCCGGTCAGCGCGTGCAGATCATCAAGCGTGACGAAGAGAAGGGCGGCGTCCTGAAACTCGGCACCGAGGTGGTCACCGCCAAGGACAACAGCATCGCCGGCCTGCTGGGCGCATCGCCGGGTGCTTCCACCGCCGCGCCGATCATGCTGACCATTCTGGAACGGGTCTTCAAGGACCAGGTCGCGACGCCTGCCTGGCAGGAAAAGCTGCACCAGATCGTGCCAAGCTACGGCACCAAGCTGAACGGCAGTCCTGAAGCGGTCCAGAAAGAGTGGAACTACACCGCTGAAATCCTGCAACTGACCAAGCCTCCGGTGATCGGTCAGACCGCCGCTGCACCTGCAGCACCTGCGGGCGACAAGCCAAAAGCTGAAGGCACTCCAGCGGCTGACATGGCGCTGTAAAACCTGGCCTCGCTTCGGCGGGGCTCAGTGAACCGAAGAACACCCATTGCCCGCTCTTGCGACCGGTCAGTGGGTGTTTTTTTATGCCTGCGAAAATTCGGCCACGGCTGGCTTGATGCCCGGTTACTCAGGGTCGAGGACGGGCTTGGGCCATCCATCCGGGCCATGGAGCTTGTCCATGAACGTTTCGATAAACGTCGACACCGCCAGTGGCAATTGACGCCGGCTCGGGTAGAGCACGTTCATGCCCTGGCTCTTGCGTTGGTAATCGGGCAGCACCGGCACCAGCGAACCGGCCTGGACGTCGAGGCGGGCCATGGTCGGTGGCAACAGGACGATGCCCAGGCCCGCGAGGGCGGCCTTGCGCAACGATTGGGCGGTGTTGGCGCTGAAACGGCCGCTGACCTGTACTTCTTCTTCGCCGCCAGCGGTATTGCTCAGACGCCAGGTGGTGTGGCCGCTGGGGTGTGGAGCGCTGATGCAGTCGTGTTGAACCAGCTCCTGCAACGTCAGCGGCGTGCCACGCGCCGCGAGATAGGCGGGGCTGGCCACCAGGCCGTCGCTGCGCGGCCCCAGCAGTTGGCGCCCGACAAACGCCGAATCGCGCAGGGGGCCTGCGCGAAAGGCCACATCAATCTGTTCGGCGATCAGGTCGGCCTTGGCATCGCTGAGGACGAAGTCGACTTTGACCTGCGGGTAACGGGCGAGAAATTCTGCGACCCAGTCCATGGGGAAAAATTCGAAGAAGTCGGCCGTTGCCGCCACGCGCACCAGGCCGCTGGGAACCTGGCTGCCACCTTGCAGATCATGGCTGGCGTCGAGCAGGCCGTCGACGGCCCCGGCACAACGGTTATGGAACGCATGACCGGCGCCGGTCAGCGTCAGTTTGCGGGTGGAGCGTTGCATCAACCGCGTGCCGAGCCGGTCTTCGAGCTGCTGGATACGTCGGCTCAGGGTATTGGCCGGTACGCCCAGGCGCCGGGCCGCCTCTGCAAAACTACCGTAGCGCACCACCTGGACGAACATGGCGATTTCATTCAGGTCGAGCATGCTTGAATTACTCGTATAAATGGATGAGTAAAATCCAATTATGCCATCTAGTCCAGTAATAACGGGCGTTCCATACTGCGTCCCACGTGACCCGGGACCGCGTCTGTGTTGATTGCCCTGCCGGGATTTATCCGATCATTTTTCAGGAGCATTCCCATGACGGTCAGCACCGCCAATGCCCGCGCCCCGAAGCCGCGCGCGATTATTCACCGAACCCATGGCAGCAGCCATGGGTCGATTACCCGTCTGGTGAGCCCCGGCGACCTGGGCGAGTGGCTCAAGCCGTTCGTCTTTCTCGACCGCTTCCAGGCTCGGGCCGGCCAGCCGGGGTTCGGTATGCACCCGCATTCCGGCATCGCCACCTTGAGCTATTTGAGCGAAGGCTCATTTTTCTATGAGGACAGCACCGGTAAGCAAGGCAGCCTGCTGGCCGGCGGGGTCGAGTGGATGCAGGCGGGTAACGGTGTCTGGCATACCGGCTCAATCGCCCCCGAGGTCAAGCACGTGCGCGGTTTTCAGCTCTGGGTGGCATTACCGGCGGCCGCTGAGAATGCTCCGGCCCTCAGCCAATACCTGGCTCCGACACAGGTGCCGCAGGAAGGACCGGCGCGGGTGCTGTTGGGGCGTTATGGCGCGGCCCAAAGCCTGATTGCCGCTCCCGCGCCGATGAACTACCTGGCCGTGCGCTTGAAAGACGGTGAGCGTTGGACCTACACGCCACCGGCCGGTCACACCGTCGGTTGGCTGGCGGTGGATATCGGCGAGCTTCATGCCGGAGCCGCCGGTAAGCCGCTGGGTGAAGGTGAATTGGCGATCTTCGAGGAGGGCGAGGAGGCGATCGAGTTGGTGGCCCGGGGTGAAACCCTCTTTGTGCTCGGCTCCGCGCGCAAGCATCCCCACGAACTGGTGCTGGGCAACTACTCGGTGCATAGTAGCGCCACGGCACTGGCCCAGGGCGAGGCCGAGATCTTGCGGATTGGCCGACGTTTGCGCGAAGAAGGTCGCCTGTAACCCTGTAGGAGTGGTCGGTCGATGCGCGATTGTCGGCTCCTGCAAGCTTCGTGAGCGTTCTGTCAGACGCCGGTCTTATATATCTGGATATTATTCGGTGCCCGCGTAATGATTAGCGGCAAAAGGCCATCTACCCATGGCCGGCGGAATGAATCTGATTGACGACAACGGGTGCGGATGAAAAAACTCACGACAGTTGAGCAGATGTTGTTACGTGATCGCGAAGAAGAGGAGCGGCTGGCCGCCCTGCATGCCTTCGATCTGATGGACGTGGCCCGCGAAGAGGGTTTCGAGCGGATCTGCCGGTTGGTCGCCTCGCGCTTTAAGGCGCCGGTGGCGATTGTCAGCCTGATCGACCAGGATCGTCAGTGGTTCCTGGCCACTACTGGTTTTTCCGGTCAGGACGCACCGGAGCTGGAACTGTCGTTCTGTGCTCATACCATCCGTCAAAACGGCGTCTTTGTGGTCGACAACGCCTGTCTGGACCCGCGCTTTGCCGATTTTCCCCTGGTCAAGGGCAGCGATGCCCTGACGTTTTATGCCGGTGCGCCCTTGCGCACCGACGGCGGCTACGCCATTGGCAGCGTCTGTATCCTCGATACGGTTTCCCACAGCCTGACCCCGGACGACCACGCGGCCCTGGAAGATTTCGCCGCGCTGATCATGCAACTGATCGAGCGCCAGCACCTGCTCAAGCGTGTGGACGCGGTCAGCGGCTTGTCCAACCGCACGCAATTCCTCTCCGATCTGCAGGGCTTGATCCAGACCGGCGAAACGCGCAAGCGGGTGCTGGTGACGGTCGATGCCCTGGACACCGATTGGGCCCATCGCCTGACGGTGGCGGAGGGCATGTTGCCCTTTGAAGCGGTCCTGCGGGATATGGCCTCGCGGATCCAGGCATTTATCGGCACCGGGATCAAGATCTATCACGTGATGGTCAAGGGCTTTGCCTTCACCATGCAGATGGACGCCAACGAAGCGCGGGGCTTTTTACCGCGGCTGGTGGATTGGCTGCGTCGGGCGCCCATCAGTGAAAATCTGCCGATGGTGCCTACGGTCTGTGCCGGGCTGCTGGAGTTCGAGGGCGGCGCGGAAACGGCTCGGGAGCTGTTGCGCAAGGCCCTGTTCGCCCTGGAGAGCGCTCGCCAGAAAGCCCAGCCTTACGCCTATTACAACCATCAGGACGATGTGGCTTTTCGCCGCCTGTTCAGCCTGCTGCCGGATATCACGCCGGCCTTGAAGTCCAACGACGTGTTCCTGGTCTATCAGCCGCGCTTCTCCTTGAGCGATGGTGGGCATGTCAGTGCCGAGGCACTGATTCGCTGGAATCATCGGCTGCATGGCTTTATCTCGCCAGCGGAGTTCATTCCGATTGTCGAGAAGAGCTCGCTGATCCATTCGGTGACGGATTGGGTGATCGAGCGGGTCGTGATGCTGATCGCCAGCACGGGTTATGCCCAGGACAAGAAAATATCCCTGAACCTGTCATCCCGGGATTTTTACGGGCGCAATGTGGCCGATGTGATTGCCCAGTGCTGTGTGGCTCAGGGGGTCGATCCGGCGATGCTTGAAGTTGAAATCACCGAGGGCGAGTGGCTGCGCTCCAGCGCCGGGGTGATCGAGCAGCTTCAGCAGTTGAGAAACATGGGCGTTGATGTGGCCATCGACGACTTCGGCACCGGCTACAGCAACTTCTCTTATCTGCACAAGATCCCGGCCAATATCCTCAAGCTCGACCAGTCGATGATTTTCGACCTGGAGCACAGCGCCCAGCATCAGCGGGTGGCCAAGTCGATCATCGGCGTGGCTCGCGACCTGGGCTATCGCACGGTGGCCGAGGGGGTGGAAAGCTTCGGCTGCCTGGAAATACTCAAGCACTTCGGTTGTGACGAAGCGCAAGGCTACTTTCTTTCCAGGCCGGTGGAAGAGGCCCGTTATTTCCAGCAGGCGGCCCTGGATCGTTTTCCCCTGCAGACGGGCTGAAGCCCTATCTAGGAGCTGGCTTGCCAGCGATAGCGGTGCATCAGGTGCACCGCGTTATCGTTCATCGCCAGCAAGCTGGCTCCTGCAGGGATCGCGTTGATCGGGGTCAAAGGGCCCGTGGCACGCGCCCGGAGACATAGTGGCTGACATCGTTGAAACCTGGGGTAGACGCATGCCCCGGACTCACCAGCGAGTCGACAAAGGCTTCGTCCTCGGCGCTGATCTTCACCGTCAGTGCCTTGGTGTAGCTGTCCCATTGTTCTTCGGTGCGCGGGCCGACAATCGCCGAGCTGACCGCCGTATTGTTCAGGACCCAGGCAATCGCGAACTCCACCAGGCCGATGCCGCGCTGCTGGGTGTAGGCCTGCAACTGCTGGGCAATGCGCAATGATTCCACCCGCCATTCGGTCTCGAGGATGCGCTTGTCCTGGCGTCCGGCCCGGCTGTTGGCATCCGGCGTGACATCCGGGGCGTATTTGCCGCTGAGCACGCCACGGGCCAGTGGGCTGTAGGGCACCACACCCAGGCCGTAGGCAGCAGCGGCGGCGATCTGCTCGGTCTCGGCCTGGCGGTTGACGATGTTGTACAGCGGCTGGCTGATGACCGGCTTGTCCACCCCCATGCGCTCGGCCACGCGGATCACTTCGGCAATCCGCCAGCCACGATAGTTGGACAGACCCCAATGGCGGATCTTGCCCTGGCGCAGCAGGTCGCCGATGGCCGATATCGTGATTTCCAGCGGAGTGTTGTGGTCTTCACGGTGCAGGTAGTAGATGTCCAGGTAGTCAGTGCCCAGGCGCCCGAGGCTGGCTTCGATGGCATTGAACAGATGCTTGCGGCTCAGGCCGCTACGGTTCGGCTTGCCATCCACCGGGCCTATACCGGCCTTGGTCGCAAGGATCCACTCATGGCGGTTGCGGGCAATCGCTTCGCCGACGATTTCTTCGGAGCGCCCGCCGGTGTAGATGTCCGCAGTGTCGATAAAGTTGATGCCCTGGTCCCAGGCCTTGTCGATGATGCGCAGGGAGGTTTCGGTGTCGGTCTGCTCACCGAACATCATGCTGCCCAGTGTCAATGCGCTGACTTGCAGTCCGGAATGGCCGAGGGTGCGATAACTCATGGACAGCATCCTTTTGCACGTAAGAGAAGGTGCTTATCAGATACCAGAACGCTGCCGTTGAGCAATCTCTCAATTGGCTCGCTGATATCCGACAGCCAAGTTATGGAACATTGCACAAAAATTTCATCTATTCCGACATCCAACAGAGATATGGCACAACAATCTCAACGATTGACCGTTTGTCGGAACTGTCAATTCTGACAGGTTGTTATGACAGCTCGAACTAAAGTCATATATAGCCAAGAGGCCCGCTTGTCCGGCGGGTACAGTCGTAAGGCCATCAGGACATAACCCCGTTCAATATGGAGAGAGATGATGCTTAATTCGAAACGTCTTAAAGCGCTGGCCATGGCGATCGTCGTTGCCCAGGCGGGCGTCGTCCCGATGGTGATGGCGCAAGCGCAGGTCGCGCCGACGACTCAGACCCAGAAGGTCACTTCCGAGAAGGCCGGTATGCAGTTGGCGACCAAGAAGAAAAAACACCACAAGAAGCACAGCAAGAAAGCCATGACTTCCACGACTCAAAGTGTGAATGCTACCGCCTGATTGTATTGATGGGGGGAGGCGCGCCCGAGGAGCGACAGCGATGTCGGTCCCCGGGCTTTTTATTGCCGCTGCTTTATACCGCGCGCAATGAGCGGGTCATGCGCAGGGCCAACAGGCTGCCAGCGACAATCACTGCCGCCAGCACATACAGGGCGGCATCGGTGGAACCGCTGGCATCCTTGACCCAACCCACCAGATAGGGGCTGAGAAAGCCGGCCATCTGGCCCATGGAGTTGATCAGCGCCAGACCACCGGCTGCGGCGCCTGCGCTGAGCAAGGCGGTGGGCACCGGCCAGAACATCGGCAGGCCGGTGAGGGCGCCCATGGTGGCAATCGTCAGGCCGAGAATCGCGATGGCTGGCGTGGTGGCGAAGTTGACCGCGATCAACAGGCCGATGGCGCCCATCAGCATCGGTACCACCAGGTGCCAACGGCGCTCCTTGCGCAAGTCGGCGGAGCGCCCCACCAGCAACATGAACACCGCCGCCAGCAGATAGGGAATCGCACTGAGCCAGCCGATCACCAGGTTATCGCTGAAACCGAGGTTCTTGATGATCGACGGCAGCCAGAAGTTGATGGCGTAGACGCCGCTCTGGATGCAGAAGTAGATCAGGCCGAAGGCCCAGATGGCCGGGTTCTTGAACACTTCACCCAGCGAGTCGCTGACGGCCTTCGGTTTGTTGGCGGCATCCTCGGCCTGGTCGGCTTCGAGCACTGTGCGTTCCTCGGCGGTCAGCCACTTGGCGTTGGCGAATTTATCCGCCAGCAGGAAAAACGCCGCGATGCCCAGGGCGATGGTCGGGATGCCCTGCAACAGGAACATCCACTGCCAGCCGGCAAGGCCGCCTTGGCCAGCGGCAAAGTGGTTGAGGATCCAGCCGGAGAAAGGGCTGCCGAGCAGGCCCGAGACCGGGATCGCCGACATGAACAGGGCCATGATCCGTCCGCGGCGAAAGCTCGGGAACCACTGCGAGAGGTACAGCACCACACCAGGGAAGAAGCCGGCTTCGGCGGCCCCGGTGAACAGGCGCACGGTATAGAACTGGGTCGGTGTGCTGACGAACAGCAGGCAGGTCGAGAGCGCCCCCCAAGTGATCATCATCAAGGCGATCCAGCGCCGTGGACCGAAGCGACTCAGCGCCAGGTTGCTCGGCACGCCGCACAGCACATAGCCGATAAAGAAAATCCCGGCACCGAGGCCGTAGATGGTTTCGCTGAATTTCAATGCGTCGAGCATCTGCAGCTTGGCAAATCCAACATTGACCCGGTCGAGGTAGTTGAACAGGTAGCAGATGAAGATGAAGGGGATCAGGCGCAGGGTGATGCGCTTGTATACGGTGTCTTTCAAGTCAGCGGTGGCCTGGGATATCGCGGCGCTCTGTGACATGGCGGTCTCTCTTTATTATGATTTTTTGCGAGGCAAGGGTAACTTGATCGCCCTGTGAGTCTCGGTCACCCCAGCGTTGCTGTCTTTGTGCCATTGCACAGGGTTTGTCGGTGTACCCTGTGCTGCTGAACAAACACCGATCCACCTGAACCAAGGACCCTACCGCTATGTTCGAACTGGACCATGACCTGGCACAGGATATCGTCGACCGTACGATGGCCATTCTGCCGTACAACGTCAATGTCATGGACAGCCAGGGCCTGATCCTCGGCAGTGGCGAGCCGGAGCGGATCAATACCCGTCACGAAGGCGCGCAGTTGGTGTTGGCCAATGGCAGGGTGGTGGTGATCGACGAGCAGGCGGCCAAGTGCCTGAAGGGCGTGCAGCCGGGCATCAACCTGCCGCTGATGCATGATGAACGGCTGATTGGCGTGCTGGGCATTACCGGCGAGCCGGAGCAGTTACGTACTTATGCCGAGCTGGTGCGCATGACCGCCGAAATGCTGGTGGGCCAGCGTCATCAGCAGGCCGAGCAGCAATGGCGGCGCCAGCGTTGCGATGACCTGCTGGCGTTGTTGCTCAGTGATGAGGGCGATTCGCCGCGCTTGATCGACGAGGCCCGGCAGATGGGGCTCAAACCGCAGTTGTCGCGGATTCCCTACCTGTTCGAGCTGGACCCGGGGCAGAGTGCCGAAGCACTGATGGCCTGGTTGCAGTCGCGTTATCCCGACAGTTGGTGTGTCAGTGCTTCGACCGCCTCGCTGCTGTGGTGCCGACCCTCGACGGTGATCCTGGACGATCAGCGCCT
The DNA here is from genome assembly GCF_013386165.1 of Pseudomonas gingeri. Classification (GTDB taxonomy): domain Bacteria; phylum Pseudomonadota; class Gammaproteobacteria; order Pseudomonadales; family Pseudomonadaceae; genus Aquipseudomonas; species Aquipseudomonas gingeri_C. Next base: position 1,082,407 of record NZ_JACAOS010000003.1, on the reverse strand, counting down.
GCTGGAAAAGCTCGACAGCCTCGGTTGGAAAGTCGCCCGGGTCGCGGTGGGCGGGCAGGCTGACGGCTTGCAGGGCCTGCGCCGTTGTTATCGGCGGGTCAGCGATTTGCTCGCCTATGGCCGGGATGTCTTGCCCCAAAGCCGCCTGTTGCTCCTCAATCGTTATCGCTTGCCGGTGATGCTCTGGCGGCATCGCAGCGACGATGCACTGGAAGAGTTGCTCAAACCATTGCGCAAGGTGATCGCCAAGGACGGCAACGGCCAGTTGCTCGCGACCCTGCGCAGTTGGTGCGAGCATGATGGGCAGAGCCAGGGCTGTGCCGAGGCATTGGGGATTCACCGCAACAGCCTGCGCTACCGGATGGAACGGATTGCCGAGATCAGCGGGGTCGACCCGCTGCGCCTGGACGGGATGCTGGCGTTGTACCTCGGGGTGCAATTGTTGCCGCACAGCGAATCACCGGTCATGGGGGGCGGTTTGTAGGATTGAACAAAAAGCCCCGTTCGGGCTTGTGCAGCAGACTGGCGTCATTCCCTGTTCCAACTGGCAGCATGGGCGTCACAAGAACTGGAGATCGTCCCCATGAAAATCATCATCGCCCCCGACTCGTTCAAGGACAGCCTCAGTGCCGAAGGTGTGGCCCGGGCGATTGCCGAAGGCCTGGCCAAGGTGCTGCCCGAGGCGCAGTTGATTGAATGCCCGATGGCCGACGGCGGCGAGGGGACTGTGGCTTCGGTGCTGGCGGCGTGCAATGGCGAGTTGCGCCAGCAACGGGTACGCGGTCCCCTGGGGCAGCCGGTGGACGCGCATTGGGGCTGGTTGCAGGCAAGCGCCACGGCGATTATCGAGATGGCCGAGGCCAGTGGCTTGCAACTGGTCCCGAGCGAGCAACGCGATGCCTGCATCACCAGCACCTTCGGTACCGGCGAGTTGATCCGCGCGGCCCTGGATGCCGGTGCGCAACGGATTATCCTGGCGATTGGCGGCAGCGCCACCAACGACGCCGGTGCCGGTGCCTTGCAGGCCCTCGGCGTGGGGCTGTTCGATGCCCAGGGACAGGTGGTGCAAGCCGGTGGCCTGGCTTTGGCCGGTGTCGCGCGGGTGACCGTCGAAGGAATGGACCCACGGATCGACCAGGTGCGTTTCGAGATCGCCGCCGACGTGAACAACCCCTTGTGCGGCGAGCAGGGCGCTTCGGCGATCTTCGGCCCGCAGAAAGGCGCGACGCCGACCCAGGTGCGTGAACTGGATGCTGCCCTCGGGCATTTTGCCGATCTGTGTGCGCAGGTACTGGGCCAGGACGTGCGTGACGAACCGGGCAGCGGCGCGGCGGGCGGCTTGGGCTTTGCCGCCAAGGCGTTCCTGGGCGCGCGCTTTCGTCCCGGCGTTGAGGTGGTGGCGGAATTGGTGGGGCTGGCCGATGCGGTGTGCGGTGCCGACCTGGTGATTACCGGCGAAGGTCGCTTCGATGCCCAGACCCTGCGCGGCAAGACGCCGTTCGGCGTGGCGCGGATTGCCCAGGAGCAGGGCGTGCCGGTGATCGTGCTGGCCGGCACCCTCGGCGAAGGTTATGAGCAGATGTATGCCCACGGGGTCGATGCGGCGTTTGCCCTGGCGTCCGGGCCCATGAGCCTGGAGCAGGCCTGCCGTGACGCGCCGCGCCTGCTGAGTGCACGAGCGGGGGATATCGCTCGGGTCTGGAAGCTCGGCGCAAAAGCCTGATACCACGCGCGCGGCTCTTGCTAGGAGCCGCCGGTCGACGCTCGATTGCTCGCGCCTACAGGCCATTCAGGGCTAAGCTTGCGATCAGTCCAAGGTTCGGACTGGTCTGCCTGGAGATGCTCAATGGCTCGTGCTCGCCCGCAATTGATCAGCGCAAAGCTTGCAAAACTGCACCCCACCCAAGTCACCGTCGGCCTGCAAGAGGTCGCCCTCAAGCAAGCCCAATGGCAGACCCTCAAGCGCAAGGAACGCGAAGCCGCCCTCGATAATCACTGGTTTCCCTGTGTCCTCGGACCTGAAGGGCGGCACTACATTGTCGATCATCATCACTTCGGCCTGGCGCTGATACAGGAAGAAGTGAAGAAGGTCTCGCTGCTGGTGCTCAAGGACCTCTCGTTCGTCGAGCCCGCGAGTTTCTGGACCATCATGGATTTCCATCAGTGGGTCCATCCCTACGATGCCAAGGGCATTCGCCGCGGTTACGACAAAGTGCCCGGCTCTATCAGCGACCTGCAGGATGATCCCTACCGCAGTCTGGCGGGTGCCTTGCGCCGGGCCGGTGGTTTTGCCAAGGATGTCACGCCTTTCAGCGAGTTCCTCTGGGCCGACTTCTTCCGCACACGCCTCGCCGTCGCCGAACTCGGCGGCTCGAGCGAGCAGGTGCAGGCGGCCGCCCTCAAGCTGGCCCGCAGCCAGGCGGCGCGTTATCTGCCGGGTTGGAGTGGTCCGATCGATGCCTGAGTCGTCCGTAGTACCTACCCCGACGCCGGTGGCCCAGTCCAAACGCGGCTGGGCGGATTTGATTGCCGGGCTGTCGATCGCCGGTCTGTTATTGCCTGAAGCGGTGGCCTATTCGAGCATCGCCAACGTGCCGCCCCAGGCCGGGGTCATCGCGCTTTTTGCCGGTCTGCTGTGCTACGGCCTGTTCGGCACCAGCCGCTATGCCATCGTCTCGGCAACCTCGTCGTCGGCCGCGGTGCTGGCGGCGGCCACGGTCTCGGTGGCCGGTCCCGACATGGCGTTGCGCCTGACCATGGCCATCGGCCTGGTGATGATCACCGGCCTGATGTTCCTGCTCGCCGGCTTGTTCAAGCTGGGCAGCGTCACCGCCTTTATTGCCAAGCCGGTACTGCGTGGTTTTGCCTTTGGTCTGGCGGTGACCATCATCCTCAAGCAGGTCGCAAGCATCGTCCATGTGAGTCCCGCCCACGGCGACCTGATCCGCTTCGTGCCCGAATTGCTCAGCCAGTTGCCGAGCTGGAACTGGGCCGGTGTCGCGGTGGCGGTGGTCGCCCTGGTGCTGCTCTCGGTACTGGGCCGCTTCCGGCGTTTGCCGGGCGGCTTGCTGGTGGTGATGCTTGGCGTCGCCGCTGGCAAATGGCTGGACCTGCCCGGCTATGGGGTCAATCTGATCGGCGTGATCGATCTGCAACTGGCGGTGCCGTCGCTGCCGCGCCTGGCGTTCTCCGAGTGGCTGAAGCTGGTGGAACTGGGCTTTGCCATGGTGATGATTCTCTATGCCGAGTCCTACGGCTCCATCAGCGCCTTTGCCCTCAAGCATGGTGATCGGGTGAGCTCCAACCGCGACCTGCTGGTGCTGGGTGGCGCCAACCTGTTGTCCGGCCTGTTCCATGGCATGCCCGCCGGGGCCGGCTACTCGGCGACTTCGGCCAATGAAGCGGCTGGTGCAACCTCACGGTTGGCCGGCGTGGTGGCGGCGCTGGTGGTGCTGGTGATCGTACTGACCTTGTTGCCGCTGATCGCCCTGACGCCGGAACCGGTACTGGCGGCCATCGTCATCCATGCCTTGACCCGGGCCCTGAGCCTGGAGCCCTTGCAGCGTTATTTTGTCTGGCGCCGGGACCGGGTCCTGGCGATCTGCGCAGTGGCTGCGGTGCTGCTGCTCGGGGTGCTGGACGGTTTGCTGGCGGCGGTGGCGATCAGCCTGATGCTGATGTTGCGGCAAATGTCCTCGGCGTCGATCCAGGTGCTCGGGCATATTGCCGAGGGTCATGATTTCGTCGACTGCCAACTGCATCCCCAGGCACGTGAGGTGCCCGGGGTGCTGATCGTACGTCCGGGGGAGCCGTTGTTCTTCGCCAATGCCGAACGCATCCTGGGTAGCGTCTCGCGGCGGGTTCACGAGCAAGGCGATGCCGTGCATTCGCTGATCCTCAGCCTGGAGGAATCGCCGGACCTGGACGGCACCAGCCTGGAAGCCCTGCAGGACTTTATCGTGCGTTTCCCCAGCGAAGGTAAACGGCTGTTCTTCGCGCGCTTGAAGCACGGGGCGCATCAGGCCTTGTTGGCGCTACCGGCCGAGACGCTGGCGCAGGTCACGCTCAGTGATTTGAGCGTGTATGCGGTGGTGCAGCAGGTCAATCAACCACCGGGGCCTGGCACCGCGAGCTGACCCTGATGGGGCGGCAAGAGATCCCAGGGTCTCTTGCCGCCGTGTTCAAGCCGCCAGCGCCATCGAGTCGATGAGTTTCACCCCGGCGGCTTCCATCTCGTTCAGCGCTCGTTGCAGGGAACCCTCCAGATCTATCGCCCGGCAGGCGTCGACAATCAGCACGGTATTGAAACCTGCCGCCCGGGCATCCAGGGCCGACCAGGCGACGCAGTAGTCCAGCGCCAGACCGACCAGATAGACCGTGTCGATACCCCGTTCCTTCAGATAACCGGAAAGGCCGGTGGGCGTACGTCGGTCGGCTTCGACGAAGGCCGAATAACTGTCGATATCGCGGTTGCAGCCCTTGCGCACGATCAGTTGTGCATGGGGCAGATCCAGCTCGGCATGCAACTGCGCGCCGTGGCTGCCTTGCACGCAGTGGTCCGGCCACAGGGTCTGCGGGCCATAGGGCAGTTGCACGCTGTCGAAGGGCGCATGGCCGGGATGGCTGCTGGCGAATGAGACATGGCCAGCGGGATGCCAGTCCTGGGCGATCACCACGTTGCGAAAGCGGGCTCCCAGGCGGTTGATCAGCGGCACGATCTCGTCACCACCCTGGACCGCCAGTTGGCCGCCGGGGATGAAGTCATTCTGCATATCGATCACGACCAGGGCGCAACGCGGGTCGTTCAGTGGCGGCAGGGATTGGGACGGGGACATGGGACCTCCTTGGAAATTGGATTCGGGCAAGAAAATTCTAGCTCTCTTGCTGGCCGGTGGCGGCGCTCCGGCATGTAAGTGGTCTACAGAGAGGTGGGTACGTCATTGGCCAGGGCGCCGCCACCGTCCCTGTAGGAGCGAGCTTGCTCGCGATGAGGGCCTTGAGCCCTGCTGCGTCATTACGGGCGCCATCGCGAGCAATCGAGCGTCGACCGGTCCCTCATACAGGGACGGCTTTCAACTGGCGAAACGCTGCTGGAGCAACCCGGCCATATCGTTCAGCTCAGCCACCGGATTGTGCCCGATCAACATATAGGCATAGGTCGGCCCGGACCAGAACACCACGTTCATGCCATGTCGCACTTCCTGGGCCAGGGCCTTGGTCCCGGTTTTCGAGTGGGTGATACACAACGCCAACGGTCCGCTCCGGGGATCCAGATAGTTGATCTGGGCAATCGGTATATGTTCGTACTCGAGCATCTGCGCGCGTTTGAGCTCCGCGACCGGCAGTTGCACCTGGGCAGGGTCAAGCGCCAGGCCCAGGTGTTGCTGGATGCTTTGCAACTGGGCCCGATGAGTGGCGTCGTCGCCGGGCAGGTTCTCCAGGGTCTGCGCGGTGTAGAGGACCATGTAGTCGGCCACCAGTCCTCGCCAGCTGATTTCGCTCGACGGTGCGGGCGTCTGCCAGACCTGGAACAGCCGGTCCGCGGCGATCCCCGCGACCATGAAACTGGCGGCCACGGCGAGGAAACCGCGACGGCTCATCGGTGCCGTGGTTTTTTCGCTCGGCAGTGCTCGCAGCATGGCTTCGAGTCGAGCCTGAGGGGCCTGTTCGAGCAGTTCGTCATAGGCTTCCTGGAAGGGCAGCTCACTGCGCATCAGCCACTCAAGGCGCTCGGCCACGGCTTCGTCACGGGCCAGGGCGGCTTCGATCAGGTTGCGTTCCTCGGCGTCCATTTCGTCGTCGAGAAAGGCCACCAGCTGTTCATCCGTGGGGGTGTAGTGCGAAAGCTGGTCAGTCATCGCCGTTCTCCGCTGTTTGAGCTGGGCACGGTGCGCAACGGCGGATGCTCCGCCAGTTTCCCCCGTGCGGCAGCCAGCCGGCTCATGACCGTACCGATAGGTACTTCGAGAACCTGGGCCACTTCCTTGTAGGACAGACCTTCGACATAGGCCAGAAACACCGTTTCACGCTGGGCGTCGGGCAGGGCGTCGACACGCTTGATCACCTGGGAGGCAAGGACATGGGTCTGCACCACCTGCTCGCCGTCGAAGCTCAGGGTCTCGTCGGCATCCACCAGGCCCTGGCCTCGACGAACCTTTTGCGAGCGCACCTCATTGAGCCAGATCGAATGCAGGATGCTCAGCAACCAGCGGTCCATGCGCGTGCCCGAGACGAACTGATCGCCTCGCTCTAGGGCGCGGACACAGGTCGCCTGCACCAGGTCTTCGGCGACATGGCGTTGGCGGGACAGCACCAGCGCGTAACGCCACAGGCGCGGCAGGTGCTGACTCATCTCGGTGCGTATTTCCTTGTCGCTGGCGATGACAACCTCCGCCCTTTAACGGTGATCAGCTCGGGATCGGGTGCGCGATGGCGTTGGCCAGGTCTTCATATTCTTCGCAACCGGTGCCGCACAGCGACTTGATGGTCTGCAACTGCACCTGGGCCAGATCGACGCGGCCCTTGATCACGTAGGCTTCACCCAGGTATTCGCGTACCTGGGCGTAGTTCGGGTCCAGCTCCACGGCTTGCAGGTAGTAGCCGATGCCTTCGTCGGTACGCCCCAGTTTACGCGTGGCGTAGCCGCGATAGTTCAGGGCCTTGGCGGTGTTGGGCTGCTTGAGGGTGTCGAGCAGGTCCAGGGCGGCCTGGTATTGCCCGTCCTTGGCCAGGCGATAGGCATAGTCGGTGCGGTCTTCATCCGGCGTCAGGCTGCTGACATAGGGAACGCAAGCTTTCTTGGCTTTGTCCCACATCTGTCCTTTGGGGCAGACGGGTGGCATCGATTCGGTTTTTTCGCCCGAGGCGAATGCCGGCGCGCTCAACAGCGTTGCGGCCAGGCAACTGGCAATCAGAAAAGGAATCGCGATGGTGCTGGTACGAATGCTCATCGGTAATGCTCCGGTATCTGCAGGGTAGTAAACGCTAAAGGGACAGGTTTTATTCACGGCGGCTGAAATTTATTTTCGGTGCCCTGTGATCAGGCGCTCGATGGCTGTTATGAATAGAACACCCTGCGTTCGGAATTTATTCATGCCTGCAGAAAAAATCGCCCAGCGGGCGATTTTTTGCAAAGGTGCTCAGGCCCGCACGCAGGCGGGAATGAGCGGCCGATGCGTTACAACCCCAGATCCGAAAGGCTCGGGTGATCGTCCGGACGACGGCCCAGAGGCCAGTGGAACTTGCGCTCCGAAGCCTTGATCGGCATGTCGTTGATGCAGGCATAGCGGTTGGACATCAGGCCGTTCTGGTCGAACTCCCAGTTTTCGTTGCCGTAGGAGCGGAACCAGTTGCCCGAGTCGTCGTGCCACTCATAGGCATAACGCACGGCGATGCGGTTGTCGGTAAAGGCCCAGAGTTCCTTGATCAGGCGGTAATCCAGTTCCTTGGCCCATTTGCGGCTCAGGAAGGCCTTGGCTTCCTCGCGGTTGTGGGCAAATTCGGCGCGGTTACGCCATTGCGTGTCCAGGGTGTAGGCCAGGGACACACGCTCCGGGTCACGGGAGTTCCAGCCGTCTTCGGCCAGGCGGATCTTCTGGATCGCCGATTCACGGGTGAACGGGGGAAGTGGCGGGCGAGCTTCAGCGTCAGATGACATGGCAATGTCTCCAATTGAGTAGGGTTCAGACAAGTTGTCGCGCTTGGGTCAAGCGGTCGCCGACCCGCCCGTCAATCGCTCATCCCGAGCGTATTGGCGATACGGGGCACGACTCAGAGCGCCAATAACGTTCGCGCCATGCATTGCGCATTATCGGCTGCACCGGGGTCGCCCATGACAAGTGCAACGGTAATGGCGCCGTCGATCAGGATCAGCAACTGTTTGCCAGTGGCCAGGGGATCGGCGATGCCATGTGCTTCACAGAGCTCGACCACATAGTCGAGCAGCTTCTGTTTGTGTTCCTTGGCCAGTTGCCGCACCGGGTCCTGGGGATCTCCGGTTTCGCCGGCGGTATTGATAAAGGCGCAGCCGCGAAAGCCCTCGCTGGCGAACCAGCCGCCCAGCACGCTGAACAGGGCGAGCAGGCGCTCACCAGAGCCAGCGGCCTGGTCGACTTCGTCGCGATACCACTGCATCCAGCGGATATCTCGGCGGCGCAGGGCTTCCAGGGTCAGTTCGTCCTTGGTGCCGAAGTACTTGTAGAGGCTTTTGCGGGCCACCCCGGAGGTACGCACCAGGAGATCGATACCGGTGGCATGGATGCCACTTTGATAGATCAACTGCTCGGCGGTATCCAGCAGGTTTTCGCGGGTCTGGTTTGGCGTGATTTCGTTCATGGGAAAGAGGGTAGAACGATCGTTCTACTCTGTCAATCGTCTTGCTGAAACTAGGCCGGATGGCCCCGGGATCCGCTCACGCAAACTCGGCCAGTGAGGTGAAGATGACCCGGGTGCCAGGCTACTGTCACCTCAGGGCGTTGAGAAACTCGAAATGTCAAAGACAAGCACCCTTGACGACTCCCCTGAGCGGCCGGGGGCATAACCGTATTTGCCGTCCGGGGAAAGGACCATTTCAAACGGAACATGCCGAGCGATGAGGTGGTTGCCAATGAGCTCGCCGGTACTGGTATCAACGGTGTGCAGCGCGCACCAGTTCTCTCCCTTTATAAAGTAATAGTATGAAAAGTAGGCGCGATCACCCTTGGGGCTCAAATTGATGTCTTCACCTGGGCGATGTATGGAGCGCACCAGGCTTGCGGTCTGCGTATCCACAATGGAAGTGTTGGTCCTGGCGCCCGCGACGTACAATAAATCACGATCTGGACTTAATACAGCATTTCTCGGTTCACCTGAAATCCAGGGACCCAACTCAAGGAATTTATATGTCTGGGTGTCGATGGCCTGTATTATAGCATTCTCTCTACTGTAACTGATGGGCACATAGGCACGGTGCTTGACAGGGTCGACGGCTATACTCGACTCTAACTGCCCTGAAGCAATTTCAATAGAGGCAATAATCTCGTCCGTATCGGTGTCAATGACAATGATGTTTGCATTCTGCTCTAGGGCATATGGCCTGGTGACGTAGAGACGCTTATTGATTGGATCGACAGTCATCCGTTTATACTGAAGGAGCGAGGGACTTCCCACGATTTCCTTGATGACTCTTTGTTCATCGATTACGAAAACGGTGACAGGTGTATTGAGGCACGTTATATAGCAGCGATTTCGATTTGGATCATAGGCAGCATAATAGGGGTTCGCTCCAACCGGTATATCAGCAATAATACGCTTGGTTACAAGGTTAATCACTGATACGGTATTGATAGGGAAGTTGCAGACGAACGCACGCGTACCGTCTGAGTTAAGGGCGATTCCCCGTGGTCCGGCGCCTCGCGCTAATTCGATGATTTCATAGCCCATCCCTGTGCTGGAGTCGTTCTTTGTCTGCTTGGTCATGGTATTCCCCTGCATCTGTACGTATGAAAACGTTTCAGTCATGGGGGCACTTCATAACAACGCCCATCTTCCGGCATGCAGCCGGATGGTTTAACTCATTACTCCTTCATTTGCGCTTCGAGTTGCGGCGTTCGGCCAGCGTGGTTGTGCGCATAAAAAGAGTAGTTCCCTCCTTATACAGGGTCAATCAACGTGTCGGAATAAACCGGCGGAAGCAATGACGCAAAAGCGGGACGCTGCCTTCCCTGGCAATCGGATAAGACTTGGCGTGACGGCTCAGACCTTGAAGAAGCTGACTTTCTGCGTGAGGGTATCGGCCAGTACCGACAGTTCGCGGCTGGAGAGGGCGACCTGATTGGAGCCCACGGCGGTTTCCATGGCCGAGTGGTGGATGCGGTTGATGTTCTGGCTGACTTCCTGGGCGGCGACACCTTGCTGGGAGGAGGCGCTGGCGATCTGCGCGTTCATGTCGTTGATCGCGCCGACCTCATGGCGGATCCGGCTCAAGGCGCTTTCCGCGACGCGGGTCTGCTCGACGGTGTGTTGGGCCATTTCCCGGCTGTTGCGCATGATCTCGGCGGTCTTGTCGGCGCCGGACTGCAACTGGCCGACCATTTCGCGGATTTCTCGGGTCGAGTCCTGGGTACGGGTCGCGAGCGAGCGCACTTCGTCGGCGACCACGGCGAAACCGCGTCCGGCTTCACCGGCGCGGGCGGCCTCGATGGCGGCGTTCAGGGCCAGCAGGTTGGTGCGCTCGGCAATGGAGTTGATCACCGACACGACGTTTTCGATCGCTTGGCTGTCGTGGGCCACCTGGCCCACGGATTCAGCGGCATCGTCGAGCACCAGAGCCAGGCGCTGCATGTCGCTGGCAGTGGTTTCCACCACGTTCTTGCCGCTTTCCACCGCCAGGTCGGCGGCGCTGCTGGCCTGGGCGGCTTTCTGCGCATAGCCGGCAATTTCATTGACGGTGCTCGCCATCTGGTTGACCGCCGCAGCCATGCGTTCGGTTTCCCCGGTTTGCAGGCGCATTTGCTGGCTGTTGTTGTCGGAGCTGGCGAGCAGCTGGCTGGAGGAACCCATCAGGTTGTGGGCCACTGCCCGGACCTGGGTGATGGTCTCGGCCAGATGTCGGTTGCTGGTTTTCAGTGCGCCCATGACGCTATCGGGGTAACGGGTATCGATGCTGCCGTCGAGCTGCCCGTTGGCCAGCTGGCGGATCGATTCGGCAACTGTCTCGGGTTCGGCGCCCAGGGTGGACTTGAGGTTGCGGATGATCAGCACCGAGACCAGCACGCTGAGCAGCACGGCGATGGTGGTGGCGACCAGCATCAGGGTGGCGAAGCTGCTGGCGGTGTCGCGCACACCAGCGAGTTGCTGACCGATGGAGGCTTCCTGCCAGTCGATAAAGGCATTGATCCGATTCAGCCATTCCCGGTAGGCCGGGGAAATATCGGACAGGACAAAGGCTTGGGCCTTGTCCAGGTCGCCCTGTTTGCGTAGTTCGATCAGGTGGGCGGTGAGGGCCTGGGTGTTGCGCTCGCTGTCCTTGATCGCGTCCAACAGGCGACGTTCATCCGGTGAGGCGCCCATGCGGGTAAAAATCGCATCCATGGGTTGCGCCGAGGTCTGGTAGTCGTTGTTCAGGCGTTCGATGTTGTGCAGATGAGTCTGCAGGGCGCCGTCATCGCGAGCGAGCACCACGTCGCGGATGGCAATGGCGCGGTCATGTACGCTGCCACGGAAATTGATGGCGTAGCGCTGTTTGACGGTGCTGTCGTTGCTGACATTGGTCAGGGTCGAATCGATCAAACCCACCCGGTGAACGCCGATCAGGGTCACCAGAATCAACAGCGACAGTACCAGGCCAAAGCCCAGTCCCAGGCGTTTAGCGATGGTCATGGAGTGAGGCATATAGGGGTTCCTCATGTACAAGGGGGGAGAGATTGATATCAGAGAGCCATTAGATGGGCTGAGTTATAGAGCTTTACAAGGCTTTGACTGAATTCGTTTTTGTCTATGGGAACGATTCCAAAGCCTGTGCCCGGGTTGGCAGCAAAGCCCTCTACGAAGGCACATCCAAGGCCGCCGCTTGGTGTAGACTCATCGATCCTTCGCATTCGATCCTAGCGAGCCCTATGCCGTCGCTCTTCAAACGCTCCCTGTTGCCCAAACTGCGCAGTTTCCCTTTGGCTGCCGAGGCCTTGACCGTCCTGCCGTCGGCCGCCGAATTCCGGCGTTGCCTGCTGGAGAAGATCGCCGCTGCCCGGCAGCGCATCACGCTGGTGGCGTTGTACCTGCAGGAAGACGAAGCCGGCCAGGAAATCCTCGATGCCTTGCATGCGGCCAAATCGGCCCATCCGCAACTGGAGATCGTTGTTGTCGTCGACTGGCTACGGGCCCAGCGCGGCCTGATCGGTGCGGGCAAGCAGCCAGGCAACAGCGCCTGGTACCAGGCGCAAACCCGCGACCACAGCACTGAAGTGCCGATCTACGGCGTGCCGGTGCAGACCCGCGAGCTGTTCGGCGTGCTCCACCTCAAGGGTTTCGTGATCGACGATTGCGTGATCTACAGCGGCGCCAGCCTGAACAACGTCTACCTGCACAAGTTCGACAAATACCGCTTCGACCGTTACCACCTGTTGCACAACGCGGCCCTGGCCGACTCGATGCAGGGGCTGATACGCGACGAGTTGCTGGCCTCCCGCGCGGTGCGCCGTCTTGATCTGCCGGAGCTGCCCACTACCCGCAGCCTGCGGGGCGACATCGGTGATCTGCGCAGCCGCTTGAAGAAGGCCGGTTATGACACCACGGCCGGCAGCGAGCCGACCTTCGGCCTGTCGGTCAGTCCGGTGATGGGCCTGGGCAAGAACAACCCGCTGAACCGCCTGGTCTGCGAACTGATCGCCTCCAGCCAGCAGCAACTGACGATCTGCACGCCGTATTTCAACATGCCGCTGGCGGTGACCCGGGAGCTCAACCGGGCCCTGGAGCGTGGGGTAAAGATCGACATCATCGTCGGCGACAAGACCGCCAACGACTTCTACATACCACCGAGCCAGCCGTTCAAGGTGATCGCCGCCTTGCCCTATCTCTACGAGATCAGCCTGCGGCGCTTCGCCAAGCGTCACCAGGCGGTGATCGACAGCGGGCAACTGAACCTGCACCTGTGGCGTGACGGCGATAACACCTACCATCTCAAGGGCATGTGGGTCGACGAGCGTTATACCTTGCTGACGGGGAACAACCTCAATCCACGGGCGTTCCGCCTGGATCTGGAAAATGCCTTGCTGATCGATGATCCACGTCGCGAGTTGTGCGAGGTGCGGGCGAAGGAGTTGGCCCTGATCATGGAAAACACCCAGCGGATCGACAGCTTCAAGAGCCTGGAGACCCTGATGGACTATCCGGAAGCGGTGGGCAAGTTCCTGCGGCGGGTCAGTCGGGTGCGGATCGAGCGGTTGTTGTATCGAATGTTGTAAGGCGGGGGGTAGCAGGGGGTACTGCGTTATCGTTTATCGCGAACATGCTCCTACGGTATCGAGTCGTTCGCTATTGTGCGTTCAACCGGGACATTGTAGGAGCAAGCTTGCTCGCGATGAGGTCATCCCAGGCGAAAAAATCCGCCCAGGATAACCACAGGCCTTAGTTCAGGCCCAGCTTGCCACGCAGGGTCGACAGGTCTTCAGCCAGGGTAGTGACTGGACCCACCAGGGCCTTGCGGTCAGCTTCCTTGACCTTGTCATAGGTTTCGAAACCGCCATCCTTGGTCTTGTACTTGGCCAGGATCTTGTCCACGGCGGCGAAGTTCTTGTCCACCTTGGCGACAAAAGCCTTGTCCTGCTTCTCGATCTGCGGACGGAACAGGTCGACGATTTTCTTCGCGCCGTCGATGTTGCCCTGGAAGTCATACAGGTCGGTGTGGCTGTAACGGTCTTCTTCACCGGAGATCTTGGTGGCCGCCACTTCTTCCAACAGTGCAGCAGCACCGCCGACGACTTTCTCAGGTGGGAAGGTCAGGCCGGCAACGCGGGTTTGCAGGTCCTTGACGTCCTTGTTCAGGCCGTCAGCCAGGGCGCCCAGGCCGTCGGTGGTGTTTTCCGAGAACAGGGTGTATTCGATCCGGTGGAAACCGGTGAAGTCTTCAGCCTTCACGCCTTTTTCGTGGTCATTGACGCGCGAATCGATGGCGCCGTCCAGGTCATTGAACAGCTCGGCGATCGGCTCGATCTTCTCGTAATGCACGCGAGTCGTGGCGTAGAGCTTCTTGGCGGTGGCCAGGTCGCCTTTCTTCACGGCGTCGGTGAACTGCTGGGTCTTGCTGACCAGATCATCGATCTCTGCGGTTACATAGATCTTGTAGTCGGACACCGGGCCCACCAGATCCAACGGCGCGGTGGCCGCGAAAGCCGAAAGCGGTGCGTGGAACAGGCCAAGGGCCAACAACAAAGCAAGAGGCGACTTCTTCATGGGACGTTTCCTGGTGAGTTAAGGGTCAAGCGGTGGTTTTTTGTTTTACAGCTGAAAGCAGTGAGCGACCGATAAAGTCCTGATCGTCCGTGACACCCGGCAGGGTGAAGAAATAGCCGCCGCCGATAGGCTTGAGGTATTCCTCCAGGGGTTCGCCATTGAGCCGGGTTTGCACGGCGATAAAGCCTTGTGCCAGATCCGACTGGTAACAGATGAACAGCAGCCCCATTTCCAGCTGGCCGTTCTTGCTCACACCATTGGAGTAGTTGAAGGGGCGGCGCAGGATCAGGTTGCGCTGGGTTTCGGCGGTCCGCGGGTTGGCCAGGCGGATATGCGCATCGAGCTTGGTCAACTTGCCTTCCGGGTCCTTGGCGTAGTCGGGGACCTGGGCTTCCGTCTGGCCGCCCATGGGGGCGCCGGTGGTCTTGACCCGGCCGATGATGCTTTGTTGTTCCTGCAGTGGCGTGCGGTCCCAGCGTTCTACCAGGTTGCGGATGATCCGCACCGCCTGATAGCTGCCGGCCACGGCCCAGGCCGGTTCACTGGCCCCGGGCTGGACCCAGACGATTTTGTCCATGGCGCTGTTATCGTTGGAGTCCGGGTTGGCCGAGCCGTCACGGAAACCGAGGAAGTTGCGTGCGCTCTGGGCCGGCTCGCCGGCCTTGAGCGGCGCCTGGGCCGGTACCGTGCCTTCCTGTTTCCAGCGCACCAGCAGCAGATCCGGGGTGTTCTTGACGATATCGCGCAGGGCGTGAATGTTGGTGTCCGGGGTGTTGGAGCAGAACTGGATGCTCAGGTCGCCGTGGCACAGTTCCGGCTGCAGTGCGTCGTTGGGGAAACCGACCATGCGGATCAGGTGCTTGGGTTTGACGCCGGCCAGGCCGTAACGCTCGTCGAACAGCGACTCACCCACCGCGACGGTGATGGTCAGGTTGTCCGGAGTGACCACTGGGCCGAGAATCCCGGAATCCAGGGGCGGCAGTTTTTCATCGACCTGTTTTACCGCGCCGCCGCTCATGAGGAAGGCGATGCGTTTGTTCAGGGTCTTGAACAGGCGCTCGAGTTCCTCGCTGTCACTGGCCAGGACGTCAAAGGAGACGATCATGCCGGCGGCTGGACGCGGGGTGACGATGCCAGTCTGGTGCTTGCCGTGGAAGTCGTGGCGGTCCTCGGTCTTGTCGCTGCTCGGAGCTTCGGTGACCTGGGCTTGCGCCTGGCCGGCGGCCATGACCGGGCAGCTCAGGGCGCTACCGGCCAGGGCGGCACCGGCCACGCCCATGCCCAGCAGGACGCGGCGGCGCTGGGCGGAAAATTCGGCGTTGTTGTGTTCTGAATCGCTCATGTTCGTATCGTCTGCTTGTTCACAGGCCGGAAAGGCCGAGGGCGGGGTCGATTCCATCGAGTGCATCGGCCAGTGCCTTGGCCTTGTCGCTGATCTGCTGGCGTTGCGCGGCACTCACGGTGTCGTAGGTGACGTAGCCGTTGGCGTTGCGCAGGCCGTTGAATTCGGCGTCCAGGGCCACGGCGGCATCGTCGATCTTCACCAGCAGGTCGCCGGAGGACTTGACCAGCAGCGGTCGCATCAGGTCGATGACCTTTTGCGCGGCTTGCAGGTTGGCGGCGAAGCCGTCCAGGTCGACGTGGCTGTAGCGTTCTTCTTCGCCGCTGCTGGCCCGGGTGTCGGCCATGCTGCGCAGGCTGCGGACGACGACGCTGACCAGTTGTTCCGGCGGCAGCGACTGAGCCAGCAGTTGTTGCTTGAGGTTGGCGACATCGGCTTGCAGGTGCTGGGCGACCGGCAGCAGGCCATCGAGGTTGCGCTGTTGGAACAGGCCGTATTCGAGGCGGTGGAAGCCGCCGAAGCCCGGGTCCTGCTCGCGTTTTTCGTAATAGTCGGCGCGGGCGTTGATCGCGTTATCCAGTTCGGCGAGACGCTGGGCGGCGGGGGCCAGACGTTGATAGGCGGCACGGGCCGGCGCATAAAGGGCCTGGGCCTGAGTCAGGTCGCCGGCGGCAATCGCCTGTTCCAGGGCGTCGACGGCCTTGATCAGCGCGCCGCTCTGGCTGCTCAGGTACACACGGAACTCCGACAACGGGCCGATAAAAGCGGTCAGCGACGGACGTGCCTTGGCCGCGGCCTCGGAAGCGGCCGTCGGCGTCACGTGCAAGGTGCCGCGGGGATTGCTCAGCAGCCCGCAGGTAATGGCGTAGTCGCCGGGTTGCAGGTTGGCGTTGATCACCTGGCTCAGGCCCGGGGCGATGTTCTCGCGCTCTTCGAGCACCAGCACACCGTCGAGGATTTCCCACTCGACCGCGCGTTGTGAACTGTTGAGGATGCGGAAGCTGTTCTGCCCGGCCGGCACGCTCAGGGCGTTCGGCTCGCAGCCGTGGGCCTGGATGGTCACGGTGATTTCGTTGTGATGGGCCTGGCGCTTGCTCGCGGCCAGTTGCGAGGCGTAGTAGAACAGTCCACCGGCCGCGATCATCACGATCACCGAGCCGGCTACCGCCCAGCGCAGGGCTTGGGGCGGTTTGCCAGTTGCAGGGTTGGACATGGGGAGCCTTACTGGTTGGGAACGGAAGAAGTGTGCTTGGGCGCCGGTGCTGCGGTCGGGAGGAAAAACAGCACCAGGGTGATCACCAGGTACAGCAGGTAGGCACCGAGGACGCTGACCGTCGGCGCATCCTGGTAACCGAACATGCCAGCCAGGACCGAGCCCGCCGGACCGTCCATCGGCAGCGTGGCGCTGATGTCGAAGACCACGGTTTGCAGGTGGTTCCACAGGCCGGCTTCATGCAGGGCCTGGACCGAGTTGGCGAGGATGCCGGCGGCGACCACCAGGATGAACAGGCCGGTCCAGCGGAAGAACAGGCCCAGGTTCAGGCGCATGCTGCCGCTGTAGATGGCGAAACCGACGAAAATCGCCAGGATCAGGCCGAGCAGGGCGCCGATGGGCGCGCCCGGGCCTTCGCTCTGCTGGAACACCGCCAGCAGGAAGAACACGGTTTCCAGGCCTTCACGGGCCACGGCGAAAAACACCATGGCAATCAGCGCCCAGACCTGGTGCTTGGAACCGGCGAGGGCGTGGTCGAGGGATTCGTGCAGGGCGTGCTTGATGGACCGGGCGACCTTGCGCATCCAGAACACCATCGAGCTGAGGATGCCTACGGCCACCAGCCCGACAACGCCTTCGAAGAGTTCCTGTTGTTTCTGCGGGAATTCGGCACTGACCAGCTCCAGGCCACCGCCGACCAGCAGGGCGAGGGCGGCGGCGAGAAACACCCCGATCCACACTGCAGGCATCCACTGACCCCGGCCAGTCTGCTTGAGGTAACTGGCGATGATGCCAACGATAAGCGCGGCTTCAATGCCTTCGCGCAGCATGATCAGGAAGGGAACCAGCATTCGACAACGCACCACAGTAAGAGAAGATGGTAACTTGTAACATAATGATACTCATTACTAAACAGATTTGATCAGTAATTGCCAAGTGATGGCTGAATGGCGGGGGTGTTGACGGCGGAGGATTGCGCTCGAACGAGCGTCTGGCACTGCGTTTGCGTCGATAGTCTCTTTCCCGCTGACGCTCAATTGTGGGAGCTGGCTTGCCAGCGATGAGGCCAGCAAGTCTGCATCGAGCTTGCTGCCGCCATCGCCAGCAAGCCAGCTCCCACGGGATCGCGTCTCACCGAAAAGTATCGTGTTACCGAGGCCCTGTAGGGGGAATCAGTGGTCGCGGTGTTTGCGGGATCAGTTATTGAATTCGCAGGAGTCCGACATTTTGCTGTAGGTCATGTCTTCAGGGCGACCGGCACTGTCGATGTATTTCATATCGGCCTTGACCACTTTGCATTGCCGGGAAGGTTGTTCGTTCATCGACACCACCTTGGCGATGTCCAGGTGCATGCCGTATTGATAAGGTACGGGTTTGGCGGCCGTGGTATCGGCCTGGGCCATGCCGGCGAAAGCCGAGAGAGCCAGGGTGCCGGTCATCAGCAGGGTACGTAGGTTCATGGTGTTTCTCCGAAGCAGGCTTGAGGTTCCATCCAGCGCCGCAACGACGTTGGAGGTGCCGCGGAGGGCATCAGGGATGAGCCTGAGCGAGCGCGGTTGACTTCACTTTCCGCGCCCAGGATTAATTTTGAATTAAGTGCAGGGCTTTTAATTAGCTTGCTAATTAAATTGCCGACAATCGGTAACCTGCCCCCAAATCACCCACATCCCGCACCGCTTTGGGGCCTTCACACCCACCCTGGCGTGGCCTTCCGTAGCACGGCGCTTTGCCACTCTCTGTAACACTCCACCGGCACGAAAATATATCTCATTGATTTTAATGGATATTCAGGTCTGGCTGCGGCGGCGCTGAAGCCTGTGGCACACTTTCTGCTCTGTATTCCGTTGTTACATACTAAGTTCCGCTGTAGCGGAATACACATCATCGGAGTGCAACGTCATGCAGCGTGGACTTTCCTTGTTTAAAGCCTGTGTCTTTCTTCTTGCGGCTTCGGCGGCGGTGGCTGCGCAAGCAGCGGACAGCAAGCTCGATAGCGTGCTCAAGCGCGGTCACCTGATTGTAGGCACTGGCAGCACCAACGCGCCGTGGCACTTCCAGGGCGCCGACGGCAAGTTGCAGGGGTTCGATATCGATATCGGCGGCATGATCGCCAAGGGCCTGTTCAATGACCCGAGCAAAGTCGAATACGTGGTGCAGTCTTCCGATGCGCGGATTCCCAACCTGCTGACCGACAAGGTCGACATCAGTTGCCAGTTCATCACCGTTACCGCCAGCCGTGCCCAGCAGGTCGCCTTCACCCTGCCGTACTACCGTGAGGGTGTCGCACTGCTGCTGCCGGCCAATAGCAAGTACAAGGAAATCGACAGCCTGCGCGCTGCCGGCGACGGCGTTACCGTGGCCGTGCTGCAGAACGTCTACGCCGAGGAACTGGTGCACCAGGCACTGCCCAAGGCCAAGGTCGACCAGTACGACAGTGTTGACCTGATGTACCAGGCCATGAGCACCGGCCGCGCCGATGCCGCCGCCACCGACCAGTCCTCGGTCAAGTACCTGATGGTGCAGAAACCTGGCATGTATCGCAGTCCGGCGTTTGCCTGGAGCCCACAGACTTACGCGTGCGCGGTCAAACGCGGCGACCAGGACTGGCTGAACTTCGTCAACACCGCGCTGCATGAAGCCATGACCGGTGTCGAGTTCCCAACCTACGCGGCGTCCTTCAAAAAATGGTTCGGCGTCGATCTTCCATCCCCGGAAATCGGTTTCCCAGTCGAATTCAAGTGAAAACTACTGCGCTCGGAAATACTGCGTTGAAAAGAAGCTCGAAATGCTCATTGACTAAAGTCAACTCCGCTTTCTCGCCTCTTTTCGCCTTGTCTTTCCTTCGCTCGCTACGTTTCCAATGAAATGAAGGGCAGGGCGCCCATAGGGCGCCCGGTCGAAGGTACTGCGAACCATGAACTATCAGTTGAATTTTGCCGCCGTCTGGCGCGATTTCGACACCTTGCTGGCGGGACTGGGCCTGGGCCTGGAACTGGCCCTGGTGTCCATCGCCATCGGTTGCGTGATCGGCCTGATGATGGCGTTTGCCTTGCTCAGCAAGCATCGCGCATTACGGCTGCTGGCCTCGGTGTATGTGACGGTGATCCGCAACACGCCGATCCTGGTGTTGATCCTGTTGATCTACTTTGCCATGCCGAGCCTCGGCATCCGGCTGGACAAGATTCCCTCGTTTATCGTCACCCTGTCGTTGTATGCCGGGGCGTACCTGACCGAGGTGTTCCGCGCCGGCCTGTTGAGCATTCCCAAGGGCCAGCGTGAAGCCGGACTGGCCATCGGCCTCGGCGAATGGCAGGTACGGGCCTACGTCACGGTACCGGTGATGTTGCGCAACGTGCTGCCGGCGCTGTCCAACAACTTCATTTCCCTGTTCAAGGACACCTCCCTGGCGGCGGCCATCGCCGTGCCGGAGCTGACCTATCACGCCCGCAAGATCAACGTGGAAAGCTACCGGGTGATCGAAACCTGGATGGTCACCACGGCGCTCTATGTCGTGGCCTGTTACCTCATTGCCCTGATCCTGCGTTACCTCGAGCAGCGTCTGGCGATCCGCCGATAGGAGGCACTCATGTACGAATCGCAAAGTTGGTGGCATGAGTTGTGGATCGCCCGGGAAACCCTCTGGGAGGGTTTCCAGACCACGGTCGCCTGTTCGGCCCTGGCGATTGTCTGCGGCACCCTGATCGGCATTGTCGCCGGGCTGGTGCTGACCTACGGCAAGTTCTGGATGCGCGCGCCGTTTCGCCTGTACGTCGACCTGATTCGCGGCACTCCGGTGTTCGTGCTGGTCCTCGCCTGCTTCTACATGGCCCCGGCCCTGGGTTGGCAGATCAGCGCCTTCCAGGCCGGCGCCCTGGGCCTGACACTGTTCTGTGGCTCCCACGTGGCGGAGATCGTGCGGGGCTCGATGCAAGCCATTCCCCGCGGGCAGATGGAAGCGAGCAAGGCCATCGGCCTGACTTTCCGCCAATCTCTGGGTTATGTGCTGCTACCCCAGGCACTGCGGCAGATCCTGCCGACCTGGGTCAACTCGTCCACCGAGATCGTCAAGGCTTCGACCCTGCTCTCGGTCATTGGCGTCGCCGAGTTGCTGCTCAGCACCCAGCAGGTGATCGCGCGGACCTTCATGACCCTGGAGTTCTACCTGTTCGCCGGTTTCCTGTTCTTCATCATCAACTACGCGATCGAGTTGCTCGGTCGGTCTATCGAAAAGCGGGTGGCTTTGCCATGACGACTGATTCTCAAGCACTGCTCAGCATTCGCGGGCTGCACAAACAATACGGCAAGCTCGAAGTGCTCAAGGGCGTCGATCTGGAGATGCAGCGTGGCAACGTGGTCACGCTGATCGGCTCCAGTGGTTCGGGCAAGACCACGCTGCTGCGCTGCGTGAACCTGCTGGAAGAGTTCCAGGGCGGCCAGATCACCCTGGACGGCGAGTCCATCGGCTACAGCGAAGTGAACGGCAAGCGCGTCCGCCATCCGGAAAAAGTCATCGCCCAGCACCGCGCCATGACCGGTATGGCATTCCAGCAGTTCAACCTGTTTCCACACCTCACGGCCTTGCAGAACGTGACCCTGGGCCTGCTCAAGGTCAAGAAGCTGCCCAAGGACCAGGCTGTGGCGCTGGCGGAGAAATGGCTGGAGCGGGTCGGCCTGCTGGAGCGGCGCAATCACTTTCCCGGGCAGTTGTCCGGCGGTCAGCAGCAACGGGTGGCGATTGCCCGGGCCATCGCGATGAACCCGAGCCTGATGCTGTTCGACGAAGTGACCTCGGCCCTCGATCCGGAGCTGGTCGGTGAAGTGTTGGCGGTGATCAAGGGGTTGGCGGAAGAGGGCATGACCATGTTGCTGGTCACCCACGAGATGCGCTTTGCCTTTGAGGTTTCGGACAAGATCGTATTCATGAACCAGGGGCGCATTGAAGAACAGGGGCCACCCAAAGAACTGTTCGAGCGTCCGCAGTCGCCGCGTCTCGCGGAATTTCTGAAAAACACCCGTTTTTGACTTTTTATTCAAGGAGAACAGTATGAGCATTACTCGTTATGGCACCGGCAGCACCGCGGGTGGCGGTCAGCCGCGTCCTTTTGCCCGTGCCGTCGAAGCCGATGGCTGGTTGCATGTGTCCGGCCAGGTGCCGGCGTTGAATGGTGAAATCATTGTCGGCGGCATCGTCGAGCAGACTCACCAGACCATGAAGAACCTGATCGCGATTCTCGAAGAGGCCGGTTATGGCCTGGAAGATGTGGTGCGCGCCGGTGTCTGGCTGGAAGACCCACGGGATTTCTGGAGCTTCAACAAGGTGTTTTCCGAGTACTTCAAGTCCGAGCACGCTCCGGCGCGGGCCTGTGTCCAGGCGCACATGATGGTCGACTGCAAGGTCGAGATCGATTGCATCGCGTACAAGAAGAAGTGAAAGCCTGATGGCCTCGACGGCGGCCTAACGGTCGCCGCTGGACAATGGGTAAACTCCCCGGCAAATTTTCCAATGGGATGGCACTGACATGACCGAAGACACCATCAAGCGCCGGGCAAAAGGGCTCGACCGGGCGTTCGATATCCTCGATTACCTCAAGGAAGTCGGCCAGCCCCTGCGTCCCAACGATATCGCCAGCGGTATCGGCAGCCCGAAATCCACGGTCTATGAACTGGTGGCGTCGCTGTTGGAACGGCGCATCCTCGAGTCGGTCGGCAAGGAGGGCCATGTCTACCTGGGCCGGCAGCTGTACTTTCTCGGCCAGGCGCACCTGCGCCATTTCGACCTGAGCCGCGAAGCCGATCACGCCCTGCAGGAGATCGTCAGCCAGACCCGGGAAACCGCGCAGATGTGCCTGCTCAACGGGCGCAAGTACACCGTGGCGCTGATGAAGGAAGGCGAGCGGCATTTCCGGATTTCCTCGGACATCGGTGAAAACGCGCCGATTCCCTGGACCGCATCCGGTCGCCTGTTGCTGGCGCACCTGAGCGACCAGCAAATCATCGACCTGATCGACTACGACGACTTCATCCTGCCGGGCGGCGAGCGCCTGCCGTTGGAGGTTTTTCTCAAGGAAATTCGCCAGGCCGGGATCGATGGTTTCTTTTCCTTCGACAGTGTCGCCGACACCTTTACCCACTGTTTCGCCGCGCCGGTCAAGGACGAGCGGGGCATTTGCATTGCGACCTTGTGCATCGTCGCCCCGCGGGCCGATGCCAAGACCCACTACAACGACTATCGCCGGGTCCTGATCGAGAGCGCGAACAACCTGGCCCGTCGCATCAACGACTAGCGCGGCCGCCAAGGGCGCCGCCGATAAGGAGTTTGAAATGTCTACTGCCTTGAACTTCGCCGCCGTGGAAAAAGGCGCCGCCAACGTTGGCGCCCATTTGGTGAGCGACGTCAGCCTGCCGGCCCTGGTGCTCCACCGCGACGCCCTGGAGCACAATATTCGCTGGATGCAGGATTTTGTCAGCCGTAGCGGCGCGGAACTGGCGCCCCACGGCAAGACCAGCATGGTGCCGGCGCTGTTCGGTCGGCAGCTGGCCGCCGGAGCCTGGGGGATCACCCTGGCGACTGCCGTGCAGACCCGTGCCGCCTATGCGGCGGGTGTACGGCGGGTGCTGATGGCCAACCAACTGGTGGGTGCGGCGAACATGGCGCTGATCGCCGGGTTGCTGGCCGACAAGCAGTTCGAATTTCATTGCATGGTCGATCACCCGGACAACGTCGCGGCGCTCGGGGCTTTTTTTGCCGAACGCGGCCTGCGCTTGAATGTGATGATCGAGTACGGTGTGGTCGGCGGTCGTTGCGGTTGCCGCAGCGAGCAGGAGGTGCTGGACCTGGCCCGGGCCATCAAGGCCCAGCCGGCGTTGGCGCTGACCGGTATCGAAGGTTATGAAGGGGTGATTCACGGCGACCAGGCCGAGAGCGGGATTCGGGCCTTCGCCGGTTCCCTGGTGCGGCTGGCGGTGGACTTGCAGAACAACGGCTCGTTTGATATCGGCAAGCCGATTATCACCGCCTCGGGCTCGGCCTGGTATGACCTGATCGCCGAAGAGTTTGAAGCCCAGGACGCCGATGGGCGTTTTCTCAGCGTGTTGCGCCCGGGTAGTTATGTCGCCCACGACCATGGCATCTACAAGGATGCCCAGTGCTGCGTGCTGCATCGTCGGGGGGATTTGAGCGAGGGCTTGCGCCCGGCACTGGAAGTCTGGGCCCATGTGCAATCGATGCCGGAGCCAGGCTTTGCGGTGATCGCCCTGGGCAAGCGCGATGTGGCGTTCGACGCCGGGTTGCCGGTGCCGTTGTTGCGTTACCAGCCGGGTGTATTGCCGGCGGTGGGCGAGGATGTCAGTGCCTGCAAGGTCACGGCGGTGATGGACCAGCATGCGTTCATGACGGTAGCGCCGGGTTGCACGCTGAAGGTCGGGGATATCGTCTCGTTTGGCACCTCCCATCCGTGCCTGACGTTCGACAAGTGGCGGGTTGGCTGCATTGTCGATGAGCAGATGAGCGTGATCGAAACCTTCGAGACCTGTTTCTAAGCCGATATCGCTATCGCGAGCAAGCTGGCTCCTACAGGCTTCGACCGTGCACAAGCCTCATGTACGACCCGGAGACTGTAGGAGCAAGCTCGCTCGCGATGACGTTCTGACAGACATCGCGAGACTCCCAGAATGACCCCATTGACCCTGCCCCCACCGCGCATCGCCCTGATCGGCGAATGCATGATCGAACTGCAACAACATGCCGACGGCAGCCTGCACCAGAGCTTTGGCGGCGATACCTTGAACACTGCCGTCTACCTGTCCCGCGAACTGGGTCAGCGGGCGTCGGTGGACTATGTCACCGCCCTGGGCGACGACAGCTTCAGCGACAGCATGTGCCGGATCTGGCTTGAGGAAGGTATCGGCCTGGACCTGGTTCAACGCCTGCCAGGACGCTTGCCCGGGTTGTACTGCATCCAGACCGACGCCCAGGGGGAGCGGCGCTTTCTTTACTGGCGCAACGAAGCGGCCGTGCGCG
Source organism: Pseudomonas gingeri (assembly GCF_013386165.1). Taxonomy (GTDB): domain Bacteria; phylum Pseudomonadota; class Gammaproteobacteria; order Pseudomonadales; family Pseudomonadaceae; genus Aquipseudomonas; species Aquipseudomonas gingeri_C. The sequence goes on along the minus strand of NZ_JACAOS010000003.1, from coordinate 1,057,906 downwards.
ACTGTTTCACCGCGCCGAGCGCCGCGCCAGTGCTGGAGGCCTTGGCGGATTATGACGTGCTGTATTTCAGCGGCATTACCCTGGCGGTGCTGGGCGAACTGGGGCGGGAAAAGCTCATTGCGCTGCTGCAAGAGGCCCGTCGGGGCGACACCCGGGTGGTTTTCGACAACAACTACCGGCCGCGGCTCTGGGCGAATGTCGAGCAGGCGCGTATGGCGTATCGTTCGGTATTGCCCTATGTCGACCTGGCCTTGCTGACCCTGGAAGACGAGCAGGCGCTGTTTGACTATGCCGATGGCGAGGCGGTGTTCCGCGCCTACGAAAACATCGGTATACCTGAAGTGGTGATCAAGCGCGGTGCCGAAAGTTGTCTGATTCGCTGCGCGGACGAGGCGTTCGACGTGCCGGCACAGAAGGTCGAGACGGTGGTGGATACCACGGCAGCGGGGGACTCGTTCAGTGCCGCGTACCTGGCCAGCCGCTTGACCGGCGGTGATCCTCATTCGGCGGCGTTGGCCGGGCATCGGCTGGCAAGTCGGGTGATTCAGGTGCGTGGGGCGCTGATTCCGCGAGACTGAGAGTGTGGTGAGCGGGCAAGCTCGCTCGCCACAAGTGATATCGGCTTCAGTCGCGGTAAAAGACTTGCACCAGGTGATAGCCGAATTTGCTCTTGATCGGACCATGCACGGTTCGCAGCGGCTTCTTGAAAATCACCTGGTCGATGGCACCCACCATCTGCCCCGGGCGGACTTCACCCAGGTCGCCGCCACGCTTGCCGGACGGGCAGGTGGAGTACTTCTTGGCCAACACATCGAAGGCGTCGCCCTTGGCGATGCGTTGCTTGAGTTGTTCGGCTTCCTCGGCGGTCTTGACCAGGATATGACGGGCTTGGGCTTTCATCGTTTCGTTACCTTGAAGCGTTGGGGCATGCGGCGGGCGCGGGATTATGCCTGAACATCAGGACGTTTGCCCGATCATGTCGCGCACCCGGTTGGCCAGGGCATCCAGGGTAAAGGGCTTGGCGATCAGGTCCATGCCGGGCTCCAGGAAACCCTGGCGCTCGGCGGCCTTCTCCGCGTAACCGGTCATGAACAGCACCTTGAGCCCCGGGCGGTGCTGGCGGGCCACTTCGGCCAATTGCCGCCCATTCATTCCCGGCAAGCCGACATCGGTCACCAGCAGGTCGATCCGCAGGCTCGACTCGAGCAATGGCAAGGCAGTTCGCGCATCCGCCGCCGGGTGCACGGTGTACCCCAGCTCGTCGAGGACGTTGAGCACCAGCATGCGTACCGCCGGATCATCCTCCACCACCATCACCGACTCGTCGACCTCGGCCAGGGGAGACTCCGCCAGTGGCCGGGGCAATGGCGGCGCTTCAGTTTGCGCAGCGTGATAACGCGGCAGGTACAAACGTACGCAGGTGCCTTTGCCCGGTTCGCTTTCCAGGGTGACATGTCCGCCGGACTGCTGGGCAAACCCGTAGATCATCGACAGGCCCAGGCCGGTGCCCTGGCCGATGGGTTTGGTGGTGAAGAACGGGTCGAAGGCCTTGGCCAGGATCAACGGGCTCATGCCGGTGCCGTTGTCGCTGACGCCGATCATCACGTAGTCGCCGGCCTTGACCGGTTCCAGGGTGCTGATATCGCCGCCGCCCAGGTAGCTGTTGGCGGTCACGATGCGCAACTCACCGCCTTCGGGCATGGCGTCGCGGGCGTTGATCACCAGGTTGAGCAGGGCGCTTTCCAGTTGCCCGGTGTCGGTGTTGACCGGCCACACATCCTGTCCCAACTCGACTTTCAAGCTGATATGGGCGCCCTTGGTGCGGCTGAACAGCTCTTCCAGCGATTGCACCAACCGATTGGGCTCGATGCGCTTGCGGTCCAGCGATTGCCGGCGGGAAAACGCCAGCAGCCGATGGGTGAGCGCGGCGGCCCGTTGCGCCGAACTCACGGCGGCGTCGGCAAAACGGCCGATCTCGTCGCTGCGCCCGGCGGCGATGTAGCGTTGCATCAGGTCCAGGCTGCCGATGATGCCGGTGAGCATATTGTTGAAGTCATGGGCGATGCCGCCGGTGAGTTGGCCCACGGCTTCCATTTTCTGCGCATGGCGCAGCGCTTCTTCGGCCCGTTCGCGTTCGAACATCTCGCTTTGCAGGCGCTGATTGGATTCGGCCAGTGCCCGGGTACGTTGGGCGACACGTTCCTCAAGGGTTTCATTGAGGTTGCGCAGGGCTTCTTCGGTGCGTTTGTGTTCGGTGATGTCCAGGGCCGCGCCGACAAAACGCCGCGCCCGACCATGGGGCCCGAGGTGGCAGCGTCCGCGGGCGAAAACCCAGCGGACCTGGCCGTCGGCCTGCAGTACCCGGTATTCTTCGGCGTGCTCGGTGTGCTGCTCCAGGCACTGCTTGATGCCGTGGGCCACCAAGGCGCGGTCGTCGGGGTGCACGCTGTCCAGATAGACGCTGATGGGCGTCTGGCTGGCATTCGCCGGGTCAACCCCGTGCAGCTGGGCGAAGTGGGCATCGGCAACAAACAGGTCCTGGTCGATATCCCAGTCCCAGGTGCCCAGTCGGGTGACGTGTTCGCCACCAAGAGATCCATTCATAAACCTGCCTTGAAGATGAAGCTTTGGGTTGCACCGCGGCTTATTATCCCGCCAAGCTGTAGACATTCGTCATATTGAAATGACACAAGCTTAATAGCTCTACCTCTTTTTGACTGTATTGCGGACATCGTTGCCATGGAAATCCACGCATTGCTGAAAACCCTGGCCGCCCAGGATGGTTCGGACCTGTATCTTTCCACCGGCGCGCCACCCTGTGCCAAATTCAATGGCGTGCTCAAGCCGTTGGGCACCGAATCGCTGAAGCTCGGTGAAGTCGCCGCCATTGCCGACGGTATCATGGACGCCGAACAGCGCCAGCAGTTCGAACGGGAACTGGAAATGAACCTGGCACTGTCCCTGCCCGGCGTCGGGCGGTTTCGGATCAATATCTTCAAGCAGCGCAACGAAGTGTCCATCGTGGCGCGTAACATCAAGCTGGAAATCCCTCGTTTCGAAGACCTCAAGCTACCGCCGATCCTGCTCGAAACCATTATGGAGAAGCGTGGCCTGGTCCTGTTCGTCGGTGCCACCGGTTCGGGCAAGTCGACTTCCCTGGCGGCCTTGATCGATTACCGCAACCGCCACAGCAGCGGCCATATCATCACTATTGAAGACCCTGTGGAGTATATCCACCGGCACAAGAAGTCGATCATCAATCAGCGCGAAGTCGGGGTCGACACCCGCAGTTTCCATGCGGCACTGAAAAATACCCTGCGCCAGGCGCCGGATGTGATCCTGATCGGCGAGATCCGCGACCGCGAAACCATGGAGCACGCCCTGGCGTTCGCCGATACCGGGCACCTGGCGATCTCCACCCTGCACGCCAACAACGCCAACCAGGCGCTGGACCGCATCATCAACTTCTTTCCGGAAGACCGTCGGCCGCAATTGCTCAATGACCTGGGCAATAATCTCAAGGCCTTCGTTTCACAGCGTCTGGTCGCCACCCTGGACGGCAAGCGCCGGGCGGCGGTGGAAGTGATGCTGGGCACGCCGACGGTGCGCGACTTTATCAAGCGCAACGAGTTTTCCGAGCTCAAGGGCATCATGGAGAAGTCCGAACTCATTGGCATGCGGACCTTCGATACGGCCTTGTTCGAGCTGGTGGTGGAGGGGGCGATCGATGAGGAAGAGGCATTGAAGAATGCCGACTCGGTGAACAACCTGCGCCTGCGCCTGAAATTGCACCAGGACACCGCGGCCCTGACCGTGCAGAAGACACCTCCCGCGCCGCCGGTCGCGGCGAAGGAGTTGGATGCCCAGGATTGGGGGTTGGTGGAGGATGGCAACTCACCCCATGGTTGATCCGGTGCCGCCCGTGGCGGCCCCGGTGTCGAGTGTGACGCTCAAGGGAGGGTTGCTTTGAGCGCGACCTGTTTGCCGCCGACAGTGGCACTTGCTGCGGCATAACTGCCGCTGCTGTCGATGTCGACCCCGGTGACCGGTTGTCCCTGGAAGGGCCCCAGGGGTTGCACGCCGTTTTCAACCGTCGAGGTGGCCCCGGTCACGATCTGGCTGGTGTCCGTCTGGTTCAGCAATATCCGATTACTGTCCGCCAGTCCGACGATGGCCAGGGAGGCAATGTTCGCTGCCGGGGTGACCAGGAAGATCTGACTGGTAGCTGGATGCCAGAGCGCCGCGCCAAAACCGCCGGAGGCCAGTTGATAGGTGACGGCGACATAGCCCAGGTTGTTGGCGAATTTGGCCTGGTTCGCCGGGTGACCGGTCATGTTCAGCAACTTTGGCACACTGGATGGGGTGGCCCAGTAGGTGGCGGTCGGTTGCGAGGTCGCCGGGTCGACACAGGTGCCAAATACCTCGCGGACCGTGTTTACCATCACGGCTTCGCAGTGACTATTGGCTGGCAGCGGCAGGTTGACCACGGTAAAGCCAAGCAAGCCATTGGTGGCGAGCTTGGGTGTCACGGTACCATCGGGGTTGGGGCAGTTGAGGGCGATATCGACATTACTCAGTGCCCGATCGTTGACGGCGACCGGTAGACAGTTGTCCCGCACCAGCGGTACGTCAAGCAATGCCAGGGCGATGGCGGCGCCTTGATTCCAGACGACTGCTGCCGCTTGTCCGGCACTGTCGAAACTCTGGCCGGCGGTACGGCCCGTGACCCGGCTCCTGGCGGTAGCCTGGGCGCTGGGGTCGGGGAGCAGCCCAGTGCCGAGTAACGACAAGGGTTTGTTTTCCATCGGATTATTCAGCGTGGATGACCAGGTGGTGACCTTTGCCGGCCCCGCCGTGGTGGTACAGCTACCGAGCACATCCCTGGCGTTGGGTTCGTTGCTGAGGCTGGTGGCCTGGCACGAATCGCCGGGAACCAATGGCGTCAGCGTGACACCCGGCGCCACCCAGGCACTATTGGGTCCGCCAGGGGTATCGGAGCCGACGGCACCGGCAATTGTTCCGTTGCTGTTCACCGAGAATGCCAGGCTGCTGGCAGTGACGGTGGTGGGGCCGACGGGTTGAAGGGTGGCCCCTTGTGCCGACATCAGCATAAAGCTGGCGGACAAGGCGCCGATCATCAATAGAGAGGTGGCTGGAGTCTTCAGAGGGTTGTTCATGTTGGGTCCATCCCTGATGAGCAAAAGGGTTCGCTCACCTGTAACGGCTTTTCTACAAGTGACGGGGCCAGTTAACTCCACTGCTACCCCTTTGCCACCTGTCAGAAATGACAGTTATGCACGCCGTCGGTCGGGTCAACACGTCCTCTTGTTACACCACCTGATGACGATAGGGCAGGTCCGGCCCGGTGCGGCTGCAGGTAATCGCTGCGGCGCTGACCGCGAAGTTCAGCATCGCGTCGATCTGTGCCTTGTCCAGGTGTTGCAGCCCCTCCACTGAATCAAGCTGCTGTTCGGTCAACCAGGCGATCAGCGCTGCCTGGAAGGTATCGCCGGCGCCGACGGTGTCAGCGGTAATGACTTCGCGGGCCGGCACCGACCAGTGGCCATGCTGGCGACTGTAGACGCTGGCGCCCTCGGTGCCACGGGTCAGGAACACCAGTTGGCAGCGCTGGGTCAGCCACTCCCGGGCGATGCTCTGCGGGTCGCGATCCGGGTAGAGCAGGTTCAGGTCTTCGTCGCTGACCTTGATCATGTCGGCATGCTCGGCCAGGGCTGCGATGCGTTGGCGCCACAGCTCGATATTCGGTTCCGGGTTGAGTCTGACATTAGGGTCGAGGGTGATCAGCCGCCGGCCACTTTCCCGCTGCACCAGGGTCAGCAGGGTGTCGGCAATCGGTTGCACCACCAGCGAAAACGAGCCGATATGCAGACCACGCACCTCGTCACCCAACTTCGGCAGGTGGCCCGGCAGCAATTGGCGATCGGCGCAGCCTTCACCGCGGAAACTGTAATGGGGCGAGCCGTTGGCACCCACTGCGACCATCGCCAGGGTGGTCGGCGCATCGAAGTCCAGCAGGTAATCGGCGCGCACACCTTCCTCCTGCAGGACCTGTTGCAGGCGGCGCCCGAGGTAGTCGCTGGACAAGCCGGCAAACAATGCCGCGTCGACCCCAAGGCGGCGCAGGCCGACCGCGACGTTGAACGGCGAACCGCCAGCAATCGCCTTGAAATTCACCTTCGAGGTTTGCCCACTCGTATCAGGCTCACTAAAAAAATCGAACAGCGCTTCACCACAGACCAGATACATGGAAATTCACTCTTGAAGGGCTGCCACCTGTTGGCGGTAGCGCTGATAAACGGGTTGATAGGCGGCGACGTTGGCTGCAAGCGGCCGGGTTTCGCTCGCCGGATCGAGGCTCACGCAACGTTCGCACAGTTCGTCCAGGCTTTGCACGCCAGCGGACTCGCACCAGGCGGCCTGGATTGCCGCGCCGAGGGCCGCGGCTTCGCTCTGGCGGGTGCAGACCACCGGGGTGTCCATGATATCGGCGACCATCTGCCGCCACACCGGGCTTTTCGAACCGCCACCGGTCAGGCGGATACCGTGGCTCTGCAGGCCGGCTTCGCGCAGCAGGTCGAGCCCGTAACGCAGGCCGAAAGTGGTGCCTTCGACCACGGCGCGACAGAGGTTGGCCTGGGTCAGATTGGTCAGGGTCAGGCCCAGCAGGCTGCCGGTGGCCTGGGGCAGGGCGGGAACCCGCTCGCCATTGAGAAACGGCAGCATGCTGACGCCCTCCGCACCGATCGGGGCCTGCTCGACACGGGCGTTGAAGTCGTCGAGCCCGAGATTGAACAGCTCACGGACGGCGCCGCTGGCGTTGGTCAGGTTCATGGTGCAGATCAGCGGCAGCCAGCCACCGCTGGAGGAGCAAAAAGCCGCGACCGAGGCGTGTGGGCTGACCAATGGTTGGTCGGCATAGGCGTAGACCGTGCCGGACGAGCCCAGGCTCATGGTGATGATCCCGGCCTGGATATTGCCGGTGCCGATGGCGCCCATCATGTTGTCGCCACCGCCGCTGGACACCAGGGCGTTGGGGTTGATGCCCAACAGCCCGGCGATCTCGGGAAGAACCCGACCGACCGGCTGGTGAGCTTCGATCAGCTCCGGCAAGGCGGCTTGCAGGCGCCCGCTGGGGTCGATGTCGTGCAGCAATGGCAGGTCCCAGCAGCGCTTGCGCACATCGAAATAGCCGCTGCCCGAGGCATCGCCGTATTCCGCGCAACTGCGGCCGGTGAGCCAGTAGTTGAGGTAGTCGTGGGGCAGCAGGATATGGGCGATCCGTGCGAACAGTTCGGGGTGCTGTTCCCGGGTCCAAAGCAGCTTGGACACGGTATAGCCGGGAGCGATCACCAGGCCGAGGCGTTCGAGTGAGCCCTGTTCACCACCCAGTTGCTCCAGCAGGCGCTGGTTTTGCGGGGTGGTTTCAGTGTCGCACCAGAGCTTGGCCGGGCGCAGGACCTGGCCCTGGTCATCGAGCACGACCAGGCCATGTTGCTGGCCAGAGACGCCGAGGCCGAGGATTGCCTGACCGTCGACATCCGCTGCTGTCAGCGCTTGGCGGGTGGCCTGGACAAAGGCGTCCAGCCATTGCCGGGTGTCCTGTTCGCGGCGGCCGTTGGCGCCGCTGATCATGCTGTGCGGTGCCGAGCCCTGGCCCAGCACCTGGCCGCTGACGGTATCGAGAACAATGGCCTTGGTGCCCTGGGTGCCGCAGTCGATGCCGAGAAAGAGTTTCTGATTCATGGTGGTATCTGGCGAGATGTTCGGGTGGACCCAATCCTGTAGGAGCCGGCTTGCTGGCGATCCGGGTGACACCGTTGTCGATACCATCGCCAGCAAGCCGACTCTACAAGGGGCGTCAGAGGTTGGCCAGCAGGTGCTCCAGCGTCTTGCTCACACCGACTTCCCGCAGGCTGTTGTAGCAGCGTTCGAACGCGGCGATAAACGCGGCGGACTGTGGAATCGCCGTGCCGAAGATCTCTTCCACGGCAAACAGGCGTTGCACGAGCAGCGTGTCATCCTTCACCAGCGCCTGACAGAACTCGGCCCGTGGGTCGGGAATGCTATAGGTCGCGCCGTTTTCATCGACACCCTTGAGGTACAAGGCCCAGGCCGCCACCACCAGCGCCGCGCGCTCGGTCTCGCGACCGTCGGCAATCAGCCGGTTGAGGGTCGGGATGGTGAACTTGGGAAACTTCGACGAACCATCGGAACACACCCGCTCCAACTGGTCGGCAATCGCCTGGTTGGAGAAGCGCTGCACCAGGGTTTCCTTGTACGCGGTCAAGTCGATCCCCGGTACGGGTGCCAGTTGCGGCGTGACGTCCAGGTCCATGTAGGCGCGCATGTACTTCACGAACAGCGGGTCATTCATGGTCTCGTGGACAAACCGATAACCCTTGAGGAAGCCCAGGTAGGTCAACGCCAGGTGGCTGCCGTTGAGCAGCTTGATCTTCATCTCTTCATAGGGCGTGACGTCGTTGGTGAACTGCACGCCGACCTTTTCCCAGGCCGGGCGACCGTTGACGAATTTGTCTTCCAGGACCCATTGCACGAACGGTTCGCAAACCACCGGCCAGGCATCGTCGACGCCGTGCTCGTCATGCAATTGCAGACGGTGGGCGGTGCTGGTCATCGGGGTGATGCGGTCGACCATGGCATTGGGAAAGCTCACATGCTCGGCGATCCAGTCGTGCAGCTCGGCGTCGCGCAAGGCGGCGAAGGCCAGCAACGCCTTGCGGGCCACCGCGCCGTTGTGGGGCAGGTTGTCGCAGGACATCAGGGTAAAGGCCGGGATCCCGGCGGCCCGGCGTTTGGCGAGGGCGGCGCAGAGAAAACCGAAGACGGTTTGCGGTGCCTCGGGATGAGTGAGGTCGTACTGGATCTGCGGCAGGTGCGTCATGAACTCGCCGTTGCTGTCGTCGATGCAGTAGCCACCTTCGGTGATGGTCAGCGAGACGATGCGGATCTCTGGCGAAGCGAGCTTGTCGATCAGGGCCTGGTGGTCGTCCTGGGCCAGCAGCATATCGCTGATGGCGCCGATCACGCGGACTTCGGTGTCATCGCTATCACCCAGTTCGTACAGGGTGAACAGATAATCCTGTCCGGCCAGGTCGTCCCGAGCGCGGCGGTCTTCAGTACGCAGGCCGACCCCGCAAATGGCCCAGTCCAGGCCTTCGCCGGTGTTCATCAGGGCGTCGGTGTAGTAGGCCTGGTGGGCGCGGTGGAAACCTCCGACGCCGATATGGGCGATGCCCTGGCGGGTATCGGCCAGGTTGTACAGGGGCAGGCGGACTTCAGGTACCAGCTGGTGCAGATTCTGTTTGTTCAGTTTCATGATTAAGGCTCTCGACAATCAGGCGGCAGCGCGCAGCGGACGGGCGACGGCCAGACCGTTGGCATCGAACAAATGACAGTGGCTGCTATCCAGGTGCAGCTTGAGGGTTTCACCGTACTGGCTGGCCATATCACCGCGGATACGCATGGTCAGGGATTCGCCGGAAGCGGTGCGCACGTGGCAGAAAGTATCGCTACCCAGGCGTTCGCCGACGTCGGCGGTGACGGTCAAGGTGCAGTCGCCAGGCTTGGCCAGTTCCAGGTGTTCCGGACGAATGCCCAGGGTCACCGGGCTGCCGACGCTCAGGCCGGCGTTGCTCAGCGGCAGGCTGATACGGGTACCAGCCTCCAGTTCGACTTCGCAGCCCTGGCCGTCGAGGCGACTGACCTTGCCCTTGAGGAAACCCATTTTTGGTGTGCCGAGGAAGCCGGCGACAAACAGGTTGGCCGGTGCATGGTAGAGCTCCAGGGGCGAGCCGACCTGTTCGACGCGCCCGCCGTTGAGCACCACCACTTTGTCGGCCAGGGTCATGGCTTCGACCTGGTCGTGGGTCACGTAGATCATCGTGGCCTGCAGTTCTTTGTGCAGGCGCGACAGTTCCAGGCGCATCTGCACCCGCAGGGCGGCGTCGAGGTTGGACAGCGGTTCGTCGAACAGGAAGATCTTCGGGTTGCGCACGATGGCACGGCCGATGGCGACCCGCTGGCGCTGGCCACCGGAGAGTTGCTTGGGCTTGCGCTCCAGCAGCGGCCCGAGTTCGAGGATCCGTGCGGCTTCATTGACCTTGCTCTCCACCTCGGACTTGGCCACGCCGGCCAGGTCCAGGGCGAAGGACATGTTCTTGCGCACGCTCATGTGCGGGTACAGGGCATAGGTCTGGAAGACCATGGCCAGGTCGCGCTTGGCCGGGCTGACTTCGGTGATATCGCGACCGTCCAGCTCGATGGTGCCCGAGGTCACTTCCTCAAGGCCCGCGATCAGGCGCAGCAGGGTCGATTTACCGCAGCCCGACGGGCCGACGAAGACCACGAACTCGCGGTCGTTCACTTGCAGGTCGATGCCCTTGATGATGGACAGGCCTTCGAAGCCTTTTTGCAGATTCTTGATTTTCAGATTGGCCATGGTGAGGCTCCTCTTGAAGTTTGCTACGAACCCTGTAGGAGCGAGCTTGCTCGCGATCCGCCGGTAGGCGGATTCTCCGGCGTCTGGTAGGACGCCATCGCGAGCAAGCTCGCTCCTGCAGGTTCTATTGTGTTCTTGAAAAAGCGCTTATTTCACGGCGCCGAAGGACAAGCCGCGGACCAACTGCTTCTGGCTGATCCAGCCGAAGATCAGGATCGGTGCGCAGGCCAGGGTCGAGACGGCCGACAACTTGGCCCAGAACAGACCTTCGGGGCTTGAATAGGAGGCGATCAATGCCGTCAGCGGTGCGGCCTGGGAGGAGGTCAGGTTCAATGACCAGAATGCCTCGTTCCAGCACAGGATCAGCGACAGCAACAGGGTCGAGGCCAGCCCGCCCTTGCTGATGGGCAGCAGTACCCGGACCATTTCCTGCCATAGGGTCGCGCCGTCGAGACGGGCGGCCTCGAGGATGTCCTTGGGGATGTCCTTGAAGTAGGTGTAAATCATCCAGACCACGATCGGCAGGTTGATCAGGGTGTAGATCACGATCAGCGCCAGGCGCGAGTCCAGCAGACCGAAGGTCTTGGCCAGCAGGTAGATCGGCATCAGCACGCCCACCGGCGGCAGCATCTTGGTGGAGAGCATCCACAACAGGGTGCGCTTGGTCCGCTGGGTTTCATAAAACGCCATGGAGTAGGCTGCCGGGACGGCGATCAGCATGCACACCAGCGTGGCGCTGAAGGAGATCACCACCGAGTTCCAGGCGAAGTGAAAGTAGTCACTGCGCTCCTGGATGTGCACGTAGTTCTCCAGCGTCGGCGTGAAGAAAAACTGTGGCGGCGTGGCGAACGCGTCGATCTCGGTCTTGAAGCTGGTCAGTACCATCCAGAAGATCGGGAAGAAGATCAGGATCGCGATGGCCCAGGCGAGGATGCCGAGCAGAACGCTTTGCAGGCGCCGGGATTGTTTGAGAGTGAGGGTCATGGCGCGGGCCTCAAGGCTTGTCTGTGAGGTTTTTGCCGATCATCCGTACCAGGATGATCGCGGCGATATTGGCGATGACCACAGCGATCAGGCCTCCGGCCGAAGCCATGCCGACATCGAACTGCACCAGGGCCTGGTTGTAGATCAGGTAGGCCAGGTTGGTCGAGGCGTAGCCCGGACCACCGTTGGTGGTGGTGAAGATTTCCGCGAATACCGAGAGCAGGAAGATGGTTTCGATCATCACCACCACGGCCATCGGCCGGGCCAGGTGTGGCAACGTCAGGTGCCAGAAGATCGCCACGGGACCGGCGCCGTCGAGGCGGGCGGCTTCTTTCTGTTCCTGGTCGAGGGACTGCATGGCAGTCATCAGGATCAGGATGGCGAAGGGCAGCCACTGCCAGGAGACGATGATGATGATCGACAGCAGCGGGTAGTGGGCCAGCCAGTCCACCGGCTGCGCGCCGAACACTCGCCACAACGCGGCGAGAACTCCCGAGACCGGGTGGAAAATCAGGTTTTTCCAGATCAGCGCACCGACGGTGGGCATGATGAAAAAGGGCGAGATCAACAGTACCCGGACGATGCCGCGACCGAAGAACTCACTGGCTTCCAGCAGTGCCGAGATCAGCACGCCGAACACCACGCTGATCAGCAGCACGCTGCCCACCAGCAACAAGGTGTTGGTGGCGCCGGGGAGAAAGCCCGAGTCGGTCAGGAAGTAGGTGTAGTTTTCCAGGCCGACAAACTGGTTTTCGCCCGGGTAGAGCAGGTTGTAGCGGATCAGCGAAAAGTAAACGGTCATGCCCAGGGGCACGATCATCCACAGCAGCAACAGGCCGACTGATGGTGAGACCAGAAACCAGCCAGGGTTGCGCAGACGGCTTTTGCGCAGGGGCTGGGGTATTTCCATATGGGCTTTGGCAGTGGAAGTATTCATGGTGATCAGAACCAATGGAAGGCAAATAGCGAACAGGTACTGCGCGGAATCGGGAGGCCGGGCTTGCTGGCGATGGCGGCCTTGAGGCCGTCAAACGCTTCGCGAGCAAGCTCGGCTCCTACAGGGACGGTGTGTTGTCCCTGAATGGGGTTACTTCGGATAACCCGCGCGTTTCATTTCGCGTTCGGTGAAGGTCTGGGCGTCGGCCAGGGCCTTGTCGACCGTGGTCTGGCCGGTCAGGGCGGCGGAGAACTGCTTGCCGACCTGGGTGCCGATCGCCTGGAACTCAGGAATGGTCACCAACTGGATACCGACATAAGGCACGGGCTTGGCGCTCGGGTCTTTCGGGTTGGCGGCCTTGAGCGATTCCAGAGTGATCTTGGCGAACGGCGCAGCCTTCATGTAGGCCTCGCTGTAGGTCGAAGCGCGAGTGCCTGGCGGTACGTTGGCAATGCCGTCTTCCTTGGCGACCAGGGCCCCGTATTCCTTGGAGGTGGCCCAGCTGCTGAAGACTTTCGCCGCGTCCTTGGCCTTGGAACTGGTGGGGATTGCCAGGGCCCAGGAGTAGAGCCAGGCGGAGCCTTTCTCGGTGACCTGGTGCGGCGCGTAGGTAAAGCCGACGTGGTCGCTGACCTTGCTCTGGGTCTTGTCGGTGACGAAGGAACCGGCCACGCTGGCGTCGACCCACATGGCGCACTTGCCGCTGTTGAACAGCGCCAGGTTTTCGTTGAAACCGTTACTCGAAGCGCCCGGCGGGCCTGACTTCTTCATGGTGTCGACGTAGAAGTTCAGGGCGTTTTTCCACTCCGGACCGTTGAATTCCGGCTGCCACTTCTCATCAAACCAGCGAGCGCCATAGGCGTTGGCCACGGTGGTGATCAGAGCCATGTTCTCGCCCCAACCGGCCTTGCCCCGCAGGCAGATACCGTATTGCTCTTTCTCGGGGTGATTGAGCTTGCTGGCGAATTCGCCGATCTGTTCCCAGGTCGGGCGCTCGGGCATGGTCAGCCCGGCATCCTTGAACAGGTCGGTGCGGTAGTAGGTCATGGAGCTTTCGGCGTAGAACGGCAGGGCGAACAGCGTGCCCTTGACGGAAAGACCGTCACGTACCGAGGGGAATACGTCGTCGATATCGTAGGCGGCAGGCAGGTTGTTCATGGGTTCCAGCCAGCCCTTGGCGCCCCAGAGTGCAGCTTCGTACATGCCGATAGTCAGCACGTCGAATTGACCGCCCTGGGTGGCAATGTCGGTGGTCAGGCGTTGGCGCAGGACGTTTTCTTCCAGTACCACCCAATTGAGCTTGATGTCCGGATGCTCGGCTTCGAAAGTCTTCGACAGCTTCTGCATGCGGATCATGTCGCTGTTGTTGACGGTGGCGATGGTCAAGGTCTGGGCGGCGAGGCTGACGCCGCTGAGGGTGAGGCCGGTGGTGACAAGCAGTGCAGTTGCAATGGCTTTCATCGAACACTCCTCTTCATGACGCACGGAGGCGCTGAAGGTCAGTTTATTGTTGTTGTGTCTTCCGGTGCCCAGGAAGAATCTGGCATTGATTACAGCCTTCAAACGCCGTCCTGACAAATCCTTGACGACACTTTGTTCGGTACTTTTTTGCACTGGGGCAGAATGTCGCAGGTGGGCGCAAGGGTTGAGCGGGCTAGGGTGGCGGGGATTTTTGGGGCGAGTCGAGGGTGAATCCGTACATATTTGCAGTGCTTCGGCGCCTTGTTACAGGCGTTATGGCGAGGGTGGATAGTCGCTCGCCATCGCTGGCAAGCCAGCGGCTACAAGGGGTGTGCGTACCGCGATAGGTGGCGGTGGGCGCAAATCCGTAGGAGCCGGCTGGCTGGCGATGGCGTCGCGGCAGCTTGCATCTCCAGTGCTGACAGCCCTGTTTCTACAGGGGAGCGCTGAGCTCTTTTAATACCGCCTCGGTCTCTGCCAGCTTGAGTTCAAGCACCTGAACCTGTGCCTGCTGCTCCACAACCATAGCTCTGAGCGACTCGCCGTCCGCCAAGGACACCCGCAAGCGCTCCTGGAGCAGGGTGGCTTCATTTTCCAGCGTCCGCGCGTGCTGGAGCTGCTGCTCCCCGCGCAGTCGGTCTTTTTCCAGTTGTTCCTGCGCCAGCTTGAGCGCCTTCGAGGTTCCCCGGCTCTCCGCCAGCAGTCGCTCATTGTCACGGTGCAGTTGAGTGATCTCGTCCTGGCGCACCAGGGCCGTCTGCTGGGCCTGGCGCAACTCCATCTGCACTTGCTGAATCTGTGTTTCGTGCCGGCGCTGATCCAGGTCGCGCTGGTCGCGGGCGGCACTGCGGAAATGCTCCAGTGCCTCGCGGGCGTGCTGATGCTTGTCCTCCAGCGAGCGGATTTGCTGGTCCTTGTCCTTGAGGCGCAACTCGTAGTCGCTGCAAGCCTGGCTCAGGCCGGCGTTGCGGGTCTGTTCGGTTTGCAGCATCAAGCGGGTGGCCGACAGGTTGCTCGACTCCTCGGCCAGGGCCACGGCCTGGATCTCGAACTGGCGCTGTTGCTGCTCCAGTTGCTGCGTCATCTCGGCCAGTTGTGCCTGCCACTCGGCTTTTTCCACCGCCAGCTGTGCCTGGGCCCGTTCTACGGGCTCTCGGGCCTGTTCCTGCAGGCGTTGGGCCAACCGGGAGACCAGCTCACCCAGCTCCGCGTCGATGGATTCGTTCGGCATTCCCTGTTGTCGGTCGCTGTCATCCAGCTCCTTGAGATAGCGGTGGATGGTGGTTTTTGAGCCGGTATTGCCCATTTCGATACGGACTGCATCGATGCTCGGGTGCTCGCCACGGGCGAGGATCGCCAAGCGTGCCGTTTGCACCACTGCCTTGTTTACGCCGCCACGAGCCATGTTCTCTCCTACGATTTCGTACTGTATTACGTACTATGTATTTACATAGTATATAGATAAAATAGAGAAGCTGATATTTGAAATTATTAACACGGGATATACTGGTATTACCCCGTGTGATGAGCCGTTTTTGCGTTTTTGCCCGGGGAATCCGTACGAATGCCGGGAATCGAGGCCATGAACGAGCTGGACCGCTACCTGCAGGCGGCGACGCGGGACAACACCCGTCGCAGCTATCAGGCCGCCATAGAACATTTCGAAGTGAGCTGGGGCGGTTTTCTGCCCGCCACCAGCGACAGCGTGGTGCGTTATCTGATGGCCCATGCCGGCGTGCTCTCGATCAATACGCTGAAGCTGCGCCTCTCGGCCCTGGCGCAATGGCACAACAGCCAGGGTTTCACCGATCCGACCAAGGCGCCGCTGGTACGCAAGGTGTTCAAAGGCATTCGAGCCCTGCACCCGGCACGGGAGAAGCAGGCCGAACCGCTGCAGTTGCAGCATCTGGAGCAGGTCGTCGCCAGTCTCGATGGGCAAGCGACCCAGGCCCAGGTCATCAATGATCGGCCGGCGCTGCTGCGGGCCCGGCGTGACAAGGCGCTGATCCTGCTGGGTTTCTGGCGGGGGTTTCGCAGCGATGAGCTCTGTCGCTTGGAGATCGAGCATGTCCGTGCCGTGTCGGGTTCCGGCATGACGCTGTATTTGCCGCGCAGCAAAAGCGACCGCGAAAACCTCGGCCGGACCTACCAGGCCCCGGCCTTGCAGCGCCTGTGCCCGGTGCAGGCGTATATCGACTGGATCAACAGTGCCGCGTTGGTGCGCGGCCCGGTGTTTCGCGGCATCGACCGCTGGGGGCATCTGGGGGAGGAGGGGTTGCACGCCAACAGCGTCATTCCCCTGTTGCGCCAGGCCCTGGAGCGCGCCGGCATTGCCGCCGAGCACTACACCAGCCACTCCTTGCGTCGTGGCTTTGCCACCTGGGCCCACCGCAGTGGCTGGGACCTGAAGTCGTTGATGAGTTATGTCGGCTGGAAGGACATGAAATCCGCCATGCGTTATATCGAGGCCAGCCCCTTTCCAGGCCTGGAACTGAGCGCCGAAAAGGCCGTGGATCAGGGAGCATAAGATTTCTTCTATTAATAGTGTCTGCTCATAGCGAAAAGCAATCGGCAGCATCAGCTTTGCCAATGAGCCAGAACGCAAAAGAATGGCTAGGATTCTCCCATCAACTTCTTAACCCCTGACGGAGAGTCAACGATGCCTATCATCAACAGCCAAGTTAAACCGTTCAAAGCAACCGCTTTCAAAAATGGTGCATTCGTCGAAGTCTCGGACGCTGACCTGAAAGGCAAATGGTCGGTCGTGTTCTTCTACCCAGCTGACTTCACCTTCGTTTGCCCAACCGAACTGGAAGACCTGGCTGACAACTACGCTGAGTTCCAGAAACTGGGCGTTGAAATCTACAGCGTTTCGACCGACACCCACTTTGCCCACGCTGCCTGGCACAACACCTCGCCAGCCATCGGCAAAATCCAGTACACCATGATCGGCGACCCGACCCTGACCATCTCCCGCAACTTCGACGTGCTGATCGAAGAAGCTGGCCTGGCCGACCGCGGTACCTTCGTGATCAACCCAGAAGGCCAGATCAAAATCGTTGAACTCAACGATGGCGGCGTAGGCCGTGACGCTTCCGAGCTGCTGCGCAAAATCAAGGCCGCTCAGTACGTTGCTGCTCACCCAGGCGAAGTCTGCCCAGCCAAGTGGAAAGAAGGCGAGGCCACCCTGGCTCCCTCTCTGGACCTGGTCGGCAAGATCTAAGTCCGTGAGTCATTCAAGGGCGGTCATCCGCACCTCATAAGTCAGCCGCACCGCCCAATAACGCCCGGGTGGTAATCACCTGGGCGTTGTTATTTCTAAAGTACTGAAAAAGGGAAATCGCCCGCATGTTGGACGCCAATCTTAAAGCCCAGTTGAAGTCGTACCTGGAACGGGTTACGCAACCGATCGAGATCGTCGCCTCCCTTGATGACGGCGCGAAATCTCAGGAAATGCTCGCACTGCTCAAAGAAGTCGCCAGTGTTTCCAAAGACATCACCTTGCTCGACAACGGCACTGATGCGCGCAAGCCATCGTTCTCGTTGAATCGCCCGGGAGCCGATATCAGCCTGCGTTTCGCCGGTATTCCCATGGGCCACGAATTCACTTCGCTGGTGCTGGCCTTGCTGCAAGTCGGCGGCCACCCTTCGAAGGCCAGTGTCGAAGTCATTGAACAGATCCGTTCGCTCAAGGGCGAGTTCAACTTCGAGACTTACTTCTCGCTGTCCTGCCAGAACTGCCCGGACGTGGTCCAGGCACTGAACCTGATGGCGGTACTGAACCCGAACATCCGTCACGTCGCCATCGACGGCGCGCTGTTCCAGGATGAAGTCAACGATCGCAAGGTCATGGCTGTACCCAGTGTCTACCTCAACGGTGTGAACTTCGGTCAGGGTCGCATGGGCCTGGAAGAGATCCTCGGCAAGCTCGACACCGGGGCCATCGAGAAACAAGCTGAAAAGCTCAACGCCAAGGACGCCTTTGATGTCCTGGTGGTTGGTGGTGGCCCAGCCGGTGCTGCTGCGGCCATCTACGCCGCCCGTAAAGGCATCCGCACCGGCGTCGCCGCCGAGCGTTTTGGCGGCCAGGTGCTGGACACCATGGCGATCGAGAACTTTATCTCGGTCCAGGAAACCGAAGGGCCGAAACTGGCCAGCGCCCTGGAAGAGCACGTTCGCCAGTACGATGTCGATATCATGAACCTGCAACGCGCCAGTGCTCTGGTGCCAGCAAAGAATGTCGGTGATCTGCACGAAGTGCGTTTTGAAAGCGGTGCCAGCCTCAAGGCCAAGACCGTTATCCTCGCGACCGGCGCCCGCTGGCGTGAAATGGGTGTGCCGGGCGAGCAGGAATACAAGGCCAAGGGCGTGTGCTTCTGTCCGCACTGTGACGGTCCGCTGTTCAAGGGCAAGCGTGTCGCGGTGATCGGCGGTGGCAACTCCGGTGTCGAAGCGGCCATCGACCTGGCCGGTATCGTCAGCCACGTAACGCTGCTGGAGTTCGACAGCAAGCTGCGCGCCGATGCCGTGCTGCAACGCAAGCTGTACAGCCTGGCGAACGTCAACGTGGTGACCAGTGCGCTGACCAGTGAAGTCAAGGGTGACGGGCAGAAGGTTACCGGGCTGGTCTACAAGGATCGCGACTCGGGTGAGTTCCACACGGTCGATCTGGAAGGTATCTTCGTGCAGATCGGTTTGCTGCCGAACACCGATTGGCTCAAGGGCAGCGTCGAGCTGACGCCGCGTGGCGAGATCATCGTCGATGCACGGGGTGAGACTTCACTGCCGGGTATCTTCGCTGCCGGTGACGTCACCACGGTGCCGTACAAGCAGATCGTGATTGCGGTGGGCGAGGGTGCAAAGGCTTCGCTGAGTGCATTCGATCATCTGATCCGCACCTCTGCGCCGGCCTGAGTCCGTACCGACAAGCGCCGCGTATCTTCTGTAGGAGCCGGCTTGCTGGCGATCCAGGCGGCGCTGTGTTCCAGACGGACCGCGTCGATGCCATCGCCGGCAAGCCGGCTCCCACAGGGCCGTAGGTGCATATGAAAAAGCCCCATGAATCGACGATTCATGGGGCTTTTTGTTTGCCGGGTGCTATCAGGCGTCTTGCAGCGGTGTCGGCTGGATGATTTCAACCCAGTAGGCGTCCGGGTCCTTCACGAAGGCCAGGCTTTTCATGCGACCGTCGCTCAGGCGTTTCTGGAATTCGACGCCCAGGGTTTCAAATCGCTCACAGGCAGCACGAATGTCCGGCACCGAGATGCAGATGTGGCCGAAGCCCCGTGGGTCGGTGTTGCCGTTGTGGTAGGCGAAATCCGGGTCGTTTTCGGTGCCGTGGTTGTGGGTCAGTTCCAGGATGCCGGGAATCGACTTCATCCACCGGGTCCGCTCGGCGGCGTCGGCAGGGATCTGCGCCTTGTCCACCAGGGCGAGGAAATACAGGCTGAATTCGGCTTCAGGGAAGTCACGTTTCTCCACGAGGGAAAAACCCAGCACGCGGGTGTAGAAGTCCAGGGACTGGGTAGCGTCCTTCACTCGCAGCATCGTGTGGTTGAACACAAAGCCCTGGGTGGCGGTGTCGGGTTGGGCGGTAACGCCGGGAAAGGTGTTCAGGTCTTGCAGGCTCATGGACTCTCCGCAAAGCAGGTGAAAAAAAGCGGGCGATCATGGACGCGGCAGGCAGACTCGCCGATTCCGATCCGATGGGGCAGGATCATACTGAACCGCGGCGCAGGCGCCAAATTCGGACGGATTTTAGGCTCGGGCACAGCGGTGCCGGGTAATAGCGGGCTACTTCGATTTTGTCGGGAAGTTATAGCGAAGTGTATAAAACGCGCCGAGGAGGCATAAAGAAGCCCGCCGAAGCGGGCATTGGGGCGCTAATCCTTTAGCAGCCTTCATCCTGTAAGAATCGATGTGAAAAATGTGTGAAGAGCGCGAACAAGTTATTTTTCATCCGACAGGCGTAATAGGGGAAGGGCATTCCTTCGGGCCGCGGTGAGAGATTTTCTACATGCACTAAGCGCTGTCGGCGCGCGAGGATTCAGCGAATAATCGGTACGCTGTCGTTTTTGAGCTCTGCATTCCCGACGTTCGTCGCCGAGTTGGAACTCTTGTCGGAAAGACTTGTCGTCGATATCGGTGTTTTTGTCGTCGCGGTGAGGGTTGCCGGCGACAAGAAAAAAGCCCTGCTCAGGCAGGGCTTTTTGCGTTCGGTTGTAAAGTCAGCCGCGCAACCAGGCGTCAACGGTTGCAGCACCGTATTGTTCTTTCCAGGCTTTCAGGCCGCGGTGATTGCCGCCCTTGGTCTCGATCAGTTCACCGGTGTGAGGGTTCTGGTAGACCTTGACCACCCGGGCCCGGCGCTGCTTGGGCGCTGCGGCGCCGAGCCGGCTCGGGTTTGGATCGAGGATTGCGATGACGTCGCGCAGGCTCTTGTCGTAGGTCTTCATCAGGCCCTTGAGTTTTTCCTCGAACTCGATCTCCTTTTTGAGTCCGGCATCGTTCTTCAAGGCTTCAAGCTGAGCGAGTTGTGCTTGAAGGGCCAGTTCTGCGGCACGAAATTCGGCGAGTTTGGACAAGATGTTTATCTCCACGAGTTGTATTCGGCTGCCATCTACCTAAAACAAAACGACAAGCCACTGCTTGCAACGGCTTTCGTTACGCGTATGCACCTGGGTGTGGCAGTACGGAAAGTTACTTATAAGCCAGAAGGGCTTCCTATCAATTTACTGCGGGCATGAAAAAGTGTAGTAGTTATCAAGCCAAGAGTAAATAACGGTGGTTAGACATTGAAGAAATACCGATAGACAAGTGTGGGTGGTTTATTCTGGCAGCACGACTTTATCCTCTTGCGCGCTGACTTGCCGTTTGAAATTGTTGAGAAAGTCCTCCGCCGGCAGCGGTTTACCAAACAAATAGCCCTGGAGAAATTCAACGCCCCGGGAGGTCAGGTAGTCGCGCTGCAAGGGCGTTTCGACACCTTCGGCAACGATGCCCAGCTCAAGCTTGGTGCTCAATTCGATAATGCTGTCGAGGATATGCCCTGACAACGCGTCGGCGCCGATCATGGCGACGAAGCTTTGGTCGATTTTCAGGTAATCGACATTGAACTGACGCAAATAACTGAGACTCGAATGCCCGGTGCCAAAGTCGTCAATGGCAATCATCACACCCATTTCCCGCAACTGGGCGAACAATTGCCGGGCAATGGCGCTGGGCTCAATCAACTCCCGTTCCGTCAACTCCAGGACCAGGCGTACCTGACCGGGGGCAAAGGCGCCGAGAAAGTCACGGCAATCGTTCAGCAGTTCAAGGTCTTGGCAGTGCCGGGCAGTAATATTCACGCCGACGTGAAAGCCGGGTTCAAATGTCGCCGCCTGTGGGGCCAGCAGGGTGGCAGTCTGTTGCAGCAATAAACGGGTCATCGGCACGATCAGGCCCGAATCTTCGGCCAGGGGAATGAACAGGTCCGGGCGCACCAGTCCCTCGCGAGGATGCTGCCAGCGCATCAACACTTCCGCCCCGGCCCACTGCCGGGTTTCGCTGCGCACCACGGGCTGGAAATAAGGAGTGAATTCGCGGGCTTCAAGGGCCCGCTGCAACTCGTGGGTCGGTGCGTTGGAGCGCTTTTGCAACCAGCGCGCGGTGGCCCCGGCGAGCACGCCGAGCACCAGCAGCAACGCCATCAGGGCCGGATATTCCTTGCCGACGTAACGCCAGGCTTCTCCCGCCGGGAAGCCTGCGCTGACGCTGAAGGGGAAGCGGCTGGAGGACAGGTGTGCCTGTCCGACGGCAAAGCCGGGGGCCTCGCCCTCGCGTACCTGGCCCTGGCCGGAGATCCAGACATTGCCGACCTGCAGGCGCAAGCCGGCTTCGCGTCCGATCAGGCGCAGGATATTGGCCAGGTGATAGCCATCGATGCTGACCATGGCGGCGCCCTTGCCGTCCTGCAGGCGGTAGACCAGCAGCGAGGACTTGGGGGTGACCGGATTGCCGTTCATCAGCCAGAGCGTGCCATCGACATAGTCGGCCGGGTCGACCGCCTCCTGGTAGGGGCCGAACAATGAAGTGCAATACAGGTTGTTGTTCCAGGCCAGGTTCGCGGCCCGGACGAAGGGCCGCCGGGTGACCTGCTCGCGCAGAGCCAGTTTGACGTCGTCGCAGGGCTGGCCGGCCAGGGGCAGGATGACATTGGCGGACTCGGCGGCATTGTCGAGCATCAGGTCGAACTGCTTCAGGGCCTCGCTGGCGGTTTTTCCGGCGTTCTGGCTCAAGGTCCGACCGGCTTGCCAATGCAGGATGGCGATCCCCGACAGTATCGGTAGCAGGCCGATCAGCAGGCTCAAGGCGTAACGAACGATCCGGGAGCGAGAACCTTTGGCGGTCAATGGCATTGAAGGAAACCTGTAGGGGCAAGGGTGCCTGGAAGAGCAATGCTGCTCACTTACTTGATCTTGAGTGCCTACCTTGTGGGAGCTGGCTTGCCAGCGATGGCGTCCGTAAGAGCGCCAAAAGCTTCGCAGGCAAGCACCGCCCCTATAACAGGCTATCTATATTCGAATCGGCTGGCCAGGTCGATAAAAGCCTGGGTCGCCGGTGAGACCTGACGCCGATCGAGCACGGCGATACCGATCTGGCGTTTGACCTGTGGCGACAAGGGGCGGCTGACGTAGCCGGGGGCCGGGTGGTCCGGCAGGGCGTGTTCCGCCACCACCGTGACACCTTCGCCACGGGCTACAGTGGCCAGGGTGCTGAGCAGTTGCGCGGTCCGGTAGCGAATGTCCGGGACCAGCCGCTGGGCCGCGAACAACTGTGACACCAAGTCCCCGGAGCCGGCGCCGGTGAGGATGAACGGATCCTGGCACAGTGCCTTGAGCTCGATGGCCGGTTGTTCGCACAGCGGATGGCCGACAGGAAGCAGGGCGACCATCTGGTCTTCCACCAGGGCAAAGGTGTCGAAGCGTTCCTGGGGCAGCACCACGAACCCCACGTCGATCCGCCGCTCTTCCAGCCATTGCAGCACTTGTCGGTCGGGGCCTTCGTCGACCTGGACCTGAATACCCGGATGAACCAGCCGGTAACGGGCCAGGAGCGCCGGCAGCAGCTTGGTCGAGGAGGTTGGCCCGAAGGAGCCGATCCGCAGGGTCCCGCGTTTCATGCCGCGGGCATCGGCGGCTTCCTGACGCAAGGTGTCCGCCAGGCCGAGCATGGTCCGGGCCCGCTGCAGCAATTGCGCGCCGATATCCGTCAGTTCCACCTGGCCCTGGTGCCGGCGCAGCAACTCGACCCCCAATTCCTGCTCCAGCCCTTTGAGGGCATGGGACACCGCCGACTGGCTGATCCCCAGGCGCAGGGCTGCGCTGGTAAAACCGCGCAGCTCGGCCACCTGGGAAAACACTTCGAGTTGGGTCAGGGTCATGAGCTTTTACTCATTTTACGATGAGTCGACATTAATAAAATAATGCACTCAGTTTGACAACCGTCCTTCTCGATCCGCAGGAACCATCATGCATACACAAGCATCCACTTTCGCCGTCGGCAGCGACTTGCGGGTCTATCTCAAGCTCGCCGGGGTCTCGATGATCTGGGGTGGGACCTTTGTCGCCGGGCGCTTCCTGTCGACTGATATCGCGCCGCTGCTATTGGCCAGCCTGCGTTTCCTGCTGGCCAGCGTGATCCTGCTGGTATTCATCGGGGTGACGCGCATCCCGCTGGTGCTGCCGGACCGGAAGCAATTCGCGCAATTGCTGCTGCTGGGATTTTTCGGCATCTTCTTCTACAACCTCTGCTTCTTTTATGGCCTGCACTACATCAACGCGTCACGGGCGTCACTGATTGTCGTGCTGAACCCGGCGGTGTTCGGGTTGGCGTCATGGTTGTTCTTCAAAGAACGACTGAGTACCGCGAAAGTCCTCGGCATCCTGGTCTGCATGGGAGGGGCGGGGCTGGTGATCATCAGCGGCAACCGCAGTCTGTTCGAAGGCACGGCCCAGACCTGGGTCGGTGATCTGTTGATCTTCGGCTGCGTGCTGTCCTGGGCGGTCTACTCGCTGTTCTCACGCAACCTGACCCGCGTGTTGGGGCCGTTGACGACCGTGACTTATTCCATCTGGCTCGGGACGGCCATGCTCTGGCTGGCGACCTGGATGCGCGGGGAGGCCAGTCTGGCGCTGATCGAAACCTTGAACCCGCATCAGTTGCTGAGCCTGGTCTACCTGGGCGGCCTGGGTTCGGCGCTGGCCTATATCTGGTATTACGATGGCATCCAGCGCATCGGCGCGACGCGCGCAGGTGTGTTTATCGGCCTCAACCCGCTGACCGCGGTCATCCTCGGGGCGCTCTTGCTGGGCGAGCAATTGACGCTGATCATGTGCCTGGGGGGCGGGCTGATCCTGGTCGGCATCTACCTGTGCAACCGGCCTGCGCCTCGACTGCCGGCGAGGAAATAGAAAAGGGATACGGACAAACCAGTTTACGCCATGTAGAATCTGGTTACGCATATAAGAATAACGTCTTCTGGCAGCAGAAGCCTCGCCCGGAGAGACTGGGTCGACATGAAGATACTTGGGTTTCAACTGATCTACGGCGACTTCCTGGCCCGCAGTGTGCGGGGCATTTCCTGTGCGCCACCCGCCAACGTCCGCATTGATAGCAACTAACGATTCGTTACTTGATAAAAATGATGAGGCGTCACCATGACCGATATCTTCGAAAACCCGATGGGCCTGATGGGCTTTGAGTTCATTGAATTCGCATCGCCGACCCCGAACACCCTGGAGCCGATCTTCGAGATCATGGGCTTCACCAAGGTGGCAACCCACCGTTCCAAGAACGTGCACCTGTACCGCCAGGGCGCGATCAACCTGATCCTCAACAACGAGCCCCACAGCGTGGCGTCGTACTTCGCTGCCGAGCACGGCCCGTCGGTGTGTGGCATGGCCTTCCGGGTGAAAAACGCCCAGCAAGCCTATGCCCGTGCCCTGGAGCTGGGTGCCCAGCCGATCCATATCGCCACCGGTCCGATGGAGCT
This sequence comes from Pseudomonas gingeri, assembly GCF_013386165.1. Lineage (GTDB taxonomy): Bacteria > Pseudomonadota > Gammaproteobacteria > Pseudomonadales > Pseudomonadaceae > Aquipseudomonas > Aquipseudomonas gingeri_C. Next base: position 1,033,009 of record NZ_JACAOS010000003.1, on the reverse strand, counting down.
GAACCTGCCGGCGATCAAAGGCATCGGCGGCGCGCCGCTGTACCTGATCGACCGTTACGGCGAAGGCAGCTCGATCTATGACATCGACTTCGTCTACCTCGACGGCGTCGACCGCAATCCTCCGGGCGCGGGCTTGAAAATCATCGACCACCTGACCCACAACGTCTACCGCGGGCGCATGGCCTACTGGGCGAACTTCTACGAGAAACTGTTCAACTTCCGCGAGATTCGTTACTTCGACATCAAGGGCGAATACACCGGCCTGACCTCCAAGGCGATGACCGCACCGGACGGCATGATCCGCATCCCGCTGAACGAGGAATCGTCCAAGGGCGCCGGGCAGATCGAAGAGTTCCTGATGCAGTTCAACGGTGAGGGCATCCAGCACGTGGCCTTCCTCACCGACGACCTGGTCGCGACCTGGGACCGCTTGAAGAAGATCGGCATGCGCTTCATGACGGCGCCGCCTGAGACTTACTACGAGATGCTTGAAGGCCGTTTGCCGAACCATGGCGAGCCGGTCGACGAGCTGCAATCGCGTGGGATCCTGCTCGATGGTTCTTCCCAAGAGGGTGACAAGCGTCTGTTGCTGCAGATTTTCTCGGAAACCCTCATGGGGCCGGTGTTCTTCGAATTCATCCAGCGCAAAGGCGACGATGGTTTTGGCGAGGGCAACTTCAAGGCGCTGTTCGAGTCCATCGAGCGTGACCAGGTTCGTCGTGGTGTACTCGCTACCGAGTAATCATCACCTGCTCTACAGGCGGCCCCTCCCGGGGCCGCTGTTCTGGCTCAGCCAAACAACCCCGCGGCAATATTGATCGAAAATCCCAGAATCGCCGTATTGAACAGAAAGCCGATCAACGACTGCGCCAGTACCACCTTGCGCAAGGCCTTGGTGGCCACGCCCACGTCTGAAGTCTGTACTGCCACGCTGATGGTGAAAGAAAAGTACAGAAAGTCCCAGTAGTCCGGATGTTTCTCGCCATCGGCAAAGCGCAGGGGCGGCTCCTCGGGTTCGCCCAGATAGAACTGCCGCGCGTAATGCACGCTGAAAATCACCCCGATCAGCAACCATGAGCCCATCACCGTCAATCCGGTGAAACCGTAATGCCAGGCCCGGGCATGGGCTTCCAGATCCTTGCTACCCGCCAGTTCGACGACGATCGCGGCCAGGCTGGCAATGGCGGCAATCGACACGATCAACAGCACTGTCCCGGCATTTTCGTCTTCCCGTTCGACGAAACGTTGCACGTCTTCGGGTCGCGAATACACGGTCAGCCACAACATCATGGCCAGGTAGGACCAGACTCCGGCATTCCAGCCGACCAGGATCTTGGACAGCACCGGGCTGACCGGGGCGAGTGCGCCAACCGCCACGCCGAGGAGGGCGGCGATGGTCAAGCGTGGATGGGTACGGACGAGATGGGGCATAACGGCGCTCGGTTTCCAAGTATCCAGGCACCTTAGCATGGACCCCGTCATACAAAATCGCCGCGCACCCGTGCCGTGAATCGGCAGAACTCGGGTTCCTCGTTCTGTCATATCCAACTCGCCCCGTCCCGTGTCCCGCCGCCTGCAGCGCAAGGCTCTTTGCCACTCCCGTAAAAACGCCGCCATTACGCGGTGAAAGCGCTGCGAACACCCGAGAAATTATTTAAAAATCAATGGGATTCACCCGAGGTTTTTTCCCTGATCTGTCACCGGAACTTGAGAACTTCTCATCCATGGCCTCACCCCACAAGTCGTCTGGAACTAAGGCGACGCCTCGAGCGCCATGGCGTCAAGAACGAGCAAAACACTCAACGTACGAACACGACGAAAGGAGATTCTTCATGTTTAAGCGCACTCTGATGGCCGCCTCCCTGGCTGTTGCTGCACTGGCCTCGGCCCAATCGATGGCTGCTGTCAATGGTGGTGGCGGTACCCTCGCTGCTCCGTTCTACAATACTTCTGGCGTTCTGCCTGCCGGTTTTGCTGCCTACATCGGCGTTGGCAGCGGCGCGGGTAAACTCGCGTTCCTGAACAACGATCCATCCCAGTTCGGCCTGCCTGCCGGCACCAATGTGCACTGGGCGGGTAGCGACTCGAAACTCGCGTCTACCGATATCACCACTTACAACACCAACCACGGCGCTGCCTGGGGCCCGCTGATTCAGGTGCCTGCCATGGCAACTGCGGTGACGATTCCGTTTAACAAGGCCGGCGGTAACCTGAACCTCACCACCCAGGAACTGTGCGGCGTCTTCTCCGGCCGTGTGACCGACTGGAGCGGTATTGCGGGCAATGGCGGTCGTAGCGGCCCGCTCACCGTGGTCTATCGCAGTGACAGCAGCGGTACCACTGAACTCTTCACCCGCTTCCTGAACGCCAAGTGTTCCGAAGCCGGTATCTTCAATGTGACCACCAGCTTTGGCTCCAGCTACACGGCCTATCCGAACGGTACCATCCCTACCAACTTCGTCAGCGCCGTTGGCAGCCCAGCAGTCATGACAGCTCTGAACGCCGCCGACAGCCGCATCACCTACATGAGTCCAGACCTGGCAGTGACCGCCACCGCCGATCTGGACAACGCGACCAAAGTAGCCACCGTCAACTCCATCGCCCCCAACCTCACCAACGTCGGCACCGCCGTCTCCGGTGTTACTGCGCCTGCTACTGCCAACCGCTCCAACCCGAACCTGTGGGTACCGGTCTTTGCTGCGACTACCAGCCCTACCGACCCAAGCGTTTTCCCTTTCCCTTCGAGCGGCTACCCAATCATCGGCTTCACCAACATGATCTTCAGCCAGTGCTACACCGACGCAACCCAGACTGGTCTGGTGCGTTCGTTCCTGACTCAGCAATACGGTGCTGGCACCAGTGCCAACGATGCCGCGGTAACGGCTAACCGTTTCGTTCCAATGTCTGCAGCCTTCAAGCTGGCCTTGCGTCAGTCTTTCCTGACTTCCACCAACGCTCAGTACGTCGGTAACACCAGCGTCTGCAACGCCATCGGTCGTCCGCTGTAACCCCCGCTTCACCGTAACGCAATACCTGATCAGCAACGGCGCGAGCCGTTGCTGATTTTTTGCGTATGCCTACAACTCGATATCGCCCAGATGAATATTCCATGACAAAGGTTCGGTCCCGGCCTTCGGTATCGGCCTTAGTCATATAAGCGACACCGGCCTGCGACAGGCTGGTGTGGCAGCCCACTGTGCAACAGATCAAGGAAGGGTAGTGATGCTCCGCTGCAAACCTCCGGCAAGACTCAATGCTCAAGCGCGTCATGGCGAATCGTCGATCTGGGTGCTCAAGCCCGTGGCACAGGCGATTGCCCTGTTGCTGATGGCCGGCAGCGCCCAGGCGCAGACCGCATTCAGTGCCGGCTGGTTTGCCGACAAGGGGGCTGCCCAGGCGGCGAGCGCAGGTCAGCCGAGTGTGCAGTTGCCGGGCATGCCGCCGCCGCTGGCCCAACAGCAGCAGGCCAATCAGCAGTTGCAGCGCTCACTGGCCAACTTCAACAACAGCGTCGCCGCGATTGCCGCGCAGCAGGCGATGCAGGCGGCCGGATGTCAGGTGGCGTTCAGCTTGCCAGCAACGGTGCCGGATGGTCTGGGCGAGGGCGGCCTGAAGGTCGACACCGGCCTGACCCAGGGCTGGCTCAATGCCAAGGCCCCCACGCAGACCCAGGCGGGCGGCAAGACCACCGTCAACATCACCCAGACCGCCGACAAGGCCATCCTCAATTGGGAAACCTTCAACGTCGGGCGCAATACCACCGTCGCGTTCGACCAGCAGTCGAGCTGGGCCGTGCTCAACCGTATCAACGATCCCCTGGCGCAGCCGAGCCAGATCCAGGGGCAGATCACCGGCAATGGCACGGTCATGCTGGTCAACCGCAACGGCGTGATCTTCAGCGGCACCAGCCAGGTCAATGTGCGCAATCTGGTGGCGGCCGCCGCCACCATCAGTGATACCCAGTTCAATAACGGTGGCCTGTATGTGGACAGCACCGGCACGCAACCGACCTTCACCGACGCCGTAGGGCAGATCGAAGTCCAGCGCGGTGCCTTGATCCAGACCTTGAACCCTGCCACATCGACCGATTCTGGCGGTTATGCCTTGTTGCTGGGCAGCGAAGTGCACAACGATGGCAGCCTGGTGACGCCGGGCGGCCAGGTTACGCTGGCGGCGGGTGACAACTTCTATATCCGTCGCGGCCAGTCCACCACCGGCAACCCACGCTCGACCACCCGTGGCAATGAAGTGGTCAGCACCCTGAACAGTGGCAGCAGTGCCGGTACCGTGATCAACAGCGGGTTGCTTACGGCGTCCACTGGCGATATCACCCTGACTGGCCACCAGATTTTGCAAAACGGCGTGATCGCCAGTAGCACCTCGACCACCACCCGGGGCACGGTGCACCTGCTCAACTCGGCGGGCGACAGCACCGGCAGCATCACCCTGGGCGCCGGCAGCACGACTGCGATCCTCCTCGATGGTAGCAATGCGACCGGTCTGGACAGTCAGCGTGATGCTGCCCTGGCCGCACTCAACGGCCTTCCCGGCAATCTGATCACCGGCAAGTTCGATAACCTCAGCACTGTGGTCGACCGCATCGAGCAGTCGCGGGTCGAGATCGTCAGCGGCGGGACCGTGGACTTTCAGAACGGTTCGCTGACCCTGGCCACTGGCGGCCAGGTCGCGGTCAGCGCCGGACAACGCAGCCTGGTGCGCGATGGCTCGGTCATCGACGTGTCCGGCGCGGTCGGGGTCAAGGTGGCGATGGAGGCCAACTCGATCAAGGTCAACGTACAGGGTAACGAACTGCGGGATGCGTCGGGCAACCGTGACGCCGGCAAACTGAGCAGCAATGATGTCTGGGTCGATGCCCGTGACCTGGTCTACGTGCCGGCCGGCACTGACGGTTACCCCACGGCGCGCTGGTACACCGCCGGTGGTTTGTTGGAAGTCAGCGGTTATCTGGGCACGCAAGGACATGGCATTGGCGAATGGATGGCCCAGGGCGGTACCCTGACCTTTACCGGCAGGGACGTGGTCACCCAGCAGGGCGCCCAGATCAATCTCTCCGGCGGTACGCTGGATGTGCAGAGCGGCTATATCCAGCAGACCTGGCTGACCGGCTCCGACGGCCGCCTGTATGATTTGTCCAGCGCGCCGGGTGACCTGATCTACACCGGTGTCTACAAAGGTTTCGCCGACACCAGCCAACGCTGGGGTCAGACCGATTACTACTACAACCCATTGATCGCTCCGCGCTCGCGTTACGAGTTGGGTTACACCGTCGGGCGCGATGCCGGCAGCCTGGTGATCTCGACCAGCAGTGCAGTGCTTGAAGGCCAGGTGATCGGTGACGTGTATCGTGGGACGCAGCAAAACCAGGCCGCCAACCCGAACCTCGATGGCTATCAGCAATCCCAGACGGCTGTCGCGCGTCGGGCACAATTGATCGCGGGGACCTATACCCCGATCTACGATCCGATCGCGGGCGTGGTCAATTTCAACCTCGCGGCTAACCTGAATCAGGTCAGTTTCGTGGCCAACCCGGCCCCTGTTGCGGCGAGCGTCGACCTTGACTCGGCGATACCCCCGGGCCGGCAGGGCACCCTGGTGCTGGACAGCAATCTGCTGGACGGATTCCAGTTGGGCGCGATCAAGGTCGCTGCCAAGCAACAGATCGAAGTCGACAATAACCTGAGCGTCGCCAACGGTGGAGCAATCACGCTGTATGGCCCGCAGGTCACGGTGAATGCCGACTTGACGGCCCGTGGCGGCTCGTTGCAGTTGGGCAACGTGTTGAATCAGATTGATCCAAACCAGTCATTCAAACTGCAGGATACGTTGATCACACCACCCAGCGGTTCGCTGGCCAGTATCACCGTGGGCTCGGGTGTAACACTCAATACCTCGGGGCTGTGGACCAACCAACTGCTGAATTCGAGCGATAACCAGAATCTGCCTTATGTTAACGGCGGCCTGGTTTCCCTGCGCAGCAGCGGTGACCTGACTCTGCAAGCGGGTAGCCTGATTGATGTCTCGTCAGGCGCGGCGCTGCTGGCCAGTGGCAAGCCCCTCGGTGGCAAGGGCGGCAATCTGACCCTGGCGGCCAATGCCGGCGGGTTTGGTGTGGGGGGTGTGTTGAACCTGGATGGTGAGATCCGGGCGATAGGTGTCAACGGTGGCGGTACCTTGACCTTGCAGAGCAGCCAGGTGCTGATCGGCACGCCGGCGATCCCGGTAGCCGGCGCCATCGAGTTGGGTGGCGACTTCTTCAACCAAGGCTTCTCGGCCTATGACATCACCGGTAATGAGGGACTGATCGTCGCCGACGGGGCCCAGGTGAATGTCAGCCAGCCGGTCTATCGCCTGGGTGCCGATGCCAATAGCCTCGCCTCGGGTAGCGACCCGGCGCAGGTACTGGAGGTCTGGACGCCGGACCTGTATCAGGAAGATCCGCTCAAGGGTGTGCTGACTCAACGGCGCGGTGCGGGTTTGAGCTTGAAGGCTGGTACCCCTAATGTCACCGACGCGCAGCGGGCGACCACGGCCTTGCTCGTTGGCTCCGGCGCGGTCATCAGTGTTGATCCTGGCCAGTCGATCAACCTGGGTAGTGTCGGTCAGTTGACGTTGAACGGCACCCTGAATGCCTGGGGTGGGGCGGTGAGTCTCAACACCATCGGTGCCGTGGACGCCGCACAGCCGGTAAACGGTACGGGTAACAGCCGCTCCATCCTGCTGGGCGATGACGCCGTGATCGACGTCGCGGCGAGGGCTGTGACCGCAGTGGATATGCGCGGCCAGATCTACGGCCAGGTGGCCAACGGCGGTTCCATTGTTATCGGCGGTGGAGCAATCAATGCGGCAGCCGGTACGGCGACGGCGGCTGATCTGTTTATCGTGGTCAGCAAGGGCGCGCTCCTGGATGCCTCCGGCACGCAGGCCGGTCTGGATATTGCCGGCCAGGGCCGTACGCAGGTGGCCAGCAATGGTGGCAGCATTTCCCTGGGGTCCAATAATGGCCTCTATCTGCTGGGTAGTTTCAACGCCCGTGCCGGTGGCGAGGGGGCGGCGGGCGGCAGTCTGTCAGTGGTACTGCAGACGCCGCTCTACTCGAGGCAAGGGGACACGCCAGCGACTGACCGCGTGATGCAGAGTCGTGAGATGGTGCTGGTGCAAACAGCCGACTCCAGTCCTGCTCCGGATCTGAATGCCTTGGTCTATGGCCATGGTCAATTGGCTGCCGATCAGGTACAGGCGGGTGGTTTCGGCAATCTGGCGGTCTACAGCAATGGTTTCTTGTCGTTCAATGGCAACCTGAATCTCAGTCTGAGCCAGAGCCTGCAGCTTTATGCCGGTGCCTTCACCCTGGCGCAAAACGTACCGGATACCCTCCATGTCAATATTTCAGCGCCCTCCCTGCTGCTGGGTGGTGTCAAGCCTCCGCTTCTAACCAATTTGACCAATGTCTCTCCTGTCTCGACAGGGGCTCCCGCCAGTTCGATATTGCCGAGCCAGGCTGAATTCTCCGCCGAAGGGGCGGTGATCGATCTGCGTAACAATGTGGTGTTCGGCTCCAAAGGCTCCTTTACCGATATCAGCGGAAACCAGGTACTGGTCGAACGACGTGGTTTCGACCAGGTGAATCTGACCAGTCAGGGCGATTTGCGCTTTCTGGCAGGTATCCCCGCAGATGCAGGCATTCCAACCACTCAACTGCTTACATCGGGTGACCTGCATCTGAATGCCGCACAGTTATTCCCTGAAACGGGCAACGGTGCTGTGATCACTGCGGGAGCGGGCGATACGCTGGGGGTGCGCACCCTGACCATTGGTCGTACCACCGGGGATACTCCCGAAATGCCGTATTCGGCGTTTGGCAGCCTGACCTTGCTGGCCCCGAATATTGAGCAGGGTGGTGTGGTGCGCTCACCACTGGGGTTCATTCAATTAGGCGATAGCACGACCCATCATGTGGACCTGCTTCCCGGCAGCCTCACTTCCGTCAGTGGCAATGGCCTGATAATGCCCTATGGTGGGACCTCGGATGGACAATCCTATCTGTACAATGGCCAGGCGGTAACCTTATATGGCCAGACCGGTTTGAATAACGGTCGCGGAATCGGCGTGGTCATGGGCGGTCAATCGGTTGTCGTGGAGGCCGGCGCTACCCTGGACCTTTCCGGTGGCGGCGATCTGCTGGGTGCCGGATTTATCTCCGGTCGCGGGGGCTCCACCGATGCACGTTACAACCCGCTGGTGCAGGTCAATGCCAATGGCACCTTCACCTTGCCAGGCCTGTCGACCAACCCGGTGTATGCCATCGTGCCAGGGGTACAACCCGTATATGCGCCGTCGGCCGGCAAATCCGGTGCCCAGGATCCGGTCATCGGCCAGCAGATCACCATTGGCGCCGGAGTCCCTGGGCTGGCGCCGGGCACCTATACGCTGATGCCTTCCACTTATGCCCTCATGCCCGGGGCCTTCCGGGTTGAATTGAACGGCCTGGCTGGGCAGGGTACGGGAGTCGGGGCCTTGCGCATGCGCAATGGTTCCTGGAGCACCTCAGGACAACTATCGATCGCCAATACCGGTATTCGCAACAATGTGGCCAGCCAGATCATCTTGACGTCGGCCAGCGTATTGCGCAGTTATTCGCAATACAACGAAACCAGCTACAGCCAATTTGCTATCGCTGATGCCGCCAGATTGGGCGTACCACGTCCGATGATTGAGGCTGATGCGAAAAGCCTGCAACTGAACCTCGTGCAAGGCGCGAGCGGCAGCGCCTTTTCGTTCAACGGCACCGGTCTCTTCACCGCTGCTGAAAATGGCCATTCCGGTACGGTTGGTGTGATCAGTGCGGGAGCACTACAGGTGGTCTCCGCCGATGGTGCGCTTCTGGCGCCGTTCAACGGGGTGACGGTAGATGATCGCAGCCTGAATGCCTTGGGGGCAGCCAGCCTGATGATCGGTGCCATGCCGGCGATCAGTTATGGACAGAGCGGTAACTATATCGGTTTGGGTTTCAACCTCAGCAGCAGCGTGGTGCTGCGCAGTGGCGCGAAACTGGTGGCGCCGGAGGTACTCCTGGTGTCCAACGGTGGGGCGATCACTGTCGAGCAAGGTGCCTCGATCAATACTCTCGGAATGGGCCCCACTGCCTATGACGCGAGCCAGGGGTATATCTACAACCTGATGACCCCGATCGGTCAACCTGCTCGCTACAACTTTCTCGGGATCTCCAATGGCTTGCTTCAGGTCCTGGCTCCTTCATTGCCAGGTGCCGCGGGCATCCATATCGGCGTCTGCAGTTCAGCACCTTGTACAGGGCAAACCTCGCTGTATTCCTCCGGTTCCATCGTCGTGGGCACGGGCAACGACTTCGTTCTGGCAGATAGCGTGCGTTACGGCACGCGCCACCTGACTCTGGCCCTTAGTGCTATCAATCTCGGCAGTGACCAGGCCCTGGCTGATGCCGCCAGCCGCAACCTGTTGCCAGCTGGGCTAACTTTGAACCAGAGCGTGCTGACGCGCCTGCTCCAGGGTGATACCCAGTTGGGTGCCCCCGCCTTGGAAACCCTGGAGTTGTCCGCCCATGACGCCTTGAATGTATATGGCAGCGCGACCCTGGACACTTATGACCCGTTGACCGGCAAATCCTTGCTCAACAACCTGATCCTCAGTACTCCGGCCATCTATGGTGCCGGTGGTGCCAGCGATGTGGCGACCATCCATACCGCCGACCTGATCTGGAACGGCGCGGCCAACCCGGCTGGAAACGTGGTTGCAGGCGGAGCGGGTACCGGCAGCGGCAGGCTGAACCTGCAGACCGAAACCCTGGAGTTCGGTTATGGGCCCTATACCCAGCCCAACTCGGTTACCAGTCTGGACCGTTTGCTCCTGGGCTTTTCCGAGGTTGATATCAGTGCCAGCCAGCGCGTGACCGCCAACCACAAGGGCAGCTTGTCGGTGTACCAGAGCCAGGGCGCCTATCAGGCCGGCTCGGGCTTTGCCTACAGCGGCGGCAACCTGAATATTTCCGCGCCCCTGCTGACCGGGGAAGCCGGTGCGGTAAACAACATCACCGTGGGTGGTGCGCTCAATATCACTGCCTTGCCGGGTATGCAGACCCGCACTGGCGGCGAGGGCGCAAAACTTTCGTTGACCGCCAACAGCCTGACCCTGGACACCGCCGTGGTCTTGTCCAGCGGCCAGTTGAACCTGAACGCCACCCAGGACCTGACGCTGGGTAACGGTGCGCAGATCGACATGTCTGGTCGGGCGATCCCATTCAACGATGTGACGCAATACAGCTGGGGTGGCGATGTCACCCTGAAAAGCGCTACGGGCAATATTTACCAGGCCGCCGGTTCGCGTATCGACCTGTCGGCGCAGAACAACCGCGCCGGCCAACTCACCGCCCAAGCGGTGGACCCGACTGCGGGGTTGGTGGATCTGCAGGGCAGCATCCTGGGCAGCAGCAGTGGCTACTACGATGCCGGTGGCACCTACTTGCCTTATCCAGGCGGTTTTGTCGATATCCAGGCCCAGCGCCTGGGGGGCGTCGGCAGCGAAGACGCCGCATTCGCCGCTCTCAACCAGCGCCTGAATGCCGGGCAGGTCTACGGCGCCCGTAGCTTCCAGCTCAAACAGGGCAACCTGACCATCGGCAATGACCTCAAGGCCAATGCCATTGTGGTGTCAGTGGACAACGGTAGCCTGCTGATCAACGGCAAGGTCGATGCCAGCGGTGTCCAGGTGGGCAATATCAACCTGTCTGCCAGCCAGGGCCTGACCTTGGCCGGCAGTGCGGTGCTTGACGCCCATGGCAGCGGTTTGCAGGTCGACAGCCGGGGCCAGATCATCGACTCACCCAACCGGGCAATAGTCGAGCTGAATTCCGGCCAGGGCCTGTTGACCCTGGCCAGCGGGGCGGCCATCGATCTGCGGGCCGGCACCGCCGTGGCCATGGGCAGCGCGCCGGGCCAGAACGATGGCCGCGTGCGCGGTACCCTGGAACTCGACGCACCACGCCTGGGCGGGGTTTCGGCTGGCGATATCGCCATCGATGCGAGCGGCAGTCTGGCGATCAGCGGGGCACGCTCCATCGCCGTCAATGGTACTTGGCAGTACAGCGATGCGCCGTTGGGTACCGACCCGGCGGCCAGCGGCCGACCTTATCAGGTGATCACCCAAGCCTATCTGGAGGGTATCGACCAGCAAAGTCGTGCGTTTATCGATGCGGCGCTGGGCAATAACAATCTGCTGCAGAACAAGCTCGCCGGTCTGAATAACGCCACTTATGGCGATGTACTGCACTTGCGTCCGGCCGTGGAAATCGTCAGTGCCACGCCAAACGGCGACCTGGTGGTCCAGGGCGATATCGACCTGTCCGGTTATCGTTATGCCAGCCTGAATCCCCACACCCAGCAAACCGGTGTGCAGGGAGACGGCTCCGGCGAAGTGGGCAAGCTGGCCCTGCGTGCCGGCGGCGACCTGAATATCTACGGCAGTATCACCGACGGCTTTGCTCCTCCACCCCTGACTGATGACGACACCGGCTGGCTGTTGTTGTCCGGGATTGATTTCACCGGGGGTAATATCATCGTGCCAGGGGCCGGAGTGACCCTGGCCAGCGGCACCCGTTTCCCGGCGGGCTCAACCCTGAATTACGATGTGCCGCTCAGCGCCATGACCCTCGCGGCGGGCACACGCCTGCCTACCGGCGTGATCCTGGACCAGACGCTGGTGCTACCCGCGGGCACCGTGCTGGCTGCCGCCGTGCGTGACAGCACCGGTACCCTACTGTTTGCCGCCGGCACCTTGCTGACCCAGGCCCAGAGCCTACCGCCGGGCACGCAACTGGATGCCGGTACCCTGTTGGGCGCCGATACCGCTCTTCGCGCCCTCACCTGGCCCAAGGGTGTGGCGTTGCCAAGCATCGCCGGCGGCACCCTGGCGTCGACCAATGTTCTGACGCTCAATAGCGACCTGGCCCTGGCCAGGGGGGCCTTGATTCCATCGGGGACCAATGTGCTGTTGCCAGGCGGGGTGGATTCGGTTGAACTGCGCCCCGAAGTCGCCGGACGCCAAGGTGAGCTCTGGGGCATCGCCCCGATGCTTGCCGAGGGTTCCCAATCCTGGTCATTGCGTCTGGTGGCCGGTGCGGATACCACGGCGGCTGACAACCGTGTGGTGCAGGTCAATCCTGTGCATGGCGATATCCACCTTGCCGACAGCCATTATGGGATGTACGGCGTTGGGGCTCCGGTGTACACCTTGCAGGGGGCTATTGATTTGATGGGTGACCCCAGTTTGGAGGGGCAACCTATTGACCTCGTCGCGTTGGGTTGGCCATCGCTTTGTAGTGATATCCCCGAGTACTGTGCAATTATTCCAGGCTCGGCCTACGACCTTAAGGCAGGTAGTACACGCTTCAGCGTCATACGCACGGGAGCTGCTGACCTTGAACTGATATCTGGCGGCAACCTGAGTATGGATTCGTTGTTTGGCGTCTATACCGCAGGTACGTCTTCCCGCCCGACGTCGGCCAATGACCCCTATAACCAATCCCGAGCGTTGGGTAGCAACGGTACCGTGCTCACTGCCTTGTTCGGTGGTGATGAGAGTCTGGTAAACGGTGGCGCCGACAGCGTGTATCGCGCCTGGTATCCCGAGGGTGGCGGCAACCTGACACTCAAGGTGGGGGGCGATCTGAGCGGGAATATTGTCTTGCCCACGGCTAACGGGATTTCCAAACCCAACGGCGATACCGATCACGACTCGGCCAATGTCGCTAACTGGCTCTGGCGCCAGGGTAACGGCACTGTCAATACGGGAACCTCAGCGCAGCCGACGGCCTGGTGGATCAATTTCGGCACCTATGCCGCATCGATGACATCCGGTGTGGACCAGATGGTCGGCTTTACCGGGTTTGGCACCCTGGGCGGTGGTAACCTGAACGTTCAGGTCGCCGGGAATGCGGGTGTATTGACAGGTCTGGCCGGGAATGCGATCGGCGCCGACAGTGTCGATCCGCATACCCAGGGTCTGGTACTGGCCGTCGGCAGCACGGGGCGGGTCGCAGCCGATGGCAGTGTTCAGGTGACCGGGGGCGGCAACCTGACCTTGCGGGTCGGTGGCGATCTGAACCCGGCGGCGACAGCTGCCAGGGATGATCAAAACGGCGTGATCACCAACCTTCGCGGTCACGTCGAACTGGACAGCACCAGCATTGGCGCACTGAACCTCTTGTATGGCAGCGGGGCGCAACAGCAGGCGCCAGGAGAAACCCGTGGCTACACAGCCTTCACTTCAACGCGCAGCACTGCGGAAGGGGGGCTGACGCTGATACCTGGAGACTCGACCTTTAACCTGTCGACGTTAGGGGATCTGGTAGTGCAGACAGTCGGCAACCCTGGGCGCGCGACGGCGATGGGCGCATCACCGTACCTGGCCAGCGACGGTAGCCATGGTTATGGCCTGAGCTGGTTCTCGCTGTGGACCGACCATACGGCCATCAACCTGTTTTCGGCTGGTGGTAACCTGACGCCGCTGTCCTACGACGGCCAACAGTCCGATAATGCCGTGGTTTATCCTTCCATCCTGAATGCCATTGCCGCTAACGGTAGCCTTTATTACGGAGATGCTGCCTATACCAATCCGACCGCAAGCATTGCTGCCGCGCTAACTTTGGTGCCTTCGAACAAAGGGCAATTGCAGCTTCTGGCCGCTAATTCGATCTATGGCGGCAATCTGACCATCAGCCAATCCAGCGCGAACCCCGATGCGCTGGCCACGCCTGAGCATCCTGCTTTCATTGCCCAATTGCCCAGTGGCGTTCTTATTGGCGGCAGTAGCAATCTATCGACAGATGGCAACATAGTCTTGGGCAGCACCAGACCCTTGTTCGCATTCGGCCCCGATAGCGCTTCCGGACAATGGAACGCAGACGCCGAGCCTGCACGCTTCTATGCCCTGAGCGGGGACCTGATCGGGGTAAGAAGTGGTCGGACCGTTACCTATACCAATCCGGTCGACTCTCGTAACGGTCAAACCTGGTATGAAGGTGGCGGGCCTGTCTGGATGCAGGCGGGGCGAGATATTGTCAGCAGTGGTACTTCACCTGCCGGGGAAAAACAAACTCCGTTCAACGGTGACTACACTACCGTAGGCAACCTCTTCATCCAGAACAATCCCACCGATATCTCCCTGGTCTCGGCCGGTCGCGACATCCTCTACAGCAACTTCAATGTCGCCGGTCCCGGCACCCTGGTGGTCAGCGCCGGTCGCAATCTCCTGATGGAGGACAAGACCAGCATCACCAGCCTCGGCGCCGTGGTACCCGGTGATTCACGTCCGGGTGCGAGCATTGTCATGCAGGCGGGTGTCGGGCCAAACGGGCCGAACTACCAGGCCTTTATCGCTCCCTACCTGGACCCGGCGAACCAGGCCGACGCCGGAACGCCGCTGGCCAGCCAACCCGGCAAGGTGGCCAAGACCTACGACACGGAACTGGTCACCTGGCTTACCGAGCGCTACGGCTTCACCGGCAGCGTCGACGAGGCGCGGGCCTATTACGCGGCGTTACCGACCCAGCAGCAGGACATCTTCGCCCGTACCGTCTACTTCGCCGAACTCAAGGCCGCTGGCCGCGAGTACAACCAGGTCGGCGGTGTCCGCCAGGGCAGCTACCTGCGCGGCCGTGACGCGATTGCCGCGTTGTTCCCGGAGAAGGACGTCGCCGGCAATCCGATCCTCTACAACGGCGCCATCACCCTCTACGGCCCGTCGGGCGTGCACACCAACTTCGGCGGCGATATCCAGATGCTGGCCCCCGGTGGCGGCCTGGTATTCGGCATCGAAGGCAACGCGCCGCCATCCTCGGCGGGGATCATCACCCAGGGCCAGGGTGATATCCAACTCTTCGCCCAGGACAGCATCCTGCTCGGTCAGAGCCGGGTCATGACCACCTTCGGCGGTTCGATCACCGCTTGGTCGGCCAACGGTGATATCAACGCCGGACGCGGTTCCAAGACCACCGTGGTCTACACGCCGCCCAAGCGGGTCTACGACACCTGGGGCAATGTCACGCTGTCACCGTCGGTGCCGAGCACCGGGGCCGGTATCGCCACCCTGAACCCGATTCCCGAGGTCCTGCCCGGCGACATCGACCTGATTGCACCGCAGGGCACCATCGATGCGGGGGAGGCGGGGATCAGGGTCTCGGGCAACGTCAACATCGCCGCCCTGCAAGTGGTGAACGCCGCAAACATCCAGGTACAGGGCAAGGCTTCGGGGGTGCCGGTGGTGGCATCGGTCAATACCGGGGCGATCACCTCGGCCAGCGCTGCGGCCACTTCCGCCGCCCAGGCAGCCGACAACGTCGCGCGTCAGCAGCAGGCCAGTGCACGGCAGAACCAGCCGTCGGTATTCAGCGTGCAGGTCCTGAGCTTTGGCCAGGAACGTCTGGAACCTTCTCGTGATGGTGCCAGTCGCGGCACGCCGAGTTACAACCCTGACAGCCCGGTGCAAGTGCTGGGCGCCGGGACGTTGAGCGAGCAGGCGCGGGCCCGGCTGACCGAAGAGGAGCGGGGCAATCTGACCTTGTAATCACTTTGTGTTTCTCCTCTGGGGCGGCCTTTATGGCCGCCTTTTTTTCGCCTGGGAGGCCGTCATCGCGAGCAAGCTCGCTCCTACAGGAGGGGAGTACACCCCTTATTCCCAGCTGCGGAATGAAGCTTTTGTGACAAAAGTTCGGTAGCACAAGGCCAGTCCCGTCATGGATATGTGAAGCGGTCAAGGGCACGCAAGGGGACATGTCCCCAGGCCCATGGCAACGCCGGTAGAGAGACGAGGAGAACTATGGAACGTTACTCGAAAGTGGGCATGCAGGAACTGGATCAGCGTTTGTCGAAGATCGTCGAGGCGGCCCGCAAGAAGCCTGTCTCGGTCTATCGCTACGGTGCGCCCTGGGTCTGGATTGTGTCCCAGGACGATTGGCAGGGCGCCTTGAAGGAGGTCTCCAGCTATATCCCGCCCGGTCATTCCCTGGTGTTGTTGCGCCCGCAGATCGATGACCTGCTCGACGACGATCGCGAGTTCCAACGCTCGTTGAATGCCGATTCCGGCATGCAGATCGCCCCCCAGACCGTCATGCACATTCTCCTGCTGCAGTTGCTCTATTCGGTACCCAGCGAGCAGCAACTCTACGAGCAGCTCAATTACAACCTGCTGTTCCGCTGGTTCGTCGGTCTGGACCTGAACCAGAAGGTCTGGAACTTCAGTGTGCTGAGCAAGGACATCGCCACGCTGCTGGACAACCCGCAGGCGGTGCTGCTGATCCAGAAAATCATCGGTGAAGTGTTCTGCGGCGCCTTGCTGCAGATGCCGGAGTTCTCCCTGAACTTCGCCCAGCTGCATACCTGGCTGGCCCGGCACCCGTCGATATCGACCGTAAATAACTGAGGTGTCCGGGGTATTGATCCGGGCCCATAGGGCCTCGACCGCGTTCGAGGCCATTTTGAATCAAGGGGGCGGTGTGGAGCATTTGTTCTTCAAAAGAGCACGACCGAGGCTGGCCGGGCACTGGCTGCCGCTGTGCGGCGGGCTGGTCCTGGCAGTGCTGGGGCGTCCATTGCTGGCCGATGAGGCGCCGGCCAAGGCCAAGCTGGTCGATGTCAATGAATACGTGGTGCGCGGCAACACCGTGCTGCAGGCGCGGGATATCGAAGAAGCGGTGTATCCATTTCTCGGCCCGCAAAAGGCCCTGAGCGATATCGAAGGGGCCCGTGATGCCCTGCAGAAAAGCTACCAGGCCAAGGGTTACCAGTCGGTGTACGTCGAGTTGCCGGAACAGAAGGTCGAGGACGGCATTGTCTACCTGCAGATCAGCGAAACCAAGGTCGGCCGGGTCCGTGTGGTCGGTGCCCAGCACTATTCGCCGGTGGAGATCCGTGACGATGTCCCGGCCCTGAAGGAGGGCGACGTGCCCAACTTCGCCCAGGTTCAGAGTGAACTGGCGGCGCTGAACAAGAGCCCAGGCCGGCAGGTCATGCCGCTGGTCCGCGAAGGCCAGCGCCCGGGGACCATGGACGTCGACCTGCAAGTCGACGACAAGAATCCCTGGCACGCCAGCGTCGGCCTGAACAACGACCACAGTGCCGACACCAAAGATCTGCGCATGGTGACCTCGGTTGGCTACGACAACCTCTGGCAACTGGGCCACAGCATCTCCCTGACCTATTTCACCGCGCCCGAGGACCAGAGCAACGCCAAGGTCTGGTCCGGTTCCTATAGCGCGCCGCTGAACCAGCGCTGGGCCGTGCAGTTTTCCGGTTATCAGTCCGACAGCAACGTCGCCACCATCGGCGGCAGCAACGTGCTGGGCAAGGGCCATTCCTATGGTGTCTCGGCGATCTACACCGTGCCGGGGGGCAGCGTCTGGTCCAACTCGCTGTCCCTGGGAGTGGACTTCAAGGACTTCGAAGAGCAGCTCAAGTTCGGTGGCAGCAGCGACACCGTACCGCTCAAGTACGCGCCGCTGACCTTCGGCTACAACGGCTATCGCTACACCGAAAAATCCCAGTTGGGCCTGGGGCTGAGCCTGGTGGTCGGGACCCGGGCCTTCTTCGGCTATGGCAGCAACGACCAGGACTTCGACAACAAGCGGTACCGCGCCAGCCCCAGTTTCGCCGCGCTCAGGGGTGACCTGAGTTACACCCAGGACATTTTCGGTGAGTGGCAGAGCGCGACGAAGACCTCGTTCCAACTGGCCTCCGGCCCACTGATTTCCAACGAACAGATGTCCGCCGGCGGCGCCACCTCGGTGCGCGGCTATCTGGCCGCCGAGGTCACCGGCGATCAAGGCGTGGTGTTTTCCCAGGAGCTGCGCACGCCGTCCCTGGCCAAGTACCTGGGCAGCTATGTCCAGGAGTGGCGTTTGTATGCCTTCGCCGAGGGCGCCCAGCTTTACCTGCGCGAGCCGCTGCCTGAGCAGAAGGCCGACTACAGCCTGGCCAGTGTCGGTCTTGGCACTCGGGCCAGCTTGAGCAAATGGCTGTCCGGCAGCCTCGATTGGGGATACCCGCTGGTCAATGGACCGAACACGCAGAAGCAGGACTCGCGTTTGCACTTCAGCCTGCAAGCGACTTTCTGAACCTTATTACGGAGCAATTTTCATGCAGCGCCTGATGATTTCCTTGTTGATCTGCCTGGGCCTCGTGCTTCCGGCAACTGCCAATGCCTGGTGGCAGGATGACTGGCATTACCGCAAGCAGATTTCCGTCGACACCACTCCACAAGGTGCGGCGATCAATGATGCCCCGGGGCGTACCAGCCTGCTGGTACGCCTGCACACCGGCAACTTCACCTTCGACGGGGTCAAGGAGGACGGCTCGGACCTGCGCTTCGTCGCGGCCGACGACAAGACCCAGCTCAACTACCAGATCGAAAGCTTCGATCCGTTGATGGGCATGGCACTGATCTGGGTCGATGTGCCCAAGGTCGAAGGTGCCCAACGCCAGGACCTGTGGATGTACTACGGCAACGCGAAGGCTCCGGCGGTGAGCAACGGCCAGTTGGCGTTCGATCCCAACTACACCGCGGTCTATCACTTCGACGGCGCGGTGGGCACGCCACCCAAGGACGCGACGGCTTTCGCCAACAATGCCCAGAACGCCACGGGTAGCCGTATTGACGGCGTGATCGGTGGTGCCTTGCAGTTGGCTGGCCAGGCCTTGTCGCTGCCGGCCAGTCCTTCTCTGCAACACAGCGCTGGCGGCGCCCTGACCCTGAGTACCTGGGTGCGCCTGGATCAGGCCACGGGTGAGCATGTGGTAGTGGCTCGACGCGAAGGCGGCCATGACTTTGTGCTGGGTGTCAGCCAGGGCACGCCCTTTGTGGAGGTCAATGGCCAGCGCGGAGTTTCGATCCAGGCGCTGAATCCGGGGCAATGGCAACACCTGGCAGTCACCGTGCAGGGCAGCAAGGTGACGTTGTTCGTCAACGGTCGCGAGAGCGCAAGCCTGGCCCAGGAAGTCCCGGCGCTGAACTCACCGATTGCCGTGGGGGCCGAGTTCCCAGCCGCCGATCCAGCAGCGCCAGTCGCAGCGCTTTACCAGCCGTTCCAGGGCGCCATCGACGAACTGCGCCTGTCCAAGGTCGTGCGTCCGGCCGCTGCGCTGCTGGCCGATGCCATGTCCCAGGGCGCTGAATCGAAGCTGGTGGTCTATGGCGCGGATGAAGAACAGTCGGGCTTCGGCTTCGGCAGCCTGGGCTTCCTGCTCAAGGCCGTACCGGCGGATGCCTGGGTGATCATCGTCGTCCTGGTGCTGATGATGTTCCAGTCGTGGTTCATCATGATCCGCAAGAACAGCGCCCTGGGTCGCGTCAGCCGGGCCAACGAAGTCTTCCGCGAACAGTTCGCCCAGGTTGGCACGCGCCTGGAAATGTTCGCCGACAACCAGGACCTGGCCCGCCGCCTGGAACACTCTTCGCTGTGGCGCCTGTACCTGGTGGCGGTCAAGGAAATCCGTACCCGCCGTGCCCAGGGTGCGGACACCTCGTCGGTCTCGGCGGCGACCATCGAAGCCATCCGCTGCTCCATGGACGGCGTGCGCACCCGGGAAAACCAGCAACTGAGTTCCAAGCTTTCGACCCTGTCCAACGCCATTGCCGGCGGCCCTTATATCGGCCTGCTCGGTACCGTACTGGGGATCATGGTGGTGTTTCTCGGCACGGCCATGGCCGGTGACGTCAACATCAACGCCATCGCCCCGGGCATGGCGGCGGCCTTGCTGGCCACGGCCATGGGCCTGTTCGTCGCGATCCCGGCACTGTTCGGCTACAACCGCCTGATCACCCGCAACAAGGAAGTCAGTGCCGATATGCGGGTGTTCGTCGACGAGTTCATCACTCGTCTGGCCGAGATGCACGGTGAAAGTCAGTCCCACGAAAACGCCCATCGTCGTGGTGTGCATACCGATCAACACAACGCGTCGATTCCGGCCTGAGGGGAATAGCCATGGCTAGCGTAAATGCCTCCCACGACGACGATGACGATGCCGCGGTCGATAGCATCAACATCACGCCCCTGGTGGACGTGCTGATGGTGGTGCTGGTGATGTTCATCCTCACTGCCACCGCCCAGGTCTCGGGTATCCAGATTCACCTGCCCAAGGCCAGCGCCTCGGTGTCGTTGTCCCAGGCCAAGACCAAGGCGATTTCGGTCAACGACGGCGGCCAGGTGTTTCTCGATGCCTACCCGGTGACGTTGCCGGAGCTGGAAGAGCGCCTGCGGATCGAGAAGGCGCAAAGCCCGGACTTTCCGATCATCGTGCGCGGCGACGCCACGGTGCAGTACCAGAAAGTGATCGAAGTGCTCGACCTGCTGCGACGCCTGGAGTTGTCCCAGGTCGGGCTGGTCACTGGCAAACCGACCCAGGGCTGACCATGACCGCTAAATTACCGATCAGCCCCGATCCGCTGAAAAAGTCGCCGCTGCGCCCGTTGAAGTGGGGCGCAGGGCTACTGCTGGGGGCCGTTGCGGCCTGGTTCCTGTGGCAGTGGGCCCACGACATGAGCGGTGTGCGCCGGGAAGCGCCGAAGGTGCCGATGCTGATTCCGTTGCCGCCCCCACCACCGCCCCCTCCAGAGCCGGAAAAGCCAAAGGAGCCGGAAACCCCGGTGGAAGAAAAAATTCCCGAACCGACCCCCGAGCCGGAACAGGTCAAGCCCCAGGAGGAAGCACCGCCGTCACCGGCCAACGACCTGGAGAACCCGATGCAGATCGACGGCGACGCCCAGGCCGGTGGCGATGCCTTCAACATCGGCGCGGGGAAGGGCGGCGGGATGGCTGGGGCGGGAGGTGGACGGTTGGGCACTGGCACCTACAGCCAGTTTATTGCCTATGCCTTCCAGCGCTTGCTCAAGGAGGACCCGCAGTTGCGCAGCCTGGCGTTTTCGCTGCAGACCGATATCTGGCTGAGCGCGGCCGGGGAGATCACCCGGGTCGAGCTGGTCAAGTCCAGCGGCGATCCGAAGATCGATACCCAGGTACTGGCAGCCCTGCGCGCCGCGCCGCGGTTGAGCGAACGACCTCCGGCGTCGATCACGCTGCCATTGCGTATTGCCTTGCAAGGCCGGCGTCCCGGCTAGTTCAACCCATTCGCAGTCTTGTCTTAGGAGTTGTGTGAAAATGATTTCCAATGTGAATCGATTGAGCCTGGCGGTCGGCCTGGTCGTTGCGACCCTGGTCGGCCAGGCGGCAGCGGCAACGCCCGCAGCGCCCTCGGAAAACGCCACGATCAACCTGATCCGCCTGTTGGTGCAGCAGGGTGTGCTCAAGCAGGAGCAGGCTGACGGGCTGATTGCCCAGGCCGAAAAAGAAGCCGTCCAGGCGCGCCAGGCCAGCGTGGTTGCTGCCAGCGCTCCGCCCGCGACTCCGGGGGAGGTGCGTGTACAGTACGTCCCGGCGATTGTCCGCGATCAGATCCGCGACCAGGTCAAGGCCGAGGTCATGGCCACCGCCAAGCAGGAAAACTGGGCCCAGCCCAACACCTTCCCGGACTGGGTCTCGCGTATCAGTTTCGACGGCGACCTGCGCCTGCGCGACGAGTCGCGCTACTACTCCAGCGGCAACAGCAACCAGATCGTCGACTTCGCCAAGCTCAATGCCAGCGGTCCCTACGACGTCAACCCGAAAACCAGCACCAGCCTGCCGCCATTGCTCAACACCCGGGAAGACCGCGAGACCTCTTTTCGCATCCGCGCCCGACTGGGCATGAAAGCGGTCATTGCCCCGGACTGGACAGCGGGCATCCGCATCGGCACCGGTACCGACAACAACCCGGTCTCGACTACCCAGGTCCTGGGCGGCGGTTTCGCCAAGAAGGACCTCTGGCTCGACCAGGGCTATCTGACCTGGAAGTATTCCGATCGCCTGAGCCTGACCGGCGGACGTATCGCCAACCCGTTCTTCTCCACCGACATACTGTATTCGCCTGACCTGAACTTCGACGGCGTGGCGGCGCTTTTCAATCAGAAACTGAACGCCGACTGGAGCGTCTTCGGCACCGTCGGCGCCTTCCCCATCGAGTACAGCTCCGACACCTCCACCAGCAACGGTTATGACAAGCAGGCGAGCGCGGACAAGTGGCTGTATGGCCTGCAGGCAGGGGCCAACTGGCAGATCAGCCAGCACAACAAACTCAAGGGTGCGCTGGCCTACTACCGGTTCGACAGTATCGAAGGCCAGCGCTCCGACAGTTGCGAGCCTTGGGCCGGGGACCCGGGCTGCAGCTCCGACGGTACCCGCGCCTCGTTCATGCAGAAAGGCAACACGGTCTTCCTGCTCCGCGATATCGCCATCAATCCCGCCACTCCGACCACAACGGCGCAGCCGCAGTTCGTCGGCCTGGCCTCGAAGTTCAACCTGCTGGACCTGAACCTGGTGCTCGACAGCGAGCTGCCGCAAGACTTCCAGTTGCGCAGCCAGTTCGACTATGTCCACAACCTGGGCTACGACGAAGGCGAAATGAACCGCCGCGCCGCCGGGCAGATCGTCAATAACCTGGACAACAACGGCAAGATCCAGAGTGGCGCCAATGCCGCGATGGTGCAGTTCACCCTCGGCAATGCCCTGGAACTCAAGCGCCAGGGCGACTGGAACGTCTTCGCCGGCTACAAGTACATCCAGCCGGATGCCTTGCCGGACGGTTTCAACGACAACTCATTCCACCTCGGCGGGACCAACGCCAAGGGGTACTTCCTGGGCGCCAACTACGGCGTGGAGAAGAACGTGATCGCCACCGCGCGCTGGCTCAACTCGGAGGCGGTGTATGGCGCGCCGTTCGATATCGATGTCTTGCAGCTTGAAATCAACACGCGCTTCTAAGCGCGAGGGAGAACCCATGAACATGCGAGCCCAGGTGCGCTGGTCGATGCTCTTGCTGGTGGTCGGCGTGGTGCTGGCCAACGGCGCGTCCGCCGAAAGCATGGAAGAGCGCCTGCGCACCCAGTTGCGCAGCACCACCCAGCAACTGCAAGCGTTGCAAAGCGAACAGGCCCAGGCCGGCGCGGCACGGATCGCCGCCGAGAACCAGACCAAGGCGGTCCAGGCGCAGGTCAAGCAACTCGAAGCGGAGCTGGCCAAGGCCAAGGGGATGAACGAGCAGTTGGCCGGACAGCAGCAGAACCTGCAAAGCCAGGCCCAGGCGTTTGCCGTGGCCAGCAACGAGCAGTTGGGCAAGTTCAAGAAAGCCTATGACGACCTGCTGGTCATGGCCAAGGCCAAGGAGGCCGAGCGTGCACGTTTGCAGGGGCAACTGACTGAACGTGACACACAAGTGCAGCAATGTTCGGTCAAGAATCAACAGATGTACGGGGTCGCCAAGGAGATCCTCGCCGCCTACGAAAAAATCGACGTGGCCGAGGTGATGAAGATCCGCCAACCCTTTGCCGGCAGCGCCCGGGTCAAGTTCGAAGAAATGGCCCAGGCCTTCGGCGACGACCTCTACAAGAACCAGTTCGACGGGGCTCACGCCTCTGTCAGCCATTGAAAACCAAGGAAGAGCCCATGAACGAGCAACTGATCGAACACGTGACCCCCGACAGCCTGACCGAACTGCTGCAAGGCGCCGGCTACCGGGTCAACCGCACGGAACAGAATGGCATCGTGCAATTGCTCAGTGCCAGTCAGGGTATCGGTTATGCGGTGCGCTTCGGCAATCCGGCCGCGCATGCGGGCAGCTATGTCGACTTCACCTACAGCTGCGCTTTGCGCGTGCAGGGTGAGCTGCCCGCCGGGCTGGCCGAGTTGTGGAACACCTCGCGGCGCTTCGCCCGGTTGTCGGTGCAGGGCGAGTTCCTGGTGATGGAAATGGACGTGGTGGTGGCTGCCGGTGTCAGCGTGAGCTACCTGCGCGGCAATCTGGAACTCTGGGATCGCCTGTTGCAGGAGTTCATCGTCTACCTGCGTGACTACAGCCAGCACGCGGCCCAGATCAACGTTCCGGCCCAGACGACCGAGGCCGTTGTAGGTACGGAGGAGCCAGCCCTGTGAAAAAAACTACTTTCCTGGCCAGCGCAGGCGCGGTGGCCTTGCTGGCCGGGGCGGTTGCCCTGGTCATGCGCCCGGGTAACGATCCGGTCGCAGCCGTGCAGCCGGCGTCGGCCTTGCTGCAAGCGACGTCGAACGCGCCGGCGGTGGCGCGCCTGGGCAACCAGCAGGTCGACGCCAGCGAACTGAAAGCCGTGTTTGCGGCCCTGCCGGCCGATTCCCGCGAGCAACTGCGGGGCAATCGCGGGGCCCTGGAAAACTGGATTCGCACTCGCCTGGCGGAAAAGGCCCTGATCGAACAGGCCGACGCCCAGGGTTGGCCGCAGCGCCCGGATATCGAGCAGCAGACCCGCGCCGCCGCCGAGCAGATCGTCTTTCGCAGCTACCTGGCCTCGGTCAGCCAGGTGCCGGCGGATTACCCCAGTGCCGAGGAGTTGCAACAGGCTTACGACACTGGAAAATCCGCCTGGCAGACGCCGCCGTTGTATCGGGTCAGCCAGATTTTCCTCGCGGTGCCGGATCAGCAATCGCTGGAAAGCGTGCGCAAGCAGGCGCTGGAGCTGAGTCGCCGGGCCCAGGCCGCACCGGCTGAATTCGCTAACCTGGCCGGTCAGTATTCCCAGGATCGCGACAGTGCCAAGCGCGGTGGCGATGCTGGCCTGCAACCGCTGCAACAACTGCTACCGGAGGTTCGTGGCGCGGTGTCACGGCTCAAGACCGGTGCGGTGGCGGACCCGGTGCAGAGCCCGGCGGGCTTTCATATCGTCAAACTCAACGAAATGCAGCCGGCGCGTACCGCGACCCTGGACGAACTGCGTGACCGTCTGCGCGAAGCCTTGCGCAGCCAGCGTCAGGAACAGATTGCCAAGGCCTACCTGGCGGGCATGCTCAACACCGCGACCCTGAGTATCGACGGCGCGGCCTTGAACCAGGTGCTGGAAGAAAAACCCTAATAAGAAATTGCCATTGGATGGTTGGGCGTTCTCGGATGCCGACAGGGAGTCAGTATTATGTCGTTGAATGAACACGCCCCGCGTACGGGCGTCATGGAGTACCGCAGCCCAAGCGAGCCGAACGAGCCCTGGCTGAGCCTGGCCAGGCTGATCGAACCGCAAACGGCCAAGGTCTTTCTGGCCAGCGCCCGCTGCGGCTGCTTTATGCAAGCGGCGCGTAGCTTGAATATCAAATCAACCCAACTGCGCAAGCAGTTGGCATCGCTCGAAGAACGAATCAATCGGCCATTGTTCGTGTATCAGGACAGCACGCTGGTCCTCAGTCGCGACGGTCAGCAGTTGCAGGCGCAACTGATCGCCCTGGCCCACGAACGAAGGCTGCCGATCACGGAGCAACCGCTGGTGCGCCTGGCGATCGCCGAGTCGATCCTGCACGACATCCTCGGTCGTGATCTGATCGCTTTGCTGCGGCGCAACGCCAGTATCCGCCTGGAAATCATCCCGGTGGACAGTGTGCTGTCCTTGCAAGCCTTGAGCGCCGACGTGGTGGTCTGGTTGTGCGGCCCGGACGCGCCCGTTTCGGCGCCGAGCTTCGCCATCAGCGAGCCGCAACCCTTGGCACGGCTCGATTACTTGCCGCATATCGCCAAGCGTTATTCGCGGGTGGCGGCCCGCCCGGATGTGCTTGCCGACCTTGAGGACTACATGCTGGTGCAATGGCAGCAGGACCGGCAGATCGATGATTTCCAGCCGTGGAATCATCTGGTGGAACAGCGTCTGGCGGGCGTGGTGCAGGTGCACTCCTATGAACTGATGCTGGAAATGATCCGTTGCAGTGCCTGCATCGGTCTGTTGCCTTGTTATATCACCCGTTTTGATCGCGGGCTGGCGGCATTGCCGGGTTTGTTCGGGGCCCCCATGCAGCGCCGCGCCTGGCTGGCGACCCGGCGTGAAGCCCAGGGCAGGGAAGAGGTGCAGTTGATCGTCGATCTGGTGCAGGGCACGTTCAGGGAGCGGCGGGAGTGGTTTGAGTAAAAGCCCCCCGGATTTGAGCTGCGGAGCAGGCTTTGCCTGCTCACTGCAAATCACTCTACACTGGTTGGCCTGGTTGTTTTTATGGATGAAAAAACGATGCCTGCCGACACCCCCACCATCGTCATCGAGCGTTTTCGCGAAGCCCATGTCGACGGAATCACCGCGCTCTACAACGAACCCGCCGTCTGCCGCCAGGTGCTGCAGATGCCATTTCAGTCCGCTGAGGTCTGGCGTCAGCGGCTGCTTCAGCGCCAGGACAACGAACGTCTGGTGTCATTGGTGGCATTGCACCAGGGCGTGGTGATCGGCAGCTGTTCACTGGAGCAGTACGCACGGGTGCGCCGTAGCCATGCCGGCACTATCGGCATGGGGGTGGCGACGGCCTGGCAGGGCAAAGGCATCGGTTCTCGGTTGCTGGCCGCTGTGCTGGACGTGGCGGACAACTGGATGAACCTGCGGCGCGTCGAGTTGACGGTGTATGTCGACAACGCCGCGGCCCAGGGGTTGTATCGCAAGTTCGGTTTCGAGGACGAGGGCGTGATGCGCGACTACGCGATTCGCGACGGCGAACTGGTGGACACCCTGAACATGGCGCGGTTACGTCGATCTGCTTGAACCCCGCGTCGAGTTAATCGCACGTCCTGCTGTGCGATCTGCCATGATCGAATCTTCGATTCAGGTTCACCCAAGGAGCGCTCCAATGAATGGTGTACAGCAACTGGGGGAAATGCTTCGGCACTACGCCGATACTGAAACACACAAGAAGCAACTGTTTGAAAAGCAATCAGCGCACTGGGCCGCACGTATCATCGAGTTGTTCGACCGCATGGAACAGTGGCTTGAGCCGGTAAAGAGCCCGAACCTGCTGGAGACGCAGCGCGAAGCCTATGTGGCTTTTGGCCCGAACCTGACGGCGGAAGCCTCGACCTTCAAGACTCAGAAGCTGACGATCCAGATCGCCGGCAGGGTGATGGAGTTTGTCCCGGAAGTCATGGGCAGCGGTGGTGCGATTTCCCTGGCGGTCATGGGGCACACGGCGGCCCGGCATGGCAGTGTTTCGCTGGCGGACGTGCCGGGTACCAGCGATTGGCAGTGGCGCAAGGCCAACGGCCTCAAGGACGCGGATATCTACGCGTTCGATGCCGACTTCCTGGCCTTGCAGTTGCAGAGCCTGATTCCCCGCGAATATCACTGAAGCCTCCGGCATGGGCCCGGTCGGATTCCCACGACAAAAAAAGCCCGAGAGGGTTTGCCGGGCCGCAAATCCTGTGACACTTTATCTGCCCCATAGGTCGGGTGGCATTTTCATGTTTAACTCCGACCTCTTTAATCGAAACCGTTTAGAAGGATTCAGTTCATGGCTCAAGTCACCCTCAAAGGCGGCCCGGTTCAGGTCAATGGCCAACTGCCGCAAGCCGGCGACAAGGCTCCAGCGTTCTCCCTGGTAGGCGCGGGTCTGGCTGACGTAACGCTGGGCAGCTTTGCCGGCAAGCGCAAAGTGCTGAACATTTTCCCAAGCGTCGATACCCCGACCTGCGCGACTTCCGTGCGCAAGTTCAACGCCCAGGCCAATGACGTGGCCAATACCGTAGTGCTGTGCATTTCGGCTGACCTGCCGTTCGCCCAGGCACGTTTCTGCGGCGCCGAAGGCCTGGAAAACGTCCTGAACCTGTCCACCCTGCGTGGCCGCGAGTTCATTCTCAACTACGGCGTTGAAATCGCTGACGGCCCATTGGCCGGCCTGACCGCCCGTGCCGTCGTGGTGCTGGACGAGAATGACAACGTGCTGCACAGCGAGTTGGTCAAGGAAATTGCCGAAGAGCCTAACTACGAAGCGGCCCTGGCCGTCTTGAAGTAATGGCAAGGCGCCGGCTTGCAGTGGAGATAAGTCCTTATCGCCAGCAAGCCGGCGCCTACAGGGTTTGCGTATAATCGAACGCCCGCTTCACTTCTGCAGATTCGCGTTTCAAGGTAGGATTTTGTGTTTACAAGGAGGCAAACACATGGCTCAAGTTACCCGCAGGGGCGTAACCGTCCAGATCAATGGACAGTTGCCGCTACCCGGCTCCCAGGCACCGGCTTTTTCCCTGGTGGCCAAGGACCTCTCCGATATCACCCTGGGCAGCCTCGCCGGGCAGCGCAAGGTGCTGAATATCTTCCCCAGTGTCGACACGCCGACTTGCGCCAAGTCCGTGCGCCAGTTCAACGAGCGCGCCAGCCAACTGGCCAATACCGTGGTGCTGTGTATCTCGGCTGACTTGCCGTTCGCTCAGGCACGCTTCTGTGCTGCCGAAGGCCTGGACAATGTCGTCAATCTGTCGACCCTGCGGGGGCGTGAGTTCATGCGCGACTACGGCGTGGAGATCGCCGACGGTCCACTCCAGGGTCTGACCACCCGTGCAGTCGTTGTGCTGGATGCACACAACAAGGTGCTGCACAGCGAACTGGTGGTGGATATCGGCCAGGAACCCGATTACCAGGCAGCCCTTGCGGCCTTGGAATAAACAGTTCTGAAACAAGCCGTCTTACAATTATTCACGGCCTGACCCTGTCCAGGTCGTTTTTATTTGTGGTTCAGTGTCTTACCCAAACGCTGAGGAGAGTTATGCCAAGGTAAATTGCCGGTAAAGGCGCTTTTCCTGAAACAATTCAGTGCTTATCTTGCAACCTCCCCAAAAAAAGTCCTCGCGCACAATGGTTGATCACTCCATGCAATCTTCTGCTCCTCGCACCTCTCGTCGCTGGCTGTTCGGCCTGTTGATCCTGCTGATTATCGGCGCACTGTGCTGGCATTTCTGGCCGTCCGGCGCGCATCACAAGGGCGCACAAGCCAAGGCCGGCGGGCATGGGGGCAAGTCGGGCATGATGCGTCCGGGCTTCGGTGCGTCTGCAGGGCCGGTGCCTGTGCGCGTAGCGCCGGCGACCGTGGGGGACTTCCCGGTGTACTACAAGGCCCTGGGAACGGTAACGGCCTTGAACACGGTGAACGTGCGGACACAGGTGGCCGGGCAGTTGGTCAAGATCAACTTCCAGGACGGCCAGATGGTCAAGGCCGGTGATGTGCTGGCCGAGATCGATCCGCGCAACTACGAAAGTGCCTTGCTCCAGGCCCAGGGCACGCTCCTGCAAAGCCAGGCGCAATTGAAGAACGCCCAGGTCGATTTGCAGCGTTATCGCGGGTTGTTCGCCGAGGACAGTATCGCCAAACAGACCCTGGACACCGCCGAAGCCTCGGTGCTGCAGTATCAGGGCACGGTCAAGGCCAACCAGGGCGCAGTCGACGCCGCCAAGCTGAACCTGGATTTTGCCAAGATCCGCGCGCCGATTTCCGGGCGCCTGGGCCTGCGCCAACTGGACGTCGGCAATCTGCTGGCGGCGAACGACAGCCAGATTCTGGTGGTAATCACCCAGACCCAGCCGATCAGCGTCGCCTTCACCTTGCCGGAAAACAACCTCGACACCGTGCTCACGCGCTTTCACGGCGGGGCGAAACTGCCCGCCGAAGCCTGGGACCGTGGCGACGTGAAACAACAGGCCGGCGGTGTACTGCAGAGCATCGATAACCAGATCGACATCACCACCGGTACCCTCAAGTTCAAGGCGCTTTACGATAACCGCGAACAGAGCCTGTTCCCCAACCAGTTCGTCAATGTGCACCTGCTCGCCGACACCCTGAAAGGCGTGGTACTGGCGCCGAGCGCGGCGATCCAGTTCGGCAACGACGGCACCTTCGTCTATGTCATGGACGGTGACAAGAAGGTCAAGATCCGGCCGCTGAAAGTCGGCGCCAGCGATGGCAATGTCACGGTGATCAAGGACGGCCTGGCCGTCGGCGACCGCGTGGTCCTGGAAGGCACCGACCGCTTGAAGGACGGCGGCGACGTGGAAGTGGTCAACGACGGCCAGGACGTGCCCAAGGCGCCCGCCGCGCAGTTGAAGGACGGTTCGGCAGCCAAGGCACCGGCTGAAGCCGGCAAGGCGAAAAAGGTCGGCGCATGAATCTCTCGCGGCTGTTCATTCTCCGCCCGGTAGCGACCACCCTGAGCATGCTGGCCATTATCCTGGCCGGCCTGATCGCCTATCGGCTGCTGCCGGTGTCGGCGTTGCCCCAGGTCGACTACCCGACCATTCGCGTGATGACCCTTTACCCGGGGGCCAGTCCCGACGTGATGACCAGCGCGGTCACCGCGCCCCTGGAACGCCAGTTCGGGCAGATGCCCGGGCTGACCCAGATGGCCTCCACCAGCTCCGGTGGGGCCTCGATCCTGACCCTGCGTTTCAACCTCGACATCAACATGGATGTCGCCGAGCAGCAGGTCCAGGCGGCGATCAATGCCGCCACCAACCTGTTGCCCAAGGACCTGCCGGCGCCGCCGGTTTACAACAAGGTCAACCCGGCGGACACCCCGGTGCTGACCCTGGCGATCACCTCGAAAACCATGCTGTTGCCCAAGCTCAATGATCTGGTCGACACCCGCATGGCGCAGAAGATCGCCCAGATCAGCGGCGTCGGCATGGTCAGCATTGCTGGCGGCCAGCGCCAGGCGGTGCGGATCAAGGTCAATCCCGAGGCCCTGGCGGCCAACAGCCTGAACCTGTCGGACGTGCGCACCCTGATTGGTGTCTCGAACGTCAACCAGCCCAAGGGCAACTTCGACGGCCCGACCCGGGTGTCGATGCTCGACGCCAACGACCAGTTGCGCTCGCCCAAGGAATACGCCGAACTGATCCTCGCCTACAAGAACGGCGCGCCGCTGCGGCTCAAGGATGTCGCGCAGATCGTCGACGGCGCCGAGAACGAACGCCTTGCCGCCTGGGCCAATGAAAACCAGGCCGTGTTGCTGAATATCCAGCGCCAGCCCGGGGCCAACGTGATCGAGGTGGTGGATCGGATCAAGGCCCTGCTGCCGAGCATCACCGACAACCTGCCGGCCGGCATCGAGGTCAAGGTACTGACCGACCGGACCCAGACCATTCGTGCCTCGGTCAGCGACGTCCAGCATGAACTGCTGATCTCCATCGCCCTGGTGGTGATGGTGACCTTCCTGTTCCTGCGCCGGGCCAGCGCCACCATCATTCCTTCGGTGGCCGTGCCGCTGTCGCTGATCGGCACCTTCGGTGTGATGTACCTGGCGGGCTTCTCGGTCAACAACCTGACCCTGATGGCCCTGACCATCGCCACTGGTTTCGTGGTCGACGATGCCATCGTCATGCTGGAAAACATCTCGCGCTTTATCGAGGAGGGAGACAGCCCCATGCAGGCGGCGCTCAAGGGCGCCAAGCAGATCGGCTTCACCCTGATCTCCCTGACGCTGTCGCTGATCGCGGTCCTGATCCCGCTGTTGTTCATGGCCGATGTGGTCGGGCGGCTGTTCCGCGAGTTCGCCATCACCCTGGCGGTGGCGATCCTGATTTCCCTGGTAGTGTCCCTGACCCTGACGCCGATGATGTGCGCGCGGTTGCTCAAACGCGAGCCCAAGCCCGAGGAGCAGGGACGTTTCTACCGGGCCAGCGGTGCCTGGATCGACTGGCTGATCGAAGCCTACGGCCGCAAGTTGCAGTGGGTGCTCAAGCACCAGTCGCTGACCTTGCTGGTGGCGGTCGGCACCCTGGCGCTGACCGTATTCCTCTACATGATCGTGCCCAAGGGCTTCTTCCCGGTGCAGGACACCGGGGTGATCCAGGGGATTTCCGAAGCGCCGCAGTCGGTGTCCTTTGCGTCCATGAGCCTGCGCCAGCAGGAGTTGGCCAAGGTCATCCTGACCGACCCGGACGTGGAAAGCCTGTCGTCGTATATCGGCGTGGACGGCGACAACGCCACGCTCAACAGCGGCCGCTTCCTGATCAACCTCAAGCCGCGCCACCAGCGCAGCGAGACCGCCACGCAGATCATCAGCCGCCTGCAACCGGAAGTCGACAAGCTGTCTGGCATCCGCCTGTTCATGCAGCCGGTGCAGGACCTGACCATCGAAGACCGGGTCAGTCGTACCCAGTACCAGTTCAGCATGTCCTCGCCGGACCCGAACCTGCTGGCCGAATGGAGTGGCAAGCTGGTGGATGCCCTGGCCCAGCGCCCGGAACTGACGGACGTCGCCAGCGACTTGCAGGACAAGGGTTTGCAGGTGTTCCTGGTGATCGACCGGGACGCTGCATCGCGCCTCGGCGTGGCCGTGGCGGATATCACCGACGCGTTGTATGACGGCTTCGGCCAACGGCAGATTTCCACCATCTATACCCAGGCCAGCCAGTACCGCGTGGTGCTGCAGGCCCAGGCCGGGGAGAAGATCGGACCGCAGGCGCTGGAGCAGATCCACGTCAAGACCACCAGCGGCGGGCAAGTGCGCCTTTCCAGCCTGGCCCGTGTCGAGGAGCGTCAGGCGCAGTTGGCCATCTCCCATATCGGCCAGTTCCCGGCGGTGATGATGTCGTTCAACCTGGCCCCGGGCGTGGCGCTGGGGCAAGCGGTACAGGTCATCGACCAGGTGAAGCAGGAAATCGGCATGCCGTTGGGCGTACAGACCCAGTTCCAGGGCGCGGCCGAAGCCTTCCAGGCGTCGTTGTCGAGCACCTTGCTGCTGATTCTGGCGGCGGTGGTCACCATGTACATCGTGCTCGGGGTGCTCTACGAGAGTTATATCCACCCGGTGACCATTCTCTCGACCTTGCCTTCGGCAGCGGTCGGGGCTTTGCTGGCGTTGATCCTGAGCGGTAATGACCTGGGCATGATCGCCATTATCGGGATCATCCTGCTGATCGGTATCGTCAAGAAGAACGCGATCATGATGATCGACTTCGCCCTCGACGCCGAGCGCAACCAGGGCATGTTGCCGGAACAGGCGATCTACCAGGCGGCGTTGCTGCGTTTCCGGCCGATCCTGATGACCACCCTGGCGGCGCTGTTCGGTGCCGTTCCGTTGATGCTCGCCACCGGTTCCGGGGCCGAGTTGCGTCAGCCCCTGGGTCTGGTGATGGTCGGCGGCTTGCTGGTCAGCCAGGTCCTGACGCTGTTCACCACGCCGGTGATCTACCTGTATTTCGATCGCCTCGGACGGCGCTGGGGGCGGCACCCGAGCCGTCTTGAGCAGGTGGAAACATGAACCTGTCGGGACCGTTCATTCGCCGGCCGGTAGCAACCATGCTGCTGAGCCTGGCGATTGTCCTGCTGGGGGCCGTTAGTTTCGGCCTGCTGCCCGTGTCGCCGCTGCCGCAGATGGACTTTCCGGTGATCGTGGTCCAGGCCAGCCTGCCCGGCGCCAGCCCGGAAGTCATGGCCTCCACCGTGGCCACGCCGCTGGAACGCTCTTTCGGCGTGATTCCCGGCGTCAACACCATGAGCAGCCGTTCCAGCCAGGGTTCTACCCGAGTGATCCTGCAGTTCGACCTCAACCGCGATATCAACGGCGCGGCGCGGGAAGTTCAGGCGGCGATCAATGCGTCGCGCAACCTGTTGCCCAGCGGTATGCGCAGCATGCCCACCTACAAGAAGGTCAACCCGTCCCAGGCGCCGATCATGGTGCTGTCGCTGACCTCCAAGGTGTTGCAGAAGGGCCAACTCTATGACCTGGCCTCGACCATCCTGTCCCAGAGCCTGTCCCAGGTTCCGGGCGTGGGCGAAGTACAGATCGGCGGCAGTTCGCTGCCGGCGGTGCGCATCGAACTAGAACCGCAGTCGTTGAACCAGTACGGCGTGGCCCTGGACGATGTGCGCACCACCATTGCCAATGCCAACGTGCGCCGGCCCAAGGGTTCGCTGGAGGATGCCGACCGCAACTGGCAGATACAGGCCAACGACCAGTTGGAAAAAGCCAAGGACTACGAACCGCTGATCATCCACTACCAGAATGGCGCGGCGTTGCGCCTGGGGGATGTGGCGAAGATCAGCGACAGCGTCGAGGACCGTTACAACGCCGGTTTCTTCAACAATGACGAGGCGGTCCTGCTGGTGATCAACCGCCAGGCCGGCGCCAACATCATCGAGACGGTGAACGAGATCAAGGCCCAATTGCCGGCCTTGCAAGCGGTGTTGCCGGCCAGCGTCCAGCTGAACCTGGCCATGGACCGCTCGCCGGTGATCAAGGCCACGTTGCACGAAGCCGAGATGACCCTGCTGATCGCCGTGGCCCTGGTGGTGCTGGTGGTCTACCTGTTCCTCGGCAATTTCCGTGCCTCGCTGATTCCGACCCTGGCGGTGCCGGTGTCGCTGGTCGGCACCTTTGCCGTCATGTACCTCTATGGTTTCTCCCTGAACAACCTCTCGCTGATGGCCTTGATCCTGGCCACCGGCCTGGTGGTGGACGATGCCATCGTGGTGCTGGAGAACATTTCCCGGCATATCGACGACGGCGTCCCGCCGATGAAGGCCGCGTACCTGGGGGCCAAGGAAGTCGGTTTCACCTTGCTGTCGATGAACCTGTCGCTGGTGGTGGTGTTCCTCTCCATCCTGTTCATCGGCGGGATCATCGCGAGCCTGTTCCGTGAGTTCTCCATCACCCTGGCGGCCTCCATCCTGGTCTCCCTGGTGGTATCCCTGACGTTGACGCCGATGCTCTGCGCGCGCTGGCTCAAGCCGCACCGGCAGGGCCAGCCGACTCGCCTGCAACGCTGGAGCGAAAAGGCCAACGAACGGATGATCGCGGCCTACGCCGTGAGCCTCGACTGGGTCTTGCGGCACAAGCGCCTGACCTTGCTCAGCCTGCTCGTCACCATCGGCGTGAACATCGCCCTGTACGTGGTGGTGCCGAAAACCTTCCTGCCGCAACAGGACACCGGGCAACTGATCGGTTTTGTCCGCGGCGACGACGGCATGTCGTTCGGCAATATGCAGCCGAAGATGGAAATCTTCCGCAAGGCGGTGCTGGCCGACCCGGCGGTGCAAAGCGTGGCCGGCTTTATCGGTGGCAACAACGGCACCAACAATGCCTTCATGCTGGTTCGCCTGAAGCCGATCAAGGAACGCAATGTCTCGGCGCAGAAGGTCATCGAGCGCCTGCGCGACGAAATGCCCAAGGTGCCCGGCGCCCGGCTGATGCTGATGGCCGACCAGGACCTGCAGTTCGGTGGCGGTCGCGAACAACAGACCGCGCAGTACTCCTACATCCTGCAAAGCGACGACCTCGGCGCGTTGCGCGAGTGGTACCCGAAAGTGGTCGCGGCCCTCAAGGCCCTGCCGGAACTGACGGCCGTCGATGCGCGAGAAGGCCGCGGAGCTCCGCAGACCACCCTGGTGGTCGACCGCGATACCGCCAAGCGCCTGGGCGTGGACATGAACACGGTCACCACGGTGCTCAACAACGCCTATAGCCAGCGGCAGATCTCCACCATCTACGACACCTTGAACCAGTATGAGGTGGTGATGGAGATCAACCCGAAATACGCGCAGTCGCCGGAAACCCTCAATCAGGTCAAGGTGATCGGTTCGAGCGGGCAACGCATTCCGCTGTCGGCCATCGCCCATTACGAGAACAGCCTGCAGGACGACCGGGTCGATCACGAAGGCCAGTTCGCCTCGGAAAGCCTGTCGTTCGACATGTCTCCCGGGGTGACGGTGGAGCAGGGCACCGCGGCCATCGAGCGGGCTATCGCCAAGCTCGGCTTGCCGGAAGCGGTGATCGCCAAGATGGCCGGTACCAGCGATGCCTTTGCCGCGACCCAGAAAAGCCAGCCGTTCATGATCCTCGGCGCACTGGTGGCGGTGTATCTGGTGTTGGGGATTCTCTACGAGAGCTACATCCATCCGCTGACCATCCTGTCCACGCTGCCGTCGGCCGGCGTCGGTGCCTTGCTCAGCATCTACCTGCTGGGCGGCGAGTTCAGCCTGATCTCGTTGTTGGGGCTGTTCCTGTTGATCGGCGTGGTGAAAAAGAATGCGATCCTGATGATCGACCTGGCGCTGCAACTGGAACGCCACTCGGGCCTGGAACCGCTGGAGTCGATTCGCCAGGCCTGCCTGCTGCGTCTTCGGCCGATCCTGATGACCACCCTGGCGGCGATCCTCGGCGCCTTGCCGTTGCTGCTGAGCAGTGCCGAAGGCGCGGAAATGCGCCAGCCCCTGGGCCTGACCATCATCGGCGGGTTGATCTTCAGCCAGATATTGACCCTCTACACCACCCCGGTGGTTTACCTTTATCTCGACCGTTTGCGCCATCGCTTCAACAACTGGCGTGGCGTACGCACTGATGGTGCTCTGGAAACTCCGCTATGACTGACCAATCGCAATGCAAAGGGCCTCTGGCCGCCCAACGCCTGGAGACCATCCGAGGTTCACGCCTGCTGAGCCTGGCCTTGTGCGGGCTGATGCTCAGTGCCTGCGCCGTGGGCCCGGACTACAAGCGCCCGGACGCCGCCACGCCGGCGCAATACAAGGAAGCCGCCGGCTGGCGTCAGGCCCAGCCGAGCGACTCGCTGGTCCGCGGCGCCTGGTGGGAGCTGTATGGCGACCCGACGCTCAATGGCCTGGTGGAAAAACTCAACAGCGCCAACCAGACCGTCGCGCAGTCCGAGGCCCAGTACCGTCAGGCCCTGGCGTTGGTCAAGAGTTCCACCGGGGCGTTCTTTCCCACGGTTGACCTGAGTGCCGGGAAAACCCGCTCCAGCCAGGGCACCGGCAGCAGCAGCTCGAGCCTGAGCCGCTCTTCCAGCGGGATTCTCGATACCTACAACACGCAACTGGGGGTGAGTTGGGAGGCGGACGTCTGGGGCAAGCTGCGGCGCGGCCTGGAGGCTAACGACGCCAGTGCCCAGGCGAGTTTTGCCGACTTGGCGGCCA
Source organism: Pseudomonas gingeri (assembly GCF_013386165.1). GTDB lineage: Bacteria > Pseudomonadota > Gammaproteobacteria > Pseudomonadales > Pseudomonadaceae > Aquipseudomonas > Aquipseudomonas gingeri_C. The sequence goes on along the minus strand of NZ_JACAOS010000003.1, from coordinate 996,195 downwards.
TGCGCCTGAGCCAGCAGTCGAGCCTGGTGCAGAACTACCTGCAATTGCGCGTGATCGACGAACAGAAACGCCTGCTTGAAGCCACGGTGGAGGCCTACGAGCGCTCGCTGAAGAACACCGAAAGCCAGTACCGTTTTGGTGTTTCCGGCAAGGCGGCGATCGCCCAGGCGCAAACCCAGCTCAAGAGTGCCCAGGGCGACTTGATCGACCTGATCTGGCAACGGGCTCAGTTCGAAAACGCCATTGCCGTGATGATCGGCCTGCCACCGGCGCAATTCAAATTGGCGGCGACCACGACGGTGCCGGCTTTGCCGTCGATTCCACTGGGGGTGCCGTCGCAACTGCTGGAGCGGCGTCCGGACATCGCCTCGGCGGAGCGTTCGGTGATCGCGGCCAACGCCAATATCGGCGTGGCCAAGGCCGCCTATTATCCGGACCTGACCTTGAGCCTGTCCGGCGGCTATAGCAGCAGTACCTTCGAGAACTGGGTCACCTTGCCGAACCGTTTCTGGTCGGTGGGCCCGAAACTGGCCACCACCTTGTTTGATGGCGGCCAGCGTTCGGCGGAAGTGGAGCGCACTGAAGCGGTGTACGACCAGACCGTGGCCAAGTATCGCCAAACCGTACTGGATGGTTTCCGCGAAGTGGAAAACTACATGGTCCAGCTCAAGGTGATGGAAGACGAGGCGACGGTGCGGGCCCAGGCGCTGGACGCGGCCCGGGAATCCTTGCGCTTGACCGACAATCAGTACAAGGCCGGGTTGATCACTTACCTGGATGTGGTCACGGTGCAGACCACGGCGCTGACCAACGAGCGTAGCGTGCTGACCTTGCTGCAGAGCCGGTTGATCGCCAGCGTCCAGTTGATCGCGGCAATGGGCGGTGGCTGGGATGGCCATACTCACCTGTAGGAGCGAGCTTGCTCGCGAAAAATCGTCAACGATAACGCGGGCTTTCTGAAATACCGCGGTGTCCTGGCGTTTATCGCGAGCAAGCTCGCTCCTACATGGGTTCCATGGGTTCAAATGAGCGGTATTACCTTCAGCACGAATTATTTCTGCAGCAAATGCACCCGGCGCCCAGCCAGGAAACACAGGCTGCCGCCGATGGCGGTGAGCCCGCTCAGGGCGTAGAACATCGTCCCCGGCGCCGTGTGGATCAACAGGTAGCCGCAGATCACCGGACTCAACGCACCGCCCAGGGCCGCCAGGTTCTGCGCGCCAAGGTAACTGCCCCGCAGATCCTCCGGGGCGATGGTGTCGACGAACAGATACTCGGACGGATAAATGATCATCTCCCCAAGGGTGAAGATGAACATCGCCGCGCACCAGGTCACCAGGCTCTGGGCAAAACTGAAGCCGATCAACCCGACGATAAACAGACTGGTGCCGATGGCGATCCAGTAACGCAACTGCTCGCGTTTGAGAAAACGGCCGATCTGGTATTGCAGCAGGATCACGCTGATGGCATTGCAGGCCAGGATTGCCGACAAGGTGGTCAGGGCATCCTGGCTGCTGTGGGTCACCAGCAGGAACTGCGACAGGTACAGGGTAAAGCGGCCATGGACAATGGTGCTCAGCAGGCTGCCGCAGGTAAACAGGATCAGCGTCCGGTCGTTGCGCAGTGTCACCAGGGTCTTGATGAAACTGGGCGGCTTGCCGATCTGCGCCTGGGCGGTCGGCGCGATGCCGAGCATCAGGAAAATGCTGCCAAAGGCGATGCAGGCGGCCATCAGGAACGGTGCCAGGGGCTGCACCCCGGCGATCACCACGCCGAGCATCGGGCCGGTGGCGTAGCCGATATTGGTCAGGGTGTAGCGCAGGGAGAAGACCTTGGCCCGCAGGTCGATGGGCAGGTTCTCGCTGATGATGGCCTTGGAGCCGATCAGGAACAGCGCCGACGCGGTCTCGGTCATCACCAGGGTCAGGGTGGTCAGGTACAGGTCATGGGCGAACGTCAGCAGGGTGAAACCGATGCCGCTGGAGAGCATGGCCAGGATCATCAACCGACGTTTTTCCAGGCGGTCGATGATATAGCCGCCGTACAGCGAGAGCAGGGTGGCGATAAACACCGCAATCCCCATCAGCAGGCCGACATCCTGCTGGTTCAGCCCGAGTTTCCTGCTGAGGAACAGGGTCAGCAACGGGCTGGTGATGGCGCGGCTGACGACGATGGTCACGGAGCAGATCATCAGCCGGCGAATAACGAGGGAGTAGGTGGCCACGGTGGTGCTTATATCCTTGTTTTTGAAAACCGCTGCACAGTCACGGCAGGTACTTGCGGTAGTGCCGCTCATAGACCGCCGCCGGATGGTCCGCCGTCATGGCGCAACCGTTGTCATCCCACCACTGGGCGACTTCGGCGCCCGTGGCAATCCACACATCATCGTGTTGCTGGATCCCCTTGAGCAACTCTCGCAGCACGCCGATACGCCCCGGCGTGGCAATGACTTCCGGGTGCAGGCGCAACACGTAGCACAGCCCGAATCGATGGAAACCGGCAAAATCCATCTGCAAGTTGCCCAGGGTATGGCTGTAGGAAGCGATCCGCGATTGCGCCGGTGGTACCGCCGGGCTGAGGTTGAAGGCAAAGTAGGGTTCGTCTTCCAACTCATAGTGCAACGGCAGTTCGATCACTTGTGGCGCCGTCGGATGGGCGAAGGGCAGGTCGTCGCCACGCCAGGAGGATGACCAGAGGATGCCTTCGTCGTGCAGGGCCTCGGTGAATCCCGGCAACCAGTTACCGGCCGGAATCCGGAAGCCCCTGGGTCGCTCGCCCGTCAGGGTCGCCAGGGCCTGACAGCCTTGTGCCAGCGCGGCCTTCTGTTCCTCGAGGGGCAGATGGTCGTAGTTCTGGTGCCGATAGCCGGCACAGGCGATTTCATGGCCGCCGGCCTGGATCGCCCGGATGTGCGCCGGCTGCTCCTCGGCGACGATCCCCGGGATGCACCAACTGCTGCGTATGCCCAATTCCTCGAACAGGCCAAGCAGGCGCTCGACTCCGCGCTGGCTGCCATAGCGCCAGACCGACAGGCTCTTGTCGCGCCCGGCAACCTCAGGGGCTTGGGTAAGAATGCCGTGTATGTCGTTGTAATCCACAGTAATGACCACTGCACAACGATACGGAGCCGGCCATGGACTCTGGAACACGGGACGCTGGAACTCAGCCATGGTGATGCTCCTTCAGCCACCAATGGGCGACATCGCGGCAGGTGGCAAACCAGACGTCATCGCGCTGGCGCATATGCTCGAACAATCGCTCCAGCAGCAGGATGCGCCCCGGCTTGCCGGTGATCTTGGGGTGAAACAGGGTGGTCAGGCACAGCCCTTCGTCGACGGCGCCGTCGAATTCGCGGCACCAGTTGTCCAGGGTCAACTCGTAGCTGGCGGTGCGGTCCAGCCCGGAAGGGAAGTTCGGTTCGCGGGTGTAGGCAATGGAGGCGTAGTCGTCCATTTCCCAGCGGCCGGGGATCTCCACCAGCGGTTGCGCGTGGCCGGGGACCTGCACCAGGTAGGGCCGGTCGTCACCGCGCATGCTGCTGGAGTAGGTCACACCGGCTTCCACCAGCATCGCCGGGGTTTCCGCGCGCCAGTCGCCGGAGGGCGTGCGAAAGCCCTCGGCACGGATGTTCAAGTGTTGCCAGAACACCTCGCGGCATTTGTTCATCACGTCCCGCTGCTGTTCCAGCGTCAGGGCGTAAAAGGATTCGTGTTTGTAGCCGTGGTAGGCCACCTCATGTCCCCGTTCGACAATGGCCTGGCATTGCCGCGGCCAGTTTTCCACGACCCAGGCCGGGACGAAGAAAGTGGTCGGCAGGCGGAACTCGTCGAGCAGGTCGAGAATCCGCGGCAACGCCCGATACGGGCCGTAACCGCCAAAACCGAAGTACTCGGGCTTGTGCCAGATCGAGCCATCGAGCATGGCATCTCCGGTCGGGCCGTCGAGGTCGAACGCCAGGGCCAGGCAGGCTTTGTGCCCATCCGGCCAGGTCGGGGTCGAGGACATGGGTGGCAACTCCTGTTTACTGACCCTTGTTGACGGCGATGTTATCGACGGCGCCCACCGACAGGTCCCATTTCTTCAGGATGGCCTGGTAGCTGCCATCGGCGATCATGCTTTGCAGGGCGGCCTGAATAGCATCACGCAGTTGCACGTTTTCCTTGCTCACGCCAATCCCGGTGAACTGCACGACCATCGGTGTGCCGATGATCTTGAAGGTGTTCTTTTCCTGGGCAGCGAGGTACGGCAGGGTTTCGCTGCCTTGCACGGCAACGTTGATGCGGCTCTGGCGCAGCTGCGCGCGGGCGTCGGCCGAACCTTCGGTGCCGATCACCTTGATCTGCTTGTCAGCCGGGCAGTGCGCAGTGCTCCAGGCCGCGATTTCCGCCGGGAAGGTGGTGCGACGGCTGGTACCGGCAGTCTTGCCGCAGATATCGGTCATCTCGTTGATGTCCTTGTTCTTCACCAGGGTGTAGAACTGCGAACCGCTGGTGAAGTAATCAACGAAATCCACGGCCTTCTGGCGCTCGGCGGTGTCGGTCATACCCGAGAGCACGATGTCCACGCGCTTGGTGGTCAGGGCGTTGATCATCTGTTCGAAGGAGGTTTCCTGCCACTTCATTTTCACGCCCATATGCTGGGCCAGGGCGTTACCCAGGTCGAAGTCGACGCCGGTCAGCTCATTGCTGGCCGGGTCCTTGAAGTCCATCGGCGGGTAGTTGGGCATGATCGCGGCGACGATCTCACCCTTGGCCTTGATGCTGGCGGGCAATTCGGCGGCCCAGGTGAAGCTGGAAGCCATCAGGCCGGCGAGTACTGCGGGAATAACGAAATTCTTCATGGTCGTTCTCTTATGAATGTTGTGAAGGCTCAGGGGAACCTAGGTTCGAACGGCAGAAATGAAGCTTTGGGTGCGTGGGTTTTGTGGGCTTATTAGAAGTTCTTCGGGGCTTCCTTCCTCCACGATCTGGCCGCCATCCATGAACACCATGCGGTTCGAGACTTCGCGGGCGAAGCCCAGTTCATGGGTGACGACGATCATGGTCATGCCGGTTTGCGCCAGGTCGCGCATCACCGACAGCACCTCTGCGACCAGTTCCGGGTCGAGTGCCGAAGTGGGTTCATCGAACAGCATCAGCTTGGGCCGCATGGCCAGTGCCCGGGCAATGGCTACCCGTTGCTGCTGGCCGCCGGACAGCTCGATCGGGTAGCTGTCGCGTTTGTGCGCCAGGCCGACCCGGGCCAGCAACTCCAGGGCTTCCTCGACCGACTCCTTGGGCGAGCGCTTGAGGACCTGGACCGGGCCTTCGATGATGTTTTCCAGCACGGTCATGTGCGGAAACAGGTTGAAACGCTGGAACACCATGCCGGTGGCCAATCGCTGGCGGGCGATCTGCGCTTCGTTGAGTTCATGCAGCTTGTTGCCGGCGATCCGGTAGCCCACCAGCTCGCCATCGACCCACAAGCCGCCCTTGTCGATCTTTTCCAGCTGGTTGACGCAGCGCAGCAGGGTGCTTTTGCCCGAGCCGGAAGGCCCGATGATGCACAGCACTTCGCCTTGCTCGACCTCGATGTTGACGTCCTTGAGGGCGTGGAAGGAGTCGTAGTATTTGTTCAGGCCGACAGCCTTGATGATGCTTCTCATGTTCGAATTCTCCAGGACACTTACGAGCGCTTGCCGGCGCCGCGGGCAAAACGCCGTTCCAGGCGGCTCTGGCCGAAGGACAGCACGGTGACGGCGACCAGGTACCAGATCCCGGCGACGATCAGCAGCTCCATGACTCGGGCGTTGGCGTAATAGATGTTCTGGGCGTTGTAGAGCAGTTCCGAGTACTGGATCACACTCGCCAGGCTGGTCATCTTGACCATGCCGATGAACTCGTTGCCCACCGGCGGGATGATGATGCGCATGGCCTGGGGCAGGATGATCCGGCGCAGGGCTTGCAGTTGCGGCATGCCGATGGACTTGGCGGCTTCATACTGGCCGGTGTCCACCGACAGCAGGCCGGCGCGGACCACTTCGGCGGTGTAGGCGCCCTGGTTGATCGACAGGCCCAGCAACGCGGCGACAAAAGGTGTCATCAAGCTGACGGTATCGAACTGGAACAGCCCGGGAATGCCGATGTTGGGGAAGATCAGCGCCAGGTTGAACCACAGCAGCAGTTGGAGGATCAGCGGAGTGCCGCGGAACAGCCAGGTGTAGGTGATCGCCACGTAGCGCAGGATCGGATTGGCGGACATGCGCATGATCGCCGTGATCACCCCGAACACCACGCCCAGGGCCATGGCCAGGATCGCCATGATGATGGTGTTCAGCAAGCCGGTGAGAATGGCCTTGGCGGTCAGGAACTGGCCGATATAGGACCATTCGATCTGACCTTGGGCAAAGGCCCGGACCAGCCCGACCAGGGCAACGACGATCAGGGTGGCGAAGAAGATCCGTCCGTAATAGCGCCGCGGTACGTGTTCGTACTGGGTGATATCGAACTGATTCTCGGCCAGTTTGCGCTCAGCGAGCAAACGTTCTGCCTGGGATTGGCTCATGCTGTTTCTCCGTACGCGGTACCGGGGGCGCCGCCTTGTTTCGGGTGTACACCGTCCTTGCAGGAGCCTGGCTCCGAGAAGGACGTCGGTGTTTTCAAAGCCTTGTTAAACGCGCAGGCCGGCGTATTCGGCGGCCCATTGCTGCTGTGCCTGCAAGGCGATTTTCAACCGGGCAATCTGCTCGCGAACCTGTGCCGGCGCGGTTCCGCCCCAACCGCTACGAGCGGCGATGGCGGCTTCCAGGGTCAGGCATTCACGCACCTCAGGCGTCAGGCGCGGATCGATCTCGGCCAACAGCGCCGGGCTCGCCTCCCAAAGCTCCAGGTCGCCGGCTTCGCAGGCCTTGACCAGCGCTCCGGTGATTTCATGGGCCTCCTTGAACGGCACGCCGCGGATCGCCAACCAATCGGCCACTTCGGTGGCCAGGGTGAAGCCCAGGGGTGCCTGGCGACGCAGTTCCTCGACGTTGACGGTCATGGTCGCGACCATCCCGGCCATGGCCGGCAGCACCAGCAGCAAGGTGTCGACGCTGTCGAGCACGCCGTTCTTGTCTTCGCTCAGGTCGCGGTTGTAGGACAGCGGCAAGGACTTGAGGGTCGAGAGCAGCCCGGTCAGGTTGCCGATCAGGCGGCCGGCCTTGCCCCGTGCCAGTTCGGCGATATCCGGGTTTTTCTTCTGCGGCATGATCGAACTGCCGGTGGCATAGGCATCGTCCAGCGCCACCCAGCGGAACTGCCGGGATGACCACAGGCAGAACTCTTCGGCCAGGCGCGAGATGTTGATCCCGAGCATGCTGGCGACGAACAGGAACTCGGCGACATGGTCGCGGCTGGCCACCGCATCAATGGAGTTTTCGCAGACGCCGCTGTAGCCCATTTCCCGTGCCGATTGCTGTGGCTGACGGGCGATGGCGGACCCCGCCATGGCTGCCGCGCCGAGGGGCGACAGCGAAGTGCGGGCATCCCAGTCCACCAGGCGCTGGACATCACGCAACATCGCCTGGGAGTGGGCCAGCAGGTGATGGGCGAACACGATCGGTTGCGCCTGCTGCAAATGGGTAAACCCGGGGCAGATACTCTGCACATGTTGCTCGGCCTGGTCGACCAGCGCCTGTTGCAGGGCCAGGACCTCTACCGCCAGGGTGCGCACATGGTCACGCAGGAACAGGCGCAGGTCATTGGCGGTCTGGTCGTTGCGCGAACGCCCGGCCCGCAGCTTGCCGCCCAGGGCGCCGAGGCGCTCGGTCAGCAGGCGTTCGATAAAGGTGTGCACGTCTTCGTCGTCGAGGGTCGGTTCAACGCGACCGGCGCGAAAATCTTCGCCGATAGTGTCCAGGGCCTCGACCATACTTTGGGTTTCCTGCTCGTCGAGCAGGCCGGCTCGTTGCAGCTCGTGGGCATGGGCCCGGGAACCGGCGAGGTCATAAGGGGTGAGGCGGAAATAGCGATCCGGGCAGCGGGAGAGGGCGGCCAGGGCAGCGGATGGGCCGCTTTTGAAACGGGCTCCCCAGAGACGGTCGGTGGCGTGGGCCATTGTTGTTTTCCTCACACAGATAAAGGGTTCGACACAGGACCGTTGCCAGCCTTCGAGGAGGGGCAAGGTCATGCATTATCAGGAGGGCAGTTACGAATCCTTGTAGAAGCACCCGCTGGACGTTCGGTGGCAGCTACAAGAAAAAAAGAATGGCTTTTAAGCGCTTGCAATCAGCGACTTGTGGCCGATTTGCAAAAGGAGTCAGTGGTTGCCAAGCCTGGTTTTCTGGGTTCATTATTATCGACCGGCGACGTTTTTCTTGTGGAGCTAAGCCTGTTGAATATGCGGTTCGAGGTCAATAAGCATGATGGAAACCCAGCTTTCCAATTCTGGAAACCCGGCGCCGAAACCTGGACACCGAGCGCCATTGGCCCTCAGTGGACTGGACTTCAAGTTACTCAAAGTGTTCAAGGCGGTGGTCGAGGCCGGGGGCTTCAGTGCAGCTCAGAATGAGCTGAATGTGGGGCTTGCCGCCATCAGCAAGCAGATTTCCGACCTGGAAATCCGCATTGGCATGCGCCTGTGTACCCGCGGGCGGGAAGGCTTTTGCCTGACCGAGGAAGGCAGCCTGGTGTATCAGGCCTCGATTGATTTGTTTGCCTCGGTCGACAACTTTCGTGATCGGCTGAGTTCGGCCCAGAACGAACTGATCGGCGACCTGAGTGTGGGAGTAGCGGACAATACTATTTCCGATCTTAATTCACCGTTAGTTGCCGCATTACGGAAAATCAATGATGAGTCGCCGAAAGTAAGATTTCGTTTGCACGCGGCACAGCTTGATGAAGTCGAGCGAGGGGTTGTAGAAGGGCGTTATATTGCCGGCATCGTACCGGTTTATCAAAAAAGAGAAGAGTTTGATTATTTCACGCTCTATGAAGAACGTTCCGAGGCTTACTGTGGCGTCGGGCACCCATTGTTCGACTCGGAGGATGCGCACAACAGCGTCGAAGTACTGCGCGAACATCCCTTCGTCAACCACCGTTATGCCATTCATCGGGACAAGCTCGACTTCGTGACCTACGACAGTTTTTCCGCCTCGGCGTCCCAGGTGGAAGCCGTCGCCATACTGGTCCAGACCGGGCGTTTTCTCGGCTTCCTGCCGCAGCACTATGCCGCGCCTTGGGTGGCCAGGGGCTTGTTACGGGCCTTGATGCCGGAGCGGGTCAGTTATAACACCTCATTCAATCTGATCCTGCGTCACAACACGACGCGCAGCCCTTTGGTCAAGGCGTTCGCCCAGGCCCTGGGGGTAGATCTCAAGGCGCCGTTGCAGGGGTAGCCGCTGGCTGACGGGGCTCAGCCTCGCGAACCCGTTTGCCCAATACCCGTTCATGGACCTCATTGTTGAGCAGGACGCTCTCAATCACCTGTCGAAAACCGGGTTCGTTGGACAGTGGGCCTTTGAGTGCCACCAGTGCATCGCGTAGTGCCATCAACTTGCTCAAAGGTGGCGCCGGGTTTGACGCGCTACCGTTGGCCGAACTTGACCCGTGCGCATAGGGCACGTCCGCCTTGAGGGCGGTAGGCGGTAACAGGTCGCAATCTTCATTGGACATGACGGATGCTCCGCAGAATATGTGCACTGCGCAAGGAGAACACAGGGTAAAAAACTCGACCTTTTTAGTCTAAAGCAGGCGTGGCCGGGTGCTAGTTATGAGCGGATTTTAATAGCCGTTATATTTGCGGATATATGTGTAGGAGCTTTCTAGAGAATCACTCTGTTTGTAGGTAAAGCTCCCCTCGTCAGCAGGAAGATCCTCCGCAAGCGCAGGGTGCTTTAGCACAGTTGGCGCCTGTTCAGCGGTCATCGGCGCGTCACTCCAACAGCCGTACAAACCCCGGTTGCAAGCCGAATACTTCGACGCCTTCCGGCGTTGCCTGGCCAGCGCTGACCGTCACGCGTCTGATGGGTTGATCGACCGCCTCGCGGTACTCCACCACCAGGCCGTTATCGATATGTTGGAGCGCCGCAGGGGGAAGCACGATTGCCTGATCATTGCGGTAAGTGATGATGGTCAGGCGGGCGCTCATGCCCAGCCGGACCCGTTGCAACTGCTCCGGGCTCAGTTTCGGCACCGAGAGTGTCACCGGGAACTGCGCGCTGCCGCCGGGCGAATCGCTGGGTAGCGCGAGGCTGCTGACAATGTCGACGGCACCGTCGAGCCGCACGCCGTCGAAACCATCACCGAGTATTTCGACACGCTGGCCCTGATGCAACTGGTTGATGTCCAGCTCCGAGACCTTGCTGACGATCTTCAGTTGTTCGATATTGGCCAGGCCGAACAACACCTGCCCCTGGGTGACCCGGCTGCCGTTCTGGACTGGCCCCGAACTGTTGGTTGTGGTGCCTTGGGGGCTACTCGCACCAGGTGCTGGCACGACGATGCCGGCAAAGGGCGCGAGCACATTCTTGCCCTCCAGCAGGGTCCGCAAGGCTTCATATTTAACCGTGGCATTGGTCAGTTCCATGTCGGCGATCTGACGGTATTCGCCCTTGCCCTGGTCGAGGGCCTGTTGCAGGTCACCCTGGGCCGCCGCCAGGTCCAGGCGCTGGGTTTGCAGTTGCTGCTGCAGATCGTCCAGTTCGCTACGGGCGATGATGCCGCGCTGGAGCAGGGTCTGGCTTTCCCGCAGCTTGCGTTCGTTATTGCTGACGGACATTTCCACCGCCCTGAGGGAACGCCGGGAGCGAGCCACCTGCTGGCTGTTGTTCCAATCCTGCAACTCCTGGACGGCGCGGCGGGCCTTGAGCTGGGCGGACAAGGCATCGCGCAGCTGGATTTCCAGCAGTGCCGGGTCCATCTGTACGAGGGCCTGCCCGGACTCGACCCGTTGTCCCTGCTCCACCAGCACGGCGCGAACATTGCCGTCGAAGGGTGCGGTCAGGGTGATGGTCTTCTGCGGTTCGATCTTGCCCACCAGGCCAATCTGGTGGACCAGCGGCGCGGCCTGCACGGGGATCCACTGGGCGTTCTTTGGCGGATCGGCGGCGGGGGCGCGATAGCCGATCAGCGTGGCGGCAGCGACCACCACCAACCCCAGGGCGCCGCCTTGCAGCCAGCGTTTACGGCGAATCGTTCTGTCAGTAGTCATTGAGCGCAATGTCCCAGCTCTCCAGCGTCATGCCCAGGGTCAGATCCAATTGGGTCTGGGCGTTCAAATAGGCAATCAGGGCGTTGAGTCGGGCGTTTTCGGCGTTACGCAGATCGCCTTCATAGCTCAGCACCTGGAAGTTGCTGGAGCGTCCAACACTGAGTTTTTCCCGTTCGATATCCAACTTGCGCCGGGACAGGTCCACCGCGCGCTGGGCGATCTCGTATTGCCGCCAGCGGGTCCCCAGGTCGCGCACCACGTCACTGACGCTGCGCTCCAACGCCTGCTTGGCATCGGCGAGGATGATCTGCTGATTCTCCACATCGACCCGGGCATGCACTTCGGCCTGGCGGGTACTGAGGTCGCCGATGGGAATCTGCACCTGGACGCCGGCGTAGCTGTCCCAACGGCGGCTGCCGACATTCCCGCTGTCGTTATCGGTGCGATCGCGGATCTGGTTGGCCCCGGCCACCAGCGACACATCCCAGCGACTCTGGTCCTTGGCGATCACCAGGTTGAGGTCGGCTTGCTGGCTGCCGAGCAAGGAGGCGAGGTAGTCCGGCTGCTGGACCTGGGCCACGCGAAAGGCGTCCTGCTTGTTGATGGTGATCGGGTTGGCCTCCAACGCCTCGGTGGCGTGGATCGGCGTGGACAGGTCCAGGGCCAGCAGGCGCAGCAGGGACAGGCGATTGACATCCACCTGGTTGCGGGCTTCCTCCACCCCCAGCTCCTGGGTAGCGATGTCGGCTTCGGTCTGGACGATTTCGAATTCGGCCATGCGTCCGGCCGCGATCAGTGCCTTGTTCACGTCCAGCAGGGCACGGGCGCGCTTGAGGGCGTCGGCGGCAATGCTCAGTTGCTCCTGGGACCTGAGCAGTTCGCGGTAGGCCGAGATGATGTCGCTGATGGTCTGGGCGACGCCGGACTTGAGGCTCAGGCGGTTGACCTGCTCGGTGATCCGCGCCAGGCGCAACGGCGCGGTGGTCACATCCCAACCAGCGCCACGCATCAGCGGCTGGATGATCGCCAGGTCGAGGCCGTCGCTGCGATAACGACCGGCGATATCGGCATTGGTCAGTTGCCGGGTCCAGGCCATGCTCAGGCGGGTTCCGTACTCACTGAGCAGGCTGGTGGTCGGCGACAGGGTGGCATTGCGCGCGCTGTCCTTGGAGCCCCGGTTTGCCTGGTAGGTGCCGCTGATCAGCAGCTTGGGGTTGAACAGATCTTCGGAAACCAGCAGGTCGAACTTCTGCCCGATACGTTGCAGGTAGGCGCTACGAATGCTGCGGTTATTGCGCAAGCCCAGATACACCGCATCGCCCAGGGTCAGGTCGGTGTTCTGCTGGCTCAGCAGTGCGCCGCGGGCCTGGCTGCCACGCAGGCTCGGAGCCGATGGCTGGCCGATGAGCGTGTCGGCGGCCAGCGCCGGGTAGCAAAACAGGCAGAGCAGCATCGCCATCCATGGCCGGGGTCTATTCATCGCGCAGGGCCTCAACCGGTTGCAGTCGTGATGCCGAAATGGCCGGGTAAAGGCCGAAAAACAGGCCGACCAACAGGGTGCTGCCGACCCCCAATGGAAGTGACAGGACCGCCAGGGAAAATTGCCAGCCGGATATGCGTGCGTAAACATAGGCGGCGCCCATGCCCAGCAGGGCGCCGGATACTGCACCGACCGCAGTCAGAGTGACCGCCTCCAGCAGAAACAGGTTGCGGATATCCTTGCGCCGCGCCCCCAGTGCCATGCGTACGCCGATCTCCCGGCGGCGCTCGGAGACGTTCATCAGCATTACGTTCATCACCCCGACGCCGCCGCCGACCAGGGAGATGCCGCCCAGGGCCATCAGCAGATAACCGAAGGTCCGGCTTTGCCGGGTCATGCCGTCGATGATCTGTTGCGGCACCTGAACCTCGACTTGGCGGCCCCTGAACGTCTGTTTCAAGGCTTGGCTCAAGGCATCGGCGACCTTATTGGTGTCCTGGCCGGGGGCAACCCGGACGATGAGGTTGCTGATCTGCGGGTCGCTCATGATCCTGCGCAGGCCTTCGATGGGCAGAAACAGCGAGTCGTCGGCCTGCACCGGAATCAGGATGGCGGCTGGCTGGCTACGGGCAATGCCGATCACCTGGAACAGGTAGTCATTGATGCGGATGCGTTCGCCCAGGCGCAGCGGATCTCCGGGCTTGCCCAGTGCCTGGGCAACCTTGGACCCGACCACGGCGTAGGTTTCGCCGTGATCGAAGTCGGAGATGAAGCGGCCTTCGCTGAGCTGCAGGCGCATGGCGCCCATCAGTTGCGCGGTGCTGCCCACCAGGTTGGCGTTGCTGGTCCGGCCGTGAAATACCACCGCGGCGCTGGACAGGGTGATCGGGGCGATATCCAGCAGGCTGGGTAATGCCGTGCTCAACGATGACACGTCGAAGGTCGCCGGCATCGGTGTGCGCATATCGGCGTTGCCGGGGAACGCGACTGACAGCGTATCGGTGCCCATGTCCTTGAAGATCGCCGAGGCTTCCTGCGCCGCGTTATGGCCGATATTGATCAGGGCGATCACCGATGAACTGCCGATGACAATCCCCAGCAAGGCCAGGAGTGAGCGTTTTCCCAGGGTCCTCAGGCTGACAAAGGCTTCGTGAAGCAGTTGGCTGGCGCTTTGTTCGACCCGCGCGTTCATGCCGGGCAAGCCTCGTGTATCACGCCGTTGTGCACGCGGATCTGCCGTTCCAGGCGTTGGGCAATCTGCGGGTCATGGGTGACGATGATCAACGTGACCTGGCGGACCCTATTGAGCTCCAGCAACAGGTCCATGATTTCCCGGGCGGTGCTGCTGTCGAGGTTGCCGGTGGGTTCGTCGGCAAGGATCACCGAAGGTTCGCCCACCAGCGCCCGGGCGATTGCTACCCGCTGGCGCTGGCCTCCGGAGAGGTCGGCAGGGCGATGGTGCGCACGCGCCTCCAGGCCGACCTGTTCGAGCATGGCCATGGCCCGCGTCAGCGATTCCCCACGGGGAATGCCGCGATAACTCAAGGGCAGGGCGACGTTGTCCAGGGCACTGAGGCGTGCCAGCAGGTTGAAACTCTGGAAGACGAAGCCGATCTGGCGGTTGCGGATCGCCGCCAGTTGGTCGGGGCTGGCCTGGAAGATGTCATGGCCGGCAAAACGATAATGGCCATCGTCAGGCAGGTCGAGCAGGCCGAGGATATTGAGCAGGGTGCTTTTGCCCGAACCGGAAGCACCGAGAATAGCGCAGCTTTCACCGGCCGCGATGGACAGCGAGACATTATCGAGAATGGTGAGGGTTTGCTCGGCGAGGCGATAACGCTTGCCGATGCCTTGCAGGGAGATGAAGCCTTCGTGAGCAATCGTGTCTGTCATGGCTGATCGCGCCGGCCGGCCCGGCCTGACAGGAGCCGCCGTCCCGGGCGCGTTGTGGAACGCTCAGGCGGTTCTCGGGGCAGGGACGAGCACAGGGTTTATTTTCTTATTTTAAATAATTGTTTGAATAGTAGCCGTGATCTTGGGTCGGCGCTAGCCGTCTATTTCGTGGAAAACCCAGGCGTTTCCAGCGGGACTTCGTGACAACTGGATACACTTTATTGGTCAGACATGACCGCTGCTACGGGTGCAGACGCTAGCCTTACCCGGATAACAGTGCCGAGCGTGCCGAAAGCTGATGTCAGGCTGCGATCACGAGCCGTTCGGCGTCGATTGAGCGTTTCCGTGAGGCGCGATGACCTGGGCAAAATTGCATCGGACTGTGTCCTTTTTGAAACCAAATAGAATGGTTTTCAAACACCCGATAAGAGACGGTAGCCGGCGTAGAGGCTTGCTTTCAAAGGCTTTCACGGGTATAAAAAATCAAATTTATTTTTAAAACGCTGTTCATCCGGTCAAATTTTCACCCCCGCGAAGGCTCCTCACATATGGTCGCAAAGAAACTCAGTGCCCCGAATGTCACCAAGACCCGATTGCTGGATGCCACGGAGGCACTGTTTATCAAATACGGCTACGACGCCGTGTTGTTGCGCCAGATCACCGAACGCGCCCAGGTCAACCTGGCTGCGGTGAACTACCACTTCGGGGACAAGGATTCCCTGATGACCGCCTTGCTGATGCAGCGCCTGGGGCCGCTCAACGAACAGCGCCTGGAACTGCTGGCCAAATGCGAAGAGCAGGCCGATGGCCCACTGGATTGCGAGACCCTGCTGGGGGTGCTGTTCGCCCCGGCCATGGGCCTGGAGCGCAGCGGCGACGGCGATGAAAGCCGTTCCTTCATTCGTTTCCTGGGGCGGGTCTACAGCGATACCTCGCCCTTTATCCAAGAATACCTCAAGGAACATTACCAGCCGGTGTTCGAGCGGTTCTTCAATGCTTTCGCCCTGGCGCTGCCGGATATGCCGCGTAATGAAGTCGGGGTGCGCCTGCAATTCGCCCTCAAGGCGATTTCCGGGGTGATTGCCGGGACCGAGCTGCGCTTCCTGATGCAGGCCATGAGCCTGGGGCGCCCGGCCACCGATGCCGAAGTCATGGCCAAGTTGATCAGCCTGGTCTCGGCGGCCATTCATGCGCCCATGCAGGATTCCGAGGCGGAGCAGGCGCTGGAGCGTGTCCTGCTGACCCAGCGTTCGATTCGCCAGCAGGGCGTGCCGCTAACGGCCAAGGTGGCCGGCAAGCCCTGACGCCGCCCCTACAATGGTATGGCACCGATGATCAGGTCACATCGCACAATCGCCAATCTTGGCTAGAGTGAAACTGACGGCAATCCTGCCGCCACCGTGATCGTTTCAAAGAGCCCGGCACCTGACCGGGCCCACCACCTGATCGGGAGTACACGATGGATCTCAACCGTCGTCAGTTCTTCAAGGTCGCCGCTATCGGCCTTGGAGGCTCGAGCCTGGCCGCGTTGGGCATGGCCCCGACGCCTGCCTTTGCCGAGCAAGTGCGCCACTTCAAACTCACCCATACCCATGAAACCCGTAACACCTGTCCGTATTGCTCGGTCGGTTGCGGGTTGATCCTGTACAGCCAGGGTGATACCGCCAAGAACGTGGCCCAGAACATCATCCATATCGAGGGTGATGCCGACCATCCGGTCAACCGCGGCACCCTGTGTCCCAAAGGCGCCGGCCTGCTGGACTTCATCCACAGCCCCGACCGCCTCAAGTACCCGCAGGTGCGCAAGCCGGGCAGCCAGGAATGGACCCGGATCTCCTGGGATGAAGCCTTGGACCGCGTCGCCGACCTGATCAAGGCCGACCGCGACGCCAACTTCATCGAGAAGAACGCCCAGGGGCAGACGGTCAACCGTTGGCTGACCACCGGCTTTCTCGCCGCCTCGGCGGCGTCCAATGAGGCCGGTTACCTGACCCACAAGGTCATTCGCAATCTCGGCATGCTGGGGTTCGACAACCAGGCACGTGTCTGACACGGCCCGACGGTGGCAAGTCTTGCCCCGACGTACGGCCGTGGAGCCATGACCAACACCTGGACCGATATCGCCAATGCGAATCTGATCCTGGTGATGGGTGGCAATGCCGCTGAAGCGCATCCGTGCGGCTTCAAATGGGTGACCGAAGCCAAGGCCCACAACCAGGCCCGCCTGATCGTGGTCGACCCGCGCTTTACCCGGACCGCCTCGGTGGCCGACTACTACGCGCCGATTCGTACCGGCAGCGATATCGCCTTCATGGGCGGGCTGATCAATTTCCTGCTGACCGAGGACAAGATCCAGCACGAATACGTGCGCAACTACACTGATGTGTCGTTTATCGTCAAAGCCGGTTTCGGTTTCGAGGACGGGCTGTTCAGTGGCTACGATGCGGCCAGCCGCACCTACACCGACAAGTCTTCCTGGGGTTATGAGCTGGGCGAGGACGGTTTCGCCAAGGTCGACCCGAGCCTGCAGGATCCGCGCTGCGTCTATCAGTTGATGAAAGTGCATTACAGCCGCTATAGCCTGGAGCTGGCGAGCCAGACCTGTGGCATGCCCCAGGACGCCATGCGCAAGATCTGGGACGAGATCGCCACCTGCTCGCAACCGGGCAAGACCATGACGATTCTCTATGCCCTGGGCTGGACCCAGCACTCCATCGGCTCGCAGATCATCCGCAGCGCCGCCATGGTCCAGCTGTTGCTGGGTAACGTCGGGATGCCCGGTGGCGGGGTCAATGCCTTGCGCGGTCACTCGAACATCCAGGGGCTGACGGACCTCGGGTTGCTGTCCAACTCGTTGCCCGGCTACCTGACCCTGGCCTCCGATGCCGAGCAGGACTACGACACCTATATCGCCAAGCGCGCCCTCAAGCCCCTGCGTCCGGGCCAACTGTCCTATTGGCAGAACTACGGCAAGTTCCATGTCAGCCTGATGAAGGCCTGGTACGGCGCCAATGCCACGGCTGAAAACCACTGGGGGTATGACTGGCTGCCCAAGCTCGACAACCCCGGCTACGACATCCTGCGCATGTTCGACCGGATGGGCCACGGACTGGTCAACGGCTATATCTGCCAGGGCTTCAACCCGATTGCCGCGTTGCCCGACAAGAACCGCGTGACCGCGGCCCTGGGCAAACTCAAGTGGCTGGTGGTGATGGACCCGCTGTCCACCGAAACCTCGGAGTTCTGGCGCAATGCCGGGCCCTACAACGATGTCGACACCGGCAGTATCCAGACGGAGGTCATTCGCTTTCCGACCACCTGCTTCGCTGAGGAAGACGGCTCGCTGACCAACAGCAGCCGTTGGCTGCAGTGGCACTGGAAAGGCGCCGAGGGGCCGGGGGAAACCCGCACCGATGTGAAGATCATGAGCGAACTGTTCCTGCGGCTGCGCCAGCGTTACCAGGCTAGCGGCGGGGCCTTTGCCGAGCCGATCCTCAAGCTGAGCTGGCCCTACAAGATCGCCAATGAACCCTCCCCGGAAGAACTGGCCCGGGAAATCAACGGCTATGCCAGCGCGGACTTCACCGATGCCACGGGCAGCGCGATCAAGGCCGGCCAGCAACTGGCCGGGTTTGCCCAGCTCAAGGACGACGGCAGCACCGCTTCGGGCTGCTGGATCTTCTGTGGCAGTTGGACCGAGCAGGGCAATCAGATGGCCCGGCGCGACAACAGCGACCCCTACGGCATGAAACAGCATCTGGGCTGGGCCTGGGCCTGGCCGATGAACCGGCGGATTCTCTACAACCGCGCGTCCGCCGACACCCAGGGCAAACCCTGGTCGCCGGAAAAACGCCTGGTGTGGTGGAACGGCAAGGCCTGGGGCGGCACCGACGTGCCCGACTACAAGCCCGATGTGCCGCCGGAGGCCGGGATGAATCCGTTCATCATGAACCCCGAAGGCGTTGCTCGGTTCTTTGCCGTCGACAAGATGGCCGAAGGACCGTTCCCGGAACATTACGAGCCGTTCGAAACCCCCATCGGCATCAACCCACTGCACCCGGACAACAAGAAAGTCACCAGCAATCCGGCGGCGCGGATCTTCGATTCGGTCTGGGACACCCTGGGGCAGGCCAAGGACTTCCCGTATGCCGCCACCACCTACCGGCTGACCGAGCATTTCCACTTCTGGAGCAAGCACTGCAAGCTCAACGCCATTGTCCAGCCCGAGCAGTTCGTCGAGATCGGCGAGGTGCTGGCCAAGGAGAAAGGCATTGTTGCCGGCGACCGGGTGCGGGTCAGCTCCAAGCGTGGGCATATCGAAGCGGTGGCGGTGGTGACCAAGCGGATTCGACCGCTGCAGGTCAACAATCAGGTCGTCCACCATATCGGTATCCCGCTGCACTGGGGATTCACCGGCGTGGCGCGACACGGCTACCTGACCAACACCCTGGTGCCGTTCCTCGGCGATGGTAATTCACAGACTCCGGAATCCAAGTCGTTCCTGGTCAACGTGGAGAAAATCTGATGGCCAGCCAAGACATCATTGCCCGTTCGGCAACCACCACCTTGCCGCCCTCCGTGCGCCAGCAGGAAGAAGTCGCCAAGCTGATCGACACCACCAAGTGCATCGGCTGCAAGGCCTGCCAGGTGGCGTGTTCGGAATGGAATGAGCTGCGCGACGAGGTCGGCCACAACCATGGCACCTACGACAATCCCCAGGACCTGAGTGCCGAAAGCTGGACCCTGATGCGCTTCACCGAGCATGAGACCCCGGCGGGCACCCTGGAATGGTTGATCCGCAAGGACGGCTGCATGCATTGCGCCGACCCCGGCTGCCTGAAGGCCTGCCCCAGTCCGGGGGCGATCATCAAGCATGCC
Organism: Pseudomonas gingeri; assembly: GCF_013386165.1. Lineage (GTDB taxonomy): Bacteria > Pseudomonadota > Gammaproteobacteria > Pseudomonadales > Pseudomonadaceae > Aquipseudomonas > Aquipseudomonas gingeri_C. The sequence continues at coordinate 976,775 of NZ_JACAOS010000003.1, read as the reverse complement.
AATGGCATCGTCGACTTCAACCAGGATCATTGCATCGGTTGCGGTTATTGCATCACTGGTTGTCCCTTCGACATACCGCGTATCTCGCAAAAGGACCACAAGGCCTATAAGTGCACCTTGTGTTCGGACCGGGTGGCGGTGGGCTTGGAGCCGGCCTGCGTGAAAACCTGCCCGACCGGGGCGATTGTCTTCGGCAGCAAGGAAGACATGAAGGAACACGCCGCCGAGCGCATCGTCGACCTCAAGTCCCGTGGTTTCGACCAGGCCGGCTTGTACGACCCGGCAGGCGTTGGCGGCACCCATGTGATGTACGTGCTGCACCACGCCGACCAACCGTCACTGTACGCCGGTCTGCCGAACCAGCCGAGCATCAGTCCTTTTGTCGAGTTGTGGAAAGGCCTCAGCAAGCCCCTGGGCCTGTTGGCGATGGGCGTGGCGGTGCTGGCGGGCTTTTTCCACTATGTGCGCATCGGCCCGCAACGGGTGGAGGAGGACGAGCCGGCAGCGCCGACGGACAGCAGCGTCCATCAGGTCGACCCCAGCGTGCATGTCTTTGATCCGAAAACCGGTGAGGAGCCACGGCCATGAGCGGCAAGCCGATCCTGCGTTATACCGCCAACCAACGGACCAACCACTGGCTGGTGGCGATCCTGTTCTTCATGGCTGGCCTGTCGGGGCTGGCGTTGTTTCACCCGTCGTTGTTTTGGCTCAGCCAACTGTTCGGCGGCGGGCCCTGGACTCGTATCCTGCATCCGTTCATGGGCCTGCTGATGTTCCTGCTGTTCCTCGGGCTGGTGATCCGTTTCTGGCGGGCCAACTTCTTTATCGCCAATGACCGCCTGTGGCTCAGGCGGGTCGACCGGGTGATTCGCAACGAGGAGGAGGGCGTACCACCGATTGGCAAGTACAACCCTGGACAGAAGCTGCTGTTCTGGACGCTGTTGGCTTGCATGCTGGTCTTGCTGGTCAGCGGGGTGGTGATCTGGCGGGCGTATTTCAGCCAGTACTTCGGTATCGGCAGCATTCGCCTGGCGGTGTTGCTCCATGCACTGGCGGCGTTCGTGCTGGTGTTGAGCATCATCGTGCATATTTATGCCGGCATCTGGATCAAGGGCTCGGTCGGGGCCATGCTGCATGGCTGGGTCAGCCGCTCCTGGGCGCGCAAACACCATGAGTTGTGGTACCGCGAAGTCACCCGCAGCGAAGCTCCGACCGCCGAGCCACGGAAAAAGGGATAAGCGCTTGAGCACGATATTGGAACCTGGACAGATCGAAGCCTCGGCCAGTTCGCCGCCGTTCCTGCACCTGCCGCCGCCGACGCTGTTCGCCCTGCGCGCGGCCCGGCTGGAGCATTTGGCGGTCGGGCATCCATTGGCCGAGTACATCACCTTGGTGGCCGGGCTTTGCCAGGAGCAGCAGCGGTTGCTGGAGCAGCCACCGAGTAATCTGTTGCCCGACCCTGAGCGCCAGCGGCTGTGCCTGGAACATGGCCTGCCACCGTTGGCCGCCGACAGCCTGGTGCGCGAAGACCTCTGGCTGCCTTGGCTGGATGCCTTGCTCTCGGGTTATACCAGCAGCGTTCCCGCCGTAAGACAGGCTATCGGCACCTTGCGGGACAGCCGGGCCGGGCAACGCAAAGTCTGGGCGCTGGCTTTGCTTGGTGGCCAATATGCCGGGCTGCCGGCGGCGCTGGTGCCGTTTCTTGGCGCGGCGTTGCAGGCGGCCTGGAGCCATTGGTTGTTGAGCGTGCCGAACCTCGCCTTGAAACCCTGTGACAGCCTGAGCCAGTGCCCGGCCTGTGGTTCGCCGGCGATGGCCGGGGTGATTCGGCACCGGGGTAAGTTCAATGGCCTGCGTTACCTGGTGTGTTCGTTGTGCGCCTGCGAGTGGCATGTGGTGCGGGTCAAGTGCATCTACTGCGAACAGAGCAAGGGGCTCAAGTACCTGAGCCTGGGGGATGACCTGCACGCGGCGGGTCATGCGCCGTTGCGCGCGGAAATCTGCCCGGGTTGCAACAGCTATCTCAAGTTGATCTACCTGGAAGAAGACGCCGAGGCTGAGCCGCTGTCAGCCGATATCACCAGCCTGGCGCTGGACATTCGTCTCGACCAGGAAGGCTACCTGCGTCAAGCCCCGAACCTGCTGCTGGCCCCAGGCGGCGATTGACCGTGTAGGAGCGAGCTTGCTCGCGATGGTAGTCCAGGCACCGCTGGGTGTCAGAGTGCGCGCATTATCGTTGACGTCCATCGCGAGCAATCGAGCGTCGACCGGCTGCTTCTACAGGGAGCGATGGCGTCTACACTCAGGTTTTCGCATCGTGCTTTCAGGAAACCCTTGATGTCCTCAAGCCTTGCCGCTATCCCGCCCCGTCTGCCCTCCATCGATAGCCTGTTGCGCGACCCCGCCTGCCAACCCCTGGTCGAGCGTTACGGCCGCGATGCCTTGCTGGCGAGTCTGCGCCAGCTACTCGACGAACTGCGCGAACCGGCCCGCTCAGGCCAACTCAGCGCCGCCGAACTGACCCCGCCGGTTCTCGCGGGCCGGGTTGGCGAACGTCTGTTCAACCAGCACCGTAGCCGTGTGCAACGGGTATTCAACCTGACCGGCACGGTGTTGCACACCAACCTTGGCCGTGCATTGCTACCGGAAGAAGCCATCGACGCCGTGCAAATGGCTGCCCGCTACCCGCTGAACCTGGAGTTCGATCTGCACAGCGGCAAGCGTGGTGAGCGTGACGATCTGATCGAGGGTCTGATTCGCGAACTGACCGGCGCCGAAGCCGTCACCGTGGTCAACAACAATGCCGCCGCCGTGCTGCTGGCCCTCAACAGCCTCGGGCAACGCAAGGAAGGCATTATCTCCCGGGGTGAACTGATCGAGATCGGCGGCGCCTTCCGCATTCCCGACATCATGGCCCGCGCCGGTGTCCGCCTGCATGAAGTGGGCACCACCAATCGCACCCATGCCCGTGACTATGAAACCGCCATCGGCCCACGCAGCGGCCTGCTGATGCGGGTGCATGCGAGCAACTACAACATCCAGGGTTTCACTGCCCAGGTGCCCACCGCCGAGCTGGCACAGATTGCCCATCGCCATGGGCTGCCATTGCTCGAAGACCTCGGCAGCGGCAGCCTGCTCGATCTCACACGCTGGGGCCTGCCGGCCGAACCGACGGTGCGCCAGGCGCTGGAAGACGGTGCCGATATCGTGACCTTCAGCGGTGACAAATTACTCGGCGGCCCCCAGGCCGGGCTGATCGTCGGGCGCAAGGAACTGATCGCGAAGATCAAGAAGAATCCACTGAAACGGGCATTGCGGGTCGACAAACTGACCCTTGCCGCCCTGGAGGCGGTACTGGGGTTGTACCGTAATCCGGATCGATTGGCCGAGCGTTTGCCCAGCTTGCGTCTGTTGACCCGGCCCCAGGCGGAGATCCTGGCCCAGGCCGAGCGTCTGCGCCCGTTGTTGGTCGCTGTCTTGGGGGAGGGTTGGAATGTCTCGGCAGTGCCGGCGCTGGGCATGATCGGCAGCGGCAGCCAACCGGTGGCGCGCTTGCCCAGCGCGGCGTTGTGCCTGCGGGCCAATACCTCGAAACGTTTGCGCGGACGTAGTCTGCATGGACTGGAGGCGGCGCTGCGGGGCTTGCCGATTCCGGTGTTGGGGCGAATCGATGATGACGCCTTGTGGCTGGATTTGCGTCAGTTGGATGATGAGGCGGCTTGGGTGGCACAGCTTGAGGGGTTGAGCCTTGGGACCGCGTCATCGTTTATCGCGAGCAAGCTTGCTCCTACAAAAAGCGGGTCGCAGGGGAGTCGGGTAGGGTGATCGTCGGCACGGCGGGGCATATCGACCATGGCAAGACCAGCCTGCTCCAGGCATTGACCGGCCAGGCCGGCGACAAACGCCGGGAGGAACGCGAACGCGGTATCACCATCGACCTGGGTTACCTCTATGCCCCGCTGGCGAGCGGCGCCGCGCTGACCGGTTTTATCGATGTGCCCGGCCATGAACGGTTTATCCATAACATGCTGGCCGGTGCCCAGGGGATCGACCTGGTATTGCTGGTGGTGGCCGCCGACGATGGGGTGATGCCCCAGACCCGTGAGCATCTGGCGATTGTCGAACTGCTGGGCATTCCCCAGGCGCTGGTGGCGATCAGCAAATGCGATCGGGTCGAACCGGTGCGCAGGATTCAGGTGCGCGCCGAGATCCAGGCGCTATTGGCCTCTGGCCCTTATGCGCAGGCGCCGCTGATCGAGGTTTCCAGTGTCAGCGCAGAAGGCATCGAGACACTTCGTCAGGCCTTGCTCCAGGCCCAGGATGAGATTCGCCGACGCAGTGCCGAAGGCGGCTTTCGCCTGGCCATCGACCGTGCGTTCAATGTGCCGGGCAGTGGCATCGTGGTCACGGGGACGGCGTTGTCCGGCCATGTCAGTACCGGCGACATCCTGGCACTCGGCCCCACGGGCAAAGCCGTGCGGGTTCGCGGCCTGCACGCGCAGAACCAGCCGGGGAACGAGGCGTTCGCCGGGCAACGGGTCGCGCTGAACCTGAGTGCCGAGCGCCTGACACTCGAGCAGATTCACCGCGGCCACTGGTTGCAGTCCGAGTGGCTGCACGCACCGACTCAGCGGCTGGACATCGAGCTGCAACTGCTTCCCAGCGAAATACGCCAGTTCGAACATTTCAGCCCGGTGCACATTCATCTGGGGACCCAGGATGTACTCGGCCGGGTGGCACTCCTGGACACCACGCGGCTGGCACCGGGAGGGCGGGCCTTTGCCCAGTTGATCAGCCATGGACCGTTGCACGCCGTGTACGGCGATCGCCTGGTGTTACGTGATCAAAGCGCCCAACGAACCCTGGGCGGGGGCCGGGTGTTGGACCCCTTTGCGCCGACCCGTCACCGGCGCAGTCCCGAGCGTCTGGCGCAATTGCAGGCCTTGGCCGGGGCCCCGAACCTGGAAGCGGTGTTGCCTACATTGCTCGCCGGCAGCGCCGGCGGTCTTGATCCGCAACGGCTGGAGCGCCAGTTCAATCGCCTGCGCGGTACCTGGAACCTGCCCGCCGACATCCGAGTGATTACCACGCGGCAAGGGCCGTTGCTGTTCAGCACCGTGGGTTGGCAAGCCCAGAAGGATGCCTTGCTGGCGCATCTGGCGCGCTTTCACGCCCAGGAACCCGATCAATTGGGGCCCGATCGTGATCGCTTGCGGCGCTTTGCCGCCTTGTCGCTGGAACGCCCGGCGTTTATCAGCCTGCTGGACGCTTTGCTCGAAGAAGCCGTGCTGGTTGCCAGCGGCCCCTGGTTGCATCTGCCCGAGCACCAGGTGCGCCTGAGCGATGACGACGATGGTTTGTGGCGACAGCTGCAACCACTGCTGGAGCAGAGCGCCGTCGATCCGCCGTGGGTACGCAGTCTGGCGCAGTCCACCGGGCAGGATGAAGCCGCCGTGCGCCTGTTGCTACGCAAGCTGGCAAGACTGGGGCAGGTCTACCAGGTGGTGAACGACCGTTTTTACACGGAGGCGGCAGTCCGGCAATTGGCAGCTATGCTGGTGCAGTTGGCGGCGGATAACCCGACAGTGCGGGTGATTGCCTTTCGTGATCGGTTGGGGTTGGGGCGTAAACGCTGCATTCAGATACTCGAGTTTTTCGACCGGATCGGTCTGACGCGGCGGGTCGGCAACCTGCGTTTTATTCGCGCTGACAACGCGCTGGCCCGTGAAGGCCTGCGCTGAAGATTTCAAGGAAGGCAATCGCGCCCGGTGGCGCGGCCGGGCTTCAAACCCGGTTGGGGACGGCATCTGTTCCCGGGCAGGTTCGACTCCGGCTGCCTTCCGCCAATTTCCCACCCATCCGTTAGACCTGCAACGAACGCCAGGCCGCTACGGCCAACTCGGTCCTGAACGTCGCGGGGCGACTCTGAACCCGCCCGGATAACCAGGCCCGGCAGTAATTCTCGGCCTGCCCGACAATCAACGACAGCAACAACTCGGCAGGAATGTTCTTCAGGCCGTCGGCGTGGGCCGGCTCGCTCAGCCATTCGCGTAACTGCCGATTACGTGCCTTGTTACGGCTGGCCAACTCCGTGGCGTGAGGCCCCTGGGCCACGACAAATCGAGCCTGGAACTGGAAGCGTGCCCATTGCGGTTGCTCGTCCACCCAGTCGACATAGCTGTGCACCAGTGCCTGAACACCGTCCTGCAAGGTTCGGGCAGCCGAGAGATAACGCTCACGCAACCCGGCCTGGTCTTCCAGCGCGGCGAAGAACAGTGCCGCCACCAAGCCTTCCTTGTTGCCGAAGTGGTGATAGATCGCCCCGACACTGGTATCGCACTCGGCGCGGATGGTCTCGATGGTCGTGGCTTCGATCCCGTGCTCGTTAAAACTGGACAGCGCCTGCGCCAGGATCGCGCGTTTCAATTCGGCCCGACGGCCCGGGTAACAGCGTTCGAGAAGATCAAGGTTTTCCATGGAAGCAACAACCTAAGTCCGGTGGCAAGGCAGGAATCGGAGGGGAGGGTGGAGTGAGCTTGACAGATTTTCAACAAACAGAATATTGTTCTTTTACAGAATAATATTCTGCAACTCAAACAAGACATCCACAGAGGTACACCCCATGAGCCAGTTCCTGAGCATGTTCACCAGCGTCGGTCCGGAAAAATTCAGTCAGATGGCCTGCCAGATGGCCCCTTACTTCAGCACCATCAACCCGTTGATCAGTGAGCTGCGTGCGGGGCATTCGCAGGTCCAGGTACCGTTTCGTCGGGAAATTACCAATCACCTGGGCAGCGTCCACGCCATTGCCCTGTGCAACGCCGCAGAGCTGGCGGCCGGAGTGATGACCGATGTGTCGATTCCGCCAGGGGCGCGCTGGATTCCCAAGGGCATGAGCGTTGAATACCTGGCCAAGGCCAAGACCGACGTGCGCGCCGTGGCCGATGGCAGTGCCGTCGACTGGTCGAGCCCGGGAGACAAGGTCGTGGTGGTGGACATTCGTGACGAGGAGGGCGTGCAGGTGTTCACGGCGCGTATCACCATGAACGTCAAGTTGGCGTGAAGCCTGTGGCCCCGGGCGGTGCTCGATGTGCCATTTTGTCGCACCACCGGCCACGGCGACGGTGTTACATTCTGCGCCTATGAAACCCATTCAGTCCCTTCGATCGTCCGGACGCCGTCGCATCGGCGCCTGGCTCAGCCTGCTGGCGATGCTGCTGGTCTTCGCCGGCCCGCTGATCGGGCAGGGGCTGAGTCTGGCCCACGGCGCCGCCCCGGCGAACGATGATATCTGTGGCGCCGTCCCCGGCCCGAGCCTGGCGGATCATCACGGGACGATGCTCTGGGAGAAATGCGGCTATTGCTCGCTGCTGTTCCAGCACCCGGCGCTCAGCGACTCCCATGCCCTGGCGCCGCGTCTGGCCCTGGTCCCGGTCAGCTTTGCGCACAATCATTTCATCCCCGAGCAAGCTTCGGCCCCGGTTTTCCCGGGTGCCCGCTCCCGTGCGCCGCCTCAGGCCAGCGTCTGATCTGCTGTACCGATCATTGTCGGGACGGCCTGCTACCTGATACGCCCTGACGCCCGCTGATGTGCGTCAATAGGCCTTTTCGGTAGCGCAAGGCCGCGACATCGCTCCATACGAAGGACTACAGAACATGAATGAATTGCTGACTCGCCGCCAGGTGGTTGCCGGCCTTGGCCTGCTCGGCCTCGGCGCGCTGACCGGTTGTGACAGCTCCAACAGCCTGTCGTACAAATACGGCAAGGACCTGAGCGACGAGATCCTCGGGCGGACCTTCAAGCTGAAGGACACCGCAGGCAACGTCAAGACGCTGTCCAGCTACCGCGGCCTGATGCCGATGGTGTTTTTCGGTTTCACCCAGTGTCCGGCTGTCTGCCCGACCGCGCTGGCCAGGGCGGTCCAGGCCAAGAAGCTGATGGGCGTGGACGGTGATCGTTTGCAGGTGATCTTCATCACCCTGGACCCGGAGCGCGATACGCCCAAGGTGCTCGATGCCTATGTAAAAGCCTTCGACCCCAGCTTCGTCGCGCTTTACGGCACCCTGGAAGAAACCGCGGCCACCGCCAAGGAATTCAAGGTGTTCTACGAAAAAATCCCCAGCGGTTCGACCTACACGCTGTCCCATTCGGCCACCAGTTTTGTCTATGACACGCGGGGCGTGTTGCGCTTGGGGCTGTCGCCATCGCTGTCGGCCAAACAGTGTGCAGAGGATCTGCTCACGGTGATGGAAGTCTGCTGATGAATACTCGAATTAAGAAGGTCACTGCCATGAAACCCTTGAACGCCCTGATGTTTTCCCTGCTCGCCTTGCTGAGCGTCCCGGCTTTTGCGCAAACCACCGTGGACGATGCCTGGGTGCGCGCCACCGTGCCGGGCCAGCCTTCGACCGGGGCGTTTATGCGGATCACCTCAAGTGACAACGCCAAGCTGCTGGAGGCGAAATCGCCGGTGGCCAAGATCGTGCAGATCCATGAGTCGAAAATGCAAAACGACATCATGAGCATGCAGCCTGTGACTTTCGTAGCGCTGCCGGCGGGCAAGACCGTGGCCATCGAGCCCGAGGGTTATCACGTGATGCTGATTGATCTGGTGGGGCAGGTGAAGGAGGGCGATGAGGTGCCGCTGACGCTGGTGGTGGAAAATGCCCAGGGTGTTAAGGAGTCGATCGAGGTCAAGGCTCGGGCTCGGGCGTTGAACAGCATGGCCGATCACGCCGACATGCACTGAGACAATACAGGTTTCAAATCTGTAGGAGTCGGCTTGCTGGCGATGGCGGCCGGATAGTCGATGCAATGCTTGCGGGCCTCATCGCTGGCAAGCCAGCTCCTACAGTGACCGCGCAAGACCAGACCATTGGTGCTTAAGGCAAGACCCCGAGCAGTCTCCAGATTCGCTGGATATCGGGGTCGGCCTTGATCAACTCGCCAAGCAATTCCGGCAACTCCATATTCCCCCAATCGACCGCACGGTTGATCAGGTAGGGCACCGGACTGTGGGGCTCGACCCGCTTCAAATAATCGGAAATAACCTTCAACTGCCGATAGGCGGCCTGGCGTGACTCCGGTGCCGACAGCGGCAAAGCCGCCGTTGTGAGGACCGGCTCCTCGGTCGTGGCCGGTTCGGCAGGCAGGATGTCCGGTACGAACACCGGCAACGGTTCCGGGTGCATGGCGATAAACTCCCGCAAAGCTTGGACGTGTAGATCGAGGATATTTTGCAAGGCCGCAAAGCTCGGGGCTTCGTCGCCCAGTTGGCGGTTGCCCCAGTCGTTCAGGCGCTCAACGCTCTGCGAGCAGGCATTGAGCAACTGTAAGCGTGCATCGAGCTCACTGACGGGAACCCGCAGCACCGCCTCGCGCCAATCACGCAGCAAGTCCTGGGACTCCTGCGCCAAGGCCTTGGCCTTACGTTCCTCGCTTTTGTTCAGCAGCTGTTTCTGCGCCCGTGTCCACTGTTCCAGTGTCAGGCTTTCGAACCCGCGCGCCGCAGCACCCAGCAAGGGCAGGCGGATATTCAGCAACAGGCTGTACTGACGAACCAGCAAACCCAAGGGCGATGCCAGCCAACTGGCGTCGTCACCCCGGGGATAAAGTGCCAGCCCATAACGCTCACACAGCCCGTCCACCAGTTCCAGCGCCACACACAAGCCGGGTAATTGATAGCGCTGCAGCCAGGCTTCTCCCAGCCAGGTGGCCACCAACAGGTCCTTGCTGCTTTTGCTCAGCAGCTCACTGGCGAGATTTTCCACCGTGGACCAGTCCGCGCGTTTAAGGTCGGCCTGCCAGACACCGGTGGGCAAGCTGGCATCGTCCTCGCGCCGGGCCTCACGCAATACGTCGATCTCCGGTGCCGAGCGCAGGCTGATGCCGGCCGGGTCAGGACCGTGCAAAGGCTCGATAAGGCCCGCCAAACGCAGACGCAGTTGATCGAGGGAGGGCACATCGTTACTCATGGTTGAATCTCGGTACTGGCCACTGGCAGCGGGAAGACCGACCCGTAGGGCGAGGCCGGCACGCGCGTCGGCAGGGTACTCAGGATCAGCGGCTGCTTGCCACCGACCGCCTTGAGCGACAGGCGCAGGAACATCAGCGCATCGGCATTCCCCGGCAGTGGCGAGCGCAACGGCAGTTGCAGGGCCAGCGGCCGGTCACCCTCATCCTGGGTCGTGAAGTGATTGCCGGCCTGGTGGGCGTGGATAAAGCGCAACAGGGCCCAGGCCCCCTCGTACGACCAACTGGCCTGCAGATCGGCCACGGCCAGCGCCGATTGTGCCGGAGCGTCCTGGGGCCGTTGGTTGCTGCCCTTGGCCCAGCGCAGGGCCAGGCGCACCGGCTCACCGACGGTCCAATTGGCGTGGCTGAGGTTTTCGGCCGGATAACTGACGACCCGCGCACCGGTGCTCAGGTTCCAGTCGATGACCTGATCGGCGCCACGTTCTTCGTCGCGATCGGTGCGCCAGCGTATCTCCAGATCCAGGCCCCTTACGCCATCCTTGTCACGCAGCAGCAATGGGCCGAGCCAGGCCCGGGCGTTTTGCAGGTTGAACAGGAACTCGGCCGCCGCGGACGACTTCGCCGAATGGTTGTTCTCCAGGCCGCTGAACGCGCTGGGCAGGTTCTTGTCGATCAGGTCGAGGAATTCGCGAACCCGGTCGGGATTGGCATCGACCGGTGTGCTGTCGTCACTGAAGGGAAAACGCCCGGCCAGGTAAGTCCTGAAGTAGTCGTCCAGACGCTTCCAGGCCACCGCCGCCGTGTAATTCTGCAAGCTGTCGCAACGTTGACGTGCCCGGTCATGAGCGCTGCGGGCAAGCTGGGCAATATTGCCACGGCCCATCGGCAAGACCGAATCGGACAGGGTCTTGGCGCAGTTGCCCAGGTCCATGTCATTGAAGTCGCGCAGGACCATCTGTTGGTACTGCAGCGGCGAGCTGGCCGGATTCTGGTCGCTGTACTTCTTGAGCTCGGCATTCATGTCGACAAAGCTGTCGAGGATCCCATCATCACTGGGCGAGAGTCGATCACGCTGTTGGTCGAGCCATTCGATGGCCGGACGCGCGGTGCTCAACGAATCGCCGATCAGGGTGAACTGGCGGTTCAAGTCCTGTTTCAAGGCCTGCGGATCATTTTCCCGGAAGGCCCGCAGCGACAGGTTGCGGGTACCGTCCCATTGGCTGAAGTCGATGGGTTGGCGAAACAGCGGCAAGGCATCGATCTCGTCCATGGAGCGATGCAGGTCATTCAGTGCCCGGGTATTCAGCTCTTGGCGCAGCGCCTCGGTCTGGCGCGTGTCACTGATGTCGCTGAACACTTGCAGCACCTGCAAAGCCTTGTCGGCGGGCAGGTTGAAGGTGGTACCGCGATCGGCTTCCGCAGGTTTGCCGGTACCCAGGCTGGAAACACTGTTCAGGCTTTGCCACATGGCGATGGAGGTCGCCGAGCGGGCAGCCGCGATCAGCGCCTTGCGGTAAGGCGAGGGCAGTTCCGCGACGTTCTGTTGCAGCCACAGCTGGTAGCTGTCGTGATAATGCAGCGCCGCGTCCAACTTGCCACCGTCGAGCTCGCGCAGCCCCTGGCCATTCAACGGGGGGGCGTCGTCCTGGTTCAGGGCCATCTGGCTGAAGTCCTGGTGCAGGAGCGCCGAGACCACCTGCCCGAGCTTGTCGACATTGGTTTGCAGCTCCAGGCCGCCGCTGCTCTGTTGGCGCAAGATAGCCTGGTCCTCGTCACCTTTCGCCAACCAGCGGTCGTGGAAGTTCCCTTTGGAACTCGCGGCATAACTCTCCACCTTGTCGACCGCGGCCACCCCGATCAGTGCGCTTTGCCGGGCCTTTTCAAGACTCTCCTGATAGCCAGGTGCCAACTGCGCACCATTGCCCTGGCTCCAGGCTGCATTGGTCAGGGCCAGCAACTGGCGCAGTTGGACGATGGACGCGTCCAGCTCTTCAAGCTCGGCGAGACTGTTGCGCTGGCCACCCTGTAACGCCTGCAATTGGCTGTTCAGGGCCGCGGCGGTGGTGGTGAAGTCGGAGCTGGCGAACAGGCTGTCGAGCCACAAGCGCATGCTATCGACGTAGCGCGTGGCTATCTGTGGCTTCACCGGGTCCAACTGCAAGGGACTGGCCAGTGGCACCTCGGCCGTGGCCAGCAGGTGGTTGTAATCGTCGCCCAGCGGCAGGCCCTTGGTCTGGAAGTTGAGCCCAAGCAAATCGTTGGCCAGGGCGATGGCGTCATCCAGCGGGCGCTGGTCACCTTGCACGCTCTGGGCGAAACGCTTGTTGTGACTCTCCACCGCCAGGGCCTGGTCGAGCACCTGCATGGCTTGGCGATAGGCCTCTTCATTGTTGCTGCTGCCGGCTCGCGGACGGGCCACCGTGCGGGGCGCGATCAGGTTATTGAGTTCATCCTGCAGTCTGCCTTTGAGCGGGGTGAACAATTGCACCCGGGCCCGGCTGCGCAGTTCCTGCGCCAGTTGTTGGTCGAGTGCGGAAAACCAGGAGCCTGGCAAAATCGAGGTGCCCATATGCCAACGCGGCGAGGCCTGGAGCAGTTGCCAGAAACTGGCGATACGCTCGCGCCTGGCGGCGTCGTCATCGGTCACGGGGTTGTGCAACTGATCCTCGTGCAGCAGAGCACTCAATTGCGTCGCGGCATCGCTACGGCCATGCCAGGCCCAGAGCATGCCGATCACCCAGAACAGGCCGATCACCCCCACGGCGACCGCCACCAGTTGTTGCGAGCGCTGGCGTACTTGCAGGATGCGTGCGACCGGCTGGGCCAGCCCCTGTTCGGCGATGATGCGCTGGCGCCACAGCCGCGGGGTGAACAGCGGGGGGGCCGGGATCGGTGTCGGTCCTTCGGCAAACGGGTCGGCGTCGGCTGCCGGCGCGGCGCGGCTGGCCTGGGCGCTGAAATACAAGCCACGCAAACGCGGCGCTTCGCCCATGGCGTTCGCTTGGAAAACCGGGTCGCACAAGGAACGCAGGGGATCATGCAGCGCTTGCAGTTGCCGGGGCAGCAGGTACAGCTCGGCGCCGACCTGGCCACGCAGCGTGCCGATTTCCACCAGCAGGTCGGCCATGGCCTGTTCGAGTTGGCCCAGGCCCTGGTTGATCCAGTCCGGGTGCCAAGGGGTTTGTGTCGTGTAGGGCGAGGTCCAGCCCAGAGGCGCGCCCTTCGCCGCCACCGGCAACACCTCCAGCAGCTCGCTGCTACCGGGCAGGCTGTCGAAACCACTGAGCAGCATGTAGACCGGCAGGCTCAGGCCGAGGCGTTGTTGCACATCGACGAACTTGCGCCGCGCCGCGAGGCCGGCTGCGGCGGTGTCCTGATCGGGTGTCAGTTGCTCCAGGTCGCACAGCCAGATGATACCGTCCGCCGGGCGGTTGGCCCTGGCCTGGACCAGCAGTTCCAGGAGCTGGCGCCAGAGCTTGAGCTGCACGCTGGCACGCTCGCCATGGCTGAACAGGGCTGCGGGCACCACCAGCACCGCACCGTCGGGGCCGTACCACCAGCGTCCGAACCAGGCCGGTTGTGCCACGCTGGTCAGCCCCCAGCCGGTGAGCAGTGCCTCGATCTGCGGCGCATCGCCGAGCATCAGCAACCACGGCGTGTCATAGCGGGTCTGTACACCCAGCGCCTCTTCCCACTCGTTCACTGCGGCATAGAAGCTGCGATTGGCACCGTTCAGTCGCGCGGAGTACTTCCACAACAAGGCTGCCAGCAACACCAGCAAGAGCAGAGCGGCGAGAATTTCACCCAGGTAAGCCATCAGCGCTTGAGCTCCGTGGCCTGTGCTTGAAGATCCTGCTCAATGCCGGGCTGCACCCGGTATTGAATATTCCACCAGAACAACTGGCTGATGCCGAGTAACAACAGCAATCCCAGCCCCAGTGCCAAGCTCAGCCGGTAGCCATCGGGCAGGCTGCGGCGCACCGGTAGCTGTTGGGGGGCGATGGCGCTCGGACGCTGCAGTTGCGCGGCGATATCGTTGTCACTGGCACCGCGCTGATGGGTGAACATAAACAGGCTGCGCCGCCATTTTTCGTGCAGGGCCGGGCCGCTGCCATTGCGCAGTCGCCCCTGGAAACCGAGGATCAGACAGCAGAGATAGACGCTGCCCAGGTCGCGCAGGGCCGGATCACGGGTTTCCAGGAGCTTCTTGATGGCGACTGGAATCCGGTCGCCGGCCGAACGACTGCCGAACAGGCGGGCCTCCATGGGGCGATCCTGCCAGGCGGGTTGCCCAGGCCAGTCCTCGAACAGGAGGTGTTCATCGACCAGGCCGATGAAGGCGAAGAGCGTTGCCTTGGCTTGCTGGCCCTGGGCATCACCGACGGCTGCGAAGGTACTGCGCCATAACCGCCTGGCGATCTGACTGACTTGACCGGCCACTTGCGTGACCTGCACCGAGGCCTCGGTGGTGTGCGGCAGGGCCTGCCAGAACACCAGCCATTCATTCCAGGCCCGGTTGAAAGCGCTGCTCAGCGGCGCCGCCTCGAATGTGTCGAACGCCGGTAGTGAGTCATTATCCAACATTGCTCATCAATCCCTGATCAAGTTCAGTCCCGGGTGGCGTCGAACATCAGTATCTCAATAGGATCGCGCCATTCGCTACCCGGCGGCATGTACAGGCACAGGTAGGCCTGGGGATCGAAACAACCGCCGCTGGCCTGCAATTTGAACAGGCGGATGTCCTCGGCGACGACATAGGCCGCTTGTTCGGTGCGTCCCAGCGCGCTGTATGCCAGGCCTTGGGAACGCTGCTTGACCAGGGCCGGCAATTGCGGCTGTGAAGCCCTGAACGCGTTCTCCAACCAGTCCGCCGCAGCCTGTGGGCTCGCGCCAGCAGGCATGCGCAGGCCGATCACCAGTTCCTGGATCGACGTCTGCTGGTCCTTCAGATTGATGGCGAAATATTTGCCCTTGTGCTCGAAGCTGCGTCGGGTGTAACTGGCGCGGATATTCCCCAATTGCGTTTCGATCCAGCCCAGCAACGGGTCGAATCCGGCAAGCAGGTCGTCGAATTTCAATGGACCAAAGGCCGGCACCACCGACCCCGGTTGAAGGCCGTACAGCGCCCCGGCAAACCCGTTCAGTTGCAGATACAGGTCGGCCGGTGAAGCGATATCGGTCTCCAGCATCGCCTGCAATTCCGGCAGGCGAGACCAGATGGCAACCAACTGGGCGCGCAACTCGATGCTTTCCGGGAGCTTGCCGGACTCTTGCGCCTGGCGCCAACGCCCACTGAGAAATTCACATTTATCACGGGCCGTCGCACACACCGCGCCGATCCGTTTGCCGAGCAGCGAATCCGATTCGAGGATGGGGCAGGGTGGCACATAGTCCAGTTGACTGAAGACGCTGCTGGAGTAGCTGATCCTGAACAGCGGCAGGCACACGTAGTCGGAGCGCTGGTTGCTGGTCACCAGATTCAGGATCGGTCGCCAGGCGCTCACGGTTTCGGATCTCGGATTTTTGCTGTCGCTCAAGTCCAAGGCGTCGACGTTCAGTGAACGCAGGCGTCCACTGATTCCGAGTACGCCTGCGCGCCACAACGGGTCCACCGCCAGGTAGATCATCAGGGTGGTCTGATCGCCGAAATCTTCGGGCTTGAGCTTGAGTTGGAGGGGGTAGCAGTCCTTGTCCTTGACCGGGTCAAGATTGACCACCAGGCCGTCAGGCATCACCGCATCCAGGGCCTTGAGGGTGATTTCGCCGCTGTCCGAGATCTGTTGCTCGAGGTTCTGCACGCCCCAATACCAGGGCCGGGCATTGGCGGCGAGACGGGCGCTCAGGCCTTCGGCTCGCAGGTTCTGCAACTGGAAATGCTGTGGAAGCAGTTGCATGCCTTCGCTCCAACAGATCGCATCCGGGATTACATCCGGTATAGCGCGCATCCTTTACTCCTAAGCCTTCCTGGAATACGGGTTTTACTGACCTTGGGCATCGAGCAGGCGCATCTCGCGGGCACCCACCTTGAGCCAGATATCAGGTTGTTTGTCGAGCAGCAACCGGTGCGCGCCCGATGTGCTGTAGCCGGCGAACAACAAAACACCTTCGGCCTTTTCACCTTGCAGAGGATTGCTCGCGTACTTCACCAGTTGCCCCGGAACCACCTCCAGGCTCCACACGTTCAAGCCCAGGGGGAAATCGCGACGAAACTGCTCGCGCTGGGCGAACCACTGATCAGCCGGGGTGCCCTTGAGGCGCTCGAGCAATTGCGGGTCGGCAACGGCGACAAAATCCAGGGCCAGCGGCGTATTGCTGTTGGCCAAGGGTTCGACGTCTATGATGACTTTTTGCAGCGAGACCTTGGGCGCAAACAAGCTGCAACCACTTATCTGAAATATCATGAAAATAGCTAGCGCGCAGCGGGTACCGAGGAACTTAATTCGCTTCATAGGATTCAAAAGTAGATTTTGCCAGATATTCCTTGCTTGTCTTATAGACCTCTTCTAAGGTTTTGCACAGCCGATTTTCCTACAGAAAATTCGCACTCAAGCTGTCGGAAAGGTTTATACCACCAGGAGCGCGTTGCCGTTCGGTAGGCGCGCCAGAAGGAGAAGGGCATGGCCGCTGATCAGGAAAGCAAGCAGAAGTATTTGGGTCGTAATCGCCCGCCGCGTGTACAAATCACGTATGACGTCGAAATCGGCAATGCCACCACCAAACAAGAGCTGCCGTTGGTGGTGGGCATCCTGTCCGACCTCTCGGGCAACAATCAACCGAACAAGCCCGACCCCCTGTCTTTGCGCGGTTTTGTCGATATCGACCGCGACAGCTTCGATACGGTGCTGAGCCGCATCAACCCGCAGCAGAAGTTCAAGGTAGCCAACCTGATTGATACGTCAAAAGATGGCCTGTGGGCCTCGTTGTCGTTCAAGACGATCGAGGATTTCAGCCCGGAAAATATCGTTTCCCAGATTGACGGGCTGAAGGATCTCTACAACAAACGTCAGAAGCTGCAGGACCTGTTGATCAAGCTCGATGGCAACGATGATCTGGACCAGAGCCTGATTGCCCGGTTGCACGATGACGCAGCGGTTCTGGCCTTCAAGGACGACCTGCAAAAGGCCCTCGCGGCGCCAGTAGCGGACCCGGCGGTGCCGGCTGATCCGGTCAAGGCTGACCCGGCGGCGATCGTGGATCCGGTCAAGACCGATCCCGCAGTGGCGCCCGTCGATCCTGTGGACCCCAACAAGCCTGTAGATCCCCCAGCGCCTGTTGTCGATCCTGCCAAACCCTAGTTGATCAGCTCCCCATCATGGAGGAATCGCGATGCCTAATGACCCAGCTTTGACGCCCGCATCTACGCCAGCAGCGGACGCACCCGCAGCCGCAGCTGACCAGAGCGCACAAACCCCACTGCTCGAAAGCATCGTCCAGGCGATGATCCTGGGGGCCCAGGATGGCGTCCAGAAGAAATACGCCCAGCAAATGCTCAGCGTTTTCGCCGACGAAGTGGGCGAGAAAAACGTCCAGGCCAACGGCAACATGCTGACCACCATCAGCCAGCGGATCGCCGACCTCGACACGCTGATCAACGCACAGCTCAACCTGGTGCTGCATGACCCCTCGTTCCAGGCCCTGGAAGCTTCCTGGCGTGGCCTGCACCAATTGGTGATGAACACCGAAACGAGCGAGTCCTTGAAGTTGCGCTTGTTCAACGTCACCAAGGGCGAGCTGCAGCAAGACCTGGAAAAAGCCATCGATTTCGACCAGAGCGTGCTGTTCAAGAAGGTCTACGAGGAAGAGTACGGCACCCTCGGTGGCAGCCCGTTCAGCCTCTTGATGGGCGACTACGAATTTGGTCGCAACAGTGTCGACGTGAAGATGCTCACCAACCTGTCGGGCGTTGCGGCGGCAGCCCATGCACCGCTGATCACGGCGGCCAGTCCGGCCCTGTTCGACCTCAAGTCCTTCGCCGACCTGGGCGTGCCCCGTGACCTGAGCAAGGTCTTCGAAAGTGGCGCACTGATCGAGTGGAACGCGTTTCGCAAGACCGAGGACTCGCGCTATGTCGCCATGGTCCTGCCGCACTACCTGTCACGCCTGCCGTACGATCCGCTGAACAATCCGGTGCCGGGCATGTCGACCTTTGTCGAGGATGTCAACACCACCAGCGGCGCGACGGCGGCAGCGGCAGCCATTGCCGCCGTTGCGGCAGCCAAAGCCGCCGGTATCCCGCCTCAGAGCGCCGATGTCGATGCGCAAAAGATGGTCGAGCCCGATTCGCAGAAATTCCTTTGGGGCAACGCCGCCTGGCTGTTGACCCAGCGTATCACCGACGCCTTTGCCCATTACCGCTGGTGTGCCGCGATTCGCGGAACGGAAGGCGGTGGTACGGTCAGCGATTTGCCGGTCTACCAGTTCAATACCCAGGTCGGCGACCTGGCGATCAAGTGCCCGACCGAAGTGGCGATCACCGATCGTCGTGAAAAGGAACTCGACTCGCTGGGCTTCATCGCCTTGTGCCATCGCAAGAACAGCAATGTCGCGGTGTTCTTCGGTGGCCAGACCACCAACAAGCCGCAGCTCTACAACACCTTCGAGGCCAATGCGAACGCACGGATCTCCGGCATGCTGCCGTACATCCTGGCGGCTTCGCGCTTTGCCCATTACCTGAAGGTGATCTTGCGCGACAAGGTCGGCAGCTTCGCGACGCGCGACAATGTGCAGACCTACCTCAACAACTGGATCGCCGACTACGTGCTGATCAACGACAACGCGCCCCAGGAAATCAAGGCGCAGTACCCACTGCGTGAAGCCCGGGTCGATGTCAGCGATGTGCCTGGACGTCCCGGCAGCTACACCGCCACGGTGTTCCTGCGGCCGCACTTCCAGCTGGAAGAGTTGACGGCTTCGATTCGCCTGGTTGCCGCGTTGCCGGCACCTGCCGCCGCCTGATCCCGCTCATCCCGCCCGCCGTGACCCGGCGGGCCCTCCATTTCTGCTAGTCGTGCAAGGAACAACACCCCATGGATGCAATTATTCTCGACCTGGGCACCACGATCAAAGGCGACTCCCTGCTGGAAGGCTACGCCGACAAGATCGAAGTCATGTCCTACAGCCACAACGTGGCCATGCAAGTCACCAACGACGTCAGCAACTCGGAACGTACTTCCGGCAAGCCACATATCGGTGAGTTCACCCTGACCAAGTTCATCGACTCCGCCACCCCGAGCATCAACGAGTATTGCTGCAGCGGCAAGCCGATCGCCGAGGTCAAGGTCACCGTCGGCCGCAACGCCGCCGAGAGCAGCGGCCAACTGATGCCATTCATCATCTACACCCTGAGCAACGTGGTGGTCTCCAACGTCAGTGTCAGCGGCGGTGCCGGTGGCAAGCCGGTGGAAACCCTGTCGCTGAACTTCACCAAGATCAAGTGGGAACTGACGGCCCAGAAAGACGACGGCACCAAGGAAGGCACCGCGGCCTCTACCTGGGACCTGGCGGCGAACAAACTCATCAAGGGTTGATCGCCTGTTTTCATCCGGCTGGAGATTTTCATGCGTGTTGCGCTGTTCGACCTCCTGGCGGGGGACACGGAGGGCTACTTCGATGCCCGTGATCCGTTGCGGATCGTCGAGTCCATTCGCCTCGAGCTGGAGCGCCTGCTCAACACCCGGCGCAGCGAGCGGGTACATGGGTTCGCCCCGACCATCATCGACTACGGGATGAGCGACTGGAGCACCCTGTATGCCGACCGCGAAGAGGATCATCGCGTATTGATCCGCGATATCCGCGGTGCGATTACCCGTTTCGAGCCACGCCTGGCGCTGGATGATGTCGACGTGCAGGCGCTGCCGGGGCAACGTACACGCATGACGGTACGGGTGAGCGGGCATGTTCGGGGTCTCGAATCGACTCCGAACATGTCGTTTGTCCTGGAGCTGGGTGAAAGCGGCTTCGGGGTCAGGCATGAGTGACTCGATTGATGCCCGACTGCTCGATTACTACCAGCGCGAGCTGACCTGGCTGCACCGTGCCGGCAGCGATTTCGTCGCTAATCATCCCAACCTGGCCAGCAGCCTGAAGCTGTCGTCCAGTGGTTCCCAGGACCCCCATGTCGAACGCCTGATCGAAAGCTTCGCCTTGCTCGCGGCGCGTTTGCAACGCCGGCTCGACGACGGTTACTCCGAATTCAGCGACGCCTTGCTGGAACAGATGTACCCGCTGGTATTAAGGCCGATGCCTTCCTGCGCCATCGTGCAGTTCGGACCGGATCCGAGCAAAGGCAGCCTGGCCGCCGGTTACCACCTGCCCAGAGGCACACAGGTGTTCAAGGCGCCCGAGAAAGAACAGCTCGACAGCCTGTATTTCCGCACCTGCGCCGATGTCACTTTATGGCCCCTGGAGGTTCAGGACGTCAGCCTGGTGGAGGGCAGCGCCGCACAGTCGGTCACCGGCATCGACAATGCCGAGGCGGCGCTGCGCCTGATTTTGAAATGCAACAATGGAAAGCCCTGGTCCGAACTACCGATCCAGACCTTGCGTATTCACCTGGCGGGGCCGGTTGGCAATTCTTCACAACTCTATGATCTGTTGGCCGCCCATAGCCTGAATATTGTCTGTGGCCTGCCTGGCACTCTCGGCCAGGCCGTCAATGCCCTGCCTTTGCCGGTTGGTTATAGCGATACCGAGCGACTGCTACCGGAAGAAGACGGCGTGCATCCCGGGCTGCATCTGCTGGTGGAGTATTTTGCCTTTGCGCAGAAATTCGCGTTTTTCGATCTCGCGCTGAAGGTGCCGCCGCAGGCCACCGATCTGCTTGAGGTCTACATCGCCCTCGACCGTGTCCCCGCCAGTCGCATGAGCCTGCAACGCGAGGACATCGCCCTGGGTTGCACCCCCGTCATCAACCTGTTTTCCCGTACGGCCGAAACCTTGCGCCCGGATGGCACGCAAAGCGAATATCGCCTGGTGGCCGACTCGCACCGTGACAACAGTGTCGAAGTCCACAGCATCCGCAAGCTGGTGGCGGGTACGGCCAGCGGCTACCAGACCGTGCCGCAGTACTATGGCTACCAGCACGGGCAAGCCTATGACGGCCTCTTCTGGCACGCCCGGCGGATCAACGCACCCGGCATTGCGCGGGCCGGTACCGACATGATCCTGAGCCTGGTGGACAGCGATTTCCAGCCCGGCTCCGCGTCGCCTGACAACACCTTTACCGCGCAGGTCTGGTGCACCAATCGGCATATGGCGCAAAACCTGTTGAGCGGCAGCGGCTTGAAGTTCGAACGTAGCGGTCCGGTGGCGACCATCAACTTGCTGAGGAGCCCCACGCCGCAGTCAATGCCCGAACTGGACGGCGCTTCACGCTGGCGCCTGATCTCGCAACTCAACCTCAATCACCTGTCGCTGACGGAAGGCCCCCAGGCGCTGGAGGCGCTCAGAGAGATGCTGATTCTGCACAATCTGCGGGACGAACCCTCCGCGCGTTTGCAGATCAATGGCATTCTTTCGCTGAACACCGAACGGGTTGTCGGCCGTGTCGGCAAAGATGCCTGGCGCGGCTGGCGCAATGGCCTGGAGGTGCGTCTGGAGCTGGATCCGAGCAAGTTTTCCGGCAGCAGTCGAGTGCTGTTCTCCGGCGTGCTCGCGCACTTTTTTGCGCTGTATGCCAATGCCAACTGTTTTGTTCGCACCCTGCTGGTAGAGGGCGATAAGGAGATCAAGCTATGGAGTCCGAGCAGCAACCCGATCCTGGCTCTCTAAGCGCACTCCTGCGTCAGGTTCCCCAGCGTTTTGAGTTGCTGCAAGCGCTGATGATTCTCGAGCGCGAGCAGCAAGAGGCCGACTCGCTGGGTACCGGCAGTGACCCCGGGCGCGAAGTGGTGCGCTTGCGCGGGCCGCTGCTGCCGGAGTTCGCGCCGAGCGAGATCAGCAGCTTGCGGCAAGTCAAGAATGCGAAACTGCCCGGATCCCGGTTGACCTTGCACACCCAGGTGTTCGGCCTCGGCGGCCCGGACGGCCCGTTGCCCTATGCCTATCAGGAGTGGTTGCAGCAACGGGCGCGCAATCGGGATCAGGGCACGGTGGCCTTTCTCGATCTGTTCCAGCATCGTTTGTTGAGCCTGCTGTATCGGGTAGAACAGCGCCAGCGGGTGGCTTTGCCTTACCGCCAGCCAACGCTCGGCCCGGTGTATCAGCAGTTGCGCGCCTTGTGCGGGTTGTCGTCCAGTTCGGCTGAGCAGACGAGCGTGCTGCCGGAACGAGCCCTGGTCGCCCGCGCCGCACTGCTGGCCAATGGGCGGCGATCCCTGGCCGGGTTCCAGAACCTGCTCAAGCATTACTTCAATCTGCCCGTTCAACTGCAAGGTTACCAGGGTGCCTGGCGACAGATTGCCAGCAGCGACCGCAGCGTACTGGGCCGCAAGGGACGCAATCTCAGCCTGGGGCGTGACGCGTTGTGTGGGACACGGGTTTGGGACGAGCATGCAGGCATTCATATTCGCCTGGGTCCGCTGGAACCCGAAATCGCCAAGGGTTTCATGCCCGAGGAGGACTCCCATCGCCAGTTGGCGGAGCTGGTGGCGTTCTACTTCGGCGCGCAACTGCAATGCAGCGTGTCCGTACACGTGACCCAGGCCGAAGAAACGAAGATTGGCAGCCAGCAGCCAAGTGCCTTGGGTCAAGGCACCTGGCTGCTGCGCAAACCCCGCCAGGGGGATTTCCGGATCGACCTGCGCCTGAACGAAGAGGGTGATACCTGAGATGGAAATCGCCGTGCTGATCTCGCGCTTGAACCACCCGTGTCGCGACGCGATGGAGCGGGCCGCTCAGCGCAGTTGGCAGCGTAACCAGCACTTTGTCGAAATCGAACACCTGTTACTGGAGTTGCTGGACATCGAAGGCGGTGACCTGGCCTGCCTGCTGCCGGCGCTGGGATTGGAGCGCGACCGTCTGGCGGGCGAAATCAACCTTGCCCTGGAACTGTTCAAGACCGGCAATACCCGCACGCCGACGCTGTCCAAGCCGTTGCTGGCGCTGATCGAGGACGCGGTGGTCGAGGCCAGTGTGTTCGGTTCGACGGGGGTGCGCTCCGGGCTGTTGTTGCTGGCACTGCTCGACCGTGACGAGTATCGGGCGCTGCTGCAAGGCAGCATTCCCTCATTGCTCGGCATCGCCCGCGACCCGTTGCGCAGCCAATTCATGGTCTTGACCGAGCCCTCCTGCGAATCTGGCGTGCCGGCCCGCCCCGGAAAAGCCTCGCCGCGAGCGGGTGGCGCGGATGCTTCCTTGCTGGAGCAATACACCCAGGACCTCACGGAAGATGCCCGCCAGGGACGTATCGACCCCATCATCGGTCGCGATGGGGAGATTCGCCAATGTATCGATATCCTCCTGCGCCGTCGGCAGAACAACCCGATCCTGGTGGGCGCTCCCGGGGTTGGCAAGACCGCGGTGGTCGAGGGCCTGGCGCTGCGTATTGCCCAGGGCGACGTACCGCCACCGTTACAGGCGGTCAGCCTGCGGGTACTCGACCTGGGACAGTTGCAAGCCGGGGCCGGGGTCAAAGGTGAATTCGAACAACGACTCAAGGGGGTGATCGAGGGCGTCCGTAATGCCGCCGGCAAGGTCATCCTGTTTATCGATGAAGCCCATACGCTGATCGGCGCCGGCGCCGCCGAAGGGCACAACGATGCGGCCAACCTGCTCAAGCCGGCGTTGGCCCGTGGTGAGTTGCGCACCCTGGCCGCCACCACCTGGCTGGAATACAAGAAATACTTCGAGAAAGACCCGGCACTGGCACGCCGCTTCCAACTGGTCCAGGTCGAGGAGCCGGACGAGCAGACCGCCGTGCAGATGCTGCGCGCCGTGGCCGGCAAGCTGGAGCAGCACCATGGCGTCGAAGTCCTCGACGCGGCGATCCAGGATGCGGTGAAACTCAGCCAGCGCTACATTTCCGGGCGACAACTGCCGGACAAGGCCATCAGCGTGCTCGATACCGCCTGTGCTCGCGTGGCACTGGCCCAGCATGACGTGCCGCCGGCCCTGGAAAGCCTGCGCCATCGCCAGGCGGCGACCCTCGATGAACTGCAACGTCTGCGTCGCGAGCAGGCCATCGGGCATGATCATGACCTGCGGATCCGGCCGCTCGAATTGCAGGAGCAGGAGGACCGCCAGGCCATCGTCGAACTGGAAACCCGCTGGCACAAGGAGCGCGAAGCGGTGACCGAGTTGCTCAGGGCCCGTCGCGAAATGCTCGCGCTTAACGAACGTGTCGATCCGAACCGCGATGATGAGGAACTGGACAATCGCCTCGAGCAACTGGCGAGCGAACTGGTGCGCCTGGAAAGCGGTCTGAACGCGATTCGCGAGGACGATCCACTGGTCCCGGAACAGGTCGACTCGAAAGTCGTCGCGGCGGTGATTGCCGCCTGGACCGGTATTCCGCAAGGCAAGGTGCTCGCCGACGAAGCCTATGCGTTGCGCACCCTGGCCGAACGTCTGGGCCAGCGGGTGATGGGCCAGGGCCCGGCCCTTGGCGCCATCGTCCAACGACTGCAAGCTTATCGCGCCGGGCTGACCGATCCGCAAAAGCCGGTCGGGGTCTTCCTGCTGCTGGGCCCCACGGGGGTGGGCAAAACCGAAACCGCCTATGCCCTGGCCGATGCGCTGTACGGTGGTGAGCGCAACCTGATCAGTATCAACCTCTCCGAATACCAGGAAGCCCACACCGTCAGCCAACTCAAAGGCGCGCCGCCGGGCTACGTCGGTTATGGCAGCGGCGGGGTGCTGACTGAAGCGGTGCGACGCAAGCCCTATAGCGTGGTCCTGCTGGATGAAATCGAAAAAGCCCATCCGGATGTGCTTGAAGCCTTCTACAACGTGTTCGACAAAGGCCTGATGGAGGACGGCAGCGGTCTGGTGGTCGACTTCAAGAACACCGTGATGCTGGCAACCAGCAATGTCGGCGCCGAACTGATCCTCGATAGCGTCGCCGGGCAACAAACCAGCGAAGCCTTCAACCAGCAGCTGCACACTGTGTTGTTGCAAGCCTTCCGCCCGGCCTTTCTGGCACGCATGACCGTGGTACCGTACCGCGCCCTTGATGAGGTGACCCTGGAAGGGATTGTCCTGGCCAAGCTGGAGAAACTGCGTGCGCGCTACCTGACGGCCACCGGCAAGCGTTTCGACTACGACGACGGCATCGTCAAGGCCGTGCTGGCCCGTTGCAGCACGGCGGGCGCGCGGGATGTGGAGCATGTGCTGATGGAGCAGGTGGCAGGGCAGTTGGCGCAATGGGTGCTGGAATGAATACAGGTAGTCAAAGATGATCTTCAAGGAACACCATGCCACGTCCCATTGATACCAACACCACGCTGTCATTGAGCGGCGCGGTCATGGCGCCGTTGTTTCCCGAAACCCTGAGCGGCGAAGAGTCCCTGAATCAGCTGGGGGAGTTCAGTGTTACCGGCTACAGTACCGAGACGGTGACCATGGCCAGCGCCGTGGCTACCCATGTGACCCTGACTCTGCATAACGATGCGCTGAAACGTCCCGTGGACGGGCTCTGCGCACAAATTCGCCAGTTACCGGCCGATGCCACCGCCGAGCGCTACAGCCTGCAATTGCGCCCCTGGCTCTGGTGGCTGACCCTGGCCAGCAACAACCGGGTGTACCAGAACCTGGCCACCAGCGACATCGTCACCAGCATCTTCAAGGCCCATGGTTTCAGCGACTACGAGTTGAAGCTTTCCGGCAGCTACGAGCCGCGCGAATACTGCATCCAATACGGCGAGACCGATTTCGCCTTTGTCTGCCGGTTGCTGGAGGAGGAGGGCATCTTCTGGTTCTTCAGTCACGCCGAAGGGCTGCATACCCTGATACTGGCGGACAGCAACAGCGCTTTTGTCGCTTGCCCGAATGGCGCGAGCATCGCCTACCTCGGCCAGCAGATCGGCAATCGGGAGTTGCAGGGCATTCGCTCGGCGCAAATCAGCCAGCAGGCGGTGTCCGGTGT
Organism: Pseudomonas gingeri; assembly: GCF_013386165.1. Lineage (GTDB taxonomy): Bacteria > Pseudomonadota > Gammaproteobacteria > Pseudomonadales > Pseudomonadaceae > Aquipseudomonas > Aquipseudomonas gingeri_C. The sequence goes on along the minus strand of NZ_JACAOS010000003.1, from coordinate 950,778 downwards.
CTACAGTGCCACCGACTATCAGTTCGTCACTCCCACCACTTCGCTGTACGGCCGGGCCGAGGCCGAGTCGGGGCCGCTTTCTGTCTATGAACACCCCGGTGGCTATACGGCCAAGGCGCGGGGCGATGCCCTGGGCAAACAGCGTATGGACGCCCTGCGGACCCAGGCGTTGCGCCTGATCGGTGAAAGCGATTGCCGCTGGTTGCTGCCCGGCTACACCTTCACCCTGACCGGGCATGACGACAGCAGCGCAAACATCGAGTGGTTGCTGATCTCGGTGAGCCATGAGGCCAGCCACGAACACTATCGCAATCGCTTCGAGGCGATTCCCAAGAGCGTCAACTACCGCCCGCTGCGCCTGACCCCGAAGCCGACCATGCATACTCAAACAGCCAGGGTGGTGGGCAAAGACGGCGAGGACATCTGGACCGACGAGTACGGGCGGATAAAGGTCCAGTTCACCTGGGACCGCCAGGGTGAAAAGAACGAGAACAGCTCGTGCTGGGTCCGCGTCGCCCAGGGTTGGACCGGCAAGGGCTTCGGCATGCAGTTCATTCCGCGCATCGGCCAGGAAGTGGTGGTGACCTTTATCGATGGAGATCCCGACCGTCCGCTGGTCACCGCCTGCATCTACAACGGCGAAAACACGCTGCCCTATGCGTTGCCGGCAAACCAGACCCAGTCCGGGATCAAGACCCAGTCCTCCAAGGGAGGCGAGGGTTTCAACGAGCTGCGCTTCGAGGACAAGAAAGACGCGGAGGAGGTTTTCCTCCAGGCGCAGAAGGACCTCAAGTTCAATGTGCTCAACGACACCACCGCCACCGTCGGCCACGACGAAACCCTCACGGTGCAGAACGCCCGTACGCGCACGGTCAAGGAAGGCGATGAAACCGTCACCCTGGAGAAGGGCAAGCGCACGGTGACCCTGCAGACCGGCAGCGACACCCTCGACGTCAAGGGTGACCGCATACTCAAGGTCGGCGGCGACCAGACCCACACCACCACGGGTAACTACAGCCACACGGTGAGCGGCAACTACCAACTGACCGTGGACGGCAACCTGACCATCAAGGTGACCGGCACTCTGACGCTGCAAAGCGGCGGTGACTTCACGGCGAAAAGCGACGCCAACCTCAGCGCCAAGGCCGGTATGGCCCTGAGCAACCAGGCCGGTACCGCCTTGAGCAACAAAGCCGGGACCACCCTGGAAAACAAGGCCGGCACCACACTGACCAACGACGCCGGGGTCAGCCTGATGAACAAGGGTGGTGCTTCGCAGACCGTGGATGGTGGCGCGATGCTGACCATCAAGGGCGGCCTGGTCAAGGTCAACTGAGGAGGGGGCATGGACAAAACCACCAAGGTTGAGGTCGTCAGCGGCGACAGCTTACTCAATGCCACCCTGATCGGCGGCCAGCTGGAAGGACCGGCTCGAGTGACGGAGAGCGGCCGGCCACAAGCGGTGCTCAGTTATAACCAGGGAACGCTGGAGGGCCCCATGGTGATTTATCACCCCAACGGCCAGCCCTCGGCGCGCCTGAATTTTCTCAAGGACAAGCTCGATGGCCAGGCAGTGTTCCACAACCCGCAAGGTGCCTTGATCCGCGAGGCGCAGTACCGCGCCGGCTTGCTGCACGGGCAGGTGCTCAGTTACTTCGACGACGGCACGCTGGCCTCACGCGAACACTATCGGCAAGGGCAACTGCAGGGGCTTTACCAGCGCTTCCATGGCAACGGCCAGTTGGCGGCGCGGATTGAATACGACAAGGGCCAGCCTCAGGAAGGTGCGCAATCCTATGCTGCGGACGGACGCCCGCTAGAGGCTTCGGGAAAACCCATGGCGCGTTGCAAAGCCTGGTGGTTGAAATGGCGGCAACCGCCCGATGCCTGATCAGGGAATCAGCATCTGCACCTGGCCCGGGAAGAGGATCTTGATCACCCCGGCCCAGTTGCACATCAGCGTGCTGTTGGCATCCAGCGCGGGCATCGGCCCCAGCAGCATGGTAGGTGCACCGCCGGGTATCCAGGGGGCGACGGTCACGGGAATGCACGGCATCGGCACCAGCACTCCGAGTGCCGCCGCCGTAGCAGCGACCACCATGGGATTGGCCAGGCTCTGGCACATGCCGAACGGCATGATGTTGACCAGCGGGATATGGTCCATGAGGTTGGCCGCGGGCATACCGGACACCAGGGTACGGTTCTGCGGCAGCACGTTGAGTACGCCGGGCGCCAGGCCGAAGGTGCATTGCAGGGTGGCGCCTGAGCAGACTTGGGGACAGCCCATGTAAAAGCCCCTTTGACTGTAAGAGCAGGGCCTCGACTTTATCATGGGTGCACTTGACCGTCTGTTCTTGAGTGCCGGCCCGGGAAGGGCGCTGATAGCTTTCAGGTGTCGGAATTTTTTCTTGGAGTTTGATCTTCGTATGCCAATACACAGTGGAAACGCGCTTAACCAGATCAATCACAATTGCTTTATTCACAGCGATGCCACTGGAAGACCGAGGTACCTGGTCGGAGAGATTTATCGCCAGGCAACAGCTCTGCGGCCAGGACCGCCGAACTGTCTTTCGGGTTTCGATACCGCCGGAACGCCCTTTGCCAAGGGGCATATCATGGCGTTGGAACTGGGGGGCTGCGACATTGGCGCGAATATCGTGCCGCAATACGAGCTCTGGCAGGGTTCCGGGGGTGGTGCATGGCGCGACATGGAGGTGGCGCTGGGCAATGGAGCGCAGCAGGTGATGGTGGTTGAAATCGACTATGCCGTCGTAGGTGACAACTACGTGGCCAACAAACTTCAGTTCAATCAAAACAACCTATTGATTCATTGGACCAGCCCCAACATCCCGACCCGCTTCCGGGTCTGGGCGGTGGCAAGTAACTCTGGTGCGGGAGCGGGATCCATTGCGAACTATCTCGTTGCCAGCAACGCCAACAAAGATTTGCTCATCGACGGGTTGATGGCGGCTATGCACGGCCTTGCGACTTTCTTCGATGAAACCATTGGCGCGATGCCTGTGATAGATCGCAATCGATGGAAGATCATGATGGTAAAACACTGGATGCGGACCGCTCATGCGGCTTACGCTCTGGCTGCCACTGCAGCCAGGAATGCGGCCCTGAATGCGCAAGCAGCCGCTTTGGCCGCTGCACAAATGGCTGCTGGCTTGGGCCGCCCTCGATCCGCCCGGATTCAAGCCATTCCCCAGGCTCATCTACCGCCACCACCGCCGTTGCCACCGGAGCCCCTTGGCCTGGCACCCTGGAGCAATACACCTGCGGCCCAGCAGGCAGCGGCACTCGCCATTCAGAACAATACCGCCAATGCGTCAATCGGTTGGACAGCCGCTGAACGGCAAGCCTTCACCGCCGGCCATGTTGTCGCGGCAATGTTTGTGTAGCCGGCGGATCAGGCTGATCTGGCCACCAGCTCAAGGCCCATTTTCAGGATTGGGACCGCCACGCAGATGAAAATCAGGCCGAACTGCCAGCGCAGGATTTTGTTCTGCGACTCCAACCCCGAAATGGAAGAGCGCAGTTCGGAACCTTGTTCCTTGATCAGTGCGCGCAGCTCGGCGCTTTGCTCCTTGATCAGCGCTCGCAGTTCAACGCCTTGCTCCCTGATGGCGGAGCCCAACTCCGAGATGGACGCTTTCAGATATGTCTCGGTTTGTTGCAAGTCAGATTTTGACGCGAGATTTTCCACATCGGCCTCCCAGGCATCTACAACCGCCTTGGCCCTGTTGGTTGGGATGGTGGCAGCTGTCAGTGCATCATATAAGGTGAGCGGTAGTTTCATCATGCCTCCTGCAATTGACCCGCGACCTGGAGGCATTCTCTGACGGCAGCCCCAAGGGGGTAGCCGCCAACGTAGCCTTCCTGGCCGAGTGCTGTGAACAACAGCGATCCAGTTCGCATACTCGGCTAAACCAGTTGGAAGAGGTAGTCGGACTTTTCCCAAGGGGACGTACGCTTAGGCACCGTATGAAGGTGTATTCAAGAACGCATCAGGACTGATGCTGTATTGCATGGCGTAAACAGGTGAAAACGGGGAGCAGTGCTCCCCGTTCATCACTCAGTGTGGTGCCCGATGAATCGTCTTCAACAGATCTTCAGGGCTGATATGGCCAACGACCTGTTGCACGCCGCTGCCCGGTAGCGGCAGGTCAAGAATGTGGCCCTTGATCTTGCCGACCACGTGCATCTCGCAAGGCTTGCAATCGAACTTCAGCGTCAGCACTTCGTCACCGTGTATCAGTTGCATCGGTGCGACCTTGGTCCGTACGCCCGTCACACCCTTGGCCTGCTTGGGGCAGAGGTTGAAGGAGAAACGCAGGCAATGCTTGGTGATCATCACCGGCACTTCGCCGGTCTCCTCGTGCGCCTCGAAGGCCGCATCGATCAGCTTGACGCCGTGACGGTGATAGAAGTCGCGGGCCTTCTGGTTGTAGACGTTGGCCAGGAACGACAGATGCGACTCCGGGTACACCGGCGGCGGTGTCGTCTCGGCCTTGCGACCGCCCCGTGGGTGGGCCGCAATGCGCGCTGTGGTCAGCGTCTCGATCACTTCACGACGCATGCTCTTGAGCTGCGAATTGGGGATGAAATACGCCTGTGGCGCATCCAGCTTGATATCCGTGGCGTGATACTGGGTGGTACCCAACTGGCCAAGCAGATCCTGCAGTTGTTCCAGGGCCTGTTCCGGTTTGTTGGCCAAGCCAAACGGACCGTCCAGGGCAACGCTGGCGCTGACGCCTTCTTCGCTGGTGGCGGTCAGTTCCAGGCGCTCTTCGCGCAGACGAGCGACCCAGGAAAGGCCAATGCGGCGCTCGGCGGAGGTCTTGAGCAACGCCTGCTGCCAGTTGTGGTCGAGGTTGCGATTCAGCGGGTGGTGCGGCCGCAGGTTGTGCAGCCCGGCCGGCATTTCGTTGGGCTCGACGCGGTAGCGATAGCGCTTCTCGCCGTCTTCCTCGAACTCACCCTTGGCCTCGGCGATGTTGGCGCGGAAACCCACCACTTCGCGTTTGACCTGGACATTGAGGCCGTCGCCATTGGACAGCGGCTCATGGGTCACCACCTGCATGTCGCGCTTGCCGACTTTCTCGACCGTACCCACCGGCAAGCCGGTGAAGGTTGGCGTGTCGAAGGCGCCAATGTCGATCTTGCGGTCGCTGACAAAATAGTCGGTGCTGCCGCGATGAAAGGTCTTTTCCGGATCGGGCAGGAAGAAGTGCACGGTACGACCGCTGGAAGCGCGAGCCAGGTCCGGGCGATCTTCGAGGACATCGTCCAGGCGCTGACGGTAGTAGGCCGTGATGTTCTTCACATAGCCCATGTCCTTGTAGCGGCCCTCGATCTTGAACGAGCGCACACCGGCCTCGACCAGGGCGCGAATGTTGGCGCTCTGGTTGTTGTCCTTCATGGACAGCAGGTGTTTTTCAAAGGCAACCACACGACCCTGGTCATCTTTCAGGGTGTAGGGCAGGCGGCAGGCCTGGGAGCAGTCGCCACGGTTGGCGCTACGGCCATTCTGTGCGTGGGAAATGTTGCACTGACCGGAGAACGCGACACACAGAGCGCCGTGGATGAAGAACTCGACGGCCGCCTCGGTCTCGTCGGCGATGGCGCGGATTTCCTGCAGGTTCAGCTCACGGGCCAGTACCAACTGGGAGAAACCGGCCTGATCGAGGAACTTCGCCCGCGCCAGGGTGCGGATATCGGTCTGGGTGCTGGCGTGCAGCTCGATCGGCGGGATATCCAGTTCCATCACGCCGAGGTCCTGGACGATCAGCGCGTCGACGCCGGCATCGTAGAGCTGGTGGATCAGCTTGCGGGCCGGCTCCAGCTCATTGTCGTGCAGGATCGTATTGATCGTGGTGAACACCCGGGCATGGTAACGACGGGCGAACTCCACCAACTCGGCGATATCGCTCACTTCGTTGCTGGCGTTGTGGCGGGCGCCGAAGCTCGGGCCGCCGATGTACACGGCGTCGGCGCCATGCAGAATGGCCTCGCGGGCGATGGCGACATCGCGGGCAGGGCTGAGCAATTCCAGGTGATGCTTGGGTAAGGACATGTTTTTTTAGTCTGGCTTGTCACGGTCAAGGCACGCATTGTAGCCGCGAAACGCCTGGGCGACACCCGTGTACTTGCCAGTGGCGGCCACTCGCTGGGCCGGGCCGCCAGCCAGAGCGCCGGACTTAGCCTTTGGCCGCCATCGCTGTCACTTCCACGCGCATGCCTTCGACCGCCAGGGCCGCTACGCCAACGGCGGCGCGCACCGGCCAGGGCTTGGCGAAAAAGCGTTTGTAGACTTCGTTGAAAGCCGGACGGTCGGCAATGTCGGTGAGGTAGATGGTCAGGTGCAGAACCCGGTCCATGGAACTGCCGGCGCGTTCCAGGGCCACTTTGAGTGCTTGCAGGGTGCACTCACTTTGCCGGGTGATATCGCCCAATTCCAGGCTGCCGTCGGCGTGGGTCGGGATCTGGGTCGAGACCAGCATGCCGCCGAAACCGGCAACGTCGGAGGAGATGGAGTCCGCGTCGGGATCGGGAAGGAAGGTGATGTCGTGGTTTGCCATGGGGATCATCCGCTGGGTCATCATAGTGATCAGTGATCTGGTTTCAGTCACCCACCCAATATTCGTACGGACTCTCCAGGGGAGGACCGTACAGTGAGTGCCTGAATTGGGGCCGCAGCATAACATCCTGCTTCCTGATCGCGACAAAAGGCCCGTTCAGGCGATTGGATCAAGTCAATCGCCTGATTGAGCGGTTATTGGAGGAGGGAACCGCCTTATCGGCTTCGGTCGAGCCGGTTGCGCACTGAGGTAACGTAATCGGCACGGTATTGACGCAGGAGGTAGTCCTGGAAGTTCTTCTGTTCCAGGTCTTGCCAGGCACATTTCCTGGCGTCGCCCGAGCGCTCGGCGGCGGCGGCCAGCGTGTGAGTGTCCAAGGCAAAGTTGGCCTGCGTCATGGGTTCATATCCATATCGCAGCATGAACGGCTTGGTCAGGGTTTCGATCATTTCGATTTCATGGGTTTTCAATTGCTCCTTGAACTTGTCAATGTTCGCGGTAATCGGCGCAAAGCAGTTGGATGACCAAAGCGCCGATATCTGTGAAATCTGCCGGGCTTCCTGCGATTCAGCGATATTCAGCATTTTATCCATGAATTGAATGCCGAAAAATTGGCAGATCTGTTTGAGGGTGGCTTCCTCGTCAAGAAGAAAGTCCTCGTAACGTATGGTCAGCACGCGCTCCGGGTAACGTTCGATCAAGGATTGGGCCGCTCGATGGGCGGCCAGCCAGGTTTGCGCATTGATCAAGGTGTCAAAGTCATGAATGATCGCGCGATTCATCGACGCGACCTGGGCCCGTGGGTCGCGTACAACATTCAGCAGCAGCATGTTTGGAAACAGCTGCATGAGTTCATCGACGTAGTGCACATTGTCCAGAGACTTATCCATCACCACTTGCGCTTGGTGCTGTTCAGCGGCGCAGAGCAATAACTCCCAGGCAATTCGATGCACGCTGCGTGGTTGGTTGCGAAGCCTCTCGAAAATATCGATCGGATCAAAGGCGGGGCCGGGCCATTTGACGACACCGGCTGCCTGCAGACCGACAACATCCACCACCATGCGAAAATAAGCCTTGTCGTCGGCAATATCACCATAGAGCGGGACAAGCGGCATGAAGTCCGTGATATGCAATGGATAGGGGGAATAGAACTGGGGATTAAGGTTGAGACGCAGCCGCAGTGCGTGACTACCACAGCGACGCAACGGGATCATCAATATCGGTCTTGGACGGGTATTGCCATGGGTTGCGGGTTTGTCGGTGACGTTCACATTGCTCTCCTTTGGAGCACCGCGGGCTCAACCTGGCGGGAGGTTATTGAATTCATAAAGTGCTGTTGCGATTCAGGAGGCCTGAAGGATAGAGGCGGGGAGATAGCCCAGTTCCACCAGGGTGGACATGATCAATTGCACCGCCTGGGCCGCGCTCACAGAGGCGGTATCAATCTGTAGATCCGGGCAAGTCGGCGCTTCATAAGGGGCATCGATGCCCGTCATGCCGATCAACTTCCCGGCCCGTGCCTTGGCATACAACCCCTTGCGGTCACGCCTTTCGCAGACGTCCAGATCCGCGGCGATGTATATCTCGAAAAAGGCTGTCTTATGGGTCATGGCCAAGTCTCGACAGACCTGGCGCGTACTCGCATAGGGGGAAATACACGCACAGATGGCAACGCCTCCGGCGCGAGCAATCTCGATGGCCACAAAACCAATGCGTTCGACATTGGCCTCGCGGTCCTCTTTTGAAAATCCGAGCCCCTTGGAGAGGCTGTGTCGGACCACGTCGCCATCCAGCAAGCTGACGGTCCGTCTGCCGTCTTCCCGTAGCCGTACGGCAACGCCGTTGGCAATCGTCGACTTGCCCGCGCCCGACAAGCCGGTAAAGAACAGGACAAATCCTTGCTGTTGTTTAGGTCGATAGGACTGACGCAACTCGGCAACGATATCGGGTGTGCTGAACCAATCGGGAATCTCGGCGCCGCAGGCCAGCTTTTCCCTGACGGCGGTTCCCGACAAGCTCAGCACGGCGGCGCCCGGTGGCACCTCCGAGGCGGGGGCATAACGCTGCTCCTCCTTGAGATACAACATTTCCTCGAAGGCCAGAATCTGCAGGCCGATTTCTTCTGCATGGGCCAAGGCCATTTCCTGGGCGGCGTAGGGCGCATAAAACGCCTTGCCGTATTTATCATTGCCCGGGCCTGCGTGATCACGCCCAACGATAAAATGCGTTGCCCCAAAGTTCTTGCGGATCAGTGCGTGCCAAACCGCTTCACGGGGGCCACCCATGCGCATGGCCAATGGCAGTAATGACAGCAACACGGTATCGGTGGCGTAAGACTTCAAGGCATGTTTGTAACACCTGACACGGGTGTAGTAATCGATATCATCCGGTTTGGTCAAACCGACTACCGGTTGTAGCAACAACGCTGCATTGGCCTGTTTCATCGCGCGAAGTGTTAATTCAACATGGGCGCAATGCATGGGGTTACGGGTTTGAAAGGCAACAACGGCTTCCCAGCCGCGGCGAGCTATTTCACGCTTGACTTGACGGGGGGATAAACGTAAGTCAACAAAGTCGTAGTGTGTTACTGATTCAACTTTCTTGACGGCACCACCGACATTAAACGGATGCTGACGATATAATGCCGCCACGCCTGGGTGGCCTTTATCCTGAGTGCCAAAAACCTGCTGTGCTTCGATGTGATGGTCCGGTTGGTAGAGGGAGTCGATCGTCAGCACGGCCAGCGTCACGCCCTCCGGGTCACGCAGCGCCAGCTCGCTGCCCGCGGTTAGCTGATCAGCCAGTGATTGCGGGATATCCAGGGTAATGGGCATCGGCCAAAGGGCGCCGGAGCTCAATCTCATATGGTGAACAACGCTGAGATAATCCTCCAGTCCGAGGAAACCAGTGAGAGGCGCAAAGGCTTCGTTAACGATCAACTCCAGATCGCAAAGTTGTCTCGCGGACAATACCCAGAAAGGCAGGGAAGATACGTTATGCTTTTCTTCGTAATGCTGCATGATACCTCTCCCGTTGTTTGTTCGATCCGATCCACTTCAGCCTATATAGAAAGCCGCGGTGTACATATGACTGGCTCGGCAGTACGCTACCCTTTGTCCTCGGGCGCGACACTGTGACGCACAGACGTCAGCCGATGGCTGAGAGCGTATTAAGTCAGCTTATTTGGGAAATGGGATTTTCGGCGGGGGAGATTCGATGGTTTCGACGTCCTTGCTCATGCGCTTACTCCTGATATTAGGTCGCGTTACGCAAGCCTGATTAAAGTGTGATATCAAAGAGCTGTCAATGCAGGTGCATAGAACAAAATAGACTTGATATTTTTTAATAGCGTTATAATTGTTCTGCCTTCTGGAGGGGGAGAAGGGCGCCGGTCCAGCCCCCCCACTTTTTTGTCGCGATTACTGATTCGCAAGCATCAGTCCTGTGACATTCACGCTATCGCCATTCCCCGAGCGGGCACTCAGAATTCTTCCAATGCGGTGTGCAGGCGGCTTAGCCCTGGAACACCGCCGTATTGGCACACACGGGAATCATGAACATGGCACGCATCCTCATCACCGGATCTTCTGATGGCCTCGGTCAAATGGCCGCGCGGCTGCTTGTGGAGGAAGGCCACAGCGTTGTATTGCACGCCCGAAACGAAGCGCGGGCGGCGTCTGCCATTGAGCAGGTGCCGGGCGCTGAAACGGTGCTTTTCGCCGATTTGTCGAGCATCGCCGAAACCAAGGCCCTTGCCGAGCGGATCAATGCCCTTGGTGACTTTGATGCCATCATCCACAATGCCGGGGTGGGTTATCAGGAGCCGAAACGTATTGCCACCGTCGACGGCCTGCCCCATGTCTTTGCTGTCAACGCGCTGGCCCCCTACATTTTGACCGCGCTGGTGAAGCGTCCCCAGCGACTCATCTACGTCAGCTCGAAGTTGCATCGTAACGGCGATCCGTCCCTGCAAGACCTCACCTGGGAACAGCGACCATGGGACGGAACCCAGGCGTATTCCGATGCAAAACTGCATAACGTACTTCTGGCTTTCGCCGTGGCGCGCCGCTGGCCCGAGGTCCTTTCCAACGGCCTGGAGCCTGGCTGGGTTCCGACGAAGATGGGCGGGGCGAGCGCGCCCGATGATCTCGATCTTGCTCCACGTACCCAGGCCTGGCTGGCCGCCGGCATTGCCGCCGAGACCCAGGTGACGGGCGGCTACTTCTACCACCAGCGTCCCGCCGAAGCCTTGAAAGCAGCTTTCGATACGTCCGTTCAGGAGCGTTTTATATCCGCCTGCGCTGAGTTGTCGGGTGTCGTGTTGCCTCAGCAGTAGGTCGGGCTCAGCGCCGGTGCTCAGACTTTCTTGCACACCACATTGATGAACGGAAAAGAGCCACCGCCGGGCGTCGGCTCATCGAGCTCGGAGAACTCCACCAGACCGTACGCACCAAACTCCCGCTGAACCGAGTCGGCGTCGTAGAAGAACATCTTCAGGCCGGGCATCCGTTCGTACCAATCGTTACCCAGCCTGGTGCCTTGGCCATACATCGGCGCCTGCTTCGAGATGACCGTGAAGATCATCTGCCCACCGGGTGCGAGTTGCCGGTAGCAGTCCTGGACCAGCTTCGCGCGCCCGTCGGCGTCCAGGAGATAGATGAGGCCGTAGCAGAAGATCCCATCGTATTGCCGGGTGTCGTACGGCATGTCCGACACCGAACCATGGTGGATGGGGATCTGCAGATCCAGCTGTGATCGGGCGAGGGCGATCGCTGTGTCAGAGATCTCGATCCCGGTGACCGACATCCCGTGCGCGAGGAACACCTTCGCATTCCTGCCATACCCGATCCCGGGTATCAGCACATCCTTGACGCCTCTCTTGACGAAGTAGTCATTCGCGAAGAGGGCCGAGAGGGTCGGCTCGAACCCCCACATCAGTTGATTCTCGGTGAAGGCGCTTTCCCAGAATTCAGTCATGTTGTTCACGGCTCCGACGGCGCTCGGCGCGTCCATTAGCTTAATAGGCGGCGGGATTGGCCCTTCGGCGATCCCGACGACATCACGTAACTTAAAATATTGCGTGACTGTACAGATGTCAACGACGTGGGGCCGGTCCGTTGCTGACTGAACGGTGCCATCACTCCATAGTGGCGATGTCCCCCTTTCTCGGGTCATGAATAAATAAAAGCCAAACTCGTCTGTACGGGCTGTTGATTCAGCTCGTACAGACGAGTACTTTTATTTCCACAGCGCAACGCTGCCCCCCAACAACAAGAGGTGCTTGAGAAGCACTTTTAACATGATGGCACTTTAACCATCCTCGATGGCACTGAGCCGTTATCCGGCGTCTGGCTGTAATAAAAACTAGCTGTTTTGAATGTATGGCAATCAATGACTTCCTACTCTATTGAAGGATATGAGCATGCATGCCGGCGCTATATTTATATCATTTGATGCTGTTGCGGTTTCAGGCATTACCGTCGAAGCGTTAAAAATGGCTAAACGCCTCGAGCAGAATTCGATCATGCCCTATCTCGATCTGGGTTATGACATCAAGGTCGACAAAGGCAATTTCAACAAACCTTATGGTGAAGAAGAGTCTATCTATCAAGGGGTATTTACCCTGGTTCGTATTGACGGCATTGATAGTGTTCCCCATTACAACATGGGTTTCATCGAGCACTCGCACAACGTTCTGATCAATCGCAAGACAACTGTTTCTGCCGAAGAGCAGGAACGGCTCTTGAGCGCGATTGACGAGTCTGCACAGGCACTGGCTCAACGAGCGCTCCAGTTATGGGAAAGGCTGAATATCCGTTATGTGATCGTGGAAAATGGAACGCTCCCGGAAAATATCATTTATACCCAGGCGCTGTACCTGGCCATTGAGGCGTACGGAAAGAAGCACGGCTTGGGCAAGTTTGTCATCTGGCGCGATCATGACCTGATGTGGAGCAGTGAGAAGACCGTGATGAAGTACGGTCCGGAGCCGTATCCCCACGCGATCAAACCGGCCAAATCCAAGTACATCACCTATGTGACCCTCAATAATCACCTGAAGCACAAACTCGAGGAGTGGTGTGATCACGAGGTTGAAGTCCAGGTGAGAAAGAACACTTATGATTTCAGCGGGCAGGGCACGTACCTGAACATCAAGGAAAGCCTGGACATTCGCGACAGTGATGTCCTGATCGCCCGCACGACCCGGATCATCCCGCAGAAACGCCAGGACCGGGATATCCAGCTGGTGCACCGGCTGAACCAGCTTTTTGCTCAAAACGGCAGCCGCCGAAAAGTCTACCTGGCGATCGCCGGCGACCCTGATGAGCACCCTGCTTATTTTGCACAACTCAATAAACTGATACGGGAACTGGAGGTCGAGCCCTTTATAAAGTTCATTGGCTCACTGTCCCATGACGTCATGCCATCGAAGGAAAAGTCCACGACCATCGAGGACTTGTATTACTCCTGCGACCTGGTGTCTTTTCTAACTTCCTGGGGATATGACAGCTACGGCAACCCGGTGGGCGAGGCGATCAGCAGCCAGCGTTGTTACATCACGACTCGCTACGAATACTATCAGGAAGTTTACGGCCAATACGGATTCGAAGCGCCGGTCATGCCGATCTCGGAAGAGCAGGATGGCCTGCCGGACGATGCCTTTATCAATGATGTCTACCAATTGCTGAATAACAAGGCACTGATGGCCGAAGTGGCGCGTAAAAACTTCTCCATCGGGCAGCAGGTGCTCTCCAATAACGTCATTGGCATGCTGGACTTGGGTCCTTCAGGAGGAAATATGCGTGATGCTGTCTTTGTCTCGGTTGTGTTGCCGGTTTATAACGAAAGCGATCGTATTGATAGTGTCCTGGCGTCGCTGTTCAACCAGACGACACAGGGCGACCTGATCAGCCAATCCACCTATGAGCTGATCATCGTCGATAACAATTCCACGGATAATTCGGTGGAAAAAATCAACGCCTTCAGAGCAGACAATCCCTCCCTGGATATTCATGTTATCCGGGAGACTGTCCAGGGCGTTTCCTCGGCCCGGAAATGCGGGATGGATTACGCTTCTTTACGCTCAAAACAACGGGATATTCGCCTGGGCGTTGAAAAGAAACACTACATTGCTTCCGCCGATGCGGACTGCACCGTGGCCCCTGACTGGCTGCATTCGTTGATTGAAACAATGATCGAGGAAAACGGCGATCTGGGCACCTGTAATTACTATTACAACGAAGCGTCTTTCAGCAAACGTCCGAACCTGTTCAACGAGATCCAGAAGACCCTGCGCTGCCGCGAGATGTCGTTTTCACTGTTCGGCGGCTTCCCGGACGGAAAGGGTTTTGCCGTGGAGCGGGGCCTCTACGACAAAGTGGGCGGCATCGAAGTTTTCTACCAGTTGAACAACGGCCGCTTTGTGGAGCACCTCTCCGATGACTGGGATTTCGGTATCCGGGTGATCGCCTGGGGCGGCAAACCGGTCTATGCCCATGAGTCGCGCATTGAAATCAATAGCCGTCGGGTGGATACCATCCTGGATGAGGTGATCACCGGTAACGCCTACGGGCAGGACGGAATCATCATCATGAAGGACGTGCGCCCGGACGTGGAAGAGCAAACCCCCACGCTGCGTGACACCACCCCCGTACAGTCACAGCAGGCCTGGCATTACTCCATCAAGGACTTCGTGCCGAAAAACATCGTGCTGCCGGCACTGCTCAACCCGCAGATCCTGTTGGAAAGCCAGGAGGTGCGTGGGTTCTTCAGCGGGCCAGTGGCGGACCGCTTGTATCAGCGTATCCATGAAATCAAACACGGCTCGCGCGTCATCGACTTCAAGCCGATCCACGCCTACAAAACCCCGGTTTATCGCCTCTATTTCGAGTTTCGTGAAGAAATTTTCGGGGCCCTGCGCCGCGCCGTTGGCGAGGACATCGGGTTTCCGCCGCCATTGCCGGACTGCTTCGATGTGGTCAAGCCCGAAGATTTCGAGCGGTTTGTCTACTACTTCTCCGAAGACCGCGAGTCCGGCGAAGCCCATAACTATTTTGCCAATGGCGGGGTGTTTTGATGACCAGCGAAGCTCTGAACTCACTGAACGATATCGACCCGAACTATCCCACGCCGCGGATATACGAGTTTCTCTCACAGCCGGATAACAGCGCCTTTCTCGAGTATGTGTTCAACGACCCGTTCGGCTGCCACGTGTTCCCGGGTGATATTCCCGATTATCCGCTGGGCTCCTTTTTTGCCGACATGGATCGCGAGATCAAGCAGGCCAAGCAGATCCACCTGTGGGCCTATATCCCCACCTGCCGCTACCGTTGCCATTTCTGCCAGTATCCGACGGTTATCCTGAACCCCAAGGCCGCTTCGTCGCAGCAGGTGTTCCGGGATCTGGTCGATTACAACATCAAGGAAGCCACGATGTGGCTTCAGAAAGTCCCGGGCCTGGCGCAGGCGGAAGTGGGCGAATTCAACATCTTTGGCGGTACACCCTCGCTGCTGCCGGAGCTGGAACTGCGCCGCCTGATGGAGTTTTACCGAAGCCATTTCAACTTCTCGGCCGCCACCCTGCGTTTTGAGGGCGAGCCGGGCACCCTGAACAAAACCTATCTGTTGCTGCTCAAGGAGCTGGGCTTCACCAAGATCAGCTTCGGTACCCAGTCCTTCAACGACAGCATTATTTCGGCCTGCGGACGTATGCATTCCGCCGACGAATGTGTGGAAACCATCCATCACGCCCGTGAAATCGGCCTGGACTGGGTCAGCGTCGACCTTATCTACGGCATGCTCGGGCAGAGCGTCGACGATGTGAAATACGACATGGAGAAGTCCCTCGAGCTTGAGCTTTCCCATGTGGTCATCAGCAAGTTGCACATGGAAGAGTTCATGAAAACCCGGACCGGCGTCTCCGGGGAGAAACAAAGCCATTGGCAGAAAAAAGGCCTGATCAATATCAACAACATGACCTTCCCGGGCCTGGGCAAGCAGTATCAGATGCGCGAGCTGGTGGAGCAGTACCTGTCCGCCGGGTATCGCGAGCACCCGACCATGTACTTCCACCAGAACCATCGACAGCCGGAGAAGTGGAAAGGGCTCATCACCGATCTCGACTCCCAATACCCGGAAGTGGCGATCGGTCTCGGTGGCAGCTCGAAATGTACCCGCTCCGAAGCCATCAACATCACCGGCTACAAAAAGTACAAGGAAGCCCTGGACGAAGGCCGCCTGCCCATCGAAGGCAGCCGTGGCATGTCGCCGCTTCAGCGTGAAGTCAACGCCTTCAAAATGGCACTCTCGACACTGATTCCGGTGGACGACAAGGTCTTCAAACAGCGTTTTGAGGGCAGGAGTCTTTACGACAATCCGATCATCAGCCGTGCGCTCGATACCTTGGTGGATAAGGCCCTGGTGACCATTGATGGCGACCTGGTCAGCCTGACGCCCGACGGCGTGACGCTGGTCGAAGCGGTCATCAATACCCAGTTCGCTGTAGCGCAAGCCTGAGGGGGCCGCCGATGGAACAGCCAAACATCCTGTCCGCGCCGGTCTTCAGCCTCTACTACATCGCGATCGATACTGAAGCCGGTGTCACACCGGAACAGTTCGAGCACTTTGTTCGCCAGAAGGGTGTGCATATTCCCTGCTATCCAGGTTGGAGCTGGACCTTGTTGCGCGGGTTGCGTGGTGAGCGGGCAGGGCAATACCTGATGCTGTTTGAAATCGACAGCGCCGAGGCCCGGGATCGCTACGTGGCCGCCGATGGCAATAAAACCGCCCTGGCCCGCCAGTTCTGGCAAGCGCATCCCCAAGCCTTGGACACTCTTGGGGAATGGAAGCGCTACGGCACCTTCAGCGAATTGCCCACCTTGTACACCGACTACCGGTTGCTGGCGGAAAACAGAAAAAGCACCGTGCCCCATGGTCCACGCTATCAGGAACGGCCGGGTGAGGCGCCGATCGCCCGGGTGATCGGCATCCACAATCTCGCGCTGCGCCCGGATGTTCAGGCGCAGACCTTCGAGACTTTCATTGAGCAAAACCACCACCGCATCGAGGACTACCCGGACTGGAAGTTTCACCTGCTCAAAGGCGAGCGGGGCAACCGTCTGGACCAGTACGTGGTGCTGATGGAGATCGCGAGCCTGGAAGCCCTCGATGTGTTTTACCCCGAGCCGGATATGGCTACCGATGAGGCGGCGAAATTTGCCCGGGCACACCGGGACACCAAGCAGATGTACGAAGAGTGGAAGCAGTTGGCCTCGTTTTCTGGCTCACCACAGATCTACACCGACTATCTGTCGGTGGCGCAAAGCCTATGACTATAAATGTATCCCTCATGGGGGCCGGTTCGAATCTGCACCAGCAGCGCGCCACACGCCGCATCTTTTTCATTGCCGGGTTGGGAATGGCGTCCTGGGCGCCGCTGATTCCCTTTGTCAAATCCCGGCTCGACATCGATGACGGCACGCTGGGCCTGTTGCTGTTCTGTATTGCGGCGGGCTCCATGCTGGTGATGCCGTTTGCCGGACGCGCCATCGCAAGGTTCGGCTTCCGGGCACTGATCCTCGCCTGCGCGCTGGTCTTCTGTCTCATCCTGCCGTTCATGATGAGCGCCAGCTCTCCCATGGCGCTTGGCGGCGCATTGCTGGTTTTTGGCGCGGTGAACGGCCTGCTGGACGTATCGATGAATGCCCAGGCGGTGATTGTCGAACGGGAAAGCGGGCAGGCCAGGATGTCCGGGTTTCATGGTTTCTACAGTATCGGCAGTGTCGCGGGGGCAGGGGGCGTCAGCCTGCTGCTGTGGGCGGGGCTGATGCCGTTGCAGGCGATTTTGCTGGTGGTGCTGCTGATCGCGCTGGTGGTGACTCAAGCATCCGCACACCTGCTCACCAAATGCCCGTCGGAAACCGGCGAGTCAGGCGGCACGTTTCAGGCGCTCGCGCATCCGGGGACCCTGTTCATTGCCCTGTTGTGCTTTTTCATCTTCATGATCGAAGGCGCGATGCTGGATTGGTCGGCGGTCTTCCTGCACACCGAGCGTGGCCTGGAACAAAGCCACGCCGGTTTTGGCTACACCTTTTATTCCATCGCCGTTGCGCTGGGCCGGTTGTATGGCGACCGCCTGGTCAACGCTTTCGGCCGGCAACGCATGCTGATGCTGGGCAGTTCGTGCGCTGCTGCTGGGCTGCTGCTGATCGTCGCGGTCAATCTCCCGGGCGTTGCCCTCGCGGGGTTCATCCTGGTCGGCATGGGCCTGTCCAATATCGTACCGGTTCTGTTCACCGCCGCCGGCAACCAACCAGATGTCCCGTCGAGTTTCGCGCTTTCGGCGGTGACCCTGATCGGCTACACGGGTCTGTTGAGCGGTCCTGCGCTGATCGGACTGGTCGCTCGGCATTCCAGCCTGACCACGGCGTTCAGTGCCGGGGTGGTGATTATGTTGCTGGTCTGTTCCAGCGCCCGACGCATCGTGCGTTGAGGCTATGGCGGTGGTGTTTTCTGTTTCAAGGCAAAACCTTGTTCATCCTGCCTGACGTTGTTAATCAATGGAGTCGTTATGAGTCAATTATCCGGTCCGGTTTTCAGCCTGCACTACATTGGCCTCAACCTGAAAAAAGGCGTGACGGCCGAGCACTTCGAAAACTTCGTGCGTGAGCGCGGTGTCGGGATCCCGGCTTATCCGGGCTGGCAGTGGACCTTGTTGAAAGGGCTGCGCGGCGAGAGGGAAAATCAGTACCTGATGCTCCATGAAGCACCTGGCGCCGAACAGTACGCCCAGTACATTGACCGCAACGGCGACCAGACCGTCCAGGCGCAGGCGTTCTGGCGCGATCATCCGCAGGCACAGGCGCTGATTGCCGAGTGGAAAACCTTCTCGACCTTTGCCGAGCTGCCGACGATTTTCTCGCACTATTCACAAGTGGCCGAGAACAACAACAGCTCGCTGCCGGAAGGCCCCAACTACCAGGCCGCTCCTGGCCAGAAACCGCTGGCCCGGGTGGTGGGAATCCACAACCTGGCCCTGCGCTCCGGCGTGGCGGCAGACACGTTCGAGCAGTTCATCACCGACAATATTCAGCGGATCGAAGACTATCCGGGCTGGAAGTTTCACATGCTCAAGGGGCAAGGCGGCAGCCGCCTCGACCAATACGCTGTGATGCTGGAGATTGAAAGCCTGGACTCCCTCAACTCCTTTCACCCGGAACTGGACGTCTCAACGGAAAAAGCCCTGACATTCGTCCGCGAGCACCCGGAAAGCGAGCGCATGTACGACGAATGGCGTGAACTGGCTTCTTTCTCCGGTGCGCCGCAGCTCTACACCGACTACATCACCATTGCCGGCAACGACGGATCCGCGGACGGGAATATCAAGCGATTGGAATGAGAGGGTCTGCTGCTGCCCATGCCAATTCAGGGGTTGCCGCGGGAGGGTAAATCCATACCGTGTTGATTTGTGTTTTCAGCGACTTGGCTTCTTCCTTGACCAGTTTTACCTGGCGATCCCAGCCTTCCGTATAAACCGCGCCCCACCCGCCAAGGTCCAGGCAGGTCACGTATTTCGGTTGGCGATACGGTGTGGCGTCAACCCCGAGGATCTGTGCGGCAACGTTATTGCCGGCAAAGCGCCCCAGCATAATGGCGTGCTGGCACGTCATAAGGGCGCGGTTGCCGAGATCGTCGGTGGCCGCGTAGGCCACATCGCCGGTGGCAAAAATATCCTCCTGCCCAATCACTTTCAGATTGGCGTCTACATGCAGGCGGCCCAGGGAGTCACGCTCCCCCGGGATCTGCTCTGTCAGGGCGCTGGCTCGCACCCCGGTGGTCCAGACCACGGTTTTGGCTTCGATGTGCAGACCGTTGTCCAGAGTGACGCCGTTTTCATCAACGGCCACGACCGACGCCCCCAACTGCCAGTGGACGCCCAGCTTTGTGCTGGCCTCAGCGATGGACGTGCTGATTTCCGCGCCCATGGAGACTCCGACCTTTTCGCCACGATCAACAATGATCACGTTGACATCGGCATCCTCACCCAGGACAGCACGAAGGCGGGCTGGCATCTCAGCCGCCGTTTCGATGCCGGTGAAGCCGCCGCCCGCCACCACGACGGTATTGCGAGCCTTGCTTTGCGGCTGATGTGCCAGCGATTTGAGATGGTTTTCCAGGCGAACGGCTTGTTCGATCTGATCAACATTGAAGGCATGCTCTGCTACGCCTTGGATGCCCGGCATGGCGAGTCGACTGCCGGTAGCCAGAACCAGCTTGTCGTAGCGACAGGACAGTTTCATACCGCTGGCATCGACGTACTCGACGCGTTTTTGCTGCACATCGATGGACTCTGCGGCGCCCTTGATGAATGTGACGCCCACCGCACTCAACAGGTCGCCGATCGGTGCAGACAGCAGATGAGCGTTCTGCTCGTAGAAGCGCGGACGTATGCGCAGCTCGGCTTGAGGAGCAAGGACGCTGACTTCGACGTCATTGTGGCCATGGAGGTTGAACAGGCGCGTGGCGCTGAGTGCCGACCACATCCCACCAAAACCTGCGCCAATGACCAAAATGTGCTGCTTCATTTTTAACTCTCCGCTGGAAAAAAAGGTTTTGCCTAGCCCCATGAACCTTCGTTGAGTCAGCTCATGTGGACTCGATAACTACGACAATATTGGTCGCCGTTAACAAAGGCAAGGGATTTTTCTGTGCAGTACCTCGTCGGTCAGCTGAGAATCGGAGCGGAGATCCATCAAGAATTTCCAGGTTTAAAGGGGTTAACCGCTGAAAATTGGCAGGGGAGTGCTGTACCCGCACCTTGTCGAAAACGGTGAAAATCGATATATTCGGCGATTGAATTTGTCGGAGATACCCATGTCTCTATACAGCGCTGGTGTTGAGTACGGCATTCACTGCCTGATTTTTCTGGTAGGACCTGGCGGGGACACCCGCGAAGCGAGTGTTCGTGATCTTGCCGAGTTGCAAGGTGCGCCCCAGGACTATCTGGCAAAAATCTTCACCAAATTGGCGAAAGCAAAACTGGTGGTGGCGACTGAGGGCATACGCGGTGGGTTCAAGCTGGCGCGCCCCGCTGACGAAATAAGCGTCCTGGATATCGTCAGGGCAATTGACGGCCAGAAGCTCATTTTCGATTGCCGCGAGATTCGTGGGCGTTGTGCTCTTTTCGAAGGCTCCCCCCCTCCATGGGCACTGGAGGGCGGTTGCGCGGTGCATGTCGCGATGATGACCGCACAAAGCCGGATGGAAGAAGCCCTGGCTCAACAAACCATCCTTGATCTCGCCCGGAAACTCGGACGAAAAGCGCCGGCGAACTTCCCCGTTCAAGTGGATACCTGGATCAATGATCGGCGGGAAAAGAAATTCGGATCGGCGGCGATAACCGATGAAAGTGCGGTCATCATTGCGACCGATACAACTGATTAGGCGTTGATAAGGCTAGCGGCGTCTAAAGTTGACCATAGCCACGCCGATAGCCTTCCAGGTCACCCCGAAACCGGCAGGATTCGTGCGCTGCGCAACGCGTGCTCGAGTCAGTACAAAAATAAAGAGGATAGCCATGACCATTCTTCAACGAGTGATTGGCGGGTTTGCCGTGTTGTTGGTGGTGTTGCTCACCATGGTGGGTATCAGCTATCGAAGCACCCATTCGATCAGCGAACGCTTGACGATTATCACCGGCCAATCTGCACCCTTGAGCCGGGCGGCCAGCGAGCTTTACGTTCATATCCTCAGGGCCAATCAGGCACTGTTGGCTGTGCTTATCAGCAACGACCCCAAGCAGATCGACGACGGCAAGCAGCCGTTCAACGACAGCCTGGTGCGCTTTACCCAATTGCTCGAGAGCATTCCGACCTACATCGGCGATCACCCGCAGCTACGCGACAACCTGGCTCAACAACGCCAGCTCAGCGCGGCGTATGTCGAACAGGCCCAGAACCTGATGGCAACCCATCGCCAGTATGTGGCGCAAGTTGCCCAGACCCAGGAGCTGCAAGGTTACAGCAGCAGCCAGGGCGTCCAGCTGACCAGCTATCTACGTGACTATATCGCCCGTGAGCGCAGTGCCGGTGCCGGTGCCGATGAACAGCTGGCCGCCGCAGAGAAGCTGTTGCTGGAAGTCAATAAATCCTACGACAGCCTGGCCGCCAACGCCGCCAAGCCGGATATCGTGACCTTGCAGCGCCTGCTCAACTTGCAGGACGAGGTGGTCAGCTCGCGGGTCCAGGCGTTTTTGGCGGTTGACCCCAGGGTAGGGCGCATCGTCGCGGTCATGGTCAACCGTTTGCTCAACGACCTGACCGGCAGCGATGGGCTGTACCGTGCGTTTCAGCAGCAAGCGACCCTGGCCGACCATGTTCGCGAACAACGCCAGGCGACGGAAGCCGCTCTGCAGGCGACCCTGGACAAGATTGGCGAGTTTGGCGGCCAGTCTCTTGACGTCGCCAGCGCGGCGAAAAGCGATGCTGACGTCACCATCAGCAACAGCCTCAGCCTGCTGTTGATCGTCTGCGTGCTGGCGGTGTTGGCTGCCGTGGTGATCGGCACCTGGGTGGCCTTCAGCCTGCGTCGACCGCTGGCGGCCTTTCGCGAGGTGTTGAAGCAGCTTACCCGGGGCGACATGCGGGTGCGCTTCGATGTCAGTCGCAAAGATGAATTCGGTGAACTCGGCGGCTACCTCAACGAACTGACCCAATCCTTGCAGACCACCTTCCGTGAGCTGATCGGCTCCGCCGATACCCTGGCCCAGTCCGCGAGCGACAACGCGGTGGTCAGCGAGCAGACCACGCGGGTCGTCGATGAACAGAAAGATCGCCTGCATTCCGCCGCTTCGGCGATGACCGAGATGGAGAGTACCGTCGAAGAAGTCGCGCGACGGGCACAGGACACCCGTAGCGCGGTGGACGACACCAGCGAACTGACCCACAAGGTGCAGCAGCGAGTGGCCGAGACGATCGTCAACATCCGCCAGCAGGCCGAGCAAGTGAACAAGGCCTCGGCGGTCACCGACGAACTGCAGAAATATGGCCAGAACATCGACAGCATCGTTGATGCGATTCGCACCATTGCCGAACAGACCAACCTGTTGGCGCTCAATGCGGCCATTGAAGCGGCCCGTGCCGGCGAGCAAGGCAGGGGATTTGCGGTGGTGGCTGACGAAGTGCGCTCCCTGGCCAGCCGCACCCAGGCCTCGACCAGCGAAATCCAGGAAATGATCGGCCAGATGCAGGGCAAGATCCATTCTGCCGTACAGGTGATGAACGAAAGCCAGGCGCAATCCAACACCTGCGTCACCTTGGCCTCAGGCGCCGATGAATTGCTGGTGGCCATGGGCGAGGCGGTGGGCACCATCCGCGACATGAACATTCAGATCGCTGCCGCCACCGAGGAACAGAGTGCCACGGTGCAGGAAACCAGCCGCATGGTTACCCAGATCAACGACTCCGCCCAACAAGCCGCCGAGGGCGCCGAGCGTACGGCCAGCAGCAGCCAGGGCCTGTCGGACATGGCCAAGGTGCAGCGCGAGCTGCTCCATCATTTCAGCGTATGACGCCGGGGAGACCGAACATGAAACAGTGGTTAACGCTTGCCTTGGGTCTCAGTTTCCTGACGGCCGGCCTGGCCCAGGCCGCCACGCCGCTATTGGGTGTGGCCATGGCCAAATACGATGACAACTTCCAGACCATCCTGCGCAATGGCGTGCAGAAACACGCCGCCGTGCTGGATGCCGATATCTTCATGGAGGATGGCCATGACAGCACCGAGTTGCAGATGCGCCAGTTTCGCAACCTGGTCAATTCCAAGGTCGACGCGATAGTCGTTGCCATGGTCAATGCCAAGAGCGCCCCTGAGATGCTGCGCTTGGCCAGTGCGGCGAAAATCCCCCTGGTGTTCGTCAACCGTAATCCGACCCCCGACAAATGGCCGGCGCAGACGGCATTCGTCGGTTCCGACGAGGTGGAGTCCGGCACGTTGCAAATGGAAGAACTGGCCCGCCGTGCCAACTACAAGGGCAACGTGGTGATCCTGGTGGGGGACCCGAACAACAAGTCCTCGCTGATGCGCACCGAAGACGTGGAAAAGGTCGTCGCTAAATACCCGAATATGAAAGTGGTGCAGAAGAAGGTCGGTAACTGGGAGCGTAGCCAGGCGGCAGCCATTGTTATCGACTGGGTCAAGTCGGGCCTGGACTTTTCGATCATCGCCGCCAATAACGATGAGATGGCCATTGGCGCGATCATGGGGCTGGAAAAGGCGGGTAAAAATGCCAAGGACTATTGGGTCGGTGGCATTGATGGGACCCCAGATGGCTTGAAACTGATGGCCGACGGCAAGATGGCCGTGAGTGTGTTCCAGGACGCCATCGGCCAGGCGAATGGCGCGGTGGAGGTTGCATTGCGCCTGGCCCGGGGCGAGAGCCTCGATTCACCGCTGATCTGGGTGCCGTTCAAACTGATCACTCCAGAGAATCGCCAGCAGTTCGAATGATAAGCCATGCCAAGGGACTGAAATAAATCAGTCCCGCTTCTGTGGGTTAGGCGGGTTGGGCCGCCAGGCTATTACTGACGTTGCGCCCCAGCACCAGCACCGTGACAAAACCGCAGCCCACCAGGGCCGTCGCCAGACTCAACAGCACCGAGCTGCCCAGTTTGTCGACGATCTGCCCACCAAAGAACGAGCCCAAGGCAATGATCACCTGGAACAAGGCGACGAAGAGTGGCATGCCGCGTTCCACATCCTTGGGTGCTACGACAAACATCCAGATGCTGGCGCAGGCCGGGAAGGCGCCGAAGGCGAAGCCCCAGAGCGCAATCAGCATCGCGGCGCCCGTCATGCCGGTGGCGAAGTAGGGAAACAGGGCGGTGCTGGTGCCGATCATCAGGGCCACCAGCAACAGGGTATGACGTACGCTGCGGTTGGCGGCAAAACCGGCGAAAATATTCCCCATCACCCCGGCCACGCCATAGAGCAGCAGCATCGAGCCAATCGTCGGCCCGTCGAAGCCGGCGCTTTGTTTGAAGAAGGGCGCGACATAGGTGTATGCGGCAAAATGCGCCAGGCCAATCAGCAATACCGCGATCAAGCCAACCCGAGATTGTGGATTGATAAACAAGGCCGGCAGGTCGCTGATGCGAATGGCCTTTTCCGGGGTGAGCCGCGGTAGCAGGAAGATCTGCGCCAACAGCACCGGTACGCCCATCAGCGCGGTGACCAGGAAAGTCATGCGCCAGCCCATCAGGCCACTCAGCCAGGTGCCCACGGGCACACCCAGTACGGTGGCCAATGTCACACCCACCATGATGATCGAGGTGGCCTGGGCCACGCCGACTCCCTTGGGGGCCAGGCGGCCGCTGAGGGCAATGGCTGTGGCCCAGAAACCGCCGATACTGATGCCCAGGAGTACGCGACCAAACAGCAGCAGACTGAAGTCGCTGGCGTAGGCCACGACCGAGTTGGCGATGATCATGATCAGCGTCAGGCCGATCAGCAGATAACGACGGTCCATGGCGCCAATGCCAACAGACAGCAAGGGCGCGGCGAGGGCGGCCATGATGCCGGGCAGGGTCACCATCAGCCCGGCGTGGCCGGCACTGATACCCAGGTCACTGGCGACGTCGTTGAGTACGCCCACCGGGAGAAACTCACTGGTCACCAAGGCGAAAGCACCCACGGCGACCGAGAGAATCGCCAACCACTGCTGTTTGACGCTCTGTTGGTTATGTTCGGGAAGACCGCGAGGGGCCTGGCTTGCGCTGGACATGGTGTTGAGTTCCGGGGGAGTTTCGCCTGAAGCCAGACGGGAGGGAGAAAGTGGAGGCGATTATAGGAATCGGTTTTGGCAACCCTATAGGCCGGCCCTTCGATAGTAATCATCAGTGCAATCGATAAGACGCCCGAAGGAGAGCCTCGGCCTTTGACCGACCTGTGCCTGCCGGCTGTCGTTGCCCTTGATGCTAAAGTACCGGTTCATAAGGCTCCCTCCACTCGATTCGCGTCGTCGCGCTCAGCGGCTCCAGCAAACGAACAGGGCAAAAAAACGTAGATCAATCGATATGTGAAGAATGAATCGTCCGTTGTTTGTTTCTCTCGATGGGCCCAAGGGCGTCGGCAAAACCACACTGTTGGAGGCCGTTACGAAAGCACTGAGGGCAGACAACAAGAAGGTGATCCGGCTTTGCGAGAGCAAAAGCGATCCCGATAGGGGCGAAACCATGGCCCTGGTCAATCAACTCGTCAGAAATCCCACCCGGGATCTGGAGTTGAGGGTGTGCGAGCGTCTTGCTGATAGCCGTGCCTGGATCTCCCAACACGTGCTGGCTAAACAGCCACCCGACAGCATCATCCTGATCGATCGCTGGTACCCATCCGATGCAGCATTTCGCCGGATCGTCCCGTTTGCAGAAATTCTACAGTTGAACATCGATCGAAACGTGCGCGTGCCAGATCTGCATGTCGGGGTTGTCACCGCGCCCGATCTTTCATGGGCGAGAGCCGCGGCACGACGGCGTGGGTTGAGCAGTACCGTGCTCCTTAAGCTGGAAGAACATATCGCTTGTACCCAGGCGTTCGAGCGAGCGATTGCAGATCACGGCTGGGTTTTATGCCGTAATGAAGGAGCGGTCGAAGACGCAATGATGCAGGTGATTTCCGAGGTCTATAGAGCCCTCGCCATTTCCGCTAGGTGAAACGTTTCATCTTTCACAAAAATGCCGACGCAAGCGCTTGCGTAATCAAATTGATCTGACTAGAGTCTTTTTCAACCAGGTCAACTGACGCCCCTCGGCGGTCGTGATCCAGGTACAACAATAAAAAAGCTCGGGGTTAACCATGGACACCTTTCCTGGCCAGATCATCCGTCTTGTGTTCGTGCTCGCCGATGAAGCGAGGCCTCGCCCATGAGCGCCCAACCAGCTCCTGCTCCCATTCTTGAAATGCACGGGATCTCCAAGACCTTCAACGGCCTACGCGTGCTAAAAAGCGTCGGGTTGAAAGTCTATGCCGGTGAAATCCACGCCTTGATGGGGGAGAACGGTGCCGGGAAGTCGACGCTGATGAAGATCCTTTCGGGTGCGTACCTGGCCGATGACGGCGGCGAAATTCGCATCGACGGCCAACGGGTCACCCGCTACGATCCGCGCGCGGCCAAAGCCCACGGCATCGCGGTGATCTATCAGGAGTTGAGCCTGTGCCCGAACCTGAGCGTGGCTGAAAACATCTATCTCGGTCGTGAACTGCGGCGCGGCTGGACCATCGATCGCCACGCCATGGAGGTTGGCTGCCGTGAAGTGCTGGTGCGCCTGGGAGCCGACTTCAAGCCCAATACCCAGGTCAGTACGCTGTCCATCGCCGAGCGCCAGTTGGTCGAAATTGCCCGGGCGCTGCATGCCAACGCGAAAATCCTGGTGATGGACGAACCCACGACGCCCTTGTCGTCACGGGAGACGGACCGCCTGTTTGCGTTGATCAAGCAGCTGCGCACCCAGGGCCTGGCGATTATCTATATCAGCCATCGGATGGCCGAGATCTACGAGTTGTCGGACCGCGTGTCGGTGCTGCGCGACGGTGAGTATGTCGGCGTGCTGGAGCGCGACGCTTTGTCGGCCGAGGTGCTGGTCAGAATGATGGTGGGGCGGGACCTTTCCGGGTTCTATAAAAAGGAACACGCCGCCTATGACCCGGGCGCCGTGGTGATGCGGGTACGCGATATGGCGGACGGCAAGCGCGTGCGCCCATGCAGTTTCGATCTGCATACCGGTGAAGTGCTGGGTATCGCGGGGCTGGTCGGGGCGGGTCGTACCGAACTGGCACGGATGATCTTTGCCGCCGACCCACGTGTCAGCGGCACGCTTGAAGTGGCGGGCAAAACGGTGACGCCCTTGCGCCACCCCACCGATGCGATTCGTGCCGGTGTGGTCTACCTGACCGAAGACCGCAAGGCCCAGGGCCTGTTCCTGGACATGAGCGTCAACGACAACATCAACGTCTGTGCCTGTGTCCCGGATGCCTATGTCGGCGGTGTCCTGGACCGCGCGAATGGCGCGCAACGAGCGCTGGCCGCGATCCAGTCGCTGTCGATTCGCGTCGCTTCGGGCAAGGTGAGTGTTGGTGCGTTGTCCGGCGGCAACCAGCAGAAGGTTCTGCTGGCGCGCCTGCTGGAAGTCAAACCGCATGTACTGATACTCGATGAGCCCACCCGGGGCGTGGACATCGGCTCCAAATCGGAAATCTACCGAATCATCAACACGCTGGCCAAGGCCGGTGTCGGCATTGTGGTGATCTCCAGCGAGTTGCCGGAAATCATCGGCACCTGTGATCGGGTTCTGATCATGCGCGAAGGCCAGTTGGTGGCTGAAGTCGGCGGAGCATCCGGCCAAGAGATTTCCCAGGAAGTGATTATCGACCTGGCCATCGGCGGCGAACAGATGGCCGCGCCCGTCTGATTCCAGGCATCGGCAAACGCACCTTCATCAACAATAAAAACAGTGGAGACGAACGTTATGGGGCTGACCCTGGATAACCCGGTGACGACGGTGCTTGGCAAACGCGAGCAGCTACGTCAACTGATGCGCACGGTCGGCATGTTGCCAGTGCTGATCCTGTTGCTGGTGGGGTTCGCCCTGGCGAGCGAGAACTTCCTGACCTTGCAGAACCTGTCGATCATCACCCAGCAGGCGTCGGTCAATGTGGTGCTGGCCGCGGGCATGACGTTCGTGATCCTCACCGCCGGCATCGACCTGTCGGTAGGGGCGATCCTCGCGGCGTCGGCGGTGGTGGCGCTGCAAGCGTCGATGTCGCCGCAATACGGCATGCTCGGAATCTTTGCCGGCGTTGGCTTCGGCTTGTTGCTGGGGCTGGTCAATGGAGGGCTGATCGCGTTCATGCGTTTGCCGCCGTTTATCGTGACCCTGGGTGCCTTGACCGCAATGCGCGGGTTGGCGCGTCTGCTGGCGGATGACAAGACCGTCTTCAACCCTGACTTGCCTTTTGCCTTTATCGGCAACGATTCGATCCTCGGTGTCCCGTGGCTGGTGGTGATCGCGGTGACGGTGGTCGGTCTCTCCTGGTTCATCCTGCGGCGCACGGTGATAGGCGTACAGATCTATTCCGTGGGCGGCAATCCGGAAGCGGCGCGGCTGTCCGGAATCAAGGTGTGGAAAGTCCTGCTGTTCGTCTACGCCCTCTCTGGCGCCCTGGCGGGGCTGGGCGCGGTGATGAGCGCGTCGCGGCTGTTTGCCGCCAACGGCCTGCAACTGGGGCAATCCTATGAACTCGATGCCATCGCGGCGGTAATCCTCGGCGGCACCAGCTTTACCGGCGGGGTGGGCACCATCGGCGGCACCCTGATCGGTGCTCTGATCATTGCCGTGTTGACCAATGGCCTGGTGCTGCTCGGCGTGTCGGATATCTGGCAGTACATCATCAAGGGCATCGTCATCATCGGGGCGGTGGCGCTGGATCGCTATCGCCAGTCGGGTGCCCGCACCTGAATTCACCGTCTGTCCTCGATCACCGATTCCAAAAGCGCCACCCATAATCACAAGAGAGCCAACATGAACTTCAAACGTATCTTCCCCGTTGTTGCCACCCTGAGCCTGGCTGCATTGTTGTCCCAAGGCGTCGAGGCCCGAGAACTGAAATCGCTGGGTATCAGCCTGGGGTCGTTGGGCAACCCATATTTCGTGACCCTGGCCGACGGCGCCAAGGCCAAAGCGCTGGAACTGAACCCAAATACCAAGGTCACCTTGGTGTCGGCCGACTATGACCTGAGCAAGCAATTCACCCAGATCGATAACTTCATTTCGGCGGGCGTGGACCTGATCCTGCTGAACGCGGTTGATCCGTCGGCCATCGAGTCCGCCATCAAGAAAGCGCGCAAGGCCGGGGTTGTGGTCGTAGCGGTGGACGTCAATGCCAAGGGCGTGGATGCCACCATACAGACCGACAACGTCGAGGCCGGGAAGCTGGCGTGCCAGTTCATCGTCGACAAGCTTGGCGGCAAGGGCAATGTCATCATCGAAAACGGCCCGCAAGTCACTGCGGTGACCGACCGTGTCACAGGGTGTAAAACTGCTCTGGTGGCAGCGCCGGGGATCAAGGTGCTGTCCGATGACCAGGATGCCAAGGGCTCTCGTGAAGGTGGGCTCAATGCGATGCAGGGCTACCTGACACGCTTCCCGAAAATCGACGGACTGTTCGCCATCAATGACCCGCAGGCCATCGGCAGTGACCTGGCGGCCAGGCAACTGAAACGCAGCGGCATCATCATTACGTCCGTCGACGGCGCACCGGATATCGAGAACGCCTTGAAGACCGAGTCGTTGGTACAGGCCTCCGCGAGCCAGGATCCGTGGGCCATGGCCCAGCAGGCCGTGATGATCGGCAATGACCTGCTCAACGGCAAACCACCAGCCCAGGCGCTGACCTTGCTGACACCGAAGCTGATTACCCGCGACAATGTCGGTTCTTACACGGGCTGGTCCAGCAAACACTGAGTCGATAAGGGGAGGGTAGCGCGCTGTGGTGACCATGGAGGATGTGGCAAAAATTGCGCAGGTGTCGGCCTCGACCGTCTCCCATGTGCTGAACGGCACGCGCAAGGTCAGCCCGGCCACGGTGCACGCAGTAGAAGCGGCGATCCAGGAACTGGGCTACATCCCGAACACCCTGGCCCGTTCACTGGCGCGCTCGCGGACCCACACCATTGGCGTGGCGATCTCGGCCCTCTCCAACCATTATTTCAGCGAGACCGTGCACGCGATTGAAACCGAGTGCGCCAAGCACGGCATCATGATGCTGTACGTCGATACCCATGACGATCCCGAGCAGGAGCTGCGCGTGGTCAAGGCCCTGCACCATCGCCGGGTCGACGGGATCCTGCTGGCCCCCTCCACCGGGTCGCAGCCTCTGGCCCTGGCGTATCTGCAAACCAACGATATTCCGGCGGTGTTGGTAGATCGCCTGGTTGCCAAGGGTTTCGATCAGGTCGGGGTCGAGAATCTCCAGTCGACCCAGGCGCTGGTGGCCCACCTGATCGAACATGGACATCGGCGCATCGGCTTCATTGCCGGACGTGCCGGGTTCAGCACCACCGATGAAAGGGTCGAGGGCTACAAAGCGGCATTGCGGGCGGCGGGTTTGCCCTTTGACCCGATGTTGCTGGTCGATGGGGGTTCGAACAGTGAACCGGCTCGACAGGCCACCGGGCAATTGCTGCTACTGGACACGCCGCCCACGGCGATCATGGCTGCCAACAACCTCATGACCCTGGGGGCGATGCATGCGTTGCGTGACGCGAACATCAACGTCCCCGGGCAAATGGCGCTGGTCGGTTTCGATGACTTCGACTGGGCCGATTTCTTTCTCCCACGCCTGACCTTGATCGCACAGCCGGTCAAAGAGCTGGGGGCTCGTGCGGTCAACTTGCTGCTCAAGCGGATTGAGTCTCCCGCGAGTAGAAAGCAGACGGTGCACCTGGCACCCACGTTGCAAATCCGCCATTCGTGCGGTTGTCCTTGATCAGTGGAAGTGAATGTTTATGAGCAGCGCTGTTTCCCTTGGAATTGATCTCGGCACATCGGAGCTCAAGGCGATCTTGCTGGACGAGAGCGGAACCGTGCTGGCCCATGCGGGTGTCCGCCTGACGGTTTCGCGGTTGCACAGCGGATGGTCCGAGCAGGATCCGCAGGATTGGTGGCAGGCCTGTCTCAGTGCCCTGGAGCAATTGCGACTCGGTCAACCGCAGGCATACGCACGCGTCGGCTGTATCGGCTTGTCGGGGCAAATGCATGGCGCGGTACTGCTGGGCGATGATGATCGGGTGTTGTATCCGGCGATTCTCTGGGACGACTCACGGGCCGCTGCCGAGGCCGAGGCGCTGGCCCGGCAGTACCCCGCGTTTGCCGAAGCCACCGGCAGCCTGCCGATGGCGGGACTGACGGCGCCCAAGTTGTTGTGGTTGCGCGAGCATGAGCGGCAGGTGTTCGAGGCCATTGCCTGTGTCTTGTCGCCCAAGGATTACCTGCGGCTGAAATTGAGCGGCGAACGTATCAGTGATGTCTCGGACGCGGCCGGGACATTGTGGTTGGAGGTGGCGAAACGGGCGTGGTTCGAACCCATGGTGCGTGCCACCGGGCTTGAGCCAGCGCAGATGCCCAGGCTGGTCGAGGGTGGTTCGGCCAGCGCGGATCTAAGTGCTGCCGCGGCCATACAACTGGGCTTGCCTGCTGGCGTGGTGATCGCCGGGGGAGGAGGGGACAACCCGGTTTCGGCGGTCGGCATCGGAGCCATCAATGCGGGCGATGCCTTTATCACGCTGGGCACCAGTGCCGCCATCGTCGCAATCACCGATCACGCCGCGGGCAATCCTGCCAGTGCCGTGCACAGTTTTTGCCATGCGTTGCCGAACCGCTGGTACACCATGGGTGCGATGCTTGCGGGCGCCAGTTGCTTGCGTTGGGCCACGCGCCTGTTGGGGGCTGCCGATGAACAGACGCTGTTGCAGCAAGTACAGGCCGCGTTACCGATGGGGCAGTCGGTGCCCCTGTCGACCCCGTTTTTCCTACCTTATCTCGCAGGTGAGCGCACACCGCACAATGATCCGTTGCTGCGGGGTGGTTTCATGGGCCTGGGCCACGACTGCACCCCGGCGATGCTGGGTTATGCCGTACTGGAAGGCGTGGGCTTTGGGCTGCTTGATGCGATGAATGCGGTGCAGTCGGCGGGTGCGACGGTCGGGCGTTGCGCGCTGGTCGGCGGCGGAGCGCGTAGCGAGTATTGGGCGCAGTTGCTGGCCAATATCCTGCAACGGGAAATTTTTACGCTGTACGGCAGTGAACTCAGCGCCTGTATCGGGGCCGCCAAGCTGGGTTTTGTGGCGTGCGGGAAGGGGGGGGATTTATTGCTGGCGGGGATGCCGGTCAAGGCGCAGTATTTTCCGGATATTGAACAACAGGCGGTGTTGCGGGAGCGGTATCGGAGATTTCAGGGACTGTTGTCGGCGGCGAAGGCGTTTTGCAGAATTGAGTAGACGTCGGCCAAGGCGTCTTCATGGTTGTGGTGCCCACGTATTGCGCAATTGCCCGAGGACGATGCGCAGCGCGGACTTCCGGGAGCCTCGCCTGAGCAAGTGGATGGACTGCTGGCAGCCACGGCGCTACAGCTGAGCACCGATGAGCTGGAAGAGATTCATCCCAATTTGTCTCAAGGCATGGGGACCAATCGGTATGTCGACCGAAAAGGTAAGACTGTCCCATAGTGATGACTCCCGAAAGCTGAACACCTAGTGCTGGATCTCCACTGCGCTAGCGGCGCCCCGTGATATTTGTGCCCGTCGTTTGCGCAGGTAAAAAATCTGCGCTGTTACGCCGATGATCAACGTGATGAGCAGGAAGGCTTGCGCGCCCTTCAGGAGTGGCGAATTCAAATCCGTGACCATGGGGTGGCCATCGGGAACGCGACGCAAAGTCTCAGTGACGGTCGGCACCATCAGCAGAAAGGCCGTCAAGCTCAGAAGGACGGTTTCGATGTAAACGATCGCACGTCCCAGCGGGCGAACGTAGCCGACTGCGTAACCGGCCAGCAGTAGCACCAGCGTGACAACACCGATCACGTAGCTGACCGGCTGATGAGCGACCAGAAATACGGTGACGGCACCGATGATCATCGACGCCAGGTAAATCAAGCCTGGCGAAGACCGGGGAACGATCCGCCCGTAACGGGCGAACATGTAGGCTGCGACGGGAATGGCCGGCAAGCTGCCGAGGGTGTGGACCCAGCCAAGGGACGATATCCCGAACATATCAATATTTCCTTCTGATGATTGGATGATCGGCACAAGCGATGTCCCTCCGCACAAGTCCGTCTTGGCTACTGATGGGCGGCCTGGAGCGCTTTACCATTGACGTGTAGGCTATTGAAAATACGGCAAGGCGGACATGATGGAATCGCTCGAAAACTTGACCATTCTTCCGGAGATGCAGCTGGAGGGGCTTGCGGCGGGAGATCTGTTATCTCAGGTACTGGCACAGATTCGTCTCACTGGCGATTGTGTTTATTCCTGCGTGCTGGGGGCTGGAGAGCCGCTTGAGCTGGAGGAGCGATCTGCGCACGTTTGTGTGCTCAAGCAAGGACAGTTGCAGGTTGATAGCGCTGAAGAGCAGGGGGCGAGGGTAGAACAGGGCGATGTCTTCCTGTTGCCACGCAATGCCCCTGGATTGCGGATTACTGCGGGCGGGGCGCCGGCGACAGTGATCGTCTGCCGGTTTTGGTTCGATGCCAGCAGTTCTCAAGCGATGCTCTTTGCCTTGCCCTGGATGATTCATATCGAACAGATCGAGGCTGCGCCCTGGGCTGAAGGCCTGCTGCATTTCATGCTGCTTGAGGCGGATGACGTACAGCCTGGCGGCGCATTGATGGTTTCGCGCCTGATTGACCTGGCGGTCATTCGCATCTTGCGAACCTGGGTTCATCAGGGGCAGGCTTCCGGGTGGTTGGGCGGGTTATCAGATGGCCGGATAGCTCGGGCTTTGAAAGTGATTCACGAGCAGCCAAAGCAGCAATGGCGCATTGATGCGCTGGCGAAGATTGCCGGCATGTCACGGTCCAGTTTTTGCGAACGCTTCAGCGCCCTGGTAGGCCGCTCACCCCTGCGTTATCAAAACGAATGGCGCTTGATGCTGGCAAGAACCCTGTTGTCGAAGCAAAACTGCCGCGTAGGAGAAGTAGCTTTCACTATCGGCTATGAGTCAGAAGCGGCCTTCAGCCGCGCCTACAAGGCTTTTTTCGGGCGCAGTCCTCGTGATGATCATAAGGCCTGAGACCAACAATGAAGGGGCGGGGCGTCGGTGTCTGCCTTTGGCTGATATCGTTACGCGGTCTTACGGTGCTTGATCCTGTTTTGGAACGAACATGAAAATTGGCGTCATTTCCGACACCCACGGCTTGCTCCGTGCTGAAGCCGTCGCCGCCTTGCAGGGATGTGCGCGGATCATCCATGCGGGTGACATCGGCAGGCCTGAGGTGCTTGATCAACTGGCGGCTATCGCACCACTGATTGTTGTGCGCGGCAATAACGACCAGGACATACCCTGGGCGGAGCATTTGCCTGATCGTCTGCGGTTCGAGCTGAATGGATGGCAGACGTTGTTGGTACATGACATTGCCGATGTGCCGGCCGTGCTGGATGGGGAGGTCAGGCTGGTGATCACCGGTCACTCACACAAGCCGCTCATACAGTGGCGCGATGAGACCTTGTATCTCAACCCAGGAAGCGCAGGCCCGCGGCGTTTCAAGCTGCCGGTGACGCTGGCGATTCTTGAGATGTTTGAAACTTCAATCGCCCCCCGCCTGATCTCGCTACTGTGATGATCGAAAACGGGAGGCTGTACAGCCCCTTGTAGGAGCGAGCTTGCTCGCGATGGACGTTAACGATAACGCAGCATTTTCTGGACGAATGCGGCGCCCTCAAATCCATCGCGAGCAGTCGACCGGCTGCGCCTACAAAATCGCCTTAACTGACTGATATTAAGGCTTGGCCTCCCGTTGTTCGGCGTGTCACCTGGTCAGCCGTTGACGGCCCACTTGTCCAGTACCGAGTCCATCCTCAGTTTCGCCAACTCGATCAGGTGAACCACACCCATTGCCACCTTGCGGTTCGAACCGGTTTGGTTGTCGGCGTGCTCATAGGCCGTGGCCGCCGCCGATTGCAGAATTGAGTAGACATCGGCCAGGGTGTCTTCCTGATGTCCGGGTTCGGGTCGAGGGTCTGGCAGCGTTGTGCTATGGACGGGTTTCGAATCGGCATCTGGACCGAGGTTGTAGTGAGACAAGGCCCGGTCGACGATACGAGGGTCGATGGTCTCGACGTGGTTTGTTGCAGGGGGATTGGGGGTTGCTTTGAACATTGCGAAACTCCGATATGTAATGGAGCTGTCACCGTTCGCTTGCACGCGAATGAGGGTGGCAGCCGTACGCAGGTGTGCAAGACCGGGCATATCGGACCCCGGCAGACTCGAAAGTCTCCTGCGCACGGCCACCATGAAGCAGGAATCGCAGGCACAAAGCCCCTCGATGCAGCTTGCTTGATGGCGCGTGAGCACCGATATGAACGGACTTGCACGTCCGTGTCATCAGCAGGGTGATGACGAAGTCGAGACTATCCGCAACATTCGGCTCAAACAAGCGCCCGGGATTTTCTAGGAAATTTCAGTCAATGGAAAGGGAGTTGTCTCGCAAGTTGTTGAAATGAGCGGCCTCTGTCTCCCACCGTAGCAACCTGAGTTCAGATGGACTCAAGGATTTCCTTGCGGCGTACCAAGTACTCACTGTCATCAATCAGATTGCGGTTTTTGAGGGACAGAAGCTTCTCCAAGCGTGCTTCGGTATCGTCTGGAGCGGAGGGAGCCGGCTGGCTTACCGGAAACTCCGATGCACCAGAGCAAGCGGCGTTGATATCGTTCATCAGCGCGACCTCGTCGAAAACGGTCCGCCCCTTCTTGTCGCGCATAAGATTGGAATATGCACGTCCCAATGCCAGCGTTTGCTGACGCAGATCTGCATTTCGAGGGTCAGTTTTGAGATGGGTCAACGATGCCTGATATGCCTTACGAGCTTTAGTTTTCGCCTTCTGCTGAGCCCACACCATGAAGAAAAGAAGGGCAATTACAACAACCAAAATGAACCCAAGCATATCGATAGTCCTTTATTTAGCGCAGTAATATCTGCGACCCTGATGATACTACATTGCCATCTTGACCATCCAGTATGCGCATAGTGGGGTGATCTCGTCTGGATTCTATGGTGAGGGCTAAACCTCCTGACTTTGCCGGTACCGCGAACAAACGGCTCAACGCATTGCTGTCTGCGAACGTCAATTGCGCGCGCTTGCCGCTGGTGTGCTGGGCACTGATCAGCATGGCATTGCTGTAAACGACCGCTCCGGTCGGCATCACGACAGTCGCAGTAGAGGAGGGGTCAACGACGAGATGCCCGAGATGGGAACTACGCGGCACTCAACAGCTTTTCGAGCTGTGCGTACTCCCAGGTGCTCAACAGCTCAATCGGATCGGTACCGAAGCGCTGCATCGAGTCAAATATATACACGCGGCCGTCTGGGCTGTAGCAACTGTCGCAGTAATCCAGCGTGTCGCAATCGTTGTACAGGGTGATGACCCAGCCATCCGTTTCCACAGTCATCTGCCCGCAGTAAATTTCTGCCCATGACTGCGTACCTAGCCGGTGCATGGTACGAACACCCAAGGCAATGTCGCGAAGCACTTGGTAGGTTTCGCGGGCGGTGAGAGGTTGTGCTGACAAACGATCTCTTCCTGTGTGAGATGTCGGGGGCTCGGATCGGAGGAAGTGGCGTGTGCGACTCTGCGCCAGGCTGTGCTGATCTGGCCGAGACTAAGGGCATGGTAAATGAAACTTCCCGTGTCAGGTGTGCCACGCCCGGCACGATTTGGTAGTCTCGGTCTCCTTTTGGAGATCTCGCATGACCGCCAACTCCCAGCCGAAACTGGCCGCTCGCTATGGCGCACCGGACATTGCGCCGCTTAGGCAATGGAACGAAACCCTGGATCAACTGCTCGACCATCGAAGTGTTCGGGCATTCACTGACCAGGCTCTGCCTGAGGGCACGATCGAGACGCTGGTCGCCGCCGCGCAGTCTGCGTCAACGTCCTCGAACCTGCAGGTATGGAGTGTCGTGGCGGTTCAAGATGGTGAGCGAAAGAATCGCCTTTCGGCACTGGCAGGCAATCAGGCTTATATCTGCCAGGCGCCGCTGTTCTTCGTGTGGCTTGCTGACCTCTCCAGGGTTTCGCGGATTGCCGAACATAGCGATGCGGAGCTGGAGGCGCTGCCATACCTGGAGAGCCTCTTGCTGGGGACGATTGATGCCGCCCTGGCGGCTCAAAACGCCGTAGTCGCTCTTGAGTCGCTGGGCCTCGGAAGCGTGTACATCGGTGCCATCCGCAACGACATCGAAGGCGTCGCCCAAGAGCTCGAATTGCCGCCGCAGGTCTACCCGGTCTTCGGGTTGTGCGTTGGGTACCCGTCGACAGATCGCCCGGCCAAGGTGAAGCCGAGATTGCCCCAGCGCGCAGTCCTTCACCATGAAACCTATTCGGCGGCCGGCGAGGAGGGCGTTCTCGCAGAATATGATGAACGCCTGGGTGCGTTCTATCAGCGTGAAGGCATGAAGGCCTCCGGGTGGTCTGAGCAGGTCATCAATAGGCTGCGAAGAGTGTCGAACCTGCATGGGCGCGAGGAGCTGGTTGAGGAGCTGAAGCGGATGGGGTTCGGACTGCGTTGAATAGCTCCTCGGGCCACTTGCAGGGATGAGTGTGGCTATCAGGGCATCCAGCGACAGTTCAGCGAGCAGAAAATGCAGGAATTGCTCGCGTTGCTCGACGACCTGAAGAAGATCAAGCCTTAATTCTCGAGCCCCGCGGGCATTGCGGTGACGTTATTGCGTGTCGATACCAGCGCTAAGCATGTCCTGCTTCAATTCCAGGCGGTAGTTTCGCGCGTAATAACTGGCGATGCTTTCAGACCACGCCTGACCATCCACACGAGCTGATGCCTGCCAGTGCGCAAGCAGTTGTTCGTCATAGGCTGCGACCGACTGCACGATGGCTGTACGGTTGTAGCTCTCGTCGTGCCGGAATGTCGACATCGGCAAACGCGGCTTGCGCGGGTTACCGATGTCGGCATGCCCCAGTGCCACACCTACCAGCACCATGCTTTGCTCAGGCAAACCCAGCAACGCGCCCATCGAGGCGGTATTGGCCCGCACGCCGCCGATAGGCACAGTACCGAGGCCAAGCGAGCGTGCAGCCGTGAGGATCGCGCCGAGGATGATACCGGCATCGGTACTGGCGGCAATCGTACCTTCGATGTGCTGATGGATGACCTGAGTGGCTCCCGCCACTTCAAGCGCCACTGCCGTTTTATGGAAGTCGACGACAATCGCGAGGAACACTGGGGCATCGGCGATCCAGGGCTGGCCGCCGCACAGTGCTGAAATGCGTTTTCGGGTTTCTGGGTCTTTAACGACAATGACCGAGTTGTGCTGCGCATTGGCCGAACTAGGCGCGCGTTGTGCACAAAGGATGATCTCATCCAGAACGGCATTATCGATAGCCTGATCGATAAAACTGCGATCACTGCGGTAGTCTTTCAAGAGCAAGGTGGTTTCATTCATTCGTGGTTCTGGCCTGGCAGGTGCGTCGGATTGTCTGATGGATACAGAGGGGAAGGGACACTCGCCGTCAATCCGGCGTACCAATCAGCGGTAGTTTTTCCAGCATGTTCTTGAGCGCCAAAGCGTCCCATGGCAGGTGTTCGGCGACGCCCAGCCCCACTACGTCGACGACTTTCGAGACATCACTGATCAACCGGATAATGGTAGCCATCGTCACACGACCTTGCGCCACACCGTCGTACTGGTTGTCAGGGATGCCAGGTTCTGCAAACAAGACCGAGCGGAAGAACGTGGCGTCCAGCACATCAAGATCGATATGAATGGCCAGGTGACGGGCACCGCTGTCCTTGAGCCATTGCAGCACCGAGGCACTACTCTGGGCGATCTCGGCAGGACCGGAAATGCGCAGCCCCAAGCGGTTGATCACTTCGACCTCATTAGCCAGCAGGCTGTGCACGCCGGCGTACATGACGTTGGCGGGCTTGATCGGACGCTTCACGGCCTGAGTAAAATCAGCATCGCCTTCGCCCATCAGGTTGCCGAGCACCATCGCATGGGCGTGCGGGAATTCATTAGGGGTCATGACGTCCGGATGCGAGTCGATCCAGAGCACCGCCAGTTCGCCGTCGTAGCGCTCATTGAGATAGGCGAACGGCGCCAAGTCCACGAGGCAGTCGCCACCGAGCACGACCATCCGGTCAGGCTGGTGTTTATCGATGATCTTGCGCGCATCGGCCAGTTGCTTGAGCAGCACGGCACGCCCGACGATGCCATCCTCCATCGCGAGCGCCTGTCCATCGGGCTCTGCGACATCGACCTGCTCAACGGGGCCGCTGGTTTTTGGCATCAGCCAGTTGAGCATTTGCGCGCCGAAGAAGTAGGGCGGGTTGTTGCCGCCTTGCCATTGAGGGAATAGCAGTCTCAGGGTTTTATCGGCTTGGGTCACGGTCTGCTTCCTTGAAAATGAGGGTTGAATGGCGTGGATCAACGCGTGAGTACCACGCCGTTCATATGCGCCGAGGTACTCAGCGGGTGTCAGACGACCACCAAGGGCGCAGGCGCGCTTTTCTGCGACTCGGCGGCGAAGATGGACAGCGTCACCAGGGCCAACGCGATACCGTCGGTAAGGTGCAGTTGTTCCGAGTAAAAAAGGATCGAGAAATGGGTAATCTTCTTGCAGGTTCGGTTTAGCGCAGAACGCGCACCGATTTCTGTACAACTCACAGCGAACGCTCACTGAGCGTTATCGCGGGTTGCAGGGTGATGATGGGAGTAAAAGGAGGAGGGCGCTTTGCTTAAACGGCCACGCCATTTGCCCGCAGCGCCAATCTGTTCACTTTTTGGCGGAGCAGTTGCTGCGCGGGGTAGCCATAGACGCTTTTGAACGCTCGGCTGAAATGGGACAAATTGGTGAAGCCATAGCTCAAGGCCGCATCACTGACGCTTTGGTGTTGCCGTTTGAGCAGTACGTCATGGCACGCTGCCAGACGTTCGCGCCATAACCAGCGACTGGCGGTCGTGCCCTCTGCGGCAAACAGCCGATTCAACGTTCTTGGAGAGACATGGATGGCGAGAGCAACGCTGTCGATACTGAGTTCAGGGTCGTGCAGGTGATTGAGCAGATAGCGCTTTGCGCGTTGCAACTGACGGGTTTGATGAGACGGGGGCTCCATGGCCGGGTTACGAAAGGTCGTTTCCAGGGCCGTGGATAGAATATCCAGAAACGAGGTGTTCAAGCGTTCGCCAGCAGATTCTGACAGCGTGTCCAGCTGCCAGATCTCCATCAGCAGATTGCTGGCGATTTTGCCAAGTGGGGTCTGGCACTCAAGGGTGCGCCCAAGAAAGAGTTCCGGCGTTGGAATGTGTCGTAGAAACAGTGCACGAGGCACCGAAACGACAATCTGGTTATCGCCCTGGGGGAAACCACACTCATAGGGTCGCGCGCTGTCGACGATCACAATGTCGCCGATGCCTTGTCTGGACTCAGTCCCGTTTTGCACGAAGCAGGCCCCGGGGATTAGCGAAAGTGACAGCAAAAACTGATCCCGCTCGTCATCACGCAGCCGACGCTTGTATTCCACCGGCAGCGACTTGATTTGCGTCAGCGTGATCTCACCCATGTTCTTTACGTTCAATGAACCATCGAACGGCCCCTCGATCAGCTTGCGGCTTTCTGCGGGCGCGTAGGTTGAGCACACAACCTCGTGCCAGTAATCGAAGCGCTCCTTCGCGTGAAGATTGTCGAGGGTATAGAGGGTGGCCATGATGAGCCCCTGAGAGGGAACTGCGATCTCACAGTGTTTATTTCCGCCATCCTAGCAGTAAAGGCACGCAGCAATGTAGCGTGCCGATGATCCGAAGCTCAGACGGCCGCATGAATGCAACTGACCAGATTGGACGCCTATATAGTGTCGGGAATACGTGCCGCCGCCAGAAGCTCATAGCTCAATGCTGGATCGTCAATTGCCCGGGCAATCAGTATTGTTCCGGCCAATCGGGTGAGAAGCCTCATCGCATTGATCCGGCGTTCCGGTGCAGTACCGTCCGAGTGCAACTCGCTTAATGCCTCCAACTCGGCTTTGACGCCCTCAGTAAACGCGGACTTGACCGATGGGCCCTGACGAGAAACGTCGGCGGCCAGAGCTGCAACCGGACAGCCAACTTCGGGATTGGCACAGTGTCGACTCGATAGGTAGTCCTCAATTATCGTCACCAATGCGTGATCTTCAGGGAAGCGTTCTATCCATTCGCCCCAATCTTTTTGTCCATCACGGAAAGCCTGCGCGACTACGGCCGTTAACAGCTCTTCTTTCCCATGAGGGAACTGGGTATAAAAACCACCATGGGTCATGCCCGCCGCACTCGCAATCGCTAAGACACCCACACCTGAGAACCCATGCTGGCGATATAGCGTTGAAGCAGCGTCCAGGATTTTTTGACGGCTTTCCAGCCCACGCTTTCCTCTACGGCGCATCAGGCACCTCCCACCGAGTGAGTCATCGGATCAGCACTATTGCGCCCAGCGCTTGAGGATGATGCTGGCGTTGACGCCGCCAAACCCAAAACCGTTGGACAGTGCATATTCCGACGAAAATTTCTGTGGCTTTGTTCTGACCAAATTCATGTAGTCCGCCGCGCAGTCGGGGTTTTCCAGGTTCAACGTGGGCGGAGCCATCTGGTCGCGCAACGCGAGCAGCGTAAAGATTGCCTCAATGCCGCCCGCCGCCCCCAATAAATGACCTGTCGACGACTTTGTGGCGCTTATCGCAGGTTTGGCGTCACCAAATACGCTGCTGATCGCTGCGAGTTCGCCTTTGTCACCCACGGGGGTCGAGGTCGCATGTGCATTGATGTGGCCTATATCGCTGGCCTGAATGCCTGCTTGCTCAATAGCTGTTTTCATTGCCCTGGCGGCACCGCTTCCATCCTCCGGGCCAGCCGTCAGGTGATAGGCATCTGCGCTGGTTCCATACCCTACAATCTCGGCCAGTGGTGTTGCGCCACGGGCCAGCGCATGATCCAGCGACTCGATCACGAACATGCCAGCCCCTTCGCCCATCACGAAACCGTCCCGCTCGACATCGAAAGGTCGAGAGGCTGTGGCTGGGTTGTCATTGAATGAAGAGGAGAGGGCCCGTGCGGCTGCGAAGCCAGCCAGGCTGACCCGATCCATTGCTGCTTCGGCACCACCACAGATGGCAACGTCAATTTCGCCATTGCGGATCATCCTGGCTGCGTCTCCAATGGCCTGCACACCTGCGGCACATGCGGTTACCGGAGCGCCAAGGGGGCCACGCAATCCATGGGTGATCGAGACATGCCCTGCTGCCATGTTTGCGAGAAAAGAGGGGATGGTGAAGGGCGACAGTCGCTTGGGGCCCTGACTGTCAGTGACTCTTACCGAGTTGGCAATGGCGCCAAATCCACCGATACCAGAAGCGATAATCGTACCGGTTCTTTCACGAGCCCGGTCTGTGGTGGGAAACCACTGTGCCTGCGTCAAGGCCTCTTTGGCGGCACCCAACGCGAAAACAATGAAGCGATCCATCTTTTTCAAGTCTTTTATTGGCACAACCTGGCTGGGATCGAATCCCGCTTCAGGATCTTCAACTTGAGTGGGCACTCGACCGCCCACTGCACAGCTCAGACCCTCCGAGAACTCCGCGGGCAAGGCAGTAATGCCCGATTGGCCGTTAAGCATGCGCTTCCAGACATTCTCAGTGCCTGAGCCCAATGGGCAAACGATGCCGGTGCCTGTAACCACTAAACGCGATGACATTTTAAAACTCCTCTCGTCGTACGTGGGCTTGCGTCCACGGCGACACTTTCCAGTGATTAAGTGGCCGCTTACTCGATGACTGGCTGGTTCCAGCCCCCACCCAGTGCCTTGTAAAGAGCGACGGCAGAGGACGAGGATGCGTAAGACGCATCCAGCCGCTCTGCTTGAATCAATTCGAGCCTCGATTGCGTTTCGAGTAGGTCGATGTAACTGCTATTGCCTTTTTGATAGCTAGCCAGCACCAGGTCTCGAGCCTGGGCACGGGTTCGTTCGCCATCGGTCAGCATCTGGGCCCTGGCATCGCCTGTAATCAAGGCGGAGATGGAGTTTTCGACCTCAGCGGTCGCTTCAAGAACACTTTCGCGATAGCCCGCCAGCTTGACGGCGTAGTCGCCTTTTGCGGCTTTTACCTGAGCATCCACACGGCCGAAATCAAACAGGCGCCAACGAATGCCCAGTGCGCCCAATGCCTCGTTGGACGCGCCATTGAACAGGTTGCCCCCCTGAGTGGTCGTGCTCCCGACCAGGGCCGACAGTGAAACCTTCGGGTAGTACTCGGCAATGGCCTGACCAATGCGTTCGTTGGAGGCCGCCAGCCGACGCTCCGCCACAATCAGGTCAGGTCGTCTGCGCAAAAGAGCAGCACTTCCACCTGCCGCCTCGATCGAGGGCGCGCTTGGAATCGGTGCGACTTTGTCCAGGTCTGGGGCGGCAGTCCCAGGCGTTCGTCCAAGCAGAACGTCGAGACCATTACGGGCCGCCGTCAACCGAGCCTCAAGCAGAGGAACGCTTGCACGTACGACGGAGAGCTCGGAACTCGCCTGTTTAGCGTCCTGATCAGGAGCCAAGCCACGCGACCGCAGCACGTCGACCAACCGCTCAATGTCGCCTTGAGTCTTGACCTGATCCCTGGCGACGCCTAATCGTGCTTGCAGCAGCCGAACCAACAAATAGTGATCGACGACATTGGCCGTGACTTGCAATCTGGCTGCAGCCACATCCGCCTGGGCAGCCTGATACTCGGCTATCGCTGCGTGGGAGCTTCTTCTCAACCCCCCGGAAAGGTCGATCTCCCAGGCGCTTGAGATGCCTGCGCCATAAAGATTGCCTGTCCGATCAAAACCGGGAAGCGATGCATTTTCAGCTGCGA
The DNA here is from genome assembly GCF_013386165.1 of Pseudomonas gingeri. GTDB lineage: Bacteria > Pseudomonadota > Gammaproteobacteria > Pseudomonadales > Pseudomonadaceae > Aquipseudomonas > Aquipseudomonas gingeri_C. The sequence continues at coordinate 906,544 of NZ_JACAOS010000003.1, read as the reverse complement.
CGACCGGGTCTTCCAACGATTGCCTGGCACGACTTGCGCTCGCCGAGGCCTGTCCATTGGGTAATAACTGTGCATGGGCGCTTTCTGCGTAAGCAGCAGCTTGTGAGGTGCGTGCCAAGGCCTGTGCCAGCGTCAGGTTTTGCGCCAGTGCGGTGTCTACGATGCTATTGAGAACGGGGTCACTGAAGCCCTGCCACCAGGCATCCATCGAGACAAAAGAAGGCTGCGCGGTCCTCTGTGAAAGGAGGGGCGTGCCGTTGAACTGTGTCGCTACGTCGGGTTGTGGAGGGTGATAATCGGGGCCCACCATGCAGCCATCGATGCCACCCAGCATCACTAACGCGAGTACACTTTGCGCACTCTTGACCAGATGTCGATTCATTTTCGTTTCCCCGAACACCAATAAGTGTTTACAGTATCGTAAAACAGTTACTAATCTGTCAATGGACGTTTAGATCCTTATGAAACAACTTCCCACGCAAGACAGCATCGAATTGCCTGCGTCCGGCCAGCGCGGCCCCGCTGAACACGACCGGCGGCTGCAGATTCTGGAGGTCGCCAACGACCACTTCCGGCTCTACGGATATCGCAAAACCACGGTCGCTGATTTGTCCAAAGCGATAGGCATCACGACCGCCTACATCTATCGGTTTTTCGAATCCAAGCAGGCCATCGGTGAGTCGATCTGCGCCATGGTGTTGGGCGATCTCGACACCGAGTTACGTCGACTGAGTGATTTGGAATCGACTCCAACCCGCAAGCTACGGGCGTTTGCCAAGCATGCCTTGCACCTCAGTCATGCTCTGTTCATGAACGAGAACAAGCTGTTTGAACTGGTTCGGGTTTCCGAGGAGGAGAGCTGGTGCACCACCGCTGGCCACCAGGAAGCGCTCAATGACATCATCCGCTCCATCATCGAACAGGGTCGCAACGAGGGTGAGTTTGAGCGCAAAACGCCGCTGGATGAGGTCGTCCTCGGCATCCAGGAAGCGCTCATTCCCTATACCCGTCCTTCGGCGATGAATCGCCGGCAGATGCCAGATTTAGAAGCAGGGATGCTGGCCACCACGAGCATGATTTTGAGAAGCCTTGCGCCATAATTATAGTTTTCATATTGACAGATTCGTAACCTGTAAACAGAATGCCTCCAACTGACGGAGGCTTCTATGTTCACACACGCTCGCTTGCGCCTTACCCTGACCCCAATTGCTTTCTGCGCGCTTCTTTCGGCATGTGGGGAGCACACCGCGCCCGATCCCAGGATCGACCGCCCACCGCTGGTAAGCACCGCGACGGTGAAAGCGAACCCGCAATTACGAGAGCGAAGATTCACCGGCGTTATCGCCGCAAGAGTCGAAAGCTCAATGGGCTTTCGCGTCTCGGGCAAAATTTCTCAGCGAATGGTCGACGTAGGCCAGCAAGTCAAACGCGGCGATCCGCTGATGAAGCTCGACATCACCGACTTCGGACTGGATGTCAAAGATCAAGAAGCGGCAGTGGCCGCAGCCCAAGCTGCCGTGGTGAAAGCCGATGCAGACTTTGGACGGCTGCAGGGGCTGGTTTCCATAGGGGCTGTGTCCGCAAAGGCATTCGATGAAGCCCAGCAATCAAAAAACGCGGCCCATGCTGGTCTGGAAGCCGCCAAAGCGAAGTTGGACCTTTCGCATAATGCTTACGGCTACGCGATCCTTCGAGCCGATGTCGATGGTGTGGTTGTCGACCGTTTCGCCGATACCGGCCAGGTGGTTTCTGCCGGTCAGCCTGTTGTTGTGGTAGCTCAGGATGGCCCGCGCGAAGCGCGGATCGCGCTGCCTGAGACTGTCCGTCCCGCACTGGGCTCCCAGGTCACTGCACGGCTTTACGGAAATGAGAGTCAGAAATTTGCCGCTCGGTTGAGGGAGCTTTCTGGTTCCGCCGACCCCGTAACCAGGACGTTCGCGGCCCGGTATGTATTGGATGGCAATTCACGAGCCATTCCTCTGGGGTCAACCGTCGTGATCTCGCTTGAAAAACCGGGCATCAGCGATGAGCGAGAACTTCCACTCGGCGCGATCTACGACCGGGGGCAGGGGCCAGGTGTCTGGGTGGTGGGGGACGATAAAAAAGTCCATTACAAGGCCGTCAATGTCATTCGGGTCAATGAGGAAACTGCCGTCGTTGGCTCTGGTTTGACGGATGGGCAAACGCTTGTGGCATTGGGCGCTCATCAACTGCATGAAGGCGAAGAAGTACGTGTAGCGGAGGGGCAGGGCCATGAAAAGCTTTAACCTTTCCGAGTTTGCAGTCCGAGAGCGAGCCATCACGCTGTTTCTCCTGATCGCCATTTTTACTTCGGGAGCGCTTGCCTTCTTGAAGCTGGGCAGGGCTGAAGATCCAGCTTTCACCGTGAAGCAGATGACGATGGTGACCGCTTGGCCAGGCGCTACTGCCCAGGAAATGCAGGATCTGGTTGCCGAGCCCCTTGAAAAACGCATGCAAGAATTGCGCTGGTATGACCGCACTGAGACGTTCACCCGTCCGGGCTTGGCGTTCACCACTCTGTACTTGCTCGACAGTACACCGCCGCACGACGTGCCGGAGGAGTTCTATCAGGCCAGGAAGAAGATTTTGGATGCTGATTCCAGTCGACCTTCAGGTGTTTCTCCGACGCTTGTGAACGACGAGTATTCGGACGTGACCTTTGCACTCTATGCATTGAAAGCTCCGGGCGAACCCAAGCGAAAGCTGACTCGCGAAGCTGAAACCATGCGTCAACGCCTGCTTCATGTGGCAGGAGTAAAGAAGGTCAATATCATCGGTGAGCAAGCCGAGCGCATCTTCGTGGACATTTCCTACGACAGGCTGGCGACACTCGGTCTCTCGCCCAACGACATCTTCATCGCCCTTCATGGGCAGAACGCAATGACGCCGGCGGGCTCCATCGAGGCCAAGGGGCCAGAGATACAGGTACGTCTGGATGGGGCCCTCAACGACCTCGAAAAGATCCGTAACACGCCCATCCTGGTGAACGGAAATACGCTCAAGCTCTCGGATGTCGCTGAGGTCAAACGTGGCTATGAAGATCCGTCCACGTTCCTCATTCGTAACAATGGTGAGGATGCCCTGGTATTGGGTGTCGTGATGCGCGATGGCTGGAACGGCTTGAGCTTGGGCAAAGCGCTTGAGCAGGAAGCCGGTGCCATCAACCAGGAGCTGCCCGTCGGGATGAGCCTGACAAAAGTCACCGACCAGTCCGTGAACATCGATGAAGCCGTTGGCGAGTTCATGCTCAAGTTCTTCGTCGCGCTTACCGTTGTGATGATTGTGAGCCTTGTCAGCCTGGGCTGGCGGGTAGGGTTGGTGGTGGCAGCTGCCGTGCCGCTGACGCTGGCAACCGTATTCGTGATCATGCTCGCGACCGGGCGTGATTTTGACAGGATCACCTTGGGCTCGCTCATCCTGGCACTTGGGCTACTGGTGGACGATGCGATTATCGCGATCGAAACCATGGTGGTCAGGATGGAGGAGGGCTATGACCGTATCCAAGCCTCCGCCTACGCTTGGAGCCACACGGCAGCGCCGATGCTCTCAGGCACGTTGGTGACAATCATTGGCTTCTTGCCCGTGGGGTTTGCTCGCAGCACGGCCGGCGAGTATGCAGGCAACATCTTCTGGATCGTGGGCTTTGCGCTGATTACCTCCTGGCTGGTTGCCGTATTTTTTACGCCTTACATCGGTGTAAAACTGCTGCCAGACATCAAAAAGGTTGAAGGCGGCCACACGGCAATCTACGACACCAAGAACTACAACCGCTTTCGCAGGCTTCTAGGCTTGGTCATCCGCCGTAAATGGATCGTGGCGGCTGTCGTGATCTTTTTGTTCAGCCTGGCGATCATGGGGATGGGATCAGTGCGCAAGCAGTTCTTCCCATCCTCCGATCGGCCCGAAGTCCTGATCGAAGTTCAGATGCCACAGGGAACGTCAATAAACGAAACGGGGGCGGCCGCGGCTGATATCGAAACATGGCTGAAGACACAGCCGGAAACCAGGATCGTCACATCCTACGTCGGTCAGGGTGCTCCCCGGTTTTACCTGGCTATGGCCCCAGAGCTACCTGATCCGTCATTTGCGAAAATAGTCGTTTTGACCGAGAACGAATCAGCACGTGAGGCGCTCAAGCTAAAACTCCGCGACGCGGTCTCAAACGGTCTTGCTCCGCAAGCTCGGGTGCGCGTAACCCAGTTGGTGTTTGGCCCTTACTCGCCGTACCCGGTAGCCTTCAGGGTCATGGGTCCTGATGCCGACAAGGTGCGGGAAATCGCCGATAACGTACGCGCAATCATGCAAGCTGATCCCAACATGCGCACCGTCAATACCGATTGGACCGAGCGGGTGCCGACTGTGCACCTGGTGCTCGACCAGGATCGTCTTCAGGCGTTTGGGCTCAGTTCGCAAGAGGCGGGCGAGCAGTTGCAGTTCCTGCTCAAGGGCGTAGCGGTCACCCAGGTGCGTGAGGATATCCGTACAGTCGACGTGATGGCGCGATCTTCAGGCAACACTCGCCTGGATCCGGGAAAAATTGAGGACTTTACGCTCGTTGCCAAAGGGGGCAAGCGCGTGCCGCTGTCCCAGGTTGCTGATGTTCAGGTCAGGCAGGAAGATCCGATTCTGCGGCGCCGAGATCGGACACCCACAATCACCGTAAGGGGCGATATCGCAGAGGGCACTCAGCCACCTGATGTTTCCATGATTGTGTGGAACGAACTCCAGCCGTTGATTACAAAGCTGCCGTCCGGGTACCGAATCGAGATGGCGGGTGCGATCGAAGAAGCAGGTAAGGCCAATGAGGCGCTTGCACCTCTGTTTCCGATCATGCTGTTGTTGACGATGATCGTGATTATCTTCCAGGTGAGGTCGCTGGCGGCCATGGCAATGGTCTTGGCAACCGCCCCCTTGGGGCTGGTCGGGGTGGTGCCTACATTGATGCTTTTCCATCAGCCATTTGGTTTCAACGCCTTGATTGGCCTTATCGGCCTGGCAGGCATCCTGATGCGCAATACGCTGATTCTGATTGGGCAGATTCACACCAATGAGGAGCAGGGTCTTGGGCCATACGATGCCGTGGTGGAAGCGACCATTCAGCGGTCACGCCCGGTGCTGTTGACGGCGATGGCTGCAGTGCTGGCCTTTATCCCGCTGACCCAGTCTGTGTTCTGGGGCACCTTGGCTTACACCCTGATCGGCGGCACTTTTGGCGGGACCATAATGACCTTGGTGTTCTTACCGGCGTTGTACGCTATCTGGTTCAAGATCAAGCCAAAACGGCAGCTGGAACATTCCGCTGAGAGAGATCTGGTGGAAACTCACTGACGAACCGAAGTCACTTGGCCCGCCAATGGTAGGGCCAAGTGATGGTGGAGACTTGAGGTGCTTGCAGCAATAGTTATGCAAATGGTTGATGCAGAGTAACGACAGGCAGGTGGCGCTGCCTAAGCCTAATATATGATTTAACAAGTGGGCGATGTTATATGTTCATAAGCAGCTCACGGACCTGAGGTCACTGGGTCAATGCTCTCGTAATGAATGCGGCTGTTCATCGATTGATGTTCATAGACCTAGTTCTCCCGCCCGTCTTAGCCTCGCCGCCCCGACCACTGACGGTCGCAGTCCAAAGGGTGATGGATGCTGGTTTTCAAAAAAACATGTTTGGGGATCTGGTTGGAAATCGGGAAAAACCTGGCAGGCTCAGAATTGAGCAGTCTGGCTTGTCCCGGAGCTGGTTGCTCATGGCACCTCCCAATAGCCTCAAGTGTGAGGTTCGGAGGTCTCTATGGAAGCAGGGCCTGTTCAGTCCTTTTGCTCCTGTACAGGACCTCTTCTACACGGGCACCACGCGGGCTAAGCGTTTGTTGCTAATGATCGGGAGCCCGAGCGCCCTTAAGGGAGCTGTGGAAACCACCGTTAGCGACAAGCGCTACACGGGCCTGATTGCGCGCATGAAGAGCGTGTTCGCCGACTGCGACATCCCCAGCCTGTTCAAAGCATCCTAATCGCTGCTGATCAGTCTTCAGGTTCTTTAAAGCCTGGGGCCAGCACGGCGTTCCTTACGCCATACAACACCCGCCAATTCTTCATCCACAGACGGTGCTCGTGGCCTCTCAGGCTGTGGTCGGGCGAACAGTCGACGCTCCACTTTCGGAGGGTATAGCCGACGGTTGCCGCCCTGAGATTCACTTTCAGATAGCCGTTGACCATGCCGTAGTCCAAGACAGTGACCTCCGGCCTGGGCTGATCGGGGTGAGGTACCAGGATGATCTCTACGATATGCACCCACTCGATGTCTTGGTCGCCGCGTTCGTGATCCAAGACAGGTGCATCCGGTAAAAGCTCGGCCTTGCTGATGCGTGTCAGCACAAAGTCCCTGAACTGACCAGTCTTTCTATCGTTCCCCCGTACGTGCCAGCGCAGACCGTTGTCGATCAGGGCAAAGGGTGAGATGACCCGCGTGCTCGAGCCATTGAGCGATTCATAGCTGATCAAGACCGGGCAGGGCTTGTTAATCGCTTGCGTGACCACGCTGAGAATGTCGATCTTTGGCCACGACAGCTGGTCGGGGAAATCAATCGGTATGCCGGGGGCCTGCTGGCGCGGCTCCCCATCCCCCAATCCCGTCATCAGCCAGCTAATGGCCAACGCCGTGGGTGTGTCGAAAAGGGCCTTGAAGGCTTCGCTCGCGACGTAGGTTTTGCTGCTCGTGTCGTAGTCGATGTTGTCCCCGGCCAGCTCCTTGTACAGGGCGATATCTCGCGTCGCGGCGGCAGCCTGGATCTCAAACCGATCAATCAGGTGCTGGCGCCGAAGCTCGCCTAGCAGCCGCAAGCGAAGGTCGATGAAGGCTAGGCGGTCTCTTTGCGGCTGGCTTAGGTCGTGAATCATGCGCGCTGAAAATTCGGTAGTGACGACAGTTGCCATACTACACGATCATCAATAGACTGCGAGCATTATCATCAAAATGATGACCAAATTTAAAACTTGGCACGGACACTAGCCAGCCCTATGAGCGATTTAGCGCAAAAAGCGCTCGAGGCTCCCTCCAAAGGAGTCATCAGCGAGCTGACCGACCTGAGCTCTCAGCAACGCAAGATGCTGCTGACCCAGCCCGTGAGTCAGCTGTATTTCTCCCGAAATCGGTTCGTCTCCGAGGGTGAAACGCCGCTATTCGATGGGTTGGACACCCAGTACCTGTTTCTGTGGGCGCTGAACTTTATCATGGAAGGTTCGGCCATGGCCGCCGGCTGCACCATGGATGATGTGCGGGATTCCCTGACAGCGACCATTAGCCGGATCCGTCCAGAAAACAGCGATGCGACCTGCCGACAAGCAGCCGATGTAGTGCTTGAGGCCATTCACAACAACCATGAGGAGTTCGCTTCAGGCTATTTCCATGCCCCGAGCATGACCATGCTGACCTTCCGCTTTCGGCTCGTGATCCTTGAGCCAGACATGGAGAGCGTCTACCGGTACCGGCCGAGTAAAGAAGGCTACCTGCTGCTCATCGGCATGCTCGACATCGACGTCGAAGACCAGCAAATTCTGATGGAGCGGATGCTCCAGATCCTGATTGAGCGCGGGCGTATCCAGCAGGCCAAGGAAGTCGCCCGGAACGCGCGGGTCTTGTCCATCGAGTACGCCCAGCAGATCAATGAATTCCTCCTGCAGATGCGCCGCTCGCCGGGCAGCGTTAAATGGGAGCGTGACCTGGCACCGCGCCTCAATTCGGCCCGCTCTCACGTGAGCGAGCGACAGGGTGAAGACCTAAAGCTGAAGATGGCCGTTGAATCGCAGCTGGATGTCGTTGAGACCCAGGCCTCTAAAGATGAGCTGATTGAGCTTAAAGAAATCATCAGCGCGTCCAGCGCCGTGCGGGCGCGCCTGCAGAGAGACATCACAAGCACCGAAAAGAACTTTTTGGATGCACAGATTTCAGCTTTCCGGCCGAAGAAGCACTCAGGGCTTCCGGATCTGGATGCCACCATCCTCCCGACCGTGCTTAAGGCTCCGATTAAGCACTTCGCCCAGGTCGCAGAGGAAATCTACCTCAGTGTGTTCCCTGCGGTCTTTCCCAAGGTTCCGGATCTATCTGATCTCCTGGCGCTGCTGCTGGAGCGCCGGAGCACCAATGAGCCTGCGCCTCCCGAAAAGGACGGGCATATCGAGGAGTTCGAGGATTGGCCGGATCCGTTCCCAGAGCAGTTGGTGGGGGAGGTACTCGCCTGGATCAAGCTGAAGCTCATGGCCAACCGCCCCTGGAAGCTCGATGAGCTCATTGCCGCCGGGGAGGCAGAAGGTTTTGACCACAAACGCCTGCAGTGCATTGGGATCCTGATGTACCTCAGCTACCCGGACAGCGAGTCCGCATTCCCAGCTCGACACGCTGTTGCCGATGGCACCTTCGAAACCTTTGTCGTGTCCGGGGACAACCTTCGGTTCGATCTTAAATCAGCATCCCAGGAACCTTCTGATGGATAACCACGCCAGTGATGCTTCACGCCTGCTGTACAAGGCCCTGCAGATCAATCTTTCTCCGGCCAATGATGCCGAGTATCGCGAGTTGCTGGCGCGTTACCGAAGCAACCCTGTTTTAAAGCAGGTACTCGCCGAGGTGGCGGAGGGCATGCAACTGCAGGTTCTGGATGTTTCAGAGCGCGGGCTGATTGTGGCCCCTACTGGCAAAGAGAGTCGCTTCTCCCTGCGCATGAGCGATCTGCGTAAACAACCGATGTCTGAGGAGCAGAAGGTTGCAACGGCCCTATGCATGTTGGCCATCTCGGCGGTTTTCTATCCCACCCAGGAGTTGCTCGACGACGAGTCGCGATTCCCAATTCCGGCGAGGGTACCCAAGTTTCGCGATTCGCTGCTGGTGCTTGCCGAGCGCATGAAGGAGCAGGATGGTGATGACAATCTGGTCATTGAAGAGATGCGGCCAGGCTGGGGTTACATCCTCCAGATAGCCCCTATGCAACCTGAGCGACCTAATTCGATTAGCTCAGTCGATGGGCTCATCAGGATGGTCTTGCGGCAAATGAAGGAAAGCGGTTTGGTCACCGCCACACGCGGTGATGACGATGATGATTCGCGGGATTTCACCCCAACTCACCGGTTAAGGATCAATCTGCGCGAGCGCACGCTGCCGCGTCTTTTTGATTACATCCGCGGCCAGGTCAACGCATAAGGAAGGCTTTCCATGAAATGCATCAGCCGCTTCTTCGTCAGCAGTTTCGGTACCAACACTGCCTGGTATGACTCACATGACTTTGATCTGACCGATCCGGTGACGCGCGAGGCAGTCAACGCGATCATCAATCTGGAAAACATGGGTGGTAAAACCTCCCTGTTGTCCTATGTGTTCAGCCTTTTCGACCCGCACAAGTCGAGGTTTATTCAGCATATCCAGCAGTCGAACCACAAGATGCAGGACTACTTCGATCAGGGTGGCGAGCTGTCGTTCATCCTCGTGGAGTGGTCGATGCCTTCGCGCCGCCCAGGCGCGCCTAACATAAAAGTGATCTTGGGGCAGGCTGTCGCGGTTCAAGAAGGTCTCGACCGCGAAGCCAATCTGCCGCGGGTATTTTTCGCCTTCGAATCACTGGCCGGTCTCGCCTTCGAGGATATTCCTGCGCCCGGTCTGGGCTTGACCGCTGGTATTAAAACGTTCGCGGAGTTCACCGGTTGGCTTCACCAGGCGGCGCGCAGATCCAAGGGCGATTTTTTTCACACGAGGCAAAATAACGACTGGGTCAAGCACCTAAGCGAAGTCCGCAAGATCGACATTGAGCTGCTTAAGATGCAGGTCAAATTCAACTCTCAGGAGGGTGGTGTCGATGAGGGCTTCCTGGCCTTCAAAGATGAGGCCGATCTGGTCAATAAGCTCATGGTTCTCACCCTGCCTTCGGACCGTGTTGCTGACGTCAGGCAGATGGTCGCCAACGTGGCGGACAAGATGAAGAATAAGCCGCAAATGGATCAAACCCTGGCGCTGCTTAATCGGCTGTCGGCTCAGATGGTGCCATTCGGTCATGCCTCGAAATCCTATCTGGCCATGAAGGCTGAGCAAAAAGGTCTGCTTAGCCGTGCTTCGGGCCTTGCGTTTGCCATCGAAACCGCAGCCGGTGAGGTCTCTAAATCGGTGGGCGAGCTCAAGCTGTTCGTCGAATCACTAAAGGATACGATCACTGCAAATGAGGGGATGATCAAAAGCTCCCAGGCGCAGTCCCTGACCTATAACGCCCTTGAGCTGTCCCGCATCAGCGAACGCGCCAAATCGGCGTATGAGACTTCTGCCACTGACCTCGAGCATGGTCGTAAACACTTGCGCCTTGTTCATGCGGCCATCGCGCACAAGAAGGTGCTCGAGGCTCAGCAAAAGCTGCGTATCGAAGAGGAATCCTTAAAAGAGGAGCAGGAAGGTCTTAAGCCGATCAGGGAAAAGGTTGATGAGCAGGGAGCACTTCTGCGCGCCGGCTACGACCATTACTTGGAGCTTGCCACGACTGAAAAAGATGGCTTTGTAGACAAACGCAAGGCTGCCGAAGCCTCCACCGCGAAAGCCAAGCAAGAGATCGTCGCGAATGATTTCGAGCAAAAAGCTCTGACGCGGGAGGAAATCGACCTTGCCGCCTTTATTAAGGGTGAAGCGGCACAGCAGGAGCGGCTTCGCAATGAAGGGGTCATCGATCCTTATGATCCAGATGCTGAATCGGCCATCACCAGGCACGAAGCTCAGGTAGAAGCCCTGCATGCTAACCAGGAGCGTCTTGAGGCTGAGAAGGCCCAGCATGAGGCCAAGGCTAAGGGTTTATATGAACAAGCAAAAGACCTTGGCCTGAAAGCTCAGGCTACGGAGTTGGAGAAGCAGGCTGTCAACGGCCGATTGGATTCTGCCGAGTGTCTTAAAGAGGATCTCGAGCAGTCCAGCGTCCTGGCCCGTTTGCAGGAGTTGGAGCTTGCCGACCCTGATGCTGAAACGCTGCCGAGGCTGCTTAACGATTACGAGCAGTCACTGACGAATGAAATCCGTCGGTGTGACATCCTCCTGGCTAATCTTGAAGAGGCCAAAAAGTCGATATCGGAAACCGGGTTGGGTGGTTATAGCCATGATGTCGAGGCTGTTGTACGGTTTCTGACGGAGAATCGGGTGCAGTCAGCCCGAGCGGCCAACACCTACCTGGCCGAGCTCGTCCCCGATGCCCAGAAGTCTCGCGATCTGGTGATGTCTGACCCAGCTCGTTTTCTCGGTGTCTGTGTCGCACAGGGTGAGTGGGATAAGACCCGCAACCTGCTATCGAAGGCGAATCTAAGCCTTGCCGCTCCTGTCGCTGTGGCCGTCGCGACGCTGGATCAAACAGCGTCTACCGAGGATCTTCTGGTCATCGGCTCCCCTGATGATGCCGCCTACAACCATGAGGCCGCGAAAAGTGTTCTGGAGAATTTCGAACGCAATATCGACCGGGTAGAAGAAGAGCAAGGGGATTATAAGCGCAACCTTTCGGACGCCCGCACGGCCAGCCGAAAGCTTGACCGCTATCTGGAGCTCTACGGCCAAGCCCGTATGGCTGAGATGCGTCGCGAGAAGAATCTCCTCAACGACCAAGTCGAAGCCCTCAGGGCGAGTGAAAAGGAATGCGTGGAAGACGCTGCCAAGGAAATGGAGCTCGCTAACCAGCTTAACCTGAAGCTGAGGACAATCCCGGTTGACATCACCAAGATCAATCTGTTGATCACCCGGCTGACCGACTACCGTAACGATTGGGAGCAGCACCTTGCAGGGAAGGTTGCACGACTAGTTGTTGTGCAGGGCGCGCTCGCGGAATTGTTAGCCCGCAAGCAGGTTCTGGATGATCTGGTCGAGGGCAATGGCGAAATCATCAATGACTCCCAGGAGAATTTTCACCGCCTCAGTGAGCGGTTAAAGACGCTGGAAGCGCAGAAGTCTGCTGTTCAGTTCTATACGCAGGGTGCGCCAGGTTGCGCGCTCGAGCCTGGCTTTAGCCTGGATGTGCTGATCAGCACCTACGAGAGCGACAAATCGGTTTACGAGTATGCGGAAAAAGACCAAATCGGAGTCCGCCTGAAGAGTGTTGAAAATTATCGCTGCGAGGTAAGTGAGGCGCGTAAGGCGTTCGATCAAGACCATGCCGGCGTGGACAAGTCAGAGGTTGAGCCATTGCTCGGCCTTGAGCTTGTGCCGGAGCGGAAAAGCCAGGAGATCGAGAATGATCGGCTTGAGGAAGTCAGTCGTGAGCTGAACCGTAAATTTGCGGTGGCTGACAACAACAGTGCTCAGTTCATTCAGCGGCACAACCCGTCGCCGATTTCCGAGGCCATGCTGCAGCTGTCTGACGATGATGTGCATCAGCGTATCGAGGCGCTTGCCGAAGATATTTCGACCCTGCAGCGCACTGTCGATACGGATAGCGTCGACTATGAAAAAGCCAGGGGAGATAAGGTAGGTCGAGAGCTTTTGCTCAAGGATTTGAACAACAACCTCAAGATGCTCCGCGATGCCATGGCGGTCGACAACATGGCCGGCGAGTACATTGAACTGATCGACAGCGGCAAAGACCAGGTTGGTGAACTCCTGAGGCACAATCGGGAGATCAGTGCCGTCGTAGAAACAAAAAGGTCGGATGCTAATACCGGGTACCGGACGTATCAGCGTATCGCATCATTACAGGAATTCAGGGCCCTGGCTCCCGAGCTGTCGGTGAAGCTCTATGAATTCAACTTCGACCAGGCCTGCAACGACTATGACGATCTGCAGGAGCTCGTGGACGAACGCATTAAGGTCACTGAGTCTCAATTGAGTGAAATGGTGCCTGATTTTGACCGGTGCGTAGGCGAGTTACAGCAACTGATCGAGCAGGGTGCCATGGTGCTTAATCGGGCGGCGAAGGTTGCGGTGCCTATCGATGCTCCGTATATCGGCGGCAAGCCCATCATCCGGATGAAGGAGCAAATCACGGGCATCGTTAAGGAGTCTGGCAAGGTGATTATCGCCGGTTACCTCAACAAGCTGATCGAGGATAACCACATTCCAGAGAATGGCTCGAACCTGGTGTCTGATGGGCTTGTGCTCTTCGCGCCGCAACGAGCGTTCGGGCTGCAGATCTTGCAGATGGAGCAGAACGTTAGCCACCAGTACCAGTTCGCCAACTCATTGAAAATGTCGGGCGGCCAAAGCGTGGTGATCGCCATTTTCCTGTACCTGCTGATCTCGAAGCTCCGCGCTGACTCAAGGGTCTCTTCCGGGGTGGATGGTGGTTGCCCGCTGATCCTCGATAACCCGTTTGCCAAGGTGCAGACCAGAGCCCTGATCGATGTTCAGTTGATGCTGGCTAAAGCCGTCGGCGTGCAACTGATCTTCTTCACGGCGACTAAAGAGGTGAACACACTGGCCGGCTTCCAGAAGGTCATCCGCCTGCGTAAGGGAGGGGTTAACTCGGTCACCAAGCGGACGCAGCTCCAGATGGTCAAGTCGACCGTCAACACGGAAATCCAACAACCTGCCTGGAGTGTTTAACCGTGGAATCCTTTTTTGAGGTGCTTAAGAAGCGTCGCAATAAGCGTGTAGAACTCCTCTACCTGCGCACCCTTTGGCTGGAGCTGCATCCTGAGCAACAGGAACACCCTAACCGCGACAGCCTGATCCTTAAGGCTCTGCACGTAGCCGCGCACCGTGGACTCCTGAAGCTTCCTGCACCCCGCAGCTTCGAGAGCTTTGGCTCCCCGGCGATGCCTAGGTTCGTGACGATGAATATCGAAACAATCACGGCCATCAAAATGGACTGGGCAGCGATCCCCTGGCGCCCTGAACTCGGGTTTTGGATGAACCTGACCGGGTCGGAGAAGGCGACCGCCAAGGTGATTAATGAGTGGCTGATCCAGCGCGATGGACGCTTTCAGATGGTTCCGATGCGGGAGCGCTCCCTGGATATCTTCGGCAACGAGAAATTCCTCGACCTCCGGGTTAAGGGCTCATCGCTTTTCAGCGGGCGTCTGCCTCTCGCTGTCATAGGTGCTGAGAGGGTCGATATGCCGCTTGCGTACCGGCCATCCCCAGGCCTTCCTGGTCGCCCTGTGCTGGTGATCGAAAATCACCACACCTTTGCCAGCCTTGGCGCCTGGAACGTCGAAACGGGCCGTTATGCAGCGGTCGTGTACGGCAGCGGGAATGCGTTCACGTCAACGGGAACCGCGCTGGATGAGGTTCTGCTTGAAGTCGAGGGTGCTGGTGCCGAATATTTCGGCGATCTCGATCCGACGGGCATCAGCATCCCGCTTCGGTACAACCGCGATCACAGCATCCAGCTAAGGCCTGCTACCTGGCTCTACAGGCTGCTTCAGGATTTGGGCCGGGCGAGGCCCTTAGACGCGGTTGTTGGCGCTGCAACTGATCAGGTAAAAGACTGGCTCCCTGAACAAGCTCAGGAGATCCTGGCGCTCTGGAAGGAAGGGCTTTTCCTGCCTCAGGAAGGCGTTGGCCGTGAGCAGGTGTTCGAGATGAACGGCAGGGCCAAGAGGTTTTGATTGAGGAGGGGCTGCCGATGTTTCAAGGCTCCCCTGTGCAATCTGGGGATCCGCAATGGATGAAAGGCCTATTTGGCGATTAGGTGCATCTCCTGTATAGGTGGACGCCAGCCTTATGATTAATGACTACCTACACCTTGAATCGCCCCGGATTCTCTGGACACCTTGCAAGCTCATTACGTAACGCTTTTCAAACTCTACCGGTGACAGCTGATTGTTGAAACCATGGCGACATTCAAGGGCTCGCCATGAACATGGAGTACATGGCCCGTTGAGAGAGTGGACGTCAGAAGCGGGTTTGTCGAATCAGTGTCTTACGAGCCTCATGAACATTTCTAACATGGCATCTGGTTTAACATAATATACATTATGCGAAGTTAACTGTACTGAGCCAGGAGACTCCCGGTCAGCTTTGAAGCTCTGGCACCGTCTCCAGTCAGTCATTTTCGCGTCCTCGAAAATGAATCCCTCACAATCAGTTGCTGACTAGTTGGCGCGTCATTTCCTCCAGCACTCGGTCCAGGTGCGGCGCTAGTTCAAACACCTCGGTGTCAAATCTTTGAGCGGATCTGGCCTCGTACGTATAACGAGTTTCGACGAAAAGATTTGAGCACGTCCGGATCCTTTCCTCGAGCGGGAAACCAGGTGAAAGACGATTCGAGATTTGACGCAGTTGCTTGGCCAACTCGGCGGGAATTGCTTCATAGAGAGCAAGCAGATCGTGCTTGCTGGGCAAACCGCTCATCAGCTTCAGGAACCCTTCGGGATCATCCATATCGGCTGGATGGTCTGGGTCAGACTCGACAAGAAATGATTTGAGGTACAGCTCTGAGGCTAATCCAGCATTCATTGCCGCAGGCCAAAAAAGCCTCGAATTGCCGCTGTAGGCATGCTGCTCAATGAGCTGCGCAGCCTTTAAATAGTCTCGCGCTTCTTCAACAACACGAAGACTTGGTCGATGTTCACAAGCCATGGCGTCCTTGCTCCCGACAAGTTGAGGTATTTTAATATAGACGTTATGGCTAAATCCTCGACGCCGTCTTCAGGGTCGCTGTCGCCTCAACCATCAGTCGCTGAGCTCGTCACGCACCTCACGCAATATCTCTTCCGACAACTCAGGATCATCTACCGCCCGGGCCAGGATAATGGCGCCGACCATGCTGGTGACCTGGTGAATGGCTTTGCGCCGGGTATTGCGTTTTTTCGCGGCGGCAAAGGGTGCGGCCATGATTTCAATCATGCTCTTGATATGGTGAGTGAGGGGCGGACGTACCAAGGGTTCCCTCGCCACCTCCGCGCCGAGCGCGGTCATCAGGCAGCCAACACCCTTGTTGTCGCGGTGCGCTTCGGTGAGGTATTCCTGAATGAACGCGTGCATCAGTTCGGTGGACGCTTTGGCATCCTGCATGGATGCCAAAGCCCTGGATGAAGCGTCGCTCAAGCTTTCCGTGATCAACGCATCTTTGGATTCGAAGTGGTGATAAAACGTGCCATGGGTCAGCCCGGTGGCTTTCATGATTTCGCTGACGCTGACACCAGAGAAGCCACGCTCGCGAAACAGAATGGACGCCTGCAGCAGGATTTTTCGGTGCTTTTCGGCAGTTTCTTCAGCTGGATAACGCATTACGGCTCTCAGACCCCATGAACAAATGTTGAATGGAGATGAGTCTACTCATCGCGTTTGGCTAACGGAAGCTGGTGGGATATCGAGCTGAAAGCGTCAGCGGACTGTTCAGCTCAATGTGTTGCGTCAGCGTCAGTTCAACAGGTCGCGATGTTCCGCTATGAACTCAGCGGGTGTCTGCAGCGGCCCACCGATGATGGCTGAGCCGATGCTGTCCAGGCCCTCCAGGCGTTTTTCCTGCTGGTCGATTTTCACCGCGGAAAAGTGCGTGACGTATGTCGGGTCGGCATCCAGGCCCAGGATCTTGACGAACTCTTCCGGGGAAACCTGCTCGAAGGCGACCTCTTTACCCAAGGTGTCGCCGATCACGCCAGCCAATTCGCGGTGGCTGTATTCAATCGGCCCGTTCAGTACGTAAGCCTTATTGGCATGGAGCTCGGGGTTGGTCAGAACACCTGCAATGATTTTGGCGATATCGCGAGTGGCGATCGGCGCAAAACGGCTGTCTGCGTCGAACGGTGTCAGGTAGCGGCCACTACGAATCAAGGGTGCGATATAAAGCATCCACTGGGCAAAAAACGTGATGCGCAGATGGGTGGTTGGCACGCCTGACCAGGTGAATACTTGCTCAGACAGCCAGTGATTGAGAGTGGTTTGACTGCGGGCATCGGGGCGCGATTGTTTGTGCGACATGTTGGCGATGATTTTAACCCCCTCCTCCTTGGCCGCTTGGGCAAACACCGCTGCCGCTTCTACCAGGCCATTGCCCAGCGGATAGACGAAGTAAGCGCCGTCGACGCCTTTCATTGCCGGGCGCACCTCTTTCAATTTCAACGCA
Organism: Pseudomonas gingeri; assembly: GCF_013386165.1. GTDB lineage: Bacteria > Pseudomonadota > Gammaproteobacteria > Pseudomonadales > Pseudomonadaceae > Aquipseudomonas > Aquipseudomonas gingeri_C. Next base: position 889,517 of record NZ_JACAOS010000003.1, on the reverse strand, counting down.
TCGCCGACAAAAACGGTCGCACCGAGCGCCCTGAGTTGCTCCGAACGCTCGTCTTCGCGGTGCACGAATGCGTTAACACGGTGGTCGTTTTCCAGCAGGTATTTGACGGTTGGAGCGCCGGTCGCTCCCGTGGCGCCGCTGACCAGATAGGTATTCATGAGCTACTCCTGACGCATATAGACCGAAGTTAGGTGGCTACAGGCATGCCAGCGCTGACTGTACGGCTGTCACGCCGATGCCCACCAAGCAGTACGGACGTACTGCTTGGTGGGCGCAAGCATGATGAGCATACTGCTTGAAGTCAAGCTCCTCCGGTTGAGCAGATCGCGCGCCCTTAGTGCAAAAAATCACGACTCCAGTTCTGAGAGCCGGGGCTCAAACCTGAGCAAACCCGCCATCCACAAACATTTCGCCACCGGTCATGAAACTGCTGTCGTCTGACCCGAGGAACAACGCCGCCGCTGCGACTTCCTCCGGTTGGCCTATGCGGCCCAGTGGAACCTGCGCAGTCATGCCGTCAATGATTGCATCCTTCTGACCCGTGCCGGAAAGCGCCAGGTCCAAACCAGGTGTTGCGATCGGCCCAGGTGAAAGTACGTTGACGCGAATGCCGGTACCTTTCAGGTCCAGCGCCCAGCTCCTGGCGAAATTACGCAGTGCGGCTTTTGTCGCGCTGTATACGCTGAAAGCCGGCGTGCCCATGGTGCCCGTCGTTGAGCCGGTCAGAATCACCGAGCCGCCCGCCCCCATCAATGGCAACGCTTTTTGCACGGTGAACAGCGTGCCTTTGACATTGATGCCGAATGTGCGATCAAACGACTCCTCGGTAATCGATCCGATCGGCTGGAAATCCCCCAGACCGGCATTGGCGAACAGCACGTCAATTCGGCCTTTGGCGGCTTTGACTCGAGTGAAAATGCGATCCAGATCGTCCAGGTTGGAAATATCGCCCTGGATGGCGATGGCTTCAGGGCCGATCAGGTGCAGCGCCTTGTCCAATTCCTCCTGACGCCGTCCCACAATCACAACCTGTGCGCCTTCCGCTGCAAAGCGAATGGCGGTTGCCAGGCCGATACCGCTGTTGCCGCCGGTGATCACTGCAATTTTTCCGTTGAGCCTGCTCATGATGAATTCCCAAGAATGTTGAGGCCCAACTGTAGATCCGCGCTATTCTTTTGAATAGTATGCACCTTTTAGTAAGTACCCTGGAGCGGTCACGGTCATGGCGAACAATACGTTCAATTGCGGGCTCGAGGCCGCCCTGGCGGTGGTTGGCGGTAAATGGAAACCTCTGGTTCTTTATAACCTGGCGACGAGTGTTCATCGGTACGGCGAATTGAGACGCGCGATTGGCGGCGTGACCGATAAGGTGTTGATCCAGCAACTCAAGGAATTGGAGCGTGATGAAATCATTACGCGCATCGACTTCCAGGAAATACCACCCAAAGTCGAGTACTCCCTGACCCCCTTCGGACAATCTCTGGCGACTGCGCTCGGAACACTTTGTGTTTGGGGCACGGAGCATATGCAAACGATCGAACGCATCAGCGAACGTCGTACGTCCGCCCTCCCCCTGGATTAAATTAACCCCTCAACGGAAGAACCTTATGAGCATTCGTGCAGTAGTTTTTGATTTCGGCGGAGTCCTGTTCGATTGGAGCCCACAGCACCTGTACCGCCAGTTGATCAGCGATGAACAGGAACGGCAGTGGTTCCTCGACAACGTCTGCACCCAGGCCTGGAACACCGAGCAGGATGCCGGTCGCACCTTGGCCGAAGGCACCCGCAGCCTGATTGCTCAGCACCCGCAACATGAATCGCTGATTCGGGCCTATTACGACCGCTGGCACGAAATGCTGCGCGGCCCGTTGCCGGAGGGCGTGGCCATCCTGGAGGCGCTGCATGAGGCCAAAATGCCGCTGTTCGGTTTGACCAACTGGTCGGCCGAGACCTTCCCCTATGCACGGGCCAACTATCCCTTCCTCCAGTATTTTCGCGACATCGTGGTCTCGGGCACAGTAAAACAGATCAAGCCCGGCGCGGCGATCTACCAGCTCAGCCTGGATCAGGTCCGTGCACATCTACCGGATATCCAGCCCGCTGAAGTGGTGTTTATCGATGATGTTGCAAGCAACGTGGAAGCAGCGATCGCCCTCGGCTGGCAAGGTATTCATCACACTGGCGCCGACACTACGCAAGAACGTTTGCGTGAGTTGGGGGTGCGTTTCTGCTGATTCGTCGATCACAGCCCAGTGATCCGATCACACGTTCCAACGTTTGATGATCGCCACCTCCGGGTGATGGACGTCGTAAGTGAGGACGCTGAGCGACGCGGTATCCAGTGGGAAATGCTGTGCGGCGACCACCGACAAGCCCACCCAACGCATGGCCAGGACGGAAGAAAACTGGCCATGGGAGAACAGTGCAATGTTGCCGTCCAGCGTCTTCAGATAGGCAATAAGCCGATCAGCGCGATCGGCAATCTGCACCGGGGTTTCACCGTTCGGACAGCCGTCGCGGAAAAGACTCCAGTCCGGCCGCTGCTTGAGGATGTCGACTGAGCGCCGTCCTTCGTAGTCACCGTAGTCCCATTCCACCAGGTCCGGGACGATAACGGCGGACGCACCCTTCCCCGCCAATACGCAGGTCTGTCGCGCGCGTTGCAGTGGGCTGCTCAACACATGGGTGAAGCAGATATCCCGTAGTTGCGGGGCAAGTTTCTTCGCTTCGTCTTCGCCGTGTGCCGTCAACGGAATATCTGTACGGCCCGTATGCTGGCGAGACAGCGCCCATTCAGTCTCGCCGTGTCTGACCAGATAGAGATGAACCGGCTCTTTCATACCGCGGACCGCTCCTGAGTCGCGTCGTATTCACCCCGGCAGGCCGCGTGGTTACAAGCGAGTCGGTGTAACAGGGCCTGTTGGGCCGCCGGCACATTGGCCGCTTCGCCGCGCCAGATCTCCAAAGCCGGTTGCTGAACGGCACGGGCAAACGAAAACGCCAAGGCCCAGGGCAGTCGTGACCTGAACTCCAGATTCATGGCATTCAAGCGGGCCGAGGCCAATTCTGCTGACTGCCCACCTGACAAGAACGTAATACCCTGGACAGCAGCAGGTACCGTCCGCAGGAGACAGGTCACCGTCGCATCGGCCACCTCGGACAGGGTTGTCGGCGCGGTACAAGCCAAACCGGGAAGTACCATATTAGGTTTCAAAATCATCCCTTCAAACAGCACCCGTTGTGCGTGCAGCTGTTTGAAGACTATGCGCAGAACATCCTCCGTTACCGCTGCACAGCGTTGCAGGCTATGGTCACCGTCCATCAGCACTTCCGGCTCAACGATGGGAACCAGTCCTGCCTCCTGGCACAACGCGGCATAGCGGGCCAATGCCTGGGCGTTGGCCTCGATACAACCGGTGCTGGGAATGTCGCCGGCCACGGTGATCACCGCGCGCCATTTGGCAAATCGGGCGCCCATCTGGAAGTATTCCTTGAGCCTATTGCGCAGCCCGTCCAGGCCTTCGGTGATTTTTTCTCCAGGATGAGCGGCCAGGTCTGTTGCACCGATGTCGACTTTGATACCCGGAATAACGCCGGCATTGTTCAGCGCATCGCTGAAGGACAAGCCCTCTGTCGTGCGCTGCCGAATGGTTTCATCGTAGAGAATCGCACCATTGATGTACTGGCCCAGACCCGGCGCGGTGACAATCAGATCTCGATAGAGTCGTCGGGCCTCCTCGGTCTGTGCAATCGCCAAAGAGGCGAAGCGTCGGTTGCACGTCGGGATGCTTTCGTCCATGGCCAGCAACCCTTTGTGGTCGGCGACCAGTCTCCTGGTGATGTCTATCAGTGCTCGCGTATTCATGTTCAACTCCTTTTGTTAAAAACCGAATCAACGACCACCCTGCCCCATCGTCCAGCCGCCATGAGGGTGATGATTATCCCTGCCTGAGAGCGCTACCAGCCAGTCAGGTATTCCCGTCGCCACGCTAAAACGCTCGCCACGTCCTGGATCGTCGTCAAACAGCTGCCGCAGATGCCGTGTGTGCAGCGTCTGATAATGTGCCTGCAGTGCTTTCCAGGCTGGACTCTGTGAACGATGACGAGTTGGCTGCGGTTGACTCGCTCACGACTTGCTCACTCGGTCGACCACACCGACGGAGGGTTCCGACGGCTGAACACAGTGTAGAAGATGACCGAAACGGCAGATTCATTTTTGCCGAGCCTGTAAGAACCTCAGGGACGCTTCAAGCCCATGGGCTCATTCCATCCCTTTTGCCTGCAATAAACTCACCGCTGGTTCTTCGCTTAACGCTTTGATCAGCTCAAGCGAGTCCTTGGTATTTTGAGAGTTTTTAGCCATGGCGGCGACATAGGTCGTATAACTTTGAATTTCGGCCGGCAGCGCGCCAACAAACTGGATGCCTTCTACGGCCAATAATTCGCTGATTTGATGAATGGCAACGGTTGCTTCTCCATCGATGAGTTTCGTACCCACCAATCCCCCGTTCACCAGGACAGATTTCTTGGCAACCTCTTCAGAAACGCCGAGCTTATCGAATAGCCCCACCAGGTATATGCCTGACGAGCCTCCAGACTTGGGGTCTATATAGGCAATTTTTGCTTCCGAATGCAGCATGGCCTTAAAGTCATCGACCGAGGAAATTGCAGGCTTCGGCGCGTTCAACGGAACGGCGACACCGATCCCCACCTTCGCCACGTTCTTTGCAGTACTTTTCTCCAAACTCCCGGTGGCTTCAAACTTGTTCACCAGCGAATCAGTCAGAATCGCCACATCAAAACGCTCTCCTGACTCAATCCTCTTACTCAGTTCCCCAGCCGTGCCGTTTGATATGTTCAAGGTAATGTGTTTTGAGGCCTCAAGCTGCGGCGCAATAGCCGATAACACCGGTTTGAATGCTCCGGTGGTCAGCACTTTGATTTCAGCGGCTTGTGCACCGCTGAAAGCGGTTAGCAAAAAAACAGAGCATGCCAGTGTCGACTTCATAATTCCTGCTCGCTGGGTAAAAGTATACGAAGTGTCAGAAGCTATGCCTGCCCGGACACATCAGGTCAAACGAGTACCGGACATCAAGCCTTCAGTCAACAACGACACAAGCGGCTGAACCAGATGCTGGGTACGTGGCTCATCACCGATCACCGCCACTTCAGTCGACGGCAGCGTTGGCAGTTTCTCCGAAGGCTTGATAATCCGCATGCCTTCCTGCAGGAATGAAGTGCCCAGCGCGGTAATACCCAGTCCGCCGGCGACGGCGGCCTGGACGCCCATCAGATTGCTGGCAACGCAGGCCGAAGACCATTCTCGCCCTACCGACGCCATCGCTTCGATCATGATTGCGCGATACGCGCACGGCGGACGCATCATCACCAGGCGTACCGGTCGCGAAGCTTCGATTTCATAATCCTTCGCAGCCATCCAGACCATCGGCTCGCGCCAGATGACTCGACCCCGTTGAGCGTTAACGCTGATCTTGCGCTTGGCAATCACCACATCCAGCAGCCCGGCTTCGTGGTCGTCCAGCAGGTCGTTACTCAGGCCTGTGGTGAGTTCGAGCTGGACATCGGGATAGAGCTTGCTGAACCGCGACAAGAGCTTGGGCAACTGGGTGGGCACGAGGTTTTCGGAGATCCCCAGGCGCAGCACATTCACCTCCGCCGGCTCCCGGATTTCCCGTACGAAATGGTCGAAGTGCACCATCAATTTGCGCACGCCAACCAGCAGGCGCTCCCCGTCCGATGTCAGGGTCAAGGTACGGCTGGTGCGCTCGAAAACCCGCAGGCCCAGCACCTCTTCCAAACGGATGATCTTTTGGCTGACCGCCGATTGCGAGCGGGAAATCACCTCGGCGGCGGCGGTGAAACTACCCGTTTCCGCTACGGCGATGAATGCCCGCAACAGGTCGATTTCAATATCTCCAGCTTGCATGATGAATTCGTCTTTCAACTAGATGCCATTAACTTTATGCGTTTGAGTTCTTGATAGCAAACTCCGAATATTGGGTCACGGGATCAACCAATATCCCATGCAGGCGAAGGAAATCGCTCCAACCGCGAATGTCTGAAATCCATTCAGCGTCCCACTGAGCGGGCCGCAAAGCCCCCCCCCAAAAAAAATCTAGGAGCCCCAAATGGCGAACAATAAAGCTGTAGAAATTGTTGAAAGTTTTTGGCGTGAAGTCTGGCAGGCGAAAGACCCACAAGCGGCAGCGCGCTTTGTGGCTGAAGACTTTGTCATCACGTCTGGAGGCGTCGATATTGTCGGGCGTGAAGCTTTTATTCAGTGGATCGGGATTTTTCTGTCGAAAATCGAAGATTTCACTTTTGGCAGTATCGAGACTTTTCAAAATAAGGACGGCACCCGCGTGGCTTCACGCTGGAAACTTTCGGGGAAAAACCAGGGGTTCATCGGTGGGCAGTCATGCCGCACGCCTTTCGAAATGCTGGGTACCGCCGTTTGGGAGGTTCGTCCGGACGGCTTGCTGGCCCATAACTGGGTCGAGCGTAACGCCCTTGAAGTTCATCGCGACATGATGGGGCTTTGAGGGGGTGCACCTGGCCGCCATCCGCCCCTGTTGCCACTAATTCGATTCGACTTGCATCGCCCTCTCGAGAAAATCGATAAACGCACGCACTTTCGTATTCAATGCCGACAACTCGGTGACGCACGCATAGATATCCATTGGCACCAGCTCAGCAGCGGCGGCGTTGCGACTGTCCGACTCGAACAACGGCAGCAGTCTTCCACTGTCGATGAGCGGCTGTGCGACGAAGCTGGCCAGGCGTACGATGCCGCCGCCGTTGACGGCGATCTGTGCGAGCATGTCGATGTCATCGCAAACAAAGGCAGGATTGAGCTTCGCCTCGAAGCGCCGGCCTTGCATCACAAAATTCCAGGGTAGAAAGCGCCCATCCGTGGGGTAGCGAAAGACCAGGCAAGCGTGCTGCTGCAACTCCTCGGGCGTGACCGGGATACCTGCGCGGTCAAGATAATCCGGCGAAGCACAAATCACGAACGGGCGCGATGCGATGCGCCGGGCAACGAGCCGGTCGTTCAGTTGCGCCTCGATGCGCAGACTGATGTCCACCCCTTCCAACCGATGATCAACGCGCCGATCAGTGCTGATCAACTCGATATCGATACGCGGGTAGGCCGCCTTGAACGCGGGCATCAGTGGCGCGAGCACATGACGCCCAAACGCCGCCGTGGTGGCGATGCAAAGTCCCCCCTGGGGCTCGGTCGCCACGGCCGCCGCTTGCGAGGCGAGATCGATATCACCCGGGATGTGGCGCACCTTTTCGAAATAGCGCGCACCGCTTTCGGTGAGCGCCATGCTGCGGGTGGTGCGCGAAAGCAGGCGCACACCCACATGCGCTTCGAGTCGCGCCAGGCTCTGACTGACGGCAGCCGCGCTCATGCCCTGGGCGCGGGCCGCCGCCGCGATGCTGCCGGTTTCCACCACGCGGATGTAACTGTTGATCAAGCCCAGGATGTCCATCCAACCCTTGCCCTTCAATTCGTTGATTTTACTTAATAATGATTCAAGCGTGACACGACTACCCGCATGCCCGAGCGCTTGTTAGGTTGGCCGCTCTTTCACCCACCAGCGTTGACGAGGGTTAATCGATGACCGCTAGAACAGCCGCAAATTCTGCACGCTTTCGCTTTCCGAAACACACGGCACCTTACCTATTCGCGCTCTACATGGCGACCATCATGGCGTTTCTCATGTGCCTGGTGATCACCGCCGCCGAATTTGGCATGAATGAACATTACCTGGAAAATGTGATGAGTGCGTATCGAGTGGCAATGCCTTCGGCCTTCATCTGTGTGCTCATCGTGCGCCCGATCGTTGCCCGGCTAGTGTCCTGGACCGTGCGAGGGCACTGAGACGGCGACGTCGTCAGCTACCACCGAACCAGTTGTAGCCCTGGTCCTCCCAGTAACCGCCACTGTAGGTATTGCTGACGAATATCGCCTGAATGTGTTTGGGGTTCTTGTAGCCGAGCTTGGTGGGCATGCGCAGTTTCATCGGGAAACCGTACTGGCGAGGCAGGACAGCGCCGTCGTAGGTCAGGGTCAGCAGGGTTTGCGAATGCAGTGCGGTGGGCATGTCGATGCTGGTGTAGTAATTGTCCGCACATTTGAAGCCGACATATTTTGCGTCGGTGTCGGCCCCTACCCGTTTCAGGAAATCGCTGAAGCGCACCCCGCCCCACCGGCCGATTGCACTCCAGCCTTCGACGCAGATGTGCCGGGTGATTTGCTCGGTCTGCGCCATGGCTCGCAGTTCTTCGAGCCGCCAGGTGCGCTTGTCCGCCACCAGCCCGGTCACTTCCAGTCGATAGTCGGCTTCCTCGACGACCGGGGCCTCGTCAACGCTATAGAAGGCGTTGAAGGGAAACGGCCGCGTAATCATCGACTCCGGATAGGTGGGCGCCAGTGCGTTGGGGTTAAACAACCAGCCCTGCACCCGATCATTGAACCGGGACATGGATGACAGCGCGGTTTCAACGCTGTCGCTGTCGCTCAGGCTGCAACCGGACAACATCGCCACCCCACCCAGGGTCAGGCCCCGCAGCAGGAACGAGCGGCGCGAGCGGTCCTCTATTTGCAACTGAGGCGCAATGATTTTCCTGGCGTCTGTCAGGATCGACGACTCATCCAGTCCGCTCCTTTCATTTCGCTTGTTCATACGCGCTCCTTACGACCGACGATCATTGCCCAGAGGGTTTTAGGAACCAGCACGACCATCACCAGATGCACCGCGACGAACCCCATCAGCAGCGCCATCGCGATGAAGTGCACATGGCGTGCGCCTTCATAGCCGCCCATCAACTCGCGTAGCGTTGCGAACTGAACGGATTTCCAAAGCACCAACCCGGAAACAACCATCATGGTGATGTCGACCATTACGAACAGATAGGCAACCCGCTGCACCTGGTTGTAATGGCTCAAGTCGGCATGTCCCAAACGGCCCCTCAACGCAGCCCATAGGTCATGCAGCACACCTTTGGGTGAGACCGGGAAAAAGCGTCGTGACAGACGGCCACTGGCGGCATTGATGAACAGATAGACGAGGCCATTGAAAGCCAGCAACCACATGGCCGCGAAGTGCCACTGCAGCGCCCCGCCCAGCCAGCCGCCCAGCGTGATCGAAGAGGGAAAACTGAAATCGTACAGAGGGGACGCGTTATAGATTCGCCAACCACTGGTCACCATCACCAGCACGGCCAAGGCGTTCAACCAATGAGTCAACCTTAGCCATCGAGGATGGCTGGTCACCGGATGTGCATGGGTCGATGTGGGCAACGCTGACATGATCGGCTCCGAGCGTTAGGTCTATCGGGGATTGTGTAGGCCTGCACATCCCATAATCCTCACGCAAAGTTAAATTTAACGTGACAACTCCCAAGTTGATTGTAGACGTCACTGACGAATGCCTCAGAAAGGCATGCCTGCCTGACGCTTACCGTGCCGTGCTCCCCCTGTGATAACTTAAGCGGCACCGAGTGCATGACAATGATTGCAATAATATTTATGGATACCCCATTAACTCAGCCTGGACGCTCGTGAGGCAGTCTTGCACGAGGTCGGTTCGGCATTTGTAGAATGGGCAAAGGGATAATCTAACGATGAGCGTTGGCCTGCGTAATCCTCGGATCGATCTGATTCGAGGCGTCTCTATTTTTCTCGTACTGCTTCACCATTTCAACATCGCTTATCATCTAAACGATACGACCCTTGCTGATGTATTGGGTTGGGATGCCGTCCGTGCTGTCGCCCGCAACGGTAACTATGGGGTGACGATGTTCTTCGTCATCTCGGGCTATTTGATTACGTCGAATGCTCATCGTCGCTGGCCTGGGCTCGTCGGCATCAGTGCGCGTGCGTTCTACGGAATGCGTATCGCGCGTATTGTCCCGTGCCTTCTGTTGCTGGTCGTCATCGTCAACGTGCTTGCTTTGGGCGGTGTGGCGATCTTCCAGAATAATATGTCCGCCGGGACACCGGTCTCGTTCTGGACCGTGAATCTGGCGTCCCTGACCTTCTGGATGAATGTGCTGATCAGCGCCCGAGGGTGGGTCAATTATCCTCTCGGTGTACTGTGGTCGTTGTCGGTCGAGGAAGTGTTCTACCTCACGTTCCCGATTCTCTGCCGCCTCCTTCAGCGGGAGTCGCGCCTGCTTGCCTTCTGGGGCATGATTATTATCGCCGCCCCCTTGTACCGCTTCACTCATCAGGGCGATGAGGAAGGCTTCCTTTATGACTATTTCGCGTGCTTCGACGGCATCGCCATTGGATGCTGCACGGCCTTGCTTGCCGGGCGAATGCCTCTGTACGGTTCTGTAGCGAAGATCCTGCAGGCACTGACCCTCGGCGCTATGGCATTCCTCTATTTGTATTGGCCGATTGGGCAATCAAACGTGTTTGGTGTGACTGCGATGGCGCTTGGTACCGCGGTGCTGTTGCTGGGTGCGCACCATCATCCGTCAGGCAGCGACCTCCAGCACACCCGCCTCCTGGCCGGGCTCGGATGGCTTGGAAGGCTTAGCTACGAACTCTACCTGTTTCACCTCATCGTGCTCGGCGCAATGAGAACGATATTCCCGCCTCGCGTCGTCGTCGGCGATGAAAAAACGCTGCTTCTGGTTATGTTCTTCGTGCTGTCCGCGGCACTAAGCGCAGCGGTCGCGCGATTCTATTCTGAACCATTGAACCGCAGTATCAGGCGATACCTTGCTCGGCATACCCTCATCGTCACGGTCTAACAATTGGCAGCCCGACTCTTCGACAGTGCCGTTCTGTGGGGCGAGCTAGAACCCTGTGTGCCCTGCCCCCCACCGTAATTTGTGTGCCTGCCGAGAAACTTCCGATTTCAGCCCGACATCGGCTTGCGGTCCTGCAAAAGGCATCTATATTCAGGCTTGGCTGGCAAGGCCACTGGCCATCATTCAGCGCCCGTCTGCGGAGAGCGCCCTGAAGAATCTATTGATTTCCGCTCCTGCGGCACGTATCAGCTCACCTTATTGTTAGCGCACACGTTAAAGCAACCACGTACCACAACAACCTCTGACCCTTACATTGAGGTAAAAAACATCATGGGAGATGGCATGGATTCTTCAGGAAAGAAAATTCACGGAGATGGTAGCTTCATACCTGGTTCAGTTCGAGTGGTGGACTACAATACATTTTTCAATAATATTCTGGTGCGTGGCAGCTCTGCTTTCGGTGCAAACATTAAAACTGATGAGCCATTTGCCATTTCTGATTTAGTCGGCGCCATTAAGAAAGATGAAAATTTTTCAAGCACCGGTATCACGCTCGCCGCCAATCCGATGGTGATCGACTTCTGCCTGATCGGGTTTGGCAGTGATAAAGACAAATATATTGTAGAGGCCGAGATAAAGTGGTTTACCGAAAACAGCACCACTCCCAACGGTAATTCGGGCCCTTACCCCGTCTACTTCAGCGCGACAAACACAGGGGTTACCGCCGGGAGCACAATGATGTATTGGCCGATTCAGGCGTTGGGAACCGAATTGCTGGAAACGGTTGGCGCGACCTGGAACCCTTCTCCAGCCAACTCTATCGGCACGGGGACAGATAAGGAAGGTTTCGATTACTCCGGGCTGATATGGGCGATCTGGAACGCGCTGCAAGGTCAGACGGCCAACTTGCCCAACGCTCCCTCGGCATTAACCTCAATAAAGGATGCCATTATTTATATTCACTGCGATTCGGGCGTTAATCGTACCGGCGCAGCAGTGGCTGGATACCTGATGAATTTCGGGACCCATGTAGCCGCGATGAACCTTCCGTCAACAAATGGCGTTCCCTACACGCTTGCTCAAGCACAAACTGCGGCCAACTTGGCTCCCCCAAGCAACGATTCGTCGCCGCCGGGTGGCGCGGATATACCAGTGGCACAGGCATACTGCAATTACCTATATACGAAAACTCTGGATGGGGAATTGTCTGTCGCCTGTTTACCGGCGAGCAATTGATTTTATTGCCTTGTGAACAATGGAAGCGCCTTTGGGCGCTTCTTTTTTAATGTATTGCGGCGGCGAATGGCTGAACACTCGAAACCGGCATTTGGCACAGCGCTTCAGCCCTTCAAGGCCACGGCTACCGATGTAGCGACAGGCGTCGTGTCGCGGCCAATCAATGCGCTCAGTTGCCGACGATCATCGAACAGCGCACCGTTGGCGGCGGCGGCATCGGAGTCGGCCAGCAAGGCGGCAATACCTTCCGGCAAACCGAAACTCAGCAGTGCCGCGTGGTATTCGCCCTGGGGCAGGTTCTGGTAGACCACCGCCCTGCCCGATTGCTTCGCGATGTCATCGGCCAGTTCGCTCAAGGTGTAGGCCGTGTCGCCAGCCAGTTCATAGACCTTGCCCGCTTGCCCCTCGCTGGTCAGAACCACCGCAGCCGCCAAGGCATAATCAGCGCGTGCGGCAGAAGCGATCCGGCCCTCACCGGCACTGCCCAGGAGGGCGCCGTGCGCCACCGCCGTCGGTACACCGGCGGTGTAGTTTTCGTTGTACCAACCATTGCGCAACAGCACATGCTCAAGCCCCGACACGCTCAAGGCCTGTTCGGTTTCACGGTGCTCGTCCGCCAAGCCTAATGCCGAGGTGTCGGCCCGCAATACGCTGGTGTAGGCCAGCAGTTTCACGCCTGCCGCTTTTGCCGCGTCAATCACCGCACGATGCTGCACGCTGCGTTGGCCAAGCTCGTTGGACGAGATCAGCAGCAAGCGTTCGACCCCGCTCAGCGCACTGGCCAACGTCTGCGGCTGGTTGTAATCCGCCTGGCGAACGGTAACGCCCTTGGCGCTGAGGTCCTGCGCCTTGAGCGGATCCCTGACCAGCGCCACCAACTCGCTGGCAGCCACCCGCTCCAACAGCGCCTCGATCACCAGACGGCCCAATTGTCCTGTCGCACCTGTAATAGCAATCATGAAGAAACACCTTGCGTGAATGAGGAAGAGCGCTCAACGTACACACCTAGCTAACTAATAGTAAGTACGTACAAAAAGGTAAGTGTCATGAATCTTCCCGAGGCCCCCGCGTCGACGTTTTCCAGAATGGTCCAACGAGGTGAAGTGCTCGACGCCAACTGCCCTTCGCGCGATGTGCTCAAGCACATGACCAGCCGTTGGGGCGTTCTGGTGTTGGTATTGCTGTCGGGCGGCATGCATCGTTTCAGTGATATGCGCCGCAAGATTGGCGGGATCAGCGAAAAAATGCTCGCGCAGACCCTGCAAGGTCTGGAGGGCGATGGGCTGGTGAGCCGCGTGTCATTGCCGGTGGTGCCGCCCCATGTGGAATACAGCCTCACGCCCCTGGGGCACGAGGCTGCCGAACGCGTCGGAGCCATGGTGGACTGGATCGAGGAAAAGCTGCCAGCGATCATGCAGATTCGCCGTGACAAGGCGTCGACTGAACCTGAGTCCTGAGGTCAACACGCTTGCCCGGCGTCGGGCCCGGCTCTTTCCCAGTACCGACTCACAGCTTGGAAGCCATCTCTCCGATCATCGCGATCGCTTTGTCACGTTGCTCTTTCGATGCTTTTGGCAAAAACGTATAGGCCACTGCTATCACGGCGCCCCGATCAGTAGGCCAGGCGACACCAACATCATTGGCGTTGCCTACATCATTAGTACCGGTTTTCTCCCCGACCAGCCAGGATGCAGGCATGCCAGCGCGCAGGCGAGTCGCTCCTGTCTTGCCCTCTATCATCCACGCTGCGAGCTGATGTCGAGAAGAGGGCAAAAGCGCGTCTCCGAGCAGCAGTGTTTTTAACGTTTTCATCATGGCCAGTGGTGTCGTGGTGTCTCGTTCATCACCTTCATGATCATGTTCGTTGAGGGCCGGCTCGTAACGATCCAACCGGGTGATATCGTCACCGATAGAGCGCAAATAGGCGGTGACTGCCTCCGGGCCTCCAACGCTGCGAATTAAAACGTTGGAGGCTGCATTGTCAGTCCACGCCACAGCGGCCAGGCATAGTTCTGCGACCGTCATACCTGGCTCGCCGAGCCGTTTCTCGGTGATAGGTGTCCACCCACCAAGATCTGACTCTCTGACCACGAGGAGACGATCAAGCTTCTCTTTACCGCTGTCCACCCTTGCCAATACCGCTGCTGCGATGAAGAGCTTGCTCGTACTATTGAGCAGGACTCGCTCATTGCCTCTATGGCTGGCGATGGCCCCTGTAGAGCAGTTCATCAATGCGACGCCTAGCGTTCCTTCATGCTCGCGCTCAAGTTTTTGCAGCTGTTTCTCTAGGTCGTTGTCAGTGGTGGCCGAGGGAGATGGAACAGCCAAAGCAGGCGCCTGGATCGCGATTGCTGCACTGGCTACCGTCATGGATGCGATAATCTGACGGCGCGAGAATTTCGTCATGAAGTGGTGTCTACCATGCGTCAAAATTGGATCTAGAACTGTATCAGAAGGTATGTTCTTCAACACTCGCACTCACCTCAAATGATCACTCAAGGGCCGAACAGAGGGTGACCATCGTTCCAGAAACTCGACATAACTGGCACTCTCGATTTCCAGCGGCTGCGTACTACGTCGGTGTGTTTCAACCGGATAGGAATCAACGGTGCCGGTGACATTGCCATCTGAAGGTAATCACCCGGATCACTTATTCGGACTCCCGCGAGACAATTCGCCCGATAGCTAAGTCATCTCAGAATCAATGAGATGACTCAGCCGCCCCCGACGGCTCTGCTGCGAGAGCCTCAATAGTGGCGGGGCGCAGTGCAATTAGCTCCTGAAATCGCTGCAGGCTGGGCCATCTTTCAAGCCCAAATCCGAACCATTTCAGCCATCGAAGTAAGGTATACAAATAAGCATCCGCGACGCTGTAGTCACCACCCAGTTGGTAGGGGGCAGTTAGGCAGAGTAAAGGTATGTACGCTGGGAAACACATATGAGAAAAAACCGCCAACCCTGCTGCTGGCGGCCTTGTGGAGACACCAAGCTAGTCGATTAGGCCACGGCTTTACGACCAGGCTCCTCTACGACTGTGCGATCTTTGCTAAGCAGACCCAACACCACCGCTGCCGAAAACAGAGTGATTATGGTCAGGATGTGCAACAGATACTGGAAGGCTTGGGCATAGCCTGCGATCAACGTCTCGTTTGCCAAACCTGGTACGCGATTGATCGCATGTGCCATGTCCCCAGTGGTCACACGCTGAGCGGTTTCGGCAATAGCGGCCATATCGATATTGCCCGGCGCGCTTTGCATGATTTCAACCAGGTGCGTTTGCAGTAGCGAAGCCAGAATGGCTGCCACACTGGCCAGTGCGATCCCTTCCCCGGCAACGCGTACAGTATTGAAGATGCCAGCAGCCATACCGGCGCGCTCTTTCGGAACCACGCTGACCGACAAACCGTCCATCAACCCCCATGGCAACCCAGCGCCAATGCCGATCAGCAGCATTGGCCCTACCAAGCCAAATTTCGGCTCACCGACATTGTACAAACTCAACCAGTGCAAACCGACAGCCGCAATCAAGAAGCCCACACCAGACAAGATGCCCGGTGAAACAAAACGCGCCATCGACGCCGCCATCATCGGAATGACCAACATCGGAGCAGACAGCGCCAGCAACAGCAGGCCAGCATCGATCTCACTCAGACCTTCAACACCGATAAAGCGAAGTGGCAGCATGACCACCAATACGATATAGCAGTAGCAAGTGCCGATTGGCAGCATCTGCACACCGATGAAACGCGGGTAGCGGAACAGCGTGAGATCGAGCATCGGACGCTTGACGCGCATTTCGATCATCACGAACAACGCCATCAGCACCGCAGAGCCGACCAGAAGCCCTACCACTAGCGGGCTGCCCCAACCACTTTCAGGCGCTTGGATGACACCAAAGGTGAAGAGTGCAAGCACGCCGGTGAAAGTGATGGTCCCCGGCCAGTCCAAACCCTGAGCCCCTGGATCACGGGTTTCGCGCATACGCGGCAGACCGAAAACCATTGCGATTACGCCAATGGCTGCAGTGAACACAAAGATTGCGCGCCAGCTGAACGCTTCGATCAAGCCGCCAGCCACCAGGGGGCCGAACGCCAGACCGATACCGAACGTCGTGCCCAACATGCTGTAAGCGCGAGTACGGGCATGGCCTTCGAACTCTTGGGCGATGGCCGCCGAACCACTGGCCAATGCCGCCGCACCTGCAACGCCCTGGACCGCACGCAGAATATCCAACCAGAACACCGAAGGGGCCAGGCTTTGTGCAACAGAAGCGGCGGTGAACAGCATCATGCCAATGGTGAACAACTTTTTGCGACCGTATACATCGGCCAGTGCGCCGGCGGCCATCAACAGACTGCCAAATGACAGCATAAAGGCGTTGGTGATCCAGGTCAGGGCAACCGGGCTACCTCCCAGTTCACGACCAATTGCCGGGGTGGCAACAGCCCCTCCTGTGAAGCTGAGGGGCAGGACAAGCGCTGACAGGCATATAGCGGCGAGAATGAGCAACTTGTCTCGCGCGCTCGCCTTATGGGCGATATTTGTCATGGGGTAACCACCTATTTTTCGAAAAGATGTGTCATTGTTGCTGACTAAGAATCATCGATAAACACACCTGAATGAGACGCTTAGTCGCTTCAAGAGAGACAATCATGGAACGTGCCGACACGTCATTCCCCGATATCGCTGCCTTCGTCGGGGTCGCCCAAACGGGTAGTTTCACCCGCGCAGCCGAAAACCTTGCCACCAGCAAATCCAACGTCGGCAAGGCGGTTCAGCGTCTGGAGAGCCGCCTGGGTACTCGCCTGTTTCAGCGCACCACAAGGGCCGTGCGTCTCACCGAAGACGGAGAGACGTACTTGATTGCTGCGCAGGCAGCGCTGGACAGCCTACGGGACGCAGCTCAGGCTCTCGCGGCGCGCAGAGAAGAACCAATCGGTCGTGTTCGGTTGGATATCCCATCGGGGTTTCGCCAGCTGTTCCTTCCAACTATTTCAGAGCTTCGCCACAAGTACCCGCAGGTAACCCTCGAACTGTCCATGACTGACCGGATGTCCGATGCCGTCGGTGAAGGCTGGGACATTGTGGTCCGCGCCGGAGACTTGCCTCACGACAGTGAAATGACAGTACGCAAACTGTGCAACATCACGCTGAGCCTATATGCCTCGCCTGACTACCTGACTCGTCATCCTCCCATTGAGTCGGCGTCGGACCTTGTCAACCACGACGCCGTCATCTTTCGGGGATTCACAGGGCGCTTGCGCCCGTGGTCGCTTGCCGAAAACGGCCATGTCAGGGAGCTTTCCCCGGCCCCGGTACTGATTGTTTCCGACGGTCAGGCTTTGATCGATTCGACGGTTGTCGGTTTGGGCATCGCGCAAATATTCGATAAGGTCGCTCAGCCCTATGTCGACAGCGGAAAACTGGTTCGGATATTCCCCGCCGTTGATACACCGGGCCCACCCGTGCACGCCCTGATCCCACTGGGTCACCGGATGCCTGCGAAGACGCGAGCAGTACTCAACTACCTGGCCGACCGGCTCAGATAACGTCCTTCGTCAAACCGAAGCCCTACACATACAGGCTTCGGTTTGTCACCAGACTTAATGCCCCATCATTTACTTCTGACTAACCTTGAGCGCTTCGTTCACGGGCACGACATCCCCCCAGCCGCCACCCAACGCACGAATCAGATTGATTGTCGACGCAGCTTGCAGGCCTTGCAACTGCACCGCCGTACGTCGCGACTGCAACACGGTGCGCTCAGCGTCGATCACGTCGAGGTAGTTCACCGCACCTTCGTTATACTGCGCACGGGAAAGTTGTGCCGCACGGGCCGCTGCATCAACAGCCTCAGCCTGGGTGCGGGTTTGGTCCTCGAAGATACGCAGGTCCGACAACCCGTCCTCGACCTCCTGGAACGCCACCAGCACCTGCTGACGATAGGTCGCGACGTTCTCTTCGTACACGGCGCGTGCGTTAGCCAAATCGCCCTTGCGCTTTGCGCCGTCGAAGATCGGCAGGTTCAGCGCAGTACCCGTCAGAGGCCCCAACAGGAACGTTCTGCTGCTCCACTTGAACAGGCTGCCCAACGAATCCGACTCAAACCCACCAACTCCAGTCAGCGTCAGCGACGGGAAGAATGCTGCCTTGGCAACACCAATCCGCGCGTTAGCCGCAGCCATTGCACGTTCTGCCGCAGCGATGTCAGGACGGCGCTCCAGCAGTGACGACGGCAGCCCGGCGGGGATGCGCAAGTTGACCGCTACCAGCGGATTCGGTGCGATGGAAAACTCTGCCGGCGCCTTGCCCAACAGCACTGCCAGGCTGTGCTCCGACGTGGCGCGCAGACGCTCGACGGTCATCGACTCGGAGCGCGCCGAGGCCAGCTCCGATTGTGCACGAGCTAAATCCAACTCGCTGATCTCCCCCATGTCATATCGCTGTTGCACCAGCTTCAACGTCTGCTCGCGCAAGGCTACAGAATCAGCGAAAACCTTGGCTTCGGCGTCGTATTCACGCAGTGCGAAGTAGTTCTGTGCGACATCCGCTTGCAACGCCAAGTGTACTGAGCGGAACAACGCCTCGCTCTGTTGCATGTCGTCCTTCGCCGCTTCCACGGTGTTGGCAACACGACCGAACATGTCGACCTCGTAGGATATCCCGGCCTGCGCGCGCCACAGGGTTTGCGCAGGAACGTTGGCACTGTTAGACAGACCTTGCGAAGCGCCGGAAACCTTCTGCCGGGTCGGGCCGATGCCCGCGTCCAACGTCGGGAACAATCCGGCACGGGCAGCAACGTTGAGTGCACGGGCTTCGTTCAGTCGGGCGGTGGCCGCGGCCAGGTTCTGGTTAGCGCTGGCGGCCTGATTTTCGAGACTGTTCAGGGTCGGGTCCTTGAACACTGCCCACCAGTCACCACGGGCCACTTCTTCAGACGGTTCGGCCGTTTTCCACGAACCAGCTTCAGCAGCCGACAACGCGGTACGAGGCTCCTGCACCTTTTCCTCTTTGTAAGCCGGAGGCATCGAAACATTCGGCTTAAGGTAGGTGGGTGCCAGCGAGCAACCTGCTGTTGCCAGCACGGTCACCAGCCACACTGAACCCAGCAGCATCCGGTTCAAAGCAAAAACTTTCATGTCGTTCTCCTCACTCGGACACGGCTTCAGCGATGCGCGCCGAAGTGTGCGAACTGTGGTTGTCGAGACGGGTCGCCTGGGCACGTTCTTGTTGTGGCAGGTCAGCCCCCAGGTGCGGGTGCTTGCCATGTTTGTCCACCAAATGCTCGACACCCGACAGCTTGCGCAACAGCACGTAGAACACTGGCGTTAACATCAGGCCGAACAGGGTCACACCGAGCATGCCGAAGAACACCGCGACCCCCATGGCATGGCGCATCTCGGCACCGGCACCCGTGGAGAACACCAGTGGCACCACGCCCATGATGAAGGCAATGGAGGTCATCAGAATTGGCCGCAGACGCAGACGACTGGCTTCGATGGCGGCCTGAGCGATGGTCCGCCCTTGCATCTCCAGCTCACGGGCAAACTCGACGATCAGGATCGCGTTCTTCGCCGACAGCCCCACCAGCACCATCAAACCAATCTGGGTGAAGATGTTGTTATCTCCCTTGGTCAGCCATACACCGACCAGCGCCGAGAAAATGCTCATCGGCACGATCAGGATGATCGCCAGTGGCAACGTCAGGCTTTCGTACAGCGCCGCCAGCACCAGGAACACCAGCAGTACACTGATTGGGAACACCCACAGCGCCGAGTTGCCGGCCAGCACTTGCTGGTACGTCAAGTCAGTCCATTCGTACTTGATGCCGCGAGGGAATACCTCTTTGGCGATGCGATCAACAGCGGCCTGCGCCTGACCGGAGGAGTAACCCGGGGCTGGACCACCGTTGATGTCGGCAGCGGTGTAGCCGTTGTAACGCACGACCATTTCTGGACCGTATGTCGTGCTGACTTTCACCAGCGACGACAGCGGCACCATCTCCCCCTTGTCGTTACGGGTTTTCAGCACGCCGATGCTTTCAGCAGTGGCACGAAATGGAGCATCGGCCTGAGCCCGTACCTGGTACACACGACCAAAAGCATTGAAGTCGTTGACGTACATCGAACCCAGGTAGATCTGCAGGGTGTCGAATACATCGGTCACCGAGACACCCAGCTGCTTGGCCTTGACCCTGTCCAGGTCAACGTTTAGTTGCGGCATGTTGATCTGGAACGTCGAGAACGCCGGGCCCAGTTCTGGTGCCTTGGCCGCCGCCGCCAGGAAGTCCTGAGTGACTTTGTTCAGCGCCTCGTAACCCAGCGCGCCACGGTCTTCGATCATCAGCTTGAAGCCACCAACGGTACCAAGACCGGCCACTGGCGGTGGTGGAAACACGGCAATTGCAGCGTCTTTGATCCCCGCGTACTTGGCATTCAGTTGTGCCACGATGGCCGAGGCCGCTTGGTCCTTGGAGCGGTACTTGGACGGTTCGAGCACAGGGAAAACCAGCGCACTGCTTGGGGAGTTGGCCAGACTGACCGACAACCCCGGGAACTGCGGCAGGTTCTTGACCCCTGGAATAGCCAGGGCGATATCGCCCATTTCACGGACAACCTTCTCGGTACGGTCCAAGGTTGCGCCGCTTGGCAACTGAGCAATGGCCACCACGTAGTCTTTGTCTTGCGCAGGCACAAAACCACCGGGCACGATCTTGCCCATCAGGACGGCACCGCCGAGCAGAATGCCGTAGACCACCAGCATCACCAGCTTGCGATTGACCACGCTGCGCACGCCACTGCCATAGTGTTCCGAGCCACGATGGAACACGCGGTTGAAGGCGTTGAAGAAGCCCCCGAACAGCGCGTCCATGACCCGGGTCAGACGGTCTTTCGGCTCGCCATGCCCTTTGAGCAGGATGGCCGACAGCGCCGGCGACAAGGTCAGCGAGTTGAACGCCGAGATCACTGTCGAGATCGCAATGGTCATCGCGAACTGCTGGTAGAACTGGCCGGTCAGGCCAGACATGAATGCCAGGGGTACGAATACGGCAACCAGTGTCAGGGCGATGGCGATGATCGGCCCACTCACTTCCTGCATGGCCTTGTAGGTCGCATCTCGTGGCGACAGGCCGTCGGCAATGTTGCGCTCGACGTTTTCCACCACCACGATGGCGTCGTCCACGACGATACCGATCGCCAGGACCATGCCGAACAGCGACAAGGCGTTGATGGTGTAGCCAAACCCCAGCAGCAGCGCGAACGTACCAATGATCGACACCGGCACGGCCAGCAAGGGAATCAGCGAGGCGCGCCAGGTCTGCAGGAACACGATGACCACCAAAACCACCAGGGCAATGGCTTCGAGCAGAGTCGTGATGACTGCATGGATACTGTCACGCACGAATTGGGTCGGGTCATATTTGATGCCGTAGTCAACACCGTCAGGCATGTCCTGCTTGATCTCTTCCATGACCTTGCGCACGTCATCGGAGATCTGCAGCGAGTTAGCGTTTGGCTGCTGGAAGATGATCATCTGCACAGCAGGCTTGTTGTCGAGCATTGCCCGCAGGGTGTACTCGGACGCTGCCATCTCGACCCGCGCAACGTCGGACAGATGGGACACCGCCCCACCGGTAGTCTTGAGGATGATGTCGCGGAATTCTTGCTCGGTTTTCAGACGGCCTTGGGCGTTGACGCTCAGTTGCAGCGGCACGTCGGTCAGCATCGGTGCGCCTCCCACAATACCGGCGGCGACTTGCACGTTTTGCTCACGAATGGCTTTCACCACGTCGGTCGCAGTCAGGTTCAGGCGCGCGACTTTCTGTGGGTCGAGCCAGATGCGCATCGAGTAATCACCGGCGCCCCACATCACCACCTCACCCACGCCTGGAATCCGCGCCAGGCGGTCCTTGACGTTGATCAGGGCGTAGTTGCGCAGGTAGGTCAGGTCGTAACGCTGGCCAGGCGACAGGATGCTCACGCCCATGGTCAACGTCGGCGACGACTTGACCGTGGTCACACCCAGGCGTTGCACGTCTTCGGGCAGGCGCGGCAGCGCCTGGGCAACGCGGTTCTGTACGAACTGCTGCGCCTTGTCCGGGTCGGTCCCCAGCTTGAAGGTCACGGTTGTGGTCAACTTGCCGTCACTGTTGGCCAGCGACTGCATGTAGAGCATATCTTCGACGCCGTTGATCTGTTCCTCAATCGGCGAGGCCACGGTTTCGGCGATGACCTTCGGGTTGGCACCCGGATATTCAGCGCGTACCACCACCGAGGGCGGCACCACTTCCGGGTACTCGGCGGTGGGCAGTTTGGTCAGGGCAATCAGCCCCGCCAATACAACCACCACCGACAGCACGCCGGCGAAGATGGGCCGATCAATAAAGAATTTTGAGATGTTCATGATGGGTTCTCGTTAAGCCGCAGGCTTGGCAGCGCGGCTGACATCAGCCATGTCCACCGAGTTGGCGTGGACAGCATCGTTGGGGCGGGCGCGCTGCATGCCGTTGACGATTACGCGATCACCGGCCTTGAGGCCAGCGGTCACCACACGCAGCCCTTCATGCAGGTTGCCCAACGTGACTTCGCGGTACTCAACGCGGTCCTGGGCACCTACCACCAGCACGAACTTCTTCGCCTGGTCGGTTCCAATGGCAGAGTCGTTGACCAACACGGCTTCAAACGGCTTGCCGCCACCTACCTTGATTCGCGCGTAAAGGCCCGGCAGCAGAGCACCGTTGGCGTTGTCGAAACGAGCACGCACACGGATGGTTCCGGACTGGGTGTCCAGCTGGTTGTCGATGGAGTCGACAGCACCTTTACGCGAATAACCGTTTTCGTCCGCCAATCCCAGCGAGACAGGCGCGGTACTCCCGGATGCTTGATTGAGATAACGCAGGTAGGTCTGCTCATCGACATCAAACGAGGCGTAGATCGGCGAGACCGAAACCAGCGTCGTCAGCAGCGGCGAGGTACCCGCCGAGACGATATTGCCCACAGTCAGTTCGGCACGGGACACACGCCCTGCCACAGGCGCACTGATCAGGGTGTAGGACAGGTTGACCTTGGCAGCGTCGAGCATGGCCTTCGCCACTTTGACGTTAGCGGCCGCTTCGCGGGAGGCATTCTGCTTCTCGTCAAAATCACGCTTGGCGATGGCGTTCTGCTCGATCAGCCGCTGAGCGCGAGCCGCATCGGTCGCCGTGTAGATGGCGCGGGATTCGGCAGCCGCCAGTTGGCCGGCAGCCCGATCAACCTCAGCCAGATAAGGACGCTGGTCCAGGGTGAACAGCAGATCGCCCTTTTTCACCAGCGCGCCATCCTTGAAATGTACGGCGACAATCGTGCCTGGTACCAGCGGACGAATGTCGACCCTGTCTACAGCCTCAAGGCGGCCGGAATAACTCTGCCACTCGCTGATGGTTTTAAAGACCACAGTGGCCACGTCCACCTCAGTCTTAGGTGCGACAACATCTGAGGCTGCGTGGGCAGAACTGATGGGCTCGAAGTGATCGCCATACTTCACAACGATACCGGCGATGCCGGCCACTAAGAGCGCACTTAACGCGGCGGATAGCCGTTTACGGTTGGCGATCATTTTCTCTCTCCTGCTCATTAAATATCATTCAGAAAACTACGAACTGCGGGCGCAACGATACCGTTCGGCCATTTCACAAAATGTCGATCAGTACATCACTCAAAGAACGGAATTAGAGGGCCAAGGTAATAATCAGCCCGGCATTCCCGTCGTTATTTAAAACGTCTAAAACATTATTTCTGCGGACAGAGCACCAATGTATTCATCCGCAATTCCACTTTCACTAAGTGCAGAGCAGAGCTTGTGCACATAATCCGCATTACTGCCCATCGGTCCTTCCGCGCTTGTGATGCAGTCGACAATGGACTCCACAGCTGAATCGCTTTCATAAAGCGGGTGATCGGGTTCTGCGACAAAAACCAGGGCTGTCACCTCACTCCCGTCCTCCAGCTCAATTTCGGTCCAGACTGGCTGGTACGCGCCTGTGGGCATCTCGCGGACCCACAGAAGGATCAACTCCGCCTCAGCGACCGCTTCTGTCAGGCGGTACGCGATGCCTTGAGTTGCCCCCCCTGGTTCAAGCGCCAGCATCCGCCCTGGTATATCCATCGTCGCGCGCCCAGCGATCATTCGTAGACAGAAGCTTCGATGCCAGCCCTGGAGCGTTGCAACCTGCTGCCCTGCAAAATTCAGTAAGGGGTTCCAAATCAAAGAACCATAAGCAAAAATCCAGAAATCACCGTGTGTAGGGCGCTCTTTCATGGTGTCGTGCATCGACTGTTCGATGCGCTCAAGCGGCCACAAAATGTCTTCCGGTACATGACCAAAATTCAGTAAGTAATCACCAGAGATGATCAATTGTTTTGTCAGCATTATCGATGGCCTCTACTTCAACTCACCCCTATGGGTGGTGGGTTCGGGATCCCTTCCCTTCAGGTGCCGAAAACGCCTGGGTGAAACTCCATGGTTCGCGGGTCAGTGTTTTGGCGGTCCATGAGCGAATAGTGACCTACGCTCAGTCTCGGATAAACAACGCTCAGCGAGACTGTAAGTAGCCCCGAGAGAGACAATCTCAACCTTTCACCTCCTTGACCTCCAGCGTGCGAGGTCGAGCGGCCACGCTCATATTTAGGACGGCTTCAATCTGCAACATTGCAGGTAGCAAGACTTGCGCGACCGTCATCGACTTAGCAGTAGGCTCCATTCGCCCGCGCAGGCGAATAAATAGCGGATCATCAAAATGCTGCCGAAGTCGCAGCAACGAGCCGCTGACAGCAGGCTGGGTAACATCCAGGAGCTGGGCAGTCCTGGTCAAACTGCGCTCTCTGAAAATAATCAGAAAGACGAGTAACAAATTAAGGTCGAGATCAAGAAATGGCTTTTCGTTAATGAGCATGACTGTAGAGCCCTAATTTAATTAACGCGCTACCGAGTTCGACATTGCAAAGCAACACCCATGGTCAGCGCCAATTAATAGAACGTAGGATTATTTTGAGTGATGCGACAGCCAAGGATCAACGCAGGGTCGCGAAGGCAGCGCGGATCTCACGAGCAAAAATTTGCGGTTGCTCAAAAGCCGCAAAATGCCCCCCTTTGCTGGCCCTGTTCCAGTAGATCAACTGGCTGAACGCTTTCTCGGCCCAGGCTTTTGGCGGGGTATAGATTTCACCCGGGAACACAGAAACGGCGACGGGAATGTCGACAGCCACCGCTCCAAAGTTCAGCCCCGGATGCTCGGCATACATCCGTGCCGAAGAAGCGCCACTGTTGGTAATCCAGTAGAACATGATGTTGTCGAGCATCTGATCATAACTGAAGACGTTTTCCGCTTTACGGCCACTGTCGCTCCACAGCGCAAGCTTCTCGTAGATCCATGCTGCCTGGCCCACCGGTGAATCGGCCAGCGCGTATCCGATTGTTTCCGGGCGGGTGGTCTGAAGGTCGTGATACGCGATACCGTCCGATGCGAACAGCACGCATTGATCCAATGCTGCTTGCTCTTCAGCGGTCAACTCCGCGGGCAGGTCCTGGGGCACAACGAACGGCAAGTTAACGTGGATGGCTTTCAAACCTTCCAACTTGAGACGTCCCATTTCAGTTGTAACCACGCTACCCCAATCCCCCCCCTGTGCCACGTACTCTGCGTAACCCAGACGACTCATCAATTCGTGCCACGCAGTGCCGATACGAGTGCGGTTCCAGCCTTTCCGAGTGGGCTTATCACTGAAACCGTAACCTGGGATCGAAGGCAGAACGACGTGGAACGCATCTTTCGCTTCGCCACCGTGCTCGGTAGGGTTCACCAGCGGATCGATGGTGTCGATAAACTCAATGATCGAACCTGGCCAGCCGTGGGTCATGATCAGCGGCATGGCGTCTGCGTGCGGCGATTTGATGTGGAGAAAATGAATGCCCAGACCGTCGATTTCGGTCTTGAACTGCGGATACCCATTCAGGCGTTTTTCCAGGCGGCGCCAGTCGTAGCGGGTGCGCCAGTAGTCGACCAGCGCTTTGACATCATCCAACTGAGCGCCCTGAGAATGGTCGTCCACGGTTTCACGATCTGGCCAGCGGGTGGTATCCAGACGGCGCGTCAACTCATCGAGTTCAGCCTGGGGAATGTCAATATGGAAGGGGATGAGTTGCGCGTGTTCGGACATGATGAATTCCTCACTCTTTATTGGATCGGCGGCAACGTAGCCGTCGCTTACAGGGCTTCACTATGCCCGGATATCGAGGAGCGATAAGCCAGGCGTAAAGCGACGCTCTGTCTCCTACGAAGCGACAAAACTCATTAGGCCGAGGGGAGGTAAAAGGACGTTCAATTGTCGCTCATGAGGCTACAGACAGTATCTATTTACGGTGTTTATTGTTTTTTTTGCCGAGAACAGACTGTGCCCACTGACCCGATTCACGGGCCTGAACTCGACAAACCACAAAGGTAATCCAGCCATGAAACTCTACATCGCTAACCAAACCTGTTCCCAAGCCGTACAAATCATCGCGAACGAAATTGGCCTCGATCTTGAGCTGGTTCATTTCGACGTTTTCGGTAAAAGCACTTCCAACGGCGATAACTTCGCGGAAGTAAACCCACTGCTCTACGTTCCGGCGTTGGCCCTGGAGAACGATCAACAAGACATCCTGTCCGAGACGATCGTCGTCACTTCCTACCTGGCAGACCAGCATCCAGAGTTCGGCTTGATTCCTGCTCGTGGCACACTGGATCGTGTCAAGGTCGATCAACTGCTGACCTTCATCGCCACCGAGATTGCCCAGAAACACATCCCGCTGATGCGCAAACTGCTGACCGAAGACGGCGCCGCCTGGACCCGTGCCAAAGTTGTGTCTGCCTATGCCACCCTTGATGCTCGCCTTGCCGATGGCCGCGCGTTCCTCACCGGTGACAAGTTCACTGTCGCCGACGCTTACGTGTTTGGCACCTGGTGGCACGAACGCTCCGGTGCACAGATCGACCATCTGAAACACCTGATGGCCTACAAAGCACGTATCGACGCGCTGCCATCGGTCCAGAAAGCGCTTAAAGAAGAGGCTGATCTCTTCGCCGCGCATTCCAAAACCATCTCTGCATAACTGAAACTTTCAGTACAACCAAGGGGCAAGCTAAGAGCTTGCCCCTTGGTTTATGAGCAAACCCCATTGAAAGACAGAATGCCCCCGGCAATGGCGTATTACCGAGCCGTGCGTGGAGCGCGCATTACAATGACCTCTCCTACCCCACCCCTGCACGCGTCCAAACCAGAGCAATCGCCGTCACGTCACCTACGCCCACAAGCCCTGATCCCGCATCAAAATTGCATTACAGCTTTGTCATTGTTTTGTTCGTTATCTGTTTGAGTCGCGTTGTTACTGTGAACTCACTGCCAGACAACAGGCAGCCCACTTGAACAGAGAGACAATGCCATGAAACTTTTCTTCCTCGGATTCGCCGCCCTCCTCGCCACTGGTTCGGCCTTCGCCGGCACCGCTGATAACGCTTCGGTGATTCATGACAAAGCCGGCTTCTACGTCAATCTGGACGTGGCGACAGTCCTGTCCACGACTGACCTTTCTGACCAGTGCGGCGTGGTTCCGACGCGTCTTGACTATCTGGATCATCAGGGCCGGGAACATGTCCTGGACTATCAGGATCAAGGAAACTGCTCCAACCAAAACTGATGGGAAGTTTACGGATACACGATTCAATGCACGAAAAAGTAAGGTTTCCAGGTGAATCGTGATCTGTGTCTCGACGCTGATATTGCCCGCAGATCACGATGCGGAACTCGATTACCGCATGGCCTGCGGATCGGCGTGAACCTGGATCTCCTTGGTATCTGGCAGCAGGACTTTTCCGCTCTTTTGCTCCCATCGAGCAATGACCAAGGGGGCCAAGGCATTGCCCAAGACATTCAGTGTGGTGGTGCCCATGTCCATAATCCGATACACCCCGGCGATGAAGGCAATGCCTTCCAATGGCAGGCCGGCGCTGCTCAATGTCGCCGACAAGATCACAAACATAAAACCCGGTACGCCTGCGGCGCCCTTGGACGTCAGCACCATCGTCACCACCAGCATCGCCTGATCTGCAAGGCTCAGTTCAATGCCATACAACTGGGCGACGAACAACGTACCAATCCCCAGAAATAGCGATGCACCATCCAGGTTGAACGAGTAACCCACGGGCACCACGAAACTGACGATCGAACGTGGAACGCCGAAACTTTCCAGCTTCACCATCAATTGCGGCATGACGGCTGCCGAACTGGCGCTTGAAAACGCCAGTATCAGCTCGTCCTTGATATGCCTGATCAGCTTGAAGAACGGGATACCCGCAATGCGCGCCACACTGCCCAACACAAAGAACGCGAACAGAACAATGGCCAGGTAGGTAACTGCGATCAGCTTGACCAAGGGCAGTAGCGAGCTGAAACCGAAGTTGGCAACCGTCACGGCGATCATGCCAAAAACGCCAATCGGTGAGTACGCCATGACCATGGAGGTCACGCGGAACATGCCCTCCGACAGGCCCCGCAAGGCCTCGACAAGGGGACGCTTGCGCTCCTCACTCAGTCCCGATACGCCGACGCCGAAAATTACCGAAAAGAACAGCACTGGCAAAATGTTGCCCTTGGCCATCGCATCCACGACATTGTCCGGAATAAGGTTCAGCAGGATCTGCGCCAGTCCGTGCCCGCTACTCGTAACCGGAACCACACTCACGGCAACAGCCCTCAAACTGGCAATATCCGTCCCGGCACCGGGTTGCAGTAAATTGCCTATTACCAGACCGACGATGATCGCACTGGTGGTGATCGCGAAAAAATACAACAACGTGCGTACACCGACACGCCCCAGCGACTTGGCGTCGCTGTTCCCGGCGATACCAACGACCATGCAAGCGAACACGATCGGGATAACGATCATTTTCATCAGCCGTATGAAAATATCCCCGGCCGGCTGCAGCACATTGGCAATCAACCAAGGCCGAGCTTCCGGAAACTGGTTCAAGAGCACACCAACTAAAATACCGGCGGCCAGGCCGATCAGAATTTGCATGACTAGGGGAATGCGTGGTTTATGCATGATTGCCTCTGAAAAATTACCGTCTGGGGTGTTTCGGGCAGTTTTTTTGTGTTGAAGCGTAAATCGCAGTAAAGCCGTCGACTCTCTGGTCGATCAGCGCAGCGCCTGGCAAGCACGTTTGATGCGCTCGCAGCCCTCCTCGATCACCTCCATGGCACTGGCAAAGGACAACCGGATGTACGGCGACATGCCGTAGGCGGCGCCTGCGACGGAGGCAACACCGGCATCGCGCAGCAGATAGGCCACGACATCGGTGTCCGTTTCCAGGCGCACCCCATCGACGGTAGTTTTGCCCAGCAAACCGCTGACATTGACGAACACGTAGAACGCGCCATCAGGAGGGCTGAAGCTGATTCCGGGGATGTTCGCCAATAGCTCAAGCATGCGTCGACGACGCGCTGTATAGATCTCGCGCATGGCTGCGATGGGAGCCTGGTCGCCCGCAAACGCGGCAACAGCCGCCGCCTGACTTACAGAGCTTGGGCAGGTCGTGGTCTGGGAAAGCAACTTGCTGATGGCTGCGATCATCCAATTCGGACCCGCGCCAAAACCAAGGCGCCATCCCGTCATGGCGTAGCCTTTGGAGGCACCATTGACGATCAGCGTGCGATCCTTCAGGTCGGGCGCGACCTTGATGAACGAAGCGTGACCCGCCTCGCTGTAGACAAAGTGCTCGTAAATTTCATCGGACATCACCAGTACATGGGGATACCGACGCAGTACCTCGGCCAGTTCGTTCAACTGCGAAGCGCTGTAGGCCGCGCCACTGGGATTGTTCGGGGTGTTGAGAATCACCCATTTGGTTTTGGCGGTGATTGCCGCCTCAAGCTCATCGGCCGTCAGCTTGAATCCGCTGGCTTCGTTGCCGGGAATAATCACCGGTGTGGCGTCGTTGAGCTTGGCAATGTCGGGGTATGAAACCCAATACGGTGCGTGCACGATCACTTCATCACCGGCATTTAATGTGGCGGCCATCGCGTGGAAAATGATGTGCTTGCCGCCCACCCCGGCGATGACCTCATCAACGCCATAGCTCAAGCCATTGTCGCGCTGAAGCTTGGTGACAATGGCTTGAAGCAATGCCGGCGTTCCGGACGTGCTGGTGTAATGCGTATCACCGCCGAACATCGCCTTTTGCGCGGCTTGCAGGATGTGCGTCGGCGTATCGAGATCCGGCTCGCCCACGGTAAAGTTGATGATGTCTTTGCCCTGAGCCCGCAGTTGGGTCACCAGGGCGTTGGCAGCGATGCTGGGTGAAGGTTCGATGCCGAGGACGCGGCGAGAGAGAAATGTCTTGCTCATCATGCTTACTCAGTTGGCCAGGCCGGCGTTATCGAGAACTTTGTCCAGCCAGGACTGGTCGATCGCACCGGTCGCAATTTCCGCCTTCACCTTTTCTTCATGGACCTCGTGCTGACGCGCCTTGACCAGAACCTGTTCTGCATCGGCCTGAGAGAAGGCAACCAAGCCGTCTTCGTCGCCGACGATGATGTCGCCGGGATTGATGATCATGCCGCCGATCGACACCGGGACGTTGATTTCACCCGGGCCACTTTTATAAGGGCCGCAGTGGACGACGCTGCGAGCGTAGCAAGGCGTGTCTTCAAAACTGGCGACATCACGAATGGCGCCGTCGACGATGAAACCGACACAGCCGCGTTGTTGGGCATAGAGCTTGATCAGTTCGCCGATCACCGCATTGTTGCTATCGCCCTGGGCATCGATCACCAGGACGTGCCCTTCCTCCAACAAGGTCAGCGCCTTGTAGATGTACAGGTTGTCGCCTGGACGAGTCTTTACGGTCAATGCCGTTCCCACCAGCTTTCCGGTGCGGTTGTAGCGGTTGAGTCCGCGCGCACCAATGTGGCGACCCATGTTGTCACTGATGTGAGGGGTGACAACGCTACGAAACGCTTCGATCAGATCGACTGACGCCAAGGCGGGTGATGTGAGGATGCGAGAACCAGGGAAAGACATGATGACCTCCGTATACGAGTTAACCCTCATGGGCTGACTCGATGGTATGGAAGGCCGATAGATACTTTTAGCGATATTTATCTATGAAAAATGATTACTTTTTATCATGATTAACAGCATTACCTTGAAGGTTCCAGGATCAGGCGACTGAAATCACAGCACTGCTCTGCCAGGCGTGCGATCTCGAGACTCAAGCCTTGCAAGCGGTCCGCGCGATGCACAGCGGTATAGCGAATTTGCGGCAAGGGTGATGGGGTTTGAATGACTTTCAATCGACCCTGTTCTATCAGCGGAGCAAGGCACTCACGAGGCAAGTAGCTGATACCCACGCCAGAAATCGTCAGGCCCACTTGAGCGACGAGGTAGTTGCTGATCAGGGTCTTGTTCAATCGGACATTGTGTTCGGCAAGCCAGCGCTCATAAATAAGGCCGGTCCCCGAGCTGCCACCTTGGGTCAGCACGGTATACGAAGCCAACGACTGCAAGTCCATAGGCTCATCGTCCGCATAGAGGTCCGGAGCACTCATCCAGACGTTTTCCACACTCTTGAGGGCGGTACTGACAAATCGGGAGTCGCTGAAAATGTCGGGAACGATGATCAGGTCCAGCTGATCGTTTTCCAGCTTCTTGAACAACTCCGAACTCAGCTCGATCGACGGTTCCAATGCAACCTTGGGGTAGGCCGCACGAATCTGCTCAACCAGCGCCGGTAACCAGGTCAGCGCGGTCAACTCGGTCACTCCCACGCGGTAGCGCCTGACCAACGACTCTTTGGAACTGACGCGTTCCAACAGGTAATCCCTCTGGCGAAGCATCTCGACGGCACACTCGAAAAGCTCCTCGCCTTTTTCGGTGAGCCTGGCACTGCGCTTGGAGCGATCGAAGATCGGGACATCAAACGCGTCCTCCAACTCCTGGACCCGTTTAGAGATCGCCGATTGAGACATGTTCAGCTTCATCGATGCGGCCTCGAAGCTTCCCAACTGCACAATCCAGTAAATCGCTTCCAGCTGTTTAAGCGTGATCATTGCAGTGCCCAGGCTGAAAAAAACAACTGGATTATGCCACCCACCCATCACTATTGGTGGACCTTTAACCCATCGCACCTATTCAGGCATTGGCAAACCGTCGGGGCACGAATCACCCGTTGACCAGCAAATCATCACCAAAAGAAATGGAATATCGTGAGTATTTGTCGCTTTTTTTGACTGATTGGCCACCCGTAAATTACGCCCCAATACCTATAACAATAAGGGTTGCATCATGGCTGACTCCAGGACTGCCGAATCTATGGCTAGCGGTAAGTACCGCTGGGTTGTAGCCGGTTTGATTTTCGTCATTTACACCATCGCAGCTGCAGACAGAGCCAACCTTGGCGTGGCAATGCCGTTCATCCGCAAGGAGTTCGACATGAGCAACGCAGAAGCTGGCGGGTTGATGAGTTTGTTTCTCCTGGCCTATGCGTTGGCTCAGATTCCCGCAGGTTTCGCGTTTGCTCGAATGGGCGTCAGCAAGATATTACCCACGGCAATGATCTTGACCTCGCTGCTCACCGGCCTTGTCGGCTCGGCCGGTTCGCTGGTTGCGTTGAAAATCTATCGTTTTGGCTTGGGACTCGCTGAAGGCCCATTGCCGATCAGCATGACCACGACGATCAACAACTGGTTTCCCGCCCGGGAGAAAGGTATCGCCTCGGGCATTTTCCTTTCTGCGGTCAAATTCGGACCGGTCATCGTGCCGCCGCTGTGTGCGGTGATCATCTCGGTATGGGATTGGAGGGAAGTATTTTTCTTCTTCGCAGTGCCCGGCATCGTGCTGTCTTTCGTCTGGTATTTCCTCGTCGCCGATCATCCCTCGAAGAGTCGTTTCGTCAACAAGGTGGAGCTCCAGTACATACTTGACGATGACAAGATCGCTACCCAGCAACACTCGGTAGTTGCCAGGCCTGTCCCAAACTGGCTGAGGAAACTCGACATCCTCATCAGGCGTCGGGCCGAGGCCCCTCTCATCACCAACCGGCAGGTGTTCAAGTCCTGGAATATTTGGGGCTGCGCCACCAGCTACTGCTTCCAGTTAGGGGTGTCCAGCGTCCTGTTGTCCTGGATCCCGACTTACCTCATGACCGTCAAGGGTTTTTCCGTCATGAACATGGGGCTGGTGTCGGCGGCTCCTTGGGTAGGGGCTGTTCTGGGTAACTTACTCGGCGGCTTTTGCTCTGACCGCTTTCTTGTCGGACGACGCAAACCCGGTATGCTCCTGTCGGCCGCGGGCACCAGCGCAATGATGTACCTGCTGATCAACTCACCTGCGGCCCCCCTGCCCTACGGGCTTCTGCTGATGCTGACCGGCATCGTTCTGAGCCTGGGTTTTTCCTCCTATATGTCCTATCCGATGGGCCTTACATCGAAGACCACCTTTCCGGTCTCCAACGCGATCATCAACATGGTCGGACAACTAGGCGCCGCCGCAACGCCATTTCTAACCGGCCTGCTACTGGACAGTTACGGTTGGAACTATGTGTTCACCTACTTGGCCATCGGCTCGTTTATCAGCTTTGTGCTGTTGCTGACCATCGCCGAGCCCATTCCCAGCAAAGCGCCAAAATAATACCCGCAGATTGATAAGACTTTGATGCGCCACCGTTGGAGGCTCGTTCGAACGTGACGCCCCTGACACCTCGTCAGACAGATCCATTTGTCACGTCTCTCTCATTCAGTTTGGCAACCCCTGCAAAGAGGCCACTCGACATGAAACACAGACTTGAACTATGCGCCGATCAACGTGATGGCATAATATGCCAATATCCGAATCAACATCACTTGCACCCGGAGCGCATCATGGCTACCCGAAATGTCGTTCTCACTGATCACCTGGATAAGGTCATCAATGATCTCGTTATCTCTGGCCGCTACCAAAACGCCAGCGAGGTCATGCGCGAAGGGCTTCGCCTGTTGGAGCAACGCGAAGCAGAAGAGTCAGCCAAGCTCGAGGTTCTACGTCAGGCCACCTCAGTGGGACTCATGGACCTTGAGCAAGGTCGCTTCATCGAAGTTGAAAGTGACCATCTCGGGCAACTTTTCGCTGACATCGGTGAAAAGGCTGCCCTGTCAGTGACCGAGAAGCGTTGAGCATGGCGAAGTACCGTATTGCTCATACGGCTCTGGTCGATGTCGAGGATGTTCTGAGGTACTCCCAGGCACAGTTTGGAACAAGCGCCAGGATCAGATATCAGACGCTTATACGTACCGCGATCGAAGACCTTGCAGTCACACCGGAAAGGGTCGGCAGCAGCCCCCGTGACGAAATCTCACCCGGTTTGAGAAGTTTCCATCTGATCTATGTACGTAAGCGCGCTGCAAGCTCCAGCGGCATTGTCCAAAGGCCTCGCCACGTCGTTTTCTATCGACGGGTTGACGACAACGTCATTGAGGTTGTCCGAATTCTGCATGACGCAATGGAAGCCAGATCACACCTTACTCAGCAATAGAAGAGCCTCATCCTAGGCAACCCAAGCTGGGGCCTTCCCCTGTGACCGTCATTTTTTATCGCTGACACGCCGCTGGCCCCCCCTCTGATCCCGGACGAAATTGCATTACAGCTTTGTCATTGTTTTGTTCGTTAGCTGTTTGAGTCGCGTTGTTACTGTGAACTCACTGCCAGACAACAGGCAGCCCACTTGAACAGAGAGACAATGCCATGAAACTTTTCCTCCTCGGATTCGCCGCCCTCCTCGCCACCGGTTCCGCCTTCGCCGCCACCCCTGATAGCTCGTCGGTGATTCATGACAAAACCGGCTTCTACGTCAATCTGGACGTCGCGAAAGTCCTGTCCACGACTGACCTTTCGGACCAGTGCGGCGTGATTCCGGCGCGTCTCGATTACCTGGATCATCAGGGCCGGGAACATGTCCTGGACTATCAAGTTCAAGGCAATTGCTCCAACCAGAACTGATTGAAGGTTTACGAATATGACTGATAAAGAGCAGGGGCAATGCGCGGCGCAACCGAGTGATCGGGCTATACTCGCGCCACCTGCTCGCGGCTTTCTGGTCCGCTTTCGTGAATCGAATACCGAAACTGAACCAAGGTAATACTCATGAATATTCTGGTCGTAGAAGACGAGCCCAAAGCGGGCAACTATTTGCTCAACGGCCTGCAGGAGCAAGGCTACTCCGTCAGCCTGGCCCGCGATGGCGTTGACGGTTTGCACCAGGCCCTGGAAACCTCATTCGACGTCATCGTGCTGGATGTGATGATGCCGAAAATGGACGGTTGGGAAGTCCTGCGCCAGCTGCGCAAGGAGGCTGATACACCGGTCCTGTTCCTCACCGCGCGAGATGATATCGCCGACCGCATCAAGGGCCTGGAACTGGGGGCCGACGACTATCTGATCAAGCCCTTCTCTTTCGCCGAGTTGGTCGCCCGCCTGCGCACCCTGACCCGACGCGGTCCGACCCGGGAAGAAGAGCAACTGCAGATCGCCGACCTGCAGATCGATGTCATCAAACGCCGCGTCACCCGCGCCGGCGTGCGAGTCACACTGACCAACAAGGAGTTTGCACTGCTGCACCTGTTTGCCACACATCAGGGCCAAGTGCTGTCCCGCTCGCTGATCGCCTCGCGGGTCTGGGACATGAACTTCGACAGCGACACCAACGTGGTCGACGTGGCGGTGCGCCGCCTGCGCCTGAAAGTCGACGACCCTTTCCAGCTCAAGCTGATCCACAGTGTGCGTGGCATTGGCTACCGCTTCGATACGCAACCATGAAGCGTCGCCATTACTCCCTGACGCTGCGCCTGGCCGTGGTCTTTGCCTTGCTGGCCTTTACCCTGCTGGCGACCATGGGTGTCGCACTCTACCGCGAACTGGAGAGCGAGCTGATACGCCGTGACGAAGCCGCACTCGTCTACCGTGTCAATCAGTTACGCAACCTGCTCAATGACAGCAACACCCGGGATCTGATCAGAACCAAGCCCGTGCTGTTTCAGAACATGATGGACAATCGCGAAGCCGTACTCAGTATCGGGGCTCCAGGCGGGCCTCCGTTACTCGAGGTCAATCCCGGGCACCTCAATATTCCCCAGCTGGTTCCGGTCGCGATGGAGCACACCCTGGAGCTGAGCGATGTGCGGAAGGTCGCGGAAGTCAATGGTGCACCCTTCGCCGCAGTGTCCGCGAGTATCGACTCGGGCAAACTGCAATTGACCATTGGCCGCCTGATGACCGAACGCACAGCCGTGCTGGCCAGCTACCGTCTCAACGTCTACATCCTCGCCAGCCTGGCGGCCATTGTCCTGGCCCTGGCCGGCTGGCTGATGGTTTACCGTGGTTTGCTGCCGGTGAGACGGCTGGCACAGCACGCCCATGGTATCGGCGTCGGCAATCTGACCGAGCGCCTCGACAGCCAGGGTGCTCCGAAAGAACTGTTACCGATGATCGACGCCTTCAATACCATGCTTGAGCGCCTGGGCAAGGGCTTTGAACAGTTGGGTCAGGTCTCCACCGACATGGCCCATGAGTTACGCACCCCCATTAACAACCTGCTGGGCGAAACCCAGGTCGCGATGCAACAAAACCGCAGCGTCGAACATTATCAGCAGCTACTCGCCTCCAATGTGGAGGAACTCGAACGCCTGGCGCGGATGCTCGACAATATGCTCTTCCTCGCCCGCACCGACCCGAGCAGTGCCCGTCATCAACGTCAGGAACTGGACGCCGCCGAGGAAGTGGAACGCATCGCGGACTACTTTGAGGGTCTGGCGGCGGATGTCGGCATCACCATCCGCGCAGAGGGTGAAGGGATTATCTGGGCCGAGCCCGTTCTGCTGCGGCGCGCCCTGGCGAATCTGTGTTCCAACGCGATCAAGTACGGCGCACCTCATTCCGAACTGTTGATCCAGGCCATACCGTCGGACGCCGGCATCCATCTGCGTGTGCGTAACCACGGTGCAAACATCCCGGCGGAACACCTTCCGCGACTCTTCGAGCGGTTCTATCGGGTTGATCAATCACGTGAGCGCTCGGCTCATTCCAACGGGCTGGGCCTGTCGATCGTAGCAACCATCATGCAACTGCACAGTGGTCTCTACCAGGTCACCAGCGAGGGTGGACTGACCTGCTTCGAGCTATTCTTTCCGATGCGCGAGCAGTAAACGTCGAGCGCCCTGAAATAAATGAAACCCTTCGATACCTGGCTGATCCACTTTAGCGGGCTCCCCCGAAAAGAGGCTTGATCATGAACAAACAAGACACCGCCTTCTACAGTCTCCTGAATGAAATCTCCCAGGGCAAGAATGAAGTCAAGGATCCTGCCGAGGTCGATACGCTGGAACGCTTGATCAGCTTCAATTATGCGCAGGCTGTTGCCGATACCCGCCACCAGCAACTGGTCTACAGCGATGCCCAGATGACCACCATGGGAAAAGCCTTTCTGGCGGAATGTAAAACAGCGGAACACCCCGCCAGGTAGAGGAATTTTCGTCCCGAAGCCCACGCTCGAATCCGCGCTACGCTTAGGCAGCGGTTGCCATGGTTTCCTCGGCTATTTCCGGGAGCTGCCAGCCGTGCTTGAGAGATCAAGTCATGAGCCAGATCACACGCGTATCCCATATTCGTAGCCAAGCGCTTGGTAGACTGTGCCTGTCGATAAGCCTGCTGATGACCGGTCACGTCTGGGGCGCCCCTCTGCCGGTCGACCTGTTTATCATCGATGCGCCCCCACTGACGCTGGTCGATGATGCCAAAGGTCACGGCATCGTCGGAGACGCCGCCTTGATGGCGATTGCCCAAGCCGGCTATGTCGCTCGTATACAGGCGCTGCCCTGGGCCCGATCGCAAAAATACGTCAGCGAGAAACACGACCTCTTGATCGCCCCCTTGTCCCGAACGCCGGAACGCGAAGAACACTTCACCTGGATCGCACCCATCATGTCCATGGATCGCGCCTTTTTCAGCCTTGAACATCGCGTGAGCAGCTTTGCGGAAGCCAAGAGGGTTTACCATTTGATCGGCGTTGGCCTGGGCAGTGCGCAAGAGGAAATCCTCCGTGCACAAGGCTTCAGCGACGAGCAGATCTACCCGTTGACCATCGGCGAAAACCCCGCGCAAATGCTCTTGAAAGGTCGCATCGACGCCTGGTTCAACGGTGTTCCCGAGAGCCCGTACATTTGGTCCGCAGTGTCTCGCCGCAAACTGCTCATGAGCCCCCCCATGAGCACGATGGATCTCTATCTCGCCTGTTCGAAGCAATGTTCCGCCAAGCTGGTAGAGGACTTGCGCGAGGCGATTGAAGCGCTCCGTCAGGACGGGACGCTGGCCCGGATAAAAGAGCGCTATTTATCGCCACGGTGAGCCTTGAGTTCACTGAGCCTTCTTGCGATACGCCATCGAATCGTCGATGCGCTTGAGTATGTAGTCCCCCGCCGCCACCGGCGGATACAGACTCAGGGTCGACTCGATCCCCAGCTCGCAGGGATCGACCAGGGCCCCATAGGTCGGATCATAGAAGGTCGCAATGGAATAACGCTCATGGCCGGAGCGGTTGATCACCCGATGCAGGGTCGAGCGAAAACGATTGTTGGACCAACGCGCCAACAGATCACCGACATTCACCACCAGGCTGCCCGGAATCGGCGTGGCGTCGATCCAGCGATTGGAGCCCAGCTCACGGACCTGCAAACCGCCGCTGTTGTCCTGATACAGCAAGGTGATGCAACCATAGTCGGTGTGCGGCGCCACCCCGAATTGATCGGCGTCGGCCTGGGGTGGTTGCGGCGGGTAATAGACCATCTGGGTGCGCTGCAAAGGCTTGGTGTATTTGTCGGTGAAGAAGTGTTCGTCAATTCCCAACCCCACCGCCACCACCCTCAGCAGGTCGGCCCCGGCCTTGCCGATTTCCTCATAGTACTCAGCCAGGACCTCGCGCAACGACGGCATGAACGCCGGCCACTGGTTCGGCCCGCGCAGCGCCTCACCGGCGAGCACGCTGGGATCCTCTTCGGCCAGCTCGAGCCCGAGACTGAAAAACTCCTTGTGATCGGGTTTGCTGGCTTCGTACATGGTCGCCCCGCCCAGCGCGTGCCAGCCACGATGGCGTTTATTCACCGCCACCTCGCGCTTGACCTCGGCCGGGTAGGCAAAGAACTGTCCGGCCGCCGCCATTGCCCTGTCGATCACCGACTGCGGCACGCCGTGATTGATGATGTAGAAGAAGCCGATATCACAGCAGGCCGTTCGGATGGCATCGGCGGCCCGGCGAACGCTCGCCGGGTCACCTTCGCGCACACCGGACATATCGATCAGAGGTAGATGGATACTCGAAGACATGTTCACTCCTGAGGTCGGGGTCAAGGGGCAATAAAGAACGATCGGGGCTTCCTGTATATACAGCTAAAAGCATTTACCGTGCCGCTCCCTGTCGCCCCACTGGACCATGCGTGCCAGAGCCTCTAACCGGCGTAAAACCTGACTGGCGCGCTGCCACCCTCAGTTCCCATACGCCCCAATAGTGTGCGCTGGAGATCCGATTGGTGCGGTTATTGGTTACACCTCCTGGGCGTTTCTCCGCCTGTATAGGCAGCAGGTGTTGTGTATCACTCTGTGTCTCAAACCACGACGGTACATCCGTTTACACCCCACGCAGATCCTGAAACAAGCCAGATACCTCACCGCGCTCAAATGTGAGTCAGCCAGAACACCTGACCCGTCGCTTGAAAGGAGACCTCAACATGAATATGAATCCGCTGAAAAGC
This sequence comes from Pseudomonas gingeri, assembly GCF_013386165.1. Classification (GTDB taxonomy): domain Bacteria; phylum Pseudomonadota; class Gammaproteobacteria; order Pseudomonadales; family Pseudomonadaceae; genus Aquipseudomonas; species Aquipseudomonas gingeri_C. The sequence continues at coordinate 849,639 of NZ_JACAOS010000003.1, read as the reverse complement.
CATGCCGAGCAAAAGCGCCGCCTGATTGGCCCATCCGTCCTCGCGTTCACCCTGATGCAATTCGGTGTTTTCGGCATGGCGAACGCACAGGCCAGCGACGCAAAAGTCAGCGCCCCCGCAGCCACCAGCGTGGTCGCCGCCTCCCCGTTTGGCCCGCTGAAACATATCAACGCCGGTCTGCTGGACGTGGCCTACGCCGAAACCGGTCCTGCCGACGGCCCGGTGGTCATTCTTCTGCATGGCTGGCCCTACGACATTCACAGCTATGACGAAGTCGCCCCCTTGCTGTCGGCAAAGGGTTACCGGGTGCTGATGCCCTATGCCCGTGGCTACGGGGAGACACACTTCCTTTCCGCCAATACCGTTCGCAATGGCCAACCCGCCGCGCTGGCCAGTGACGTCATCGACTTCATGGACGCACTGAAGATCAAGCAGGCCGTGCTCGGTGGCTACGATTGGGGGGCACGCTCGGCGGACATCGTCTCGGCGCTCTGGCCGGAGCGGGTCAAGGCACTGGTCTCGGTCAGTGGGTATCTGATCGGCAACCAGGAAGCCGGCAAGGCGCCCTTGCCGCCCAAGGCCGAGTTGCAGTGGTGGTATCAGTACTACTTCGCCACCGAACGGGGCCGCGCCGGCTACGAAAAGAACACCCATGACTTCGCCAAATTGATCTGGCAAACGGCCTCGCCGAAATGGGCTTTCGACGACGCCACCTTCAATCGCAGCGCCGCCGCCCTGGACAACCCCGACCACGTCGCCATCACCGTGTTCAATTACCGCTGGCGCCTGGGCCTGGTTCAGGGTGAAACGAAATACGACCCTCTGGAGCAAAAGCTCGCCAAGGCGCCCTCCATCAGCGTGCCGACCATCACCCTTGAAGGCGACGCCAATGGCGCGCCGCACCCCGCGGCCGAGGACTACGCCAAACGTTTCACCGGCCAATATGAGTACCGGCTGATCAAGGGCGGTATCGGCCACAATCTGCCGCAGGAAGATCCACGGGCTTTCGCCCAGGCCGTCATCGACGCCGACCACCTTTGATGCCCAGTTGAAAGGAGCACGCCGACGAAGCCCATGCCCGTCTTCGGCCGGTTGGCTCCTTAGCTGTCAATCACCCGTTGCAGATGAATCGCCAACTCCGTGGCAAATCGCCGTTCCGGGGTCTCGACATCGATCCCGAACAGTTCCTGAATCCGCGACAGCCGGTACCTCAGCGTCGTTACGTGCAGTCCCATGGCATCGGCGCAGGCCTGACTGCGGCAGCTTTCCCTCAGATAGACCGTCAGTGTCTCGAGGTAAGGCGTGTGATGCTTACGGTCATGGGCCAGCATGGCGCCGACGCTTTCGTTGACGAAGGTACGAATATCTTCACCGCCTACCGCCGCCACAAAAATCGGTATCGGCCCGAAGTCCTGGTCGGTGATCGGACCACTGCGGCCGAATGAACGGGCAATATCGATCAAGCGCCGGCAGCGCTCCCAGGCCGCGGGATAATCGCTCAACGCCGTGCAAATGCCGCTCGCCAGCAAGATCGGTTCGCTCCCCAGGTAGTGCGCCAGGTCATCGGCAATCTGCCGCTTGACCTTGGCCAGTCGCTCCCGGCCCTTCTCACCGTCCACGGGCACAAGGCACACCAGGCCGTTGTCGACCACGATCACCGTTGAATGGATTGCCGCGCGCTGGAGGATACGGGCCACGTTGTGATGCAGATTCTTCGGCTCACGGGCCTTGCCGCCGTAGTCGATAATGATCATCTGCTGCGCGGTGCTGAAGCTGATGCCCAGGCGTTGGGCCCGTTGCTGGATATCATCGGCGTCGCGCCAGCGGCCTTCGAGCACTTCGAAGAGCAGTTCGGTCTGGGTTCGGGTTTCGAAGCGAAAGCGGATAAAGCTGCGCATCATCTGCACGCTCAAGGCGAACTTGGCGCTTTCCAGCATCAACAGATCCAGCTCGTTCAACGGCTGGGCCACGGGAAACAGCAGCAACGCCCCCACCAGTTCGTGATCGACCATCAGCGGCTCGATCTGCGCCCGCAGGGTGAACTGACGCTGGCCGTCGTCGAGAAACAGATTGACCGTGCTCCTGAGGACACTTCTCAGGCCTTCATGGGCCGCCTTGGAAATCTGCACGCTCAGCACCCCGGCGACCGCCGCCTGCCAGGCGAGGTCATCGAACAGTGCGGTATCCGGCGAGCGGCCGGCCACCACCTGATTGGCAGTGAAGTCCACGGCAATCACCGGGTTGGGCAACTGGTTGCCGACCATCAGCGACAGCGACGTCACCGAGCCGCCGCCCAGCACGTGTTCCAGCAAGGTGGTGTGTACGTGCAACGCCTGCTGCATACGTTCGGCGGCGCGGCGCTCGGCCTCCAGTTGACGCTGACGTTCCACCGCGATGGCGCCCAGGTGGATGATCATGCCGAGGAACACCCGGTCCTCTTCCGATACGTCCATGATCGTGCGGGAAATCACGCTGAGCACCATGGGCCGGCCGTCGAAATCGGTGCAGTTCATCGGCATCACCATCACCGTACGGTAATCGCGTTCCTGGGACTCACGGCGGTAGCCGGGGTACTCGGATTCCCGTACGTCGCGGATAAACACCGGTTCATTACGCTGCAAGGCGGTCATCACCGGGCTCGAAGACAGCTCCCAGCAATCCACCAGCGGGCGCTGCACCAGGGTCGGGTCATGGCGGGCAATGACATGGCCAAAACCGGCCTCCATATCAATGGCCATGATCGAGCTCATGGTCCAGTGGGTATGACGGCAACTGGCGTAGACCAACTGGTGCAGCATCGACTGCAGATCGCCGCCGGAGTTGATCTGACTGGCCACATCACGCAACGACAGTATCTGCATTTCTCGATTCAAGGCGCTCACCTGAACATGGAGGTCATGGCCGTCAACTTGCCTGCCCGGCCGAGCTGATACTTGCGCCGGTTCCGAGCAATGTCCAGATGATTTGTACTCCTGAACCCCGGAAGACGGGTTTTGCCTTTGCCCATAGCCTTTGTCAAAACCAACAACCACAAGGGCGACGAGTCATCATGAATCTGGAAAATCTGGGCGTCAGAAAGTATTCCACCTTTATCGAGGAAACCTTTATCGAAGGCGGCAAGGACGCCGGCAAACCCATCACCTTGATCGTGGTAGCCGCCGTGCTGAAAAACCCCTGGGCCGGCCAGGGCTTCGTCGAAAACCTGCGCCCGGAGATCTTGCGCCTGGCGCCAGGCCTGGGCTACGAAATGACTCGACGTCTGACGGCCCTGATGCCTGGCCACAAGGTCGAAGCCTTTGGCAAGGCCGCTGCCGTCGGGGTCAACGGTGAAATCGAGCACGCCTCGGGGCTGATCCACACCCTGCGCTTTGGCAACCTGTTTCGCGAAGCGGTAGACGGCACGGCCTACCTGAGCTTCACCAACACCCGCAACGCCCCAGGCGCCCTGCTCGCCCTGCCGATGGTGCACAAAAGCGAAACCGGCAAGCGCTCGCACTTTCTCACCGCCAACTTCCAGATCGCCGATGCACCGGGGCCGGACGAAGTGCTGATCGCCATCGGTGCGGCCGACGGCTCGCGCCCGCACCCGCGCATTGCCGATCGGTACCAGGACATGGCGGAGATGGACGCGGAACGTCCAAAGGACTGAAGCCCCCCTTCGAAGCGCAGCAAAAATTCCACCCAGGTTCCTCTTGATCGACGCAAGCCTACCGGTTCCCGCCCTCGTAGGCTGCATCAAACCACAAGAAACAGGAGTACTCCGATGCCGAGCAGCATGGTCAACACCCACCTTGCAGCAGTCGATCCCGGCGCTTTGCGCCAGGCCTTCGGCACTTTCGTGACCGGGGTTACCGTCATCACCACCCATGACGCCGAGGGTAACCCACGGGGCATGACGGCCAATTCGTTCACCTCGGTATCCCTCGACCCGCCGCTGCTGCTGGTGTGCGTCGGCAAGTCGGCGGCCAGTTACAGTGCGTTCGCTGGCACCGAGCACTTCGCCGTCAACCTGCTGCATGAAGGACAGGTGGACGTTTCGGGGACCTTTGCCTCCAAATCGCCGGACAAGTTCCACACCGTCAACCACGACAAGGTCCACACCGGCGCGCCGATCCTGACCGACAGCCTGACCTGGTTCGATTGCACCGTGGACCAGCGTATCGAAGCCGGCGACCACCTGGTGCTGATCGGCCAGGTCCGCGCCTTTGGCACCAGTCCCAAGTTGCCGCTGTGTTTCTGCCGAGGCCGCTACGCCAATATCCAGGACCCGTTGCCGGCCAGTTGGCTGGACTCCCACAAGATGATCATCGGCTACCTGATCGAAGCTGGTGACGCGATCCTGTTCCGTGCCGACGGCGCCGGTGGCTGGACCCTGCCCGTGGCCGGCAAGCGCAAGGGCTTTATCGACGTGGGCCAGAACGCCCTGTCGATCGAACTGGAGTCGACCTTTCTGTACTCGGTATTCGACGTCGACGACACCGATCCTGGCTACCTGATCTACCGCGCCCAACTCGATCCCCTCCAGGGACCTTTCGAGCTGCCCGAGACCCTGCGTTTCTTCCCCCTCGACGAGTTGCCCATCGAGCAGATGCCGGTCAACGAATTGCGCTCGGTGGTGCGCCGTTACGCCCGTGAGCGCAAGAACCAGCAGTTCGGCATTTACACCGGCTCCGCCGAGAGCGGCCGGGTGGAGATGATCGAGAACGCCGCGCTGGCCCATGAATGCCTTTGATACGCACCCACAGGACTCCTGCATGAAAACCACGGTCAGTGCCCTTGAGGGCAGCCGCCTCAACCTGTTTATCGACGGTCAGTTCGTCGCCCCCAACAGCGCCACCTACCAGGACAGTTTCGATCCCACGACCGGCAAGTCCTGGTACCAGTTCGCCGAAGCCGATGCCAGCGATGTGGACCGTGCAGTGGCCTCGGCCCAGCGGGCTTTCAACGATCCGCAATGGCGCAACCTGACGCCCACGGCCCGCGGCAAACTGCTGTATCGCCTGGCCCAGCTGGTGCTGGAGAACGCCGAAGCCCTGGCACTCCTGGAAACCCGCGACAACGGCAAGCTGTTGCGGGAAATGCGCGCACAGATGAACGCCCTGCCGGACGCCTACATCTATTTCGCCGGCATGGCCGACAAGCTGCAGGGCGAAACCATTCCGATCAACAAGCTCAACCAGCTCAACTACAGCACCCGCGAACCCTTGGGCGTGGTCGGCATGATCACCCCGTGGAACTCGCCGCTGATGTTGCTCACCGGCACCCTGGCGCCTTGCCTGGCCATTGGCAACACCGTGGTGATCAAACCGTCCGAGCACGCCAGCGCCTCCACCCTGGCCCTGGCCGAATTGATCATCGAGGCCGGGTTTCCGCACGGTGTGGTCAACGTCGTCAGCGGTAACGGTCGGCTCACCGGTGAGGCCCTGACCCGCCATCCCGGGATTGCCAAGTACGTGTTCACCGGCAGCACCGATACCGGACGACGGATTGCCGGCAATGCCGCGAACAACCTGGTGCCCTGCCAGATGGAACTGGGCGGCAAGTCACCGCATGTGGTGTTTGCCGATGTCGATATCGATAAAGCGGTCAACGGCGTGGTTTCCGGGATCTTCGCCGCCGCCGGACAAAGTTGTGTGGCCGGCTCGCGCTGTTTTGTCGAGGCGCCGATCTACGAGCAGTTCGTTGAAGCCCTGGTGGCCCGTACCGAGCGCATCAGCCTCGGCCACCCGATGGAAGAGTTCACCGATATCGGCCCGCTGGCCCTGCAAGCCCAACTGCAAAAGCTCGAAGGGTATATCGCCAACGGCGTGCAACAAGGGGCCCAGGTGGCCATCGGTGGCAAACGTCCGAGCAGCGCGCACCTGTCCGAAGGCTGGTACTTCGAACCGACCGTCATGGCCAACGCCAGCAACGACATGCCCTTTATGCGTGACGAACTGTTCGGCCCGGTGGTGGGCGTCATGCCATTCAGCACCGAAGAACAGATGATCAGCCTGGCCAACGACACCGCTTATGGCCTGGCTTCGGGGATCTGGACCCAGAACATCGACCGTGCCATGCGCTTCGCCCATCGGATCGACGCCGGCACGGTGTGGATCAACACCTACCGCAGTTCCGCCTACATGTCCGCCAATGGCGGCTTCAAGCAAAGCGGTTACGGCCGCCGCGGAGGCTTTGACGTGATGCGCGAATTTTCCCGGGCCAAGAACGTGATCATCGATTACTCCGGGGACATGCAGGACCCCTTCGTCATCCGCCTGCGCTGAGACTTCTTTGCCCACTGCCCGTTATTCAAGGAGCTACCCATGAAATTTGCCGTGTCCCTGAGCATGGAACGCTTTTCCCCGGACGTGCCCATGCAGACCGTCATGGCCAACCTGCTGGAACTGGCCCAAATGGCCGATGAAGGCGGCTTCGAAACCCTGTGGACCTCTGAGCACCACACCCTCGAATGCACCATTGCGCCCAACCCGTTCCAGACCCTGGTCTGGCTCGGCCAGCACACCCAGCGCATTCGCCTGGGCACCGCGACCCTGGCGGCCGCCTACTGGCATCCGATCCGCCTGGCCGGCGAAGCCGCGTTGTGCGACCACCTGACCGGCGGGCGCCTGGAATTCGGTATTGCCCGCGGTTCCTACCAGTATGAGTTCGACCGCATGACCCCCGGCCTGCAACAGCAGGAAGGCGTGGGTTATATGAAGGAGCTGGTGCCAGCGGTGCAAAAACTCTGGTCCGGGGATTACGCCCACGATGGCCATTACTGGAAATTCCCGCTGACGGCGGCGGTGCCCAAGCCCTTGCAAAAGGATCATCCGCGCATCTGGGTCGCCGCGCGGGATCCCGGCACGTTCGACTGGGCGGTGGGCATCGGCGCCAATATCCTCTCCACCCCGCTCTCGGCACCCGCTGCGGAAATCGCCGTACTTGGGGAAAAATTCAAAAAAGCGCTGGCCGACAACCCCCATATGCCCCGTCCGCGTTTCATGATGCAGCGGCGTACCTGCGTATATGCCAAGCCCGGCGACTGGGAGCTGCCGGTACGCCACAGCATGGACTTCGGCCGGGCCTTCGAAAACCTGATGCAGAACATCGGCACCGTGCACAACGGCTTTCCTGAACCGGTGTCCTTTGAAAGCGTGCGCGGCAAGGACAACTACAACCCGGAAAACCTGCGGCGCAACCTGATGTTCGGCACGCCCGAAGAAATCATCGAGAAGCTGCTCGATTACGAGGCCGCCGGGGTCGACCAATATTGCCTGGGCCTGACCTTCAACCTGCCGTTCGAACTGCAGAAACAGACCTTGCGCCTGTTTATCGATGAAGTGATGCCGGTATTCGCCGAGCGTGAGCGTGCCAAACGCCGCGACCACGTCACAGGGTAAGCACCATGAGCGATGCACAACGTTTCAGCGTAGCCGGCGTCACCCTCAACTATCGCCTCGATGGCCGGGGACCGCGCGCACTGCTTTGTATCCACGGCGTCGGCTCCAGCCTTGAGGCTTGGGCCGGGGTGGTGGAGCACTTGCAAGAACAGTTCACCGTTCTGACCTTCGACCTGCGCGGCCACGGCCACTCCTCGCGCACACCGGGTCGTTATGAGATCGATCATCTGGTCGGCGAAGCGCTGGCCTTGGCCGATCATATCGGCTTCGAGCGCTTCGACCTGGCCGGCTTTTCCCTGGGCGGTCTGATCGCCCAGCGCCTGGCCTTGACCCATCCCTCACGGGTTCGACGCCTGGTGCTGTTGTCGACAGTGGCCGGACGTAACGCCGAGGAACGTGAGCGGGTCCAGGCGCGCCTCGTTGCCTTGCAACGCGGTGAGCCCGTCGCCCATTACGAAGCGTCACTGTCACGCTGGCTGACCGAGGACTTCCAGGCGCGCCATCCCGAAGCCGTCGCCCGTCTGCGCCAACAAAACGCCGACAACGATCCGGGCTGCTACGCGGCGGCGTATCGGGTGCTGGCGGAGTCGGATTTCGGCGAGCAACTGCCACAGATCAGTTGCCCGACCTTGATCGCCACCGGCGCCGACGACGCCGGTTCCAACCCACGGATGGCCGCGTTCATGCACGAACGCATCGCCGGCTCACAGTTGAAGATCCTGCCGGGGCTGCGCCACTGCATCCTGATCGAGGCGCCGGAACAGGTGGCTTCGATCCTGCGGGACTTTCTGCTCGATTCGCAGGTAGGCCATGGATAAGCCGTTAGTGCTACCGACCGGCGTCTCGGCGTTGCACTCGTCACACCGCTCATGCTGTAAGTGCCTTGGCACCACAACAAGAAATTTTTGAAACTGCACCCTTGCATGACTGAATGACCTTTGACTGCCAGTAGCCCAAAAATTTCTATTAATGAAGTTTTCCGCAGATTGCAAAACAACAATTGGAGGCAATGGGTGAGCGAACGACTGAAGATTGAAAACCTCTACAAGGTCTTTTCCTCTTCGCCGGAAAGGGCCATGCAGCTCTTGACGGCTGGGGCCAGCAAAGACCGTATCCTGGCCGAGACCGCCACCGTGGTCGGCCTCAACAACGTATCGCTGTCCATTCCCAGCGGTGCGATCTACATGATCATGGGTTTGTCCGGCTCGGGAAAATCAACCCTGGCCCGTTGCATCAATCGCTTGAACGAACCGACCGCGGGCAAGATCCTGCTCGACGGCGAGGACTTGGTGACGCTCGACGAAAACCAGCTACGGGAGGTCCGCCGGACGCGCATCTCCATGGTCTTCCAGCACTTCGCGCTGTTGCCGAACAAAACCGTGATCGAGAACACCGAGTTCGGTCTCAAGCTGCGCGGAGTCGCCTCGGCCGAACGGCGTCAACGCGCCGAAGAAGTGCTGGCCATCGTCGGCCTGGCCAAATGGGCTGATCATCATCCCCATGAGCTCTCCGGCGGCATGCGCCAGCGGGTCGGCCTGGCCCGGGCTCTGGCCACCGACGCCGATGTGCTGATCATGGACGAAGCCTTCAGCGCCCTCGACCCGTTGATTCGCACGGAGATGCAGGACGAGTTGCTGCGCCTGCAACGCACCCTGAAGAAAACCATCCTGTTCATCACCCATGACTTCCAGGAAGCCCTGAAGCTCGGCACCCGGATTGCGATCATGGCCGACGGCCAGGTGGTGCGCGAAGGCACGCCCCAGGAAATCGTCATGGACCCCGGCAGTGACTATGTCGCCGCCTTCACCCGGGATGTCGACCGTTCGCGGCTGTTCGATGCCCGCTCGATCATGCAAGCCGCCGACACCTTGCTGGTCCAGGGCGACACCCGCGTCGTCGGCAATGACAGCGCCAGCGCCTTTGTCCTCAACAGCCTCGGCAAGGTGGTCGGTGTGCTCGATTCGGCCGCGCTGCTGGCCGTTGGCGGGGGGGCCGATGCGTTGCAACGGTTGTCGACACAGTTTGTCAGCGTGCCGGCCAGCGCCAAGCTGGTGGAAGTGGCGCGCCTGCTCAAACCAGGCTTGCCGGTGGCGGTGGTCGATGGCGCCGGGCTGTTTGCCGGCACCCTGAACAGCGCCCACATTCTTGATTGCATTGCCAGCGTCGCGGCCCAGCGCCCAAGCGCGGCGGAGGTTGCCCAACATGCTTAGTTCAGAAGACCTCGCGGTGTTTCCCGTGGACCAATGGATCAGCCAGTCCGTCGAGTGGCTGGGCATTCATCTGCGACCGATGTTCCTGGCGATCCGTTGGCCAGTGGAGAACCTGCTGGCCTTGAGCGACACCCTGATCCACGCCATTCCCTTCCCGATCATGGTGCTGCTGATGTTCCTCATCGCCTACCGTGCCGCGAGCCTGGGGGTGGCGTTGTTCAGTGCCGTCGCCCTGGTGGTCATCGCTGCCCTGGGGGTCTGGGACGAAGCCATGACCACCTTGTCGCTGATCACCACGGCCATTGTCATCTGCATGCTCGTCGGGATTCCGGTGGGCGTCTGGTGTGCCCGCAGCGAACGGGTCTGGCGGGTGATGCGGCCGATCCTCGACATCATGCAGACCACACCGACCTTCGTGTACCTGGTGCCGGTGGTGATGTTGTTCGGCGTGGGCACCGTGTCGGGTGAGGTGGCGGTGGTGATTTCCGCCTGCCCGCCACTGATTCGCTTTACCTACCTGGGTATCCGCATGGTCGACACCGAACTGGTGGAAGCCGGCCATGCCTTCGGTGCCGATCACCGGCAATTGCTCTGGGAAATCCAGTTACCCCTGGCGATCCCGACCATCCTCGGCGGCCTCAACCAGACGGTGCTCACGGCCATGGTGATGTCGGTGGTGGTGGCCATGATCGGCGCCGAAGGCCTCGGCCTGGTGGTTTTGCAGGGGTTGGGACGCATGGACGTCGGCCGCGCGGCGGTGGGCGGCATCGCCATTGTGCTGCTGGCGATGATGCTCGACCGGATCACCCAGAAACTGGCTCAACCCACTGTGCGCAAACGCAAGTCGCTGTTCAGGCGACTGCTCGATACCCGCGCGGTCAATGCCTGAGCCGGCACAAGAACAACAATCATGAATGCCCGTTGTCGAGCGCTTTTCTTCACTGCCATCCCTTAACCATAACGAGAAAAAAAGAGGAAATCATGATGCGTCCATTCAAAGCCTTGCTTGGATTTGCAGCAACGTTGTCCCTGATCGGCCTGGCCTGCTCGCAGGTGATGGCCGAGGACTTGCCAGGCAGCGGCAAAACCATCCGTTTTGTGCAATCGGAAAGCACCGGTGGTAACTATGTACTGACCAAGATCGCCATCGAAGCCAGCAAGCGGTTGGGCTACGAGACCAAGTTGAGCACCGTCAACACCACCCTGTTCTTTCCAGCGGCGGCCCAGGGCGATCTGGATCTCTCGATGGACGTCACCCTGCCGCAACTGCAACCCAGCTTCGACAAGGTCAAGGAAAACACCGAGGTGGTGGGCGCGGGCTTTATTCAGGGCGCCGGTTACAACGGCTACATGATCGACAAGAAAACCGCCGATGCCTACGGGATCACCAGCCTGGAACAGCTGAAAGACCCGAAGATCGCCGGGCTGTTTGGCAAAAATGGCAAGGCCAACCTGATCAGCTGTGATCCGGGTTGGGGCTGTGGTGATGTGGTCGACTACCAGCTCGACAAGTTCGGCCTCAAGAACACGGTGAACCCGGTGCGGGGTAAATATGAAGCCCTGATGTTCGAAAACGTCGCCCGCCTCAAACGTGGCGAACCGGTGTTCTTCTATGCCTGGGCGCCGTCCTGGATGACCAACACCATGGTGCCGGGCAAAGACGTGGTCTGGTTGCCGACGCCGTTCGATGCCTTGCCGGGTTCGGTATCCGCGGCGGCCTCGGCGTTGACCCCTGGGGTGGCTGGCTGTGCCGGTGGCGCCGATCCTTGTCGCATGGCGATGGCTGCCTGGAACTGGTATGCGATCGGCAACAAGAAGTTCGTCGCCGCCAACCCGGCGATCAAGTCCCTGGTGGAGCAGATGGGCTTCTCCCAGGCGACCTGGAGCTACTGGGAAAAAACCATCAGCCAGGGTGGCTCCAGCGAACGCAACATCCGCAAATTGGCGGATGACTGGATGAGCGAAAACAAGGCGACGCTGGATGCGTGGGTGGCCCAGGCAAAAACCGCCAAGTAACCCGATAACCCTGGCATTCCCTCCAGCAGGAGCCGGCTTGCCGGCGATGCGGCCCTTGAAATCAGCACAGTTCTTGCGGCCGTCATCGCTGGGCAAGGAGGCATTTGCCTCCACCGCAAAAACCGCTGTTTGCTCGCCCGCAATCAGAAAAAAACCACTGTCGCCACCCCGCCAAACCGGTAATCCCGCGCACCGCACTCCCCTAGCATTAGTTCCACTCAGACGATCCGGAGTGAACACCATGACCTATAAACACCCGCTATTGTTCAAGGCCCTGTGCTACGTCAACGGGCATTGGGTCCACAGCGACAGCGCCAGCACCATCGCCGTGCACAACCCGGCCAACCTCAGCCTTATCGGTCATGTGCCGATGCTGGAAAAACCGCAGATTGTCGCGGCCATCGATGCCGCGCACCGGGCGTTCGCACCCTGGCGGGCACTGAGCCTCGAGGCCCGCGCCACGAGCCTGCGGCGCTGGGCGGCATTGATCCTCGAACACCAGGAAGATCTCGCGCGCATTCTCAGCCAGGAACAAGGCAAGCCCCTGGCCGAGTCCCGCGGCGAAATCGCCTATGCCGCGAGTTTCATTCCCTGGTTTGCCGAAGAAGCACGGCGCCTCTATGGCCAGAACATTCCCAGCCATATACCCGGTGCGCACCTGGGTACCGTCAAGGAGCCGGTGGGCGTCTGCGCGCTGCTGACTCCGTGGAATTTCCCCTCGGCGATGATCACCCGCAAAGCCGCTGCCGCACTCGCCGCCGGTTGCACCGTGGTGGTCAAGCCGGCCCATGAAACGCCCTATTCGGCCCTGGCACTGGCGCAGTTGGCGGAAGAAGCCGGCTTCCCGGCGGGCGTGTTCAATGTGGTACTGGGCGAACCGCAGATGGTCATGCAAACCCTGGTTCAGGACAGCCGTGTACGCTCGGTCAGCTTCACCGGCTCGACCCGGGTCGGCAAGCTGGTGCTACAGGCCGCGGCCTCTGACGTGAAAAAAGTGTCGCTGGAGCTGGGCGGCAATGCGCCCTTTATTGTCTGCGCCGATGCCGACCTGGAGCTGGCGGTGAAGGTCGCGGTGGAGGCCAAGTTCCAGACCTCCGGCCAGGATTGCTGCGCGGCCAACCGGATCATGGTCGAGCGCTCGCTCTATCCGGCGTTTCTCAGCCGCTTTGCCGCCGCCGTGCGTGAACTGCGGGTCGGTCCGGCGCTGCTGGGCGAGCAGGAACAAACCGTCGATATCGGCCCGCTGATGCACCAGGCCGCTTTCGATGTGACGGCTGAGCGTGTCGCCGACGCCCTGCAACTGGGCGCACGACGCCTGGTAGGTGGCGAAGCCCACGCCTTGGGTGGCTTGTTCTACCAGCCCACGGTGCTGGCCGACGTCACCCCGCAGATGCGCATCTATCGCGAAGAAAACTTTGCGCCAATCGCCGGGGTCATGCCGTTCGACACCCTGGAGCAGGCCATCGACATGGCCAACGACACCGAATACGGCCTGGCCGCCTACATTTGCTCCAACCGCCTGGACCTGATCTACCCACTGATTCGCCGGCTCGACCACGCCATGGTCGCGGTCAACGGCGTGAAATTCACCGGTCACCCGATTCCCTTCGGCGGCATGAAGGCCTCGGGACTGGGCCGCGAAGGCGGCACCGAGGGCTTCGAAGCCTTTGTCGAAACCAAATACTTCTGCCTGCACCACCAGGGCTAATGCTAAGGAGATCCACCATGGACCAAGCACTCGACACGCTGTTCGAACAAGACCGCGCGCACTTCATGCACCCTTCGACCCATGCCCACGACCACGCCAGTGGTGCACTCAAGGGCCGGATCATCAAGAGCGCCTCGGGCATCCGGATTCGCGACCATGAGGGCCGCGAATTTATCGACGCCTTCGCCGGGCTGTATTGCGTGAATATCGGCTACGGCCGCACCGAAGTCGCCGAGGCCATCTACAAACAGGCCAAGGAATTGGCCTACTACCACACCTATGTCGGCCACTCGAGCGAAGCGATCATCGAGCTGTCCAGCCGCATCATGGACTGGGCGCCCGAGGGGATGAAAAAGGTCTACTACGGCCTGTCCGGTTCCGATGCCAACGAAACCCAGGTCAAGCTGGTGCGTTACTACAACAACGTGCTGGGGCGGCCGCAGAAGAAGAAAATCATTTCCCGTGACCGGGGCTATCACGGCTCGGGCATCATGACCGGCAGCCTGACCGGACTGGCGGCTTTCCATCAGCATTTCGACCTGCCAGTGGAAGGCGTCCAACACACGGTCTGCCCCCATTGGTATCGCAAGGCCCCGGCCGGCATGGACGAGGCGGCCTTTGTCCGTTATTGCGCCGATGAGTTGGAGAAGATGATCCTCGCCGAGGGCGCGGATACCGTCGCGGCGTTTATCGGCGAACCGGTCATGGGTACCGGCGGCATCGTGGTCCCGCCCGCCGGTTACTGGGCGGCCATTCAGGCGGTGCTGAACAAGTACGATGTATTGTTGATCGCCGATGAAGTGGTCTGCGCCTTCGGCCGCCTGGGTTCGAAGATGGGCAGCCAGCGTTACGGCATGCGGCCTGACCTGATCACTACCGCCAAGGGCCTGACCAGCGCCTATGCGCCGCTGTCGGCGGTGATCATCGGCGAGAAGGTCTGGAGCGTGATTGAAAAGGCTTCGACCAACGAAGGTGCCATGGGCCATGGCTGGACCTATTCCGGGCATCCGATCTGCGCCGCGGCCGCCTTGGCCAACCTGGATATCCTCGAGCGGGAAAACCTCACGGCCAACGCCGAGCAGGTTGGCGGTTACCTGAATCGTCGGTTGCGCGAAACCCTCGAAGGCCATCCGCTGGTGGGCGAAGTGCGTGGCGACGGTATGCTTGCCGCCGTCGAGTTCATGGCCGATCGTGAGCAACGCACGCCGTTCGACGCGGCCTTGAAAGTCGGCCCGAAAGTGTCGGCCGCCTGCCTCGAACGCGGCATGATCGCCCGGGCCATGCCCCATGGCGATATCCTCGGCTTCGCCCCACCGCTGATCCTGACCGAGGCCGAGGCGGATCTGATCGTTGGTATCACCAAAGGCGCGATTGACCAGGTCGCCACGCAAATCCTCGGCTGAGTTCAGCCAGGCCGCTCGGCAGAGACGACAAAAACCCGGGAAATCGGGGTTTTGTCGTAGCCGTTACCACCCGGTTGCAGTTGGCCCCGACTGATGGCCTGATAGCCACCCGTCGCCTGCGGAGTTCGTTCACGATGCACAAGCTTGACCGTTATGACCTGAAAATCCTGCGGATCCTTTCCGAGGACGGGCGTATCACCAAGTCGAATCTGGCTGAAGCCATCAACCTATCGGTGACCCCGGCCTGGGAGCGCGTACGCAAGCTGGAAAGCGCAGGTCTGGTAAAAGGCTACCGAGCGATGATCGACTGGAACCAGGTGTTCAAGAGTCAGCAATTGCTGGTGGAGATCACCCTGGCCCGGCATACGGCCCAGGAGATGCGCCGCTTCGAACAACGCATGAGCGACGCGGCGGAAGTGGCGTTCTGTTATGCCACCGGCGGCGGTGTGGATTACATCGCCATGATCCAGGCGGCGGACATCGATCAGTACCAGCGCTTTATCGATCAGTTGCTACTGGAAGACCTGGGCATAGAACGCTACTTCACCTATATCGTGACCAAGACCATCAAGACCGGCGGCGCGCCGCCGGCCCAGGCATTGGTTGAGTGCTGAAGCATCACACGGGATAGGCCAGTACCTCGCCCTCAACGCTGATGGCGACCTCATCACCCGAGCGCGGACACGAGTGGCCGGATAAACGCGCAATCAGTGTGGTCGATAAGCCCGCCTCCCCCAAGAGACTGAGGTGCACACAGGCATCGTGCCCGTAGTAGTCCACTTTCAGCACCCTGCCCCGCGCCTTGCCGGCCTCCATGCCCATGCCGTCATGCAGGGCTGAAAGCCTGAGTTGCTCCGGACGCAGCAACACCCGCACCGGCCCGTCGGGCATGCCAGCCATCAGACGCAAGGCCCCCAGGGCAGAAGCGACATGGGCGCCATGGACGATTCCCGGCAACAGCATGGCATCGCCGACAAAACGGGCGAGTTCGGGACTCACTGGCATCCGGTACAGCTTCTCGGGGCTCGCCACTTGCACCAGTTCGCCATTCCATAACACGGCGACCTGACTGCCCATCGACAACGCCTCGGACTGATCGTGGGTGACCAGCAACGCGGTCGCGCCGGCGGCCGACAAGGCCTGGGCCACCGCTTGCCGGGTCTCCACACGCAAGGCGGCATCCAGCGAGGAAAACGGTTCGTCCAGCAGAACCAATGCCGGCGCTGGCGCGAGTGCTCGTGCCAGTGCCACCCGCTGCTGCTGTCCGCCGGACAATGAATGCGGTGAACGATCGGCAAAGTCGCCAGGCAAACCGACCAGCTCCAGCAGCTCGGCGACGCGATGACGGGCCTTGCGCAGTGGCCGCGACAGGCCGAAGACGATGTTTTCGGCCACCGACAGGTGCGGAAACAGCGCGCCTTCCTGCGGCACATAACCGATATGACGTTTCTCGGACGGAACAAACACCCCGGGGCCACTGACCCGCTGGCCATTGATCTGAATCGTCCCTGCATCACCGCGCTCGAAACCACAGAGCAGGCGCAGCAAGGTGGTCTTGCCGCTGCCGGAGGGGCCGAGAATGGCCACCAGGCTACCGGAGGCCACCGACAAGTCGACGCCGCGCAATACCGGGCTGTGGCCAAACGTTTTACACAGGCCGCGAATCTCTACATCAGCCATGTCGATCCCTATGATTGGAAGCTACCCAGCACCGCCGATTTGCCGAACAACGACATCAGCAGCCAGGTGGAAAACAGTGAAATACCGACCAGCATGGCCGCATACGGCGCGGCGGCGGCAAAGGCCAGCGCCGAAGTATCGACCCAGACCTGGGTGGCGAGCGTGTGGGTGCCGATGGGCGACAGCAGCAAGGTGGCGGTCAGTTCCGTGACGATGGTGATAAACACCATCGACGCCGCCGCTCCGATGCCTGGCCCGGCCAGGGGCAGAATTACCCGCCATGCCGTTTGCCACCAGCGCAGGCCCAACGAGCGTGCGGTGTCCTCAAGACGCGGTTCGATCTGCACCAGCGTGGCGTGCACACCGACCAGGGCCAGTGGCAGGAACAGGATCGCATAGGTCAGGACCAACATCGCCGCACTCTGGTACAGCGGCTGGATGAAGCGGATCGAAATCGAAATCACCGCCAGGGCAATCACGATCCCCGGCACGCCCTGCCCCAGATAAGCAATCCGTTCCAGCAGCGTGCTGATACGACTGGGGAAACGCGCCAGCAAAAAGCCCAGCGGCAGCGCGAGCAAGGTGGTCAGCACGGCCCCGGCCAGGCCGAAGCCCAGTGAAGCGCAGGTGGTGTTGATCAATTGCTCCGCCGAGAACTCCACGGGTGTCACCGCCGCCTCACTGTGTTGCAGCAACCAATAGCCGATCATCCCCAGGGGCACCCCCAGGGTCGTGATCGTCAAACCGGCAAAGCCGCTCCAGACCAGCCACTTCATCCTGCCCAGTTCGTAGCGGCTGGCCGATCGACGGGTACCCCGGTCGAGCCGGTCATAACGCGTGAGTCCGCGCACCTTGAACTCCGCCACCAGGCAGATCAGGCACAACAGCATCAGCACGCAGGCGAGCAACGCCGCCCCGGCACCGTCGAAGCTGGCGCGGTATTCGGCGTAGATCTCGGTGGTAAAGGTGCGAAAACGCAACAGCGCGAACGCGCCAAACTCGGACAGTACACTGAGGGCAACCAACAGCACGCCGCCCAGCAAGGCCGGTTTGAGCTGTGGCAGCACCACACGGAAGAAGCAGCGCCACGGCCCCAGCCCCAGGGAACGGGCGGTTTCCTCCAGGGCCGGGTCCATGCCCCTGAGCGCAGCGGAAACCGGGAGGTAAACCAGTGGAAAGTAGGCCGTGGTGACCACCAGCAAGGCGCCGGCAAAATCCTGCAACGACAGGCTCAAGGACACCCATGCATAACTGGTGATGAACGGTGGCACCGCCAGCGGCACCGCCGCGAGCACCGCCCAGGCGCCCCGCCCTGGCAGGTGGGTACGTTCGACGAACCAGGCCACCGCCGTGCCGATCACCGCCGAGGCCAAGGTGGCCGCCACGACAATCAGCAAGGTATTGACCGCCAGTTCCCCGACGAGAGGACGAAACAGCAATTCGATCGCATCATCGTAGCCAAAGCTGGTCGCCTGCTTCAGAGTGAACGCCAGCGGCATCAGCACCAGCAGCGCGACACAGGTGCAGACAAGCAAAAGTCCGAACGGCGTACGCCGTCCGGACTTGACCGCAACGGTCAAACTGGCCATTTACAGCAAGCCGGCCTGGCGCAGCAACTTGACCGCGTGGCTATCGTCACCCAGGGTTTTCATGTCCAGCGTCGGCGGCGTCAGTTGGTTGAAAGGCATGAGCAGAGGATCAGGCGCAACGCCGGCACGCAGCGGGTACTCATAGGTCACCTTGTTGCTGGCCATCAGCTGCTGGGCGCTCTCGCTGGTCAGATAAGCAACGAACTTGTTCGCGGCTTCCTGGTTGCGGGCGGTTTTCAGGACCGCAACGCCCGAGACGTTGATCAACGCGCCGACATCGGCGTGAGCAAAGTGATAAAGCGCACTGTGGGTGCCTTTGTCACCGACTTCGGTGTGCAGGCGCGCCCAGTAGTAGCTGTTGATCACGCCGACAGCCACACCACCACGGTTGACGGCAGCGGTGACGCCTTCGTCATCGTTGAAAATCTGCGAGTTGGTGCGCAGGCCCTTGAGCCACTGCAGGGTGGTGGCTTCGCCTTTGATCGCCAGCATCGCGCTGACCAATGGCAGGAAGTCGGCATCGGCCGGCGCAATGGCCACCTTGCCTTTCCAGGCCGGCTCGGCCAGGTCGAGCAGCGAGGCTGGCAATTCAGCCGGTTGGACCAGCTTGGTGTTGTAGGCCAACACGTTCTCACGGGCCAACACGCCGACCCACTCACCGCTCGGCGAGTTGTAGCGCGCCGGGATAGTCGACAAGGTGGCAGGCTGCACAGGCGCCAGCAGGCCCTTCTCTTCGAGCAACATCAGCTCGGGAGAGTTCTCGGTGAAATACACGTCGGCGGGCGAGGCACTGCCTTCAGCCAGCAGTTGCGCAGCCAGTTCCGGGCCTTCGCCAGTGCGTACTTTTACCGAAATACCGGTCTGCTTTTCGAAATCCTTGACCAGCTGATTGACGGTCTGTTCATGCTGCGCACTGTACAGGGTCAGTGAGGCCGCCTGGGCAACACCGCCGGCCAGCATCGCGGCTGCCAGGCAGGCGAATTGGAAAGTGCGTGGCAACCTGTTGTTAAAAACTTTGAAAGACATGCGCAATACTCCAGATACAGCGATTATTACAGCCCAAGGCGCGCACCCCGATGGGGGCTGCGCCCTGCTCGACAGCCCTTAGCTGTCGAGCCCTTCGAACAATCCGGCACCAATATACGAACCTTCGCTGACACCCGGCGGGCAAGCAAAGATCCCACTCCCGACATGGGTGGTGAACTGGTTCATGATGTCCTGGGTGGCCAGTTTCTTGTTGATCTTGATAAAGCCTGTACGCGGGTCGCGCTGGTAAGCCACGAAGAACAACCCGGCATCGAGCATCATGCCCTGGCGCCATGGCGGCCAGCGCTCGGCATAAAAGCCTACGCCGTCGTTGTAGGAGTAGGCACGACGGAGAATCTGCGAGCCGTCGTTTTCAGCGGCGGCGGACAGGCGCGCATGGGCGTTGTCCGGGATGACCGAGTTGCCGTCCTTGTCTTGCGCCTCAAGATCCAGCGGGTCGGACTCGTGGGTTTTGCCCAACGGCGCGCCACTGGCCTTGTCACGGCCGACCACTTCTTCCTGGAACCCCAGCTCCGTCTTGTCCCAGTGCTCCAGCGCAATACGGATGCGCCGTACCACGACATAGGAGCCGGCCTTCATCCAGCCGCCTTCATCGCCGACCCAGACCACTTCGTCCATCATCTTGCTGTCGCGAGTGGATGGATTATTGGTCCCGTCCTTGAAGCCCATCAGGTTACGTGTGGTGCCGCCGCCAGCCGGAGGGCTGGTAAAACCCGATTGCATCCACTTGATCAGGGCCACGCCGTCCGCCAGGGCCAGCAGTTCGCGCAGGGCATGGAACGCCACCTGCGGATCATCGGCACAGACCTGGATGCTCAAGTCGCCACCGCACTTCTCGAGCACCAGTTGATCGCCATTGAATTTCGGCAGATCCACCAGCGCTTCCGGACGCCGCGACGCCAGGCCATAGCGGTCCTTGCCGTCGCTCATGAACAAGCCCGGGCCGAAGCCAAAGGTCACGGTCAACCGAGCCGGCCTGAGCCCCTCGGCCGAACCGCCATCCAGCGCGGCGGCATCCTTGGGTGCCTTCAGCGGCTGGGCGGTCTCGCCGTGGCTCATGCGGTTGGCCGCAAGGGTCCAACGCTTGAGCAAGGCGATCACGTCCGCACGGGCCGTGGCTTCCAGATCGAACGCGGCAAACAACGAGTGTGTCTGCTGCGGCGTCACTATCCCGGCCTGATGCACGCCATAGAACGGCTCGACCGCGGCCAGAGCCTGGTCAGCCGGGGACTTGACCAGGCTCTCGGCGGCGGCAACGCCGCCCGAGCCGATCACGCCCGCAGCCACCGCCAGGCTGCTGGCAGCGCCAAGGAAACGACGCCGAGACAGGCCGGGAGCACTGTCGTCGTGCGTATTCATTTGGCCAGGACCAGCATGTTTATATCGTCTTCCACGTAGTAGAAGCCGTCACCGGTCGGCGTGATGACCAGGCCGAACAGGTCGCCGTTACCCGGTGGAACCTGGGCCTTGTTGGCATCGATCCATTGGGCAAAGAGCTGCTTGCCGGTGTCCGGGTCGATTTCCACGACCTTGCCGTTCAAGCCGTTGGTGGTCAGCAGGTGGCCGTTAGGTGCGGTGGTCAGCGCCAGAGGACGCAGCAGCATGCCGTCTTTGGTCAGCGTACGGCCAACACCGGCACTGGTGGTCCGGGTAGTGGCATCCCAGATTTCGCTGATACGGTTGGCGAGCGTGTCGGAGACGTACAGCTTGTCGTCCTTGCCCATCGCCAGGCCGGTAGGACCGACAAGGAACACGCCTTTGTCAGCCTGGGCGCTGAAGCCGCTGCCGACCACGGTCTGGTTGGCGATCACCGGTGGCTTGCCTTCCGGGATTTTCAGGTCCAGGCGCAGTACCGTGGACTGGATCACTACCGGCGGCGTGCCCTTGGCGCTGCCGACACCAAAGCCGGCGTTGCTGACAAACAAGGTCGCGGTGGAACCGTTGTCGATCACCGCCATGTTGCCCCATGGGTCGTTGATGTTCGGCCCGGACCAGACATCCACCACCTTGCCGTTCGGGTCGAGCACCACCAGGCAACCGGCGCCCTTGGTGTCGGTGGTGCCGTCATTGCTCGGTGTGCTGCCGACGATCACCCAGCCGCTCTTGAGCATGGTCATCGCGGTGCTGAGGCCTACGCCTCCCGGGCACTGCGCCAGATCGTGGGGCAATTGGGCAAACAGCGACATCTGCTTGGTGGTCGGGTTGTAATCGACAATCGTGCTGCCGACACCCTGCAGGTTGGCCGCGTTGTTGAAGTTGTCGACCAGCACGTCATCCTTCTGGATTTTCCCGGCGGACACCGGTGCCACGGCAATGGCGTACGGGTTCTGGTCACCATTGTCCGGGACCGTGGATGTCAGGGGCTGGTGCTTGTGGATGCTGGTCAGAAAACCCTGGGCGTCATCCGCGTGTGCCGGCAGAGCGACATTGAAGGTCAATAGCGTGGCCAGGGCCACAAGGCCTTTGCCCAGACGCGGCAGGCTCGAATACGTCATGCAATACTCCTGATTTCTCGAAGTCGACAGGCCCTGTCAGGCAGGGCCGAAATCAAACAAAGCGGATCGGTGCAGTCAGGCCGGCGCAAAGCGCCCAGCCAGCGTCCGGTCTAGAGGGTGATGTTGGTCCGCAGACCCCAGACCAGCGTGTCGCCCAGTCGCAGCGTCGGATCGTTCGGGCTCTGGCCCGCGCCTGGATTAAGCGTGTACTGAATGTCCGGTTGCAGTTGCAGCCAAGGGGTCAGCTGGTACTGATAGGTCGCTTCAAGAAAGGTCTCGCCATTGCGCACGCGGTTGCCGCTGTCGAGATCGAGACCTGCGGCGTTCCGACCGACCTTGACGTAACCCAGGCCCAGGCTGACCGTATCGGCATCGCGACCTTCGAAAGGCGCGGCGAGGGTCACACCGGCGTTGGCACTGAAGCTGATCAGGTTGCGATCACCCGGCGCGCCCATCAGACGGGTGAACACACCCACCGAACGCATGCTGTCCGGGGCCTGGCGCCAGATCATCTGGTCGGCCACGGCGTAGACGCTGTAGTTGCCCGAGTGCTCGGCGGCGGTGCCATTGCTGTTCGGATCGCCGAGGGACAGCCCGTCGGTGCCGTAGCGCTGGTCGGCGAAGTTCTGGGTGTTATACCAGGCGCCGAGTTTGTAGAGACCTGGCAGACCAGGGTTGGCGGTCTCCGTCTGACCCAGCGAGGCCGGGTTGACGGCGTACTGCAGCTCGGAGATATACAGTGCGCCGGTGTGCAGGTCGAAGTTGGTGCCGTGGGCGTTCTGCCGTTGCGGATCACCGTCGTTGGTGCCGGCCGGGTTACCGTCATAGACACCCGCGAGCACGGTAACCGCATCGGTCGGATGGACCCGCACACGAATACCCAGGGCAGACAGCGGATAAGCAGGACCACCGGCCGGCATGTCATAGGACGGCACTGCCGGCCAACCGAACATGGTATTGACGAAGGTACTGGCGTACTGACTGACCATGAACTCCTGGTCGATACTTTGCTGGCCGACCCGGAAGTCCAGGGTCTCGTCGAGGAATTTCTGCTGGTACCAGGCTTCCCACAGACGGGTGCCGGTGTCCGCTTCGATGCCGCTGGCGGTTTGCAGAGTGCCGAGCTTGTTCGCGCTCAGGTTTTGCCCGTGAACGTTCACCGCACTGATGTTGAGGGTGCCGCCGGCCAGGCCGAAAAGCTTGAGGGTGTCGAGCTTCAGGGTCATGGTGGTGAGACCGTCATAGTCCCCGCCGCGATTCAAGCCACCCTTGGCATTGTTCAGGTATTCGCTGGTTTCCGTCAGCCCCAGGGTCACGCCATAAGCCGCCAGGCTGGAGCGCAGCCCACCGATATCGCCGAGCATGTTCTGACGCGTCAGGAAACCGGTCCACTGACCCGCGGGCTCAGCCTTGATTGCCAGGTCCGCCTCGGGCAGATCCGCAGGGTTGACGTCGTCCGCCGCGACGGACGGATTGGCTGCCGGTGCAGCGCTTGCCGCGCAAGCGGGGTTGACCCATAACCAGGCAACAGAACAAGCCAGGGCGGTCGACAGAACAACACGCTGTGTGGATCGGTGGTACGACATTGCGCGCATCGATGACTCCAGAAGGACTTGATCCTTACTGCACACGGCAAATACGGTTTGGCCATGGCAAAAGGGTCAAAATGAGAATCGAAATGAGAACCGGTCTCGAATTGCGCGCATGGTAGGCCTGACGTTTTTTTAATACAATTTGTTTCAGATGAAACTTAACCCTTGAAAGATGAAACTTTTTCAGAAGGCTCTGGTCTGCGCCTCGCAGGACGACAAACCCCTGGCTTCCTCGTCCAACGTCTGAGAAAAATAGGGGGTTATGCGCGGAATCCGCTCCGCTACAGCGGATTTAAGCCGATCCGAGTGCCGAAACACCCGGACGGAGAAGGGGGTCAGCCCAGGTCACCGCCTCCCACCGGCAAGGTCACCCCGGTTATATAGGAGGCGTCTTCAGAAGCGAGGAAAAGGATCGCCCCGGCCTGTTCATCGATGCGGCCGTAACGTTTCATCAAGCTGCTGTCCACGGTCTGCTCGACGATCTGTCGGTACCAGGCTTGTTCATCCGCACTGGGTGTCTGGGTGTTGCGTGGGATACGCCGTGGCGGCGCATCGGTGCCGCCCGGTGCCGTGGCATTGACCCGAATTCCACGCCCGGCGGTCTCGAAGGCCAGACACGCGGTCAAGGCATTGATCCCGCCCTTGGCCGCGCCATAGGGCACCCGATTGACCCCGCGAGTCGCCACCGACGAGACATTGACGATCGCCCCGCTGCCCTGCTCCAACATATAGGGCAACACCGCATGACAGCACCACAGGGTCGGGAACAACGAGCGGCGGACCTCGGCTTCGATCTCACTCTCCTGGTAGTGCTCGAAAGGCTTGGCCCAGATAGTTCCGCCGACGTTATTGACGAGGATATCGATCCGCCCGAAACGCCGATGAGCAGCGCCCATGACTTCCGTGCAGCCGGCATGCTGCTCCAGGTCGGCGGTCAGGCTGAGGGTGCGCTCGCCGCGCAGCTCATGGACCAGTTCGGAACGGTCCACGGCCACCAGCCAGGCGCCCTCCTCCAGCAAGCGTTCGGCCACTCGCCGGCCGATGCCCTGGGCCGCGCCGGTGACCAGCGCGACCTTGTCCTTGAAACGTGGGTTCATCACGATCTCCTCAGGCGGCATGGCCGGTAGCGACGGTATTGGCGGTGAACTTCTCATACAGGAAGTTGCTCGGGGTCACGCCTTCGGCCTTGAAATGCTGGCGTACGGCATCGACCATCGGCGGCGGTCCGCACAGATAAACGTCGACCTCACCCGCGTTGAGCATCTCGGGCGCGATATGTTGGGTCACATAACCCTGGCGTGGATGCAACGTCTGCGGGTCGGAGACACAGGTGACGAAGCTGAAATTCGGCAAGCGCTCGCACAGCCCCAGCAACGCGTCGAGCATGACCAGGTCCTGGTCCCGGGAAACCCCATAGATCAGGTGGACCGGCTGACGTTCGCGGCGCTCGGCAAGGACTTCGAGCATCGACAGAAACGGCGCCAGCCCGGTGCCGCCGGCCAGAAACAGCAGCGGCCGGGTCACTACGCGCAGATAGAAACTGCCCAGCGGCCCGCTCATCGAGACCTTCTCGCCGGGTTTCGCCCGGCCCAGCCAACCACTCATCAACCCGCCAGGGACATGCTTGATCAGAAAGCTTGCGTGGCAGTCACCGGGCAAGCTGCTGAACGAGTACGAGCGCGTCTGTTCGCTGCCGGGAACGCCGATATTCACGTATTGCCCCGGCAGGAACACGGGAGCCTGGTCGAGTGAAAAGCGAACTTCCAGGGCCGCATCGGCATGGGCGGTGATCTCGGCCAAGGTCGCATCGAACCGCGAGGTGCCGGTCTTGCAAGCACTGGACGGCACCGGCACGGCCAGCACGCAGTCGCTTTGCGGAACCATCTGGCAGGTCAGCACCTGTCGCTGCTCGACTTCATCGGCCCCCAGCGCTTCCTCCAGATACTCTTCGCCGAGGTCATAGACGCCGCTTTCACAACGGCATTTGCAGGTGCCACAGACGCCGTCGGAACAGTCCATGGGCAGGTTGATCCGCTGGCGAAAGGCGGCGTCGAGCACCTTTTCACCGGCTTTGCAGTCGATAAAACGGGTGACCCCGTCCTCGAAGTTCAGGGCGATGCGGTAGGTCATGTGGTCACCCTCAAATATGATAGATATCAATAACCTGGTGGATATAGTCGTTGTTGAGTATCACCTTCTTGCGGGTGATCAACGGCTGTTCTCCGCTGACATCCAGGTGATAGAACGAGGTCCCGAAGTAGGCGTCCGTGGTCTTGTAGCGATGGCTGAGGGTGTGCCAGTTGAAACGCAACTCGACCTCACGTTCATCGCCGCCGAGCACTTCCAGATTGGCGATCAGGTGCAGGGTGCGCGGTTGCGGGGTACTGGCGCTGGAGCGCTCGGTCTTGATCCGGAACACACGGTCTTCCAGGCCGTCGCGGTTGGGGTAGTAGATCAACGAGATCTCGCGCTGCGGGTCTTCGGTCAGGCGGTCCTGGTCATCCCAGGCGGGCATCCAGAACTGCGCCTGCGGGCTGTAGCATTGCAGCCAGTCGTCCCATTGGTGGTCGTCGAGCAAACGGGCTTCGCGGTAGAGGAAATCCAGCAGTCGGTCGCGTGAGACGTTCATGCCTGGCCCTCCTTGTCCGTGGCAATCAAGCCCTGGCGCTCGCGTTCCAGCGCCGTGAGCAGGCTGGCGGCCCAGTGCGCATGCTGGCGTACGAACAGACCCTCGTCCTCGGTCTTGATACCGCTGAGCTGCGGGTTCATGCCCATTGCCCGAGCGTTCTCGTCGGCGCCTTCCAGCCATTGTTTCGCCCCGCGACTGAGATCGTTCCACAACGGAGTCGAACCCTGGTAGCCGGTCTGGCAGGAACGAAACTCCTCCAGATCATCCGGCGTGCCCATGCCGCTGACATTGAAGAAATCCTCGTACTGGCGGATGCGGGTGGTGCGCTCCTCGGCGCTTTCGCCTTTGGGCGCCATGCAATAGATGGTCACCTCGGTCTTGTCCACGGCGAGCGGCCGCACCACGCGGATCTGCGTCGAGAACTGGTCCATCAGGTAGACATTGGGGTACAGGCACAGGTTGCGGGTCTGATCGACGATAAAGTCGGCACGTTCCTGACCCAGGCGTTCGACCAGGGCCTGGCGATGGGCATGCACCGGACGCACCTGCGGGTTGAGCAAACGGGTCCAGAGCAGAATATGACCATGCTCGAAGGCGTAGACGCCGCCCAGGCTTTTCGACCAACCATTGGCGTCCACGGTGCGTGTGCCCTCGGACTCATAATTGCGCCGCTGCATGGTCGCCGAGTAGTTCCAGTGCACGGAACTGACGTGGTAACCATCTGCGCCATTCTCGATTTGCAGCTTCCAGTTGCCGTCGTAGACATAGGTCGAACTGCCGCGCAGGACCTCCAGGCCTTCGGGGGCCTGATCGACCATCTGGTCGATGATGATCCGGGTTTCCCCCAGGTAATCCTTCAGCGTTGGAACCTGCTCCGACAGGCTGCCGAACAGGAACCCGCGATAGTTCTCGAAACGCCCCAGGCGCCGCAGGTCGTGGGAACCGTCGCAGTCGAACTGATCGGGATAGGCGCCGGTCTTGCCGTCCTTGACCTTGAGCAGCTTGCCGCTATTGCTGAAGGTCCAGCCGTGGAACGGGCAGGTGAACGAGCCTTTGTTGCCTTGCTTGTGTCGGCAGAGCATGGCGCCACGGTGGGCACAGGCGTTGACCAGGCCATGCAGCACGCCCTGCTTGTCGCGGGTGATCACCACCGGTTGGCGGCCGATAAAGGTGGTGAAGTAGTCGTTGATCTCCGGGACCTGGCTTTCATGGGCCAGGTAGACCCATCCGCCTTCAAAAATGTGTTTCATCTCCAGAGCGAAGAGTTCGGGGTCGGTGAAGATATCGCGGCGGCAGCGGAAAACTCCGCGAGCGGGGTCGTCCTGAACCGACTCGCGGATCTGGCCGGCGAGTCTGTCGAGTGTCTCGGTCATGGGCTGGGCCCTCCATTGTTCTTGTCTCAGGCGCCCTCACCTTATGCCTGCCCTGACCGTCACAATATCCGCCCCCTGCAAATCGCTATCCGCCCAGCGCAACCGCCTCCTGCCGACGCCGCCAGGTTTGCGAAGGCAGCTCGCCAAAGCGCTTGCGATAGGTTTCGGAAAAGCGCCCCAGGTGCACAAAACCATGGTCCAGTGCCACTTCGGTGACGCTGCGGGCGCCCGGCAACTGAAGCACGGCGTGCACCCGCTCCAACTTGCGTTGGCGTACATAATCGCGGGGCGAGAGGCCGACATGGCGCTCGAACAGCAAGTACAGGGAGCGCTCGCTGACCCGCGCCACCTCGCGCAGTTGCGCGATGCCGATCTCATCGCGCAGATGCGCTTCGATAAACTGCCGTACCGCCTCAAAGCCGCTGCTGTCCCCGGTATTGGGGCAGACCCGCTGGACATTGCTCGCCATCAGCCCCAGCAACTTGCTGGCGACAATGCGCTCATACAGCGCCTGCACTTCGGGCGCCGCACAGCTCTCGGCTTCGTGGCAGATCAGCGTCAGCAACGGCACCAGACCGTCCAGCCCGGCCAGGTCGCGGCGCTCAGCGTCGAAGCGGATGCCCTGGCGCGGCAGCAACCAGTGTTGGTCCAGACAGGCATTTTCCAGCAGCCGCACCGGCAGTTTGACGATAAATTTCTCGCAGTCGGCCGAATACGTCAGGTCCACCGGGTCATCCGGGTTGATCAGCAGGATCTCACCGGGGGTATAGATCCGCTCCTCGCCACGGGCGCTTGAGCGGCAATGTCCGCTCAGGAGAATCTGCAGGTGGTAGATGGTCTCCAGGGCCGGCGACATCACCTGGACCCGGGCGCCGTAGCTGATGCGGCAGAGGTCGAGACTGGAAAACGTGCGGTGCTTGATGCTCGCCTGCGGACGGCCTTTGGGCGGCAGGCGAATGCAATGGCTGCCGACATGCTGATTGACATATTCGGAGACCGCGTAGGCATCGGCCTGGTCGAAGATTCGGCTGCGCTCACTCAACAGGGTGGTCATGGAATAAGCCTCTGTTGTTGTTCTATTCAAGGCTGGCGTCACGACAAAAGCCCCGCGGGCAAATGCACGCGGGACCTGTTACGCCGGAACGCGGCGAGGGTCAGGCTTCGAGGGCCCGCACCCGCTCACCCTTGTCCTGCTCCTTGGCGGCGTCGGTCGACTGCAGGGCGAAATCGAAATCGATCTCGGCACGCCGACCGCTGGCGTCCTCCTTGAAGACCACCTGCGCAATCAACTCGTCGCGGGTTGCATAGGCGAAGTCGTCGTGCAGGTACGGATCACCGGCCAGGTTGATCTGCGTGGTCAGGTGGCGGTGCCCCGGAGCGGAAATAAAGAAGTGGATATGCGCCGGGCGCTGGCCGTGTCGGCCCAGCTGATCGAGCAACTGCTGGGTCGGGCCGTCCGGCGGGCAGCCGTAGCCGGACGGCACGATGCTCTGAAAGCGATAACGACCTTCGGCATCGGTGCGGATGCGCCGGCGCAGGTTGAATTCCGATTGCGACGGGTCGAAGTAGGAATAGGTACCGCCGGTGTTGGCGTGCCAGACATCGACAATCGCGTGGGCCAGCGGCTTGCCTTCCAGGTCGCGGACCTGGCCGCGCATCAACAGCAAGGTGCCCGGATCAAGACCGTCATCGAGCCGTGCCTGCTCCTCGCACAGCGGCGCGCCGGCCACATACAAGGGGCCTTCAATGGTCCGTGGGGTGCCGCCGACATGGCCGGCCTGCTCGTCTTCGGCATCCAGCAACAGGTCGAGGTAATGTTCCAGGCCCAGGCCGGCGACCAGCAAGCCAGCCTCCTGACGGCTGCCCAGCTCGTTCAGGTAGTTCACCGCCTTCCAGAACTCTTCAGGGGTGACTCGCAGGTCTTCGATCAGGCGGATGCTGTCGGTCAGCACGCGATGGACAATCTGCTTCACCCGTGGGTTGCCGGCCGGTTGGTCAAGACCGGCGGCACCTTCGAAGAAGCTCTGGACTTCGGCAGTTTGGGAAATACGAACGGTCATGCTGGTGTTCCTCATCATTGTTCTTGTGGATGCAAACCTTGGAAAACCCGGGCTCAGCGGTCGTCGGCATGGACCGAAGAAGGATGCCTGCACAGCGCCATGACCTCGATCTCCATATAGGGATAAAGCGGCAGTTGCATCAAGGTGTCGTGCAATGCCTGGGCATCCGGCACATCGAAAACGCTGACATTGGCATACAAGCCGGCGATGCGCCAAAGGTGGCGCCAGGTGCCTTCCCGTTGCAGGCGCTGGGCCAGTTCGCGCTCCTCGGCCTTGAGCTGCGCGGCCTGTTCGGCGGGCATGTCAGTGGGCAGTTTGACGGTCATGCGGACGTGAAAAAGCATGGTGTGAAGGTCCTCTCGGTTCAGGAAGTCAGTGGCGGGCAAAGCGCGCCAGGCGTGCTTCATCGAGTTGCAGGCCAAGCCCCGGGGTACGCGGGATCAGCAACTGGAAATCACGATAAGTCGGCGGTTCGATCAGAATGTCTTCGGTCAGCAGCAACGGGCCGAACAGCTCGGTGTGCCACTCCAGTTTGTCGAGGGTGGCGAAAGCATGCGCGGCTGCCAGGGTGCCGATACTGCCTTCGAGCATGGTGCCACCGTACAGGCCGATGCCCGCTGCCTCGGCAATCGCTGCCGTGCGCAATACCGCGCGGGGGCCACCGGTCTTGGCGATCTTCAAGGCGAAAATGCTCGCGGCGCCCATTTGGGCCAGGGCAAAGCTGTCCTGCACCGACTCGATGGCTTCATCGGCCATCAACGGGATCGGGCTGTGGGCACTCAGGCGCACCATCCCCGCGCGATCATGCCGGGACAGCGGTTGTTCGATCAGTTCGACCCCGGCATCGGCCAGTTGCCGACAGGCGCGCACCGCCACCGCCTCGCTCCAGGCTTGATTGACGTCCACCCGCACGCTGGCGCGGTCGCCCAGGGCACGCTTGATCGCCGCGACATGGGCGATGTCCCGGGCCGGTTCAGCGGCGCCGATCTTGAGTTTGAAATGCCGATGGCGGCGCAAGTCGAGCATGCGCTCGGCTTCCTCGATGTCCTTGGCGGTGTCGCCGCTGGCCAGGGTCCAGGCCACTTCCACGCCGTCCCGCAGCCGGCCACCGAGCAGTTCGGCCAGCGGCAGCCCGAGGCGTTTGCCCTGGGCATCGAGCAAGGCGGTCTCCACCGCCGAACGGGCGAAGGTATTGCCACGAATGGCCCGGTCGACCCGCTGCATGGCGGCGTTGACATTGCTGGCGTCCTGGCCGACCAGCAGCGGCGCGAACCAGGTATCGAGGTTGACCTTGATGCTTTCCGGGCTTTCCCCGGCGTACGCGAGGCCGCCAATGGTGGTGGCCTCGCCGATGCCGACGATGCCATCGCTGCAACGGATACGCAGGATAACCAGCGTCTGCCCGTGCATGGTGTGCATCGCCAGTTTGTGCGGCCGAATGGTGGGCAAGTCGACAATCTGGGTATCGAAGTGTTCGATCGTTACAGCGCTCATGGCGTATCCATCTACGGAGTGTTTGTCTTCAGGCCATGATTGACGCTCCAGGCGGCGCCGGTCCAATATTGAATAAGTCTCGCTTCATACCCAGGAGGTATCGTGGAGCTTCGTCATTTGCGTTATTTCAAGGTGCTCGCCCAGACTTTGAACTTCACCCGCGCGGCCGAGCAGTTGAATATCGCCCAGCCGCCCCTCAGCCGGCAGATCCAGCAACTGGAGGACGAGTTGGGGGTTGCGCTGCTGGAACGCTCGCGGCCGTTGCGCCTGACCGAGGCCGGGCGCTTTTTCCAGGAGCATTCCAGCCAGTTGCTCGAGCAATTGGATCGGGTCTGTGAGGACACCCGGCGCGTGGCGGCCGGTCGCAAGCGTTGGCTGGGTATCGGCTTTGCGCCGTCGACCCTCTATGGCGCCCTGCCCGACCTGATTCGCCGCCTGCGCAGTTTCGGCGATATCGAACTGGGCCTGTCGGAGCTGATTACCCTGCAACAACTGGAGGCGCTGAAAAGCGGGCGGATCGATATCGGTTTTGGCCGGATGCTCTTCGATGACCCGGCCATCGTGCAGAAAGTCCTGCGCCAGGATCCTCTGGTCGCGGCCTTACCGGCCGGGCATCCGCTGCTCGGGCGGCCGGTCAGCCTGCAAGAGTTGGCTACGCAGCCCTTTATCCTCTACCCCGCCAGCCCTCGGCCGAGTTATGCCGACCATGTCCTGGGGGTGTTTGCCGGGCATGGCCTGAGTATCCACGTGGCGCAGATGGCCAACGAACTGCAGACCACCATCGGCCTGGTGGCCGCCGGGGTCGGCATTGCCCTGGTGCCGGCGTCGGTGCAGCGCCTGCACCGGGATGACATCGGCTATACGTCGTTGCAGGACAGCAGCATCACCTCGCCGATCGTCCTCAGTTACCGCGCGGGCGATGTCTCGGAGGTGTTGCAGCGTTGCCTGAAACTCTTGAACAGTCATGACGAGTAGCACTTTTTCGAGCGCTTTTCATTTGTCTGATCACCCGGTTGGTTGCAAACTGGAAACCTGCCGTGATCTACAAGGAGCCAGAATGACCGAGCACAGCACAGGGGTCACCCTCACCGCCAAGGGCCTGGTGTTCGAGGATGACTGCGGCGAACCCTTTGTCCAGGACGACGCCGTGCGCGGGTTGCTGGAGAAGGTCTTTGCCGATAGCGGTGTCGATATCACCGCGATCCGCACCCAGAGCCAGTACAAGAAGGCCCTGCGCCATGTGATGATCAGTTCGATCCAGGGGCCGGGCGGTGTCGAGGCGATCCTGGCCATGGCCTTGCAAGGGGTCGAACTGCTGCATCAGCAATTCGCCGGACGCGATGACTTCCAGTCGCGGCTCTGTGCGGGGGCGTTGCAAGGCCTGCTCAATGGCGATGCCGATGGCCTGGCCAAGGCCAAGCGGGCCAGCAGGATCCTCGCCAGCGGTTTGCGGCCAGTCCGCGACCTCTAGGTCCCCATCAGGGGAATCAGCGCTTTGGCCGGCCGATCACTTCACACAAACGACTCATGCACACCGATCCCACCACCGCGAGGATGATCGGAACCAGGAAGTCGTGATCGATCCGGGTGAACTCCGCCACCAGCACAATGGCCGTGATCGGCATGCTCATCGACGCCCCCAGGAACGCCGCCGCACCGACAATGGCAAACGCCCCCAGGGCGATACCTGGCCAGGCCAGGCTCCATAGCCCACCGAGAAGAATCGCCATCAACGCGCCGACGGCCAGGGCTGGCGTCAACAGCCCGCCTTCGGCCCCGGCGCGCAAACTGGCGCTGGTCACCAGCACCTTGGCCACCAACAAGGCGGCCGCCAGCCCCAGGGTCAACTCACTGTCAAAACCCAGCTGCGCCGGCCCCTTGCCGTTACCCAGCACCTGGGGCAGATAGACCGCCACGCAACCGATCAGGGTGAAGTTGATCAAGGACAGCAGCGGCAAACGCCAGCCGCGGGCGGCATGGATCCGGGCGCGGCCGGTCAGTTGCACGAAACCATAGGCGCCGAGCCCGAACAGCGGCCCGGCCAGCACCGACCAGGCCAGCAGTCCCGGTGTCAGGGTCAGGCTTGGCACCACGTATTGCACCTGCGCGCCCAGCCCGACCCACGCCACCGCGGCGCCAATCGCCGACGTCGCCAGGGCCATGATTGCCGCCGGCCAACTGAAGGCCACCAGTAATCCTTCCAGCACAAATACCGCGCCACCCAACGGCACGTTATAGACCGCCGCCAATCCGGCCCCTGCCCCACAGGCAATCAGCATACGATGGGTTTCGGGCGCCAATTGCGCCTTGCGCGATAACCAGGCGCCGACCAGGGCGCCGATCTCCCGTGGCGCGACTTCGCGGCCCAGCGGCGAGCCCAAGGCAACCGTGATGATTTGCAGCAGCGCATGACACACCGTGGTCTTGGGCGGCATCGCCGGCCCGTCGGGCGCCACGGCTTTCTTGATGCCCACCAGCGGCCGGCCGAACCGGTAGATCGCCCACCAGCCCAGACCCGCCACCAGGCCGCAGAGCGCCAGGACCAGAATCCGCCGGGACGTCGAGGCGCTGCTGACGCCGATCAGGAAACTTTCATGGCTGGTCAGGCTATCCTGGCCATAGCCGTAGGCCAAATGCTGGATTGCATGCAACAGCATCGCCAGCAACGTACCGCCGAGGCCGGCACCGATGCCGGTCAGGATCACCACCAGGCAGAGGACGATTCTGGAACGAACCGTGGTTTCAGTGTGTAGCGACGATTCCGGCAACGCCATTCAAGACTCCGCGAGGTCAGGTGCACAACGACCGGATGGCCGCACGCCGAAAATGATTATCCGGCATTCCTGGCAAGAATAGGAGCTATGCCAACGCACTCCCTACCGGGCCCACGGTCGGCCTGTGACCATGACCTGGCGATTGAACGATCAATCACCGGGACTTATCAGGAAACCATCATGACACTGCAAGCAAAACTCGATGCTTTCAAAGCCGACTTCGTCGGCGGCAAACCGCCTTACAACGCACCGCCCCAGGTCCATGCGGTGATGAAACGCGCCACCGACGAACTGATCGCCAGCGGCTTGGCCGAGCGCGCCCTGAAAGTCGGCGACAAAGCCCCGGTCTTCACCCTCGACGATCCCGACGGCCATCCGGTTTCCTCCCTGGAGCTGTTGTCCAAGGGCCCGCTGGTGGTGAGTTTCTACCGGGGCGTGTGGTGCCCTTACTGCAATATGGAGTTGCAGGCGCTTGAGGAAGCCTTGCCGTCTTTCCACGAATTGGGCGCCAATCTGGTGGCGATCTCACCGCAGATCAAAGCCAACAGCCGCAAATCGGTGCGCCAGAACAACCTGAGCTTCCCGATCCTCAGCGACACCCGCAGTGCGGTCGCCGCGGCCTTTGGCCTGCGCTTCGAACTGCCGGACTATCTGGTGGAACTGTACAAGGGTTTTGGCAACGACCTGCCGACCTTCAACGATGACCCGAGCTGGAGCTTGCCGATGCCGGGGCGTTTCGTGATTGGTCAGGACGGTATCCTGCTCTACGCGGAGGTGAATCCCGACTACACGCAGCGTCCGGATCCGTCCGAGTTGCTGCCGGCACTGCGCGGTTAAGCCATGGCCGCCACTGCGGTGGCGGCCTCAAGGGTTCGCCAGCAACTGCTCGACATAAGTGACAAACGCCCGGGCCTTGGCGCTGGCCATGCGCCCGCTCGGAAACACCGCCCACAGGTCCAGGCCCGGCAGTTGCCAGTCCTGGAGCACCTGACGCACCTCGCCACTGGCCAGTTCCGGGGCGAACATCCATTCTGACGACATGGCCAGCCCCAGGTGCGCCAGCACCGCCGTGCGCACGCCTTCCGCCGCGGATACCCGCACCCGCCCCGACACAGTGACCGCTTGTTCGCTGTCGCCACAGCGGAACAGCCAGTGGGTGCCACCGCCGTTCTGCGAATAAATCACCGTTTGATGGTCCACCAGCTGCGCCGGTGACGTCGGCTCGCCCTGCTGCTCGAAATACGCCGGAGTGCCCAACACCATACGCGGGCATTCGCCGATCTTGCGCGCCGTCAGCCCGGAGTCACTCAACTCGCCCATGCGCAACGCCACGTCGATACCTTCTTCCACCAGGTTGACGCTGCGATCATCCAGCACCACATCAATATCCAGCCCCGGGTGCAAAGCCAGGAATCCCCCCAGGTGCGGCAGCACATGCAGCCGCGCAAAGGTCACGGCGGCGCACACCCGCAGGGTTCCGGTCAGGCTGGAGCCGGCGCCCCGTGCGGCCAGTTCCGCCTCGCTGGCCTCTTCAATGGCGCGCTTGGCCCGCTCGAAAAACGCCGCACCGGCTTCGGTTGAGGTCAGTCCCCGGGTGGAGCGCAACAACAGTCGCACTCCCAGGTGCTCCTCCAGTTGCGCGACGGTCTTGGACACCGCCGGTTGGCCGACCTCGAGCCGCCTGGCCGCCGCCGAGAACGAGCCGGTCTCGACCACACAGACAAAGGTTTCCATCGCCGACAGCCGGTCCATCCTGTTTCTCCCCACCCTGGTTGATTCGCGGTAGCCGGCAGTCTGCCACGCCCAGAGGATTTAACCAGTCTCGGGTTGCACTGGGTCGGCTAACGGGCAGCGGACTCCCGTTCAGCCTTGAGCGTATTGGCCGCAAGCTCCTCGCGCAGTTCCTCAAGCAGCCGCAGCGCCCCTTCGCGTTGGTGCAACACGCTAAGGGAAATGCCCGTGACCATCAGGTCGACCCGCCCGCTCTCGGGATCATAGACCCGGACGCTCAGCGAAGCGTCGCCCGGCACACATTCACAGGCCAGGGGCGCAAAGCCCTTTTCGAGCAAGCTACGTAGTTCCATTAGAGAGAGCACACCGGTGAGTCCCGTACCTGGTTATTCGTCACGCGGGCGGCCCGCCCGCGCGTCAGGCAACCATGCTAAGAAAAACCGGGGGCGCTTATACACCCGTATATGCACTGGTGGCACTGGTGCATTTGCACCGTCAGCGCTTGCTGACAAACAGGCCACGCTCGCGGGCCCAGACAATCGCCTCACTGCGGCTGTGCACGGACAGCTTGGAGTACACCGTGGCCACGTGATTGCGCACGGTATTGAGGGCCAGTTTGAGCCGCGCGGCAATTTCCTTGTCCGCCAGACCTTCGCAGATCAAGCCCAGCACATCGCGCTCACGGGGCGTCAGGTCGGCGAAGGAAAAGCCCGCCAGGTTGGGCGCGCTGACATTTTTCACCGTGGCGAGCTTTTCGATCAGTTTCTGGCTGAACCAGGACGCGTCCTGCATCGCCGCCTCGATGGCCGCTACCAACTCCTGCTCCGAACGCTTGCGCTCGGTGATATTGGTCAGCACCAGCAGGTAGCATGGTGCGTCCTGGATCAGCACGGTGTCGGCCGACAGCACGCAATCGATGGGCTCACCGTCTTTCTGGCGGATCCTGAGGTCCAGGCCCTCCAGGCTACCGGCTTTTTCCAGGGCCACGAACAGCTGCTCGCACACCCCGGTGTCCTCGATAAATCCCACGGCCTGGACGCTGTGCCCGAGCAATGCTTCGGCGGAATAACCCGTGATGTTCAGGAAGGCTTCGTTGGCGTCCATCAACTCCTGGTTGTCCGCACTGCAGAGCAGGGTCGGTACCGGCGTCAGGCGAAAGGCCTTGGCAAAACGCTCTTCGCTCTGGCGCAAGGCGATTTCGATCTTGCGCCGTGGCTCCAGGTCCATGAAGGAAAACAGCATGCAACTGTCCTCGTGGATATCCAGGGGCTGGCCGGCGACGATCACCAGTTTGCGGCTACCGTCCGCCAGCCTTATCTCGGCTTGCATCTGCGGAATGGTCGCGCCCTCCCCCAGGCGCTGGATCGCCAGGTCCCGGCGCTCGGCGTCCTCGAGCACATCGAGTTCGTAGACCGAGCGGCCGATGACCTGCTCGCGGCTGTAGCCGGTCATTTCCAGGAAGCCCTGGTTGACCTTGACGTAACGCAGGTCGCTGAGCCGGCAGATCACTGCGGGTGCCGGGTTGGCGCCGAAAGCTTTCTCGAAGCGCTGCTCGGCACTGGCCCAGTCGCTGGCATCGCTGATGATCAGCACCAGGGACTCGGGTTCGCCGGCGCGGTTGGTCAGGATCATGCTGCGGATACGCAACACGCACAGGCGCTGTTCCTCTTCAGCCTGGACAGTCATCTCGACCACTACATCGTCAAAGGTCTCGCCATTGGCGACCCGGACAATGGGGTACTGGTCAGCGCTCAGCGGATGGTTGTTGCGATAACGCAGGTTGAAGCGTTCGCGGTACTGCTCGGCATTGGCACCCAGCTCGCTGAGCTGGCTGACGCCATGCATGGCCAACACCGCCTCGTTGGCCCAGAGAATGCTCTGGTCGACTTCGATCAGGATCACGCCTTCGGACAAGCCGGCGATGATCTGCTGCAATTGACGGCGGTTGGTTTCGGTCGCGAGGACATCCTGGCTCATCGTTTCTCCCAAATGGCCGACAGGGTCAAGCATCTGACCCCGGGGCAACGTGCAAGTGCAGTCGGAAGAACGATGGGCCGATCAGTGTTTCAAGGAAGCACTGATCCAGTTTTTCAGATCCTCGACTTCCGTGGCGCTGATGGTGTGGCCGACACCGGGGTAGGAATGAAACTGCGGCTCGATGGACAGGCCCTTCAACACGCCCAGGGTCTCGGTCGCGCCGGCGTAAGGCACCTGCGGATCGGCCGTGCCGTGGCCGATAAACACCTTCAGCGCGGCGTACTTCGGCCCGCCCTTGAGTTCCGCGCGCAACGCCGGCAGCACCCGGCCGCTGAGGGAGGCGATACCGCGCAGGACCTCGGGATGCCGCAGCGCGACCTCATAGGTCATCATCGCGCCCTGGCTGAAGCCCACCAGGAACACCTTGTCCGGCTGGGTGTGGTACTTCTCGGTGACCCGGGTGACAAAGTCGGTGATGGCCGCGGCGCTCTGGCGCAGGTCGTCGCTGTCGCCGTCATACTGCGCCGCCCCGACCTTCTTGTGGAACCATTGATAAGCGCCCAGGTCCAGCTCCAGGCGGCCGCGCACCGACAGCACGGTGTAGTTGGCCGGGAGGTCGTCCTTGATGCCGAACAGATCGTCTTCGTTGCTGCCGTAACCATGCAGGAAGATCACCAGCGGCTGGTCATGGGTATCGGCATTGGCCTGCGCCTGGTAGGTCAACGGCATATCGGCGAGCAGTTCGGCCTCTGCCGCCGAGGCGGTGCAGGCCAGCAACAAGGCCAGGGCCAGGGGTTTGAGCATGGTCGGGGGTCTCCGGGCGATCGGTGGGGCGGCCAGCTTAGCACTGGCGACCCGCCCCACCGAACCACTCAGTTCTCGGGAACGCCGTGTTCCCAGGCCTTCCAGTTGCCGAGAATCGCCTGGACCAACGGGTTGCCCGCGCGGTACAGGTTCTCCAGGGCCGGGACAAAGCCACCCTGGTCGGCGTACTTGAGCAGGTTGTCGACTTCGCTGTAACCCGGATAAGGCCGGTCGAAATCCGAGCCGGCACGCACCACCGCCAGGCGGTTGATGTCCACCCGCCCGGCCCTGCTCGCCCGCAGCAAGGCTTCGTAGGTCGAGTTGTCCTCCTGCTGGGTGGTGCAATAGACCCCCTTGTTGTCCGTCAGCAGCCGGGTCCAGACTTCGGCCCGCTCACTCAGGCGCGTCCCGGAAAACCAGGTGTTGCCCGCCAGGGTGTCACACTGGGTCACGACCGGCGCCTGGTTGGCCGGTGCGTAGGGATATTTGACCCGCCAGGCTGCCGATTCCTTGCTCTCGCTCAAAGTGACCTGATGCGACAGGGCAAAGGCCTTGGCTTGCAGCTTGGGGTTGAGCTCGAAGACTTCGGTCTTGTAGTCCAGCGGCGGTTTTTCGTTCGGGCCACGGGTGTTGATGCCGATATAGCCGGTGGGCCA
Organism: Pseudomonas gingeri; assembly: GCF_013386165.1. Lineage (GTDB taxonomy): Bacteria > Pseudomonadota > Gammaproteobacteria > Pseudomonadales > Pseudomonadaceae > Aquipseudomonas > Aquipseudomonas gingeri_C. The sequence continues at coordinate 811,019 of NZ_JACAOS010000003.1, read as the reverse complement.
GTCTTTCGGCGCATCCCGCGAATCCAGCTCCCACTGGGTGCCGAACTCCACCAGGTAGTGGGCCCAGGCGGCCGTGCCGATGGTGCCCTGATGCGGGTTGATCCCGGCAATCCCGGCAATCAGGAAATACGACTGGCGCAGGTCGAACTGCGGCGACAACGCCAGGGCCAGGGTCGACGCCGTGGCATTGGTCTGGCCCATGCCGGTCACCAACAGGCAGGTGTCCTGGTCATTGCAGTGAATGTTCGGGTACTCGGCGCTGAGGCCCGGCAGCGGAATTTCGCGCTTGAGGGCCAGGCGCTCGATCCAGGCCTGGGCTTCCGGCGCGAACATGGTGATAAGCATGACCTTGGGTTTGATCGGTGCCGCTGGCGCGGCCCAGGCGGCCTGTCCGGCGAGGCTGCCGAGCAGCAGGCCGGCGATCAGGGAATGACGAGTCACTGTGCGCATGAACGTTCCTATCAATGAGGGTTTCAGGTTTCAGAATTGGTAGCCGACGCCGGCGTAATAACCCCAGCCATTGGAACGGGCGCGGAAATCGTCGTCGCCGAAATTCAGTTGGCTGCCGTCCCGCCAGTTGCCGCCGTTATGGAAATAGCGGCCCACCAGCGTAAAGCGCAAATGTGTAAAGGAATACAGCAGCACGTTGGTCGCCACCGTGGCGTTGGCGGTGCGCGCCGGGTCGGTCTTGTGCAGATCGGAACCGAAATCGAAGTTGGTGAAGCCGATATAAGTCAGCGACGCGCCGTTGCTGAAGTGGTCGATGGGCACGATGTATTTGAGTTGAGCGCGGTAGCCGTCCCACGAATATTCATTGCTCGCCCCGTAGTTCTCCCACTGGTAGCGGCCATAGAAGTTGGCCGACAGATTGACCCGCGAATGGGTGTCGATGTCGGTGCCCAGGCCGCTGTACAAGGTGTTGGCGCGGTTGGCGGTGCGGCTGCCGTGGTCGTAGATCCAGTCGAAGGCCACATACCATTCCTTGAACGGGCCGATCGCCAGGCTGCGTCCGCTCAGGGCGTCGATGGAGATCCGTGGTTCGTGCTCCATGAACACTGGCGAGCCGTGGTCCCAGGCACCCTGGTCGTGGCTGTTGCCGACGCCGAAGACCTTGGGGATATCGACGTAGCCGTACAGCTCGAACGGGCCTTTGCGGCCGAAGTATTCGTACTCCAGGTAGACGTCATCAGCCGGGCGTGGCCCGAAGCTGATGTCCTTGCTGCCGATCACCGTCAGGTCCTGGCTGAACCAGTCGGACAGGTAGGCACCCTGCTTCGCCGGCGGTGCGGCCTCGGGGCTGAGTGTTTCGCCCTGGGCGGACTCATCGACAGGGGCCGGTTGGGCCTGGGTCTCGCTGTGGGTCAACAACGCCAGGCTGCCGAACAGCAGGGGTAGCGCAAGACGGGTAAAACGCGGGGATGGCACGATGTGCCGATACAGCGGCTGGAACAAGACGGACATTGAAACTCCCTGTTTTTATGGTGCTCGGAGGAAACGGCCAGGCGTACCTTCCTCCGATGGTGCGGCACTCCCTGGCCTCACCCATAGCCTTACACAAGCTTTATAAAGCGCCTACAAAATATTGAAATATATGGAAATAGAATATCGAAACTGTCGATTGAGTCAGGGATTTCGGGGGCGCAGCTGAAAGTCAGCCTGCCGGCTGATCGCGAGCAAGCTCGCTCCTACAGGGGCCGGGCCAGTAACGGTAATTTGTGGCGTGGCCCCGAACGGTGGGAGCCGGCTTGCTGGCGATGGCGTCAGCAAGCGCACCAAGGCTGCCACCCGGATCAAAGCGCCTGGAGACGCTCGACGATCTGGTTCTTCACTTTCAGTCGCCGCTCCTTCAGCACCCTCAACGGATCATCCGCCGCCTGGGCCGATTCGGCCGCCAGCACTTCCTTGTCGATATCGTCGTACTGATCAAGCAACTGGTTGAGCCTCGGATCCTTGCTCCTGTGCTGCGCAAGCGCCTCTTTGTCCAACTTCAGGTCCGCGAGCAAATCGTGCTTGACCGGCATATCGTCACCTCTTGGGTCTGTGGGCAATACATGAAGCACCAGAGCCGCCAACTTCATGAAAAGTTCAAGGCGATGCATCCCTAAGCAATAGCACGCCTCGGCCCACCCTGCCTCAAAGCTTCGCTTTACGCCGACGCACCCACAATCCCGCCACCGCGCCCAGCACCGCCAGAACACCGACGATCAACAGCACCTTGTAAGGTCGCAACGCCGAACGCACGGCGTTCAGCGGCTGGGTCAGGTAACGCTTGTTGGCCTGGTCGAAGTTCGGCTCCTGACACTGCTGGCCGAAATTCGTCGCCCAGCTCACATACGGGCCTTGCTCGACATAACGCTGGTAAAGCTGGATTTCCTCGTCGCTCCCCGCCACCCAACTCGCCGCCTTGCACAACACCGCGGCAAACGCCTGGCTGCTGTGGGGCAACTGATCGGCGGCCTGGTTGGCCAGGTCCATCGCGATCCAGCGATAGTGATAACGCCGGTCGGGCTTGGCCACGGTAGCCTGTTGCCGCTGGATTTCCGCGGCTTCGAGAAACGGAGCCGGCTGCAACGGGGGCACATCCAGGCTGTAGTAACCGTCCAGGGAGCGGTAATCCGGCGCCATCTCGTAGCCGAGGATTTCCATGCCTGACTTGCGCGCCAAGGTGGCGGCGGCAAATAGCGATTCGGCGCGCCCGGTGGAGGTCCAGCGCGACACCGCTTGCTGGCGAGCACGACCATAATCCTGCGCCGTGGCCTGCAACTCGGGGCTATCGAAATACTGCGGCGCCTCATCAAAGCGCCCCTCGCGCAACAGGCGACGCGCGAGCAGTTCGCGCAACCGCGCGGCCACCGGACGTCGCACGTAGTTATCCTTGTCCTCGAGCTTGGCCGCCGGCGGCGCGGGCACATGGGCATCGACGTAGGTTTTCAGCTCGTCGGTGCTCAGTACTCGCTCGGCCACCGTCGCGGCATCCAGCCAGTAGATATCCTGGCTGCGGTAGAGCTGGTCGAACGCTTGCAGGTAGTCGCCACGGTCCAGCGCGAGAATTGCGCTTTCACCCTCGACCCGGCAGCCGGGCTGCACGGTCTCGAAGCTCCAGTCCGGCGCCCGCCGCGAGCCCCAGGCTTCATCCTTGGGAAAGGCCTGGGCCGCTTTGGCATAAGCGGCTGCGGCCTGAACCTTGTCGCCGTCGCGCAGCGCCAGCTTGGCCCGTACCCACCAGGCCAGGCCGCCATCGCCGGCATGTTCGACAAAGGTCTTGGCCCCTGCGTAGTCACCCTTCTGATAGCTCAGGGCCGCCAGGCGATCGGCGTTGTCCACACTACCGGCAACACTCGCCAGCAACACCTTGGAAAGCCGCTTTTGCTGCTCCGGCTGCTCATCGAAAGATTCACCGCCACGGCTCAACACATACGCGGTCACCAGCATCTGGACATTTTTATCCTTGAGCAAGGTGCTCAATTCGGCATCCGGCTTCTTCGTCAACTCACCAACGACCTGCAACAGCGAGGAGTAACCGGTGTTGGACCCCAACTGGCTCTGGCTGGCATACAGCGCGATGGCGCCATCCCAGTCGTTGTCGAGCAGGGCCAGTCGGGCCTCCTCACCGAGACTGGCAATCCCCAGTTCCAGTGGATCGCTGAAATCCCCGGCACTCAAGGCCCGTGTCTGCTGGAATGCAAGCCGGGCCTGGGCCAGCAACTGGGCATCGGTGACCACCGCAGCCGGAGCGCTACCCTCGGCGCCGTCGGGGCCAGCTTGAGCCTGGACACTCAGGGCGACCAAAGACCGTCCCAGGGAATACGCGGCCCAGGTGCTACGCAGTTTGCGCTGATCGGCCGGCAACGCCAGGACCTGGCGAAAGTAGTCCACGGCCCGTTGCGCGTCACCAGCCTCGAAGGCCACGGCACCGGCGGTGTACAGGCGCAGTTCGGCCGGCAGGCTCGCGCCCTGGGTTTCCACCTGCTGCGGGTCTTGCAGATTGCGCAGGCGCGTCACCTCGGCCCGCAGGTTTTCCGGCAGCTCACTGGCCTCCACCTTGTCCCGTTGCTCGCGATAAGGCTTGTTGCTGTCGTCGCTTTCCCAGTACGGCGTGAGGGTCGCCTCGGTCGCCGCTTTCAAGCCCGTGACGGCTTGCGCGAAGCGCGTGACTTCGAAGGCGAAGTTGGTTTCCGGAAGATCGGCCAGGGACTGTGCTCGATCGTTCAGCAGGCGCAAGGGGAAGTCCGGGCCGCAGGCCAATGCCGACAGCGGCAGACTGAGGGACAGGCACAGCATGTGCCGAGGCCAGTTACGGGTAGACATTCCACGCTCCTTGATCGATTCGGGTACAGCGCGCCCAGCCGAGCGCACGTTGGCCACCGGCGGCAATGCGCGCGCTGGACTGGCGGGTAAAAATGAGCTGCTTCGAGGTTTGCTGCAAGGTATAGCCATTGATGCCGTCGACGCCATCACACTGCTCGGCGTTGAGTACCACCCGCTCGGGCAGCGGCTGGTCGAGATTGCCGAGGTTGGCCAATGCTATGTCGTAGAGACCGTCTCGGGCCGACAGTTCAACTTGCCATCGGCTCGAGAGCGTCTCGCCACGGGCCACCGCACGCAAGGTCGTCAGGCTCCAGGCCCGGCGATCACCGGGTAGCGGCAGGCGAAACCAGATCAACCCGGCCAGGTGCGCCGGCGGTTTGCTGCGCAGTTGTTGGGCCAGGGTTGCCAGTTGCTGCGGATCGGCCAACAGCTCGCGGCGCTCACCGCCCTGGTTCAGCGGCACTTCGCTTTCCACCACGAGCCCGCCCTGATCGTCCGGCAGCAAGGCGATGCCGTACGCCGGCAACGCCAGGTAAAACGGCTTGTCGCTGACCCGGCCCCAGCGATCAGCCCAGTCCCTGGCTTGTCCGGGATTGAACAGGCCAAGCCTGGGGTTGCTCACGGCGTGGACTTGCAACACGCTGCTGTCCACCGCCTGCAACAGGGCCGGCAACTGCGGGCTGTCGAGCCACGCCGGCAAGGCGGTAATGCTCAGTTTCAATGAGGATGGCAGCAGGCCGCGCAGCTTGACCAGGAAATCGGTATAGCCCGACAGGCGCGCGCTGCCGCTGTCATGGTCGATTTCCAGCCCGGCGGGCGTCACACCGCCGGCCTGCCAAGCTTCGAGCAACTGGGCAATCTGTGTGCGCGCCAGGTCCAGATCCAGGGCCGGAAGCTGACCATCGAGACGCACCACCGCGATCACCGGCCGGCCATCGGCCTTGAGTTGTGCCAAGTCCACCTGCGCCCTGCTCCACCCGGCCTTGGGCTGGGCTTGAAGTGCGAGGACGCGCAAGGTCGAGAAATCGGCGCGGCTCTGCGCCAGGGCCTGCTCATGGACCGGACGCCATTGGCGTTGCCAGATGTAGAGTTGTTGGTCGAGGGCCGTTGCGGGTTCGGGCTGGCAGCCGCTGAACAGCAGGAGCAGGCCAAGGGGAATCAGCCTGCGGGCAGAAAAACTCAAGGACATACGAACCTTATCGAACGCGGCGGACCTGTTTCGTCGGCATATTACCTCAACACCCGCTTCAGGGACGGGCCAGCGGTAACGAACGTGTCGCCCGCTCAAACAGCGTCCGCAAGCCGGCGTCATCGGCACTCAAGGCACTCAGGGTCTTGAAGGCCGCCGCGGCCAGCCCTCGGGACACCTTCACTTGCGCGCCGCAGTGAAAGTCGGCCCGGCGATGCAGGTTGCGCAACGTCAGTATCGCCAAACCAATGGAGTGCAGGCAGAAGAACCGCAGGCTGCGATGCTCGGGGGTGATCAACAGCGTGTAGTCAAAGGCCTGGCGCAGCTGGGCATGAGCGATACCGATCAGTTCGCTCAGCGCCGGCCCATAACCGGGCTGCGTACTCGCCTGCAATGACAGCAGGTCCACGCCATGGCGTGCGAACAGATCCTGCGGCAACCAGCAGACGCCGCGCTGACGGTCTTCCCATTGGTCCTTGAGAATATTGGTCAGTTGCAAACCCTCGCCGAACGACGGCGCGAGGGAGTCCATGCGCGCCCGGTGAGCCGCCAGTTCCGGAGCAAAGCTGAAGAACAACTCGGTGAACATTTCACCGACCACCCCGGCCACGCAATAACAGTAGCGCTTGAGCTCGGCCAAGGTTGGCAGCCCCTGCAGGCCGGCGGCACGCTGGAAGTCGCCCATGCCCGGGCACATCACCCGCAGGCACTGCACAATGGCCGCCTGCTGGGACTTGTCGAGCGTACGCAAGACCTCAAGCACCCGGGGCAGCTGGCCCAGCAACGCCCGTTCCGCCGCTGAACTGGCCTCGGACAGCCGAGGGGTCAGCGCCTCGCAGAACTGCCGGGCATCGACCTCCCCAAGGACCACCCGGATATACGTCGTTTCATACTGCTGTTTCTCGGAAACCGACAAGGCCGGCTCGTCTTCGATGGTGTCGGCGATCCGACACAGCAGGTAGGCGGTGGTCATGACCGTGTTCAACGGCGCCGGTAATTGCGGGATGGTGAGGGCGAAGGAACGAGATACCAGAGGAAAAATCGCCTCCTGATAACCGAGGGCGCTCTGCGGTGCCAATGCTCCGGTTGTGTGCGTAAAGGGCATGCTCAGGCTCGTTGAATAAAAGAAACCGCTTGGGGCGCGTGCATCTTAAAGGCTGGCCGAGCCTTGTGGCGAGCGGGCTTGCCCGCGCTGGGGTGCGAAGCGCCCCTTAAACCAGAGAATTCGTTGTGCCTGACACAGCGAGGAGTCAGGTTTTACGACTGCTGCGCAGCCGAGCGCGGGCAAGCCCGCTCGCCACAAGACCGTGCTCGGCATGAACGGCCTTAACTGACTGACATCAGGGCTCGCCACACATTTCGGCCAGATTTGAGATAGACCGGCATAGGCCATGACGCCTCACTTGGCGGGCAAAGGGGCCTCCTGCCAGCCGCCGCCAAGGCTCTGGATCAAGCTGACGCTGCCCTGGGTCAACTGACCCTGGGTGTCGCGCAGGCTCTGTTCGGTCTGCAAGAGGATCAGTTGCTGGGTCAACACGTCTTGCAGGCTGACCGTCCCGGCCTTCTGCTGGGCCTGCTGGCTGCCGAACAGTTGCTGGTTGCGCTGGTAAATCTGCTGGTAGGACTGGGCCTGGGTCTGCAGGTGATTGAGCGCCGAGAGGTTGTCTTCCACGTTCTGCAAGGCGCTGAGCACCGTGCCGCGATAGTTGGCGACTTCCTCGTCATAGCTGGCCTCGGCCTCCTTGACCGCAGCCGAGCGCGCACCGCCGTCGAACAGGGTCTCGGCCAGCGCCGGGCCGACACTCCAGATCCGGTTCGGCAACGAGAACAAGCCGCCCAGGGCGCTGCCGGTGTAGCCAACCTGGGCCGTCAGGTCGAGATTGGGATAGAACGCCGCGTCGGCAACGCCGATTTTCGCATTGGCTGCGGCCACCGAACGTTCGGCGGCGACCACGTCCGGACGCCGTTGCAACAACCCGGACGGCAGGTTCAACGGCGTCGCCGGCAGGTTGAAGGCAAAACTGTCGACCGGTGCCAGGCTGAACTGCGCCGGCGCCACGCCCACCAGCACCGCCAGGGCATGCTCGAACTGCTCCCGCGAACGCTGGGAGGTCTGCAAGGCCGCCACTACCGTGGTCAACTGGTCCTGGGCCACCAGCAGTTGGTCGTTGGACGCGGTGCCCTGGGTGAAGGCGGCCTGGGTGATGTCCAGCAACTGCTGATTGATCCGCTGCTGTTCATCCAACAGGCGGATATCGATATCCAGCTGGCGGATGCCGAAGTAGTTGCTGGCGACACTGCCACCGATGGACAACCGCACGCCGGCCAACAGCGCATCGGAGGCCTGGGCCGACGCCTGGCTCGATTCGATGCCGCGCCGTACCAGCCCCCACAGGTCCGGCTCCCAACTGGCGCCGAGGGTGGCGCTGACACTTTGTTCGACCGAGCCACCCGAAGCGCTCGACGTCGTGCCGCTGCTCCCGCTCTTGCCCACCCCACGGGAACCGGACAAGCCGGCGGTCACCGTCGGCCAGAGCCCGGCCCGGCTGGAAGCGACCTGCGCCTGGGCCAGGCGGTAAGCCGCTTCGGCGGAAACAATCGACTGGTTGGCCTTGGCCGCTCGAACCATCAGGTCGTTGAGAACCGGGTCGTGATAATCCAGCCACCACTGGCTGTTCAATGCACCCTGGGGATTGGCGGCCGCCCGCTGCCATTGCGCGCCTTCCTTGAAGGTCTGCGGCAGTTCGATTGGCGGTTTCTGGTAATCCGGCCCGACCATGCAGCCACTGATGCTCAGGCTGAGCAGCAGGACCAGGTACGGGGCGTGTCGAACCATCAGCATTTTCAAGACTCCTTGCCGCGCCGACGCAGCCGCTCGGAAGCGCTGTCCAGCCACAGATAAATAACGGGTGTGGTGTAGAGCGTCAGCAATTGGCTGAGCAGCAACCCACCGATAATGGAAATCCCCAGGGGCCGGCGCAATTCCGAACCGTAGCCACTGCCCAGGACCAGCGGCAAGGCGCCGAGAATGGCCGCCAGGGTGGTCATCATGATCGGCCGGAAGCGGATCAGGCAGGCGCGGTGAATCGCCTCACGGGCACTGCGCCCGTGCTGGACCCGCTCGGTAATGGCGAAGTCGATCATCATGATCGCGTTCTTCTTGACGATCCCGATCAGCAGGATCACCCCCACCAGGGCAATGATCGACAGTTCGGTGCCGGTCAGCAGCAAGGCGATCAGCGCACCGACACCGGCCGACGGCAAGGTCGAAAGGATGGTCAGCGGGTGCATCAGGTTCTCGTAGAGAATCCCCAGCACGATATACACCGACAACAACGCGGCAACGATCAACAGCGGCTCGCTGGCCACCGATGACTGGAACACCTGGGCCGTGCCGGCGAATTGCCCGACCACACTGGCCGGCATGCGCAACTGGGCCACGGCGTTTTCCACCAGTGCCGTGGCCTGGCCGATGGAGGTACCGGGCGCCAGGTTGAACGAGGCCGTCACCGCCGGGAAGGTACCCTGGTGGGCAATGGAGATCGCCGTGCGCTGGATGCCGGTACCCGACAAGGCCGACAGCGGCACCAGCGTTGGTGGCGTCGCCGCCCCCCCCGTCTGGCTGGACGCCACGGCCCCGGTCGGGACATAGATCGACTTGAGGGCCAACGGATCGGTCCAGTACGGCGGCGCCACTTCCATCACCACATGGTACTGGTTGGCCGCCTTGTAGATGGTCGAGACCTGGCGCTGGCCGAAGGCGTCGTAGAGGGTCTGGTCGATATTGCCGATATTGACCCCCAGGCGAGCGGCGGTATCGCGGCTGATATTGATATTCGCCAGCAGGCTGTTGTCCTGCTGGTCGGTGTTGATATCGGTCAGTTGCGGCAAGGTGTGCAGCACGGCCACGACCTTGGGCACCCATTCGTCCAGGGTGTCCTGGTCATCGGCGGTCAGGGTGTACTGGTATTGCGCCCCGCTCTGCCTTCCACCGACGGTGATGTCCTGGGCCGATTGCAGGTACAGCCGGGTCCCCGGCAGTTCGCCGAGGGCCTTGCGTATCTGGGCGATGATCTGGTCGGCACCGTCCTTGCGCTCTCCTATCGGCTTGAGCGCAATGAACATCTGCCCGCTGTTGATCGCACCGCCACCGCCCCCACCACCGCCGATAAAACCACCGACGGTCTGGATATTCGGGTTCTTGGAGACAGTCTGGTTGATCTTGCTGAAGGCTTCCTGCATCGCCGCATAGGAAATGCTTTGCGGCGCAATGATACTGCCCTGCAGGCGCCCGGTGTCTTCCTGGGGAAAGAAGCCCTTGGGCACCAGCACATAGAGTACGCCGGCGAGCACGATAACCAGCAGGGTCAACAGCCCCATCAGTGCAGAATGTTCGACGACCCAGACCAGGGTCCGGTCATAGAACCGATGGAAGCGCGAATCCGGGTATTCGTGATCCGAACCGGTCTCCTGGCTCGGGCGCAGCAGGATGCTGGAGAGCATCGGCGTCACGGTCAGGGAGATCAGCATCGAAATCAGGATCGCCACCGACAGCGTGATGGAGAACTCGCGGAACAGCCGCCCGACGATACCGCCCATCATCAGCAACGGAATAAACACGGCGATCAGCGACACACTGATGCTCAACACCGTAAAGCCGACCTCCCGGGCCCCGGCCAGTGCCGCCTGCACCCGGCTTTCGCCGCGTTCCAGGTGCCGCATGATGTTTTCCACGATGACGATCGCATCGTCCACCACGAAGCCGGTGGAAATGGTCAGCGCCATCAGCGACAGGTTATTCAGGCTGTAACCGAGGAAATACATGGCGCCAAAGGTGCCGAGCAACGACAACGGCACGACGATGGCCGGTACCAGGGTGCTGCGCCAGTCGCGGAAGAAACCGAAGGTCACCAGGGTCACCAGGAAAATCGACGCCAGCAAGGTGACTTCAACATCGTGCAATGACGCGCGGATGGTGGTGGTGCGATCCAGCAGGATATTGAGCTTGATCGAGGCCGGAATCGAGCTTTGCAGGAACGGCAACGATGCCTTGACCGCATCCACCGTCTCGATGACGTTGGCCCCTGGCTGCTTGAACACCACCAGTAGCACTGCCGGCCGGCCGTTGGACAGGCCGAAGTTGCGCAGGTCCTCGACATCCTCACGGACATAGCCCAGGTCGGAAATATGCACCACGTCGCCGTTGCTTTGCTTGACCACCAGCGGCGCGTAATCCTCGGGTTTGAGCAGCATGTCGTTGGCGCCGATCCCGTAGGAACGATCGCCAATGGACAACGCGCCTTTGGGCAGGTTGGCGTTCGAGGCGGTGATCACCCCGCGGACTTGCTCCAGGCTCACGCCGTAATGGTTGAGCCGGTCCGGGTTGAGCTCGATCCGCACCGCCGGCAGCGCCCCGCCGCCGACCGTCACGTCGCCAACCCCACTGGTTTGCAGCAGTTTCTGCTCCAGCAAGGTCGAGGCCACGTCATACATCTGGCCCGGCGTGGCGCTGTCGGAGGTCAGGCTGATGATCATGATCGGCGAGTCGGCCGGGTTGACCTTGCGGTAGGTCGGATTACCCGCCAGATCGCTGGGCAGGCTGCTGCGGGCGGCGTTGATCGCGGCCTGCACATCGCGGGCGGCGCCGTCGATATTGCGACTCAGGTCGAATTGCAGGTTGATACGGGTCGAGCCCAGGTTGCTCGACGAGGTCATCTGGGTGACCCCGGCGATCTGCCCGAACTGCCGTTCCAGCGGCGTCGCCACCGAGGTGGCGACGGTTTCCGGATCGGCGCCGGGCAACGAGGCCCGCACGCTGATGGTCGGGAAGTCCACTTGCGGCAACGGCGCCACCGGCAACAGCAGGAACGCCAGCCCGCCAAACAGGGCCAGGCCGACCGCCAGCAAAATGGTTGCAATCGGACGTTGGATAAACGGCGCGCTGATGTTCATGGCATCAGCCCTCGGTCTCGGCTTGACGCTTGCTGAAGCGCCGTTCCAGCTGATTCATCGCCAGGAAAATCACCGGTGTGGAGAACAGCGTCAGTAACTGACTGAGCAACAGCCCGCCGATGATCGCGATGCCCAGCGGATGGCGCAGCTCGGAACCGATGCCCGTGCCCAGGGCCAGCGGCACCGCGCCGAACAGCGAGGCCATGGAGGTCATCAGGATCGGGCGGAAACGCAGTTCCGCCGCCTTGCGAATCGCCGCCACCGGGTCGAGTCCGTCCTTGCGCTCCAGTTCGAGGGCGAAGTCCACCATCATGATGCCGTTTTTCATGACGATCCCGATCAACAGCACAATGCCGATCAAACCGATGATGTCGAACTGGGTGCCGGTGACCAGCAACGCCAGCAAGGCACCGAGGGCTGCCGAGAGCAGGGTCGAGAGGATGGTCACCGGGTGCACGAAGCTCTCGTAGAGAATGCCGAGCATCAGGTAGACCACGACAATCGCCGCCAGCACCAGGAAGATCTGGTTTGACAGCGAGGACTGGAAGGTCGCGGCGGCGCCCTCCAGGTTGGCCTGGACCGTCAAGGGCAGGCCGACGTCTTTTTCAATCTGATCCAGGCGCGTCACGGCCGCGCCCAGGGTCTGTCCGGGGGCCAGGTTGAAGGAGATGTCGGCATAGGGGAACTGGCCCAGCCGGTTGATGGTGATCGGGGTGCGAATCACCTGCTGGGTGGCCATGCTCGCCAGGGGTGCCACGGCGCCGCTGCTGGTGGTGACATAAAGCCCGGTCAGCAGATCGGCGATATTGCGCGGCGGCCGGTCGGTCGCCATCACCACGTGATACTGGTTGAGCTGGGTGTAGATGGTCGACACCTGGCGCTGGCCAAAGGCGTCGTACAGCACGTTATCGATGGCCTGCGGGGTGACGCCCAGGCGCGAGGCCGTGGCGCGGTCGATATTGATCTGGATCTGATTGCCGAACTGCAGCGCCTGGCTTTGCACGTCGCTGAACAGCGGGTCCTTGCCGATGGCCGCCAGCAGTTTGGTGGTCCACTCTTCCAGGGTCTGCGGGTCAGTCGCCTGCAGGCCGAGGCGGTAGCTGGTGGTGGAGATCGTCGCATCGAGGGTCAGGTCCTGCACGCTGTGCAGGTACAGACGCACTCCGGAATCATCGGCATTGGCGTCTGACAGCCGACGAATCACCGTCGCCGCGCTGTCGCGATCGCCGCGATCCTTGAGGTTGATCAGCAGGTTGCCCTGGTTGATGGTCGGGTTGGTCTGGTCGATACCGACGAAGGACGACAGGCTCGCCACGGCCGGGTCCTTGAGAATCCGTGCCGCAAGCTTCTGCTGTTGCAACTCCATCTGCTGGAACGATACGGTGGGCGAACCCTGGGAAATACCCTGGATCAGCCCGGTGTCCTGTTCGGGGAAAAAGCCCTTGGGCATGATCACGATGATGAACAGGGTCAGCAGCGCGGTGAAGACAATGGAGATCAGCGTCAGGGTGCGGTGCACCAAGACCCAGTCCAGGCCCCGCACGTAGTAGCTGTTGATCTTGTCGAAAAAGTCCGGGCGGCGCTCGCCGCTGTGATTGCGTAGCATGCGCGAACACATCATCGGTGTCAGGGTCAGGGAAATGATTGCGGAAATCACGATGGTCACCGCCACCGTCATGGCGAACTCGCGGAACAGCCGGCCGACCACATCGCCCATGAACAACAGCGGGATCATCACCGCGATCAGTGCCACCGACAGCGAGATGATGGTGAAACCGATCTGTGCCGACCCCTTGAGCGCGGCCTGCAACGGCGTGTCGCCCTCCTCCAGGTAGCGGGTGATGTTTTCGATCATGACGATGGCGTCATCGACCACAAAACCGATGGCAATGGTCAGCGCCATCAGGGTCAGGTTGTTCAGGGAAAAGCCCAGGACGTAGGACACCGCCAGGGTGCCGATCAGGCTCAAGGGCACGGTAACGGCCGGAATCACCGTGGCCGGCACATTGCGCAGGAACAGGAAGATCACCAGCACCACCAGCAAGATCGCGACCCCCAGTTCGTACTGGACGTCGGTGACCGAGGCCCGGATGGTCTGGGTGCGGTCGGTCAGCACGCTGACCTTGAGGGTCCCCGGCAGGCTGGCGCGCAGCTTGGGCAGCAGTTGCTGGACCCGGTCGACCACCTGGATGACGTTGGCCCCCGGCTGGCGCTGGATATTCAGCACAATGGACGGCGTGTCGTTGGTCCAGGCTGCCTGCCGCGGGTTCTCCGCGCCCTGGATCGAGGTGGCGATCTGCGCCAGGCGGATCGGCGCACCGTTTTTGTAGGCGATCACCAGGTCGCGGTATTCCTCGGCCGATTGCAATTGGTCGTTGGCGCCGATGGAGAACGCCTGGAACTTGCCGTCGATATTGCCCTTGGCCTGGTTGACGTTGGCGCTGCCCAGGGCGCTGCGCACATCCTCCAGGGACAGGCCCATGCTGTTGAGCGCCGAGGTATTGGTCTCGACCCGCACCGCCGGACGCTGGCCACCGCTGATGGTGACCAGGCCGACGCCGGAAATCTGCGAAATCTTCTGCGCCAGGCGGGTATCGGCCAGGTCCTCGATCTTGGTCAGCGGCAGCACATCCGAGGTCAGTGACAGTGTCAGGACCGGCGCGTCAGCCGGGTTGACCTTGCTGTAGACCGGCGGGTACGGCAGGTTGGCCGGCAGGAAGGTGCCGGCGGCGTTGATCGAGGCCTGCACTTCCTGTTCAGCGATATCCAGCGACAGCGACAGGTCGAATTGCAGGGTGATCACCGACGCACCGTCGGAACTGGTGGAGCCCATCGACTTGAGACCGGGCATCTCGCCGAACTGACGCTCCAGCGGCGCGGTGATCGAAGAGCTGATCACATCCGGACTGGCCCCGGGGTACTGGGTGAAGACCTGGATGGTCGGATAGTCGACTTCCGGCAGGGCCGAGACCGAGAGAAAATGGTAGCCGAGCAGCCCCATCAGGAAGACCGCGACCATCAACAGCGTGGTCGCGATGGGACGTTCGATAAAGGGTCTTGAGATGTTCATGAGCAGTGACTACCTGGACGGCACAAACGGAGGGTCTGACGCATCGCTGATCTCACTGACTGACCACCTTCACCGCGGAGCCATTGTCCAGTTTGTCGGCACCTTCGGTAATCACCTGCTCGCCGACTTTCACACCACTTTCCAGTACCGCCGTCAGGTCACCACTGACCGGGCCACTCTTGATATTACGCAGGCTGGCCTTGTTGCCTTGCACCACGAAGACGAAGTCACCCTTGCTGCCGTGCTGGATCGCCAGGGTCGGCACCACGGAGACCTGCAGCAGGGTGTCGGCCTTGAGCCGGGCATTGACGAACTGATTGGGGAACAACGCGTTACCGCTGTCGTTGAACTGCGCCTTGACCCGTACCGTGCCCGTCGTGGTATCGACCTGGTTGTCCAGGGCCAGCAAGGTGCCGCTGGCCAGCAGGTTGTGTTTGTTGCGGTCATAGGCCAGGACATCGACCGTGCCCTTGGCCATGGCCTGGTCAATGGCGCCCAGATCGTCCTCCGGCACGGCGAACACCACCGTCGCCGGGTTCATCTGGGTGATCACCGCGATGCCCGTGGTACTGCCCGCCGACACAAAGTTGCCCGGGTCCACCAGGCGCAGCCCGACGATACCGTCCACCGGCGAGGTGATGGTGCAGTAACTCACCTGCACTTGCAGGTTCTGCACCGCACCGTCATCCGCCGCGACCGTGCCCACTTGCTCTTGCACCGTGGCGACCTGGGTATCGAGGGTTTGTTGACTGACCGAGCCGACCTTGATCAGTTCGCGAAAGCGCGCCAGGTCACGTTGGGCATTGACCAGCACCGCCTGATCGTGGGCCAGCACGCCCTTGGCCTGGGCCAACTGGGCCTTCAGTGCCCGGTCATCAATGCGCGCCACCACCTGGCCCTTGCTGACCCGTTGCCCTTCCTTGAAATCCACCGAGGACAGAATCCCGGAGACCTGACTGACCACCGTCACGCTGCGGGTCGGCGTCACCGTGCCCAGGGCATCGATATACACCGGCACATCCATCAGTTTGACGGCGACGGCGGTGACCGGATCGCCCATCGACGGTGGTTTGCCCCTGGGCTTGCTCGTACGGTGATAAAGCGCCCAGCCGCCCACCAGGAGCCCCAGCACCACGACCACCAGCAGAATTCTTGTTCCCTTGCTGTGCTTCACTCATTTCTCCCCTGGGGCGCGCTGCTGCACCGACATGGCCACTGGCCGGTGCACTGAAGGTTAGTCTGCTATCGAGGTTGCGCCCGGCAACCTGAACCTAAGCTTTCTGGACCGGTACGCTGATGGTGAAACTCTTGTCAGTTACGCGACCCTTACACACGGCTTCTGACGGCGACTTGCAGCGCTTTGGCACATCCCTCCCTGATCCACCTCAGGATTGACAAGGAAGGCACGGCCGCTTAACAATCAAACCAAGTCATACGATGACAGACAATTAAAAACAACAATAAAGAGTCCCCGAAATGAGCCGAACCAAAACCCTGCAAGGATTCGCCAGTGCCGCCCTGTTGCTGATCGCCCCCGTGGCCTGGGCCAATACCTACATTTACGTTTCCAACGCCACCGACGGCACGCTCAGTAGTTATGCGTTGTCGGCAAAGGGGCAATTGCAACCCCTGGCCACCACCGACGTCGGAGCTGGCGTAATGCCCCTGGCGCTGAGCCCCGACCACAGCAAACTTTACGCGTCCATACGCGCCAAGCCCTATTCGGTCGCAACCTACGCCATCAACCCCGCCAACGGCGCCCTCAAGCACCTGAAGAACGCCACAGTTGCCGACAGCCTGGCCTACATCTCGACGGACAAGGCCGGTCACTATCTGTTCGGTGCGTCCTACGGCGAGGACCTGATCAGCGTCAACGCCATCGATGCCAAGGGCGTTGTCAGCGATGATGTACGACAAGTGATCAAGACCGGTCCGAACGCCCACTCGATCATTGTCGATAAGACCAATCGTTTCGTGTACGCCGCCAACCTGGGTTCCGATCAGTACCTGGAATTCAAGTTCGACGCCGTCAGCGGCAAGCTCACGCCACTGGGCCATATCGACATGCCCAAGGGCAGTGGTCCGCGCCATCCGGTCATCTCCTCTGACAACCGCTTTCTCTACCTGCTGAGCGAAATGGCCGGCACCGTGACCACCTTTGCCATCGACCCGAAGAGCGGAGGCCTGAAAGCGCTGTCCGAAGTCAATGCCATACCCGCCGACTCGGGCCTGGTGCGTGGCATTGCAAGGCCGATGATCAAACCAGGCCAACCGACACCGCCGCCGCTGGCGAACAACCTGATCTGGGCCGCCGACATCAAGCTCACCCCCAACGGGCGCTTCCTCTACACCTCGGAGCGCACCGGCAGCACGGTCAGTGCCTTTTCGGTAGACGGCAAAAGCGGCAAGCTGAGCTTTGTGCAGAACATCAAGGTCGAAGAACAACCACGGGGAATCACCGTCGACCCTTCAGGGAAATGGTTGCTGGTGACCGGAGAGAAAAGCCCTGAGGTGGGTGTGTACGCCATCGATCCGCTGCACGGCACGCTCACCCGTAGCGCCAGCGCGCCTTCTGGCAAAGGGGCAAACTGGGTGCAGGCGGTCAGCTACCCGTGAGGCTTGCAGGAGAGGTGTGACCCTCCTCGCCTCTCCCTGCCGATCTCAGGACAATGAGTAGTCAAACCGATAGGAATGCTGACCTTCCGCGACCGTGATCACCAGGCGACCGGCCAGTCCCGCAAGCTCCCCGGTAGCGGAATCGGGCACCACCTGAATGGACTGTTCGGGGACCCCGCGTGTCATGGTGGAGCTGTGCTGCAATACAAAGCTGCCCTTGCGACCACCCAGCGTACCGGTCACGGTTTCCATTGCCACGTAGCCCGCCGACCCCAGCAAACTGCCACGGAAGGACAGCATTTCACCTTGGCTGGTCGCCACCAGGTCACCGTGAAACGCCTTGTTGATGGACATGCGTCCAAGGCCCGTCCCCGCAGCGATATCGCTAAGGGGCTCGGGATTCAGCGTAACGTCAAAACGGCCATTGGCTTGTGCGCGGGTCATGGAGTGTTCCTCAAAAAAGGAAGGTTTCACCTCCATTGTATTAAGCAACCTCAAATCGGGCCAACCTGGGCATGTGCGGTAGAGGGAGGGGGTTGGCTCACAGCGCCTTGGTGTTCAGCAAACGCACACCCAGACCAATGAAAATCGCCCCGGTGGTGCGCTTCAACGCCGCCACCCAGTGTGCGGAGCTGAGGCGCTTACTGAATCGGTAAGCGGTGTAGCAGTAAACCGAATGGACGATCACCACGATGGCAGCGATGGTGAGGTACATCGTCAGGAACTGCCCGGCAATCGGCTGATCATGATCAAGAAACTGCGGTAGAAAAGCGCAGAGAAAAATCAGCGTCTTGGGATTGCTCGCGGAGACCAGAAACGCCTCCATCCCAATTTTCCATTTCGAGGCCGGTAGGCTGGTTGGCTCCTCTCCGGCTGGACGGGCCACAGGCGTGCGGGCCAACAACTGGCGCACCCCGAGATAGATCAGGTAACCGGCGCCCACCACCTTCAACGCCAGAAATGCCGTAGGCACGGCAATCAGGATGGCACCCACGCCCAGTGCCACACCGCTGGTCACCAGCAACTGGGCGCCAAGATTGCCGAGCAGTGTCACGGCCATGGCTGGGGGACCATAACGCAGGGCGTTGCGTACGACTAACAGTACGTTGGGGCCGGGGGATAGCGTGGTTGCCAAGTAAGCCAGCGCGAAAGTAAACCAGAGGTGCAGTGCCAAGGGGAAAATCCTTATTCCGAGCGAAATTGCCAAAGAGAAGGTCAAGCACATGCAAGTGGTGCGCCACCGCAGTCGGTTACATGCCCATCACAGGCGACGACTGGTAGACAGTTTCAAAGGTAATCGAGGCATGAAACCGGACCTGTGCCTAACCTGAAGACACCCAATCTCCACTACGAAGAGAAAGAGGAATCAGGTATGAGCACATGTGACAAGCATCCCGATCACACCCATCAACATGGCCCTGGCTGCGGACATACGGCGATCGAGCACAATGGCCATATCGACTACCTGCACGATGGTCATCTGCACCACGTGCATGGCGATCATGTCGATGAACATAGCCTGGAGGTCAATGTGCGCAATCCCGATAGCTGCACACCGGATCATAGCTGCAGCGGACATGCCAAGGATCATGTGCATGGTCCGGGCTGTGGGCATGAGGCGGTGACACATGGGGATCATGTGGACTATCTGGTGGAGGGGCATCTGCACCATCCCCATGGAAGCCACTGCGACAATCACGGCCCGGTCACCCTCAAGGGCTGATCAATCAGGCGGGTGTTGATCATGACCGCCCGCGCATCGGGGCAATGGGTGTCCCGATGCGCGGGTTGAATGCAGCGACCGCCCTCCCCTCAAGTCTGCTGACCACAACCGCAGCCTGTGCCGGCGGACGATAGTGGGTTGGACGCAGGCGCGCCCTCAAGCAGGGCATCCACCACCGCACGTGCCACCTCCACCGAATGCAGCATGCCCCAGAACAGCGCACGTTCGACGGGATTGGTATGCAGGCTGATTTCGTCGCCATTGAGTTCCGCCGTTTCGAGCAGATTCGAAACGTAGGTCAGCGCGTCCTGGGCATTGATACCCGGCTGGATGGCAAACAGCGTGGGCTTGTATGGGGCATGTGGCGTGACGGGTTTGGAGCAGGTGAGCGCGAGGGTATCGAGCAAACGTGATGTGTTTGCCGGGGCCAGATCGGGGTCGTTGGATGGTGTGTCTGGGAGCTTATGTAGGTATGTCGCCCTGTCAGCGGTGCTTAGGGTTTTGCGAGTCGGAGGTAGATCGGGAGTGATTTTCTTGGTCACGGTAAAGCTCCTCTGTTACGAAAAGGAACTCTGTATTCCAGGCTGCAAAACCTGTATCGCTGAATTTGCAGCGACAGTGGAACAGTAACCCTGAGGTTTGGCGCACGCAACGTTCTCCCGCGCCTGAAACGCGTAGGAAATATGAGTTTTTTTGGAAGGTGATTTCGCGTACTGATTGGCGCTGATCTGCGCCGGGGTATAAGGGTCGCATCCGATCAGCCGGTCTGGGTTCTGGCAAAACGATCCTGTCAGACACTGACACTGGCTTGAAGTAGATTAAGGCCTCTCATTTTTGCCAGGCCAAATCATGAAATTCTCGTCTGTTCGCCTCGTTACCAATAAATTTGAACACCTTGTCCAGTTCTATCAAAATCTCTCGACTATTGAGCCCAAGCATCTTGCTGAAGGGTTCGCCGAAATTCATTTCGACGGAGTCGTCTTGGCGATAAGTGATGAGCGTTTGATCCGCCTTCATAACAACGGACTGGCGGTAGCCGCCAGCAATCGCTCGGCAATCCTGGAGTTTCAAGTGGATGATGTCGAGGCAGTGCTACTTCGGGTGAGTGATGCGGAGGTTGTGATGCCAATCACGGTTATGCCTTGGGGCAATACGTCACTGCTGCTCCGTGATCCCGATGGAAGTCTGGTGAACGTCTTTTCAAAACCATCAAGCTGATCTGTCAGTTTCTGTCATTTTGCAAAGTACGTTGGGCGCATGCTTAGGTTACAGAACCGGCTGATCGCTGCGAATTAGCTGCGGCCCAATACTGTTCCATTCGCTGAATGACGGAGCTGTTTGTTACCAGTTGACCGGCGTATGTCGATTGGAGCAGCGAGAACATAACTCGGTGCTTACGCCACACACGCCGGCCATCAGGCATGCCGAACCGATGAGGAGCCAATAACGGTAGAGCAGCCTGCGGCTTGATTATCAAGGTGACGATCGCTGAGTTCCGATAGAACGAGTATTCAATGGCCTGTATGTCCGTCAGCGCTATCGGTGCCAGGCTATTGCAAAATCTTAACTCACCCGGACGCAATAGTATCACCGGTAAGTGAGCGGAGCGCACTCGCTGGATACTTGAACAAGCAACCCAGACAAATAACATGCAAGACAGCGCCACGAAAACCATTGAAAAATTGAAATGCAGATCATGAGCAAAATAGTGCTCTCTGAGATTCTCTGCAAATGCATAAACCATAAAACAGGCAATAGGTAAGAAGAGTACGATACACAGCCATCCAAGAAGCTTACCACCGGCGTCAACGCGGCATTCAGCGTCCAACGGCAACTGCGGGTCTATTTCGATGCCATTGGATAAAAAAGCCATGCTCGATGCTCGCGACCTTCTGTGGGTTCGAAGACTAGAGTATGACAGTGCCATCCACAAGGGTAAGCGCCTGGGCAAGCCTTCCACCTGACGAGTATGCCAAGATCGATGGGGATACCGCTCTGTTCGCGCTCCCCAGGCCTGTGTTGGCAGATGGACTATCGGGCAAACTCACCGGCCCCAGTGAACGACTGACCTCGATCACGCTATCGAATGGGTGTTCGCGAAGAGCCGGTGTGATCGGCAGGACTAAGGCGCTTTACACACTTTCGCAGCGACGGGATCGTTCGGGATGAACGAGTCCGGCGCGCCAGGCTTCAGGACTACATACCCACGCCGCCAGGGTTGATCATCGACCAGATCCCAGCGATGCCCCGAGCCTGTGTTGTCTTCGGCAATCAGCACTTCACCCGGGTGCAGGGTGAACTTCTCGCCGGTGCGGGTCACGAACGCCAAAGTGCCGGACAGTGTTATGACGTACTGAGGCTCTGGATCCTTATGCCAGCCATAGGAGGTATGCGCTGGGGTTTGCTTGAAGTGAATGGCGGTCACGTCGTTGCGCACGTTCTGGTCGATGGTCCCTTCCAGGACGTGGGAAGCGTTATCCGCGCCAGTACACAGCTTGAACGCCTTGATGGTATCCGTGGCGGACGTGGCCGCTTGCGCGCAGCTCAGGGTAGCGAGGGTGATTGCGACAGCACCCGCCGCGCGCAAGCTCAGTCTGCGGATTACAGTGTGCTGCGATAAATGTTTCTTCTGATGCATGGAACAAATTTCCCTCGTGCTGAAGTAGCGTGATAGGCGTTGACTCCAGAGCATGGTCGACGTCGTAGTGGCTTGGGACAACTAACAAATATTTCATTTGCCATTCGGGACATATTTATTCTGACCCTATCGCAATATCGAACTCTTCCAATCATCAAGCGTTATTCGGTACACACGAACAGTGCGCCCATGAAATTCAAGAATGCTGAAGTCTTTAAATCCCGCCTTTTCAGCTACTCGCAGCGAAGCCAGATGCTCTGGCTCGATGACAACAACGACAGAGGCCACTTGCTTCTGAGTAAAAACATAATCCAACACTCCTTGGCTCGCTTCGGCCCCGAGCCCTTGCCCCCAGTATTTTCTGGCCAGTCTATAGCCCAGATTAGCCTCTTCCACCCCACCAACCATTTCTGGCCCCACACCACAAAACCCAACAAGCGCCCCAGAGCCCTTCTCTACCAAAGCCCATGGCCCCATACCATGAGATACATAACACCCCAAACACCATTCAATAAAATTGCAAGTGGCACTCTCATCACAAACACCGCGCACGGAGTATTTCATGACTTCAGGGTCGCCCAAAATCTCCGCCAATGCGGGCAAGTCCTGCTGTGAAAGTGGTCGCCAAATCAGTCTCTGCGTTTCAAACAAGTGCATCCACATCTCCTTATGCATAGCACTAAAATTATGCAGCTAGCAGTGACTCGCCCTAGCAGGGGCAGAGTGAAACGCCAGCCCCCAATCACTGTTCAGTTCCGGCATTGACATACCCTGTAACAACTAGGAAAATACCGCCCGCGAGCAAAGACTCGTATTCATTGCGATCTATAAAATTACAATTGCTCAAGGGATTGGCATGTTTCATACCACAGCTACAAATACGTCTGCTCTTCCGCTTACCCTCTCCCCCCAAATACCCCGCACCTTATCAGTTTCCGCCCAATGAAAACACTACCCATCACCTTGCTAGGAATTTTAGCTCTAATTCAAGCATCGTTATCCTCAGCAGACAATATCAATGGGAAAAATCTCTATCTACAGAGATGTGTCATGTGCCACGGCATAGATATCAAAGGAACAGGACCATTAGCCAACAAAAGCAATCCGCCTACACCTGACCTTACAACCGCCGCTTTCAAGAAACGGTTAAATGATTATCCGGGCGTTATTGTGTCATCGGTAGTACTTCGTCCAAATGGAAACCTGATTCCAAAAACGCTGCAAGAGAATGGCGTAAAGCTATCGCCGTACGCTTGGAGCATTCAGGATCTACGTGATTTAAATCAATATATGAGTGGCCTGATTTCAAAAAAACCGATGATGTTGAGATGAGAAAAAATGAAGACGGATTGGAATGGGTCTACGGTGATAGTTGCGAACACACGCCGAGGAAAACCACCTTGAAAAAGGCTGTAAGTGCCATTCAAATCTGTCCCATTTTTGTCCCGGCACGCCAACTCATCAAATTGTTGTCGGGGGGACTCCGATACTACCCTCCCGACAACGCGGCCAAGACCAAGGCGGCAACACAAGTCCACCGCATTGTCCGCAAAGCTGAAGCCAATTCTCTCAGTATTCGATTATGCAACAGCCGTCTGAACCTGAGAGGCCCGACTGGCCTGCCATCCCTGTATTGGTGCTGGTGTTAATCTCGCCGCCCATGCCGCCGTCACCTCCATTACCGGCCGTTCCGTACGAGGCCGGAATCGGAAACTGTCCGCCGCCGGCAACTCCACCACGACCAGAGGATTGGCTGCCACCATTGTTGCCTCCGTCCTGACCAAGACCGCCCGAAAATTTCGAGCCGCCACGACCGCCATTACCGCCGGAACCTGGGGTGTTACGAATGACCCCTCCTAAACTGCCACCGCCTCCGCCATATCCACCACCAGCAGATACCTCATCACGCAGGACGCCATCACCATCTCGGACTGAGTAACTGGTCGCGCCGCCATCACCTCCCACGCTACCGCCAGAGCTGCCCCCATCACCTCCCGAGCCTCCCTGACCGACCTGAATATTGAAAGTATAGCCTCTCGTACCGGGACGACCGGGAGAAAGAATGGCGCCACCACCCCCTCCACCACCCCCTGCGCCACGCCCTTTAAGAATCAGGTCAAAGGCACCACCACCGCCGCCGCCACCACCGCCGGCACCAATCACAGTGACTGTCATCCTGTCGACTTCCTCAGGCATAACAAAAGTATAGTTACCACTCTGGTTAAAGATTTCCATGGTCATTTTTTTCACCTATGCAGCAAGTGCATCGTAAAAAGATTAGGAACTGGAAACGTCCTCATACCTGTTCCAGCGCTCGAGTAGCGCTTTATCAATAGTAGGTGGCCTAATCACTGCATAAGTGAAATTGACAGAGAAAACGATAATCGGTCATCAAGGCGGATATTCAACGCTTGAAGAAAGCACTTGATCGCCTAAGGAGTTCCTTCTGTTAAACGTGTTCATCAGCTCGGCGTAGTATGGCCGTAAGCGTTCGGGCATCCCGTCTTGCGCAACTACTTCGTCGCAGATCAACAGGACTTTCCAGTCTCTCAAGAAGTTGCGTGCATGTTCGCCTGAACGGCTGGGACTGAAGTCTTACACCAGACATGTTGCCACAACACGGGAGCGCGCGTTCTCGGTGCCAGAGCGCATATCCATCGGCTCGGTCGCCAGCCAGATCGAGTCGATGCGGATCGCCAAGGAAAAGGGGACAGATTCTGAGGGATCCCCGCTTTTTCACACAGGAAATCAAGAAGTTGGAATATTGAAGAGACCTGCATGAGTCGGCAGCTTGGTTTGCACCACACAAAAGCAAGATCCCGAACCCATGCAGGCCATCCGATTTTTACACAACGCGTTCGCACAAGCACTGCCCACTCTCCATTCCCGCCGTCTGACTGCACTGATGTGTTGTGTCAGCGCATTACTACAAGGCCGGCGTCTGACCTTGACCGGGATTGGCCGATCCATGCCGGGCCGGGCGTATCCCAAACACGCCATCAAACGAGTGGATCGCTTATTGGGCAATGTTCATCTCCACGCCGAGCGCCCGCTGTTTTACTGGGTCATTTTGCAAGCCCTGCTGGGGTCGTTAAAGCATCCGCTGATTCTGGTCGACTGGTCTCGAATCGATGCACCTGGCAAGGCCTTTGTGTTGAGGGCAGCGATCCCTTTGGCCGGGCGTTCATTTCCCATTTACGAGCGTATTCATGAGCGTGAGAGCTGTCCGAAATACCAGAAACAACTCCTTCAAGCATTGGCTCTCATGCTTCCAACTGGCTGCATTCCGGTCCTCGTCTCCGATGCGGGTTTTCGGCGCCCATGGTTCAAGGCTGTCGAGGCCCAGGGCTGGTATTACGTCGGTTGAATCCGTAACCGGGAGCTATGCCGTCGCGACTCGCAAACCTGGGAACCGGTGAAGAGCCTCTATGCGCTGGCGACAGACTTGCCCAAGTCACTGGGCTTTATCGAAATGACCCAGAGCGCTCCCCATTTCATCCATTTGTATTGCGTCAAACATCCAGCCAAAGGCCGTAAACACCAGCGTGTCACGGGGTCCATTGCCAAAAACAAACTTAGCCGGCAATCGGCACGACGTGAACGGGAGCCGTGGTTGCTGGCCAGTAACCTGCCCGAATCCGAATGGAATCCTGCGAAGGTCGTGGCGATTTACAAAAAGCGAATGCAGATCGAGGAAGGCTTCCGAGATGTTAAAAGCAAGCACTTGGGCATCGGATTGAGCCTGCACCGCAGCCACTGTCCGAAGCGGATTGAGGTGCTGCTGTTGATCGCTACACTCGCCAACTACATCATTTTTCTGACGGGCCTTACAGCTCGTGCAGCAGGCCACGAGCAACGCTTCCAGAGCAACAGTGTTAAAGAAAAGCACGTCTTGTCACTCTGGCGACTGGGTCTGGAATACTGGCGCTGCCGGGGAGGCTCAAGCACGTGGAGAGCCTTGGAAAAAGCCGAGCAAGCCCTTCGTGATGAGGTGCATCAACAGGTGCAGGGCTTTGAGTAGATTTGTGGGGATCCCTCAGGGACAGATTTGAATGGCGCTTACTTAGCAGCTAACCGCTTGAGTTGAAGGCAAAAAAATAGAAAATCCAGTCCTCATGAGCCCACCACGGCGGGCCCATGAAAACAAGCCGCTATCAGATCGCGCCGTACTGTTTCTGCAAGGTATCCAACCGCGCCTGCTCGCTCTCACTCAGGCCACTGGCGTCAAAAAGCGTCTTGCCATCTGGCCCATCAAGCCTATAGACCTCAACAGAGACATAGGCGCTGGCAGGCGCTTCAATATGGCCCCACTTGCCGTATTTATCCGGCAGCAGCTTCCAGACAGCGCCCTCGCCCGCCTCCAACCCACCACCGATGTCATAACTGAAAACATCAACAAACCAGGGCACGGCCCTTTCAGGGCTGGCAATGGTTGCCTTGAAATAGGCTCGGGAAATCGGGTGGGTGGTGCCGTTCTGAACCGTCAGTTCAATAATTGGCTGAGGGATTTTCGAGTACTTTTCAGCCTGGCTCAGCACCCTTGACTTGGGTACGGTGAACTTCGAAAGCTCAGCTTTGGCGACTGCGGCGGCGGCCACCTTGGACTGCAGCGCCTTGATCTCCAGCAAGGCCTGCTCCTTTTGCTTTTTATCCCTTTCAAAACGAATGTTGTTGGCCATCGTGTTCAATTCGGCGGCGGTCTTGCCGTTCAAGCTCGAATTGATCTCCTGTTGCATGACGTCAGCCGACTTGTTCATCAGGTCCATTTTGCTCAATGCAATGAGCATCAGGTCGGCAGCAAACTGTTTCTTTTCCTCAGGAGAGAGCTTTTCAGCGACTTTTTTCGTGGACTCCTGCAACGTCGCCTCTGTGGTGGAATCGAGCTTGGGATCCCCACAACCCGCCAACAACACAGCCATAAGCCCAACAAGCAACATCCGTTTCATCTGGTTTCGTCCCTATAAAAAACGGACTTTAGCAAAAGGCCACTATCCCGTCGTCTTCAAACAGTGTTTTCAAGCATAAAAAAGTCCCGTATCCGGTTTGGCTGTGGGTTAGAACACTCGCCAGCATTGCTACCGTCGCTATCAAAGTCAGCATGTCGCTCCCTCTTTTGGCTTGGCGGGACTGTAGCGCTGGGGAAGCCAGATGCAAAAAGCCCAGCGGGTGCTGGGTTCCATACGTTTCCGCTTTTTCTATAGAGACCGAAGCTCAGTGAACGCCCGAGCAATACAATATGGGATCACTGCGCAGGTAAGCCCCATCGCGGCAGCAGCTGCTTCTTGAGGTGCGCTCGTTGCCGCGTGCATACCACCGAAACCCACAATTGCACCGATCAACGACATGATGATGGTGACGCCCCACATAAATTTAGCCAACTTGATTCCCTTCATACGATAAGTGCTTTCCCGCTTGTGCAGGGAGTGCCGATCTTTCACCGCTAAATCTACATTTGCGGCTGAGATACGTCAATTTGCCATCACGAGGCAAACATACCGTCCTGGCCAGGCATCCAGCGTGAGTGGAAAGACAATACCGGGAATCGGCAAAGGCGTAGTGGCGTTATGCTGTTCTGTACTTCCTTGGAGAAACTAGATGGGCGCTGCTGAAGACCTAGCCTGCAAGCCCCTTAAGTGCCACGACCTGTGCGTCAAGACCAAGGCAGTGCGAGTCGACGCCAAGGTCGAGCCAATCATCAACCCGAAGACGAAAGCACCGAAGGTTGGCTTCAGTAAATGGCCGCCGAAGCAGCATAATAAGGCAGCCTGACCGATGCCGGAACTCCGGCATCGGAGACCCCCGCGGTCCTAGACCTTGTTTCTATATTCTGCTTCCTTACGAAGCGCTCTCAGCTCATCCGCTGTGATCCTCCAGACAGATAGCAGACTGAATACAAAGCCTTCTGAGGTTGGTTTGATCTCCTCCACGTACTCAATCGTAACGCCGTAAGAGTTTATGAATGTTTTCAATTGCCGAGTCATAATAACTACCTTTTTAAGAGTTAAAGATGGAGCGCTCACGCGCATCCGTCCTCTCTATCATCAAGGGCCATAACATTCTGTTGCGTACCTTCGAAGACCGACAGGCTAGAGCCTTCGCCGACGCAATAAGCTATAGACTTGCTCACTGGATCGACCAGCGCCTCTTAGCGCAACTGAAGGCTACGTAGCGAACAGCTGATAGACCGCGACCTCCGCGCGAGAAATTACTGCTGGTTTTCCTGCTGCGATAAATCCATTGATGCACTCTCTGGTCGCTTGGACATTGAACCTTCTATTTCTTGCTCTCATGTCGTCCAAGACAGTCCTTGAGATCAGGTATTTCCCGCACTCGGGGCATTCGACATCTTTGAACTCACCAGCCGAAAACACCTCTTTGCCTTTCCCGTCACAGATCGCACACACGTAATTGCTCATCACTGCCTCCGCCTGGCTGATCGCTGAACTGTAGTCGATCTCAGAAACCAAACCACCACACTGCCCGGGCATCAAGAAGTCCCTGTTTCGGGACATCCGACCAAAGGCTGCGAGCGAAATCGAGGACATCGGGCACGCAGGCAGGTTGCTCGGGCGCTCGAAAGAAGAGGTGAAGAAAAAGGCCTATCGCCGCGTCGCTGCGGAGGTGATCTTGTTTTTCAGGCAATAAAAAACCCGTAGACGTTAATCTACAGGGCTTTTGAAGAGTGGAGGCCGAGGTCGGAATCTAACCGGCGTAGATCGATTTGCAATCCACGAGTAATATTATATATTTCAATAAATTACGAAAAATTCAGTTCCGCACCATAGCGAATTTATCTGTTCTGTAGGCCTTTAAAATCAAGCCTTTCATGGCGAGTTGCGGAACTGATTACCCCCTTCTCCGGCGTCCTGCCGAACGAACACAATCCCCCCTTCTTACTGATACCCTTCTTCCATAACGGAGGAACAACCATGCCCAACAGCGACCTTCTGCCCGAGCTGCTGACGAAGCTCAACGAGAACCAACTCGCCTTGGGCGCCGCCATCGAAGAACTTGCCAACTGGATCGAGCAACGTGGTTCAACCGAGGTCGCTGACAAAATCCGCGCCGCACTCTGGCCGCTCGACAACAATCTGGAGTTCATCACCATGACCCTGGCGATTCTCAACTCACCAGAGTGATAGTCTGCTTTGCGATGACTGATGGGAGAAGTTGCGATGCTACCCGAGTTAAATCTCTACACAGTGCGGGCAAAACGTATCGCTCAGATACGCGGAAAGGTGGGTCTTTACTTCGTTGCGGCGCTATCTTTTCTCGCGGGCATGACAGATGCCATTGGCTTTACCACCACAGGTGACTTTGTGTCCTTCATGAGTGGGAATACCACTCGACTCGCGGTTTCAATTGGGGCTGACGATTCCTCCACCACTTTCACCATCGCCGCGCTGATCCTGACGTTCATCCTCGGCAATGCCCTGGGTGCAATCGTCGCCCGCATCGTACGCCGGCGTTCTTGGCCGTTGCTTTTTTGCGTAGGCGCCCTGCTCTGTCTGGCCACCTTGATGCCGACTCAGTTCCTTGCACTTGTGTGTGCCGTGCTGTCCATGGGCATGATCAATGCGGTGGTAGAAGAGGTAAATGGGCTTCCTATCGGACTGACCTACGTCACGGGTGCCTTGTCACGATTTGGACGAGGCCTTGGACGCTGGATGTTAGGTGAACGAAAGCATGGATGGAGAGTTCAACTGATTCCATGGGCAGGAATGCTGCTGGGTGCTGTGGCAGGTGCGCTGCTTGAGCGCAAGCTCGGCATTCTTGCCTTTGCAATCGACGGCGCAATGGCTATCTGCCTCGCCGGGGTTTCGATCATAATTCCCCGGCGCTGGCAGAAGACGTATATGCCGCAATAGCTTGGGTGATACGGCGTCAAGCCGATACTGGCACAAGCTGGCAGCGTGAAAATGGGCACCCACACACGTCGCAAGTCGCTAAGCGTGAAGGGACAGGCAAATTTTCTCACTGTCCCAGAATTGTCCCAAATGCATTGGATTTTGATTTTCTACAGGCAAAAAAAACCCCGTAGACGTTAATCTACGGGGCTTTTGAATAGTGGAGGCCGAGGTCGGAATCGAACCGGCGTAGATGGATTTGCAATCCACTGCATAACCATTTTGCTACTCGGCCTCAGGTCGAATCGAGCGCCCTTGCAAGACTGGCTTGCCGCAACTCCTTGATTCTTCAGCTTACGTTCGTTGCCGTCCGTGCTGATGGCGCGCATTATGTCCTAGTTGAATGACACTGGCAACCCCCTGAATTCTAATAATTTTTAGGTCAGCCTCAGTCTTTCTGCGCGACGTCCGATTGCGCCAGACGCGCCGCCAGTGCCTTCGCCTGGGCGGCCACATCGGTCACCGCCGTGCTCTCCCACCACAGCCCCCGCAATGGCGGGCCCATGGCGAACAAACGTGTGGAGACATCGCCCTCGGCGTCCACCACCGCCCCGCCGACATCAGCCGCAATGCCCAACGCCAGTGGCCCCGGCCGGATCAGTCGGCGTGCCAGCAATTGCTGGGGCAACGGGCGGTCTACCCGGCGCCAGTCATATTCAATGCCCGTGGAGTTGATCAAGGCCACTCCGGTCACTGTCCGTGTCTGCGCCTCTCCCCGTGGCCGGATGGAAATACTCACCTGCCCATCCCGTGGTTCATCCAGCCCCTTGAGCGACGCCGCCTCGATGGTCAACCGCCCTTCTTTATACAAGCGCTCCACCAACTCGGCACTCAGCGGCGGCGAACGGTGGTGATGACTCTCCCACCACGGCCGCACATGCCGCACGAACTGCCGACGCTGAACATCGCTGGCCTGGCTCCAGAGCCGACCGATATGGGCGCGCACCGTGTCCAAGGGCGCCTGCCAGTCGATCCCGGCCGCCAACGCACTGGCGCATTGACGGCGCACCTCACGCAACAACTGCCGTGGGCTACGAATGCTCTGATCAGCGGCCAGGAAGTCCACCCAGGTCGGCGGCTGACGGCGCACATGGGGCAACAGCCCGTGCCGGGAAATCACCCGGATCGGCCCGCGATGCCCGGCCTGCTCCAACGAGACCACGGCATCGACCATGGTCAGCCCGGAACCGATGATCAGCACCGTCCCCTGGGGATCGAGTCGCGACATGGTCGCCACATCCCAAGGGTCCACCGCCGCCGCATTCAAGCCGCTGGATTGTTTCTGCCGGGTCCGCGCCGCCGGGAACATGCCGGTGGCCAATACCGCGCGGGCACCTTGCAAGCGCTCACCCTCGGCCAGCGTCAGCAGCACACCGCCACTGTCGCTTTGCAGATCGACCACTTCGCCGCGCACATGCTCGGCCGTCGAACCCCGGGTCGCCCCCAGCTCCCGGGCTTCGGCCAGGCGCTGCTGGACGTAGAGACCGAAAATACCCCTAGGCATGAACAGCTCGCTGACCGGCACATGTTGCTGATCCGACTCGGGCCAGCCACCGGCGGCGATATAGGCTTGCAACCATTGCGTCAGGTCATCGGCATTGTCCGGGTCGACGCTCATCCGCGCCGCGTTGCCGTTCAAGGTATGCCCCAGCTCCGTGGCGCTATAAGCCTCTCCCCGTCCCAACTCGGCACGCGGTTCGACGATCAGGATTCGCCGTCGACCCGGCAGGCGCAGCAACTGCACCGCCAGCATCGCGCCACTCAGGCCGCCGCCGACAATCAACACATCGGCAGCCGGGATGGCGTGTGTCGCCTGTCCGCTCAGGGTCTCACTCATTCTTTACTCTCTTGTCAGTGCTTGCCCAGGTAGAAGTCGTGCAGGTCGCCCCGAGCCAGCAGTTCATCCGCGGTCCCGCTGAGTACCACCCGGCCGGTGTCGAGCACATGGGCCTGGGTCGCGTATTTCAGCGCTACATTAATGTTTTGCTCGGCAATCAGGAAGCTGACCTGCTGCTCGCGATTGAGCTGAGCGACGATCTCGTAAATCTCCTGAACGATAATAGGCGCCAGTCCCATGGAAGGCTCGTCGAGCAAGACTAAAGTCGGTCGCGTCATCAAGGCCCGACCGATGGCGACCATCTGCTGCTCGCCGCCGGAAGTCAGCCCGGCTTGGGTCTTGCGCTTGGTTTTCAGCCGCGGAAA
The DNA here is from genome assembly GCF_013386165.1 of Pseudomonas gingeri. Lineage (GTDB taxonomy): Bacteria > Pseudomonadota > Gammaproteobacteria > Pseudomonadales > Pseudomonadaceae > Aquipseudomonas > Aquipseudomonas gingeri_C. The sequence continues at coordinate 779,414 of NZ_JACAOS010000003.1, read as the reverse complement.
CCAGGCATAGATCCGCTCCAGGTCCTCGAGCATCTGCCGCCGACTCAGGCCGCGGACAAACCCGCCGCTGCGCAGGTTGTCCTCCACCGTCAATTGACCGAACACGTGCCGCCCCTCCAGCACGTGCACCAGGCCGTCGCGCACCCGCTGGCTCGGGTCGACCGCCAGGCTGTCACGGCCCTGGAAGTGGATGCTGCCCCGCGTCACCTGGGCCCGCTCGGCCCGCACCAGCCCGGAGATCGCCTTGAGGGTGGTGCTTTTGCCGGCACCGTTGGCCCCCAGCAAGGCGACGATGCCGCCTTTGGGCACACTCAGGGAAACTCCGGACACCGCCAGGATCGTCCGGTCATAGATCACTTCGATGTCCGAGACCTGCAACAGCGCGGCACCGCTGGTTTCAAGCACGGGCAGGCCCATGGCTTACTCGCCCGCCGCGCAGGTGCGCGGAGTCAGGTGTTTTTCCGCCGCGAAAGCCGCTGACTTCTCGTCGATCAACGGCCGCAACAGCGCCCGATCCGCCGCGATCCAGTCGCTGACCAGGCTCCAGTGACTGCCGTCCCATTGCTGAACCCGCGCCGAACCGCCGCCTTCATGGTCGCTGCAGGACAGTTTCAGGTTCTGCATCAGGCCGTAGAAGCCCATGGCCTTGAGTCGCGTATCGTCAATATTCAGGTGCTCCAGGCCCCAGCGGCCTTCCTCGCCATGCAACGGTCGATTGCCGAACTTGGCCTGCCCGGTGCGAATCGCTTCCACCGCAATCGCCGCGTTCACCAAGCCCGAGTTGTAGTAGACGCTGCCGAAGTTGCTCAGGTCCTTGAGGTCGCTCTTGCCCTTGTCGAGGATGTACTGCTTGAGGCGTTTGTGGATCTCGAAGTCAGCACCCGCCGGATACGGCGTCAGTGCCAGGTAACCCTTGGCCGCCGCGCCCGCCGGCAACACGTCTTCGCTGGAGCTGGCCCAGATATCACCGACGATATGGTCGACCGGGAAACCAAAACGCGCGGCGGTCTTCACCGCTACCGGCGTCGACACGCCCCAGGTCCGCAGGAACACCCAGTCCGGGTTGAGCTGGCGAATCTGCCGCCATTGCGCCGACTGCTCGTTGCCCGGATCGGCCACCGGAATCTGGATATTTTCGAAGCCGTATTTTTCCGCCAACAGTTTCAGCGGCCCGAGGGTTTCGCGGCCATAGGCCGAGTCGTGGTAGACGGTGGCGATCTTCTTGCCCTTGAGCTTGTCGACCCCCCCTTCGCGCTGGGCGATGTAGTTCACCAGGGTCGAGGCTTCGCTGTAGAAGGTCAGCATCACCGGGAAGTTATAGGGAAAAACCTTGCCATCGGTGGCTTCGGTGCGCCCGTAACCGAGGGTGATCAAGGGGATCTTGTCCACTTCCGCCCGTTCGCTCAGGGCGTAGGCGGCCGGGGCGCCGTTAGGCTGATAGACCGCCACCGGCGCGCCATCCAGGCCGTTCTTGAAGCGCTCGTAGCACTCGATGCCCTTCTCCGCCGTCCATTCGGTTTCACACTCCTGCCAGACCAGCTTGACGCCGTTGATCCCGCCCTCCACCTCGTTGATGTAGTTGAGGTAGTCGATCATCCCGGCCCAGACCTGCACGCCGCTGGAAGCGTAGGCACCGACCCGGTAGGTGGCCAGGGGAAAGAATTGCTGGTCGGGCGAGGCCTGGGCCATGGGCGCCGTGGTGCCGAGAATCGTCAGGGCCAGGGCCGCAGCCGTCAGTGAACGTTTGAAAAGTGCACGCATGGTGGAATCGTTCTCCAAGGAGGGTAAGTCGGCAAGTCAGAAGCGCAACGGCCAGTGCCGAAGGCGTTCACGGGTATTGCTCAGCAGACGGATCAGCCCTTCCGGTTCCTTGATCAGGAACAGGATGATCAGCGCGCCAAAGATGATTTTCTGCAGGTTCTGCAACTGCCCGGCGTCCACCGCTCCGCCCAGCAAGGCCTGGCCGAGGTGGCTGAGAAGGATCGGCAACAGGCAGATAAAGGCCGCGCCGACAAAGTTGCCGGCGATGCTGCCCATGCCACCGATAATGATGATGAAGAGGATCTGGAAGGATCGATTGATATCGAAACTGCCGGCGCTCGCCGTGCCCAGGTAGGCGAACGCCCACAGTGCCCCGGCAATGCCCAGGTAGAACGAGCTGACGGCAAACGCCAGGCGCTTGTAGCGCGCCACCGGAATACCGATCACCGCTGCGGCGGTGTCCATATCGCGGATCGCCATCCAGTTGCGCCCGGTCTGGCTGTTCACCAGATTGCGTGCGACCCAGGTCAGCAGCAACACGCTGACCAGGGTCAGCAGGTAGCGGCCGACCGGGGTATTCAGGTCATGCCCGAGCACCGACAGGCTCGGCGCGGAAATGGTCCCGGACGAACCGTAGTTGTAGAACCAGGGGAATTTGACGAACAGCCACTCGAGGAAAAACTGCGCGGCCAAGGTGGTGACCATCAGGTAGAAACCTTTGATCCGCGAACTCGGCAGGCCGAACAACAAGCCCACAAAGCCGCTGATGATCCCACCACCCAGCAACGCCAGGGGCAAGCCCAGTTCCGGCAGTCGCAGCAGAAAACCATAGGTGGCAAAGGCCCCCACCGCCATGAAGCCCGCCGCACCGACCGAGGTCTGCCCGGCATAGCCGGTCAGCAGGTTGAGCCCGAGCCCGGCCAGGGACAGCACCAGGAACGGGATCAGGATCGCACTCAACCAATAATCGTTGCCCACCAACGGCACGACGCCGAACGCCAGCACCAGCAGGCCGAGCAACGACCACGGCAAGCGCCGTTCAATCAGCACCCAGGGCGCCGTTTCACTCATCACGGGAACAGACATGTTTCAGACTCGCTCGATGGCCCGCTCGCCGAACAGGCCGGCCGGGCGGATATACAGGAAGGCCAGCGCCAGGACATAGGCGAACCAGGGTGTGATGCCGCCGCCGATCAGCGGCCCGATATAAACTTCGGCGAGGTTTTCCGAGGCGCCCACGATCAGCCCGCCGACAATCGCCCCGCCAATCGAGGTGAAGCCGCCGATGATCAACACCGGCAAGGCCTTGAGCACCACCAGCGACAGGGAAAACTGCACCCCCTGGCGCGCGCCCCAGAGCAGGCCCGCCACGAGGCCGACGCAGCCGGCCACCGCCCAGACGATCTGCCAGATGCGGTTGAGGTTGATGCCGATGGACAACGCCGCCGTGGTGTCGTCGGCCACCGCCCGCAGCGACACGCCGATCCGGGTCTTGTTGAACAGCAGCGCCAGGACCACCACCAGGACCACGGCGGCCGCGGCGGCAATCAGGTCGAACTGACTGAGCATCACCCCGTGGACAAACAGCGGCACGTCGTCGATGCCCAGGTCCAGCGCGCGGACCTGCGAACCCATCAGCCCTTGGGCCAGGCCTTCGATAATGAACGACAGGCCCAGGGTCGCCATGAACAGGGTGATTTGCGAACGATTGACCAGCGGCCGCAACACCAGGCGCTCGATCAGTAGCGCGCCGATCACCATCACTCCCACCGTCAGCAGCAGTGCCAGGGCAAACGGCACGCCTTGGTCGTGCAGGCTGACAAAGGTCAGGGCGGCGAACAGCAGCATCGAGCCCTGGGCAAAATTGAACACGCCGCTGGCCTTGTAGATCAGCACGAAGCCGATGGCGACCAGGGAATACAGGGTCCCGGCGAGCAATCCGCCGATCAGGGTTTCGAGGAAAAAAGCCATCAGTGCACCGCTCCCAGGTAGGCCGCGATCACCTCGGGATTGCCCTGCACTTCGGCCGGCGTGCCGTCACCGACCTTGCGCCCGTAATCGAGCACCACCACATGATCGGACAAGCCCATCACTACCCCCATGTCATGTTCGATCAGCACCACGGTGGTACTGAGGTCGCGATTGACGTCAGCGATAAACCGCGCCATGTCCTGTTTTTCTTCGGCATTCATGCCGGCCATGGGCTCGTCCAGTAGCAACAGCGTGGGCCCGGCGATCAGCGCCCGACCCAGTTCCACGCGCTTTTGCAGGCCATAGGACAAGGTCCCGACCGGTACATCGCGCAGGGCCTGCAGTTCCAGCAACTGGAGAATGTGCTGGGCCTTGAGGCGAAAGGCCTCGGCCTCCCGCCGCGCCCGGGGCAGGCCCAGGGCCTGTTCGAGAAAATGGCTGCGCATATGCCGCGACAGTCCGGTGAGAAGGTTGTCGATCACGCTCATCTTCTTGAACAGCGCATTGTTCTGGAAGGTTCGACCAATGCCCTGGCGCGCCGCATCCAGGGGATCGATACGGCGAAAACGGCGCTGTTCAAAGACGATCTCGCCGCTGTCGAAGCGATAGACCCCGTTCAACAGGTTGAGCAACGAACTCTTGCCCGCGCCGTTGGGGCCGATCAGGGCGCAGATCTCTCCGCGCTGCACGTCGAATGACAATTCATTGATGGCCTTCACGCCCTTGAACGACAGCGACACGCCGCGTACTTGCAGAATCGGTTCGAGCGTACTCATGCGCTTTTCCGTCCGGGGGCATCGACCCGCCATTGATTGAAGGCCGCCGGCACTGGCGACAAGGTCGCCGGTTGCCAGAGGTATTGCAGGCGCTGAAAGCCCAGCAGGCGTCGGACTCGCTGCTTGAGCAGACGGGCCACAAGTCGTTCCGGGTGGGCCAGCGCCCATTCGCTTAAGCGCCGACGCCAACTGCCTGGAGGGGCCAGGCGTTGTTCGATTTCGTCCGCCAGCACTTGCAGGCGTTCCGCCGACAGCAGCAGGCCGGACGGCGCGACTTCTCGTCGATCGCGGCTGGCGCTGTCGCGACTCTCCGGGAAGGCCAGGCTGTGGCCAGTGTTCAGCCATTGCTCCAGAACCACGCTGATGCCGCCCTGCCAATGGGTGTCCTCCTCGCTCCATAACTGCGGCTGGGCGCTTGTTGCAGGCCATAACAGCAACGGGCGTGGTTCCTGGTTGTCGCCGCTGAGGGTGGCGAAGGTGAGCACGGTTTGCCTTGACGAACCCACTAGACGGCCGGGTAATTGATTGGCGATCAGTACGGCAGGAGCGGCGTCTGAGTCGGCGACCCCAAGCCAAGCGAGCAGTTGCTGACGGTTGTCGACAAAGCCATGGCTGGGGTGCAGGCGCCAGAAGGTCTGGGCCAGGGCTTCAGCACTCAGGTCCGGGGCCAGGCTCAGGACCTGAGCGCCGATGGAATGGGCCGCCAGTGCCAGCAGCAACAGGTTCGGTTGCAGTGCGCCGCTGACAGCCAGGCGTGAGTCGGCGGTGAAACCCTGTTGGCGCAGGCCATCGGCCAGGCGCTCGACTTCGCGCAAGGCATCGATCCAGCGCCAGCTGTGCCATTGCCCGTGACGCTTGTGGCGCAAGGCGCTCTGCAACGGGCTGACCTGGGCCCAGTGGCGCAGTTGCTCAAGGGCCGCGGGGAAGATCGCGACCGTTTCACGCTGTGGCGGATGGATAACCGGCGGACGCTTCAGTTCGTGCACGCTCATGGGTTCACCTCGTTCAGTCATTTGGCGTGCGGTGGTCCGCTGGCGGCTGTTGAATTCATGTATGTCTTTGGAGGAACTGGCGATCTGGAGGGCCTCGGCCCCCCACTCGCTATCAGGCCGAGCGCACGTTCTTCTCGCGCCGCGCCGCCAGATCCCGGTACCCCGCCCCCGGATGAATATCCGCCAGCTTCGGCCCAGCGCCGAACAGCTTCTCGCGCAAGGTCCCAGGGGCGTATTCGGTCTTGTACACGCCGCGCTTCTGCAACTCCGGCACCAGCAAATCCACCGCGTCGACAAAGGTCTCGTGGGTCAGCGCATAGGCCAGGTTGAATCCGTCGACATCGGTCTCCTCGACCCACTCCTGCAACAGGTCCGACACCGTTTCCGGGCTGCCGACAAACAACGGCCCGAAGCCACCGATCCCGACCCAGTCGGCCAGTTCGTTGGGGGTCCAGATCCGGTTCGGGTCCGCCGTGGAAAAGGTCTCCACCGCCGACTGGATGGCGTTGGTGTGCACATGCCGAAGGGGCTCATCGGGTTTGAACTGGCTGAAGTCGATCCCGGTCCAGCCCGAGATCAGCGCCATGGCACCCTCGTAGCTGACGTAGGATTTGTATTCCTCGAACTTGGCCTTGGCCTTGGCGTCGGTCTCGCCAAGGATCACCGTCTGCAGGTTGAAGATCAGGATGCTCCGCGGGTCCCGACCGGCCTCGGCCGCCCGCCGACGGATATCCGCCACGACCTTTTTCAGCAGCACTTTGGACGGCGCAGCGACGAACACGCACTCGGCATGCTCGGCGGCGAACTGCTTGCCACGGCTGGAGGCGCCTGCCTGATACAGAACGGGTGTGCGTTGCGGCGACGGCTCGCACAGGTGGATGCCCGGCACCTGGAAGTGTTTGCCGACATGCTCGATCTCATGGATCTTGCTCGGGTCGCTGAACACCTTGCGCGCCCGGTCACGCAGGATTGCGCCGTCTTCCCAGCTGCCTTCCCAGAGTTTGTAGCAAACCTCCAGGTATTCCTCGGCATAGTCGTAGCGGGCGTCATGTTCGGTCTGGGCGTGCTGGCCAAGGTTCTTGGCGCCGCTTTCCAGGTACGAGGTGACGATGTTCCAGCCGGCGCGCCCCTTGGTCAGGTGGTCCAGGGTGGAAAGGCGTCGGGCAAAGGGATACGGGTGCTCGAACGACAACGAGGCCGTGAGACCGAAGCCCAGGTGTTCGGTCACCAGTGCCATCGGCGGGATCAACTGCAACGGATCGTTCACCGGTACCTGGGCCGCCTGACGAATCGCCGCATCGCCATTGCCGTTGTAGACGTCATAGATGCCCAGCACATCGGCGATAAACAGGCCGTCGAACTTGCCACGCTCGAGAATCTTCGCCAGGTCGGTCCAGTATTCCAAATCCTTGTACTGCCAGGAGCGATCCCGCGGATGGGCCCAGAGCCCGGGAGACTGGTGGCCGACGCAGTTCATGTCGAAGGCGTTGAGGCGGATTTCACGGGACATCGACAGCACTCCTGGCACTCGGCGGAACCACGCCATTGAGGCGGAAGTCACCGATCAATCGGTATTTGAGATGCAACGGATCCTGCAGCGGATCATGGCTGGGCGGCCATTCAGTGCGTTGACCGGTCAGCTCCAGTTCGACCTGGCCGACCTGGGCCAGGGCTTCGGCGATGGCAATGCTGGCTTCGGCGACCGCAATGGTTTTTTCGGCTTCGTCCTGGGTGCCGGCGACGATCCGCTCGGCGCGCTCCAGCAGGGCCGCCGCCACGTCGATGCGAATCTGCAGGTCGCCGAACTTGCCGACCACCTGGTGATCGGCGGCGAGCTGGGCATGGCCCCGCACCACATCCAGGGTCCGTTCCAGGGATTGGCGGGCGTTGTGCAGATCGCCAGCCACCCGCGCCAGGGCGGGGTTATGACTAACGGGATGAGTCAATGCGTTCATCGTGGGCTCCTAGTTCCAGGCGTGCCGGGCCGGCTTGACGCCGTTGAGCAGGTAGTTGCCGATCAGGTGGTATTTCCAGCGCGCCGGGTCATGCAGGGTGTGGGTGCGAGCGTTGCGCCAGTGGCGATCGAGGTTGTGCTTGGCCAGTACCGAACGGGTACCGGCCAGTTCGAAGAGCTTGCTGCTGGCCAGCAAGGCGATTTCGGCAGACAGCACCTTGGCCTGGGCCACCACCACAGAAGCCAGGGCAACGCTGTCTTCGCTGGGCTGCGCCAGGGCGTGGTCAATCGCCACGCCGGCCTTTTCCAGGATCGCTTCGGTGCCGTGCACCCGCCACTCCAGATCGCCGATGGCGGCCTGGGTGAAGGGGTCCTGCCAGCCGTGCTCCTGCTGGCTGTCGATCCACGGCCGCGCCTGACGGGCATGCCGTTTGGCTTCTTCAAGGGCGCCGACGGCAATGCCAGTATCGACAGCCGCCTGGATGATCTGGGAAATCGGGCCGTTGGCGGTGGGCAGGTCGAAGGCCTTGTGGGCCGGAATCACGCTGCTGCGCGGCACCTTGACGTCCGTGAACAGAGCATTGCCGCTGGCGGTGGTGCGCTGGCCGAAGCCGTCCCAGTTGTCGATGATGGTCAGGCCTGGCGTGCCCTGCTCGACAAAGGCGATCTGGGCATTGCCGGCTTCATCAAGTCCGACCACCGGAACGATATGGGCGAACAAGGCGCCGGTGCAGTAGAACTTTTCACCGTCGATGTGTGCGCTGTCGCCAATGAAGCGAATGCGCGTGTCGAAGGTGCCGGCGTTTTTGCTCTTGGCTTCGGAGAAGGCATTGCCGAAGCGATAGCCTTGCAGCACCTTGCCGAAATAGTAGTGCTTTTGTTCCTCGCTGGCGGTTTGCAGAAGGATATCGAGCACGCCGAGATGGTTCTGTGGGATCTGGCCGAGGGACGAGTCAGCGGCGGAAATGATCTTGATGACTTCCGCCACCGTCACATAGGAAACCCCGGCGCCGCCGTAGGCTTTGGGCACGGTGATGGCCCACAGGCCGCTGGCGGCGAACTCGTCGAGTTCGGCGGCGGGCAGGCGTCGCTCGCGGTCACGCACGCCGGCTTCGACGGCAAAACGGGCAGCGAGGCTTCTGGCCACGGCAATGGCCTCTTCATCCGAGCGGATGACATGGGCGGTGTAAGCAGGTTTGGCGACAGTTGTCATAGACCGACTCCCGAGTCCTTGAAAATGCAAAACGCATGACAAGGACATAGCAGGAGTCGTGCCTGAAAATAAAATCCATATTTTTCAGGCTATTAAGAGAAAAACCTAGAATCAGATGCAACTGCAGAACAGCAAACTGTCCAGACACTGTTGCCCTGGCAACACTCGGCGGGGCTTTTGCGTCCCTGGCCTGCTGCCGGCTCGCGTCTACAACACTACGTTACGAATAAACCGCGTCGCCACTTCGCCATCGTTGCGATAGCCATGGGGCTGGTTGCTGGGAAACATGAAGAACTCCCCCTCTGCTACCCGTCGCGACTGCTCCCCGAGCATCACCGTCAGGCACCCTTCGAAGACGTAGATCTGCTCACTCCAGCCGTCGTAGTCCGGCTCCGAGTCATAGCGTTCGCCCGGCTCCAGGCGCCACTCCCAGAGTTCGACTTCACGGCTGGCCATGGCCTTGGCCAACAACACCGCCTTGCTCCCCGGGATCACCCCGGCCCAGGCCAGTTCGTTGATCCGGCTCGGGTCGCGGGCGTCCGGCGCCTGGATCAGGTCACTGAACGCCACACCCAGCGCCTCGGCCACCCGATCCAGGGTGGTCAGGCTGACATTCTTTTCCCCCGCTTCGATCGCTACCAACATACGGCGGCTGACCCCGGACTTTTCCGACAACGCGGTCTGACTCAACTGAGCCTCATGGCGCAGGCGACGCACGTTCAAGCTGACATGTTGCAGTACCGAAGCCCGTTGCGAAGTTTCTTTGTGCACTATATTGCTCACTTGGTTGGTTTGCGCAGTATACTGCCCAGCTTCGGCGCATTGTGCGTCTCACCCGGATAGTGTGCAAGGCCATGACTGCGGCGAACTCCAACACCTCGTTTGCCTCGACCCTGCGGTTCAGCAAGGCCGAGTGCGTGCTGATCCTGATCACCATGGTCTGGGGCGGCACCTTCCTGCTGGTGCAGAACGCCATGACCGTCAGCGGCCCGATGTTCTTCGTCGGCCTGCGCTTTGCGGCGGCGGCGAGCATTGTCGCCTTGTTCTCGGCCCGCAGCCTGCGGGCTATCACCGCTTTCGAACTGAAGGCGGGGTTCTTTATCGGGACCGCGATCATGCTCGGCTACGGGCTGCAGACCGTGGGCCTGCAAAGCATTCCCAGCAGCCAGTCGGCTTTTATTACCGCCTTGTACGTGCCCTTCGTGCCGCTGTTGCAATGGCTGGTGTTGGGCAAGCGTCCGGGGCTGATGCCGAGTATCGGGATCATGTTGGCGTTTACCGGATTGATGCTGTTGTCCGGGCCCAATGGCGCGAAGCTGAATTTCAGTTCCGGGGAGATTGCCACGGTGATCAGCGCCATCGCGATCGCCGCTGAAATCATCCTGATCAGCAACTATGCCGGCAAGGTCGATGTGCGGCGTGTGACCGTGGTGCAGTTGGCCACGGCGTCGATCCTGGCGTTTCTGATGATCGCCCCGACCCAGGAGGCGTTGCCGGAGTTTTCCTGGCTGCTGCTGGCCAGCGCGGTTGGTCTCGGTGCCGCCAGTGCGGCGATCCAGGTGGCGATGAACTGGGCGCAGAAGAGTGTTTCGCCAACCCGCGCGACCTTGATCTATGCCGGGGAGCCGGTCTGGGCCGGGATCGTCGGGCGTCTGGCCGGTGAGCGCTTGCCGGGGATTGCACTGCTGGGGGCAGCGTTGATTGTGGCGGCGGTGATCGTCAGTGAGTTGAAGACCAAGGGCAAAAATGCCGAGCCGGTCGAGGACGATGTCGAAACAGAGGCCCTGGACCCGAACAAGCCATAGACCGTGGCGAGCGGGCTTGCCCGCGCTGGGGCGCGAAGCGGCCCTAAAACCGCTGATTGCGGTGTATCAGGCAGACCGCAATCACAGGGTTTACGACTGCTTCGCAGCCGAGAGCGGCGGTGCGGCGTTCCGACAAGCCCGCTCGCCACAAAATATCGCTCGGTTTCACACTTCCTTAATTTGCCACCTCTAGCCAATTGACCTCATCAATCGGTCATCTGCTGGCAATTGAGATCAGGCACATCAGCCATTTACCACCTACCTTGTAGGATTCTGCCACAGGTTCTCTGTTGGTGATCCTCGGCGCGCCACGTATGATCCTTCGCAAACTCCTGCAGATTAGAAGCCTATGTCCCTGATAGTTCTACTGCTTCTGCCTTTTATCGGCAGCTGTCTGGCGGCCTTGCTGCCGCATAACGCACGCAACAGCGAATCCATCCTGGCCGGTGTGGTTGCCCTGGTCGGCACTCTTCAGATGGCGCTGCTGTACCCGCAAGTCGCCCACGGCGGCGTGATTCAAGAGACCATCAACTGGCTGCCCAGCCTGGGCCTGAACTTTGTCCTGCGCCTGGACGGCTTTGCCTGGCTGTTCTCGATGCTGGTGCTGGGCATCGGCACGCTGGTGTCGCTGTACGCCCGCTACTACATGTCTCCCGAAGACCCGGTGCCACGCTTCTTCGCGTTTTTCCTGGCGTTCATGGGCGCCATGCTCGGCCTGGTGCTGTCGGGCAACCTGATCCAGATCGTGTTCTTCTGGGAACTCACCAGCCTGTTCTCCTTCCTGCTGATCGGCTACTGGCATCACCGCAGCGACGCCCGACGCGGTGCCTATATGGCCTTGACCGTCACCGGCGCCGGCGGCCTGTGCCTGCTGGCGGGGGTGCTGATCCTCGGCCATGTGGTCGGCAGCTATGACCTGGACACCGTGTTGGCGGCCGGCGATCGGATCCGTGCCCACGTCCTCTACCCCGTCCTGCTGCCGCTGATCCTGATCGGCGCCTTGAGCAAGAGCGCGCAGTTCCCCTTCCACTTCTGGCTGCCCCACGCCATGGCCGCGCCGACACCGGTTTCGGCCTATCTGCACTCGGCGACCATGGTCAAGGCTGGGGTGTTTCTCCTGGCGCGGCTGTGGCCGTCGCTCTCCGGCAGCGATGAATGGTTCTGGATCGTCGGCGGCGCCGGGGCCGCGACCCTGATACTCGGCGCCTACTGCGCCATGTTCCAGAACGACCTCAAGGGCCTGCTGGCCTACTCCACCATCAGCCACCTGGGCCTGATCAACCTGCTGCTGGGCCTGAACAGCCCGCTGGCCGCCGTCGCCGCGGTGTTCCACATTCTCAACCATGCCACCTTCAAGGCCTCGCTGTTCATGGCCGCCGGCATCATCGATCACGAAAGCGGCACCCGCGATATCCGCAAGCTTAGCGGCCTGATCAAGCTGATCCCGTTCACTGCCACCCTGGCAATGGTCGCCAGCGCCTCCATGGCCGGGGTACCGTTGCTCAACGGCTTCCTGTCCAAGGAAATGTTCTTCGCCGAAACGGTGTTCATCAATTCCACCGCCTGGGTTGAAATGGCCCTGCCGGTGATCGCCACCGTCGCCGGGGCCTTCAGTGTCGCCTACTCACTGCGCTTCACCGTCGACGTGTTCTTCGGCCCCAAGGCCACCGACCTGCCCCACACACCCCACGAGCCTCCGCGCTGGATGCGCGCGCCGGTGGAACTGCTGGTGTTCACCTGCCTGCTGGTGGGGATCTTCCCGGCCCAGGTGGTCGGTTCGATCCTTGCCACCGCGGCCCTGCCGGTGGTCGGCGGGACCTTGCCCGAATACAGCCTGGCGATCTGGCACGGCCTGAACGCGCCGATGATCATGAGCCTGATCGCCATGTCCGGCGGCGTGCTGCTCTATCTGCTGCTGCGCAAGCAACTCAAACGCGGTCGCTTCAGCCGTCCGCCGCTGATCGGCCGTCTCAACGGCAAGCGCCTGTTCGAACGCAGCCTGGTGTTGATCATGCGTTACGCCCGGCGCCTCGAACGCCGGGTCAGCACCCAGCGTCTGCAAACCCAGTTGTTCCTGCTGGTGCTGGCGGCGGTGGTCGCCGGCCTGATCCCGATGCTGCACAGCAGCCTGTCCTGGGGCGACCGGCCAAAGATCCCCGGCTCCATCGTCTTTGTCACCCTCTGGCTGCTGGCCATCGCCTGCGCCCTGGGCGCCGCCTGGCAAGCCAAGTACCACCGTCTCGCCGCCTTGATCATGGTCAGTGTTTGCGGCCTGATGACCTGCATCACCTTTGTCTGGTTCTCCGCGCCGGACCTGGCCCTGACCCAACTGGTGGTGGAAGTGGTGACCACGGTGCTGATCCTGCTGGGCCTGCGCTGGCTGCCACGGCGTATCGAAGAAGTCTCGCCATTGCCGAGCAGCCTGCGCAAGGCGCGGATTCGCCGCCTGCGCGACCTGCTGCTGTCGGTCGGTGTCGGCGGCGGCATGGCGCTGCTGTCCTATGCCATGCTGACCCGCCAGACCCCCAACGACATTTCCTCGTTCTACCTCAGCCGCGCCCTGCCTGAAGGCGGAGGCAGCAACGTGGTGAACGTGATGCTGGTGGACTTCCGTGGCTTCGACACCCTCGGTGAGATCACCGTGCTGATGGCGACCGCCCTCACCGTGTTCGCCCTGCTCCGGCGTTTCCGCCCACCGAAGGAAAGCCTGGAGCTGCCCAACCAGCAGCGCCTGCTGGCCCCGGACGTGGCCACCGATCTGGTCAACCCGCGCAGCGCCAGCGACACCGCCCTCGGTTTCATGATGGTGCCGGCGGTGCTGGTGCGCCTGCTGCTGCCGATCGCCTTCGTGGTCTCGATGTACCTGTTCATGCGCGGCCACAACCAACCGGGCGGCGGCTTTGTCGCCGGGCTGGTGATGTCGGTGGCGTTTATCCTGCAATACATGGTTGCCGGCACCCAGTGGGTCGAGGCGCAGATGAGCCTGCGGCCCTTGCGCTGGATGGGCACCGGCCTGCTGTTCGCCACGGTCACCGGTCTTGGGGCGATGGCCTTCGGGTATCCGTTCCTGACCACCCACACCGCCCACCTGCACCTGCCGCTGCTGGGGGATATCCATGTCGCCAGCGCGCTGTTCTTCGATATCGGCGTGTATGCGGTGGTGGTCGGTTCGACCCTGCTGATCCTCACCGCCCTGGCGCACCAGTCGGTCCGTGCCCATCGGCCGAGCCAGCAACTCGCCGCCCAACCCAAGCCAGGAGCCGCCTGATGGAAGAAGTCATTGCAATTGCCATCGGCGTACTCGCGGCCTCCGGCGTCTGGCTGGTGCTGCGCCCGCGGACCTTCCAGGTAGTGATGGGCCTGTGCCTGCTGTCCTACGGGGTCAACCTGTTTATCTTCAGCATGGGCAGCCTGTTTATCGGCAACGAACCGATCATCAAGGACGGCGTGCCCCAGGACCTGCTCCACTACACCGACCCGCTGCCCCAGGCCCTGGTGCTCACCGCCATCGTCATCAGCTTCGCCATGACCGCGCTGTTCCTGGTGGTGCTGCTGGCCTCCCGGGGCCTGACCGGTACTGACCATGTCGACGGCCGGGAGCCCAAGGAATGAACCCGATGTCGCACCTGATCATCGCCCCGATCCTGCTACCGCTGCTCACGGCGGCGCTGATGCTGATGCTCGGCGAGAAACACCGGCCGCTCAAGGCGCGCCTGAACCTGGTGTCCTGCCTGATCGGCCTGGGCATCTCGGTGGCATTGCTGATCGGCACCCAGGCCGGCGAAACCGGCTCCATCGGCGTCTACCTGCCGAGCAACTGGCAGGTGCCGTTCGGTATCGTGCTGGTGGTCGACCGCCTCTCGGCGCTGATGCTGGTGCTGACCGGGATCATCGGCGTCAGCGCCCTGCTGTTCGCCATGGCCCGTTGGGACCGTGCCGGCGCCAGCTTCCACGCGCTGTTCCAGATCCAGTTGATGGGCCTGTACGGCGCCTTCCTGACCGCTGACCTGTTCAACCTGTTCGTGTTCTTCGAGGTCCTGCTGGCCGCCTCCTACGGCCTGGTCCTGCACGGTTCGGGGCGCTCGCGGGTGTCGGCGGGCTTGCACTATATCGCGATCAACCTGCTGGCCTCGTCGCTGTTCCTGATTGGCGCGGCGCTGATCTATGGCGTTACCGGCACGCTGAACATGGCCGACCTGGCCCTGAAGATTCCGTTGGTGCCGGAAGCCGATCGCGGCCTGCTGCACGCTGGCGCGGCGATTCTCGCCGTGGCCTTCCTGGCCAAGGCCGGTATGTGGCCGCTGAACTTCTGGCTGGTGCCCGCCTACTCCTCGGCCAGTGCTCCGGTGGCGGCGATGTTCGCGATCATGACCAAGGTCGGGATCTACACCCTGTTGCGTCTGTGGACCCTGCTGTTTTCCGGCGACGCCGGTGCCTCGGCGCATTTCGGCGGCGACTGGCTGATCTATGGCGGCATGGCAACCATGGCCTGCGCCGCCGTGGCGATCCTCGCCGCCCAGCGCCTGGAACGCATGGCCAGCCTGAGCATCCTGGTCTCGGCGGGTATCCTGCTTTCAGCCATCGGTTTCGCCCAGCCGAACCTTATGGCCGGCGCGCTGTTCTACCTGGTCAGCTCGACCCTGGCCCTGAGTGCGCTGTTCCTCCTGGCCGAACTGATCGAGCGCTCGCGCTCGGCCAACGAACTGCCTCTGGACGAGGACATCGACCCGCTGCCACGGCCGCTGGAGTCCTTGCACCCACGGCCCGGCACCAACCTGGACGATGAACAGAAAGCCGTGGTCGGCCAGGTCATTCCCTGGACCATGGCCTTCCTCGGCCTCAGTTTTATCGCCTGCGCCCTGTTGATCATCGGCATGCCGCCGCTGTCTGGTTTTATCGGCAAGCTGGCCCTGCTCAGCGCCCTGCTCAACCCACGGGGCCTGGGCGTCGATGCGCCGATCTCGCCTGCGGCCTGGGCCCTGTTGGCGTTGCTGGTGCTGTCCGGACTCGCCTCGCTACTGGCCTTCTCGCGCATGGGCATCTCGCGCTTCTGGACACCCCAGGAACGCCCCTCGCCGGCGCTACGGCGTTTCGAATGCCTGCCGATCATTGCCTTGTTGGGCCTGTGCATGCTGCTGACCGTCAAGGCCGAGCCGCTGCTGCGCTACACCCAGGCGGCGGCGGATTCCCTCGACAATCCGGGGCAGTACATCAGCGCCGTGCAGGCCACCCGCCCGGTGCCGAACCCGAGCGCCGCCGTGGAGGTGCAGCCATGAAGCGCCTGTTCCCCGCGCCCTGGCTGTCCCTGGCGCTCGCGCTGTTGTGGCTGGTGCTGAACCTGTCGGTCAGCCCCGGCAACCTGTTGCTGGGGGCGGCCCTCGGGATCTTCGCCCCGGTGATGATGGCGCCGTTGCGCCCGCGTCCGATCCGCATCCGTCGCCCCGGAGTGATCCTGCGCCTGCTCGTGCGGGTTGGGGCCGATGTGGTGCTGTCCAATCTCGCCGTTGCCTGGAGCGTGCTGAACGCCAGCCGCCGCCCGCCGCGCTCGGCCTTCGTCAAGATCCCCCTGGACCTGCGCGACGCCAACGGTCTGGCCGCGCTGTCGATGATCTGCACGGTGATTCCCGGCACCGTCTGGTCGGAACTGGCCCTGGACCGCAGCGTGCTGCTGTTGCACGTGTTCGACCTGGACGGTGAGGCGCCGTTTATCCAGCACTTCAAGGCGACGTACGAACGCCCCCTGATGGAGATCTTCGAATGAGCGGACTGCTCGCCAACGCGATCCTGCTGAGCCTGTTCATCTTCAGCCTGGCCCTGGTCATCACCGTGATCCGGCTGTTCAAGGGACCGTCGGCCCAGGACCGGGTCCTGGCCCTGGACTACCTGTACCTGGTGGCCATGCTGATGATGCTGGTGCTGGGCATCCGTTATGCCAGTGACACCTACTTCGAAGCGGCGCTGTTGATTGCGCTGTTCGGCTTTGTCGGCTCGTTTGCCCTGGCCAAATTCCTGCTGCGTGGCGAGGTGATCGAATGAATGCGTTATCGCTGTGGATCGAAATCCCGGTGGCCTTGTTGCTGGTGGCGGCCAGCCTGTTCGCCCTGTGCGGCGCCATCGGCCTGTTGCGCATGAAGGACTTCTTCCAGCGCATGCACCCACCGGCACTGGCCTCGACCCTCGGCGCCTGGTGCGTGGCGCTGGCGTCGATCCTGTACTTTTCGGCGCTCAAGTCAGAGCCGGTGGTGCACGCCTGGCTGATCCCGATTCTGCTGTCGATCACGGTGCCGGTGACCACTTTGCTGTTGGCCCGGACTGGGCTGTTTCGCAAGCGTATGGCCGGCGATGATGTACCCGCGGAGGTCAGCAGCGGTCGTAGCGAGGGTGGGAGCTGAAAGACGCGATGGTAACCCAGACACCGCAGGGCATCCCCCGGCAAACAACATATGCTTATGACCTAACGGTATTTAAAACTTTTCGCTTATATCTATAAAATCATTTCCAGATTCTGTCAGTCGAGGCTGAACGCGACCTCGGGCAGGGCTGGATAACGTGACAAACGGGCTTGTCACCGACACCGGTCAGTTAAGGAAATGGGATCTTGAAAACGCTGACGAAACCTGTAGGAGCCGGCTTGCTGGCGATGGCGGCCTCAATGCCGCCCCAGCCTGCCGGCTGATCGCGAGCAATCGAGCGTCGACCGGCTGCTCCTACAGGTCGTAAATTCGGCTTAACTGACTGGCACCGCGTCTCCCCATTTCACTACTCTCCAGGTCCTCCATGAACGCCACCCAATCCCTGTCGTTGTCGGCCGCGCTGTGCGTCAGCGTGCTGTTGAACCTTGCCCCGACCTCCTCGGCCCAGGCCGCGGGTTTGCTGGAAAAGGGTCGTAGCGAAGGCCTGAGCGCCGGTATCGCCAATGAACAGCCCTATGCCTACATCGGCACCGACGGCAAGGTCACCGGTGCCTATGTCGACGTGCTCAAGGCGATCCTCGGTCCGCTGGGGATCAACAAGCTCGAAACGCCGATCACCGACTTCGGCTCGCTGGTACCCGGCGTCACCGCCAAGCGCTTCGACCTGATCGGCGAAGGCCTGTTCATCAACGCCAACCGCTGCAAGGTGATCGGTTTCTCCAACCCGATCACCCGCTCCGGCGGGGCCTTTATCGTCAAGGCCGGCAACCCGCTGAACCTGCACAGCCTCAAGGACGTGGCCAGCAGCGGCAAGGCCCGCCTGGCGACCCAGGCCGGGACCAACCAGGTCCAGGAAGCCCGCGACAGCGGCGTTCCAGCGGCCAACCTGGTGCTGTTCGACAAGGACACCGAAGCCCTCTCCGCCCTCGAGGCCGGACGCATCGACGTGGTGTATTTCCCCGACGCCGAAATCATCGGCCTGCTCAAGAAAGCCGCCAACCCGGCCATCGAGCGCGCCCTGCCTTTCGAGCAGATCGCCGATGCCCAGGGCAAGCCAAGCTGGAACTACCAGTCCTATGGCCTGCCGAAAAATGATCCGGCCTTCACCCAGGCATTCAACGAACAGCTGGCCAAGCTGCGGGCCTCCGGTGAGTTGCTGAAGATCCTGCAGAAATACGACTACACCGAAAACGAGCTGCCCGACGTGGACGTCACCGCCGCCCAACGTTGCAGCCAGTAAGCCCTCGCTGAAACGGCCTCAAACCCACACGAGTACAGGCCATGTCCCTCGATACCCCGGCCGTGGAAACGGCCCTGTTCATCGCGCGCCAGTTGGCCCATGGCGCGTGGGTGACCGTGCAGATCACCTTCCTCGCCGAACTGGTGGTACTGGTGCTGTCCTTTGCCATCGCACTGATGCGCCTGTCACCCTGGAGGGCCGCGCGCTGGTTCGCCACGGCCTACGTCGAGGTGCTGCGCGGCATCTCGGCGCTGGTGCTGCTGTTCTATCTGTTTTTCATCCTGCCACTGTTCGGTATCAGCCTGTCGCCGATGACCACCGGGGTGATCGGCCTCGGCCTGACCTTCTCGGCCTACGGTTCGGAGATCGTCCGGGCCGCGCTGGTGAATGTCAGCGCCGGCCAACGTGACGCGTTGCGCGCACTGGACTTCGGAGCGCTGGCGGCCTTTCGGCGGATCATCCTGCCCCAGGCCCTGCCGTTTATGCTGCCGCCGCTGGGCAACCAGTTGGTCGAGCTGATGAAGACCACCTCCCTGGTGTCACTGATCACCCTCAGCGACCTGACCTTCGCCGGCAATCAGCTGGTCACCACCCTGGGCCAGCAGACGCTGATCTGGAGCATCGTGCTGGTCTGCTATTTCGTCATGGCCTGGCCCCTGAGCTGGCTGGTACGGCGCTATGAACAACACAGTTCGGCCTGGCGACAGGTGCGGGAGTAAACATGGAATTCGACTTCGAGTTTGCCTGGTCGATCCTGCCCGACCTGCTGCTTGGCCTGCTGGTGACCGTGCAAGTGGTGGTGCTCGGCTTCCTGCTGGCGGTGCTGCTCGGGCTGGTCCTGGCGATTGCCCAACGCTCATCGATCGGCGCGATACGGCGCGCCTGCCAGGGCTACCTGAGTTTCTTTCGCAACACACCGTTGATGGTCCAGTTGTATGTGCTGTTCTTTGCCCTGCCGTCGGCCGGGATCACCCTGCCGGCGATTTCCACGGGGGTGATCGGCCTCGGGCTCTACTACAGCGCCTATATCGCCGAGGCCTATCGCGGCGCCATCGACGGCGTACCGGCGGGCCAGTGGGAAGCCGCTCGAGCGCTGGATTTCAACACGGCCACCACCTGGCGCCGGATCGTCCTGCCACAGGCCCTGAAACCCATGCTGCCGGTGCTGGGCAACTACCTGATCGGCATGTTCAAGGAAACCCCGCTGCTGGCGGTGATCACCATTCCGGAACTGTTCCAGGCCGCCAAACAGGTGGCCGGCATGAGCTATCGCTACACCGAACCCTATACGCTGATGGCGGTGCTGTTCCTGATCATCAGCGTGCCGACCTCCCTGCTCTTCAAGTACCTGGAAAGGCGCAGTCATGTCTGACGTAGCACACCTCGCGGCCACGGCGCCGGCGCAGATCCGCCTCACCCAGGTGGTCAAGCACTTCGGCGCGACCCGGGTCATCGACCACCTTGACCTGAGCATTCCCCAAGGGCAGAAAGTCGCGCTGATCGGCCCCAGCGGCTCGGGTAAATCCACCGTGCTGCGCTTGATCAAGGGCCTGGAAAGCTACGAGCAGGGTCGCATCGAAGTCGACGGTGTGGCGGTCACCACCAAGGGCGGCGGTTGGCGCTGGCCCGGTTCGAAAAAGGCGCCGGTGGTGCATCGGGTCGGCATGGTGTTCCAGCAGTTCAACCTGTTCCCGCACCTGACCGTGCAGGAGAACATCACCGAGGCGCCGTTGCAGGTGCTCAAGGTCAGCCGTGAAGAAGCCCTGGATCGAGCCCAGGCCTACCTGGCGATGGTCGGCCTGAGCCATAAGGCCGATGCCTACCCCGCGCAACTGTCCGGCGGCCAGCAGCAACGGGTGGCCATCGCCCGGGCCCTGTCGATGCGCCCGAAGGTGATGCTGTTCGACGAAGTGACCTCGGCCCTCGACCCGGAACTGGTGGGGGAAGTGCTGGCGGTGATCCGTTCGATCGCCCATGAACACAAGGTCACCATGTTGCTGGTGACCCATGAAATGAAGTTCGCCCAGGACATCGCCGACCGGGTGCTGTTCATGGAGGCCGGGCGGATCGTCGCTGATGGCACGCCCCGGGAGATCCTGGTGGAGCCGGACAATGAGCGGACCCGGCGGTTTCTCAATCGGGTGGAGCAGCGTTAGCCGCAAGGGCCTCATCGCGAGCAAGCTCGCTCCTACAGGGGGCGATGTCGTTCACAAGTCTGCGTCACGACGCAATTCCTGTAGGAGCGAGCTTGCTCGCGATAGCGTCCGCAAGGACGCCACAAGCAATCAACGCTCACTGAAAAAGAACCGACCATCCTGCTTGAGCAGATCCATCATCGTCTGCGCCGCCGGCGACAGGTACCCGCCCGCGCGCACGGCAACCACCAGCGTCCGCTTCATGGTGGTCTCTTTGAGCCGGACTTCACGCAGGTGCGTCGCGCCCTTGACGTCCTCCAGGGTCGCGCGCGCCAGGAAGCTCAGCAAGCGGGTCTCGCCGATCAGCCGCGGCAGCAGGGAAATCGTGTTGGTTTCGATCTGCACCGAGGGCAACGGCAGATCATGGGCGAGGAACACATTGTCGATCCAGCGCCGGGACGATACCCCCGCCGCCGGCAACACCCAACGATAACGTCCCAACTCACTCAGGCGAATCGGCGCGTCGAAGATCGGGTGGTTGCGGCTGGCAACCACCACCACCTCGTCATCGAGCAACGGATGGAACGACAACTGCGGGTCGTTATCGAACAGCGGGCAGATCACCATATCCAACCGTCCCGAGCGCAAGGACTCGCGCAACATATCGTCCTGGCCGATCGCCAGGCTCAAGGTGATCTCCGGCGCCCGTTCGAGCAAGGCGGCGGTCAGTTGCGGCAGCAGGTACTCGGCCATGCTCGCCGCACACCCCAGGCGGATATTGCCCAGCACGCCACTGGCGAAATCGCGGATCTCACGATGGGTCTCGGCAATGCTCTGCTGCAACTGCCGACCGCGCTGCTGCAACAACTCGCCGACCGGCGTCAGCTTGATCCGCCGGCCCTCGCGTTCGAACAGCTTGGTGCCGAACGACTCTTCCAGCCGCTGAATGCTCTTGGTCAGCGCCGGCTGGCTGCGATTGAGTTTCTGCGCCGCGCGGCCCAGATGACCGAGCTCGGCAATGGTTTCGAAATAGGTGAGGTCCCGCAGATCCATATTGATCAACCAAAGTTATCGTTTCATCACAATTAGAAACTGGACTTGATCAATTGCGCTATCAATAATTTACCCATCGCGCCGCTTTCAACGTCCTGCAACAGGAGCGTTCAGCGCTTTGGAGGTCCCCTTGTCCACATCATCGCGTTTTTCCCTGAGCACTTGGCCCCGTTCGCTGCAATGGCTGGCCCTGCTGTTGCTGGCCGGCGGCAGCGGACAACTGCTCAAGTACTTCGAGCTGCCCGCCGGGCAATTTATCGGCCCGATGCTGGTGGCGATCGGCTTTGGCGTCAGCGGCGCCCGCATCCGCTTGCACAAGGAGGCCTTCCGCCTGAGCCAGGGCTGCATCGGCCTGCTGGCCGCGCACTCGATGACCCTGGCGGTGCTGACTTCGATGGCCGAGTCCTGGCACCTGATGCTGGTGGCCACGGTCCTGACCATCGGCCTGAGTTCGCTGGTGGGCCTGGCGATGGTGCGCTTCGGCGGGATCCAGGCCAGCACTGCGGCCTGGGGTACATCGCCGGGCGCCGCCTCGGCCATGGTCGCGATGGCCGATGACTTCGGCGCCGATGCCCGGATCGTGGCGACCATGCAGTATGTGCGGGTGGTGTGCGTGGTGGTCATCGGCGCGCTGGTCAGCCATGCGCTGGAAGTGCCGGCCAACGGCAGCGAACTGCAGGCCGCCGGCGCGCTACAGCACTCTTTCAGCGTGCTCAACCTGGGGCTGACCCTGGTCACGGCAGTGATCGGCGTGCTGCTGGGCACCCGTATACCGGCCGGTGCCCTGCTGGTGCCGCTGCTGCTCGGGGCCAGCCTGCAGGTCTCGGGCATGCTTTCTATCACCCTGCCCGCCTGGCTGCTGGCGGCCGCCTACGGGGCCATCGGTTGCTACGTTGGCCTGCGCTTCGACCGCCCCACCGTGCTCTATGTCTGGAAACGCCTGCCGGCGATGATCCTCAGCGCCATCACGCTGATTGCTCTGTGCGCGGCCTCGGCCTGGGTCCTGGCCAAGCTGCTCGGCCAGGACTTCCTCTCGGTCTACCTGGCCACCAGCCCCGGCGGGCTCGACACCATGGCGATCATCGCGGTCGACACCCACTCCGATGTCGGCCTGGTCCTGGCGATGCAGACCCTGCGACTGCTGGCGGTGATCTTCACCGGTGCGTTCTTTGCCCGTCTGGTGATCCGCTTCGCCGCTCCAACCACCCCCCAGGTGCAACAAGACAAACCGATAACGAAGTATTCATGACACAATCTGCGGCATTACCTTAGTCAAAATACGAACGACATTGATTAAGATTTGTTTGGACGTCATGCTGGTTTTGACGCTTTTTTCTCATTTCCCCCTCTAAATTGCCGTCCAGACAAAACATGCGAATGATTCCCATTGTTTTACTGGACTGGCGAAGCGTGTGCGGATGCACCAGAAATCGTCAGCCATCTCGACAATCAAAGACCGCAGGAGCTACCCACGCAATGATTTCCCGTCTTCCTTCGTTTCTGAAAACCGCCCTGGTGGCCACCGCGCTGCTGAGTGCCGGGCATGTCTACGCCGCCCCGAGCGCCGACGGCATCGTGGTCTACAACGCCCAGCACGAAAGCCTGACCAAGTCCTGGATCGACGGCTTCACCAAGGAAACCGGGATCAAGGTGACCCTGCGCAATGGCGACGACACCGAGATGGGCAACCAGATCATCCAGGAAGGCGACAAGTCGCCGGCGGACGTGTTCCTGACCGAAAACTCCCCGGCCATGGTCCTGGTGGACAATGCCAAGCTGTTCGCGCCAGTGGCACCGACCACCCTGGAACAGGTCGATGCGGCCTACCGTCCGGCCCACGGCAATTGGATCGGCATCGCCGCGCGCTCCACCGTGTTCGTCTACAACAAGAGCAAGCTGACCGAAGCGCAACTGCCCAAGTCCCTGCTTGACCTCGCCTCGCCTGAGTGGAAAGGCCGCTGGGCTGCCTCGCCATCGGGCGCCGACTTCCAGGCCATCGTCGCCGCCGTGCTGGAGCTCAAGGGCGAAGCCGCGACCCTGGACTGGCTCAAGGCAATGAAAACCAACGCTTCGGTCTATCGCGGCAACAGCTCGGTGCTCAAAGCGGTCAATGCCGGGCAAGTCGAAAGCGGCGTGATCTACCACTACTACAGCTTCGGCGACCAGGCCAAGACCGGCGAAAACAGCAATAACACCGCCCTTCACTACTTCAAGCACAAAGACCCGGGCGCCTTTGTCAGCACCTCCGGTGGTGGCGTGCTGAAGTCGAGCAAACACCTGGAAGAAGCCCAGGCGTTCCTCAAGTGGATCACCGGCAAAGAAGGCCAGGCGGTTCTCAAGGACGGTAACTCGTTCGAATACGCAGTGGGCGTGGGCGCCACCTCCAATGCCAAACTGGTGCCGCTCAAGGATCTCGACGCGCCCAAGGTTGATGCCTCGAAGCTCGACAGCAAGAAAGCCGTGGAGTTGATGACCCAGGCCGGAATCCTGTAATTGATCCCAGAGTCCACTTCTCCTCTGGACACCGCCGCAGTCGCTCACGCGCCTGCGGCGCTTTCGCATCAGCGATCCAGAAACTTTTTCGGGCGCCAGGGCAATGCCTGGATTATCGGGCTGTCAGTGCTGGTGTCCCTGCTGGCGTTGCTACCGATCGCCTTCGTGATCCTCTCTTCCTGGCAAACCGGTTGGACCACCCTTGAAGCCCTGATCTGGCGCCCTCGGGTCGGCGAGCTGCTGGTCAACACCCTGTTGCTGATGGTCATCACCATTCCTCTGTGCGTGGCACTGGGACTGAGCTTGGCCTGGCTGACCGAACGCACCGACCTACCCGGCCGACGCGCCTGGTCCTTGCTGGCGACCGCGCCCCTGGCGGTACCGGCCTTCGTCCACAGCTACGCCTGGGTCAGCCTGGTGCCGCCGATCAACGGTCTGTTCGCCGGCGTGCTGGTCTCGGTGATTGCCTACTTCCCGTTTCTCTACTTGCCGATTGCCGCGACCCTGCGGCGCCTCGATCCCGCCATCGAGGATGTCGGCGAGTCCCTGGGGCTCAAGCCCTGGGCGGTGTTTGTGCGCATTGTCCTGCCGCAACTGCGTTTGGCGATCTGTGGCGGCGCGCTATTGGTCGGCCTGCACCTGCTGGCCGAATACGGCCTCTACGCGATGATCCGCTTCGACACCTTTACCACGGCCATTTTCGACCAGTTCAAGTCGACCTTCAGCGGCCCGGCGGCCCATACCCTGGCCGGTATCCTGGCGCTGTGCTGTCTGGGCCTGTTGACCGTCGAATCGGCCGCCCGTGGCAAGGCCCGTTATGCCCGCGTCGGTTCCGGCAGTGCCCGGCAGCAACGCACGGTACGCCTCAGCCCCATGACCAAGGGGCTGGCATTGAGCATTCCGCTCATCAGCAGCGTGCTCGCCCTCGGCGTCCCGTTGGTCACCCTGGGCAACTGGCTGATCGCTGGAGGCCGTGAGGTCTGGCAATTGGACGATTTGCTCCCGGCCCTGGAACAGACACTGCTGCTGGGTGCCGCCGGTGCCCTGTTGACCACCTGCGCGGCGGTGCCCGTGGCCTGGTTGTCGATCCGCTCCCCCGGACGCCTGCATCGCCTGCTGGAAAGCTGCAACTACATCACCAGCTCGCTGCCCGGCATCGTCGTGGCCCTGGCTCTGGTCACGGTCACCATCAACTTCGCCCGACCGATCTACCAGACCTCGATCACCGTCCTGCTGGCTTACCTGTTGATGTTCATGCCTCGCGCCCTGGTCAGCTTGCGCGCCGGTATCGCCCAGGCGCCGGTGGAGCTGGAAAATATCGCCCGCAGCCTCGGTCGCTCACCGGTCCGTGCCCTCTGGGCAATCACCCTGCGCCTCGCCGCGCCGGGTGCCGCCGCCGGTGCCGCGCTGGTGTTCCTGGCCATTACCAATGAGCTGACCGCCACCCTGCTGCTCGCGCCCAACGGCACACGCACCCTGGCCACCGGCTTCTGGGCCATGACCAGTGAAATCGACTATGCCGGTGCCGCGCCCTACGCGCTGCTCATGATCCTGCTGTCACTGCCGCTGACCGGGCTTCTCTATCATCAATCCAAACGCACGGCTGGCCGATGAACGCTCTTGAACTCAACGCGCTGTACAAGTCCTTCGGTTCGCAAGCGGCCCTGGAAGATATCAACCTGTCGATTGCCACGGGTAGCCGTACCGCCATCGTCGGCCCTTCCGGCTCGGGCAAGACCACGCTGCTGCGGATGATCGCCGGTTTCGAATTTCCCGATGCCGGCCGCATCACCCTCAACGGCCAGCCGCTGGTGGATGCCAACACCCAGGTCCCGGCCCACCAGCGCCTGATCGGTTACGTGCCGCAGGACGGCGCGCTGTTCCCGCATATGACGGTGGCCGATAACATCGCCTTCGGGATCGTCGACAAGGCCACCCGGCAACAGCGGGTCGCGGAGTTGATGGACAGCGTGGCCCTGGAGCCGCAGATGGGCAAACGCTGGCCCCATGAGCTGTCCGGTGGCCAGCAGCAGCGCGTGGCACTGGCCCGCGCCCTGGCGCAACGGCCACGCCTGATGTTGCTGGACGAACCGTTTTCGGCCCTCGACACCGGCCTGCGGGCGTCCATGCGCAAGATGGTTGCGCGCCTGTTATCCGAAGCCGGGGTGACCACCATCCTGGTCACCCATGACCAGGCCGAGGCGCTGTCCTTTGCCGATCAGTTGGCGGTGATGCGCAAGGGCCGCCTGGTGCAGGCCGGTCCGCCGATGGACCTGTACCTGCGTCCGGACGACGCGGACACCGCGCTGTTCCTCGGCGAGGCGGTGATCCTCCCCGCCTTGATCGAAAACGGCTGGGCCCAGTGTGACCTGGGCCGCCTGGCGGTCAACGACGAGGGCCGCCATGGCCAGGCACAGATCATGTTGCGCCCCGAGCAGTTGCAACTCGCACCCCACGTACCCGGGCAGCCGGACGGCAACGGTAGCCCGGCGCGGGTCACCGAATGCGACTTCGGCGGCAACACCTGCACCTTGACCGTGGAACTGAAAGCACCCGCCGCCGACGGGCAGCAGCGTTCGTTGCTGGTGCGCAGCTCCGGCATGCAGGCCCCCAGGGTTGGCAGCGAGGTGCGGGTGTCGGCCATCGGCCATGCCCATGTGCTGGGTCGGCAGAACGTCGGCTAGACGCTCACCACTTCGGCGCTGTTCGCCCAGGGCGCCACCAGTCGCCCTGGCGTCCCGCAAACCCGCTGCTTGAACACGAAGTGTCGGCACTTTTGCGCAAAGTGGTGACGGTCCTGGACCATATCCAGTTGCATCTGCGCCAGTTCTTCATCGCGGCAGCGCTCCATGTCCGCCACATTGCGGGTTCGCCGGCGCTCGCGCACCGCCTCATACAGGGGGTCATGGGCCACGCGCTGCGCCTGGGCCATCAGCCAGTTGCCAAAGGCCTGCGGGCAACGCGGGCCGACATCCTGGACCAAACCCATCTCCCGCGCCTGGGTCACGCTGATCGGCAGGCAGTCTTCACTGAGCTGCAGCGCCCGCTCATAGCCCACCGCTCGGGGCAAGCTGTAGGTCCAGTATTCGGAACCGTAGAGACCCATGCTCTTGTAGTGCGGGTTGAGCACCACCCCGCTCCTGGCGAACACGCCATCGGCCGCCAAAGCCAGCATCACCCCACCGGCGCCGGCGCTGCCGGTCAAGCCGCTGACCACCAGTTGCGGGGCGGTCAACAGCTCGCGACAGACATCGTTGATCGCACGGATATTGGCCCAGGCCTCAAGACCGGGCACCGTCGCCGCCTGGATCACGTTGAGGTGCACACCGTTGGAGAAACTGCCACGCCCGCCTCTAAACAGCAGTACCTGGGTGTTCTGGGCCTTGGCCCAGCGCAGGGCACTGACCAGCCGCCGGCATTGCTCGGTGCTCATGGCGCCGTTGTAGAACTCGAATGTCAGCTCGCCCACACCGTCCAGCTCACGATAACGGATCGGTTGGTAGGCCTCCTTGCAATACGGGTGGCTGGCGACGGACCAGTTCAAGGTCGGCACCTTGTCGAGCCGCCCGGCCAGCACATGCCGCGCCGGGCGCTTGAAGGTCTCTTCCCCTGGCCGGGGTTTGCGCCGCAGCGAGCCGAGCCACAGGCTGCGGTCGCCGGTCGCCACCAATACCGCATCGTCATGCACCGCCAGCAGTTGGCCCGGCGTGCCACAACGGCTGTCGAGATGGGCGTCATAGAGGTAGTAGGCTTCGCCCAGCAGCTCGGCCAGTACACCGGGCTGCCCGTCGGCGGCGTCGATGCGCCGCTGAATCAGTTCGGCGTCATCCTGCCAACTGAAGGCGCGGTCACTCTGTTTCATGTTCGGTTGCAAACGGCCGCGAACCTGCGGCGAGTTGTAATCCAGGGGCTGGGGCACAAAGTCGCTGCCGAACCGGGCGACCACCTCGTGGATACAGGCCATGGCCGCGTCGGCCACCGGGCCGTTGTAGAGTTCCGACTTGCGAATGCTCGTCGGCATCTCGAACTCGCAGGTGGCCCAGATCGCCCCGCTGTCCATTTCCTCGGCGGCCTGCAAGGCGGTTACCCCCCAGACCGGTAACTGCCGGGTGATCGTCCAGTCCAGTGCGCTGGCCCCGCGATCCCCGACAATCCCCGGGTGAATGATCACCACCGGACGCTGCGATTCCTGCCATAGCCGGGCCGGCACGCGGTCCTTGAGGAACGGGCAGATCACCAGGGCCGCCTGGCTGTTCTCGATCTGTTGGCAGACCGCCTCTTCGTCACTGAACAACACCACGCTCGGCACGTGCCCCGCTTCGCGCAGCTCCAACCAGGCGCGCTGGGTCAAGCCATTGAATGCCGATGCCAGCAGAATGATTTTCAACGAATGCATGACTGAACTCCTCCTTGAGCAATGCGCCGGGCCCCTGCTGCAACGAGCAATCCATGGCCCGACCGGAGCCGCTACAGTAAAGCGTCACCACGACGGCGCCTTGATCGAAGTCAACAGACAACCGTACGGCGGGTGCATTAGCGCAGCCTCGATTTCTCGGCTAGGATTTTCTGCTCATGGAGTCGCCCGACTATTCAGCGGGCTTTTGAACAAGGAGAGAGAGATGACCGCAGTTCGTACTGCAGAACGCGCCTATCGCAATTGGTCCAGCCCCATCCTGCTGGAACTCAAGGAACGGGAACATCAGTTGGACCCGTCCGCACGGATGGCGCTGAGCAATGTGTTGCAAGAACGCCGCCTGCTGCTTGAGGGCGTGAAGCCTTCAGCCGTGGTGCAACCCATCAGGCCAGGCATCGAGTGACGGCAAGGCACTCAGCCCGCGCAACCAGCCGTGTTCGGCAAACGCCAGCATTTCCTGGTCACCGCGACTGTCGCCATAGGCAAACAGCACCCGTCCACGCGCATCGCCCAACCATTGCTGCAACTGCCGGACTTTTTCCGGCCCCCAGCAGTTGGGCGACGCCAGGCGTCCGGTAAAACGCCCGTCGCGAAACTCCAGTTGCGTCGCCAGCACCGCATCAAAACCGGCGGCCTGGGCCCAGTGCCCGAGGTAGAGCGTGGGTGACGCGCTGACCAGCACCAGACGGTGACCCAGGCGTTTGTGTTCCTCGATCCGCTCGAGCATTTCCGGACGGATCAGGGTCGGCAGCCGTTCGGCGGCATAACGCGCCGCCGCCGCTTCAAGCTCGACCTGGGTCCTGCCACGCAGGGTGACCGCCAGGAATCGCGCCTTGGCCTCGGCCCGCTCGCACAAGCCCGTCGCCATGCCCACCAGCCAGGGCAAGACCAGCAGGCCGCCGATCAGGAAGCGCCGGTTGCCGACCTGATAGCGGACGAAATCCCGCAGGCTGTCAGTGGTGGTGATGGTCCCGTCAAAATCGAAGGCCACACAGGTTCCAAGCTCCTGCACGGCGCTGTTTGAAATCGTCATTGCTGTTTTACGCCCATGAACCGAGGGGCACAGTGTCTCACTCCTGCAAGACAATTACCTGAACGGCCCATGTCGCGCAGGATCATGTAGGCGCCGGCTTGCTGGCGATGCTATCGGTGCGGTGTTCTGTCAAACCTCGTCGCCTGGATCGCCAGCAAGCCGGCTCCTACGATTCATGGCCCGAAGGAGCCCGGCCGTCGACGTTTACTGGGCAATCTCGCAGTTGACCATCCAGGCCACGCCAAAACGGTCTTCGAACATCGCGAAACGCTCCGCCCAGAAGGTCTTGCCCAGGGCCATATGCACACTGCCGCCCGCGCTCAAACCATGAAACAGACGTTCGGCCTCGGCGACACTATCGACATTGAGCGACACCGAAATACCCTGGATCTTGCTGAACGGTTGATGCGGCGGACAATCGGACGCCATCAGGCTGAAGTCCCCCACCGTCAGGCGGGTATGCATGATCTTGTCCTTGTTCGGGGCATCCGTGGGTACACAGGCCTCAGCCGGAGCATCGGCGTACGACAGGGAAAACAGCTCGCCGCCGAGGACCTGCTGGTACAGCGCGAAGGCCTCCTTGCAGTTACCGTTGAAGGTCAGGTAGGGAATAATTTTCAGGCTCATGATAGATCTCCTGTTCTGGCAGGTTTTCAGGATTGACCGGACATCTTCGCGCGCAGCTGTTCTTCCTGCTCACGCAACTCGGGGGTAAAGTTCTCGCCAAAATCCTCGGCTTCGAAGACCTGGCGGATTTCGATTTCAGAATCACTGACCATCGGGTTCGGACAACGCTTGACCCAGTCGATGGCCTCTTGCAGCGATTGCACTTTGAAGATCCAGAAACCGGCGATCAGTTCCTTGGTCTCCATGAAAGGTCCGTCGACCACGCTGC
This sequence comes from Pseudomonas gingeri, assembly GCF_013386165.1. Taxonomy (GTDB): domain Bacteria; phylum Pseudomonadota; class Gammaproteobacteria; order Pseudomonadales; family Pseudomonadaceae; genus Aquipseudomonas; species Aquipseudomonas gingeri_C. Next base: position 749,266 of record NZ_JACAOS010000003.1, on the reverse strand, counting down.
GCTGCGTACCGCTGAACTGCACGCGGGCCCCCTTGGAACTGGGGTGCAAGCCCTCGCCGGCGAGCATCACCCCGGCCTTGGCCAGTTCCTCATTGTAGGCGCCCATGGCCGCCAGCAGTTCCTGACTGGGCATTTCGCCGGCTTCCGATTCCGGGCTGGCTTTGACGATCACCATGAATCGCATGGTCATATCTCCTGATGACAGTGGTAGACAAGTTCAACAAGCCAATCAGTGGCTCTGTCGACTAATCGAACAAGCGAGCGCGGAATCGACAACCCACGAAAACTTTTTTCCGGACACCGCCAAAAGCTTCGCGGGCAAATCCGGCGCCTGCAAGGTTCATTGTGTGTCGAAAATTGAATGCGGCCTGGCTGACTGGCATTGGCTCGCGGCTCTATGCCGCGCTCCAGGAAAGCACTAACATCGAAAAGCCATTGCCTACGACAATCCCCACCAGAGAGGAAACATGGAGTCTCCTGCAGTCTCGATTGGCCAGCGTTCGAATTTTGCCCTTGCCCTTTCCGGCGGCGGCGTTCGAGCCATGGTGTTTCACCTCGGCGTGCTCAAGTACCTCGCCGAACAAAAGGCCCTGGAACGGGTCACGCAGATTTCCACGGTGTCCGGCGGCAGCCTGCTGGTGGGCCTGATGTTTCACGAAAACCAAGGCCAATGGCCCGACTCCGCGACCTTCCTGCAACGCATCTACCCTGCCCTGCAAGCCAAGCTGTGTTCACGCAGCCTGCTCTGGAGTGCCTTGCGTCAATTGCTCAACCCGCTGAATTGGCGCTTCCTGCTGTCTCGGGCCAACCTGCTGGCCCTGGCCCTGCAAAAAGAATGGGGGGTGACTGCGTTGCTGCCGGAGATTGCTGCCAGCCCCGATTGGTCGATCAACGGCACCACTGCGGAAAACGGCAAACGGTTTCGCTTCAAGCGCAACGATATGGGCGACTACTCCATCGGTTATGCCGCCACCCACGGTTTCCCCTTGGCCAAGGCCCTGGCGGTTTCGGCGGCGTTCCCCGGCGGTATCGGCCCGCTGTCGCTGAAGACCCGCCGCTTCCAATGGATGCAGCGTCTGTGGGATGCCCCCCTGAAAAGTGCCGTCGCGGTGCGCCTGCCCTTCAAGAAGCTGCGACTCTACGACGGTGGCGTCTACGACAACCTTGGCCTGGAACCGTTTTTCGACGCGGCGACCGGCCAGACCAAACGCTACGAATACCCGATCATCGTCTCGGATGCCGGCGCACCGCTGCAGCCGGGATTTGACGCCGGGGTGCTGAGTCCGTGGCGCCTCAAGCGCCTGGCCGACATCATGTCCGACCAGAGCCGTGCACTGCGCAGCCGCACCTTTGTCGAATACCTGAAGAGAGCCCCCGGGCGCGGCGGTTACCTGAGCATCGCCAGTTCCCTGATCGACCCGGCCAAAGGCAGCGACGCCGAGTTTGCCGCACACTTCCCCACCAGCCTGAACCGCCTCAAACCCGAAGTGTTCGAACGTATCGCCCGGCATGGCCATGCGGTGGCGCAAATGACCGACCGAGAGTACCCACTGCTGCCCGTGGCCGCGAAAACGCCAGAGCCCCTTGTGCTCTCGTAAACCGCAGACACTCAGGGCAACGCCAGCACACCCAGGCTGGCACTGACCACCAGGGCGGTGCCGGCAAACTGCATCGGGATCATCGGCTGGGCCAGCACCAGGTAACCGGCCAGGGCACCGACCGCCGGCTCGGCGCTCATCAGGATGCCGAACGAAGCCGTTGGCATCCGCCGCAAGGCGACCATCTCCAGGCCATAGGGCAACAACGGCACGAACAGGGCCAGTCCCGCGCAACTGGCGATCTGCAACAACGGCGGATGGCCGCCGCTTTGCCAAAGCCCAAGGGGTGTGGCAATCAGGGCCGCGGCCAACAGCGACATCGACAGTCCCTCAAATCCCTCGAACAGCCGCCCGACCTTTTTCATCATCAGGATATAAGCCGCCCAGCCCGCCGCCGAACCGAAAGCCAGCAGCAAACCCAGCGGGTCGCCGACCCAGCCACCTTCGTTACGCGCCAACAGCAGCACCCCGGCCACCGCCAGCGCCGGCCAGATCAATGCCCGCCAGCTGCGCACACCCAGACTGGCCACCAGCAACGGACCAAGGAACTCGATGGCAATCGCCAATCCCAACGGAATGCGCTGGATCGCCGCGAAGAAGCAGGTGGTCATGACGGCCATCGCCAAACCCAGACTCCCGGCGGCCAGCCAGTGCGACAGCGAAAACCTGCGCAGGCGCGGCCGCACCAACAGCGCCAGAATCGCCGCCGCCCAGCACAGGCGCAGCCAGGTGGTACTGAGGGAGCCATAGGTGTCCATGGTCGGCGACGACAGCGCCGCGCCGAACTGGACGCTGACCATGGACAGCACGCACAACAGCGCCGCCCACAACAGCGCGCGGCGCTGTCCCCCACGGGTGTCCGAAAGTGTCAGGCCGCTGGCATTGTCCTGCATGCTGAAGTCTCCGTTGAATGTCGAGCCATCCTAGCCAGTCGCGCAGACTTCAAATAAGCTGATATTTCTTATCCCGACTTCACGAATATTGATAATGCGCGATCTCGACAGCAGCCTGTTGCGAACCTTCGTCACTGTCGCCGAAACCGGTGCCGTGGGTGCCGCCGCCCAGCGCCTGGCACGCACACAGGCTGCCGTCAGCATGCAGTTGCGACGCCTGGAAGACGACCTCGAACGCCGCCTGTTCGACCGCTCGCCACGGGGCCTGCGCCTGACCGAAGCCGGTCACCTGCTGCTGCCTTACGCCCACAGCATCCTGGGCGCCGGGACCGATGCCCGGCGCGCCTTGTCCGCCAGCCAGATCGCCGGCACCGTGCGCCTCGGTCTGCTTGAGGACATCGCGGTGGGCAGCCTGCCCCGAGCACTGCGGCGCTTTTCTGCGGCCTATCCGCACATCTCGCTGGAAATCGTTGTCGACAGCAGCGCGGCCATGTCCGCCAAGTTGGCCGACGGCACCCTGGATGTGATCATCGGCGACGCCTCGGCCATCAGCGCCCAGCCTCAGGCCTGTTGGACACAATCTCTGTTCTGGGTTGGCGCCCGTGGCCTGAGCCTGCCCGCCGACCTCAGCACCCAGAGCCTGCCGCTGGTGACGTTCGGCGGCGGCTGCCTGTGGCATGGTCAGGTGGTGAAAATCCTCAACCGGGCCCACATTCCCTGGCGCGTGGTCTGCAGCAGCACCAGCCTGCCGGCGGTGCAGTCGGCGGTCGAAGCCGGCTTGGGTATCACGGTGTTGCTGGAAGGCAATATCCGCAGCGAGAGCATGCGCGTGCTGGGGCCGGCCGATGGCCTGCCGGCGCCACCGATCGTCGATTTCGCCCTGTATGTCCGTCGGGTACCGGCGGTGCAGGCCGCCGCCGTCCAGGCGCTGCAGAGTTTTCTCGGGGAGGAACTGAATATCATCATGCCGCGCATGCTCACCGCACAAACGGCAGCTGCCCAGTGAGAAAATCAATGAGTACCCGCAACTTGGGCACCACATGCCGGCCCGACGGCCACAGCACATTGAACTGGCCGGTTTCCCGGGTGAAGCTGTCCAGCACGGCGATCAGGTCACCACTGTCCAGTTCCTTTGCGATCAGGAAATCCGCCACGTAGATCAGGCCCAGACCCTCGAGCGCGAAAGCCGTTCGCCCTTCCATGGAGTTGCAGATCATCGAGCAGGGCAAGTCCGCCTCACCCCCTTCTCCCGATAGCACCCAGCTCTGCAGCTTGCCCGTCAGCGGATAACGAAAATGAATGCAGGCATGGGCCGACAGATCGACCGGTTTGCCCGGCACTCCATGTTGGGCGAAATAGGCCGGCGAACCGGCCACCAACATGCGGAAACCTCCCAACGGCCTGGCACTGAGCCCGGAATCCTTGGGTTCTCCAGTCCGGATCACCGCATCGAAACCCTCCTCGATCACGTCCACCACCCGGTCGGTGAACTCCAGGTCGAGCTGGATCGCCGGATAACGCCGCTGGAACTCGGCAAACACCGGCAGAAACGGCTTGCCGATCTGCGGCAAGCTGATCCGCAAACGCCCTTGGGGCTGCGACGACAGTTGCGAAAGCTCGGCGTTGGCCGCCTCCAGTTCATCCAGCACCCGCTTGCAGCGCTCCAGATAAAGCAGCCCCTCGCCCGTCAGCGCGATGCTTCGGGTGCTGCGGTGAAACAGGCGCACCGCCAGCTTCTCTTCCAGCCGCGCCATGCTTTTGCTGACTGCCGACGCCGAAATCCCCAGCACCCGTTCGGCCGCCACGAAACTGCGGGCTTCGGCGGCCTGCACAAACACCCCGATTGCACTCAGACTGTCCATATCTCATCCATTGATGACTCTGGAGTCCATTCTAAACGGATCCGTGCACTATTTTTCCAGCCGATCTTCGTCGCTATCGTCTGCTCCCAGTCAACTCAACCGGAGCACCCTGATGGACAAGGTTTTCATGATCAACGCCGGGACCCCGTATGCCTTTGCCAAAGGCGACCTGAACCGCAACCTGTACGATGCCGCGGTCAGCCTGCTGACCGGCGCCGGCTACGAGGTTCAATCCACTCATCTGACAGAGGGTTACCGGGAAGAAGAGGAAGTCGCCAAGTTCCTCTGGGCCGACGCGATCATCTATCAGATGCCGGCCTGGTGGATGGGCGCGCCCTGGCCACTGAAGAAATACATCGATGAAGTCTTCACTGTCGACCACGGCCAGCTCTTCGCCGACGACGGCCGCAGTTCGGCAGCCCCCGCCCTCGGATATGGCAGCGGAGGTTTGCTGCAGGGGCGCAAATACATGATTTCATCCACCTGGAACGCCCCTCGGCACGCCTTCGAGGCCCAGGATGACTTTTTTGAAGGCCGAGGCATCGATGCCGTCTACTTCCCATTCCACAAGGCTCATCAATTGATCGGACTGGAGGCGCTGCCGACCTTCGCCTGCTTCGACGTGGTGAAAAACCCCGAATATGAAAGCGATCTGCTGCGCTACAAACAGCATCTGGAACAGGTGTTCAACACCCGTTAAGGGAAGGGAAACCCCCTGAAACTCATGACAAGGAAGTCAGCCAAAGCACGAAAAAACAGATAGATGTTTACAGCAATTTATTATCTGAAGGATGCTATAGGATCAATCGTGTCCCTTCAGGAGCCCCCTCATGCCCCGCGTATCGCGCAAACAGGCCGAACTCAACCGCGAAAGCATTACCGACGCCGCTGCGCGGTTGTTTCGTGAGCGTGGCCTGAAAGGCCTGAGCCTGGTCGAGGTGATGGGGGCCGCAGGCCTGACCCACGGTGGCTTCTATGGCCATTTCGATTCCAAGGAAGCCCTGGCCGCCGAAGCCTGCAGCCGCAGCTTCGAGCAGTCGAACGAGCGCTGGCAACAGGCCGCCGAGACCCACGGCCAAGGCGAAGCCGCGCGCCAGGCCATCGTCGAGCGCTACCTCAGCCCCCAACATCGCGATACCCCCGGCGAAGGTTGCCCGGTGGCGGCCTTCTGCGGTGACCTGGCCCACGAGAACGCTGACACCGAACTGCGCCACAACTACGTCAAGGGCCTGGAAACCCTGCTCGAGACTTACACCTCGCTGCTGGACGCCAACGACCCGCAGGTCCGGCAAAAGGCCCTGGTGCAGCAGGCGCTGCTGGTCGGCGCCCTGACCCTGGCCCGCTCGACCCGGGGCCAGGCGATCTCGGACGAATTCCTGAACGCCGCCAAGGCCTTTCTGCTGGCCGACGCTGACGCCTGAAGATCAGCCGACCGCCGTCAGCTCGAAATAGAACACCGCACCCTTGCCGGGAACCGACAACAGGCGAATCTGGCTGTCGTGCAGTTGCAGGATACGCCGCACAATCAGCAACCCCAGGCCACCGGAACGCCGGTCGCCATCCTGGTTGAAGGGCCGACGGAACAGATTTTCCAGCAAGGTCGGGGCGATTCCCGGCCCGGTGTCGCTGACCGTGACCTGGAGTTTGCCGCGCCCATGGGCCAGCGCCACCTCGATGGTGCCGCCTTCGGGGGTATGGCGCAGGGCATTGTCGATCAGATTGGTCAGCACCCGCTCGATCATGCCCAGGTCCGCGCTGACCATCGAAGCGCCACGGGGCAATGCCGCCAGCAACTTCGACTGGCGGGTCTCGGCCATCAATTCAAATTTCTGGAACACGTCCTGGATCAGGTCACTGAGGGAAAAATCTTCGACCTGCAGGCGCACCGCGCCATGCTCCAGACGCGCCAGTTCGAACAGCGCCTGGGCCAGTTGCCCGACCTTGCTGCTCTGGGCCAGGGCGATTCCCAGGTAACGCCGACGCTCGTCCGGTGCCAGCACCGCGTCCTTGAGGGACAAGGTTTCCAGGTAGCCGTGCAACGACGCCAGGGGTGTGCGCAGGTCATGGGAAATATTCGCCACCAGCTCGCGACGGTCCTGATCGAGCTGGGTCAGGCTGCGCCATTGCTCACCGATGCGCGTGGCCATCTGCGCGAAACTGGCTTCCAGCACCTCGATCTCATCGCGACGCCCGGCCCCGGCTCGGGACAACACCGGCAACTGTGCCGGCGCGGCATCGGTATCGAAATCGCGCATGGTCTCGGTCAATCGGCGCAGCGGACGGGTAATCAAGCGGAAGGCGATCAGACCGGCGATCAGGCCCAACAGGGCCACCAGGCTCATGGCCCACAAGGTGGTCCGCAGCACCGAGCTGGCCGAGACCTGTGCCGCCAGGCGATCATGTTCTTCGCCCTGGAGGACCACGTACAAATAGCCCAGATCCTTGCCGCCACCGCGCAAGGCGGCGGCGCTGAAGACCTTGCGCCCGTCATCGCTGCGCGGATCGTCACCGAGGATCGGCAATGGCTGGCCGTCGAGCAGGCGGCGAATCGGCGCCAGGTCGACGTGATCGCGGTGCAGGTGGCCTTGCGGCGCGGCATCGCCGGTGATCTTGCCGTTGGGTGAGAGCAGATAGACTTCCACGCTCGGGTTGACGTTCATCAACTGGCCGAACAGCGCACGCACGCCCTCCATGGTCAGGCCCTCGGTGCCCACCAGCCGGTTGTCCAGGGCAATGCTCTGGGCCAGGTCCCGGGACAGGCCCTGGACCACTTCCTTTTCATGCATGTCGCTGGCCCGCACCTGCAACCACACCGAAGCGCCGCAGCAGGCCAGCAAGAGGATGGAAAAAGCGAGGGACAGGCGCTGGGAAAGGGTCAGGTTCATTGCGGGCGACTCACCGGCGAGAAGCGATAGCCGCGGCCCCAGACCGTGAGAATCCGCTCGGGTTGCGCCGGGTCGGCTTCGATCTTGGCCCGCAGGCGATTGATATGGGTGTTGACCGTGTGTTCATAACCGTCGTGCTGGTAACCCCAGACCTGGTTCAGCAGGTCCATGCGCGAATAGACGGTACCGGGGTTTTTCATGAAGAAATGCAGCAGGTCAAATTCCCGTGGCGTGAGGTCCAGGAGCTTGCCGTCGACCATCGCCTCACGCGTCAGCGGGTCGAGGCTCAGGCCGCCCTGCTCCAGGGTTCCGGCTTCGATTTTCAAACTCTTGGCCAAGGCATCGACCCGGCGCAGCAAGGCTTTGACCCGCGCCGCCAGTTCGAGCATCGAGAACGGCTTGGCCAGGTAATCGTCGGCGCCCAGTTCCAAGCCGAGCACCCGGTGCATCTCGCTGGAGCGGGCGCTGGTGATGATGATCGGCGTGTAGCGCGCCATGGCCCGTGCCTGCCGACAGATCTCCAGGCCATCGACGCCCGGCAGCATCAGGTCGAGGATCAGCGCATCCCAGGAGCCTTTGCTCAATTGGGCAAGACCGAGGTTGCCGTCGGCGCAGTGGGTGACGTCATAACCCTCGTCCCGCAGGTGCAGGCTCAGCAAGCCCGCCAGGTGCAGGTCATCTTCGACGATCAGAATACGTTTGGGCGAATCCATGGGCAGCCTTCGTGCGGGACACTCTATCGATAAGCGCCGGAAACGACGCCTGGGTCATTGTGCCGGATCGCCACAGGGCAATGTTCACAAATAAGTTAACTTTACGGGAGGATTTGGCGACCCTCGCCGCCCGACAATGAAAGCCTGATCAATCACCGTGGACGCGACGCCATGTCCTCCAGAAGACGATTTCTTGTTTCCAGTGCCGCCACCCTGCTCGCCGCCGGCCTGTTCGACTGGCGTGCCGTGGGTGCCACCTTCGGCAGCGGCAGCCGTTCGGCCGATACCGATGAGACTTTCGAAGTCAGCCACAGCGACGCCGAGTGGAAGTCGATGCTCAGCGATGAGCAGTACGAAGTGCTGCGCCACGAAGGCACCGAGCGGCCCTACAGCAGCGCCCTCAATGAAGAGCACCGCGACGGCGTGTTTGCCTGCGCGGGCTGCCGCCTGACGCTGTTTTCATCAGCCGCCAAGTATGACAGCCGCACCGGCTGGCCGAGCTTCACCGCACCGCTGGAAAGCGCCGTGGCCACTCGCCGCGACACTTCCTTCGGCGTTTCGCGCACCGAAGTGCACTGCCACCGTTGCGGCGGCCACCTGGGCCATGTGTTCCCCGACGGGCCGCAGCCCACCGGCCTGCGCTACTGCATGAACGGCGTCGCCATGACCTTCGCCCCCGGCGCGGCCTGATTTCCACGTTTCAACAAGGACTCCATCATGTTCCTGCTTATCCTGGCCTACCTCGGCGGTCTCCTGACCATCCTCAGCCCCTGCATCCTGCCGGTGCTGCCCTTCGTCTTCGCCCGTTCGGGTGAGCCGTTCCGTCGCAGCGGCCTGCCGTTGCTCTGCGGCATGGCCCTGACCTTCGCCCTGGTCGCCACTTTGGCGGCGGTCGGCGGTGGCTGGGTGGTGCAGGCCAACCAGTACGGTCGTTGGCTGGCCATGGCGCTGATGGCGTTCTTTGCCATTACCCTGCTGTTTCCGCACCTGGCCGAACGCCTGACCCAGCCGCTGGTGGCGGCCGGTGACCGGTTGTCGCGCTCGGCACAAAGCCACGACGGCTCGCCCAGCCCCCGCTCGTCGTTTGTGCTCGGCATCGCCACTGGCCTGTTGTGGGCGCCCTGCGCCGGACCGATTCTCGGCCTGATCCTCACCGGTGCCGCCCTGCAAGGCGCGAACATCGGCACCACCTTGTTACTGCTGGCCTACGCCGCCGGTGCCGCCACGTCCCTGGCCGGGGCGCTGCTGATCGGTGGCAAGCTGTTCAGCACCATGAAGCGCAACCTCGGCACCGGCCAATGGCTGCGTCGCGGGCTGGGTGCGGCCATGCTGATCGGCGTGGTCGCCATCGCCCTGGGCCTGGACACCGGAATTCTGACCCGAGTCTCCACGGTCGCCACTTCGGGCCTTGAACAGAAGCTGCTCGACAACCTGACGCCGAAGAAGGCACCAGAGCAAGGCGGCGCCATGATGGCGGCGGTCAACAGCGATGCCGGTCAACCGAACGGCAGCATGATGGCCATGGCCGTCAAGACCGGCGGCGCGGAACGTGCGCTGCCGGTGGAAGGCACCCTGCCGGACCTGTCGGGCGCCGTGCAGTGGCTCAACTCCGCACCGCTGAGCGCCGCCGACCTCAAGGGTAAGGTGGTATTGATCGACTTCTGGACCTACTCCTGCATCAACTGCCTGCGCAGCCTGCCCTACGTCAATGCCTGGGCACAGAAGTACCACGACCAGGGCCTGGTGGTGATCGGCGTGCATGCACCGGAATTCGCCTTCGAACGCGATATCGACAACGTCCGTCAGGCCGTCACCAAGCTGGGCATCCAGTACCCGGTGGCCATCGACAACAACTATGCGATCTGGCGCGGTTTCAACAACCAGTACTGGCCAGCCCACTACTTCGTCGATGCCCAGGGCCGTGTGCGTTATCACCACTTCGGTGAAGGCGACTACGAAGGCTCCGAGCAGGTGATCCAGCAACTGCTGAAAGAGGCCGGTCACCAGAACGTCTCCGGCGGCATGGTCAGTAACCAGGCCCAGGGCGTGATGCAGGCCGCCGATGAAGCCGAAGTGAAATCGCCGGAAACCTACCTGGGTTATGACCGCGCCGAGAACTTCGCCTCGCCGGGCGACCAGGTGGCGGACAAATCGAAAAACTACGCGGCGCCGCAACAGCCGGCCTTGAACCAGTGGGGCCTGGACGGTCAATGGACCGCTCACGCCGAACAAGTGACGCTCAACCAGGCCCCTGGCCAGGTGGTCTACCGCTTCCACGCCCGCGACCTGCACCTGGTGCTGGGCCCTGGCGCGGACGGCAAGCCGGTGCACTTCAAGGTGCGCATCGACGGCACGGTCCCGGGCGCCAACCACGGCACCGATACTGACGCCAACGGCGACGGCATGGTGACCGAGCAGCGTCTGTACCAACTGGTGCGCCAGTCAGGGGACATCGGCGAGCACACCTTCTCCATCGAATTTCTCGATCCCGGCGTACAAGCCTACGCCTTTACCTTCGGTTGATCGCCACGAGGATGAACACGATGAATACGCCAGTACTGCAACAAAAAACCAAGTCGCCGCTGCTGATAATCGCCGGGATCGCCACCCTGTCCCTGTCGGTGCTGATGTTCCAGCGCCTGGCCTGGTCGGCCGAGGATGCGGTGCAGATCGCCCCACCGGCGCTGGATCAAGCGGCCGGCGCCAGCGGCAAGGCCACGGCAGTGTTTGCCGGCGGCTGTTTCTGGGGCGTCCAGGGGGTGTTCCAGCATGTCCGCGGGGTTGAGAACGCGGTGTCGGGTTATACCGGCGGAGCGGCGAATACCGCCCTTTACGAATCGGTGGGCGAAGGTTCGACCGGACACGCCGAATCGGTACAGGTGACCTATGACCCGAGCAAGGTCAGTTATGGGCAGCTGTTGCAGGTGTTTTTCTCGGTGGCCCATAACCCGACGGAGCTTAACCGTCAGGGGCCGGATAGCGGCACGCAGTATCGTTCGGCGATTTTCCCGATGAATGCCGAGCAGGAAACCATCGCCAAGGCCTATATCGCCCAGTTGGATGCGGCCAAGGCGTTTCCTGCCGCGATCGTCACCCGGATAGAGGACGGCAAGGTGTTCTACCCGGCCGAGGGTTATCACCAGAACTACCTGACGTTGCACCCGTCCGCACCGTATATCGCCATCAATGATTTGCCGAAGGTGGAAAACCTCAAGCGCATTGAGCCGCAGCTGTACCAGGCTGACCCGGTGCTGGTGCCGAACGCCAACTGACGGCGAGCCCCCTAGGCCAGATCTTGAGTCTGGCCAGGGCTTGTGGCGAGCGGGCTTGCCCGCGCTGGGACGCGAAGCGGCCCTGAAATCGGAGAACTCGGTCTGTCAGACAGGCCGAGATGACCAGTTTTGCGACTGCTTCGCAGCCGAGCGCGGGCAAGCCCGCTCGCCACAAGACGGTGTCAGACCGCAAATCTTCCTATCAGGTATAGCGCCGCTTATCCGGAGCCGGCGGGAAGTACTGGTACAACCAGGTTTCGCTCAAGGTCCGGTCATGGGTGCGAATGAACAGCCGCAGCTCCACCGGGTCGACCCGGTCGTCGCTCGGGTACCAGTCGAACGTCACCCGATAGCCGTTGATCTCGTCCAGCTTGAGGACATCGATATCCTTCACTTCACCGCAGGACGTCGTCACCACCGGCTCGATCTCGGCCGCCAGGGAAAGACGCTCCAACCCACCTCCCGTAAAGTCCACGGCAAAACGCCGGGCCCAGACCTCGGGGTTATGCTCCCCCGGCGCCCAACCTTCGACAAACCCACCCATGCCCGAACGGGTCGCGTGCACCCGTGCCAACGACGTCCCCACCGGCGGCATCGCGCTCCAGTAGAGTTTGTAGCCGTAGTTCAACGAAGCCCCCGCCGCCACTGGTTCCTTGGGCGTCCAGAACGCCACGATATTGTCCAGGGTCTCACCCGTGGTCGGGATTTCCAGCAGGTCGACGGAGCCCTCGCCCCAAGCCGTGGTCGGCTCGACCCACAGGCTCGGACGCCGGCTGTACCAGTCCACGGTGTCCTGGTAGCTGGCAAACTCATGATCGGTCTGCACCAGGCCGAAACCCTTCGGGTCCTTGTCGGCGAAGGCGTTGAACTGCAACAGCGCCGGGTTGTTCAGCGGTCGGCAGATCCACTCGCCGTTGCCACGCCACATGGCCAGGCGGTCGGAGTCGTGGATCTGCGGGTGAAGGGTGTCGCACATGCGTCGTTCATGGGTGCCGCAACTGAACATGCTGGTCATCGGCGCGATGCCCAACTGTTCGATGGCGGTACGTGCGTTGATATGGGCGTCGACCGCCATCACCACCTGCTCGGCCTGGCAATCGATGTCGAAACGGTAGGCACCGGTGGCGCTTGGCGAGTCGAGCAAGGCATAGACCACAAAACGTGTGCTGTCCTTGTCCGGGGTTTCGAACCAGAAATGGGTGAAATCGGGAAACTCCTCGCGCTTCTTCCCATAGGTATCGATCGCCAAGCCACGCGCCGACAGGCCGTATTGCCCGGTCTTGTCCACCGCGCGGAAGTAACTGGCGCCGAGGAACGAGACAATGTCGTGCTGGTCGATTTCCGGGGCCTTGAACAGCTTGAAGCCGGAGAACCCCAGGTCGCCCTTGAGCCGCGATGGGTCGATGCCACTGCGGGCATAGTTGAACAACGCCGGACGGAAATGCACTTCCCGGGCCTGACGTGTCTGCGCGTCGGCGCTGTACATGCGCACCGGTTGCTTGAAACCCATGCCTACGTGAAAGAACTGCATGTCCAACTGGCCCTTGAGTTCATTCCACAGCGAGTGCCGGGCATCGTACTCAATGGCGTTGAACTGCTGCGGCGTCATGTCCGCCAGGGACTGCGGCAACACCTGACGGGTGCTGACATAGTCCTTGGCCGCAAGTGTTTTCGCGTGGGCCTGCAAGGTCTCGAAGTCGAAGTGTTCTATCTCGCCATCCGCGGTGGCGGCAAGCGCCCGAGCCGCGAACAGACCACTGGCCGACAGGCCGGTGTAGGCCGCCAGGGCCATGGAAGCTTTCAAAAGATTGCGGCGGTGCATAAAAAGACCCGTACAGGAGCTACCAGACATCCGGCGCCCTTGGGTGCCGGATCAAAAGAAGCGCTCGTTCAAGACTGCGAACGAATGCGGCTACAGGTAACAGATAACAAATACCCGTGACGGTTCGCAATATCCTACAGAAAACTTACTGACAGGCTTTATTCAGCCAAGGTGTGGCTATATGTTTCCAGCCTCTCTGTAGACTCGAGGCACCCTGTGAATAGCTGCCCAGGGCCCGTGAAGATTTGTTCAGAATGTTTTCACGGGGTTCTTGGCACACTTGCCCACTTGTTTTGAAGGTCCGTCGAGGCAACCCATGACCCGCATCCTGACCATCGAAGATGATGCTGTAACCGCCAAGGAAATCGTGGCTGAACTGAGCAGCCACGGGCTTGAAGTTGACTGGGTCGACAATGGCCGTGAAGGCCTGGTCCGCGCTGTCAGCGGCGACTATGACCTGATTACCCTGGATCGCATGCTGCCGGAGCTCGATGGCCTGGCCATCGTCACCACGCTGCGAACCATCGGGGTGGCCACGCCGATCCTGATGATCAGCGCCCTCTCGGATGTCGACGAGCGCGTGCGCGGCCTGCGTGCCGGCGGCGACGATTACCTGACCAAGCCGTTCGCCTCCGACGAAATGGCCGCTCGGGTCGAAGTGCTGTTGCGGCGCAAGAGCCCGGCGCGGGAGTTCGAAACCTCGCTGCGGGTGGCCGATCTGGAACTCAATCTGATGACCCGGGAAGCTTCCCGGGCCGAACAGCTGTTAAGCTTGTTGCCCACCGAATACAAGCTGCTGGAATTCCTGATGCGCAATACCGGGCAGATCCTCTCGCGAATGATGATTTTCGAGGAAGTCTGGGGTTATCACTTCGACCCCGGCACCAACCTGATCGACGTGCATATCGGTCGCCTGCGCAAGAAGATCGACGGCCCGGGCCTGGCGCCGCTGATCCGTACCGTGCGAGGCTCAGGCTATGTCATTGCCGAACCCCTCTAAAGGTTGGCGCTCCTCCACCAGCAGGCTGCTGGCGCTCTACAGCTTTCTGTTCGTGGCGTGGAGCTGCAGCCTGATGGGGGTGTTGTACTACGAGGTTTCCGGTTACCTGAGTACCCTCGCCCGCCATTCCCTGATGCAACGCCAGCACCTGTTTTCACGCTTCCAGGGCCAACCGCTGATGGAAGCGCTGACCACCAGCATGACCTTCGACATGCGTGGGGTGGATGCGTATGGCCTGTTCAACGAACAGAAGCTGCATCTCAGTGGCCCGATCCAGGAAATTCCGCCCGACCTGCCCATGGACGGCCGAATCCATCAGTTGGCCGACTGTATCGACTCCGATGACCCGAACCTGCCCCAGGACAGTTGCGACGCGGTGGTCACCCAGACCCACGACGGGCGCTGGCTGGTGCTGGTGCGCGACAACGGCTCGTTGTTCGGTGTAACACGGATTATTATCCATGCCCTGTTCTGGGCGGTGTCGCTGACCATTCTGCCCGGCGTCGCCGGCTGGCACCTGCTGCGGCGACGGCCGATTCGACGGATACGGGCCATCCAGGCCAGTGCCGAGTCGATCATCGCCGGCGACCTGGGCCATCGCCTGCCGCTGTCGAACCGTCGTGATGAACTGGACATGCTGGCAGCGATCGTCAACGCCATGCTCGACCGGATCGAAAAGCTGATGCACGAGGTCAAGGGCGTCTGCGACAACATCGCCCATGATCTGCGCACGCCACTGACCCGCTTGCGCGCGCAGCTGTATCGGATCCAGCAACAGACCGTCGACGGCTCGCCCGAGTCCCTGCAACTGGATGGGGTGATTGCCGAGACCGACACCTTGATGGCGCGTTTTCGCGGTTTGCTGCGCATTTCCGAACTGGAAGACCACCAGCGCCGCTCCGGCTTCCTGGTGCTCGACCCCTTGCCGTTACTTCACGAACTGCATGACTTCTACCTGCCGTTGGCCGAGGAAGCCGAGATCCACCTGCGCCTCGAGGCCCCCGAGACCTTGCCGGCAATCACCGGCGATCGGGCGCTGCTGTTCGAAGCCCTGGCCAACCTCCTGAGTAATTCGATCAAGTTCACCCCGCCGGGTGGCGAGGTGATATTGATGGCCACCCACGATGCGGGCAGTACCCGTATCGAAGTCCTCGACTCCGGCCCGGGTATCCCGGTGTCCGAGCGCGAAGCGGTGTTCCAGCGTTTCTATCGCTGCGACGAAGGTGCCCAGCACGGTGGCTTCGGCCTCGGCTTGTCGATTGTCGCCGCCATCGTCAACCTGCACGGTTTCACCCTCGACATCGGCACCAGCGAGCAGGCTGGTGCACGCTTGATCCTCAGTTGCCGGGACAACCTGATTGCCGTGGATTGAACACAGGGCCAAACACTGTGTTCAATCCGGGAAATTGGCCTTCAAAGCCGCCAGGCCGTCGGCATAGATCCCGTGAAACAGATCAACCGCCTCTTCTTCACTGACGCCGGTGGGGGTGAAGATCCCCGCCCATTCGACGATCGAGGTGTGTGGATCATTGCCTTCGCGAACCTGCATCGTGGCCAGGTAGTCGGCCACCGGGAACGGCTGCTCGACAAAGGAATAGCTGTAGCGCCGGGCGCGGTTGTCGAACGCCTCCAGGCGCTCGACGATCAGTACGCCGTCCGCCGTGTGCAAGCTGCGCACACGCCCGCCTTCGCTGAGGCTGCTCTGACGAATGAACGGCAGCCAGTCAGGCAGGGAGTCGAACCCGCCCATCAGTTGCCAGACCTGTTCCGGTGGCGCACCGATTTCGAGGGTTACGGATGTTGCGGCCATGAATACTCTCCAGGAATAAGTGGAATAACCCGGCCGATCCCGACGCTGACGACAGCGACGTGATCGGACCGTTTGACAGCTATAGACGCTTTTCTGATTTCAGACCAGCGGCAACGGCGCATTGCCCGCCACCAGGCCTTCCTGACGCAACGCGTGCCAGAACGCCAGTGGAATCCGCTCCTGCAAGGCCGCCACATCTTCGGCGATCCGCTCCGGCCGGCTGGCGCCGGGAATCACCGCCGCCACGGCCGGGTTGGCCAGGGAGAACTGCAAGGCCGCCGCCTTGAGGCTCACCCCGAAGCGCTGCGCGATGCCCTTTATCCGTTCAACTTTAGCCATGATTTGTGGCGATGCCGGTTGATATTCGAAATGCGCGCCGCCGGCCAGTACACCGGAACTGTAAGGACCACCAACGACGATATCGACTTGTTGGGCCAGCGCCTCGGGCATCAAGCGTTGCAGGGCCCGTTCATGATCCAGCAAAGTGTAGCGCCCGGCCAGCAGGAACCCATCGGGCTGCGCCTCGTCCAGTTGCAAGGTCAGCTCGCACGGCTCGACCTTGTTCACCCCCAGGCCCCAGGCCTTGATCACGCCCTCATCGCGCAAACGGCTGAGCACCCGGAACGCGCCTTTACGGGCCTGGTTGAAATACTCCAGCCATTCGTCACCGTAGAAGTCCTGGGCAATATCGTGCACCCAGACGATGTCCAGACGGTCGGTCTTCAGGCGTTCGAGGCTGCCTTCGATGGAGCGCAGCGTGGCGTCGGCGGAGTAGTCGTTGAGCATCTTGTTCGGACGGCCATGTTCGAAGACCCCGGCCTTTTCACCCAGGTCGCGGGCTGTGACGTCTTCCACTTCATCGAGGACCAGCCGACCCACCTTGGTGCTGAGCACATATTGATCCCGTGGGTGCTTGGCCAGGGCCTCACCCAGGCGAATTTCCGAAAGCCCCGAACCGTAGAACGGAGCCGTGTCGAAGTAGCGTACGCCCTGGTCCCAGGCCGCATCGACGGTGGCCATGGCTTCGGCCTCGGGAATGGCGCGGAACATGTTGCCCAAGGGTGCAGTGCCGAAA
The DNA here is from genome assembly GCF_013386165.1 of Pseudomonas gingeri. Taxonomy (GTDB): domain Bacteria; phylum Pseudomonadota; class Gammaproteobacteria; order Pseudomonadales; family Pseudomonadaceae; genus Aquipseudomonas; species Aquipseudomonas gingeri_C. Next base: position 732,336 of record NZ_JACAOS010000003.1, on the reverse strand, counting down.
CCCAGTGTGCCCGGCAGTTTGTCTCTGATGCTCATAGTGATGATCCTTTGACTGGAAATGGTGAGTGCGCCTCACCCGCCGGGGGTGACGCGGATCTCGTTGTCGGGAGCCATACTAGGTTGCAGACTTTTGACCGTCCAAGACATAATCTGCACAACTTGAGTCCCGGAAGGTCTGACATGATTGATTTACGCCAACTGCGCTATTTCGTGGCGGTCGCCGAAGAAGAGCACGTCGGGCGGGCCGCCGAGCGGCTGCATATCTCCCAATCGCCGCTGAGCCGACAGATCGCCCAACTGGAGGAGCGCCTGGGCCTGACGCTGTTCGAGCGCAGCCTGCAACGCATCCGCCTGACCACCGACGGCCAGACCTTTCTCGCCGAGACCCGGGCGTTCCTGACCCATGCCAATCGGCTGGAATCCCTTGGCCGGCGGCTGGGCCGGGGTGAAGAAGGCGGCCTGTGCATCGGCTACATCGAGAACGCCATGCATGCGGGCGTGCTGCCCCAGGCCCTGCGCAGTTTGCGCGTCGACCGGCCGGATGTGCATATCGCCCTCTACAGCCTGAACTCGGCGCAGCAACTGGAAGGCTTGCGCCAGCGCAGCCTCGATATCGCCCTGGTCAGCGAGCCGCCCATGGCCGATGACCCGGACCTGAACTGCGCCCGCGTGCTCAACGACCCCATGCTGCTGGCCCTGCCCGAACAGCACCCGCTGGCACAACTGAGTGAATTGACCCCGGCGGACTTTCTGGAGCAGGAATGGATTGCCGTGCAGCATCCCCAGCGCACCGGCAAACAGGACGATTTTGTTCAGGCCTGTATCAAGGCCGGGTTCAACCCCAATGTCCGGCTGCAGGCCAATGAGCCGCTGACCGCGCTGGGGCTGGTGGCGGCCGGGCTGGGCTTGACCATGATCCAGCAGAGCCTGCGACACAACACGCCCCAGGGCGTGGTACTGCGCGAACTCCCCTGGCTGATCTACACCACACCCTTGTGGGCGGCCTGGCATCGGATCAACTTGCGACCGCTGGTGGCGACCTTCAGGCAAGTGCTGGTACAGGACGCACTCCAGCTCGACCTGCCGACGCCCCTCTAGATGTCCATGATCTTGGCGGCAAAGGCATTCCAGCCGGCCGGCTCCTGGATCAATGCCGGGTAGTCATGGGAAAAACCGCCCATGACCCCGCGCCGGGTCATGAGTTCGCGGACGATGGCGGTTGCCGGGCCGCTGCCGTTGCCTTTCAACAGGCCCTGCTCCTGATAGGCGCGCCAGTGCAACTCCATGGCGATGATCTTGCACAGCGCCGACTCCTGAGCCAGCACGCCGGTATTCTTGGCCAACAGGCAGAGCTTGATCGGAACGCTGACGGCCAGGGATACCCCACCGGGAATGGTCGCCAACCCGAACCCGATACCGCGGTTGAACAACTTGTGGCTCTTCATGAGTTTCAAGAGTTCAAACCACTGGCTCAAGGTTTTACTTTGCCGACAGTTCCTGGCCATTTCAGCAAAATGATACAAGTGCACGATTGAAGCGCCGGCGGAACTACCATCACGAATCAACGCATAAGGGTTGACCGGTAACACCATACTTCCGAGCGACGCCGCCGTCCCGGTAAAGGACTGCACGTAATTACGCACTTTACGATGGCGCAACAGGTGTTTGGTCTTGGGCGAAGGACGCGCGACACCGTTCACCTTGAAATAAGGATTATCCACCAAAGCCGAAGACGGCTGCCCCATTTTGTAGGCACCCACCATCGGTGCCACAACGACCCCAGCCCCCTGGGGGACGAGTCCGGACAACGCGAGGGCGGTGTCCATGATCATGCTATCCACCTTGAAACTGTACTTGGAAAGTTCTTTCAAGCTGGCGGCAAAATTATCCTGCTCCACACTCATATCGGCTGACCTCTCGTGTTTAAAAAGCCCGGGAATTTTCAATTAAGATATCAGTCCCGAGCGCGATTTCACGAGGTCAGCCAGATCAATGTATTACTTCAATTTGCCATTTACTCGCATTTGAAAAATACAATAAGAAGCGTCCTAAAAGTCATACGAGCCCTTGTAAAAACCGACTGTTCCCCGATCAGTTTGAACTGCTCGCAGCCAGTCGGGAAAAGCTGGCCAGGCACGCCACGGCGGCAAACCCGGCACCGATATACAACGCCAGGATCGGTCCGGAGTGGCTTGACAAGCCGAAGCTCAGCGCCACCAACGCAGCCCCCGTGGACTGGCCGAGCAAACGCGCGGTGGCGATCATGCCACTGGCACCACTGCTGCGTTCACGCGGCGCGCTGGTCATCAGGGCCTTCTGGTTCGGCGACTGGAAGAAACCGAAGCCCAGGCCACAGATCACCATGCGCACCCCGATCTCCAGGGCACTCGGGTCGGCGGGCAACGTCGCCAGGGACAACATGCCCAGGGACAACACCCCCAGGCCGATACCGCCGAGCAGGCCCGGTGGATAACGATCCGACAAGCGCCCGGCAAAGGGTGCGATCAAGGCCACCACCACCGACCAGGGTGTCATCAGGTAGCCGGTCTGGACCGGATCACGCCCCAACACCGTCTCGAAGAAAAACGGCAGCGAGACGAAGGCCAGGCCCTGAGTGGCGAAAGAGCAAACCGCCGTGAGGACCGACAATGCGAACATCGGGCGCTTGAGCAGGTCGATCGGAAACATCGGCGCCGGGTGTCCGGCCTCACGACGCAGCATCAAGCCGCCGGCGCAGACACAGACCAGCAACGCCAGGCAGATCGGCAGCGCACCGGCAAACTGTGCCCCCTCGCCCAGGGCATAGATCAGCGAACCGAAGGTCACGACACTCAGGCAAGCGGTGCCCCAGGCAAAGCGCTGGCCGTTGGGCGGCGTATGCGGCAAGGAGGGAATGGCCATGGCCAGGGCGATCAGGCCAATCGGGATATTCACCCCGAACAGCCAGGGCCAGGTGGCGACAGAGAGGATCAGCGAGGCCACGGTCGGCCCGGCGGCAAACGACATGCCCACCACCAGCGCGTTGAGGCCCATGCCTTTGCCGAGTTTTTCCGGCGGGAACAGGCTGAAGATCAGCGCCGCGTTGACGCTCATGATCGCACTCGCGCCGACGCCCTGGAGGACCCGGGCCAATGTCAGTTGCGTCAGGGTGCTGGACATCGCACACAGCGCCGACGACACGGTGAACAAGACCAGGCCGAACAGGTAGATCTTGCGATGGCCGATCACGCCGCCGAACGAGGCGAAAGCCAGGATGGTCGCTACCGCCGACAGTTGGTAGGCGTTGATGATCCACACCGAGGCTGCCGGCGTGGTGTGCAGGCTGGTGGCAATCGCCGGCAGCGCCGTGTTGGCGATGGCGGTGTCCAGCGATGCCAGGGCGATGGAGATAAGAATCGCCAACATGCCACTGACCTGACGCGATAAACGCGGCCTGAAAATTCCCGATGACCCGCTGATCGCACACCCCCGAAACCCGCTATCTAGAGCGGGTCATAGCTTTTTGCCGAATATCGATGACGACGCTTTGCTGAACCGCGGCTGTACGACATCGACCGCGGGTTCAGCCGGCGCCCGCGCCCATGGTGATCCCCTAGCTTCACTTGATAAACTAGCGCGTTCTTGGATCACTCCCAATAAAAGGTTGGCAATGGACGTTCTGGCAAGCATGAAGGTCTTCGTCAAGGTAGTGGATCACGGCAGTTTCAGCGCCGCGGCGCAGTCCATCGGGATTTCCTCGACCATGGTCGGTAACCATGTCCAGGCTTTGGAAAAACACCTGGCCACCCGGCTACTGCATCGCACTACCCGCCGCCAGAGCCTGACCGAGATCGGCCAGGGTTATTACACCCAGTGCCTGGCGATCCTCGGGCAGATCGAACACGCCGAACTGATTGCCCGGGAACAACGCGCCCATCCCCGCGGCCGGTTGCGGGTCAGTGCTTCGCCGACCCTGGCCTCGGACCGGCTGATCCCGGCGATCGCCGACTACCTCAAGGCCTACCCGGAAGTGGAGATCGAGCTGAAGTTCAACGATCGGGTGGTGGACCTGGTGGAAGATGGATTCGACCTGGTGTTCCGTTACGGCGAGCTGCCCAGCAGCGGCTTGGTCGGACGCCTGCTGAGCAAGAACCGGCGTATTGCCTGCGCCTCGCCCGCTTATCTTGAAGCTCACGGCACGCCGCTGGTGCCGGAGGATCTGTTGCAGCACAACTGCCTCGTGTTCCTGCGGGCCACGCCCCAGCGTGACTGGTTGTTCCACGGTGTGAGCAGCGAAAGCGTGCGGGTCAACGGCCAGCTGTCGGCCAACAATGGCACCGCGTTGATGAACGCGGCGCTGGAAGGAATCGGCATCGCCCTGCTGCCGCAGACACTGGTGGAGGACGCCTTGAAAGATGGGCGCCTGGTTCACCTGTTGCCAGATCATGAGACCCTGGATCGGCCACTGCATCTGGTCTATCTGCCGGACAAGCAGATGACGCCGAAGTTGAGCAGTTTTATCGAGTTCATGGTCAGGCGGTTTGCCTGACGAATGAACACCTCCCTCCTCTGATTCAGAACAGATCCACGGTGTAGGTCAGGTACACGCGATTCTCGTCCAGGGCCCTCTGGCTCGGCACGCTGCTGCGCAGCATCGCGTTGCGCCATTGCATGGCGAAGCCGCGCAACATCGGACCCTGGAACGCATAACTGACCATCAGGTCGCGCTCCCACTCGTGCTGGTCGCCCTGATCGGACTTGATCTGTCCTCCGCGCTGGTACGTCACCTGCGTCGTCAATCCCTGCAAACCCAGGCTCGCAAAGTTGTAGCCATACTGCCCGACCCAGGTGTTCTCACCGGCACGCTGGAAACGGGCGCCGGTCTGGCGGTCGGTGATCAGGTAGGTCGACGAACCATCGCCCTCATTGAGAAACGGAAAATCACTGGAACCATTCAGGTGCTGGTAACCCAGGCTCAGCGCATGCCCGCCCAGGCTGTAGGTGAACAACCCGGCCAGCGCGCGGTTATCCACTTCACCGTTGTTGTGATAACCGCTGCTCACATAACCCTCCTGACGCCCGGCCAGGCTCCCGTTCAAGCCGGCGGAGGTGCTGTCGAAGAAACGCAGGTCGGTCTTGAGACTGCCCAGCGGCAGTTGTTGTGTCTGCACCAGCCCGAGGAAATGTTGCTGGTAGAAGTCCTCCAGGTTGCCGTAGTAGTACTGCAACAGCAGGCTCGGATCGACCTGGTAATCGACCCCGGCAAAATTGAATTTATTGCTGCGGCGCCCGGCCGGCCCGCCGGCACCGGAAATGGCCAGGTCTTCATTGTTCGACGAGTTGCGGCTCTTGACCGCACTGACCTGCCCGCCGGTCAGGGTGAAGTGATCGAAGTCCCGCGACGTCACCTGCACGCCCTGGAAGGTTTCCGGCAACAGGCGCCCGTCGTTATAGATCAGGATCGGCATCTTCGGCAGCAAGGTGCCGGCCTTGAGTTCGGTCTTTGCGATGCGGATCTTGCCGGTCAGGCCAAGGCTGGCGAAGTCATCCACGGCCCGGCCGCTGGCGTCGCTGGGAAAGACGAAACCGCCCTGGGTCACCGCGTTCGGGTTGCCATGGGTGCCTTTGCCCGAGTCCAGGCGTACCCCGAGCATGCCCAGCGCATCCACGCCAAAACCCACCGGTCCCTGGGTGTAGCCGGAGGTGAAGTTGAGGATAAAGCCCTGCCCCCACTCCTGCAGTTTCGACGGCGCCGCCGCGCCGCTGCGGTTGTCCTGGTTGAAGTAGACGTTGCGCAAGTCGAGTTTGGCCTTGGCATCGTCGATAAAACCGTCGGCACGGGTTTGTTGCGCAGTGACCAGGGTCAGCAGCGAAAGGCCCAAGGCCGCAGGTTTGAAGGCACACGAGAGCATGTTGTGTTGACGCATGGTAGTTACACCCCTGGTTTTTTTATTGTTGGGAGCCGGGGCCGAACGCGGGCAAAGCGCGGCCCCTCCCGCCGCGAACGGCAGGATGGTTGGTGATCGGTCAGTGAGTAGGCGTCAGTGCCTCAGTGCGCGGCGGATACCTGCGGGCCGCCCACGTCTTCCCGTACCGCGAAGCGCTGCAACGAGAAAATCGCGATGGAGCCGAGCAAGGCCGGCACCGCCAGGGCGATAAAGAACAGCGTGGGTTGACCCAACTGGGCGATCAGCCAGGCGCCGAGCATCGAGCCGATGATCGAGCCGACTCGGCCGTTGGCCATGGCCCAGCTCACCCCGGTGGCCCGCGCCGTGGTCGGGTAGATGCTTGCGGAGAGCAGGTTCAGGCCGTTCTGCGCCCCCGCCACGCCGAAGCCGACGAAGAACACCGCCACCGTCAGCCAGGCCGCCTGGCCCAGGGCGAAGCCCACCAGCGCGATCACCAGCGCCGCGCCGAGGTAGGCCAGTCCCAGCACCTTGTACTGGCTGACCCGGTCCATCAGCAGCGCCATGCAAATCGCCCCGAGGGTTCCACCCAGCGGCACCATCGCACCGATCCGCGCCGAGCTGGCGATGTCGTAGCCGGCGTCCTTGAGGATGCTCGGCAACCAGCTGGTCAGGAGGTAGAAGACAAACAGCGAGCAGAAGAAGGTGCCCCACAACAGCAGCGTACGCAGCGCCCGCCCCTCGCTGAACAGCTGCGAGATCGGCGAGCGCTCGAGCGCCGGCCGCTGGTCCTCGACAAAGGTCACCGCATCCCAGTCACGACGCCCGCTGATCTTCTCCACCACCTTGCGCAAAGCCACGGCATAACGCGGATGGGCGGCCATGTAGCGCACCGATTCCGGCATACACCAGGCCAGCAGCGGCAGCAGGAGCAAAGGCGCGAGCCCACCAATCAGCAACACGCCGCGCCAGCCGAAGGTCGGGATGATCTGACTCGCCACCGCCCCGCCGAGGGCCAGGCCGGTGGTGAAGCCGCTGTAGCTCAGGGTCACCATGATCATCCGCCGCCGCAATGGCGAGTACTCGGCACTCAAGGTGATGCAGGTCGGCATCGCCCCACCCAGGCCGATCCCGGTGAGAAAACGCAACGCCGTGAGGCTGTCGATGGAGTGGGCCCAAGCCGAGGCCAGGGTGCCGAGGCTGAAGATCAGCACCGACACCAGCAACACCTTCTTGCGTCCGTACTGGTCGGCGATCGGACCGAACAGAAAGGCCCCGCACATCAGGCCGAACAGACCGGCACCAAAAGCCGGCGACAGTTGGCTCGCTTGCAGGCCCCATTCCTGGCGCAGGGATGGGGCGATATAGCCGATCACGGCCGTATCGAAACCGTCCACCAGCACCACCAGGAAACACAGCAGCAGGACAATGATCTGGTAACGGGATATCGCACAGGCATCGATGATTTCGCCAATGGAGGCGGTCTTGTGACTCATGGTGTTTCCCCTGTTATTGGATTTGTCAGTGGGGTGAAACAGCTGTCAGCGCGTTCAGGTCGGGTAGATTTTCGACCTTTGCAGCAGGTCCAGCGCAACGTCGACGATCATGTCTTCCTGGCCGCCGACCATGCGCCGCCGCCCCAGTTCGACAAGGATGTCCACGGCCTTGAGTCCGTAGCGTCTGGCGGCGATTTCGGCATGGCGCAGGAAGCTCGAATAGACCCCGGCGTAACCCAGGGCCAGGGTTTCACGGTCGACCCGCACCGGCCGGTCCTGCAACGGCCGGACGATATCGTCGGCCGCATCCATCAGGGTGTAGAGGTCGGTGCCGTGGTTCCAGCCCAGGCGTTCGGCGGCGGCGATAAACACCTCCAGCGGCGCGTTGCCGGCCCCGGCGCCCATGCCGGCGAGGCTGGCGTCGATGCGGTCACAGCCCTCCTCCACGGCGACGATGGAGTTGGCGACCCCCAGCGAGAGGTTATGGTGGGCATGCATGCCGGTTTCGGTTTCAGGCTTGAGCACAGACTTCACCGCCCGAAAGCGCTCGCGGATGTCCTGCATGTTCATCGCGCCGCCGGAGTCCACCACGTAGATGCAGGTGGCGCCGTAGCTTTCCATCTTCTTCGCCTCGACCGCCAGGTTCTGCGGGCTGGTCAGGTGGCTCATCATCAGGAAACCGACGGTGTCCATGCCCAGCTCGCGGGCGTATTCGATGTGCTGGCGCGAGACATCCGCCTCGGTGCAATGGGTCGCGACACGGACGATACGGGCCCCGGCATCGTAGGCGGCCTTGAGGTCGTGCACGGTGCCGATGCCGGGCAGCAACAGGGTCGCGACCTTGGCATGGCTGATCACATCGCTGACCGCCTCGATCCATTCCAGGTCGGTGTGGGCGCCGAAGCCGTAGTTGAAACTGGAGCCTTGCAGGCCGTCGCCGTGGGCGACTTCGATGCTGTCGACCCGGGCCTTGTCGAGGGCACGGGCGATGGTCTGCACATTGTCGATGGAGTACTGGTGCCGCACCGCATGGCTGCCGTCACGCAGGGTCACGTCGCTGATATAGAGTTTTTTACCGGGATTGAAGGTCATGGGAGTCTCCTCAGTGGGCCATGGACCGGGCCATGCGTTCGGCGGTGGCCAACGCGGCACTGGTCATGATGTCGAGGTTGCCGGCGTAGGCCGGGAGGTAATGGGCGGCGCCTTCAACTTCGAGAAACACCGTGGTCTTCAGGCCGCTGAACCGGCCCAGACCGGGAATATTCAACGGCGCTTCGGCCGGAATCACTTCGAACTGCACCTGCTGCTTGAGTCGATAGCCCGGTACATAGGCTTTCACTGCCCGGGCCATTTCTTCAATGGACGCTTCGACTTCGCCCTGGTCGGCCGCTTGCGACAGCACATAGACCGTGTCGCGCATCATCAGCGGCGGTTCGGCCGGGTTGAGCACGATGATCGCTTTGCCCTTGCCCGCCCCACCCACGGCTTCGATGGCCCGCGAGGTGGTTTCGGTGAACTCGTCGATATTCGCCCGGGTCCCGGGGCCGGCCGACTTGCTGCTGATGGAGGCAATGATCTCGGCGTAGTGCACCTTGGCCACCCGCGACACCGCCGCCACCATGGGGATGGTCGCCTGGCCGCCGCAGGTGACCATATTGACGTTGGTCGCCTGCAGGTTGGCTTCCAGGTTCACCACCGGCACGCAGTACGGGCCGATGGCCGCCGGGGTCAGGTCGATCAGGCGAATGCCCGGTTTGTGCTGGCGCAGCAGCGCGTCGTTGGCCACATGGGCGCTGGCCGAGGTGGCATCGAAGACGAAATCGATGTCGGCGAATTCGGCCATCCGCACCAGGCCTTCGACCCCTTCATGGGTGGTGGCGACGCCCAGGCGCTGGGCCCGGGCCAGGCCGTCGGAAGCGGCGTCGATACCCACCATCACTGCCATCTCCAGGCTCTGGCCGTGGCGCAGGATCTTGATCATCAGATCGGTGCCGATATTGCCAGAGCCAATGATGGCGACTTTTTTCTTGTGTTCGCTCATGTCGTGTTCCTCGCGGTCAGCGGCCCAGGGCCTTGGCGGTCTTGCCGGCGATGCCGAAGTCGCTCTTGGGGACCTCGGTGATGATCACCCGCACCGATTCGCGGGGCGCCTGGATCGACTCGATCGCCGCCTCGGTCAAGGCCGCGATCAAGCGAGCCTTCTGTTCTTCGTCACGGCCTTCGATCAGGAAAACCTGCATGATGGGCATGGTCCGATTCCTCAGGATGATTGCGACTGGAAGCGCATCGAAACGCTGCCCAGGTGCTGGTAGCGCACGGTGATCTGGTCGCCGGCCGCCACTGCGATGGCTTCGGTCACGCCGCCGGTCATGATGAAACAGCCGGCCGGTAATTCACGGCCCTGGGTCGCGAGCATATTGGCGAGCATCGCCACGCTCTGCGCCGGATGTCCGAGTACCGCCGCACCGGCCGCGGTGGCGACCACTTCACCGTTTTTCTCCAGCACCACGCCGAGGCACTTGAGGTCGATGCCGTTGGCACTGCGCGACTGTCCACCGGTGACAAAACGCGCCGAGGAGGTGTTGTCGGCGATCACGCTCTTGAGGTCGAAACGGAAGTTCTCGTAACGCGAGTCGATCACCTCAACCGCCGGCAAAATGAAATCGGTGGCCGCCAACACGTCGCCGACGTGGCAACCCGGGCCCTTGAGCGGGTGCTTGAGGACAAAGGCGATTTCCGCCTCGACCTTGGGATGGATCAGCGAATCGATATCGATCACCGCGCCGTCCATGCACGAGCCGTAGTCGGTGAGAAAACCGTGGATCGGTTCGGTAACGCCCATCTGCTTCATCTTGGCGAAGGAGGTCAGGCCCATCTTCAGGCCGACGATGCGTACGCCCCGTGCTTCCTTGCGTTGGCGAATCGCATCCTGGATCGCATAAGCGTCTTCCCAGTCCATGTCCGGATAGGTGTCGGTGATCTTGGCCACCGCTTCGCGGTTCAGTTCGGCGTTTTCCAGGTGCTCGGCCAGGCCGGCAATGGTGTGTGCTGTCAGGTTCATCAGGTTTTCCTTATACGAAACGCACGGAGGCCGAGCCGATACCGCCGAGGCTCATGCGCAATTGATCGCCGGGTTTGACCGGCACCATGGCCGCCAGCGAGCCGGAGAGAATCACCTCGCCGCGCTTGAGGCCGATGCCCAGGCGCCCAAGGGTGTTGGCCAGCCAGACCACGGCATTGGCCGGGTGTCCGAGGGCCGCGGCACCGGCGCCGGTGGCGACGATTTCGCCGTTCTTTTCCAGGGTCATGCCGACGCAGGCCAAGTCGACTTCATGGGGCGCGACGCTGCCATCGCCGAGGACAAAAGCGGCGGCCGAAGCGTTGTCGGCGACGGTGTCCTGGATACGGATCTTCCAGTCACGAATCCGCGAGTCGACGATCTCGAAACACGGCATCACGTAGGCGGTGGCCCGCAGCACATCGGCCAGGGTCACCCCGGGACCGATCAGGTCATCCTTGAGCACAAAGGCGATTTCACCTTCAGCCTTGGGTGCGATCAGGTCGGCACAGGCAATGGATGCGCCATCACCCAGGAGCATGCCGCTGAGCAGATGGCCGAAGTCCGGCTGGTCCACCCCGAGCATGTCCATCACCACTTGACTGGTGACGCCGATTTTCTTGCCGATGACCCGCTCGCCCGCTTCCAGCCGGGGTTGGATCATCGCCAACTGGATCTGGTAGGCGTCCTCGATCGTCAGCGCGGGATGATGCTCGGTCAGGGGGGCGATCGCTGTGTGCTCGCTCAGGGCCCGGTGCAGTTCGGCGCCGAGTTGCGCAATCAGGGGGGAATTCATGGGCGGCCTCACAAGCGAACGCAGACGTTGCGAAGTTCGGTGTAGAACTCCAGGGAGTGCACCCCGCCCTCACGGCCGATGCCCGATTGCTTGGCGCCGCCAAAAGCGGTGCGCAGGTCGCGCAGGAACCACGAGTTGATCCAGCAGATCCCGACCTCCAGCGCCGCACCCATGCGGTGGGCGACTTGCAGGTTGCTGGTCCAGACGCTGGCGGCAAGACCATATGGGGTGGCATTGACCAGCCGCACCACTTCGTCCTCATCGTCGAACGGGGCGATATGGCAGCACGGACCGAAGATTTCCTCGCGGATCACTGCCGAGTTTTCCGCCAGGCCGGTCCAGATCGTCGGCTGAATCCAGGCACCTTCGGCCAATTCCGCCGGCATCTCGGGAATCCCGCCGCCACTGACCACGGTTGCACCGTCCTGCACGGCCTGGCGGTAGTAACCGAGGACTTTTTCCCGGTGCCCGAGGGAAACCAATGGGCCCAGGGTGGTGCCTTGGGCATACGGCGCGCCGATGCGCAGGGTTTCGACCTTGGCCTTGAGCGCCTGGACAAAACGCTCGAAGAGCGGCCGCTGGACATAGATCCGTTCGGTGCCGAGGCAGACCTGACCACTGTTTTCAAACGCCGAACGAGCGATACCGGCTACCGCCTTGTCCAGGTCGGCATCGGCGAATACCACGCCGGCGTTCTTCCCGCCCAACTCCAGGGACACCGGACGCAGGCCCTTGGCCGCGGCTTTCATGATGATTTCGCCGGTGCCGGTTTCACCGGTAAAGGTGATGCCATTTACCTCTGGATGCGCGGTCAGGAAGGCCCCGGCGGAGTGCTCGCCAAAACCGTGGACCACGTTGTAGACCCCGGCCGGCACACCGGAATCGCGCATTACTTCGCCGAGCAAGGTGGCGGTGGCCGGGGTTTCTTCCGAAGGCTTGACCACCACGGTGTTGCCACAGGCCAGGGCCGGACCGACTTTCCAGGTCATCAGCAACAACGGCAGGTTCCACGGGCAGACCACGGCGATAACCCCCCTGGGTGCACGTACCGCGTAGTTGATGGCCTTGCCGCCGTCCGGGGTGTCCATGCTGAAGCTTTCAGTGGGCACGTTCTTGATCAGGTCGGCGAAGACCTTGAAGTTCGCCGCCCCCCGGGGAATGTCCAGGTGACTGGCCAGCCCGTAGGGTTTGCCGGTGTCGGCAATTTCCGCGGCGATAAACTCTTCGGCCCGGCGTTCGATACCTTCGGCAACCTTGTGCAACAGGGCCACGCGCTGGGCCACGGAAAGTTTGCCCCAAGGCCCGCTCAAGGCCGCCCGGGCGGCCTTGACCGCCGCATCCACCTCGGCCTCGCCGGCTTCATGCACCGGGCCGATCAGGCTGTTGTCGGCCGGGTTGCGGTTGTCGAAGGTGCGCACACCCTTGACCCACTGGTTACCAATGAAATTGTGAAACTCGCGCAAAGGCAGTTTGGACATGATCAGTTTCCTTCTTGTAAGCGGACAGCCGCCTCGGCATCGCCGGCGGTGAGGTAGTCCCACATGCGTTCGAAAATTCGTCCCGAGTTGGTCGCGCGCCGCTCGGTTTCTTCGGCACAGAGCACCGGCCCGACGAGACCGGCGGCCCGTAGTTGCAGCTCGATACGGGCGGCGTCCTCGAGGTACCAGTTGAGGGTCAGCGCCTCCACCAGCGAGGCGCCGACGACAATGGCGCCGTTACCGCGCATCACCAGCGCTGGATTGGCCGCCAGTTGCTCGGCCAAGGCAGCGGCCTGGAGGTCGTCGCGCAACAGTTGCGGGTCGTCCCACAGCGGGATCGAGGAGTGGAAATAGGCGCCCATGCCGTGTCGCGACTGTGGGGTCAGGCGGGCACAGGACAAGGTCATCACCTGGGCAGGCATGCTGCGGATCAGCGCACCTACCTCGGCCCGACGGCGGTAGATCTGCTGGTGAATGCGCACTTCGCCGAGCACCCCGGCCGGCAGTTCGGCATCGATGGCGACCACCACACCGTCATCGCCCGACGCAATCAGGCCCATGGGCTTGGCGGCGCAGACCAGGAAGTGCCCGGCATCCAGGCGCAGGCTGCAATGCCCGTAGGCGTGGGCCAGGCCGGCCCGGGACAGCGCCCGGGCGGCCATGCGTAATTCAATCTGTTGGCTGTGGGTGGCAACGGGCATCCGGCTCATGACTTGAACTCCGGGATATCCGGCTTCGAGCCCCAGGCGCAGAACGACGACAGCGCCAATGGGAATTGCCGTGGTTGGTGCGTGGCTTCCTGCTCGGGGCCAATGTGGCTGACCCCGGTGGAATATTCGTAGGTCATGCCGTCCGGGCCCTCGAAGTAGAGGAACACCGCGCCCGAGGTCGGATGACGGCCTGGCCCGAAGAGAATCTTGATACCGCGCTCGCGCAGGAAGTAATAGGCGCGCATCACGTCGTCGATAGTCTCGACCTGATGGTTGATGTGCTGCACCCCCGGATGCGCCGAGGGAAACAGGGCGATCTTGTGGTGCACCTCATCGATGCGCAGCAGCGGTGCGTCGCCGATCCGGTCGCTGACCCGGGCATTCGCCAATTGGGTCCAGAAGGCTTCGTCACGCTTGGCATTGGTGGTCCGCAAACCGATATGGCTGAAGCCGGTGATCCCGGCATCCCGTGACGGGAAATAACGTCCGCCATAGGCGTGGGGGGCGAGCACCAGCTCGATCTGGTTGCCACTGGGATCGCGGAAGTGAATCAATTCGGCGACCGCGCGCAGCTCGGCTTCTTCACGGCTGCCGTGACGTACGGCAAAGCCGTTGTCCTCCAACAGTTGGGCGGCGTGGTCGAGCTCGGCGCTGGAGTTGATTTCGAAAGCGGTGGTGGTTTCGGTGGGATCACCTTCGTAGTAACACAAGGTGTGGTCGCGACTGTCGGAGCGAAAATACACCGCTCCGTTGGCGCTGCGAGCGACCTGCAAACCCAGTACCTGCGTGGCGTACTGGCGAGCCTGGTCGATATCCGCCGTGCCCAGACGCACGTAGCGGATGTCATGCAGATTGATCATGAGGGAAGCCTCGGTATTATTTTTGTCTGGACACAATCCTCGCGCCCCGGCTTAAATAATCGAAGCTAATTCTGTTTATTCAGACTATTTGATTTGGTTATAGAGCATGCGCACCGACCTGAACCTGCTTCGCGTTCTGCTGGCGATCCATGAAGCCGGTAATGTCACCACGGCGGCCCAGCACCTGGGCATGAGCCAACCGGCGGTCAGCGCCGCCCTTTCGCGCTTGCGCCATTCCCTGGGGGATGCGTTGTTCGTCCGTTCCGGCAGCCGCATGGAAGCCACGCCACGGGCCCAGAGCATCATCGAGCGGACCCGCGAGGTGATCGATATCATCGACCGCGACATCCTCAGCAACCCGACCTTCGACCCTGCCGGCAGCAGCGAGGAGTTCACGTTCTGCCTGAGCGAGGTGGGTGAAGTGGTGTTTCTGCCGACCCTGTTCGAACACCTGCGCAAGGTCGCACCGAAGGCGCGGATCCGCACCTTCAGCCTGTCGCCCAAGGACCTGACCGAGCACCTGCGCGAAGGCAAGGTGGACATGGTGTTGGGCTATTTTCCCGACCTGGATGCGCCGAATATCTACCAGCAGCGGCTGTTCTCCCACGACCTGGTGTGCCTGATCCGGCGTGACCATCCGATCACTGAAGAACGCCTGTCCCTGGAGGACTTCTGTGCCCTGGAACACCTGCAGGTGCGCGACGGCAGCCGTAGCCAGGAGATGTACGAAAGCCATCTGGCGGCGCTCGGGGTCAAACGTAATATCGTGCTGCAGATGTCCCACTACATGAGCACTTCGGCGATCATCGAGCGCTCGGACCTGGTGGTGGTCCTGCCGCGCTCCGTGGCCAGGCTGTATACCGAAGAGTCGGCGGTCAGGACCATCGAACCGCCGGTCGATTTTCCCAGCTATGACCTCAAGCAGCACTGGCACGCCCGGTTCCAGAAGGACCCGCGGCATATGTGGTTACGACAGACGATCCGCACGCTCTTTGTGCCTGACGAATAACCACACTGTGGCGAGCGGGTCTGCCACAGCCACACCGGGCACAGAAATATTTGGTATTAATTCGCCAAGCGCATCAATCCATTCTAAATATGCACTTATCAAATCTATAGCGCTGCGCCAGTATCCCGGCCAATAAAAATCTGCACTGCGATGCAGGCCATAAAAATGCTGGAGACCTTACGATGCACGCCACAACACCGACCGCCAGTTCCGCCCGTGCCAAGGCGGGCGCGGTATTTCGCGTTACCTCGGGTAACTTCCTCGAACAGTTCGACTTCTTCCTGTTCGGCTTCTACGCCACCTATATCGCCGCCGCCTTCTTCCCCGCCAGCAGTGAGTTCGCCTCGCTGATGATGACTTTTGCCGT
Source organism: Pseudomonas gingeri (assembly GCF_013386165.1). Taxonomy (GTDB): domain Bacteria; phylum Pseudomonadota; class Gammaproteobacteria; order Pseudomonadales; family Pseudomonadaceae; genus Aquipseudomonas; species Aquipseudomonas gingeri_C. The sequence goes on along the minus strand of NZ_JACAOS010000003.1, from coordinate 716,678 downwards.
GTTCGGCGCCGGTTTCCTGATGCGCCCACTGGGCGCGGTGATCCTCGGGGCCTATATCGATGACGTCGGTCGACGCAAAGGCCTGATCGTCACCCTGTCGATCATGGCCAGCGGTACCATCCTGATCGTGCTGGTCCCCGGATACGAAAGCATTGGCCTGCTCGCCCCGGCCCTGGTCCTGCTCGGTCGCCTGCTCCAGGGCTTCTCGGCCGGTGCCGAACTGGGCGGTGTCTCGGTCTATCTGTCGGAAATCGCCACCCCGGGTCGCAAGGGTTTCTTCACCGCCTGGCAGTCTTGCAGCCAGCAGGTCGCCGTGGTGATCGCGGCGGCCCTGGGCTACGGCTTGAACCAGTGGATGTCGACCAGCGTGCTGGCCGATTGGGGCTGGCGCATCCCGTTTCTGGTCGGTTGCATGATCGTGCCGTTTATCTTCCTGCTGCGCCGCAACCTGGCGGAAACCGAGGAATTCGCCAAGCGCAAGCACCGTCCCAACATGCGTGAGGTGTTCAACACCCTGGCGCAGAACTGGGTGATTGTGGTCGCCGGCATGCTGATGGTGGCGCTGACCACCACCGCGTTCTACCTGATCACCGTGTATGCGCCGACCTTCGGCAAGACCGTCCTGCACCTGAGCACCGCCGACAGCCTGCTGGTGACCTTGCTGGTGGGGGTTTCGAACTTCTGCTGGCTGCCCCTGGGCGGCGCCCTCTCCGACCGTATCGGTCGCCGTCCGGTGCTGTTGACCATGTCCGGCCTGACTCTGGCCACGGCCTACCCGGCCCTTTCGCTGCTGGTCCAGGCTCCGACGTTCACCAGCATGCTACTGGTGCTGCTGTGGTTCTCGTTCCTCTACGGGATGTACAACGGCGCGATGGTTGCAGCCCTGACCGAGATCATGCCGGTGGAAGTCCGCGTGGCCGGTTTCTCCCTGGCCTACAGCCTGGCAACTGCGGTGTTCGGCGGTTTCACTCCGGCGATTTCCACCGCGCTGATCCAGTACACCGGGGACAAGGCCTCGCCGGGCTACTGGATGAGCTTCGCCGCGCTGTGCGCCCTGTGCGCGACGCTGTTCCTCTATCGCAAGTCCAGGATGCAGTTGCAGCCGGCGGTGTAACCGCCCCTTCAATACCAATAACAAGAGAGATCCGATGAAAACAGTGTTTCTCAAACTCGCCGTGATCGGCGGCCTGGGCCTGGCGAGCATCGCCGCCCAGGCCGAGGACATCCGTGTGATGACCTCCGGCGGTTTCACCGCCGCCTACAAACTCCTCGGCCCGAAATTCGCCGCCGACAGCGGCAACACCCTCGACACCTTTCTCGGGCCGTCCATGGGCAAGGCCCCGGAAGCCATTCCCAATCGGTTGGCGCGCGGTGAAAAGGCCGATGTGGTGATCATGGTCGGCTACGCCCTCGACGAGTTGATCAAGCAAGGCAAGGTCTTGCCCGGCTCGCGGGTCGAGCTGGCGGATTCGCGGATCGGCCTGGTGGTGCGCGCCGGTAGCGCCCAGCCGGCCATCGGCACCGAGCAGGAGTTGAAAGACACCTTGCTCAAGGCCAAGTCCGTGGCCTACTCCGACAGTGCCAGCGGCGTGTATATCCAGGCTCAGCTGTTCAAGCGCCTGGGTATTGAAGCGCAACTCAAGCCCAAGGCGACCATGGTACCGAAGATCCCCGTGGCCTCGGTCGTGGCGACGGGTGACTATCAACTGGGCTTTCAACAGGTCAGCGAATTGCTGCCGGTAGCCGGGGTGACTTATGTCGGCAAGATCCCGGAGTCGGTGCAGTCCGTCACGCGTTTTGCCGCCGGGATTCCGGTGGGCGCCGAGCATCCCGCACAGGCCAAGGCCTTGCTGGACTACCTCGCGGCGCCTGCGGCGCAGGCCACCGTGAAGGCCACCGGGCTGGATTCCGTCCCTCGTTGACATGTCGGCGGGCAAGCCCGCACCTACCCGTGTGACTCCTTCATCTCGACAATCAAGCGCTCCAGTTCCCGCGCCGCCGGGGTCAATACCCGGCCCCGGCGCTTGAGCAAACCGACCTTGCGCATCACCTCCGGCTCGATCAGCGGCACACTGGTGAGAATCGGATGCTCGTTGGCCACCGGCATCGCCATGGTCGGCACCGCCGCAATCCCCAATCCGGCTTCCACCAGACCGATCATGGTGGTGACATGTCGGGTTTCGCAAACGCTGGGTTTCTGCGCCTCGATGCCCATCAGCGCCTGGTCGAGCAGGAAACGATTACCCGAGGTCTTGTCGAGACTGATGTAGTCCTGCTGGTACAGCTCGGTCCAGGTCACACTGGCACGGCCGGCCAACGGATGATCGCGGCGACAGGCCACGACATAACGCTCCTCGACCAATAACTCGAACTCGATTTCCGCCTGCAGGTTGCCGGTGAAACTCAGGCCGAAATCCGCCTCGCCACTGAGCACGGCGGCATGCACGTCATTGGCGCTGGAGTCGAGCACCTTGACCTTGATCTTCGGGTATTGCCGATGATAGTGGGCCACTACCTTGGGCATGAAGTAATAAGCCGCCGACGGTACACACGCCACCGTGACATGCCCGAGCCGGGTCGAGGCCACGTCGGTGATACCCAGCAACGCCAGGTCGAGATCGTCCAGCAAGCGCTCCACGGTGGGTGCAAACGCCCTGCCCACCTGGGTCAGGCTGACCCGCCGGGTGGTGCGTTCGAACAGCCGGACCCCGAGGGCTTCCTCAAGCTTGTCCACGCGTCGGCTCAGTGCCGGCTGGGAAATATTGATGGCCTGGGCGGCCTTGCGAAAACTGCCCTGCTCGACCACCGCGCGGAAGGCCTGCAAGTCGTTCAAATCGAAGTTGATGGCCACCGGGCTGACTCGTCGGAAACTGATTGATCAGTTTAACGCATGAGTCTGCCAATCCGATGCATGATCTGGGCTTGAATACGCGTTACTCATCGCCATCGGGTAGGAGCCGGTTTGTCGGCGATGGCGTCCTTGAGGACGCCGAGAAGCTTCGCCGGCAAGCCCTGCTCCTACCGTTACGCGCGTTCAAAGCATTCGCGGCGACTTCGATCAGAACTTGTAGGTCGTCGACAGACTGACTACATCGCCGGAAGCTTCCACGTTGCCATCCAGGGTCGAGCCACCCAGGCGATCCACGTTCTGGGTATTGATCGGAGCGTCCTTCACAAACTGATGCGAATAAGCCCCATCGATGCTCAACCCCGGTATCTCCTTGACCTCATAACCAAAACCCAGGGAAGTGAACCAGCGGTCGTTGTCCGGGATCCGCGGATCTCGGGTCGAATTGCGGGTCGGAGTCTCGTCGAAGGCCACACCGGCGCGCAGGGTCAGGCGATCAGTGAACCGATAGTCACCGCCCACCGAGTACATCATGGTGTCCTTGTAGTTATAGGGAATGGAGACGATGAGATTGCCGTCGGATTTCAGCGTCAGACTCTGGAAAGAAGACCACTGGGTCCAGGTTGCACTGACGCCCAGGGTGAAACGATCATTGAACACATGCACCCAATCCAGGCCGGCCGTGGCGGGGATATCCAGCTGGGTACTGGCGTTGGCACCGTCCGGATTGAGGCTGAGCCCGGGATAGGCCAGCCCCACCAGCGTCTCACCGTTAGGCCCCAACGGCTGGGTGGTGTACTGCCTACCGAGCGCATCGGCGTAGATATTGTATTTACCCTCCAGCTTGTTCTTGATCTTGGCGTGATAGTTCAGTCCGAGAGTGTCTCGATCGGTCGGTTTCCAAACCACCCCGGTAAACCAGCCGAGCGAGGTGTTGTCTACCTTGACACGCATCAGGTTCGAGCCGACGCCCGATGGGAAGGGAATGCCCCCCAGCCCCGGGGACAAGGCTGCAGCGCCCGTCAGGTTGAGGTTCTGGCTGACGAACCCGTTGGTGTGTTGCACGATGACACCACCGCCCACCGAAAAGGCATCGTTGACCTTGAACGACAGTGAGCCCGTAAGCCCCACGGTCTCGATCTTGGTATCCACGGCAAAGTCACGACCTTTCCAGTCTTCATCCCAGGTACTGCGCATCCCCTGCGGGACCACCTGGCTAAGGCCAAAAGCAAAACGATCATTGATCGGTATGACCAGGAACCCGGTTGGAACCCAGGCCGTAAAACCGCCTTGGCCACCATCGCCGGTCAAGGGCACGGGGTCGCCGGGAATGCCATTGGCATCCACAGGGGTCTGCGAGGCAGGATTGCCCTGATAGTCGGTGGCCGTCCCCGTATACTTCAGTTTGATACGCGCATAGTCGACCGTGAACTGTCCGACACTCTGATCAATGAAGGCCATGGCCGCAGGGTTGTTGTAGGCAGCGCTTGGGTCGTTCTTGAACAGCGAGCCACCACCGAAAGCACGCCCCCAGCCTGGTGCACCGTAGGTGGGTGTGGAAAAACCACCGGCCTGAACAGGCCCTGCCGTCACCCAACCGCCCAAAACAGCCAGTGCGATAGCGACGTGCAATTGTTGTTTCTTATTATTCATGCCCCACTCCTTATTATTATCAACCGCAACAGGTCATCCCAGCTCACCAGCACTCAACAGACGCCTCCGAGGAGGCGCCGGTCTTATCAACGAGTGATCAGCACGTTGTTCTCAACTCAACCTCAAGGGTTGGTAATCACAAAGGTCGGGCTAGGCGAGACGCTGAGTGCGGTGATGCTGCAGCTGCCCACGGCCTGGGCACTTGGAACGGTCAGCGCGCCGCCACCATAGTTGGTGTTGATCGTCGCGGTGCCACAGTTCGAAATGACACTGAAGCTGACGCCGGCCACTGTGGCGGTGCTGGTGCTGGTAGGCGTCAGCGTCCAGGGCAGGTTCTGCATCACCGGCACACCGCACAGGGAGTTGGAACCACTGACAGTGGCCGCGGTAATCGACGCCGAAGAACCGTCAGCAGCGGTCTTGCCGGTAAAGGTGATGTTGCAGGTCACGGGCAGGTTGAACGACGCCGGGGATTTCACCGTAATGGTGCCGGGTGCGCTGAAGGTGGTATTTATCGGAGTAATGGTTGCAGCGTTAACCATGGATGCCGCGCCTAAGCAGACAGCAATGGCAGTAAACGATACGAGAGTTTTGATGCCTTTCATTGTTGTTATTCCTCACATGGTATGGCGATTCATTTCGCCGGGGATAATGGCCTTTACGGGCAACACGGAGTACCACGACAGCAACAGCGACCGAGCTTCCTTTTCCAGCCAAACTTTCAATATTCGCTCTAAAACTTTTAAACTGCGCTGAACGACGCATTATTCAATTCAGGGCACAACCCGAAAGTTCGGCGGCATCTGGATCGACACCGTCTTGATGGTGCAGCCACCGTCCAGGGCCACATCCGCCGCCTGGAGTTTTCCGGTGCTGTTGTTCCAGGAACCCTGGGCTGTGGTCGGCCCGCAATCACCGCCCACAAGCGGCGCGTGCACCGTGACCTGGATGCCGGACATCGAGCCGCTGGACTCGTCCCTGGCCACCAGCTTCCAGGGCAAGTGCGTGGCTTCGACCTGACCGCACTTCAGGCCACCGTCAAAACCGACTTTCTCGACACTGGCATAACTGCCGTCGGCGCTGATCCGGCCGCTGACTTCAATGGTGCAGTCGGCATTGATGATGCTCTTGGCAAAACTGATCGGGCCCTTGGCACTGAACTCGCTATTGGCCGGTTCCATCCGCGCGGCGGCAAACGCCGGTGCCACGGCCGAAAAACCCAGCAGTACCGCAAGTACCCGAACCGCTAATAGCATTGAATGCATGGTTGACGTCCTTCCTGATCGTTATTGTTGTTTTATGGGTCAACTTCATATTTTCCCGAGACTCATCCGCCGACCTCGACGTGAGTTGTCCCGTCATGCACACTTTTCAAGGTGGGCATGTTATTCAACGGTTCTATTCAATCGCTGTGGCGGGTGCCGTGGCGTTTCAACAATTCTATGCGTTTGGAAGGCTGCAAGTTGGCCAGGCGGACATTCCCTTCATAGTGCGCCAATACCCGTTGATCCATCAGTCGCCGCCAGAGAAACGGCACATAGGCCCAGACAATCATACTCGCATAACCGTAAGGCAGTTGCGGCGACTCATCAAAGTGACGCAAGGCCTGGTAACTGCGCGTCGGATAAGCATGATGATCGGAATGCCGCTGAAGTTGAAAGAGGAAGATATTGGTGACAATCCGATTACTGTTCCAGGAGTGCCGGGGCGAACAACGTTCATAACGACCGTTGGGCAACTTCTGACGCAGCAGGCCGTAGTGTTCGACATAGTTCACCACTTCCAGCAACGAGAACCCGTAGATGCCCTGGATCAGCAGGAAAGGAATCACCGCGCTGCCCAGCCACAGGATCAAGCCGCCCCACATCACCACGCTGAACATCCAGGCGCCGAGTACCGTGTTTTTCCAGTGCAGGGCCGGCAGTCCGAGTTTGCCCAGCCGATCACGTTCCAGGTGCCAGGCCGAACGCAGGCTGTGATACACCGAGCGTGGCAGGAAGCTCCAGAAACTTTCCCCCAGGCGCGAGCTGGCCGGATCTTCCGGGGTCGCCACCCGCACATGGTGGCCGCGATTGTGCTCGACGAAGAAGTGACCATAGAAGGTCGGCGCCAGGGACAACTTGGCCAGGAACTGTTCCAATGGCCGGGTCTTGTGTCCCAGTTCATGGGCAATATTGATGGCGATGCCCGTGGCGGCCCCGGTGGACATCGCCATGCCCAGGTAAGTGAAGGCACTGACGCTGCCATGCACCTGGGCCCGCTCGGTGATGTAGGCCAACAGTGTCGCCGCTGCGCCGTGCAACGACAACGCCTCGCTGAGCCGTAACAGGCCACCGCCGATCAGCCAGTCGATGCCGCCCGCAGCCAGCCAGGCAGTGCTCAGCATCGACAGGGTGACCAGAGCCACGCAGGTGTAGATGATCCAGCGATAGTAGGTTTGTTTTTCAAGATCCGGAACCACGGTTTCCGGTGGGTTGCTGCGGTCTTCGCCGAGCAGGCCATCGATCATCGGGATCAGCCCGAAGATCACCAGTACCCCACTCCACCACAAGGACTGAATGCCGGTGGTGAGGGCGAAGAGGCCAGACAACAAGGGGGTGGCCATCGGCAAGGCACCCAACCACCAGAGATGCCGTTTACCATCGGTCCAGATCCCAGGTGCCGCCACGGAAGCATTCATGGCTGCCTCCGCAGGAGCGCAACGGAAGACAATCGCGCAGCCGGACGCTGGGCAGGCAGGGAGAAAGCAAATGTGTCAGAAAGCGTTATTTTCATTATTTTAATCGCTCAATCGCATTTTTAAAAAAAACATTCAAAACATTTTTTTAAATATTTAGCCCGATTTCGTTAGCTCGTCAACTACTTTTTTACTGAATGTGAATGTCATCACGCAGCAGCCGATCAATCGGCAAGCGGCTCGATCAGGAAACACCCAGTATCGGGGCTGCCAGGCTGGGGGCGAGATCGGGGGATGACTTTGTCCGCCGGGCGATGGTGAGAACCAGTTCAGCCACCGGCTCCACGGCAGTGACGGGCAACATGTGCCCGGCCCCGTCGATAATCTCCAGGCTTAGCCCTGGCAGCTTGCCGAGCATCGATTCGCCATGCTTGCGGTAATTCAGCACGCGATCCCTGGAGCCATAGATCAGGCCCACCGGCAGCGTCAGTTGCGGGTAGCGCCTGACCATCCCGGGAAGATCCTGGTTGACCGTGGCGATCTCGCTGGAGGCGCAATAGAAGTTGCGGCTGCGCAGGCCCAACAGCCCGCCGCCACGCGTGGCAAAGTCATCGGGGGGCAACTCGGGGGCGAACACGGCCTTGACCAGAGCCTTGCGCCCGAGCCAGCCGATGGGCGTGGCCAGGACCTGCGCGAACCAGCGCCGCACTAACGCCGGCCTGACCGCCAGCGACAGGAACACCGGAGGCAGGATGGGTTGGGGATGGGTCAGGGGCGCCACCAGCACCAGGCCGCAAACCGACTGTGGGTGATCGAGGGCGAGAGACAAGGCCAGGGCACCGCCCAGGGAATGCCCGAGCACCAGGGGACGGTCCAGGTTCAATTTATCGATGAATTCAGCGATCAGGCCGGCCTGCGCGGGAATATCGACCCCGGCGTCCGGACGTCGGGAAGAGTAGCCGGAGCCGGGTCGGTCCAGGGTGATCACCCGGAACTGCTCGCGCAAACGCGGCGACAAGGCATAGGTCAGGTTGCGTCCACAGCCCGACAGCCCATGGATCATCACCAGAGGCGGACCGCTGCCCTCATCCAGGTAATGAATCCACTCGCCGCCCACTTCGATAAAACGCCCTTCGGACGGCACCGCGGCCTCGATATTCCGATTGATCCGCGAGCTGATAGCCCATAGCGCGACATTCGCCGCCGCAACGAGTGCAACCCCAACACCCCATCCCATGTTCGAACCTCGCATCCCTGCCCCAAGGCGCGGCGCCGGGATTGGCTGCCACCTCGAGAATCGCCTACACCTGATGAACAGGCCCATCGGTCGGATGAGTCGCCAGGGTTCGACAGAACACTAGCGTAGGCGATATTTTCAGGTAAGTTATTTAAATTATTTTTTAAAACATTTAATTTAATTATGCAATGCTAACGATTCATTCAACGCCTTCGCTCACCGACAGGCGTTGCCACAATCGAGGTACACACCATGAATGCGTACTCGTCACCCCCGCCAGACGGCGAAAGCGTTGATATCGCCATCATTGGCGCCGGCTTTGCCGGGCTGTGCATGGCGATCCGCCTGAAGCAGGCCGGCATCGGCGACTTCTTCGTCGCCGAACGGGCCGACAGCCTGGGCGGCACCTGGCGCGACAACCACTACCCGGGCTGCGCCTGCGATGTGCAGTCCCATGTCTATTCGTTCTCCTTCGCGCCCAATCCGCACTGGAGCCGGCAATTTGCGCCGCAGGCGGAAATCCGTACCTATCTGGAGCGTTGCGCGCAGAATTTTGGCGTCACGCCGCACCTGCGCTTCGGCATGGCCCTGAGCCGCGCGGTGTTCGACGAAAGCCGGCAGCGCTGGGCGCTGAGCTTTGCCGATGGACGCCAGGTGTCGGCGCGGGTGCTGATTTCCGGCATGGGCGGGCTCTCGCGCCCTGCACTACCGGATATTCCGGGGCTGGCGGACTTCCAGGGTAAAAGTTTCCATTCCCAGCACTGGGATCATGACTATGCACTGGAAGGCAAGCGGGTCGCGGTGATCGGCACGGGGGCCAGCGCCATCCAGTTCGTGCCGCAGATTGCCCCTCGGGTGGCGCATCTGAGCCTGTTCCAGCGCACGCCACCGTGGATTCTGCCCAAGCCGGACCGTGAACTGTCGACGACCGAACGCTGGCTGTTCAAGCACCTGCCCTTCACCCAACGCCTGGCCCGCTCGGCCATTTACTGGGCACTGGAAAGCCGGGTGATTGCCTTCGCCCGCTATCCGAAGTTGATGAAGCTGGTGCAGAAAGTCGCCGTGCGCCATCTGCACCGGCAAGTCGCCGCGCCGACGCTGCGCAAGACCCTGACGCCCGACTACACCATCGGTTGCAAACGCATCCTGATCTCCAACGACTACTATCCGGCGCTGGCGCGCAGCCATGTGAAGGTGGTCAGCCAGGCCGTGACACGGATCGAGGCCGATGCCGTGGTCACTGCCGATGGCGTGCGCCACCCGGTCGACTGCCTGATTTTCGGCACCGGCTTCCAAGCCACCGAGCCGTTGCCCCGCGACCTGATCACCGGGCGCGACGGCCTCGACGTACTCGATGCCTGGGCCAACGGCGCCCATGCCTACCTGGGCACCTGCCTGCCGGGCTACCCGAACTTCTTCATGATCATCGGCCCGAACACCGGGCTGGGGTACAACTCGATGATCCTGATGATCGAGGCCCAGGTCACCTACATCCTTCAGGCCCTTGAGCAGATGCGCAGCCAGTGGATCGAAACGCTGGAGGTCAGGCCCGACGTGGAGCAGCGCTACAATGAACGACTCCAGCAGCGTCTGCAGCGCGCGATCTGGTCAACCGGTGGCTGTCGCAGCTGGTATCTGGACCCGCGCACCGGCAAGAACACCACCCTCTGGCCTGGCTCGACCTGGCGCTTCCGCCAGGTCACGCGGCACTTTCAGCTCAACGACTACAAAGTCTCTGCGCGGATATCCCCACGTCCGGAACCGGCCCAAGCCCCCGGAGGCCGCCCATGAAGACCTTCGACGGTAAAGTCGCGGCCATTACCGGCGCCGCGTCCGGCATGGGCCGTGCCCTGGCCATTGCCCTGGCCCGCGAAGGTTGCCATCTGGCCCTCGCGGACAAGAACCCCCAAGGCCTGGCACAGACCCTGGAACTGGCCCGGGCCGCCGCGCTGCTGCCGCTGCACATCACCACCCAGGTACTCGATGTCGCCGAGCGCCAGGCCCTGTTCGACTGGGCGGCCGCCACGGCCGCCGAGCATGGCGGCGTCAACCTGGTGTTCAACAATGCCGGGGTGGCGCTGTCGAGCACCATCGAAGGCATGAGCCAGGAAGACCTCGAGTGGATTTTCGGGATCAACTTCTGGGGCGTGGTCCATGGCACCCAAGCCTTCCTGCCCTACCTCAAGCAGAGCGGCAACGGGCACATCATCAACACCTCCAGCGTGTTCGGCCTGTTCGCCCAACCCGGCATGAGCGGCTACAACGCCAGCAAGTTCGCCGTGCGCGGTTTTACCGAAGCCTTGCGCCAGGAACTCGACCTGATGGCCTACGGCGTCTCGGCCACCTGTGTGCACCCCGGTGGCATCCGTACCGATATCGCCCGTTCCAGCCGGATCCGCGACAACGTCAAGGGCCTGCTGATCGACAACGAGGAGCAGGCCCGGGCGGATTTCGAGAAGCTGTTTATCACCGATGCCGACCAGGCAGCGCGGGTGATCTTGCACGGCGTACGGAAAAACCGTCGGCGCGTGCTGATCGGCCGCGACGCCCATGCCCTCGACTGGCTGGTGCGCCTGCTGCCCAGCGCCTATCAGGCCCTGGTGGTGTTTATCAGCCGGCGGATGTCGCCCCTGGGCAAACGCAAGACCCGGCCTGGCGCCAGTGAAGCCAAGGAACCGGGCGGTCTCAATTGAAAGGAGTGCCTGTCATGTTGCCTGTACGCCGTGATGTCAGTGTCGACCTGCCCGCCGAACGTGCCAAGGACTGGCATGCCCAGGGGCCGTGGGTCACGCAGTTCTTCAATGCCCTGTCCTTGCTGTTTCCCTCTGGCGAACTGTTCTTCATGGACAGCGTGCGTCATTACCGTGACCGGGTCCACGACCCCGAGCTCAAGCGCCAGATCCAGGGTTTTATCGGCCAGGAAGCCATGCACAGCCGCGAGCACCTGCGCTACAACGATCTGCTGCAAGCCGCCGGGCTGCCGGCGCACAAGCTCGATCGGCGCTTGCGGATGATTCTCGACTTCCAGAAGAAATACTTCCCGCCCGCCTTCAACCTGGGCATCACCATCGCCCTGGAGCATTACACGGCGATGCTCGCCGACCTGATGCTGCGCGACCCGAGTCGCTTCGGCGACTCGGTCGAGGGTTATCGGCAGATGTGGATGTGGCACGCGCTGGAGGAAACCGAGCACAAGTCGGTGGCCTTCGATGTGTGGAATGCCGCAGTCAAGCCGGGGTTGGGGCGCTACCTGATCCGGGTCGGCAGCATGCTGAGCACCACGCTGATGTTCTGGCTGGTGGTGTTCGATTTCCATGTGCGCCTGCTGATCGCCGACCGCAAGGCCGGCCATCACCTGAAGGGTTGCTGGAGCATGGTGAAGTACCTGTTCGGCCGCCACGGCGTGTTTCCGCGGATCGCCCTGCCCTGGCTCGACTACTTCAAGCCCGGCTTCCATCCCTGGGACCATGACAACCGCGAGCACCTGCAACGTATCGACGCCCTGGTCGAGGCGATGGATAACCGTCGCCCCTGAGCAGTGCCCTCCGGCCCGTCAGTCCGGCTCCACCGGCTGGACCTGACTGGCGGTATCGATACTCACCACCACCGACAGCCCCGGGCGCAGCCGATCGATCTCCTCCTGCCCCGGGTCCACGATGATCCGTACCGGCACCCGCTGGGCGATCTTGACGAAGTTGCCGGTGGCGTTATCGGCCTGCAACAGGCTGAACTCCGAGCCGGTCGCCGGGGCAATGCGCTGTACCCGGCCGCTGAAGCGACGATGGTTGAGGGCGTCGACGGTAAAACTCGCGGATTGCCCCACGCGCACCGCCGCCATCTGGGTTTCCTTCATATTGGCAATCACCCAGTGCCGATCCGGCACCAGGGCCATCAACTGCGCGCCAGAGTTCACATAGGCGCCCAGGCGCACGCCGATCTGCCCCAACTGACCGTCCCTGGGCGCGGTGATGCGGGTATTCGACAGGTCGATCCGTGCCAGCTCCACCGCCGCCTCGGCATTGGTGACCGCTGCTTCCAGCGAACCCCGGTTGACCAGTACGGTTTGCAGGTCCTGGCGGGAAATATCCAGCGCCGCCCGCGCCTGGGCCACGGCTGAATCGGTCTGGGCATGGTCGGCGCGAGTCACATCGAGCTCACGCCGGGACACCGAACCATCGGCGATCAGCGCTTCGTTGCGCTTGAGGTCGGCACTGCTCTTGAGCACCTGGGCCCGGCTGTTGTCGAGGGCCGCCTGGCGCTGGGCAATGGTAGCCTCGGCACTGCGACGCTGCTGCAGGTTGTTGGCCAGGGCGGCCTTCTGCACGTCCAGTTGGGCCAGCGCCTGGTCCAGCCGCTGTTTATAGATGCGGTCATCGAGGCGCACCAGCAGATCACCGCCCTTGACGAACTGGAAGTCCTGCACCGGCACTTCGAACACATAGCCGCTGAGCTGCGGGCCGATCAGCGTCACCTGTCCGCGAACCAGGGCATTCTCGGTGCTTTCGATGGCGCTGCCGAACGGCGGCAACTGCCAGGCATACAGCACGATCAACACGCCGGTGATGGCGATCGCGGCAAAGCCCAGGGAAGAAACGATGCGAACCCCCAGGGACCTCGGTTCGGTGGACGAGGCGCCGGCCGGAGTGACTCCTTCGGGGGTGGCAGCAATCGCATTGGTCGTGGTCGCAGGTTCGCTCATCGTGAGGGGGCACCGCTGGTGAGAGTGGAAGACGGGGGGTTGCGGGCGATCTTCTTGTTCATGCTGAGCAACCACAGGCTGCGGGCGAAGATCCACAGCATGGTCAAGACCGCGATCACCGCGATCAGCATGAACACATCGTTATAGGCCAGGATATTCGCTTCCCGGGTCGCGGACGTGGCCAGGGCCTGCATGCCCTGGGTGGTCCGCGCCGACGGATCGAAAATCACCCCGGCATAGGCCGCACTGCTGCTTTGCAGGCGCGCGGCGACCTGCGGATCGATCAGGGTCAGGTGCTCGACGATGTTGCTGGAGTGGAATTTCTCCCTGACCACCTGAAAGGTGCCCAGCAAGGCGGAGCCGATCAGGCCGCCGAGATTGTTGCAGATCCCGAACAACACCGAAAAACTCACCAGGTTGCGCGGGTTGGTCACCACGTTGCGGGTGCCCAGGGCCATGGTCGGGCCGAGGAAAAAGGTCCCGCCGAAGGCCAGCAGGAACTGGCTGGCGTACATGCTGGCCGGGCGTGTCAGGTTGTTGGAAAAGCTGTCCATGGACGAACCGAGCGCCATCAGTGCCAGGGAAATGATCAGCGGCTTGAGCAAATGATCGGGGTGGATGGTCAGGGCACTGACCGCCAATCCGGCGATGCTGCCCAGCAACATCACGGCGTAGAGGCTGCGCATCTGCTCGCTGCCCATGTTCAACGCCTGGAGAAACCCCACAGCGCCGGTGGACTGCTCCGACAACACCATGCGGATCAGGATCACCGCCAGCCCCAGGCGAATCATCGCCCCGCTGCCCAGCCAGCGGGTCATCAACATCGGGTTGCTGCGGTTGTGTTCAATCGCCAGCCCCGCGAGGATCAGCACGATCGAGGCCGCCGAGGCCATGCCGATCCAGGGCGCCTCCAGCCACCAGTCGATGCGTCCCAGGGACAACACCGCACACAGCAGCGCCACGCCAGTGGCCAGGATGGCGAAGGTCAGGAAGTCGAGTTTCTCGAAGGTCTTGAAACGGTCGCCCGGCGGCAGCTTGAGCAGGAACACGCAACCCAGGGCCGCCAAGGCCAGCCCCAGCTCGAACAGATACAACCCGCGCCACTCGGCGATCTGTAACAAATCCTCGGAAAACAGCCGGGCCAGGGGCAACGCCAACTGCGAGGTGCCCAGGCCCAGCACCAGGGCCTTGAGCCGCCATTTCGCCGGAAAGGCCTGGATCATGTAATACAGCCCCAGGGAACTCAGGGCCGCCGCCACCATGCCGTGGGCCGCGCGCACGGCAATCGCCGAACTCAGGTCATTGACGAACAGATGACCGAAGGTCACCAGGGCATAGAGCACCAGGAACACCTCGGTGAAGGCCCGCAGGCCGAATTGCTGGCGAAATTTCACCAGCAACAGGTTCATCGAGACGTTGGTCATGACATAGGCCGCCGGCAGCCAGGCCATTTCCGCCGTGGTCGCGCCCAGGGCGCCCTGCAGGTACGGCAAATTGGCGATCACCAGCGAATTGCCGAGGCCACCGGTCAGGGCCACCAGCAGCCCGACCATGGCGTAGGCCCAGCGTCTGGGCGTGGAGTGCAGCGGCGTCGACGGCGATCCGGGCAGGCTGGGGCGCTCGTGGGGCTGCCAGTCGTGGGGCGCGTATTGGTTCATCCGGGGCCCTGCTCCAAGCACTGGAAGTCGAATCTTTTCAGCAGCGACACAGGTTACCTGAATCGCGGCTGTCTATTGAGCAAAAACAACAGGTTGTTCATCTCTTATTCATAGGCTTTTCACATTTGGGCGTTTACCGTAGAATCCTGCCCGCGCTCCGAGCCAGGGAACTGATAAAAATCATGAACATAAGGCTGTTATGCAGCTTTGACATTTCATTTTTCAGGCTTAAATCGCCGCATGTTTTTTATTAGCCCTGTATCATCCCACGGTCATGCCTCTATGCTTGCCCGCATAAAAGGCATCGTTCATTGTGCCTGAGCGTTGAGTCCGGCATGCTATCGGCTCGATTGAAGCATCGCCGCACCATTGAAACCATTCTGGAAAGAAGCCTTTGAAACCTTATCCAATTCAGCGCGTGTCGATCGTTATCCCGGTCTATAACGAAGAACAGAGCTTGCCTGAACTGTTGCGCCGCACCGAAGCGGCCTGTGCGCAGTTGACCCAGGATGTCGAAATCATCCTGGTCGACGACGGCAGCCGCGATCGCTCCGCCGACATTCTCCAGGAAGCCGCCGAGCGTGAAGGCAGCCCGGTCATCGCCGTGATCCTGAACCGTAACTACGGTCAGCACGCCGCAATCATGGCCGGCTTCGAGCAATCCACCGGTGATGTGGTCATCACCCTGGACGCCGACCTGCAGAACCCGCCGGAAGAAATCCCGCGCCTGGTGGAACAGGCCGCACTGGGCTTCGACGTGGTCGGTACCGTGCGCAACAATCGCCAGGACTCGGCCTTGCGCCGCTGGCCGTCGCGCCTGATCAACATGGCCGTGCAACGCTCCACCGGCGTCGCCATGAGCGACTACGGCTGCATGTTGCGCGCCTATCGCCGGACCATCGTCGACGCGATGCTGGCCTGCCGCGAGCGCAGCACCTTTATCCCGATCCTGGCCAACAGCTTTGCCCGGCACACCACCGAAGTCCTGGTGCAGCACGCCGAGCGCGAGCACGGTGACTCGAAATACAGCCCGATGCGCCTGATCAACCTGATGTTCGACCTGGTCACCTGCATGACCACCACGCCCCTGCGGCTGTTGAGCATCATCGGTTTCACCATGGCCGGCCTCGGCGCACTGTTCGCCGTGCTGCTGGTGGTACTGCGCCTGATCTTCGGCGCTGCCTGGGCCGGTGACGGTTCGTTCGTGCTGTTTGCTATCCTGTTCGTCTTTACCGGCGGTCAGTTCATCGGCATGGGGCTTCTGGGTGAATACCTGGGTCGCATGTACAGTGACGTGCGTGCACGTCCGCGCTTCTTCATCGAGAAAGTGCTGCGTAGTCAGCCGTCTCCTGCCAGCGCTGCTGGTGATACCCCTTCTACTACTACCTCCAATCAGGTCGCACCATGAATCCGAAAGTTGTCGTCTTCGCCTATCACGATATTGGTTGCACCGGCATCGAGTCCCTGCTCGCCGCAGGTTACGACATCGCCGCAGTGTTCACCCATGCCGACGACCCGAAGGAGAACGCCTTCTACGGTTCCGTAGCGCAACTCTGTGCTCGCAAGGGCATTACCGTGCACGCACCGGAAGATGCTAACCACCCTCTGTGGATCGAGCGCATCGCCAAGCTGAACCCGGACTACATCTTCTCGTTCTACTACCGCAACCTGTTGAGCGAAGCCCTGCTGGCCACCGCCAAGAACGGCGCGTTCAACCTGCACGGTTCCCTGCTGCCAAGCTACCGTGGTCGCGCACCGGCCAACTGGGTGCTGGTCAACGGCGAAACCGAAACCGGCGTGACCCTGCACCGCATGGTCAAGCGTGCCGATGCCGGTGGCATCCTGGCGCAGAACCGCGTCGCCATCGAGCGTGCCGACACAGCCCTGACCCTGCACACCAAGCTGCGTGACAGCGCTGCCGCCCTGCTGGGTGAAGCCCTGCCACAACTGGCTGCCGGCAAACTGAGCGAAACCGCCCAGGACGAATCCAAAGCCACCTACTTCGGTCGCCGTACCCCGGCTGACGGCAAGCTGGTCTGGAAAAAGCCTGCCGAAGAGCTGTTCAACCTGGTCCGCGCCGTGACTCAACCTTACCCGGGTGCTTTCTGCGCCGTGGGCGAGCACAAGCTGATCGTCTGGAGCGCCGAAGTCGTCAAGGGCAACGAAGGTCAGGCCCCTGGCCGTGTGATCAGCGTCGATCCGCTGCGCATCGCTTGCGGTGAAGACTCCCTGGTGATCAACGCCGGTCAGCGCAACGACAACGGCCTGTTCCTCAGCGGCCCGCAACTGGCCAACGAACTGGGCCTGGTTGACGGTTCCTTCCTGCGTGGCGCCGAGTCGGGCCGCAAGCCACGTCGTACCCGCGTACTGATCCTGGGCGTCAACGGCTTCATCGGTAACCACCTGTCCGAGCGCCTGCTGCGCGACGACAAGTACGAAGTCTACGGCCTGGACATCGGTTCGGACGCCATCGAGCGCCTGCGCAGCCACCCGAACTTCCATTTCGTCGAAGGCGACATCAGCATCCACTCCGAGTGGATCGAGTACCACATCAAGAAGTGCGACGTGGTCCTGCCGCTGGTGGCCATCGCCACCCCGATCGAATACACCCGCAACCCACTGCGCGTATTCGAACTGGACTTCGAAGAGAACCTGAAACTGGTTCGCTACTGCGTCAAGTACAACAAGCGCGTGATCTTCCCGTCGACTTCCGAAGTCTACGGCATGTGCCAGGACGAGAACTTCGACGAAGACACCTCGAACCTGGTCGTCGGTCCGATCAACAAGCAGCGCTGGATCTACTCGGTTTCCAAGCAGTTGCTGGACCGCGTGATCTGGGCTTACGGCGCCAAAGGCCTGAACTTCACCCTGTTCCGTCCGTTCAACTGGATGGGTCCACGTCTGGACCGTCTGGATTCGGCGCGTATCGGCAGCTCCCGTGCCATCACCCAACTGATCCTGAACCTGGTGGAAGGTACTCCGATCCGTCTGTTCGACGGTGGCGAGCAGAAGCGTTGCTTCACCGACATCGCCGACGGCATCGAGGCTCTGGCCCGTATCGTCGACAACGAGAACGACTGCTGCAACGGTCAGGTCATCAACATCGGTAGCCCGGACAACGAAGCCAGCATCCGTCAGCTGGGCGAAGAACTGCTGCGTCAGTTCGAAGCTCACCCGCTGCGCAGCAACTTCCCTCCGTTCGCCGGTTTCCGCGACGTGGAAAGCAAGGCGTTCTACGGTACTGGCTACCAGGACGTGTCGCACCGCAAACCAAGCGTCGAAAACGCCAAGCGCCTGCTGAACTGGGAGCCTACCGTCGAGATGAGCGAAACCATCGGTAACACCCTGGACTTCTTCCTCAAGGAAGCCATGCTCGAAATCGCGGACAAGCGCTGATGCAGGCTGGACTTCGCATCGATGTGGACACCTATCGCGGCACCCGTGAAGGGGTACCGCGGTTGCTGGAACTGCTCGACGAGGCCCAGGTCAAGGCGACGTTCTTCTTCAGCGTTGGACCGGACAACATGGGGCGCCACTTGTGGCGCCTCATCAAACCCCAGTTCCTCCTGAAGATGCTACGTTCCAAGGCTGCCAGCCTTTACGGCTGGGACATCTTGCTGGCCGGCACTGCCTGGCCAGGCAAGCCGATCGGTCGGGATCTGGGGCATCTGATGCGCCAGACCCTGGCTGCCGGCCATGAGGTCGGCCTGCACGCCTGGGATCACCACGGTTGGCAGGCCAATGCCGGGCGCTGGAGCGAAGCCGAACTGATCGAACAGATCCGTCGCGGCGTCGATTGCCTGAGCGATATCACCGGGCAAGCCGTCGAATGTTCGGCCACCGCCGGTTGGCGTGCGGACGAGCGCGTCGTGCAAGCCAAGGAACAATTCGGTTTTCGCTATAACAGCGACTGCCGCGGGCACGGTCTGTTTCTGCCACGGTTGGCGGATGGCAGCCTGGGCACCCCACAAATTCCCGTGGACCTTCCTACCTTCGACGAAGTCGTGGGTGCGGATCTGGCCGCGAAAGATTTCAATGCGTTCATCCTCGACCGGTTCAGTCCGGCGCGCCTGAATGTCTATACGATTCACGCAGAAGTGGAAGGGATTCTGATGGCAAACGAGTTTCGCCAGCTCCTGGCCCAGGCCAAGGCACGCGATATCGAGTTCCAACCGCTGGTCAATCTGCTCCCCGCACAACTCGACCGTTTGCCTGCCGGGCAACTGGTACGTGGCACCCTCGGCGGCCGTGAAGGCTGGCTCGGGGTACAGCAGGGATGACCAGGCGCTGGGCTTTGCCGTTGCTGTTTCTCGCTTTTCTGCTGTTCTACCTGCTGCCACTGGTCACCCATGGCATGTGGATTCCGGACGAAACCCGCTACGCCCAGATCGGCCAGGAAATGCTCGCGCACGGCCACTGGGCGTCGCCGCATTTCATGGAACTGCGCTACTTCGAGAAACCCATCGCCGGCTACTGGATGATCGCTATCGGTCAGGCCATCTTCGGCGAGAATTTTTTCGGTGTGCGTTTCGCTTCCGCCCTGAGCACCGGGCTGAGCGTGCTGCTGGTCTACCTGATCGCCGGCCGCCTGTGGAACAACGAGCGCAAGCAATTTGCCTGCGCCGCGCTGTACATGAGCTTCGGCCTGATCGCCGGGCAAGCCGGCTACGCCAACCTCGATCCGCAGTTCACCTTCTGGGTCAACCTGAGCTTCGTCGCCTTGTGGTTCGCCATCGACAGCAGCAGCTCTCGGGCTCGGCTGTATTCGTGGGTGGCCCTGGGGCTGGCCTGTGGCATGGGTTTCATGACCAAGGGTTTCCTCGCCCTGATGCTGCCGGTGCTGATCGCCCTGCCCTACATGATCTGGCAAAAGCGTTTTCGCGAACTGGTGGGTTATGGCCTGGTGGCCGTGGCCGTGGCCGCGCTGATCAGCTTGCCTTGGGTCCTGACGGTTCACCTCCAGGAACCGGACTACTGGCGTTTCTTCTTCTGGCACGAGCATATCCGCCGTTTTGCCGCCGAAGACGCACAGCACACCCGTCCGTGGTGGTTCTACCTACCGATGATGGTGGTTTCCAGCCTGCCCTGGGCGGTGTTGCTGCCGGTCACCCTCAAGGACGCCTGGCGCACCAAGGGTCAGCGCATCACCGTGTTCCTGCTGCTGTGGATGCTGCTGCCGCTGGCATTCTTCAGCCTCAGCCGTGGCAAACTGCCGACCTACATCATGCCGTGCCTGATGCCATTGGCGCTGTTGATGGGACATTCGCTGATGGAGCGTCTCCAGCTTGCCCAAGGCCAGGTGCCCCGTCTCAATGGCCTGATCAACCTGGTACTGGGCCTGACAGGACTGGCGGCGCTGGTGTATTTCCAGATCAAGCAGCCGTTCTACGATAACGAGCCGTTGCACCTGACCCTGCTCTGCGTCTTTATCGGCAGCTGGATCCTGGTCAACCTCCTGCCCTTGCTCAAGCCGCTGACCTTCTGGGCCACGCCGGCACTGGGCATGGGCATGCTGGTGTTGCTGCTGCCGGCGGCGATGCCGAACGTGATCGTGCACAACAAGATGCCCGACCAGTTCATCGCCCACCATGCCGAAGAACTGAGCCAGAGCCGTCATTTCCTGAGCAACGACCTGGGTGCCGCTTCGGCGTTGGCCTGGCGCATGAAACGCAGTGACATCACCCTTTACAACACCCAGGGTGAATTGCAGTACGGCCTGGGTTATCCCGAGACCGCCGGGCGCTCCCAGGACCTGAGCCAGATTCAGGCCTGGATGGACAACGCTCGTCGTGAAGGCCAGGTGGGTGTGGTGATGCGCGTCAAGGATGAGGACGAACTGCACGAGATCGACCTACTGCCCAAGGATCATGTTCGTTATGAAGAAGGCAACATGGTTATCCTGATTTTCTCGAAGACCGCCCCATGACCCTGATACTGCTGCTCAGCGCCTGCTTGCTGACCTGCCTGGGCCAAGTCGCCCAGAAGTTCGCCGTCGAAAGCTGGCGCGGTCCTTCCCAGGGCATGCTGCATAAACTGCGTTCGCCCTGGCTGTGGCTGGCCCTGGCCAGCCTCGGTTTCGGCCTGCTGGTCTGGCTGCTGGTCCTGCAACGGCTGGAAGTCGGGATTGCCTATCCGATGCTCAGCCTGAATTTTGTCCTGATCACCCTGGTGGCGCACTACTTGTTCAAGGAGTCGATCGACACCCGCCACTGGTTGGGCGTGGCGTTGATCATCGCCGGTGTGGTCCTGTTGGGGCGTCACGTATGAGCCAGGCTCGCGGTTTTACCCTGGCCACCGGCAGCGTCCTGCTGGTCAGCGCTGCCCAGTTGGGCATGCGCTGGAGCATGACCCGCCTGCCGGAACCGGCACAGTGGCTGGACGCCCTGATGACTCAGGACGTATCGTTACTCGCATTGGGCGTGGTGGCGGCAGCGATCCTCGCCTACGCACTGTCCATGCTTTGCTGGCTGGCCGCCTTGCGCGACCTGCCATTGGGCCGGGCCTACTCGTTGCTCAGCGTCAGTTATGCGCTGGTCTACCTGTTGGCCGCCGGCCTGCCGTTTTTCAATGAAAGCTTCAGTCTTTCGAAATCGCTGGGAGTGGCCCTGGTCATTCTCGGCGTGCTAACGATCAACTCTCCACGTATACCCCGTCCTAGGGACTCCGTATGAAAATCAGCGTAATTGGTAGCGGTTATGTCGGTCTGGTACAGGCGACTGTGCTGGCCGAAGTCGGTCATGATGTCGTGTGCATGGACGTCGACCAGAACAAGATCGACTTGCTGCGTAAAGGCCACATCCCCATCTTCGAACCAGGGCTGGAGACCATGGTCAAGAGCAACCTGGAAAGCGGCCGCCTGCACTTCACCAGCGACGAAAAGCTGGCGATCGAGCATGGCCAGGTCCTGTTTATCGCCGTCGGCACGCCGTCGGACGAAGACGGTTCGGCTGACCTCAAGTACGTCCTCTCGGTAGGCGACGCCGTAGTTCGTCACCGCGTCGACCCACTGATCCTGGTGGAAAAATCCACCGTTCCGGTCGGTACCGGCGACACCCTGCGGGCCCACATCCAGGCAGCCCTGGACAAAGTCGGCCGGACCCTGGAATTCGATATCGTCTCCAACCCGGAATTCCTCAAGGAAGGTTCGGCGGTGGAAGACTGCCGTCGTCCGGACCGTATCGTCATCGGCTGCGAGCGTGAAGAAGTCCGTGAAGTGATGCGCGACCTCTACGCCCCGTTCAACCGCAACCATGACCGCATCATGTTCATGGACCTGCGCAGCGCCGAGCTGACCAAGTACGCCGCCAACTGCATGCTGGCGACCAAGATCAGCTTTATCAACCAGATCGCCGAACTGGCCGAACACCTGGGCGCGGACATCGAAGCCGTGCGTATGGGCATCGGCGCCGACCAGCGCATCGGTTACCACTTCATCTACCCGGGCTGCGGCTACGGCGGCTCGTGCTTCCCGAAAGACATGCGCGCGCTGATCCACAGTGCCCAGGCAGCCAACTGCTCGAGCGACCTGCTGCAAGCGGTCGAGGCGATCAACGAGCGCCAGAAGCACAAGCTGTTCGACCGTCTGAACGCGTTCTACAAGGGCGACCTGAAAGGCAAGACCTTCGCTCTCTGGGGCCTGGCGTTCAAACCGAACACCGACGACATGCGCGATGCACCAAGCCGCGTGCTGATGGAAGCCCTGTGGGCAGCCGGCGCACAGGTGCGTGCTTTCGACCCGGAAGCCATGCAGGAAACCCAGCGCATCTACCCGGATGAGCCAGGTCTGTCGCTGATGGGCACGCCGGAATCGGCTCTGGTGGGCGCCGACGCGCTGATCATCTGCACCGAATGGCAGCAGTTCAAGGCACCGGAATTCGAACTGATCAAGCAGCGCCTGAAAGCGCCGGTGATCTTCGACGGCCGCAACCTGTTCGATGCCAACCGCATGCAGCGCAAGGGGTTCACCTACTTTGCGATCGGCCGTGGAGCTTCGCTGGACCTGCCGGTGACCCGTCACGGTCTGGAATGATGCCCTACCCCTTGCCTAGTGGCCCGTGTGGCTAGTTCGCCAGGGGTTGCCGAGCAAACAAACGACGCGGTCATTTCGAAAAAAATGACCGCGTTTTCGTTCCTAGCGGGTTCGCCCGTTTTTTCAGGTTCACGGCCGTGACATTGACGTCCTCATCCCGCAATACCCTGAATCGCCAATCCCTCGTCCTGGGCCTGCTAGCCCTGCTGCTGTTCATCGCCGGCGTCTATCAGCAAGCCGCCATCGGCTTCGACTCGCGCTTCGTGCTGTTCGCCGAGGAAATGCTGCGCCACGGTCCGAGTTTCTTCCCGACCACCTATGGCGTGCCGTATCCCGACTATTCGGCGTTTTCCACCCTGTTGATCTGGTTGCTGGCCCTGCCCTTCGGCACGGTCAACGCCCTCGCCGCCTGGTTGCCCAGCGCCCTGGCCTCGGCCTGGATCGTGGTGCTGATGTACCGGCTGGTGGCCCCGCATTCGCCACGTTGGGCGCTGCTGAGCATCGCCTTGCTGTTGTTGACCAACAATTTCCTGATCGAAACCCGCGCGGTTTCCCTCGACCAGATGCTCGCCGCCGTGTCCCTGGCGGTGTTCTACCTGGGTTATGCCGCCAAATACTACGGCGCGCCGAAACGCAGCGTACTGCTCCTGGCGCTGCTGGTGCTCGGCTTTGCCATTCGCGGTCCCATGGGTCTGGTGATTCCCACCGGCATGCTCTGCAGTTTCTACCTGCTCAGCGGCCAATGGCGCCGGCTGTTCATCTTCGGCTTCCAGGCCCTGTTCCTGTTGGCGGCCTGTATCGGCCTGCTGTTGTGGATGGCCTCGCTGGATGGCGGCCCGGCCTTTCTCCAGGAAGTGATCCACATGCAGTTCACCGGCCGCATGGACGGCACGGCGGGCTCCAGCGGAGCGCTGTATTACTTCAGCAGTGCCTTTGGTAACTATGCCCTGGCTTATCCATTGGCGGTGCTGGTGCTGGTGGCCATCCTGGCGACCGGTCGCCAGCATCGTGGACCGGCGCTGCAACTGACCCTCTACGCGATCGCGGCGGGCCTGATCGTGATGCTCGGTTTGTCCGTGCCCCAGGCGAAAAAGGCCCGTTATATCCTGCCGATGGTGCCCATGGCGGCCATTGTCGCGGCCTATCCGTTCCAGGTTGCCAAGGGCCGCCTGTTCGCCGGATTGCGTGTGCTGATGCAGGGCCTCTGGCTGATCCTGCCGGGCCTGCTGATTGCCGGGATGTTCATGCTCCATCGGCGCTTTCCCGAGCAACTGCCCGCCCTGGGCGTCGCGCCCTATCTGGTCGGGGCGTTGCAGGTGATCGCCGTGGTGGTGCTGTTCAACGCTCGCTGGCGCGCACTCGGGCTGGCCGGTTGTGCGGTACTGGCGCTGTGGAGCAGCTATATCCTGATTGTCGAGCCGACCGAACGCGTCGCCTACGACACCCGCGCCTTTACCCAGGCTACCCAGCAGTTGATGAAAAAAGACCCGGCGCCGCTGGTCATGCACGCGGTGGCCAAGGACGGACGGGCGATCAAGTTCATGGTCAATGCCGAAGGCGATCTGCAACCGATCTTCACCGATACGACCGAGCAGCTTCAGGCCGTGGCGCGACCGGCTTGGGTGATGATGGGCAAGGACACTTACGATGGGCTGAAAGGCTCGGCCATTGGTGACCTGGTGCCGGCGCTCAGCCAGCGCTTCGACAAGAACGATTATGTGTTGCTGAAGCTGCCATAACGCAGTTTTGTGGCGAACAGAGAATAGGTGGCGAGCGGGCTTGCCCGCGCTGGGGCGCGAAGCGCCCCTAAAACCAGAGAGCTCGGTGTATTAGATGCACCGAGGTGAACTGTTTCACGACTGCTTCGCAGCCGAGCGCGGGCAAGCCCGCTCGCCACACGGGTCTCAACCGGATTTGAGATCCGTGGTCAGGCGATGACCACACTCGCCCCCTTCAGCACATCCAGCCCAACCCCCACCAACGTCACCGAATCCGCCCCGAAGGTCAGCACGGTGTCGTGCCCCACCACCTTGGCGTGATCCTGGATATTGTGTCCCTGGGAATCGGCGTAGCCCATGAACACCAGTTTGTCGGAAGCCTGGAAACCGGTGATCTTGTCCTGACCGAACGATCCGTTGAAACCGTTGAACAGGAAGGTATTGCCCCCGCCCTTCGCGTCCATCAGGTCATTCCCGGCCCCGCCGATAAACAGGTTGCCACCCTTGGCCGCACCGATCAGATGATCATTGCCGCCATTGCCCAGCAACCACTCCCCTGAAGACTTCGCGGTCAGGGTATCGGCACCGTCGCCGCCGACCTGCGAGTTGACGTAGCTGCCCTCGGACAAGCTCTGGTTGCCCACCACATGGGCCACGTCCTTGTTGAAGAACACCAGGTTCGATTCCTTGCTGATCAGCGTGCCAATGTTCTGGGCGATGGTGATGCCGCCGCTGGCATCGCGGATATACAAGGTGCCATGGCCATCATTGGCGATATCGAAACTGCTCAGGGACTTCTGCAGGTCAAAGGTGTTGTTGCCCTTGCCACCCAGGATGATGTTGTAGCCACCGTCGTCGCGGAAGGTGTCGTTGCCGCCACGCCCTTCGATGTAGTCGTTGCCACGCCCGCCCTTGAGCAGATCATTGGCGTCGCTGCCGATGATAAAGGTGCTGCCGCTATGGGTTTCGGCGTTGCGATTGAGGTCCTGCACCCAGGTCTTGTCCCGCGCCGGATCCGACAGGTTGGCGACGATAATCGTCGAGTCCTTGCTGGTCAGGTTATAGAACTGCGACGCCATCACCCGGCCCAGGCCGTCGCCATAGGCCGTCGGCAGGTGGGAAATCCAGGTGGCGACATTGCCGATGGAGAATGGCAACACGTTCCAGGCATCGGACGCGTAATGGTCATTGAAGCTGACGATATTGTTGGTCGCCGAAGCCTTGTTGGCATCGTGCACCCCCAAGGTCGCCAGGGTCAGGCTGGAACCGTCGAGGGCGCGGAACACCGGGTCGTTTTCATAACCGATGTTCAGCACCTGGGTTCCCGGACCGCTCTGGGTCGGTGAAGCGAAGGCGATGTAGTTGGCGTCCTTGTAGAAACCGCCCCAATGGTCCTTGCTCAGATCGGCCACACTGTTGACCGCCAACCCGCCGAGGCTGTGGCCGCTGACCAGCACGTCCTTGCCGGAAAGGCCATTGGCCGCGGCAAAGGTCGCCACGCTCTTGAGCAGGCCTTCGAAGGCATTGGCGCTGTAGTTTTTCGCGTAATCCTTGGGTCCGATGGCCGCCAGCAAATCGTTGATCGCATCGCCGATGGTGTCGCTGATCTGGCTTGCCCGAGGCCCGCTGGTACCACGGAAGGACACACCGATCTCGGTCAGGTGCCCGCTGGCGTCGTACTTGCCGAGGATCTCGGCCTGCGCCGTGGTGTAGCCGGCCTTCTCACCATAGAAAGTGCCGAGTGCATCCGTCTTGCCGCCGTAGCCCAGCTGCGCGGCACTGATCGGCGTCCAGCCGGCCGCCTTCACTGCGGCCAGCGCGGCTTTCTCCGAGTCCGGATTCCACGGTATGCCGGGGATGACCCCCTGGGCATCCGTGCCGCCGATCAGGGCCTTGACCAGGGTCGCTGGCAGCCCCAGGCCGAAGCCATTTTGCTGATACCCCACGGCAAAGCCGTTATCGAGGTTGTGGTAGGAGTACAAGGTGATCGCCATTGCGTCCGCATACAACGCTTTCGACGCCTCGGTCCCTGCGTTTTTATAGTCAAAGACACCCATCGGTATTGCCTCCTTGCTGGTTGGAATTATTGTTGTACGAAGGCCTCATCGACCCTGGCCAGATCGGTTTCGCGCAAGGTGCCCGCGTAGTAATGCAATTTGGTCCAGGCCATCAGATAGTCGTAGCGCGCCTGGGCCAGGTCGCGCCGGGTGCTGTAGAGCTGCTGTTCGGCGTTCAACGCATCGAGGTTGACCCGCTCGCCGCCGAGGATGCTCTGCTTGGTCGAGACCACCAGGGCTTCGGCCGAACTCAAGGCCTTCTGATAGGCGCGCAACTTGCTCACCCCCGACAGGCAGGCACTGAACTGACGGCGCAGTTCGATCAGGGTCTCGCGGGTCTTGCCATCCAGATCGTATTCGGCCTGCTCCATATTCGCGCTGGCCTGGCGCACCGAAGCCGAAACCCCGCCACCGGCGAACAACGGCACGTTCACCTCGAAACCGATGGTGTTGGTGTCATAACGCTGGTTGTAGGTGTTGCCGCTGTCGGACTCGCTCTTGCGCACGCTGGCGTAGGCATTGAGCTTGGGCAGGTGCCCGGCGCGATTGCGCTCCACTTCATAACGGGCCACTTCCAGGGCCTGGCGCTGGGACGCCAGGGTCGGATTGTTCTCCAGGGCCATGGCATGCCAGGTGTCGAAATTGGCCGGTTCCAGGGGGAACGATTGGAAGGCCTGGGTCAGCGGGGCCAATTCGGCAACGTTTACCGTCGGCACACCGATCAGCGCCCCCAACTCACGCAAGGCGGCGTCCTGTTCGTTGCGCGCCTCGATTTCCTCGGCGGTGGCCAGCTCGAAACGCGACTCGGCCTCGAGAATATCGGTACGCGTGCCCTCGCCCTGGCGGAACAGGTGCTCGTTCTGCTGGAACTGTTCCTCATAGGCTTTCTTGCGCGCCTGGGCGATCTCGATCTGGTCCTGGGCAAACAACGCCCGGGTGTAATAGGTCAGCACCCGCACCAGCAGTTCCTGGCTCTTGCCGCGAAAGGTCTCATCGGCGAACAACGCCTGGGCCACGCCCTTGCGGTAATTGGCGTAGGCCTCGTAGTCAATCAGCGGTTGTTGCAGCATCAAGGTCGAGCCAGAGCTGGTGTAGTGACGGTCCTCATGGGCGTTGCCACGCTCGCTGAGGTAAGTGGCCCGTGAATCGTTGCGACCCTGGTTGTAGTTGTAGGAAATCTTCGGCAGCAGGCCGGCCCGGCCGATGGCGCGGTTTTCCAGGCCGGCATCGCGCTCCTTGAGCGCGCCCAGGAACACCGGGTCATTGCGCAAGGCCTGCTCGTAAACCTGGAACGGCCCCATGGCCTGGCTGCCGGTGCTGACCAACAGGCTCAGCATCGCGGCGATTATCGACAGTGTCTTCATTCGGTGGAACATCCTATTGCTCCGTCAACGCGGAGCCCGCGCGGTCCAGCAGCGGTTTGAACAGATAATTGAGCATCGAGCGCTCACCGGTGCGCACGAACATCTCGGCGGGCATGCCCGGTTTGATCACCAGGCCGTTGAGCTTTTCCAAGGCCCTGTCGCTCACCGAAGTGCGCAGCACGTAATACGGCGCGCCGGTCTTTTCATCGAGCAACTGATCGGCGGACACCAGGCTGACTTCGCCCGGCACCCGCGGGGTACGGCTCTGGTTGAACGCGGTAAACAGGATGTCCACCGGCAGATGGCTGCCGACCTTGTCCACCAGGTTGACCGGCAGGTGCCCCTCGACCTCCAGGCGCTCGCCCTGGGGCACGATCTCCAGCAGGGTTTCCCCGGCGCGGATCACCGCGCCTTCGGTGTGCACGCTGAGGTTGACCGCGATGCCCTCGGCCGGCGCGATGATCTCGCTGTGCTGCAACTCGAAACCCGCCGAGCGCAATTGCTGCTCCAGGGTCAGGCTCTTGAGCTGGGCGTCGGCCAATTGGCTGCGCACTTCCTTCTGATACTCCTCGCCGTGCTGGGAGAGTTTTAGACGCGACTCGACAATCCCCTGCTCGACCCGCCCGCTTTCGCCATTGTTCTGCGCCAGGTCCTGCTGCACCTGGGACAGCTGGCGCTGGTAGTCCAGCAGGCGGTTGCGCGGGATATAGCCGTTGTCCGCCAGGGGCTTGAGGTTGTCCAACTGACTGCGCAGGGAATCGGCGCGGGCCAACATGTCGTTACGCGCCCGGCGCATGCCGGCCAGTTGCGCGCTGGCGCCATCGATGTTGGCGCGGATACCGGCCTGTTCGCGGGAAAAGGCTTCGCGACGGCTGCTGAACAATTGCCGCTGGCCTTCGAGCACCAGTGCCAGGTGCGGGTCGGGGTCCGTGCTCAACTCGGGCGGAAACGCCACCCGGGGCAAGTTGTCACGCTCGCTCTGCCAACGGGCCTGGCTGGCCCAGGCCATCCGGTACTGGGCCTGCAGCGATTGCACATCGGCCGACAACTGCGTCTGGTCAAGGCGAAACAGCGGCTGGCCCTGATGCACCACTTGCCCTTCACGCACCAGGATCCGGCTGACCACCCCGCCGCCCAGGGATTGCACGGCCTTGCGCTTGCCAGACACCACCACGGTGCCCTGCACGGCAATGCCCTGATCCAGCGGCGCCAGGGCCGCCCAAAGAAAGAAGCTGCCGGCGCCCAACAAGGCCAGCAACCAGCCCATGCGGGCAAAGAACCGGGCGTCGTGCTCCCGGTGTTCAACAGGGGTACTGATCTGCATCGTGCTGTCCTTGCTTATGCGTCGCTGTTGCGAGTCGGCGCGGGATACTGTCGGCTCAGGCTGACACCGGCCGGGGTCGCCGCCTCGCGGGTCGGTTGAGGGGCCGGCTGCGCGCCGGCCGAGAGGGCCTTGAGCACATCGGCACTGCTGCCGAAGGCTTGCAAGCGACCTTCATTGAGCACCAGCAACTTGTCCGCCTGGGTCAGGGAGGTGGAGCGATGGGTCACCAGGACCACTGTGCTGCCCCGGGCCTTGAGCAAGGCAATCGCCTGGGTCAAGGCGGTCTCCCCGACCACATCGAGGTTGGAATTGGGCTCGTCGAGCACCACCAGACGCGGGCCGCCATACAGCGCACGGGCCAACGCCACCCGCTGCTTCTGTCCGCCGGACAGGCCGCTGCCGTCTTCTCCCAGCAGCGTGTCGTAGCCTTGGGGCAGGCGCAGGATCAACTCATGCACACCGGCCTGACGCGCCGCCTCCACCACTTTCGGCGAATCGACTTCGGCAAACCGCGCGATGTTTTCGGCAATAGTGCCGCTGAACAACTCGATGTCCTGGGGCAGGTAACCGATATGCGGACCGAGGTCGTCGCGGTCCCAGCGATGCAGGTCGGCGCCGTCCAGGCGCACGGTGCCGCCCAGGGTCGGCCAGACGCCCACCAGCACCCGGGCCAGGGTCGACTTGCCCGAACCCGAGGCACCGAGCACCCCCAGCACCTCGCCCGGTGCCAGGCTGAAACTCACTTGGTGCAAGGTGGCGATACGTTTGCCGGGCGGTCCGGCACTGACCTGTTCAAAAGCCACCTGCCCCTGGGGCGCGGGCAGGCTCATCTGTCCTTCCTCCTCCGGGAACTCGCGCAACAGGCCGTCCAGGCGCTGATAAGCGAGCTTGGCCGTGCTCCATTGTTTCCACACCGCAATCAACTGGTCGAGAGGGCTGAGCACCCGCCCCATCAGGATGGAGCCGGCGATCATCATCCCGGCGGTCATCTCGCCCTTGATCACCAGGAACCCCCCCAGGCCCAGCACCAGCGATTGCAGGCACAGGCGCAACATCTTGCTCAGGGAGGTGATCACCGCCCCGGTATCGCTGGCGCGGTTCTGCCGGGCCAGGAATCGCGAGTGCACCTGGAACCAGCGGCTCCGCAGGGCGCCGAGCATGCCCATGGCCTGGATGGTTTCAGCGTTGTGCAGATGGCTGGTCGCCAATTGGCTGGAGCGTTGCGAATAACCGCTGGCTTCGCTCAAGGGCTTTTTCGTCATCGACTCGTTGAGGCACGCCAGGGCGATCAGCAACAAGGCCCCGACACTGGCGAACACGCCCAGCCAGGGGTTGAACAGGAAGATCACCAACAGGTAGATGGGAAACCACGGGGCATCGAAAAAGGCGAACAGCGCCGGTCCGGTGAGGAACTGGCGAATCTGCGTCAGGTCGCCGAGGGCCTGGCCGGCATGCCCTTCGTTGCGCAACAGGTTGCGCTCGAAGGCCGCCTGGTAGACCCGCAGGTTCAAGCGTCGCTCCAGGGCACTGCCAATGCGGATCACGATAAAACTGCGGACCACTTCCAACAGCCCGATAAAGGCAAAGAACCCCACCACCATCAGGGTCAGCATCACCAGGGTGGTTTCATTCTGCGAGGTCAATACCCGGTCATAGACCTGGAGCATGTAAATCGACGGCACCAACATCAGCAGATTGATCAGCGCGGTGAAACAACCGACGCTGAGCAAGACACTTTTATAATCGCCGAGCACACGGATCAAAGGTGTCCCGGACATCATTTTCGGCGGCTTCATCTATCTTCCTTGAAGTTTACGGACAGCCGGATGCGCACCTTTATTCGATGGCCGACAAGCCGCTCGGGAATATAGGTACTTTCAACATGAGTCGCTGTTTCGCAACTCATAGAGACTGGACGATAAGGCAACTAACGGATACGTAGCATCAAGTTGCCATTTAATCGATTGGCTTCTGAATACTCACGGCGTATCGCGCATCAATACCAGAACGGTTCCGTTCTTCAAGCGCACTTCGTAGCGATTTGTTTTTTGCCGATTGAGGTGGACGATGCCCGTCCCTTCGACGCCATACAGCCACAGGCCATCGGGGGTCGGTTCCCAGTTGGCCGGGCGCTCGCCCAACCAGCCGGCGATACACGCCAGGTCACCGCTCAGGCGCGGCGACTGCAACGCCAGGTCCAGCTCGCAGGCCTTCGGGTCTTCACCTTCGGGGTACATCCGCCACTGGCCGACAAGGGCCTCGGGGCTGGTCATGAGCAGGCTGCTCGCCATGGTGACTTCTCCAGAAAACGCCAGAAACGCAGCCATTAGCCACGTCGAATAGATACTGCGGACACACATCTTGATCATGGACATGGACTACCGGACCAGAGGGCAGCGCTGCAGCGCTGCCCCTACCGCATCAACTCAAGCCACGATATCCGTGACCGCTGCCTGACCCACGGTGGTCACCAGGAAATCGGCGACGCCGTGCCCGGAGAAGTCCACCGCCAGGGTACCCAGGTTGGTGCCCGACGCATACGTCAGCACCGCATCGCCGGCATGGCCGGTGAACGCGTTGACGAACGTCAGGCCCGAACCATGGGTGATCCCGGACAGATCGATCTTGTCCTGGCCACTGGTGAAATCCATGATCCGGTCGGCGGCTTTCGGCGTCGAGTCGGAAACGGCAGCGAACACGAAGGTATCGTTGCCCGTACCACCCCAGAGCTTGTCGGCACCACCGGCCCCGTAGAGGATGTCGTTGCCGGCCCCGCCACGCAGTTCGTTGGCGGCGTCGTTGCCGATCAGCAGGTCGTTGCCCGAACCGCCGATGGCGTTCTCGATGGTGACACCCTGGGCAATGGAGATATTACCCACCATGCCGCCAACGTCGGAGAACGAGCCGTCATGCAGGTTGATCTTCTGGTTCTGGGTGAACCCGGAGAAGTCCAGGGTATCGTTGCCGCCACCGTCCCAGACCGAGAACACCAGCTTGTCCGAAGACGAGGTGGCGCTCATGTAGTCACGACCGGCATTGGAGTTGAACCCATAGGTGGTGTCACCGGAGCGGGTACTGTAGTTGGCGCCGTAGAGCTTCTGGATCGCCGCGATATCATCCATCAGCGGACCCGAGGAGTAAGCCTCGACCCCGCCTTTGCTGAAGTTCTGGCTGGTGTTGCTTTCGCTCCAGTAGCTCATGACGCTGTAGCCGCGGGTGTCCTGTCCATAGGACGCGTCATTGTAGGTCGGGTTGCCTTCGCCAGCGTTGTAGTCGCCGGGATGAGCCAGGCCGAGGGTATGGCCGATCTCATGGGTCAGGGTCTGACGACCGTAGTTGTTCACGCCAGGCGTCTT
Source organism: Pseudomonas gingeri (assembly GCF_013386165.1). Taxonomy (GTDB): domain Bacteria; phylum Pseudomonadota; class Gammaproteobacteria; order Pseudomonadales; family Pseudomonadaceae; genus Aquipseudomonas; species Aquipseudomonas gingeri_C. The sequence goes on along the minus strand of NZ_JACAOS010000003.1, from coordinate 684,058 downwards.
GTTGACGTTGTAGCCGCTGCCGGTCAGGTACCAGGACTGGCCGTCGTAGCCAGGCTCGGTACCCGGCAGGAAGGCGAATGCCGCCGCGCCTTCCTGTCCGCCACTGTAGTTACCGAAGGTCATGTGACCATCGCCACCCTTCGCTGCCTCCGTGAAGGTCACGTTGGCCACGTCCGCCCAGGATTGCATGGCGAGCACGGCCTGGGACTTCTGCAGCGCACTGAACTGATTGAACCCGGTGACACCCAGACCGCTGAAATTCGAGGTCTGGGACGTCAGGAAGGTATAGGTCAGTTCGATCTTGCCGCTGCCGTTCAGATCGTGCCAGGTGGCACCGTCACGCAGCAATTGCGTGGCGGCCTGATCGACGGAGTAGGAGGGTTTGCCATTGACCGTAAGATTACCGCCACGGTCGTATTGATGGCTGAAGCTATCGATCTGGTTAAAGGCGGAACTTGTACCGTTGGCCGCCAGTGCCGACTCCGCAGAAACAATAGCTTTGGTTTTGACTTTCGACATAAACACACTTCCTTGTTTGCAAGTGAAACAGTTTTTGTCAGATAGCGACAATCCCTTGGCGAGATCATCCTATCACTCGCCTTTTTTGAAGGCAGCGAGAAACTGACACATCTTGAAAACAAACGTCCAGCGCTTTTTTTGATGTCAAAACGCCTAAACAAGGAAAAGGCCTACAAACATTGACCGAGTGTCATAAAAGTTTTTTCTTACGGCGATAACCTACTTCGCCAAGCAGGCTTTCGAAAAACTTCAAGTCACAAGAATGCACTTGTGACATGCATCAATAAATGACCAAGCAGTCATAACATTACTTATAAGTTCTCCCGTCGCCCACTCGTCCTGAGTGCATCCAGTACAACTTCGCCCTTTAATGCCAGCACAGCGGTTCCATCGGCCGTGGTCATGTCTTCGCCGGCCAGCAAGGCATTGATGATGGCTTCTTCCACCGCTTCGGCGGCCGCCAGGAACAGCGGCGAAATATGGTCGTTGTTGACCATCTCCAGCGGACTGCTGAACGGCAGGCCCTTGCGCCCGTAATCGGCGGCGGGCAGCTGGTTGTTGCCAGTGGCGAAAGCCAGGAAGATATCGCCGCTGGAATCTTCGGTGCCGCCGCCGGTCCGGGCGATGCCGATGGAAGCCCGCTGCGCCAGACGCTGGCATTGATGGGGCAACAGCGGTGCGTCGGTGGCGAGAATCACCACGATCGAACCCATGCCTGGAGTGCCGCGCCGTGCGAATGGTGAAGGAACGTCCAGCAACTGGCGGCCGACCGGATAACCGTCCACCCGCAGTTCCTGGCGTTTGCCATGATTGGCCTGGACCAGTGCGCCGACGGTCCAGCCGCCCTGCGCTGCCGACAAGCGTCGCGACGAGGTGCCGATACCGCCCTTGAATTCGTGGCAGATCATCCCGGTCCCGCCGCCCACCGCGCCTTCGCTCACCGGCCCTGGCCGGGCATCGGCCAAGGCTTCACGGACCTGCGCCGGCCCGACGTGCTGGCCCCAGATATCGTTGAGCACCCCGTCATAGGTTTCCATGACCACCGGCATGCACCAGTACACCGCCGGGTCCGCCAGGCTGTCGCGCTCGTCGGCGATCAGCGCATCACGCACCACACCGACGCTATGGGTATTGGTGATCGCCACCGGCGTGGTCAGCAGTCCGGCTTCGCGAATCCACTCCAGCCCCGTGGCATCGCCATTGCCGTTGAGCACATGGCAGCCGGCAAAACTGGGCTGTGCCCGCGCCGCGCCGGCCCGAGGCTGGACGACCGTGACCCCGGTGCGCACCTGCTTACCGTCGATCTCGGTCCTGAGTGTGCTGTGACCGACCCGCACCCCCGGCACATCGGTGATGGCATTGAACGGCCCCGGTGTGCCCAGGCCCAGGGTGATTCCCCATTCACGTGCGCGCATAATCTCTCTCTGTCGGTGTCTCTGAAATAGGCGACCACTCTAGGCGCTCGGGCGCGGGTCGCCCATTCCCCTATCGGGGTACTGGCCTTTGCACGGATCTTCTAGACGGATACCCGGCCGCAGGCGTTAACTGACCTTCTGCATGATTGACCACGGCTCCAGGAACCCCATGTCCACTACCGTCAACCACTGGATCGACCTGGCCCAGGACCGGGACACCGGCATCGAAACCTTGCGCGCGCGCTTCAAGGGCCATGCCCACGCCTACGACGCCCATTGGCACGACAGCTATCTGGTCGGTGTCACCGAACAGGGCGTGCAACAGTTCAATTCCCGACGCAACCGCTACCACAGCCTGGCGGGCAACGTGTTCATGCTCGAACCCGGCGAGATCCATGACGGCGACGCCCCTACCGAAGGCGGCTTCACCTACCGCACGCTGTATCTCGATCCGCTCTGGCTGGAACGGGAAATGAACGCCCTGTTTGAAGAAGCGCCGCAAGGCAGCCAGCTGGGTTTCGTCAACCCACTGGCCACCGATACCCGCTTGGCCCAGGCCACCAGCGCGGCATTCGAGGCCATTCATACCCAGGAATTGCGCATCATCCGGCAAAGCGCCCTGGACCATCTGTTCGACAGTCTCACCGGCCATCTGCACTGGCGCACCCGCTACAACGAGGACCCACGCCTGCCCCGGGTGGCCCAGGTCGCCCGCGAGTACCTGCACGCCCACCTGCAACACGACATCAGCCTGGATGAAGTCGCGGCGATCTGCGGCGTCGACCGCTTTCGCCTGACCCGCGCCTTCAAGGCCGCCTATAACCTGCCGCCCCACGCCTATCTGGTGCAATTGCGCGTGGCCAAGGCCCGACAACTGCTGTCCCGGGGCGAAACCCCGGCGAATGTCGCCATGGCCCTGGGCTTTGCCGACCAGAGTCACCTGGGGCGCTGGTTCATGCGCGCCTACGGCCTCACCCCGGCCGCCTACCGCAAGCGTTGCTCAAATCTTCCAGACGCCTGAGGCGCCGCACGGGAAGATCGGCCCATCGATCTTCCCGCGGAGCCCCACCCCATGTTGTCCACCTTCCCCAGCCTGTTGCCATTCCTGCTGTTCGCCACCGTCGCCTCCATCACACCGGGACCGACCAATGTCCTGGTGCTGAGCAACAGCGCCCGCTATGGCCTGGTCGCGGCCCTGCCGATCATTTTCGGAGCCTGTGCCAGCGCGGCGCTGATCGTCCTGCTGGTGGGTTGCGGCGTCGGCCAGTCGCTGGCCGGCCTGCCCCTGGTGCAGACCGCCATGCAATGGCTGGGCATCGCCTGGTTGAACTACCTGGCCTGGCAGATCTTCAGTGCACCGGCGAACGCCATCGACCCCGACACCGAACACACCAGGCGCCTTGGCCTACTGGGCGCCGCCAGCCTGCAACTGATCAACCCGAAAGTCTGGATGATGGCCCTGGCGGTGGTCGGCGTATTCGCCGGCAGCGGCGCCGAACGCCAGGCCCATGTGCTGTCGCTGTCCCTGGCGTTTTTCCTGGTGTCGGTTCCGTGCCTGGTGCTGTGGGGCGTGCTGGGCGTCGGCTCCGCGCGGCTGTTTCGTTCGCCCCGGGCGATGCAACGCTTCAATCGCTGCATGGCGCTGTTGCTGCTGGTTTCGGCCTGGCTGAGCGTGCTGGTATAACAAGGGGAGTCGCCGCAGTGCAAAAGCCGGTCGCCCTGGTGCGCTTTCGCCCTCGACCGGCTGCGTAACGTGGCCGGACGGTGCATGAAGACACCGGCCTCCACAATAAACGACCTGCCGCGAGATCTGCGAATCATGAAAAGACTGTTCAACAGCTGTCTGTTCCTCTGCGGTACCGCCCTCCTGAGCACCAGTGTGCTCGCTTCCGAAGACGCTTCCTGCAAGACCGTACGCATGGGCGTGGTCAACTGGACCGACGTGATCGCCACCAGTGGCATGGCCGACGTACTGCTCGATGGATTGGGCTATGAAAGCAAGCAGACCAGCGCCGTGCAGCAGATCATCTTTGCCGGGATCCGCGACAAGCGCCTGGATGTCTTCCTCGGCTACTGGAAGCCGGCGATGGACAAGAACATCGCGCCGTTTGTCGCCGCCAACCAGGTCAAGGTCCTGGCCCAGCCGAGCCTGTCCGACGCCCAGGCCACCCTCGCCGTGCCGCAATATGTGGCTGACGCGGGCCTGAAGACCTTCGCCGATATCGCCAAGTTCAAGGACAAGCTCGGCGGCAAGATCTATGGCATCGAGCCCGGCAGCGGCGCCAACACCACCATCAAGACCATGATCGACACCGACCACTTCGGCCTCAAGGGTTTCAACCTGGTGGAGTCCGGGGAAGCCGGGATGCTCGCGGCGGTACAGCGGGCGGTCAACCGCAAGGAGTTCGTGGTTTTTGTGGGCTGGACCCCGCACCCGATGAACATCAACATGAAGATCACCTACCTGACCGGCAGCGAAGATGTCTATGGGCCTAACGAGGGTGCGGCCACCGTGTCCACCGTCACCGCTCCGGACTATGCCCAGCGTTGCCCGAACGTCACCAAGCTGCTGGAAAACCTGACCTTCAGCGCCGCCCAGGAAAGCCAGCTGATGGTGCCGATCATGGAGCGCCAGACGCCCCAGGACGTGGCGAAGAAATGGCTGCGCGATCACCCGGAAGATCTGCAGAAGTGGTTGAGTGGCGTGACCAGTGTTGATGGCAAGGACGGTGTCGCCACCGTGCAGGCCAGTTTGAAGTAGTGGTCATCCGTGTGGGAGCGATGCACCGCTCCCACCGGCTTACCTGGCATCAGGAACACTCCCGAGACTTTGCATGAGCGATTACCCGCTGTCTCCCCAGATGGGCGCCTTTGTCGCCCGGACCCTCGATTTCAGCTATCCGGACACCAGCATCAATGGCCTGCGTGTCGGTTACAGCACTATGTGCCGGGCCTTTACCCCGGTGCGCCCCACAGGCATCAGCGTCAGCGAACAGCTGATCGGCCAAGTCCCGATACGCCAATACCGCCCAGCCTCCGAGCCGCCGGCCAATGGCTGGCCCTGCGTGGTCTACCTGCACGGTGGCGGCTGGGTGGTCGGCGACCTCGACTCCCACGATTTCATCACCGCTGAACTGGCCTCCCTGCTCGACGCCGTGGTGATCGCCGTCGATTATCGACTTGCACCAGAACACCCCTTTCCGGCGGCCTTCGACGATTGCCTGGCGGTATGGCGCGGCTTGCAGACCGACGCCGCAACCTGGCAACTGGACCCACGGCGCATGGCGATTGCCGGCGACAGCGCCGGCGGCAATCTCGCCGCCGCCGTGTGCCTGGCACTGCGCGATGGCGGCCAGGCGCAGCCGCTGCTGCAAGCCCTGATCTACCCGGGGCTGGGTGGCGACGACAGACTGCCCTCACGCACCGAATGCGCCGACGCCCCGCTGCTCAGCGCCAGCGACGTGCACTGCTATCACGCCTTGTACCTGCCGGGTTCGGCCAAGCCTTCGGCCTATGCGATGCCGTTACAGGCCACGGATCTGCGGGGCTTGGCCCCGGCATTTATCGCCGTGGCACAGTTCGACCCCCTGCGTGATGACGGCGTGCAATACCGCGAGCGTCTTGAAGCGGCCGGTGTAACCGTGGATTTCCACCCCGGCCACGGCCTGGTGCACGGCTGCCTGCGGGCCCGGAACCTGGCGCCGGAAGTCGATCTGCTCTACACCAGACTCCTCGCCGCACTGCGTAAAGCCCTGACCCTCTAATCGATCTGGCCGGCAAAAGTTGCTTGACGGCCACCCTTGCCTTGAGTTCTTCTGAAACCGGTTTCAGTGCGAACGCACTAACCGCCTGCCGATAACGCCAAGAAAAGGTTTCAGGCCGTGAACAGTTTTTCCGCTGCCCAGCGCAGCCGCGTGACCATGCTCGATGTCGCCGAACGCGCCGGGGTTTCCAAGGCCAGCGTGTCGCGCTTTATCGGCGATGACCGCTCCCTGCTCTCCGAAGCCATCGCCTTGCGTATCGAGCAGGCGATCAGCGAACTGGGCTATCGCCCGAACCAGATGGCCCGTGGCCTGAAGCGCGGGCGTACGCGCTTGATCGGCATGCTGGTGGCCGATATCCGCAACCCTTATTCGATTGCCGTGATGCATGGTGTGGAAACCGCCTGCCGCGCCCACGGCTACAGCCTGGTGGTGTGCAACACCGACCGCGACGACCAGCAGGAACGCCTGCACCTGGCCGCGCTGCGCTCGTACAACATCGAAGGCCTGATCCTCAACACCCTCGGTCATGACCTCGAAGAATTGCAGGAACTGCAGCGGGAAATGCCGATGGTGCTGGTGGACCGCAAGGTCGAGCAACTGGACAGCGACCTGGTCGGCCTCGACAACGGCGCCGCCGTGCGCAGCGCCATCGACCACCTGGAACAACAGGGTTACCGCGATCTGATGCTGATCAGCGAACCCCTCGATGGCACCAGTTCGCGACTGGAACGGATCGAGCACTTCAATCTCGAAGTCGCCAGACACGGCGCGCTGAGTGGCCGCGTCGGCCATACCGGCGAATCCTTGCAGCGCCAGTTGCAAGATTTTCTGGCGACACCGGGCGCCGGGCCCAAGGCGCTGTTCTGCGCCAACGGCATTGCCGCCCTGGCCAGTGTCCAGGCCCTGCGGGCGCTGGGCTGTGATCTGTTCGACGACATCGGCCTGATCGCCCTCGACGACCTGGAATGGTTCCCGCTGGTCGGCAGCGGTATCAGCGCCCTCGCCCAGCCTACCCAACAGATCGGTGCCAGTGCCTTCGACTGCCTGTTCAAGCGCCTGCGCGGCGACAAGGGCGCCGCCAGGGCGATCGATTTTCCCGCGCAATTGATCGTCCGGGGTTCCACCCAACCCGCGAAATTGACCTGAGACACTCGGCGCCTGAACTCAGCCGTAAAAATCTGCCCAAAAATGAAACCGGTTTCAGAGGTACAAAAACAATGAAAGAACAGCTGTTTCCCGTCTCCATCAGCCTCTCCAGCTATGGCGCGACATGGGTTCGCGAACGTGGCCAGGAAAGCTTTATCGAACTGCTGGCCGAGGCCGGTGCCCGCCGTATCGAAGTTCGCGAAGAGCTGCTGACCGACGAAGACCCCGAGCGTTTTGCCGCCCGCGCGGCGGCCATGAACCTGGAATGTGCCTACTCTTCGCCCCTCGAACTGTGGCCCGCCGGCCAGTCGCGACCCGACCCGCAACTGGCGGCCACCCTGCAACGCGCCGCCGCCTTTGGCGCCCGCTGGCTGAAAGTCTCCCTGGGTTACTTCAGCGAAAACAGCGACCTGTCGGCCCTCGCCGGCCAGCTGTCGACATCAGCGGTGCGCTTGCTGGTGGAGAACGACCAGACCACCCAGGGCGGGCGCATCGAACCCCTGCTGCGTTTTTTCGACCAGGTCGAGCAACAGCACCTGCCGGTGAAGATGACCTTCGATATCGGCAACTGGCAGTGGCAGGACCAATCCGCCAGCAGCGCCGCGCGCCTGCTCGGCCGGCACGTCGACTACCTGCACTGCAAGGCTGTGAGCCGGCGCGCGGATGGCCAGCTCGTCGCCCTGCCGCCGAGCGCCAGCGACCTGGAGCAGTGGGAACGTTTGATGAGCCAGATGAGTCAAGGTGTAACCCGGGCCGTGGAATACCCGCTGCAAGGCGACGACCTGCTGGCCGTCACCCGTGAACAGGTGCAGAACCTGGCCCGCCTGGGCCACTCCATGGAGGAAGGCGCACATGCCTGAGATCGAAATTCTTTCATTCGGCGAAACCATGGCGATGTTCGTCGCCGAACAGACCGGCGATCTGGCCCAGGTCGAACACTTCCACAAGCGTATCGCCGGAGCTGACAGCAATGTAGCCATCGGCCTGGCACGCCTGGGTTTCAAGGTGAACTGGCTGAGCCGGGTCGGCGCCGACTCCCTGGGCCGTTTTGTCATCGACACCCTGCAAGGCGAAGGCCTGTGCTGCGATGACGTCGACATGGATCCAGGCTATCCCACCGGTTTTCAACTCAAATCCCGCGAGGATCTGGGAGCGGATCCCCGGGTGGAATATTTTCGCCGGGGTTCGGCCGCCAGCCGGCTGTCAGTCGCCGATATCCGTCCGCAGCTACTCGAGGCTCACCATCTGCACGCCACCGGTATTCCACCGGCCCTGTCGGCCAGTGCCCGCGAGCTGTCGTTCGAGCTGATGACGCGCATGGCCGCCGCCGGGCGCAGCGTGTCCTTCGACCCCAACCTGCGGCCGAGCCTGTGGGCCAGCGAGCGACAGATGATCGAGGACATCAACGCCCTCGCCGCCCTCGCCCATTGGGTCCTCCCGGGACTCGGCGAAGGGCGCTTGCTCAGCGGCTATCAGGAGCCGCGTGATATCGCCGCCTTCTACCTCGACCAGGGCGCCGCGGTCGTGGCCATCAAGCTCGGCGCCGATGGCGCCTACTACCGGACCCAACGGGACGAAGGGTTTGTCGCCGCCGTCCCGGTACACAAGGTGGTGGACACGGTCGGCGCCGGTGATGCGTTCGCCGTCGGCGTGGTCAGCGCGCTGCTGGAAAACCACAGCGTGGCCCAGGCCGTGGCACGCGGCAACTGGATCGGTGCCCAGGCGGTGCAGAGCCGTGGCGACATGGAGGGTTTGCCGACCCGGGAACAACTGACGGCGGCCCAGCGGTCCGCACCCGCCGACTAAGCAAGATCACGCTTTTTTGAATGCCCCCTGCTGCGACAAAAACAACAAGCTCAGGAGCCACACCATGCACACGCTGAAACTCGCCACCCGCCGCTGGTGGTACATCATGCCCATCGTTTTCATCACCTACAGCCTCGCCTACCTGGACCGCGCCAACTATGGCTTCGCTGCGGCCTCGGGCATGGCCACCGACCTCAACATCACCCCCGGCCTGTCGTCGTTGCTCGGCGCACTGTTCTTTCTGGGTTACTTCTTCTTCCAGGTACCCGGCGCCCTCTACGCGCAGAAGCACAGTGTGAAAAAGCTGATCTTCGTCAGCCTGATTCTCTGGGGTGGCCTGGCCACCCTCACCGGCATCGTTTCCAACGCCTATATGCTGATCGGCATCCGCTTCATGCTGGGCGTGGTCGAGGCCGCGGTGATGCCGGCAATGCTGGTGTACCTGTGTTATTGGTTCACCCGCGCCGAGCGCTCACGGGCCAATACCTTCCTGATCCTCGGCAACCCGGTGACCATGCTCTGGATGTCGGTGGTCTCGGGCTACCTGGTGCAGCATTTCAGCTGGCGCTGGATGTTTATCGTCGAAGGCCTGCCGGCGGTGATCTGGGCCTTTATCTGGTGGCGCCTGGCAGATGAACGCCCGGCCCAGGCGAGCTGGCTCAGCGCCGAGGAAAAACGTGACCTGGACAGCGCCCTGGCCGCCGAGCAGGTCGGCATCAAGGCGGTGAAGAACTACGCCCAGGCCTTCCGCGAACCCAAGGTGATCATCCTCGCCCTGCAGTTCTTCTGCTGGAGCATCGGCGTCTATGGTTTTGTGCTGTGGCTGCCGTCGATTCTGAAAAGCGGCTTGAAAATGGACATGGTCGAAGCCGGCTGGCTGTCGGCCTTGCCCTATCTGGCCGCGGTGATCGCCATGCTCGCGGTGTCCTGGGGTTCGGACAAGCTGCAGCGCCGTAAACGTTTTGTCTGGCCGCCCTTGCTGGTGGCTTCAGTGGCGTTCTATGCCTCCTACGCCCTGGGCGCGGAGCATTTCTGGTGGTCCTACAGTTTGCTGGTGATCGCCGGGGCCTGCATGTACGCGCCCTACGGTCCGTTCTTTGCGATTGTCCCGGAGATCCTCCCGGCCAACGTCGCCGGCGGCGCCATGGCGCTGATCAACAGTATGGGCGCCCTCGGTTCCTTCGGCGGTTCCTACCTGGTGGGCTACCTGAACAGCGAAACCGGCTCGCCGGGCGCGTCCTACCTGTTGATGAGCGGCGCCCTGCTGCTGTCGGTGATCCTGACCGTTTTCCTCAAACCCGGCGCCAGCGATCGCACAGCCCCCAAGGGCTTGCCGACGCGACGCGAGCTCTCCCATTCCTGAACCCTGTCGAGCGGACCCGATGAAAAAACCGGTTGTGTTGTACAAGAAGCTCTCGCCGTCACTGATGGCCCGCCTGCATGAACACACCCAGGTCACCCTGATCGAAGACCTCGGTGACAACGGCCTGGCGCAACTGCGCGCAGCCTTGCCCGAGGCTCGCGGCCTGCTCGGTGCCAGCCTGAAGCTGGACGCCACCCTGCTCGACCTGGCGCCAAAGCTGGAAGCCATTGCCAGTGTCTCGGTGGGGGTCGACAACTACGACATCGACTACCTGACCCGCCGACGGATCCTGCTCAGCAACACCCCGGACGTGCTGACCGAGACCACCGCCGACACCGGTTTCGCCCTGATCCTGGCCAGCGCCCGACGCGTGGTGGAACTGGCCAACCTAGTCCGTAACGGTCAGTGGACCCGCACTATCGGCCCGCTGCATTTCGGCAGTGATGTGCATGGCAAGAAACTCGGCATCATCGGCATGGGGCGTATCGGTGAGGCCCTGGCCCAGCGCGGGCATTTCGGCTTCGGCATGCCGGTGCTCTACCACAGCCACTCGCCCAAGCCTGAAGTCGAGCGGCGCTTCAATGCACGCTACCTGGGATTGCACGCCCTGTTGCGGGAAGCCGATTTTATCTGCCTGACCTTGCCCCTGACGCCTGAGACCGAGGGGCTGATCGGTGCCGGAGAATTGGCCTTGATGCGCCCGGAAAGCATCCTGATCAATATTTCCCGGGGCAAGGTGGTGGACGAGCAGGCGCTGATCCAGGCGTTGCAGAATCGGCAGATCCGTGGCGCCGGCCTCGACGTGTTCGAGCGCGAACCGCTGGCGTCGACCTCGCCGTTACTGAGCCTGAACAATGTGGTGGCCACGCCGCATATCGGCTCGGCCACCCACGAGACCCGCGAAGCCATGGCCCGCTGCGCGGTGGACAATCTGCTGGCGGCACTGGCCGGAGAACGGCCGGCGAACCTGGTCAACCCCCAGGCCTACCGGCACTGAGACCGGTGCCGGTAGCGAGGGTTGCCTGGGACTGGCAACCCTCGAAGGGTCAGATCACGAAGCGCGCGACCATGGTGTTCAGGTCCACTGCCAGGCGTGACAGTTCATGGGTGGCGGCGCTGGTCTGGTTGGCACCGGCGGCCGACTGGGAAGCCAGGTCGCGGATGTTCACCAGGTTGCGATCCACTTCACGGGACACCTGGGCCTGTTCCTCCGAGGCACTGGCGATCACCAGGTTGCGCTCATTGATCAGGTTGATGGAGTGGGTGATCTGCTCCAGGGCCACACCGGCGGCACGGGCCAATTCCAGGGTAGTCTGGGTCCGCTGGTTGCTCTGCTGCATCGATTGCACGGCCTGGCCGGTGCCATTCTGGATACCGGCGACCATCTGTTCGATTTCCTTGGTCGACTGCTGAGTGCGATGGGCCAATGCCCGCACTTCATCGGCCACCACGGCAAAACCACGCCCTGCCTCGCCCGCCCGGGCGGCTTCGATGGCCGCGTTGAGGGCCAGCAGGTTGGTCTGTTCGGCAATGGCGCGAATCACGTCGAGCACCTGACCAATCTCCCGGCCCTGGGCCGCCAGCCCCTCGACCAGTACCGAGGTGCTCTGCACATCCTGGGTCATGGCCTGGATCGCGCCGACGGTTTCCACCACCCGGTCCCGGCCTTCCCGGGCCGCCTGGTTGGACTGCTGCGAGGCTTCGGAAGTCGACACCGCATTGCGTGCCACCTCTTCCACCGCGCTGGTCATTTCGTTGACCGCCGTGGCCGCCTGCTCGATCTCGTTGTTCTGCTGCTGCAGCCCGCGGGATGCTTCCTCGGTCACGGCGCTGAGCTCTTCGGCCGCCGAGGCCAGCTGGGTGGCGGAACCGGAGATCTGCTCAATGGTCTTGCGCAGATTTTTCTGCATGGCCGACAAAGCCGTCAGCAGCCGCGCCGGCTCGTCCTTGCCGTCAACCTCGATGGCTTTGGTCAGGTTGCCGCCGGCTATGGTTTCGGCGGCTTCAACGGCCTTGTTCAATGGCGTAACGATGCTTCGAGTCAACAACCAGGCCAGCAGTACGGTCATCAGCGCCGCCACCACCGAGACCAGGATGATACCGAAGCTGGCCGTGCTGTACTCCTCGCCCGCCAGCTTCGAGGCCGCCCTGGCACCGGCCTTGTTGATGTCCACCAACTGATTGAGCTGCACGCCCATCAGGTCGGTACCGGCCTTGATCTGGTTGTTGATCAGGTCGCGCATCTCGTCGACCTTGTTCTGCCGCGACAGGTCCATCATCCGGCTCTGATCATTCATATAAGTATCGAGCGTCGCCGCGAACTCCTTGTATTTGGCCAGTTCTTCACCGACGGCAGGCAAGTCGGCGTAACTCTTCTGATCCTTGCGCAACTTCTCCGACAACACCGAGATCCGTGTTTCAGCGTCCTGCAGGGCCGCCGGTTCACGGTTGATCAACACGCGAAACGAAAGAATGCGCATGCGCAGCACACCTTCGATCAGGTTGCCGAGATAGCCCACGCTGGGCAGCTGGTTGGTATCCATGTCAATGGACGCCTGACGAATCACCGTCATGCGGGTCTGGGAAAACACCCCCAGCACAATCACCAGTAATGCAATAAATGCAAAACCGAGAAAGGCGCGAGGGGCGATATTCATATTTCGTAGGGACATGGGCTGCTCTCTATAAGACGTGAGGACTACTAGCTTCCATGCCGGAAACCTGCCAGATAGCAAAAGGCTACGCCGACAGTTGTGCACCACTCTTTTCAACAACGGTGGGCTTACAACTGAGTATCGGCACAAGTTGTGAATTTATTCAGGGGGGAATGAAAAAATATTTCATTTTATGACTGGGCGTGGACGAATGTTTCACCGCCGATACACTTAACGCCCCACGCGCTTGAATTTATGGCTATACGCCATCAACTGTACAGACATGTTCGCTTAATGCGCGCAGTAACTTATGGGAGCTTCGAACTCCCACAAGCAGGTCAATAACCTGTCGCCAATTATTCGCCGGTCTTGATCTTGCTCCAGAGGCGGGTACGAATCCGATCGATGTTCAGCGGCATGGCTTCCAGGGCAAACAACTTGCCCATCATTTCCGGGCTCGGGTAAACCTTGGTGTCGGCCTTGAGCGCCGGGTCCACCAGGCTATCGGCCGCCGCATTACCATTGGCGTACTTCACGTAATTACTGATGCTGGCCATTACTTCCGGGCGCAGCAGATAGTTCATAAAGGCGTAACCGGCCTTCTCATCCGGTGCATCGGCCGGCATGGCCACCATGTCGAACCAGATGGCCGCGCCCTCCTTGGGAATCGAGTAACCGATGTTCACGCCATTCTTGGCTTCCGTGGCGCGACTCTCGGCTTGCAGGATATCGCCGGAGAAACCAACAGCCACACAGATATCGCCATTGGCCAGGTCGCTGACGTACTTGGAAGAATGGAAGTAAGCCACATAGGGACGCACTTTCATCAGCAACGCTTCGGCTTTCTTATAGTCTGCCGGGTTCTTGCTGTGGTGCGGCAGATGCAGGTAGTTCAAGGCCGCCGGGAGCAACTCGGGGCCATTGTCGAGTATCGCCACCCCGCACTTCTGCAGTTTCTGCATATTCTCCGGTTTGAAAATCAAGTCCCAGGAGTCCACCGGCGCGTTGTCGCCGAGCACCGCCTTGACCTTGTCGATGTTGTAGCCGATACCCGTGCTGCCCCACAGGTAGGGGAAACCATGTTCATTGCCGGGGTCGTTGACCTCGAGCGCCTTGAGCAACGCCGGGTTGAGGTTCTTCCAGTTCGGCAGCTGGCTCTTGTCGAGCTTTTTCAGCGCCCCGCCCTCGATCTGCCGGGCCATGAAGTGGTTGGAGGGAAACACCACATCGTAGCCGGACTTGCCGGTCATCAACTTGCCATCCAGGGTCTCGTTGCTGTCATAGACGTCATAAGTGAAAGCGATGCCGGTCTGAGCCTGGAAGTCCTTGGTGACCTGCGGGGCGATATAGTCCGACCAGTTGTAGATCTTGACGGTCTCGGCGGCCTGGCCGAGGGAGGCGACCAGCATCAAGGGAGCAAGGGACATGCGGATCATGAGTCGATTCCTGTGTGAGTTTTTGTTGGCAGGTTCGGGCGATCAGAGGATCAGAAAATCAGGACGTAGGTCTTGCGCACGGTTTCCTGGATATCCCAGATCCCGGTGCTGTTGGCCGGCAACATCAGTGCATCACCGGCTTCTATGTGTAAGGGCTCGCCGTGGTCCGGGGTGAAGGTGCAGCGCCCCTGGATGAAGTGACAGAACTCCTGGGCGACGATCTGCCGCCGCCAGCGGCCGGGGGTGCATTCCCAGATCCCGGTCTCGACACCGTCGTCACGCTCGACACAGGTGACCGAGGCCACTGAAACCGGCTCGCCGAGGGGCACGGCCACCGGATTGGAAAGCTCGAGAACGACGGTGGCGGTGTTTCTGAATTGCGTAATGCTCATGGGCTTGATCCTGCGGGTGGATGAGCCGGCGCCCAGGCGCCGGTTACTGCATGAAACCTTCCATGAAGCCGGCGACGCGGCTCGCCAGCTTGCGGCGCCAGGGCGGCGTATGGGGGTTGGCCAGGGTCTGGTCCTCATGGACGAAGCTGCGGATGATCGCGTTGTAGCCCAGCCAGCGGCAGGGTTCGGGCTCCCAGGCCTTCAGCGCCTGGAGGCCACCCTCGCGGATCACCCAGGGTTGCCGGACCCGTTCGCTGTCCTGTTCGAGGATCAGGTCGGCCAGGGTTCGCCCGCCCAGTTGGCTGGCGCCGACGCCCTCGCCGCCATAACCACCGGCCAGGGCCAGGCCACTGGCCCGGTCGCAGAGCATGTGCGGCTGGAAACGTCGCGACATGCCGAGGTTGCCGCCCCAGGAATGACTGATGCGGACCTTCTTCAACTGTGGGAAGAGTTCGCCGAACAGGTAGCGGCGCAATTCGATTTCGCCGTCGGTGAGGTCGAAGTCATGGCGCAGTTGGCCGGCAAAACGATAGCCGCCGCGGGCACCGAAGATCAGCCGGTTGTCCGCCGAGCGCTGGCCGTAGGTGACCTGGCGGCTGCTTTCGCTGAAAGCCTGGCCCTGGCTGAGGCCGATTTCATCCCAGGTCGCCGTGGACAAAGGCTCGGTGGCCACCAGCAGGCTTTGCACCGGCAATTGATAACGACCCAAGGGCGGCAGCGTCACCGAGTAGCCTTCCACGGCCGGAACCACCCAACGACTGCGAATCCGTGCCCCAGCGGTGCGCAAGCTGCCAGCACGCCAGTCGGTCACCGGGCTGTTTTCGAAAATCCGCACGCCCAGACGCTCGACGGCACACGCCAGGCCGCGCACCAGCTTGGCCGGCTGGACAGTGGCGACATGGCTGGCATGGATGCCGCCGTAGGGCCGTGCGAGACGAATCTGCCCGCCCAGTTGCTCGGGGCTCAGCCAGCGGTAGTCGCTCTCGTTGAGGCCCTGTTTGTAGAGTTTGTCCAGGTAGGCGCGCAGGCTGTGTTCCTGCTCGGGGTAACGCGCGGCGCAGTACAACGCCCCGCCTTTGCGGTAGTCGCAATCGATACCTTCGCGATCGATAACACGCTTCAGCTCATCGGGAATGTCATGCAACAGGTCGAAGGACGCCCGTCGTTGCTCGGGTGACAGCCCGGCCAGCAGGCGGTCTTCACCCAGCAAATTGCCCATCACCCAGCCGCCGTTACGCCCCGACGCGCCGAAACCGGCGGTTTGCGCCTCGACAATCACCACGTTCAATTCCGGGGCTTGGCGCTTGAGGTAGTACGCGGTCCAGAGCCCGGTGTAGCCGGCACCGACAATGGCCACATCGACATCCAGGTCCTGCTCCAGCGACGCCCGCGGCGTCAGCGACTCATCGAGCTGGTCCATCCATAAACTGATATTGCGCCATGCCGGCATTCCAGACTCCACCACCGCTAACAGATGGTTGCGATCCTAGTGCCAGCGCTCAGAGGCTGTCTTGCGTGCGTGCCCGCAGAGAAATTTGTCTGGCGTAGGCCTTGGGCGACAGGCCGGTATGTTCGCGGAAGCACTTGTAGAAAGCCGACAGGGAATTGAACCCGGCGGCGAATGCCAGTTCGTCGATGCGCACCGGCGGCACGGCTTTGTCCAGCGCTGCCAGCAGATGCTGCAAACGGGCCTGGTTGACGTAGCGGTAGAAACTCTGGCCGAGCACCTGGTTGAGCAGATAGGAAATCTGATTGCGACTGTAGCCGCACTCCCTGGCCACCCGTTGCAGGTCGAGGTCAGGGTCCAGGTAGGCTTGCTGACGCTGGAAATACTGCTGCAGGTCGTTAGCCATAAAGCTCAACTGGCGGGGCGACAGGCCCAGGCGGCTCGCCGCCGCGCGCGGACCGCCGGGGGCTTCGCCAGTGGCCGGCTCACGCACCAGGGACGCGTACTCATTGACGCGCCAGATCAGCCCGTCACGCACGGTGATCGCCTCGCTGGAACGGAATGACACCAGGCCCTGGCCGCCACGGAGGGTGGTCTGGTACTGGATAAAAGCGGTATTACCATCCAAACGGATGCGATCGCTGTGCTCAAGGGCTTCATCCGAATCCCTCGGCATACTCAGGCGCACGTACTCGCGCAGTTCCGAAAGACCAAGGACACGGTTCTGGAAGAAGTCGTGATACTGGATCTCGGGGTGATAGAGCGCCATCACCCCGTCCAGATCGCGGTGTTTCCAGCACAGGTGGTAACGCAGAACGGTTTCGCCGGTCGCCCGGGTCTGTAGCGGGCCGTCATCGTCGTTGGACATGGGGGCACTCGAATCAAGGTATGCGACGGCCATCAAATTACACGAAAACAATTGCCGAACGGCTTGAAAAAACTCTCCTGCGCTCGCGGAACGAATGCTATTTTTAAGCCTTCCACGGGTGGGACCATGAGGTCCCGCCGTTCCTACCCGCGAGCAAAAGGAAGCGCTCAATGAAACAGGTGGGCAACATGAGTAAAGTCTTCAGCAAGGTGACCTTCCCCAATGCTTGCCAGCTGATGCGCTGGCATTTTCATCCGATCGGATTCGAAGCCAGCATGGATGCACCGGGCAGCATGGTCGCCCGGCTGTTCGACCGGGCCAGCGGTGAAACGCTGATCGCCATCGCCGGCATTCCATGCGCCACGGTGATGAACGCTGCGGATGTCGAGCGGATCATCGAGGCGGTTGAAGACGAGCTCGAATCCTTCGTGCCGCCCATGAGCCTGCGCGCCGTCAACTGACGGCGCCTAGGGCTTGGCGCGCAGATCGGCGAAAAACGCCTTGCCCCCGGCAATCCGATCCGAAGCCTTGGGCCCATTCGCGGCCTGGCCATCCTGTCCATCCAGATACCAGTAGCAGTGCTTCACCGCACGGGTAATGCCGACGTAGGCCAGCCGCAGGATCTCGTCCTTCTGCGCATTGTCGTAGGCCTCGGCATCACCGTCATCCCCCAGCCCAGCCATGCGATAGACCTGATTCTTGTAAGGCGAACGAGTCAGGTGCAGGCAGTCACCCAGCAGGAACACCACGTCGGCCTGCAAGCCCTTGGCGCTGTGATAGGTCAATTGCTTGAGCCGGCGCTGCTCGACAGGCAAGCTAGAATCAACATTAACTAGAGACGAAATATGATCATTAATCAGTAACTTATCACTACTTTTTCGAAACAACATCAAGATACTTTCGCCGCGCCGGTAGTGTTCTTCCAGGCGTTTGGCCAAACCGGCATCGTCCCGATCCAGCACATTGACCGGCCACAGCTCCTTGGGCTCGCCACTGGCCTTGGCCTTTTTCCCGGCAATCGCCGGCGCCGTACGAACGATATGCTCGGCCGCATCAATGATGTGCTGGTGACTGCGGAAGTTGTCGCTGAGCATGACCCGGGTGGTCGCCGGTGAGGGGAACTGTTTGCTGAACTCCATGAAGTACTTGGGTGAGCTGCCCCGCCAGCCATAAATCGACTGCCAGTCATCCCCTACGCACAACAGCGACGAATGTCGGGCCGCCCGGCCGATCTGCATCGCCGGGCCACGCCGACGGATTTCCCGCAGGCTGGCCCGCAGCCAGGAGACGATCTGCGGTGAAACGTCCTGGAACTCGTCGATCATCAGGTGCGACAACGGGCGCAACAGCTCATCGCTGAGCAGCGCCTGGTTTTCCGGGGTGTTTTCGCCGAACAGCGAGAACATGCGGTTGTAGGTCATGATCGGTGGCGACTGGGCCAGCAGATGACTCTCCAGGGCTTTCCAGAACAGGCTCAGGGCCTCGAAGAAGAAACGGTCCGGATCGTCCTGGGCGAAACTCATCCGCGCCACGGCGGCCGGCACATCCAGGCCGAGGTTCTCGATAAAGCCGGCGGCCATCACAAAACAGTCGAGCAGCGGCGCGGACGCCAGCTCGCCCTTGACCTTGTAATCGAAGCCGGGACCGGCCGTGGCATCTCCGGCCAGGGACGCAAGCACACGCTTGGCCGACTCATAACTTTCCAACCATATCAATGGTTTATGACAGAAAGCTTGAAACAAGGTGCGCTTTACCGCCCATTCGGCGCGCACCGTGAGCCTGGACCCGGGCCGGCTGATCTGCGGGCTTTCCCGCGGATCGAAGCCGAGCACCACCCAGGCCTCCAGCTCAGGAATGTAACCGTGGCAATGGAATGCCGAACCATTGATCTCGATGACTTCGCGGTCCGGCTCAATCCCGGCGATCGGCCAGGCGCCCGCGCGAAACCAGAGATCCTCCAGGGTGTCGCACAATTCCTCGTCGCGCTTGGATGCCAGTTCAGTCACCGCCATGCGCTTGCGCACATCCGGGTGATCCTGATCCAACTCGCGCAGTTGCAAGGCCTGCTTGTAGAGCGGCACCAGCACTTCACGAAAACGCGGGTTGTCGGTGTGCAAACGCTGGTAGCAGGCATTCAGTTGCTGGCGCTGGGCGTCGTTGATCCGCAGGTCGAACGGGTTGCTGTCGGCCCCCTCGTCAGTGAACAGGCTGCGCTCACTGAGGTTCTCGAATGCCTGCAACTGGCTGAAACCCGGCAGGCTGCGGACCATGGGCAGAATGCGCGAGTGGAAGGTGCGCACCACTTCACGGGCATCCCGGGGACTGAGCACATGCCCCCAGAGCCCCATGACCTCCACCAGCTTGGCCATGAAGTCCTTGCGTGACTCGCGGGTAAAGGTCACCACGGTCATGGTGTCCAGCTCGAAGCCCAGGTAGTGGGTCAACAACAGGATACGCAGCACCAACGAGGTCGATTTGCCGGCACCCGCCCCCGCGATCACCGACGTCGAGGGCGTGTCGCTGAAGATCATTTTCCATTGCGCCGCACTGGGCTGCGCGTGTGCGGGCAGGAGCCGGGCCACATCAGCCTTGATCCGCTTCTTCAGTTCGGCGGTCAGTGGCAGGCGCCAATCATCGAACAGATTGTCGTCGACCCCGGGAGCGCGGTGCTCCACGGGCCGCGTATCGCGGATCAGCAGGACCTGGCGTCCCTCCTCCAGGCCATCGCGCCGCCCTTCGTCGTAACCGTACTCGACGCCCGCGCCGTGGCCACTACGAAAGCCGTCGGCCTGCCCTTGCAACCAGGACGCCACGTGCTGGGCGCGGAGGCGACTCAGACCGCCACCCAGCAACTTGGCGAGCAAGCGCTTGAACAGGGGCAATTGAGCCAGGGAAGAAAGTTCGGCAGGCGGTTCGGGTGTCGGTGATGGCACGCTGACTCCAGTTAGGCGACGGTCTGGGCGGAAGGCCTATGGTCGCTCCATTGCGTCCTGAGTTCTAGTCAATTGCTTGTCGATCAGCCATTTAGGCGACGAATTGAAGGTTCAGAGAGAACTATAACCATCGAATAACATGATTGGTTTAAGGCATTTTTTACGCTTTTTATCGATATCACTTTAATAGATGATCGTTGCCATCAACCACCGGTTACCGTCCTGCCCTGGCTTCTGCCGGCCCACGACGAACCTGAACAGGAGAAGACTCATGCTGCAACTTCGACCCTTCAAGACCCTGGGCGGCGCTCATCACGGCTGGCTGGATGCGCACCACCACTTTTCATTCGCCGAATACCATGACCCGCAACGCATGAACTGGGGCAACCTGCGAGTATGGAACGATGATGTGATCGCACCCGGTACCGGCTTTCCGAAGCACCCGCACCGGGACATGGAAATCATCACTTACGTCCGTGAAGGCGCCATCAGCCACGAGGACAACCTCGGCAACAAGGGTCGCACCGAAGCCGGTGATGTCCAGGTCATGAGCGCCGGGACCGGGATCGCCCACAGCGAGTACAACCTGGAATCGACACCGACCAAGATCTTCCAGATCTGGGTCATTCCCAACGAGGCCGGTTCGGCACCGTCCTGGGGCGCCAAGCCGTTTCCCAAGGGTGAACGTGGCGAAGGCTTCGTGACCCTGGCCAGCGGCAAGGCTGGCGACGACCAGAGCCTGCGGATTCGCGCCGATGCCCGCTTGGTGGCGGCCAATCTGAAGGCAGGGGAAACCACCGAGTATCGCCTGGACAGCGGTCGTCGGGCCTATTTGGTGCCGGCCACAGGGGTGATTGAGGTCAATGGCCTGCGAGCCGAAGCGCGCGACGGTGTCGCGGTGGCCGATGAGCAGGTGTTGCGGGTGACGGCGCTGCAGGACAGCGAAATCATCCTGGTGGACCTGGCCTGATTTATTGCTCAACCCACCAACATGAAGCAAAAGACGATTGTGGCGAGCGGGCTTGCCCGCGCTCGACTGCGAAGCAGTCGCAAAACCATTAATCTCGGTGTACCTGATACACCGAGTTCTCTGGTTATAGGGCCGCTCCGCAGCCCAGCGCGGGCAAGCCCGCTCGCCACACGAACTCGCACCATAAATCGCGCTAGGGATCAGCTCGGCGAAATCGCCCCGTCCACCAGCACCTGCGCTTCTTCCACCAGGCGCTTGAGGTGATCGTCGCCGATAAAACTCTCGGCGTAGATCTTGTAGATGTCCTCGGTGCCCGAAGGACGCGCGGCAAACCAACCGTTCTCGGTCATCACCTTCAATCCGCCAATGGCCTGATCATTACCCGGTGCATGACTGAGGATGCGCTGGATCGATTCGCCCGCCAGTTGCGTGGACGTCACCTGCTCCGGCGCCAGTTTGCTCAACAGGGCTTTCTGCGCCGGCGTCGCCTTGGCATCGACCCGCACCGAGAACGGCTCACCCAGCTCATCGGTCAGGCCACGGTAGATCTGGCTCGGATCACGACCGGTACGCGAGGTCATTTCTGCCGCCAACAGGGCCGGAATCAGACCGTCCTTGTCGGTGGTCCAGACGCTGCCGTCCTTGCGCAGGAACGACGCACCGGCACTCTCCTCGCCACCAAAGCCGAGAGAACCGTCGAACAGGCCGTCGGCGAACCACTTGAAGCCCACCGGCACTTCGTAGAGACGCCGACCCAAGCGTGCTGCCACCCGATCGATAAGGCCACTGCTGACCACGGTCTTGCCGACCGCTGCATCGGCGCGCCACTGTGGGCGGTTCTGGAACAGGTAGTCGATGGACACCGCCAGGTAGTTGTTCGGTGCCAACAGGCCACCGGACGGCGTGACGATGCCGTGGCGGTCATGGTCCGGGTCACAGGCGAAGGCCACCTCGAAACGCTCTTTCAAGCCAATCAGGCCCTGCATCGCATGACTGGAGGATGGGTCCATGCGGATCTTGCCGTCCCAGTCCACGCACATGAAACGGAAAGTCGGATCGACTTCGGTGTTGACCACTTCCAGGTTCAGGCGATAGTGCTCGGCAATCGCCGACCAGTAACGCACCCCGGCCCCACCCAGCGGATCGACGCCCAGGCGCAAGTCGGCGGAGCGGATGGCGTCCAGGTCGATGACATTGATCAGGTCGGCCACGTAGGTATTGAGGTAATCGTGACGATGGGTAGTGCTGGCCTTGAGTGCCTGCTCGTAACCCACGCGCTTCACGCCGGCCAGGCGATTGCCCAGCAGCTCGTTGGCCTTGGCCTCGATCCACTTGGTCACGTGGGTATCGGCCGGCCCGCCGTTGGGCGGGTTGTACTTGAAGCCACCGCTTTCCGGCGGGTTGTGGGACGGGGTGATGACCACGCCGTCCGCCAGGCCCGACGTCCGGCCACGGTTGTAACAGATGATCGCATGGGACACCGCCGGCGTCGGCGTGTACTCGTCGTCAGCGGAGATCATGGTTTCCACGCCATTGGCGGCGAACACTTCCAGTGCGCTGGCGCCGGCCGGGGTGGACAAGGCGTGGGTGTCGATGCCGACAAACAGCGGGCCGTCGATGCCCTGGGCCTGGCGGTACAGGCAGATGGCCTGGCTGATGGCCAGGACATGCCACTCGTTGAAACTCAGCTCGAAGGAATTGCCGCGATGCCCGGAGGTGCCGAAAGCCACACGCTGGGTGGAAATCGCTGTATCGGGCTGGCCGGTGTAATAGGCCGATACCAGTCGCGGGATATCAACCAGCAACTGTGCCGGTGCCGGCTTGCCCGCAAAAGGACTGAGTGTCATGCAAAACCTCTGGAGATGGATGGTACGGGGGAAGACGCGCAGTTTACTGGCAGTTCGACACTGGCGTTAAGGGTTCTATCCGTTGGCGCGAAGATTTTCCATACGCTACGCACTTCCCCCTCCGGGGAAGCGCGTTTTTCGGTGGGCGCAAATGATCCGGCGCGTTAACGCGCCCGGGCTTTCAATTCGCTGAGAGCGGCGACCTGATGATTTTTCAGGTCGAACCGCAGTCCTGCAATCAAGTCGGAAATGGCCCGGCTGCTATCGAGCCTGGAAGCCTGGATGCCGGTGACCAACAGGTCGACCCGTTCGGATTTGCGATCGAAGACTCTGACCGTCAACGATTCGTCGGCACCCAGGCTGCATTGGCAGCGGGTGGGCAGGAAACTGCTCTCGATGATGTTGCGTAATTCCAACGTGGACAATACTTGCATGGCGACTCTCTCCTTTATGTGAGACGGCCAGGTCTTGGGCAGAACAGCCAGGGTTAGCCATTCACATCTGTGGTTCACACGGGCGCCCGGTCCAACCATGGAGGACGACACCGACTTTCAGATTAGGCCTTTTCACACAACTCGTTAAGGTTATTCGTCTGACAATCCGACACAATGACCTTGCATTCAACATGCCGAAACAAGATGAATGATTGTTTGCTGGAAAAATCAATGCGTTAAGGCGCTAATAGCCTCGAGCGGCAGTGCAAAATGCATTAAATGCCTTCTAGGATCATGCAGTTTGCCGGTATCGTGGCAGTTGCCCTTGGCCTGGAACGGCATCCGACGCCAGTATCATTGGGCGCCGTGCCGCCACCGCATCCATCAAACGAGGGAGTCCCCCTCATGACAGGGCAACGAGAGCTCATGAATTCGACGACTATCGCCGCAACTTTCCTGCTGGCGCTAACCACCACCACTGGCGCGATCGCCGCCGACAAAGCGGACCTGGCACCGTTCCCGAAAGCCGAAGACGGTTTCACCCGCTCGGTCATTCGTGTGCCGAAGATGACCAAGGACTCCGACCACCGGGTCGAGATCATCGCCGGCAAGGTCATGACCGTCGATTGCAACCAGAAGCGTCTGGGTGGCAACCTTGACGAGAAGAACCTCGAAGGCTGGAGCTACTCCTATTACCGCCTGGAGAAAGCCATCGGACCGGTGTCGACCTTGATGGCCTGCCCGCCCGGCAGCAAGACGAAAAAAGACTTCGTCCCGGTGGTCGGCGACGGCTACATGTTGCGTTACAACAGCAAACTGCCGTTGGTGATCTATGCCCCTGATGACATCGAAATCCGTTATCGGATCTGGACGCCCTCCAAGCTGATCAAGCCTGCCAGCCGCGAATAACCGCTCCCCACTCACGCGGCCCCGCCCTGGGCCGCGCGCTCGGCCACATGCCGCAAGCTGTCGAAGTTGATATTCGCCCCCGAGTTGATCGCCACCAGGGTCTGCCCCCGCAGCCCATGGGCCGCCACGTACTGCTTGATGCCCGCCACCGCCAGTGCCCCCGAAGGTTCGGTGATGGAGCGGGTATCGTCATAGATGTCCTTGATCGCGCTGCACAGCTGGTCGTTGCTGACGGTGATGACCTCATCGACATAACCACGGCAGACTTCAAAACCATATGCGCCGATCTGCGCCACGGCCACGCCATCGGCAAACGTCCCGACCTTGGGCAATACCACCCGCTCCCCGGCCCTCAGGGCCATTTGCAGGCAATTGGAGTGCTCCGACTCCACGCCGATGATGCGCACCTCTGGCCGCAGGTATTTGACGTAGGCGGCGATGCCGGCGATCAGCCCGCCACCGCCGACCGGGACGAAAATTGCGTCCAGTGGCCCGGGGTGCTGGTTGAGCAATTCCATGGCCACGGTGCCCTGCCCGGCGATCACATCCGGATCGTCAAACGGCGAAACGAAGGTACAGCCCCGCTCCTCGGCCAGTTGCAGGGCATGGGCCAGGGCAAACGGAAAACTCTCCCCCTGCAACACCGCCGTGGCCTCGCGGCTGCGCACACCCTGCACTTTCAGCTCCGGCGTGGTGGTCGGCATGACGATGGTCGCCTCGATCCCCAAGGTTCGCGCCGCCAGGGCCACGCCCTGGGCATGGTTGCCCGCCGACGCCGTGACCACGCCGCAGCGGCGCTGGGCCTCGCTGAGCTGGGCCAGTTTGTTGTAGGCCCCACGGATCTTGAAGGAGAACGTCGGTTGCAGGTCTTCACGCTTGAGCAGGATCTGATTGCCCAGGGCCAGGGATAACGCCGGGGCCACTTGCAAGGGCGTGCAGATCGCCAGGTCGTAGACCGGCGCGGCAAGGATCTTTCGCACATAGTCGCCGAGCAGGCGACTGTCGGTAGCAGGTTCCGAACTGAGGGGGGCGGTGCAGGTCATGGCGGTCTCCGGGTGATCGGTTGGCCTCGGAGACAGAAACAAAAAACCCGCCTCGGAGGCGGGTTTGGGTAACAGATACAGGTCAGCCCGCCAGATAAGGAATGGCGGTAATAATGCTTGGCTGAGAAAAGCGCTGTACGGAAGTCATGTGCCGACGTTATCCGTGCGCCGCAGCCAAGTCAATGCCCAGCCTCATCGACTACCAGGCCTGGCCACGACGCTTGAGCTCCAGGCGCCGGACGAACTCCTCGAGCACCAAGCCGTACAGGTCATCCTGCAGATAGGCGTCCTCGATGCCGGCGTCCATGTTCGGGTTGTCGTTCACCTCGATCACTACCACCTTGTCGCCGGACTGCTTGAGGTCGACGCCGTAGAGACCGTCGCCGATCAGATTGGCGGTCTTCACCGCCAGCTCCACCACCGCTCGCGGCGCTTCGTGGACCGCCAGGGTACGGCATTCGCCGTTGATGTCCTGGCCCTTGGCCTTGTGGTTGTAGATCTGCCAATGACCCTTGGACATGAAGTACTGGCAGGCAAAGATCGGCTTGCGATTGAGCACCCCGATGCGCCAGTCGTATTCGGTGTAGAAGAACTCCTGGGCCAGTAGCAGGACCGAGTGTTCGAACAACTCGGCGGTGGCCTCCAGCAGCGCCTGCTGGCTTTCGACCTTGATCACGCCACGGGAGAAACAACCGTCGGGGATTTTCAGCACCAGGGGGAAGCCCAATCGGTCGCCGACCCGTTCGAAGTCCTCCGGTCGTTCCTTGTAGAGAATCTCGGTGGCGGGCATGCCCAGCTTGTGGCTCTTGAGCAGATCGGTCAGGTAGACCTTGTTGGTACAGCGCAGGATCGAGGTCGGGTCGTCCATCACCACCAGGCCTTCGCTTTCGGCTTTCTTGGCGAAGCGGTAGGTGTGGTTGTCGACGCTGGTGGTCTCGCGGATCAGCAAGGCGTCGTACTCGGCGATGCGCCCGTAGTCCTTTTTCTCGATCAGTTCGACATCGATGCCCAGGCCCTTGCCGACCCGGATAAAGTTCTCCAGGGCCTTGGCATTCGAGGGGGGCAAAGCCTCCTGTGGATCATGCAGGACCGCCAGGTCATAACGGGCCAGACGCCGCGAACGGGGCACACGCCAGATCTTGCGACTGAAACTGTCGAGGGACTGGGCGAAGTGGTCTTCCTGATCTTCGCGCAACTTGTGCAAGGTCCCCGACTTGACCCCTTCAATATGCCAGGCGTTGGTTTTTTTAAACTCGACCAACAATATCGGACAGGGGAAAACTTCAAATAACTGGCGGGCCAGGTCCTGCAACGGCTCAATGACCGTACTGCCAAAATACAAGGTCAGGGTAAAGCCTTCCGTGCCTTGGTAAAGTTTATGTCCCAAGGCTTTATCGAGGGTTTTGTCCAGGTCATCCAGGGCCAGGCCGTAGAGTGCCTTGCGGGTCAACTCGCTGATCGTGCGCACCGACGGAATGACCTTGTGCCCCCGCGCCTCGGCCAGTAATGAACAGTAATAACCGTGGCCCAGGTACTTGTAGCTGCGGCACAGGTTGATCACCTGGACACGCTTGCCGGGCTCGTTGACCCGGGTTTGCTCAAGGTATTCCTGAGCGGTGACGATGTCTTCGCTGGGAAAATAAGAGGCCCAGTCTTCCTTGCGCTCGACGATAATAACCAACTGACTGCCGGGACTTGTTGAACTTGACAAAATATTTGTCGTTGTTATTGCTGTCAGTGCAGTTTGCTCGGATACTTCGCGCCAATGACCTTGTACCGCTGACATAAAACCGATCCCCTGGAAAACAAGACAGTTCCTATTAAGCACGAAGTTTTTTGAAAGTCCCGTTTCGTTACACAACTTTTACGGTGGTTATATGGATCTTGTCTTTCGCGTTGCCACGACCGATGATTTGCCCGCCCTGCTGGAACTGGAAGAACACTGTTTCACCACCGACCGGCTGACCTCGCGCAGCTTCCAGTGGATGGTCAGCCGGGCTCATGCGCAACTGATGGTCGCCCAGCAAGCTGACGGTCACCTGGCCGGTTATGCCCTGGTGCTGTTTCACCGCGGCACCTCGCTGGCACGCCTGTACTCGATCGCCATCGCCCCCCATGCCCGTGGCACCGGACTTGGCAAGGCGCTGCTGCAACGCAGCGAAGCCTGCGCCTTGGAGCATGATTGCGCCTACCTGCGCCTGGAAGTGCGCAGCGACAACGCCACCGCCATTGCCCTTTACGAACGCAACGGTTATCGCCGCTTCGGGCGGATCAGCGATTATTACGAAGACCATGCCGACGCCCTGCGCCTGGAAAAACGCATTCTCGAACACCGAGACAGCCGCGATCTGCACGTGCCCTACTACGCCCAGACCACCGAGTTCACCTGTGGGCCGGCGTGCCTGCTGATGGCCATGGGCGCGCTGCAACCTGGGCGCAGTACTTCGCGCCGGGAAGAGGTACAGATCTGGCGCGAAGCGACGACGGTGTTCATGACCTCCGGGCATGGCGGTTGCAGCCCCCAGGGCCTGGCATTGGCCGCCTGGCGCCGGGGTTTTGCGGTGCGTCTGCAAGTGAGCATGAGCGGTCCCCTGCTGCTCAACGGCGTGCGTAATGAGCATAAAAAAGACGTCATGCGCCTGGTCCATGAAGGCTTCGAAAGCGAGTTGGCCGAAACCGATGTCGAGCAGGTGCTAGGCGGCCCGCTGGATCTGCCACGCCTGCTGGCTGCCGCGGGTCAGCCGCTGGTGCTGATCAGCAGCTACCGCCTGACCCGCTCCAAGGCGCCCCATTGGGTGATCGTCACCGACTGTGATGAAGAATTCGTCTACCTGCACGACCCGGATGTGGACCACAGCCAGCACCGCCAGCCCCTGGACTGCCAGCACCTGCCGGTCAGCCATGCCGAGTTCGACAAGATGAGTACTTTCGGCAGCAGCAAGCTGCGGGCGGCGGTGATTGTCTACCGGCGTGAGACGCCATGACAAAACTGCGCACGACTTGAGGCCGAGCTCAACGTTGCGTATTCGGATCGCTGCGGGTGCCCGACTGGATCGGCACCGCCATCGGCGCTGACGTGTCACGTGGGTAGCCATTGCGGATCGCGCCGTTTTCAATCGTCGAAGGCCGTGGCGTCGGCAAGGTATTCGGGCCGCGCAAGGGCGGTGCGCTGGACACCGAACCCTGGAGACTATTGGGATTGGCGCGTCGAATCGGGCTGTTATAGGGGTTATCGCTGTTGGGCAGGTTTTGCGCCAGCAACGGCGTCGCCAGCGGGGCGCCGCCCTGGGGCGCACCGTCGGCAGGAAGGGCTACGACCAGAAGCCCGACAACCAGCAAAGCTGTCGGCGCGAAGACAAGTCTGTTCATGACGCCTCTCTTCAAGAGTGGGTTCGTTATGGGGCTTGGACAACGCCTCGCCCCATAATATACCCGTCGCCGCATCGAGTTCAGCGCCTCAACGGGACAACCCGCCTCCTGACTACCGGTTCAGCCCTGCCAACACGTCATTCAGCGCCTGGGGCGCCAGTTGCAGTTTCGTCCCGCGTTGCGCCGCCTGCTCGATATCCGGAATCAGCAGGCTGGTATGGACCTCATTGTCGTAGAGCATCAGATCTTCGCCGCTGCGTTGCAGCACCAGCCGCTCGGAATCAGCCCGGATCACCGCATCACGGCTCTGCTCGTCGATGATGATCTGTCGATAGTGGGTCAGCAGTTCTCGATCCAGTGGGTAATGGTGCACGCCATGACTATGGCCAGACACCATCAGGCAGTCGGCCTCCTCCAGGACCGGCAATGACTCGGCCTCCGCCGGATGGCTGTTGTCGAGTTGCAGGATCAGGTTGCCTTGGGACAAATGAACAAAACTGTAGCGCCCGACCGGCGTCGACCGCACATCGTCCAGGCACCACAGCTGCCCGCTGTCTTCATCATGGATGTAGCCGCCTGCCTGGCCTGCGGCCTTGCCCAGGTAAGTCAACTGATGTTCCGCCTGCGGACCTGGGGCACACAGCAGTTCTGCGCTGCCCGGCACGTACCAACCGGGACTCTGGCCCGGCGCGGTCAACAGTCGCACGGCCGAGGGCAGGTCGTAATACTTGCTCAACGCCGTAATCCGCTCGCCTACCTGCCTGATCTCCTGAGGCGCCTTGATCCGCAGCGCAATCAGCACCGCCCGCTCCGTCAGGCTGGCGGCTACCGGTAGCAGGACCATGACGCCATCGCTGCTTTCCAGGTGCAGCCGATTCCCTTGGCGCTGGCCCCTGATCCACCGCTGTGGCGCCTGCCAGGCCAATGCATCGGGAGCCTGAGGTGACGGGAGCATCTGCTCGTCGAATGACAGCTCGGTCTCGGCCGAGAGCAGGGCCTGGCGATAGAGCTGCCGGCTCTCGCCATCCAGAATCCAGGCATGGCCGTCATCGGCGGTCAGCCCTAGATAGGTCAGGGCGTGTCGTCCATCAAGATTGCCGCCAGCCTGCACGAGTCGTTGTGCGGCACAGTCATACCAGGCACCGAAGGTTTTTCCGGTGCGACCTCCCAGCCCCCACAACACCAGGTTGTCGAGCCGCGCTGGCGTAGCACTGGCCAGTCGCCCGAGCCCCGCCGTCAGTTGTTCGCGATGGCTGAAAAGCCAACTGGCAAGCACGCCTGCCAGCCGCGCGGTTCCACGCTCCAACAGCCATACACTGCCCTCCGTCGTCAGGGCCAGCCACGGCGACTGATCGCCACCCTGGACGGCACTGACCTCGCTGATGCCCAGCACCGTCGCTGGCGTCCCGGTCATGCCCTCGTCGGCCTGGAAGTAAGCCCGTCGCGCGTGCGAGTCATAAAAGTAGAAGCCCGGCTTGTCCCCACCCGTCGAACCGACCAGCGCAAGGTCCTGCGGTATGACGACACCCAGGTTTGCCCTCACAACGCGCGGCGACAGAGAGTCGCGGTCAAAAAACAGCCACTGGTGCTTCGTCGTTTCTCCCCTCTTTGCGGTGCAGATCACGACTGGCGCATAGATGGCGCCAACCTGCTGTTCGGTCATCCGTTGTAGCGGATCACGCCAGTGCGCAATGCCTGATAGCAGGGCAAAACGGTTCTCGTCGGACGCGCCCGGTTGCCCGGTCCAATGGAACGCCAGCAGTTTCAGCTCGCTCTCTTCCACCTGATAAATGTGCTGGACGGTGCAGTCCGACAACAGCTCTTCAATCGCCAGCAGGAGCTGGCCATTGCGCTGCACCAGGCTGCTATGGGTGATTTTTCCGGAAAAACTGCGTGGCTGGTACTGGGCAAGCACCTTTCCCGTGGCGATCGCCACCTGCCAGATATCCGTGCCCCGATAGAACCAGGCCTTGTCTTCGACGACGCCGCCCAACAGCGCCTGGCCGAGAAACTCACTGGCCTGCGGATAATCGGTGTAGATAAAACGGTCCAGGCTCGCTTGATAGAACGCCCGGCCGGTGTCCTGCCCGGCCGGACGATAATGATCAACCGTCACAAACGGCTGGCTGTGGGGTGAGTCGCTGGTCAATTGTTGGAGATGCGCATGCAGCGCCTGCCAATCGGCAAATCCGCTGCCATCGGTTTCCGAGAGGACCAGTTGCTGCGTTTCCCGGTCGACGGCAAACACTTCGCCACTGGCGTTGATCAACGCAATCTCGCCACAGTTCTGCGACAAGGTGATGATCAGGCTGCCGACCTGCAACTGATTGCCGTTGAGACGGTTCGTGGCCGCCTTCAGTTGACGGGCATCCAGTGTCCAACGGCTGTCCGCCGTGCCCCCCAGGGAAATCGACACACCCTCCTGCAGACTGAGACGGTAATGACCGCCCTCACCCTCCAACTGATAAGACAGTTTGCCCTGCAGGATATCCGGCAGCGCGGGCACCAGAATGTCACGCTCCTGCGCGTCCAATAGCACCCTGACCGGCGTCTCCACGTACTCCGGCATAATCCGCCGGACAATCCGCTCACCGGGGAAGGCGTAGAAATCAAAATCGAAGCGTTCGTCTTCCTCCAGCCTGCGCAGCACATCAAAACCGTGGTCGTTGCGAGTGGTGGCAAACGGCAGGATCATGTACTCGTAATTGAGATACGACTTCGCGGTCGTCGGCAGTACCAGGATCGCATCGTCGAGGACGAAGCTGAGCTGGGCCTGGCGATAACCGATACCTTCGCGAATATTGATCGCCTGGTTCTTGTCCAGATTCGCCCCGCGACCTGGCCACCAGAAGAAGTAGTTGCTCCTGCCGGAACCGATCGAGCCTCCGGGGTCGTTGCGGTAAAGGTACTGACTGCCCAAGGTCAATTGCCGGCTGCGCAAATCCAGCGTGCTGATCACCGCACCGGGGATGTTCTCCATCAGGAAATGCCCAGGTTCCGCGCTGCTTTTACGTTCCACGCGTCGATAGCCGCCCTGGCGATACGCGGCATCGAGATCGGCAAAATAGCTGCCCACCTGGGCGGCCTCCTCGGCCACTACGCTGAATGCCTGGGCCAAGGCGCTGAAGCCGATTCCCAGGCCCGCCAGGGGTGCCGCCAGCGCGCCGGCAAAACCCGAGGCAGTGGCGGCACCGACGATACCGGCATTCGCCGCCATCGAAGCGCCAAAACTGAACACGCCGAGGGCCAGCCCGGCGCTATCAAAGGCCAGTTGGGTGGCGAAAACCGCACGCTGGGCTTCGTTCTGCGCCTGCGACAGCTCGATGACGTCCAGTACCACACTACCCAGGTTCAAGAACAGGCCAACGCCGGCATTGAATTTCGAGATCGACGACATCACGTCGAGGGACTGCGCCTGACTGAAAAACGCCTTGCCCTCGCTGATCGCCAGCGCCGAACGAAACAGCTGTACGACTTTCACCACATCCATGACCGTGCCATGGACGATCTGCGCCATATTGAGCCAACCGTGTACCTGCAGCGAGCAGCCCAATACCCGCGACAACTCGCCGCCGGTCACCGCTTCGCGACTCTTGTGGCTGAACCAGGCGAACAGGGTCTGGACCACAAACAGCGCATTGAGCCCATCGAGGGCCTCCCCTTCCGGCTCGGGCTGGCCCGCCAAATGTTCGCCCGTCACCTCGTGAGCCTGCGCGACCTTGGCCAACTGCCGGTTGTAGTCCTGCATGAACTCAATCACACGCCGGTCCGTCAAATGCAGTGCTCGCGTCGCTTGCTCAGGATGCGCAACCCGGGCGAACGCCAATCGGTACCCGCCGCCCTTGGCGATTTCCTCCTGCGTCAGGCTGTGCCAAAGCGGCAGCCATTCGCCTTCGGACAAATGATTGTCACGGTACAGTTGCTCCATGCCCTGCTGAAAATCCTGTGCCCGCGTCACCACGGCGAGCCGCTGTTTCTTCAGCGCCAACTGAGCCAGTTTTTCATCCAGCGTCTCCGTCAGCAGCAGGCTGTCGTCATAGCCGGTTTTTCCTGGCGAGACCAACGCCATCCAGGCGTCGCCGTTGCGGCGCAGAACCACTTTGGTGTCCGTGAGGGTGACGCCCCGTTTGCCGCCCTGGGGATTGACGATAAGCTTCGCCGAATGGGCCGCGACCGAACGTACGGAGAGCTTTTCCCGATCCAGGGTGTGTGCAAACGCCTGTATATAGCTGCTGGTTTCTGTCGGCTCGTTATCCACCAGCGCACACCCCACCAGGCTGATATGTTCCGGCGCGGCAGTACCCACCTGCGCCGGCCTGAACAGCAAGGGATGATTCGGTAACTGCCTGAGGGTTTGCACCAATTCGGACGGCAAGTACCCCGCCAGGGTCCGCTGTCCAGCCGCGTCGTCACGGCCATGCCCGACCGCTTGCAAACGCCAGTGGCTTTTCCCCTGCCGGTTCAATTGGCTGACACGCGCCTGCACCGTGTCCTGGCCTGCCGCTATGCGCAACTGGCCCGCGACGTCGAGCTGGAGCAGCAATGAGTTCGACGGATGTTTACCGGCCAGATCAATCGCCGCCTGCCTGACCGTCTGATTATCTTCAAGCTGGACAATCAGCTGGTAGTCGAACCGGCTGGGACTCTCGCCTTCGTTGGAGGCCTTCAGCGCCGGCAGTTCCCACTCACCGACTTCGTCCCGGCTCAGCACGCGGTCATCTTGCGCAAGAGGCTCTCGGTCCTCGTCGTCAGCGGCTGACAAAGCCCACTGCTCGACATTCGCCCTCTGGACCGCCTCGGGGTCGTAATACTCCGTGTCATTCCAGGCAACCGATGCTTCACCGGGAATAAAGCCGACCCGTTTCTCGATATCATGCATCGCGACCACAAAATCGCGAAGAGTCTTGCCTAATGCCTCGGGTGTACTGGATGTCGCGACAACATTACGCAATGCCAACAGATAGGAATTATCAGTTTTTTTCATTCGCGCATGCCGGGAAACCTGAAAACCACGTTGTTTGAAACCCTGCTCCTTGGCGTCACTGAAGTCATTGATAATCATGACCTGCGCGCCCTTTTCAACCGCTCGCATCACATAACGATCGACTTTCTCATAAAACGCTTCGACACTTAGATAGCTATTACTGAAATGCCCGCTGAGCAGGATCAAATCACCTGGCCCCACATCGGCGCGCGCAAACAACGCCCAACCATCACCGTTCAGAAACTCGGTAGTGTCGAGATTCCCTCCGTGGAGCCGACTGATAAAAAACAACTTTCTTTCATTGGTGATCAAACGAAGAAGTTGGACATTGTAATGTTCGTGCGTCATCAACAAGCGCAGAGGCAAGTGCAACCGGTATTCTGCCGAGGAGATCGGGTTGATCCTGACCGCATCACCACCCTGAGCCGCATTCTGCATGACATAAAACAACGCGGCGACCCGTGTTCTGGCGCTTAAACGGCCATTTACCGTTACCGCCGGTTCGTCAACACTCATCCTGCCATCTCTCACGGAGATCAATTCAGCCAGGCTGTCTTCAAAATAATCCTTTACCGCCTGACGAAGAGTGTCCGCGCGCTCCTCCCTGACAAACGCCTTGAGCTTTTCCTGCTTTCTTATTTTTTCCTCATTTTTTTCGGCTACGGTGGCATTGTCTTTTTTGGATAATAAAGGGACATCATCCGGAAAGAGGCGCTCAAAGCTGATTGAGAAGTTTTCGTCGAAATCAAAGCCGTGCTGACGACTGATGGCCAGGAGGTCGGACTTGACCTCCTGGATACCCCGGGTAACGCCCTGGGGATGCTTGATCACTTCGCTCTGGGTCAGCGCGATCAAGGGATTGATATCGTTGAGGATGACCTTGCCCTTGAACCCCTGCGCCCGGGCCCAGTTCGAGTAAACCCCCGAGCCGGCCATGGGTTCTATCACGCGGGTAATCTGGGGTCCGTGCGTCTCCCCTGACTGGCGCTGAAGGATATCGGCAATCAGCGCGCCATCCGCCATCTCCAGTTCGGCCGCGACACTGCCCGGCATGCTGAAAAAAGCCAGGCCACGCAGATCGATCCTGAGGTCCATCTGGCGGAGCGCCTGGATCTTTTCTGCGCGTGTACCGCTGCTATCGCGCAAGCGCTCTTGCACCTTGCGCCAGAAATCGGGATCACGCTTGCCGCCGCCCATGCCGGTCACCGGATAAGCGGGATGCCGGGAGGTCCAGTTCGAGGAAGTGCTCAGATAGTCGTCGTAAACAGAACCTTTCAAGCCATAACCACCGTAGTGGTAGCGATCACGCAGCCAGCCGCGGAACTCGCTGATCCGGTTCTCCACCACGGCCGGCGTAAAGCCACTCAAGGTCCCTTCCGCACCTGTCACGCCGAGAACCAGGATACGGGCATGGCCGGTCATGTGCGTGGGGTCGCCAAGCACCAGCGCAAAGTCCTGCCCGCTCAGCCGAAACCACACGGTGGGCTTGTCGGGGTGCTGCAATCCCAGCGAGCGTATGGCGTCGGCAATCCCTGGAACCTCACCGAGCTCCAGGATGATCTGGCTGTCAAAGGGTTCGTCGGCCTCGTTGTAGCGCGTCGATTGTCCCCAGAGCGCGAGATTGGTCCCGAATGGGCCCGGTTCATTGCCTGGTGCCGTAGCGCCGGCGTCATTTTGCAGGATCCTGGGTCGTCCGCCTTCGTTCCGCACGGCCGAACCGGGTCTTTTCCTCGACCCTTGGCTGCCTTCCCCATCAATACCGCCCCTGGTTGTAGCCGCTCCACCACCCATGTCCTGCCTCCAGCATTATGATTCCAATAACTGGAACCTATTGTGCTGAGAAGCCTCTTGCCTCAAGTCGTACATATGTATGGCACAACTCAGCGCCGGGGCGTCGTGGACAGACAGGCGCTGCGGGATCGCGTCGTTCAAGGTGTGAACGATCAAGGCACACTTAGCAGCCTCAAACAGTGCCGCATCCAACTGGACGATGCACACCAACCTCGTGAATGGCCGCGATCAGCCACGATGACGCAGGGCTTCCCGTAGGCGATGACGCAGCGGCCGACTTCGGCGGGCACCTGATAGTGCTGCCGGACATATGCGTAGTTGTGGCTCATGGTGTTCTCCAATGAGGGTGCCTCCCTCCGTTACCAGATGCAACAAACGGATAGTGGCAATTTGAGCTTTCGTGGGGTATCTACAGGGGGCCGGCATGGAGCCGGATCAAGGAGATCCAATGACGTTTAGCTACGCCTCAGAGAAATTCAGCACTGCACGCTCACTATTGATGCTCCCTCATCCGCAGGGAGAAGACCGATCTATAGCTGAAGCATTTTTTGAGTGCAGCCTTGGTCTTACTGATATCGATAGAGATCAGCTTGATGACGACTCACGAGCCTGGGTAGAAGAACTGGACGGCTTGATGTCTACCGAAGGGGTTTTGGACCCTAAGCAAGAGGGGGCATACCTTGTCAAGGCTCGAGAGTTTACGCTTGACGATAGATATCGTGTTTCACATCTGGTAGACACACTGCACTACTGGTTTAACCAGAAAAGACCGTAAACGAACGGATAACAGTGCGTCAGGCGGCTGGCGCAGAATCGCGAAATACATCCATCTGCGCCGCTTCATCTAGCCAGGCCGCGTCGATCCGTCGCCGAGCCATATCCGCGTAATTCGGATTCGGCTCGCAGATGATCGACCGGCGCCTCTCCTGCATTGACACCAGCGACGTGGTACTGGCCCCGCCGAACGGGTCGAGCAGCATGCCGCCCCGCAGTGCACCGGCCAGGATGCACGATTGGATCAGGTCAGGCGGGAATGTGGCGAAATGTGCACCTTTGAAACCCTGGGTTGGTACGGACCATACATACCCTTCGCTTGTTCCACGTCAGTGTGTAACCGATATCTTCCCGGTCTGTCCGGTGCTGGGCTTTCTGCCCAGGTGTTCGACGACTGTGGTGCTGAATTTGAGGAAGTCGCCGGCACTGGCCAGGTACTTTCCGAGCCAGCCGCTGAACGGATAAGCGCCGGACTCTTGATGAAAGAAACCCCACCCCTTGCCGGCGGTCTCATTCTAGCTCCCGTTGAACTGCTGCATCAGATCGTCGCGTGCCTGGCTCTCTACCTGCTCGGCTTTGCAGAGGAACAGAATGGCCGGGGTGCCGTCGGGCTTTTTATCGGTTTTGTGGATTGCGCTGTGGCGAATGGGCATTCGCGATATCGTCCTCGGGATTGGATGCAATAGGTGTTCAGAGTGGGTTTGAGCGGTGAGCTAAGCTAGCTGGCTCAACTTCACGGAAGGGGTTTGCTATGGTTACCCGTAATATCGACAACGACGCAAAAATTGCTGCAGTGATCGGCTGGAGCCAGCAGGACGTAAGCCGGTTCATTGTGAATGTTGAACCAAAGGCTGATGGCTCTGGCTACATTCTGCGGCCTCATCAAGACATGCCGGGCGGTCCACCGCTCAAGCCGTTGAAGCTTGGCAATGAATGGTTGATATACACGGGGCCAATTGATTTTGATGAGGGGTGATGCATATCCGCCTGGCAGCGTGTATCAACATCCGCGAGTGGCAGAACAATCCGTAGTCGAAGCAGTACATCTCGTACCTCAAGGGGCAGCGAGTATTTCCGCGACTTCATCGGCTGCCAGGAAGGGAGCGATGGCCCTGGCGAAACCCGAAACATACTCAGGGCATTCACTGACCTCGTGGAAAGCGGGGACCTGGGCGAAGAGTCGGCCCGAGAGAAGACCCACACCCTGGTCGACTACCCCATGGCCCAGGCCAAGCTTGGTGAGCCGATGAAGCTGGACGACCTGTCGGTGCTGCTGGACGATGACCGGCCGAAAGCGTTCGCCGACTTCATCCGCGACAAAGACTACGGCCTGTCGCCGACCACTCCTGCGGACAAGAAAACGATCAACCACTTCCGGCGACTCACCGGCCGGGTCGATGGGTTGTCGATCAGCTTCGAGGAGCACCTGCTGGGCAAGAAGATCGAATTCGACGCCGGCGAGGAAACACTCACCCTTCGTAGCTTGCCCACGCTACTGACCGACCAGCTCAAGCGCGCGTCGGAGTAACCCGCCCACTTGCCGCACCGGGCCGCCGGGCAGCGCCTGCATTGGAGAACACCATGAGCAAAAAGCCGAACGTCGAGACCGCGCAGCGCAAGGTGCTGGCCTACTCCGCGGAAACCGACGACCCCGAAGAATCCAACACCCAATTCGCCACGTCAAACGCCGCGGTCCGGCGCCAGGGTGCGGATTAAATCAGCACCGACTTCAGCGCAGTGCCCTGTCGACGAACTCAGTGGGCCGACCAGTACGTACATCAGCGCTTTATCCCGGCCAAAGCATACGTCGACGCTGGCTGGTGGTTCGACTGCAACCACTGCGGAACCAGGTGCGACAGGGATGCTAGAACCTGGGACGAAGAGACCGACACCGACATCCCACTGGACCTAGTGTTCGATGGCCGTGTCGTCTACTGCTCTGCGGACCGCAAGACCGGATATGAGGCCGAGGCCACGGCACGCAATGCCAAGTTCGAAGCGTTCAAGGAGAAGGTGGTCGCGGCTCGGCCTGGCGTCACATTCACCGAGTTCACCGGCGGTTACCCATGGTGCGCCAACAGCAGGAAATTCACCTTCCCGGGCACTCAGTTCGGAAGATCGGTGCGCGACACCGAGGATAGCCTGGAGCTGAGCTGGTACGTGGCCCAGGGCGATAAAGCGACTTGGGACTACTTCATCGCCGAACAATCGGCAGCTTGCCCGTCCTCATCTAACGAACCGGTGGATAGTTTCTCTCAACAGATTTAAGTGCCAACAATAGATGACGCCCTAGATACACGCGCTTCTCGCCGTAGTAAACAGCTATGTCATCTGCAAAATCGCATCCAAGCTTTACGCCGTTCAGACTGAACGCCTCGGGAGACAGGCCCGAGATAACGTTAAAAGTAAACTTTCCTAGTCCTTCGAACAGGTGCTCGCCGCTGCCGATGTGGCAGGCGGCATTTCTGCACTCCCTGACCAGATCGGTCACATCTTTGATCTTGTCAGTAAGTTCAACATGATCTGCGAAGACCACTCGCATTTCATCTTTGTTGGACTTCCCTAGGAGGTCATTCAAGTTTATCAGCAGCATTACGACGGCAGGCTCGAAGAGTGGGTTCGAAATTCCAGTCGATGAAAACACCCCGGAGCTGAACAGTTCTTGACACTTTCGGATAGATGTCTGGATGTCGCCACTCCGAAGACACGCTGCAAAGCTTTGTTCTTCTGTCATCAGACGCTCCTTACCGGGCCTCATGCCGGGCCATCAACCAATAGCCCACAAACCCATATCACACCACCCTGGCAAGGCCAGAGGCTGCACGGAGATAAACCATGTCTCAGCAGCACCAGATATTGGTCGGCTACTGCATCGACATGATTCGGACCTTGCCAAATGTGCGACCAGCTCCTATCCCAGCCGCAATCTCAGCTCCATCAAATAATCACCGGCAGCTCCTCGTCGCTCAAGACCGCCAGGCGCATCCGCTCTCATCAGTGATGCAAGCGCTTCTTCAATTGCGATGTCGGATAGCGTTGTTCCGGATCGCTTCAGCACTGCAAGCAGCAGGTGCTCAATAGCATCAATCTGTGCCTGGTTCGACATTCGTACCGCCCCTCCGTCCGGCCCTATGCCAGGCCGAACACAAATACCCCACTTCAACCAATCACGCCAGCCTGGCGAGGTCATAGACTGCACGGAGATAACCCATGAGCATATTTGCAGTGTTCGGCATGATGGCCGACGTAGCACTGGCCGAGGCCAGGAAAACCACCCCAACAACGAAGCCGAACCCAACCCATGGCCGCCCCCCTCTGGACATGAGCCTCAGTGAGTGGAGCCAGGTTGTCGACGAGCAGGCGGCAAAGATCATG
Organism: Pseudomonas gingeri; assembly: GCF_013386165.1. Taxonomy (GTDB): domain Bacteria; phylum Pseudomonadota; class Gammaproteobacteria; order Pseudomonadales; family Pseudomonadaceae; genus Aquipseudomonas; species Aquipseudomonas gingeri_C. The sequence continues at coordinate 644,819 of NZ_JACAOS010000003.1, read as the reverse complement.
CGCAACGAGAAGGTTCGCCAGCTCAGCCAGCCCTTCGACGCGCCGCAGTACGCCGAGCAGTTCATTGAGTTGGCGCGTAAAAGCTGAGGTGCAGAGACATGCACATCAGGGCCAAGGCGGTGCTGGTCGATGCCAAGGGCTAGCCAATCATCAACCCGAAGACGAAAGCGCCGAAGGTCGGGTTCAGCGAGTGGCCGCCAAAGCTGCAGGCTCGGCAAGACCTGGCGGCCCGACTCGCCCTCACCTATTGCGCTGAAGGTCATTTAATTGGTGTAGCACCCCAGTCATAGCGCGAATAGAGATGGGTGCGGCAATCAGGCGTCTTTTTCTTTTTCTCTTTAACCATCAAACGGAACCTAGATCCCGCCGGGTTTGAGCTCCTGAAACTTTTATCGCATTCGATCACCATGTCTGGCGGGTACTTTTGCCCGGGCAGAGGCCTAACCCTGATGCTTCCCCGTCGCTGATCAAAGAACAATTCAGCGTCAACCCATTCGTAATCTGCCAACTACTTCTCCTTGATCCGGCTCCATGCCGGGCCATCAACCAATAGCCCACAACAACCAATCACGCCACCCTGGCGAGGCTGGGCGCGACACGATGCACATGAGCCGAATTCGGCTGGTCGAGTTGGCGGCCTGAGCCCTCACCTATTGCGCTGAGCGCTGAGCGCCCCTCGCCGCATACTGAGACGATGAGCATAGTTTAAATATCTGCAGCCCTGATTACGCCGATCTTACCACTATATTCATCCGCAAAAGAAGATATGTCCTCCAAAGCCTTTTCGGCGGCATCGCTAAGTCCGCACAAAGATTTATAGTTTTCATCTGAAAGATGCCCTTCCATGGAAATGGACTCTAGAACTTTGAGCATTCTGTTTGCGTACAAGCCTATGCTCTGCACTTCCCTGACGACCAAAGCTGCAGGGAGTTAATAAATAGGCAGCCTTGCAATCCATAGCACTGCCGCCTCAAGAGCGTCCCTATGTCGGGGCGCATTTCCTTCCACAAGGATATCGGGCATCTTTCTGGCCGCATTAATCACGCGCTTGGCGACAATTTCAGCAACTTCAACTGTGGCTCTAAGCGATGCAATTCGTTGAAGTCTGGATTCTTCAGCCTGGTGGTTGACCTGATCTTGAAATAGCTTTCGAGACTGTCGCCCTTGCCACCACGCAACGCCAATAGCAACTACCAAAGCAACATGCGATCCAATCGCTTGAACCCATGACGCTAATCCTGGGTGACTCTCGACCCAGTACGAAACTATCTCCCAACTCATTCAATCTCCCGTCTCCGGCTCCATGCCGGGCCTTAAGCAATAGCCTACTTCAACCAATCACGCCACTCCGGCGAGCTACTTGCCTTTGAGTTTGGCAAGGACAACAGCGTGATTACCCCCAGACTTCATTGCTGCCCATAACAGTAAAAGTTGCTGTTGATTTGAAAGTATCCACTCCTTGATCTCGCGATCGTACTTAGCTGGCAACCTGCCAACCAAACGATCTCCAGTATCGACCGAAAAACTAGCCGTATGCCGCTGGGCTCCGTAATCGATGTGCACGTGGGCGCGAGCATGATGGTCAGCCTCCATCCTAATCCCTAGGTCCAGAAGCTTTTTCAGTAAGAGCTCCATGAAGCCTGAACGACTGGAGCCTCTTTTAAGCATGTCGACCATAGCCAGACTGTCTTGCAGCTTTTTTCCCTGATCTTCCATGAACACCCTCGATGAACGATGACACCAGTTGCTTTGCTGGAGATCTTACATCTGGAGAGCAAAGCCAATCCATCACCCGGGCATGCCGGGCAAGGACTCCCCGTGACCCGAATTTATCTCAGCGGCCCCATGACTGGCCTGCCCGGCCTGAACTTCCCTGCCTTCGCCGCAATGACAGCCAGCCTGCGCGCCAGCGGACACACCGTCACCAACCCCGCCGAGCTGAACCCGAACGGCGGAACCTGGAACGACTGCATGCGCCGCGACATCTGCGCCCTGATGGACTGCGACACCGTGACCACTCTGCCCGGTTGGGAGCACTCGAAAGGCGCCAGGCTGGCAGTGCTGATCGCCGAACGGCTCGGCATGACGGTTGTGAGCGCCCAGGATCTTTTGATGAAGGAGGCTGTATGAGCAACATCCCTAAAGGCTGGAAGTTGGTGCCGGTTGAGCCGACAAAAGAAATGATCGATGCCAATTTGAACGCCCCACTGAATCCCCGGCGTGAATGGCTCGCAATGCCCAACGCCTCCCCCGAAGCCCCAACGCCTGCCAATACGCGGCCAGTGGTGTTGCCAGCTCGAATGGAGCACGCCCTTCAATGCCACCCGATGATCCATGAAAGCTTTAGAGGCGGATGGAATTCCTGCCTTGATGCCATGAACAAGCTCGGACCGCTCTACACCCATTCTGACAAGGGAGACATTGAACGCATGGAGGATGAGCTCGCACTACTGAGCCTGGAAGCCGGGCAGAAAATGGAAGATCTGGAGCGTGAGCGAGACACCCTGCGCGCCCAGTTGGCCGAGCTTTCAAAATTGGCAGACGGGTACGCGGGGCAAGCCAGAGGCCCACACCCTGGCTGGGTTTACGCTGGGTCTGTTGCGAAAAGCATCAGGGTCTCTATATCCACCGGCGCAAAGTCAGCCGAATCCCGATAGGAGTACATTTGTACTCCGCCCGCAAAACCTGTAATCCCTCCCTCTTCAAAGTCAGCAGCTATAGCGGCAAGGAACCCCTATGCTCGATGCAACCATCCACAACTCACTGAGCACACTCACTGCCAGTCAACTGGCCATCCGACGTGCACGGGCAGTGGGTTCCGACACTGAACGCTCTGAAGATCCGTCGTCGGCCGCCATACAACTGTCGTCACACCTATGCGACAATAGACATCATGTCTGGCATGAACCCCGCATTCATCTCCCAGCAGCTCGGCCATAGCGTGCAGATGCTGCTCTCGACTTATGCGCGTTGGATCAACTCAAGCTCAGATTGGGGTGAAATGGAAAAGCTCCAAATTGGTCCAAAATTGGTCCCAGCCCAAATAAGCGCACCGTAAGCTATTGATAGGTAAAGTAATTGATCTCCACCGCAAACATCACCATGCAGTTCGGCGCCAAGCCGCTCTTTGAGAACGTCTCGGTCAAATTCGGCGCCGGTAACCGCTACGGCCTGATCGGCGCCAACGGCTGCGGCAAGTCGACCTTCATGAAAATCCTCGGCGGCGACCTCGACCCGTCCGGCGGCCAGGTCATGCTGGAGCCGAACGTACGCCTGGGTAAACTGCGCCAGGACCAGTTCGCCTACGAAGAATTCACCGTACTCGACACCGTGATCATGGGTCACGAAGAGCTTTGGAAGGTCAAGGCCGAGCGCGACCGCATCTACTCGCTGCCGGAAATGACCGAAGAAGACGGCATGACCGTGGCCGAGCTGGAAACCGACTTCGCCGAGATGGACGGCTACACCGCCGAATCCCGCGCCGGTGAATTGCTGCTGGGCCTGGGTATCGGCATCGAGCAGCACAACGGCCCGATGAGCGAAGTCTCCCCAGGCTGGAAACTGCGGGTGTTGCTGGCCCAGGCGTTGTTCTCCGATCCGGAAGTGTTGCTGCTCGACGAGCCAACCAACCACCTGGACATCAACACCATCCGCTGGCTGGAAAACATCCTGACCCAGCGCTCCAGCCTGATGATCATCATCTCCCACGACCGTCACTTCCTGAACAGCGTCTGCACCCACATGGCGGACCTGGACTACGGCGAGCTACGCCTGTTCCCGGGCAACTACGACGAATACATGACCGTGGCGACCCAGTCCCGCGAGCAGCTGCTGTCGGACAACGCCAAGAAGAAAGCACAGATCTCCGAGCTGCAATCCTTCGTCAGCCGCTTCTCGGCCAACGCCTCGAAAGCCAAGCAGGCCACTTCCCGCGCCAAGGCGATCGACAAGATCCAGCTGGCCGAAGTCAAGCCGTCGAGCCGCGTCAGCCCGTTCATTCGTTTTGAACAGACCAAGAAGCTGCACCGCCAGGCGGTCATCGTCGAGCGCATGGCCAAAGGTTTTGATGGCAAGACCCTGTTCAAGGACTTCAGCTTCCAGGTTGAAGCCGGCGAGCGCGTGGCGATCATCGGCCCGAACGGGATCGGCAAGACCACCCTGTTGCGCACCCTGGTCAACGAACTGACCCCGGACGCCGGTACCGTCAAGTGGACCGAAGCCGCGGAACTTGGCTACTACGCCCAGGATCACGCCTCGGACTTCGAAGACGAATCCAACCTGTTCGACTGGATGGGCCGCTGGACCAAGGAAGGCGAACAAGTGGTTCGCGGCACCCTGGGCCGCATGCTGTTCTCCAACGACGAGATCCTCAAGTCGGTCAAGGTGATTTCCGGTGGTGAGCAAGGCCGTATGCTGTTCGGCAAGCTGATCCTGCAAAAGCCGAACGTGCTGATCATGGACGAACCGACCAACCACTTGGACATGGAATCCATCGAATCCCTGAACCTGGCGTTGGAGAACTACCCGGGCACGCTGATCTTCGTCAGCCACGACCGCGAGTTCGTTTCGTCCCTGGCCACCCGCATCATCGAACTGAGCCCAAGCGGCGTGATCGACTTCAGCGGCACCTATGACGACTACCTGCGCAGCCAGGGCGTGGTGTTCTAAACACCGCGCAATTGGCTTGCCGGCGAGTGTGAATCATCTATCGCCACCGCCGGCAAGCCAGCTCCCACAAGGGCTTTGCGTACGACAATATCTTGCGCTGAGCACCGACCTGCAGGAGCCGGCTTGCTGGCGATGGCGGCGGTGAATCCCGCATCGCTGTCACTGACAAGCCAATATCCACGCCACGCTCAAGAAATTCGTTAGCCTGCTTTCTTTTATCCTCCCATCCCGCCATCATGCAGCTCTCTAACCGCCCGCCCGCGAACGAGCCTTCATGTCCGCCCAGCAACCCCCTAGACCGACCAGCAACCTGACGATCACCCTGCAGATCGTTTCCATCGTCTTCTACACTTTTATCGCCTTCCTCTGCATCGGCCTGCCGATTGCGGTGTTGCCCGGTTACGTGCACGGACAACTGGGTTTCAGCGCGGTGATCGCCGGCCTGACCATCGGCTCGCAATATCTGGCGACCCTGCTCAGCCGCCCCATGGCCGGACGCATGGCCGACGGCATCGGCACCAAGCGCTCGATCATCTATGGCCTGTCGGGCATCGTTCTAAGCGGCGCGCTGACTTGGCTGTCGACCCAGGTGCAATACCTGCCGTTGCTGAGCCTGGGGATTCTGATCGTCGCGCGCCTGCTGCTGGGGATCGCCCAGGGCCTGATCGGCGTCGGCACCATCAGTTGGGGGATCGGCCAGGTCGGCGCCGAGCAGACCGCCCGGGTCATCTCCTGGAACGGCATCGCCTCCTACGGCGCCATCGCCATCGGCGCGCCACTGGGGGTGCTGATGGTCGAGGACTACGGCTTTGCCAGCCTCGGCATCGCCTTGTCGACCCTGGCCCTCGGCGCCCTGCTGCTGATACGCAACAAACCCTCGGTGCCGGTGATTCGCGGCGAGCGCCTGCCGTTCTGGGCGGTGTTCGGGCGGATCGCACCCTATGGCGCCAGCCTGACCCTGGCGTCCATCGGCTACGGCACCCTGACCACCTTTGTCACCCTGTTCTATCTGAGCCGCGGCTGGACCGGCGCCGCCTATTGCCTGACGGTGTTCGGCACCTGCTTCATCCTCGCTCGACTGTTTTTTATCGGCAGCATCAACCGCTTCGGCGGCTTCAGGGCGGCCATCGTCTGCATGAGTATCGAAACCCTCGGGCTGGTGCTGCTCTGGCTGGCACCTTCCACCGGCGTCGCCCTGGCCGGCGCGGGCCTGGCGGGGTTCGGCCTGTCGCTGGTGTATCCGGCGCTGGGGGTAGAGGCGATCAAACAGGTGCCGAGCACTAGTCGTGGTGCGGGCCTGAGCGCCTATGCGGTATTTTTCGACCTGGCCCTGGCTATCGCCGGTCCGGTGATGGGCGCGATCGCCTCGAACCTGGGCTATTCGTGGATTTTCTTCACCGCAGCCTTACTCTCAATCAGCGGCCTGTCGGTCACGGTGCTGCTGGCACGTCGCGCAGCAGCCCAATGACTCACTGATCGGCGGTCTGCATCCCGCCATGGCTCGGCGTGCTGAGGGTCTTGGCGAAGAAACGCCCGGCTTCGTGGATCAGGTCGCGATGGATATCCTCACGATTGACCCCTTCGGCATCGGTGCACAGTCCTGGCGTGGCCTGGAGCTGCTCCGGGTTGCAGGGCGCCATGAAGACAAAATGCCCGGCCCCGGCAATCAGCCTGAACTCAGGCGCCGCCGGCAACTTGCGCGCAAGGGCAGCAGCGTTCTTGTCCGGGAACACCAGCTTGTCGTCACCACCGCTGTACATCAATACCGGCACGTGGACATCGGCCAGGGTGTGGCGGCCGAACATCAGGCTCAGCGGCGCCATCAGCAACAAGGCATGCACTCGAGGATCCGCCACCGGCTGCAGGTCATCGCGGTCGACGATCAGTTCACCCTTGGTGTTGCAGGCGTCCTTGTCATCCGGACGCTGCTGGCAATAACGGCGCAGTCGCTCCAGATTCGGCTGGGCCCCAGCCAGGATCAGCGCGGTTTCGCCACCCGCCGAATAGCCGATCACACCGACATTCTCGGCTTCGATATAAGGTGACAGCATCGTGTCGCCAAGGGTGGCCGTAATGGCTTCGGAAATCTGCATGGGCCGACCGTAAAGGTTGCTCAGCGTGCCCAGGCGACTTTGATCCTTGTAGTTGTCGCCAGGGTGCAGCACGGCAACTACGACAAAGCCCTTGCGCGCCAGGGAGGTGGCCAGGTCGTGCAGGGCCAGAGGCGTGCCGCCGTTACCATGGGACAGCATCAACAACGGATAACGGCCGATGGCGACCTTGGCGTCTTCGCTGGCCTGGATCGTGTAGTTGCCGATCCGGCTCGGATGCTCGCGGTCACTGGAGGGGTAGAAGGCAATCGCCGACATCGGCTTGAGGTCGAGAGGATCAAGGAACGTCAGGCGATGATAGCCCACGCTCCAATGAGCAGGCGGGGCAGCCTGCACCGTCAGGAGGCTGCTGGACAAACAGATCAGTAACACTGCACAAAGACGCATCATGGGGATGCCCACCTTTGTTGCGTAATTAACACACCAATTCTCTTCAATTCCTTGAAGCTAAAGCTCCTGGATCAGGGCTTTGACTGATTTTCGAGGTTTTTCAGAGCACCTATGGTTGATCGATCTTGCATAACCCGAGCCAAACCTGAACCGCCAGACGCAAAAAACTCCGTACGCTGACCATTTGGAATGATCAGAGCACAGAGTTTAATGGGTGTTCCCGAAAGAAGCTTGCGGGTTTACGAAAGCTTTACGCGGTGGCAAACAGCTCTTCGCTGATCCGTACCTGCGCGGTGCTCATCGCCTTGGCGCGCACTTCTTCACCGTAGCCCAGGCCGTGGGCGCGGACGAACTCGATATCGGTGATGCCGAGGAAACCGAACAGCACGTTCAGGTAGTCTTCGTGGGCGACGCCAGTCGGCATGCCGACATGCAGGCCGCCGGAGGTGGAGACGATCACCAGCTTCTTGCCAACAGCCAGGCCTTCAGGACCGGCTTCAGTGTAACGGAAGGTCTTGCCGGCGACGGTAACACGGTCGATCCAGGCCTTGAGTTGGGTCGGGATGCTGAAGTTGTACATCGGCGCGGCGATCACGATGGCATCGGCGGCGAGGAATTCTTCGATGGTCGAAGCACTGAGCTCGGCTTCGTGGCGCTGGGCCGCGTCACGCAGTTCGGCTGCGGTACCACCTGCCACCAGGGTCAGGCTGGAGAAGTGGCTGATGGCATCGCTGGCGAGGTCGCGGTAGGTCACCACAGCGGAAGGCTCGGCGAGTTTCCAGGCGTCGACGACCTGACGGCTCAGCTGACGGGAGGCAGAGTTGTCGCCCAGGATGCTGGAATCAATGTGCAAGAGTTTCATGCGGGATCTCCAAGTGAGGATCGCCACTGGGCGATCAAGTTGAGATAATCCTACAGGCGAAACCAATAGCCGATTAGCCCACTAAAATGCGATAGTTTGTCCCAACGATAGAACAATCGAGCCGCTGCCCATGCAAGACCTCAACGATCTCTACTATTTCGCCAAGGTGGTTGAAGCCGGCGGCTTCGCGGCGGCCGGGCGCCTGCTGGGGATTCCCAAATCGCGCCTGTCGCGGCGGATCGCCGAACTGGAAGAACGTCTCGGTGCCCGTTTGCTGCAACGCACCACCCGCCAGCTGAAACTGACCGCCGTCGGCGAGCGCTACCTGCGCCATTGCCAGGCGATGTTGCTGGAGGCCGAGATGGCCGACGAAGCAGTGGCCAGCATGTCCAGCGAACCCCGCGGACGCCTGCGCGTCTCCTGTCCGGTGGGCCTGGCCCAGGAATTCATGCCCTGGGTGATCTCCAGCTTCCTGAGCGCGCATCCGTTGGTCCAGCTGGAAGTGCTGATGGTCAATCGGCGGGTCGACCTGGTGACCGAAGGCATCGATGTCGCCCTGCGGGTCCGCGAACAGGGCGACGAAGATCCGTTGCTGGTGACCCGTCGCTTGCGCCAGGCGCAGACGTTTATCCTGGCGACGCCGGCCTTTCTCGAGCAACACCCGATCAATAGCCTGGAGGACCTCAGGAACGCACCAATATTGGGCGCCCTGGAAGCCGATCGCCTGGTGCATCTGAGCCTGATCAATGCCGGGGGCGAAAAGCGCGAACTGACGTTCGAGGCTCGACTCGGGGTCGACGACTTTGTCGTGCGCAAGGCCTGTGTCCTCGCCGGCCTGGGCTTCAGCGTGCTGCCGATGCTGTACTGTGAGGAAGAACTGGCCAACGGCACCTTCGTCCAGATCCTCCCCGAATGGTCCTTGCCCGGCGGCTGGTTGCAGGCCGTCTACCCTCATCGGCGCGGCGTGCTGCCGGCGGTCCGGGCCTGGATCGACCACCTGGCTGAAGTTTTCAAAGGTTGCGGAGATAGAACACTGTGAAAGGACCCACCCTCAATCCGGAAGATATCGCGCGCTTCTGCCTGACACTGCCCGGCGCCCGGGAAGACTACAAATGGGGCGGCGTGCGGGTGTTTTCCATTGCCGGGAACAAGATGTTCGCCGTGCAGGGGCTGCGCGGCGACTCCCTGGCGTTCAAGGTCGACAAGGATCTGTTCCTCGGTCACGTCGACCGTCCGGGGATCGGGCCGGCGCCATATCTGGCCAGGGCCCACTGGATCATCATGGACACGCCCTACCCCCTGGGCCGGGAAGAGTTGCACGCACTGATCCAGCGCTCCCATCAACTGGTGGTGGCGAAACTGCCCAAGCGTGTCCAGGTCGGCCTGCTGTTATAAAAACGACAGGTGTACCAGGGTGGCGTCGAGGAACAGGTGGTCGATCCAGAACACCTGGTGCAGCAGCACGATCACCCAGAACACCACCTGATAAGAGACTTTGCGGGTCTTGTGCCGAAACACCTGCTGGGCGATCAATGCCCCCGGCCAGCCGCCCAGCAACTCGATGGCGTGCAGGACCTTCTCCGGCGTGCGCCACACCTCCTCGCGAGCCTTGCGCTTGTCGCTCCAGTACAGGAAGAACGCCAGCAGGCTGACGATCCCGTAAGCCCACAGCGGTGCCGAAGAGCCACCCGCGAGCCGCATCTGCAACGCGCCGAACCCGGGCAACGCGCAGAGCATCAACAACGCCGCAAGCTTGAGCTTGAGATGCTGGACCCGACCTCTGGCCTGGCGAGTACCTTCCTGGCTGCGTGAAGTCCTCATCCGCGTGTCGACCAGTCAACCCAGCCGAACTGCCAGGTGGCGAGGATCACCAGGCCGAAGACGATCCGGTACCAGGCGAACGCCACATAGGTATGGCTGGCGATGAACTTCAGCAAGCCGCGCACGGCGATCATCGCAAAGACAAAGGACGTCACGAAACCCAGGGCGATCACCGGCAGATCGGCCATCTGGAACTGATGACGGAAGCCATAGCCGGAGTACACCGCCGCCGCGACCATGGTCGGCATCGCCAGGAAGAACGAAAACTCGGTGGCGGTCTTGCGCGACAGTCCGAACAGCAGCCCGCCGATAATGGTCGCACCGGACCGCGAGGTGCCGGGGATCATCGCCAGGCATTGGGCGAAACCAACCTTCAGGGCATCTTTCCAGGTGATCTCATCCACGCTCTCGGCGTGCACCACATGCTGGCGACGCTCGGCCCAGAGGATGATCAGGCCGCCCACCACCAGCGCGGCGGCCACCGTGATCGGATTGAACAGGTAGGTCGCAATGACCTCCTTGAACAGCACCCCCAACACCACCGCCGGCAGGAACGCCACCAGCAGGTTGAGGGTGAAGCGCTGGGCATTGCGCTGCGTCGGCAGGTCCCGGACCACCGAGAACACCTTGTGGCGAAACTCCCAGACCACCGCCAGGATCGCCCCGAGCTGGATAATGATATTGAAGGCAATCGCCCGCTCCCCGCCGAAATTCAGCAGGTCTGCAACGATAATCTGGTGTCCGGTGCTGGAGATCGGCAAGAACTCCGTCAGGCCCTCGACGATACCCAGAATCACTGCCTGTGCGGCGGTCCAAAGATCCATTATTCCCCCTGCTGCCCCGCACAACGCGTGGCACTTGAAAATCCAGCATTCGATAATTTGCCCGTGGGCGGCACCCATTCAGGGTGTCGCACCGCTTGTCGTCAAACTGTAAAAAATGTCTGAAAAATCAAACATCAACTCAGGTTTGTCGGTTTCGGGCCGAGAGCCTATCAGACACGCCTGTTTATGGCCGTCTTGATAGTAGCCATAAGCCTACTGGGCAGGACGGAGAAAACCTGTTTGGATGCAGATCGGCGAAGATCACAACAAGAAGAACAAGGAGCAGTGTCCTCATGAATAGTTTGCGAAATGTGTCAATCAGTCGGCGTCTCTGGCTCATCCTGATTGTCGCCATGGCGATGCTGCTGATCCTGGGCCTGTTGATGCTCCGGCAGATCCATGACGACCTCTATCAGGCCAAGGCGCAGAAGACCCAACACCTGGTCCAGGTCGCCAGTGGCATCCTCAACTATTACCACGACCTGGAAACCGCCGGCACCCTCAGCCGCGAAGCCGCGCAGAAGCAGGCCCTGAGCGTGGTGCGCGGGCTGCGCTACAACCAGACCGACTACTTCTGGATCAACGACCTGCGTCCGGTCATGATCATGCACCCGACCAGCCCCAAGCTCGAAGGCCAGGACCTCTCGGGCATCCGCGACCCGGACGGTTATGCCGTGTTCAACGAGATGGTGACCCTGACCAAGGCCAAAGGCGCGGGCATGGTCAACTACCGCTGGCCGAAACCGGGTGCCAGTGCGCCGGTGCAGAAAACCTCCTATGTTCAGCTGTTCGAGCCGTGGGGCTGGATCGTCGGTTCGGGCGTTTACGTCGACGACCTGCAAGACGAATTTTATGGCCAGGTGTGGCGTGCCTCGCTGATCGGCCTGGGGATTGCCGTGATCATGGCGCTGTTGGTGACGATGATTGCCCGCAGTATCGTGCGCCCCTTGCAGGAAACCGTGAACGCCATGGCCAATATCGCCAGCGGTGAAAGCGACCTGACCCGTAGCCTCGATACCCACGGGCAGGACGAGGTGACGCAACTGGCACGCCACTTCAACGGATTCACCAGCAAACTGCGCACCGTGGTCGGCCAGCTCCAGATCTCGGCAACGGCACTCGGCCAGTCCTCCACCGACCTGGGCAGCAACGCCACCCAGGCCCAGGCCCGCAGCCAGCAGCAGTCACAACAGATGGAATTGGTCGCGACGGCGATCAACGAAGTCACTTATGGCGTGCAGGACGTGGCCAAGAATGCCGAGCAGGCCGCCAGCGAGATGCGTGATGCCGAAGCCCAGGCGCGCCAGGGTCAACTGAATATCGACAACAGCCTGCAACAGATCGATTCGCTCTCCGGCACCATCAACCAGGCAGTGGAAGTGATCCGCACCCTGGCGGCCGAAAGCACACAGATCGGCAGTGTCCTGGAAGTGATTCGCTCGATTGCCGAACAGACCAACCTGCTGGCCCTGAACGCCGCCATCGAGGCCGCCCGTGCCGGTGAACAGGGTCGCGGCTTTGCCGTGGTCGCCGATGAAGTACGCCTGCTGGCCCAGCGTACACAGAAGTCGACGGCGGAGATCCAGTCGATGATCGAACGTCTGCAAGGCCATTCCGAAGCGGCGGTGAAAGTCATCGGCGACAGCAGCCGTGCTTCGCAGTTGACCATCGAGCAGGCGGGCCTGGCCGGTGAGAGCCTTAACGCCATCGGCCAGGCCCTGCGCAACCTCAACGGGCTCAATGCCTCGATTGCCAGCGCCACCCTTGAACAGTCCCATGTGGTGGAGGAAATCAACCAGAACGTCACCGATGCGGCAGGCCTTTCCCACAGCACCGCCCTGGCGGCCGAGCAATCGAGTGTCGACAGCGAAAAACTCAGGGACCTGAGCCAGCAACTCAATACCTTGCTCAAGCAGTTCAAGGTCTGAGGATGGGAGGGTACAATCGCCCTCCTTTTTTCGAGTCCGAGGAATCCCCATGGCTGCGCCCATGAAGGTCGTCGTCCTGGCGGGGCCTGAATCCAGCGGTAAAAGCTGGTTGTCCGCCGAGCTGCAAGCGCACTTCGGCGGCCTGGTGGTCGGCGAGTACGTGCGTTATTTCATCGAATGCAACCCGCGCGACACTTGCCTGGCGGATATCCCGGCCATCGCCCGTGGGCAGCTTGAGTGGGAGGACACCGCCCGTGCGCAAACACCGACGCTGCTGATTCTCGACACCCACCTGCTGAGCAACCTGCTCTGGAGCCGGACCCTGTTCGGCGAATGCCCGGCTTGGATCGAACAGGCCTTGCAGACACGTCACTACGACCTGCACCTGCTGTTGCGCCCCGAAGGCGTGGGCTGGACCGACGACGGCCAGCGTTGCCAGCCGGAGCTGGGCGAGCGCCAGGCATTTTTTGCCGCCAGCCTGGACTGGCTGACACGGCATGGGCAAGCGGTCAGCGTGATTGACGGCGATTGGCAGGCCCGTCGTGAACAGGCCCTCGCCGCCGTCAAACATTTGCTTGAAGCTGCAACAGACGCCTGAAATTGCTGAAAACCCTGGGAAAACCGGGGTCTGTGTCCACTTCTGAAACACCTCATCCACAGGCAACGCCTCAAAATCAACGGTTCAGGCCCGGCAATGCCCCAGGTGTTAAGCCGCTGATACACCTGCCCTGAAAGGCCCGTATTACCGCGTTGCGCCGAAATCTCCCGGCCCTTCCCCCTCGCGACTGTCTCATCCGTGAAACAGCTTTCGCGCACTCCATTCGCAACCAAAAACAACCCGTTGTTTTCAAAGGAAAAACCAAAAGCGGCACAGCTTCTGCTCTTTCCCTCTCAAACGCTGATCCAGGGCCAGCGTACTGAAGAAGGAATGCCGTCATGAGGATTCTCACTACCGGTTTTACCCGCACCGTGCTGATCAGTTGCGCGATCAGTTCGATGCTCTGCCTCACGGCCCAGGCCGGCGGCAACGGAGTGATTGTCCTTGATCGTACCGTTCAACCTCAGAGTTATGGCCGCCCGGCCCTGCAGCCTGACCCCAACCCGACCACGGTCAACACCAACCCATCCGGCCTGATCACGTCGATAACCGGTCGGGAACTGAGTGACGGCGATATCGCCGGCATCAGTACCGGCGGCTCCATCAGCCAACTGATCGACACCAATACCACCAGCATGCCGGGCCTGAACAACCCCAATGGCCTGCCAGGCATGACCGCCGGACACGGCGGCGGCAATGGCGCCAGCATCGCCAACACGATCAACCATGGACTGGCAGCGGGCATGAACGCCCTCGGCGCCATCGGCAAGGGGCAATGACATGCGCCACTCACTGTTTCTTCTCGCCCTGTTCAGCAGCGCCAGCGTATTGGCCGACTCCGCCAGTCCGGTCATCGACAACGCCACGATCAACAACAGCGGCCAGCAATACAACGGCAACGTGATGGTCAACCAGGCCGCCGGCGACCAACAGCAACAGCTCAACAGCCGGGCTATTGCGGTCGGCACCAGCGCCAGCGCCACCACCTTGCTGAACCAGAAAATCACCACCGGAGCCAGTACGGCGATCAACGCCAAGGCTGCCATCCAGGGCAATTCCTTCAGTAACGGCAACGGCATGATTGGGGTCAACCAATCCGCCGGCGCCAACAACCAGATGATCAATGCCGTGCGGATCAGCATCAGTGCCGCACCGCAAAGCATCGACGACAGCGTCCTGTCCCAACAGAACGTGGCGCTGTCACCGAACTCGGACTCATCCACACCACCAGGCAGCCGCCAGGTCGTTACCAGCGACCAGGCCTTCACCGGCAGCCGAGGAGTGATTCAGGTGAGCCAGAGCGCGGGGGTGGGCAACCGTATGGCCAACACCCTCAGTATCCGGGTCGCTGATTGACCCGTGCAGTGCCAATTAGAAAGTACCAACACTTAACTCAACTAATAAGCACGGAGATACACACCATGAAACCCACAATGGCTCTCAAACCACTGGTCTTCGCACTGGCCGCCGTCATGGCAATGGCTGCTCAGGCAGGCGGCAACGATGATGGACACGGTCGTCGCCATCATGACCATAACCAAGGCCCGGACCTCGCCACCCTGCTGCAGATCACTGCCGGCGCCAGCGCCTCGGTCAACGATACGCAGGACAGCCACGGCAACGCGGTCATCAACGAAGGCACCCAGAACAACGGCAGCATCAACAACTCGTTGAACAGTGCCAGCGGCAACATGGGCGCCAACGCCGCAGCCGGCGACGGCAACCAACAACTCAACGAAGCCGCGCTGGCCACCGCCGACGAAAGCTTCATCTTCGGCAGCGCCAGCTCCAACACCACGCTGACCCAGACCAACCACAACAACACAGTCGCCAATGAATCCACCCAAAACAATGGTTCATTGAACAGCTCCGGCAACTATGGCTCCGGCAACATGGGCGTCAACGTGGCCGCCGGCGACTTCAACCAACAGAAAAACGACCTGGCCATCGCCGTATCCGGCGGTCGTGTCGCGTCGGCAACGGGTTCGGCAACTCAGAACTCCAACGGCCTGCAAGTGGCCAACGCCGGGGTTCAGGCCTACAAAGTCACTACACTCAAAGCCACTATCAGTCTTGAAGGCGGCTACAGCGGCACCTTCAAAGGCACCGAAAGCAGCGGCAGTGACGGCCATGGCGGCTGGGGCAACGATGATCGCGGGCACGGAAAAGGCAGCACCATCAAGGGTACCGAGATGGGCACTATCGACCTGAATGGCGTCGCTACTTATCAAGTGATGACACCTAACGGCTGGACCATGCCAGTGGTCAACAACGCCAGCATCAACGGCTCGCTCAACAATGCCTCGGGCAACGTGGGTGCCAACGTGGCGGCCGGTGTCGGCAACCAACAAGGCAACACCCTGTCCATTGCTGCCGGCTGCCGCGCCTGCATGTAGTGGCAACCGTACTGAGAGCCCCGGAAACGGGGCTCTTTTTTCAGTTCCGAGAGGCGTATGACCATGCGTACCATCGCCCTTGCCGTTGCCCTTTTTCTCTCCCTCTCCATTCAGGCCGCCACCATGGCTGTGCCCGGACTTCCCGGCGCCGTGGTGTTCTACAAACATGTCCAGAGTATGCGTGAACGGCGCTTCTCCGACCTGGTCGAGCAAAAAACCGACTTCAGTTGCGGTGCCGCAGCACTCGCCACCTTGCTGCGCCAGGCCTACTGGCTGGACGTCAACGAAGAACAGATCATCAAAGGCATGCTGACCACCTCTGACCAGGAACTGGTCAAGAAGCAAGGTTTCTCCATGCTGGACATGAAGCGCTACATCGAAAGCATCGGCATGCGCGCACGGGGCTACAAGATTCCCGCCGACAGCCTGCCCAGCGTGAGCATTCCGGTCGTGGTGATGATGGATATCCGCGGCTACAAACATTTCGTGGTGATGCAGCGCGCCGACAAGGACTGGGTCTATATCGGCGACCCCGTGCTGGGCCACAAGCGCTACACCAATGCGGACTTCCAGAAAGGCTGGAACGGCATCATCTTCGCCATCATCGGTCCCGGCTACGACAAGAGCAACGCCTTGCTCGACCCACCGGCACCGCTCACGGCCAAGAACAAGCTGGACACCTTCCACCCGGTCAAGGACGCGGAATTGATGGATTTCGGTTTTATCCAGAGCGACTTCTTTTAAGGTGCACTAAAAATAAAGGGGCAGGATGCTCCGGGAGCAGCACATGAAAACCTCACACAGGCTGATGGTCAGTTGTTTGGTGCTCGCCTGCCTGCCAGCACACGCAGCCCTGCCCTTCAAACCGATAGAACTGAAAGATTCAGAGTTGTCCGAACTGCGTGGTCGCTACGTCATGCCGGGGCGCATCATCAGTTTCGGGATTGTCATGCAAAGCACCTGGACCAACGCCCGTGGCGACACCATCGGCGCGGCCACTTCCCTGCAAATCCAGCAATCGACCATCAAGCCGCAGTTCTATGTCACCACCTTCAGCACCCAGGGCAATGGCGCCGCACCGACCCAAGGCACCGGCACGGTGATCGGCGGTGCCGGCCTGAACGCCTCGACGGGCGTGACCCAGGTGGTGCGTGCCGCCGGCGACGGCAACAGCGCCAATAACAACGTCGCGATCAATGTCAGCGAAGCGAACCAGGTCCCGAGCAGCCCGCAGCAAATGGGCCAGGTGCTCACCAGCGGCGGCAGCATCACCGGCTCCGGCGCCGCCGGCAGCGTCACCGTCTCTGCCGCGGCCAGCGGCGTGACCATGCAGATATTGGCCAACAACAATCAGGGTAATGCCCTGCAACAAATCGCCCAGGGCGGGGTGATGCAGTCCACCACCCTGCTGGGCAGCAGCAACCTGGTCAACAGCATGACCCAACTCAATGTAGTGCTACAGAACAACATGCCCACCGTAGGGGCACTGGATTGCAGCCTGACTCAACTGAAGGGACTACGCAGCATGGGATTCTGAACTACGCTCATTTTCGACCATTGGATGTCAGAAAAGGACGACTTATTTCATGTCTCTATCGCTCTCGTTACGCATGGCGGTATGTGTGGGTGCGCTCTTCCCGGCGGCGATGCTACAGGCAGCGCCCGATGCTGAAGTCGAGGCCCTGAAACAGGAACTCCAAGAGCTGAAACAACGCTACGTACAACAGCAACAGGCGTTGTCGGTACTGGAACAGCGGGTGAAACAGGTCGAAGATCAGCCGGTAGCGCCGCCGCCCAAGCGCCTCGTGAAATCCCCTGCGGACCTGAAAAAGGGGCAAACGGTAGCGGCTGCGGGAGCCGGCGCAAGCGCCCCGGGATCAGCTTCTGCCACTTCGGGTTCCTCTTACGGCCAATCGCTCAAGGATGATTCGGCGCCGGCCCAGAGTGTCTCCGATCTGTACAACGAGGCCAGCGGCTTCTTCGGCAATGGCAAGTTCAGTGTCGAGACGGGACTCACCTATTCGCACTACGATACCCGACAGCTGTTTCTCAACGGGTTTCTAGCCCTGGACTCGATCTTCCTCGGCAATATCAACCTGGACCGGATCAAATCCGACACCTGGACACTCGACCTGACCGCCCGTTATAACCTCGACAATAGATGGCAGTTCGACATAAATGCTCCCATTGTCTACCGGGACTCGGTCTATCAGGCGGGAGGTGGCAACGGCGGCGCGGCCGCGACCACCGTCGAGCAATCGGTGACACAGGATCCGGCCCTGGGCGACGTCAACGTCGGCGTGGCCTACAAGTTTCTCGACGAATCGGAGAACTGGCCGGATGCAGTCTTCAGCTTCCGGATCAAGGCACCTACCGGCAAGGATCCGTATGGCATCAAGTTCCTCACCTCGTCTCAAAGCAACAGCCTGACCTATCCACAAAGCCTGCCCACCGGCAACGGCGTCTGGTCTGTCACACCGGGTATCTCGCTGGTCAAGACCTTTGACCCGGCCGTGCTGTTCGGCACCCTGGCCTACACGCACAACTTCGAGGAATCGTTCGGCGATATCAGTGCGGAACAGGGTGTGGTCGTCCCCGGCAAGGTCAGGCTCGGCGACAGCTTCCAGATCGGTGCCGGTGTGGCCTTCGCCTTGAACGAGAAGATGAGCATGTCCTTCTCGGTCTCGGATCTGGTGCAACGCCGCAGCAGTCTCCAGCAAAGCGGGCAACCCTGGCAGAGCGTGGTTGGCAGCGATGCCAACTCGGGGTTCTTCAACATCGGCATGACCATTGCCGCCACTCCCAAGCTCACCATAGTGCCCATGCTGTCCCTGGGCATGACCCCCGACGCGCCGAACTTCTCTTTCAGCGTGAAGTTCCCCTACTACTTCTGAGTCAGGCCCATGGAAAAGGCCCGCAACGTGCAAACGTTGCGGGCCTTTTCGTTTCGCTCCCCGCGCCCTAGCGGATCTGGTGCTTGTGCAGCAATCGATAGAAAGTCGGGCGTGACACCCCCAGCACGCGGGCGGCGACACTCATATTGTCGCTGTGCCGATTGAGCACATCGCACAGCGCCTGGTGCTCGGCGCGGTGCACATAGTCTTCCAGCGTGCCCATGGGCGCGCTGTCGCAAGGCAGGCTGTGCAACCCCAGGTCCCGGGCCTCGATTTGGCGTCCCTCAGCCAAGACCAACCCGCGCCTGACCCGATTGGCCAGCTCGCGGACGTTGCCCGGCCAGGCATGATTGCCCAGGGCCGCCAAGGCCTCTTCACTGAAACTGCGCGGCCGGCGCCCGGTTTCCTGGCTGTAGAAATGGGAAAAATGGTTGGCCAGCATCGCCACATCACCATGCCGTTCACGCAGCGGCGCCGTCATCACTTGCAGAACGTTGAGCCGGTAGTAGAGGTCCTCACGGAAACGCCCACTGCCAATGGCGGCTTCCAGGTCGACATGGGTCGCCGCCAGCACCCGTACATCCACGGCGATGGGCTGGCTGCCGCCGACCCGTTCGATGTGCTTTTCCTGGAGGAAACGCAACAGATTGGCCTGCAACTCCAGGGGCAGGTCGCCGATTTCGTCGAGGAACAAAGTGCCGCCGTTGGCCGCTTCGATGCGTCCGACCTTGCGCTGGTGCGCCCCGGTAAAAGCACCCTTCTCATGACCGAACAACTCGGACTGGATCAGGTGTTCCGGGATCGCCCCGCAGTTGATCGCCACGAAAGGCTTGGCATGCCGCTGGGACTGCCGGTGCAGGGTGCGCGCCACCAACTCCTTGCCGGTGCCGCTTTCACCACGGATCAATACCGGCGACTCGGTGGGCGCCAGCTTGCCCAGGAGTTTGCGCAGCTCGCGGATCGGCCGGCTGTCGCCCAGCAGCTCGTGTTCCGGCTGGTCGACATGGATCGAACCCTGGCCGCGCAAACGCGCCATGCCGAAAGCGCGACCTAATGTCACCTGTACGCGGGAAACATCGAAGGGCAAAGTATGAAAGTCGAAGAACCACTCGCAGACAAAGTCACCGACGTTCTGCAAACGCAGGACTTCCTGACTGAGAACCGCGATCCACTCGGTGCCGCTACGGCTGATCAGGTCCTTGACCGCCTCAGGGCGTTCGAGGTGAAAAGGTTGCAGGCGCAACAGGCCGACATCGCAGGCGCGATCGACGGCAGTGTCCAGATTGCAGCTGTCGACATCCCAGCCCACGGTGCGCAAACCCGGTAACAGGCGATGACAGTCGTCACAAGGATCAACCACCAGCAGGCGTCTGAGCGGAACCGCTTCTTGCATGACTGATCCTTGGCGCCAGAGTTTTAAATATTTATTAGAAACAAGCAGTTGGCAAGCCTGCTTGTAACACTAGCAAGAACTTGACGAAGACTTGTACCGTTTGGTTATAAACCTGCTAACGGATAAGCCACCAGCTCGAAAAGCCGCGGGCCAGAGCCTTTGCTCAATCCCCAAGCAGCCCTGTCTGGGCTGGCGTGCCGTTCTTGGGGCTCGAGTTGAGTATATGAAAGAAAGTGAAAAAAACTTTATGACTTGTGTGACCTGATGCCTGCGATCGGACATCAGTACAAGTAACCGACCGAAACGGTGAGCCCAAGCCGACGGTCCAGTGAACTGTTTGGGCATACTTGAGAGAAAACCCGATGAACGCCCCGCTCCGTATGAACGAAGCACTTCTGATGGCCGGCCAGGCCCTTAAGCCATTCCAGTGTGTTGCCTGGGTTGCGCAGGATAAAGGCGAACTGAGCCTGACCGTGATCGACCGTACCAACAACAGCATCGGTCGCCAGCAGATTCCTTGCAGCGCCTACTCCGACTCCGAGCAGTTGGTCAGCCTGCTGCAACAGGCCCGTGCGGAGTTGAGCCAGAAAGGCTACGACCTGCAGCCTTGGACGTTGTCGGCGTAACCGCAACGTTCTCAAGCTTGGCGTGATTTTGTGGCGAGCGGGCTTGCCCGCGCTCGACTGCGAAGCAGTCGCAAAACCGGACACCTCGCTGTGTCAGGCAGAACGAATTCTCTGGTTTTAGGGGCGCTTCGCCCCCCAGCGCGGGCAAGCCCGCTCACCACAAGACCGCGTACAACGCGCTTTTTGGGCGCCGGTCAGAGCGTCGACAGCGCTTCGATATGCCGGTACTCGGCGCCGAGTTCCGCCGCCAACTGCACGGCTCGACCCAGGCGAATCGGACCTTTTTCCAGGTCCACCAGCAACGCCTGGCAGTTGAAGACCGGTAAGCCCGACCAGGCTTTCAAGCGCCCGTCCGTCAGCAGCAACACTCGCTGACACTCAGCCCCATTACGCTTCTGCCGCTTGGCCAACCACTGCGCCGCTTCCGCCAGCGCCGCCTGCAACGGCGTGCCACCGCCGGCCCCCAAACCCTCCAGCCAATCGCGCAAGTCACTCGAGGCCTTCAAGCCCTGAAGCTGCCACGTGGGCCGATCGCCGCTGGCGGTCATCAACGCCAGGCGTGCGCGCTGCCGGTAAGCATCGTCAAACACCTGCGCAAGCAGTCCCTTGGCCTCACTCAACGCCTGATGCCGACGGGTCGAGGCCGACGCATCGACAATCACCAGCCACAGTTCATGGGGCGAACGACTGCGCGGACGAAAACGCAGATCCTTGGGCGAACGCGGGCGCCCACCCAACAAGGTCTCCACCCAACTGATCGCGCCGCTCTCAGCGGCCCGACTGACACCTTGACGACCGCCAGACAAGCGACCTGAGCGAGGTTTCGCATCCGCCCCCAGTGTCTGTCGAGGGCGGATGCCTAGGGCTTTTTTGGCCAGCTCGGAATTTCCCGCCGTGCCCCGACCGGCAACGCCTGGGCCGGCAGTTCACCCCATTGTCCCTGGCCATTTTGCGCAACCGATTCGCTGGCCGCCTGGGGTGTAGCAGCAGGATTCGAAGCCGGCGCCGAGGTCGGCGGCACGACGTCGCGACGACGATGACGCAAGGCAAACTCGGCCACCGCCTCGATATCCTCCGCCGTGATCTGCCCGGCACCACGCCAGGCCGCATGGGCCCGGGCGGCACGCAACCAGACCAGGTCCGCGCGCATGCCGTCGACACCCGCGGCAAAACAGCGCTCGGTAATCGCCGCCAGGGCCTGGTCATCCAGGGCAATCTCCGGCAGGCGTGTCCGGGCCTGCCGACAGCGCTCGCGCAAGGCCTCCTGCTCCGGCGCCCACACTTCGCAAAAACCTTGCGGGTCGTTATCAAAGTCCAGACGTCGACGAATAATCTGCCCACGCTCGCTCGGCTGCGGCTGACCGCTGAGCGCCACATTCAGACCGAAACGGTCCAGCAACTGCGGGCGCAACTCGCCCTCTTCCGGGTTCATGGTGCCGATCAATACGAACCGCGCCGAGTGCCGATGGGAAATGCCATCGCGCTCGACCCGATTGACACCACTGGCGGCGACGTCCAGCAACAGGTCCACCAGATGGTCGGCCAGCAGATTGACCTCATCGACGTAGAGCACCCCGCCATCAGCCTTCGCCAATACGCCAGGAGAAAACTGCGCCCGGCCTTCGCCCAGGGCCGCGTCCAGATCGAGGGTGCCCACCAGCCGCTCTTCCGTCGCCCCCAGGGGCAAGGTGACGAACAACCCGCTGGCCAGCAGATCCGCCAGGCCACGGGCCAGGGTCGACTTGGCCATGCCCCGTGGGCCCTCGATCAGTACACCGCCGATCTTCGGGTCAATGGCCGTCAGGCACAGCGCCAGCTTCAGGTCGTCAGCACCGACCACCGCCGACAGCGGGAAATGCGGGGTATCGCTCATGGCTTGCACACCTCAGGAATCTTCTTCTATATCCAGCAGCAGGTTTTCCAGCGCCTCGCGGTACTCGCCGGGCTCGCTCCACAACCCGCGCTGCTGGGCTTCCAGCAAGCGCTCGGTCATGTCCCGCAACGCCGCAGGATTGTGCTGGCGGACAAAGTCACGGGTGTCCGGGTCCAGCAGGTAGGCGTCAGCCAGCAACGCATACTGGTGATCGTCGATCAGGCCGGTGGTGGCGTCGAAGGCAAACAGGTTGTCGACGGTCGCTGCCAGCTCGAACGCGCCCTTGTAGCCATGGCGCTTGACCCCGTCGATCCATTTCGGGTTTGCCGCCCGCGAGCGGATCACCCGGTTCAATTCGTCCTTGAGCGTACGGATCTTCGGCAGGTCCGGCTGGCTGTGGTCGCCATGATAACTGGCGGCCTGTGTGCCGCGCAGGGTCTCCACCGCCGCCAGCATGCCGCCCTGGAACTGGTAGTAATCGTTGGAGTCGAGCAGGTCGTGCTCACGGTTATCCTGGTTTTGCAGCACCGCCTGGACCTGGCCCAGCCGTTGCGCAAATTGCCCGCGCGCCGCCGTACCTTCATCCTGGCCACCATAGGCATAACCGCCCCAGTTCAGATAGACCTCGGCCAGGTCCTCGCGGCTCTGCCACAAGCGCCCGTCGATGGCGTTCTGCACACCGGCGCCATAGGCACCTGGTTTGGCGCCGAAAATTCGCCAGCCGGCCTGACGGGCCGCCTGTTCCTCATCCAGGCCTTCGGCCTGCAACTGCTCACGCTCGGCGCGGACCCTGGCGGCCAGCGGATTCAGCTCCGCCGGCTCGTCCAGCGCCGCCACGGCCTGCACGGCCGCGTCGAACAGGCGGATCAGATTGGCAAAGGCATCGCGGAAAAACCCGGACACCCGCAACGTCACGTCCACCCGCGGACGGTCCAGCAGGCTCAGGGGCAGGATCTCGAAATCGTCGACTCGCTGGCTGCCGGTTGCCCAAACCGGCCGCACGCCCATCAGCGCCATGGCCTGGGCGATATCGTCGCCACCGGTGCGCATGGTCGCCGTGCCCCAGACCGAGAGGCCGAGCTGGCGCAAATGGTCGCCATGGTCCTGCAAATGCCGTTCGAGAATCAGGTTGGCCGACTGAAAACCAATGCGCCAGGCCGTGGTGGTCGGCAGGTTGCGCACGTCCACGGAAAAGAAATTGCGCCCGGTGGGCAGCACATCCAGGCGTCCGCGACTCGGCGCACCGCTCGGCCCCGCCGGTACGAAACGCCCGGCCAGGGCAGCGAGCAGACCGCCCATCTCCGCCGGGCCGCAGGCATCCAGGCGCGGCGCGACCACGCTCAGCAGCCCGTCGATGATCAGCCGCACATCGGCCCACAGCGTGCTTTCCGGCCACTCGAACACACCTTGCAGCGCACGCTCGATCAGCTCGGCGGCAAACAGTTCGAGGCGCTCGCGGCTGTCGCCGGCCGTGCGCCAGGTTTCCTCACTGACGTTTTGCAGCCACTGCGGACGCGGCCCGCCCCAGGGTTCGGCCAGGGCGCAGTCCAACGGGTCGAAGCCCATTTCAAAGGCCTTGGCCAGGGCCCGTAGCAGGCTGGATTGGGCACCGCGGCCGTCGCCACGAGGAATCCGCAGCAGGGCCAGCAGGGTATCGATGCGCAAGCGCCCGGTCGGCGACTCGCCGAACACATGCAGGCCGTCACGGATCTGCGACTCCTTCAAGTCGCAGAGGTAGGTGTCCAGCCGGGGCAGCCAGATCGCGGCGTCGGCATCGCTGTTCAGGCCCGCATCCAGTTGCAGCTCACGGTCGATCTGCGTCTCGCGGACCAACTTGAGGATGTCACGTTGCAATTCGCGGGCACGGCGCGGATCGAGCAACTGCGCCTCGTAGTACTCGTCGGCCAACAGCTCCAGGTCGCGCAATGGCCCGTAGGTCTCGGCCCGGGTCAGCGGCGGCATCAGGTGATCGATGATCACCGCCTGGGTCCGGCGCTTGGCCTGGGCGCCCTCGCCCGGATCGTTGACGATAAACGGGTAGATATTCGGCAAGGGCCCCAGCAACGCGTCCGGCCAGCACTGCTGCGACAGGCCGACGCCCTTGCCGGGCAGCCACTCCAGGTTGCCGTGCTTGCCGACATGGATCAGTCCGTGGCTGCCATAGGTGTGCCGCAACCAGAAATAGAACGCCAGGTAGCCGTGGGGCGGCACCAGGTCCGGGTCATGGTAGACCGCGCTGGCATCGACCTGATAACCCCGGGCCGGCTGGATGCCGACGAAGGTCAGGCCAAAACGCAGGCCGGCGACCATCATCCGGCCGCCACGGAACATCGGGTCCTGTTCCGGTCGGCCCCAGCGCGCCAGCACCGCCTGGCGATTGACCTCGGGCAGGCGCTCGAACATCGCCTGATAGTCCGCCAGGGCCATGCTCTGGTGACAAGGCCGCAGGTCAAGGCTGTCGAGGTCGTTGCTGACACCGCCGAGCAAGGCCTGGATCAGCGCCGTACCGCTCTCGGGCAACGTATCGCTCAGCGGATAACCCTGATCCTTGAGCGCCCGCAGAATATTCAGCGCCGCTGCCGGCGTATCCAGGCCCACGCCGTTACCGATCCGACCATCGCGGGTCGGGTAGTTGGCGAGGATCAGGGCGATGCGTTTTTCCGCATTGGGCACCCGCGCCAGATCGACCCAGCGACGGGCCAGTTCGGCGACGAAATCCATGCGTTCGGGCTGGGCGCGGTAGCAGACCACATCGCTCTGGCTGCGCTCGCTGCGCCAGGCCAGGTCCTTGAAGCTGATGGGCCGGCTGATGATGCGCCCGTCCAGTTCCGGCAAGGCAATGTGCATCGCCAGGTCACGGGGCCCAAGGCCCTGCTCGCTGGCCTGCCAACCGGGCTCGTTGTCCTGGGCGCAGATGGCCTGGATCACCGGGATATCCCGGCGAAACGGGCGCAGGTGCGGGGCCTCGGGACTGGACTGGGCAAAGCCGGTGGTATTGAGGATCACCGCCGCCGCCACCTCGTCCAGCAGGTCCTCGACCACGCTCAGGCAGCCGGGCTCCTTGAGACTGGCCACGGCAATCGGCAGCGGATTGAGCCCGGCCGCCAGCAAGCGCTGGCAGAACACATCGACAAAGGCGGTATTCGCCGCCTGCAAGTGCGAGCGGTAGAACAACAACGCCGCGACCGGTTGACCGACCTGCCAGTCAGCCCGCCAGCCCGCCAGCCCGGCGTCATGGCGCTGTGGGTGATAGATCGCCGTACGCGGCAAAGGCTTCGGTTCTTCCCAGGCATAGTCGCGCCCCAACCAACGATGGGCGAGACAGCGATACAGGTCCAGGGCATTGCCCATGCCGCCCTGCCGCAGGAAATGCCAAAGCCGTTCGCCCTCGGCAGCAGGCACCGTGCTCAGGTCGCTCAGTTCCGGGTCCGGACGATCGTCCCCCGGCACCAGGATCAGGGTTACCCCGCGCTCGGCCAGTTGCACCAGCCGCTCGATACCGTAGCGCCAGTAGCCGATTCCGCCGTGCAACGACAACAGGATGACTCGGGCGTGTTGCAGCACCTGGTCGACATAGAGGTCGACCGAGGCATGGTTCTGCACCTGCATGGGGTTGGCCAGGCGCAGACTTGGATAATCGTCAGGCAGTTGCTGCGCCGCTTCGGCGAGTAATGCCAGGCTTGAATCACCGCTGCACAGGATCACCAGCTCGGCGGGGGTTTGTCCCAGGTCGGCGATGTTGTCATCCGACACGAAACCGCCGGGCTGGGTCCTGAGCAGGTGCATGGGTCAGGCCGTCAGCGCGGCGCGCAGGGTCGATTCAAGCAGCGCGGCATCCAGTTCCTGGCCGATCAGCACCAGGCGGGTGACACGAGGTTCGTCCGCCGTCCAGGCGCGGTCGAAGTGCTTGTCGAAACGCGTGCCCACGCCCTGGATCAGCAGGCGCATCGGCTTGTTCGGGATAGCGGCGAAACCCTTGACCCGCAGGATGCCGTGCTTGACCACCAGTTGCGTCAGGGCGTCCAGCAGCAGGCTTTCATCGGCCTGGGGCAGTTCGAGGGAGATCGAGTCGAACGCATCATGGTCGTGGTCGTCATGATCGTCGCCGTCTTCGCCGTGGTGGTGATCGTGGTGACTGTGACGACCGTCGATATGCTCCTCGGAGCCAGCGCCCAGGCCCAGTAACACATCCAGTGGCAGGCGGCCGCTGCTGGCTTCGATGACCTTCACTGCCGGCGGCAGCTCTTCGGCCACTTCCAGGCGCACCCGGGCCAGGTCTTCAGGGCTGATCAGGTCGGCCTTGTTGAGAATCACCAGGTCGGCGCTGGACAGTTGGTCGGCGAACAGCTCGTGCAGCGGCGATTCGTGGTCCAGGTTCGGGTCAAGCTTGCGCTGGGCATCGACCTGATCCGGGAACGCGGCGAAGGTGCCGGCGGCCACGGCCGGGCTGTCGACCACGGTGATCACCGCGTCGACGGTGCAGGCACTGCGGATTTCCGGCCACTGGAAGGCTTGCACCAGAGGCTTGGGCAAGGCCAGGCCGGAGGTTTCGATCAGGATATGATCGAGGTCGCCACGCCGCGCGACCAATTCACGCATCACCGGGAAAAACTCTTCCTGGACCGTGCAGCACAGGCAGCCGTTGGCCAGTTCATAGACACGGCCATTGGCTTCTTCTTCGGTGCAGCCGATGGAGCACTGCTTGAGGATCTCGCCGTCGATGCCCAGTTCGCCGAACTCGTTGACGATCACCGCGATGCGGCGGCCCTGGGCGTTGTCGAGCATATGGCGCAACAGGGTAGTCTTGCCCGAGCCGAGGAAGCCGGTGACGATGGTGACGGGAAGCTTGGCCAGTGTTTTCATCGGATGCCCTTTGGCAAAGTGGCGGGCATACGGGACGAGAACCGCGGCCCTTGGGCGCGGATGCGTTCGCCACCGGATCACCCCGCCCGGTTGTAGTGAGAAACGGTTGCGAGGCAGGTCTCCTGGCTTACGGTCGGGCGGTCGGCGCTGGCTCTCGAAAGCGCGCGAACCGGCCTGGCCTTGCGCCTTCCCGCCCGGAGGCAGTGGCATTGCAGGGCTATCGAACCGTTTACAGTTGCGGGGGCAGCCGCGGCATACCGCGTTCCCTTCTTAGCTTCGGCCGAGTACCGAAGAACCTCGAACCCGTAAGGCTACGCAGTGCGTCGGGGCAGGTCAATCTCGGGCGCTGCTGTGGTTTAATTGCGGCCCTTTTCCCGCCCTGCCCGTTTCAAGGAATCGTGTTATGAACGCCACCGACATCACCCAGGTCCTGGTTATCGGTTATGTCTGGCCGGAACCGCGCTCGTCGGCCGCCGGTGGCCACATGATGCAGATCCTCGAAAGCTTTCTCGAGGCCGGCTGGCGCATCACCTTCGCCAGCCCCGCCGCCATCGGCGAACACAAGGCCGACCTGGCGAGCCTGGGTATCGAGGAATGTCGGATCGAGCTCAATAACAGCAGCTTCGACCGTTTTGTCGCCGAGCTGCAACCGGACGTGGTGCTGTTCGACCGTTTCATGATGGAAGAGCAATTCGGCTGGCGCGTGGAAAAACACTGCCCCGACGCCCTGCGCGTGCTGGAGACCGCGGACCTGCAAAGCCTGCGCGATGCCCGCCAGCAACAGCTCAAGGCGCGCCTGAAGGACGATCAGGACCTGAATGACTTCAGCGCCCTGTTTGCCCCCGACCAGCGGCAGGTGTTCGCCCAGATGAGCGAAACCGATCAGGCCCAACGGGAAATCGCCGCCATTTACCGGTCGGACCTGAACCTGATGATTTCCGATGTCGAGTCGCAGTTGCTGATCGAACAGTTCAAGGTCCCGGCGGCATTGCTGCACTGGTGCCCGTTGATGATCGACACACCGACGGCGGCCCACCGCGATTTCGACGAGCGCGCGCATTTTCTCAGCATCGGCAACTTTCGCCACGCACCGAACTGGGATGCCGTGCTCTGGATGAAGACCACCATCTGGCCGCTGATCCGCCAGCAGTTACCCACGGCCCAGTTGCATATCTACGGTGCCTACACCCCGCCCAAGGCGACTGCGCTGCATAACCCCACCCAGGGTTTTCACATCATGAACTGGGCCGAGGATGCCTTGCAGGTCATGGCGGCGGCACGAGTTTGCCTGGCGCCCTTGCGTTTCGGCGCGGGGATCAAGGGCAAAATCGTCGACGCCATGCTCTGCGGCACGCCGAATGTCACCACTCCCATCGGCGCCGAAGCCATGCACGGTGAACTGCCCTGGGCCGGCGCCATTGAAACCAGCGCCGAAGCCCTGGCCCAATCGGCCGTGCGCCTCTATCAGGACCGCAGCTTGTGGAGCCAGGCCCAGGCCAACGGCCAGGCACTGCTCGCCGCCCGCTACGAACGCCAGGTCCACGGCCCAGCGCTGATCGCCCGGATCCAGGCTTGCCACCAGGATCTGGCGGCCCACCGCCGCAACAACTTTACCGGAGCAATGCTGCGTCACCATCACCACAAGAGCACCCAGTACATGTCCCAGTGGATTGAAGCAAAGAATCGCGTCGACTGAGTATCAGGAAGCGTCCAGCACCTGACGGATCTCGATCAGTTGCGCTGACTCGCCGGACACCACGACATGGGCCGACAACGGCGGCAATTCGCGGCCTTCTGGCGTTCGGCTGGGCCTGACGGAGAAGTTGACGGTAATCAGGGTGCCGTCGGCAAAGGTCGAGCGCTGTAGCAGGCGATCTCCGGACAACACCTGGAAATCGTCCATGGCCTGGCTGAACAGGCGTTCGTGCAAGGGCCGGAATACCTTGTCGTAGGCGCTGATCAGCGGCAGATCCCTTGGAATCACCTGATCGTTGAGGTGATACAGCGGCGGCACCATGTACAGCAGTTGCAGCAGCGCCGTGACATCGCGTTCGCTGGAGAACTTCAGCGAACCGTACTCCCAGTGATGGGTACTGACCAGGCTGTCATGCAGCGCTATCTGGTACAGCGGCAGGCGAAACTCGGCCGAGGTCACGAAACGCGCCACTTCGGGCTTTAGCGGGACCGCCTTGAAATACAGGTTGGGGGTTTCCGGCGGCCAATAGCCGCCCAGGTAATAGGGCGAACGCTTGTTCTTGCGCATGTCCGCGTCCATCCAGGCAAAGGGCTGGGTGGCAATGCCATGGCTGAAGGCGATGATCGGCGCATAGAAGGCCTGCCCGCCCTCGCTGCCCGTGACCAGGTCCAGTGTCTGGACCGGATACGCCAGGCGCCGGCGGCGCGCCTCGGCATCCTGGGCCTGGCTGGTTTCCCGCCCCGGCGTGTAATCGCTGAACTCGGGACCGGCGGCATCGACGTCGAGAAAGTAGCTGTTCAGGCGCCCCGCCTGGGCCACGGCGCTGATTCGCCGCTGGGCATAGGTTTCGACGCTGCGCGGATTGACGAACACACCGCGACCATTAAAACCCTGGACTTTCTTGCCCTGCTCGTCGGTATAGCCGGCGGCGGCCAGTTCATCGCCCATCTTCGCGGTCGCCCAACTGGCTTGCAGATTCGACGGGTGCGCGCTGCCGTAGCTGTCGTAGGCCGAGACCAGATAACCGGCGGCCTTGGCGGCGTCCACCGCCTCGGGGTGCCAGAAGGTGTCGCGCCAGTCATCGGCACCCAACCAAGCCCGCTGCAGACCCGCGCCCTGCAAAGCGGCAATGGTGTCGAGGGACAAACCACCGCCCCACTGCTCGGCCGGCGCGAGCAGATCACCAAAGGCCTCGCGCAACTGCCGACGCACGGTTTGCGCCCAGGCCACCTCGGCCTGCGGGTCATGATTGCCGGGCAACGGCGCCCGGGCTTCGCGCACGATCACCGCGAGCAGCCCGGAATTGATCGCCCGGATCACCTGGGTCCGAGCAAACGGCGGAACCTGCCCAGAGGCGCTATCGGCGTCGGCCAGCGCCAGCAGGAAGGCCTCGCGGGCCTTGAGTTCGAAGGCCCCCCAGAGCCTGGACGCCAGGTGATCGCTGTCGTCCCGGTGGCGGGCAAAAAAGCGCAGGAACTCCGGCCAATGCAAGACATCGCCGGTCTTCAGCGGCCCGGCATCCCACAGATAGATATGCGGCGCCCCGCCCAGGCGGGCCACCTGCGGTTGAGTGTGGATTTTCTCGCGCAACGAGACGAACTGATCGTGCTCACGCAGCCATTGCCGGTACAACCGTGCACCGATCAGCGGCTCCGGCGGACCGACAAGGATGCGCACCCGGTAAGGTGCATCAGGGGCCAGGCGATTGAAAGCATGGCGCAGGGTCGGCAAGGGTCGACCGTTTTGCTCCTTGATACCAAAGCTGGTGTTGAACGGCGTTTCGACGATCCAGGTAATGGAATAGCCCTTGCGCAGTTCGGTCCAGAACGGCATCGACAACACTCCGTTGAGCCGGGCCGGCTGATAACGCCGCAGCAGCCAGTCCAGCCACTTCGGATCGTCGCTGGGGATATAGGCACCTTCACCAAAGGGAATCGCATGGGCCTCGATCGCGCCGTCCTCGACGGGCCCCGGCCACTCCAGCCGCCCCGGTTGTTCGGCATGCACCGTCACCACCAGGGCCTCCCGGTCGACCCCGACCTCGACCCTGAAATGCTCGTCCGCCTGGCGGACCCGCCAGCAGTTGCCGGTGCGTTCGGTCACCTGCGCGTCATCCTGGAAGGCCCCGGCGCTGAGCAGGGCCTGGTGCCGATGCTCATCGTTGTGGTGCAGGGACACGGCCAGGGTCGCCGGGTCGATGACAAAGGTACCGGAACGATGGGACAGGTAGATCGGCGAGGCCCCTTCGACGCTCAGGGACAAGGTCAATCCAAGCAGGGTCAGCCAGATCGGCCAGCAGCACCGATCATTCATCCTCCACGGTGGCATGGCCTTCATGTTGTCCTCGTCGATTCAGGTGTGTAAACCGACGAACCTTAACTGAGCGGGGAGAAAACACCCTGTAGTCCCCTTCTCCTCAAATCGAGTGAAAACACTAAAAATCCGCACCCACACACTGAGTGTCAGGATTTGAGTGGCCGACGCAGCAGGTAACAGTCCATGATCCAGCCCTTGCGCTTGCGCGCCGCTTCGCGCACCCGACGAATCCGCTCGCCCACTTCGTGCAGTTTGCCGGCCACCAGCAACTCGTCTTCGGTGCCCAGGTAGGCGCCCCAATAGATTTCCAGGTCCTGGTCGGCGAACTGGCTGAACGCACAGCGGGCATCGAGCATGACCACCACATTGTCCAGGTTCGACGCCTCCAGGCGCCGTCCGGTGGTGACCAGCAGCGGTTCACCGATGCGATTCAGGGGAATCCGATGTTGCGCGGCCAGCACCTGGACACTGCTGATGCCCGGGATCACCTCGACGGCGAACGCCGGGCCACCGAGTGCGCGGACCCGTTCAAGAATTCTCAAGGTGCTGTCATAGAGCCCCGGATCGCCCCAGACCAGGAAGGCGCCGCATTCGTCCTCGCCAAGTTCCTCGTCGAT
Source organism: Pseudomonas gingeri (assembly GCF_013386165.1). Taxonomy (GTDB): domain Bacteria; phylum Pseudomonadota; class Gammaproteobacteria; order Pseudomonadales; family Pseudomonadaceae; genus Aquipseudomonas; species Aquipseudomonas gingeri_C. Next base: position 612,943 of record NZ_JACAOS010000003.1, on the reverse strand, counting down.
CAGCCGGGCGAACAGCGCGGCCCGTTGCCGGTGCCAGTGTTCTACACCGGCTTCGTAGGAGGCGGCCGAGTCTTCGCGTAGCGGATCGCTGACCTGTACCTGGCGGCAACCGGGCGCCTGGATATAACGCTGGCAGATCTCCTTGCGCATATTCAGCAGATCGTCCTTGGTCTCGCCCTTGTCCAGCAGGAACAGCACGGTGGCGCGGTTGAGCGCATTGATTGCCTGGACGGTAATCTGCTCCGGGTGGCCGGGGCCCATGCCGATCAGCAGGAGGGTTTTCATGGCATGCGCTCCAGGTGTCTGGCGCCTGGCACGAGCCCCTCTTGGGCACGGTGCAACTGGCGCGATGGCGAGGATGAGGGCATTATCGGCAGGCGCCCACGACAAAAAACGACAAAAAGTAGCCAGGCATGACCCGAGCAGCCCGCGTCACCGACCCCTCCTACGAGTTGATGGACGACCACAACGGCCTGTCGATCATCTATCGCCAGCATGGTTTTCCCTGCCCCCTGGTGCGTTGGCATTTCCACAAGGAATACGAGTTGCACCTGATCGTCGCCAGCTCCGGCAAGGTGTTCATTGGCGACTACATCGGCAACTTCTACCCGCAGACGCTGTTTCTGACCGGCCCCAATCTGCCCCACAACTGGATCAGCCAGGTGGCCGAGGACGAAGTGGTGCCCAAGCGCGACATGCTGGTGAACTTCAGCGACGAGCTGTTCGAAAGCGGCCACCAGGTATTCGCCGAGCTGAAAACCCTCGCACCGTTGCTGGAGCGGGCCCAGTACGGCATCGAATTCCGTTGCCAGCACACCGTGCGCCAGGCCACCACCTTGATGCAGCGTATCGCCGATTCCCGCGGGGTTACCCGGCTCGGTCACTTCCTGATTCTGCTGGAGCTGCTCGGCAACTGTGACGACTACCAGTTGCTGTCGGGTGTTACCACACCACAACTGGCCGACGAGCACAATATCGACCGCACCAACCGGGCGGTCGACTACATCTTTGCCCACTATGCCCGGGAACTGCCGCTGGAAGAAGTGGCCGAGTACCTCGGCATGAAGCCCACCTACTTTTCCCGGGTCTTCAAGCAGGCCACTGGCCGTTGTTTCGTCGAATTCGTCAATCGCCTGCGCATCAGCAAGTCCTGCGAACTGCTGGCCGATGGCGACAAGCCGGTGACCGATGTCTGCTTCGAGTCGGGCTTCAATAACATCTCCAACTTCAACCGCCGTTTCCAGCAACTCAAGGGCATGACGCCCTCCCATTACCGGCGTTTGGCGGTGCAACGCCTGACGGAGCAGAACCACGGCTGATCGCCTGGGCTCAAAGGCAGAACGCGGACCTGTAGGAGCCGGCTTGCCGGCGATGAGGCCCTTGAGCCTTGCGCCGCCCATCCGGACGCCATCGCCAGCAAGCCGGCTCCCACAATTTGGCGTACCACCGCAAAGTTTCGTACGGCCACGATCCCTGTAGGAGCTGGCTTGCCAGCGATGGGGCCCTTGAGCCTTGCGCCGCCCATCCGGACGCCATCGCCAGCAAGCCGGCTCCCACAAGTTGGCGTACCACCGCAAAGTTTCGTACGGCTACGATCCCTGTAGGAGCTGGCTTGCCAGCGATGGGGCCCTTGAGCCTTGCACCGTCCATCCGGACACCATCGCCAGCAAGCCGGCTCCCACAAGTTGGCATACCACCGCAAAGTTTCGTACGGCCACGATCCCTGTAGGAGCTGGCTTGCCAGCGATGAGGCCCTTGAGCCTTGCGCCGCCCATCCGGACGCCATCGCCAGCAAGCCGGCTCCCACAAGTTGGCGTACCACCGCAAAGTTTCGTACGGCCACGATCCCTGTAGGAGCTGGCTTGCCAGCGATGGGGCCCTTGAGCCTTGCACCGCCCATCCGGACGCCATCGCCAGCAAGCCGGCTCCCACAAGTTGGCGTACCACCGCAAAGTTTCGGACGGCCACGATCCCTGTAGGAGCTGGCTTGCCAGCGATGGGGCCCTCGAGCCTTGCACCGTCCTTGCGGCCGCCATCGCTGGCAAGCCAGCTCCTACAAGGGGACCGCACCAGACGGGAGGTTATGCCAGAGCGGCAAAACCACGTTGCAGGTCTTCGATCAGCGAAGCCACCGCCTCCAGGCCGATATGCAGGCGGATCACCGGGTGCCGCGTCGGCCCGGAAAACTGTCGATTGCTCACATCCACGACCGTCACCAGGCTTTCATAGCCACCCCACGAAACGCCCAGCCCGAACAACTGCAAGGCACCGATAAAACGCTCCAACTGCCCTGGATCGGCCTGCGCGAACTCAAACGACAACAGACCGTTGCTGCCACTGAAATCCCGTACCCACAACTCATGATCCGGGTGTGTCGACAAGGCCGGATGGAACACCTGTCGCACCTGCGGCTGCGCCTGCAACCAACGGGCGACCTCCAGGCCCTGACGCTCATGCACTTCCAGGCGCGCCGCCAGGGTCCGGGCACCGCGCAAGACCAGATAAGCATCATCCGGGCTCACCGTATTGCCAAAGCTGTCGCTCATCCGCGCCAGCGCCGGCCAGGCCGCCTCGGTGGTACAGACACTGCCCATCACCACATCGCTGTGACCGCACAGGTACTTGGTCAGGGCCATGATCGAGACATCCGCCCCCAGGGCCAACGGCCGGTACTGGTAACCCGACCCCCAGGTGTTGTCGACCGCCAACAAAATACCCCGTGGTTTGCACAGCGCCGCGATGGCTGGCAGGTCGTTCAGCTCGTACAGCAAGGAACTCGGCGACTCGCAGTAGACCATCCGGGTATTGGCCTGTAGGCGCGACTCGATATCCCGACCGTCCGCCGGAAAATAGTCGACCTCAATACCAAAGGGTGCAAGAAACTCCTTCGCCAGGCGCCGCACCGGGAAGTAGACACCATCGGTAATCAGCACATGGTCGCCCGGACGCAGATAGGCCAGGAACGTCTGCGCTACCGCCGCCAGTCCGGTCCCGAACAGGCGCGTGCGATGACCGCCTTCCAATTCCGTCACCAGGTCTTCCAGGGCAAAGGCCGTCGGGTTACCCCGGGCGCCATAGCTCAGGACCCGTTCGCTGTCGCGGCGGTTACGGGCGTCACGCATATCCGCGAGACTGTCGAACAGCACCGTGCTCAAGCGGGTGACCGGTACGTTGACCGACCGCGCGCCGCTGCCCCCAGCCGTGCGAGCGGCGTGAACCAGCCGGGTCCGCACATCCACCGACGCCTTGGCTGGCGCCAACGGCTTGAGGCTGGCGATCTCCGCTGGCGTCATCTGCCCCAGCAGGCCGGTTTCCCAAGCCAGGTACTGACGCGCCGCGTCCTTGTTCCCGGAATGGCGGTCGTGGGTGAAAAACAGGAAATCGATGCAACGCTCATCAGGCAACACCGCTGCATCGTTGACCACCGTCAATCCAGCAGCTTGCCAGACCGACAGGTCTGCGCTGAAAAACCACGCCTGTTTCCGTTGGGCCTCGGGCAACTCCTGGACCGCCAACTGCGCCACGGCGATATCGTCCGCCAACAGCACCAACGGACGCTTTTCAGCAGCCACTTCAGCGGCCAGCAACGAGCGGATCGACCAGCGCGAACCAGCCAGATGGGCCTTGCGGAAAGCCATGCTCGGACGCAGATCGATCAGCGCCACGGCGTCCTCAGCCAGGTCGATGGACAAACGCCGGGCATCCAGACTGCGTAACTCGGGCAACGCCAAGGTGCTCGTGAGCGGCAAGCGCAAACCGCTGTACAACCCTTCTTCCAGGACCTGGGCATCGTGCCCCAACTGGCGTAACCAGCTGGCAACGATGGGCGCGCGCACGCCATCGTCGTCAAAGACCACCACCCGCGCCTGACGCACCCCGATATACAGGTCGGTGGACTGGACCAACTGGCCGCCCGGCGTGTGCTGCGCCCCCGGCAGGCTGCCCAGCGCAAACTCCTCGGCGCTGCGCACATCGCACAAAAACACACTGCCCGCGCCCGCTTGCACCCAGGCCGTGACCTGCGCCGCCGTCACCGTCGGCACCGCCGCACGTCGAGCCAGCGCCCGGGCCGCCTCGCGCCGCTGCCCGATACCCAGCGGCGGCGCTGCATCGGCATAACGCCGGGTGCTGCCATGTTCCAGTGGCAGGTCAGCCAGGAACCAGCCTTGCGTACCGTTCTCCAAAGCGTAGATCGGGTTCTTCACCCCGAGGTTGATCAGCGTCTGGGCCCCTATAATGCTGCGGGTGCGCCCGGCGCAGTTGATGACGATCGGGGTCGATTCGTCCGCCACCAGGTCGTGCAGGCGATAACCCAGCTCGCCGTTCGGACAGCAGACCGAGCCGGGAATGGTCATCTTGCGGTATTCGTCGAACGGCCGACCGTCCAGCAGCACCAGGGACTCGCCCCGGGCCTGCCAGTCAGCCAACTCGGTCGCGCTGATATGCGGCGTATGACAGGCCTCTTCCACCAACTCGCCAAAGGCCTTGGACGGCACATGCACCCCGGCGAACAACTGCAGCCCCGCCGCCTGCCAGCCCTCGGCACCGCCTTGCAGGAGATGTACCTGCTCATAGCCCAACGCTTGCAGGCGTTGCCCAGCACGGGCGGCCAGTTCACCGCCATCCTGGTCGTAGATCACCAGCCGCACCCGGGGTTCGGGCGCCAGGCGTCGGACTTCCAGCTCCAGACGGCTATAGGGTAAATGCACCCCGTGAAACAGATGGGCCTCGCCGTACTGGCCGTGTTCACGCACATCGAACAGGGCAATTTCGCGCCCGTCGAACAGCCATTGCTGCAACTGTGCCGGTGTAATGGTTTTACTCACACAAACCCCGCTTTCCAGTGAAGAGCTCATTCCAGCACCAGCGAGCGCTCGCCCGCAGCCAATTCCCGGCCCTTGGCATAAGCGCGCTGCACCGCCGGACGGGCCTTGATGCGTTCGCGCCAGGCGTTGATCGCCGAATAGTCGCCGAGGTCGAAACCCTGTCGGGCGGGCTGGATCCAGGGAAAGATCGCCATGTCGGCAATGCTGTATTGACCCGCGACAAAATCCTCCAGGGCCAGGCGCCGCTCCAGCACTTCATACAGGCGGGTGGCTTCGCCTTGCAGCAGGTCGAGGGCAAAGGGAATCGGCTCCGGGGCCTTCTCCCGGAACAGCTGCCACTGGCTCAGGTACGGCGTGATATGCCCCACCTGCCAGAATAGCCACTCCTGTACCCGCCGCCGCTCGCGACTGCCAACCGGCGGGAGGAACTGCCCGGTCTTGTCGGCCAGGTAGTTGAGAATCGCCCCGGACTCGAACAGGCTCAGCGGCGCGCCAGCGTCGGCTGGCTGGTGATCGACGATCGCCGGAATCCGCCCGTTGGCGCTGATCTGCTGGAACGCCGCATCGCGCTGCTGGCCCTGGCGAATATTCACCGGCACCAGGCGATACTCCAGCCCCAGCTCTTCAATCAGGATGCCGACTTTCAAACCATTGGCGGTCGGCCAGTAATGGAGGTCGATCATGCCGCGTAAGCCTTGATGGAAGGCGCCATCTGCGAAGCGTTGTAGTTGAGAATGCTGCCGTCATCCTGCACGCCGTAACGGCCATTGAGGGATTCCAGCGGACGCCCGTAGAGATGGAAATGCAGGGTCGCCTGCTCGCCATCGACACGGATGCTGTGCAGGTCTTCACCGAGGAAGGCGATGGAAGTACCCGGCTGCACCACCACTTCGCGTTCCAGCTTGAGCACCGCGCGCTGCGGATCGCTGCCATCGTCACCACGGGCATAGACGCGGTTGAGTTCCTGGCCTTCGATGGCACTGATCACCGCCCAGGTTTCGTGGTTATGGGCGATGGTGTTTTTGCCCGGCAACAACGAGTTGAGGTACAGGGTCGGGGTTTCGCCATCGTCGTTCAGGCGATAACGGAAGGCGGTATTGCCCTCCCCGGCCACCGGGGCCGGAAAGGCCTCGAAGTTGAACAGGTCGCGGCGCCCGGAGAGGTCTTCGAGCAGGGCGACGATTTCTTGCAAAGCGGCACGGTCGACGCCGCGCTGATGGATAGCGCGGATCTTCACCAGGAAAGATTCGATCACGTTGGCGCGTTCGGTGGTGCTCATGGGCAGGCTCCTTATCAGGTGGATCACGGTCAGACGGACAGGCTGTAGCGGCTGATATTGCTCAGCAAATACGGGTCAGGTGGCAGATGGCGGCGACCGACGTCGCCCAGGGCATGCCGCAGGAACTCGCGGGTACGCTCGCTTTGCGGCTGCTGGAACACCTGGTGGGCGCTGCCGGATTCGACGATCAAGCCGTTTTCGGTGAAATACACCAGGTCACTGATCTCCTCGGCAAAACGCATCTCATGGGTCACCAGCACACAGGTCATGCCCTCTTCGGTCAGCTCGCGAATCACCGTCAGCACTTCGCCGACGGTCTCCGGGTCGAGGGCCGAGGTCACCTCATCGAACAGAATCAGTTCCGGGCGCATGGCCAGGGCACGGGCAATCGCCACCCGTTGTTGCTGACCACCAGACAGTTGTCCGGGAAAGGCCTCGGCCTTGTGCTCCATGCGCACCTTGGCGAGCAGTTGCCGAGCCTCTTGTTCGGCTTCGGCGCGGCGCCGGCCAAGCACCTTACACGGGGCGATCAGCAGGTTGTCGAGCACCGACAGGTGCGGGAACAGGTTGTATTGCTGGAAGACGAAACCGACCCGCTTGCGCAACTCGATCAGCTCGACCTCGCGTTGCAGTTGATGCACCTCGGTGGCACCGACGCGAATCGTCCCGCGCTGGGGCTTGAGCAGCCCGGTGATGCACCGCAGGATCGTCGACTTGCCCGAGCCCGAAGGCCCGATGATGGACACGGCCTGACCGCGCTGCACCTCAAGGTCAATGCCCTTGAGCACCGCGTTGGCACCGAACGACAGGTGCAGGTCGCGCAGGCTGACGAGGGGTTCAGTAGAAGGCATAGCGTCGCTCCAGGCGTTGGGTCAGACGGGAAATCGGGTAGCAGTAGACAAAGAACAACGCCAGCACGCTGAAATAGATCAGCACGGTGAAACCGGTGCGATTGACGGTGTTGCTGGCGATCTGCGCGGTGTCGATCAGGTCATGCACGCCCACCAGCGAGGCCAGTGCGGTGCCCATAGTGATCACCGCGTAAAGGTTCATCCACGGCGGCAACATGCGTTTGAAGCACTGCGGCAGGATGATCGAGCGAAACAACTGGCCACGACTGAAGGCCAGGGAGCGTGCGGCTTCCCACTGGGTGCCGGGGATCGAGCCAATCGCCCCGCGAAAGATCTCAGCAACGTTGGCGCTGGCCGGCAGCGCCAGACCGACGGTGACCTTCAGCCAGTCGGGAAACGGCAGGTAGTAGCTGCCGACATGGATCTCGAACGGAAAGATGTAGGTGGTGAAGTAGATCAACACCAGCCACGGCGCATTGCGAAACAGCTGCACCCACAGCCGTGCTGGCAGGCGCAGGAGCCGCAGCGGCGAAAGTCCCAGCGCACCCACCAGTAAACCCAGCAGCGAACCGATGGCAATCGCCAGCAGGCTGATCAGGATATTCTGCGCAAAGCCCACGGCCAGCGCCGGCGACCATTGCCACAAGGATTCAATGACCATAACCGGGCATCCTCAACCGCGCTTCCAACGCCCGGCCCACACAGTTGACGATAAAACTCAGGACCCCGAAAAAGCTCAGCATCAGAATCATCAGCTCCAGCACGTTGTCGCTCTGGGTCCAGATCATGATCGAGGCGTAGGTGATGTCACCCACGGCAATGGCCGAAGCCACGGCGGTCATCTTCACCAGGTCGATCAGGTTGTTGATCAGCGACGGCAGGGCAAACCGCAGGGCCAGCGGCAGTTGCACATTCCATAACAACTGGCGACGGCTGAAGGCCAGGGAACTGGCCGCTTCCAGCGTCACCGCCGGCACCGCCTCGATCCCGGCGCGCAGGGCCTCGGCATGAAAGGCGCCCTTGTGCAGGGAGATCACGATCACCACCCAGGCAAACGGCGTCAGCGGGTTGGCCGCGCCCACTGCCTGGGTCAGCAGCATGTTCAACACCAGGAAGGCGCAGTACAGCTGGACCAGGGTCGGCGTATTGCGCGTGACCTCGATAAACACTCGGGCCGGGCGCGACAAGGCCTTGTTCTCGCTGGTGAGCATCGCCGCCAGGGCGACCCCCGCCAGCAGACTGCCGATGATCGTCAGCACACACAGCCACAGCGTGGTCCAGGCCCCGTCGATCAGACTGCCGCGCTGGTAGGAATCCAGCAGGAATCGGTAGTTGAGCCCCAGGTGGGCGGCCCATTGCACAAAGCTTTCCATCACGCCGGCCCCTCGCCCAGGCGGGCGCAGGCAGCGGCGATGCGGCGACCGGCTTCACGGACACTGTCGGTGGCTGTGGCAATCGACAGACGGAACCACGGCGACAGGCCATAGGCACTGCCCGCGACCCCGGCAGCGCCCTCCTCCAGCAGATAATCCACCAGCTCGTTGTCGCTGCCGATGACCTGGCCGTCCGGGCGCTGGCGGCCGATCAGGCCGGCGCAACGGACAAACACAAAAAAGCCGCCCTCGGGTTGCAGCACCTCGAGTCCGTCGACTTCGCTCAATGCCGCCACCAGCAGATCGCGACGTTCCCGATAGGCTTCGACTTGAGGCTTGAGGAAGTCCAGCCCGCCTTCATAGGCCGCCAACGCCGCCGCCTGGCTGACCGAGGAAGCACCGGACGCCGATTGCGACTGGACCACGCTCATGGCCGTGGTCAACGCCTGGGGCCCGGCGCCGAAACCGATGCGCCAGCCCGTCATGGCGTAGGTCTTGGACACGCCCCCGACCAGCAGGCAGCGTGCCTGCAAATCCGGCGCGACATTGAGCAGGTTCAGCGGTGGTTGGCCATCGAAACGAATGTGCTCGTACAGCTCATCGAGCAGCACCAGCACCTGCGGATGGCGACGCAGCACTTCGGCCAGCGCCTGCAGCTCAGCGGCACTGTAGACCGCGCCGCTGGGGTTGCCCGGGCTGTTGAGGATCAGCCAGCGGGTGCGCTCGTTGATCAGGCCATTGAGTTGCGCCGGGGTCAGCTTGCAGCCCTGCTCCAGGGTCGAGTGGATAAACACCGGCTCGCCGCCATTGATCCGCACGCTGTCCGGGAAAGATGGCCAGTACGGTACCGGCACCAGCACTTCGTCGCCCTCATCGAGGGTCGCGGCAAAGGCATTGAAGATGATCTGTTTCGCGCCATTGGCGATCACGATCTGCGGCAGTGCGTAGTCGAGGCGATTCTCACGCTGGAGTTTGCGCCGCACCGCCTCACGCAACGCAGGAACGCCCGGGGTGGCGGTGTATTTAGTCGCGCCGGCGACGATGGCCGCATAGGCCGCCTCTTTGATATGCAAGGGGGTATCGAAATCCGGCTCGCCGGTGGTCAGGTCCAGCACATCGCGACCACCGTCGCGCAGCGCCATGGCCCGGGACTTGGCCGCCGCATTGGCCGACAGTGAAACCTTCTGCACCCGCTTGGACAGTCGAACAGTCATGGCAGCACCTTGCCTGGATTGAGCAAGCCACGGGGATCGAGGGCTTGTTTGATTCGTCGCATCAGGTCCAGCTCCACCGGGCTCTTGACCTCGGCCATCAGCTCACGCTTGCGCTGGCCAATGCCATGCTCGGCGCTGATGGAGCCGTCGTGGGCGTGGGTATTGCGGTGCACCAGGGCGCTGAGCGCGGCGTAATGAGCCATATGCGCCTCGGCCGGCTGGCCGAGGGGCGCGGCGACGTTGTAGTGCAGGTTGCCGTCGCCCAGATGGCCAAAGGTCAGGTTGCGGACACCGGGGAAATGCGCCTGCAACAGGGCATCGGTCTCACGGACGAACTCGACGATTTGCGAGATCGGCAAAGAGATATCGTGTTTCATGTTGCGCCCTTCCCGGGCCTGGGCTTCGCTCATGTTTTCCCGCAACTGCCACAACGCGGCGCTCTGGGCCAGGCTTTCGGCAATCAGCGCATCGGCCAGCAGGCCCCGCTCGAAGGCCTCGCCCAGCACTCGCTCGAAGGACTGCCGGGCATGCTCGGCGCTGTGGTTGTCGGACAGTTCAAGCAACGCGAACCACGGCTGAGGCGCCTGGGCAAAAGGCTGCGGATCGTCGGGAAACTGTTGGCGCAGCAAGGCCAGGCACGCAGCGGACATCAGTTCGAAGGCCGTCAGATCGGCACCGAATCCGGCGCGGGCATGGGACAGGAAGGTGACCGCCTGCTCCAGGGAGTCAAACGCCAGCAAGGCAGTGCTCTGGGCCTTGGGCAACGGAAAGAGTTTCAAGGTGGCGGCGGTGATAATGCCCAGGGTGCCTTCGCTGCCGATAAACAGGTCGCGCAGGTCGTAACCGGTATTGTCCTTGCGCAGGCCACGCAGACCATTCCAGATATCGCCGTCGGCGGTCACCACTTCCAGGCCCAGGGTCAGCTCGCGGGTGTTGCCATAACGCAACACGCCGGTGCCGCCGGCATTGGTACCGAGGTTGCCGCCCAGGGTGCAACTGCCCTGCGCGCCCAGGCTCAGGGGGAACAGGCGCCCGGCATCACGCACCGCGTCCTGCAGATTCTGCAGGATGCACCCGGCCTCGACGGTAACCGTGTCGTTGTCGGTATCGATCTGGCGGATGCGGTTCATGCGGTCGAGCAGCACCAGCACGCTGTTGCCGCTGTCATCCGGAGTGGCCGCGCCCATCAGGCCGGTATTGCCACCCTGCACCACCAGCGGCGCGCCGTGATGGGCACAGACCCTGACCACGGCAGCGACTTCCTCGGTGCTGGCCGGATGCACCACCGCCACGACCCGGCCATGGTAGACCCGGTGCTTGTCGCTGAGAAACCCGCTCCCGGCCGTGGAATCCTGGACATGGGCGGCGCCCAGCAATTGTTGCAACTGCGCGAACAACCCACTCATGGCAGCTGCGCCAGTGGAGCCGCATCCTTGAACTGCTCATGCAGCTGCAACAGTGCCTGGGACGGCGGCATGCCGGTGCGCTTGCCCAGTTCTATCAGCCAACCGCTGCGGTGCCAGTCGCGGACAATCGCGTCGAGACGGGCCTGCACATCCTTTTCGCCCTTGCGTACCCAGATCACCGAGCGGGACGGAATCAGATCGCCAGGCAGTGGAATCTCATAGCCGGACCATTCCGTCTCGTCGAGCAGGCTGTGCATGGTCGGGCTGACATGAACTGCCGCCACGCAGCCATTGCCGCGCAGGGACAGCAGGGATTCGGCCTGGCTGCGGAAGGCCTTGATCTGCGCGCCATAGATTTCCTGCAGCGGCTTGGTGAAGTTGCTGCCCTGGGAGACGCAGACCGGCTTGCCCTTGAGGTCTTCCCAACGGGTGATGCCGGCGCCCTTGCGGATCAGCGCGGCGCCGCCAACTTCTTCGTAAGGCGTGGGCACGTAGTCGAGGATCTCGGCGCGTTCTTCGGTGAACTGCATATTGGCGATCAGCGCGTCGACCTTGCCCTGTTGCAGGAACTGCACGCGGTTGGGCGCCAACACCGAGACGCTCTCCAGCTCCACGCCCAGGCGCTGGGCCAGGCCCTTGGCGAGTTCGACGTTGTAGCCCTGGTGGGCGCCGGTGGCTGGATCGATGGTGCCGAACGGCGGGCCACTGAGGATCACGCCGATACTGATCTTGTGCCGCGACTGGATCTTGTCGAGGGTGGCATCGGCCTGGGCCAGGCTGGCGAAGAGCGCCAGGGCCAGGGGCAAGTACTTGAACATTGGGGGTATCCTTAAAGAGGTCGGGCGATCAACCCTTGAACTGGTTATGCAATTCCACCAGTGCCGGCGACTTCGGACTGATCTGGTTACGGCTCTCGGCCTCGATCAGCCAACCGCTGCGGTGCAGGCCCTGGACCACCGTGTCCAGACGCTTCTGGGTGTCGACTTGACCCTGGCGGGTCCAGATCACCGACGGCGCCGGATTCAACTCCGGGGTGATCGCGCGATAGTCCTGCCACTCCGGATTGCCCGACAGCAGCGGATTGATCAGCGTCGCATCGTGGACCGCCGCCACACAGTTGTTGCCGCGCAGCGCCAGCAGCGACTCCGACGAACTCTTGAACGCTTTCAACTGGGCACCCAACTCGCTCAGCGGCTTGACGTAGCTGCTGCCTTGGGAGGTGCACACCGGCTGCCCCTTGAGGTCTTCCCAGCGGGTGATCTTGCTGCTCTTCAACACCGCCGCGGTACCGCCGACCTTGTAGAACGGCGTCGGCACATGGCCCAATTGGGTGTCACGCTCCGGCGTCCACTCCATATTGGCGATCAGCAGGTCGACCTTGCCCTGTTGCAGGAATTGCACGCGGTTGGCCGGCAGCACCGGCACCAGTTCGACATCGACCTTCAGGTCCTTGCCCAGGGCATTGGCCAGGTCGACATTGAGGCCCTTCGGCGCCTGGGTCGACGGATCGATGGAACCGAACGGCCCACCGGACAGCAGCACACCGACCACCAATGTGTGACGCTGCTCGATCTTGTCCAGGGTGGCGTCGGCCTGGGCCGCGCCCACCGCCCCCAACGCCAGCACGGCGCCGATAAAAGCAGGAAGCAGGCGTTGGCCCGGTGTGCGCTTGAACGACATGACTATCCCTCGATGGCAATCGGCGTATCCCGACCTTGTTGCCCTGCATGCTAGGGAGCGCCATCGACGAACGGAAATTCAAATATCTAATATTGTTATAACTTTCTGGTTATGAGCTTTTGAGAAAAATGGCATAACCCCTATTTACTGGGGCTTTCAGCGTTCCAAGGATTTTAAACTCGCCAAATACATCAGGATCTGTAATCTATTGGCGAACGCCCTTGATATGAATTCGAACAGCCATGCCCTCCCCGACCCTGGATCTGGAACTGCTGCGCACCTTCGTCGCGGTGGTGGATCACCACAGCTTTGCCGAAGCCGGCCAGCACCTGGCGCGCACGCAATCGTCCGTGACCCAACAGATGCAACGCCTGGAGCAACAGGTCGGCGTCGGTCTGTTCCAGAAACAGGGCCGACAGAAACAGCTCACCGAGCCTGGGCGACAGTTGCTGCGCCACGCCCGGCAACTGCTGTTGCTGAATGACGAAGCCCTGAACTCGCTGCAGGAAAGCCACCTGAGTGGTGTGCTGCGCATCGGTTCACCCCACGATATCGCCGACACCATCCTGCCGCCGATCCTCAGCCATATCGCCCGTTCGGCGCCACGCTTGCGCCTGGAAATCGATGTGGGCCGCAGCCCTTACCTGATGGAAGACCTGCACCGCGGCAAGATCGACATGGTCATTTCCACCCGCGAGGACTCGCGCCTGCAAGGCTTTGCCCTGCGCACTTCACCGGTGTGGTGGATCTGCTCGGCACAGTACATCCACGTCCCCAGCGAACCGCTGCCGCTGATTCTGGTGGAAGAACCGAGCATCTACCGCCGCTATGCCATGGAGGCGCTGGAGCGTGCGGGGATTGCCTGGCGCCAGGCGTACCTGGCCTCGAACCTGATCGGCATCAAGGCGGCGATTCGCGCCGGGCTCGGGGTCACGCCCCGCAGCATGGAACTGCTGGGGCCGGACATGCGGGTGCTGGGGGAGAACGACGGCTTGCCGCGCCTGCCGGATGTGACCTATCACCTGTGGATCCGGCCCAACACGGTGAACCCCTTGGTGCGTCGGGCCTACGACCTGATTCGCAGCAGCCAGGGGTTGTAGGGCGCAATAGCGCTACTCGGTGACTGCCGGCACCTCAAGCCCGACCTTGACGTTACCCATCGAGACCAGGGTCTTGAAGCGCTTGACGTTGTTACTCTCGAAAAACAGCGTCCGCGTCAGGTCGGTGTATTGCTCCATGTTCCTTACCGCCAGGATCAGCACGAAATCACATTCGCCCGCCACGTAGTAGCACTGCTGGACCTGCGGACAGGCCAGGAAGGTGCGCTTCATGGCATCCAGCAGATCCAGGCGCTCATTCTCCACCTCCACCGCCGCGATGACCGTCAGCCCGTAACCCAGGCGCACCGGGTCCACCAACGCGACGGTCTTGCGCACGACGCCATCGGTATTGAGTTTTTTCAAGCGCCGATTCACCGCCGCGGGCGACAGGTTTATCCGGGCACCGAGGTCCTGCTGGGAGGTGGTGGCATCCTGCTGGATGGCTTCGAGCAGGGCTAAGTCGAAAGGATCAAGGCTCATGGCGGGCTCTTTAAAGGGACAAACGCAAGCGGCGATGAAAGTGGAATAAAAATTCATTTAAGCGTCGAAAATCAAGTAATAAGTGCGCAGTGTTGAAATAAGATTTAGCCACCCAACACAGCCCAGCCAAGAACAGGCCGGACTGCCCACCGCACGGAGAGCCCTATGAGCACCTTTTCCGATCTTCGCCTGAATGGCGAAATCCTGCTTCAGCAGATCCGTACCTTGGGTGAACTGGGTGCTGACCCGCTGAATGGAGGGCGTACCCGGATTGCGCTGACCGACGCCGACAAATCCGCGCGGGATCAACTGGTGGCCTGGATGCAAGAGCTGGATCTGGAGATTCAGGTCGATCGCATCGGCAATCTCTTCGGCACGCTGCACCCTGCTGACGATCAAGCCGAAAAAGCGCCACTGATGATCGGCTCGCACATCGACACGGTGACCAATGCCGGCGCACTGGATGGTTGTTATGGCGTATTGGCGGGCCTCGCTGTCGCCCGGGCCTTCCGCGAGGCCGGCGTACGGCCGGCGCGGGCCATTGTCATCAGCGCCTTTACCAATGAAGAAGGCGTCCGCTATCAACCGGATATGATGGGTTCGCTGGTGTATGCGGGGGGAATGTCGGTCGAAGAGGCCCTGGCCACTATCGGTACCGACGGTACGCGCCTCGCCGATGAACTGGAACGCATCGGCTACGCCGGCACGCTGCAGCCGGGTGCCATTGTCCCCCACGAATACCTGGAGCTGCACATCGAGCAAGGCCCGCTCCTGGAAGCCGAGAACACCTTGATCGGCGTGGTGGAAAACCTCCAGGGGATCTCCTGGCAACAAGTGACCGTGCAGGGCAATGCCAACCACGCGGGCACCACCCCAACCCGCTTGCGCCATGACGCCGGCTACGTGGCCAGTGCGGTGGTGACTGAACTGCGCAGGATCGCCATGGACTCGAACAGCACCACCCTCGCCACCGTCGGGTGCATGAATTTCGAACCGAATGTGATCAACGTCATACCGCGCAAGGCCAGCTTCACCGTGGACCTGCGCGACCCCGATGAAACACGGCTGGCGAACGCTGAGCAGCGGCTTTCCCGGTTCCTTGCACGGATCTCGGAAGCTGAGGGCGTGCAGATCAGCACGACGCAACTGGTGCGCTTCCAGCCGGTGGTATTCGACGCGGGCCTGGCCGACGAAATAGAAGCCTCGGCCAAACACTTCGGCTATAGCCACATGCGCATGACCTCAGGCGCGGGCCATGACGCGCAGATGATCGCGCGGATGGCGCCGTCGGCGATGATCTTCGTGCCCAGTCGCGACGGTATCAGCCACAACCCGCGCGAACACACCGATGATGAGCAACTGATCAAGGGCGCCAAGGTGCTCCTTGACGTGGTCGCCCATCGCCTGAACATCCCGCTGTAATTCCCCTCTATAACAGGGCCACGCGTCACCGGCAAAAAACCGTCGGTGATGGCCCTGCCTTGCCTGACGGAGTCAGTGATGTTGCTAACCAATCCCAACGCAACGCGTGAGACCTACCCCGACGCCCTGAAAAGCACCCTGAGCATCCAGAAAGCGGCTGAGAGTCGTGCCTGGCTGTCGCACTGGTCGCGACTGAATCGCGGCGCTACACCACTCTATTCACTCCCTGATCTGGCCAGTGAACTGGGGGTCTCGAAGATCCTGCTCAAGGACGAATCGAAACGTTCGGAACTGGGCAGTTTCAAGGCGCTCGGCGCGCCGATAGCCCTGATACGGCTGATCCTGCGCCAGTTCCCGGAACAGCACTTCGAGCACCAAGGGTTGCTCTCGGGGCACTATCGTCAGGCCCTCGGCGACTTCACGGTGATCAGTGCCACGGACGGCAATCATGGGCGCGCCTTGGCGGCGGCGGCGCAGAGTGTCGGTTGTCGCTGCATCATCGTCCTCCACGCCAATGTCAGCCTTGAACGCGAGCAGGCGATTGCGGCCTATGGCGCCGAGATCGTGCGCATCCGCGGTCACTACGACGCATCGGTGGCAGAAGCCGCTGCGCTCGCGCAACGCAATGGATGGTGGGTGGTATCCGACACGTCCTATGAGGGTTACGAGGACATTCCCCGCGATGTGATGCAGGGTTACGGCACCCTTGCGGCCGAAGTTGTCGAGGCCCTCGACGGCGGCGCATTCACCCATGTGTTCCTGCAAGGTGGGGTCGGCGGGCTGGCGGCCGGCATCGCCAGCTATTTCTGGGAGTTGCAGGGAGCGCAGCGTCCGAGCTTTATCGTTGTTGAACCGGAGCAAGCGGACTGCTTGTATCAAAGCGCCGTGGCCGGCAAAACCGCGAAGGCCACCGGCTCGGTGGACTCGGTGATGGCCGGCCTCGCCTGTGGCGAAACCTCACCCTTGGCCTGGCAGTTCCTGCAACCCGGCATCGATTTCTTCATGACCCTTCGCGACGACGAGGCGGTGAGTGCCATGCGGCGTCTCGCCAAGGGCAGCCAGCGCGATATCCCGGTGGAGGCCGGCGAGTCGGCCGTGGCCGGGCTGGCGGGTCTGATAAGGCTTGCCGCATCGCCGAGCCTTGCCGCTGAGGTCGGCATCAATGCCCAATCGCACATCCTGCTGATCAGCACCGAAGGCGCCACGGCCCCCGACGTCTACGCCGAACTGGTGGGTGAATCCGCGACTTCGGTTCGGGCCCGCCAGCAGGCGTGGTTGGCGAACGCTTGAGCGACCGGGCGCCTCAGTTAAAGTCGTCGTATCCGAGATGATTGGAAATAACCGTTCGATTTCTACCGCTGGTCTTGGCGACGTACAGGGCTTTGTCAGCAATATCGATGAGGTTCTCGGGCGTGTCCGCCTTCGAGCCGGATAAAGCACTGATGCCCACGCTGATGGTGACGACTTTAGCCGGCGAGTCATCATGCTGGATGGAACTGTTCTCCAACTCGATTCGAATTCTCTCGGCGATAATAAAGGCGCCCACGTAGTCTGTATTCGAGAGCACGATGGCGAACTCCTCGCCGCCGTACCTCGCCGCCAGATCGCCTTCCCGAGTGATGTTTTTCTTGATAATGGCGCTGACCACCTTCAAACACTCGTCGCCTTGTACATGACCATAATGGTCGTTGTACTTTTTGAAAAGATCCACATCAATCATGATCAGCGCAACGTCATCGGGTCGGCGTCGGGCCTTGCTGACTTCCGAGCTGATAAACAAATCGAACTTACGGCGATTAGGCAGCCCCGTCAAACTGTCCTCGAGCGCCAGTTGCCCGAGCGCCTTATTCGCCTCGATATAGCTTTTCTCGGAACGCTGTAATTCTTTTTGCACCTGAATCTGCTGCCCCATCAGTTTGATCAAGCGATAACCCAGAAAGCTGAGGATCAGCAGCAATACCGATGAAATAACAAAGCTGGCAAAGGATTCGCTACGCCAATCCGCCAGTATTTCATTCCTGTCAAAGGCCGCGATCACCACCAGCGGATAGCCGCTGACCCGCTGAAAGCTGATGACCCGCTCAACGTTGTCAATAAATGACCTGATGGTGGCGGTGCCCGAACTGACCTCGGGCCTCAGCAACGCAAAGACTTCCCCATTTGAAATATCGGTGCCGATATCCGCGTCGTGAAAAGGTTTGCGTACGATGATGTGACCTTTGGAGGACGCCAGATTGATAAGACCATTGGCCCCCATGTCGATGCCATCATAGAGGCTGAGAAAATATTTAAGATAGATCGTGGCGATGGTCACGCCGGCAAAACTACCATCCGGATGGTTGAGCCTCCGGGAGATCGTCATGACCCATTCGTTGGTTGAACGACTGCGTATGGAGGGGCCAATGTAGGGCGCCGAGCTGGTATGGTCGCGATGGTAGATAAAATAGTCGCGGTCCGAATTATTGGCACCGAGAGGGACGGCGCCATTGGAGTTGAACAGCCAGCGACCCTGCTCGTCATAAATAAAAAAACCATGGACCTGCGGCAGGCTTTTTTGCTGGTTTTGCAGTATCCCCCCCAACCGCTCCAAGGTTTCCGCCCCGGTGCCTTCAACTTCCACTTGGCCCTGAATACCCAATATCACGGTATCGGCTTGAGTCAGTGTCGCCGCGATGTTGGATGACAAGGCCTTGGAAAGGTTTGACATCTCAATCTCTTTGTCATGCAGGTGATACTCCAGAGAGTTGAACACGCCCCAGATGCTGATCGCGGTCAATGAGATACAGACCGCTGCCACAAAGAGCACCACATGACCGAGCTTGAACTTGGCATCCGCCCACTCGGTTTTAAGGAGCGAGGTCGCTTTGGTGATCATGAAACCCTTCCCTGTGGTTGAAATGATGACGTGTAGTTTATGCGACTTTTCAGGGATGGCTCATGTTTCTGACAATGAGGTTGGTTAAAACGCTGGACAGGTTTCGGGAAACCCAACCTCTTTGGCTGTTGGCGATTACCGGATGGCCCCCTAAACGATGGCGGTATATTCATCGACGCTATCAGGCCAAGGTGTCAGCACCTGGAAGCCATCGTCAGTGACGGCCACCATATGCTCCCACTGGGCCGAAAGTGAATGATCCTTGGTAATGACCGTCCAGCCGTCGGCCAGGGTTTTCACATGACGCTTGCCGGCGTTGAGCATCGGTTCGATGGTGAAGATCATCCCGGTTTTCAGGGCCAGGCCCTGACCCGGATAACCGTAATGCAGAACCTGCGGCTCATCGTGGTAGATCTTGCCGATACCATGGCCGCAGTACTCGCGCACCACGCTGAATCCGTCGCGCTCGGCAACGCTCTGAATCGCATGCCCGATATCGCCCAGCGTCGCGCCGGGGCGGACCACGCGAATACCGGCGCACATGGCTTCATAGGTGGTTTGGGCCAGGCGTCGAGCTTGTGGGCTGGGTTCACCGACAAAGTACATGCGGCTGGTGTCGCCGTACCAACCGTCCTTGACCACGGCAATGTCGATATTGACGATATCGCCATCCTTCAGCACCTTGGCCGAAGGGATGCCATGGCAAACCACCTCATTGACGGAGGCACACACGGTTTTCGGGAAGCCGTGATAACCGACATTGCCGGGAATGGCCTTCTGCACGTTGACGATATAGTCATGGCAAAGCCGATCAAGCTCGTCGGTGGTGACCCCCGCCTTGACATGGGGAACGATCATGGCAAGCACCTCGGCGGCCAGTTTGCCCGCCGTGCCGGACTGGGCTATTTCTGCCGGGGTATTGATCTTGACGTTGGTTTTCATTGCTGGGCTCCAGGTGCCGCGTGAATCTGGGAGCCTTGCGAAAGATCCGCGAGTGCGCACATCTGTTTCAAATCGAGGCCGCCCGCCAGTTCGGCACGAATCAGCAAGCGGCTGATGTCACGGTGATCCAGATCGGGATACAGCTCCGCCAGCATGCCGATGCGCATCCAGTGCTCGGCCTGGGCATTGATCGAACGGCTCAGCGCATCGCTGGCGATGCGCAGATGCTCATGCATTCCCTCTGAAATTTTTACGATACCCATCGACTTATCCAATACGAAATATATATGAATCGTATATTAGTCGATAACAGCAGCGGATCGCAATTTCATTGGGGTTTAGAAACGCGCCTCGTCAAGATCAGCGATCAGCAGCGGCCCTGTTGGATGCCAACCCAGACGGGCTTGTGTCAGAGCGCTGGAGGCAGGCATATCCAGGTTGACGAACATCGCCAGCCAGCCAAAATGCCCCGCCGCTTCCTCTGCGGTGATCGAAATAACCGGCAGATTCAGGCCCCGGCCAATCGCTTCGGCTATTTCGCGACTGCCAACCCCTTCTTCACCGACGGCGTGATAACGCGCGCCCGGCTCGCCTTTCTCCAAGGCCAAGCGGTATAGACGCGCGGCATCGAAGAGATGACCCGCCGGCCAACGATTGCTGCCCTCACCCACGTAGGCCGAGACGCCTTTTTCTCGAGCGATGGCAATAAGCGCTGTGATCAGGCCTTGTCTGAAAGGATTGTGGACCTGTGGCAGTCGCACTACCGACACATTGATACCGGCCTGCAGCAGAAGATTCCCGGCCAGTTCCGATGCGACACGTGGATTCGGATGGTCGGTATTACAGATATCTTCGGTCGCCAACCGGCCTGGCCCGGGGCTGCCCACTCCAGTACCGGAGGTAATGATCAGCGGACGATCGGAGCCGACGAGTGCGGAACCGAGCGCCTCGATCGCACGCTTGTCCTTCTCGCAATTGGCGACAAACCGGGAGAAGTCATGATCGAAGGCGGTATGGATGACAGCGTCGGCCTTCGCGGCGCCAGCGCGTAAAGTCTCGGGCTCTTCCAGGGTGCCGTAATGCACCTCGGCACCGGCGTCGACAAGCGCCTGTGCACCGGCCTCAGAACGGGTCATGCCGATGACCTGATGTCCGGCGCCAAGCAGTTCGGGGACAAGGGCCGAACCGATGAAACCGGTCGCACCCGTAAGAAATATTCGCATGGCAGAGTCTCCTTGGTGGTTTCCCGTTCACTATCGGAGCATTCTCTATCCCGTTAAAGTAGTGACATTATCCTATTAAAACGACTAACAGGACGGCTCATGCCAGCCAATACGGGCGGTTCTCTCGGGGACTTTCTAAGAAGCCGCCGGACACGTCTCGATCCCGCCAGCCTGGGCTATTCCGGACGCCGACGCACGCCCGGCCTGCGCCGGGAAGAAGTGGCCCAGCGGGCCAATATCAGTCCCACCTGGTACACCTGGCTGGAGCAAGGACGTGGCGGTGCGCCCTCAGCCACGGTATTAAACCGGATAGCCAGCGCCTTGATGCTCACGCAAGCAGAGCGCGAGCACCTGTTCATGCTGGCACTGGGACGGCCACCCGAAGCCCGCTACTCACCCGTGGAAGGGATCAATCCCAGGCTTCAGCGCCTGCTCGATTCGTTTTATGCCTGCCCTGCCATCATCAAGAGCGCCACCTGGGACATCATTGCCTGGAACCGGGCCGCCGCTGTCGTGCTGACGGACTACGGCACCCTGCCGATTGGACAACGCAATATTCTACGGTTCCTGTTTTGCGACCCGGCGGTTCGCGCCAAACAGCACGATTGGGAGAGCGTGGCGCGTTTTGTGGTCGGCGCATTCAGAGCGGATGTGGCACGTGCCGGACTGGTGTCGGAAGTCAACGAACTGGTGAACGAGCTGTGCGCCGTCAGCCCGGAGTTCGCCGCGTTATGGCGCCATCATGAAGTGCACGGCCATGCCGAGGGAGAAAGCGTCAAGCGCCTGCTGCACCCTGAACTTGGGCACATCGAATTGGAGTACTCGGCGTTCTCCATCGATGGGCGGCCGGATCTGGGCATGATCGTCTATACCCCGATCGACGACAGCACCGCTGAAAAAATCAAGGCGCTGGTCGACCGTGCCTGAAGCAGCAACAGGCAACAGTCGATCCAGGCAGCCTGATCAGCGAATCAGCCAATCACCCGGGCATACACTGGCCGGTCGACATTCCCACCGGTCAGAATGATCCCGACCTTTTTCCCCTCCATGCTCTGACGCTCCTGCATCAGCGCCGCCAGTGCCGCCGCCCCTGCTCCTTCGGCCAGGTTGTGGGTGTCGCTGTAATACACGCGCATGGCCTCGACTACCTGCTCGTCCGAGACCGATACGATCCTCGCCGCACCGGCCGCATACACCGCAAAGGCTTCGGGGATCGGCTTGCGCACGGCCATACCGTCGGCCAGGGTATTCGCCGAGGCGGTTTCCAGTATTTCTCCGGCTTCGAAGGATAGCTTGGCGGCGGCCGCTTCGGTCGAGACCACGCCCACCACCTGGGTCTTCAGGCCCAGCGCGTCGCGGGCGGCGATCACCGCGCAAACCCCCGACCCACAACCGATGGGCACGTAGACGGTGTCCAGGTCCGGCACCGCCGTGAACAACTCCAGCGCGTAAGTCGCCACCCCCTTGATCAGCTCAGCATGGTACGGCGGCACCAGATAGAGGCCTTGCGTTTCGGCCAGGCGGACGGCCTCTTCGCGGGCTTCGTCGAAATCCTGGCCAAACTCGACCACCTCGCCACCAAAGCCGCGCATGGCGTTGTTCTTTTCCACCGAGTTGCCTCGCGGCACCACGATCAGCGCCCGCAAACCCAGCGCCCGGGCCGCCAGGGCGATGCTCTGGCCGTGGTTGCCACGGGTGGCGGTGACAACACCCAGGGTGTCCGGGTGGGTGCGTTTGAGCCAGTGCATGAAGGTAATGCCGCCACGCACCTTGAAGGCACCGGTGGGTGTATGGTTTTCATGCTTGACCCAAACCGTGCAGCCCAGCCGCTCGGCCAGCAAGGGCCAGGCATACTGGGCGGTGGCAGGCATCACCTGGTACACCTGGCGGGAAGCGTTTTCGATGTCGTCGCGGGTCAGTCCGTGCATGGCCATTCTCTCTGAGGTTTTGCCCAGTCTAGGCAGGAGTACCGCCTGCCGGCTTTCAGAAAACTGACCTGACCTTCAGGGCTTTCCTTGAGTAAGATGACCCTCATGAATCGCCGAAACAGCTTGCCGCCTGCGCCCTTACGCGAACCGGTCCGTCGTGCCGAGGCCGGACCGTGGGCGATCGAGTTGTTGCCGGCGGCCCACTACGAAACCCGATACATCGCGACCCAGGCCTCCATTGGTTTTGCCTTCGACAGCCAGCGCGGCCAGCACGCCATCGGCAGCGATCGGATTCGCCCCTTCACCGCCACGCCCAACGGCCTGGCGTTCATACCGCCAGGGTGCGATGTGTTTTCCGAGTCCGCCGAAGGCGGTGAATACCTGAGGCTGTTCCGTACCGATGGTGCGCCGCTGACGGGGAACCATGCGTTCAACAACCGGATTGATCGGCAGGCGATTGCCCTGGCGCAGCGCATGCGCGGTGCGCTGTTGCAGGCCTCGGTGGAAAACGACTGGGAGGCTTGGGCGTTGGCCCTGGCTCAACGGGCGAAGGGCGGCGATGGGGCTCCGACGCCTTCCCGGGGCTCGATCACCACCCAGCGACTGCGCCTGCTCGATGAGTTCATTGACGCCGGGCTTGACGGGCCGCTGAGTGTGCAGGCGATGGCGGCGCTGCTGGGATTATCCGAGGGCTACTTCATCCGGGCGTTCAAGGACGCAACGGGCAAGAGCCCCCACAGTTACCTGATCGATCGACGCCTCGTCCGGGCCCGAAGCCTGTTGCGGTATTCGACGGAACGCCTGGCGGACATCGCCCAGGTCTGCGGCTTTGCTTCCCAGGCGCACATGGCCACGGCGTTCAGACAACGCCTGGGGGTCAGCCCACGAGACATGCGCGGCTGATGGAACGCCCTGCAGATCTGATACGCGGCGACTGATCAAACGGCCAAGGTCGAAAGGGATTGGTAGAGCTGCTGGACGGCCTTCTGCCCGTAACGCCTTTCCAGCTTTCGGATAATGAAATGCCCGTGTGCCATATCCTGAAAATGATTGATGAAGGCCAGGTTGATCAGCGCACCGCCCACGGCGCCGATCGCGGGGATCGCCTGGGCGGCGGCTTTCTCGCCCACATTGACACTGAAGCGCTCGGCAATGGTGGCGACCAGCTTGAGTATCGAGCCATCCGACAGGGACTTCGCCAACGCGGCACGCACGGTGTAATAACCGGTTTCCGAATCATCGTCTTTCGACGATCTGCCGCCGAGTGCAAAGACCGCCAGGCAAGCCTGTTTCGCTTCATCCGTGTCAATGCGCTCTTCATGGCTCCTGGCGATATCGGCAATGGAGCGAAGCATGATCGAGGTGGAGAGCGGCAGCTCCACACTGAGCCCGGCGAAACCGAAAAAGCCCCCGACGCCCCCGCTGACGGCAATGCCTGCCTTGTGCCAAAGGTTGGAAGGCTTCTCGCCCGGCACATCCTTCATGGTAAACACGGCGGCATCGAGGGCCTTCATCAACGCGGATTGAGTGATGACGGTAATTTTGCTGGTGACGCTGTTGGGCAGTCGCGCCAGCGCGGCCTCTATGGGCATGCCGATAATGTTGGTCAGCTTGGCGACAAAGCCGGGGTTCTCCAGCAGATTCTTTGCGCATTGCAATTCATGCCGGTCTTCTTCCGAGAAGCTCATCAATCCGTACTCGATACTGGGTTGGCGGGTCAGCGACAGGACAAAGAGTTCCAGTACAGCGTTGCTGCAACGTTTGTATCAAGGTGCCGTCACGCCATGAAAATGGCAAGTCATGATGCCACTTGATGTTCTTCCTCTCGAATCTGCGCGCTCATCCCATCACAACAGTTGGACCAGTCCGTCAGCCATTTCGGCATATCCGCCGGCTGTTCGGTCAAGCCCATTTCCTGGACGAACTCACTCGGCGCCACGATGCCCCGGGCAGAACGAAACACGCCGCGCATCACCACCGTGCCGACCACCCGGCCCTTGCTCACGAAGCGGTGCTCCATAAAGCTCCACTTCTGATCCCAGCCGAGGATCCGGCTGTGAATCTCGAACGCCTCGAACAGTTTCAACTCTCGACGGAACTTGCCCCAGGTATCCCCCACGATCGGTACCGCCCGGTGACGCAAGGCGGCGCGATAGGCACCACTGCGCAGCACGAAGTCCATGCGCCCGACATCGGCCATGTTGAAATACCGGCCATTGGTGACATGCCGATTGAGATCGAGATCCGACGGCCAGACCCGCATGGAGATGACCGTGGTGGCCAAGCCGTCGACGGGCTTGCGCCAGGGACGACGAAACAGCATGAGCACAAGCCTGAACCACAAATTCATAGAGACACCGATTGAAAGAAGACTGCGGCGTACTGTACGGGGCGACGGTTGGGTTACAGTAGGTGCATAAATGACTTATTTCATGCGAAAAGCGCAATCGAGCCTTTATGCACATCACCTTGCTACTGGTTGATCAATGTTCCGCTGCGAGCGCGACCCTGGCCCTTGAAGTCCTGAGCGCCGCCAACCTGTTCGCCGACCCCGCCGCCCCACCCTTCGAGGTGCTCTGTGCCTCGCTTGAGGGCACGGATGTCACGGCCTGGGGCGGCCAGACGCTGCGAGTGAACCGGTCCATCGAGGCGATAGCCCGTACCGATCTGGTGCTGATCCCGGGTTTTCTTTTCACCCTGAAAGATGCCCTGCCGACCTTCGCCGGTTATGGACCCTGGCTGCGACAACAGCACGGGCAAGGGGCGGTGGTGGCCTCCATGTGCACGGCGGCGTTTCTGCTGGCCGAAACCGGTCTGCTGGACGGCGCTCGGGCAACCACCCATTGGGCCTTTGCCGAGCTTTTTCGTCGACGCTACGCCAAGGCCGATCTGGATGAAGCGCAAATGCTGTGCGAGGACAATCGCCTGATCACCAGCGGCGGTGCGAGTGCCGCCATGGATCTGCTGCTGTTTCTGGTGCGCCGTTTCGCGTCCCTCGATCTGGCCCGCAAGTGCGGCAAGTATTTGCTGGTCGACAATGTCCGAACCCAGCAGGCGGCCTATGCCACGTGGTCAGCGCCAAAACTTCACGGGGACGAAGAGATAGTGCGGGTTCAGGACTGGCTGGAAGAGCATTTCCAGCAACCGCTGCTGATTGATCACGTCGCTCAACAATTCGCCTTTGGTGTCAGGAACTTCAAAAGACGCTTCAAGGAAGCCACCGGTTACCCGCCCCTGCTTTATCTTCAGACGCTGCGTCTGGAGCGGGCAAAGTACTTGCTCGAATCGACCCGAATGAGCGTGGGCAACATCACCAACGCCGTGGGCTACGAAGACAGCAACTCCTTTCGCCGGCTCTTTCAGCAGCGCGTCGGCCTGCTGCCGGCTGCTTACAGAAAGCAGTTCCAGCCCACGACGCACTGACTGACGGCCAGCGGACAGGAGGTGGTCGTTCGATTGCAGTGCTCAACGACCGGACATGGCTCCCAAGGCCTTCAGCAGCACCGGATCGTGCCCATAGATATCCGGGGCATACAGCAAGGTTCCATCACTATCGACTTGCACCGTCCAGTAACCGAGCAGGATCGGTACCGGCGCGGTCAGTCGGTATTCGTGGGTGGTGCCACTGGCCAGTAACTCCTCAGTCCGCGCGCGCTCGGCCGGAGTCAGCATCAGGTCCCGCAGGTGCATCGGTTGCTCGACGCGCACACAGCCCGAGCTGAAAGCCCGTGGGCCTTTGGCAAACAGCGGCTGGCTCGGCGTGTCGTGCAGGTACACCGAAAAGGGATTGGGGAAACGCAGGACGATCTTGCCCAGCGGGTTCCTCGGACCGGCCCCCTGGCGCAGCATGATATTGCCGGGCCGTTCCCAATCGACGGCGTCCACCGCCAGCGGATTGCCTGCACTGTCCAGCACCTGCAGGTTCTGTTGGCTCAGGTACGCCGCCGGGTCCTGGCGAATGGCTGGCAGCTTGTCCTCGCGCATGATGGTCGGCGGTACGGTCCAGGTCGGATTCAAGGTCAGTCGGGTGACCCGTGACTTCAACAACGGCGTCTGCCGGTCGGCACGCCCCACCTGAAGACGCGTCTGCCACACCGGCGCACCGTCGTGGTAGAAGCTCAATTGCGCCGCCGCGACATTGACCAGCAGCCCCTCGGGCTCCAGGTCCGGCGCCAGCCAGCGAAAGCGTTCGAGGTTGATGCGCAACTGCTCGCGCCGTAGCGCCGGGCTGATATTCAGTTCGGTCAGGGTGCCGGCGCCGATGACCCCATCGCCCTGCAACGAATGACTCAGTTGGAAGTGTTTGACCGCACCGATCAGTTCCTCGCCATAGATCTTTTCAGGACCGGCAGGCAGCCTCTCCAGATACCCCTCGGCGAGCATGCGCTGCGCCAACGCGGGCACCCGCGCGTCCTCCATGCCAGGACGCAGCAAGGGGCCGCTGGCGATCGTCGACCAGTGCGCCAATGGCTGTTGGCGCACGGCCGCATAGGCACGACGCAAGCTTCGGTACAACTCGATATTCGGCCGCGCCTGATCGAACGCCTGGGCCAGGTCCTGCAGCCCCGTCGTCGCCAGCGCCAGCAGCTCGGCATTGGCGTCCCGCGCCGGCGGCTGGGCCTGCCAGAGCGGTTCGAAGCGCGCCTGCGGCAAGCGCCCAAAATGCAGGTCCTGCAAGGCTTGCAGATACTCTCGGCTGATCTCGACATCGCTGCACAGCGGACTACCGGCACCTGCGTCCTGGGGCATCGGATAACGCGCCGGGTCCAGGCCATCATCGGCCAACAACGGCAACTGCGCCTGTAAGGCCGACAGACGCCCGGCGGACCAGATGGGCACCTCAGTCTGCTGTTGGTAAAACGCCTGCAAGCGCTGTTGTGTCGGCGCGTCCAGTTGTGCCGCGAGCGCCGGGCAATCGCTCGACAACTGCGCCAGGAACGACGGTAAAGGGCTCGGCGGATCGGTCAGCGGATCGTCGGCCATCGCGACCAGTGGCGTCACGAGCAGGCACAGGCTCAAGTAATATGCGTGTTTTTTGAACAACGGCTTGACTCCAATCCACGGTCGTCGCATTGATGGTGTACTGCTGCAACAGAGGTGAAAAACCTTCGCGCAGCGAGTGACCACGCTACTCGAAGACCGACAAGATGCGTGAGCCTGCACTGACGGCCGAGGCACTCTTTCCATGTTGACTTCTTGTTATCGGCTCTGCTTGATGATTCTGACCCTGGCCGCACCCGTCGGTTCTGCCCTGGCCGCCAGCAGCCATGAACCGACGCTGTATCGCAGACTCGCGCACGCCGCGCCGGAACTCAACCCCCGGGTTCTGAAAAACGCCCTGAATGCCATGCAATGCGCCATAAACAGTGGCCTCGAGCAATCCGTGCGTCTGGCGGTGATCGACTACTCGCAGCCCTCGACCAAGCGGCGCCTGTGGATCTTCGATCTGCGCAAGAAGACCCTGGTGCTGCGTGATCTGGTCGCCCACGGGCAGAAATCCGGGGAAAATTTCGCCACCCAGTTCTCCAACCAGATGGGCAGTTACCAATCGAGCCTGGGTCTGTTCCGCACCCAGGAAAGTTATGAGGGCACCCATGGCTATTCACTGCGCATGGACGGCCTGGAACCGGGCTTCAATGACCGTGCCCGCGACCGCGACATCGTGATTCACGCCGCCGACTACGTGAGCCCCTTGTGGAGCAAGCGCGAAGGTCGTCTCGGCCGCAGCCAGGGCTGTCCCGCCGTCCGCCCGCAAGTCGCGCGGCAAGTGGTCGACAAACTCAAGGGCGGCCAGTTCATGTTTGTCTGGTACCCGGACAAGCATTGGTTGAAATCCTCGACCTACCTCAACTGCAAACCCCAGCAGATGGCCAGTGCCACGCTAACGCAAGGGAGATAAGAGCGAGCACAATCCTGTGGCGAGCGGGCTTGCCCGCGCTCGGCTGCGAAGCAGTCGCAAAACCGTTCACCTCGGTGCACCTGATACACCGAGCTCTCTGGTTTTAGGGCCGCTTCGCGGCCCAGCGCGGGCAAGCCCGCTCGCCACACACACTATCCGTGGCCGCCGGTGTTAAGGGCGGCGAGTGTCTTGATAAAGGCAACCTGCGCCCTGGAGTCGTTCCTGAGGGCCTTGATCTTGCCGTCCACGATGGGGTCCAACGCAGGAGCATTGCGGACCGCCTGGGCAGTCAGGCGATACAGATTCCGATTGTCGTCGAAGTAGCGCAGCATCGATGCCCGCAGCGCGGTTTGTGGCGAGTTGGCGGGGAGGTGGGCGCTGCCAAGGGTCGAATACATAACCTCCCATTGTGGGACGACATCCCGCAGAATGGCCCCGGCAATGGCATTCCTCTGGCTTTGCGTCGTGACTGGCTCATGGGCGAGCGTGAGCATGTCACTCAGGGCTTTTTGCTCGAGCGGCACCAGGCGGGTCACCACGTTCCTGAACTGAAGCTCCTCACGGGCCGCCGCGCTGAAGCGCCCCAACGGGTAAGCACGAAGATTGCCAACGCGGCGGAAAACAACGCGCTTTCCAGCGCAACCTTGGTGCGAGCCGTTGTATTGAGCGGCCTTGCCAGCGTCAGGCCAAGCAAGGCGCCACCCAGCAGTCCTCCCAGATGTGCGCCGTTATCGATGCCTTGGTGCGTAAAACCGTAGAACAGGTTGTACCCGATAAGCACCAGGATCGAGGCACGTTGCTGCACGGCAATCGACGTCGGCAACTCGTGGCGGAACTTCACGACGAACACCAGCAGCCCACCGAACACGCCGAAAATGGCCCCCGAGGCGCCGGCACTGTTCACCGTCGGATGCCATAGCAGGCTGACAATGCTGCCTGTCACGCCAGCAAACAGGTACAACGCAAGGAATCGCCCGCTGCCGTAAAAACGCTCCGCCAGTCGACCGATCTGGTACAGCGAGAACATGTTGAGCATCAGGTGGATCAGCCCGAAATGGACGAACACCGAGGTGCCCAGGCGCCACCATTCACCCCCCAGGGTGTAAGGGCCGAAGTTCGTACCCCACTTGACGGTCAAGGGCAGGTTCTGCGCCATGACACCGACGCCACCCGCGCACATCGCCAGGTACACCAGCACGTTGATCGCGATCAGCCCATAGGTGACCCAGGTGACCGGCGCCAACGCAACGATCTGTTCGCTGTAGCGCGACAGCGCTATTTGCTCGGCCGCATGGGTAGGTGTTGCCTGCCCGCCTAGCCACTCGAGCAGTTTTTGCGCCTCGGCACGGCTGGGCGCAAGCAAGACGCCCCGTTGAATGCCGGTGGGCGTATGGACATCGAAATAGACGTATTTCCTGATGATTTTGACATCGAAGATCTGTTCGCGCGGGATGACCCGCGTCGTTTCGACCGGGGACCGAAACAGTCGCAGATGCGACTTTATGAACGTGACCTCCTCGTCAGAGATGCACAACTCGCCCTTCCTGAGCATTGAGCGCAACAGAGTGCCGCCCTGCCCGCGCTGAGGGCGAATGACAAAGCGGATCCTGATCGTTTCTATTGGCTTGCCAGCCCCCACTGCCGGGAGTTGCACGGGGGTAAAGGAGGCCATCGTGGGCTCGATCCGATCCATTGGCTCAGCCCCACTCGCAAAGGTTGTACGCTCCGGAGATCAGCGCACTTACGGCGTTTCGGGCCTGTTTCCTGGCAAGGGCTGGCGGGACACCGAAGTGGCTCGAATAGTAGGTCGCCAGTTCATCGCTCGCGTCACGAATGAGCGCCGTGTGTCCTGCGATGAAATGCGGCTTGTCGACAGTGTTTCCTGACTTGCCGTGCTTCTCAACCTGCGCATTGGGACTGTCGGCGAGCGCTGAGGACTTCCATAAATCAGCGTTGTGCAAACGGATGAGCAACAGCGTCCGGTCAAATTCACGTCCGAGACTGAAGCGAATAGTTCCCTGACAGGAGGGTTGTACCACCTCCGCCGCTTTCGTCAGCTGATCCAGTTTCGGCAAGGGTGGCGTCATCGCCTTGCAGTCGCTGCGGATCAGTTGACCATCCAGGGAGCTGCCGTAGACCGAGGCCATCGCAGCGCTTAATCCGGGCCGCCGCACCAGCGCCGAACAGGGCATCGTCAACGCATAATCGCCGACCGGCGCGATGCTCAGAAATGCCGAGAAATTCTTGTCCGACGACGCCACACCCTGTGCGTCATCGATGCCGGATATAGACTGTGCCCAGGGCTTGTCATGAAGCACCTCGAAGCTTGGGGCAATCAGTTTCCCCACCGTAATCACACGCTCAGCGTCATTGTCGAGGGTCGCGTAGCGATAGATGGCTTCATAGAGTGGAGCGGCTTTGGAATCCTGTCGGGCCAACTCTGCCAGCGCGACGTCCGGTGCCTGGAACAGCGCCGCAACCGCCAGAGACTCCAGTCGATCATCGTAGGCGTGGACGAGGCATGTGCGTATATCGCCCGTCGAACAGCTTTTGTCACGGTCTTTCAACCACTGTCGTTGCAAACCTTGCTGCTGCGAAAGGCCTTTGCCTGACGCATCGACACGGGATGCGGCAAACAGCACCGCCAGGGTTCGATCCCGCGAAGACAGTTCGGGATCAGCGCAGATCACCTTCTCGATGGCGCGATTCGTCGCACCACATAAAAAGCTCGGACCAGACGCCGCCGGATCCTGCGCAGAGTATGCCAAGGGGATTCCCCACACTGCCCCCAGCAGGGACAGGCCAATCATCAGGCGTGTCGCTCGCCCCAAACCTGACGTAACCAGCAATCCATTCTTGGTCTTCAAATCACGCTTCCTGATGACTGTTTTGTAGGGCGGCAAAAGGCTATCACTGCCCCAAGACCAAACATAATGAAACTCGTCGTCCGCGATTCGGCAGCGCCAACAATTACCCACCCGCGGTTGCAGCTACTGCAATCCCGACCTATGTTCCAAGCGATAGATTTATCTGCAACCCACTCCCCTAGCCTGCTGTCCATCCACTACGAACGCTTCCCGTAACGAGGTGACACATGCCGAACAACTCCCGCCCCGCCGTACTCGAACTGATCGGTAATACGCCGCTGGTGCGCGTCAGCCGCTTCGATACCGGCCCGTGCACGTTGTTCCTCAAGCTTGAATCGCAAAACCCCGGTGGCTCGATCAAGGACCGTATTGGTCTGGCGATGATCGATGCGGCCGAGCGCGACGGGCGCCTGCGCCCCGGCGGCACCATCGTCGAAGCGACTGCCGGCAACACCGGTCTCGGCTTGGCCCTGGTGGGCCGGGCCAAGGGCTACCGGGTGGTGCTGGTGGTCCCCGACAAGATGTCCACCGAAAAGGTCCTGCACCTCAAGGCCATGGGTGCCGAGGTGCATATCACCCGCTCCGATGTCGGCAAGGGCCATCCCGAGTATTACCAGGACGTCGCCGCGCGGCTGGCGCGGGATATTCCCGACGCGTTCTTCGCCGATCAGTTCAACAATCCGGCCAACCCGCTGGCCCATGAAACCAGTACAGCGCCCGAGATCTGGGCACAGACCCAGCACGATGTCGACGCCATCGTCGTCGGCGTCGGTTCGGCCGGCACCTTGACCGGCCTGACCCGTTTCTTCCAACGCGTGCAACCCGACCTGGCCATGGTCCTGGCCGATCCGCTCGGCTCGGTGATGGCCGAATACAGCCGCAGCGGCATCGTCGACACCGCCGGCTCCTGGGCCGTGGAAGGCATCGGCGAAGACTTCATTCCCTCGATTGCCGACCTGTCCAGCGTGCGCCACGCGTATTCGATCAGCGACGAAGAAAGCTTCGACCATGCCCGCCAATTGCTGCGCGCCGAAGGCATTCTCGGCGGCTCTTCGACCGGTACCCTGCTCGCCGCCGCGCTACGCTATTGCCGCGAGCAGACCGAGCCCAAACGTGTCGTCACCTTCGTCTGCGACACCGGCACCCGTTACCTGTCCAAGGTCTACAACGACCAGTGGATGAACGACCAGGGCCTGCTGAAGTACAAGCGCTACGGCGACCTGCGTGACCTGATCGCCCGACGCTTCGAGGACGGCCGGGTGATCAGCGTGGGTCCGGACGACACCCTGCTCACCGCCTTCCAGCGCATGCGCCTGGCGGATGTGTCGCAACTGCCGGTGCTGGTGGACGGCCAACAGCTGGTGGGCGTGATCGACGAATCGGATATCCTCCTGGGCATGCATGACGACGCGGCACACTTTCGCCTGAGCGTGGCCAGCGTCATGACCGACAAACTGCAAACCCTGGCCCCCGCTGCCAGCCTGGCTGAACTGCAGGCGGAACTGGATCGCGGGCTGGTGGCAATTATCGCTGACGCCTCGGGCTTTCACGGCCTGATTACCCGCGTCGACCTGCTCAACCACTTACGGAGATCCCTGGCATGAGTCAACACGACAAGTCCGCCGCACCCCACGCCTTCTCTACCCGTGTCATCCATGCCGGGCAGTCGCCGGACCCGACCACCGGGGCGCTGATGCCGCCGATCTACGCCAACTCCACCTATCTGCAAGAGAGCCCCGGGGTGCACAAGGGCTTCGACTACGGACGTTCGCACAACCCGACGCGTTTCGCCCTGGAGCGCTGCGTGGCGGACCTGGAAGGCGGCACTGCGGCCTTCGCCTTTGCCTCCGGGCTGGCAGCGATTTCCACCGTCCTCGAATTGCTCGACGCCGGCTCCCATGTGGTCTCCGGCAATGACCTCTATGGCGGCACCTTCCGCCTGTTCGACAAGGTCCGCCAACGCAGCGCCGGGCACAGCTTCAGCTATGTCGACCTGACGGACCTCAACGCCTTCGAAGCCTCTCTGCAAGACAATACGCGGATGGTCTGGGTCGAAACACCGAGCAATCCCCTGCTCAGCCTCAGCGACCTGGCCGCCATCGCCCGCCTCTGCCGTGACCGCGGCATCATCTGCGTGGCCGACAACACCTTTGCCAGCCCGTGGATCCAGCGGCCGCTGGAGCTGGGTTTCGACATCGTGGTGCACTCGACGACCAAATACCTCAACGGTCACTCCGACGTGATCGGTGGCATTGCCGTGGTCGGGCAAAACCCCGAGCTCGCCGAGCGCCTGGGCTTTTTGCAGAACTCGGTGGGGGCAATCGCCGGTCCATTTGACGCGTTCCTCACCCTGCGCGGCGTGAAGACCCTGGCGCTGCGCATGGAGCGCCATTGCAGCAACGCCCTGGACCTGGCGACCTGGCTGGAGCGTCAGCCGCAGGTGGCGCGCGTTTATTATCCGGGCCTGCCGTCACACCCACAGCACGAACTGGCGCGCCGGCAAATGCGTGGTTTCGGCGGGATGATTTCGGTTGATCTGAAAAGCGATCTGGCCGGTGCCAAGCGCTTCCTGGAAAGCGTAGAGATCTTCGCCCTGGCCGAGAGCCTGGGGGGTGTCGAAAGCCTGATCGAACACCCGGCGATCATGACCCACGCCAGCATCCCAGCGGACATCCGCGCGCAACTCGGTATCGGCGATGGGCTGGTGCGGTTGTCGGTGGGTGTCGAGGATGTCGAAGACCTGCGGGCGGATCTGGCGCAGGCATTGGCGCAGATCTGAGTCATACAACGAAGGCCGCCAGCTATGCAGGGCGGCCTTCGGCTCGATATGATCCAGAAAAACTGATTGCTTCGAGCACATCATATTGAACAGAATTTATTTGATCCTATGGGCGACCGGCGCTTTCGTAAGTTCCATCGCACATCTGGTAGCACCCGAATTCATGGCCAGCGGTACAGCCTGGCCACTGGCGAATGGCTGGCAGCGGGAAATTGCCTTCTTCGATATGTTTCTCGCACTGTTCATACTCAATGAACTGCGAACACGCGCCATCGACTCCTTATATAACCTGATCTTTGCAACCGGTGCCCTGTCGGTTTTTCTCGGGATCAATCATCTGGTTTCGGCCATGGGTGGGCATTGGGGCTATATCCATATCGCCGGGTGCATCGCCAATGCGGCGGCTGTCATCGTCAGCCTCTCGCTGGTGCTGCGAAAACTTTGTAAGTAGACTCTTTTCATCCGTTTTACTGAATTTTCCAGCCCTTCGTGTGATGCCAATACCCACCACGCCCCCCTCCGCAGTCGGCGAAAACACTATGATCGAAGTAACCGAAGTTTCCATTGCCCAGCTGCGTGCTGCGCTCGAATCGGGCCAGACCACGTCGGTCGAGCTGGTCCAGGCTTATCTCGCCAGGATAGAAGCCTACGATGGACCCGAGACGCCTATCGCCCTCAACGCGGTCGTGGTGCGTAACCCCGATGCCCTCAAGGAAGCGCAGGCCTCCGACGCCCGCCGCGCCAAGGGCGAAACCCTGGGGCCACTCGATGGCATTCCCTACACGGCCAAGGACAGCTATCTGGTCAAGGGCCTTACCGCCGCCTCCGGCAGTCCCGCCTTTGCCAGGCTGATCGCCCATCGCGATGCCTTCACCATCGAACGGCTGCGCGCCGGCGGCGCCATCTGCCTGGGCAAGACCAATATGCCGCCCATGGCCAACGGCGGCATGCAGCGCGGGGTCTATGGCCGGGCGGAAAGCCCTTACAACGCCGATTACCTCACCGCACCTTTTGCCTCGGGCTCATCGAACGGCGCCGGCACGGCCACCGCCGCCAGTTTCGCCGCCTTCGGCCTTGCGGAAGAAACCTGGTCGAGCGGACGCGGACCGGCCTCAAACAATGGCTTGTGCGCCTATACCCCTTCCCGTGGCGTGATTTCGGTACGTGGCAACTGGCCGTTGACCCCGACCATGGACGTGGTCGTGCCTTATGCCAGGACCATGGCCGACCTGCTTGAGGTGCTCGATGTGGTGGTGGCCGAGGACCTCGACACCCGTGGCGACCTGTGGCGGCTGCAGCCCTGGGTGCCGATTCCTAGCGTGG
The DNA here is from genome assembly GCF_013386165.1 of Pseudomonas gingeri. Taxonomy (GTDB): domain Bacteria; phylum Pseudomonadota; class Gammaproteobacteria; order Pseudomonadales; family Pseudomonadaceae; genus Aquipseudomonas; species Aquipseudomonas gingeri_C. Next base: position 577,476 of record NZ_JACAOS010000003.1, on the reverse strand, counting down.
CCTCGGTGCGCCCCTCGTCCTACGGCGCGCTAGCGGCCGGTGCCGATGCACTCGCCGGCAAACGCTTCGGCGTACCGCGCATGTTCATCAATGCCGATCCGGATGTAGGTACCAGCGAGGCGCCTGGCATCGGCGGGCCGACTGGGCAGCGAATCAACACCCGCGCTTCGGTGATCAATCGCTGGGAGGCCGCGCGCAAGGCACTCGAAACAGCGGGAGCCGAAGTGGTCGAAGTCGACTTCCCGCTGGTCTCCAATTGCGAGGGTGATCGCCCCGGCACACCCACGGTGTTTACCCGGGGCCTGGTGTCCAAGGACTTCCTGCACCATGAATTGTGGGACCTGTCGGCCTGGGCCTTCGATGACTTCCTGCAGGCCAACGGCGATCCTGCGTTGAATCGTCTGGTGGACGTGGACGGGCCGAAGATTTTCCCCCACGACCCCGGCACCCTGCCCAACCGCGAAGGCGACCTGGCCGCTGGCATGGACGAGTATGTGCGGATGGCCGAGCGTGGCATCACCCCATGGAACGAGATCAGTACGCTGCCTGACGGGCTGCGTGGACTTGAACAAACCCGTCGCATCGATCTTGAAGAGTGGATGGATCGCCTGGGGCTCGACGCGGTGCTCTTCCCGACGGTGGCCGATGTCGGCCCGGCGGACGCCGATGTCAATCCGCAGTCGGCGGATATCGCCTGGAGCAACGGCATCTGGGTCGCCAACGGCAACCTCGCCATCCGCCATCTGGGTGTGCCCACCGTCACGGTGCCGATGGGCGTCATGGCGGATATCGGCATGCCGGTCGGCCTGACCTTCGCCGGCCGTGCCTATGACGACTCAGCCCTGCTTCACCTGGCTTCGGCATTCGAATCTACCGGGACCCAGCGCCTGATCCCGCCGCGCACTCCGGCGTTGGTGGCTGGCAAACAGTAATTCGGGTGGGATTGGGGCCATTCGGCTCCAACCCCCTTTACGTTAACGGAGATGCGTTGCAAAAAAATTCAGCGCTTTTTCGTTAAGCCGCTTGTGAAAGGCGACACGATCAAATCCGTTCCCATCGATACAGATCTGCGGCGAGTCTTGCTGCAATATCGCGGAACAAGGGGCAAAAAAGGCAAAATGCGCAGCGCCGGAAACCAGGTTCAATTCCGGTTTTTGCGCAAGTGCGTTGGCGAGCGCAGGCGTGGTTTCAGGCAGCACGCCATCGCCGCCAAACTGCGATGCCCAAAGCTGAATCGGTGCTTTCACATTCGTCAGGTTGCCAGGGTTTGGAAACTCGTTGAGCGGATCCGCCAACACAAAGGCCTTGATCCGTGGATCATGGGTCAACGGCTGGGTGGGGACATCCTTGTTACGCAGTTGTTGGCAAATGGTCAGTGCCGGATCGGGGCAAGGTACGTTGGCATTGAGGAAATCCGGATTGCCACCCGCCAGTACAAGGCCGGTGTAACCACCGCGTGAAAACCCGAAGAACCCGATCCGCTGCGGGTCGATCCTGGCAGCGTCCGGTGCGGCGCGCAACATATAGTCAATCAGGCGCTTGATATCGGTCGGCCGTTCAACGAATGGATCAATATCAGTCCCGTGGCTCATATCAGAAAAGGTGTCACCGGGATGATTGATCGCCGCCACGATGAAACCGGCATCGGCCAGTGTCTCGGCCAGATCATGGTGATCAAGGAAAGAGCCGCCGTGGCCATGGGAAATCACCACCAGCGGTAGCTGCTTACCCACTACCGGACAGTCGCGCCGCCCCTTCAAAACAAAAGGTCCCATCGCTACGTCTCCTGCTGTTTCAGCGCAGGGCGTCCATATAATCGCCTTCAAGGCCGGACCGCGGGTATCGGATGGAATCTGAACGATCTTTATGCCCGCTGCCTGCGCCATCGCCGCAGACAAGCAGAGCAATACAGCCAAGGCCAATTGACTCAAGTAGCTTCCAGAAACGGACATTTTTTCCAATCCATAGATGCCAGCGGGCCAAAGACTATGAACCACAGGATTCTTTTCCTCAACCGCAAGTACTGCGAGACACCGCTCACCTAACAAGCGTTTGAAGCACAGCCTCTACGGTGACATGGCCAAGGTTATTGCAATACCTCACGACGGCGTATCCATCTCCTCCCAGACCGCTTCGGCCAGATGGAACGTGGCGTTGGCCGCCGGAATGCCGCAATAGATCGCGCTCTGCATCAACACCTCCTTGATCTCGTCGCGGGTCACGCCGTTGTTTTTCGCAGCGCGCAAGTGCAGGCGCAACTCACCCTCACGGTTCATGCCGATCAACATGGCGATGGTGATCAGACTGCGGGTGTGGCGCGGCAGGCCGGGACGGGTCCAGATATCCCCCCAGGCATGCCGGGTAATCATCTCCTGGAATTCGCCATTGAAGGGCGTGAGCTTTTCCAGGCTGCGATCCACGTGGGCATCGCCGAGCACTTCGCGGCGCACTTTCATGCCCGCTTCGTAACGTTGCTGTTCGTCCATTTCAGGATCCTCTTCTAAGGTTTCAAGGCGTGATGTTCGGCCAGCGCACGCTGGACCCAGCGTTGTGACTGCCCCAGGTAATGGGCCGGGTCGAGCAGGCGATCCAGCGCCTCGGCGGACAGTTGCGCGGCCACTTGCGGCTCGGCCCCGAGCACCTGACGCAGATGCTCGCCCTGCTCCACCGCGCGGCGGCAGCATTGTTCGATCAGATGGTGCGCCGCATCCCGGCCGATGCGCTGGGCCAGGGCGATGCTCAGGGCTTCCGCCAGCACCAGGCCCTTGGTCAACTCAAGATTGCGTAGCATGCGCCCGGTGTCGACTTCCAAGCCGGGCACCACCTGCAACGCCTGTTGCAGCGAGCCGGACACCAGGCAACACAGCTCCGGCAAGGTGTCCCATTCGGCATGCCACAGGCCGAGGCTGCGCTCATGCTCCTGGACCATCGCGGTGAACATCGTCGCCACCAAACCCGGCGCCCGGGTCGCCGCGCCGATCATGACCGCCGCGCCAACCGGATTGCGCTTGTGGGGCATGGTCGAGGAGCCGCCCTTGCCCGGCGCGGCAGGCTCGAACACCTCGCCGGCCTCGGTCTGCATCAGCAAACTGAGATCGCGGCCCACTTTACCCAGGCTGCCGGCGATCATTCCCAGCAGACTGGCGAACTCCACCAGCCGATCACGCTGGGTGTGCCAAGGCTGCTCGGGCAAGTGCAGATTCAATTCACCGGCCAGGGCTTCAGCCACCGCCAAAGCCTGATCGCCCAAGGCTGCCAGGCTGCCGGAGGCCCCGCCGAATTGCAGGCACAGCAAACGCGGCTTGATTTCCGCGAGGCGCTGGCGATGACGGGTGATAGCCCCCAGCCAACCGGCGATTTTCATGCCCAGGGTCACCGGTGTCGCCTGTTGCAGCCAGGTGCGCCCGGCCAACGGTGTGCCCGCGTAACGCGCGGCTTGCTTGGCGAGCGCGTCGGCCAGCCGCGCCAGATCGCGCTCCAGCAGGTCGACGGCTGAACGCAGTTGCAACACCAGGCCGCTGTCCATCACGTCCTGGCTGGTGGCGCCCATATGCACATAACGTTCTGCGGTCGGGTTGCGTGCGGCAATCTTTTTGCCCAGCGCCTTGACCAGCGGGATCGCCGAATTGCCGGCATTGCCGATGGCGACAGCCAGCTCGTCGACATCGAACAACGGCGCTTGGCAGACGGCTTCGATATCGGCCACCACCTCCAGGGGAATCAGCCCGGCACCCGCTTCGGCGCGTGCCAGGGCGGCTTCAAAATCGAGCATGCCCTGCAACCGCCCCTGATCGGAAAAAATCGCCCGCATCTCCGGCTGGGTGAAATAGGCATCGAAAAGTTGATTCGTCGGTCTGTTCAAACCACAGCTCCAGGATTCATGAAAAGTCAGGGAGGTGACCTCAGGTAGCATCCGCATGGCTGACCATGCCCTTGATCACTACCGCGAGTGTCGCCAGCACGGCCGGAACCACCAGGGCCGTCAGCACCTGCTCGAAGTTCCAGCCTAGTCCCAATAATGTCGCCCCGGCCCAGGCCCCCAGAATCGCGCCGAAACGCCCGATGCCGAGCATCCACGACACGCCGGTGGCGCGGCCCTGGGTGGGGTAGAACCGCGCAGCCAGCGAGGGCATCGCCGATTGCGCGCCGTTGATGCACATGCCCGCCAACAGCACCAAGCTAGCCAATACCGTGACATGACCCAGGCTCTGCCCCACCAGCCAGGCGAACACGCCCGCCAGCAGATAGGCGGTGCCGATCACCTTGTGCGGATTGAATTTGTCCATCGCCCAGCCTACGCCCACCGCGCTGAGCACGCCGCCGAACTGGAACAATGCGCCAATGAATGCCGATTGCTCCAGGCTCGCGCCGCTGTCGCGCAGCAGGGTCGGCAACCAGCTGGTCAGCAGGTAAACGATCACCAGGCCCATGAAGTAGGTCAGCCACAGCAACAAGGTGCCCGCGCTATAGGTCCCGGAGAAAATTACCTTGAACACGTTGCGGCTCTGCACCGCCACTTGTTCCGGCACACTGAAGCCAGTGGCCGCCGCAACCTCCAGCGGCGCAATCGGTGCCAGCACCTTGCGAATCCGCTCCACGCCCCGCTGGCGGACCACCAGAAAACGTGCCGACTCCGGCAGCCACACCAACAGCACCACGGCCAGCACCAGGGGCAGAATCCCGCCGAGCATCAACAAGCTGTGCCAGCCCAATAGGGGAATCATCTTCGCCGAGACAAACCCGCCGCAGGCCATGCCCAGATTGAAACCGCAGAACATGCTGGTCACCAGCAATGACTTGAGTCGCTCCGGGGTGTATTCGGACAACAGCGTGGTAGCGTTGGGCATCGCCGCCCCAAGGCCCAGGCCCGTCAGCAGACGCAGGGCCAGCAGTTGTTCGATATTGCTGCTGTAGGCCGACAGTAAACTGAACACGCCGAACAGAAACACCGCCACCACCAGCACTATTTTGCGTCCGAAACGGTCGGCCAAGGGCCCGGAACCCAAGGCCCCGAAGACCATGCCGATCAACGCGGCACTCATGACCGGGCCCAGGCTCGCGCGATCGATGCCCCAGTCCTGGCTCAAGGCCGGAGCAATGAAACCCATGGCCGCCGTGTCCAGGCCGTCGAGAAACACGATCAGAAAACACAGCAGCACCACCCGCCATTGATAACGGGACAGTGGCTGGGTGTTGATCAATACCTGCACATCAAGCGTGCCCACCACGGGCACAGGAGCGAATAACGACATACCCATATTTCCTTCTTATTATTATCGGGTCGCTTGCCTCGGCAAACGCCATGCAACCACACGCACGCCACAGCCTTAGAAGTCGAAGAACACCGTTTCCGCCTCGCCTTGCACACGAATGTCGAAGCGATAAGCCAGCTTGCCGTCCACCGTGCAACGCTTGGCAACCAGGGTCTCGCGGCGCTGCGGTTGCTCGATCAGGTTCAGTACCGGATCGACGGCATTGGCCTCGGCTTCGTCATCGAAATACAGACGGGTCTGCAAATGGATGTTGATGCCCCGGGCAAACAGCGAAACATTGATATGCGCCGCCATGGGCACACCCGCCGCGTTGTTCAGCGTGCCGGGCTTGATGGTTTTTAATGTCCACTCACCGACATCCGTGGTCGCGGTGCGGCCAAAGCTGTTGAAGGGTTTTTCCAGGTCGTAGTCGCTGTCGTAGACGCCTTCGTGGTTGGCCTGCCAGAACTCCAGGAACGAGTCGCGAATCAGGTGGCCGTTGCCGTCGTAGACATGGCCCATCAGCAGGATGTGCTCGCCCGGGGCACCGGGCTTGGCCATCTCGCTCCAGATTTCCTGCTCCCGGGGCGGGTTGCCGGCGGCCTCCAGCGCCAAGCCGATATGCACGTAGGGACCGGCGGTTTGCGAAGGGGTTTCAGGCAGAAGTTGAACGGGCATGCGCGTGCCTCCTCAGCGGTTTTCGAAGTGGGTCTGGCGCTGGCCGCGCAGGACGATATCAAAACGATAAGCCAGGCAATCCATGGGATTGGCCATGCTCATATCAAGCCTGGCGATCAGGCTTTGTACCGCCTCGGGACTCGCGATCGACTTGACGATCGGGCACATCGGGATCAGCGGGTCACCTTCGAAATACAGCTGGGTGATCAGGCGCGTGGCAATCGACGGGCCGCTGATAGAGACGTGGATATGCGCCGGCCGCCAATCGTTGGGGCCGTTGCGCCACGGGTACGGGCCGGGTTTGACCGTACGGAAAAGGTAGTGGCCGTCACGGTCGGTCAAGGTCCGGCCGACGCCCCCGAAATTCGGGTCGATGGGCGCCAGGTAGCTGTCCTTCTTGTGCCGGTAGCGCCCCCCGGCGTTGGCTTGCCAGATCTCCACCAGGGTATGGGGGATCGGCTTGCCGTACTGGTCACAGACCCGGCCGGCGAGGACGATGCGCTCGCCGACGGGCAAGCCGCCATGGTTGAAGTTCAACAGCAGATCGTTGTCGTGCTGACCCATTTTCAAGTGGGAAAAGTCCGGGCCGCTGCTTTCCGACAAGGATTGGGGAATGCTCACCAGGGCCTGGCGCGGGGAACGAAGAATCGAGGTCTTGTAGTCCGGCGTCAGGGCTTTGGGGTGCCAATTACGGTCACGAATGACGAAGCGGCGGTTGTCCGCATCAGGCATGGAGGTCTCCTTGTTTTTAGAGGTAAAGCTGCGTCAATAGCAACCTGTGGCTCAGTCTCGACGGATAGAGCCCTCTTAAAAACTGAAAAAACCGACCTTATCCATATCCAAATGGTTATGGATAGCGCCCCTTGCGATGGCGAAATCTGATTCGGGCAGCGATATTCGGTGCGGTTCGTGACCCGGCATCCGCTAGCGCTGGATACGGAATTGTTTCGGTGACAGCCCCGTGCCGCGTTTGAAAAAGCGCGAAAAGTAGGCCGGTTCGGAAAAGCCCAGGCTGTCGGACACCTGATTGATGGTCATGGCGGTGTAGACCAGGTCGCGCTTGGCTTCCAGCAGCAGCCGCTGGTTGATCATCTGCAACGCCGATTGCCCGCAGAGTCGTCGGCACAATGCATTGAGATGGGCGGTACTGATCCCCAGCGTCGTCGCATAGTGCTCAAGGGGCAGGTGCTCGCGAAAGCGCAGCTCCAATGTTCGGGTGAACACCTGCAAATGTTCACGGCCACGCTCAAGCGGCAGCGCGTCCGGTGCCGACAGCTCCAGATTGCGGCGACTGAGCCAGATGGACAGCACCGTGATCAACGATTGCAGCATCGGGTCACGGCCCGGCTGGTGTTGACCGTATTCCCGGGTGATGGCTGAAAACAGCGTGTCCAGATACCGATGCGCGGAACCGATCGGGTAACAGGCCGCAGTGGTCAATACCGGACTGTTGAGGGAGGCGCCGAGCTGTTCGGCCAGGGGCTGCGCCAGGCTGAGCACGTGGCCTTGAATATCCTCGGAGAACTTGAAGGTGTGCACGCTCAGCGCCGGGACGACTTGCAACGAGGGTGAATCGATATGGTGGATTTCGTCCTCGACTTTCAGCGTCGCCTGCCCTGCCTGCACATATAAAAGCTGCACCAGGTCGCCGTGACGATGGGGTTTTATTTCCCAGCCATGCAGTTGGCTACGCTCGGGAATCGACTCGCAGTGAATCAGGTCGGGCGTCGGCCAAGCGCCGGTCTCGCCGTAGAGTTTGAACACCGGAACCGGTACAGCGAATGATTTCGACACTCTCTCCCTCCTTGCGAGCACCCACGAAAAGTCCATGAAGCGCAACGGATATTGCATTCATATCCGCGCTTTATCCACCAAAAATACAGGAGACAAAAACAACAGCACCCGCCAAGGCCCCATGCCTTCAGCGGTACCAGACAGGAATACCCACCATGAAAACCCAAGTCGCAATCATCGGCTGTGGCCCATCCGGCCTTTTGCTCGGTCAACTGCTCCACCGTGCGGGCATCGACAACGTCATCGTCGAACGCAAGAACCCCGCCTATGTCCTCTCGCGCATTCGGGCCGGTGTACTGGAACAAGGCATGGTCGATCTGTTGCGCGAAGCCGGTGTCAGCGAACGTATGGACACCCACGGCCTGGTGCATGACGGCTTCGAACTGGCCTTTGACGGGCGCCGCGAGCGCATCGACCTCAAGGCACTGACCGGTGGCAAAACGGTCATGGTCTACGGTCAGACCGAGGTCACCCGTGACCTGATGGAGGCCCGTGCCGCCGTCGGCGCCCTGACCCTCTATGACGCCGACAATGTGCAGCCCCACGGCATGCAGAGCGACAGTCCCTACCTGACCTTCGAACATAACGGCCAGACCGTGCGCCTGGACTGCGACTACATCGCCGGTTGCGACGGTTTTCACGGCGTCTCTCGACAATCGATACCGCCAGAGACCCTGAAGATTTTTGAACGGGTCTATCCCTTTGGCTGGTTGGGTATCCTGGCCGACACCCCACCCGTCAGCCATGAACTGATCTACTCCAACCATGAGCGTGGCTTTGCCTTGTGCAGCATGCGCTCGCCGACACGCACTCGTTACTACGTGCAGGTGGACGCCGAAGAAAAGGTCGAGGACTGGTCTGACGAACGCTTCTGGGAGGAGCTCAAACGCCGCTTGCCGGCCACGGTCGCCGAGCAATTGGTCACCGGCCCCTCGATTGAAAAGAGCATCGCGCCCTTGCGCAGTTTTGTCGTCGAGCCCATGCAATATGGCCGCCTGTTCCTCCTCGGCGATGCGGCCCATATCGTTCCACCCACCGGCGCCAAGGGCCTGAACCTGGCGGCGAGTGACGTCAGTACGCTGTATCGCATCCTGCTCAAGGTCTACGGCGAAGGCCGCACCGATCTGCTGGAGCAGTACTCATCCATCTGCCTGCGTCGGGTGTGGAAAGCCGAACGTTTTTCCTGGTGGATGACCTCGATTCTCCACCGTTTCCCCGAGACGGACGCCTTCAGCCAGCGTCTGCAGAAAAGCGAACTCGATTACTTCACAGGCTCCGACGTCGGACGCAAGACGATTGCGGAAAACTATGTCGGGCTGCCCTATGAGGCCATCGAGTTGAATCTTCAGCAGGATGGCGGGCTTTCCACTCTTGCTACCGACGCACAGGGTGCAGCACTATCGACTTAAGGCATCGCGATACCCCCAAAAAGCCTGGGAGGACAGATGATAGTTTTGATTACAGGAGCCACTGGAGGATACGGCCGCGCGCTGTGCCAACAGGCCAAGGCCGACGGGCACTTTGTCATCGCGATTGGCCGGTCGGCCGAAAAGCTTCGAATGCTGGTGGCCCAGGGTCACGCTGACCGGCACCATGAAATGGACTTCCTGAATCAGAACGTCGAAGAAAAAATCGGCGACCTGGTCCATACCCTGAAAAGAAACAACATCAGCCACATCGACCTGCTGATCAACAATGCCGGCATCGGCAGCCAAGGCGCGTCCTTGCTCAGTGAAACCGCACAAAGCATCGCGCACTCATTGAACGTCAACTGCATAGCGCCGTTTTTATTGTCGGCGCTGCTGCTCGAAAGCTTTTCGCTCAAGACCATTGTCAACATCTCGTCGCGCAGAGGCTCCGTGGAGCAAAACGCCGACCCGCGCGTTTCCAAGGCCGGTAGCTCTTATGCCTACAGGATCTCGAAATCCGCGTTGAACATGCTTTCGCTTTGCATAACGGACGAGTTTGGAGATCGCGTGGCCTGCTATGCCGTCCATCCTGGTCGATTGAAAACGGATCTCGGGGTCGCTGACGCGACACTTGCGCCCAGCTGTTCAGCGAAGCGACTGTTTGACCTGGTTGCTAGCGCACCGCCTTCCAACCAGTTCTACTCTCTGGAAGACGAGCACATGAGCGTGCTGCCTTGGTAGCCTTGCTATAAGGGACATCGAGTCGCCATAAATTTTCTATTTCATTTGAGTTTATGGCCATTTGCCGGTATCTGTATGCGCCGTTTTTGAAACCCCAAGGCCGCTCGAGCAGCTGTCAGGTTTTGCCGCATGCGTTTGGCGGCTGGCCCTGCCTGCGGTCGCATCAGCACATCAAAAGAAAAAACTGACCTTGAACATGATCGAGCGTAAAACCGGACCGAATCCGTCGAGAACAGCGGACGGGGTTGCCGTGGGCCACTTCTGCATCTGGCTGCTGTTCGGGATTACTCTCTACCTGGGTGGCGAGCTGGACCGGTTGTTTGGACTTTGGCTGCTGCTGGTTCCACTGCTCGGCATCCCGGCGCTGATCGCTGCGGTTGCTTTCGCCATGGGCCTTGTGGCCAACCTGCGGGCACGTCGGTGGCGAAGGCTGGTCTCTGTCATCGCAGCACCCGTTGTGACCGTCGGGTTGCTGGCGGCATCGAGCTACTTTCAGATCACACCCGACTGGATTCACTTTCAACTGACCCGCGATCACTATGAGGAACTGGCGCGCAGCGTGCCCGGGCCGTCTCCGAAGTATCAAGAATGGAGCTGGGGTGGGAGCGGTGGCGCTAGCGGCCCGAACACCTTCTACCGTCTGGTCTACGATGAAACGGACAAGCCGCTGACCCGTTCCGAAGAACCAGAACACCAGGGAGGAAGGGCTTCGGCGCGGGCGTATGGGGAACACTTCTTTTTAGTCACCGAGGTTTTTCAGTGACATGCCACGCCACCCGCCACTACTGCCAAGCGGTTACGCAGAACCCATAGCAATAGGTTTGCGCATAAAGACCCGGGCAAAGCCATTTTCCGTAGCTCGACGGGTTTCCTCATAACCCAGGCCTTTGTAGAGGGCGATGTTTTCAGTCATCAGTTGATGGGTGTACAACTCGATGGCCTCGCAGCCGGTCTTGCGCCCATAGTCCTCACTGAAAGCCATCAAGGCCTTGCCGATACCCTGCCCTTTATGGCGAGGCAAGACGGCGATATTTTCCAGAAGCAGCGCCGGCTTCTGCACCATCAAGACCAGCACACCCATTATTTCCGCGTCTTTGGCCAGCACAAAAACGCTGAAATCAGCCACTACCTCCCTGTAGTCATCGAGCATGGGCCCCGGCTTTTTACCGATTCGCGGGATATAAGACGAATAGGCCTCGGCAACCAGCGCGGCGATGGCCTCGGCGTCGTCCTGAACAGCCCGGCGAATATTCGTCTGTGCATCCATGGTGTCACTACTCGAAGAGGGGGAACGATTGATGGTAATGCACGCCAAGCCAGGAGGGCTAATGGACATTTGCCTGCAGGGCTGCCTGCAACCACTCACTGAAACTGCGAGTCAGCGAGTTTTTTTCACTGTCACGATGGATCAGGCAAACCCAGCTGGCGCCCGGCACACTTCGCTCACTCAGGGGCTGCAATAGCCCATTGGCGCGCGCATTCGCCGCCAACAATTGACTGACCAGGGCAATGCCATTGCCCGCGCAGGCGGCATCGAGCAGCAGACCTGGATCAGAGAAATTCAAGCCGTTGCTGCGCTGGCCGACATTTTCCCCGCCCTGCACCACCCAGTGACTCCAATCCATTTCCCGTTCGCCATGCAAGGTGGTTCGCTGCTCGGCGGGCACCTCGAACAAGTGCGGATGGCAGGCAGGATAAAGCCGATCGCTGAACAGTTCCTGGTAACTGCAATCGGCCTGTGCGCAGAGGTCGTCGCGAATCGTCAGGTCGATGGTTTGAGTCGACATGTCCGGCGGCTCGAAGCTGGTAAATAACCAGAGGTCCACGTCGGGATACTGTCGATGGAAATCCCCGAGCCTGGGCAACAGCCAATGTCGGGCGAATGCCGGGGTGGTGTTGACCACCAACTGATTGGGTTTGCGGTATTGCTCCAGGCGACGAATGCCGACGGACAACTGCAACAGCATCGACTGGGTCGTGCTGTACAGGTCATGCCCGGCGTCGGTCAGGCTGACACTGCGGCCGCTGCGAAAAAACAGTGGCTGCTCGAGAAAGGTTTCCAGGTGCCGGATCTGCTGGCTGATGGCCGACTGCGTCAGGTGCAACTCCTGCGCCGCCTTGTGAAAGCTGCCCAGGCGCGCCGCAGCCTCAAAGCCGCGCAGGGTGTTCAAAGGAGGCCAATGTTTCAGCATATCGATAAGCCTTTCTAATCAGTTATGCGCTAAATCTATCGTTTGTTGCGCCATTTATGAAGCCATAGCATGGACGTCATTCCGCGAAGGCGGATTTCAGCCATAAATAATACTTAACTGAAAGGTGAGCAACATGCAGCGCAATGGCGTTCAAGGCAGTGGTTGGTCGATGCCCGCGGAGTGGGAACCCCATGCCGCGACCTGGATGGTTTGGCCCCACAATCAGTCCTTGTGGGAATCCGGCTGGGGCGTGACCCTCGCGCAGGTGCAGACCGATTTTGCCCGGGTCGCCAACGCCATTGCCCGCTTCGAGCCCGTGAAGATGGTGGTCGATCCTTCGGCACGGGCCAGCGCCGCCGCCCTGTGCACCGCAAACATCGAGCTGATCGAACTGGCGGTCAACGACAGCTGGTGCCGTGACTCCGGGCCGAGTTTCGTCTGCCATCCGCAGTTGGGGATGGCCGGTGTCAGCTGGCGCTTCAATGCCTGGGGCGGCAAATCGGCTTTTGACCTGGACGAAGGCCTGGCTCGACGGGTGCTCAACCACCTCGACCTGGAGGGCTTCAGCACGGCCCTGGGCAACGAAGGCGGAGCGATTCATGTCGACGGCCAAGGCACGCTGATCACCACCGAGTCGGTACTGCTCAACCCCAACCGCAATCCAGGCATGACCAAGGCCGAGATAGAGGACATCTTCAGTCGCCTGCTTGGCGTGAAGAAGACGATCTGGCTACCCGGCGACCCGGATCATGTCACCGGCGACATGACCGACGGCCACGTCGATGGCGTCTGTGCATTCGCCCGCCCGGGTGTCTTGCTGGTGGACGCCACACACGAACACGACTCCATCTATGCCGAGGTGGTGCGGGAAAACCGCCGCGCCCTGGCGTTGGCCAGCGATGCCCAGGGACGCCGTTTCGAGCTGATCGATCTGTTCGAGGCCAGCGCTGCCGTGGACACCAAGGCTGAAGTGTTTTGCGCCTCCTACACCAATTTCTACATCGCCAACGGCGCGGTCATCATGCCCGCCTACGGCATCGAGGCCGACCAGGCAGCGGCCGAGGTCCTGGCGGCGGCCTTCCCGGGACGTGAAGTGGTCCCGGTGCGAATCAACCAGTTGGCCCATGGCGGCGGTGGAGTGCATTGCATCACCCAGCAACAGCCCGCCTGGCCGGTAAAAGGGGAATCTCATGAGTCTGCTTAAAATTGCCACCACCCAGATGCCCTGCACCTGGGACCTGGCGCGCAACCTCGATCAAGCCGAACAGCAAGTGCGTGAGGCCGCCGCCCAGGGTGCCCAGGTGATCCTGCTGCAGGAGCTTTTCGCCACGCCGTATTTCTGCATCGAGCAGGATCACAAACACCTCGCCCTGGCCGAAGAATATCGGGACAGCCAGGTCCTCAAGCGCTTTGCCGACCTGGCCCGGGAATTGGCTGTGGTGCTGCCGCTGAGTTGGTTCGAGAAAGCCGGCAATGCGTTTTTCAACTCGCTGAGCGTGGCCGATGCCGACGGGCGCTTGCTCGGGGTCTATCGCAAGACCCATATCCCCAACGCCATCGGTTACCAGGAGAAGGAATATTTCAGCCCGGGCGATACCGGTTTCAGGGTCTGGGACACCGCCTTCGGACGCCTCGGGGTGGGAGTCTGCTGGGATCAATGGTTCCCCGAAACCGCCCGCTGCCTGGCCTTGATGGGCGCCGAAGTCTTGCTGTTTCCCACGGCCATCGGCTCCGAACCCGGCGCTGCGACGCTGGACTCCCGTGATCATTGGCAGATGACCATGCGCGGCCATGCGGCGGCCAATCTGCTGCCCGTGGTCGCCGCCAACCGCGTCGGCCGGGAAGTGGCGAGCACCGACCCGGGCCTGCAGATGAAGTTCTATGGCTCGTCCTTTATCTGCGACCACAAGGGCAAGCTCCTCGTCGAAGCCGATCGCGACAGCACCGGCGTGTGGGTACAGGAACTGGACCTCTCCGCCATGCGCGCAGAGCGACTGACCTGGGGCATCTACCGCGACCGCCGCCCGGAAATGTACGGGACGCTATCAAGCCTCGATGGCCGCCACCTCAATGCTCATTGGAATACCCAGGGGATTTGACATGAAGATGACCCGCAAGCAATGGCTCTGCACCTTGGGCCTGGCGTTGAGCACTGCCTTGTCGTCGGCACAGGCAGAAGAAAAGACCCTGAAGCTGTACAACTGGTCCGATTACTTCGCCGAAGACACCCTGACCAGATTCACCGCCGAAACCGGGATCAAGGTGATCTACGACATCATGGATGGCAGCGAGACCCTGGAAGCCAAAATGATGGCCGGCGGCAGTGGTTACGACCTGATCTTCCCCGGCGACACCGTTGGCGAGCGCCTGATGCGCGCCGGCAGCCTGCAGCCGCTGGACACCTCGAAGCTGAGCGCGCTGAATGATATCGAGCCCGGCCTGCTGAAGTTACGTCGGCAATACACCTACTCGAACAAGGCCACCGTCCCCTACACCTGGGGCACCATCGGCCTGACCTACAACGCCGAGCAGATCAACAAACGCCTGCCCGATGCGCCGGTGAAGAGCCTGGACCTGCTGTTCAAGCCGGAACTGGCGGCCAAATTTGCCGACTGCGGGATTTCCCTGATCGATTCGCCGGATGAAGTGCTGGCGGTGGTACTCAATTACCTCGGCCGTGATCCACGCAGCGCCAAGCCGCAGGACCTGGCCGCCGCCAGTGAGCTGCTGCTCAAGCTGCGCCCGTATATCCGTAAATTCCAATCGCAGCCAGTCACGGATCTGGTCAACGGCGACATCTGCCTGTCCCTCGGCTACAGCGGGGATATGACCCAGGCACAACGGGCCACCGATGCGGCGGGAAAGAAAACCACCTTCCAGTACCACATCCCCCGCGAAGGCACCACGGTGTGGATGGACACCATGGCGATCCCGGTCGACGCCAAGCACCCAGAGTACGCCTACGCTTTTATCAACTTTGTCATGCGCCCGGAGAACATGGCGGCGATCAGCAATTTCACCGGTTACCCGACGTCCAACGCCAAGGCCCGATCCGCTGTCGATCCGCTGATGCGCAACAACCCGGAGATCTACCTGGACGAAGCCACTTTCGAGCGGCTGATTCCCGGCAAGGATATTTCTCAGGCCGACATGCGCGCGCGGATGCGTGCCTGGACCAAGTTCAAGACCGCTACTGTCAAGTGAGTGAGCGCTGCGCCGCTCATGGATTGACTTGAAACACGGGCGCCGCCGGTCGTGGCGCCTGTTTTACCGTAAAACGATTGAATCGAGAGAACAGCAGATGCCAACACGTCGTGAACTGATCAAGCAGGTTTCAGTGGTTGCCGGCCTGGGTGCGGTCGCCGCCATGGGCTTGGGCTTTGACGCTTCCCGGGCTTCAGCCAGCCTCAATCAACGCTGGCTGATGCCCGATGAGCGTGACCGGCATCGGCGTGCGTTTGTCGCCTTCGGTGCGCAAACAGCCATCTGGGAAGACTTCACCGCCGATGTACAAGCCGCCATAGGCTTGGTTGCCCGCACCATCGCCCAGTACGAACCGGTCACGGTGTTGTGCCGCGCGAGCGAGCGAGACCTGGCCGAAAAGCACTGTGGCAGCCACAACACCACGTTCCTCATCACGGCGTTGGACGATATCTGGATGCGCGATATCGGCGCCAACTTTGTCATCACGGAAAAAGGCGAACTGGGCGCGGTGGACTTCAACTTCAATGGCTGGGGCAACAAACAGCGGCACACCAACGATGCCCGGGTCGCGGCCCTGGTGGCGAAGAACAGTGGCGCCACTTATCTGCGCAGCCAGTTGGTGGGTGAAGGTGGCGGGATCGAAGTCGATGGTCACGGCACCGGCATCATGACCGAAAGCAGCTGGGTCAACGCCAACCGCAACCCCGGCTGGAGCAAGGCCGAGGTCGAAGAGGAACTGAAGGCCTGCCTGGGACTGCGCAAGATCATCTGGTTGCCGGGCATCAAGGGCAAGGACATCACCGATGCCCATGTCGACTTCTATGCACGCTTTGTCAGCCCCGGGGTGGTGATCGCCAACCTCGACACCGACCCGCAGTCCTATGATCACCCGGTGACCCTGGCGCATCTGGATATTCTCAGGCAGGCCACGGATGCCGAGGGTCGCCCGCTACAGGTACACACGCTGTCGCCACCGCTGAACCCGCGTAACAGTCGATTCAGCAAAAACAATCCGAACTTCGCGGCGGGTTACATCAACTACTTCATCATCAACGGCGCCATTATCGCTCCGCAGTTCGGTGACAAGGTGGCGGATGCCGAGGCCTTCGACCTGTTGTCCAGGCTGTACCCGGAGCACAAGGTCATCCAGCTCAACATCGATGCCATCGCGGCCGGTGGTGGTGGCATTCACTGCGTGACGCATCAACAGCCGTAGAGGCCGCGACGTTTACGGCGTGGAGTCCAGTCGAAACAGCCTTCGTTTATCGCACGAGAAAAGGCTCGATCAGCGCCGCAAACCACTCGATGAACATCCCGAGCCGACGCGAGCGCTGTCGACGATCAGGGTACAGCACCGAAACCGTCATGGGCGCCGCCCGGTACGTCGGCATGACTTCAACCAGCACCCCGTCCTCCAGCAGATGCCGGACATCGAATAACGGCACCTGGATCAGTCCCAGCCCGGCGCAACAACTGGCGATATAACTTTCAGCGTTGTTCACAATAATTGAACTGGGCAGTGCCCGAGACTGTTCGACGCCATTGAGGACGTATTCCCAAGGTAATTCCTGGCCAGCGATGGTGGGCGAATAACCGATACACAGATGACCGTCCTCCAGATCATCGGGATGCTCTGGAACCCCCGATTCGGCCAGGTATCCCGGGCTCGCGCAATTCACCAGCAGCACCTGTCCCAAGGGTTTTACCACCAGGCTGCTGCTCTCAGGCGTACCGAAACGGATCACGCAATCGACCCCCTCCTCTATTGGATTGATGGCCCGGTCAGTGGACCCCAAACAGAGCTGAAGTCCTGGAAAACGGCGCAGCAGGTCGGGCAATGCCGGGATGATCAGGCGCCGAGCGATGCGACTGGGCACATCGACATTCAGCCGCCCCACGACGTGCTGCTGATGGGTTTGGAACAGTTGGTCGATAGCATCGATGTCCAGCAGTACCTGGCGCGCACGTTCCAGCAACTGACTGCCATCGGCGGTCAAGCTGACCTTGCGTGTGGTGCGATGCAGCAAGCGCGTGCCGACATCCGACTCCAGCTTCTGCACGGCGGCGGAGACAGTAGCCCGTGGCAGTTTCAATACCCGCGCGGCCTGGATGAAACTGCCTAGCTCGGCAACCTGAAGGAAAACTCGATACTGTTCAATTCTGTCCATGGGCCCATCAATGCTTGAGGGTGACGTTGGGGTGCAGGGCTCGATAGCGCCTGACCACGCGGCCTTCGATGGCGCACACGACCAGCATCACCGCCGTGGTCAGCCCGCTCATCATCAGCAGGTCCGTGGTAAGGCCGATGGGCACCAGCGCCAGCAACAGCAGCAGTCCGCCCAGATGGGACTTGGGCACTACTCGATACACCACACGCTTGTACAGGATGCTGCCGAACAGGTAGATCATCGGGCCAGCCACCAAGGTGATGACATCGACTGTCGACAGGCGCCTGTCGGGATACAGCATCACCAGATCGTTGCCCACCGCCGTGGTGATGATGCCCGCCACCAGAATGGCGTGAATATAGTGAAAGTAGGCACCGATACGGCCCGGATCGCTGTCCTGGGTGATGCGCAGCGTGGCGTCCTTGCCGGCGGTGCCAAAGTACAACCACCACATCGCCAGGGTCCCGAGGAACGTCGCCACCAGGCCCAGCAGAATGGGAAGATCCCAATGTCCGCTTTCGCCCAGGACCGCGCCGCTGGCCAGCAGGGTTTCGCCCAGGGCGACGATGACAAACAGCTGGCAGCGCTCGGCCAGATGGCCGCCTTCGATGGTCCAGTCACGGGTCCGCGAGCGGCCCAGACCGGGGAACGCGAAACCGAACATGGGCGAGAGGTACTCGCACAACACGGCAATCAACCACAGGCCAATACGCAGCGGCCCCTCCACACAAGCACCGGCCACCCAGAACACCGCGGCCACCCCCAGCCAACCGAGCATGCGCCTGAAATTGGGCGCCAGGGGGTGCTCGCGTGGCAGTTGCAGGACGACAAAGCCCGTACGCCCGACCTGTATCGACACATAAGCCAGGGCAAACACCAGTCCACGCTCGCCAAAAGCTTCGGGAATGCTGGCGGCCATCAGCAGGGCCGGGATCATCAGGGCAAAGATCAACCCCCGTATCAGAGGAGTCTGCGGATCGAACCAGTTGGTGACCCAGCCGGTGTACTGCCAACCCAGCCACACGGTGAACCAGAGGATCAGGGTCTCCATCCCCCCTACCAGTGTCAGGTGATGGAGCAGGCCGTGACTGAGCTGTGTCACGGCGAACACATACACCAGATCGAACAGGAGTTCTTCGAAGGTCACCCGCGCATGATGGCCGTCGCGCTGGCGAAGCAAAGGATGCTGGGCGTGCTGGTTTACGCTCATCTCAAACCCCTTGGCCTGGTGATGCCGGGAAAAAGTGTCAACGTACCCTGCTGGGGTTGCAATGTTTTTATCAACTCACTTGGTGGTGTAGCCGCCGTTGATCAGGATCGTCTGGCCGGTGACCCACCAGCCGTCGCTGACCAGGTTGCGAATGAACGGCACCACGTCGCCGATATCGGTCAGCCCGGTCCGGGAGAACGACGACAGGGCCGCTGCAGTCTTATGGTAGTTGACTGCCTCCTCGCCTTCAGCCGGGTAAAAAAACGGTGTGTCCATGGGGCCAGGCCCCACCGCCGTCACCGAAATACCACGCGCGCCCAACTCTTTCGCCGCCGCCCGGGTGAAGTGCTCGACGGGCGCCTTGCCACCGGCATAGGCCGCATAGAAAGGCGTGAACGCCCCCAGTAACGAGGTGACGATGGAGCAGATCTTGCCGTTGTCGTTGAGCTGTTTGCCCGCCTCTTTGATAAAGAAGAACGCGGACTTGGCATTCACCGCCATCATCTCGTCGTACTCGGCCTCACTGATATCGGCCATCGGCTTTTTCAGGACTTTGCCCACGGTGTTGATGGCAATGTCCGGCCGCCCCACTGCCGCCACCGCGTCCTTGAAGAGTTTTTCCACCGCGCCGGCCGTGGTCAGATCGGCCTGCAACGCCACGGCCTCGGCGCCCAACGTCTTGATCGCCGCCACAGTGGCCTCGGCGTCAGGCTGGCTGGAGGCGCTGTTGTAATGCACCACCACGGCCTTTGCCCCTTGTTGCGCCAAGTCTCGAGCGATAAGCCCGCCCAGATTCTTGGCACCCCCGGCGACAAGCACCACTTTACCTTTGATGGAATGGTCCGGCATGGCGTAGCTCCTGGCTGATGAAAGTACGCCACAGTCTAAAGAGGCACGACACAAAGATAAGCCAGTGAAGGCTGGATGAACTGTCCAGGCATTACGACTAATCATCAGGCTGGATAGGGGAAGTTTCAGAGATACCGCGGGCGCCTGAAAAGCGATGACTCATCAGCCACTTCTATTGCGCTTTATCACAAGTATCTATTTTCCATAAAATCCGGCATCTTCTCGTAGGATTGCCCTACAAACCGCTCTATCTCAAGCATTTCAGCCTATGGCATCAAAACTGAAACATTGGTAATTTGCGCCCCACGTGATTACCCCCAGAGTTCTAATAATGAAAAAAGTCATACTCAAGACCACACTTAGCCTTGCGGTCACCCTGGCCTCCAGCCAACTTTTCGCCAGTGGCCTTGCCATCAACGAACAAAGCATCAGCGGGATGGGGACCGGTTATGCAGGTCGTTCTTCTTCTGCCGAAGATGCAAGCACCCTTTACGGTAACCCTGCCGGCATGTCGCTGCTCAAGCGCGATCAGGTCACTGCCGGCGTCGCGATGCTGGATGCCAAGACCGACATCAAGAACACCAGCGGCGGTCGCCCAGGCGGCACCAACGACGGTGACATGGTCCCGTTCACTTCCGTACCCAATGCCTTCTTCGTCAAACAGCTGGGTAATGGCTGGGCAGTAGGCCTGGGGGCCTATGCGCCTTTCGGCCTGATCACCGACTATGAAAGCGGCTTTGCCGGCAGCAACTACGGCCAGAAGAGCCAGGTCAAGGTTGTCACTCTGCAACCAACGGTCAGCTACGCCATCAATGACGTGGTTTCCGTCGGCTTCGGTCCGACCTTCAACCGCATCAGCGGCGAGCTGAGCTCTACGCTGGCTCTGGGCAACGGCTTTGTCGACGTCAAGGGCGACGACACGGCGGTGGGCTACAACATGGGTGTCATTGTCCAACCGACCGACACCACCCGCCTGGGCCTGACCTACCATTCCAAGGTCAGTTACTCGCTGAGCGGACACACCTCCGTCACCGGCCTCGCCCCCTTTATTCCCGACAACCGCTACAAGACGTCCCTGGATATCACCACGCCAGAGAACGTGGACTTCTCGATCACCCAGAAACTGGATGATCAGTGGACCGTTTATGGCGGTGCCACCTGGACCCGCTGGAGCCGCCTGCAAAACATCACCATCAACAACCAGGGTGTGACCGGACTGCTTGCCGGTCAGCTCACCACCACCACCGAACAACAGAACTGGCATGACACCTGGGCCTCGGCCATCGGCGTCGCCTACCGGGTCAACAAGGAATGGGTCCTGCGCAGCGGCTTGTCGGTTGACCAGGCGCCCACCAACAACACCGACCGTTCCGTGCGCATCCCTACGGGTGATCGCCGCGCCATCAGCTTCGGTGCCGGCTACAGCCCAACCGACGACCTGACCATCGACCTCGCCCTCTCCTACCTCAAGGAAGAAGACGTCAACGTCAACCTGAACGACCCGAGCAAAGGCGGCCTGTACAGCGCCAAGTACGAAAACAGCGCATGGGGCTACGGCCTGGGCTTTACCTACAAGTTCTGATTCGCGGCGAGCCTGAAGCGCTCGCCAGCTGAATCCCCCCGCACCCTGCGAAGGTACAGCCTTCACAGGGTGTTTTTGTTTTCGGCAGGCAACGGGCGCTTGACGGAACGGTGTCAGACGTCAGACAGTTTTCTGGGTCTATACTGACTTTGCCCGCTTAATCAAAGCCACCCTTGATTGCCGTACGGCCCGCCAGGCAGGACATTTGAAACCTTCGACACTGACCGCAGCATTACTGTGTCTATTGCTCGGCACGCCCGTCAGGGCGGAGCAGTATGAGGTCGTGACCGAAGAGTGGGCACCGTACAACTACGAGGAAAATAATCATCTCACCGGCATTTCCACGGAGATCGTTCGGCGCATCATGACGCTGACCGGGGATGACTTCGAGGTCGTGTTACTGCCCAGTATGCGCAGCAGCCACACCTTGAACACCCGGCCCAAGACCATCATGTATTCCCTGTTTCGCACAACCGAGCGCGAATCGTTATACAAATGGGTCGGACCGATCGTGGAAGAATCCATTTACCCCTACCAACTGGCCGATGCGCCGCAACCGATGAACTCCCTGGAACAGCTACTGCACGCCCCACGGATCACCACAAGACAGGCGGGCCTGATACCCTCGGTGCTGCAGCCGATGGGTTTCAACAACCTGGAAAAAGTCGCCACCGAAAGCCGCCAGCTCTACCGCATGCTGCTAGCCGGGCGCACCGATATCATCGTCGGCGACACCGCTGCGGGAGTGGCTTATTACAGCCGCCAGTTGAACATCGCCCCCGGCACGCTGCGGCGAGTTCCCGTCGAGCTCTATCGCTCATCGCTGTACATTGCCTTCAGCCTCGACAGTGACGACAAAGTGGTCGCCGCCTGGGCCAACGCCCTGGAGGAGCTGCGCCGTTCGGGTGAACTGGAGCGTATTCAGAATCGGTACAACCAGCCTGTCGGAAGCGCGCCGAGCCGCTGATGCCTCATCCACGTGAATTCAAGCCTGTCGAACGATCTCATCCCAGACGGTCGGGATCGAGAAAAGCTCACCGAGCAACCCCACAAACGCCTTGACGTTGGGGCTGCCTCGTCGACTTTCCGGCCATAACGCCGTGATAGACGCCCGCTCCACGGCAAACTCGGGAAAGAGCGGCTTTAACTCCCCACGGGCCACATAGGGCGCCGCGACATAAGTAGGCGAAATACCGATTCCGCCACCCGCTGCAACCACTGCCGCGACGGCATCGCTCGCATCGATGACGATGGCCGAGTCCGGCAGCCACTCGATCACTTCCCCGTCCACATTGAACGGCCAGCGCAATGCCTGGCCGGAGCTTTGATAACGAAAGTTCACGCAGTCGTGGTGCGCCAGGTCGCTGAGTTCCAGCGGAGTGCCACGCCTGGCCAAGTAGGCCGGTGAAGCAAAAGCGGCGATCCGGTGAGGCCCCAGGGTTTTCGAGATCAGCCGCGAGTCCGCCAGATTGCCCACGCGTATCGCGACGTCGATGCCTTGCTCAATGATGTCCGCATACGGGTCGCCCAGGCGCAAGTCGATGGCGAGCTTTGGGTAACGCTCGCGAAATTTGGGAATCGCTGGCGCCAGGATGTTCAGGCCGATAGGCGGCGGTGCCGTGATTTTCAATGTGCCGGAAGGCTCGGCCCGAGAGGCAACGGCGGCCTGATCGATCTCTTCCACCTCGCGTAAAATGCGCAATGCCCGCTCGTACAGATCCCGCCCTTCCGGGGTCAGGGTGAGCGAGCGGGTGGTTCGGCTAAAGAGCTTTAGTCCGAAGTGCTGCTCCAGGCGTTGCACGCTTTTGCTGATGGCCGACGGTGAGACAGACAAGTCGCGGGCCGCAGCGGTATAGCTGCCCAAAGAGGCGGCGCGGGCAAAGGCAATAAGACCGGTGAGGCGGTCCAACCCTATTTGTTCCTTCATGGCATGAGTAAAGCGACTTATGCCCTAATTATCAACCTTGACCCAAAGCTTTAGCCTTTCTCCCATCGACGCCATCCAGGCGTTCAAGGAGATGGACCATGACGGCGACACCCGCGCTCAATCAAGCTTTGCCCGCCAATCTGCAGGGCCGTACCGTGGTGATTTTCGGGGGGACGTCCGGCATCGGTTTGGCCGCCGCCATTCAAGCCAAGGCCTGCGGCGCACACGTGACCGTCATCGGCTCCGATGCCAGCCGCGCCGAACAGGCCGCCCGCAACAACGGTCTGGACGCCTGGCGCGCAGCTGATGTCACCGATAGCCAAGCCATCTACGCCGCCTTGGCGGACATCCCGAAAGTAGACCACTTGGTGCTCCTTGCCGGCACCTATGTGGCGGGCAAAGTCCTCGAGGCCGAGATTACCTACCTGCGTCAGGCATTTGAGGAGCGTATGTGGGCTTCGGTGCATGCCATTCGCGCCCTTGGCGAACGCCTGGCGAAAGACGGCTCCATCACGTTTATCTCCGGGATGTTGTCGGACCGCCCGAATGCCCATGGCTCCGCCGTGTTGGGCGCGGCATCGGCGGCCATGGAAGCACTGGCGCGAGGCCTCGTCCTGGAGTTGGCGCCGATTCGGGTCAACACGCTGTCACCCGGTCCGATCGATACGCCCATTTTTACTAAAGCACTGGGCGATGGGCGAGATGCGTTCGTGGCGGCGCTGGAGCAGTCGCTACCGTTGCATCGTCTAGGCACCGCAACAGAGGCAGGCGCCGCCGTTGTTTTCCTGATGACCAATGGGTTTATGAACGGCGCTACATTGAATATCGACGGCGGCGCCAGGCTGGTCTGAGGGGGCCAAGCGGCCAGTGGGTCCAATTAGGTAGCGAGCCCCCTGATGACGACGCTTCAAGCCGCGCCAATCTCCCATCGACTAAAATCCACGGATCATCCCCAACCGTGGAGAACCCACATGACCCGCAAAAACACGATTTGTCTCTGGTACGACGGCACCGCCCTGGAGGCTGCAACGTTTTATGCCGAGACCTTCCCGGACAGCGCGGTGGTCGCTGTCCACCGAGCCCCAGGTGACTACGCGCCTGGCAAGCAAGGCGATGTCCTGACCGTCGAGTTCACGGTGATCGGCATCCCTTGTCTCGGACTGAACGGCGGGCCGGTGTTCAAGCATAACGAGGCGTTCTCGTTCCAGGTGGCAACCGACGACCAGGCTGAAACCGACCGTTTGTGGAATGCGATTGTCGACAACGGCGGCGAAGAAAACGCCTGCAGCTGGTGCAAGGACAAGTGGGGGCTGTCGTGGCAGATCACGCCACGGGCATTGACGGCCGCGATAACCCACCCTGATCGTGCGGCGGCCAAGCGGGCGTTCGACGCCATGATGGGCATGAGAAAGATCGACATCGCGGCGATTGAAGCGGCGCTGAAGGGTTAGCCCACAAGGCTTGAGGCCGAGCGTTCGGTGACAAGATGCCTTACCCGCTGACTTTCGAAATCTGAGGTGTGGGGCGCTTCTTCGTGCGTTCAGCCGCTGCGCTGCAACACAGCGGCTGAACGTCACAACATCCGATGCAGCACCGAACGCCCTCGAAGCTGGTGTCGTACCACCGCCGCCAGATGCAACCCCACCAGCGCGGCCAGCATCGCGCAGAGCAGGTGGTGCAGTTGTTGAACATCGGCTAGCGCGGGCACGGAGTGGAGCAACTGCGGCAACGGCATGATCCCAAGCAACAGCACGGGATGGTTCATCATCACCACGCCGGTCAGCAACACCCCCGTCACGCAGAGATAGATCAGGGTATGGGTCAGCTTGGCGATGGTTTTCTGCAGATCCCTGGCGCTCGCCGACGGTTCGGACGAGGCGCTCAAGTACAACCACAGGCGCCAGGCGAACAGCGGGATAAACAGGGACGTTATTTGCGGATTGAAGCTCTCCACCCACTGGCGAACGGGATGATGGACAGGAAGCAGGATCACACCAAAACCGCTGAACGTCGCCCAGAGGATCACCAGTGCGGAGATCCAATGCAGGTAGATACGGGTGGTCGTGTAGGGCTTGGGAGGTGAATGCAAGACGGGGTGGATCATAAAATCGTGCGGCGCCCATGAGTAAGAAGGATTTGCATTTCGATCTGCGATCGCCACGGTACTACCCGACCCTCCGCTCTGCAAGCGCTTGGGCGCCCTACCCTGCGGGTTTGCAGGGGTTGGCTGCTCTGCGTCAATGAAATCCTCTTGCCACAACCGCTTACGCGACAGGCGCGCGTTGTTCGCGGGTTAGTGGGTGTCGGCGCCGCCGGCTGCGAAATTGTCCCACCAGCATCAAGCGTCGTTCATCCCAAGCATTGCTCAAGGCTCACAGGGCAAAAATAGCTTCTATTTCGATATTGAGTTCAGGCGAGAACAGCTTTGAAACTTCAACGAGGCTACTCGCCGGCAAGCCATCATAGTTGCGCAGCAATACCGGCCTGAGTTCTTTTATTTCGCTGAAATCGGTGACAAAGGTCGTCACCTTTACAAGTGAGCGCATGCCAATACCTTCTGCCTCAGCGACCGCTTTTATCTGTGTAAAAATAGCCTCTGCCTGCTCCGCCATGCTTTTTCCCTGAGCCGCAGTACCAAACGCAGTAAAGCCAGACAGGTACAGCATATTCCCACTCTTCACGGCATGAGAGTAAGGACCGACCGCAGCGGGAAGAGCATCGTAGTTTTTTCGT
The DNA here is from genome assembly GCF_013386165.1 of Pseudomonas gingeri. Classification (GTDB taxonomy): domain Bacteria; phylum Pseudomonadota; class Gammaproteobacteria; order Pseudomonadales; family Pseudomonadaceae; genus Aquipseudomonas; species Aquipseudomonas gingeri_C. The sequence goes on along the minus strand of NZ_JACAOS010000003.1, from coordinate 551,737 downwards.
TCCAAATTGGCATGAACCATTACGCGTTTCCTTATCATGAGTTAAGCATTGCCCATTCATCGGGAATGCACGGCAATGATAACGAACACCGTCACACTCAAAAAACTTGAATCCTCTACATTTTGTGCCTGATCCTCTATGTTGATCTCAGTGGGCTTTTAGCTCTCGTCCCCAGCAGCAACCCGTGCATGGATGACTTCCAAGCTTCCGGGGCGGGGTCAAGCTTGCTATTGTGTCTCCATGCAACGTAATAGATCATACGCTGAAGAGTCGCCCTGCCGAGGCCAGAAGTAATGGAAAGTAGTCGTTTCAATTTTGCTGAAAATTTAAACCTTTTACGGGAAAAACTACTGGCTCTATTACCCAACGCCGGAAGTTTTGCGACGCCTATTGATGGCTTTTCTCTTCACCGCTACAACAATACCGATGTGCCAGGCCCGCACTTCTATAACCCGTGCCTCATCATTGCCGTGCAAGGTAAAAAATGGGTCCGCATAGGCCTGAAAGACTACTCATTTGGCGAGCACAATTGCTTTATCGCTGGCGTCAACATGCCTGTGTCTAGCTGCCTTCTCGAAGCCGAAGAAAATACGCCGTACCTTTCTGTGTCGTTGAAACTGGACAACGCCTTGATCGCCGGCTTCGCTGGAAAAGTCGTTGCGCCAATAGAAGAACACACGCCTGCCGAAGTAGGAGCAGCCGTGCAACCTCTAGATCCTGACTTGCTTGATGCGTGCTTGCGCATAATAGAACTCATCGACAAACCGCAAGAGGCAAAAACCATTGGAAGCCTCATTTATCAGGAGATACATTTCAGGCTTCTGGCAACACCTTTCGGCAATCAACTACGTCAGTTGAACACGCCAGGATCAAAGAATAACCATATCCACAAGGTCATCGTCTGGCTTCAGGAAAACTACAAAAAACCTGCCTCCGTGGAAATGCTGGCCGCACGCGCCAACATGGCACCGTCGACTTTCCACAAAAACTTCAAAGCCATTACCACCCTCAGCCCTCTGCAATACCAGAAGAGCCTGCAACTGACTGAAGCACACAAGCTGATGCTGATCGATAAATACAGTGCGACTCGCGCAGCGTTTGCCGTGGGTTATGAAAGCTCGAATCAATTCAGTCGAGAATACAAGAAATTATTTGGCGACACGCCTAGGAAAAATATAAAAAACTTAACGTCAATCTGATAGGTAAGGCAGTGTTCGATGATCTGAACCGGAGGATGTTGTCTGACCAAAAGGCCTAGGGATAGGGCAGCAATCCGACCGGCAACGACCCTGCCGAGGTCGCCGCCTTTCAAAATGCTTCCTCGCCACAATCGGTAATAATCCTTACCTTGTCGCTATAGAGGCTGAGCACTAATCTCCGGTGGTCGCCGCTATTTTCGGCGACCGGGCTTGGAAACCCGAAGACATAGCGCACAGGCGCCCATCGGTTACAATTGCGGGCGTTTTCTTGCCCGCATTTTTTCAATGGCGGCTGTGCGCGGGAGGACTTCAGTCCTGCCGGGTCCTATGTCCCCGGTTTCCAACCTGCGTACAGCTGCCACCCCCTCGCTTGGAACGAACGTGGCGGCTCTCACTTAGACGTAGGAGCTTTGCACATGAACGTACTCGCTTCGCTCGACCTTCATACCTCGGACACCTGCGAATTTGCTGGAGGTGTCCAATGAGCGACCATCCTCCCATCAAAACCCTCGGCGTCATTACCTTTGCCTCCTGCGGCGCGGGTGATCAGGAGTTGTTCCGAGTCAATCCCGATATCCCGATCAAGGACGCCATGGAGCACGCCTCCAACCTGTTTTATTGCGCCAAGCACTTGGCCTTGGATGCGGCCATGGAAAAAGATGGGGAACGTTATGCGTGGGCGTCCCACTATCTTTGCGAAATGGGTAAGGCGGTGGTCGACGATCTGAATCAGAGGATGTTGTCTGGCCAAAAGGCCTAGGCTAGCCCCAGTGCCAGTCAGTTAAGGCGGCTTGAGGTCGAGCCGGCTCTTGTGGCGAGCGGGCTTGCCCGCGCTCGGCTGCGAAGCAGTCGTAAACCCTGTGATTGCGGTCTGCCTGATACACCGCAATCAGCGGTTTTAGGGCCGCTTCGCAGCCCAACGCGGGCAAGCCCGCTCGCCACAGGAGCGCGCTCGGCCTCAAACGCCCTTGACTGACTGGCATTGAGGCTAGCCCCCATACAACGCTGAACTTCATGACAGCCGATACGGCACGCACGTCCTCGACGTTCGTGCCGTCGCCTCGCAGCCCGGCGCACCGCGACCCAGCTTCGAACATTAAATTTATGTCATCAACAAAAGTGACATAAAGCCATCATGCAATATTGTTACAACCGCTGGCGTAGTTCTCACTAAGAGCCCGCCCCTGTGAACCTTCGTTTTGCCTTTCTCCGTAAGCCTTCCCACCGCCCCGCCCTGCTCCGCCGACTCAGTATCGGCAAGCGCCTGCTCGCCAGTTTTGGTCTGTGTGCGCTGTTGCTGGTCGCCCTCGGTGGGCTGTGCCTGGCTGCCATGCAGCACATTCGCCATGATGGCGAGTTGATCGAGCAAGGACCGCTGTCGAGTATCGCCCAGGCCGACGCCATCGCCATCGACCTGGCCAAGATGCGCACCGAGGCCGCGCTGTTGCTGGTGTTTGCCAACGACCCGGCCGAACTGGTCAACCGCAAGATCAACCTGCAACAACTCAGCAGCGAGGTAAACCAGGGGTTTACCGAGTACCTGGCCAAGGTCCCGGAAGGGACGGAGCGGGACTCGATCAAGTTGCTGCAGGACGCGTCGCAGCAGTTTGTCACCCTGTTCAAGCAGGCCATCGATCTGGTCGAGCAGAAGAAAATGAGCGAGGCCACCAACCTGTCCAACAACGATCTGGCCAACCAGGGTTCGATGATGGACATGCAGGTGCAATTGCTCCGTGAACTAAACAAGCAGACCACCGCGCAAGCCCTGGAAAACACCGCCGGCACCTACAAGAAAGTCCAACTGCTGCTGCCGATTGTCATCGGCGTGGCGCTGGTCCTGATGCTGGTGCAGGCCTGGCGGCTGAGCGTGAGCATTACCCGGCCGTTGCGCCAGGCCTTGCAGGTGGCCAAGACGGTGGCCGCCGGCGACCTCAGTCAACTGGTGGTCGCCCACGGGCAGGATGAAGTGGCGCAACTGCTGCAAATGCTCGGGCATATGCGCGATCAGCTGCACGCGGTGATCCATCAGATCGGTGGCGCCGTCGGCCGCCTGAACGCCGCCACCCAGGAGATGGGCGCGATCATGCACGACAGCGCCCAGGACCTGCATCAGCAATACGGCGAGATCGAACACGCCGCCACGGCCGTGACGCAGATGAGCCAGGTGGTCGAGGAAGTCGCCCGCAACGCAGTGGAGACGTCCAGCGAGTCGCGCAACTCCAGCACGGCGGTGCGCGAAGGTCAGCAGCAACTGGACGAGACCATGGCCGATATCGGCACCCTGGCCGATCAGGTCGAACAGGCCAGCCTTCGCGCCCAGGCCCTGGCGATCGAGACCCAGGGCATCAGCAAGGTGCTGGAGGTGATCCGCAGCGTCGCCGCCCAGACCAACCTGCTGGCGCTGAATGCCGCCATCGAGGCGGCACGGGCCGGTGATGCGGGGCGCGGCTTTGCCGTGGTCGCCGATGAAGTACGCGGCCTGGCGCAGCGCACCGATGCTTCCACGCGGGAAATCGAAAAGATGATGGACGGTATTCATCAGGGCACCGGCGACACGGTCCTGGCCCTGGCCGAAAGCGCCGCCCAGGCCGGCCGTACACGCCAGCGGGCACAGGTGGCGAAGGACGTGCTGGGGAGCATTTCCCGGTCGGTGGCCGGCATTGACGAACGCAACCTGGTGATCGCCACCGCCGCCGAGCAGCAAGCCCAGGTGGCTCGTGAAGTGGACCACAACCTGGTGCGCATCCGCGACCTGTCCATGCAGACCGCCAGCGGCGCCGCGCAGACCAGCACCGCCAGCCAGGAACTGGGACGCCTGGCGGTAGAGTTGGACGGGATGCTGGCGCGCTTTTCGCTGTAAGGGATGAGCGGGTTTCATCACCTGCGAGGAAGACAGTAATAGCGGCAAGTCGTCGGGCAGGCCCCTGGATTTCGCCTGCCCCAGCGGCAAGAGCGGTTCGATACAGCGGGAAGCAGTTGGAGATGATCACTTATCCGGCTAATCTTGCGCCTTGTACTGTATTGAACTTCAACTGGAATCCTTTCGGGTGATCAAGCCGCTACCGCTGATACGCCGTCGTTTCACCTCACTGCGCTGGCGCACCCGCGTGACCCTCTGGGTTGCCGCGACCCTCGCGGGGCTGCTGGTGGTCCTGTTCGCCCGGCTGGCCGACCTTGCGCTGACACAATTTGCCCAGCACACCGCCGAACGCCCCTGGCTGCCGTTTATCTACACGCCGCTGGTGGGCATGCTGGTGGTGTGGCTGACCACACGTTTTTTTGCCGGCGCCCAGGGCAGCGGCATTCCCCAGGTGATCGCCGCCACCCGCCTGGCCCGCAAGGGCGCGCCGGTCAACAGGCTGGTGTCACTGCGTATCGCCTTCGCCAAGATAGGCCTCGGCACACTGGCACTGACGGGCGGTTTTTCCGCGGGCCGCGAAGGACCCTCAGTGCAGGTTGCCGCCTCGATCATGCATTTCTTTCATCGTTACCTGCCCAATGCACGGATCATCCGTAGCGAAGACCTGATCCTGGCCGGCGGCGCGGCGGGCATCGCCGCCGCGTTCAATACCCCCCTTGCCGGTATCGCGTTTGCCGTTGAGGAACTGGGACGCAAACTGGAAACCCGAACCAGCGGCGTCCTGCTCAGTACCATCATTCTGTCGGGGATGGTCGCGATTGCCTTGCAGGGCAACTATTACTATTTCGGCCACCTGGACGTTGAAGAGATCAAACTCGATATCATCGTTCCGGCGCTGGCAACCGGTATCGGCTGCGGGCTCATGGGGGGCTTGTTCAGCCGCATGCTGCTGTGGCCCCAGCGCCATCGTCATTTCTTTCTCTGGGAATGGCGCCGCACGCACCCTGTCTGGTTCGCCGGTGTTTGTGGACTGCTGGTGGCCATCCTGGGCTGGCTCAGTGGAGGGATGTCGTTTGGCAGCGGTTATGGCATCACCACACAGATCATTGCCTCCGACACCGGCCTGCCTTGGCACGCGCCGGTCACGCGTTTTCTCGCCACGGTCGTGACTTATTTCTCCGGCATTCCCGGGGGGATTTTTGCCCCCTCCCTGGCCGTCGGTGCCGCGGTGGGAGCCAACGCCGCCGACTTTTTCGGCCTGGCCGCGCAACCGATGATTGCCCTGTGCATGGTCGGCTTTCTGGCCGCGGTCACCCAGTCGCCCATCACATCGGCCATCATTGTGATGGAGATGATCGACAGTCATGGAATGGTGATCAGCCTCATGGCCGTTGCGTTGATTGCCAAAGCGGTCAGTTCACGAATGAGTCCCGAGTTGTATCAGCAGATGGCTCGCGCTTTTATCCACCACTCGAACGATGGCCCCCCGCCAAAAAAAGATAATCCGTAGGCGGCGTGCCTCAGGGATTTGCATCTCGCCTGCCAGCTTCTTATCATCGCCCTGGGTGCGCTGCTGCATACGGCACAGGGCAGGTTAAAACATAAGCGTTGGTCGGGCCGCCAATGGAGATTGGCTGTGCCTGATAGAAACCCGGCGTCACCTTCCATTCCTCGCCCGCAGGTTTTGACCGAACGCGCATTGTCCGCCCTGGAGCGCTTCTCGCACATCGAAGCGGTCAGCGGCATCGTGCTCCTGCTGGCCGCCGTGGCGGCCCTGATCTGGGCCAACAGCCCCGTGGCCGATTCCTACGAACACTTCTGGAACACCCCTCTCACGCTGGGCCTCGGCGACTTCACGGTGTCGCGCTCGCTGCACTTCCTGGTCAATGATGGCCTGATGACAATCTTCTTCCTGGTGGTCGGGGCCGAAATCCGCCAGGAGATCAAGGACGGGGCACTGGCCAACCTGAAACTGGCAACGCTCCCGCTCGGCGCGGCGCTAGGGGGGGTGCTGATGCCGGCGATCCTCTACACCTTGCTCAACCACGGCACCCCGGCCGCCAATGGCTGGGCCGTGCCTACCGCCACTGACATTGCCTTTGCCGTGGGGGTCCTCGCGCTGTTGGGCAAGTCGATTCCAGGCGGCGTGCGCATCCTGCTGCTGGCCCTGGCAATCATCGATGACATCGTCGCCATTCTGATCATTGCCGTTTTCTATACCGCCAGCCTGGATTACCTGGGGCTGGTGATCGCCGCAAGCGGGTTGCTGCTGGTGCTGGTCTTTCAGCGAATGGGCATTGGCAAGGCCTATGCGTACCTTCTGCCCGGGGCCATTGTCTGGTTTGGATTACTGAAAACCGGTGTTCATCCGACCCTCGCCGGGGTCGTGCTCGGCCTGATGACGCCCGTCACCTCCAGGCCTACCCGGGAACGTCCGCTGGACACCATCGGGCGCACGTTCCAGGAACTGATGGATCGACTGTCCTCTTCCGGTGAGAGTCCACAGGCCGTGGCCAAACCCCTGAAGCAACTTCGGCAGGCCCAGCGGGAAATGTTGCCGCCGGTGCAGCGGGTTCAGGCAGGCTTGCATCCATGGGTGGCCTTCGGTGTCATGCCGCTCTTCGCACTGGCTAACGCGGGGGTGAGTCTGCAAGGCGTCAACCTCGAAGATCCGGTGGCCCACGGTGTGTTCATGGGGGTGATTCTGGCGCTGGTACTGGGCAAGCCCCTCGGCGTGATGCTCGCCAGCGTCGCCCTGGTCAAACTGAATATCTGCAAGCTGCCGGAAGGCGTGACATGGTCCGGCGTCGGACTGGTCGGGCTGCTGGCGGGCATCGGTTTTACCATGTCCATTTTCATTTCGTCGTTGGCGTTTGCCGATCCGACGCTACTCTCGGCGGCCAAGCTGAGTGTGCTGGTCGCGTCGTGCTTGGCGGCAATGGTTGGGTTGATCTGGGGTAAGAGCAAACTCCGAGGACAGGCGTCCGATTGACCCGGGCTTGCAGCGCCATCCACGGGGTGACGCCTGATCAAGCCCGAGTCAGGGGTAGCTGGCGGATCGGAAAGCGTCGACGCTCAATCCGAAGCGCTGCATCTTGTTGTACAGCCCGCCACGGGAGACGTTCAGCTGCTTTGCAGCCAGGCGGACGTTACCACGGGTGTCCTTGAGGGCGGCGATGATCGCATTCATTTCATGGGTGCCCAGGTCCAGCGCCGCCCGTGGTTCCGGCAGTCGGCCCGGCACTGGCTGATGGAGCCGCTGCTTGATTTCAAGCGGCAGGTCCCCCGGCTGGATCAGTTCGCTCATCGCCAGGTTGGTGGCGCGTTCAATGGTGTTTTCCAGCTCACGGACATTTCCCGGCCAGTGGTAGGCCGCCAACATCTCCAAGGCCTCAGGCGAAAGCCCCGACACCGACTTGCGCAACGACTGGGCGCAACGACCGAGAAAATACCGCGCCAGCAACGCAATATCCTCGCGACGCATCCGCAAGGGCGGTACTGTCAGGTTGAGGACATTGAGCCGGTAGTAAAGGTCTTCGCGAAAGGCCCCATCGGCCACCGCCTGGCTCAGATTGCGGTGGGTGGCGGCGATGATGCGCACATCGACCCGCTGGGATTTTTTCGCCCCCACTCGCGTCACCTCGCCCTCCTGCAGAACGCGTAACAGGCTGACCTGGGCATCAAAAGACATGTCGCCGATTTCGTCGAGGAAGATGGTGCCGCCATCGGCCAATTCGAACTTCCCCGCGGAGCCGCCACGGGCCGAACCGGTGAAGGCGCCTTCGACATGACCGAAGAGTTCGCTCTGCACCAGGTCACGCGGGATGGCGCCGCAATTGACCGCCACGAACGGACCGCCGCAACGCGCGCTGGCGTTATGGATCGCCTGGGCGAACAGTTCCTTGCCGGTGCCGCTCTCCCCCAGGATCAAGGTGGTGGAATCGCTGCGACTGGCAATCCGGCCCAGGTGCAAGGCGTCCTGAATCGCTCGCGAACTGCCCTGGATGGTCTCGAAGGTGTAGCTGGCCTGGGTGCCGATGAGGCGCCGGGTAATTTCGCGGATGCGTCGATTCTCCCGCAGCGAAACAATCCGCCCGCCCTGCTCCAGTGAGCACACCGAAACCAGGCAAGCCAAGTGGCTGCGATCAGGCAGCTCGAAGGTGCAATCCAGGTCCCGCAGCCCTTCACCGCTGCGCAACAACATCTCGGCGGTCAGTTCACTCTGGCCCAGGCGCTGGAACGGACTGCCCAGCAGGTCCCGACCGACGCGGAAGAGTTGCCGGGCATAACGGTTGAGTGCCTTGATGCAGCCGCGCTCATCGAGCACCACCAGTCCTTCGTTGAGCACTTCGAGGACCGCTTGTTGTTCGTCCAGTAGGGTCTGCAAGGCCATCTGCCGCGACACCGCTTCGGCCGCCGCCTGCACGGTGCCCAAGGTATGGAAATGGAACCAGCCCGGCTCGGCCGTCAGGGTCAGCATGGCCAGTGTCCGGCCCTGGGCATCGCGAATCGGCGCGGCGGCACAGTGCATGCGCCGTCGACGCAGGCCAGTACCGAAATTCTCCTCGGCCAGCACATACACCAGGCGGTCTTCCGCCAGTGCGAGACCGGTGCAATTGGTGCCTTGTATCGACTCCAGCAGCCGGCTCCCCACCGGCGTGAGGTCCAGGCCGCAGAAATACAGGGTCGTGCCTTCGGCGTCCGTCAGGTTGATATGGCCCCTGGGGTTATAGGCCAGCAACCCGCGCATGACTTCAGCCGCCGCGGTGATCAGCGCCCGGTTGGCCGCCAGCGTCGCGGTCAGGGCTTCAGGGGTTACCAGGCGATACTCGCCATCCTCGGGATCGAGGCCGGCGCTGAAGCTGCGCTGCCAGGAATCCCAGATCACCTGCCTGACCCCTGCCGGTCGCTCCTGATGCCCCTGCCGGCACACCAGCCATGCCTGTTCCAGGGCGGTAATAGGCCCTTCACTCAAGGAGGCCGGCCCCAGGGCGGTCAGATAGTCGAGGTCCTGTTCACTGAAGACCATCAGCTGTGGGTTCACCGTCATCGTCATCTGCTCAATGTTCATATTTTTGACATGTCAGTATAGACATGTCATCAAAATGAACAATCACCTCAAAGCAATCTATATAAATTCGTTAATTATCAACAAGTTAAATATTGGCACAACCTTTGCTCCCTTGCCTTGTACCAGCAACGGCATCGCCTGCTGCCAAGTCATATGAACAACAATAAGACGGAGTCATTTTCATGAGCACATCCAAGATCATCCGCCTGGGGCTTATCGGTGCGGGACGCATGGGCAGCTTTCACGCCCAGACCGCCGCCCGGCACATTCCCGGTGCCTGCCTCGCTGCCATCGCCGACCCGGTGCCCGGTCAAGCCGCCCGCTTGGCGGCGGAATTGGGAGTGGCGCGGGTCTATACCGATCCACAGCAACTGCTCGATGACCCGGAGATCGACGCCGTCCTGATTGCCGCCCCGGCCCGCAGCCATGCTGAACTGGTAATCAGCGCCGCCCGCGCCGGCAAAGGTGTGTTCTGCGAAAAACCCATGGCCATCACCCTGGACGAAGCCGACCGTGCCATCGCCGCAGCCGCCGATGCCCGTGTCACCTTGCAGGTCGGTTTCAACCGCCGCTTTGCCAGGAGCTTTCGCGCCGCCCACCTGGATGTGGTCGCCGGTCGTATCGGCACACCGCAACTGCTGCGTTCGCTGACCCGCGACCCGGCCCTGAACAACCCGGCCGCCTCACCGCAATGGGTGATCTTTCTCGAAACCCTGATCCATGACTTCGACACCTTGCGCTACCTCAACCCAGGCGCCGAAGCGGTCGAGGTCCATGTCATGGCCGACGCCCTGATCGCCCCCGAGTACAAGGACAAGGGCCTGCTGGATACCGCCGTGGTAACCATCCGATTCGACAACGGCGCCATCGCCACGGCCGAGGCCAACTTCCAGGCGGTGTATGGCTACGACGTGCGCGGGGAAGTCTTCGGCAGCGCGGGCATGCTGACCATGGGCAACGTCAACGACTCGGACCTGGTGCGCTACCTGGCCAGCGGTATCCAGGCCGACACCCTGCGCCTGGACACCGACCTGCTGCGCGATGCCTACATTGCCGAGCTCAATCACTTTGTCGGCTGCGTGCGCTCCGGCGAAAAACCCCTGGCCAGCGGCGAAGATGCCCGGGCGGCTCTGGCCATTGCCCGCGCCTGTATCGAGTCGTACCAGCAGGGCAAAACCGTGCGCGTGCAAGGAGCCCATTGATGAGTTTCTCACCGTTCAAACTGGCGATCAGTGCCGAGATGGTCTTCCTCGACCTACCCTTCACCGAGCGCGTCAAACGCATTCATGGGCTGGGCTTCAGCGCGGAAATCTGGGACTGGACGAAGAAGGACATTGCCGCCCTGGTCGCCACCGGCGCCGACTTCACCTCCATGACCGGCTACATTTCGGGCAACCTGACCGACCCCGAGGACATTCGCCAGTTGCTCGACAGCGCCCGGGAATCCCTGGCCGTGGCGGAGCAACTGAACTGCCCGAGCCTCAACCTGCATGGCACGGGCCTGGGCGACCAGGGCCTGCCGGTCAAACCCGTGGCCCACACCAGCGGACGCATGTGGTTGAGCGCCTGCAAGACCCTGGAAAAAATCGCCCGCCTGGGTGAAGACGCCGGCCGGGTGTTCCTGCTGGAAAACCTCAACACCGAGGTCGACCACCCCGGCACCCCGTTCGCCCGTGCCGACGATACCCTGGCGCTGATCGAGGCCGTGGGCAGCCCGCATCTGAAGATGAACCTGGACCTTTACCACGCGCAGATCGGTGAAGGAAATCTGATCGAGCTGATCCAGCGTGCCGGCTCCGCCATCGGCGAAATCCAGGTCGCCGACGTTCCCGGTCGCAAGGAGCCCGGCACCGGCGAGATTCACTATCCGGCCATTGCCAGGGCCTTGTTCGGCATGGGATACACCGGCGTGGTCGGGTTCGAGGGTTGGGCCAGCGGCGACAGCGAAACGGCACTGGAACGCTTTCGGCAGGCGTTCACGCTGGACTGAGGGAGGCGGCACTCCTGGCGGAGTTGATCCGCCAAGGGCCTGCAGCCCGCAGGTTTGATCTTGATGAATTTCAACCCATAACAACAAAAGGAAAACCATCATGCGTTGCTACACACTGCTTTTTGCCACGCTGTTACTGCTCTTCAGCCAATGGGCCAGCGCCGGTTATCGCATCGGCGTCAGCATCGCCCGGGTCGACGACAACTTCATGACCTATGTGCGCAACGGCCTAGAAGCCGCCGCCAAACAGGAGAACGTGCAGATCCAGTTCGAGGATGCCCAGGGCGATGTGGTGCGCCAGCTCAATCAGGTCGAGGGTTTTCTCAGCCAGAAAGTTGATGCGGTGATCGTCCTACCAGTGGACACCGCAGCCACCGCCAGCATGACCCGCGCCGCCGTCGAAGCGAAGACGCCGCTGGTCTACGTCAACCGCCACCCGGACGAGCGCGTCCTGCCCAAGGGTGTCGTCACTGTAGCCTCGAATGACATCGAGGCCGGGCAACTGCAAATGCGTTATCTGGCCGAGAAGCTGGGGGGCAAAGGCAGCCTGGCGATCATCATGGGCGACCTTGCGCAAAACGCCACCCATGACCGAACCGAAGGCGTCAAACAGGTGCTCAAGGACTATCCCGGGATCAAGATCGTCGAGCAGCAAAGTGCCGAATGGCAGCGCAACAAGGGGATGGACCTGACCAGCAACTGGTTGCTGGCGGGCACCCAATTCGATGCCATCGTGGCCAACAACGACGAGATGGCCATCGGCGCCGCCATGGCCTTGCAGCAAGCCGGCAAAGCCAAGGGTGAAATTGCGATTGTCGGCATCGACGGCCTGCCCGACGGCCTCGCGGCCATCAAGCGCGGGATGCTGTTGGCCTCGGTCTTCCAGGACCCCAAGGCCCAGGCGAGCGTGGCGGTACAGTCGGCGATCAAGATGATCAAGGGCGAAGCGGTGGAGCCGGATGTGTGGGTGCCCTTCCAGCTGATCAAGCCGGAACAGGTGGCGATGTTTGAGCAGCGTTACAAGTAATGTCGAACCGGAGGGTGGCCTGGGCGGCCCTCCATCAGCTGTGATCGGTAACCAGATGCTGGAGATGTTAGGCTCGCCCCCTACCGTCATCCCGTGTTGAAGAGAAAGCAGTCAATGCCCAAGGCCGTCCTTCTTACCGCCTGCTTCATTTCCCTTGCCCTACCGCTGGCGGCCTATGCCAATGACAGCTTTTACGTCAATCCCGGATCATCTGTCGCCCAATGGGTGAAGGCAAATCCCGACACCCCGCGCAGCGCAAAAATCCAGGCCGCGATTGCCAGTGTGCCCAGCGCCCACTGGCTGACCGGCACCAGCCAGACCACCGACAAGCTCACCAACGCCGTCAGCCAGTACGTTGAAGCGGCAAACAAAGCCGATAAAACCCCTATCCTGGTGGCGTACAACTTGCCGGGGCGCGACTGTAGCGGCGGTGCGTCGGCGGGGGGTGCGGCAAATGCCGTGGAATACCGGGACTGGATAGACCGCTTTATCAACGGCATTGGCGACAAGCCCGCGGTCATCATCCTGGAACCGGATGCACTGGCAGACAGCGAATGCCTGACCCAGCCAAAGCGTGATGAACGCCTGGCGTTGTTCAACTACGCGGTCTCCGGGTTCAAGCAGCGGGCGCCCTCTGCCGCTGTTTATCTGGACGCAGGTAATGCGGGCTGGAAGCCTTCGGGCACCATGGCGGGCTACCTGAATGCGGCAGGTATGAAGGACGCACGGGGCTTTGCGTTGAATGTCTCCAACTTCTACACCCTCGATCAATCCCGTACCTACGGCGACGCGATCAATGCCAGGTTGTCCGCTGATTACGGCTATGCAAAATCCATGGTGATCGATACCAGCCGTAACGGAAACGGCGCCATTCCCGGTGACTGGTGCAATCCTTCAGGGCGCAAGATCGGCCTTCAACCTCAAGCAATCACAGAAACGGTGCTGGCGGCCTGGATCAAGATCCCCGGCAACTCGGACGGCTCGTCCTCAGCGACACGAAACTGCCATGGAGGTCCAACGGCCGGGACGTTCAGTCCTGATCTGGCCGAGCATTTGATTGACGGGAATTGATAGAGCGGCACCAGATGAAAATGTGTGTAGGCTGGCAATTCCGGGTAACCCTTCTCAGCCTTTAATCACGCTCGTACTCGACCCAAACGCTTACGGCGCAGATGTTGTATGAAGGACAGCACGACAAAGAACGCCATGAAAACCAACATAATCCACGGGGCGGCTTTGCTGAATTTGTCACTGTCCGAACGCTCCAGTGCGATGCAGCTCTCTGCATCCCAGCAACGCGCCCTACAGAACTCAACACCGTTGATGCGGCACGTCAACACTTGACCTGCAAGATGGCTCAGCTCAATCGGCTGCCCTCTGCGGTGACTGATGCTATCGCGAAAAATACTCAGGGGCCCGACTGAAAATTTCTGGTAGCGCCCAGCTTCCACGCTCTGCGTCATGAGTTCAACGCCCGCGCCCTTGCTACGTAATACGTGAATGAACGTCCCTGTGAACGATTCAACGCTTTTGCCTTGAAGGCCAAAATCCGAATGAGAGGGGAAAAACTGAAAAGGCAGACTGAACAAGAACAGAACCATGCAGAACGCAGCGTAACGCCCTGCTCCATTTAACGAACTGTACCTGATCAAATCGCATTATCCCTTGCTAAATTTATTTGGCCCAACGCCTGAACATAAATAATGGCCAGACGATATCAGAGACGGCATGGTTTACCGGGTGGCATCCCTCCTGATTCGCCTCTACCCGAAGGTCGTTCAGCAGCCGTTCAGCTTGATAAGGCCTAAGAATCGGGGTGCAGACGACTTGGAGTGCCCTGCCAGACCATGGGTGAAAGCAGGGCCACCGCAATAAGAAAGGCCACCTGAGACAGGTAGAAAGACGCCAGCCACTGCTGATTCAGCGCGACGTAGTAGGTGTTGTGAGCAACGTCCGCCACGATAATCGCAGCGGTCAGGACAATGCCCGTTCGAGGCTTAATAAACAGCAGCAGCGCAGCCAACGGATCAAGGAATGTCAGCGCGCCCCAGAACACACGACTGGCCCAATGGGCGCTCTCGCCGTAGCCATAGTCCCAGAGCAACCCATGCTGTAAATCTGCTCGCATATGGTTGGCGGTGGCCACCAACAGGCAACAGGCGAACAACAGGCGAATGGCAAAGGACAGCCTGGACATAGCACGATCTGCGTTGGAAAGTTAAGCCCGACAGAATATCGGTATCCGTCCGGCCAAGTCATCCGCGTGGGCTGTCCAACTGACAATGCTGGAGTGCAGGGCCCACCGTTGAGTCATCACCACGGGACGGTTTTACCTTCTCGGTCGACATATCGCAGGCCTGGCTCGCCTTGCTGCGCGAGCAAGGTACTGACGATTTTCGGGACGGTTTCCTCCAGACTGAATGGGGCGGTTGAACCTCCGAGGTCTGTACGGATCCAGCCTGGCGCCATGAGCACCAAGGCACGAGGATCTTCGGCGTTCCGTGCCGCATAACTACGCATATACATGTTCAGTGCTGCCTTGCTCCCGCGATAAACCTCGTGGCCGCCTTTCTCGTTATTACTCACGCTACCTTGTCCCGACGACATGATGCCGATCAGCCCGCTAGCAGGCACAAGGGATTGCAGGCCTTCAATCACCCGCATTGGGCTAAGCGCATTGGTGATCATGACTCGAACAAAATCGTCCGTTGCCACTTCTGCAATGGTTTCGTCCTGATTCTGATTGGCAGTACCCGCATTGACGAAAAGCATATCGAAGCTTCTGCCGGCAAGGCGTCCTCGCAAGGCTTCGATTTCGTCGGGTTGGGTGATGTCGAGAGACTCGATCTCGACACGGCCTTTGTGTTCGGCGGCCAAGCCATGCAGTTGCGTTTTGGCAGTGCCTCGGACCGTACCCACGACGTTCCACCCCCTCTCCAGGAACTCCGCCGCCATTGCATGGCCGATACCCCGTGAGGCACCGATGATAAGAAGTGTCCGAGGCGGGGTGGTGGATTCATTGCTGGACATGATTCATGTTTCCTTATTCGTTGCGATCGCCTTGACTATAGGAGGGAGAGACAAAAAGCGGTAGACGCAAGGAAATCACAATATAGTTGCATTAGACGCCTCATCCGGCAGACCTCTCTCAGCGGGACTTCTATGAGCGACATTGATCTGAATCTTCTCCTGGCCCTTGATATGTTGCTTGCCGAATGCAGCGTAACCGGTGCTGCTCAACGCTTGAGTCTCAGCACTTCGGCCATGAGTCGCACGCTGACGCGCTTGCGCGCCGCCACTGGAGATCCCCTGCTCGTGCGCGCCGGACGTGGACTCGTGCCTACGCCTCGTGCTTTGGAACTGCGTGATCAGGTTCACGAGTTGACCCGTAATGCTCGGGCCATGCTGCGACCGCAGGTCAGTGCCGTTGATATGGCATCGGTCGAAGGTACCTTCACCGTCCGTGCCAGCCAATCATTCATGGCGTGTCTGTCCGGCCCGCTGGTAACGGCGGTCACCCACCTGGCACCACGCATCTGTCTGCGGTTCGAAGCTCGCCCCGACAAAGATGCGCAACCGCTTCGTGAGGGAACGATAGACCTGGATATCGGCTTGCTTGGAACCTCTGCACCGGAGATTCGTACCCGGTTCCTTTTTCATGATGCGTATGTCGGGGCCGTTCGCGTCGGACATCCGATCCTGGCAAGCAAACAGGTGACAGCGCAGAGTTTTGCCGCCTTCAATCATGTTGTGGCGCTGCAAGAGGGGAATGCAATCGAACCGCTCACCCATGCGCTTGAGTCCAGTGGACTCAAGCGCAGGATCACCGTGGTGGTGCCGGGCTACACCGATGCAATGCGGATCGCCCGCCGATCAGAGCTTGTCGCTGTCGTGCCACGCTCCAGCCTGGGGAGTGCTCGTTGGGAGGGTTCCTCTTTGGAGCTGATCAACTTTGACCTCCCCGCGCGCCTCCCTCGCTTCCAGATATCGGCGATGTGGCATCCCCGTATGGACGCTGATCCGCTACATCGCAGCCTGCGGAATTGCATCATTTCGGTATGCCAGGAAGCCTATCCTGAAGACGGGAGCTGAATGCAAATGGCCAGCCGTTCAAAGTACCCTGCGACCCTCTACCGGATACCCCGGATCCGTAAAACCATGGGTCGACGCATGCCCAGGCACAACCAGGCCGTCGACCAGTTTCTCGTCGTCTGGCCCTAGCTCCAACTCGAGTGAGTCCATATAACTGTCCCAATGCGCCTCGGTACGCGGACCGGCGATGGCCGAACTGATCAACGAGTTTTTCAACACCCAGGCAATGGCAAAAGCAACTGAAGTGGTGCCGCGCTCAGCCGCATGACGGGCAATGGTCTGGGCAATTTCCAATGACTCCGGGCGCCATTCGGTCTGCTGGATACGCTTGTCGCCACGCCCTGCGCGGGTGTCCGCGGGTGGCGGTGCATCCAGCGCATATTTGCCGCTCAACACGCCACGCGCCAAGGGACTGTAAGGCACGACACCCAACCCATAATTGCCCGCCACCGGCAGTTGCTCGACTTCCGCCGTGCGGTTGACGAGGTTGTACAGCGGCTGGCTGACCACCGGCCGTTCGATGCCCAACTGGTCGGCGATGCGGACCATTTCCGCAATGCGCCAACCGTGGAAATTGGACACACCGTAGTAGCGGATCTTGCCTTGGCGAATCAGGTCACCCACGGCACGAATCCCCTCCTCCATCGGTGCATCCGTCAGGGCCCGATGGAAATACAGGACATCGATGTAGTCCGTGCCCAGACGCTTGAGACTGGCCTCGACGCTTTGCATGATCCATTTACGCGACTGGCCCTGCTCGTTCGGGCCGGCGCTCGCGGACGACGGATAGCCAAACTTGGTGGCCAGCACCCAACGATCCCGCTGCTCGGCAATCGCACGCCCCACCACGGCTTCGGAACGCCCGGCGTGATAGGCATCAGCGGTGTCGATAAAGTTGATGCCGCTGGCGCCAGCCTTGTCGATGATGCGCCGGGAGGTGGCCTCGTCGGTCTCGCCACCAAACATCATGGCACCCAGGCACAGGGGAGAAACTTTCAAGGCACTACGGCCCAGATAGCGGTAGTTCATCGGTCACCTTCATATCAACGTTGAAACAGGATGGCCGAGCCAGAGCTCAAAGCCGTGCAGCCATCCTAGTCACAAGCCAATTGATGATTAAGACCGAAAAGGCGGATTCGGTCATGAGCAAGCCTCATGAATCCTCGGAATAGCGCAGGGCCGCGATCACCAGGGCCAGCGCACGAGACGACTGCCGCCGGCTGGGGTAGTAGATGTGCAATCCGGGAAAGGTCGGAAACCAATCTTCGAGCACCCATTGCAGGCGTCCGGCAGCAACATGGGCGGCGGCGAGCTCTTGCGGAATGAACGCCAACCCGCAACCGCTGAGCGCTGCTTCGAGCATCTGATAGGAGCTGTTGAAGGTCAGTTGCCCCTCTACGCGAACCTGCCGTTCGGTCTTGCCCTTTTTCAGCTCCCAGGGATAACAACCGCCGTGGGTGGGCAAGCGCAAGTTGATGCAGTTGTGCTGGGCCAGATCGTCAGGCTTGCGTGGTGCCGGATGGGCCTGCAGGTAGGACGGCGCGGCGACGATGACCATTCGCAGGTCTGGAGCGACGCGTACCGCAATCATGTCCTGGGCCACCTGATCCCCCAGGCGTACACCGATGTCGTAGCGCTCGGCAACGATATCGGTCAGCCCATAGTCGGTCATGATTTCGACCTTGATATCGGGGTACTGCGACATGAACGGCGCCAACCTCGGCCATAACACGCTGTTGGCCGCGTAATCGGTGGCGGTGATGCGGATGGTGCCCCGTGGGCTGTCGCGCAGTTCGATGACCTCGGCCAGGCCCGCGTCGATCTCTTCAAAGCGCGGCGCCAGGTTGTTGTACAACTGCTCGCCCGCCTCGGTCGGCGCCACACTACGGGTGGTGCGGGTCAGCAAGCGAACGCCGAGGCGTGTCTCCAGGGCGCGGATGGTGTGGCTAAGAGCGGATTGCGAGACGCCGAGCTGGGCGGCGGCACGGGTGAAACTGCGCTCGCGGGTAACGGCCAGAAACGCCAGCAGATCGTTGTAACTTTCCCGGGCCATTGATGAATGCCTGCCATGAATTTCCGGAATTATAGCGCCATAACCCTCGGATCATTCATGAGCCCTGTTTATGACTGCATGCGGGTTAATGAACTTAATGAATCTATCCAGTTTTCTTAAACTCTTGTTACGCAACGCCGTCTTGCCCCTGCGGTATCACCCTTGATGACCACTCATCTCAGGAGTCGACTCGATGAAACTGTTAGCCAGCACCTTCGCCACACTGTGTTTCTCGGCCATGGTCGACGCCGACCAAGGCCGGCCACGACCTGACCCAAAACCCTCGCCGGATGTACTGGAAGCCACACCCCAGTTGTACAACTACACCACCGAGCTACTCTTCGGCGAAGTCTGGAAGCGCGAGGAACTGGAGCCCCGCGACCGCAGCCTGATCACCCTTGCCGCGCTGGTGTCCAGCGGACAGAGCGCACAGCTCAGCGGACACATCGAGCTGGGCCTCGACAACGGCGTGAAGCCAAGTGAAATCAGCGCGCTGATCACTCATCTGGCGTTCTACTGCGGTTGGCCGAATACGATGTCGGCGGCCGGTGTGGCCCGGCAGGTGTTCACTGAACGGCAGATTCCCGCTGACCAGATTGCCCCACCAGCCAAAGAGCTGCTGACGCTCGAACCCGTGGCCGAGGCCAAGCGCCGAGCCCTCGTCGAGGCGAATGTCGGTGTCGTTGCGCCCGGGCTTTCGCACTACACCAATGACGTCCTGTTCGCCGATCTATGGCGCCAGACCGACCTGACGCCACGTGATCGCAGCCTGATCACCGTGGCCACATTGATCACCCAAGGGCAGGCCGCTCAACTGCCCTTCCACTTGAACCGGGCGATGGACAATGGCTTGACCCGAGCGCAGGCCGCGGAGGTGGTGACCCATCTGGCGTTTTATGTGGGCTGGCCAAAAGCGATGTCGGCGATACCCGTGCTGAAAGAGGTGTTCGAGGTGCGGGACAAACAAGCCTGAGTACTGTGCTTTTTTCCTTGCCGGTCAAGGCGCTGAACGGCGCCGTGCTATAGACCTAGGCTTCCAGCGCCGCCAGATAAAGCCGAACCATGTCCTTGGTCTCGGCCACCAGCACCCGTTGTGTGGCCGGCGTCTCCTCGCTGATCCGCCCGAGGCCCTTGAACACGTTCAACAGCGTCACGGCCACAGCCTTGGACTTGGCCGCGGACAGGGCCGGAATCACCTCGCGCAGTGCCGCCTCGATGCCGTCCACCATGGCCTTGCGAAACTGCTGCCTGCGGCTTTCGCTGGCCCCCGCGACATCCACCAGATTGATAGCGAACTGACGCCGGGACTGCAGCGCGAGACTGAAATCGACAAACGCCGACGCCAGTTCCGACGCTGTCATGCCGTGGGCTTGCGAGGCCAGCTCAGCGAGGGATTGCAGGGCGTGCTCGACGTAATTCATCAGCAGCGCCTCAGCCACGGACTCCTTGGTCGGGAAGAACCGATACAGCGAGGCAATCGCCGTCCCGGAACGCGCGGCGATCTCCGTCATCGTCGTTGCGTCAAAACCCTTTTCCGAAAATAACTCGACTCCCGCCTCCAGAATGGCCGCCACACGAATGTGCCCCTTGGCTCGCTTGGGCTCCTGACCTTTGGCGATTGGCTTTGTTGACATATGAGAGGATGTCCTTCACTATTTTTACTAGAGGATATCCTCTCATTCTAGCATCACACCGACCCGAAGCAACGCCCGGCCACCCGTCCGGCTCCATCCAGGGGTTTGCATGTCCAACGCAGATACTCATATCACCACTACCAGCACCGGCAAGCTCGCCTCGGCATGGCAGTGGATCGTGCTCCTGGGACTGTCGACACTCTTTGCCGTGGCCCTGACCTGGGTCGGGATTCCGGCAGCCTTGCTGCTCGGCCCGATGTTGGGCGCCGTTATCGTCGCCATTACCTTCATCGACACCCGAGTACAGGTCCCGCGCTCGGCGTCCGCCTTCGCTCAGGGCCTGCTGGGCTGCATGATTGCCAAAACCCTGGTGCAATCGTTCGCCGGTGCATCGGTCGGCAATTGGCCGCTGTTTGTCCTCGGGGTGGTCGGTGTGATCGTCGCCGGCGGTTTGCTCGGATGGGGTCTGACGCGCCTGCGCGTGCTACCGGGGACCACCGCCATCTGGGGACTGAGCCCCGGTGCGGCCACCGTGATGATCCTCATGGCCGAGAATGCCGGGGCCGACGCGCAGCTGGTCGCCTGCATGCAGTACACCCGCGTGATCCTGGTGGCGGTGATCGCCACGCTGATTACCCACTTCACCGGTGCCGGCGTGGTACATGAGGTGCATTCGGTGGTCTGGTTCCCAAGTATTGACTGGCTACCGCTGGCCCAGACCCTGCCCCTCGTGGCCGCCGGCCCGCTGGTGGCGCGCCTGGCAAAAATACCGGTCGCCGCCCTGCTGGTGCCTATGTTCGGCGGTATCTTCCTCGCTCGTCAGGGCTTGATCAGCATCGAGATGCCGCATTGGTTGCTGGCACTCGGTTATGCGGCTATCGGCTGGCGGATCGGCCTGCCCTTCACCCGACCGCTGGTGAAATACGCCCTGAAAGCCTTTCCGGCGATCCTCGCCAGTACCCTGGTGTTGATCATGATCTGTGGTTGCCTCGCTGCGGTGTTCGTCTTTGCCGCCGGCATCGATCCGCTCACCGCTTACCTGGCGACCAGCCCGGGCGGTGCGGATTCCGTCGCGATCATCGCCGCCTCCAGCCACGTCGACGTGCCCTTTGTCATGACCATGCAGATGGCCCGCTTCGGCGTCGTACTGCTGGTCGGGCCGACGATCGCGGCCTTCATCTCCCGTCGCATCGCCCCAACGGGCCGTGCCACTGAAACGTGAGCCTGCAGCCTTTATCCATGCCTCCTTGCCTATAGGTGATCCATGTCCATCACAGCCTTTTTTGCCGGTGTTTTTCTCTGCAATGCTTTCCCGCATCTGTGCAGCGGGCTGCGCGGCGAAGTTTTTCCCACGCCCTTTGCGAAACCGCGTGGCAAAGGCCCGTCATCACCGCTGGTGAATTTTCTCTGGGGTGTCTTCAATCTGCTGGTGGGGATGGTTCTGCTGTCGCGACAGCCTGTGACTGTCGGTTTCAATTCGACGTTTATCCTGCTGGTGCTCGGTGCACTGGCGATAGGGACTTACCTTTGCGTGCACTTCGGCAAGGTGCGCGCAGCGTCCTCCCGGGCCTGATCCAGCGCGCCGCGCCTTCGCGAAAAGGAGCGGCTGAGCGCCAATCGGCGGCCGGACAAGGACCGCTACGCAGCGCTACCGATCAAGGCTTGGCGACGTGCCAGACCGAATTCACACCTTCGCCAGTGGTGTCGCCCGGCTTGCTGTCCTTGACCCAGCCGTAGAGCGGCAAGTCCTTGTAGGCCCACTGCTTGCTACCGTCATCACGGGTGACAATGGTGTAGCCATCGGCGGCCTTGGCACCGGCGGCAACGGGCAGCGGCGGCCAGTTGTTGGCGCAGGGCCCGTTGCACACGGATTTGCCCGAGCCGGCGGTGTCCTTGGTGAAGGTGTACAGGGTCATGCCCTTGGCATCGACCAGAACCTTGCCGCCGGCGGTGTCAGCGACTTTGGCTGGCGCATCGGCAAAGGCCACGCCGCAGAAGGCGGTCATGGCAACGGCAGCGACGAGGGTGATTTTCTTCAGCATGGAGTGTTCTCTGTTTGAGGAATAAGTCGGACCAGGGAAATGCGGCGCAAGCAGGTGCCACATCAGGGCAAACACATCACAGAGGGTTTTATTCATCACGCCGGAAAAATAATCGGATCGGACGAGCTGCATCTGCACGCCCCCGGTGAAACAGCCACCGAGGGCGTGATCAAGACGCGTCCTCAGAAGGCCGCCAGGAACTCACGATATTGTGCGGCCGTCTGCTCCGGCCGCTCGATCATCGGCAGATGCCCGACCCCGTCCCAGCATTCCAGGCGCGCGTGGGGAATGCCCGCGATCCAGGTTTGCGCGCTGGCCAGGGGTACCATGCGGTCTTCACGGCCCCACAACAGCAGGGTCGGAATACTAATATTGCTCAGCCAGGGCTCCATTCTCGGACTGTCGTGGAAAGCATCAAAGATCTCCGCCAGCTCATCGCGTCGCTCGATATAAGCCTGCGCTTCTGCCGCCAACAGCACACCTGGAATCCAGGGGGGCGAGGCCATGGTCATGGAAAAGAACCGGTCGAACTCCGCTCGCGAGTGAATCAGGAAAGGATTACGGCCCTGTTTGACCAACTCTTCCACTTCATTGGGCTGCGGCAGATTGACCCCCACCGGGCCCATCAGCGCCAGGGACAGCACCCGCTCCGGGTGATGTGCCGCCAGCCAAGTGGCGACGTAGGCCCCCATGGAACTGCCGACCGCATGCACCTTGTCGATCCCGCTGGCGTCCAGCAGCTCGATCATCCGTTGCGCCTGGGCTTCGATGCTGTAGTCTGCGCCCCGCTCAAAGCCACTTTTGCCGTGCCCGGCCAGGTCGGGAATGATCACCCGATGGTCGCCGACAAAATGCCGTGCAAAGCGGGCCCAGAGATTCTTGTCGGCACTGAAACCGTGGATCAGCAGCAACGGCGCGGTCTTGCCGGCGACCCCACCCTGCAACGTCGCCAGGGTCATGCGCTCAATCGTCACCGGGACTTCCTTCAAGCGCGAGAGCCGCGCCTCCAGTCGTGTAATCACATCAGACAACAGCCCACCCACACGGGGATAAGTCCACCATCCCCACACAACGGCGATGGCGATCAGGGCAAAAAACAAGAGCATCAAGAGTTCTCCAGAACGGGGTCGCGACATCTGCTTGCACGCGACCAGCCTCGTCATACAAACAGAACGGGCAGCCGCCAGCAAGGCGCCTGGCGTGATCGACGTGACAAGGAGCGAATGGCTTCTGGTAGGCTGCCAAGCCAGACACTCAAGCCACCAGGTCCGTTGCCATGATCCAGATCCGCGCCATGACGCTGGACGACTATGAGGCGGTCATCGGCCTCATGCGCAATACCCCCGGCATCGTCGTGCGCGATGCTGACTCCCGCGAGGCCACCGCCCGCTATCTGGAGCGCAATCCGGGGATGAGCTTCATCGCGCAAGTCGGCGAGCATCTTGTGGGCTGCATCATGTCCGGGCACGACGGGCGCCGGGGTTACCTGCAGCACCTGATCGTCCTGCCCGAATATCGGCGCCAGGGCATCGCCAATGCGCTGGTCGAGCGCTGCCTGTCGATACTTGAGCGTCATGGCATCCTCAAGTGCCATGTCGACGTACTCAAGACCAATGAGGCGGCTGCCCACTATTGGCAGAACCAGGACTGGCAGCTCAGGCAGGATATCGATCGTTATTCGTTTACCCGCTCGGGCAATCAGAATGCATAAACATTCGTCGATGGCGGATCGACGGGTCGTCTCTTGCCCAGTCAGCTAACCGGAACGTACGACAGGCCGGCGACGCTCTAGCATGCGGGTCACAGCGAATCCCCCAGAAAACCTACTTATTCCATAAAGACATCAACAAATTCTTTTATATTCTTTTATTGTTTATTCATGGACTGCAAGACTCGGCACCAGAATCATCCACCAAGTGTTGAGATCACCATGAAGAAATTAACTGCCCTCACTGCCCTCACCCTCGCCGTCCTCTCGGGATTGGCCCATGCCGACCGCCTGGAAGACATCAAGAAATCCGGCGTACTGCGCGTCGCCTCGTTCGACAGTAACCCGCCGTTCGGCTTTATCGACGCCAAGAGCAAACAGATAGAAGGCCTGGACGTGGACTACGCCAAGGCCATCGCCGACAAGCTCGGGGTCAAGCTGCAACTGCAACCGACCAACCCGGCCAACCGTGTACCGTTGCTGGTCGCCAACAAGGTCGACCTGGTCCTGGCCAACTTCACCATCACCCCGGAGCGCGCCGAACAGGTCAACTTCAGCATTCCCTACTTCAGTTCCGGCCAGCAGTTCATCGTCAAGAAAGGCACCCTCAAGTCCCAGGATGACCTGAACAAATGGCGTGTCGGCGTGGACAAGGGCACCGTCAACGAAGCCGTGCTGCGCGAGAAATTCCCCGGTGCCAAGGTCGTGGCCTATGACGACACCCCGTTCGCCTTCACCGCCTTGCGCAACGGTAACGTGCAGGCCATTACCCAGGACGGTCCGAAGTTGATCGGCCTGCTGGCCAACGTGCCGGACAAGGACAAGTACGAAGTACCGCCCTTCACCATTTCCAACGACCTGATTGGCGTCGGCGTGCCCAAGGGCGAGACCGCGCTGACCAACGTGGTCAACGAAACCCTTGTGGAACTGGAAAGCAAAGGCCAGGCGCAGAAGATCTACGACGCCTGGTTCGGCCCGGACACCAAGACACCGCTGGCCCGCCTGTACAAGATCGGCGACAAGAGCTGATCGCCCTCTCCTCTTGCGTACAACAACAGCCCGCGCGGTTTTCCGCGCGGGCGTTTTCCATTCTGGATGGACACCGCCCTAGATGTTTGGTGAATTGCTCGGCCCGCAGTACCTGAAATGGTTGTTCGATGGATTTCTCCTGACCCTGGGTTTGTCCGCCGTGGTCTGCCTGGTGGCCACCGCGCTCGGTTTCCTGGTGTGCCTGGCGCGCCTCCACGCATCACGCCTGGTGGCCTGGCCGGCACGGGCTTACCTCGCCTTGTTTCGCAATACACCGCTGTTGGTGCAGCTGTTCTTCTGGTATTTCGGCGTCACCGCCCTGCTGCCCGAGGGCCTGGTTAGCTGGCTGAACATGCCCCATGAAGTGAGCGTGGCCGGCGTGGAAATCAGCTGGCCGTCGTTTGAATTCATCGCCGGCTTCTGGGGACTGACGCTCTACACCTCGGCTTTTATCGCCGAAGAATTTCGCGCAGGCGTCGCCTCGGTGCGTCCGCAACAACGCGAGGCTGGGGTTGCGCTGGGGTTGCAGCCGGCACAGGTCTGGCGTTACGTGGTGCTGCCTCAAGCCTTGCGCACTGCTCTCGGTCCATTGCTGGGGCAATACATGAACGCGCTGAAAAACTCCTCGCTGACCATGGCCATCGGTCTCGCCGAACTGTCCTACGCCTCGCGCCAGGTCGAGACCGAAACCTTCAAGACCTTCCAGGCCTTTGGCTTCGCTACTTTGCTGTACATCTTCAGCATTGCCTTGATCGAAGCGGCCGGACAGTGGATCCGGCAGACCAAGCGTTATCGCCAGGGAGCTGCGTAAGCTATGGACTTTTCCGTTATCAGCGACAACCTCGAGTACTTCCTGATCGGCGCCTACCCCAACGGCCCGCTGGGCGGCGCGGCATTGACCCTGGTGCTGAGCGTGCTGTCCGGCGTCAGCGCCGCCGTTCTCGGCCTGGTGCTGGGCATTGCCCTGAGCAGTCTCAAGGGCTGGCCACGGGGGATATTGATCGCCGTGCTG
Organism: Pseudomonas gingeri; assembly: GCF_013386165.1. GTDB lineage: Bacteria > Pseudomonadota > Gammaproteobacteria > Pseudomonadales > Pseudomonadaceae > Aquipseudomonas > Aquipseudomonas gingeri_C. The sequence continues at coordinate 526,020 of NZ_JACAOS010000003.1, read as the reverse complement.
GGCTTCCTGCGGGCGATCCCCGTACTGATGTTGATCTTCTGGAGCTACTTCCTGCTGCCGATCGTCTTCCACGTTGACATACCGGCGCTGTTTACCGTGGTCTGCGCACTGTCGCTGATCGGCGGCGCTTACCTGGCGTACTCGGTGTATGCCGGAATCCAGAGCCTGCCGGCCGGCCAGTGGGCAGCGGCGCGGGCGCTGGGGATGCAACCGGCCCAGGTCATGCGGCTGATCATCCTGCCGCAGGCGTTGCCGATCATGCTGCCGTCGTTTCTCAATCAGTGGATCTCGCTGATCAAGGACACGTCGCTGGCGTATGTCATTGGCGTGGGGGAACTGTCCTTTGTGGCGACCCAGGTGAGCAACCGGGTGATGGTCCATCCCACGGAGATTTTTCTGTTTGTGGCGTTGGTATACTTCGTGTTTTGTACGGGGTTGGATGTGTTGGCCAATTTCGCGGCCAGCAAGCGGCAGGTGAAGCGAGGTTGATCAAGCGCACTGCTCGTTTGCCGGATAGCGCTGCAGCCAGAGGTGTCACCCGCGTTGAGGCCATACTTTCGAATGGAGATATCAAAAAGCCACTTAACTGATCGTCCGGTGTCGAATATGATCGCTCCAATGCCAAGGAGGTCTGAGGCTGACGCAGCGACTTATTAAAGTGAACAAGGACGAGACATGAGCAGTAAAGGCAACCCAAGCACCATCAAAAAAGGCCAGAAATTTGGTAAGTGGACACTTGAAGAAGCTATTGGCGAAGGAGGCAACGGTGAGGTTTGGCTTGTCAGTAAAACGAATGATAAATCTCATGCATTGAAGCTACTCAAGTCTGTCACACCGGAGTCCTATGAAAGATTCAAGATAGAAATTGATGCACTCGAAAAGCTCGGGAGCACACCAGGAATCGTACCGCTGATCGACAAGCATCTTCCCGAGAAAAAAGAGGGAAAACCCTGGTTTGTCATGCCCATTGCCATGCCATTCGAAAAGTATATCAAAGGAAAAAAACCAAAAACCATCATCCAGGATTTTATTGAGTTAGCCTTAACAATTGACACACCACACCAAAATTCAATATCTCATCGAGATATAAAACCAGCAAATTTTTTATATTTTAAAAATCGATTATGCCTGTCTGACTTTGGATTGGTTAAGTATCCAGAACGGGAAAATATTACCCCGCCTAAACGAGATGTAGGTGCAAAATTCACGATGGCCCCTGAGATGAGGCGACACGCTTCGAGGGCCGATGGGTTGGCTGCAGATGTCTACTCTTTTGCCAAATCCTTGTGGATCGCCCTAACGGGAAAAGAGCTGGGTTTTGATGGCCAGTACAATTCGGCTTCACCTGAACTGGCGCTAAAAACTTATCTTCCTGACATATATACCACAACATTAGATCGTCTTTTATACGAATGCACGGATACTGATCCGTCTCTTCGACCGCCTATTGCGTTGGCAGCCAAGAGGCTCCAAGAATGGTTAGCAATTATTGAGAATTTCCATACCCGAAACCTTACCGAATGGACAGAGCTGACGCAAAAATTGTTTCCGCTAGGGGCGCCGGCACGGACGACATGGACCGAAATCGATATTATTTGTGCGGTACTTTCTGAAATCGCAAAGGTCCCTGCACTCAACCATATGTTTTACCCGACAGGTGGTGGAAACACCATTACCGGGGTCCGTCGAACGACGGAAGAACGCATGATTGAACTGCTAATCGGGGATGGTACGGCAGAAATACTTAGACCCAAAAAGCTAACATATGAATCCTTTGGCCATGATACCAGTTGGACTTACTTCAGGCTGGAGGTTGACACCCTAAAGCCCACAGGCATTAAAGAAGCCTTGAGTGAAGATGGAATCCGAGAGGACCTTATGGAGTTAGGACCTGGAAAATATATTTCCTATTCAACATTAGAAAAAATGGAATACCATGATGAACCGCTGCCCGAATCCCCTAGGTCAATAGGGCGCTATCTTAAGGGGTCATTTGTTTTTTTCAGCACCCGATCCGCCTACAATGGTGACACCAGCACATATGATGCTAGACATAATAAAATGACCGAAAAAGAATTTCGAAAGTACATACAAAAAAATTCCCAGCCATAATCCCAATTCTTTCGACGAGTCCGCAACCATGCCCTAACCTTGGAGGCGGCCCCCGACCTGGCAATCGATAGGGGCCGAACTCAGGATACGAGAAGGACAATCCGTAAAGCAAAAGAGAAGTTGACCAAATGTCGCAGCACAGGCCAGAAGTGGTAATACAACTGCATCGGTCGTGGCACCCCAGGCACAGCCTGATTGATCTCATTGAACGTCCTCTGTGTAGCCTGAGCGAATCCGAGCTTCGGTTCATGTCTGCACGCGCAAAAATGTAATTGGCATGCCCTGCGTCCACTTGCCTCAAGCTGAGCGCGCATTAATTTCGGCCACCAAGACTGACTTTCGGTAACATCCAGACATCTCGAACATCGCTGAAGGCAAGAAATGGACTTCACCCCTCTCATCCCCCAGCTCTGGGCCACGTTTGGCTGGTTTGTTCCGCTGTTACTGCTGATCACCCTGCTCAAGACGCGCTGGGCCAAAGGTCATATCGGCGAACTCATGGTGCGTCTGTTCGCCTACTGGCAACTGGATAAACAGACCTACCGGCGCCTGCACAACGTCACCCTGAACACGCCCGACGGCACCACGCAGATCGACCACGTGTTCCTCTCGCCTTACGGTATATTTGTGCTGGAAACGAAGAATATGAGCGGCTGGATCTTTGGCAGTGAGCACCAGCCCCAGTGGACGCAGAAACTCTACAAACGCACGTTCAAGTTTCAGAACCCTCTGCATCAAAACTACAAACACCTCAAGGCACTGGAAGCCACCCTTGGCCTCAACCTTGAACACCTGCAATCGGTCATTACCTTCATCGGCGGCAGCACCTTCAAGACACAGATGCCTGCCAACGTGACCCAAGGCCTTGGCTTTATCCGCTACATCAAGTCATTCCAGAAAAGGGTATTCAGCGAGGCGAACGTCGATGCACTTATGCTTGCCCTGCAGGCCGGCCGGCGCCCGCCATCCCGTGCAACTCACAATGAACATATGCGAAACCTCAAGCGTCGCAGTGATCCAACAGCCGAACGGCAGTGCCCGAAATGTGGTAACGCCATGGTGGTTCGCGCTCGGAAGTCGGGCCCGAGGGCGGGAAAGGAATTCTGGGGATGCTCGGTGTATCCCAAGTGCCGGATGACGCAAGACCTGTAACTGACCTTCGAATAGGAGCTGAACGATTAATGATGGACCAACCGTTTTTCCCCTATCAGAGCCTTGCCACGACATTGATGGCCTACCTTCCCGAAGGCAGTGAAGATGGCTCCCACGACCTCTCGCATATCCATCGTGTCTGGACCAACGCCAAAGCCCTTCAAAAAATAGAGGGCGGCGACCTCGAAATCCTTCTGGCGGCCACGCTCCTGCACGACTGTGTTGCCGTCGAAAAAAATTCACCACTCCGGGCTCAGGCCTCGACGCTTTCAGCGCAGAAAGCCTCATCCATTCTGGTCGGCATGGGCTGGTCGGAATCAAGGATTCTTGCCGTCGCCCACGCTGTAAAGACCCACAGCTTCTCCGCCGGTTTCGAACCCACTACTGTCGAAGCCAAGATACTTCAGGACAGCGACAGGCTGGACGCGATAGGGGCCGTGGGGGTGGCGCGGTGTTTCTACATTGCCGGACGCATGGGATCGGCGTTATACGATTTTACCAACCCGACCGCGTCGAACCGGGAGTATCAGGACAAGCGCTTTGCCATTGAGCATTTCCACACCAAGCTGCTCAAGCTGGCCTCCGGTTTCCAAACAGCGGAAGGCGCACGAATTGCCGCGATCAGGCACCAGCGCCTGGAGCGTTTTTTAAATGAGTTCATGGATGAAACCGGGGCCGCCGAGGCTTATCTCGCCTAAAGAACGCGGCCGTGAGGGAAACCCAATCATCGTCCCATTACGCGACAACAACGTTGAAGCCGATATCTCCGTTTTCATGACTCGTTACACAGTAGAGGGCATTAGTTGGCTGAATCGAGTCAACTGCCTGAACATGAAATTCGGCGCGACTCGACTGGCGATTTTCAACAGGTTGCTCAAGCCAGGACGAACCTCGAGTTTTCCCGCTTCTATCCCTGCAATGGCACGCTTCACCAAAATCCTCACATCCATGCCCTTTTCGCCTTTCATTTCCTGCGCAAACTCCCCCCGGAACAAGGGGGTCTCGGTGCCTGGCGGCGCAAGCTCAACCACGGACACGTTGGAGCCATCCAGTTGCGCGCGCAAACACCTCGTGTAGGCGTGGATCGCCGCTTTTGAGGCGCTGTATATCGGCGCCGCGGGATACGGAACGAATGCCAATCCTGATGAAACATTCACGATCAGGCTGTTTTTCTGCTTCTGCAGCAGAGGAAGAAATTGTTGAATCATCCATATCGGCCCATTCAGATTGGTCCCGATTTCGCGGGTCAGATCCGTCAACTCGACATCCCGATAGGCTTTGAGATTGCGCATGGTTCCCGCGTTATTGATCAATGTGTCCAGCATTGCAAATTGGAGCGATACCGCCTCATGGAGCAAACGGATACTGGCAGGATCGCTGACGTCACTCTGGAAGATATGGATTGCGGGCAATGATCGCTTTGCCGTTTCGAGCTTTTCCATATCCCGCCCCGTCACGATCACCGTGTTCCCGAGCGCGATCAGCTGTTTGGCGAGCTCAAAGCCTATGCCGCTCGTCCCGCCCGTAATCAACACCGTACGATCAATCATCTTCACAATGGCACTCCACATTTATCGAACACATTCTTAGCCTGCTGGATATACTTTCCAATAGGAAGAAGGCACCGAAAAGTTCTATACGCACCAAAAAGAGAGTGATGGGGATGAAAAGCTTCTCAGCGTTCACAGACGAAGAAATTGCAGCCGCACGGTTCTACGCTAGCCAGAAACCACCGATCGATCTCGATCCGCGTATCGCATCGCTGGTCACCGATCTCATCGGACGCGTGGCCGACAAGTGGACCATGCTGATTCTCGAAATCCTGGCCGATAAAGGAACGCTACGTTTTACGCGCCTTGGCGAACTGATTGAGGGCATCAGCCAGAAAATGCTGACTCAGACCCTGAGGGCAATGGAGCGTGATGGGCTTGTGCTGCGCACCGTGTATCCGGTCGTTCCACCCAAGGTCGAGTATCAGTTGACCACGCTGGGTATCACCTTGGGTGCGGCGTTTTGCGGGGTCTGGGTATGGGCCGCAAACAACCTTGATGCGGTGGAAAGCGCACGCGATCACTTCGACCGAAAGCCGTAGGGCGAGGCGCGCGCGTGCGTGCGCTTGTATCGAAGCCTCGGCTGGAAGCCCGTGGAGAATTTGCCAGAAGGTGATGTTCGCTTTGAAAAATGCTTAGAAAACCAATAGACGCCCGCACTGGGTACACATTATTTTCATCCTATGACTCTCGCGTTTGGTTATATCCGAGCATCTCGGATAACCGAAGGATGGAATGGAACCTCTCGACTTAAAGGATGCGACAGTGATGGAAACCCTTTCTTCTCAAATGAGCGAGCGCTTGAACAACCACCGGTTTATGGTAGCGGACAACTCCCACGGGCTATCCGGTTCAGGTACGGTATTTCATTACCATGTCGACGAAAATGCCATTTCGGGCACTTACCAAGGCGGTCGGATCCGCATGGGTCATCAAATCGGGCGCGCGACAGGTGTCGATACCATTGAGTTGCTTTATCACTGCTTGACTACGGAGGGTGAGATTCTTGCCGGCTGGTCTCGTAGCACGGTGGGCGTTGATCACGCAGGGTGCACCACGCTGAGCTTCGTATGGGGTTGGTTGTCGGGTGCGACTGGAGGTGGGGAGTCTAGCTATGTCGAGTTTGAGGGTTAACATGCCAACTAACACATTGTATGAGCCCGAAAACAAGCACAACCAAGTGATTCGAGAGTCATTCCCAAGGCAGGCAAATCATAACAATTAGACATGAATATATATCGAAGCCCTTCCAAAAAAGAGAACCTTTAATTAAACCGAGAGATCGACAATGTTTGAAAACGAAAAAAAGATGCAAGCCGCTATAGGAGCACACGCTAGAAATTTCAGTGGTTTCGGGGAGCTAATTGAGCCTCCTCGCTTTGAAAAGAATAAAACCCTAGAAGAAAACTGTATAATTGAATCATACGAATACTGTCTTAACTGCATAAAAGAAACCGTACTAGTCAGCGAAGACGAAAACATTTCCTTATTCCCTTCAGAATGTTTGAAACCTGACTTCCTACTCTACGACCCAGGAATGGAAACCTTTGTTATTGTCGAAATAAAAAACTCCTCGAAACCTACAAGAGAGTCAGGAACCGAAATCGGAGCTTACACAAACGCTGTAAAGGCACATTTTCCAATGATATCGAATGGCGATATTATTTGTGTAATAATATCAAACCACTGGCCAACCCTTCTAAAAAATTACTTATTCAACGAAATATTTTGGCACAAACGAAAAATACTGTGCCTAAAGCCAAAATCTGACGATCCTTTAGAACTCGAATGTTTTCCTCCCGCATCGTTATTCAATAGAAATTTAAATTTGAATTTCCACAAAAAAAGCTTTTCCGGGCTTCAGCTATGCATATATGCAAACAACATATATAACAACGGGGAAATCGAGGGCCTCGACATTCATCTAGAACAAATAAAATCTTCTTTCGAGAGACTTATCCGAAAATCAAGCGAAATAAATTCTCATGGCTTTGCATTTTTATGGCGTGATCTTCGGAAAAATACTGCTGCTAGATACAGCATTACTTATCTTGATATAAATCCATTTGAAAAATTTCAACTCCACGAAGTGAATATCGAAAGCAAGATCTCAAACACCCTCTTCAACATCATCCGCGACTGGGAGTCGACAGGAAACACTTACTCAACAATCAAGGCTCTTTCAAACAGCGACCATTTCCTTGATGATATTGCCAACCCATTCCCAGAGGGCTCATCACCGTGGTGGAAACTAAAGGAATTCATGCTAGAAAAAAGCAATTTAATTTCATTCAGAACATGGGGAATTGTGGCAGACATATATGAAAACTCACTTCTAGAAGAATACAAGTCAAACAACAATATCGTAAAGTACGATTGCCCTTCTTTTGGACTGAAATTCATAAACAACCTTATTAAAAGCTGAAATTCAACCTGCAAACACCCAGGGTTTGCACGCGTTGGGTCGCAAAGTTATCCCCAAAACAACAAATACGGTACATCAGGCAGGACGAAGTGACAGGTTTTGCGGCCGTGGAACTACTACGTCCCACGCCCTCCTGGCGGCTGCATGATCACATATGACGCCGAGTAACAGGCGCTTCACGACCCGGCTCCTTGGGACCAATAAAGGACCACAGTAACAGCCCAAATAGCGGAACGTAGATAAGCACAACGATCCACATCCCCTTGGTACTGGCGCTGCGCCCGCTCTTGAGCACGCTCCTGATGGCCCATAGTTCAACCAGTAACAACACCACCGCCAGGGTGATCCAGACATATTCAATTTGCATGGTTTTCCTCCCGTGTGTCCTGCGTTAGGCGGGGGGTGTTCGCGAGGGTTCATTAAATTTTCCCGGTTGTACGCACTCACCGGCTCGCCTCAATCCCCCCTCAATTCCAACCACCACCCAACACCTTGTACAAACTCACGCGATTGCTCTGTTCCGCCAGGCGCAGGGTAATCAGGTCCTGTTGGGCGCTGTAGAACGTACGCTGGGCATCCAGGGCTTCGAGGTAGCTTTGTGAACCGCCACGATACAGCGCATCGCTTAATTCGAAGCTTTTGCGACTGGCGTCGGTCAATGCCTGCTGGGCCGCCAGCCGTTCATCCAGGGTGCTGCGCACCGCCAGGGCGTCGGCCACTTCCTTGAATGCGCTCTGCAAGGTTTGTTGGTACGTCTGGACCTGGATCTCGCGCTCAACCTTTGCCGCATCCAGGGTGGCACGATTGCTGCCGCCGTTGAACAGCGGCAGGCTGACGCTCGGGGCAAAACTCCAGGCGCCGCTGCCGCCCTTGAACAGACCCGACAAGGCCGCGCTCGCGGAACCGGCGCTGGCCGTCAGGCTGATGCTGGGAAAGAACGCCGCCCGCGCCGCACCGATATCGATGTTGGCCGACTTGAGGGTATGTTCGGCGGCCAGCACATCGGGACGGCGCTGCAGCAGGCTCGACGGCAGTTCCGCCGGTACCTGGACCAATTGCGCCGCCGATTGCAGGCTATCGCCGGGCAGCAGTGCATCCGGAATATCACTGCCCACCAGCAAACGCAGGGCGTTGCGATCCTGGAGGATCTGGCTGGCGTACACCGCCACATCACCCCGGGCCGACTCCACGGTGGTTTGCGCCTGGGCCAGGGCCAGCCCGGACGAACCGCCCAGGGCATGGCTGCTGCGGGTCAGCTCATAGGTCGCCTGCTGACTGCGTAGCGTCTGCCGCGCCAGTTGCAGATGCTCATTGTCCGCCGCCAGGGTCTGCCAGGCCGTCGCCACCTCGGCCACCAGGCTGATCTGGGTGCTGCGCCGGGTCTCGGTCAACGCCAGGTAGGCTTCCAGTGCTTCATCCTGGAGATTCTGCACCCGGCCAAAGAGGTCCAGCTCGTAGCTGCTCAGGCCCAGCTGCGCGCTGTATTCGTGACTGGTAGTCGCCACCCCGCTGGACAGCGAAGCCGGCGTGCGGCTGTGGGTACCGCTGGCGCTGGCAGCTAGACTGGGGAACGCCGCCGCCCGCTGGATGCGGTACTCGGCCTGGGCCTTTTCGATGTTCAAGGTGGCCAGCCGCAGGTCGCGGTTGTTGGCCAGGGCCAGGCTCTGCAACTGCGACAAGCGCTGGTCGGTGAAGAACTGTTGCCACTGGAGATCGGCCGCCACCGTTCCCGCCGGCGCGCTCGTCGTCGGTAGCCATTGCCCGGCGACCGGCGCCTCGGGGCGCTGGTATTGCGGTGCCAGGTTGACGCAGCCGCCCAGCAGCGCCACAACGGCCAGCACAGGCCAATGAAACTTGATCATAGGTCACCTGTCGGGGCAGTTTGCAGGGAGATGCCAGAGCTAGGCGCGCGGCCAAAGCGGCGGCGTATCTGCACAAAGAACAGCGGGACAAAGAAGATCCCCAGCAGCGTCGCGCTGAACATGCCGCCCAGCACGCCGGTGCCGATGGCCTGGCGCCCGGCCGAGCCCGCGCCGCTGCTCAAGGCCAGGGGTAACACGCCGAACATGAAGGCCAACGAGGTCATCAGGATCGGCCGCAAGCGTTGCCGCACGGCAATCAGGGTCGCGTCACGCAAGCTGCTGCCCTGCTCCTGCAGATGCTTGGCAAACTCGACGATCAGAATCGCGTTCTTGGCCGCCAGGCCCACGGTGGTCAGCAGTCCCACCTGGAAGTAGACGTCATTGCTCAATCCGCCGAAGCGGGTCGCCAGAACCGCCCCGACCACACCCAACGGCACCACGAGCATCACCGAAAACGGCACCGACCAGCTCTCATACAATGCCGCCAGGCAAAGAAACACGAACAGTATCGAGATCCCGTAGAGCAAGGGCGCCTGGGAACCGGACAGCCGCAGTTGGTAGGACTGGCCGGTCCATTCGTAGCCGATGCCTTCAGGCAATTGCTTGATGATCGCCTCCACCGCGTCCATGGCCACGCCGGAACTCACCCCCGGTGCCGGATCGCCGACCACCTCCAGGGACGCGCTGCCGTTGTAGCGCTCCAACAGCGGCGAGCCATAGCTCCAGGCGCTGCTGGCAAAGGAGGAAAACGGCACCATCTCGGCGTTGCTGTTGCGCACGAACCAGTGGTCCAGGTCCGCCGCCTGCATCCGTGCCGATGCCTCACCCTGCACATAGACTTTCTTCACCCGGCCCTGGTTGAGGAAGTCATTGACGTAGGTGCCGCCCAAGGCCGTGGACAAGGTGGCGTTGATATCGCTGGTGCTCAGGCTCAGGGCCCCGGCCTTGCGGTCGTCGATACTGACCTTGAGCTGAGGCGTATCGTCCAGACCATTGCTGCGCACCCCTTGCAGACGCGGGTCTTGCTTTGCCAGCTCGATAAACCGCTCGCGAGCCGCCACCAGGGCGTCATGCCCGACACCGCCGAGGTCCTTGAGTTGCAGGTCGAACCCCGAACTCTGCCCCAGCCCGCGCACCGCCGGTGGCTGCATGACAAACACATTGGCATCCCGCACGCTGGCCAGGGCCAGGGTCGCCCGCTGGGCAATGGCCGCCGCATCCTGGCCTGGCCCGCCACGCTCGCTCCAGTCCTTGAGTTTGATAAACGCCCGCCCGGTGTTCTGGGCATTGCCGCCCATGCCCAGGCCGGTGATGCTGATCAGCGCGTCGACTTCCGGTTGCGCCAGCATATAGTCTTCGAACTGCTTCACCGCCGCCTGGGTCCGACTGTCGGTGGCGCCCACTGGCAGCTGGACCTGCGCGATCAGCATGCCCTGGTCTTCGTCCGGCAGGAATGAGGTCGGCAAGCTGGCGTAACCGGCGGCCGTGGCCAGCAAGATCAGCCCATACATCAGCCAACTGCGCCCGCCGTGCTGCAGCACACGCACCACCGCGCCCTGGTAACGCTCGGCGCTGCGTTCAAAGTTGCGATTGAACCAACCGAAGAACCCACCCCGTGCACCATGACTGTCGGACGGCTTGAGCAAGGTCGCGCACAAGGCCGGGGTCAGGGTCATGGCCACCAGCACCGAGAGCAGCATGGCCGAGACCACCGCCACCGAGAACTGTCGGTAGATGATCCCGGTAGAGCCGCCAAAAAAGGCCATGGGAATAAACACCGCACTGAGCACCAGGGCAATGCCGATCAGCGCACTGGTGATCTCCGCCATGGACTGGCGCGTCGCCGCCAGGGCCGACAGCCCCTGCTCGGCCATGACCCGTTCGACGTTTTCCACCACCACAATGGCGTCGTCCACCAACAGGCCGATGGCCAGGACCATGGCGAACATCGTCAGGGTGTTGATCGAGTAGCCACACAGCGCCAGCACGCCGAATGTCCCCAACAGCACCACCGGCACGGTAATCGCCGGAATCAGCGTGGCCCGCAGGTTCTGCAGGAACAGGAACATGATCAGCACCACCAGGACAATGGCCTCGCCCAGGGACTTGACCACCTCTTCGATGGACAGGCTGACAAAGGGCGTGGTGTCGTAGGCGATCACGTTCTTGAGCTGCATTTGCGCGGGGTAGAACGGTTCCAGCGCCTTGAGCCTGGCCTTGACCGCCTTGCCCACGCTCAAGGCGTTGGCACCGGCGGCCAACTGCACGCCCATGGCGGCCGCCGGCTTGCCGTTGAGGGCCGAATTCACGTCATAGCTGTCGCTGCCCAGTTCGACCCGCGCCACATCGCCGAGCAGGACCACGGCGCCATCGCTGGAAGACTTGACCACCACGTTGCGAAACGCTTCAGCCGTTTGCAGCTTGCTACGGGCGCTGATGGTGGCGTTGAGCTGCTGTCCCGCAACCGCCGGCAAAGCCCCCAACTGGCCGACAGAGACTTCGGTGTTCTGCGCCTCCAGGGCGCTGCTGACATCCGAGGGCATCAGCGCGTATTTTTCCAGCTTGGCCGGGTCCAGCCAGATGCGCATGGCGTAGCCCGAACCCAGTGTCTGCACATCGCCGACGCCGTCGATGCGGCTGATCGAGTCGAGCAAGGTGCTGGAAATGTAGTCGCCGATCTGGGTGCCGGTGACGGCGTCGTTGGCCGAGGCCAGGGCGACGATCATCAGGAAATCCGAACCACCCTTGGTCACCGTCAGGCCTTCGCTCTGCACCGAAGTCGGCAGGCGTGATTCGGCCTGCTGCAGTTTGTTCTGCACCTGCATCTGCGCCACGTCCGGGTCGGTGCCGGCGCTGAAGGTCAGGTTGATGCTGGCACTGCCCGCCGAGCTGCTGGAGGCCGACATGTAGGTCAGGTTGTCCAGGCCCTTCATCTGCTGCTCGATGACCTGGGTCACCGAGTCCTCTACCGTCTTGGCCGAGGCACCGGTGTAGGTGGCGGAGATGCGCACGGTCGGCGGCGCAATGTCCGGGTACTGCTCCAGCGGCAGGTGGCTGATGGACAAGGCGCCGCCCAGCATGATGACGATGGCGATGACCCAGGCAAAGATCGGTCGGTCGATAAAGAAACTCGCCATGTTCAACCCTCCTGCGCAGTAGCGCTGTGCGCTGTTTGGACGGTGCGGCTACCGTCACCCTGCGCCAGCACGGCGCTGCCAACCCGGACCTTCTGCCCGCCCTCGACAATCACCTGGTCACCGGCATTCAGGCCGGCGCTCACCCACCACTGGTTACCCACGGCACGGTCGATGGTCAGCACCCGTTGCTCGACCTTGCCGTTGACCACCAGCAGCACCGAGGTCACACCGCTGGCGCTGCGGGTCACCGCCTGCTGCGGCAGCAAAATCGCCTGCGTGTCCCGGGCCTGCTCCAGCACGGCGCGGACATACATGCCCGGCAACAACACCCGTTCCGGGTTCGCGAACTCGGCACGCAGAGTCACGGTGCCGGTGCCCTGGTTGACGCTGACCCCGCTGAACTTCAAGCGCCCTTCATGGGCGTAGGTGCTGCCATCGTCGAGCTTGAGGCTGATACGCGCCTCGCCCTGCTCGTTACCTTGCAGCGTGCCATTGGCCAGGTCGCGCTTGAGGCGCAGCAACTCGGTGGTGGACTGGGTGACATCGACATAGATCGGGTCCAGTTGCTGCACCGTGGTCAACGCCGTGTCCTGGCTGGCCACCACCAGGGCGCCGGGGGTCACGGTGGACGTCTCGATGCGCCCGCTTATGGGCGAGCCGATGCGGGTGTAGGCCAGGTTGATGCGCGCCGTCTCGACGTCGGCCTGGGCCACTTGCACCTCGGCCTGGGCCGTCAGCAGGCTGGCCTGGGCATCCTCCTTGTCCTGCTGGCTGATGGCATCGATCCTGGCCAACTGAACATCGCGGGTCGCGGTGGCCTGGGCCGACTTCAAGGTGGCGCGGGCCTTGGACAGGGTCGCCTGGGTCTGTGCCAGTGCCGCCTTGTAGGAAGCCGCATCCAGTTGATACAAGGCCTGCCCGGCCTTGACCTCGGCACCTTCGACAAACAGCCGCTGCTGGACGATACCGCCGACCTGGGGCCGGATCTCGGCCACCATAAAGGCCTGGGTACGCCCGGCAAGTTCAGTGGTCAGGGTCTGGGTTTGCGGTTGCACGGTGATCACCGAGACCTTGGGCACCTCGGCAACGGGCGCGGAGGTGGCCGGCGAGCAGCCACTCAACAGGCCCAGTACGACGACGGACAGAACGAACGCGGCGGTCACCAGCAATTTGGCGAGCAGTTTGGTTGACATGACGGCCTCTACAAGACGGGATGGCGGGAGTCAGGCGCCATGCTGCGAGGCAAATGTGCAGGAAAATTGAAGATTGGCCGCCGACCTTGAATCTTCGCGGCGCCAAGGCCTAAATGGGCGGGTCCTTCGCCGACTTTCCCGAGCCCATGAAACTGAGCATCTCCACCAAGCTGTTTATTGCCGTCCTGGCCAGCGTGCTGTTTGTCATCCTGAGCATGGGACTGGCCACGGGCTGGAGCTTTGGCCGCGGTTTTCTCGGCTACCTCAATGAACAAGCCCTGCAACGCATGGAACCGGTATTGCCGCGTCTGGTTGCCCTCTATGAGCGGGAAGGCAGTTGGGAGGTCATTCGCGACCAGCCACAACGCTGGTTCGAAATGATGCGTCCGGAGCAGAAAGATGAGCTTGAGACCCGTCAACTGAAAACGCCGCCCACCTCCGACCTGACCGGTGCGGTGTTTCGTCTGGCCCTGCTGGACCAGCAAAAACGCTTGGTGATCGGCTATCCGGCCATTGGTGACGATGCCCTGCTGCGCCCGATCGAGGTCGCCGGGAAAACCGTCGGCTGGCTGGCGGTATCCCCCTTCCAGAGCGTGACCGAGGCCGGCGGCGAGCGTTTCCAGCAGTACCAATTGCGCGCCAGCCTGGTCATGGGGGCGTTTTCGCTGTTGCTGGCGATGCTGATCGCCTGGTGGATCGCCCGCACCCTGCTCGACCCGGTCAAGCGCGTGGCCGCGGCGACCCACCGGCTGGCTGCCGGGGAGTACAGCAACCGGGTGGCGGTGTCCTCCAATGACGAAGTCGGCCAATTGGCCCGGGACTTCAACCAACTGGCCTATACCCTGGAGCGCAATGAGCAGATGCGCCGCGAGTTCATGGCCGATGTCTCCCACGAACTGCGGACCCCGCTGTCGGTGTTGCGTGGCGAACTGGAGGCAATCGAGGACGGTGTACGCACCCTCGACCAGGGTTCGATGAAGTCGCTACTGGGCGAAGTCGGCATGCTCAGCAAACTGGTGGACGATCTTTACGAACTGTCGCTGGCGGATGTCGGCGCTCTTACCTACCGCAAGGTCGAGTGCAACCTCAACGCTCTCCTCGAAGAGTGCGTGGCGATGTATCAGGAGCGCTGTGCCGCACGCCAATTGCAGGTAACCCTGGAACTGCCCGCCCAGGTCCTGCGCGTGGAGGCCGACCCCAAGCGCCTGCAACAATTGTTCAGCAACTTGCTGGAAAACAGCGTGCGTTACACCGATGTCGCCGGCGCGCTGATCATCCGTGCGGCGCCCGAGGGTAAAAGCCTGCGGATAGACTTCCTCGACTCCAGCCCTGGCGTCGAGACGCAACAATTGCCGCGACTGTTCGAGCGTTTCTACCGCAGCGAGGCCTCGCGCAATCGTGCCAGCGGGGGTGCCGGGCTGGGGCTGGCGATCTGTCAGAGCATCGCACTGGCCCACGGCGGCCGCCTGAGCGCCGATCACTCCCCCCTGGGCGGCCTCTGGCTTAGCCTGCACCTGCCACGGGATGCCTGAGCATGGACAATGACCAACCGATCCTGATTGTCGAAGACGAGCCCAAGCTGGCGGCGCTGATGCGCGACTACCTGACGGCCGCCGGCTATCCCAGCGAATGTCTGGACAACGGGTTGAAGGTGGTGCCCGCAGTGCGCGCCAGCGAACCACGACTGATCCTGCTCGACCTGATGCTGCCGGGGCGTAACGGCCTTGAAGTGTGCCAGGAACTGCGCAGTTTCAGCGCGGTGCCGATCATCATGATCACTGCCCGGGTCGAAGAAGTGGACCGTCTGCTGGGGCTGGACCTGGGTGCCGACGACTACATCTGCAAACCCTTCAGTCCCCGGGAGGTGGTCGCCCGGGTCAAGGCCATCCTGCGGCGCAGCCCGCAACTGGTCGCCTCGGCCCCGACACGGCTGCAGATCGACGAAGCCCGCTACAGCGCCTCATTCGACGGCATCGCACTGGACCTGACCCCCGTGGAACTGCGTCTGCTCAGCACACTGGCCGGCTCTCCGGGCCGGGTCTTCTCCCGCGACCAGTTGCTCGACAAGCTCTACTCCGATCACCGGGTCGTGACCGACCGCACGGTCGACAGCCATATCCGCAATCTACGGCGCAAACTGGCCCAAGCCTGCCCGCAGGAAGACCCGGTGCAGTCGCTGTATGGCGTCGGTTACAAGCTGGAGTTCTGAAACCCACTGTCACCGGACTGAAAAACCTACCCTCCCTCACTAAATAATACCCCTGCCTGGAATAAACCTTTTCGGCCTGCGTCTACCCTTTGAACGCACTCAGCCAAAAGGAATACTTCATGCACGTATTCAGCTCCCGGGCAGCCCGCTGCGGCCTTGCATTGCTGGTCCTGGCGGGCCCCATGGCATCGGCCATGGCCCATGAAGGCCATGAACACGCCACAGCCACGACCACTCCCGCCATGGAAACTGCGTTTATCCAGGAAAACGCGACCGCCATGGAAAAAATGATGGCCGGTATGGACACCCCGCCCACCGGCGACGTCGACCGCGACTTCGTCACCATGATGAGCGCCCACCATCAAGGCGCCATCGACATGGCCCTGACCATGCTCAAGTACGGGCACAACGAGCAACTCAAGCGGCTGGCCCAGGAAATCATCGTCGAGCAGCAGCAGGAAATTGCCGCCATGCAATTGGCCATCGGCGCCCCGCTGCCACCTTCCACCGCCGCCCCAACCCAGATTCCACCGGCTACACAGCCCTGAGCATAACGCTCGAAACGCCCGCCCTGACTTTACAAAAAGAAGGATATTGCGATGAAGTTCCCGAACTATTCCCTTGCATTGCTCACCCTGGCACTGCTGTCCAGTGCCAGCTTTGCCGGGCAGATTCCCGGCAAAGCGTCCGCCAAGGATATTCCGATCTCGCACCAGGATCGCCTGTACGCCTCGGAGCAGTTCTCCAATACCGTGTCGGTGACGGACCCGGTCGATAACAAACTGCTCGGCGTGATTGCCCTCGGCGATCCGCAGCCCGGTAACCTCAGCCCGCTGTATCGCGGCGAAGTGCTGGTGCACGGTCTCGGTTTCTCTCCCGACCACAAGACCCTGGCAGCCGTCTCGATCGGCACCAACTCGGTGTCGTTCATCGACACCGAAACCAATACCGTCAAGCACAAGACCTATGTCGGTCGTGCGCCCCACGAAGCGTTCTTCACCCCCAACGGCAAGGAAGTCTGGGTCACCGTGCGCGGTGAAGACTACGTCTCCGTGCTCGATGCCAAGACCTACCAGGAGAAAACCCGGATCAAGACCCCGGCCGGTCCCGGCATGCAGATTTTTTCCCCGGACGGCAAATACGGTTACGTCTGTTCCTCGTTCAACCCGGAGACCGTGGTGATCTCCGTGGCCGACCACAAGATCGTCGGCCATGTGCCCCAGGCCAGCCCGTTCTGTCCGAATATCGCCGCATCGGCCGATGGCAAGCAGGTCTGGTTCACCTTGAAGGACGTGGGCAAGGCCCAGGTCTTCGAGGCCACCCCGCCCTTCAAGCTGCTCAAGACCCTGGACATCGGGCCGATCGCCAACCACGTCAATCTGGTCAACAACGCCAACGGCTCGTTCGCCTACATCACCGTCGGCGGGCTGAACCAAGTGCAGGTCTATCGCACCGATACCTTTGACAAGGTCGCAACGATTGCCGTCGGCAACCTGCCCCACGGTATCTGGCCATCCGGCGATGGCACCCGGGTCTATGTGGGCCTGGAGAACGCCGACGCCTTTGCGGTGATCGACACCCTGAGCAACCAGGTGATCGCCACCATTCCGATCGGCCAGGCGCCGCAGGCCATTGCCTATGTGCCCAACGCCGTCACCCGGGGCCCGGGCACCGACAACCTCAAGCCCCTCGGCTTGGCCGGCCAGGCCGTGCACCTGAGCCTGGCCGCCGTCGGCAGCAGCGCCGAGCAGCCGGCCACCAGCGTGACCCTGTTCAACCAGGGCCTGACCCAGGTCTTGCAAGCCGCGGCGACCGGCCTGGAGCCCAAGCAGCCTTACCTGCTGGCCCTGGCCGACAAACCCGACGGCAGCGGGACCTTGCAGCCCCTGGCCGCCTTCATGAGCAACCCGGCGGGCTCGGCCATCGTCAACACCATCGGCCCGATCCGGCAGATCGTGCAGAGTGATGCGCCAGAACAGCGTCGCTACCTGGTCATCGCCGCCGGCAAGATCGATCAGCCGGGCGCGGTGATTCAAGTTCAGTCCAAGTAATTGTTACCAGGACATGGGTGATTTCGAGGCGGCATTGCCGGAGATTGTGCAGATCGTCGAGGCACAAAGGCTGTTCGACGATCTGGACTACATGCTTCACGTGGTTGCCAAGGACCTTCCGGCACTCCAGCAGCTTTACGATGAGCAACTGACTTCGTTGCCCAATGTGCTGCACCTCGGTTCCACCCACGTCATGAAGCGCTTATTCAGGATCGCGCTTGCGCTGTGATCGTCAGGCCCCGGATCACTCTGCCAGGGCTCGTCCAAAATTTGCACAACCCGTACTGGCGACATTCACCCCTGCCACCCCAACCCCAACGCCTTGTGCAACGAAGCAAAATCCTTGAGCAATTCACTGTCGCCGCTCACCCGATTTTGCTCGGCATCAAAGCGGGTGCGCTCGGCATTCAGCCAGTCCAGGGTGCTCGCGGTGCCGGCGTCGTAGCGCTCACGGGTCAGGCTTGCCGCACGGGCCGAAGACGCTTCGATATCACGTAGCAGAACCACGTTTTCACGCTGATGACCGTAACGCGCCAGAGCAACGTCGGCATCGCGCAACGCGCCGAGAACCACGCTGCGGTAATGGGCCCGGGCTTCGTCGACGCCGCCCTCGGCGCTGTCGATATCGGCCGCCACGCGCCCGAAGTCCAGGGCGTTCCAGGTCAGGCGCGGGACCAGCAGCCAGGTGGCGTTGTCCGTACGCACCAGGTGCGAAGGTGCAGCGGCGCTGAAACTGAGGTCGCCGGTCAGCGACAGTTTGGGAAACCAGTCGGCCTTTTTCTCGCCGACCTGTGCGGTGGCGGAGGCCAGTTGACGCTCGGCGGCACGAATGTCCGGTCGGGATTTGATCAGCGCCGCCGGATCAGCAATCGGCACGCTCGCGGGGACACTCGGCAGCGCGCGCGGTTGACCGAGTCGGCTGTCCAGCTCACCCGGCTCCAGGTCACAAAGCACCGCCAGTTGGTCCAGCGATTCGATGACCTGGGCCTGTAATGGCAGGCGCTGGGCACGGGTGGTCTGCCATTGGGTGGTGACTTGCTCCAACTGCAATTGCGAAGCCACGCCGCGACTGCGGCGCTGCTGAGTCAGGTCGACCACCTGGGCTTCCAGGTTGGCCGAGGCGTCAATCAGGGCCAGACGGGTTTGCTGGTCACGCAAGCCGACATAGGCCTGCACCACTTCGGCAGCCAGTTGTACCTGGGCATCGGCCAGGCTCTCGGCCGAGGCATCAGCACTGGCAGAAGCCGCTTCGATGGCGCGGCGGGTACCGCCAAACATGTCCACTTCCCAACTCGCGTCGAAGTCACTCACGTACAGCGACAACGGCCCACGACCGCCACCACTCTGCTGCCCCGTCAGACTGGAAAGGTCGGGGGAACGCATGCGAATCGCGGTGGCGTTGGCACTCAATTTGGGAAGCTCGGCAGCCTGTTGGCCGTGCAACCCAGCCCGGGCCTGGCGCAGGCGCGCCTGGGCCACGCGGATGTCCGAGCTGTCGTGCAGCGCGGTTTCCACCAGGCTGTCGAGTTGCGCATCACCCAATCCATGCCACCAATGGGCGACGGCCGGGCTGCTGACGGCAGCTGGATCGGCGTGGGCAAAACGTCCGGCCGCGACGGTCTTCTCGGCCACTGCCGGCGCGCCGTGGTAATCGGGGCCGACGGTGCAACCGGCGAGCAAGCCCACGATCAGGGCTGAAATCAAGGTTCTGTCGATCATCGTGCTGGGCTCACCGAAAGGGTCGGTTTCTTGAGTAACAGGGCCAAGGGAATACACACTGCCAAGGCAATCCCCAACAGGTAGAAACAATCGGTGAAGGTCATGACCGAGGCTTGCAGGGCAATGTCGCGACTCAACTGGCCGACCGTCTGCAATTGCGCCAGGGCCTGGTCACCGGTCTGGCTCATGAAGGACGCCGTCTGGGCCGCCATATGGTCCTGGCCCAAGGTGCTGTTGGCCGTCAGCGACTCACGAATCAGCGCATCGTGATAGCTGCTGCGCCGATCGATCAGCACGCCGGTCAGGGCCAGGCCGATGGAGCCACCGATATTGCGCGACATGTTGTAGAGCCCCGCCGCCTCACCTTTTTCATGGGCCTGGACGGCGGCCATGGTGATCTGGTTGAGCGGCATCATCGCCAGGATCTGGGCGAACCCACGCACCAGCTGCGAGGCATCGAAATCATGGCCGACACTGTCGACGGTCAGGTTCAGGCTCATCATGCAACTGATCACGAACAGCACCAGCCCGGTGCCCACCAGCCAGCGGCTGTCATAGCGCTGCATCAGCCGCGGCAGGATCGGCATCATCATGAAAGCCGGTATACCCGACAGCAGCATGATCGAACCGGACTGCTGGGCGTTGTAACCGGCAACACTGTTGAGAAACTGCGGCAACAGGTAGGAGATCCCATAGATGGCCGCCCCCACCGTCGACACGATCAGGATCACGCTGGCGTAGCGCGGATTGCGCATCAGGCTGAGCTTGATAATGGGCTGGCGGGCCGTGAACTGACCCACGGCGATGAGGATAAACCCCAGCGTCATCAGCAGGCTCAAACCGACAATCATCGAGGACTCGAACCAGTGTTCACGCTGACCCTCTTCCAGGATCACCGTCAACGAACTCAAGCCCAGGGCCAGCCCGAGAATGCCGACCCAGTCCGCCTTGATAAATTGCTGAAGGTTGGCTTTTTCCGGACGGATACCGGTCCAGAGCAAGGCGATCAACGCCAGGCTGATGGGTAGGTTGAGGAAAAAGCACCAGCGCCAACTGGCGTTCTCGGTCAACCAGCCGCCCAGCACCGGCCCCATCAAGGGCCCGAGCAAGACGGTCAGGCCGAACATCGACATGCCGATTGCCATCTGGTGCCGCGGCAAGCGCGTGCCGATGATGGTCTGCGCCGTGGGTATCATCGCGCCACCGGCAAAGCCCTGGCCGACGCGCGCCAGGATCATGCCGGTGAGGCTGCTGGACATGCCGCAGAAAAACGAAAACAGTGTGAAGGCCATCGCCGTGCCCATCAGGAACCGACGCAAGCCGAAGACCCGGGTCAGCCAGGCCGCCAGCGGGATCATGACGATCTCCGACATCAGGTAGCCCGTGGCGATCCAGGTGCCCTCCGTGCCCGAGGCGCCGATCTGCCCCTGGATCTGTGGCAAGGCCGAGTTGGTGATGGAGATGTCCAGCGTCGCCAGCAAGGCGCCGAGGGACCCGGCCGCGACGGCGATCCAGTCGGTCGCTGAAGCATTGGCCTCTTTCGCCGGTTCCTGAGCGGCCGTCACCGTCGCGGCGTTAGCCATGGTGGCGGGTGTCCACATCAACGGTCACCGACAAGCCCGGCATCAGCACGCCGCGCGCCGACTCAGGCACATCGAGCTGGATACGCACCGGCACCCGCTGGACGATCTTGGTGAAGTTGCCGGTGGCGTTCTGTGCCGGCAACAGCGCGAACTGCGAACCGGTACCGGGCGAGAGGCTGTCGATATGCCCCGCCAGGTCTTCACTGCCCAATGCGTCGACGTGAATCGTGACCGCCTGGCCGGCTTGCATATGGTGAATCTGGGTTTCCTTGAAGTTGGCCGTCAGGTAGAGCGCCTGCACCGGTACCACGGTCAGCAGACGTGTACCGGGCTGGGTGAACTGACCGACCCGCACGCTGCGATCGGCGACCCGGCCGGCCAGGGTGCTGATCACCGTGGTGTCGTCCAGGTCCAGTTGCGATTGCCGGGCGCTGGCCTGGGCCACCGCCAGTTGCGCCTGGGTCTGCTGCAACTGCGCCTTGAGTGTACCGATACGGGTTTCTGCCGCCCGCAAGGCGGCTTGATGCGCGGCCAGGCCCGTGCTGGCCTGGGCCAGTTGATTATTCAGGTCAGCCAGATGCTCTTCGGTCTCAGCCCCGGAACGGGCCAGTGGTCCATAACGTTTGACCTGGGACTGGGCGTGGCGCAAGTCGGCATTGGCACCGTCCAACTGGGCCCGAACCTGAGCAATGCTGGCGCCCTGCTCCACCAGTTCGGCCTCGGCCCTGGCCACATCGGCCTGGCGTGAGGTCACGCTGGCCTGGGCCTCGTCCAGCGCCGCTTGATACTTGCGCCCATCGAGGCGCACCAGCGGCTGGCCGACGCTCACGGTTTCGTTGTCACTGACCAGCACTTCGGCGACGTAACCCCCGACCTTGGGTGCCACGGTCATGCTGTCGGCCTGCAGGTAGGCGTCGTCGGTGGTCTCAATGAAACGCCCACTGAACCACCAATGCGCACCCCAGCCGATCAGCGCCAGGAGCGCGACAACGCCGACCCCGATCAGGGCTCGCGGCGGCTTGCCACGGCGCTCGGAAAGCTTGTTTTCAGCCACGGGCTCAAGGCGACCGTGCTGACCGATAGGTTGATCGACGGACATGCCGCACTCCAAAGTATTCCAGTTGGTAAAAAATGCGGCGATGGCGAATTTATGTCAAGTGATATAATTTGTTCGGGCATTCTTTTTTCAGGCTTATCCATGGCACGACATCGACCAGCAAAGGAAGGCGGCTACCAGCGCGGCGAAGACACTCGCCTGCGGATTATCGAGGCCGCCGTGGACCAGTTCGCCACCCATGGTTTCGAGAGCGCCTCGACGCGCCAGATCGCGACGGCCGCGGGGGTCAATGCCCCGGCGCTGCAATACTATTTCGACAACAAGGAAGGGGTTTACCTGGCCTGCGTCGAGCACATCCTCGCGCAGCTCTGGGCGCAACTGACAGATGAAGTGTCAGCCGCTGAAGCGGCGCTGGAAGATCCCGGCACTGATGACCGGACCTTGATCGAGCGTTACCTGGACATTCTCGGCGTCTTCCTGTCGTTCATTCTCGAGACGCCGCAATCGGCCGACTGGCGCCGCTTCATGGCCTGCGAGCAAGCCGGCCTGGGCCCGCCGTCCGCCGCCACGTTGATGGAGCAAGGCCTGAATCAGCGTCTGTCCCACGTCACCCGCAGCATCGTCGGGCGCCTGACGGGGCGGCCCACCAATGACGAAGCCACCATCATCCGGACGATGGCCCTCAACAGCCAGAGCATCGTCTTTCGCGTGAAGCGCGCCCCCGTTCTGCGGGCGCTGGGCTGGGACACCATCGATCAGCAACGCATGGAAACCGTGCGTAATGTGATGCTTTCACAGAATCGCCTGACGCTGCTGGCACTGGTCAGTGAGCGCGATGCGGCGGGTGCTGGAACGGTGTAGTGATGCCTTCAACGCGCCTGTAAGCCAAACGCGGTTGCCAGGCTCTTCGCACCTTTGGGCGTCAACGTCAGGGCCCTGGAATCGAGATGACGACTCACCCAGCCGCGTTTGAGCAGCAGTTCCAGAAGGGCCGCGCCCAGCGCACCGCCGATATGTGGTGAGCGCTCGCTCCAGTCCATGCAGGGATAGGCCAGGCGCCGGCGCTGACGCGAGAGGGTGTCGATATCGATTCCCAATCGCGACAACGCGGCGCTGCCCTTTTCCGTGAGGACATAGTCCTTGCCCTGCTCTTCAATCCAGCTCGCTTGCAACAGGGCGTCGTGCAGTTTGACCGCGATTTCCCCGGCGATATGGTCATAGCAAGTTCTGGCCTGCTTCAAGGCCGAAGGCGTGCTGGGCTGAAAGGCTGTCACGCGGCGATCGGTGAGCGATAACAAGGCCTCCAGCGCCTGCGCTACCTGGGGGTTGGCCAATCGGTAGTAGCGATGCCGCCCCTGGACCAGCATCTCCACCAGCCCCTGCTCACGCAAACGCAAAAAATGACCGCTGGCGGTGGACGCGCCAATATCCGCTACGGCGGCGAGTTCGGTGGCCGTACGCGCGTGGCCGTCCAGCAGGCTGCAGAGCATCCGCGAGCGCGCCGGATCGGCAATCGCACCGGCCACTGCGGCCAAGGAAAGATCAGCGGCTTCAACATCCATAGTTCACGCTCTCCCGAAGTATCCCTGTTTGTCATCATCATACTGGTGCCAAACCACTTGAAGGGATTCACCCATGAAGCAATCGAGTTTTTTTGGCCGAAAGGTCGTGGCGGCGACGTTCGTGATGGCGGTATTCGGCTGGGGGATCGGTTTCTACGGGCCGCCGATATTTCTCTACGCGGTGATTCAACGAACAGGCTGGTCGCTGCCCTTGTGCTCGGCCGCCGTCACCCTGCACTTTCTCGCGGGCACCCTGGTGGTGGTGAACCTCCCGACCTTGTACAAGCGCCTGGGCCTTGCGCGCACCACCGTGCTGGGATCGATCCTGCTCGGCGTCGGCGTGTATGGATGGTCGGTGGCCGATCAGCCCTACCAGCTGTTCCTCGCGGCCACACTCAGCGGATTGGGCTGGGTGACCATGGGCGCCGCCGCCGTCAACGCGCTGATTTCCCCATGGTTTTTCGCCAAGCGCCCGGCTGCCCTGGCGATGGCCTATAACGGCGCCAGCATTGGCGGGGTGATCTTTTCATCTGCGTGGGTGTATTTGATCGACCGGATCGGCTTCACCCAGGCCGCGCTGGGAGTAGGCCTGGTGTCGATTGCGACGATTGCCATCTTATCGATCAAGGTCTTCAAGGTTCGGCCTGGAGACCTCGGGCAATATGCCGACGGCGCTGATCAAGCACCTGACCAGCCGGCCGTCTCTGCGAGTCAACCGACGACCTCGCTATGGCGCAACCGTCAGTTCGTGACACTGGCGGCAGCCATGTCGCTGGGGCTGTTTGCCCAGATCGGGCTGATTACCCACTTGTTCCTGTTGCTGGTCGATCACCTCACGAAAGAACAGGCCGGCCTGGCAATGGGCCTGGCGACGGCGAGCGCCATTGCCGGCAGGTTCCTGGTCGGTGGGTTGATGCCGCCGAACGCCAACCGGCGCACCGTCTCCTGTCTGAGCTATGGCAGCCAACTACTCGGCTGCCTGCTCATGACCGGCCTCGGCACCTTCCCTGATCTGCTGTGGTTAGGAGTCATTCTGTTCGGCGCGGGCATCGGCAACGCCACCTCCCTGCCGCCGCTCATTGCGCAAGCCGAATTTCCCCGCCAGCAAACACAGCGCGTGGTGACGCTGATCGTCGCCACCGCCCAGGGCTGCTACGCGTTTGCTCCAGCGTTCTTTGGTGCGATGAAATCCCTGGCCGGCGGGGCTCATGGTGAACTCTTGCTACTGGGTCTGGCGGCCGTAATCCAGGGCCTGGCGATAGTGGCCCTGATGGCGGGCAACAAGCGTCCGGCTCAACGACTGCCGGATACACGCCGTGCCGCGCGCTCTGCGCTGTAGGCAGAACTGGGCTCGCTGATCAACGCTTCACGGTGCAGGAGTTCGCCACAGTGCTCGCAAAGCGGTCCGAGTCCGGCAGGTTTGCCACAAGCCTGATGGACAAGCCGGACCGCCACCCCCTCCTCCGGCGACTTGCACCAGGTTTCGCCCCAGGCACGCAGGGCAAGCACCACGGAGAAGAACCCGTCTCCTTTCGGGGTCAGATGGTACTCGTAGCGCAGCGGTCGCTCGCTATACGGGCGACGGTCGACCAAACCGTCGGCCTCCATGTTTTTCAGGCGTGTGGCGAGCATTTGCGGGGTTGCGCCGGTCTGCGCCTGGATCTCGTCGAAGCGATGGCTACCCATGAACAACTCACGCAAGACCAGCACGGTCCAGCGATCGCCCACGATGGCTTCGGCCCGATGGATCGGGCACAGGGTTTCGGCGGCGTTGTTGCTTGTCGACATATGGCCTTGCCTCTTTCACGGTAACTATGATTATCATACTAACAAGGTTTCTGGGCAAGTCCACGGTACCGATCACTCACTATTTCCTGGAGAAAACGCCATGTCGAATGCCCTCTACCCTCGCGACAGGACCGCCTATCTGCTGGTCGATCCCTACAACGATTTCCTCGCGGAAGACGGAAAGATCTATCCCTTTATCAAGCCGATCGCCGAGCAGGTCGACCTGCTCGGTAACCTGCGGGCACTCGACCGCGCCGTCCGCGCCCAGGGCATCCAGGTGGTTATCGTACCGCACCGTCGCTGGGAGCAAGGCGACTACGAAAACTGGGACCATCCCAACCCCAACCAGTGCAAGATCATGCACGGCCATCAGTTTGCACGCGGTGAATGGGGCGGCGAATGGCACCCCGACTTCGCGCCCCAGGAGGGCGATATCGTCGCCCAGGAACATTGGGGCTCCAGCGGTTTTGCCAATACCGACCTGGACTTTCGTCTCAAGCAGAAAGGCATCACCCATGTGATTATCGTCGGTATGCTGGCCAATACCTGCATTGAGGCAACGGCTCGCTACGCCTCGGAACTCGGCTATCACGTCACCCTGGTAAGGGACGCGACGGCGGCCTTCAAGCCGGAGATGATGCACGCCGCCCATGAACTGAACGGCCCGACGTTTGCCCACTCGATTGTGGCGACGGATGAGCTGATCGCGACCCTGACGCAGCAGTAGAGGCCGCTAACGACCCGGTTCGGCAATGCCGATCCGGGTAGCCCCCTAGACCGCTGGCTTGCGGCGAGCAGACGCTCGTACCGAGGTGTTGAGCGCCACCGCCGCATGAACCAGCGCGGTCAACGCCTGCTCATCGACCGGCTCTCCCTCATGGAGATCGATGGCCCGTCGGGTATTGCCTTCCAGGCTGGAATTGAAAAGACCTGAGGGATCTTCCAGAGCGGCGCCCTTGGCAAAGGTCATCTTCACCACCTGCTTGTAGGTCTCACCGGTGCAGATGATTCCGTCATGGGACCAGACCGGCACGCCCCGCCATTTCCACTCCTCGACCACCTCAGGGTCGGCCTGCTGGATAAGCGCTCGGATCCGGGCGAGGGTCTCACCACGCCAATCCGCCAGCTCCGCGATTCTCCCGTCGATCAGTTGCGCGGCAGTCCCGCCGTCTTCCGTTTCCTTGTTCATCACCGTTGTGGTCCTCTTCATGGCGGTTACCACTCGCCGGTTTCATCAAGAAAGCAGCAACGCTGTGCTAGTTTTTCTACCCTGAGCACCGCACTGATTTCACTTATCAATCGTTGAGATAGAGCATGTCACGAGCTTTTCCCGGTACAACGGCATGGGCCTTGGGCATCTGCGCGACACTGGTCATCCCATTCTCGAGCGCCGCCTCGACCGTCGCCGCCTCACCCCAGATCATGAACCTCTGCCAGCCCGCCGCCACCAGCCCATCCGCCAAGCAACTGCTGGCGGCCGCGAAAAGACATCTCGACGATGGCACCCACGCACTGCCCCACCTGCACACGGAAGGCACCCTGCCGAACCAGGGCATTCGCGAGCAGAGCATCGCGGCGGAAAAGGATTGGCCGGTACTGCGCCAAGCGGCCTTGGCCTGGCGTCTAAGCGCCGATCCGCAGTACTTGCGACAGGTCGATGAGGGGCTGGCCAACTGGACCCGCACCTATCAACCGGATTTCAACCCGATTGACGAGACCAATATCGATCAGTTGATCGATGCCTACACCCTCACCGCCACTGCCCTGCGCCCTGAAACACAAGAGGCCAGCCGGGCTTTCCTGCGCCAACTCGGGAACGGCTACCTCGCGCAAATCAGGCAGTTCCATGATTCGAAGAGTAGTAAAAATATCAATAATTGGCAGAGCCATCGCGTCAAGCTGGTGACGATGGCCGCCGCCGCGCTGGTCGACCGGGCGATGTTGGAGCAGGCCTTCCAGCTGTTCCAGCAGCAGGTAGCGGACAACCTGCTGCCGGATGGCTCGGTGTTCGACTTCAGGGAGCGCGATGCACTGCACTACGTCGTGTACGACCTGGAGCCACTGGTTCAAGCCGCCCTGGCGGCCAGGCCCTACGGCATCGGCGGCAACTGGCTGGCTTATACCGCGCCCACTGGCGCCGCCTTGGGCCGCTCACTCGACTGGTTGACGCCCTATGCGAGCGGGCAGCGCAGCCACCAGGAGTTCGTGCACACCAGCGTCAAGTTTGACCGCGACCGCGCCAACGTCGGCGAAGCCGGGTATAGCGGCGCCTGGGAGCCGAAAAGCAGCAACAAACTCTATTGGCTGGCCGCCCAACTGGATGCCCGTTACTTGCCACTGGCCCGACAACTGGCCCCGAATCCCCAGGACTGGATCGGCGCCTGCTATTTGAAATAAGCGCGGGCCAAACCCGCCACGGGCAATATTTTCTTTAGGGATAGAAAGGAATATCTGCCTCGTCAGCCCCCTGCGCGAGCGTCACCCTTGGCACCGAACCCCACTGATCCTCGAGGTTATCGGCATGCTCAAAGGTAAAACCGCACTGATCACCGGCGGCTCGTCAGGCATCGGTCTGGCCACCGCCCGCCTGATGCTCGCCTACGGCGCCCGGGTTGCCATCACAGGCCAGGACCCGGAGCGCTTGCAGGCGGCGCTCGAATCCCTGGGCAAAGGCGCCATCGCCCTCCGCGCCGATGTTCGGCTCAAGACGGATATGCAGGCCGTACGTGAGCAGATCGAATACGCTTTCGGTCACCTGGACATCCTGTTCGCCAACGCAGGGGTCGCCTATGGCACACCACTCGCCAGTACCGACGAGGCAATGATCGATCAACTGCTGGGGGTCAACGTCAAAGGCGTCTATTTCACCGTGCAGGCATTGGTGCCGCTGATGCCCAAGGGCAGCGCGATCATTCTCAACACCTCGTGGCTCAATCAGATCGGCGCACCGGGGCGCTCGTTGTTGTCGGCATCCAAGGCCGCGGTCCGCTCCTTTGCCCGCACCTTGTCCGCCGAGTTGTTGGAGCAGCAGATACGGGTGAATGCCGTCAGCCCGGGCTCCATCGAAACCCCGCTGCATCGTCAGCCCGGGCAAACCGAGGAACAGTTCGCCGCCTATGCGGCAAAGGTCGGCAGCCAGGTGCCTGTCGGTCGGATGGGGCTGCCGGAAGAAATCGCCGAGACGGTGTGCTTCCTGGCGAGCGACCGTTCACGCTACATGCTCGGTGCCGAAATCGTCGTGGACGGCGGCCGAGCGGAGTTGTAACCCATGGAACTGAACAGCGATCACAGCCGCCGCACCCTGGTCCAGGGTGCGCAGCAACCCTGGCGGCCGTCGCCGGTACCCGGTGTCGAACGACGCATGCTCTACCGTCAGGGCGAGGAACAGGCACGGGCCACCTCGCTGGTGCGTTATGCGCCGGGCAGCCGTTTCACACCGCACGCCCATCCGGGCGGCGAGGAGTTCCTGGTCCTCGAAGGCACCTTCGAGGATGAACGCGGCCTCTACCCGGCGGGCACTTACGTGCGAAATCCGCCGGGCAGCCAGCATGCGCCCGCCTCGGCTTCCGGCTGCGTGATCTTCGTGCGACTGCAACAGTTTGCCGCGGGCGACACCCTGGACTGGGTGGCCTACCCGAGCCCGCCATCGGCCCACCGATTGTTGTTCAGCAACCGCAACGAGGAAGTGAGCCTGCAGACCTGGGCCGCCAGCACGGCGATAACCGTGGAGAATGAAGCCGGGGTTGAACTGCTGGTGCTGTCGGGCTCACTGATGGAAAGCGGCGATACGCTACAGGCCCACGCCTGGCTGCGTCTGCCGGGCGGCATGCCTTTGCGGGTCAGCGTTGGTGACGCCGGCGCAAGCGTGTGGATCAAGCAGACCCACGCCCCTGACTCAACCCGCCTGCCCAAGTAGCCAGTCGCGGAAGGCCTGGATCTTCGCCAGCTCGGCCACTTCCGGTCGATAGACGATGTAATAGGCAAACGACAACGGGTGACTGGCCTCACCAAAGGGGCGGATCAGCCGCCCCGCCGCCAGGTCCTCGCGCAACATCACGCTGCGCCCAAGGGCCAGGCCCTGGCCATCGATGGCCGCTTGCAGCACGGCCGCCGAGTTGTTGATACGCAGCCCGTGCTCCGCCTGGATATCGCCGTAGCCCGAGGCATCCAGCCAGGTTCGCCACGTCGGGTAAGCCGGATCGCCGGCCATCGACAGGTCATGGATCAGCGTCGCCTCGGCCAGGCGCCTGACCGGTAGTCTCCCAGCCTTCAGCAGCGAATAGCCGGGGGCGCACACCGGATACATCTCCTCGTCCATCAATTTGATCGCGGTCAACCCCGGCCAGCGCCCCGCACCATAACGCACGCCGATATCCATGCCTTCGGCGATAAAGTCCACGGGCCTGAGGTTGGTGTCCAGCAACACGTCGGTCTGTGGATAGGCCTGCTGGAAACGCTCGATCCGCGGCAACAGCCACTTGGCGGCAAACGCCGGGCTCACCGTCACCGTCAGACCGGTACTCAGCGAACCCTCCTTCAAGCGCGCCAGGCCGACGCTCAAACGCTCGAAGCCCTCACGAATATCCGGCAGCGCCTTGCGTGCGACATCAGTCAGCACCAGCCGTGCCGAACCACTCGAAGCGCGATTGAACAACGCAACCCCCAGCCAGGCTTCCAGCGTGCGCACCTGCTGTCCGACGGCCGCGGAAGTGACATGAAGCTCTGCGGCTGCCGCCGAAAAGCTTTGGTGCCGGGCAGCCGCTTCGAATGCCCGCAGCGCGTTGAGATAGGTAGGCGTGGTCATCTGCTAAAGATTTTCTTTAATGAATGAAAAAAACTTCTGATTTGTGAGCCTTGTTGGCAAAGCGAAGAATAGCACTCAAGCCGAGTTGCTACAGCAACACAGACTCAAGAGTAGAACCGCTCAGGCTATTTCATCCACTCAGCACAGGGCAAAAACATGAAAAGATTTTCTTCCAAGGTCGCCATCGTTACCGGCGGCGGTTCAGGTATCGGCAAGGAAGTGGCGCAACGTCTGGTGGCCGAAGGCGCCAGCGTGGTCATCAGCGGCCGTGACGCGGCGAAACTGGAAAAAGCCGCCGCGCAGATCGACCCTACCGGCCAACACGTGCGCTTCCTCGCGGCCGATATCGCCAAGCCCGCCACGGCCAAAGCCCTGGTCGAACTGGCCAGCGCCGAGTTCGGTGGCGTCGACATTCTGATCAACAATGCCGGCGTGTTTAACCCAAAACCTTTCCTGGAACTGGACGAGCAGGAATACGACGGTTTCGTCGACATCATCCTCAAGGGCAAATTCTTCATGGCCCAGGCCGCGGCCAAAGCCATGCTGCAACGCGGCGGCGGCGTCATCGTGCAGACCGGTTCGCTGTGGGCCCTGCAAGCCATCGGCGCAACACCGTCGGCGGCCTATTCGGCAGCCAACGCCGGCGTTCATGCCCTGACCCGTAACCTGGCGATCGAGCTGGCGTCGTCGAATATCCGCATCAACACCGTCGCCCCGGCCGTGGTGGAGACGCCGGTGTACAACACCTTCATGGACAACGAACAGGTCAAGGCGGTCTTGCCAACCTTCAACGCCTTCCACCCACTGGGTCGCAACGGTCAGCCCGGCGATGTAGCCGAGGCCATCCTGTTCATGGCCTCGGAACAGGCTTCGTGGATCACCGGCACCGTGTTGCCAGTCGATGGTGGCGTTACTGCCGGCCGTATCTGAATCAAGGGAGAGCGCATGATGCTGGATTGGAACGAATACCGCGAAACACTGCTGGGCCGGGTCGGTGACTTGGCCAAACTGTCACCCGACACCGTCCGTGGCCTGCAAGTGATGGATGGCGCAGGTGCGAAAACCGGCCACCTGGATGCCAAGACCCACGAGCTGATCGCCCTGGCCGTGGCAGTCACCACCCGCTGCGACGGTTGCATCGCGGTGCACACCAAGGCAGCGGCCAAACACGGCGCTTCCCGTGAGGAAATCGCCGAAGCCCTGGGTGTCGCCATCGCCCTGAATGCCGGCGCGGCGGTCACCTACTCCGCCCGGGTTCTGGACGCCTACGCGGCGCTCGAACAAAACTGACGGCAGCCCACTGCAACACACCCGCATCGCCCTGAACTTCTGGGGCCCTGCGGGTTTTCTGGCTTTTTGACCCGGAGCGTGACCATGAACAGCGGCAGAGTAGCGATCATCGGCGGCGGCCTGAGCGGCCTCTATACGGCTTATCGGTTATCGCGCAGGAACATCGACTACGTGGTGATCGAAGCCCGTGATCGGCTCGGTGGGCGGATTTTTTCCACCCCCGGTCCAGGCCCTCGGCATGACCTCGGCCCGGCGTGGATGTGGCCGGACTTCCAGCCACGGATCGCTGCCCTGGTAGAGGAACTCGAGCTCACGACCTTTGACCAGTACAACGACGGCGCCATGCTGATCGAGCGCTCGCTCCAGGAGCCGGCCAAACGCGTGCGTGGTTTTGTCTCGGGCAATACCTCGGTACGGATCGACGGCGGTGTCGAGCAGTTGATCGAGGCCTTGGCCCAACGCTTGCCGCCCGAGCGGATTGTCCTCGATAGCCGGATCAGTACGGTGCAATCGACCGCATCCGGTATCGCATTACAGACATTCGGTCCCCATCAGGCACTCAATGAACAGCGTTTCTCCCAGGTAATCAGCGCGATGCCCCTACGCCTGCTGGCCCAGGACATCGTGTTTGAACCGGTGGTGGATGCGCAGACACGCCAGGGCTGGATGAAAACCCCGACCTGGATGGCGCCGCACGCCAAATATGTAGCCTTGTACGGCCAGGCCTTCTGGCGAGATGAGGGGCTGTCGGGCATGGCGCAGAGTCATGTCGGCCCGCTGGTGGAAATCCACGATACCTCCCACGCACAGGGCAACGCGGCCTTGTTCGGGTTTGTCGGCATCCCGGCTGCAGCGCGCAAGCAACTGGATGAAGCCAGCCTGCTGGAAGCCTGTCGCCAGCAAATGGTCCGCCTGTTCGGCGCAAAAGCCGGGGCGCCGGTTGCGCACTATCTCAAGGATTGGGCAGCCGACGGACTCACCGCAACCGATGCCGACCTGCTGAACCCGCCGGAACATGGACGCACCCACCACCCACGCCCGCTGCTAGGCCATTGGTCCGAGCGGCTGATCATTTCCGGCACCGAAGCCGCCCTGGAACACCAGGGCTACATGGAAGGCGCGCTCGAAGCGGCCGATTGGGCGATGCGTTATGTCCTTTAGGCGACATTCATGGACTTATTGGCGTTAGTCGGCAATCGGTAGACAGGCTAAAGTCCACCTACTGTTTTTTGCTTCTGGATGACGTGCCTGATGACCCGCCCTCGTTTCTTGCCCGACAACTTCACTCTGACGCTGGTCAGCGTGGTGATTCTCGCCAGCTTCCTGCCCGCCAGCGGTCAAGTCGCCGTCGGTTTCAGCTGGCTGACCAATATCGCCATTGCCCTGCTGTTCTTCCTCCACGGCGCCAAGCTGTCGCGCGAGTCGATCATCGCCGGCGCCGGTCACTGGCGCCTGCACCTGCTGGTGTTCGGCCTGACCTTCGTGCTGTTCCCGCTGCTGGGTGTCGCGCTCAAGCCGCTGCTCTCGCCGCTGATCGGCGACAAGCTGTATATGGGCATGCTCTACCTCTGCGCCCTGCCGGCCACGGTGCAATCGGCGATCGCCTTCACCTCCCTGGCCCGGGGCAATGTGCCGGCGGCTATTTGCAGCGCGGCGGCATCCAGCCTGTTCGGCATCTTCCTCACACCCTTGCTGGTGACCTTGCTGCTGGATGTTCACGGCAGCGGCGGCTCGACCCTCGATGCAATCCTGAAGATCAGCGTGCAACTGTTGCTGCCGTTCATTGTCGGGCAGATCGCCCGGCGCTGGATCGGCGCCTGGGTGGGCCGCAACAAGGCCTGGCTGAAGTTCGTTGACCAGGGCTCGATTCTGCTGGTGGTCTACAGCGCCTTCAGCGAAGCGGTGAACGAAGGTCTCTGGCATCAGATCCCGCTCTGGGACCTGGGCGGCCTGGTGGTGGTCTGCGGCGTGATACTCGCACTGGTATTGCTGGCGGCCACCGTGCTGGGCAAAGCCTTTGGCTTCGACCAGGAAGACCGCATCACCATCCTCTTCTGCGGCTCTAAGAAAAGCCTGGCAACCGGCGTGCCCATGGCCCAGGTGTTGTTCGCCGGCAGCACCATCGGCGTGCTGATTCTGCCGCTGATGCTGTTCCACCAGATTCAGCTGATGGTCTGCGCGGTACTGGCACAGCGTTATGCAAAACGCCAGGAGTCGGTGGCTGAACTGATGGGTCAGGTCGATCCTTAACTATTACGGATACTGCCCTTCGCGATATTCCACGCCCACTTCACGCAAGACATCGACGCACCACTGCGCCGCCAGGGAGATGGGCAGTGAAGGGTTGCTGCACAGCCCCACCGAGCCGCCCGGCTCGCGGATTCCCAGCTCCAGTTCCACCAACTCGCCGCCGCCCAGGTCCTGCCTGACCGCATCGAATGGCGCGACCCAAATGGCATCGCTGCACTGCACGTAGCGTCGGCTCAGGGTCAAGGACAAGGTTTCCAGTCGCTGGCGCGAGGGGGTGATGCCGTGTTGCACGAACAGGCTGTCGGCAAACTTGCGAATGGTGGTTCCCGACAGCGGCAGTACCAACGGATAGGCTTCCAGGTTCTTGTCCACCTGACTCTCCGCCAGCAACGGGTGATCGCGGCGCACCACCAGGGTCATGGACTCGCTGTACAGATGTTCGAAGGTCAGGCCAAGAATCTGTGGGCTGTCAGTCATGCGCCCGACCACCAGATCCAGCTCACCCACCCGCAAACGCGACAGCAGATAAGCGCTCGGCCCCGTCACGACACTCACCACCAGTGCGGGATGGCGGGCGTGCAGGCGACAGACCACTTCGGGCACCAGCAGGCTTTCCACCGTGGACAGGACGCCCAGCCGCGCCGTGATGGGCTCGTGCTCGCCAGAGCGCAGGCTGTTGACGCCTTCGCGCAGCGACTGGACGCTGGGCCCGGCATAACGCAAAAAGGCCACCCCGGCCTCAGTCAGGGCGGCCCCGGTTTTGCTGCGCACAAACAGACGGGTAGCCAGCAGGGTTTCCAGTTCCTTGAGGGTCTTGGAAAGTGCCGGCTGGCTGATTGCCAACTTGTCCGAGGCGCGCGCCAGGCTGCCTTGTCGTGCCACCTCGAGAAAACACACCAAATGACGGAATTTGATTCGGGTATCAATGTTCACCGGTATCCGCAACCTTCAAGTCAGTTTCCAGCTCAGTCGCTTCAACGAGATTGGCCGTGACCGGCAACTTCGGCTGGTTGGTGACACCGAACGGGATATGCACGGAAGGCACCACCGCGCTGGCCGCCTTCAAGTGGCCCGACTGGTCATCGAAGAAGATGTGCGGTTTCAATACCGCGAGCACTCTGCCCTTCTCGATGCCTCCGAGGAAAAAGGCGTCATTGGCCATGACGCCCCAACTCTTCAGCGTATTCAGCGCCCGTTCATGGGATGGCGCACTGCGGGCGGTCACAATGGAAACCCTCAGGCGGTTCTTGTAGCCCGCGTTCAGCGCCTTGTATTTCTCTTCCTCGGACTGAATCTTGGCGATACGAACAAAGAACTCCTTGAGCGGACCCGGGTTGTGGGGCTGCGCCACATTTTTCACTTCATGGGCGTGAAAGCTCTCCAGTCCAGACGCCTGCATCACCGATTCGGACTCATCCCCCGCCAGGACACCATCGAAGTCGAAGGCGATCCTGAGGGTATCGTCTTTCTCGTCATCATCGGACTTTGAATCCATGACCTGCCCTGCCGGATACCCGGCCTCGATGGCCGCCTCCACGTCGGCCTTGTCAGCGGAGAGAAACAACGCAATGTTCAACGCCGGGATGTATTCATAAGGAGACTTGCCCTGCATGAAGATCGCCCGGGTCATCCCCAGCCCATAGTGATCGATGGTTCGCATCACCCGCAGCCCCGTGTCCGGGTCATTCTTGGACAACAGGACCACTTCCACCAAGGGATCCTCCGGATCGGCACTCAAATCATTCAGGGACAGCAAACGCTTGATAAAAGGATAGGCAATCCCCTTGGGCAGCGGCTCGTCCAGCTTCTGCTCCTGAAATCTTCGATACTCCTCCTCACCCTGGCGCTTGAACACCGCATCCGAAGCACTGAGATCAAAAACAGCACTCGACGCCACGCCAATCACCAGGCGGTTATCCAACTCATAGGGCATCACAATTCTCCGTTGTCATGGCGGCATCCTATCAGCAACCCTGGCCGCTGCCCTCAATCACTCAGTCACGGGTATGACGAAATCAACCTGCGCCTTCAATCCGCCACAGGCTGATCATGACGCCGGGGCAAAAAAGCGATTCTCCGGCCGCGGCAATCCGAGGTTTTCGCGCAAGGTTACCCCCTCATATTCCCGTCGGAAAATGCCACGGTCCTGCAACTCGGGAACCACCTTGGCAACGAAATCGTCCAGCCCGCCCGGCAACCACGGGAACATGATGTTGAACCCATCACTGCCCTCGGTCTCCAGCCATTGCTCCATCTCATCGGCAATACTGCGGGCCGTCCCGACGAATGACAGACCGGCATAACCGCCGAGGCGCTGGGCCAATTGTAGAACTCCCGCGCCCGGGCATAACGCTCATCGTGGGAATAGGCCTGTTTCAGGCCAAAGTTCCGGGCCGCGTCGGGGTTGGCGGTGGTGACGATATTCCAGCCGGCGCGGCCGTTGCTCAAGTGATCCAGGGAGGCGAACCGGCGGGCGATATGAAACGGCTCGTCGTAGGTGGTCGAGGCCGTCGCCACCAGGCCGATATGTTCAGTGGCCTGGCTGAGGGCGGACAACAACGTGAAGGGTTCGAACGAGGTGGCGGTATGGCTGCGCTTCAAGGCTTCGATGGGCATATTGAGCAAGGCCAGGTGATCGGCCATGAAAAACGCATCGAACCGGGCGCGCTCCAGGGTCTGGGCAAAACGCTTGAGATGGGCGAAGTTGAAGTTGGCATCGGGAAACGCGCCAGGGTAACGCCAAGCGCCGGTGTGGATGCTGACCGGACGCATGAAGGCGCCAAGTTTGAGTTGGCGTCGTGCACTCATGGGGAACTCCATCGTCGAGAAGATTCCCGAGCATCGACCGGAC
Organism: Pseudomonas gingeri; assembly: GCF_013386165.1. Taxonomy (GTDB): domain Bacteria; phylum Pseudomonadota; class Gammaproteobacteria; order Pseudomonadales; family Pseudomonadaceae; genus Aquipseudomonas; species Aquipseudomonas gingeri_C. The sequence goes on along the minus strand of NZ_JACAOS010000003.1, from coordinate 489,425 downwards.
GGAGTTTGCCTGTCCAATAATCAAACGTGCTGGCTTATGCTATTGGCCAGCCGCTCAAGGGTCAGTTTCTCGGTAAAGACCCGTTCCAACGCGACCTGCAACGCAAATTGAACCAGGAGCAGCCCGGAGGCACCTTGGCGTAGACGTTGTATCTCGTCCATCTGGCGGCCCCTTCAGGCCAGAAAAGGCACGTGTGCGCTGAGAAAATCGATCAGCGCACGCAACTTGGGGGTCACCTGTTTGCCAGACGGCCAGAGCAGGTTGAAGGTGCTGGTTTCATTGCTGTATTGCTCTAAAACCGTCGCCAGCTCACCGGCCTTCAGCGCCTCGCGCACCATGAAATCCGCGGCATAGGTAATGCCCAGCCCTTGCAGGGCAAAACATATCCGCCCTTCGACCGAGTTGCAGATGATCGAGCGCGGCAAGCTGATTTCGGCATCCGTCGGACTCTCACGGATGGCCCACGTCTGCAGCTTGCCCGTTTGCGGAAAACGGAAATGAATGCAGGTGTGATTGAGCAGATCAACTGGACGAATGGGCGTGCCATGAATCGAAAAATACGCCGGGGCACCGACCGCAATCATGCGGTAACTGCCCAGACAACGCGCTGAAAGGCTGGAGTCCTTGGGTGTACCGCTACGCACAACAGCGTCGAGCCCCTCAGTGATCACATCAACCAGCCGATCGGTGAAATCCAGATCAAGCTGGATTTCCGGATAACGTCGCTGAAACTCGGCAAAAACAGGCAGGAAGTGTTTGCCAATCATCGGCAGGCTGACCCGCAAGCTGCCGCTGGGCGTCGCGGACGTCTGTTGCAATTCCTCCCCCGCCGCTTCCAATTCAGCCATCACCCGACGGCAACGCTCAAGGAATCTTGCGCCTTCAGCGGTCAAGGTGATGTTGCGGGTGCTGCGATGAAACAACCTGACCGCCAGTTTCGCCTCCAGCCGCGAGATGCTCTTACTCACCGCCGAAGCCGAGATTCCCAGGGACCTACCCGAGGCGACGAAGCTGCCCGCTTGCGCCGTCTGCACAAACACACCGATGGCGCTCAAGCTTTCCATGAAGTTCCTCGCTGATGACAAGTGAGTCCTTGCCGAACGTTTCATCAGCATGCCACTGGCGTCTGGCTGGGACAAGCTCAGCGCCCCCGCAGAATTGATGACTCACCTGTCACTTATAAGGTAACCCCTACCCTACTTAATAGCCGCCTGGATGATCGATAGATTGGTCCTGTCCGAGCGCAAAGCCGCTCAGCAACCCATCATCAGACGAAGAGGCAGCAATGAGCATATTTCTAACCGGCGCAAACGGTTACGTCGGTGGTACCGTGGCGATGCGATTGATCGAGGCCGGCTACAGCGTCCGTGGTCTGGTACGCGACGAGGAAAAAGCCCGCCAGGTCAAGGCGCGGGGTATCGATCCGGTGGTCGGCAGCCTGGATGATGTCGTCCTGCTTACCCGTGAAGCACAGGCCTCACAGGGCGTCATCCACACCGCCGACAGCGATCACTTGCCGGCTGTCGAAGCCTTCATCGAGGCCCTGCAAGGATCTGGCAAACCCTTCCTGCACACCAGCGGTTCGAGTGTCATTGGCGATGACGCCCAAGGCGTGGTCGTCAATCCGCAGATCTTCGACGAAGACACGCCATTCGTCGTCGCCGAGTCGAAACAGCCACGCCGTGACATCGAGTTGAAGGTCCTGGCGAGTGCCGGGAAAGACATCCGGGCGGTGGTCATCTGCCCGAGCAATATCTATGGCACCGGCACCGGCGTGCACACCGAAAGCGTACAAATCCCCTGGCTGGTGCAGCAGGCCCGTGAAAGCGGCGTGGTGCGCATCGTCGGCAGCGGCGTCAATCGCTGGTCCAACGTCCACGTGCTCGACATCGCCGAACTGTACCTGCTGGCCCTGCAAAAGGCTCCGGGCGGGGCTTTCTACTTCGCGGAAAACAGCGAGGCCTCGTTCCTCGAAATTGGCCGCTCGATTGCCCTTCGACTGGGGCTGGGCCCGGTGCAATTCTGGACGGTCGCAGAAGCGGCCAAACGCTGGGGACACCTGCACGCCCACTACACCTTTGGCACCAACAGCCGGGTCCGGGCCAAACGGGCACGCCAGGAATTAGGCTGGGTGCCACGCTTCGACTCGGCCTTGAAATGGATCGAAGAGGACATGCCACGATGAGCAAAGTCTGGTTTATCACCGGCTGCGCCAGTGGCATCGGTGCCGGTGTCGCCCGCGCGGCCTTGGCGGCCGGTGATCGAGTGGTCGCGACCGACCTTGACCTCGAACGGCTGGACGCCGCGTATGCAGGTTATGGCGCACAGGTGCTGATCGCAGCGCTGGATATCCGCCAGCAGGCCCAGGCGCATTCTGCCGTCACGGCGGCCCTGGCGCACTTCGATCGCATCGATGTTCTGGTCAACAACGCGGGTTATGGCCAATTCGGCCCCTTTGAAGAGGTCGAAGCCGAAGCCATCGAACGCCAGTTCGCCACCAACGTGCTCGGCACCTTCAATGTCACCCGGGCCGTGCTGCCGGTCCTGCGCCGACAACGCGCGGGGCATGTCATCAATATGTCGTCCAACGGCGGTTTCAAAGGTGTCGCCGGTGCCTCGATGTATTCGGCGAGCAAGTTCGCCATCGAAGGCTTTTCCGAGTCCCTGGCCCTGGAAATCGCTGAATTCGGTATTCAACTGACCATCGTCGAGCCGGGGGCCTTTCGGACCGACTTTCTCGACAGCCGCTCGCTGAAACTCGGCAGCGGCCAGATTGACGATTACAACGCCTACCGCAACCGCGCTCAAGCCGTGTTCGCGGCTCGTAACCATCAACAGAGCGGAGACCCCGATCGCCTGGGCGCGGCACTGGTGCAACTGGTCAACGACGACCAGCCGCCCTTGCGTTTTATCGCCGGAGCCGACGCGCTCAAGGTCGTTAAGGACAAGCTGCACACCGTGAGCGAAGAAACCAAGCGCTGGCGCGCATTGAGCATCAGCACCGACTTTCAACCCTGATGAGGAAGCAAACCCATGAGCACACAAGACCTCGAAATACGCCTGGACACCCTCGAGAGCGAGCTGGCGATCCAGCGCCTGGTCGCCGAATACGGCCATGCCTTCGACAGCCATGATGAGGCGCTGCTGCGCAGCATCTGGCATCCGGGTGCACTACTGGCCCTGGGCGAGGCATTCGGCAACTTCGAAGGGATTGAGGCGATTGTAGAATCCGCCCATCACAACTGGTCGCAGATGCCCCACATGCACCATTGGATGGCCAACACCTTGATTGATCTGGACGGTGATAAAGCTACGGCGAAAGTCGCGGTCGATTGCCTGGTGACCCATGTCGACATGGGACCAACGCAGATCAGCGGCCTCTACCATGATCGACTGGAGCGCCGCGAGGGGCGTTGGGCCTTCGTCGAGCGTCGCTTTGAGCTGCACTACCTGACCCCGCTGGCCCACTGGAAGCCGGTAGCCGGCAGTGAGCTATTGGCCCACGGAGGTTCGGGCCTGGGCGCGCCCTGCGCCCAGGTCTCTATCTTGCCATTGCCCTGTTCGCAGGGCTGAGTGAAGCCCAAGCGCAAACCCCTACTGCCGCTGGCGTCGCCAGCACCATCGCGCAGCTGGAAAATGATGCCGTCAAAGCCGACCTGGCCGGCGATGCGGCTTTTTATCAGAAGGTCCTGGCAGAGGATTGGACCCGGGGCGACAGCGATGGAACCTTCTACACCAAAGCCCAGATCGTGGGGCTGATGGGCAACCCCGCCCACTTCAAGGCCAACAGCGAGCAGCTTTCCGAACTCAAGGTCCGCGTCTACGGCAATACGGCCATCGCCACCTACAAGGGCACCTACGACATGCTGATCATGGGTGAGCTCCGTGCGCACGCCATCATCGCCACGGACACCTTCGTCAAAACAGACGGCCAATGGAAGCAGGTCTCGAGCCACGGGGCCGTGACGAGGTAAGCGGCTATAGCGACTATGGCTTAACGGAGGGTGATGAGGGACATCTCTGATGACCTGCAGCCCCCTCCTCCTGCGTCATCCATCACAACAATCTGCTCCACTCAATTTCTAGAAACACAATGTCTTCAGCGGGGTCATACTCACGGTAAAAAACGACTTCGTTAGGTTGGCGCAGGCATTGAGCTGCGCATATGGACGGGATTGTCGTGACAAACGGGCTGGTCGTCAAAAATTTGTTCGGATTGCCGACCGACCATACAAAACACAACCGGGGATCCGAACGAGTGAGTGCCCCACGCCTGGCACTCACCTGTTATACGGCCAGGATCGATGGCATCAGGGCGATGATCGATCCGGCAGTCGAGTCTTCCGATACCAGGGCGGAACGTTCACCACCCGGTCTTCCATCAGGCCTTCAGAAAGGCGCGCCAGCCCCCCAGGTGGCTGATCGGCGTGGCCCCTTCCAGGCCATAGGGCTCACAGATAAAACCGCTTTCCCAACGGCCGTCCGCCAGTTGCACCTTGCCCAGCCCCAATGGCGCGGGAATGCCGCTGAGGAACGAGCCCAGCTCACTGCTCGGTAGTTCCCAGACTTCCACCGCAATGGCCACGCCGTCCTGCGGGACACGGACCATGCCTGGCCGTAAGGGCGGGCCACCCAGCAGGGCGTAGAGCTGATAATCGGCAGAACTGTGGGTCGTTTCCAGCAGGCGCCCGCCGCGTTGCTTGAGTTGCCAATTCAGCGCCAGGCCCTCCAGATGCGCGCCGCAGACCACCAGCCTGACCCTGTCATTGCGCGCGACGGTCGCGGGCACCGCCAGGCCTGGCTCATGAGCGCCGATCAGCGGCAAGTCGCTCTGCCGTTGCAGGGCATCGGCCAGGCTGAGCAGGTACTGATCGGTGAACACCCGCCCAAACAGGGTCACGCCCCACGGCAGGCCGTCGGCCATGAATGCGCTGGGCACCGCGACGGCGGCGTAGTCCAGCAGGTTCATGAAGTTGGTGTAGTAGCCCAGTTGAGAATTGCACAGCACCGGCTCGGCGTTCAGTTCGGCGAGGGTCACCGGGCGCGGGATCGACGGGGTCAACACACAGTCGAGATTTTCCAGCGCCTTGTCGCACAGCGCCTTGAGCGCTTGCAGACGGTATTGCGCGCGGAAGGTCTGCACCCCATCGACCGCCGGAGCCTTGGCCAGCACGGCACGGATCACCGGCAACACCGCCTCCGGGCGGCTCTCCATCAGCGCCCCGGCAACGCTGTAGCGTTCGGCGACCCACGGGCCGTCGTACAGCAGGCGCGCGGCTTCAAGGAAAGGTGACAGATCCAGAGGCACCGCTTCGCCGCCCAGTGCGACCAGGCGCCGGATGGCTTCATCGAACAATGACGGACCTTGCTCACAGCCGAAGAACTCCAGGTCCTCGGGACGCGGCACGCCGAAACGAAACGGCTGCGGTGCGCCGAATGCCGACGCATCGTTCCACAACGGGTTGCGGCGGCTGTACTGGTCACGCGGGTCAAGCCTGGCGGTCAGGCCGAGCAACTGACTGGCTTCGCGCGCCGTGGCGGTAAAGGTGGTCACGCAGTCCAGGGTCCGGCATGCGGGTACTACACCGGCGGTGGAGATCAAGCCCTTGCTGGCTTTCATGCCCACCAGATTGTTCAGCGCCGCCGGTACCCGCCCCGAGCCCGCCGTATCGGTGCCAAGGGCGAAACTGGCGACACCCAGCGCCACCGCCAAGGACGAACCGGCGCTGGAGCCGCCCGCCGGGTAGTCCTTCAGCACGCTGTTGCGGCAGGCGCCGTAGGGTGAGCGGGTGCCGTTCAAACCGGTGGCGAACTGATCGAGGTTGGTCTTGCCCAGGGGGATCGCGCCAAGCGCGATCAGTTGCTCGACAATCGTCGCCGAACACTGGGCGGTATAGGCGAACGCCGGGCAGGCTGCGGTGGTGGGAATGCCCGCCAGGTCGATATTGTCCTTGATCGCGAACGGCACGCCATACAACGGCAGGTCCTCGATTCGACGACCTTCCAGCGCGAGCAGATAGGGTTCCAGCTCGGCGACGCTGAGCAGATGAATGAACAGGTGGTAGTCGGGGTTCAGCGCGGCGGCTTTGTCCCGCAGGGCCAGGATCAACTGGCGCGGGGTTTGGGTGCCGGCCTGGTAAGCGGCGCGGACCTGGTCAAGGCGCAGGTCATGCAAAACGATAGCTGTCATGGGGGAATTCCTTCAAAGATTAAACGACTCAGTCCGCTTCCAGCACCACGACCCGCTGGCCGGCGCGCACCGCCGAGCCCGGCCGCACCCGCACTTCGCGCACGGTACCGGCGAGCGGTGCCAGCAAGGGGATTTCCATCTTCATCGACTCCAGGATCACCAGGGCATCGCCGACCCCGACCCGTTGGCCGACCTCGACCTGGACCTGCCAGAGATTGCCGGCGATATGGCTGTCGACGCCGTGCAGCCCGGCATCGAGGGGGGCCTCATCGGTGACGGGGGCAGCCGCCTCCTCGCTGTCGAAATTCGCCTGGCCACTGGCGATCCAGCGCTCGCGCTCGGCACTGAAGGCGTTTTGTTGCTGAGCGCGAAACGCCGCGATACCGTCGGCTTCACGAGCCAGAAAGTCCTGATAGTCGGCCAGGTTCAACGTGCTGTGTTCGATCTTCAGTTCGAAGCGGCCCAACGGAAAGTCACGGCGGATACGCAACAGGTCGTCGGCGCTGACCGGGTAGAAACGGATCTGATCGAAGAAGCGCAACAGCCACGGCTTGCCGTCGAATGCCGCGACTTCGCGGTAACGGTTCCACATTTGCAGGGTGCGGCCGACGAACTGGTAACCACCCGGCCCTTCCATGCCGTACACACAGAGGTAAGCGCCGCCGATACCGACCGAGTTTTCGGCGGTCCAGGTTCGGGCCGGATTGTATTTGGTGGTCACCAGGCGATGGCGCGGATCGAGTGGCGTGGCCACAGGGGCACCGAGGTAGACGTCGCCGAGGCCCATCACCAGATAGCTGGCGTCGAACACCGTGCGCTGTACTTCATCGAGGTTGGGCAGGTCGTTGATGCGGCGGATGAATTCCAGGTTACTCGGGCACCAGGGCGCGTCCTTGCGCACGGTGGTCATGTATTTCTCGATGGCCAGCTGACAGGCCGGGTCATCCCAGGACAACGGCAAGTGCACGATCCGCGACGGTACTTGCAGGTCCTGGCTGGCACATACCGCGCCCCACGCTCCGACAACAATGTCCAGCAGGTCTGCCAGGGGCAGTTGCTCGGGCTGGTAGTGCACCTGCAGCGAACGAATCCCCGGGGTCAGGTCGATCACGCCGTGCAGGGCCTTGGCCTCCAGCGCCTGCATCAAGGCATGGCCACGGAAACGCAGGACCAGGTCCAGTTCCGCGGCGCCGATCTCCAGCAGCAGATGGGTATCGCCCGACAAGCGCGCCACCAGGCGCCTATCGCCCTGCCCCACATCCAGCACAACCGGCGAAATCAACGCGCCCCCCTGTAGGAGCGAGCTTGCTCGCGATGAGGCCGGTACATTCAATACATCCCTGGCGGCTGACAATCCGTCATCGCGAGCAAGCTCGCTCCTACAGGTGGGTGGTGATTCCTCGGCGAAGAGTGCGCGGGCGGTTTCGATACTGACGGGGAAAAACTGCACCCTGTCCCCCGCCTTGAGTTGGCCCAACTGCCACAGGTCGGCCTCGATGGTGGTCACCGGGCACACGAAGCCCCCCAGGCTCGGCCCGTCGGGACCGAGGATGACCGGCATGTCGCCGGTGAAATCCACCGCGCCGATGGCATAGGGATTGTCGTGGATATTGGACGGGTGCAAGCCGGCCTCGCCCCCATCGGCACGTACCCACTCCGGCTTCGGCCCGATCAGGCGCACGCCGGTGCGGCTGGAGTTGAAATGCACTTCCCAATGGGTCGCAAAGAAGGTTTCGATATAACCTGGGGTGAAGTATTCCGGGGCAGCATGGGGACCATAAATCACCCGGATCCGGCGCACCGCCGGCAAGTCCGCCAACTGCGCCGACGCTACCCGCTGACCGACGCTACGATCCGTCAGCGGCGCCATGTGCAGCACGTCGCCCGCACGCAAGGCTCGACCGCCATGGCCACCGAACTGGCCGAGGGTGAAGGTGCTTTTGCTGCCCAGGTAATCCGGCACCACCAAGCCACCGCGCAGGCACAGGTAACTGCGCGCGCCCGCGCCGGCCATGGTGCCCAGGGACAAAGTCGAACCTGCCAGCACCAGAATGGCGGTATTCATGGCCTGAGGTTCGCCGTCCAGGAGCAGCGCAATATCCGCCCCCGTGACCGCCACGACCGCATCGGTGTTGAATCGCAGCAACGGGCCGCTCATGGTGATTTCCAGCGCGGCACTGCCCTCGGTGTTTCCCAGCAGACGATTGCCCAGGCGCAAGGCCCGACTGTCCATCGCCCCGGACGGTGGCACACCGACGGCCCAGTAACCGAGGCGCCCGGGATAGTCCTGCACGCTGGTCTGGGTGCCAGCGCTCAGCACTTCGAACGTCTCCGCACGGTAGACCAGACCCTCCAGGCAGCGGGTCCACGGCCGGCCACTGGCGAACGGCTGATCGACGATGATCTGCCGCAGGTAATCGCGATTGGTCTCCACGCCATACAGCCGGCTCTGGCCCAGTGCCTGTGCCAGCCCGGCGCTGGCTTGTTTGCGGCTCGGTGCCCAACTGATCAGCTTGGCAATCATCGGATCGAAGAACGGCGGAATCTCGCAGCCGGCTTCAACCCAGGTGTCGATGCGCAAGGTCTTGCCATCGGCGACCGGAAAGTCCACAGCGGTGAGCAAACCAGGACTGGGCTGGAAATCCCGGCCAGGATCTTCGGCATACAGCCGTGCCTGGATCGCGTGCCCGTTTGCCTGCAAGCCTTCGCACAACAGCCCGAGCGGTGGCAGATCACCCGCCGCCAGTTGCACCATCCAGCTCACCAGGTCGACGCCCCACACCTGTTCGGTGACGCCGTGTTCAACCTGCAGGCGGGTATTCACTTCAAGGAAATAGAAACGCTGGTCGTCACTGTCGAACACAAACTCGACCGTGCCGGCACTGCGGTAATTGACGGCCTTGGCCAACTTGATCGCCGCCGCGCACAATTCATCGGCCATGCCAGTGGGCAGGTTCGGGGCCGGGGTTTCTTCGAGAACCTTCTGATTGCGCCGCTGCACCGAGCAATCGCGCACACCGAGGGCGATCACTTCGCCCTTACCGTCCCCGAACACCTGCACTTCCAGATGCCGGGCGCACTGGATGTACTGCTCGATAAACACACCGGCATCGCTGAAATTGTTCTGGCCGAGGCGTTTCACCGCCTCGAACGCTTCACTCAGTTCGTTGCGGCTGCGGCAGACGCGCATGCCAATGCCGCCACCACCGGCAGTACTTTTGAGCATCACCGGATAACCGATCGACTCGGCGGCGTCGAGGGCCTCGCCCAGGCTATCGAGCAGTTCGGTGCCTTGGAGCAACGGCACCGCGTGCTGCTTGGCCAGCGCACGGGCGGTGTGCTTGAGGCCGAACACCCGCAGTTGCTCCGGCGTCGGGCCGACAAAGGCGATCCCCGCGTCTTCGCAGGATTGGGCAAAGGCGGCGTTTTCAGAGAGGAAGCCGTAGCCGGGATGGATCGCCTTGGCGCCACTGGCCTTGGCGATGGCGAGGATCTTGTCCACCGCCAGGTACGTCCCGGCCGCGCCGCCCTCCCCGAGGCTGTGGGCCTCGTCGGCTTGCAGCAGGTGCAGGCTGGCGGCATCGGCCTCTGAATAGACCGCCACGCCGCGGACTCGCAACGTGCGCAAAGTACGCAGGATACGGCAGGCAATGGCGCCACGGTTGGCAATCAGTAGTGTGTCGAACATGGCATAAACCCCGGAAACCGAGGGCTGCTCGGTTTCCTCCTGGGAAGCGGGCCGTCCCGCTATTGAACGAGGTGCACAACGGTCGTCCGTTGTGTCTGGGACTGGGTCTCAGCGGCGTTTCAGGCATTGCCCGGAACGGCTTTGGCACAGGTTGAACAGCCAGCGACGAAAAGATTTCATGGTCAGTCCCATATCAAAAACTGCGCGGGGGTCGGGTTGTAGGCGTTGCACGGATTATTCAGTTGCGGGCAGTTGGAAATCAGCACGATCACATCCATTTCCGCGCGCAACTCGACGTATTTTCCAGGTGCTGAAATACCGTCTTCGAAGGTCAATCCACCGTCGGCGGTGACCGGCACGTTCATGAAGAAGTTGATGTTCGGCCCGATATCGCCCTTGCCCAGGCGCCCGTCGTGGACGCAAGCCCTCAGGTAGTTGTCGCGGCAACTGTGCATATGCCTTTTTTCCAGGGCATAACGCACCGTATTGCTCTCCTGGGCACAGGCGCCGCCGAGGGTGTCGTGGCGCCCGCAAGTGTCCTCGACAAGGGTCAGCATCGGCTTGCCCAGGTTGGAATACAGCACGCTGCCGGTGCTCAGGTACACGTTGTTCTGCCGTCGCAGGGTGCGCTGCACGTCATAACGTTCGTGGGGGTTGGCCAGGCTGTAGAACAACGTGTCGACGGCCTGGTTACCCTCAAGGTCGAGGATGCGCAGGGTCTGCCCGGCCTTGACCTCCTTGAGAAAGGGCTCGCCGGCCGGGATGGTCGTGTTGTAGATCGCGGTTTCAGGGTGTCTGGCAGTCAGGGTCATGGCGACGCTCCTCAGGCGAACAGGCGGTCAGTGTTGATAAAGCCGCGCTCGTTTTCCGGGCGCGAGGTGCGGCAGTGCTCGGCGACGCTGGCATCGGCGTGCCGCCAGGCGAGCTTGAGCGGCTTGGGCGCGTACTGCGAGTCGGGGTCCATCGGGTGTTGTAGCGCGGTCAGCACCACCAGGGTGTCCATCGGCGCGTACAACTCGATGTAGTCGCCGGCCTTGGAGTGGTTGGCGACGAAGTGCAAACGACCGTCCTGGTCGACGTCGACCCGACTGAACAGGTTCAGGGTCATCAGCAGGTCGGGCAGGCCCAGGCCCCACTTGCCCAGCTCCACCAACAGGTTGTCGGTGCCGTTGCGGAAAAAGCCGTTGCGCAGTTCCTGATAGCGGCCCTGGCCGTACTTTTGCGCGGCCTCTTCAGCACACAGCACACCGCCGAGGCTGTCGCTCCAGCCGCAGGTATCGGCGGTGATCGCCGCCAGCACCCGCCCCATGTCCGAGTACAGGCAGTGGCCACGGGTGAGCTTGGCGGTGTGTTGGCATTTGAGACTGTCGGGCAGGTTCAGGCGCTCGGTTTTTTCGTTGGCGTTGAGCAGCATCAGGCTGACATTGGCGCCACCACGGGTGTCGGTCAGGCGCAACAACTGGCCGCGCTTGAGGACAAACGAACGGTGGCCGCCGCCAGGCAGGACTTCTTCCCAGAAAGGCACCGTTGAAGACAGGGGGATCATTGAGTCACTCATGTAGAAGCTTCCTTCAAGCCGTTTGCAGCAGATCGAGTACGCCGCGAGTCGCGCGGCGATCGCTGTTGAGGGGAATGTCGTAGGTAATGCGGGCGCCATAGGCTGCGGGGGCGTGCGGGTCGTGACGAACCTTGTCGAACACCAACAGGCGCGTGCCGAGGTTGAAGCCCTCGGACAGGTCATGGGTGACCATGAACACAGTCAGTTGCGTCTCGCGCCAGAGCTCCAGCAGCAGGCCGTGCATGTCCTTGCGAATGCCGGGATCCAGTGCACCGAAAGGTTCGTCGAGCAGCAGCACCCGGGGCTTCATGATCAGCGCCTGGGCAATCGCCAGGCGTTGCTGCATGCCGCCCGACAACTGCGTCGGGTACTTGTCCAGCGAGTGGCCGAGGCCGACCTTGTCCAGCAGCACGGCCGCCTGCTCCCGGGCCTGGCGCTTGGCGGCGCCGAACAAGCGCCCGAACACTGCCGAGCGTGGCAACTCCAGCCCCAGCGCCACGTTGTCCAGCACCGACAGATGGGGGAACACCGAGTAGCGCTGGAACACCACGCCCCGACTGGAGTCCGGTTCGCCCACCAGGGGCTGGCCATCCAGAAGGATCTGCCCGCGGCTGGGGCTCTCCTGTCCCAGCAACAGGCGCAGGAACGTCGACTTGCCGCAGCCCGAAGCCCCCACCAGGGTGCAGAATTCGCCTTCATTGACGCTCAGGTTCAGGCCTTCCAGCACCACCTGGTCGGCGTATTGCTGCCAGACGTTGTTCACCGAAATGAAGCTCATGCGCGGGCCCCTTCATACCAGGGGAACACGCGTCGGGTCAGGGCCTTGAGGCCCCAGTCCATCAGCCAGGCCAGCAGGGTGATCCAGACCACGTACGGCAGGATCACGTCCATGGCCAGATAACGCCGCACCAGGAAGATCCGGAAACCCAGGCCGTCGGTGGATGCGATGGCCTCGGCCGCGATCAGGAACAACCACGCCGACCCCAGCACCAGGCGCAAGGCAATCAGCAGGCGTGGCAGCAATTGCGGCAGGATCACCCGCACAATCAGGGTCCAGGTCGACGCGCCCAGGGTCTGTGCCTTGATCAGCAGTTCCAGCGGGATTTCCCTGGCCCGCTGCTCCAGGTCCCGCGCCAGGACCGGGGTGATGCCGATCACGATCAACATCACTTTCGACAGTTCACCCAGGCCGAACACGATGAACAGGATCGGTAAAACAGCCAGGGGCGGCACCATCGACAGCACCGTCAACAACGGCGATAGCGGCGCCCCGAACAGCGGCACGATCCCCGAGGCGATGCCCAGGCACAGCCCCAGCAACGCGCTGATCCCCAAGCCAATCGCCAGCCGTTGCAGGCTCGACGCGCTGTCCTGCCAGAACAGATAACCGCCGGTACGCGGGTCCTCGGTAAAGGCCATGCGCTTGACCGCATCGCTCATTTGCACCGCGCTGGGCAACAGCTTGTCGTTGGGGTTTTCCGTCAGTCGGGTAGCCGAGCCCATGAAGTAGGCAAACAGCAACAAGGCGAACGGCAGGATCACCAGGACCAGGCGGCTGGCGCGGTCCGGACGGCGGTTTATCAGACGCATGGCAATGACCTTTGCACGGGAACGGGTTTACAGCTTGCCGTCGGCAGCCATCTGCACGTAGCTGGGGTCGAAGCGCAATTTGATATTGCCCTTGTCGCCGGTGCTGACGTCCTTGGCGAAGGCGATACCCACGGTGCCCGCGCTTTTCGCCCCGTCGCCGAGCAGGCCGTGGGCGAAGGAAAAGCTCGCGACCTTGTCCATGGTCGCCGGCAGTTTCGGGCTGTTGGCGAATTCCAGCGCTTCCTTCGGGGTGGCGAACAGCTTGGTGGTGTCCAGTTGCGACTGGAAGTTGGCCAGGTCCGTCCCCGAGGCCTTGGCCATGTGTTCCAGGGCCGCGGTGCTGGCGGCATTTTTCGCATTCATCAGCGCCACCACTTCGAACCAGGCGCCGGTCAGGGCCTTGCCCAGTGCCGGGTTGTCCTTCAGGGTCTGGGTGTTGACCACCATCATGTCCATGATCTCGCCGGGGATCTGGCTGGAGTCGAACACCTCGGTCACACCCGGCTTGGCCTTGATTTCCGCCAGCATCGGGTTCCAGGTGGTGACGCTCTTGACCTCATCGGTGTTGAAGGCGGCGGCGATATCGGCATCCGATGTGTTGACCACCTTCAGGTCTTTCTCCGTCAGCTTGGCCTGTTCCAGACCACGGGCCAGCAGGTAGTGCGAGACCGAGAACTGCACCAGGTTGACGTTCATGCCCTTGAGATCGGCCAGGGTCTTGCCCTCGCCCTTGAGGACGATGCCGTCGTTGCCGTTGGAAAAGTCGCTGACGATCAGCGCGGTGCTGTCCAGGCCACCGGCCGCCGGGATGGTCAGGGCGTCCATGTTGGTCATGGTGCAGCCATCGAACTGGCCGGCGGTGTATTGGTTGATCGATTCGACGTAGTCGTTGAGCTGGGTGACATCAATGGTGATGCCGTACTTCTTCGCCCATTTATCGACAATGCCCTGGGTGCCCGCGAACTCCCAGGGCATCCAACCGGCATAAATGGTCCAGCAGACGTTGAAGTGTTGTTTCGGCGCGGCGGCGTGTGCCGAGAGGCTCAAGGCGGCGGCGAGACCGGCAGCCAACAGGGGAAGCAGGCGGGATTTTTTGACAGGGCTCTTCATGGAACAACCTCCAGTAGGAAAAAGTGGGCGGCCGGGAGTCACGTGACACCACTGGTGTCCTGTCTCCCGGGCTTTTATCCCGCCGTGTAACCTCTACTGGAGGTCGCCAACTCTCGGACCAGCCACTCGCACGAGGCGAGCCGGAACCCTAGTCAGCTATTGCAAATTGTGGTGCCGCGAACCGTTTTGACTCCTGCACGCAATCGATTAAGCGAGAGCCGTGCCAAGTCTGGCCAGGCCTTGCGCCATAAGGATCGGCGCTGGTTTCGGCGGTTGCGACGCAGGCTACGCGCCTCATTCGGGTGCGATTACGCACTGAGGCAGGGCATCGGCAACAGCTTCGGTCGGGCTCAGATCGCCATGCTGTCGACCACGCCGCCGTCGACCCGCAGGGCCGCGCCGGTGGTGGCCGAGGACAGCGGCGAAGCGATATAGGCCACCAGGTTGGCAACCTCCTCGACATCCGCCACCCGCTGAATGATCGAGGTGGGCCGGGCCTTGCGCACAAAGGCGTCGGCTTCTTCCCGGGCGCTGCGGCCGGACTCGTCAGTGGCGTCCTTGAGCATCTGCTCCAGGCCATCGGTAAAGGTCGGCCCCGGCAGGATCGCGTTGACGGTCACCCCGGTGCCCGCCAGGCGTTTGGCCAGGCCGTGGGACACCGCCAGGTTGGCGCTTTTGGTCACGCCGTAATTGAGCATGTCCGCCGGAATGGCGATCCCGGATTCGGAGGACAGGAAAATCACCCGCCCCCAGCCCTGGCTGACCATGCCCGGCACATAATGCCGCGCCAGGCGCACACCGGAGATCACGTTGATCTCATAAAAACGCGCCCACTCGCTGTCCGGGGTGTCGAAGAAATCCACCGCGTTGAAGATCCCGAGGTTGTTCACCAGGATGTCCGCCCGGGGCTCGGCGCGAAACAATTTCTCGGCACCTTCGGCAGTCCCCAGGTCCGCCGTCAGGCCACGCAGTTGAGCGCCCGGCACACGTTGGCGGATCGTCGCCAGGGCCTGTTCGACCTTGGCGGTATCGCGACCGATGACCACCACCGTCGCCCCGGATTCGGCCAACGCCTTGCTGATGCCCAGGCCGATGCCGGCGGTGCTGCCGCTGACGATGGCGAGTTTTCCGGTCAGATCGATTTTCATGCTCATGGACGATTCCTCTTGATCTTCAAGGGTCAGCGACTGTGACCGTTGAACAGATGCTAGATCGTCATGCTCGGACCGTCCAAGACGTAATGAGCAATACTTGAGTCCTTAAAGGTCTTACATGGTAAACGCACTGCCCACCATCAAGGGTGAAGCCATCGCTCGTGCACTGTCCCAGTCGTACTCAGCGTATACCCGTGAGAGCGCAACGAAATGCGGGCCAGAGTAGAACATCTCGTATTGCAGGTGCCGTGAGGCAAATTCAGACCCGACCGCATCCCAGACCAGCTTCATCAACTGCACCCGCTCAAGTGGCTGTGCCGTTGTCGAGTACTGCGTCTTCTCGATCAAGGCGAGCGTCTCTGGATTATTCAAGTCCGAGACATGCGACGGCAGCATGATGACCCCTCCCCCGGCCAGCTTGCGGATCGACTCCAGCACTTTCGGGTAAACGACCTGCGCCACGGCCTGACACATGTACAACTGCTTCTTGTCCGGGATATGGAACCCCAGGTGCGCTGTCGAGTTCGCCACCAGGCCTCTGAACAGCCCCTCGATCATGGTCGCATTGCACGCCAACTCTGCAAGGATCTCCCGTACGGCGGGAAACTCGTTGACCCCCGTCACCTGCGTCATCCTGTGGGCCAGACCCGCCAGAAAATGCAATTTGGCGGTCAGGCGGGCCATGCTCTGCGTGTCCATCAACACCTCTGCGGCAGTGCCATGGAACTGCTGCCGGCACATGGCCGTGTCTTGATAGACAAACACCCGCTCCCAGGGCACCAGCACGTCGTCGAAGTAAATCAGCGCATCATTTTCGTCGAAACGGCTGCTGAGCGGATGGTCGAACGAGTTCTTGCCTTCTGCATAGGAGGCACGGGACAGGATCTTGATCCCGGGGGCATTCAAGGGGATCGCGAAGGACAAGGCGTAGCGTTCATCCACGCCCGCTTTGAGCGGGTTCTGTACCCCGACCAGCAATTCATCGGCGAGGACTGCACCGGTGCCCAGCATCTTGGCACCGCGCACGATGATCCCGGCGTCGGTTTCCTTTACCACTCCCAACGTGTGATAGAGATTGCGGTCGTGCTCACCCGGGCTCTTGGAGCGGTCGCCTTGTGGGTTGACGATGGTGTAGGTGAGGTAGAGGTCGCGCTCCCGGGCGTATTCGAAATAGTTCTTCAGGGCCTTGGCCCGATCGGGGGCGTAGGCCTCGAAGACTTCAATGTGGGTCATCATGCCGCTCAAGGCCGCCGACACGTGGTCCGGGCTTCGGCCCAACCAGCCCATGCTCTGCTGTGCCCAGGCATACGCCGCGTCCGCCCGGGCAATCAACAGCTCTATGCTGGTGGGCAGTTGCCAAGCCCGGTTGACGCTTTTGCCGGAAGGGGTCTTGAAGGTCATGACGTCAGAGTTCGCCGCCTGGTAGTCATACAACCCGGCGACCGAACGGATCGTGGCTTCAAACGCCGGATGCCGGGAGTGGTCGGTCGAGCACTCGCCGTTGATAAACACTGCGCGACCATCGGCAATGGCCTCCAGGTACTGTTTGCCTGTCCGTGACATTGAACGCTCCATGCATTGCGTTTTTTAGAGTTGAAGAAAACCAACGGGAAGGCCAAGTTCGGCTCTGGCGACATAGGTGGAAAACGTTTCCCACTGCGCGCCCACGTGCCCCCGGTACATCTGAATGTCACTGAAATAACGCAACAGCTTGGCCTGGCTACGGGCCTGGGAAGTACCTGCGGTGCGAAACAGCAATTCGACCGCCTCGCACGCTTGCCGACCGGCCTGCTGTAACGTGCCCCAGGCCCGCAAGTTTTCACTGATGGAAATCGGCTCGCCGGTTTGACGCCAGCGCTCAGCCAGCGCTTTATGCTGTGCGCACACGTGCAACAGGATCGCCTCGGCCGCGTCGGTCTGTACCAGCGCCTGGCCGTAGGCCCGCTGGTAATTGGCGTCCTGGGACCTGGACTGGCCGGGTGAGAACGGCAAAGGGCTGACCTCGATGATGCGTTTGTACTCGTCAAGCGCCGCCCGCGCAGCGCCGATAATGGGCGCGAGCAAATTGGCGTGGTAAGGCAGCATGAGGTAACCGAGATACAGTGGATTCCCATGCAAGCGGGTTCCCGCCGTACCGTCACTGACGTCCTGGTTGGCAAAAAAGCCCACGAACGGAGTCGCCATTCTGTCGGGGACAAACACGTCATCGAGGCAGATGCTGTTCGAGCCGCTGGCACGCATACCCAGTGTCTCGCTGCCGCCCCAATCATCGACAATGGTGTAGCTCGAACGCGGCACGAGGCAATTCAGCGCTGGCGCCCCCTGCTCTGCCGACCCATCGACAACGGTGATAATCGCGTGCGTCGAATAGGTGATGCCGGTGCAGTAGTTGAACGTACCGCTGACCCGATAACCGCCCGGCACCTTGACGCAATGACCACTCGGAAACGCCCGATGAGGCGCAACGAAATGCCCGTCAACGCCAAAAATCTCGTCCTGGACCGCCTGCGGCCAATGCGCGGCGAACGTCAGGCTATGTGCCGCCCCCAATGTAAGGTTCCAACCCAGGGCCGGGTGCCCTCGGGAGACCTCGATCATGATCTGGTAAAAGTCGCCGAGGTCGAACTCGAGCCCACCGTAGCGCTTGGGCTGCAGCAATTTGTAGAACCCATGCTCGATGAAAAACTCATGCAACTGCGGGCTGTACGTACCTTGCGCGTCACACAGTTCCTGGTTGTCGCGCAGTTGGGTACGCAGTTCCCTGGCGAGCGCCAGAAACGCTTGAACGGTTTCAGCAGGCACCGGAACGGCGGCCGCCAGATGGGTATGATGTTGGCCCATGGGATCATCCTGATGACGGAACGGTAGCGGATCAGACTTCCCGGAAACGGGCAGTGAATTGGCGCAAGACCGGGGGCTCGTAGTCGAAGTCCAGCGGTCGCAACGTGGCGGCCCTCTGGATGACCTCGATCAAGGAGTCGGCAACGAAATCCATATGATTGTCGGTATAGGTTCGGCGCGGAATGGTCAGGCGCATCAGCTCGAACAGCGCCGGCTCCTGCTCCCGGGTGACCGGGTGGCGCCCCATCATCAATGAACCGATCTCCGTGGCACGCACGCCACTCTCCAGGTAAAGCGCGTTGCACAGCATCTGTGCCGGGAAATGGTGGGGCGCCACATCCGGACGGATCTTGCCGGCATCGACGAACACCGCATGCCCGCCGACCGGTGTCTGGATCGGCACACCCGCCGACCGCAGACGCTCGGCCAGGTAGGTCACCTGGCCGATCCGGCTGGTCAGGTGATCCTCATTGCAAGCCTCCTCAAGCCCCACCGCCATCGCATCCAGATCGCGGCCGGCCAGCCCACCGTAGGTAATGAAGCCTTCCATGGGCACGCAGCGCAACTGCGCCGCACGGAAAAGCGCCTGGTCGCTCTTGAAACAGCAAAGCCCGCCAATATTGACCATGGCGTCCTTTTTGGCGGACATGGTGAAGGCATCGGCGTGCTGGAACATTTCCCAGACGATTTGCAGGATCGAGTGGTCTTTGTAGCGGGCATCGCGGGTCTTGATGAAATACGCATTCTCCGAAAACCGTGCGGCATCGATCACTACCGGAATACCGTGTTGCCGCGCCATCGAAGCCGCATCACGAATATTGTCCATCGCCACCGGCTGCCCACCCACACTGTTGCAGGTGATGGTGATCACCACGGCGGCAATCTGCTGAGCACCGCTCAATTCGATTTCAGAGGCCAGGGCTTCGAGGTCGAAGTTGCCTTTCCAGTCGTCATGTCGCGCAGTGTCCAGGGCCGCCGGGCAGATCAGGTTCTTGACCATCGCGCCGGCCATCTCGACATGGGCCTTGGTCGTGTCAAAGTGGTGATTCGACACAAATATCGGCGCGCTGGCACCGCGTTCCCGGGCCCGCTCAACGAGGCAGGGAAAGAGAATCTGTTCAGCCCCTCGCCCCTGATGCACGGGGATGGTGTAGGGAAAGCCGAAGAGCCGCTCGACGGTTTCGCTAAGGCGAAAGAAGCTCTTGCTGCCGGCATAGGACTCGTCGGCACTCATCATCGCGCTCCATTGCCGATCGCTCATCGACCCGGTACCGCTGTCGGTGAGTAAATCGATGAAGACGTCCTCGGCGCGCAGCAGGAACGGGTTGAGCCCGGCCTGCTGCAGGGCTTCCTGACGATAGGCCCGGGTTGTCCGCTTGAGCGGTTCAACCATCTTGATCCGGAACGGTTCTGGAATGCGAACAGCCATTTAAAAGCCTCCATGCTAGTGGATATCATTGTTTTGTCTGGGCGTCAGCCGGCAACGATGCGCCGTAACACGTCCATCTGTTCTGCACTAAGGCTAAGGCGGTCGGCCTGATGCAAGACCGAATTGATGCCGACCTTGGCCCGGGAGCCGTGAGTATTCAGGTAGGCCTCGACAAATTTGGGCTGGTCCGCCAGGAAGGCGATATCCAGCTCGACCATCTCCCGCACCACCAGTAATGGCGTGAGTGAACGTAGTGGTTTGAAGTCATCGTTGCGTAAGCCGGGTTTCTGACAATGCGAGTAGAACTCACCGAGCATCAGGCCGGACTCGAGGAAGTCGAGTTTCAACAATGAATGGTAATGGTTGACCCTGGCCGGGTCGTCGAGGCCGTGCAGCACCCCGACAATGGTCTTGAACTGACTGGCATTGCCTTCGGCGGGGTCACGGCCCTTGAAGGCCGCAATCAGACCTCGCAGGTCAGAGCAAACCGCCTCGTCGCTGCGACCGCCGACAACGATGTCGACAAGCCAGAAAGTCTCCCGTTTCATGGAAGGCCCTGTCCATGGGCATACCGCCCCTGCGCGCCCCAACTCCGGATGCGGATTGCACAGGTAGCTCACGCACCAGCGAGCGATTTCGGACATTTCCACTGAACAGGCGTCAGTATCGTTTTCCAGGGCCTTTGCAATCGCAATGAGCTTGAGCGGCTGGCCGGTGCTGCTGTCACGTTCCATCATGACGCTTCCTTATAATTGCCTTATAGATCCCTTGTCCGTCGCGGCTCATTGCCCGGCACGGTGCGCCCTGCTGGTCGAAATCGCCGGGGGGCGCTGGCTGAGCGCCCAGCGACTGACTATCGCCGCCGCCAACGTCAGCCCGGCCAGGCCATAGACCAGTGAAGAAAAGGCGCCGCTGTAGTATTCAAACAGTGCCGGAAGTTCTATAGGCGATACGGCGCTTGCCGCGCCGGCCAGGTCCCCGGTAGCGAGATAATTGGCCGCTGCCGACGCGGCTTGCCGCGAAATCTCGCCGACAAACCGCAATTGCAGAAAGCTGTTGAGCATGGCCAGCGCCGCCGCCACGCACACCGCTTCGCCGCAGGCACGCATGGTGGTAAAGATCCCGGTCGCCATGCCGGCGCGCTCCACGGACACGACCTTGATCGAGAGGTCGTCCATCAGCCCCCAGGGTAAGCCGGAGCCAATCCCGATCAGCAACATGGGCAATGCGAAGCTTTGCCAGCTTGAGCCAACGGCGACATTCGCCAACACGGCAAGCCCGACACCGGCCAGCAGCAAGCCGACAAAACAGAGATCGGCCGCGGCCACATGGCGGGCCACCAGCGCCGCCAGAAAAGGCACCACCAGCATGGGCAGCGACAGCGCCATCATCAGCAGCCCCGCCTCCCCGGCGCTCATTCTTTCGACCCCGATAAACCGCAAGGGCAGCAGGATCAACAGCACGATGAAGCACAACGCGGTGGCGATCGGCAGCAACTGCACGCCGACGAAACGCCGGTTGCCGAACAGCGAGAGGTCCAGCATCGGGCGCTGCTGCCGACGCTCCACACGGATGAAGATCAGTAACAGGAGTAGCGCGACCGCCAACAGGACGATGACCGTGACGCTGGCCCAGCCATGCTGTGGCACTTGCATGATGCCGAAGGTCAGGAACAGCAACATCGCACTGAACGTGATGACACCGCCCCAGTCCAGGTGCCTGGCCTCGGGGTCACGGCTTTCGATCATCCGTGGTGCGGCGATGATCCAGGCCAGCGCACCGAACACCGCCCCCAGGCCGAAGATCGCACGCCAATGGAAGCACTCGACCAGCGCTCCGGAAATCACCGGCCCAAACGCCAGACCCAGGCCAAATGCGGTACCGAGCAGGCCGTAGGCCTTGGTCCGCGCATGCCCCTCGAACTCCTGCGCCAGCGTGGCCGAACCACCGGCCATGGTCAGGGCGGCGGCAATCCCCTGTGCGCCTCGCATCAGGTCCAGGAACACCACGTCCTGGGCAAAGCTGACAATGATCGACAGCACGGTGAAACTGCCAATCCCCCAGCAGAACATCCGTTTGCGTCCGTAGAGATCGGCCAGCGTGCCGGCGGCCATGATCGCGCTGCCGAAGCTCAGGGCGAAGGCATTGACGACCCAGGCCAACGCGATTGCGTCGCCGCCCAGATCCGCGCCGATGGCGGCAAGCGCCATGGCCGGTCCGGTGTATTCCAAGGGGAGGATCAGGCCCGCCGCACAGACCGCGAACAGAACAAGGTAGCGGCGTGATGTATCGTTTTGTCTGGGCATTCCGTGGCTTCAGCTTGTCTGACGAGTGGACAAACGGATGGTATTGAAGTGATATATGCAATGACATGACCGCCAAATCAAAAGTGAGTTGCAATAAGTGCATGAATGATGACATTTCACTGTGGCGGCTGTTTTTCCGCATCGTCGAACGCGGCAGCCTTTCCCGCGCAGCGGAGGACCTCAATCTGGAGCCGTCATCGGTCAGCCGGCGGCTCAGCGCCCTGGAAAAAAGAGTTGAAGTCCGCCTGCTGAACCGCTCCACCCGAATGGTCACGCTGACGGACGCCGGTAGCCGGGCGTACGAGCAAATGAAGCCGCTCGTGGCGGAAATGGAAGGCGTGCTCGCCGACCTCGACTCGCGCTCACCGAAAATCGCCGGGGTGATCCGCATGACCGCGCCGGTGAATTTTGGCGAACGCTTCCTGACCAAGTGGCTGACCGCCTTTCAGCGACGCCACCCTCAGGTGCTGATTGACCTGGTGCTGTCCGACCACCGTATCGACCTGAAAGCCGAGGCCATGGACCTGGCGATGCGCGTCGGCGAACTGCCGACCACCGACCTGGTCGCCAGGCGGATCGGCGAGATGCCCAACGTGCTCTGCGCGAGCCGTGGCTACATCGCCCTCCATGGCATGCCGAGCACCCCCGAGGACCTGGTGTCGCACCGGGCCATCCTCTACTCCCTCGGGCGGGAGCGAAACCGGACTCGCCTCAAGATGAGCAAACAAGGCCGAGAGGTCTCCGTCGAGCTGAACGGCGTCTTCCACCTGAATAATGTCGGTGCCATCGAGCAGGCCGTCAGCGACGGTGCCGGAATCCACCCCGGGCCGCGTTGGCTGTTCAACGAAGGGATCGCTTCAGGTGCGCTGATCGAACTGCTCCCGGATTGGTCGCTGATGGCGCTGCCGGTGCACCTGCTGAGGCTGGAGGCGCGCTACGAGCCTAAACGGGTCAGGGCGCTGGGCGACTGGATCGCGCAATGCTGGAGCAATGAGCTGGTCAACCACTGACAGCCCGGTTGCACCCGCCGCTGGCACAAGCACAGATCAAGGCGAAATCAGTCCATGATCCATCGCGTATTTGAGCAGGGCCGCAGGCTTGTCGATATTGAGTTTGCGGCGGATGCTCAGCCGGTGGGTCTCCACCGTGCGCACGCTGATATCCAGCTCGCGGGCCATTTCCTTGTTGTTCATGCCCTGGACCATTTTGCACAGCACCTGGCTTTCCCGCGGCGTCAGCTCGTTGTCGCTGGTCTTGTCGGCAATCAGCTTCTGGGCAATCGCGGCGCTGTAGAAGGTCCCGCCGCTGACGATGGCTTCAATGGCCGCGAGGATTTCCCGCGACGGTGAATTCTTCAGTACATATCCGCTGGCACCGGCACGCACCGATTCACTCACGTACTCATAGTTGTCGTACATGCTCAGCACCAGAATCTTGAGCAACGGATACTCCTTGCTCAAGGCTCGGGTCAGCTCCAGGCCGTTCATGTCCTTCAGGCTGATGTCCACCAGCAGCAGGTCCGGCTGGCAGCGCCGCACCATCTCGATCGCTTCGGCGCCATTCTCGGCCTCTCCCACCACTTCCAGGGGCGGCATGACCGACAGCAAGGCCTTGATCCCGTCCCGGACCAGGGAGTGATCGTCAACCAGGGCGACGCGGATCGGATAGAGCTGGTTCATCAGGGGCGTTCGCTCTTGTTGTTGTCGACTGAGTCAGTATTTGGCAGCGGCGATTTTAAGCGGCAGCAGCACATCCAGTACACTTCTTCCTGGCGCGGAGGTCAGTTCGAGGCGTCCGCCAAAATGCTCGACCCGTTCGCGGATATTGCGCAGGCCGATGCCCGAGTGACGACGCTCCACCTGGGTCACGTTGAAACCGCCACCGTCATCGATCACCGTCAGCCGGACAGACTGCTCGGAGCCGTGCAAGGTAATCGAGACATGGCTGGCCCCGGCATGCCGTTCGATATTGGTCAGGCCCTCCTGGACAATGCGAAACAACGACACCGCCAGCCCGTCGGGCCACTGGCAATCGAAATCATTGTTCTCATAGGCCACCACCAGCCCGCTGCGCTGCTCGAACTCGGCGGCGAGCTGACCGATGGCCGCCGGCAGGCCCAAGGTGTCGAGCAGCGACGAACGCAAGTCATGGGACAGGCTGCGCACCTCGCCAATCGCCTCCCCCAGGCGTTCGACCGCTTCCCTCAAGATGCCCAGTCCCCTGTCCTGCCCCTTCTCGAGCACATGACTGGCCAACTCGAACTGGAACTTGATGGACACCAGCACCTGGCTGATGCCGTCGTGCAACTCGCGGGAAACCCGTGATCGCTCTTCCTCCTGCAAACTGACAATGCGTTGGGTCAGGCGCTGGAGCTTGCGGTCGGCGAGGCGATGCTCGCTGACGTTCAGGGTCATGCCGCCGGCAAAGACCAGCAGCACGGCCACCAGGGCCACGGCGGCAATGGCCAGCATGGTCTTGCGAATGCCGTGGGCCACTTCGTCACGGGCCTGTTGGGTGGCCCGTTCGACGTCCTCGAGGTAGATGCCGGTACCGAGCATCCAGCCCCAGTGGTCGAGCATCACGACATAGGCGAGCTTGTCGGTCACCTGGCCAGTAGAGGGCTTGTTCCAGGCGTAACGCTGGAAGCCTTCACCGGACTCGGCGCTTTTCAGCAAGGCCTGGATCACCGGCAGACCGTGGGGGTCCTTCATGTCCCACAGGTATTGCCCCACCAGTTCCGACTGGCGCGAGTGCATCAGGCTGCGGCCCTGGCGGTCATATACGAAAAAGTAGCCATTGATCCCGAAGCTGAGCTTGCGCAGCTCTTCCAGGACCTCTTGCCGGGCATGCTCGTCACCCTTGCCGTCGTCATACAGTGGCGCAATCAGGCTTTGCGCCATTTCCACATAGTTCTTCAACTCGGCGCGCTTGCTGGCGAGGATGCTGTCTTCGATCAGTTGCGCCTGCTGATCGCCCAGCTGGCGGTTCAGGGAAATCACCAGCGCGCAGATGACGGCGATGGCCAACACCAGGGGCAAGATCCCCAGGGCGACGATTTTGTGCTTGAGCTGCATGGCGACTTCCAGGACTCTCAGTAGAACTACGTAGACACCGCGTACGTAGTCGTGCGGATACTTTTGTTGACGGTATCCACGGATATTGGGCCAGCTCCGCACCGCGGACACAATTATAAAAATTACCGCCACAGTCTACCGGCTGTTGGCAGGAGACACGCAATGAACCGTCTGGCTAAACACCTCGCCTGGTTTGCCGTGGCCGTCCTGGGAGCTTTTGCGCTAAGTGTCGTGGCCCTGCGCCGCGGCGAAGCCATCAACGCCCTCTGGATCGTCGTCGCCGCAGTCGCTATCTACCTCGTCGCCTACCGCTACTACAGCCTGTTTATCGCCAACCAGGTGATGCAGCTCGATGCCAATCGCGCCACTCCCGCCGTCATCAACAATGATGGCCTGGACTATGTGCCGACCAACAAACACATTCTTTTCGGTCACCACTTCGCGGCCATTGCCGGCGCGGGGCCGCTGGTCGGGCCGGTGCTGGCGGCGCAGATGGGCTATCTGCCCGGTACACTCTGGCTGATCGCCGGCGTGGTGCTGGCCGGTGCCGTGCAGGACTTCATGGTCCTGTTCATGTCCACCCGGCGCAACGGTCGCTCCCTGGGTGACATGGTCCGTGAAGAAATGGGCCGCGTGCCGGGGACCATCGCCCTGTTCGGCTGCTTCCTGATCATGATCATCATCCTCGCGGTGCTGGCGCTGATCGTGGTCAAGGCCCTGGCCGAGAGCCCATGGGGCATCTTCACGGTGATGGCGACCATCCCGATCGCGATGTTCATGGGCATCTACATGCGCTACATCCGCCCGGGCCGCATCGGTGAAATCTCCATTGTCGGCGTGCTTCTGCTGCTCGGTTCGATCTGGCTCGGCGGGCAGATTGCCGCTGATCCGGTCTGGGCCAAGGCCTTCACCTTCACCGGCCTGCAAATCACCTGGATGCTGATCGGCTACGGCTTCGTCGCCGCGGTCCTGCCGGTGTGGCTGATCCTGGCGCCCCGTGACTACCTGTCGACCTTCCTCAAGATCGGCACCATCATGGCCCTGGCAATCGGCATCCTGATCACCATGCCCGTGCTGAAAATGCCGGCGCTGACTCAGTTCGTCGACGGCACCGGTCCGGTCTGGAAAGGTGGCCTGTTCCCGTTCCTGTTCATCACCATCGCCTGCGGTGCGGTCTCCGGCTTCCACGCCTTGATCGCCTCCGGAACCACGCCCAAGCTGCTGGCCAGCGAAGGTCATGCCCGCTATATCGGTTATGGCGGCATGTTGATGGAATCCTTCGTCGCCATCATGGCGATGGTCGCCGCCTCGGTCATCGATCCGGGCGTGTACTTCGCCATGAACAGTCCGGCGGCCGTGGTGGGCGCTGATGCAGTGACCGTGGCCCAGACCGTCAGCAGTTGGGGTTTCGCGATCACGCCAGATGCCCTGCTGGCCGTGGCCAAGGACATCGGCGAAACCACCGTGCTGGCCCGTGCCGGCGGTGCGCCGACCCTGGCGGTCGGTATTGCGCAGATCCTCCACCATGTCCTGCCGGGTGAGAACACCATGGCGTTCTGGTACCACTTCGCGATCCTGTTCGAAGCGCTGTTTATCCTGACGGCGGTGGATGCCGGCACCCGTGCCGGGCGTTTCATGCTGCAGGACCTGCTCGGCTCATTCGTTCCGGCACTCAAGCGCACCGAATCCTGGACCGCCAACCTGATCGCCACCGCCGGGTGCGTGGCCATGTGGGGTTACCTGCTGTATCAAGGCGTGATCGACCCGCTGGGTGGCATCAACACCTTGTGGCCGCTGTTCGGCATCTCCAACCAGATGCTGGCCGGTATCGCGCTGATGCTCGGCACGGTCGTGCTGATCAAGATGAAGCGCCAGCGCTACATCTGGGTGACCTTGCTGCCCGCCGCCTGGCTGCTGATCTGCACCACCATGGCCGGCTTTATCAAGCTGTTCGACGCCAACCCGGCCATCGGTTTCCTTGCCCTGGCGAAGAAATACAGCGTCGCGCTGGAAGCCGGCCAGGTGATCGCCCCGGCCAAGGACATCACCCAGATGCAGCACGTGATCTTCAACGCCTACACCAACGCCACGCTGACAGCGTTGTTCCTGTTCGTGGTCTTCAGCATCCTGTTCTATGCCATCAAGGTCGGTGTCGCGGCCTGGGGCAGCAAGGAGCGCACGGATAAGGAGTCGCCGTTCCAGGCTATTCCGGAGGCGTAATCGAGAGTTGCCCACGTAGATAAAAAAGGCTCCGTATCGCCAGATACGGAGCCTTTTTCGTTCCAGCCCAGGGGGCCTAGATTTTAAAGCGCGCCACGGTCTGGTGCAGGGTCCCGGCCATCTGTGCCAACTCCAGACCTGCCGTATGAGTCTGTTGCGCCCCCTGCGAAACCTGCTCGGACAGATTACGAATGCCCACCAGATTGCGATCCACCTCACGTGCGACCAAGGCCTGCTCCTCGGTGGCGCTGGCGATCATCAGGTTGCGTTCGTTGATCTGCGAGATCGACCGGGTGATCTCCTCCAGTGCTTCACCGGAGCGTTGCGCGACTTCCAGGGTCGCCTGCACCAACTGACTGCTGCTGTGCATGGCGCTCACCGCCTGCCCGGTATCCTGGCGCACATTGCCAATCATCTGCTCGATTTCCCGGGTCGAGACCTGAGTGCGATGGGCCAACGCCCGCACCTCATCGGCAACCACCGCAAAACCACGTCCGGCATCACCGGCGCGGGCCGCTTCAATCGCCGCGTTGAGGGCCAGCAGATTGGTCTGCTCGGCGATGCTGCGAATCACGTCCAGCACCGTGCTGATGTCCTGCACGCGCCCAGCCAACTGCTCGATACGCTGTGAGGTATCGGTCATGCCGTCGGCCAGCGCCCCGATCGAGGCTACCGTTTCCTGGACCTGCTCACGGCCGCGCTGGGCGGTTTGCTCGGAAATCCTCGACGCCTCGCTGGTGCTGACGGCATTGCGGGCGACCTCATCGACAGCGGCGGTCATCTGATTGACCGCCGCCGCAGCCTGCTCGATTTCCTGGCCCTGCAACTGCAAGCTGCCACGGGTCTGGCTGCTGACCGCGCTCAGTTGTTCGGACGAACCGGCCACCTGATCGACCGATGCCGCGATGCGCTTGACCATGCTGTTCAGATTTTGCTGCATCTGGTGCATGTTCATCATCACGCTCCCTTCAGCATTGGCCTTCACCGGCACGTGAATCGTCAGATCACCCTGGGCAATCTGACTCAGCACCCGCGCAGCGGCATCGGGTTCGCCACCCAGGGGCCGGGTAACACTGCGGGTGACGATGATCGCTGCGGCGCTGACCGAGACCAGGCAGAGCACAAACAAGCCCAGCATGTTCCGGCGCGCATCGCTGTACAGCGCCTCTGCCGACTTTTCACGATCGATAAAGATCTGCCCTTGCAGCGCCATCAGGGCGTCGAGGCTTTGATAGACCTGCTGTTCGGCGGGGATGACTTGCTGCTTGAGCTGCGCCATCGCGGCATCCGGCGCGCCTTGCTTGATCAACACCTGCACCTGGGTGAACGCAGCAACATAAGCCTCGCGATGCTTTTTCAGGGTGGCATAGGCGGCTTTGCCTTGCGGTGAATCAAGCAAGGGTTCGAGGGTTTCAAGGGCCTGGCTGATACGTTTCTTGGTGCTGTCGATGGACTGCTGGGCTTGCTGGTTGTCCTTGTCGAGCAGCAGGTCCCGGGTGTTCCTGGCGTTGTCCCGCACACCGGTGGCAACCACCATGATCGGATCGATCTTCGGCCAGTCCTGCTTGACGATCACCATGGACTGGTCCTTGAGCGTTGCCAGATCATGCAAGGCATACAGCACCAGGCCCGTCAGTACCAACGGCGCAATGGCAAAGCCGATGACGATACGTTGTGCAGTGCTTAACTTGGCCATATCCAATACTCCCCGATTAAGGCCTCTGACATTATTCGTAGTCAAAAATGCAAAAAAAAAGCCTGAAACCTTGCGGTTCCAGGCGCCGTTGCCTGTTCTTTTTCGGTGTTGAAACCAGGTCCATACCTGATTCAGCGATGTCGCCCATTCCCTGCTCGACCTATCGATCGCCATTGACCGAAGAGCCTGTCCACAGGAATACACTCCAGATGAACCTGATACAGGCCTTGCAGGCTCTGTGCCAGCATCCAGCGCGAGGGGCGTCAATCGCTATTGATAGTCGAGACACGTGACTGGAGAGCGACGAACGCCAACGCTGCTGCCACAGACTGGCGCGCACCGTCCCCCATAACGCTTTATAAAAGTGCGAATATCGATAAATTGTCCGTCGTAGTACCGATGCTCAGGTATCAGCGCCCAGCACGATACCCGGCACCTTGGCAAAGTCCCCTTCCCGCGCGCTGCTGGTCACGCGCTCCAGCAGGTAGCGCGCCGGTGGCTTGCCGACCGCCTTGCGGAACATGGTGACAAAACCGCTGGAGCTTTCGTAGCCCAGGTCCAGGGCCACCGATTGCACGCTTTCGCCTTGGGTCAGGCGACGCAGAGAAAGGATGATGTGCAACTGCCGGCGCCAGCGACCGAAGCTCACGCCGGTTTCCTGCAACAACAGCCGGCTCATGCTGCGCTCGCTCATGCCGATACGCGTGGCCCATTCACTCATCGGGACCTTGGCCGAAGGCTCGGCCAACAACCGCTGTGCCAGTTGCCGTAGCCGCCGGTCCCGAGGCATGGCCAGGCGCAGGTCTTCTACCGGCGCCGCGCACAACTCGTCGAGCAACGTCGCGACCAAGCGGGCGTCGCGCCCCTGCTCGGCATACAGTTGAGGAAGACTTGCCGTGCGAAGAATCAGCTCTCGCAGCAGCGGCGAGACCGCGATGGTGCAACAGAACTTGGGAAGATTGTCGACGGCCTCAGGTTCGATGAACAGGCAGTAGCACTCCGTTTCGCCGGAACTGCGAGACGCATGCAACATGCCGCCCGGTATCCACACCGCACATTGCGGCGGCACGATCCAGACCCCGTCCTCGACCTCGCAATTGAGGATGCCGCGCACCGAATACAGCAACTGCGCCTTGCGGTGCTGGTGCTTGGCATGCTCCCAGCCTTCGGAAACCAGAGAGGCGTTCAAGGCATAGACGGGACGGGGAACCTGATCGACCTCCCGCGAGCCCGCCAGGCAGTCGAATGAAATCTGCATCAAGGAAAGTGCACCTCGGATACTGAACGAACATTTGGCCGTTTTGAAAAATAGTGTGGCGATATTTCGCAATGACGTCCAGTCGGGGGCTGAGTATCGTGTGGGTGATCCTATTGAACGCACAAGCCTATCCACCCCCGACCCAGGTGAATCCCATGCACCTCGTTGCCATCAGTACCGTTGAAATCCATACCCTCGACAGTCGTTCAGGGCCCCTGCAAGCGCGACTGAGCGCATTGGTTGAAACCTTGCAGGACCTTTCCGGGTGCACGTCGTACAGCCTGACCCGCTGCTCTTCACGTCCTCACGTCTGGATCATGACCGGCTATTGGAACGCGCTGGCGACCATGGAAGCGCATTTCAACCTGCCGTGCCTGGCGGATCTGTTCGCACTCACCCTGGAGCGACTGGCCGACACCCTCAGGTTCGGCACCTTTGTACTCAGTGCAGCCGCCTCGCAAGCCGCTTCAGAAACCCAACACCGCTCAGTTTTCGTGGACTGAGCGGTCTTGGGGTTGTCTTGCGACAACTCGTTCAGGGCTGCACCTCCGGCTCTCGGGCACACCCCTTGTGCAACTCGGCCGCCAGTTGCTCTTCGTCCAGCGCCCCTTCCCACTTGGCAATAAACAGCGTGGCGACACCGTTGCCGATCACATTGATCAACGCCCCGCCCTCGGAAATAAACCGGTAGACCCCCAGTACCAGCACCAGCCCCGCCGCCGGAATGACATCCAGGCTGCCGAGGGTAGCCGCCAGGGTAATAAACGCCCCGCCGGTGATACTGGCCGCGCCCTTGGAGGTGAGCAGCAGGATGAACAACAAGGTGACCTGGTGCCAGAGGTCGAGGGGGATATCCAGCGCCTGGGCGATAAAAATCGCCAGTACCGTCATGTTGATGCAACTGCCATCGAGATTGAAACAGTAGCCCGAGGGCACCACCAGCCCCACCACCGATTTCTCGCAGCCGAGGCGTTCGAGCTTGCCCATCAAGCGCGGCAACGCCGACTCCGAAGAGGAGGTGCCCAGTACCAGAAACAACTCATCGCGGATGTACTTGAGAAACTGCCACAGGCTGAAGCCCGCCAGCCGCGCCACCAGGTTGAGCACCACCAGGACAAAAAACAGCGCCGTCACGTAGTAGCAGATCAGCAGGTTGCCATAGGCCCCGAGGGAGCCGACGCCGTACTTGCCAATCGTAAACGCCATACCGCCAAAGGCCCCCAGCGGCGAGACATATATCACGATCCGAACCATGCGGAAGAATGCCTGGGCCACCAGATCGATCAGCTCCAGCAGCGGCTTGCCGGCGCTACCGAGCAGTTGCAAGGCGAAGGCGAACAGGATGGAAATGAACAACACCTGGAGAATATCGCCCTCGGCAAAAGCGCCGAACACGGTGCCGGGCACGATATGGGTGAGAAAGCCCACCACGCTCTGTTCATGGGCCAGCTTGCTGTAGCCGTCGACGGCATGGGCATCAAGGCTCGCCGGGTTGATATGCATGCCCGCGCCGGGCTGCATCAGGTTGACCCCGACCAGCCCCACGACCAACGCCAGGGTGGTCAGCACTTCGAAGTACAGCAACGACTTGAAGCCGACCCGGCCGATGCGCTTGAGGCTCTGCATACTGGCAATGCCGCTGACCACCGTGCAGAAGATGATCGGCGCAATCAGCATCTTGATCAGTTTGATAAAGGTGTCGCCCAACGGCTTCATTTCTTCACCGAGGCCAGGGTAGAAATGCCCGAAGAGAATGCCTAGCACAATCGCCAGCAGCACCTGCACATACAGGTGGCGGAGCACGCCGCGCAACCGTGAAGGGCGCGGTTTTCCTATTGTTATTGTTGTCATGGGTCGACCTTCTTGTTGTGGGGTGAAGCCGTTACGACACGCGGTTGATCAGCTTCCCCGAGTAGTAGCCGTGCAGGTTGCCGAGGATGCCGTCGGCCAGGCGTTGCAGGCTGCTCTGGCTGGCCCAGGCGACATGGGGGGTGACGATCAGGTTGGCATGGCGGCCCGTGAGCAAGGGGTGGTCGGCCGCCGGCGGCTCCTGGCTCAGCACATCGAGGGCTGCGCCGCCGAGGCGGCCACTGTCGAGTGCCGCGAGCACCGCGTGTTCATCCACCAAAGGCCCGCGGGCGGTATTGATCAGCACGGCACCGGGTTTCATTTGCGCCAGTTCCGCGGCACCGATCAGGTGGCGGGTGTGCTCGGTCAACGGACAGTGCAACGAGATCACATCGCTTTGCGCCAGCACCGTTTCAAAGGCCTGGTAGCCCTTGCGCACCGGGATCACGCCACGGTGTTCGGCATACAGCAGTTGCATGCCCAGGGCGCTGGCCAGACGCGCCGTGGCCTGGCCAATGCCGCCTTTGCCGATGATCCCCAGTACACTGCCCTGCACATCCCGGATCGGCG
Source organism: Pseudomonas gingeri (assembly GCF_013386165.1). GTDB lineage: Bacteria > Pseudomonadota > Gammaproteobacteria > Pseudomonadales > Pseudomonadaceae > Aquipseudomonas > Aquipseudomonas gingeri_C. The sequence continues at coordinate 456,893 of NZ_JACAOS010000003.1, read as the reverse complement.
CACGATGGACGCAGAAATGCCGCGAACTCGACCAGCCCCGCAGCGCGGCGGCCTGGTAGGCGAACAACTGTCGGCGCAAGGCGAAGATCGAGGCGATCACCGACTCGGCGACGCTTTGCGCCGAGTAGGCCGGGACATTGCACACCGCCACGGCAAAATCACGGCAGGCCACCAGGTCGATACAGTCGTAACCGGTGGCCGCGACGCAGATAAAGCGCAGCTCAGGCAGCTGTTCAAGTTCGGCTCGGCCGATGCGCACCTTGTTGGTAATCAGCACATCGGCCTGGCGGGCAGCGCTCACCACCTGTTCGGGCGAAGTGTCGGAACGGTCCTGCCAGTCCGTGACCCAGGCCGGGCGCGCAATACCCAGCGGCAGGCTGGCACTGTCGAGAAACACCACCCTCATGCTGCACGCTCCGGCCGGACGGGTTCGGAAATCTCGATCAGGTTCAGGTCCGGATCACGTACATACACCGAACGGATCGGTCCCGTGGCCCCGGTGCGCAACACCGGGCCTTCGATGATCGGCCAATCGACACTGACCAGGTGGGCGATTACCTGATCCAGGGAGATAGAGGCGATAAAACACAGGTCCAGCGCCCCCGGTACTGGCAGGTGCGCCTTGGGCTCGAACTCGTGACCGCGCACATGCAGGTTGATTTTCTGCTGGCCGAAGGCGAACGCCTTGCGCCCGCCGGCGAAGGTCTGCACCTGCATGCCCATGACCCGCACATAGAAATCCTCGGCGGCCACAGGGTCGATGGTGGTCAGCACCAGGTGGTCAAGATGGTCGATCATGGTTGCAGCTCCTGGGTTCGGGTCGACAGCACCTGTTTTTCCAGGCTGGCGACATGGGCGGGAATCGGGTGCAGGTCCAGGCGTTTGCCGGCCTTGAGGATCTGGCTGGGAATCTCATGGCCGACCAGACCCGGCAACTGCGCGGCAGCCGCCAGCACACGGTCCAGGTCGACCCCGGTGTCGAAGCCCATCAACTGCAGCATGTGCAGCAGGTCTTCGGTACAGACATTGCCGCTGGCCCCCGGCGCATAAGGACAACCGCCGAGGCCACCGAGGGCGGCGTCGAAACGATCGATACCGGCGTCGATGGCGGCCAGGGCGTTGGCCAGGGCCATGCCACGGGTATTGTGGAAATGCAGGGTCAGTTGCAGCGCCGGAAAACGCTCACGCACCGCCCGGGACAGCGCCTCGACCTGGCTCGGGTAGGCCATGCCGGTGGTGTCGCACAAGGTCACGCCACGGGCGCCCAGTTCGGCAAAGCGCTCGACCCAATGCAGCACCTCGCCCATCGGGACATCGCCCTGCATCGGGCAGCCGAAGACCGTCGACAACGACACATTGGTCGCCACCGGCCCCTGGCCGATCACCCGGAACACTTCGCTGAGCTGGGCAAACGACTGCTCGCGGCTCATGCGCAGGTTGGAGCGGTTGTGGGGTTCGCTGACCGACATCACCAGATTGGCTTCATCGATATTGCACGCCAGGGCCCGTTCGGCGCCGCGCACATTGGGCACCAGCACGGTATATTCCACCGCCGGATTGCGGCGGATGCCGTGCATCACCGCTTCGGCGTCGCGCAGCGCGGTAATGGCCTTGGGCGAGGTGAACGAGGTGACCTCGATCTTGGCAAAACCACACTGGCTGAGGCGGTCGATCAGGGCGATCTTGTCGGCGGTTTCGATAAACCGTGCTTCGTTCTGGAAGCCGTCACGGGTGGCGACTTCCTGCAGGAAAAGACGTTTCATGAATAGTCCTCGGTTCAGATAATGCCGCGCTGGCGCCAGTCGGCCTGCTGCGCAGGGTCGATACCCAGCTCGCCCAGAATCTCGGCGGTATGCTGGCCCAGGGTCGGTGCCGGGCGCACCACGCGGCCGGGCGTGCTACCGAGCTTGGGCACGATGCCGGGTAAGGTCACGGCAGTGCCGTCGTCCAGCTGGCTGTCGAGCAGCATGTCTCGCGCCCGGTAATGCGGGTCCTGGGCGATGTCGGCGGCGTTGTAGATCTTGCCGGCGGGGATGCGCGCCTCGGTCAGGATCGACAACACTTCGTCGAGCGCCAGCCGCGCCGTCCACTGGGCAATCGCGGCATCGATACGCTCGACCTGCAACACGCGGCCATCGTTCTGCGCGAGGTCAGGGTCGTTCGCCAGGTCACGGCGACCGATCACCTCCATCAGGCGTTGGTAGATGCTGTCACCATTGCCGGCGATCAAGGCAAAACCACCGTCGCGGCAACGATAGGCATTGGTCGGGGCGATACCCGGCAAGCTGCTGCCGGCGGGTTCACGAATGGCGTTGAACACCGAATATTCGGGCAGCAGGCTTTCCATCATGTTGAACACAGACTCGTACAGCGCCACATCGATCTGCTGCCCTTGCCCGCCGTTCTGCTCGCGGTGACGCAGGGCCAGCAGAATCCCGATCACCCCGTGCAAGGCCGACAACGAGTCGCCAATGGAAACGCCGACCCTGACCGGCGTACGTCCAGGCTCGCCGGAGAGATGGCGCAGCCCGCCCATGGCCTCGCCGATCACGCCGAAGCCGGGACGGTCACGGTAAGGCCCGGTCTGACCGTAGCCGGAAACCCGGAGCATGATCAGCCGGGGATTCAATGTGTGCAGCGTGTCCCAACCCAGCCCCCAGCTTTCCAGGGTCCCCGGACGGAAATTCTCGATCAGCACATCGGCATCGCTGACCAGCTGGCGGACCACCTGCTGCGCCTCGGCCTGGCGTAAATCCAGGGTCAGCGAGCGTTTGTTACGTGACTGAGCGGCCCACCAGACGGAGGTCCCGTCGTGCAGCAAGCGCCATTTACGCAATGGGTCACCGGTGACGGGCGGCTCGATCTTGATCACATCGGCGCCAAACTCACCGAGCATTTTGGCCGCAAAGGGCCCGGCAATCAGTTGCCCGAGCTCTAGGACCTTGACACCTTGCAGAGGTAATTCCATGACGTTTCCCGTGCCTGTCGAGTACTGGTGGCAGGAATCATCGGCACAAATTGAACAGATGAAAATTTCAAATTCCGCCACTATCCTTTCCAAACTGGAAAGCCTCGGACCTCTTTGATGATCAATCCCCTGCATTTCGACCTGTTGTCCTTGCGCCTGCTGATCTTCGCCGCCGAGTCCGGCAACCTGACCCGTGCCGCCGACAAGGCCAACATGACGGTTTCGGCGGCCAGCAAGCGCCTGGCCGAGCTGGAGCGTACGACCCAGTGTCCGTTGTTCATTCGGTTGCCGCGGGGACTCGAACTGACGGCGGCGGGACAAGGGATGGTCGAGCACGCCAGGACCATTCTTGAAGGTGTGAACCGTATGGCCTCCGATGCCAGTGATTACGCGGTCGGTGTGCGCGGGCATGTACGGCTGTTCGCCAACACCTCGGCCGTGGTCCAATTCCTGCCGGATGACCTGGCGCGGTTCCTGCGCGACAACCCCCACGTGCGCATCGGGCTGGAAGAAGCCCTCAGCGAACCGATCATCCAGGCCGTGGAAAATGGGCGTGCCGATATCGGTATTTTTGCCGATAACGTACCCGCCGAAGGGCTGCACACCCGGCCCTACAGTGACGACCGCCTGGTGCTGCTGGTGCCCGTCGGCCATGAACTGGCCCATGAGCGCAGTGTTTCCTTCAGCGATACGCTCGGCTTCGACTACGTGGCGCTCAATCAGGGCAGCTCGCTGCTGAGCCGGATCACCGATGCGGCCGTGAGTGCGGGCAAGGTCCTCAAGGTGCGTATTCAGGTCAGCAGCTTCGACGGTATCTGTCGCATGATCGAAGCCGGCTTGGGGATCGGGATCCTGCCGTTGCAGGCCGTCCGTAGCGAATTGCTCGGGACCCGGCTGATGGCGGTGGATTTGAGCGATGACTGGGCGCGGCGCACCTTGTTCGTCGGGGTCAAGGATGCGGCGCAGTTGGCCCCGGAGGCGGCCAAGTTGTTTGAGTATCTGAGTCGGGTGCGTAGCTGATATCCGGCCCACTCAGTGCTCTATAGCCCGGACGGCTTTGTATTCGATTGTATCCCCGCCGGCCGCAGCCAACTTCGCATACAAATCCATGGCCTGCTCGACATGTACGCGATACACGGCGGCCTCTGAATGGGGCTGCCGGATTTGCGGCCCCAATGCACTAACAGGAGAAACATGATGCCCCGCCCTACTCCTCGCAACACCGTCGGCCTATTCAGCCTTGCCATTGCTGCTGCGGCACTCGCTGCCTTCTCGAGCTTTTCTCAAGCACAAGAGACCAAGGCACCTGCCGACGCGCCGGTCATGCAAAACTGGCAGACCGGGCTCCATCGTACCGATCTGGTGAAAAAGGACCTCGACGCCAGCTCAGGGCGCGAAGTGCTGCAGACCCGCGTTGATTTCGACGCCGGCGTGGCCGCTCCCAAGCATTCGCATCCTGGGGTGGAAGTCGCCTACGTCATCAAGGGCACCATGCAGTATCAGCTCGAAGGTCAACCGCCAGTAACGCTGCATGCCGGCGACTCGCTGTTTATCCCGGCGGGTGTGGCACATCTGGCGAAAAACATCGGCGACGGAGAAGCCTCGGAACTGGCGACCTACATCGTGCAGAAAGGCAAACCGCTGGTCGTGTTGGAGAAGTAACCGGGCAGAAACAAAAACGCCACTGACACCGAGTGGCTTTTTTGCTGGTGGACAGAGGCCGCTTGCCGCTCAAACAACAAACTCTGTTTCCAACTCCGTCTGCAACCACTCGATAAACCACGCCACGTCCGCCGACAGTTCGGCGGAAGGTGTCAGCACCCGATAGCTTTCGAGATGCACCTGGGCGTCGACCGCCCGCACCAACTTGCCGGCCTTGAGCTCATCGCGCACCAGGACTTCATTGGCCAGGGCAATACCCTGCCCACTCTCCGCCACCGACAAAGCATGGTCGTTGTTGATGTAGAGCATGTCGGCGTTGAGGTGAATATCCAGACCATTGGCACGGAACCACAGGTTCCACCACTCACCGTCGTCGACGTGAATCAGGTGGTGTTTCACCAGGTCGGCCGGAAGCCCAATGGGCTCGATACTGGCCAGGTAAGCCGGGGTACAGACCGGGAATACCCAGGGGCAGATCAGGCTGGCGCGTGAGTTGGGGTATTGCCCGTCCATGCCATAGACGATCCCGAGGTCGGCGCTCTTGCCATCCACGGCAGTAAAAGTGGAGTTGGGCTCGATGGCGAACTTCAAACCTGGCCGCAGGTGACGCACGGCTTCGATGCGTGGCATCAGCCAGCGCTTGGCGAACCCCGGAACCACCATGATGCGCAGCCAGCGCTCGGCCTCCTTGGGCCGCAGCTCCTTACCGGCGTCGATCATAAGCTGCAACGCCGCGGCAATCTTGCGGTGATACTTCTCCCCCGCCAGCGTCAGGGTGACCCCTCGGGAGGTACGCTCGAACAGCTGCGTGCCCAACCATTCCTCCAGCAGCTTTACATGTCGGCCGATGGCGGGCTGGGTCACGTGCAGAGCTTTCGAGGCCTCGACATAGCTGCCCAGGCGGGCCGCCGCATCGAAGGCACGCACGGCATTGAGCGGTGGCAAACGGCGATCAGGCATGGTGGCGGGCGCCTTCAGCTATTAGTTTATTTAACAGCAGCTATGCTAAATCTGAAGTTTCGCTGTCGCAATCGCTTACTGATAATCGGACCACCACAGAGCAACAGAAGTCGCCCCGTTACAACAATGGGGCTTTTCTCCAGCCGTCTGAAAGGGTGCGTTGCAATGACTTCCAACAACCTCCATGAACTGGTCCTGCTGCAAGCCCATGACCTCGCCGAACACATTCGCCAGCGTCAGGTTTCCTGCTGGGAAGTGATGCAGGCTTACCTTGCCCATATCGAACGCTTCAACCCTCGGGTCAATGCCTTGATCAGCCTGCAAGCCCCCGAAGATCTGCTGGCTCAGGCCGACCTTCGCGACAACGAACTGACTCGCGGTCAATACCGCGGCTGGATGCACGGCCTGCCCCATGCGATCAAGGATCTGTCGCTGACCAAGGGCATTCGCACCACCTTGGGTTCGCCGCTGTACAAGGACTTTATCCCTGATCGCGATGGGATCATGGTCGAGCGGATCAAAGCCGCTGGCGCCATTATCATTGGCAAGAGCAACACCCCGGAGTTCGGCCTCGGCTCGCAGAGCTACAATCCGTTGTTCGGCGCGACTGCCTGCGCCTTCGACCCACGCAAGACCGCCGGCGGCAGTAGCGGTGGCGCGGCGGCGGCGCTGGCCATGCACCTGGTGCCGGTGGCTGACGGCAGCGACATGATGGGTTCGTTGCGCAACCCGGCCGCCTTCAACAACGTCTTCGGCTTCCGCCCATCTCAGGGCCGTGTGCCGTTTGACGACAGTGCCGATCTGTTTTTCGATCAGATGGGCTACGAAGGCCCCATGGGCCGCAGCGTACGCGACGCGGCCCTGTTGCTGTCGGTACAGGCAGGTGCCGATGCCCGGGCGCCGTTGTCCATCGCCGAATCTGGCAGCGTTTTCGCCGCGCCGCTGGAGCGGGATTTCAAAGGCACCCGCCTGGGCTGGCTGGGTGACTTGAATGGCTACCTGCCGATGGAAAACGGCATTCTTTCGCTGTGCGAGCAGACCTTTGCCAACTTCGAAAGCCTAGGTTGCCGGGTCGAACCGGTACAGCCCGAGTTTGCCCCGCAACAGTTGTGGAGCAGTTGGAGGACCTTGCGTCACTGGAGGATCGCCGGCTCGCTGGGGGCCGCCTATGCCGACCCGCAAAAGCGCGCACAACTGAAACCGGAAGCCTGCTGGGAGGTTGAAAATGGCCTGATACTCTCGGCCAGTGACGTGTTTGCCGCCTCGGCGGTGCGCAGTGACTGGTACCGCGCGCTTTCCAGGCTCTTCGAACGCTACGACTATCTGCTGTTGCCGAGCGCTCAGGTGTTCCCGTTCGACAAGGACATCCCTTGGCCGAAGGCCATTGAAGGCGTGGCCATGGACACCTATCACCGCTGGATGGAAGTAGTGGTACCGGGCACGCTTTCCGGTTGCCCGGTGGCCAGCGTCCAAGCCGGCTTCAACGCAGATGGCCTGCCGATGGGACTGCAGATCATTGGCCGGCACCAGGCGGATTTTGCCGTGCTGCAACTGGCGCATGCTTACGAGCAGGCAAGCCGTTGGTTCACCCGGCATCCTTCGCCCCTGCTGAGTGAGGCATAAGGCTGAACAAGCCATTACCGTGAGTATTGGCAAGCGGTGCAGCACGCCCTGCTCGGTCGTTATTACGTGGCGAGTGGGTTTGTCGGAACGCCGCACCGCCACGCTCAGCTACGCAGCAGCCGCAAACCTATCACTTCGTCGTACCGGATGTACCCCACTCATTGTTTTTGGAACCGCTTCACGCCCCAGCGCCAATCAGCTAAGCGAATACGGCCCCCTGTAGGAGTGAGCTTGCTCGCGATGAACGTTAACGATAACGCAGCGTTTGCTGGGTGAATGCGCCGCTCTCAGGCCCATCGCGAGCAATCGAGCGTCGACCGGCTGCGCCTACAAAACCGCCATAACTGATCGGGATTAGCGCAAACCCGCTCGCCACAACATGGGATCTTCAGGTGTCCCTGCTCACGCTGCACGCTCAATTCAGGCGCGAAATAGCCTTCCAAAAAAACTGATATTTCCCACTCACTTCAGGCGTGGGAGAATATTGTGTGCGTCAAACGCCAGAGCTACAGTTCGACGGTCGCTGCAAATTCAGCGACACGGGTTTTGCAGCTCGGACTCTAAGAAGGCGCACAGCGCCGCGAAAGCGGTATTTCTGTGCTCGCGTTATGGCGAGCTGTGCGCAGGAGGCTTCGGCCTGCCGGTTCCTTCTTACCGGTCTGCAAACCTGTGTATGGCTCGCCACCTTTCGTTTTGCAGCGTGGGATGACGAGCTTCGTTCTTACTTAAGAAGGAGCGTCACCATGTCAAAGAAAATCACCCCCGATCCACCTGCCATGCGCGATGCTTCCAGCATGGACGATAGGGACCTGTACCTGCGCAGGGTCACCGATACCCTATCCAACGCGTCTGAGCCAAGTTCGGCAAACGCGCCACGCTTGCTCGATACCCTCGCGTTTACTTGCTCCAAACCCGTGATCCCTGAAGCGCCGTACAAACCCACCCTGTTTGCCATCCAACCGGGCATCACTGCACAGGATGCGCTGACCTATGTTTCGCGATTGCTTGAAACAGCGGAACTCAATGGCGATGAGATCAGCCTGCATACCAACCCAGTGGAACGGGCACTGTTTTGGGGCATGCTGCATTCGGTGGAGGTGGCGCGTGCGGTGGTGGATGCTCTGCTTGAAGGCGCATCGCCATCTCATCAAGTAGCCGCCACATTGGACAGCCCAGCGATGGATTGAAGTCGAACAGGTTATGTTTATCCCTGCGGGTGTTGTCCATTTGGCGAAACACATTAGCGATGTGTGAAGCATCGGAACCGGCGGCGCACATCGTGCAGAAAGGCAAATCGCTGGTCGTGCTGGAAAAGTAACCACGAACAAACAAAAGCGCCACTCACCATGAATGGCGTTTTTGTTGGAGGACCAAGAGTGGGCTTGTCGAAACCACACTCAGCCACACAGAAACTGTAAAGCCCTTCACTTCGTCGTGCCTGATGTACCGCATTCGTTGTTTTTGGGGGCGCTTCAAGAGCCAGCGCGGGCAGGCCACTCGCGGCATGATTTCGGCGACCACGAAAGTGGATAACCAGATTAGCTGCTCGCGTAACCTAGCGTAATCGTTTCATTTTTTTCTTACGACGCTCTGCTTCATAGGTTGAAACCCCGCGACGCCTTGGTCGTAACTTTCCGTCGAGGACGATGAATTTAGGTGTTATCTAGTCTATAAGTACACAACACACTTATCTCATCCTCACTAACCGAAAGCCATATGAATAGTGAAATCGATTTTTCAAAGCAATACGAGCACGAAGTAGAAATATACCTTGACGGTTACGGCACCCTTGGGACGGGAATTTTACATTTTGGAGGAGGGAATTTTCCACGCATCAACCTTGACCCAGCGAGGGGCTTTATAAGGCCGGATGGAGAGCCACATCTAAAGGCCAAAACAAAAACCGGCGAAACGTTTACTCTTACAAACTGCACCTATCAAGAATACACCATACATTCAAGTATGATGGTGGGCGGAGGTATAATATCCAATATTAACGAAATAGTAGTAAAATATGCAGATATTTCCGACTGGTTTATGCACGACCAATACGTAAAAGGAAGCCCAGGTGACAACTTGACTTGGTCATCTCCCCCTCCACAAATCTTAGCCAGCATTGAAAATGAAGGTGATAGATTCTCTCTGAAAAGCGAAATTTATTCTTCAATTAGTAAACATCGCGAGGAGCGCACAATACACGAGCATGTAAATTTTATTTTTACGAAATCTGATGGTGAATTTTCATTGTCCGACATTAAAAATAAGCCACTTGAGCTCTCAGGCCTTTTATCAATCCTCATTGCATACCCTATTTCTATTTCAAATATATGGATAAAAAGCGAGAGCAACTATTCGGCCCCACTGTATTACCCCGCATTTAAAAAATATGGCAGAGATTTTGACGAAGGTGCATTTTGGCGTAATGCTTTAATATTTAGGTCGACCATCGATGGTTCGTGGCAAACTATATTCGAACGCTATTATAATTCAAGCTTTCGCAAAACCCAATGGGTCCGACTGGCTGGAATGCAACGACATGAGGGTTTCTGGGAATATAAAGTATTAGGCTATGTTAGCTTACTAGATGGCTATGCCAGCAAGCTAACCAAAGAGAACAATATAAGACCTTCAAATGATAAAATCGAGAAAATTGACGCTGCACTTGAGGCTTTGAATGCAATTAGGAACCCACCAACTTCAGAACAGCTTGCAGACATCAGGCCAATCATTGAGTCCGCGCTACCAAAGCGGCGAACCTTGAGCCTTATTGACAAGTATAACTATCTAATTGAAAACACCGACACTGACGTCATTAAGATAATCAACCTATCTAACGACGATTTCAAGCAAATAAAAGAAATCAGAGATACAATCGCCCACGGTGATAACGTTGACTTAGTAAAACATCCATATGAGAAAATCCACTCCATAACCCAAAGACTAGCGCTACTTTTAACACATCACGCACTAGTTGATTTTGGCATTACTGTTGAAACATTTACAAAAAGCCTATTCGGCACACTCAACGAATTGAGGTACGACAAAGAGCTGAATAGCATTCATCTTCAGAGAATGGTGGAGCCTGACTCATTTCTTCAGGTATCACAATCCTTATTTGATAAAATTTCAAGTACTGCATCGTTAAAATTACATGCTTGCTTTGTCGAAACCCCAGATAGAGTCTTGGATTACTCAGAAAAATATTCTCAAATTTACAGGGATTGGCGCAATAAAAAATTAACGAGGCAAAACTCATTTGAGGATATTTTTAATATATCAAAAGAAAGGATAAGAAGTATTGATATGGCCTATTTCGAGTGCGCAGGCGAAACCAAAGAGCTTTATGGGGTACTTATTATTTCAAATAAATAAATTTGATACCCTGATCGCATCTCAGCGACAAAGGAGACAGATATCAATAACTCTTACTTAGCAGCTAAACGCTTGAGCAAAAACAAATAAAAGGTCTGATCTTTGTCTGCGGTGATGGTTGCGAATATACTCCTAACAGAAAATTGGACACGTTTATTTTACGCAAAATTCGACTACAGCCTGCTGCGCGCTCCTCTTAGGTGGTCTTCAACCGAAATCTGATGCTCTAGGTAAAAAACAGGTTTAGTTAACGATAACTTACCGAGTAGAATTACCACTAATATCAACATCCACATAGCTTCACGGCGAAAAATACGGAGATATTGAATGAAAAGACTATTAGAAGACAACACCGTACTGCCAGAGCAATTTCACGCAGCCTACAAATTTTGCTTTGCAGCACACGATGTATTAGCCCAGTTACTGGCATCAGGAACGAAGCAGGAAATATTCGTTACTAGCATATCTCTTAATGACGAGCAGGATAAATCTGCGCTCGATCAAGCTGATGATTTGATTGAGTGGCTGAAACTAAGCGGGCGTATGGATGATGAAGTTGATGTGCTCGTCACCATGGCCTTTCCAGCGGTGTTATCGGATATGCTTCACTGTATTTTCGAAGCACTCGAAGCATCTAGAAAGGGCAAGCTCGCCATAGCATATATGCTACTAAGAAAGCCATTCCAAGAGAGCCTTTACCTTCTTGAGTCGGTGGTAGCGGACAAAAAATCATTCGCAAATATGATTGCTGATGACCCTTCAAAGCTACGCCCACAGAATGCAGGTGGCATAGATGGTCATACGCGTCGCATCCAAAAGGTACTGGACATCATAGGGGAAACTTCACGACTGAATGCCAATTATATAGCAAAACTTCGTTATGACAAAGCCGAGCAAGACAGCTTTGATAGCATATGCAACAAAGCAATGCATTTATTTACCGACCATAAAGCAATAAAAACAGAACAATACAACATTAACTTTATTTTCTCGCAAAAAGACCAGACTTTAACACAGTGGGCCTTCCTCTACTCCCGCCTGCCCTATTTGTTGACGTATATTGTCTCCCTTGTTGAACATATAGCTAAATTATTTGCACAGACACACCCGACATACACGCAGGACATGAGTCGCCGGCTCGCAGCCTCGCTATTAATAAGCACCTCGTATGTGGCTCCAAAATATCAGACCGAGCCACTTACCCACCTAACAATTACAACATATCACTGGTTATCAGAGCACTGTTCGAGCAATGGCTTTCCCCTACCAAGAGTCGAACATTTGAAAAGAATGGCCATCTCTGGAGCGTTTCCAGAGGAAGCGGAGGAAGAAGTCGAAGCACGAGAACTTCTGTATAAGCACCTCACGAACCAATAACAGGGTATTAAGTGCTCCGAATTGCATTTTTCCTTGTGAGGCTCTGACAGACTGCTCATGCTCTGTGGCTAGGGGCCGCCGGGTAGCGTCATACCAAATCAGGAGCGATTGATAGTACGAACAGGAGTCGCCATAAGACGGTACCTCTGTTAAGAAAGCACTTGTTATTTGGGCCGCGCCCGATGCTTCGCAGCAGACTTCCTCATCGATTCCCTTTTTGCTACCAACTGGCGGGGCTCGGGTATCTGCCACCCTCCAGGTACGAGCGCACGCAAGTCGTACCCCATCATGAAAAGCCCTGCTTCAAAGCAGTGGCATCGCTGATTCATTTCCAAAAGGTTGGAAAAAAGGTTCGGCGATTTATCAAGGACATCCCGCATAATCCAGCCAAGTTGAACTTGCCGCCGGGCCCACTCCGCAGGCCTCTGACGGCGAAGTATTGGAGTACCTGCGAATCCTAGCCCAAGTAGGCGCGGGTCCCGAATTTGACATCCTTGACCTGCATCCATGGCAAACTGCCTATGGTCTGCGGGAGGGTGAGTGGTTCCTATCAAGGTTTCCCGATAGAGATGGTAAAGGGTAGCAATTGCCGCACCTACACGACCGTCATAGATAGGAGAGCCGGTGGTGTCGAACAAAGCATGAATTTTTGTCAACCCTGAATTATAGGCCGGAACTTTTTCTTCCGTAATGTCGGAAAGCCGGTTGGCTCTGTCGAGCACAAGTAGTGGTTCCACTCGCAACAGGTAAGCGGCCAAGTCTCTCTGAGATTTGCGCTCATCAAGAAAACTAATGGTGCTTGCGTTGTCGACGCCTCCCCACTTTAGGATTTCCCGGCAGACCGTGTAAGTCTCGGCATCGTCGCCAGCTAGTGCATAAAGGCGTATTGCTTGCCTAAAACCTTTAAGCGTTGCACTCACCGTTGCCCAATCGCCTGCCCATTGATAACAAGCCTGAGCGCCTTGAATCCCTGTGACGATCTTATCCAAGCCATCTGGGACGTAATTCCTGCTTTTACGAAACTTAAGGTGTACCGGCATTGTCGGTAGGTTAGCCACCAACCAGGTCACAAAGTTCCTGATGTCGTCCTGGTAAAGATAGGTTGTGCGGTCCATGTCGATTTCCCAGCGTTTGGAAGCTGGCACTTTGCCTTGATCACCCGATTGAGTCAAAAATGGCGAACTTCATTGCGCTAGCTACTCACCCGCTAGACAGCAGCTACACCGACGCCCTCTGTCGAAATGAGGATCGTTTCACAATTAATCCACACCATCTCATTCCAGGACCGAATAGCCTCCACCAAAAGACCCAGGGGACTTGGCCCCAAACAATTGCATCAATTTTCGGCGGCCAACCCATGGGAGCCTGAGGCATCGCCTATGTTCTCGACAACGACGCCTTACGACAGGCCTGCGAAGCCATTCGGCGGTTCTGCAACAACCTGCATTAATCCCCCCAACTGAGCCCAGCAATCCCCAGGCTACCGTTATTCAGCCAAGCGCAAGGCCGCAACGGTTTGTGGTCTATAGTTTCCTGCAAATGCCCGCCGGTCCGGGGCGTCGGTACAACGCAGGGAGCACAGCATGTCGATCCAACGGACCAATGGACGGAGATCGATTCCCGATAGCGCAACGCCCGTCGCGTCCCTTTCCGAGATCCGCAGCAGTCTCTTTCGGCGTGTTCTGGAGCCGATCAAGGAAGCCTACATTTCATTCCCGCTGCTGGCTGCCCTGCTGGTGCTGGCCATCTGGTCGGCCACCCTCTACCTCATCAAGATAGAACAGACCCGGGCACAACGCAGCGCAGCCACCACCAGCCTGGAGATCAGCGCCACCTACGAAGCACAGATGTTGCGCGCCGTTCGTGAAATCGATCAAACCCTCAAGCTGGTCAAATACACCTATGAGGCCGAGGGTGAACGCAATCCCCTGCCCAAGCTCAAAGAGCGGGCCTTGTTGCCTCCGGCCCTGTTGTTTGATGTCAGTGTGCTCAACCCGGACGGTGAGCCCGTGGCGAGCACTCGCGTCAACGAGGCGGGCAATATCACCGAGCCGGATGAACAGCAAACACTGCGGCACAACGATACGCTGCTGATCAGTCGCCCCTGGAAAAATCCACTGACGGGAGAATGGCGACTGCGCTTCAGCCGTCGCCTCAATGCAACGGACGGTACCTTCTCCGGCATTGCCCGGGTCGAGGTCGACGCGGCCTATTTCGTCAGCAGTTATGACGACTCGAAACTCGGTGATCAGGGCGTACTCGGCCTGCTGGGAACCGACGGTATCTTCCGGGCACGGCGTACCGGGGATTCAGTGCTGGCTGGCGATGTTGTCAACTACGCGGCACTGGCTCCAAACAACGAAGACACCGAAGCACGGCTTTCGACCAACGCCTGGGACGGCGTGCAACGCTACACCAGCGTGCGCCAGCTCTATGATTTTCCCCTGGCGGTGATTGTCGGATTATCCGCCGAAGAACGCCTGGCCGCCGTGAACCGGCAAGCGCGGACTTACCTCTGGCGTGCCGCCGCCGGCAGCCTGTTGCTGGTGCTCCTGGCCGGCCTGCTGAGCCGCATGAACTGGCAGTTGGCACAAAGTCGCTTGCGCGCCGCCGAAGACAAAGTGGCCTATGCCGAGAGTGTCGAGTACCTCGCCTATCACGACGGCCTCACGGCGCTGCCCAATCGCAGTCTGTTCAGCAAACTGTTGAGCCAGAACATCAGTGAAGCGCGCCGTTATCATCGACAACTGGCAGTGTTGTTCCTGGACCTCGACCGTTTCAAACACATCAACGATACGCTGGGCCACCATGCCGGTGACCAACTGCTGCAAGAAGTCGCGCTGCGCCTCAAGGCCTGTCTGCGCGCCAGCGATATCGTCGCCCGCCTGGGTGGCGACGAATTCGTGGTCTTGCTGCCGGAGCTGTCCGAGGCCAAGTATGTGGCGAATACCGCACAAAAAATCCTCTCGGCCATTGCCAAGCCTTTCAACCTTCACGGCAAAGAGTTTCGGGTGACCGCCAGTGTCGGCATCAGCCTCTATGCGCAGGACGGCCTGGACGAACAGACACTGACAAAAAACGCCGATATCGCCATGTATCAGGCCAAGCAACAGGGTAAAAACAACTTCCAGTTCTACTCCGAGAAACTCAACGCCGAGTCGCTGGAACGCTTGACCCTGGAACTCGGCTTGCGCCACGCCTTGGAACGTAACGAGTTCCGACTCCACTATCAGGCCAAGCGCGATATCGGCAGTGGTCGGATCACCGGCATGGAAGCGCTGTTGCGCTGGGAACACCCGGACCTGGGGCTGATAGCGCCCATGCAATTTATCCCCGTCGCCGAGGAAACCGGCTTGATCGTGCCCATCGGCAGGTGGGTACTGAGGACCGCCTGCCTGCAAAACATCACCTGGCAACAGCAGGGGCTGCCGCATCTGGGAATCGCGGTCAACCTGACGGCCCGTCAGTTTGTCGATGACAATTTACTCATCGACCTCGCCGCGATACTGGCAGAAACCGGTATGGACGCCAGCCTGCTGGAACTGGAGATTGCCGAGAGCCTGCTCATGCAGGATGTCAAAAATGCGCTGCGGGTATTGAACGGCCTGAAAACACTGAAGATCCGAATCGCCATCGACGATTTCGGGATTGGCTACTCTTCACTCTCGGCGCTGAAACAGTTTCCACTCGACTCGATCAAGATCGATCGTTCGTTTATCCGTGACGTCACCAGCGTGGCGGAAGACAAAGCCTTGACCGAGGCTATTATCGCGATGGGCCGAACTCTCAGCCTGACGGTAGTAGCCCAAGGGGTAGAAACCCGGGCACAGGCCGACTTCCTGCGTGACAACGCCTGCGACGAGTTCCAGGGGTTCTACTTCAACAAGCCGGTGCCCGCCGATCAGTTCGGCGCACTGCTCCAGGCGCAGGCGGCCAACACCGATCCTGGCAGGTAAAGACTTATGGCGGGTCGGGGGGTAGCGCCCTGACGCTGGCATCCACTTCGCGGGCCTCGATATAGCCGATGCTATCGGGATTCCCGGCAATCCGTTTCTTCACTTCCGCACTGTTGGACAGCGCTTCCGGCGGTTGCCCCCGGCCGGTAAAAATGATTTTCGACCAATGCGCCTTGAGCTGTGCGGCCGACTTGCCGGTGAAGGTGGTATAGAACTCATCACGGGTTGTGGAACCTTCCGTCTGGTCGATGGGAATGGCCTGTTTGCCGCTGGGAAAGCGATTGGTCTTGCCCAGGAAGATGTCCGCCACCTGATTGCGCGTCAGCGCCTGTACCGGGCTGGTAGCGGCAACAACCACCACCACCTCGGCCATGGCGAGCGTGCTGCCCATGCACAAAGCGAACCCCGCCACCGTGCAACCGGCACGTTTGAGAAAGCCCATGATCAGTGCCATCAGAAAACAAAATCGACAGCGAGGCTGAACAGATTGAACGAGCCTCCCGGCTCATAGCCCGGCTGCAAATTGGTCAGCGGGCCCGTGGCGTTGTGGTCCAGCCGCGTGCGGTCGTACTGCAGCTTCGCATCCATGTTCTGGGTGAAATCCCAGCGCATGCCGACCGACAGGGTTTGCTGCCCGCTGTTCCCTGCCAGAACGGTATTGAGCGCGCTGTTGAGGTCTGTGGCTGTCGCCGCCAAGCTGGGTGATAGCGTCGAGGTGTCCAAGCCTGCGGTGGAGGTTGCGCTGGTCGTCTTTGACCGCGCATAGGTGACATAAGGCGTGAACGCCTCAATCCGGTAGCCACCGCTGACGTACCAGGCGCTGATGGTACCGATGGCTGCATGGCTGTCGGTACGCCCCCACTCGCCCATGACAAACCACTTGCCCGGATCATAGATGACTCCCGCACCGACGAAATCAAACGGTTTTTCCTTGGTGTCGTAGCGATCCGCAATGGCATTGCCCTCCTCGCCGAAGCCTCTGAAGCTATCGAAGAGTGAATTGAGCGATTCCAGGGTCAAGCGGGTCTTCTGATAGGTGAGGCGCGTGGTCAGGGCCCCGTATTCGGTCAAATTGGAAATGCCCCACGAATCCCGGGCCAGGGAGCGGCCGGTGTTATTCGGCAGGCGCGGACCACTCTGGCCGAAATTGCCCTGCACGGTGTTGGTGAGTTCAGCAAAGTGCAGCCGGTAACTGAGGTCCATGCCATCGGTGCTGGTCACCGGTATCAAGCTATAAACCTCACCCGGCGGACGCACCCAGGGCAGCGTGTAACCCACTTTGCGACTGTCGGAGAGTAGGAAGGCCGGCTGCACCGTGCGCCCGACACGCACGCTGAAATCGGGGGAAAACTGATACTTGAAGTTCGCCCATTCAAGGGAGGGATTGTAGCTGTTGTCGTAACGCTGCTCGGAGATGACCTGCACCACCGCCGAGAGCTGCGGGGTAAAGGTGGCGATCACCTGCGCGCCGATCAGGCTGTCGACATCGGCATCCCAGTTACGGGTGTGGCCGGCACCGTTGGGTTTGTAGATGCTGGAGGTGAAATCGGCGTTTTTCTCGCTGGAGTGAACAATACCGGCCGTGCCGAAACTGCTCAGCGAAAACGTCGGCATCATGGCGTCGTCGGCGTTGGCGGTGGAGGCATACAACGCCATCACTGCCAAGGCCAGTGTATTGAGTTTTGGCGTCATGGGGTCAACGCAGCCGTATCAGGGAAACGAAGACATCCAGATACGCTTTCGCTCTGGAAAGCGTCTCGACATTGACTGATCGGTTGTCGGGGAGGACTGCGGCCATTCGTTCTATTCCTTGTAACGTTGGCTCAATGGAATCCAGCGGTGCCACAAGCAAAATTGTAGACGACAACCCCCCGTACGCCCGGCTTATGCAAGCGCTGCCGGGGTCGAAACCTTGAGGGGCAGTTCCAGGGTGAAGATTGCCCCTTGTCCCGGTCCTTCGCTGTGGACCTTCAAGACCCCGCCCATCTCCATGGCCGCCAGGATGCAGCTGTGCAACCCGAAGCCATGGCCGCCCTTGCGCGTGGTGAAGCCGTGGGCAAAAATCCGCGTCAGGTTCTCCTCGGCAATCCCCTCGCCATTGTCGATCACCTTGATGACCAGGGTCTGCTCCGGCAGCACCTCGGTATGCAGTGTGATCCGCGGCGGGCGATCCGATGGGTTACTCATCGCACCGCCGGCATTTTTAATCAGGTTGACCAGGATCATCAGCAGGCGGTGCTTGTCCAGTTGCAACGAAGGCGTTTCGGCAAACTCTCTCACCACGGTGATCTGGCGGGCAGCGAGAATGCTCGCATTCATGCGCAGCGCATCCTCTATCAGTTGCGGTAGCTGGACGGCCTCGGCGAGGCTGGAGACGCCTGAATACGATTGCTGCGCTGCGACAATCTCCTTGATGTGATCAATGCTTTTGGTCAACTGTTCGAGTTCGTCGGCCATGCTCTTCTGTTCGACAGCCAAGGCCTCCACCAGCTGGTTCAGATAGCCCGGCAGCAGCTTGCCTTTCGCGTCCTGGGAGATGAACTGGCCCAGATCCAGGGCATGCTCGTTCATCAACTGCACCGCTTTGCTCAGGCCCAGGGCTTTGCTGGTGCGCAGCTTGCGGGTCACCACTTCGGCGCAGACGTTGACGCTGTTGAGCACGTTCCCCACGTTATGCAGGACATTGGTGGCGATTTCCGCCATGCCGGCCTGACGCGCAATCGCCACCAGTTGGGTCTGGGCTTCGGCCGTGCGCAAGCGGCTTTGCGCCAGTTGCCAGCTCATCCGGCTCAGCAGGCCGACCAGCAACACCAGCAACAGACTGCCACCGCCGGCCCGCCACAGATAGATCTGCGCTTGCCCGGTGGCTGCGGCCAGTTGTTCGTCTTCGGATAACCCGACAATCACCGCCAGGGGCAGGTCATAGAGCTGGCGGGCACTGGTGTAGCGCCGCACGCCGTCCCAGCTATCGGTCGCCAGCAGCGCCTGGGTGTCCTCGGAGTCCGGAACCAGCGCGGCGTAATCCACTGCGTCACCGGCCCGAATCAACTCACCGGTGCGCCGTACCCGGAAAACCCCATCGGTGCCCAGGAGGCCGAGGACGCCATGCTCGCCGAGTTTCGAAGGGTCATAACTGCTGACGAAATAGGCCGCGTCGACTTCGACCCGGGCAATCGCGGAGAACGTACCGTCCGCCGCATTGAGCCGACGGCTGAAGCGTAGCCGCCATTCTCCCGTCGCCGACTTTCTCCAGGGACGACTGATCAGCAACGTATCGTCGTGCGACAGTGCTTGTTGCTCATCGGGCTCAGCGTTGGTTGGCGTCTCGCTGGGCCGCGTGCTCGCCACCAGCACGCCGCTCAAATTGGCCACACTGACGTCAAATAACAGGGCGGGCGGCAACAAGGCCCGCTCTTTGAGCCTGGGCAGGGGATTACGCTCCCCTTCGGCCTCATAGGTGTACTTGACCAGCTTGAGGGTTTGATCGATTTCGTGAACAGCGCGCAGCATCTGTGCTTCGTAGGTGGCACCGATCTCCAGGCTGGCCGTTGCAGCGCCGTGCCGTGCCCGTGCCAGTTCACTGTTGATCAAATGCAGCGTCGTCGCCCAGATAACCAGCAACAGCACAACGGCCAGCAGAGGAAACAGGATATAGGCTTCCTTGACCTGACCGAGCCCACGCCGAAAGAAGCTGCGGGTGGTCTTGGCAATGGCGTCCGCCGACCTGGCGATAGTAGGGACCGACCTCAGTCCATCTGGTCGTTGGATCGACATGCGGTGCTCCCTGCGCGGTTCCAACACTTCAAGAACTATAGATCACAAACCGGCTGAACGAACCCGCTGGCCGAGCCGCCAACTCATTACATCACGTTACCAATGATGTTCTCGAACCCATATTTATCCACCATGAACAACCTAATAAATTGACGCCACTGCCTGCCATCATGCCGATGGACGGGTCATTGGAGACTGGTCATGCCTTTTGTCAGCGTGCGCATCACCCGCGATGGCGTTACCTCGGAGCAGAAAGCCCAGGTGATTGCCGAAATCACCGAAACCCTGCAACGGGTCCTCAACAAGCGCCCGGACCTGACCCATATCGTGATCGAAGAAGTCGACACCGATAACTGGGGTTATGCCGGCATCAGCACCACTCAATACCGCAAGCAACTGGCGGAGAACCCGTCATGAGCACGCCGGTCACACTGGACTTCATCTCCGATGTGGTCTGCCCCTGGTGTGCCCTGGGCGCGACAGCCCTGGAGCAGGCGATCGCCAACCTCGCGGGTGAAGTGTCGGTCGAGTTGACCTTCAAACCTTTCGAACTGAACCCGGACATGCCGGCCGAAGGCGAGCACGCGGTCCAGCACATGATGCGCAAATACGGCCGCAGCGCCGAGGAAGTTGCCGCCGGCAAGCAGATGCTGATGACCCGCGGCCAGGCCATCGGTTTTCAGTTCGACCTGGAGAAGCGCAGCCATTTCTACAACACCTTCGATGCCCACCGCCTGTTGCTCTGGGCCTTGCAGGAAGGACGACAGATCGAACTGAAGAGAGCCCTGCTGCGTGCCTATTTCAGCGACGGCCAGAACCCGAGCGACCGCGAAACCCTGGTGCGCTTGGCGAGCGAGGCCGGACTGGACGCGGCACGTGCCCGTGAAGTGCTGGCCTCTGGCGAATTCGCCGACGAGGTGCGTGAACTGGAAGCCTTCTACCACGCACGCGGCATCAACTCGGTGCCGGCCATGATCCTTAACGGCCGTCACCTGGTCTCAGGTTCGCAATCGGTCGAGTACTACGAACAGATGCTGCGGGAAATATCGTCCGCCGCCGCTTGATGAATCACGCCCTACCCCACTTATCGGTCTATAGAGGTTTTATCATGAGCCATGCAAAAAAAGTCGTTGTGATTACCGGCGCTTCCCAAGGGATCGGCGCGGCGCTGGTCAAGGCGTACCGTGATCTCGATTATCGGGTGGTCGCTACCGCCCGCTCCGTCAAGCCGTCCACTGACCCGGACCTCCTCACCGTCGCCGGTGACATCGCCGACCCGGCTACCGCCGAGCGTGTTATCCGTGAAGGTGTCGCCCGTTTTGGTCGCATCGACAGCCTGATCAACAACGCCGGGGTCTTCGTCGCCAAACCCTTCACCGGCTATACCCACGAAGACTACGTCAACGTGTTGGCCGTGAACCTGAATGGCTTCTTCTACATCACCCAGTTGGCGATTACCGAGATGGAGAAACAAGGCAAAGGCCATGTCGTCAATGTCACCACCAGCCTGGTGGATCATGCGATTGAAGGTGTGCCGTCGGTGCTGGCCTCGCTGACCAAGGGTGGCCTCAATTCAGCAACCAAATCCCTGGCGATCGAGTACGCCAAACGCGGGATTCGGGTCAATGCCGTGAGTCCCGGGATTATCAAGACGCCGATGCATGCCGAAGAAACCCATGAGGCATTGGGGAGCTTGCATCCGGTTGGGCGGATGGGGGACATCAGCGATATCGTCCAGGCCGTTGTTTACCTGGAGTCGGCCGGGTTTGTGACGGGTGAGATCCTGCATGTGGATGGTGGGCAGAGTGCCGGGCACTAAGTCATTCGGTTGAATGAAAACGCCCCGGGCCATAAGGTTCGGGGCGTTTTTTTGCATCCTGATGATCGGTTGACTGATTAGACCCCCAGCCCGTTCTCCCGTGGAAGATGAGCGCCGCTCTGGAAATCGGCAATCTCCCGCCACATCGCAATCGGATTGGAGTACATCGGAAAGTGCCCGCACTGCTCGATAGGTGCCAGGCGCACGCCTTGGGCCTGGATAGGCAAGAGATAGGACAGGGATGCGTTCTGCTCGCCATACATGAACATGCGTGGGCATTTCAGTCCGAGGAATTTGCCCATCAGGTCGGCGTTATCGGAAAGATCGACCATCGACTGGAAGATCCCCCGCACCGCGCCGGCCCGCACCTTGTGTCGCAAGCTCGCCGAATACAGCGCACTGGCATAGGCCGGAGCCTGCCGGGTACGTTCGATGAACGCGCTGAAAAACACCTCGGGGTCCTCCGCCGGATAGTCGACGATTTGCCGGCTGAGAAAGCAGTCCTCCGGGGCAATATTGCCCTCGATATCGACGAAGCTGAGGACCCGCTCCGGAAACTGATGGGCCAGCATCAGCGCGGTAAGGCCGCCCATGGAGTGACCGACCAGATGGAAACGTTCGATGTCGAAATGCTCCAGCACCTGTAAAGCCGTCTGCAGCAGGAAGGGGATGGAAATCCTCGACAGGTCAGCGCACTGGCTCTCACCGCAACCCGGTGCGTCGTAGGCGACAAAGGGGTGACCGGCAAAGGCCGCCTGCCGCTCGATGTCGGCGTAGTCTTCCTTGGTCGAACCAAAACCATGCAGGAATACGATGGGCGCCAAGGTGCCTTCACGATGTAGGGCGGCGACGTTCAGTTGAACACCCTCGACCACCAGCGGAAGTTGCGTATGAGTGAAGGTTGCTGGCGAAGACACGTGAATAGCTCCTTGGATGAAGAGTTGTCGCCGAGACATCGATTGCCGACGGCACCGGCAGCAATTTCAAGGGGTTCCGGCTTTCTGTAAATAACGGATTCAGGATGGTTTTCATACGCCAAACCTATCAATGCAAAAACACTCCGCGCTTACACCTTCGCCTGAAACCGCGCGACCAACGCCTCCACCAACGGATTGGGACGAGCGGTATTCCACGCCACGGCGGTGGTCACCACGTTGAGCTTCTGGCTAAGGGCTCGAAACACCACATTGTCGGGGGCCAGTTTCTTCAGCGACGCCGGTACGAGCGCGATCCCTTGCCCACAACTGACAAACGCAATCTGCGAAGCGACCGAACGTACTTCATGCAGTACACGCGGGGAAAAGCCGCTGGCCCGGCAGGTGGCGATCAAGTTATCGAAATACACCGGGCTGACCTTTCGAGAGAACATCACCAAAGGTTCGCTGGCCAGACTCGACAAACTGATTCGTGTACGCGAAGCCAAAGGGTGATCGCTGGGCAACGCCACCATCAGACGGTCCTCGGTCAACGGCAGCGACTGGATCGACGCCCCCAGATCACCGTCCAGACGGGCAAACGCCAGATCGATATCCCCGGCTTCCAGCGCCGGGACGGCTTCAACGCTGTCGATTTCGCGCACCGACACCGTCAAGTGCGGGTATTCACGCTTCAGTTGTTCGATCAGGCCCGGCAGCACGTCAAACATGGCCGTCGAGATCGCCCCGATGGTCAGCAGGCCCGACTGCCCCGCCACCGCCTCCTCCACGGCCAGCTCCAGACGTTCCAGTTGCTCGGCGAATTTACGCACCGCCGGCAGGATCGCGGCGCCGACCGGGGTCAGTTTCGCTCCACGTCGCGAGCGCTCGAAAAGCGTGACCTTGAGCGCCTGCTCCAGGACCTGAATCTGCTCGCTCAGCGGGGGCTGGGACATCCCCAGACGCTTGGCGGCGCGGCCGAAATTCTGCTCTTCGGCAACCGCCAGAAATAACCAGAGGTGACGAATCAGACGAAAATTGATCATGGCTAATCCATAGGTTCAGCGTATCTAACGCTTCTGTGATTAGTAATATACCTATCAAATAGCCTCACCGAAACTGGGCGCCTCCGTCACCACAGGGGCTCCCCCATGACCCACCAGAATTTGCTCGAACGCTTGGCGGCGCTGGACACCAACACCGTGTCCGATGCGCTCGACTTCCTCGGCCTGCCCGGCGCCACGGTCGGGCTCCGCCCGTTGTGGCAGTGCCCGAAAATCGTCGGTCGGGCCAGCACCGTGCTGCTGGCCGCCAAATCCGATACGACGCCCAGCGTGCATCTGATCACCCCGGTGGTCGAACAGATCGACAGCGATGATCGGGTGCTGGTGATTGCCGGCGGCCTGGAAGGCATTTCCTGCTGGGGCGATATCCTGGCCAATGCCGCGTCCGCCAAGCAGGTGCGCGGCACGGTGATCGACGGTTTCAGCCGCGATATCGACGGGAGTGAGGCCATTGGTTATCCGGTCTACGGCCGTGGGGTGACGATGATCAGTGCCCGTAATCGCGTGATGCAGATTGATGCCGCCGTGACCATCGATGTGGCCGGCGTCGCCGTCAGCGAAGACGACTATGTCATCGCCGACAACTGCGGCACGGTGTTTGTAGCCAAGGCACACATCGAGCAAGTGCTCGACCTTGGCGAACGTATCGCCCGGCGCCAGGACGGCATGGTCGAGGCTGTGCGCAGCGGCCGCTCGGTGGCCGAGGTGATGCATGACACCCAGTTCGAAGCCATCTACGTGGAGCACACCCGATGAATCTCGAGGATCAGGAACTGCTCGCCCTGTTCAAAGGCCTGGACACCCCGGGTGTCTCCGATGCCATGGACAAGCTCGGTCTGCCCGGCCAATGCCTCGGCGTGATGCCGTTGGACAATTACCCCGGCGTGGTCGTCGGCCCGGCGTTTACCGTGCAGTACGTCTCGGCCAGCGTGCCACCTGGCACCGTGGGCGACTTCATTGAAGAGGTGGCCCCCGGCGACGTCGTGGTCATCGACAACGGCGGGCGCAGCGACTGCACCGTCTGGGGCGACATCATGACCCAGTACGCCGGTACACGACAAATTGCCGGCACCGTTATCGACGGTGTTTGCCGGGACGTGAACAAGGCACTGGGCGACGGCTATCCGATCTTCAGCAAGGGCCGCTTCATGCGCACCGGCAAGGACCGCGTACAGGTCCAGTCGGTCAACCAGCCGGTGTCCATCGGCACGGTGCGGGTCTGTGACCGTGACATCGTGGTCGCCGACGCCAACGGCGTGGTCATCGTGCCCCGCGCCCGTGCCGCCGAAGTAGCCGCTTGTGCCCGCCAGATCGAAACGGTCGAAGCCGAGATCCGAGCCCTGATCGCGCAAGGCAAAACCCTCAAGGAAGCCCGCGACGTGCTGGGTTACCACCATCTGCAGAGGAAAGTCTGATGACCCTGACCCAGTGGAGAAGCCGCGCATGAGTGCCGATATTCAACGCCTGAACGCTCGCCTGGCCAGTGCACAACCTTCAGCGACCTACCGCATCATGGATCGAGTGGCGGAGCGACGGGCACAAGGCGCAACCATCATTTCACTTTGCGCGGGCGAACCGGACTTCGATACGCCCAGACATATCCGTGAGGCGGCCATTCAGGCCATCGAGCACGGCCACACGCGCTACACCCAGGTCGCCGGGGTCCGGTCATTGCGTGAAGCGGTGGCCGCCAAGTTCCGCCGCGAGAACGGGCTCGACGTCACCTGGCAGGACACCTTGATCTGCAATGGCGGCAAACAGGTGATCTACAACGCCCTGGCGGCCACCCTGAACGAGGGTGACCAGGTCATCGTGCCCGCGCCCTACTGGGTCAGTTACCCGGAGATGGTGCAACTGTGCGGCGGTGAAGCGAGGATCGTCACCTGCGATGAACGCTCGGGGTTCAAACTGACCGCGGCCGCCCTGGCGGCGGCCATCACCCCACGGACCCGCTGGCTGATCCTCAACTCGCCGTCCAACCCGACGGGAGCGGTGTACAGCCGGGATGAATTGCGCACCCTGGCCGACGTCTTGCTGGACCATCCCCAGGTGCTGATCCTGGCCGATGACATCTATGAACACCTGATCTTCGACAATCAGGTGTTCCATACCCTGGCCCAGGTGGAACCGCGCCTGGCAGCGCGCACCCTGACCATGAACGGTGTGTCCAAGGCCTATGCCATGACCGGTTGGCGCATCGGCTTTGCCACCGGGCCACGCTGGTTGCTCGATGCCATGGAAAAACTGCAGGGGCAGCAGACCTCGGGGGCGAGTTCGGTCTCACAACAAGCGGCACTTGCGGCGCTGGAAGGTCCGAAGGACTTCATCCATGAAAGCCGGGCGGTTTTCCAGCGCCGCAGGGATTTGATGGTCACGTTGCTGAACGCCATACCCGGGCTTGAATGTGCGAGCCCGGCCGGTGCGTTCTATGCATTCGCCTCCTGCGCCGGGCTGATGGGGTGCACCTCCGCCGCCGGGCGATTGCTGCACAGCGATGAAGAGCTGGCCCATGCCCTGCTTGATGAAGCGGATGTGGCCGTGGTACCGGGCAGCGCGTTTGGGCTGGGGCCCTACATCCGCATCGCCTATGCCTTGGATGACGAGGCCTTGGGCCGGGCCTGCGAAGCCATTCAGAGGTTTTGCAGCACCTTGCGTTGAGTCGGATGAGCCCTACTGTTTGACTTCAAGCAGGTCGAAACCCTTGAGGCGATACAACAGCACCGAGATGGCCCAACTGGCGATAAAGATCCCGATGATGATGTATCCCAGGGTGCCGAAGTGATCGTTGAGATTGCCGATGGCATCCCATAGGGGCCCCTTGAGTGACAGTTGGTCCGAGATCAGGCCCAAGGCCTCGATACTGCCAATGACCACAGCGACCACGACCGACACCAGGGTAATCGTCATGTTGTAGTAGATCTTGCGGATGGGCTTCATGTAGGCCCAGCCGTAAGCGCCCAGCATCAGGTGGCCGTCCAGGGTATCGACCAGGGACATACCGGCACTGAACAGCAGTGGGAACACCATGATCGACCAGGGCGACAGGCCCTGGGAGGCCTGGGTCGCCGAAATACCCAGCAGGGCAATTTCCGTGGAGGTGTCAAAGCCCAGCCCGAACAGAAAACCCAGGGGATACATGTGCCAGCCGCGGGTCACCAGGCGGAACAATGGGCGGAAGATCCGCGCCATGAAGCCACGGTTGGCCAGCAGCAGGTCGAAGTCGTCATCGACGTAGGCACCGCCCTGGCGGACATGGCGCCAGGATTTGTAGATCGAGCGCAGGATGACCAGGTTCATCAGCGCAATGATCAACAGGAACAGCGCTGACACCGAAGTCCCGATCAGCCCGCCCACGGCCTTGAAGCCCTCCATGCGGTCCTGCATCGCCGAAGCCGCCACTGCAACGCCAAGGGAGGCCAGCACCACCACGGAAGAGTGTCCAAGGGAGAAGAACAAACCGACGGAAACCGGACGCTTGTTTTCCTGCATCAGTTTGCGGGTAACGTTGTCGATGGCGGCGATATGGTCGGCATCCACCGCGTGGCGCAACCCGAACCCATATGCCAGGAGGGCCGTGCCGAGCAGCACGGGATGATCATGAAAGGCCAGCAGGGCCCAGACCCAGGCAATCACATTGATGCCGATCAATACCCCATAGATACCAAAGAGCCGGGTCCGTATCCGGGTGTTGGAGTCACTGAAGACTCGTGCCAGTTGACGCATCATAAAATTGCACCTTATGGGAGCATGCGTCCCGTCCAGGATCAAAAAAGTGGCACTACGAGGTCTGACTCCCGGGCGCCCAGAGCGTTGCCTGGGCCCACGGATACAGTGGCGCGACCGTGCCGGAGTCGAACCGGCTTCTCGTAGTAAACATGACGATGCAATTGTTTGGCCAATCGGATCGCCCCATCCCGGTGCACGGGAGCATTGGCACTCAACATTGTAGGCCATGACCTACAGAATCAAGAGAGGCGTCTGTCTATCTTATCTAATAGGTTTGGGCCGATTATCGGGTCTGGTCCGCTGTCGCTGACAGCACCTACCCAGGTAGCAGGAGATGACATGACACTTGCGATTACGTTCTACGACGCGCTGACAACCACCCATATTCCCCCCGAAAAAGCCAAAGCGGTCGTACACGCTTGGGAGGCAGAAGTGGAAAACCTTGCATCGAAAGCTGACCTCAAACAGCTCGAGACCCATTTGACACAGTCCATCAACACCCTGGGCATTGAACTCCGCTCTTCGATAAAAGACCTGCAATTTGCCCTGCGAGAACAGGGGGCCGAGCTGAGGGCCGAACTCAAGGAACAGCGGGCAGACCACCGCTCCTCCATCCGGATTCTGCAATGGAGCATCGGAGTGACCTTCCTCTGTGTGGCCGCGCCGCTGATTCGTAATCTGTTCGGGGTGTAGGTTCAGCCGCCGATGCTTACAGGAGCCGATCGCGCCGGGCATCGACGCGCTGCAGGGTCATGCTCGGCGTCTCATCGAACAACTTGCGGTATTCGCAGGAAAACCGCCCCAGGTGGCTGAAGCCCCAGCCCATGGCGATCACCGAGATATTGTGTGCCGACCGATCCTCGAGGATTTCCTGGCGTACGCCCATCAAGCGATATTTCTTCAAGTAAGCCATGGGCGACATTTCGAAGTACTTCTTGAAGTCTTCGAACAACTTGAAACGCGACACCCCGGCAGCGGCCTCGATAGCGTCAAGGTTCAGCGCATCACGGGCATTTGCATGAATGAAGTCCTTGGCGCGAACCAGGTAGTGCGGCAGTTTCACCCCCAGGCGCTCGCGCAACTCAGCGGAATAGTTGTGCGGCTGGGACAGGATCAGGCCCTTGAGCAAGGCACTCTCCAGGTCACGATTGAACAGCAACTGACCGTAAAGCTCACTGCGCTCCATCTCTTCGATGAAATGCTTGACCGTGCGCCACCAGGAAGCGATAGACCCGGACACCGCATCCATTTCGGGCTCAAAACGCAGGGCCGTGTCCAGGGGACGCTGGAGCATTTCCTCCAGGGTCTTGCGCATGGCACTGCGGGTGATCACCACCTGCAACTTGCGGCAATCGCCGGTGATGCTCAATTGCTGGCTCTCGTTGGGTGAAACGATGACGCCATGGTCACGATCAGAGCGCAGCAGCAGCCCGCCCCGGCTCAGTTCCTGCTCTCCACTCAACGGCAGGCTCAGGCTGTAGCTGTTGAAGCTGTCGACATCGGTGACACCCACCGTGACATCGGTGCCGTACTCGATGATGCCCAGGGTGGTCGACATCGATTTGAGCACGTTGCCACTGTGGTGGAACTGGATGCTGTGGGGTTTGCTCGCATAGAGTAAATGCGGGCCGCAGATCGCCGACATCCATGAGTGCGCCCCTGCCAGATCGAAGCGATCGGCGTGGATATCGCGAAAATGATGTTCGGATTTGCTACTCATCGGCGTTACTCAACAAGGCTGTTATCGGTACGCGCTCTGACGGCACGTTCGCGGGTACAGAAGCAATCCCCGCGCCAAGTCATCCTTACATAATAGGCGGGCGGCGGGTGTTTCCCCGTGAGCAGACGCCCCTCTTTCTCATATTTAGTGTGCGATTACCGGCCACAAAATTTCCGGACTACCTTCGCCAACTATGCGGATAGACCGAAAGCCTGCGCCCACTCTTAATACCGGTACCGATTCGCCCGATGAAACAGGTACCGACTCATGCACTATTCGAAAAGCGTCGCCCAATGGCAGACCTTCATCCAGGGATGCCTGGACTTCCGTCCGGTGGAGGGCATCTACCGTATCGCCCGGGAAATGTTCACCGAACCTGAACTGTTCGATCTCGAGATGGAACTGATCTTCGAGAAGAACTGGATCTACGCCTGTCACGAAAGCGAAATCGCCAACAAGCACGACTTCATGACCCTGCGTGCTGGTCGCCAGCCACTGATCATCACCCGTGACGGCGAAGGCCGCCTCAACGCCCTGATCAATGCCTGCCAGCACCGCGGCACGACCTTGACCCGCGTCGGCAAGGGTAACCAGTCGACCTTCACCTGCCCTTTCCACGCCTGGTGCTACAAAAGCGACGGCCGCCTGGTCAAGGTCAAGGCGCCGGGTGAATACCCCGAGGATTTCGACAAGGCTACCCGTGGACTGAAAAAAGCCCGTATCGAAAGCTACAAGGGGTTTGTCTTCGTCAGCCTCGACGTCGATGGCAGCGACAGCCTGCAAGACTACCTGGGCGACGCCAAGGTGTTCTTCGACATGATGGTGGCGCAATCGGCCACCGGCGAACTGGAAGTGCTGCCTGGCAAGTCGTCCTACACCTATGACGGCAACTGGAAACTGCAGAACGAAAACGGCCTGGACGGTTATCACGTCAGCACCGTGCACTACAACTACGTCGCCACGGTGCAACATCGCCAGCAGGTCAACGCCGAAAAAGGCGCCGCCTCGGGCGACACCCTGGACTACAGCAAGCTCGGCGCCGGCGACGCCGAGACCGACGACGGCTGGTTCTCCTTCCACAATGGTCACAGCCTGCTGTTCAGCGACATGCCCAACCCGGCGGTGCGCCCTGGCTACGCCACCATCATGCCGCGCCTGGTGGAGGAACATGGCCAGGACAAGGCCGAGTGGATGATGCATAGGCTGCGCAACCTGAACGTCTATCCGAGCATGTTCTTTCTCGACCAGATCAGCTCGCAGCTGCGGATCATACGGCCGCTGGCCTGGAACAAGACCGAGATCCACAGCTTCTGCCTGGGGGTCAAAGGCGAGTCGGATGCCGATCGCGAAAACCGTATTCGCCAGTTCGAAGACTTCTTCAACGTCTCCGGCCTCGGCACCCCCGATGACCTGGTGGAATTCCGTGAGGCCCAACGTGGCTTCCAGGCCCGCCTGGAGCGCTGGAGCGATATCTCCCGAGGCCATGACAAATGGCTCACGGGCCCGACCCGCAACAGTGAAACCCTCGGCATCGAACCGGCCCTGACCGGCACCGAGTTCACCCACGAAGGGCTCTACGTCAACCAGCACAGCAACTGGCAGCGCTTCCTGCTGGAAGGCCTGGCGCGCAAGGCCGCCGAAGAGCAACCCCTGCAACTGCGTGAGGTGTAACCATGAATTCGCAACTGCAATACCGTGTGGAACAGTTCTTTTACCGCAAGGCCGAACTCTGCGATGCCCAGGACTGGGACGCCTACCTCGACCTGTTCAGCGAGGACAGCGAGTTTCACCTGCCGCAATGGGATTCGGAGCACGTCTACACCACTGACCCGAAGAAGGGCATGTCGCTGATCTACTACGCCAACCGGGGCGGCCTGGAAGACCGGGTATTCCGCTTGCGCACTGGCAAGGCCGCCTCGACCATCCCGATGCCGCGCACCTTGCACATGCTCAGCAATATTCGCATCGCGGCGCTGGAAAACGACGAACTGGAGGTCAAGGTCAACTGGCAGACGCTGTACTACCGCATGGCCACCTCCGAACAGTTCTACGGCCGCGCCACCTACCGCCTGCGGCCCGATGGCGAGAGCTGGAAGATTGCCCGCAAGCATGTGCTGCTGCTCAACGACACGATCAATTCAGTGCTCGATTTCTACCATTTGTAAGTCACGGAGTACGCGGTAATGAACCACAAAGTGGCTTTCAATTTTGCCGATGGCAAGACCTCGTTTTTCGAGGTCAAGGCCAACGAATTGTTGCTCGACGCGGCCCTGCGCAACGGCGTCAACATTCCCCTGGACTGTCGCGAGGGCGTCTGCGGCACGTGCCAGGGGCGCTGCGAATCCGGCCAGTACACCCAGGACTACGTCGACGACGAAGTGTTCAGCGAAACCGACCTGGCGCAAGGCAAGATGCTCTCCTGCCAGACCCGCGTGCAGTCCGCGGCGTCCTTTTACTTCGACTTCGATTCAAGCCTGTGCAATGCCGGCGCCACCCAGCGTATACAGGCTGTCATCGCCAAGGTTGAACAGGTTTCCAGCACCACGGCGATCCTGCATGTCGATGCCGGTTCCAGCGAACGGCTGCTCGACTTCCTGCCCGGCCAGTACGCGCGCCTGAAGGTGCCTGGCACCGATGCCTGGCGCTCCTATTCGTTCGCCAACCGCCCCAACCCTGGCAACCAGTTGCAGTTTCTTATCCGGCTGCTACCGGATGGGGTGATGAGCAACTTTATCCGCGAGCGTTGCGAGCCCGGGCAAGCGCTGGAGTTCGAGGCCCCGCTGGGCAGTTTCTATCTGCGGCAGGTCAACAAACCGCTGGTGATGGTGGCGGGCGGCACGGGCCTGTCGGCGTTTCTCGGCATGCTCGACGAGATTGCCGACAAAGGCGGATGCGAGCAGCCGGTGCAGTTGTTCTACGGCGTCAATCAGCACACGGATCTGTGTGAGCTGAATCGCCTGGCGGACTATCGAAGCCGGATCGAAGGTTTCGAGTATCACCTGGTCGTCAGCCAGCCGTCGTCGGAATGGCCAGGCAAGACTGGACGAATTCCCGAACACTTCGACCGCCAGGCCATGAACACCCACCCGTTCGACATCTATTTGTGTGGCCCGCCACCGATGGTAGAAGCGGTCAAGACGTGGCTCAGCGACCAGGGTATCGACGGTTTTCATCTGTATTACGAGAAGTTCATCGACAGTAACTCAGGGGTCTGATTCCTGGTCAGCGCTGAGCGACGGCCCTGCACTACGCCGAAGTGCAGGGCAAGGTACCGATCTATCAAGCACAGAGGCGCGCCAAACGACAGTCGAGGTAGGCCTCCAGCAGCGCCACCTCCCCGGCCGCGACCATCGCGCCGATGTAGCCGTCCGGACGCACCAGCAGCCAATCGCCAACGGCTGGGTTATACGCGTCACGGAAGTGGCCTCCCGTATCGAACAGGTCGCCATGGGGGCCAAACGTATGGATATGCAGGCCCGGGCGTGGTTGCACCGAATCACGCTCAACCTCATAACCCAGCAACGTCCAGTGCCCGCCTCGGAACACGTCGAACAACCGGGTCGATTGTCCGCCAGCCCCGCGCACGGGTGCATCCGGCGCACGGTCGCCGGCAACCAGGCCGCCGTTGACCGCCACAGCCGCTGCCAACGCCAGTGAGGATTCGGGATAGCCGATATCGAGTTGCTGCACCTCGCGTCCACGGCGCATGTTGCCTTGTGTCTGGGCATCCAGAAGCCTTGTCGACAGACCGAGCATCGCTGCCGCCACCGGCCGACGTTCCTCCTCGTAGGTATCAAGCAGTGCATCGGACGCCCCCTGCACGACCGCCGCAAGCTTCCAGCCCAGGTTGTAGGCATCCTGCACGCTGGTATTGAGCCCCTGACCGCCGGTTGGCGGATGGATATGCGCGGCATCCCCGACGAGGAACACGCGACCGACGCGGTAATGATCGGCCAGTCGTGCGTTCATGTTGTACGCCGAGGCCCAGGACACGGATTGGATGTGAATATCGTTGCGTCCTGTGCGCTCAGCCACCATGGCTTCCAGCCCTTGGGCACCCAGGTCGACGTCGACATCAAGCGGTATCGGCCCCTGTATCTGGAACATCTCGGTCCCGGCAAGCGGGCACAGGAAGATCTGCCGCTGCATGTCGCCATCGTTGAAGCAGTGCCAGGCATCAGGTGCAAGACCCGTCAGCAGCACATCGGCGACAACAGCGCGAACGCCAAGGGTCTTGCCCGGAAAATCGACCCCGAGCGTATTACGCACAAAACTGCGACCGCCATCAGTGCCCACCAGCCAGCGCGCACGGAGGCTCTGTTCACCGCCCGAGCCGCAAAGACGCGCCGTAACACCCTGCGCATCCTGCTCGAAACCCACCAGCTCGCAGCCGAACTCAGGCCGCTGACCCAGTTCGAGCAGACGCTCGCGCAGCACGCCTTCGGTGAGGAACTGCGGCACCATCAGCGGCGACTGATAGGGCTCGCCCGGCGTCGGCTCGTTGCGCTCCATAAGATCGGAATCGGTATAACCGCCATCCTCGCGGTAGTGCCGCTGAAGGGGATATCCCCCGCCCGCCGCGACGATCCGATCGAGAATGCCGAGGTCTTCGAACACTTCCTGGGTCCTGGGTTGAATGCCCTTGCCACGGGAACCGCCGAAGGGGGCGTCCATCTTCTCGATCAGGCGGAAAGAAATCCCCCTGCGTGCCA
Source organism: Pseudomonas gingeri (assembly GCF_013386165.1). Taxonomy (GTDB): domain Bacteria; phylum Pseudomonadota; class Gammaproteobacteria; order Pseudomonadales; family Pseudomonadaceae; genus Aquipseudomonas; species Aquipseudomonas gingeri_C. Next base: position 423,246 of record NZ_JACAOS010000003.1, on the reverse strand, counting down.
GGTCAATCGCCAACGTCAGACCGGCCGCCCCCGCACCGCAAATCAGTACATCCACTTCAGATTGCACTTTCATCTCGACCTCGATATGTGTAATTTGCACATATAAGTGTTATCCCGGAGGGAAAATAGTGTCAAGAAAAAATGTGCAAAATACACATATTAACCTTCAGATTCGCGAGCTTCACGCCTCGCTGGTTGAGATTGTGGGTATCATGAACCGCCCTCAACGCGACGAAGCGATGGTCCGAGAGGCCGGCATCTCCCTAGAGGGTGCGCTGTTCCCGTTGCTGGTTCTGGTTGAGCGGTTAGGCCCTATTGGCGTGGTCGAGTTGGCTGATCGCGTGGGACGCGACTACACCACGGTGAGTCGGCAGGTGGCGAAACTGGAAAGTCTTGCCCTGGTCGACCGCAAGGCGAACGCGAATGATCGTCGCGTCCGTGAAGCGGTCATCACCGAGAAAGGCAAGGTGATGACCGATCGGATCGATGAAGCCCGTGAAAGGCTCGGGCAGGCCATTTTTGCAAAATGGGAGGACCAGGATGTGGCAGACCTGGTGCGCCTGATGCGCAAGTTTGCTGACGACATCAAGGATGATGGTGCAACTGACCAGGTGAACGTCGGATGATCGAGGTAATGGTCAACGACAGCGTGCTTACTCCGCGATGTACTTGTCGCTGACATAAGGCGAGTAGTCCGGCAGCACGCTCTCGATCTTGCCCTGCTCCTTCAGGAACTCAGCGGTTTGTGCCACGGCTTTAACCGTACCACCGCCCAACAGCTCCGGGGATTTCTGCTCGGCAGCGTCCGGAAAATGCGAGCCTTCCAGCAGTTCCGGAATATCGGCCGGATTGGCGCCGGTAAAGCGGGCGATGGTTTTGACCTGTTCGGAGTCAGGGGTCCACTGCGCCTTGTGGGCGTTGTAATCAGCAATCGCGGCCAGGCTCACCTGGGTGAACTTCTTCAGGATCTCCGGGTGTTTTTCGGCGAAGTCCTTGCGTGCGACCCAGACTTCGAAGGTGGGCGAGCCCCACTTCGATACTTCACCGGCATCGGTGAGGATCGTCCCGGTTTTACGAATTTCCCCCAGTGCCGGCGACCAGGTAAAGGCACCGTCGATATCGCCGCGTTTCCAGGCAGCGGTAATTTCCGCCGGCGACAAATTGACCACCTTCACTTTGCTCGGGTCCAGATTCCAGTGCTTGAGCGCACCCAGCAAGCTGTAATGGGAAGTCGAAACGAACGGTGTCGCGATGGTCTTGCCGATCAGGTCCTGAGGACCGTTGATGCCACTGCCATTGCGGACCACCAGGGCCTCGGAGCCTTTGATCTGGGAGGTGACGATAAAGGCTACCAAAGGCAGTTTACGCGAGGCAGCGGCCGCCAAAGGGCTTGAGCCCAGGTTGCCGATCTGCAGGTCGCCGGAGGCCAACGCCGCAATCACCGCCGGACCGGCATCGAAGCGACGCCAGCTGATTTTTTCACCGATGGCCTTGTCAAACGTGCCGTCGGCGATGGGCAGCTTGGTCGGGTCGATGCCGGTGATATAGCCGATAGTCAAGTCAGCCGCGTGGGCACTCAGGGAAATACCGACAACCCCCAACAGGGTGATCAATTTACGGCTAAACGATAGGGCATTCATAAGATGATGGACCTGCGAATTGAAGGGGGACTCCACTTTTCGCGGGACGGCTGCGCAAGCAATACAGGTGCTGAACGTCTGGTCGTTACCGCAAGGTGGCGTGGTAAAACCAGACTAATCGTTCTAAAGGATATATTTTAAATACCGTTTTAGAATTAGCTTAGAGAATTCAAAACCGACGTCCCCCCACCGGCAACTCACTGTCGCCCTACCCTGCACCTCCTGTTCACGGGTTGAGCCGACGGGCATTGTGCTGAGGCTGGAGACTGTCATTCCACACCTGACGTATCCGCTCCTTGAGCATCAGCGCCTCATCCCAGCGGTTACTGATCTCCAGGCCATCGGCGCCCGTCATGGCATAAGGCGGTGGCCCCAGCTCACAGGTAAAGGACAAGCTGGCCGGGGTGTCCGGCCGGCTCAGCCAGTCTTCGATCCCATAGCGCCACCAACCCAGGAAAAGCTCAAGCCAAGGCCGATGCTGGGCAAATCCCGAGGGCACCTGGACCTGCTCGCAACTGGCGACCCGCCCATGGAAACCCCAGCTATGGCGCAGGATCGTCTGAATCTGCTGGTTGTCCTCGACCGTTGCCGGCTCCGGCAGTTCGCGGCCGACGACATAGTGGGACAGGTCAGCCAGCAACTGGAGGTCCGGCATCTCGGCGAGCAGGTCCAGCGTGAACAACAGGTCGCTGGTCAGCCGATAACGATGGGTTTCCAGCAGAATCGGAAAGTCCACCTGTTCGGCCAGGCGCTGCCAGCCCTCGACCAACCGAACCGCCTCGGCCAGGGTTCGCGGACGCACATCCGCCTGCAAGGTGAGGTGATGACAGCCATGGCGACAAGCGACATCGAGCGTCGCCGCCAGGTCATCCACGGTGCGCGGAAAGGCCTGGCCTTCGATCTGCAAACCCAGCCCCCGGGCAGCACTGCTCAGGCGCGCCGCGTGTTGCCCGACCCAGAAATGATCGGTGACACCGTCAAAGCCGGCGACGGCAATTCGCTCCAGTTGCGCCTCCAGGGGCTGGTCGAATTGCCCACGATGGTCAAGCATTGCCCACATCGACTGAAACACCAGGAATTCACGCATATCAACTCCGCAACAAGGGTTTGAGAGGTACGCCGGAATCAGCCAGGAGATGCCCGTCAAGGGGGATTCGACTGGCGATCAGACGCTCGCACAACTTGATGTCCCTGGCGCCGCTGTTACCCGGTCCCCAGGCACAGGCGCCCTGCAAACGCCGCTCGGCATCCAGGTAGAACAACAGGAAAGCGCCCCCTGGAAGCGGCCGACTGACGCTCGGTTCGGCGCCGGCAATCACCCCGACGGTTTGCAGTCCCCAGTCGTACTGATCGGACCAGAAACCGGGAATGACCTCGAAGGGCTGCTCGGCACCCAGCAAGTTGAGCGCCGCATGACGGCCCTGGGCCTCGGCGTTGTGCCACGTCTCCTGGCGCTGAAAAGGCCCCTGTGGATGCAAGCGGAACTCACAGACATCCCCTGCGGCATAGATGTCCGGCGCGCTGCTGCGCAACTGCGCATCGACGCGGATACCTTGTCCGACCTCAAGTCCCGCCGCACTGGCCAACTCGCTGTTGGGTTGCATGCCGATGCCTACCAGCAGCAGATCACAGGGCAGCCGCCGGCCATCCGCCAGGCGGACCGCTTCGGCCTGTCCTGCGCCCTCCACCGCCTCGATCGCCACCCCCAGATGGACGTCCACACCCTGGCCTCGATGCAACGCCAGCAAGGCATCGGACAACCGTTGCGGCAGCACCCGCCCGGCCAGGCGTGGACCGGCTTCGAGCAAGCTCACGCTGCAGCCAAGCGCCCGGGCGCTGGCCGCGACTTCAAGCCCGATAAATCCTCCGCCGATAATCACCACCCGAGTCTCCGGAACCAGGACTGCACGCAGGGCCATAGCTTCATCGTGGGTCCGCAGGTAAAGCACATTGCGCCAACGCCCGGGTACGTTGGGCAGGCGCCGCGCCCGACCGCCGGTGGCCAGCAGCAGGCGGCTATAGGGCAACCAGCCACCGTCGGCCAGTTGCAATCGATGGCCTTGGGTATCCAGGTGCTGAACTGCGCGACCCGCCAGGTGCTCGATCTCCAACCCAAGCAGTTGCGCACTGTCGCTCAGGCTGTAATCGGCCAGGGCCTGAGCGCCCGACAGCAACCCCTTGGACAGCGGCGGACGCTCGTAGGGAGGATGGGTTTCATCGCCGATCAGGACCAGGCGGCCGGAGTAACCTTCAGCGCGCAAGGTCAAGGCGGCCCGGCCACCCGCATGCCCGGCGCCGACGATGACCAGTGGAGCGTTGCCAATATTCATGCCTGAGCCTCCGTGCGTTCAGCGCGCAATCGCCAACAACACCCGACCCGCCTCGACCCGCACCGGGTAGGTCCTGAGGTTGACACACACCGGTGCCCCCAAGGCCTTGCCGGAACGGTAATCGAAACGCCCATTGTGCTTGGGGCACTCGATGACATGCGCCATCACCAGCCCATCGGCCAGGTGAATCGACTCATGGGTGCACAGGCCATCCGTGGCGAAAAACTCGCTGCTGGCCGAACGGTACACCGCATAGCTGTGTTGGGCATGGTCGAAGCGGATGACATCTTCTTCATCGATATCGTCCACGGCGCATACGTCGATCCATTGATCTGTCATGAGTATCTCTCTTGTTGTTCTGAATGAAGGAAGGTGCCGGTATCAGCTGGCGACCAAGTCCCGGGCTGGAGCCTGTGCAGGCTGTGGGACAGGTCGTTGAATGAAATAACCGGGGTCCTTGCGCTGGCGCCAGATCGTCGGGAGGATCTCCCTGAACGCCGCAAGCAGGCTGTTGTAAGGCGGTGGGCAATCGTTGCGGATCGCCTCGTGCAACTGTGGCAGGGCGTGGTACGGCACCATCGGGTACATGTGGTGCTCGAGGTGATAGTTCATGTTCAGGTAGAGAAAGCGCAGCAACGGATTCATATGGATCGTGCGGCAATTGCTGCGATGATCCAGGGTGTCCTCGGCCAGGCCCACGTGCTGCGAGAGGCCGAACAGGTAGGACAGCCAACCGCCGTACAAGGTCGGCAGACCGATGAACATCAAGGGCAGCACACTGTGCAGGGACAACGCAGTTGCCACCACCAGGCCATAGATGACCAGCCAGATACGGGCGCAGGCGATGACCTTGGGCCACTCGGATTCGGGAATGAAGGTCTTCTCCTGGGCCTCCATCCGTCCCAGGGCATGCCGCACCACCGAGCACAGCGTCTTGCCGGCATGCGGCAGGGCAAACAGGTTGAGGAACATCTTCGGCAGGCTGGGTGGCCGCGGCTCGACGATCTCGGGATCGCGTCCGACAACGATGGTATCGGTGTGATGCCGGGCATGGCTCCAGCGCCAGACATGGGGTTCGAACATGATCATGAAGCTCGCCAACTGATAGACCGCATCGTTCATCCAGCGGGTCTTGAAAGCGGTGCCATGCCCGGCTTCGTGCCAACGGGCATTGGCGGCCGTACCGTACAGCACGCCATAGGCGAAGAAGAACGGAATGCACAGGTAGGAACCCCAGAACCAGTATCCGCCCCACCCCGTCGCCGCCAGGGCCAGCAACCAGATCGCGGTGTCGCGCAAGGCCGGACCGTCGCGGCGCTGCATCAGTTCCTTGAGGCGCTTACGCGGTATCGGCGATTGATACCATTGGGCCGAGGCCAAGCCCTTTTCCACCGCACGAGCGGCTTCGGGGCCGGTCAGGCGATAGTCACGGGGTGCAGGACGGGAGGCATGGGTAAAGGTCGCGCTGGGTTCGAGCATCTTCTTATTCTCCGCAAGCAGGGTGATTTCTGGCGCTTGCCTGGATGTGGGATCACATCGCTGTGGGAAAATATAAGCAGCCGGAAAATCCCCCTCAATCCCTTGCGCCCATTCACTATCAAGCTATCATCCGGTCCCTGTAGCGCTTGATAGTTTTCTATCAAGGCACTCTTGAGGCCCGTCATGAACCCGCGTGTACGCCCCACCATCGCTACGGTCGCCGAGCAGGCCGGCCTGAGTGTCGCCACCGTCGACCGGGTGCTCAACGCCCGCGCGCCGGTCAATCCACACACCGCTGAACGGGTGTTCCAGGCGGCCGAGGCCGTCGGCTATTTCGCCGCCCGACTGATTGGCCAACGCATCCGCGAACGACGTCCCAGCTACCGTTTCGGCATTCTCCTGCTCGGCACCGCCCAGGCTTTCTACGGCAACCTTGCAACAGCCATCGGTACTGCGGCGCAACGTCAGCCCGAGGCCAACCTGAGCTGCCAGTTCGACTACATCCTCGACCGCAGCCCCGCAGCCATCGTGGCCCAGATCGAACAACTGGCGGTGCAATGCGACGGGCTGGCGGTGGTCAGCTTCGCTCATCCGCTGATCAACGCGTGCCTCAGCCAGATCCGCGCGGCCGGCGTACCAGTGGTCGCGTTGCTCTCGGATATCGACGAAGCCGCACAGGAGCCTTATGTCGGCCAGGACAATCACGCAGTGGGACGCACCATGGGCTGGCTGGTGGCGCACACCTGCGGCGCGCACCGGGGAAGCGTCGCCGCCCTGCTCGGTGGGCACCGTTTTCTTGGGCACCAGGCCCGTATCGACGGGCTGCGCAGTTATCTGGCAGAGCATGCGCCGGGGCTGAAAATGCTCGAGGCGGTGATCAACCTGGACAACAACGATCTCACCGAGGAAGTCGCCCTCGACCTGCTGGCGCGCCATGACGATCTGCGCGGCCTGTGCGTGGTCGGCGGCGGGGGCGACGGGATCATCAGTGCACTGGCGCAACAACCCCGGCCACCGACCTTGTGCAGCATCCTGCCGGAGTCCACCGAACGTTCGCGACAAGCACTGAAGCAAGGCCTGATCAGCCTGGTGATCGATTCCCAACCCCAGTTGCTGGGGCAGGAACTGATCGAACTGATGGTGGCACTGCAAACCCAACCGGACTTCGATCCGCTGCGCCAGAGGATCCACGTGCCCTTGCAGATCATGACCTCGGAGAACGCCCGAAGCTGACGGGCTTTTTCAGGTCGAGCAGACGCCCGATAACCGACCCGAAGGCCGGTTATGCTTGCGCCCACCACCCTTGAGGTATCAGGACAGGGTTTGCTCGGTTCCGACCTCCTGCCCGTCATACCACCAGGCGGCCAGGCTGTAGACGTCGGGCGTCTTGAGGATGCTGAAGTGGTTTCCCGGCCCATCCCACAACGCCAACTGCGGCAACAAGCGCTGCCAGCCCACCGCCATGGCCGCGTGCTCGCGCTGGTTGGCGGCAACGTCCAGGCTCGGGTCAGCCACCCGCACCAGACCGACCCGGCCGGTGTAGGCCGGGACCGGTCGGTACCGGGTGCGCAAGGCGCTGCCGAATGTATGGACAATCCCCTGCAACGCCTGCGGCGCCAAGCGCGGTGGCAACAGGCCGACCCGCACCATGGCCGCCTGCAACACATGCAATTGGCGGTCGTGATCGGCCTCGGCGAAAGCCTGGGGCTCCAGATCAAGCGATTTGCCGCTGGACAACTGCAACGCCTCAATCAATCGTTCCAGCACCTCCGTGTTGGTGTAAGGCTTGCCGCACAGCGCCTCGTCACCGGGCGCTTCGCTGTCGATCAAGGTCACTGAAACGACTTCTCGCCCTCGCGCCTCGAACATCACCGCCATGGCATGCGCAACCCAGCCACCGAAGGAATGTCCAACCAGGTGCAGCGGGCCCTGCGGATACAGCGCCTCGATGGCCCGCACATGACACACGGCCGCCGCTTCCACTCGGCTATGGGGAACGCCGCGGCCGTCCAACCCCCGCGGCTGCAGGCCATACACCGGCCATTCGTGCCCCAGTGCATCGGCCAGGCCGATAAAGCTGGTCACACTGTCGCCAGCACCCGGTACGCAGAACAGCGGTGCCTGAGCGTCCTGTCCGCTCTGGATCGCCAGCAACGGCTGATACCCGGGCGTCGGATCGGACGTGTTCCCTTCGCGGCTCAATACCTGGCTGATGGACTGGCCCAGCACCTGCACATGGGGTGTCTGCATCATGCTCTGGTGATCACCCGGCACACTGACGCAATGCACCTGCCCGGACGACAAGGCCTCGGCCCAACCCAGGGTCGGGCTGGTGCCGGCCGGAGCCTGCTCGCGTTGCTGCGCACAGAACAACTGCACCGGCAGGCCGATCGGCTCGAGACGGTAGTGAGCCAGGGCGTGCCCATGGGCCACCTCACGTTCGAGGTAATGCCGCAGTTGCGAGTCAGTCGCCTGGGCCAGTTCCGGATAAAGCAACTGCTCGTCACGGCACAGTCGCAGCAGCGCCTCGAAGCCCGGCAGCGCCGGTCCCCCCTGTATCCACGCCAGGCAGGCCAGCGGTGCGACGCCCGCAGCACCCTGGGTCTTCCAGTGCGCGGTGCAGTGCATCAACAATTGCCGCTCAAGCAGGTCCGGCCCTTGCCAACGCGCCTTGCCCTGGTCGGTCAGATGCGGCACATAGGTGTCGATCAAGCCCAGGAAGCTCACCGTTTCGTCCATGCCCAGCAGTTGCGCCGCGACCTCGTAGGCCAATACCCCACCGAATGACCAACCCGCCAGGCGATAAGGGCCATGGGCTTGCACGGTACGAATGCGCTCGACCAGGCGTGCCGCCAGACCTTGCAGGGTGTTTGGCTGTGGTTGATCCAGCTGGGTACCCGGCAGGCCATAGATCGGGAAATCGCCCTCCAGATGCATACCCAGCACCGGAAAATAGCTGTCCAGGCCCGTGAAGTCATGGACCAGGAACAGCGGCGGCTCGCTGCCGCCCGCACGCACCGTGACCACTTCCCGCTCTGGGGCCGGTACTGATGAGCGTTGCTCAAGCAAGTCCGCCAACATCGCGACACTTGGGTGCTGGAACAACTCGGCCAAAGTCAGCGCCAGCCCGGATTGCTGCATCAGGCTAACCAGACGGATCGCCGACAGGGAATGGCCACCCAGTTCAAAGAAGCTGTCGTGGCGACCGACCCGCTCGACCTCCAGCACCGTGGCCCAAAGCCCGGCCACCTGTTCTTCCTGCGCCGTGGCCGGTGCCTGGTAGGTGGCGGTCGCCATAGCCTCCAGATTCCGCACCGGCAGGGCCCGGCGGTCGACCTTGCCGTTCTGGGTCAGAGGCAACGCATCGAGACCGACATAAGCACTCGGCACCATGTACTCCGGCAAACGTGCCAGCAGTTGCTGCCGCAAAGTGCCAGCGTCGAGCGAGAGGTCCTGACGCGTGAAGTACGCCACCAGACGTATCGCGCCCTGCTCCAGGCTATGGGCGACGACGACCGTCTCGGCCACACCCGGACACAGGGACAGTTGCCGCTCGATCTCGCCCAGTTCGACACGCATGCCGCGAATCTTCACCTGGTCGTCGTTGCGCCCCAGGTACTCCAGGGTGCCGTCGGCCAGCCAGCGCACCAGGTCGCCGGTGCGGTACATCCGTGCATCGACCTGCTCGGTGAAGGGGTCGTCGAGGAAGCGCTCGGCAGTCAGCTCCGGACGGTTCAAATAGCCGCGAGCCAACCCGCCACCGCCGATATACAACTCGCCGGGCACGCCCAAAGGCACCGGCTCACGGCGTTCGTCCAGCACGTAAAGTCGGGCGTGGGTCACCGGTTTACCGATGTGCAGGACGGCGTCAACATCCATCAATCCGGAGCTGGCCACCACCGTGGTTTCAGTCGGGCCGTAGTTGTTGACCACGGCAAAACCCGGGTCGCGGTTGAACTGCCGCAGACGGTCGCCACCAATCAGCAAGGTCCGCAGCGTCGGGTGCTGCCGTTCCTGGCTGAAAGCGTATTCGGCCACCGGCGTCGGCAGGAAGGCCACCTCCAGCGGCTGGGCCAGCCACCAGTCGAGCAACGCATCCAGCTGTTCGTTACCAACCTCGACCGGCGGCAGATGCAGCACGGCGCCAGAACACAACGCCGGCCAGACCTCCCAGGCCATGGCGTCGAAACCAAAACCGGCGACGCTGGCGGTGTGGCTGCCGGCGTGCAAGTCGAAGGCCTGGCAATGCCAATCCACCAGATTGTTGAGGGTGCGGTGCTCGACCATCACGCCTTTTGGCTGCCCTGTGGAGCCTGAGGTGTAGATGACATAGGCCAGGTGTGCCGGTGTCAGCCCGGGCACCCTCGGGTTGTCCGCTGGCGTCGCCCAATCAGGTCGATCAAGGGTGATCACCGGTACCACCAACTCGGGCAAACGCGCCAACAATCCGTGTTGGGTCAGTACCGCCACGGGCGCGCTGTCTTCAAGCAGGTAGCCGACCCGCTCATCCGGGTGTGCCGGGTCAATCGGCACGTAACCGGCTCCGGCCTTGAGGATCGCCAGCAAACCGACCAGGGTCTCCAGGCCTCGCCGGGCGAGGATCGCCACACGGTCATCGGGGCGCACACCGAGGTCGATCAGATGATGGGCCAGGGCATTGGCACGACGATTCAGTTCGCCATAACTCAGGCGTTCTTCGCCCACTTGTGCCGCCACGGCATCAGGCCGCTCAAGCGCTTGCTGCTCGATGCGCTGATGGATCGTCATCCCCGACGCGTACTCGACCCCATGGGGATTGAAGCCCTCCAGCAATTCCGCCTGCTCCACGCCAGGAAGAATGCCCAGTTGCTCGACCGGGGTCTGCGGCGCTTGTTCCAATGCGTCCAAAAGGCTTTCCAGGGCACAGGCCAGGTAGGCACAGACGCGCCGCGCATCGACGCCCGGTGCGCTGAGCGCCGTCAGGTCGAACGCTTCGCCCAGGTCGTCGACACTCAGGGTCAGCGGATAGTTGCTGCGCTCGTTGGCCTGCAGCAATTCGATACCCTGCCAAGCCGCACCGGCGGCCTTGTCGCTCCCTTCAGCAGGCGAAGCACTATGCCGGTAGTTGAACAACGCGCTGAACAAGGGCGCACCCGCCGGCAAGGCGCTGCAACGCTGGGCCAGGGCCAGCGGCGCCTGCTCGTGGGTCAGCAGGCCGGTCAGTCGCTGATGGGTCTGCAACACCGCGTCGCGTACCGTCTGCTCGCCCAGGTCGATGCGCAGCGGCAAGGTATTGATAAACACCCCGAGGGTCCTCTCCACCCCTTCGCCACCCTGCAGCCTGCCAAGGAGCACGGTGCCGAATACCACCTGGTCGCGCCCGGATAACTGCCCCAGTACCCGGGCCCAGCCCAGGTGCATCAGGCTGGCAGCGCTGACGCCCAGGTTGCGGGATTGCTCGCGAACACGCCGGCACAGAAGCGCATCCAGCCGTTGCCGGGCCTCACCCGGAACCTCAGCGCCCGGCAATGACGCCTGGCCATAAGGCAAGGTCGGCTCGTCGATATCCGCCAACTGTTCGCGGAAAAACGCTTCGTGGGCCGTATCGCCCGGCCCCAGCAAGGTCTGGGCGATGTAGTTGCGATAAGGCACCGGCGCCGGCAGTTGCGCCTCCTGGCCGAGCAGCACGGCTTGCAGTTCGTGGCTCAACAGCTCAAGGGCCATATGGTCCATGATCAGGTGATGGAACAGCAGCACGCCGACGATACGCCGGTTGGCCGGGTCATCGGCATGCACCAGGCGCAGCAGCGGCGCCTGGGTCAGATCCAGGGGTTCAGCGTGGTCCAACGCCTCCAACGGCACCTCGCTGACCGGCAATCGGGCCTGACGCCAGACCACCTGCACCGGTGTTTCCAGGCCCTCCCAACACAACGCCGTACGCAACACATCGTGGCGGACAATCACCTGCTGCAAGGCGTCGCGGAAAGCCTCCAGGCGAGCGCGGTCGGCAAAGGCGAAACGTGCCTGCAGACGGTAAGGATCGCTATCGCCGGATGACAGGTAGTGGTAGAAGATGCCCGCCTGCAGGGGCCCCAGCGGGTAGATATCCTGAACATTGCCCACACCGCCCGGCACGCTGGCGACGATCTTGTCGATCGCCCTTTGGTCCAGCGCCACCAACGGCAACAGGTCCGGGGTGATGCGCGAACAATCCGAGTCGATCCGGTTGGCCGGCACCTGCACCTTGGGACCGCTGCCCACGGCACTGGCCAGGGCGGCCAGGGTCGGCTGGGCGAACAGCACGCGGATATCGACCTCCAGGCCCAGGCGGCGCATGCGCGCAACCAGGGTCACGGCCAACAGGGAATGCCCACCCAATTCGAAGAAGTGGTCGTGGCGCCCTACCCGCTCGACTTGCAGCAACTCGCTCCAGATCTCGGCCAGGGCAATCTCCAGCTCGCCTTGTGGCGCCTGGTATTCAGCCGTGAACAACGCCTCGCAGTCAGGGACGGGCAAGGCACGGCGATCGACTTTACCATTCGCGGTCAGCGGCCAGGCATCGAGCCGGACCAGGGCGCTCGGCACCATGTAACCCGGCAGCCGCGCCAGCAACGCCGTGCGCAACTCACTCAGCGCCAGCGGCGCGACATCGGCACGTTCGGTGAAATAACCCACCAGTCGGGGTTGGCCCGGTTCGTCTTCGCGGGCCAGCACCAGTGCTTCTTCGATGCTCGACAGCTGACTTAGTTGGCTTTCGATCTCGCCCAGTTCGATACGTACGCCACGGATCTTCACCTGGTCGTCATTGCGCCCCAGATAGTCCAAGGTGCCATCGGCGTTCCAGCGTGCCAGGTCGCCGGTGCGGTACATCCGCGCCCGTGAATCGGCACTGAACGGATCACGCAGGAAACGCTCAGCCGTCAACTCCGGACGATTCAGATAACCCCGGGCCACGCCGGTACCGGCCACATACAACTCACCCACAACGCCCAACGGCACCAGTTGCTGCTGTTCATCCAGCAAGTAAACCTGGGTATTGCCGATCGGTTTACCAATATCCAGCCCCCCGCCCGGCAACAGCCGGCCCGAGGTGGCAACCACCGTGGCCTCGGTCGGGCCGTAGTTGTTGATCACGGTAAACCCTGGGTCGCGAGGGAACTGGCGCAGACGATCGCCGCCAATCAGCAGCGTACGCAGGGTCGGATGCTGCAAGTCACGACTGAAGGCGTATTCAGCCACCGGCGTCGGCAGGAAGGCCACGTCCAGCGGCTGGGCCAGCCACCAATCGAGCAATCCGTCGATCTGTTCGTTACCGACCTCAGCCGGTGGCAGATGCAACACGGCTCCGGCACACAGGGCTGGCCAGACCTCCCAGGCCATCGCATCAAAACCAAAACCGGCGACGCTGGCAGTGTGGCTACCGGCGCGCAAATCGAAGGCCTGGCAATGCCAATGCACCAGATTGGCCAGGGTGCAATGCTCGACCATCACCCCCTTGGGCTGCCCGGTGGAACCGGAGGTGTAGATGACGTAAGCCAGGTGCCCAGGTGTCAGCCCGGACACTTGCGGATTGTCCGCCTGTTCCCGCCAGCTTGGTCGGTCGAGGGCGATCACCGGCACCGCCAGTTCGGGTAGTCGTCCCAGCAACCCGTGCTGGGTCAACACCGCCACGGGCGCGCTGTCGTCCAACAGGTAGACGACACGCTCGTCCGGGTGAGCGGGATCGATGGGCACATAACCGGCACCGGCCTTGAGAATCGCCAGCAAACCGACCAGGGTATCCAGGCCGCGCCGGGCGAGGATTGCCACGCGGTCATCGGGGCGCACGCCGAGGCCGATCAGGTGATGGGCCAAGGCGTTGGCGCGACGATTCAATACTTCATAGCTCAGATGCTCATCGCCCACCCGAGCCGCCAGGGCCTGCGGCGCACGCATGGCCTGCGCCTCGATCAAGCCATGGATGCTCTGCCCCGCCGGAACGTCCAGGGCCGTAGCATTGAGGTCCTCAAGCAGATATCGACGTTCTGCGTCCCCCACCAGCGGTAGCTGGTCGAGCACGACCTGATCGTCGGCTACCAGGGCCAACAGTAATTGCTCGAAATAACCGACGTAACGACGCACGGTCGTCTCGTCAAACAGCGCCGTGGCGTACTCCAACGAACCCACCAACGCCTCGCCCTGCTCGCCAAGGTTGAGCGACAGGTCGAACTTGGACACCTGGCTGGTCTGCTCCACCGGCGCCATGACCAGCCCGTCCAGGGGCGGCAGCGTCGTTTCACCGGCCAACCAGTTCAGGGTGGTCTGGAACAACGGCGCATGGGCCAGGCTGCGCGTCGGCCGGACGATCTCCACCACCTGCTCGAAGGGCAGGTCCTGATGATCCTGGGCTTCCAGCACACGGACCTTGACCCGTTCCAGCAAGGCTTCACCGGTCAGTGGGCCGGCCGTGTCGATACGCACCGCCAGGGTGTTGACGAACAGCCCGACCAGCCCCTCCAGCTCAACGCGGCCACGCCCCGCCACGGGGCTGCCGATAACCACTTGCGCCTGGCCTGACAACCGCGCCAGCAGCGCCGCCCAGGCCCCCATCAGGACCATATACAAAGTCACCCCGCGGCGCTGCGCCAAGGCTCGCAAGCCCGTACTCAGCGGCGCGCCCAGGCGGATCGCCAGACTGGCGCCGGCGAAGTCCTGTTGGGCCGGTCGCGGCCGGTCGCCGGGTAACATCAGCAGCGTCGGCGCATCGGCCAGGGTCTCACGCCAGTACGCGACCTGGCGTTGCAGGCGCTCCCCCTCCAGCCAACGCCGTTGCCACGCGGCGTAATCGCCATACTGGATCGCCAATGCCGGCAGTGGATCGGCCAGGCCCTGGCGCAAGGCCGGGTACAGCGCCATCAGCTCACGAACCAGCACCCCCATCGACCAACCGTCGGCGACGATATGGTGGACGGTCAGCGCCAGGACATGCTGATCCTCATCCAGTTGCAGCAGGCAGGCTCGGATCAGCGGGCCGTGGACCAGATCGAATGCCATGCTCGCCTCCTCCCGCAGGCGCAATGCCAAGGCGTCGGGCTGCCGGCGAAGGTCTTCGCGCTGCAACAGGGTTTCGGCGGACACCGGCCTGATCACCACCTGCGCGCCTTCCTCACGCGGGACAAAAGCGCTGCGCAGCGTCTCATGGCGCTCGACAATGCGTGCCAACGCCCGCCCCAGCGCGCCGACATCCAGGCGACCGCGCAGGCTCAAGGCCAGGGGAATGTTGTAGGCCTGATTGCCGCCCTCCATTTGCGCCAGAAACCACAGCCGCTGCTGAGCGAACGACAGTTGCAACGACTGATCCCGCGGGACCGGCTGGATCGGCGGCAGTTCGCAGCGCCCGGCGGCAGCCAGGACGGCAGCCACCGCCGCCAACTCGCCCAGGGCGAACAATTCGCCCAGCGGCAATTCCACGCCCAGCTGCTGCCGGACCTGGGACACCATGCGCATGGCCAGCAGCGAATGCCCACCCAGTGCAAAGAAGTGATCGTGGCGGCCGACCCGCTCCACCTGCAACACCTCGCCCCAGATCCGCGCCAAGGCGATTTCCAGCTCACCTTCCGGCGCTTCGTAGCTGAGGCCGAACAAGGCCGAGCGCGCAGGCTTCGGCAGCGCCCGGCGGTCGACCTTGCCGTTGGCCGTCAGGGGCAACGCCGCCAATTCGACGTACGCCGCCGGCACCATGTACTCCGGCAGATGGGCCTGCAAACGTGTACGCATCTCGGCGGGGGCCAGCGCCTCGGCGTCTGGATGACAGGTGAAATAGGCAACCAGGCGTACCCCGCCCGGCTCATCCTCGCGGGCCATGACCAACGCGTCGGCAATCCCCGGCAGTTCGTGCAGGCGACTGACAATCTCGCCCAACTCGATACGGAAACCGCGGATTTTCACCTGGTCGTCGTTACGTCCCAGGCATTCGAGCTGTCCATCCTCCAGCCAGCGACCGAGGTCGCCGGTGCGGTACATCGCGGCCCCCGGCTGCTCGCTGAAGGGGTCGAGGAGAAACTTCTCGGCCGTCAGTTCAGGCCGGTTGAGGTAACCCTTGGCCACCCCGTCGCCACCGATATACAGCTCCCCGACCACCCCCACAGGCGCCAGGCGCTGATGGGTATCCAGAACATAGACGCAGGTATTGCCGATGGGACGACCTATCGGGATCGTCTCCGCGCCTGGGGCTACCCCACGCACTTCGCTGGCGGTGGCAAAGGTGGTGGTCTCGGTGGGGCCATAGACGTGTATCAGACGCAAGCCTCGCGCCGGGTCCAGCAACCGCCGGAAGGCCGCCGGGTCCGCGCGCTCGCCACCGGAGAACAGCAGGCGCAGGTCCTGCAGGGCCTCGGGGATCAGTTGCACATACTGGTTGAACAAGGCCGTGGTGAGGAACAGAACGCTGACCTCCTCCTCACGCAACGCCGCACCCAGGCGAGCCGGATCGACCAGGGTCAAGTGATCGATCACCCGCACCTGCCCGCCATTGAGCAACGCGCCCCAGGTTTCCAGGGTGCTGGCGTCGAACGCGGGGTTGGAGACGAAGGCCATGCGGTCGCCTTCGTTGAAGTCCGCAAAGCCGTTGTTCAGCACCAGTCGGGCAATCCCGCGATGGGCCACGCGGACACCTTTGGGCGCCCCCGTTGAGCCGGAGGTGTACATGACATAGGCGACGCTGTCGGCGCTTTGCGCCAAGCCCGGGTCCTGCGTCGACTGGTCGTCGAGGGGCACACGGTCCAGGTCGATGCGCCGAATGGCAGCGCCGATCGACATCCCTCCATGGGCCAGCACACAGACCGCCTGGCAGTCCTGGAGCATGTAGCCCAGGCGTTCAGCCGGTGCATGGACGTCCAGCGGCACATAGGTCGCCGCGCATTTGCCGATGGCCAGTTGGCCGATCAGCAAATCCAGGGATCGCGGCAACAGGATCGCCACCGCATCATCCGGCCTGATCCCTTGTGCAATCAGGTAGTGGGCCAGACGGTTGGCGCGCTCGTTCAACTCGCCGTAGGTCAACGAGTGCTGGCCGTGTACGGCGGCCAACGCCTGGGGATGAAGGGCCGCGCGCTGTTCGAACAGGCGGTGCACCGGCTGCTCGCGAGGATAGTCATAGCGGGTGTCGTTGAAGTCGACCAGCAGACGTCGGCGCTCATCCGGCGGCACCACGGACAGTTGCTCCAGCCCCTGTTCGGGGTGCAGCTGCAAGGCCTGAACCAAGGCGGCGACGGCCTGGTGCAGGTAATCGCAGATTCGCTGTGGATCAATGCCCGACGCCGCCTGGGCGGTCAGGCTGAAGCCGTCGCCCAGATCATCGACACTCAGGGCCAGCGGGTAGTTGCTGCGCTCTTCGGCATGCAACAGGTCGATGCCGTTCCAGGCCGAACGCGCGGCCTCATCCTGGGCCGAGGCCGGCGTGCCATGGCGATAGTTGAAGAGTGTGCTGAACAACGGCGTACCCGCCGGCAAGGCACTGCAACGTTGGGCCAGGGCCAGTTGCGCATGTTCATGGACGAGCAAACCGTTGAGCCGACGGTGGGTGTCCAGCATGGCATCACGCGCCGACTGAAAGCCCAGATCAATGCGCAGCGGCAAGGTGTTGATGAACACACCCAAGGCCCGCTCCACGCCCTCGCCGCCCTGCAGACGTCCGAGCAATACGGTGCCGAACACCACGCTGTCACGCCCGGACAACTGCCCCAGCACTTGCGCCCAGGCCAGGTGCATCAGGCTCGCGGCACTGACGCCCAACTGCCGGGCCTGATCGCGCACCTGGCGGCTCAAGGCCGGGTCCAAGGACAGTCGGGCCTCGCGCGGCGCCTCCTCTTCGGTCGCCAGCAGCAGGCCGTAGGGCAAGGTCGGCTCGTCGATATCCCCCAGTTGCGCGCGGAAGAACGCTTCGTGGGCCTCATCGCCAGGCCCATGCAGCACTTGGGCGACATAGTTGCGGTACGGCACGGGGGCCGCCAGTTGCTCTTCCTCGCCGAGCAGCATGGCCTGCAACTCATGGCTCAGGACATCAAGGGCGACATGATCCATGACCACGTGGTGGAAGCGCAGCACGGCGATGATCCGTTGCTGACCCGGATCATCGGCGTACACCAGGTGCAGCAACGGCGCCCGGGTCAGGTCCATGGGAGCGGCATGGGCCAGGTCGTGCAGCGCGATCTCATCGACCTGCAGACGGGCCTGGCGCCAGACCACCTGCACCGGCGCTGGCAACCCTTGCCAGAACAACGAACTGCGCAGGATATCGTTGCGTTCGATCACGCGCTGCAAGGCACGGCAGAAGGCGTCCAGACGGTTGCGATCGGCAAAGGCAAAACGTGTCTGCTGCACGTAAGGGTCGCTGTCGACCGCCGTCAGGTGATGGTAAAGAATGCCGGCCTGCAATGGCCCCAGCGGATAGATATCCTGCACATTGGCAGCGCCACCGGGGACCGTTGCCACAATCCGGTCGATATCTGCCTGGTCCAGCACCACCAGTGGCAACAGATCCGCAGTGATGTGTTCACAAGCTGGCGGGATCAGGTTGGCCGGCACCGGTACCTCACGGCTGCCGCCAACAGTGCTGGCCAGTGCCGCCAGAGTCGGCTGGGCGAACAACACACGAATGTCGGCACTCATGCCCAATTGACGCATGCGGGCGAGCAGCGTGACGGCGAGCAGTGAATGCCCGCCCTGCTCGAAGAAGTTATCGTGTCGCCCGACGCGCTCGACCTTGAGCAACTCCGCCCAGAGTTGCGCCAGTGCGGTTTCGGCTTCCCCTTGTGGAGCCTCGTATTCGCGGCTGATCAGTGCAGCACCATCCGGGGCCGGCAGCGCTTTGCGGTTCAGCTTGCCGTTCGGCGTCAGCGGCAGTGCATCGAGTTGCACATAGGCGGCTGGAACCATGTACTCCGGCAATACGCCTTGCAGATGGCCGCGCAGGCTTTCGATTTCCAACACCATTTCAGGTTGCTGCGCCGTGACATAAGCCACCAGGCGTTTTTCGCCCGGGTTGTCTTCCCGTGCCAGAACCACGCTTTCCTTGACGCCTGGATAAGCGGCCAGACGTGCTTCGATTTCTCCCAGTTCGATCCGGAAACCACGGATCTTCACTTGGTCGTCGTTGCGGCCCAGGTATTCGACCGTGCCATCCGGCAGGTAACGACCGAGGTCGCCGGTGCGGTACATACGACCGACATTGAAAGGATCATCGAGGAAACGCTCGGCGCTCAATTCTGGACGGTTCAGGTAACCACGGGCCACCTGCACACCACCGATATACAGCTCACCGGCCACGCCCAGTGGTGCTGGCTGAAAGTTGGCGTCCAGCAGATAAATCCGCGTGTTCGCCACTGGTTTACCAATCGGCGTGTTGTCCGGCGTTTCGTCCAACGGCCCGGCGCAATCCCAGGCCGTCACATCCACCGCAGCTTCGGTTGGACCATACAGGTTGAACAGGCCAACCTCCGGCAATTGCTGCTTGAAGCGCCGTACCAGATGCCCCGGCAACGCTTCACCGCTGCACATCACCCGCAGCAGGCCACTGTCTCCGGCCTCGCCATGGGCCAGGAACAGATCCAGCATCGAGGGTACGAAGTGCAAGGTGGTGATGTTCTGCTCGCGAATCACTTCGCGCAGGTAACCCGGATCACGATGACCACCCGGCCGCGCCATCACCAGCCGCGCACCGTTGAACAGTGGCCAGAAGAATTCCCAGACCGATACGTCAAAGCTGAACGGGGTTTTCTGCAGTACGCTGTCCGAAGCATCCAGACCGTATTCGTCCTGCATCCACAGCAGACGGTTGACCACGCCACGGTGTTCGTTCATCACGCCTTTCGGCTGACCGGTGGAACCGGAGGTGTAAATCACATAAGCCAGATGCTCTGGACGCACCTCAGCCCGCAGCGGATTGTTGTCCGGCTGCGCGAGGAAACCTTCCCGCTCCGCATGCTCAGGATCAAGTAACAACACCGGCACAGCGCTGACTGGCAGCACCGCACGCAAGGCTTCCTGGGTCAGGACCACTGCCGGCGCACAGTTCTCCAGCATGTAAGTCAGACGATCAATCGGATAATCCGGGTCCAGCGGCACATAAGCAGCGCCGGCCTTGAGAATCCCCATCAAGCCCGCAACCATTTCCAGGCTGCGGTCGACACAGATCGCCACCCGATCATCCGGGCCGATGCCCAGGCCGATCAGACGATGGGCAATACGGTTGGCCTGACGGTTGAGCGCGTCATAAGTCAGGCTGCCCTTCTCATCCACCACCGCTACCTTGTCACCATCAGTGGCAACCCGCGCCTCGAACAGGCCATGCAGGGTCAGGTCCTGCGGATAGTCGACGGCGGTAGCATTGAAACCTTCCAACAAATGCTGACGCTGTTCCTCGTCCAGCAACGGAATCTCTGCAACCAGCGCCCGCTCATCGGCCGCCATCCCGCGCAACATCGCTTCCAAGTAGCCCAGGCAACGCTGCATAGTGCTTTCGTCGAACAATGCCGTGGCGTATTCCAGGCTGCCGAACAGGCCATCGCCCACTTCGGCCATGTCCAGCAGCACATCGAATTTGGCCCCGCGGCTGGCCACTTCCAGTCCTTGCAAGGTCATATCACCAAGCGCCAGATCGACGTTCTCGTTGTTCTGCCACGACAGCATCGCCTGGAAGATCGGGCTGTGGGACAGGCTACGCTGAGGACGAAGCACCTCGACCACCTGCTCGAACGGCAAGTCCTGATTGGCCTGGGCCGCCAGGGTCTGGCGCTTGACCTGTTGCAGCAAGCCCTCGACGCTCAACGGCGCCGAGAGATCGACACGCACCGCCAGGGTGTTGACGAAGCAGCCGATCAGCCCCTCGACTTCAGCGCGCAAGCGATTGGCCGTCGGCGTACCGATCACCACGTCGTCCTGGCCGGACAAACGACTCAGCACCGCAGCCCAGGCGGCCATGACCGTCATGAACAAGGTGGTGCCCTGGCGCTGGCTCAGAGCCTTGAGATCACGGGTCAGCTCGGCGTCGAGGGCCAGGCCGAGCCTGTGTCCGCTGTAGTCCTGCTGCGTCGGACGCGGCCGGTCGCTGGGCAACGTCAACAATACCGGCGCACCGGCCAGGGCTTTTTGCCAATAGTCTCCCTGCTGTTGCAGGACATCCCCGCTCAGCCAGCCGCGCTGCCAAACCGCATAGTCGGCGTACTGCACCGGCAAGGCCGGCAATGGGTCCTCGGTGCCCAGGCGGAAAGCCTCATAGAGCATGCCCAGCTCCCGGGTCAGGACCCCTGCGGACCAGCCGTCGGCGATGATGTGGTGCAGGGTCACCAGCAGCACATGGTCATCATCGGCCATACGTATCAGACGCCCGCGCACCAGCGGTCCATTCAGCAGATCGAAGCGCTCGCGGGACTCTTCAGCGGCGATGAGCAACAGTGCTTCTTCTGCCTCCGCCTGCCCGTCCAGCACCTGCAATTGCAGGTTGAAACCGATATCGGCCAGGGCAATACGTTGCTCAGCGTCCTGGTCCTGCAATTGGACAAAGGTGGTCCGCAGCGACTCGTGACGGGCAACGATGCGATCCAGCGCGCGTTTAAGGGCAATACGGTCCAGGCTGCCACGCAGACGCAGCCCGGCTGGAATGTGATAAGCCGAGCTACCGGCGTCCAGTTGCGCAAGGAACCACAAGCGCTGCTGGGCAAACGACAACGGCAGGGCCTGCTCGCGGGACACCGGCACAATCGGCGGCTGGCTGCTGCCAACGGCCTCGGCCAGGACCTGGGCCAACGCCGATAGCTCTGGCTGAGCAAAAATCTGCGCCAGGCTCAGTTCGACACCCAGGCGCTGGCGCACCTGGGAAACCAGACGCATCGCCAGCAAGGAGTGGCCGCCCAACTCAAAGAAGCGGTCGTGGCGACCGACCTGTTCGACCGGCAACAGCTCACTCCAGATGGCGGCCAGGGCGACTTCCAACTCACCTTGCGGAGCCTGGTACTCAGCCGTGTTCAGTGCTTCGCGCTCAGGTAAGGGCAAGGCGCGACGGTCGACCTTGCCGTTGGCGGTCAGCGGCCAGGCGTCGAGCCGGACCAGGGCGCTGGGCACCATGTAACCCGGCAGCCGCGCCAGCAACGCGCTGCGCAATTCATTCAGCGTCAGCGGCGCGACATCGGCGTGCTCGGTGAAATAACCCACCAGCCGGGGTTGGCCCGGCTCGTCTTCGCGGGCCAGCACCAGCGCTTCCTCGATGCTCGACAGCTGGCTCAGCTGACTTTCGATCTCGCCCAGCTCGATACGTACACCACGGATTTTCACCTGGTCGTCGTTGCGGCCCAGATAGTCCAGGCTGCCATCGGCGTTCCAGCGCGCCAGGTCGCCGGTGCGGTACATCCGCGCCCGTGGATCGACACTGAACGGATCACCCAGGAAACGCTCGGCCGTCAACTCCGGACGATTCAGATAACCCCGGGCCACGCCGGCGCCGGCCACGTACAGTTCGCCCGCAACACCCAACGGCACCAGTTGCTGCTGCTCATCCAGGAGGTAAACCTGGGTATTGGCGATCGGTTTACCAATATCCAGACCGCCGCCCGGCAACAACCGGCCCGAGGTGGCAACCACCGTGGCCTCGGTCGGTCCGTAGTTATTGATCACGGAAAAACCCGGATCGCGAAGGAACTGGCGCAGGCGGTCACCGCCGATCAGCAGCGTACGCAGGGTCGGGTGACGCAGGTCGCGACTGAAAGCGTACTCGGCCACGGGCGTCGGCAGAAACGCCACGTCCAGCGGTTGAGCCAACCACCAGTCGAGCAAGGCATCGATCTGTTCGTTACCGACCTCAGCCGGTGGCAGATGCAACACGGCTCCAGCACACAGGGCCGGCCAGACCTCCCAGGCCATCGCATCAAAACCAAAACCGGCGACGCTGGCGGTGTGGCTGCCGGCGTGCAAATCGAAGGCGTCGCAGTGCCAGTCCAGCAAATTATTGAGCGTGCGATGCTCGACCATCACG
Organism: Pseudomonas gingeri; assembly: GCF_013386165.1. GTDB lineage: Bacteria > Pseudomonadota > Gammaproteobacteria > Pseudomonadales > Pseudomonadaceae > Aquipseudomonas > Aquipseudomonas gingeri_C. Next base: position 400,813 of record NZ_JACAOS010000003.1, on the reverse strand, counting down.
CCCTTGGGTTGCCCAGTGGAGCCTGAGGTGTAGATGACGTAAGCCAGGTGTTCAGATGTCAGCCCGGGCACTTGCGGGTTGTCCGCCTGTTCAGGCCAGCTTGGGCGGTCGAGGGTAATCACCGGCACGGCCAGCTCGGGCAGTCGTCCCAGCAATTCGTGCTGGGTCAGCACCGCCACGGGCGCACTGTCGCCCAGCAGGTAGCCGACCCGCTCGTCCGGGTGCGCCGGGTCGACCGGCACGTAACCGGCACCGGACTTGAGAATCGCCAGCAAGCCAACCAGGGTCTCCAGACCGCGCTGGGCCAGGATCGCCACCCGATCGTCCGGACGCACACCGAGACCGATCAAGTGGTGGGCCAGCGAATTGGCGCGACGGTTCAGCTCGCCATAGCTCAGACGCACTTCATCCACTTGCGCCGCCACCGCATCGGGCCGCTCGAGCGCTTGCTGTTCGATGCGTTGGGGGAGCGTCAGATGAGTCTCATAATCCGAGTGCCGGGCATTGAAGCCCAGCAGCAATTCGCTTCGTTCGGCGCCAGGCAGAACGCCCAACTGCTCGACCGGGGTCTGCGGCGCTCGCTCCAGGGCGTCCAGCAAACCTTCCATGGCACATGCCAGGTAGGCGCAGATGCGTCGCGCATCGATGTGTTGTGTCGTCTGCGCGGTGAGACTGAAGGCCTCGCCCAGATCATCGACACTCAGCACCAGGGGGTAATTGCTGCGTTCCTGCGCCTGCAGCACTTCAATGCCCTGCCAGGTCTCGCCGCCGGCCTGGGCCGGGGCGCTGTGACGATAATTGAGCAAGGCGTTGAACAGCGGTGTCGGCGCGGCCACGCCGCTGCAACGCTGGGCCAGGGCCAGCGGCGCATGCTCGTGGCGCATCAGCGCGGTCAGGCGCTGGTGGGTCGCCATGACGGCGACGTGCACCGGCCGGTCGCCCAGGTCCAGGCGCAGCGGCAAGGTGTTGATGAAGATACCCAGGGCCCGTTCGGTGGCCTCGGCGCCCAGCATACGGCCCATCAGCACGGTGCCGAACACCACCCGTTGCTGCCCGGTCAGACCCGAAAGTACCCGCGCCCAACCCAAGTGGAACAGACTGGCGACACTCACCCCGAGGCTGCGTGCCTGGGCCCGCAGACGCTGGCACAGCACAAGGTCCAAGCCCAGGCTGTGCTCACCGATATCGGCGCCATCACCACTGAGGTCCTGCAGGTCGTAGGCCAGGGTCGGCTGGTCGAGGTCACCGAGCATCTCGCGGAAAAACCCTTCGTGCTCGTGCTCACTCACCCCCAGCAGCGCCTGGGCCACATAGTTGCGAAATGGCACCGGCACGCCCAATTGGTCGGCCTGGCCGAGCAGGCAGGCCTGGATTTCGTGACGCACCACTTCAAGGGCACTGTGGTCCATGGCAATGTGGTGGAACAGCAGCGTCGCTTGTACGCCACGGTCCTGGGCATATTCGCGACAGGCCAGACGGATCAATGGCGCCTGACCCAGGTCGAGATGGGTCACCGCCTCGCCCGACAAGGTATCGACCTTGAGTTCGGCCTGGCGCCAGACAATCTGCACCGGCGTTTCCAGCCCCTGCCAGTGCACCGAAGTGCGCAGGATGTCGTGCCGCGCAATCACCTGGCGCAGCGCCTCGGCAAAGGCCAGCAGACGTTCGCGGTCGGCAAAGGCGAAGTCCACGTGCATCACATAGGGATCGCCCTGGGTGGCACTCACATGGTGATAGAGGATGCCTTGCTGCAAAGGTGCCAGCGGGTAGATGTCCTGAACATTGGCCACGCCACCCGGCACGGCCTCGACCAGTTGATCGATCACCTCCTGGTCGAGGGTGACCAGGGTGAGCATATCGGGGGTGATTCGCGTGCAGCCGGGCGCAATACCATTGGCCGGCATTTCCGGGGCACCGCGTTTGCGGGTGAGGGACGGGTCCTGCTCGATCAGCGCGATCAACGCCGGCTTGTGCTCGCGCAGCTTGTCCACCAGGCCATTGGCACTCAGTGCCAGGCGGTTGCCCTGTACCACCAGCTGTCCGTCCTTGACCGCCAGGTGGATATCGTTGGCCTTCAGTGTCGCCAAGAGTTCATTGATGCTCACAGGATAATCTCCATGCTCTCTGTGATCGCCGCATAACCCGCCAGCGTCGGTTGTTCGAACAGCGCCCGGACATTGGCCTCCAGGCCCTCCTGGCGCAGTCGCGCGGTAAGACTGACCGCTAGCAGTGAATGGCCACCCAGTTCGAAAAAATTGTCGTGCCGCCCCACTCGCTCGAGGCCGAGCATCTCGGCCCAGAGTCGCGCCAGGAGGTTTTCCATCTCGCCTTGCGGTGCGGCGTAAGGCCGCGCCAGCACGGCATCGGCGCCCGGTACCGGCAAGGCCTTGCGGTCCAGCTTGCCATTGGGACCCAGGGGCAAGGCCTCGAGGTGCACATACAAGGCCGGGACCATGTAGTCCGGCAGTTGCGCTCGCAGCACATCACGCAAGGTCTCGACCGGCAGCAACGTGCCCGTGTAGTAGGCCACCAGCCGCTGGCCGCCGGGTTGATCGTCGCGGACCAGCACCACGGCCTGGCCAATACCCGGCTGGCGGGTCAGGCACGTCTCGATCTCGCCCGGTTCGATGCGCAAGCCATGGAGCTTCACCTGATCGTCATTACGCCCCAGGAATTCCAGGTTGCCGTCGCCACGCTGGCGCACCAGGTCACCGCTGCGATACAGGCGATCGCCCTCGACAAAGGGGCTGTCGATAAAACGTTCGGCCTGAAGCTCAGGCAGGTTCAGATAACCGCGGGTCACCCCGACACCACCGATGTGCAGTTGGCCGACCACGCCCTGTGGCACCGGCTCATCGTAGACATCCAGCACATACAGGCGGGTGTTGCTGATGGGCAGGCCGATGGGCAGGACCTTATCCGGCACCGGCGCATGGGGCTCCAGGGTCCAGACGCTGCAGTCCACCGTGGTCTCGGTCGGTCCATAGACATTGTGCAGACGCACCCCGGGTAGACGCTTGCGCACCTGCTCGGCCAAGGCCACGGTCAACTCGCCACCACCGCAGACGATATCGCTCAGGCTGTCACAGGCGGCGCTTTCTTCCAGGTTGAGGAACTCATGGAGCAAGGCCGGCACGAACTGCACCACGCTGATCTGCTGCTCGCGAATCAGCCGCACCAGGTAATCCGGGTCGAGTTGCCCATCCGGACGGCTCAACACCAGTGGCAAGCCCGCGCACAGCGGCCAGAACAGTTCCCAGACCGAGGCATCAAAACTGATCGGGGTCTTGTGCAGCAGCGCACCGCCCCGGGTGGGCGGGCATAACTGCGAAGTCCAGTGCACCAGGTTCAGCACCCCACGGTGCTCGACCATGACGCCCTTGGGCGTACCGGTGGAACCGGAGGTGTAGATCACATACGCCAGGTGACGCGGGGTCAGGCCGACAATCCGCGGATTGTCGATGGACTGCTGGCTCCAGGCAGCGCTGTCAAGATTGACCTGTAGCGCACGCTCCTCGCCCAGCAGCTCACGGGTAGCGGCCTGCATCAGCACCACCACCGGCGCGCTGTCCTCGAGCATGTAGTGGATGCGCTCGGGCGGATAGCCCGGGTCCAACGGCACATAGGCACCGCCGGCCTTGAGGATGGCCAACAACCCGACCACCATGGACACGCCACGCTCGACGCAGATCGCCACCCGGTCGCCGGGCTGAACCCCCAGGCCGATCAGGTGATGGGCCAGGCAGTTGGCTTGTTCGTTGAGCTGCTGGTAGCTCAATTGCACACCCTTGGCCCGCAGTGCCACAGCCAGCGGCGTCCCTGCGACCTGGGCCTCGAAAAGGCCGTGGAGGGTGTGTTCCAGATCGTGATCGACCGCCGTGGCGTTGAACCCGACCAGCACTCGCTGACGCTCCTCGGCGCCCAGTACCGGCAGTTGCCGCAACGGCAAATCGGGATGCATTTCAAGAGCCTCGACCATCCCCATCAACACCTGCCGCACATAACCGCAGACACGCTGGGCACCGACCTCAGGCGGGGCCATGACGGTCAGACGGAAACGCTCGCCAAAGTCGTCGACGTTGAGGCTCAACGGATAGTTGGTGTGCTTTTCACTGGCGAGGATTTCCAGGCCGCGCCAGGCTTCACGCTGCGCATCCTGCCTGGCCTGCCCGGCGCTATGGCGGTAGTTGAGCATGGCGCTGAACAGCGGCAAGGGTGCCGCCACGCCGCTCCAGCGCTGGGCCAGGGCCAGGGACGCGTGTTCGTGGCCGAGCAAGGCCGCAAGGCGCCCATGGGTGGCCCGGGCCGCTTCACGCACACCGGTGTCGCCCAGGTCGACCCGCAACGGCAAGGTGTTGATGAACATGCCCATGCCACGATCAGCACCGGCACCGCCTTGCAAGCGTCCCAGCAGTACCGTGCCGAACACCACGCGGTCGTTGCCCGTGGCGGCGGACAACACCCGCGCCCAGGCCAGATGGAACAAGCTGGCGACGCTGACACCCAGTTGCCGCGCCTGGCTGGACAGGCGCCGCGTCAGGTCGTCCGGCAGTGTCTGCTGAGCTTCTTCGATAGCGCGGCCATCACCCTGCACATCCCGCAGACCAAACGGCAGGGTCGGTTCGTCGATATCGCCCAGTTGCTCGCGGAAGAACGCTTCGTGCTCCGCCTCGCTGACCCCCAGGCGCGCCTGGGCCACATAATTGCGGTAAGGCACGGCGAGCTGGGTGGGACCGGGCTCGCCGCGCAGGTGAGCGAGCATCTCCTCGCGCATGACCTCCAGGGCCGTGGCATCCACGACGATATGGTGGAACTGCAACGCGGCGTTCAGGCGCACGCTGCCAGGCTCACGGCTGTAGACCAGGCGGATCAACGGTGCGCGACTGAGGTCCATATGGGCCGAATACGCTTCATCATCGATTTGCCCAAGGGGCACTTCCTTGACGAGCAGTTCGGCCTCGCGCCAGACCACCTGTTGCGGGCTCTCCAGCCCCTCCCAGAGTACGGCGGTGCGCAGACTGTCGTGGCGCGCGATCACCTTGCGCAAGGCCTCGGCCACCGTCTGCAAACGCTCCAGGCTGTCGAAGTTCACGCGCAATTGCAGCAGATACGGATCACCCTGCTCGGCCGTCAGATGGTGATAGAGAATGCCTTCCTGCAACGGCGCCAGTGGGTAGATTTCCTGCACATTGGCGGCACCGCCGGGCACCGTGGCAACCACTCGGTCGATGGCCGCCTGGTCGAGCGCCGACAGGCTCAACAATTCCGGGGTAATCCAAGTGCAACCGGGCGGCACCCGGTTGGGCGGCACCACGACCTCGCGGCCATTGCCGACGGACGCCGCCAGGGCGGCCACGGTCGACTGGCCCAAGAGCACCCGGACATCCACATTCAGTCCGGCGTTGCGCAGGCGTTCGGCCAGGCTCACGGCCAGCAACGAATGGCCGCCCAGTTCGAAGAAATTATCGTGTCGCCCCACCCGCTCCAGCCCCAGCACCTGGGCCCAAAGCTCGGCCATGAGCACTTCCACCTCGCCTTGCGGCGCCTCGTAGGCATTCCCGGCCAGCGCGGCGGGATCCGGCTCCGGCAAGGCCCGGCGGTCGAGTTTGCCGTGACTGGTCAACGGCAAGCTCGCCAGCGGCGTGAAGGCCAGCGGCACCATGTAGCCCGGCAGACAGGCCCGCAGGGTCTGGCGCAGCGTGTCGAGGTCCACCGCAACGGTTTCGGTAAACCAGGCCAGCAGACGTTCGCCGCGCACCAGCACCACCGCGTCCTTCACGCCGGGCTGGCTGGCGAGGACCGCTTCGATCTCGCCCAACTCGATACGCATGCCACGAATTTTCACCTGATCGTCGTTGCGCCCCAGGTAGTCCAGGGTGCCGTCAGTGTTCCAGCGCACCAGGTCGCCGCTGCGATACATCCGTGCCTGCGGTTGATTGCTGAAGGGGTCGCTGACAAAGCGTTCCGCGGTCAATTGCGGCTGGTTCAGGTAGCCACGGGCGACACCCGCGCCACCGATATACAACTCGCCGACCACTCCCACCGGCACCGGCTGGCGCTGCTCATCCAGCACATAGGTGCGGGTATTGGCGATTGGCGTGCCGATATGCAGCGCCCCATTCGCTCGCACCGGCCCCGAGGTGGCAACCACCGTGGTCTCGGTGGGGCCATAGTTATTGATCACGGCAAAGCCCGGGTCGCGCTCGAACTGGCGCAGGCGGTCGCCGCCAATCAGCAGGGTGCGCAGGGTCGAGTGCGGGTGCGGCCGCCTGAAGGCCTGCTCGGCCACCGGGGTCGGCAGGAAGCTGACCTGCAGCGGCTGCCGCAGCCACCAGTCGAGCAGTTCATCCACGTGCTCGTTGCCCACGCTGGCAGGCGGCAGGTGCAGCACGGCGCCGACACAGAGCGCCGGCCAGACCTCCCAGGCCATCGCGTCGAAACCGAAGCCGGCGATGCTGGAGGTGCGACTGCCGGCCCGCAGGTCAAAGGCCTGGGCATGCCAGTGCACCAGATTACCCAGCGTGCCGTGCTCGACCATCACGCCCTTCGGCTGACCAGTGGAACCGGAGGTGTAGATGACGTAGGCCAGATTGCCGTCGTGCAGGCCGGGGACCTGCGGATTGCTCTGCGGCTCGTGCTGCCAGGTGTTTTGTTCCAGGTCCACCTGCGGGAGGTCACCGACCCGATCGCGGGTCGAGCCCTCGACCAGCACCCACCGTGGAGCGCTGTCTTGCAGCAGATAGGCGATGCGCTCGGCCGGATAACTCGGATCCACCGGCACATAGGCCGCACCGGCCTTGAGTACCGCCAGCAGCCCGACCAGGCGCGCCGTCCCCCGAGGCAGGCACAAGGCGACCCGCTCGTCCGGTTGCACGCCGAGGCCGATCAGGTGATGGGCCAGGCGGTTGGCGTGCTGGTTGAGTTGCGCGTAGGTCAGGACCTGATCGCCCTGGACCACGGCCGGCGCCTCTGGTGTGCGCACGGCTTGGGCCTCGACCAGCCCATGTACCGTCTGCCCCCGGGGAAAGATTTGCGCACTGGCATTGAAATCCACCAGCACCTGCCGGCGCTCCCCGGCCCCCAGAATCGAGACCGTCTCAAGCGCCACCGGCGACGCCCGTTCCAGGGCCTGTACCACCTGCGCGACGCTGTTGTGCATCCAACCGACAACACGTTCGGCACCGATCCCCGCCAACGCCAGCACATGCAGATCGAAGTCTTCACCCATATCATCGACGCTCAGGGTCAGCGGGTAGTTGCTGCGCACCTCGCCCCCGAGAATACGCACGCCCCGCCACAAACCCTGACCATCACGCGGCTTGACGCTGGCGCTGTGGCGGTAGTTGAGCAACGCGCTGAACAGCGGCGAGGCCGCCGCCACGCCACTGCAACGCTGAGCCAACGCCAGCGAGGCATGTTCATGGGCGAGCAAGGCCGACAGGCCCGTGTGCACCTTCTTCAACGCCTCGCGCACGCTGGTGGCGGTATTGACCCGCAACGGCAAGGTATTGATAAACACACCGAGCGCCCGGTCAGCGCCCTCACCGCTTTGCATACGCCCCAACAGCACGGTGCCGAACACTACGTCGCGGCGGTTGGCGAGTACCCCCAGTAACCGCGCCCACGCCAGGTGCATCAAGCTGGCGGCGCTGACGCCCAGTTGGCGTGTCTGCTCACGCAAACGCTGGGCAAGGTCGCTATCGAGCACGCAACGGGCCTCTTCAATATCGCGGCCATCGCCCCGCACCTCCTGCACGCCGAGGGGCAAGGTCGGTTCGTCGACATCGCCGAGCATTTCGCTGAAGAACGCTTCATGGTTTGCCCCGTCGCTCCCCAGCAGCACCTGGGCCACATAATTGCGGTAAGGCACCGGCGCGCCCAGGTTCGCCCGCGGATCGACCAGCAAGGCCTGCATCTCACGGCTGACCACCTCCATCGCGGTGTTGTCCAGCACCAGGTGATGGAACAACAGGAAGGCGATCACCTGACGATTGATCGGGTCGTGGGCATATACCAGGCGCATCAGCGGCGCCTGGGACAGGTCGAGACGATACTGACGGGCGTCGAAGCGCTGGCGCAGACGATCAACGACACTGACGTGCGCATCGCCAGCGTCCAGGCTGATGGCCTGCACCGCCAGTTCGGCCTGGCGCCAGACCACCTGCTGGGTTTTTTCCAGTCCCTCCCAGACCACGCTGGTACGCAGGATGTCGTGGCGATCGATCACCTGCTGCAAGGCACCGGCCCAGGAGTGCAGGCGCTCCAGGCTGTCGAACGCCAGGCGCCATTGCAGCAGGTACGGATCGCCCTGTCCGGCACTCAAGTGGTGGTAAAGAATCCCTTCCTGCAGCGGTGCCAGCGGGTAGATTTCCTGCACGTTGGCGGCGCCACCGGGCACGCTGGCGACAATCCGGTCAATGGCCGTCTGATCGAGTTCGGCCAGGCCCAACATGTCCGGCGTGATCCGTGTGCAACCGGCTGGTAGCCGATTGGCCGGCACCGCCACCTCCTGGCCGTTGTCCTCGCACGCCGCCAGGGCGGCCAAGGTCGGTTGGCCGAGCAGCACATGGACATCAGCCTTCAGCCCGGCCTCGCGCAGACGCGCCACCAGGTTCACCGCCAACAACGAATGGCCGCCCAACTCGAAGAAGTTGTCATGCCGCCCGACCCGCTCCACGCCCAGCACTTGCGCCCAGATGGCGGCCATGGCGACCTCCACCTCACCTTCCGGCGCCGCATAGGCGTGCCCGACCAGCGCGGCGGGATCAGGGTCCGGCAGGGCCCGGCGGTCAAGCTTGCCGTGGCCGGTCAGCGGCAATGCCGCCAGCCGCGTGAAAGCGCGCGGTACCATGTAACCCGGCAAGCGGGCTCGCAGGGCCTGGCGCAGTGCATCGGGGTCAACGGCAGAGGTTTCGGTGAACCAGGCCAGCAGGTATTCATCGCGCACCAGCACCACCGCGTCTTTCACCTCGGGCTGGCTGGCGAGAACCGCCTCGATCTCACCCAGTTCGATGCGCACGCCACGGATTTTCACCTGGTCGTCATTACGTCCCAGATAGTCCAGGGTGCCGTCGACATTCCAGCGCACCAGGTCGCCGCTGCGATACATCCGTGCCTGCGGCTCGCGACTGAAAGGGTCGGCAAGGAAGCGTTCCTCGGTCAGCTCCGGCCGGTTCAGGTAACCACGGGCGACACCCGCACCGCCGATGTAGAGTTCGCCGATCACCCCCACCGGCACGGGCTGCAACTGCCCGTCGAGGACATGGACCTGGGTGTTGGCGATCGGCCCGCCGATATGCAAAAGCCCATCGGCCAACACCACTCCCGAGGTGGCGACCACGGTGCTTTCGGTGGGGCCGTAATTGTTCACCACGGCATAACGACGGTTGTGAGCGAACTGGCGCAGGCGATCGCCGCCGATCAGCAAGGTGCGCAGGGTCGGATGCTCCTCGACCTGGCTGAAGGCGTATTCGGCCACGGGGGTGGGCAGGAAGCTGACGTCCAGCGGTTGCGCACGCCACCAGCGCAGCAACCCGTCGATGTCTTCGCCGCCGCCCTGGACCGGCGCCAGGTGCAGGGTCGCGCCAGCGCACAAGGTCGGCCAGACCTCCCAGGCCATGGCATCGAAACCGAATCCGGCAAGGCTCGACGCGTGATCACCCTCGCCGAGTGCGAAGGCCTCACAGTGCCAGTCCACCAGGTTGCTGAGCATGCGGTGTTCGACCATGACGCCCTTGGGCTGCCCGGTGGAACCCGAGGTGTAGATCACATAGGCGAGGTGGTGGCTGCCCAGGCCCGCGACCCGGGGATTGCCGTGAGACGTGTGGCCCCAGTCGAGGCGATCCAGTTCAATCAACGGCACCGCCACAGGCGGCAGACGATCGACCAGGGCGGCCTGGGTCAGTACCACCGTCGGTGCGCTGTCGTCCAACAGATAAACCAGGCGTTCACGCGGGTGCGCCGGATCGATCGGCACATAGGCCGCCCCGGCCTTGAGTACCGCCAACAGACCCACCAGGGTTTCCAGGCCGCGACGGGCAACGATCGCAACGCGGTCTTCGGGGCGCACGCCCAGCTCAATCAGGCGCTGCGCCAGGCCATTGGCCCGCCGGTTGAGTTCCCCATAAGTCAGGCTGCGCCCCTGGTGGAGCGCCGCCACGGCATCCGGACGGGTTCGGGCTTGAGCCTCGATGCGCGGATGGACCGTCTGCACACCGGCAAAGGCCGCATCGGTGGCATTCCAACGCTTCATCTGCTGACGTTCGGCCGACGTGAGCACGTCGAAGTCCTTGACCCGCAGACCTGGGCTCTCCAGACCTTGCTCGAGTATCTGCAGCACTCGCCCGGCAAGGGCCTCGACCTCGGCCGTATCGAACCAGGCGCGATGATGGACCAGATGCAACCAGGCCTTGTCGTTGTAGCGGTTGCTGCGCAAATGCACGGCCAGGGGTGTGGCCTCGTAGCCGTTGGAGACCTTCACCGTATGGGCCTGGGCCTCGCCGTAGCGGTAGTCATGGTCATCCTGCTCATAGGACACCGACACTTCGAACAACTGCGCACGTTCCTCGCGGGACAGCTCCAGGCTGCGATTCAGCTCGTTCAAGGGGAAGCGTTGATGGCGGAAATCGCGCTTGAGGGTGTCGCGTACCTCGGCGACCAGCGCCTCGAAACTCAGCCCTTCGGCGAAAGCCATACGCACCGCGCTGATCTGGGCGAAATGGCCCAGGGTCGCCTTGAAACGCGCACCGCTACGATTGAGCAGCGGCAGGCCGACCACCCAGTCGTCGCGCTGTGCGGTGCGGGTGAAGTAGACGTGCAAGGCCGCCAGCAGCACATGAAAGGCCGAGCCGCCACAACCTTCGGCGAACTGCTGCATGCGCGTATGCAGGGCCGCCGGAAAGGCTTGCACCCAGGTGTGGGAAGGCGCTGGGTCGGTCACCCGGCGGTTGTGATAACGCGGCGCCAACAAGGGCTCCGGCAGATGGCGATACTTGTCCAGCCAGTAGGTCCGGTCCCGGGTATAGCGGGCTGAGGCCTGGTAACGCGCGTCGTCTGCAATGAATTCGGTATAGGACGAAGCCTGGATCTCGACAGCATCACCTTCGACCAATGCCGTGTAATGCTCACCCAGCGCCTTGAGCATCTGCCCGAAGCCCCAGCCATCGAGGATCAGATGATGGGCCTGAACCGACAACCAGTAACGCTCCGGGGCAAGGCGGATGAGCATAAAGCGCGTCAGCGGACCACCCTCCAGGGCATAGGGGCGTTGCAACTGTTCACGAATCAATATCAGGGCGGCGTGGGCCGGGTCGGGCTGCTCCCGCAGATCGTGCACCGGCAAAGGCACGGGCAGGGTTGCCGCGAAGGTCTGGAGCGGCAAACCGTCCGCCCCGGCCCCCGGCAGCAGCACCGTGCGCAACCCATCATGGGCGTCCACCAACTGTTCCAGGGCACGCTGCAGTAGTGCCGGGGTCACAGGCCCGGCGAGTTCCGCGTAGCCGCCTATGTTGTAGAGCGGCGAGTCGCCTCGGCTGATCTGGTCCAGCCAGATGTCACGTTGGGCGGCAGTCAGGGGAAAAGCGGCAGCAGCAGTCATGGCACAAGATCCTTCTTGTAGGCTGTTGGACCGCATATTAAGCAGCAGCCTGCCGACCTTGTCTGTCCCTTGAAACCCCGACAACGACCTCCCACCCTGCCCCGCCAGCCCTTGCGCAGAAGGCTTCGGAGGGCGTGAAGGCCAATGGCCATAGGGCTTTGCCGGCGTTCACACCGGGCCAACGCCAGCACAATTAGCGTCCCTATTTCCCAGTACAGACGTAGGATAATTCCCTAAGATTGAATGTCGGATATCATTAGCTGACAAGAGCGACCCCCAACATGGGGACACCCTTTGAAAGATCATCATCAAGGAAGATAACAGCATGAAGCTGACCCACGACCTCGGACACGGTCATGATCCGTACCTCTATCTGCGCTTGGGTGAACTGGTTTCCAGCGCCGCGGAGGACGCCTTTGCCGAGCATATGCTGGCGTTCGTCAACAGCCTGGTACCGATTCACGGGCTCGACCTCAGCGAATGGACCCTCGATGCAGATCGGGGCAGTATCGGCCCGAGCAAATGCCTGGGCAGCGCCGGCCAAGTGCACGACATTTGCGCGCCGAACACACTTCCCCACCCGCTGCTGCAAAGCGTCCTGGAGATGGAGGCGCCCCTGCTGATCCAGCTCAAGACGCCAGCGAACCGGCAACACCCAGAGCACAGCGCCCATCAGTGCAATCTGGTCTCGGGCAGCGGCGATCTGCGCTGGGTCATCTGCTTCCATCGCATGGCGAGTTTGCAGGCGTTCTCCGTGACCGAACTGTCGATGCTCAAAAGCCTGTCCGATACGTTACTGCCGCTGGTGGTGCACCGTGCGCAGTTGCTCGCGCCGCCCGGAACACGCTGGACCGGCGCGGCGCAGGCAGGTTCCGAGCACGACGCCTTGCATCAAGCCTTCAGCGCGAGGTTGGCGCAGGACGCCATCAACCTTTCGGCGCGCGAGCAAGAGGTTTGCCTGGGCCTGCTGACGGGCATCACGGTGTCGGAAATGGCCCAGCGGCTGAACGTCAAGAACAGCTCGGTGGAAACCTACCTCAAGCGCGCTACCACCAAACTGGGGGTCAGCGGCCGGCATGGTTTGACCCGCTGGATGGCGTTTGTGCCCAGTCGGGCAAAGCACGTGCCTGCGGCGCCAGCGGATATTCCTGGCACGCCGGCGAGCAAGGCCGGGCCGCGTCAGGATCAATATGGGTAAGCGTGACCGCTCGGGATTTTCAATGAAACAGACCCTCCGACAGCACCGTCGGAGGGTGTTCGCGGCCACACTCTCAGCGATTTCCAGGCCTCCTCCAGGCCTTCTGGAAAGCGACCGGCCCACACAAAATCCGTCGTAAGAACAGTCCTGTTTTCATGTAGGAAATACTGACACATCTTCCGCATGAGTGGATCCAGCACCGCCCCATAAAAGCCCAACCACCGCTTGAAACAAGCGGAATAGAGCGGTTTTCCTGTCAATAAACATGAGCTGATTTTCGGGAGGGAATGTAAATCACAAGACACAAATAACAATGATTATCATTTGTTTCGGGTATTTTTACTCGTTACTCTCCGCGTGCTTTTCACTCAAGGTCGTGCACAAGGAGTCAGACTTGACGAATGAATACAGCAAGAAACCGCAAGCCCTGTTGAGTCGTTGGAGCGACGCACTTGGCACCCCGCTCTTCCAGGCCAACCACATCACCCTTGACGCACTGGTCAACACCCTGGCGCCCGCCGCCGAGCGCAGTTTCCAGCGTTTGATCCAGGCGCTGTTCCGTGAAGGCCTGCTGGATGCCGGCGCTCTCGAATACGACGAGTCCCCTCGCTGCTGGCTGACACTTCGCGACCGAACCCGCCTGTGCTTCGACCATTTGCTTCCTGGGCGCATGAGCAGTTGGGACCTGCGGGGCGACCTCACGGCTTACGGCGATGATCATCCGCCGCACAAGATCCAGTTTCCCTCGGAACTGCTGACCCTGCTCAACAACGGCCTCGAATCATCGGCTGACGCCGAGGTGCTGCGCCGCCTCAACGAAGAGCTCGACGACAGTTTCGCCAACGACACGTTATGCCTGGCCTTCCACGAGCGCTGGACACTCCAGTTGCATGGGGCCATGGACCCGGTCCATGACGACAATCTGCTGATCTGGCTCAAGGACGAGCCCAACGTTGCCAACCCCACCTCCCTGCTGGAACAGTGGGGCACGCTGGGTCACCCATGGCACCCCAACTACAAGACCAAACTGGGTTTGAGCACGGATCAGGTCATCGATTTCTCGCCGGAATTCGAAGCCCGTTTCCCGGTGATCCTCTGTGCATTGCACCGCCAGTTCGCCCATGTCGAATCACTGGCCGGCACCGTGGATTACTGGCAGTGGTGGCAGGCCCACTTCCCCCAGGCCGCACTGCAGTTGACCGCTGAATTGACGCGCCAGGGTCTTGAAGCCGGCGACTACCTGCCACTGCCGGCCCACCCATGGCAGGCACGCCAGGAACTGCCGCAGACCTTCGCCAACGAAATCGGCGACCGCTTGCTGGTGCTGACCGACATTGTCGCGTTCACCGCCCATCCGACCATGTCGTTCCGCACCGTACTGCCCGAGGGCCGACGTGACGCACCGATGGTCAAGCTGCCGGTTTCACTGCGCCTGACCAGCGTGCAGCGCACCGTTTCGCCACGCTCGGCGCGCATGGGCCCACGCATCAGCCACCTGATGCAAACCATCCTGGCGCGCGAACCCGCGATTCGGAACATTCTCGGCATCGTTCCCGAACGCATCGGTGTGCATTACAAGCCGCAACCGGTAGACGACGAACGCTCGCGCCATCTCGCCGCGCTGTATCGGGACAACCCCCTGAGCCAGTTGCAGCCCGGTGAAATGGCCATTCCGGTCGGCAGTCTGTTTGCAATCGACCAGCACGGTCAGCCGCTGTTGAGGCAGTGGGTGCACCTGGCCAAGGGCACGGATGACCGCGACGCCATGGGCTCGTTCTTCCACGACTACGTTTCGATTGTGGTGCCCGGCCTGCTGGGCATGTACCTGCGCTACGGCGTGGCCTTCGAGGCCCACCAGCAAAACAGCTTCATGATCATGGCCGCCGACGGACAATTGAGCCGCCTGTTGCTGCGTGACTTCGGGGATATCCGCATCGATCGCACCACCTTGCATGCACAGGGTCTGGACATCGAACTGCATGATCCGAAGATGACCCTGTATGACGACGCCGGCTTCGTGCGCGACAAGCTGCTGCACACGGTCTTCATGTGTCATCTGGGCGAACTGGTGTTGCTCAGCGCCCGCCACTTCGACATCCCCCAGGCCCAGTTGTGGAGTGAGCTGGCAACGCAGGTCAGCCAGTGCTTCGACGACCTGCGCGATCAGGTCGAACCGCAGCGCTGGGAAACCGAGCGCCGGGCACTGCTGGAACAGGACTGGCCCGCCAAGTCGTTCATGCGGATGCGCCTGCTCGACAGTCACGCCGATATCGTCGGGCGTCTGCGCAATCCGCTCAGCGTCAACGCCGATGGCGGCTAACGACACGGCGCTGCGCTTGCTGGTCGGGATCCAGCTCATCTCCATGGGCGCCATGGAAATGAGCGGGCCCTTCTGGCCCTTGCAGATCCAGAAACTGCTCGGCGTCGCCAATGCCCAGTACACCGGCTTGCTGTCTGCGCTGGTGTACGCCGGGCCGATGATGGCGGCGATGATCCTGACGCCGCTGTGGGGGCGACTGGGCGACCGCACCGGGCACAAGCCGATGATCATTCGCGCGCTGCTGGCGTTGGCGGTGTGTCAGGCGCTGGCCGCGATCACCTTCGATCCCTGGCTGCTGGTGGGCATCCGGGTGGCGCAAGGTGCCCTGGCCGGGTTTATCGCCGCCGCCCAGGCCTATGCGCTGGCCTGCTGCGGCGACGGCGGGCGCGGGCAGATTCTCGCCCGCCTGCAATCGGCCACGGCGGTCGGCTCACTGGCCGGGCCGGTACTCGGCGGCTGGCTGATGGATGTCTCGGGGTTCGCCTTGCTGTGCTACAGCGCCACGGCGATTTGCCTGTTGTGCGCGCTGATCAGCCTGTTTTTACCCAGCGACACGCAACGCGTGCCGTCCAAGCAAAAACCTGCTCACGCGGCGCTGCCCAAAGGTTGGCTGGGGGGAATGCTCGGGGTCATCGTCCTGATCCAGGCCGCCAAGATGATGCCGCAGCCGTTCTATGCCTTGTACGTGGCGGACGTCCTGCACGCACCGGGCTGGCTGATCGGCGCCAGCTATGCCGCCAGCGCCGCCACCCTCGCCGTGTCCGCGCCGCTGTGGGGGCGACTGTTCGACCGCCATCAGCCCGCCCACACCTTGCGCGTCATCGAATGGGTCGCCTGGTCCTGCGCCTTGACCCTGGCCTTTACCGCCGTGGCCAGCGAATGGATGGGCTTCCTTGCCAGCCGACTGCTCTGGGGCGTGTGGCAAGGCGCACTGCTGCCCGTCGCCTACACCTTGATCGCCAACACCGTTGCGCCCAGCCAACAGGGCTTTGCCCTGGGCCTGGGCAACAGCGCCGCCAAAGCCGGCGCCCTGTGCGGGGCGTTGATAGGTGGCATCGGCATGGGGATCGTCGGGTTGGCGCAGAGCTTCTGGCTGGTCGCACTCACCTACGCCTTTGCCGCCCTGGGTATCCGCGCCATCCGATCCTTTTCACGAACACCGGAAACCAGCGTTTTATCGACCCACATTTCTCGGAATTAAACCAAGTAAGCACCATGAAAAAAACACAACTGTCCATCCTGCTGCCCTTTATTGGCTCGCTGAGCACACCGGCCTGGGCCGATCAGACCGAGCCCGCCCAGGCGGCACCCGGCGCCCTGCAACTGCAGGAAATGGTGGTGTCCGCCACCCGCAGCGAAACCAGCATTGCCTCGATTCCAGGCTCCGTGCAGGTGATCAACGAAGAGCAGATCCGCCAGCAGACCGGTGCCGGACGCCGGGTCGCGGATGTCCTCGGCCAACTGGTGCCGGGTATTTCCCCGTCCACCGGCGGCATGAGCAACTTTGGCCAGACCCTGCGCGGGCGCAACACGCTGATCCTGATCGACGGAGTGTCCCAGAACGCGACGCGGGACAATTTCCGCCAACTCAACAGCATCGCCCCGGAAAGCATCGAGCGCATCGAAGTGGTATCCGGTGCCAGCAGCGTCTACGGCGCGGGCGCGTCGGGCGGCATCATCAACATCATCACCAAACGCAACAAGGGTGAGGAGCTGGCGTTCAGCAGCAAGATCGGCATGACCACCGGCAACAACCTCAATAACAAGGGTTTCTCCTACGAGGCGTTCCAGAGCGCAACCGGGCGCAAGGACGCGCTGGACTGGTACCTGTCGGCCAACACCGTGCAACGTAACGACCAGTTCGACGGCAACGGCAAGCGCATTCCCCAGGACACGTCCCAGGGCAGCAACATGGACACCGACACCTACGACCTGCAAGGTCGCTTCGGTTACGAGCTGGATGCCGACAAGAAGATCAGCCTGTCGCTGCAGGACTACAAGGACCAACAGGACACCGACTACACCAAGGACCCGCTCATCACCAGCAATGCGGTCGCGGTAAAAGGCCTGAAGCTGGATGACCAGCCGTACACCCATAACCAGGCCGTCAACCTCAACTACACCGACAAGGATTTCTACGGCCAGGGTCTGCAGGTCGAAAGCTACTGGCGACGTGCCGATGCGCTGTTTTTCCCGGACCTGTCACGGGGCCTGGCCGGGGTCTCCAACAACAACAGCGTGCAGGATGTCTACGGCCTGCGGGCGGCTATCGAAAGCAAGCTGCCGGACATCGGCCCGGCCACCGGCTCGCTGGTCTGGGGCGCCGACTACGATCACGAAACCTCGCGCCAACGCGGCGATCAGTACCGGGTCAATGGACTGACCTACACCAAGACCGGCACCACCTTCGAAATGGGGCCGGACGTCGCGACTGCCACCAAAGCCATTTTCGCTCAGCTGTCCTACGACATCGGCGACTGGACCTTGCGTGGCGGCGTGCGTCGCGAATGGATCGACAGCGAGATTGCCGACAGCATCGCCTATGGCGAAATCGTCCAGACCGGCAATCGCGCAACGCTGCCCGGCGGCACCCTGAAATACAACGACACGCTCTACAACCTCGGGGCGGTGTATCACCTGAACGAAAACCAGGACCTGTTCGTCAACTTCAGCCAGGGCTTTTCCCTGCCGGATATCCAGCGTTTCCTGCGTGACGTCAGCAGCACCTACGACATCCATCAACTCAACGCCCAGGCCCTCAAGGTCAACAGCTATGAGCTGGGCTGGCGTGGCAACTGGGACAAGTGGCAGGCCAGCGTCACCGCCTACGAAAACACCTCGGACGTCACTCAGTTCTATGATGCCAACGACCGCGTACTGCGCCTGATCAACCAGAAGGAACGCGTGCGCGGCGTGGAAACCAGCCTGAGCTACAACCTCACGGATCAATGGTCGATGGGCGGCACTTACGCTTACGCCAAGGGTGAGACCGACCAGAACGGCAAATGGATCGACTTGCCGGCCACGCGCATTTCCCCGGCCAAGACCACGGCCTTCGTGGTTTATGACCGTGGCGACTACAACCTGCGTCTGCAAGCCATGCGCCTGTCGGACTACGACGCGGCGTTCAAGGACAACAACGGTCGCGATATCAAGGGCTACACGCTGTACGACCTGCTGGGCTCGGTGGCATTGCCGGTGGGTCGCCTGGAAGGCGGGCTCTACAACCTGGCCAACCGCAACTACCAGAACATGTTCGCCCAGGCCAACGCCCGCGCGCCCTACCCGAATGCTGAAGGCCGGACCTTGAGCGTCAGCTACGCTGTCGACTGGTAAAAGCGCTGCCCGCGAAAGCGTCAGCCCTGAATCCTTGCAGAGGGCTGACGCCTCCCCTGCCCATGAGCAATTCTTCACATTCAGCGGGGAGCATTCCCCGCCATGGCACGGTCCTCTACTCATCAGCAGTTTTTACACTCACTGACGACTGGAGTTCTTCATGGCGAAAATCACCCTGGCCCAGCAATTGGCGACCACCCTTGAACAGGCGGGCATCAAGCGCATCTGGGGCCTGACCGGCGACAGCCTGAACGGCCTGACCGATGCCCTGCGCACCATGGACGGCATCGAGTGGATGCATGTGCGCCACGAAGAAGTGGCGGCCTTCGCTGCCGGCGCCGAAGCCGCTGCCACCGGCGAGCTGACGGTGTGTGCCGGCAGTTGCGGGCCGGGCAACCTGCACTTGATCAATGGCCTGTTCGACTGCCATCGCAACCATGTGCCGGTCCTGGCCATCGCCGCACAGATCCCCTCCTCCGAGATTGGCCTGAATTACTTTCAGGAAACCCATCCCCAGGAGCTGTTCAAGGAGTGCAGCCACTTTATCGAGCTGGTGACCAACCCCGCGCAGATGCCCCAGGTGCTGCACCGGGCCATGCGCTCGGCGATCCTCAACCGTGGCGTGGCGGTGGTGGTGATTCCGGGGGATGTGTCGCTGCTGGAAGTGGAAGACAGCTTCAAGCCGTGGCCGGCGCTTCTGGCGCCACGGACCTTGCCGGCCGAACACGACCTGCAACGCCTCGGCGAGATCCTTGAACAGAGCCAATCGGTAACACTGCTCTGCGGCAGCGGCTGTGCCGGCGCCCACGACGATGTGCTAGCCCTGGCCGATGCCCTCGGCGCACCGGTGGTCCACGCCCTGCGGGGCAAGGAGCATGTGGAGTGGGACAACCCCTTCGATGTCGGCATGACCGGCCTGATCGGCTTCAGTTCCGGTTACCACGCGATGCTCAACTGCGACACGCTGATCATGCTCGGCACCGACTTCCCCTATCGACAGTTCTACCCCACCGACGCGAAGATCATCCAGGTCGACCGTAATCCGCAAGCGCTGGGCCGGCGCGCCACGCTGGACCTGGGGATCGCCGCCGACGTCAGCGAAACCATCCGCGGCCTGCTGCCGCGCCTGACCCGCAAGACCGACCGCAGCTTCCTCGAAACCTCCCTCAAGCATTACCAGAAAGCGCGCCAGGGCCTCGACGACCTGGCACAACCGTCAAAGGCGGGCCGGCCGATCCACCCGCAATACGTCACCCGCCTGCTCAGTGAATTGGCCGACGACGATGCAATCTTCACCGCCGACGTGGGTTCGCCCACCGTCTGGGCCGCGCGCTACCTGAAGATGAATGGCAAGCGCCGGCTGATCGGCTCGTTCAACCACGGCTCGATGGCCAACGCCATGCCCCAGGCCATCGGTGCACAAGCGGCGTTTCCCGGTCGACAGGTGATTTCCCTGTCCGGCGATGGTGGTTTCAGCATGCTGATGGGCGACTTCATTTCCCTGGCGCAGTTGAAACTGCCGGTGAAAGTCATCGTCTACGACAACGCCTCCCTGGGGTTCGTCGCCATGGAGATGAAAGCCTCCGGCTACCTGGACACCGGCACCGAGTTGAAGAACCCGGATTTCGCCGCCATGTCCAACGCCATGGGCATCCTCGGCATTCGCGTCGAGCAATCCGAAGACCTGGAACCGGCCTTGCGCCGCGCCTTGGCCCATGACGGCCCGGTGTTGGTGGACGTGGTGACCGCCACCCAGGAACTGGTCATGCCGCCCAGCATCAAGCTGGAACAGGCCAAGGGCTTCAGCCTGTATATGCTCAAGGCGGTGATGAGCGGACGGGGCGATGAAGTGATCGAATTGGCGCGGACCAACTGGTTGCGCTGATCCCATCACTCAGTGACGACGGCCGGCACCGTAGCGGACGATCATCCGGGTGATCGCCTCGACCATCAGCGGGTCGGCCTGCGGCGCGCTGAATAAACGGAACTCGGCATCGGGCAACGGCGGCAAGCCATGCTCGGCGCCGAGGACCGCCAAGCCTTGGGAAACCTGGCTGCGGGTCATCGGCGCGATGGCAAAACCGGCCAGGGCCGCGGCCTGCAACCCGGCATAGCTGGTGCAGAGCATGGCCGTGCGCTGGGGGATTCCGGCCTGGGCCAGGCGCGTCAACGCGGCCTCCCGATAAGGACAGGGTTCCGGGAACAGGGCCAGGGGCAAAGGTGTCGGCAAGGTGCCAAGCGGCTGGGCGGACCAGGCCCAGACCAGAGGTTCCTGCCATAAGGCCAGACCGGGCTCGCTGGACTCACACAACGAACCGACCACCACATCCAGTTCGCCCTGCTTCATCAGGCTCAGCAACGAACCGGGAATACTGACCTGCACGTTGATCTGCATGCCCGGATAGTCGGCGGCGAAGGCCTGCAAATCACGCAACAGCCGGGCATCGGCGAATTCTTCCGACACACCGATGCGCAAATTCCCCTGAAACGCCGAACGGGTCAACTCGGCCCAGGCATCCCGATTGAGCGCCAGAATGCCCCGGGCATAGGCCATCAACCGTTCGCCATCGGCCGTCAGTTGTTGTGAGCGGGTGGTGCGGGTCAGCAGCGGTTTGCCCACCTGCTCTTCCAGACGCCGCAAATGACCACTGACGGCCGACTGGGTCAGGTGCAGGCGGGCTGCGGCGCGGCTAAAGCCGCCTTCATCCACCACCGCGACAAAGGTCTTGAGCAACAAGGCATCGAACATATGCAGATACGTGATTAATCAGGCCATAAAACACGATTTATATTTCAAGCAGCGCTATGTTGCAATGCCCGGGTCTTATCTCCCATTCCCCCGAGGCCCACCATGACTGTCCTTCTGCATGTTGAATGTTCCCCGCGCAAACAGCGCTCCGCCTCCCTGGAAATTGCCCGCCAGTTCATTGCCCGCTATCAGCAGAACGCCCCGGATACCGAGGTCATCACCCTGGACCTGTGGAGTCTGGACCTGCCGGAATTTGACGGGCCGGTGATGGACGCCAAATACGCAGGCCTCAGCGGTAGCCCATTGACCGAGGAACAGGACGCCGCCTGGACGAGCCTGAAAAGCCTTGCCGCGCACCTGCACCAGGCAGACGTACTGGTGTTCTCCGTTCCGCTGTGGAATTTCGCCGTGCCCTACAAGCTCAAGCACTTTATCGACGTGATATCGCAGAAAGACGTGCTGTTTGAATTCAGCCCGGAACACGGCCTGCGGGGGCTGTTGCACAACAAACGGGCCGTGAACGTGTATGCACGCGGAATGGACTTTTCCGAACCGGCCACCCAACCGATGGACTTCCAGAAACCTTACATGGAGGCCTGGCTGGGCTTTATCGGTGTGACCGACGTGCACTCGCTGTATGTGGAGAAAACCATCCTCGGCGCCGACGTCGATCGGGACTCTCGTCAGAAAACCACTGAACAGGCCTTGGCACTGGCCGACCGGCTGGCCTGATCGGGTGCAAAAAAGGTTCTGCCAAAACGACTCTCAACGTGCCTGCTACGCTTGCCCTTCGCACGTTGAGTGCGTTCGTCCTCACACCACCGAAAACAGAGGAAGGCATCATGGGATCAAATGGAAATGGTCATAACTGCACCCATTGCGGTTGCGAAAACCCAGTCTGGAATGCACTCAAACACAGCGTCGACCTGAAAGCCCTCACGGGCCAGGTCACGAGCCGATTACCAGAGCCCGGCAGCGAATCGCTGGTCTTCACCGGCGGTATCATCTACCCCCTCAAGAACGGCAACATGGACGAACAGGTCGAAGCCCTGGGCATCCATGGCGGCGATGTGGTCGCTTCAGGCAGCCTCGCCCATGTCCAGGCCCAGATGCAGGCCAAAGGCATTGCCTACAAGACCCGGCATTTGAATGGCAAAACCCTGTTGCCGGGCTTGGTCGAGCCACATATTCACATCGTGCAATCCTGTGTCATGCAGGGCTGGCTGGATCTGGGGCCCATCGATGAGCAGACGCAACGGTTACGTCCCAGCTATGACTGGAACTATCTGAAACAAACCATCGACAAACACCTGCCCGACAAGGCGTCGACGTGGATCCTGGGGCACATGGTCGACCCGGCGCTGATGCCATTCACGCTGAACAGCAACAAGCAAAACCAACTGACAACCTTTTATTGCGACACCAACTTCAACCCGCATGACGACAACATCGGCAATCTGGACAGTATCGTCAGCAAAAACCCGTTGCTGATGATGAGTGCGTCCATGCACACCGTCTACCTGAATACCGCTGCATGCGTGGCCGTGTACAACAACGACAATAAATCCAGCCAGGCATTACGAGCCCAGTATCCGACCTTCCAGGCGTTCATGGACAAGACCCGTGGCAACCTGCAGGAAGAGGCTGGCGTCATGACCGCCATACGGTCGATTCCGCTCGCGCAAGCCTTGGACCTGGTCAATATATTCACCTACATGAAGCGTTACTTCGATCAGGCCTCCCAACGTGGCGTCACGCTGTTGTACGACGCGATGGTCGATTCGAAGTCAAAATTGATCCTGGAGGCCTATGGCCTGACGCACCACAGCAACCAGCGGATCGGCTATGCGCAGTTGTGCGACGGCAAGGATTTCAACAATATCGCGCCGTACCATCCGGTGACCAAGGAGGCCGCCAGGCACTTTTATCAGGGCGGAGTCAAATTGGTCTCGGATGGTTCGAATCAGGGGCTGACAGGTTATCAAGCAGAACCCTACTGCTGTGAAGCCACGCCGCCACTGGGCAACTTCAACTTCTGTGATGCTGGCAAGCAGAACCCGGACAAGCTCCCTTCCGCGTACAAGGAAACACTGGAAGAGGCGGTGTCCAAGGGCTGGCCGCTGATGATTCACGCCAACGGTGACCGGGCCATCCAGTTCACGCTCGATGCCTACGCCAATGCACTGGGAAAGCAGAGCGGCCTGGAGAAACGGCATCGCATTGAACACTGCTCCTTGCTGGCAACAGAAACCCTCGATCAAATGCAACAGCTGGGCATTTCCCCCAGCTTTCTGATCGGCCACGTGGGCTACTGGGGTTATGTCTTCGAAAAAGCCATTTTCGAGGACAAGGCCAGCGACATGCTCGACCTGTGCAAGGACGCCTTGAACAGAGGCATGCGCATCTCGTTGCACAGCGATTGCTCGGTCACGCCGCTGGGCCCGTTGCGCTCGATGGAGCAGGCCATCACCCGCAAGATGGAAGGCATACGCGGCAAGGACGGCCAGTTCATAAACGATGCACGTCAGCAACCGGTGCTCAATGAAGGCCAATGCCTGACACGGCAGCAAGCGCTGAAAGCCATTACCTATGACGCGGCCTGGCAATGCCATGCCGATCAGTGGGCCGGCTCATTGCAAGACGGCTGCTTTGCCGACTTCGTCATTCTCGAGCAGAACCCCCTCGATGAAAAAGTCCCGGCGACCAGCATCCGTGACATCAAGGTCTGCGAAACCTGGAAAGGCGGACACAAGGTGTATGCCCACACTGACGACTGACGGCTGAACGCTCGGGTCGGGCCAGTGGCGATTGCGCATCAACCTGTGCACTGTCGACCACCCCGACCCACCGTTCAGGCTTCACACCCCTGGATAAAGTGGAGCCTATTTCTCGATTTAAAAAATAGACGACTGGTCTATTAGTAAAAATAACGGCATACTCCAATTCGACTACAGCCTCACCACCCTCAATCGACAGGTAGATACCATGAAGATTCTCATTGTCCTGACCTCCCATGACACGCTGGGTAACACCGGCAAGAAGACCGGCTTCTGGCTCGAAGAGCTGGCCGCCCCCTACTACACCTTCCTCGACGCCGGCGTCGAACTGACCCTGGCTTCGCCCAAAGGCGGCCAGCCGCCGCTTGATCCAAAGAGCAACGAGCCCGACTTCCAGACCGAAGCCACCCATCGCTTCGAGGCCGATTCGGTCGCCGTGCAAGCACTGGCCACGACCCGTAAGCTGAGTGACGTCTCCATTGCAGACTTCGACGCCGTGTTCTATCCCGGTGGCCATGGCCCGCTGTGGGATCTGGCCGAAGACCGCACCTCCATCGCCCTGATCGAAGCCGCCATCCGGGCGGGCAAACCGGTCAGCACCGTCTGCCATGCACCGGGAGTACTGCGTCACGTCAAGGGTAGCGACGGCCATCCGTTGGTGGCCGGCAAGGTGGTCACCGGCTTCAGCAACAGCGAAGAAGATGCCGTGGGCCTGAGCCAGGTCGTGCCCTTCCTCGTCGAAGACATGCTCAAGGCCAATGGCGGGCGTTATACCAAGGGGGCCGATTGGCAGTCCCACGTCGAAGTCGACGGGCTGTTGATCACCGGCCAAAACCCGGGTTCCTCCGAAGCCACAGCCCAAGCGTTGCTCAAACTGCTGGCCTGAGGAGGCCTCTATCCCGAGGGGGTCGGATCAGTCATCCGCCCCCACACGGATCACCAGCTTGCCGAAGTTGCGGCCCTGCAGCAGGCCGATAAATGCCTCCGAGGCATTCTCCAGCCCATCAACCTGTTCTTCGCGGTAATGGATACGACCGTCGGCGAACCAACTCGAGATGTCACGCTGGAATTCGTCGAAGCGGTGAGCGTAGTCGTCGAAGATGATGAACCCTTGCACCTTGATGCGCTTGCGCAGGATCGTGCCCATCAATGCCGGCAGGCGATCGGGGCCGGCCGGCAAGTCAGTGTCGTTGTAGTGCGCAATGATCCCGCAGACGGGAATACGGGCCTTGGTGTTGAGCAACGGAAAGACTGCATCGAAGACCTTGCCACCGACGTTCTCGTAGTAGATATCGATGCCATTGGGGCAAGCCTTGGCCAGTTGCTCGGCGAAGTCCGGGGCCTGGTGGTCGACGCAGGAATCAAAACCGAGGACTTCCACGGCATGCCGACACTTGGTTTCCCCGCCCGCGACACCCACCACATGGCAACCCTTGATCTTGCCGATCTGTCCTACAGTCGCGCCCACCGGGCCGGTGGCAGCGGCCACCACCAGGGTTTCGCCCGCCTTGGGCTGGCCGATATCAAGCAGGCCCATGTAGGCGGTAAAACCCGGCATGCCGAACACGCCCAGGGCGTAGGAAGGATGTTCCGGCGATTCGCCCAGGGAAGTCAGACCCGAACCATCAGAAAGCGCATAGTCCTGCCAGCCGTTGCCCGAGAGCACCCAGTCACCCACCTTGTAGCCGGAATGCCTGGAGGCAACCACACGGCTCACGGTACCGCCCACCATGACCCCACCCACTTCGACGGGTGGCGCGTAAGACGGCTTGTCGCTCATACGACCGCGCATATAGGGATCGAGCGAGAGGAAGACGGTACGGAGCAGCACCTGCCCCTCCCCTGGCTGCGGCACCGGGCCTTGCTCGAGGCGAAAGTTCGCCAGGGACGGCGCACCATGGGGCCGCGCCGCCAGGACAACGCTGCGATTGACCTGCTTGGATTGAGACATCTTCAGACTCCTTTGCTCAATGAGTGCTTCGGAAAAATCACTCTGATTATTGAAATTAGACCAGTCAACTATCATCAAGCCAAAAAATACCCGCCCCTACAGGCGGGTATCACGTGCCAGCGAACATCAGACGCCCAGCAGAGTCTTGGTCGTGACCATGGCATTTTCCATTGAACGGCCATTGCGATGCAGCTTGCTCAGCAGGCTGGCGCCCAGCCACAACTGATAGAGCGCCGTCGCCGTGAGATGGGCATTGCCCGACGGCAGTGAAGCGTCACGCTGCCCCTGTTCGATGCAGTCAGTGAGGCGCTCGATGATCCGATCGGAGCCATCACGCAGGGTGATGCGCATCGGTTCGGAGAGGTCCGCCACTTCGGCGCTCAACTTCACGACCAGGCATTTGTGTTCATTGCTGGGCTCGCAATAGCTGTCCAGCCACTTCTGCCAATAGCCCATAAGGCGTTCGCGGGCGTTGCCCGGCGCGGTAAAGCGTTGCTCCATGTCCACCAGGTAGCCGCGGAAGTAGTCTTCCAGCAGCGACTGGCCATACTGCTCCTTGGACTTGAAGTAGTGATAGAACGAGCCCTTGGGCACACCCGCCGTCTGCAGGATTTCGTTGAGGCCAACACCGGTGAAGCCTTTGACCGCCATCATCCGGTGGCCGGTATCGAGCAAGTGTTGGCGAGTGTCATCGTAGCGGGCTTTCATGGCGTGCAGGATATCCAAAATTAGACCAGTCGTCTAACTGGTATTTCAACGGCGTCATTATAAGCGTGATCTGCGCCATTGCGCTGATTCGGGATAAGAGAAAACGTGCCGATCCGCCTCTGCGCCCGCCCAGGTGTTGGGGAGCACCGGCGCGCTCCCCTCAAGCGAGCTTCAGCCCTGGGCCTTCGCGGCCGCCAGGTAGGGTGCCAGGCGTCGCCCCATTTCCTCACCCAATGCCTGCAACCCGCTCATGGGGCGGACCATGACTTCGAACTCGACAATCTTGCCTGCCCCATCGAAACGGATCATGTCGATGCCCTTGAGTTGGCGCCCCGCCACCTCGGCGCTGAACTCCAGCACCACACTGCAACCATCAGCCGTGACCAGTTCACGATGATAGACAAAGTTCTCGAAGACCTTGATGACCGTACCGAGGATGGTCGCGACCACCATCGCCCCAGGGTATGGGTGATGGGCCATGGGCGAGTGGAACACCACATCCGCCGCCAACAGTTCGGGCAACGCGGCCAGGTCGCCGCGCGCGACCATCTCATGCCAGTGTTGCAGTGAGGCAGCGGCTTGCGGGTGAAGTTTGAGTTCGGACATCTTGCGTTCCTCGGTATCGTTATTGTTCTGGATTGCGTTCGACGCTCAGCAATCAGTATTGAGGTTTGGCGGCGGACATCGCCTCCATTGAACTGTGCAGGTCAGCCTTATACCCTAGCAGCTGAGAGCTTATGCCAAGGATAGTCATGCGCGTCATCGTAATAGGTGGTTTAGGCAATTTCGGAGCGCGGATATGCCAACGCCTCGCGCAGGAGCCAGGTTTGACGGTGATCGCCGCCAGCCGCAGTACCGGCGGGGGCTTCCATACATTTGGCAACGGACAGACCGTCGCCACCTTGTCCCTGGATATCACTGCCGCTGATTTTGAAGCTCGCCTCGCCGAGGCTTCGCCGGGTTTGCTCATCCACTGTGCGGGTCCCTTTCAGGGCCAGGACTACGCCGTCGCAAAAGCGGCTTGCGCTATCGGAGCACACTACCTGGACCTCGCGGACGGTCGAGACTTTGTCGAGAACTTCGCCGCCAATCTGGACGCCCAGGCAAAAGCAGCCGGGGTGCTGGCCATCTCGGGCGCCAGCAGCGTGCCCGGATTATCGTCCGCCGTGGTCGATCACCTGGTCAGGTCATTTACCCGTGTGGATAGCATCAGCACCGTCATAGCGCCAGGCCAACAGGCCCCGCGTGGCATCGCCACCATCAAGGCGGTTTTTGGTTATGCCGGGCTGGCATTTGCCCGCTGGAATGGCGGCGCCTGGCGCAAACAATACGGTTGGCAGGACATCCGCAACTTCAGATTCACAGGCCTGGGTCCACGTTGGGGCGCGGCGTGCGATGTTCCGGACCTCGCCCTGTTTCCTGCCCGATACCCGGGTGTCAGGGATGTCGAATTCCATGCAGCGCTGGAACTGCGGATCGAGCATATCGGCCTCTGGCTGGCAGCCGCCCTGCGTCGGCTGGGGCTGCCGTTGCCGATCGATCGCTGGGCGGCTCAATTGGAGGCCGTGTCCACGACGGTGCTTGATCGGTTCGGCAGCGACAGGGGCGCCATGATGGTTCAAGTGCGCGGGCTGCTTGAGGGGGACAAACCGGGTTGTTTGAGTTGGCAGTTAACCGCCCCGGGTGGACACGGGCCGGAAATTCCGTGCATGGCAACGGTGTTGCTCGCCTGCAAGTTGGCGAAGAACGAGCTTCATCTGACGGGCGCATTTCCGTGCATGGGGTTGCTGCAACTGGAAGAGTTCGAGGTTGAATTCCAGCGTTGGCAATTCACGTCTGCCATTGTCGAGGCGCCGCAATGAAGCAACTCGAAGACGCGCTGAATGGGTGAATACTGACGATCAACCCTTTGACGCGTCCTCTTGGGGGAGACTCTTACTTAAAGCATAGGCATCAAGCCGTTTAGTTAAAGCCCGCACCAGCTGTCGCCCGCCAACGCCGCCCTGGTGAAGGGGGACTTCCCAAACCTTCATATGTTTCTTGTAAAGAATGAGTCCGTTTCGTCCACAGTCGAATTTTTCTATTTGGTCCCAGGAAATTGTCCAGCTTGGATCAACGAACCCTCCACGGCCGGACACGCCTTCGGCGTCGAGCACAAGGACGGGACCTGCATAAATAGGCGACCATTTGACATTGTGTAAAATAATAGATAGCACCACAACAGCGCAGAATGCCGACGACCATGACCAGTGAAAAAACAGAATCCAATGGCTCGGATAAAAAACAAAATAAAGCGGCACGAGAAATAGAACGACGCTAAGCACAAGGCCCCGGCCCTGAAGGTAAAACTCAACCTCTTCATGAGGGTCAGCGACTCGATCTAGAAATTTCATTGGCTACTGCCTGAGAGAAATCAAGGCGCGATATAGAGATCAGTTATCAGAGGGAATGCCTGAGTCCTGACTGGCTTCAGCAGCCAGTTTCAATCGATCCGCTTTACTAATGTATTTGTCTTTTTTTACCGGTGCTAATTTGGCACTCGCCTTTTTGGCGTTGGCTTTCAGTAACTGGTTTATTTTTTTACGACGATTCATTTTTCTACTCAACCTTGCAAAGGCCTGAATGATATCAGCTTGAATATTGAAATGCGCAGCGTTGCCCGATAGAGTCGCGCCCCGATTCGGCCCAAGGTGCCGGACGTTCGTGGTGAAAAGGGGCGGCAGTTGAACGAGCAGACATTGTCCATGCGCCTGGAGCGCGTGGCCGCGCATGTGCCGGCCGGCGCGCACCTGGCCGATATCGGCTCGGACCACGGCTACCTGCCGGTGGCCCTGATGCGTCGTGGCGCCATCGCGACGGCGGTGGCCGGCGAGGTCGCATTGACGCCCTTCCACTCGGCCGAACGCACCGTGCGCGAGAACGGCCTGGACCAGCGGATCACCGTGCGCCTGGCCAATGGCCTGGCGGCGATCGAGCCGGAAGACGGGATCACGGCAATCAGTATCTGCGGCATGGGCGGCGAGACGATCCGCGACATCCTCGACAGCGGCAAGACGCACCTGAGCGGCCAGGAGCGCCTGATCCTGCAGCCCAATGGCGGCGAACAACCCCTGCGCCAATGGCTGATGGAAAATGGCTACTGCATCCTTTGCGAAGAATTGCTGCGGGAAAACCGCTTCTACTACGAAATCATCGTCGCCGAGCGCGCCGAGCCGGTGACCTACACCGCCGAGGAACTGTACTTCGGCCCACTGCAGATGCAGGCACGCAGCCCGGCGTTCCTGGACAAGTGGCAACGCATGCTGCGCCAGAAGCAGAAGACCCTGACCAGCTTCGCCCATGCGCGCCAGGCAGTGCCCGAGGAAAAGATCCAGGACGTCGCCCAGCAGGCGCGATGGATCACCGAACTACTGGCTTGAGCCTGATCATCACGCCCTCGCCCCGCCCCGATCGCCAAAGCGTTCACGATAAAAACTCGGTGCCACCCCCGTTGCCTTGCGAAATGCCACACGAAAGCTTTCAACAGAGGCGAAGCCACACCGCTCTGAAACCTGCTCGTTGCTCAGCAGGCTGCTTTCCAATAGCTCACGCGCCAAGGTCATGCGTGCCTGCTGCAACCAGGCCTTAGGCGTCATGCCGGTTGCATCGCTGAAACGCCGTAGAAAGGTTCGTTCACTCATCAGCGCCTTGGCCGCCAGTTGTTTGACCGACAAAGGTTCACCCGCGTGTTTCAGCGCCCATTCCATGACGGGCGCCAGGGCGTCGCGCGGTGCTTGCGCGACAGGGGCGGGGATAAACTGTGCCTGCCCTCCCGAGCGCTGCGGCGCCATGACCAGCCGCCGGGCGACGGCATTGGCCACCTGCGTGCCAAAGTCCCGGCTGACCAGATGCAGGCACGCATCAATACCGGCGGCGCTGCCGGCAGAGGTAATGAGCTGGCCGCTGTCCACGTAAAGGACGTCGGGGTCGACTTCAATGTCGGGAAAGCGAGCTGATAGTTCGCTGGTGTATCGCCAGTGCGTCGTGGCGCGCTTGCCGTCCAGCAGACCCGTGGCGGCCAGCACGAATACGCCAGAGCAGATCGACAGCAATCGCGCCCCGCGATCATGAGCCGCACGCAATGCGTCCAGAAGCGCCTGCGGTGGCCGCTCCTCGCGATTACGCCAGCCCGGTACGATGATGGTTCGAGCCGCAGCCAGCAGTTCAAGGCCCGCATCCGCTACAACCTGCATGCCGCCGAGTGCACGCATCGGCCCCTCATCGACAGCAACGATACGGTGGCTGTACCACGGAAAATCAAACTCCGGGCGCGGCAACCCGAAAATTTCCACAGCAATGCCAAATTCGAAGGTACACAAGCCGTCGTAAGCCAGCACAGCCACTAATCCTGGGTCTTGATACATTGGCGGAAAATTACCGGTCGATGTCTGGTGCGCCACTGTAGCGGTATCCGGCGGATTCCTACAATGGGGCCACTCTCCATCACCGAGTGATCATCATGACCAGCCTTATCAGCGAAACACCTGCCGCAACGCCCTCTGCCGCCCTGCTCCACTTCAGCCGACGCCTGGCATTCGAGACCGACTGTTCGGACGTCCACTACAGCCAGGAACGGGGTGAAATTGACTATGTCCTCGTGGATGTCAGAAGCCATGAGGCTTACCTTGCAGGGCATGTGCCTGGCGCAAGCAATATTCCCAGCCGTGACATCACCGCCGAGCGCATGGCCGACTTTCCCCTCGACACCTTGTTCGTGGTCTATTGCGCCGGCCCTCATTGCAACGGGGTTCACCGGGCCGCGATACGCCTGGCCGGTCTGGGCTACGGGGTAAAAGAAATGATCGGAGGCGTCACCGGCTGGCTCGACGAAGGGCTGTCCTTGGTGGGTACCGATTCTCCGGCAAACGCCCTTGCTCATAGCGTTTCGTGCGCCTGCTGAGGCCTGGGGCGTCCTCACTCCATCACCTTGATCGCCCACACCCCGTGGGCGAACGACCATACATCGCGCTTTCTCCGATTTTCTGACCACCCGCTAGACTCAATGTGCTTAAAGCTCACAACTTTAAGTCGCTAGCCTCAAGGACAAGTCAACTATTCCCACGGAAATCAGGAAGCCGATATGCGCCTTAGAAATCTCAATGTAGCCCCACGTGCGGCGCTGTTTTTCGCGTTAATCATCACATTGGTTTTTGTCCTCGGCGCAGTCGCGGTGGTGCAGATGGGCAAGCTGCGAGAGTCGGAAAAGGATGTCGAAACCAATTGGATGCCCAGCGTCCGACAAACGGCGTTGATGAACGCCGGGGTGATGCGGCTAAGACTCGAAGTCCAGCGCGCCATTGCTGACCCCGAAGCCATTCAAAAAACCGTTGAAACCTTCCCGGGCTTCCGGAAGGACTTCATGAATGCCGTGGCGAACTATGAGCCTCTCGTTGCCAGCGATCAGGAGCGTGCGCTGTATCTGAAGGTCAAGGCTTCCGCCGATGCCTATTCCAAACAGCTGGATATTCTCGAACCGATCATGAAGCGTGCAGACTTGCCCTCGATAGCCAGTCTGAATGTGACAAGCATCCGACCTATCACCTCCCTGATGGAGGGGCAGATCAAAGACCTGACCGAGATCAACAATCAAGGCGCGGCACTGGCGGGTCGAAATGCAACCGACCTCTACTCCAGCGGGCTTTGGCTCGTGGTCGGCCTTATTGCCGGTGTCGTGACGCTGACTGTCGGGCTGGCAATCATTCTGACCAAGAGCATCACCTCCCCTATCAGCGATGCCCTGTCCGTCGCTGAACGCATCGCCAGTAGCGACCTCTCAAAAGAAGTCCGGGTGAGCGGGACCGATGAAGCCGGGCGGCTGTTGAAAGCCCTCGCACAGATGCAGAAAAACCTTCGCAACACCATTTTGCAGATCTCCGACTCCTCCACCCAACTGGCCTCCGCTGCCGAGGAGATGACGGCGGTCACGGAGGAATCCAGTCGAGGCCTTGTTGCGCAGAACGATGAAGTCAATCAAGCCGCTACGGCCGTCACCGAGATGAGCGCGGCGGTTGATGAGGTCGCTCGAAACGCGGAGTCTGCGTCCGAGGAGTCAAGGCGTACCCAAGGCTTTACCGAGGTTGGCCTGGAGCGCGTGGCCCAGACATTGAAATCCATTCAAAAGCTGAGCGGTAATGTTGAAAACACGAGTGACCAGATTCAAGGCTTGTCCAACCGGGCCCAGAGCATCAATAAAGTCGTCGAAGTGATTCAAGCGATCGCCCAACAGACCAACCTTCTGGCGTTGAACGCCGCGATTGAAGCCGCACGGGCCGGTGAACAGGGGCGTGGTTTTGCGGTGGTGGCTGACGAGGTAAGGGCGTTGGCCCACCGCACCCAGCAATCGACCCAAGAGATTGAACAGATGATTGTCGCTATTCAGAGCGAATCCGAGCACGCCGTAGAAGCCATGAATACCAGCAGAGAGTTGGCGACCGAATCCCTCGACGTGGCTCAAGAAGCCAGTAGCTCGCTGGATCAAATTGCCAGCGCTATGACTCAGATCAACGAACGTAACCTCTTGATCGCGACCGCCTCTGAAGAGCAGGCGCACGTTGCGCGTGAGGTCGACCGCAACCTCATCAGTATCCGCGAGCTTGCAGCACAGAGCTCTGCCGGCGCGAACCAAACAGCCAGCGCCTGCAATGAAATGTCCAAACTGGCGGTCAATCTCAATCAGTTGGTGAACCGTTTCGTGGTGTGACGCGTTTTTGTAGCGCCGACACGTCAGGCTATCCAGCCGCCAAGGCGAAGTCCGGGGGATCGAACCGATCGGTCGTGTCCATCCGGATATTTCGCAGGCCCACTGTTTCCAGATGGGACGCATAGAGCGGTTCCGAGAAATAGCTCATCAGGATGGAGCGGCGGCGTGCACCGATCAAGTTCCGACTGCCCGCGTGCACGAGATCGACATCAAAGACCAGGATGTCACCCGCGGAGCCTGAAAGCTGCACAGATCGGGACTCGTCACTGAAATCGAATGGCGGCTCTCCCGGCTCAGGGCGATGGCTGGCGGGGACGATACGTGTCGCGCCATTCTCGGGGCCATAATCGTCGAAATAAGCCAGCGCCCCCACCATGTCGCCGGGGCGTTGGGCCGACAAGTCGCGGTGCAGCAGCTGATGACCGCCACCGGCAACGGGCTCGCGCCCCTCCACCTGCGAGAGGAAGAAGCGTTCCCCAATCAACGCCCCCGCCACCGCCAGCACCTGCGGCAGACGACACACGGCCTGAATCCTGGAATCAAGGTCCAGCAGCGAATGGCGACAGTCCATGCCACGGGGCACAGGCCATTGGTCCGACGGTTTCACACCCGCATCGAACACGGCGCGAAGGTCATCCAACCATTCAGTCGGGATCGCTCGACGGAGCAGCACATAACCCTCTCGATGGAGTTGCTCGCGGTCAATCATGGCGTCTTCAATTCCCTTTAGTACCCATGCGCGTTGCAGAACAGCCCGGCGCCAGACAAAAGCATTGGCCACTGAATCCTAGGCAAGCGGTTGTTTATTCGCAAACAAAAAAAGCCCCGCAACCGAATGCGGTGCGGGGCGAGAAATGAGTAGGTTGCGGCCAACCAAAGGAGCGCGATGAAACGTGTTTACGAGCCGGGGACGCTCAGATGCAATCCTGTGCGGCGCGTTCAAAACTCGAAGGCAGCAAGTTGGAGGCCAGCAAGTGCCGCTCGTAGACGAATATCTTGCCGCCGGTTCCAGCCTTGTGGGCTTCCAGCACGTTGTCCGCCGAGATTTTGCTCGTCACCACGATCCGGTAGCTGCGCTGGGTTTGCGAGACGGTCGGGTTCAACTCGCTACGCTGCAGTTTCGGAATGACGCATTCGGCGTATTCGGCTGGGGTCTTGCTGGTCTGCAAGGTCAGGGTCGGGTCGTTCGGCGCGGAAGCGCAGCCGGCGAGCAACAAAGAGCCAAACGCCATGGCCGTCACAAATAAAGGGCGCATCAATCTCTTCCTGAAAATAAGCGGGGGTGTTCGATGGGGGCGATTCTCCGGCTATTGCCCACAAAGTAGAACTTGCATTTCTTGATGGTGAGTATTACGTCTAGCAATAGTTGCTCACCGTGCAGGCAGATACACGCCCAATCACAACGAGAAAAAAATTGATGAGGAGATCGCCTTGAGAACGTTTGACCTGATCCGCGACGCCGTTTTGCCCGATTTCCGTGAGCGGGTGGCCGACTACCTGATCCAGTACGAAACCGTGCTGCTGGACGAAAACGCGACCGACCCGGAGTTTGTCCAAGCCACCGCCAATCAGTTGCGTGGCTATTTGCGCGGGTTGAACACCACGCGAGTGCTGGGTATGGCGGATTGGGAGGAGCTGGATCGGCGAGTAGTGAATACGTGGCTTTAGCGGCCAATACCAGTCAGTTAAGCTGACTGGCATTAGCCACCAAGAGCCGGTTCCTTACATCCCCGTCCGTCGACGAAGTGGCTGGCCGGCCCTGTCCCTCATGATGCCTGGAACGCTTGCAGTCAGCCCGGCCAGATCGTCGCTCGAGCAGGTTGGCTGTCGAGAGGGTATTTGTAGTCCTTGGTGTCCGAGGCCTCGATTTTAAAGTGCTTCAATGCATCGGCGACCCATACCGCAGAGAGGTCGTGATTGGCATATTTCTCTTTGCTGCAGTAGGTAATGCGGGTCGATTTCTGCAGAAACGACTGGTATCCCTTAGGCATTTTAATACTCCTTTTCAAATAGGGTTCAGAGCACACGACTGACGTTAGTTGGCGACCAGCGCAGTTCTGTGTCCCGGCCATGGTACGACGCCACTTTTACGCGCCGATTTTCAAAGGCACGCAGGTCCCAATTCGGTTGGTAAGACAGGCACAAAATATACGGGTAGCGCAGGTCCCAGAGGTTGATGTCGAGATTCGGGGCGAAGGGCCGCAGCACAGCTTCCGTTTCCCGAGCCGCGCCGCCGCTGTCCCATTGCAGAACACCGCAGGTCTGGGCGTTGATCAAATAGAAGGGGTGCATGCCGTATTTTGGCCCCGCCGGCTGCGCATACCACAGCGCCTTGGCAGCATCGCCCGCACTATCGTCTTCCAGTATGATGCGCTCCGGCACATGGGGATCGACGGCGATCTGCCATGTATTCCAATGCTCGCTGCGGAACTTCAGCAAGGGGATGGCTTGCCCCTTGAAGATGTCATTGCAAACGAACTTCGCCGTACCGTCTTCAGTGGTATAGAGGTCGGCAAAAATCTCAAGCTCCGGCCGCGGCGTCCGCTCCGGATCACCGAAGCCGATCACGTAGACATCGCCCCCCTTGTCCTGGGAGGTGCCGTTGCCGTAGCCGATCAGCCCATAACTGACGCCGGCATAGGGGCACGGCACGCAGCGAAGGGAATCATCGCGCCAGCGATGCAGTGTCGCCTCCGAGCCGCCGCATTTATTCTTCAGGAAAGCGATGATGTGATCCGGCGGACTGTAGCGACTTTCCCGCGGCCAGAATTCCGTCGCCAGCAGTACGATGGCGTGCTCAAGTCCCATGGACTCGACACCGGACTTGAACGCATTCCAGAACTGGTTGATGTCAGACACGGCGCTACCGATAGCGGGGGCCGCGAAATGCTCTTCCCGTCCCTCCAACGTTTTGCGGTCAATCACGCGCACCTTGATACCCGGCCTGCCGACGGCACTGGCAGCCAGCTCTCGCCGTATCGTGTTGCCGACGGTGAGGCTGCTGTAGTGCCAGGTCGAATGGACGCTCAGATAGCGGCCCATGTAGTGATCCAAGGCTGTCTGCGCCGCGATGCGCCGCTTGCTGTCGGCAATAAAGGCGTAGACCGGCTTGAATTCGCGCCCCACGACGACCGGCTTTTCCTCGACGGAAGCGACCCAATTGTTCGTCTTGACGTCATACTTCTTCGGCTCCGTGAAGATAGCACTGGAGAAGATGTCGTTGTCGCCACCCTCAGTGGTGACCGAGGCGTCGCGGCTCTCCCTGTACTCCTTGCGCTCGACCGTATCCTCGAGCGAACCGTCAGCCTTGAAGAAGAGGCCGTACTCGGCTTCCAGTTCGATCTTGATTTTTTCGAGGTCCGTCACTTTGGACTTCTGCACCAGCGCCTGGAAGTACAGATTGCCGCCCAGAGTGATCGAGGTCACCACATCGGTCCCGAACATGTCGAAGAACCGATAGAATTTATGCGCTTCTCCGTGTTTGAACTCCGTAGGCAAGCTGGCAACTTCTGCGTTGAATTTGGACGAGAGCACTGCGGCCTCGACCCCATCGAGCTTCGCACTGCCGAAGACGACGCGCCGAATCCGTACAGCGGCCGTGTTGTCTTGATGGGAGGTATATTTCTTTTCAAAGTTGAGGTGAAATTCCGCAGAGAATTCACCATAGCTGCCAGACAGATTGAATTCGGCCTTTGTTGTGTGGCGATAATCCAGAATCGATCTGAAGAATGATGAGTAATCTTCGCGTCGTGTCTCCCTGTTTCGCGTGATGCCCGTGGAGGATGCAGGGTCAAATACGCGTTCATCCGGGGCCCGGGCTGCGCTGAGGCGGTTTCGACCATGGCCGAGGTCGCCATTGAGCTTATTGTAATCCGCGGATTGGCTGACGCTTGTTGTAGCCATTTCGTCCTTCATGGTGTGCTCCTGCCCGATACTGGGTTAATCGATAATGACGTGATGCAATTGGGTCTTGGCCTTATCGGGTGGAGCCAATATGGGGCGGCAGCGCTCATGGCGACAGGCCACGGTGGTATCAGTTAAGTATCAGTTCGGTATCAGGCGCAACGATGAGCAATGAGCGAGCCACAGCGCTGCGCGGAGGGGGCGAGGGTCGCGTAATCGGCGGGTGGTGAATACGTGGCTTTAGCGAAGGCCCCAGCGAAATTGAAAGAGATCTCTCTTTCCCTTGACTGAAATTTCCTAGAAAATCCTGACCGCTTGTTTGCGCCTGATCTGGCGGCTAGGCTTGGATCTGTCACTGCTCATCAGTGATCGGGTTTGGTAGCCCGACTGACTTCCAGGCGCATAGAGCGCTCATCTCCATACACGCGAGCGCTTTTTTCATGCCCGCCCTGTATGTGTTATGGCGGCTGTGCGTAGGGCGCTCTCGAGCGCGCTGGGTTCCTGGAGTCCCGGTCTACCAACCTGCGTACAGCCACCACCCAATCGTTTGGTAGCGATGAGTGATGGCTCCACTACCCAGGAGCGCATCAATGTTCAAAGTAACCCCCAATCCACCTGCAACACCCAACGTAGAAACCATCGATCCTCGTATCGTCGACCGAGCGTTGTCTCACTACAACCTTGGCCCGGAGGCTGGCTCGAAACCCATCCAAAACACTGTGCTGCATGGTCATCTGCCTGACCCTAGGAATCAGGAGGACGTCTTGGTCAACGTCTACTCGATTCTGCAATCCGCTGCGGCCACAGCCTATGAGCACGCCGACAACCAAACCGGTTCGAACCGTAAGGTGGCGATGGGTGTGGTGCATCTGATAGAGCTGGCACAACTGAGAATGGACTCGGTGTTGGATGGGCAGACAGTCGGCGTCAGCGGCTGACAGTGTTCTGAGGATAAACGGGAAGCCTGGCTTCCCGTTTTGTTGATTGCGATTCGGATCTTCGGTTGTTCGGAAACGTTGAAATTCAGTGCTAACTCTGCGAGTAATGAACGCTTTGTTTCCCGCTCAGAACGTTCCCTAGGAGCCATTAATTTCATACCAATAGCTGCATCGGCCGATTCTGTTGAAAAAATCGGTCATGGCTTCTACGTCAAAAATACGCGATTGAGATTGAATTTTTTACTTTAAGCTGAGGATTCCAAGCTCATATTTCGCATAGCCTCGCGCAAAAAAAGCGTTTTCAACGGTCAGTATGCAAGCTGTTTGGAAGGACCAACCCTTTCAACAAAGTCTGCCAATAACCAACATTCCAGCGTCTTGATCTCCAGTCTACATTTTGCGCTTATATCTTTAAGCCACGGCGCGACGCCGAACGTTGAGTCTTTCCTTGAAACTCAAATCGGGACAACGATTCGACCGCGGGCGACGCAGACGTTTTCTTTAACCGCGAAACATTCCACATAATGATCGCCCTGAAAGCTTGATCGCTCGATGATCTGATGCGGCCCAGTGTCCATCTTTATATCTCCCCTGATCATATCCCGTGTGATCGCTTCAGGGCCTACGTTTTTCACCTTCCAGTAGATCTTGTACGGAGCAGGAACATCCGTTTCAGCTACCCAAAAGGTCAGCTCGCGCTCCTTCGGAACTCTGTAGGTCATCACCCTAGACATGAGATTGCGAAGCCGGTCGCCCTCATCCTTGATACTACATTCGATGCGCAGGTTGTATTGGATGTCGAGGCTAAATTTTTGGCCGATGAACTGCTCAGTGTTCTTGACCCGACCCTCGGTGATCGCTTGTTGTTTCTCTTGCTCGACGTACTCAGGGAAATGCTCACCGAAAACAGTGCTCCACCTTTCATGGGCAACGTCGGAATCGTCCAGGGCCTCTTGCAATCGCCGCAGAGCTTTTTTGGCTTTAGGGTGGAATCGACCAGATTTGCCTACGATCGAACCGCTACCCGGCGCTCTCCATTGCTCTTTATCCTCATCAATGTCCACCAGATACGCAAAGAAATCTCGGGACATATCTCCATATGCGGAATACGACTCCTCGTTGTAGTCCGTTGTGCTTTTGAGAAACTGGTAACACAGGGTGTCAATGAGCATCCCTTTCATGGGCACGCCGTGGTCATTTTTCCACGCACGTACCATTTTGCAAAGCCGCTTGAGGTTGTGGTTCTTGTCCTGATTCAACCGATTGATCTCATCGATTTCTGCGACCGGATTGCAGGGCTTCCAGTTGCCTCCGTCGTTGGCATCCGGGTAGGTGTAGCTTCCGTCAACGTGTTCGAATACGGGCAAGACCTCGACGACATACCCCGAGAAATCGATCGACACCACCTGCTGCTGAGCTCGCACAGTATGGTTAGGAAAGCGCTCCTTGAGTGCCAAGCGAATCTCACCAAGTAGCGACGATTGCTTGTTGTTCTCGTACTTCTGAAACCGGTCATATACTGCCCAAGGCAGTACAAAAGCCATGTCTAGGTCGCTCACACCATGCACAGCCGTGTGGCGCCCGTACGAGCCTACTTGACGGCAGTGCTGGGTGGTAGATTCACTGTCGTAATATTTGCCGTTGAGCTTTTCTGTGATCTGGCGGTAACTCTTGGAAATCTCATCCGCATTCTTGACCGCCAGGTTCTTTCGGAACTGTTCGAAAAGCTCTTTACTCATGGGTGCAAATCCTTTGCAGTGCTACGACAAATTCGTGGCATGAACTGAGACACAGCGTCGCGATTATGGCTATCGAGATTGCGGCGATCACTGCGTAGAACGAGAAAGGGATCTTGTCCCTCAGTAGAGAGAATTTCCTGTACTCATCGATCCAGCCAACCTGCTGATCCCAAAAAAATTTTTTGTGCGCGAGCCATCCAGAAAACAGGATGTGCTTGGTCAGACACTTTTTTCTGAACGTATCGGTAATGAGATCTAGCTCATGCTGATGCGCAGGAGTAAACCCAGTAGCAGACTCGCATTGAGCATGCAGCAGCTTCAACCGATCGAATAGCTCAGTCAGCGTGGTACCCGCTTGAAAATATTGTCCCTTCGTTTCTGAGTAATACGTGATGTACAAGCTGCAAATCCCGACC
Source organism: Pseudomonas gingeri (assembly GCF_013386165.1). Lineage (GTDB taxonomy): Bacteria > Pseudomonadota > Gammaproteobacteria > Pseudomonadales > Pseudomonadaceae > Aquipseudomonas > Aquipseudomonas gingeri_C. The sequence goes on along the minus strand of NZ_JACAOS010000003.1, from coordinate 360,443 downwards.
ACCGTGATAAGTGCCGAGACGTGCTTGGCGGCCAAAACGTCGATGTAAAGAGAAAGGACACCGATAATGAGTGAGATCATGCCGATCCACCCAGGTGCTTTCTCTACGATGTCATAGGTGGAGAAATGAAGTTTGGCGGAGTACCCGACGTCGTACGCCTTTTCCGCGATCATTCGCAGCGCAATCTGCTGATCCATTGTGAACCTCTAAACGCAATCTCTATGGCTTCGCCAACCGCAGTGCCGATGAGCCGGCTCTTTATTCCTGCTCCGCAGCGCGCATCAGCCACTGCGATAGAAAAGCTTGTGAACGTTATGTTAATCCTGATTTGAACTGGGATAGTCTGGGGGAGCGGAAAAGCGAGCGAGGAGCTACTTCTGGCCGATTGCAGCCTGTTAACAACAGCAGCATTGGACCGTTCCAGACTGTCAATGAGCGCCCACCTTTTGGCGAGTGTTAACTGAACATCTTCGGCCATCACAAACCGCACCTCATCACCTGCCTCTTCATGCCAGGCTACCTCCGAGCATCTAGTCTTTTCAAAAATTCTTGAATATTGTTTTGCACGGCACGATTAATGGACTCTTTAGCACGGACAGCGCCTGAAAATGCATATCCCGGAGAAACAACGCCCTTATTGGTAATCGTTTCTTCGAGCAAGGTTTCACCCGTTTTCCGATTCACCAGCAGATATTTTGCAGAAGTATCAGTGACCATGGTCGCCCCACCCATCGGGGGATCCAGTTCCTGGATTTTGACGAAGAGATTCACTTTCTTTGTCGACTCGTCGTCGAACATTGAGCTTTTGTTGATGGCCTCGACGACCGCTCTCTCCCAAAGCTCGGGAATGGCTTCCCCATTCGAGGGAACCTCTCCGGTCTGCTCGTTCGGGGCCGCATAGGAGACGGAAACCGCGCGAAGGTCCGCATCAAGCTTGTGGGTCGAGGGGGAAACGTCCTGGACTGAGAAATTCAGTGGTGGTGCAGAGGAGCACCCCGCCAGTAAGGTGATCAGCAATGCTCCGATGGCAATCCTTGCGTGCATTCTGGCGCTCTTCCATGAGATGAATGCGGCCATTTAATATCACAGGATATGGGGCTGAAGTAGAACAAAGCTGTAACACATAATGTCAAAGTTAGCCGACGGCCTAATGCCAGTCAGCTAAGCGAAACGGGCCATTGTAGGAGCGAGCTTGCTCGCGATGAACGTTAACGCAGCGTTTGCTGGGCGAATGCGGTGCTCTCAGGTCCATCGCGAGCAAGCTCGCTCCTACAAAATCCCCTTAACCCAGCAGCTCTTTCAGTGAGGCAGGCCGTTCCTGTTGAGCCTGAGGTAATGTTCACGAATCACCTCGGCCATATCCACAACGGCTGGATCCGCGCCTTCGGCCACCCTCAGTTGGATTGCAAAGTCCGGCAACAGGGGCAACCCGGATTCGCTTCCAAGCTCATGCAAATCATCAGGCACCAGCGAGCGCAACCACGGCGTCAGGGCCAGCTCGCTGCGCACGGTTGAAAGCGTCGCCTCCGCCGAGGCGTTTTCGAAAACGACCCTCCAACTGATACCCGCCTCGCTCAACAATGAAAATGCCGTGCTGCGGAATGTGCAGGTCGGCGTGACAAAACAGAGAGGCAAGGGTCGCTGGCGAAACAGTTCGCCTGAACCGCCCACCCAGACCAAGGCCTCCACAGCCAGATACTCACCCACGGCGTCACGGGCCGGGCATTGGTTGATCGTCAGATCAACAAGGCCCTTAGCGTAATCCTGCATCAGGTCCACCGACGAGCCCGTGACAAGACTCACTTCTACCTCTGGATAGCGTTGCGCGTAGGTCTTGAGAACCGGCGCGAAATGCGCCCCGGCCATGTCATAAGGCACGCCCAGCCGCACTTTTTTCGGAGTCGTCGCGCCGAGCATTTCCTCACACAACTGATCGTTGAGACCGAGCAGACGCCGAGCATGGGGCAGTAATCCCGCGCCCCGCTCAGTCAAGCGACTGCCACGGACATCACGCTCCACCAGCACGCAATCGAAAAAAGCTTCCAGGCGTTTGATCTGCTGGCTTATGCCGCCTTGAGTGATATGCAAACGCCGGGCAGCCGCGCTGATGCTGCCCGCTTCCGCCACGCCGACAAATGTCCGCAGGAGAGTGAGATCAATAGTGCGAATTCTGGGCATTGCCGAACCATTACGAACCCTAATGCCCGCATTATAGACATTCGATATCCCCCGTCGACTGGCCAATGTACTTTGCCCTGCCCACACTGACGGAGCCCGAACAATGATCATCGCCAACAGCCCCATCAACATCGAAGCCGCCCTGGACAACGTGACCCAACACTGGTCGCCGCAAGTCATCGGCCGCGTCAACGATCAGTACATCAAGGTGGCCAAGCTCAAAGGTGAACTGCTCTGGCATGCCCATGCCGACGAAGATGAAATGTTCATGGTGGTCTATGGCACCTTGAAGATTCAGTTGGAGCACCGAGAGGTGATCCTCAAGGCCGGCGAATTTTATGTCATACCCAAGGGGGTCAGGCATAACCCGGTGGCTGACGACGAGTGTGGCATCGTGTTGATTGAAACCCTCACGACGCTACATACCGGCGATGAGATCACTTCCAGAAGCGTTCCTATCGAGACACAACTCGCATGATGAAGCCCTCTCCCACCACCATCAGCCTCAACGCCCGTGTTCAGGAAGCCATGCAGGCTGTCGCATAAATGGGCAACCGTTTAACGACACCGGTTGTGCTCCGCAAGTGCTGACTGATGAGGGCCAACCGACAATCATCAGTCAGACATACTATTTATCCTGAAGACTGTCGTACGCGGCCTTACCTTTTGCCGACAACATCGGCTTCACGTCCAGCCAGGACAACGAGTAATCCAGATCACAGTCACGACCTGTAGCGGCTTCCGCCAGATTGATTCCCTTGGCATCAAATGTCAGCTCAAGCGGACCATGCTCGCTATCGGCACATTCAGGACCAAGCTCCGTGTGCGCCTTTAACCATGCATTCAATTTTTCCTGGGAACCGATCCAGCTCCAGGGGTCTACCTCATCACCGGTATCCAGATTCCAGGTATGGTAGGTCCAACTGATTCCACTTCGACCATAGCCCTTTTCCCAATGATAAAACTGTACTGTCACCCAGTGAGTAGTCCAATACGTCGGTTTTACCGATATCTCGCTGGTGAAAGGCTTAGCAAAATCAGTCAACGACTCACGTCGTTCGCGGTTGAAGGTTTCAACACCCTTAGGGTCATAGGCAATTTTGGCGATTGCCTTGTTTATCTTGCGAGTCGCCGAGTCGTTATTTCCCACCACGCTGAGAGTCTTCTGACCAGCCTTGGTAGCGACGGTATAGGCATGTCCATTCGTTGAACCTTTCTCAATGGTAGTCATGCCATTGGTCGCTTCCAGCGAATTGACATACGCGTCACTACCACAGTCCTTGCTGGCTTCTGAAGGCTCTACCCGCTGAAGCACAATAGGCAGTGCTGTAGCGTCCTTCGGAGAATGCCAGGTGCCCTTAATTGCGGCGTCACTTGACGTATCAATGTTCCAGGTGCCCGTCGACTGGCCATCTTCGGTGTGCTCATTCCATGCGCCAGGCACTGAGGTAGCGGACAGCGGGATCGGAACCCGATGGCGGTTGTAGTAATAACTACCGCCATCACCATTAGCTTGGGGGTTGAAACAGGCGGTGATGGCGCTACTACCCAACTGACCTTGCCAAACACCTTGAAGCGCTGTTTGCGCCTGGGAGGCGGTTGATACAGATATTGCGCCCCAAAAAAAGATCAGCGTGAGCAGAGATCTCGACGTCTCTTTCGCCATGCCCAACACCGAAGCCGGACAGCTCACCGAGTTATTTGACTGTCGGGTTATGTTCTCGACATCCTGCATCATATGGTCAATCTTCCGTGACGGGTTTCGGCCTGGTGCCCTGCTCAAACGATATCATTTTAAACATTGGCCAGACCCACTCAATTCAGCTTTTCCCGGCGATACTCATGGGGCGTTTCCCCCGTCAACTTGCGAAACATGCTTATAAACGAAGAGGAACTGTTGTAGCCGAGATCGAAGGCTATCGCTTCGACGGTAGCGCCATGGCGCAGCAGTTCGAGTGAGCGCATCACTTTCAAGCGTTGTTTCCACTGCGCCAGCGACATTCCCAGATCACGCTGACAGCGCCGCAGCAGCGTGCGCTCTGTCGCGTTGACCAGCCGGGCCCAATCCCCCAGAGAGCGGTCGTCGGCGGGGTTCTGCTCCAGGCGCTCAAGGATGGGAGACAGAATGGGGTCATTGGAGCCAGGTAGGTAGCTGCCCTCTCGAGACGTTTTGTTCAGCCGGTCCAACAAGACGTACAGCAGACGACTGTCCTCTTCCGTTTGAGCCAGCGCTGGGGGAGATGCCCGCAGCTCATCCAGCAGCGCGCGTATCAAGGGCGTAATCGTCAGCGCACAGGCACTCTCAGGCAACTGTTCGCACAGGGGTTCAGCGATATAGAGCGAACAATGACAGGCTTCCTGGCGATTGAGAGCCCAGTGTTCGGCGTTGGGTGGCAGCCATACGCCGTAGTGCGGAGGCGCAATAAAATGCTTGTCCGACAGCTTGATCTCCATGACACCACTGAATGAATACACAAACTCGCCCCAGGGATGTCGGTGCGTTGGATAGGTGGCGGAGGCTGGTATCTGGGCGGTTCGAAAATAGATGGGCGCCGGGATCTCACTCGTGAACGGCGCGATGATCAGGTGCACGGCAGGCTTGTTCATGGAGGTGGCCGCGTGGTTGAAATCGAATGACTATTATGCGCTATCGCTTGTCGTTTTGACGCTATATCCGACAGTTCCGCCGACCGCAGACTGCCCCCATACATTCGTTCGGGGTAGCATGCGATGGATAATCGTCAGCCTATTGATCATCAAGCCGTGGTGATGATGATCGTGATCTGTGCCATTTGGGGCCTTCAGCAGGTAGCGATCAAGGTCGCGGCGCAGGATGTGGTGCCGCTGTTTCAAATTGCCCTGCGCTCCGGTATCGCCGCGGTCATGGTGGGCCTGCTCTTGTTGCTGCGTCGATATCGGGTGCAGTGCAGCATCGACACCTGGCGAGGCGGAACAATCGTCGGGGTGCTTTTTGCAATCGAGTACATCGCTGTCTCTGAAGGGCTGGGCTACACGTCCGCCGCTCATATGGTGATCTTCCTCTACACCGCTCCGATTTTTGCAGCCATCGGCCTGCACTTTCGATTCGCCAGTGAGCGACTCGCCCTTGTGCAATGGGTGGGTATTCTGATCGCGTTTGCCGGCATCACGCTGGCTTTTTATGGACCCGGGGCAACAGGTGCGTCGGCGAGCGCCCAACGTTTTGGCGATGCGCTGGGTTTGTTGGCGGCGATCGCCTGGGGGGCGACCACGCTGACCATACGCTGCTCGCGACTCACGAATGCACCCGCGCCATTGACGCTTTTCTACCAACTGGTCGTAGCTTTTGTGATCTTGGGCCTGATGGCTTGGGCGACGGGGCAAAACCATATGCACGTGTCGATGACTGCACTTGCAAGCCTGGCCTTCCAAACCGTCATCTTTTCGTTCTTGAGCCTTATGGCTTGGTTTTGGCTGCTGGGCCGCTATCTCGGGTCGCGCCTCGGCGTGCTCTCACTCCTCACCCCTTTGTTTGGTGTGGCGTTCGGCGTCTGGTTACTGGGCGAAACGTTGGAGGCATCATTCGTTATCGGCTCGATACTGGTCCTGATCGGCATTGGAGTGGTCAGCGGCCATGATCTTCTGGGAAAGAGCACGCGCCTGCGCGTGCTCGCAAATCAGCAGTCCTCCTAGGAGTCCTGGCTCATTCGACCAACGCCAAAGCGTCCGCTCCGGCAACCATGCGAAGCGGCGCTGCCGGGTCGGTGGCTGCACGCCAGACGGCTTCGGCCACATCACGCGACAAAGTGACCTCAGACGACTGGGCCCATTGTGCGAAGACGCTCTGCGCCAGATCGGCATAGGCCTCGGGGATGAGTATTCGCGCCTGTGCGTTTTCACCGAAGCGCGTTTCAGGCGCCCGGCCCGGGAGTACCAGACTCACACGGATATTGAACGGCTGAAGCTCCAGGGCCAGCGACTCGGTGAACGCATTGATCGCCGCCTTGCTCGCGGTGTACACGGAAAGCAGCGCGAGGGACTTCAAGGTCACGCTCGACGTGACGTTCACCACCGTGCCGGCCTTGCGCTGCCGGAACTGAGGCAGCACCGCCTGGGTCATCGCTATCGTGCCAAGGGTGTTGGTCTCGAAAACACTCCGTGCGGTCTCCATCGGCGTGCCTTCAAGGGCCCCCAACATGCCAATCCCGGCATTATTGACCAGCACATCGATGGGGCCTGCGGCCTCGATTGCCTGACGGATGCTATGGGGGTCGGTCACGTCGAGCGCCAGTACACGCAGATGCTCGGAACGCGGCAATACATCCTCGCGAGGCGTGCGCATGGTGGCGATGACCTTCCAATCGCGCTCGAGAAAGTATCGGGCGGTTTCAAGGCCGAAACCGGACGAGCACCCTGTTATCAGAACGGTTTTCATCAATGACTTCCTGCAGGTAATGGCTGGTACAGAAACGATACGGCCCCGTTACCGGACTTGCTACACTCGAAAGTCCATATTCCATTCGCAAGAGTCCTGCCCATGATTGATCCCTTGGCGGAAGTCGTCAGCCTGCTCCAGCCGTGCGCGCCGTTCTCGAAAGTCGTCAGCGGTGCGGGTCGCTGGCGTGTTCGCCGATCGGAAGCCGGGCAGCCTTTCTACTGCGTGCTCCTCGAAGGTTCGTCCCGCCTCACGGTTGAGGGGCGCGAGCCGATCGACCTCCAGGAAGGTGACTTCGTCTTGATTCCCTCCTCGCCCGGCTTTGCGATGTCGAGTATTGAACCGCCGCCCGAGGAGGTTGAGACAGCACCCGTCGCGCTGCTCCACGGCGAGTTTCGGCTGGGTGTGCAAGGCGGTGCCCATGAAGTGCTGTTACTGGTGGGCCACTGTGTCTTCGGCTCGCCGGACGCTGCCTTGCTGGTATCGCTCCTTCCGCAGTTCGTCCATGTTCGTGGCGAGAGAAGACTCGCCACCCTTGTTCAACTGGTGGGCGAAGAGGCGCGCGCGCAGCGACCGGCGCGGGAGGTGATCCTGGCCCACCTGTTGGAGGTGCTGCTGATCGAAGCCCTCCGATCCACGCTGGGGCCCGCCACCTCGCCGGGCCTACTGCGTGGGCTTGCCGATGAGCGCCTCGCCGTGGCGATCAGACGCATGCACGAAAGCCCGACCCGATCGTGGACGGTTGCGCAATTGGCGAAAGAGGCCGCCCTCTCCCGTTCGGCCTTCTTCGAGCGATTCAATCGCGCGCTGGGCACAGCACCGATGGCCTATTTGCTGACTTGGCGCATGGCCTTGGCCAAGAATCTGCTGCGCCGCAAGGAAGGCGGCCTGGCGGAAATTGCACAGCGCGTTGGGTATAGCTCCGCGAGCGCGTTCAGCGTCGCCTTCACCCGCCATGTCGGACTGTCGCCGACGCGTTATGCGCAGAACGAGGCGGATCCAGTCATGGCTGGCTGAGCGAGCCACACCTGAAACTTCACTCCTCGGCTATGGACCACCCACGTGTATCTACGCGCAGCAAGCGACGTTATTTCCTACATTTAGCCCGGAAGAGACTGGCTATCTCAGCCCATTGAGAAAGAGACATCATCAGTCGATCAACGGTGGTGTCTGACGCGTTTTCAGCCATCGGCGTACCACCGAAAAAAACAGGGCCACGTAGAGGCTTGGGAGGTCGGAGTGCAAAACCTGGCATCGAAATCCGCTCTGATACGCACAGAGAAACAACTGATTCAAAAAACCGTCGATTTGGGTCGAGAGCTGCGAGGCTCGATCAAAGACCTCTGCGACTCGGTCAAAGCTCAAGGTGAGCAGATAGGCGCCCTTGCCCTAGCCATGGCTAATCAGGGAAACGAGCTTCGCGCTGAATTCAAGGAGCAAGGCAACGAGCTTCGCGCCGAAATCAGAGAGCAAGGCAACGAATTTCGCTGCGCAATGGAAAAACAGAGC
>NZ_JACAOS010000003.1:0-352286 GCF_013386165.1 Pseudomonas gingeri | reverse complement strand
CGCGCAATGGAAAAACAGAGCAGCGAGCTTCGTGCCGAAATCAGAGAACAAGGCAGCGAATTTCGCTGCGCAATGGAAAAACAGAGCCATGAGTTCTGGATGGCGATGGAAAAGCAAAGCCACGAGCTTCGTAACGAGATCAAGGATCAAGGCAATGAGCTACGGGTAGCCATCAAAGCGCAGGAAACGGCAATGAACAAAATCGGGGAAAAACATGACAATGCTATTCAGATGCTCGGCGTCAAACTAGAGGCCTCCAATGTCAAATTAGAGGCCTCCAATAAAGAGAACGAATCGAAATTCAAGCTCGTGAATTGGCAGTTCGGTATTATCATCGTCGCTTTAGTGCTCCCACTGACTAAAACAGCCTTCGACTACATCGCTGGCAAATAACGTTTGGTTGACCGCGATAGCGCGTCAGAAAACGTGCTCCGCCACGCCAGGGGACTCGTTCCCATCAAGCCCCACCCCACAGCCAGGAACCGCAATGTCCACCCTCAGCTTTCGTAATGCCCTGCCGTCGGACGCTTCACGCTGCTATCAAATCGAGTCGTGTGCATACGAAGGTGACGAAGCCGCGACCCTGGAGAAGATCACGACGCGCATCGCCCAGTACCCACAGGGTTTTCTGATTCTGGAGGATGGCGGTGAGGTCATCGGTTTCATCAACAGTGGCTGCGCCCACGAGGTGGTGATGTCTGATGAGGCCTTCAAGGAACTGGTGGGGCATTCAGCCGATGCGCCGAACGTGGTGATCATGTCCGTGGTCCTCGACCCCGCGCAGCAGGGCAAAGGCCACTCCACGCGGATGATGCGCGAGTTCGTCCAGCGCATGCAGGCGCTGGACAAGAAAACCATCCACTTGATGTGCAAGGAGCAGCACGTGGCGCTGTATGAGCGCATGGGCTATCGCTACGTTCAGCCCTCGCCGTCCGACCACGGTGGAATGGCGTGGCATGAGATGGTCATGGCGCTCTAACACCCACTCGCCGCTGCCTGAAGTCGGGCATCAGAAACGTGGTTTGAGCGCTCTCCAGTCCGGCTTGTAACGCCGCATCTGTTTCACATCATCGCGCTGTCGGATACCGCAGGTCAGGTACTGGTCATGCAGCTTGCCGAGTTGCTCGTGATCCAACTCAAGGCCCAACCCGGGGGCGCGGGTGATTTTCACGCAGCCATCGACAATCGGCAGCTTGCCGCCCTTGATCACCTCTTCATCCGGTTCCTGCCAGGGGTAATGCGTGTCGCAGGCGTAATCGAGGTTGGGCACCGAGGCCGCGACATGGGCCATGGCCATCAGGCTGATCCCCAAGTGCGAATTGGAATGCATGGACACGCCAAGGCCAAACGTCTGGCACATTTTGGCCAGCACCTGTGTGTCCCGCAAACCGCCCCAGTAATGGTGGTCGGCGAGCACGATCTGCACGCTGTTCAAGGCAACGCTGCGGCGAAACTCTTCAAAGTCGGTGACCACCATATTGGTCGCCAGCGGCAGCCCCGTGCGTTTGTGCAGTTCGGACATGCCCTCCAGGCCCGGCGTCGGATCTTCGTAATATTGCAGGTCATCACCCAGCAATTCTGCCATGCGAATGGATGTTTCCAGGGACCAGTTGCCGTTCGGGTCGATCCGTAGCGGATAACCCGGGAACGCCTTTTTCAGCGCCTTGATGCAAGAGACCTCATGCTCCGGCTCCAGCGTGCCGGCCTTGAGCTTGATGCTCTTGAAACCATAGGTCTCGATCATGCGCCGCGCCTGGGCCACGATCTGTTCTTCGTTCAGCGCTTCTCCCCAGCTGTCCGGTCGGTAGGGTGAGTCGACATGCTCTGCGTACTTGAAAAACAGATAGGCACTGAACGGGATCTCGTCACGAATCGCACCGCCCAGCAAATCCACCAACGGTACATTCAACGAGTGTGCCTGCAAATCGAGAAAGGCCACTTCGAACGCCGAATAGGCGTTGCTCACCGCTTTACTGGCATGGGAGCCAGGCGCCAGTTCCGCGCCAGCGAGGCTGGTAGTTTTGTTCGCCGCCACGGTGGCCTGCACAATGGCTCGCAGCTGATTGAGATTGAACGGGTCGAGGCCGATCAGCTTGTCCTGGAGCTGCTGCTGGATCGCCAGTGCCGGGGCGTCGCCGTAGCTCTCCCCCAGGCCAATGTAACCATTGTCGCTCTCGACCTCGATGATCGAACGCAGGGCAAAGGGCTCGTGAATGCCGCTGGCGTTGAGCAGCGGCGGATCGCGAAAGGCAATGGGGGTGACGGTGACACGTTTAATTTTCAAGAGGCTGCTCCCTGTGGGCCTAGGCTCAAGGCTTGATGACTGATAGAGGTTTTCGGCGCCACGTTCTCGGCGGGTTTATCGGCCTGCGAGCCAAAGGTTTCGCCACGCGGTGTCGTCCGCGCGAAGAAGATCACCACCGCCGCCACCAGTGAGGTGGCAGCCAGGCCATAAAGCCCGCCTTCGATGGAACCGGTGGTCTGCTCCAGGAAACCGAATGCGGTCGGCGCGACGAAACCACCGAGGTTGCCGATGGAGTTGATCAAGGCAATCACCGCAGCGGCGATACGTGCATCCAGATAGCCTTGCGGAATCGGCCAGAACAACGCCGAGGCGGCCTTGAAACCAATCGCGGCAAAACAGATAGCGACGAACGCGAAGATCGGCCCGCCAGTGGTGGACATGAACATGCCGAACGCGGCAATCACCAAGGTCAACGACACCCAGGCCTGCTGGTGCTTCCACTGACTGGCCATGGCGGCGAAGCCATACATCGCAATGATCGAAATGAGCCACGGAATCGAGTTGAAGAGGCCGACGTGGAAGTCGCCGATGTTGCCCATTTTCCTGATCATGCTCGGCAGCCAGAAAGTGGCACCGTAAATGGTCAAGGCAATGGAGAAGTAGATGAAGCAGAACAACGCGATTTGCCTGTCCGCCAGCAGTTTGAACATCGACGGTTTGACCGTCAGCGCGGCTTCCCGGGCCTGCTGCTCCAGAGTGATCGCGCCTGTCAGCGCGGCCTTTTCTTCCGCGCTCAGCCATTTCGCTTCCCGTGGATGGGACTGCAACCAGAACCAGACAAAACCGCAGAGCACGATGGAGGCGAAACCTTCAATCAGGAACATCCACTGCCAGCCATGCAGGCTGAAACCGCTGACACTCAGCAATGCACCGGACACCGGGCCGGAAATCACCGAAGCAACGGCCGAGCCACTGAGGAAGATCGCCATGGCCTTGCCCCGCTCCGACGATGGCAGCCATTGAGTGAAGTAGTAAATGATGCCGGGAAAAAACCCCGCTTCGGCGGCGCCGAGAACGAAACGCAGCACATAGAAGCTGGTTTCACCGCGAACAAAGGCCATGGCCATGGCCGCGGCGCCCCAGGTGAACATGATACGTGTCAGCCAGACGCGCGCACCGAAGCGTTGCAGCAACATATTGGAGGGGACTTCGAATATCGCGTAACCGATGAAAAACAGCCCGGCGCCCAGGCCATAGGCCGCAGCGCCAATGCCCAGGTCGGTTTCCATATGACTGCGCACGAAGCCGATGTTGACCCGGTCGATGTAGTTGACGATGAACATCACCACGAACAGCGGCAGCACATGGCGCTTCACCTTGGCCGCGGCTCGGGCCAATACATTCGGGTCCGGCGGACTCAGCAGGGTATTCAAGGGCGACTCCCGATCATTGTTTTTTTAGGGACAAACCGATCATGGACGCCCACATTGATCCCGTCTAATCTAACTTGGCATTCGATTGATACCTGGATTAGATCAATGTTTGAACTCACGCAACTGCGCTGCTTCACCACCGTGGCGACCGAACTCAACTTCCGTCGTGCCGCCGAACGGCTGAACATGACGCAACCGCCCCTCAGTCGACAGATCCAACTGTTGGAACATCACCTGGGTGTCGAGTTGTTTGCCCGCACGACGCGCAGTGTCGCCCTGACTGCCGCAGGCCGCGCCTTCTTCATCGAGGCCCAGAACCTGCTGGAGCGCGCCCAGCAAGCTGCCGTGACCGCCCGGCGTTTCGCCGAAGGGGACATCGGCTCGGTCAATATCAGCTTCGTCGGCAGTGCCGTGTATGAATTCCTGCCCAAGGTCATCGCCGAGGCGAGGCTCAAACAGCCCCACGTCAAAATCGAGCTGTCGGAAATGAACACCTACCAACAGCATGAAGCCCTACGGGCTCGCCGTATTGACCTGGGTATCGTCCGCGCGCCGTTGCTGGAGCCTGGCTACACCACCGAATGCCTGGTGCGTGAACCCTTCGTGTTGGCCGTGCCCAGCAATCATCCGCTGGCCAGTGCTGAAACCGTGTCCGTCCAGGACCTCGATGCGCAACCCTTTCTGATGTACTCCCACTCGGCCTACCCGCCCTTCAACGAACTGCTGACCGGCATGCTCCGCTCCGCCCGCGTCGCCCCGCAATACGTGCAATGGCTCGGTTCCTCGCTGACCATCCTGGCTCTGGTCAACGCCGGAATGGGCTTGGCCCTGGTGCCGCGTTGCGCCACCAGCGTGGTGTTCAAGAACGTGGTGTTTCGTACCATCGACCTGGGTGAAGGCGTGCAAAGCGAGTTGCATTTGATCTGGCGCGAGAACAATGACAACCCGGCGTTTGCAATGCTGCTGGAGGGGATTCGAAAAGCGGCGCACGATGGCTGGGGAGCATGAGCGCCGGGTTTTATTGAGCAGCAGCTGATGGACTCAGCGCCAGTGATTCGTTCGAAAACACCTGCGCATCGGTGAATTTCTCCACGTCGACTCGATGGGGAAAGATCTTCTTCTCGACGAACAGATCATCGACCTGCTGCAACGCCTGAACATCCCGCGGCTCGACCGGCAACAACGACTCGTCGCCCCAACTGCGCAGCCTTTGCGAGACCTCAAGCGAAACATCGTTGGCCTTGGCGAAGGCCCGGGCGTACTCGTCGGGGTTTTGCCGGGCCCATTCGAAGGCCTTGGCGAAACGCTGCAGCACATCGCTAAGGGCCTTGCGCTTGAGCGGGTCAGCCAGGACTTCATCGGAAGCGGTGATAAACGTCAGCCCGGTGTTGATGCCTTCGCCAGTGATCAGCACCCGGGCCCCCTGCTGCTCGGCGAACGCCTGATAGATACCGAACGTGGCCCACGCTTCGATCTTCCTGGCATTGAACGCCGACAAAGCGTCGGTCGGCAGGACAAAACCGACGTTGACGTCCTTCTCGGCCACACCGGCATTGGCCAAGGCACGAATCAACAGGTATTGGGAAATGCTGCCGCGAGCCGACGACACCACCACGTTGCGACCCTTCAGATCCACCACGCTGTGAATAGGCGAATCCGGTGGGACGAGGATGGCGATCCCCCTGGATTGACTACGCCGCACCGCGACGATGCGCAAAGGCGCGCCGCCGGTTGCAGCCGCGAGCACTGGCGTATCGCCGGCCGGGGCCAAGTCGACAGCCCCGGCACGCAAGGCCTCGAACAACGGCGCGGCCCCCTGGAAGTTCGCCCACTGGACCTTGTAGTGGATGCCCTCCAGCGCATTGGCCGCCTCGACCACCGTGCGCAAACCCTTGGCTTGATCACCCAGTATCAGCGTGACACCGGACAAGTCGGCTTGGGCACTGGCTTTGGACTCGACAGCATCGCCGCAGCCGCTGAGTAACAACGCGGCGCCCGACACCAGCAACAACGCGGATCTCCAGAAGCGAATCGGTCGGTTCAATGCCTCAACCATGGGCAAAACGCCGAACGCTGCCGTGGGTGGCCTGACGTTCGCCCAGCGCTGCGGTTTCCACCTCAACCCCCAAGAGGCTCAACAGCCGTGCACGAATCGCCTGAAAACCGTCCTGCCCGGTGTCACGGGCGCGCGGCAGGTCGATGGTCAACTGTTCGGCGATCTTGCCGTTGGCCAGCACGATTACCCTATCCGCCAACAGGATGGCTTCGTCCACGTCGTGAGTGACCAGCAGCACCGCCGGTGTGTGTTTACGCCATAACTCGATGATCAGCCGATGCATGCGAATCCGGGTCAAGGCATCGAGTGCGGCGAACGGCTCATCGAGCAACAACAACTTCGGCTCACGCACCAAGCCACGGGCCAACGCTACCCGCTGCGCTTCACCGCCGGAGAGTGTTGCCGGGTAGGCCTCCAGTCGGTGGGCCAGCCCGACTTCCGTCAGAGCCTGCACCGCTCGCGCCTTCGCATCCGGGACGCGCAGCCCGAGGATCACGTTCTTCCAGGCGCGTTTCCACGGCATCAACCGAGGCTCCTGGAACACCGCCGCGCGCGCCTTGGGCACCCGCAACTGGCCGCTGTCGATGCTATCGAGACCGGCCAGGCTGCGCAGCAAGGTGGTTTTGCCGGAACCACTGGCCCCGAGCAAAGCGACGAACTCGCCCGGTGCGATGTCCAGGTCCAGACCATCGATGACCCGTTGCTGACCAAACTGGCGTACCACGTTGCGCAGTTGTACCGGCGCCGTTTTCGACGCGTCCGAAAGTTCGATAGTCGACATGTCAGTTCCTCACAAAAGATGGGCGCCAGGCCAAGGAAAAACGCTCGAGCGTGCGGATCACGCCGTCGATCAGTAAACCGAGGACGCTGTAAATCAGCAGGCAGATGACGATGACGTCGGTGCGCATGAAGTCCCGCGCATCGCTGGCCAAAAAGCCGATGCCGGCGGTGGTGTTGATCTGCTCGACAAACACCAGGGCCAGCCAGGAAATCCCCAGCGAATAACGCAGGCCGACAAAAAATGAAGGCAAGGAGCCCGGCAGGATCACGTGCCAGATCAACTCGCGACGATTCAGGCCGAGGGTGTTGGCGGCCTCGATCAGTTTGGGGTCGATATTGCGAATACCGGCGAACAGGTTCAAATACACCGGGAAGATCGTGCCGGTGACGATCAGCGCGATTTTGGTGAACTCGCCAATGCCGAACCAGAGGATGAACAACGGCACCAACGCCAGGGAAGGAATAGTGCGCAGCATCTGCATCGGCGAATCGAGGATCACTTCACCACGCTTCGAAAGGCCGGTGATCAGCGCCGCGACCACGCCAATGCTGACGCCGATACTCAACCCCAGCAGCGCACGCTGAAGTGATACCCAGAGATGCTTACCCAGCTCGCCGGACACAATCATCGCCCAGAGCGTGCCACCAATCTGCGACGGTGCGGCGATAACCCGTTGCGGAATCAAGCCGAAGCGCGACGCCAACTCCCACAACAACAGCAAGGCAATCGGGCTGAGCAAACGCAGAAGGACTTCAGGTGTTCGCCAATTTCTCAGCCCGTCGGGGATCAACCGCGAAACACCTCGGCCATCAGCCGCCTTGTCGACAGAAAACGAGTTACTGGCACCCTGCGCATCGAACGTCTTTTCGGTCATCAGGCTTCCTTCCTCATCAAGAACATGGCTTCGGATTCATGCTATTCGCATAAAAAACCTCAGTGAAATTCTTTTTGGGAATAACCTAATATGATTGGAATTTAGATAGAGAACAGACCAGATAAATTATTTGCATAATAAAAGCCTCCAGCCCGCGCCCTTCGCCGCCTGCACCTCGATCCCGGGTTAAAATGCGTATTTCTGATATAATAATTTTATTATAATTCGTTAAATTAATAATTAACTTAGAACAAAACGGCATTTCACAGCCCTGCCCGCTACGCCTACTTTCGGTACCACGGACCGACCCCCTGCCAGGTGGAGGCTTGCACCACGCCCATCCCACAAGACAAGGAACTGACCATGAGCATTGAATTTATCGGTTACATCGGCGGCCATCATTCCTCGGAAATCCACCCTCGTAGCGGTCCGGTGTTGCAGCCCGAGTATGTGGAGACCGTCGCCCGCGCCCACGACGAGGCCGGTTTCGACCGTGCCCTGGTGGCGTTCCACTCCAACAGTCCGGACAGCACGCTGATCGCCTCCCATGCCGCCAGCGTGACCAAGAACCTGAAGTTCCTCATCGCCCATCGGCCGGGTTTTGCCGCACCGACCCTGGCCGCGCGGCAATTCACCACCCTCGATGTCTTCAATGGCGGACGCACCGCCGTGCACATCATTACCGGCGGCGATGACCGTGAGCTGCGGGCTGATGGCAGCTACATCGGCAAGGACGAGCGTTATGCCCGCACCGATGAATACCTCGATGTGCTGCGCCAGGAATGGACCCGCGACAAGCCCTTCGACTATCAGGGCAAGTACTACCAGGTCGAGGGCGCGCACTCGTCGGTGAAGTCGCCGCAACAGCCGCACATCCCGCTGTATTTTGGCGGCTCATCGGCGGCGGCCATCGCGGTGGCGGGCAAACATGCGGACGTCTATGCGCTGTGGGGCGAAACCTACGAACAAGTGCGCGAAGTGGTGAACCAGGTACGCGCTGAGGCGGCCAAGCATGGGCGTAGCATTCGTTTCAGCCTGTCGTTGCGACCGATTCTGGCGGACACCGAAGCCCAGGCCTGGGAGCGTGCCGAGCGCATCCTGCAACAGGCCACGGCCCTGGCCGAACAGAATGGTTTTGTCCGTCGCGAGCCACCGAACGAGGGTTCTCGGCGTTTACTGGCCGCCGCTGCCCAAGGTTCGCGGCTGGACAAGCGCCTCTGGACGGGCATCGCCGGCCTGCTCGGCGCACAGGGCAACTCGACCTCGCTGGTCGGCACCCCGGAACAAGTGGCCGAAGCCCTGCTCGACTACTACGACCTGGGCATTACCACCTTCCTGATCCGCGGCTTCGACCCGCTCGATGACGCCATCGACTATGGCAAACGCCTGATTCCGCTGACCCGTCAGCTGGTGGCCGAGCGTGAACGCCAGGCGGCGGAAAAAGTGGCGTGAAGTTCAGCACTTTGTCCCGATGACAATCGATAGTGAAAGAGGGGCTTACCTTGCGGTCAGCCCCTCTTTCTCATCCCGACTGACGATCAATCTTTATAAGCCGTGTCACTGCGCTCCAACTGGCGGATCAGGGCATTCCAGTGCCGTGCAACACCTGGCCCGTCACCACTTTTGAACACCTCGGCCTGCTTCTCGACCTTGGCCACTACTTCGGCCGGCGGGAAGATCAACTCGGCGTTGCCGCCGGCCTGTGCCGCAATCTGAATGTTGCAGGCACGCTCCAGGCTCAGCAGTTGCTGGAACGCATGCTCAACGCTGACACCGGCCGTCAGCAGTCCGTGGTTGCGCAGGATCAACACACTTTTATCGCCCAGATCCGCCACCAGCCGTTCACGCTCGTCCAGGTCCAGGGCGATGCCCTCGTAACCGTGATAGGCCACCCGACCGGAAAAACCGATGGAGTGCTGGGAGATGGGCAACAGCCCGTCGCGTTGCGCCGAAACTGCGATGCCGTCGCGGGTATGGGTATGCAGGACCGCTTGCAGATCGGGACGCGCGCCGTGAATGGCGCTGTGGATCACGTAACCGGCGTAGTTGATGCCCAGGCCGGTGGGGTCGTCGACAATCGTACCGTCGATGTCGACCTTGACCAGGTTGGAAGCGCTGATTTCATCGAACAACAGCCCGAAGGCATTGATCAGGAAATGCTCCTCCGGCCCCGGCACCCGTGCGGAAAAGTGCGTGTAAATGTGATCGGTCCACTTGAACAAGGCCGCCAGCCGGTAGGCTGCCGCCAGTTTGACCCGCACCTCCCACTCTTCAGGCGTGACACGCTGGCGAATATTTTTCGAGACACTGGATAACGGACTGACACTGCTCATGGCAACACTTCCTGGATGGCCTGAAGAATCTCCAGCCAGCCTATGGGAAGTCAAAAAATAATAAAAAGCACATTTTAATCTAAGCTAATTATTATTATTTTTTATGTCTTGCCCGCCCGATCATGCCGCGTTCCTGATCTTCTGCAACGATCCGGCGACCCGTTTGCCAAAGGCGTCGACCGGCCCCTGCAGGTTGCCGAGAAAGCGCGGATAGATCAGCCACAGGTCCATCACCGGTTTGAAATCCTTCAGCGGCATGGCCGCCAACTGGTCGAAATGAGCACTGCGCTCGAGCAATGGACGCGGCACCAGCCCCAGGCCCAAGCCATCGGCGACCAGACCCAGTTGCAACTCGGTACCAAAGGTTTCCAGATTGACCCGCAAGGCCAGGCCCTGGTCCGACAGCGTGCGCTGCAAACCGGCGCGGAAACCGCAGCCGTCGGGGTTGAGAATCCAGCCACTCTGGTAAACGTCGGCGAGCTTGCACGGACGCTTGGGCAATTGCGCCTTGGCGCAGACCACCACCAATTCCATCTTGCCGATGGATTCGCCGACGATGTTGTCCGGGAATATCTTGCCCGCCGGGAACAACGCCGCCGCCGCGTCCAGTTCACCGCGCTCGATCTTGCCGACCAGTTGACTGCCCCACCCCGTCGCCACCTGGGCGCGCAATTCGGGATACTCGAGGCGCAGATGCTTGAGGGCATCGAGCAGCACCACATCGCCAATGGTTTGCGGAACGCCCAGGCGCAGCAACCCGGTAGGCGGTGCATCGGTCGCCACCAATTCGCGCAAGGCGTCCATTTCCCGCAGGATCAAACGGCACTGTTCATACACCCGGGTACCGATCAAAGTAGGCTTGAGCGGCTTGGTGTTGCGGTCGAACAACTCGACGCCCAACGCCTGCTCGAAGTTCTGCACGCGCCGGGTAATGGCCGGCTGGGTCAATTGCAGGGACTCGGCCGCATGGCTGATGGACTGGCAACGAATCACCTCGACGAAGGCATCGATATCATCAATTTTCATTTGGCCCGCACATAGAGAACAGTCAATAAGATGTCTGAAAAGCATAGTGATATTGTTGGAACCTGGATAGCCCGAAGCGGCCCGGCGCCCCTATCGATAACGTCTAACGCTATTCAATCGGCTTCTAAATTCCTTTCAGCTATAACCTAATCATTAAAAAATAGCATATTAAGCACGATCATTATGCTTATATATTTAAAACAACCTTCGAAACGAATGAGGGAATCGCCATGACCCAGGCCCGACACCCGGAGAGACTCAGAGCATTCATAGGCGCCCTGGCGGAACTGATCGACAGCCATCCTCGCGAGGGTGACCTGTTGCATCGCGGCGGCAAGCTGCTCGGCCAACTGGTCAGCCATGACGACTGGTTGCCTGAGGACTTTGCCCGCCCCGACCCCGAGCGTTATCAGCAATACCTGCTGCATGCCGATTCACGGCAGCGCTTCAGTGTCGTCAGTTTTGTCTGGGGGCCGGGGCAACGCACGCCCATCCACGATCATCGGGTCTGGGGCCTGATCGGCATGTTACGCGGCGCGGAATATTCCCAAGGCTTTGCACGCCAGGCCGACGGCACCTTGCTGGCCGAAGGCAAGCGGATACAGCTGCAACCGGGTCAGGTCGAGGCGGTGTCGCCCAAGATCGGCGACATTCACCAGGTCAGTAACGCCTTCGATGACCTGGTCTCCATCAGCATCCATGTCTATGGCGCCAATATCGGTGCGGTGCGCCGCGCGGTGTACCAGCCCGATGGCAGCGAGAAACTATTTATCTCCGGTTATTCCAACGCCTTTCTCCCCAACATCTGGGATCTGTCCAAAGAGAGCCAAGCCCTATGAGCCCGAGCCCTGTCAAACCCGTACCGACCCGCGCCTTCGCCGAAATCCGGGAGGCGCTGCTGGACCACGAAGAACTGGCACTCGTGGATGTACGTGAAGAAGCGCCCTTCGCTGAGGCGCATCCCTTGTTCGCGGCCAACATCCCCTTGTCCAAGCTCGAACTTGAGGTGTACTCACGGATTCCACGGCTCGATACCGCAGTGACGGTCTACGACAACGGTGAAGGCCTCGCACAGCTCGCCGCCCAGCGCTTGCAAGACTTGGGCTACCTGAATGTCAGCTTGCTGGAAGGTGGCCTGGACGGTTGGCGGCGTGCCGGTGGCGAGCTGTTTATCGACGTCAACGTGCCGAGCAAAGCTTTTGGTGAATTGGTGGAAAGCCAGCGTCATACACCGTCGCTGGCGGCCGAGGAAGTTCAGGCGCTGCTCGACAGCGAGGCCGACGTCGTCGTGCTCGACGCCCGGCGTTTCGATGAATACCAGACCATGAGCATTCCCACCAGCATCAGCGTACCGGGGGCGGAGTTGGTCTTGCGCGCCCGGGAGCTGGCACCGGACCCGGCGACGCGGATCATCGTCAACTGTGCCGGGCGCACCCGCAGCATCATCGGCACCCAGTCGTTGATCAACGCCGGGATTGCCAACCCGGTTTCAGCCCTGCGCAACGGCACCATCGGCTGGACCCTGGCCGGCCAGGCCCTGCAACACGGCCAGTCGCGCCGGTTCGCACCGACCAGCGAGGCCCATCGACAAATCGCCGCCGGAGATGCCCGTCGCGTCGCCGACAAGGCCCGGGTAGGACGCGCGACCCTGGCCGACCTGCAACGCTGGCAACAGGAACCGACCCGCAGCACCTACCTGTTCGACGTGCGCACCCCGGAAGAATTCGAAGCGGGCCACCTGCCCGCCTCCCGCGCCACACCCGGCGGCCAACTGGTCCAGGAAACCGACCACTTCGCCAGCGTGCGCGGTGCGCGCCTGGTGCTGGTGGATGACGAGGGCGTGCGCGCCAACATGTCGGCTTCCTGGCTATCGCAGCTGGGTTGGGAGGTGCATGTACTGGATGACCTGCAGCCTGCGCACTTCAGTGAAAAAGGCGCCTGGCAGGCACCCGTCCCGGCGCCCCGGCAGGCCGAGGAAATCAGCCCTGAGACCCTGGCCGAATGGCTGGCCCTGGGTGACAGCCTGGTGCTGGATTTCACCACCAGCGCCAATTACGTCAAACGCCATATCCCCGGCGCCTGGTGGGTACTGCGCGGACAATTGCGCGAAGCCCTGGCCAACCTGCCGACCACCCAACGCTACGTGCTGACCTGTGGCAGCAGCCAGCTGGCGCGGCTGGCGGTGGCCGATGTCGAGGCCCTGACCGGCAAACCGGTGTTCCTGCTCAAAGGCGGCACGGCCAGCTGGATCGCCGCGCAACAGCCCCTGGAAGAAGGTGAAACACACCTGGCGTCACCGCGCATCGACCGCTATCGCCGCCCTTATGAAGGCACTGATAACCCCCGTGAAGCGATGCAAGCCTATCTGGACTGGGAGTTTGGATTGGTGGCCCAACTGGCCCGAGACGCCACCCATGGCTTTTTCGTGATCTGAGCCCCGCAAGCTTCTGCACCGAATGCCGGGCAGCGCCGTTTCATACCCCTGACGTTGAACTCAGTCCGACCCCTTTCTCCAGGCGGAGGTAACACGAAGCATCAAGCCCCGCCTGGAGCACACCGCTATGCGCTTTACCCAACCGTTCAAACATCTGTTGATCGCCACCGCCCTCACCTTCGGCGCGGCCAGTCACGCCGCCGACCTGAAACCGCTGTTGGTGGCCAATCAGAAATCGACGATCAAGGTACTCCTGGAGGTCTCCGGTGAACTGAAGGATGTGCCCTACGACATCCAGTTCTCCGAGTTTCCCGCCGCCGCACCCTTAGGCGAGGCGTTGAACGCCGGTGCGGTGGACATCGGCGCCCTGGGCGATGCGCCTTACGTGTTCGCCCTCGGCGCCGGTGCGCCGCTCAAAGTGGTCAGCATCGTGCATGCCGAGGGTCGCTACACCACGGCCATCCTCGCGCCCAAGGATTCGCCGCTGAACAACGCCAGCGACCTCAAGGGCAAACGGATCGTCACCACCCGTGGCTCCATCGGCCACTTCCTGGCGATCAAAGCCCTGCGCAGCGTCGGCCTGAGCACCGCCGACGTGCAGTTCATCTACCTGCTGCCCAGTGAGTCACGCATCCTGCTGGATAACGGCAGTGCCGATGCCTGGTCGACCTGGGACCCTTACACCACCATTGCCACCACCCAGAGCCAGGCCAAGGTCCTGGTCAGCGGTGACACCTTGCTGACCAACCATCTGTACTTCGCCGCCACCCGCCAGGCGATCACCGACAAACGCTCGCAACTGGACGACTTCGTCGCCCGGGTCGACCGCGCCTACCGCTGGGCCAACGCCCACCCCGAGGAATATGCCGCCGCCCAGGCCAAGGTCACCGGCCTGCCGTTGGCCGTGCACATCGCTGTGGCCAAGGCCACCCACATGCAACCGGTGGCGATTGACGACGCGGTGATCAGCGGCCTGCAAACCACGGCAGACATCTATCAGGAAGAAGGCATCCTGAACCGACACATCGACGTCTCCCAAGGCTTCGACAAGAGCTTCAACGCCAAACGTGCCCCACTCAGCCAGGCATCGCGCTAATTCAGGAGTAGAACCATGAGCAAACCTGGCATGAACCCACCTATCAATCGCCCGCAGGGGCACTTCAACCGGCGCGGCTTTCTGACCGCCAGTTCGATCGCCGCCGGAGCGCTGGGGCTGTCCGCCCTGGGCTTGGCCTCGCGTGTATTCGCGCAAAACACACCGCTCTCGGACCTGACCCTGGGGGTCGCCACCTACCGTGGCCAGGAGTCGTATTTCATCGAGGAGGCCGGCACCGCCCATCCACCCTACAAAGTCGACTATGCGGAATTTGCCGGCGGCAACCTGATCGTCGAAGCACTGGCCTCGGGCAGCCTGGATATCGGCTCCATGAGCGAGATCCCGCCGATCTTTTCGATCCAGAGCCATCGCCAGCCACGGCTGATCGCGGTGATACAGGGCGATGTGAACAACCAGGTGTTCCTGATTCCCAAGGATTCGAAACTCGAGTCGATCGGACAGTTGCGCGGTAAACGGGTCGGTTACGTGCGCTCCACCACCTCGCACTACTTTCTGATCAAGGCCTTGAAGGAACAGGGCCTGAGCATGAACGACATCACCGCGGTGGCGCTCACGCCGCAAGACGGTTTCAGTGCCTTCCAGAGCGGCCAGCTCGATGCCTGGGTGATCTATGGCGTGTTTATCCAGCTGGCCAAATTCCGCAGTGGCGCCCGGGTGCTGAAAACCGCCCTGGGTTATCTGTCCGGCAACTATCTGATGGCGGCGCGCCCCGCCGCCCTGGAAGACCCGCTGCGCAAGCAGGCGGTTCAGGACTACTTGCAGCGCATGGCGCGCACGCTGGAGTGGATCAACAACAACCCCGAACCCTGGGCCGTCAAATCGGCGCAACTGCTGGGGGTCGACAAAGCCGTGTTTCTCGACATGTACACCAACCGCAGCCAGCCGTGGAAAGTCATCGAAGTCAACGAGCAGGCCATCGCTTCGCAGCAGGAAGTCGCCGACCTGTTCTTCGGCGCCGGCGTGTTGAGCGAACGGCTCGATGTCAGCCCCTTGTGGGACAAGAACTTCCGGCTGCTGCCGCTATGAGCCGATTCCCGGCCTTTTTGATCGAGTGAGTCCACCATGAGCCTATCTTCCCAACACCTGCCCTTGCTGCGCTCGGTCGAGGCAGCCCATTTCGATGGGTTGCTGGAAAACCTCGGCGAACAACTGGCCGCCACGGCGCACCTGTATGACGAGAGTGGGGCCTTTCCCCATGACAATTTCAGGCTGCTGCATGAGCACGGCCTGGTGGCGCTGACCGTGCCCAAAGCCCTCGGCGGTGGCGGCGCGAACCTGGCCCAGGCGCGCAAGGCCATCAGCGCCATTGCCAAGGGCGAGCCCTCGACGGCGTTGATTCTGGTGATGCAGTACCTCCAGCACACGCGCTTGCAGGACAGCAAAAACTGGCCCGAAGCGCTGCGCCTGCAAGTGGCTGGCGACGCCGTCCAACACGGCGCCTTGATCAATGCGCTGCGGGTTGAACCCGACCTCGGCACCCCGGCCCGTGGCGGTCTGCCGGCCACCGTTGCCAGACGCACCGCCGCCGGCTGGCGGATCAGTGGCCGCAAAATCTACTCCACCGGCAGCCATGGCCTGACGTGGTTCAGCGTCTGGGCCCGCAGCACCGACGAAGACCCGCTGGTCGGTGCCTGGCTGGTACACAAGGACACACCCGGTATCAGCATCATCGACGCCTGGGACCATCTGGGCATGCGCGCCACCTGCAGCCACGAAGTGCTGTTCGACAACGTTCTGGTGCCGCTGGATCACGCCGTCAGCGTCAGCCCCTGGAGCGCGCCGCAGGCCGAGCTTGATGGCGACGGGTTCCTCTGGATGGCGGTGCTGTTGTCGTCGGTTTACGACGGCATCGCCCAGGCCGCCCGCGACTGGCTGGTGGACTGGCTGGAGCAACGCAAGCCGTCCAACCTCGGCGCGCCCCTCTCGACCCTGCCGCGTTTCCAGGAAACCGTCGGCCACATCGACACCTTGCTGTTCGCCAACCGCAGCCTGCTGGAGGCCGCCGCCGAGGGGCACACGTCGAGCAGTCACGCCGCCCAACTGAAATACCTGGTGACCGGCAACGCCATCCGCGCCGTCGAGCTGGCCATCGAGGCGTCCGGCAACCCCGGCCTGTCACGCCACAACCCACTGCAACGACACTACCGCGACGTGCTCTGCAGTCGCGTTCACACACCGCAGAACGATGCCGTGCTGCAAGGTGTCGGCAAAGCGGTCTTCGCCCAACGCCAGCAAAAGGAACGCCCATGAGCCAGCTTGTGATTGCCAGCCAATTGGATGAAGCGTTCAACGAGGTGATCCGCCAGCGCCTCGCACAATCGCACCCCGGCACCCGCGTCATCGGCGTACCGACCGGGGTGCCCAGCGACCTGGCGCCCGAGGTCAGTATTCTGCTGGCACGGCCGATCAATGTGCGTGGCTACCTGGCACCGGACACCCCACCGCCGGGTTGGCCCTATGCTTTGAAATGGATTCAGGTGGTGTCCTCCGGCATCGACTTCTACCCCAAATGGCTGTTCAACGGCCCACCGCTGAGCACTTCACGGGGTAGCGCCGCCGAGAACATCGCCGAGTTCGCCCTGGCGGCCATTTTCGCCGCTGCCAAGCGCCTGCCGGACATCTGGGTGCATGACTCGCAATGGAATTTCACCGCACTGACGCCGCTCAAGGGCAGCACCCTGGGGATTCTCGGCTTTGGCGCCATCGGTCGCAGCCTGGCGGCCAAGGCCCATGCCCTGGGCATCAAGGTGCTGGCGTTGCGGCAGAGCCCGACACCGTTCGAGGTTGACGGCGTCGAGGCCGCGCGGGATATCCATGAGCTGTTTGCCCGCGCCGATCACCTCGTGCTGGCCGCCCCCCTGACCAGCGCAACCCGGCATATCGTCAACCGTGACGTGCTCGCCAGCGCCAAGCCCGGCCTGCATCTGCTCAACATCGCCCGTGGTGGCCTGCTCGACCATGACGCGTTGCTCGAAGCACTGGAGCGCGGAACCATCGGCCTCGCCTCGCTGGATGTCACCGAGCCCGAACCACTCCCGGATGGGCACCCACTCTACTCCCATCCACGGGTTCGCCTGTCACCGCATACCTCGGCGATTTCCAGCAACAGTGGTCACGAAATTGCCGACAGCTTCCTGGCCAATCTCGAACGTTTCCTCAACGGTTTGGCCCCGGAGAACCTGGCGAACGTACAACGCGGGTATTAGCCACTCCTGATCGACTCAAACCACCGCCGCCATGGCTTTGCGAGCATGGCCCCGGCAACGCTTTGCCCAAAAAAACATAACGACATCAGCACTGCTGTCACACACCAGGGGATCACCATGCACAACATGTTCAGTTCAAACCGCTTGACGCTGGCCGTATCGTTGGCGCTGTTCGGGTTGTCGGCCCACGCCGACGAAGACACCCAGGAGGGTGCCCTCCCCGTGGTCACGGTCACGGCCGAACACCACGCCGAGGACTTGCAAAAGACCCCGCTGGCGATCTCCGCGTTCGACGAAAAAGCCCTTGAAGACAAGCAGATCAAAAGCGTCCGCGACCTCTCCGGGCAAGTGCCGAACCTGTCGCTGAGTCGCCAGTCGATCTCCTACAGCGCACAGACCTACGGTATTCGCGGCATCGGTGAGACCGATCCGATCCAGGAGTCTGCCGTCGCGGTCTACGCCGATGACCTGTACATCCCCCGGGCGATTTCCTCGATGCTTGATTTCAACGACGTCGAACGCGTGGAAGTGTTGCGCGGCCCCCAGGGCACCCTCTATGGGCGTAACAGCAGCGCCGGGGCGATCCGCGTGATCACCCGCGATCCGACCCAGGAAACCCGCGGTTTCTTCGAACTCGGCGCCGGCAACTACGACGCGCAGAACGCCCGCCTGCTGATCAGCGGCCCGCTGGTGGACAACGCCTTGTTCGGCAGTTTTTCGGCGATTCGCCTGAGCCGCGATGGCACCGTCTCCGACCCGACCCGCGGCAAGGACGTGAACAACATCGACATACAGTCCTACCGCGGCAAGCTGCGCTTCAATCCCATCGATTCACCGTGGGATGTGCAACTGACCCTGGCTGGCACCTTCGACCGTGGCGACACCACCAGCTACACACCCTTTGATGCCAACGGCCACTTCGACAAATTCACCAGTTACAGCAGCCTCGATCCGAAGAACCGCCTCGATCAGGGCAGTTCGGTGCTGCGCGCCCTCTATACGATCGATGACCACTTGAACTTCAAATCGGTGACCGCCTATTCCGCGTTCAACCAACCCGTGGACTATGACAACTCGGGACAGGCCGCGCTGATTCAGCAGAACCTGATCACCTATAACCAGAACTACGCCACCCAGGAATTCCAGCTCAACGGCAACTACGACGACTTCAGCTTCAGCACCGGCCTGTACCTGTACCGCGAAAAATTCGAAGCCGACCGCGACAGCCTGACCTACTCGATTGCGCGCAACCTGGTGATCGGCCAAGGCCAATACAGCACCACCAACACCGAGAGCTACGCCTTGTATGGCCAGGGCAGTTACAAGATCACCCCCAAACTGTCGCTGATCGCCGGGCTGCGCTTTACCCGTGAGCACAAGGGCTTCGACTACACCAACTACGCCATCAACACCAACCGGCAGATCACCGGTATCAACTTCAATGCCGAGGCGAGCAAGTCCTGGCAGTCCACCAGCCCGAAAATCGGCTTCGAATACGCCTGGACAGCGCATCTGAATCAGTACGCCTACGTCGCCAAAGGCTTCAAGGCCGGCGGCTACGACAACCGCGCGCCGACCCTCGCCGCTGCCGAACAGGCCTTCTCACCGGAAGACGTCACCACCTGGGAAACCGGCTTCAAAGGTGACTTCTTTGACCAACGCCTGCGGGCCAACGTCGCCTTGTTCTACAACGACTACAAGGACCTGCAGACCAACGCCTACGACCCGGCGCTGGGCGTGAGCCTGCGGACCAACGTCGGTCGGGCGCACACCTACGGCGTCGAGCTGGAAACCCTGACCGCGCTGACGAGCGACCTGCAACTGAGCGCCAACCTCGGCTACCTG
Organism: Pseudomonas gingeri; assembly: GCF_013386165.1. Taxonomy (GTDB): domain Bacteria; phylum Pseudomonadota; class Gammaproteobacteria; order Pseudomonadales; family Pseudomonadaceae; genus Aquipseudomonas; species Aquipseudomonas gingeri_C. The sequence goes on along the minus strand of NZ_JACAOS010000003.1, from coordinate 332,936 downwards.
CAAAGCAAGTACGACGATTTCCAAAATGCCGGTGGTGCCGGGGTCGATGCCGACGGTAAACAGCTGGTGTACTCGCCCCGCTGGAACGCCAGTGTCGGCCTCAACTACACCATCCCGATCGGCCTGCCCGGCACCTTGCAGGCCGGTACCGACGCGCAGTTCCAGACCAGGTCCTACGCCAACGCGCTGAACGACGACATCCAGGAAATCCCGACACAAACCTTCTGGAACGCCCACACCAGCTACGTCACCGGCGACGGTCACTGGACCACCACGCTGTCGGTGAAAAACCTGCTCGACCGGGCCTATCCGCAAGCGGTGGGCTACGTGCCGTCCAGTGGCGCGCGCTACTACTCGATCAACGACCCTCGAACGCTGTTGTTGTCGGTGCGTTACGACCTCTGAACGTTTTTTTTGAACAGGCGCTTGCCCTCCTCCGTCAACGCCACGAGGCGGCTTCGGGCGTCAGAGGGTGAGGGCCTGACTATGGCACTTCCAGCTTCGCGCCCGAGCCGGTAACCTCGGTAGGTTACCAACTGTGTAGTACCGATATGGACATCAATCTTCTGAGCGAATCCATGCTTGGCCACTGGTCCATATCTGCTGGTGTCCAGCAATGTGAATTCCAGTTTGGTCGCCTGTTGATCTACGTCCAGCACCCGCACAACGAACCACCTGCCACCAGGCTCGCCGCCGCACAGCGCGAAGTCCAGGCCGCGTGGGATGACCTGCCCCATGCCATCGCGTTTGCCGAGAAACACTGCAAAACACAGATGCCCGAACTGATGCGGTTGTACGAAACCCATATGCCCGGCAAGTCTCCCCTGCTGGTGTATTCGATTCACTTCAATATGGGCAGCCCTTATCCCAGCTACTACATTGCCCGGAATCATGATTTCGATTGGGGCCGCGTACTGGTCGATGAGGATGAGCAAGGCCTGGAGCGTGACGTTTGCGTGGCTCAGTTTGAGCCAGAGGATAACTTTTGGGTCAGCGTCAAGCGTGTGGGCTTTCAGCAATTCGAGCTTTAGCATTGAGCCAAGGCTGGTTATCACTCCCTTCTCCTTGCAGGAATGACTCAAGGATCCGATCGACGGTGGTTTCAAGGGCATGATGTGACCCATGAAAGATGACGCCTACACGCTGTTCATGCGCTTCCAGACACCCGCCCCTGGCATTGGCCCACGGGAACAGGTGCCAATGCTTGCCCAGGAGCAAGCCTGGGCGCGCGAGCGCGCGTCCATGCATCGCTTCAGCTGGATCGAAGTGCTGTTGCCGCCGTTGTGCTTTGGCCCCGTGCTGACGGGGATGGTGTTTTTCCTTGGCTTGCTGCTCTACCGAGCGTTATTCGCTGCTGACCAGGATATCGACCGGATTGCCGGGGACTCCTTTGGCTGGCTTGTACTCGCGACGTTGCTGTTCACGGCGGCTTGGGGGCTGCGCAACTACTGGCGTGATACACGCGACCCAACCAGACGCTACTGGCAGCCCATGCCGGACCAAGGGCTGGTCGAGCTTGAGCGTCATACCTTGGTGTCTGGCATCAGCCTGTGGTCCTCCGATTACGATCCGGACTGCAACACCCTTATGCAATGGACAAACGGCAAGCTGGAATGCGTACAGGACAGTGGCGTATCGCAATGGGTGCTGGCCAAGACCACGATAGGCCACTGGCTGGTGCTCAAGGAGCAGTATCCGGGAAGCTTCAGCTACGAGCGGATTGGAAAAAAGCCGGCGTTGGAGAAGCAGATGAAGCCCTGCCAGGAACTGGCGATTGCCTTTGCGCCTGGCACGAATCTCCCCCTGGGCCGGCGTTTCAGTGGGGCACCGGTAGCATTGGTGGATTCTTCATATTGGTTGTCTGCCGATGAGCTCAAGCGCCTTGTCGAGGTTGCGCACCACTGGACATTTTTTCCTCCAGATCGATATGGCGTGATCAATGATCAGGATACAGAGTGGTTACAACGTTTAGTGAATGGGGCACAAGTTGATGCCGAGGGTTAAGGAACATCAATCGGCCAAAAGCGGGCCTTGCGCTGAACCGGCAGGGCAAGACTGCCCCTCGCTTTCGGTCACTTCCAAAACCCAGAAGAGCCAGTCACCGTGATGCGAAGCAAACGTTCGTAACTTCTGAAAAAATGAAGGAAGAAGAGAACTCGTCGTAAGCTCGCAATAAATACCTGCCCGTTTTCTGGGCATCATTCGGGAATACGTATGACAAAAAAAATACTCGAAGAGCGGGGGTTGTTCTGGTGGCACGATGATCCTCTGCCGGCGAATCAATTTGCCCCGGACAGTTGCGTTGTTGGCACTCTGACCATTGAAGAGAACGGTGCGGCATATCTTGAACTGGATGGCTATTTCGCAAGCAGCGAAGGCGGTCCTATGGCGGGCATTGGGGAGCAGGAACAGCAATTCCCGTTGGAGAAAGCCATCCAAGGAACGCTCAAGGCTAGTGGCCGAAACGTTTTGTTGCTAGGTCTGCGACGACATGGGGGGCAGTTTAGATCCAACGGCATTTCGCACGAGGGGTTCGCCGCCTCGCATTGCCTTGTGACGGATAGATCGTTTCCTCCGGCCACACGCCCGCTCCAATTTAGCGCGCTTGACGTCGAGCTAACTGGCCTGGAAGAGTGGTTGCGGCTGGGAAATATCGAGGTCAAACGAACCCGACAAAATATCTCGACCAAACATAGGGTGCCCAAGGCCGATATCCATGAGTTGGACGACGGCACTTTGACGATGCGTTACGACATCACTGGTCCGTGGCCTGGAAAGTTCGTGCATCGCACGGACAAGCTCAATCTCGTGGAAAGCGTGAACCTTCGGATCAAGCCGAAGCGGGCGCGCACGCTGCTCGAAATGCGAGAGGAATATGCGCGGTTGCAGGAGCTATTTATCCTGCTAACGGGAACGACATTTTCGTTGGAATGGCCGCGGTTGATCATCGGGAAGATGGCCTACCATTATTATTATGAAGGGTTCGAGCGATCAACCAAAGCTCCGACGTGGGACGAATGCTGGGTCAATTACATTCAGGTGAAGAGCAACTTCGGTTCGATTGTGACGGCGCTGCGCCGTAAGCGGGAGGAATTCGGGCCGGGGTTCTATCTCTATCTGGGCATCCGACGCGGAATGAAAATGTATGTCGAGCACCGATTTGTGAACCTGATCTGGGGGCTTGAGTCATTGCACCGCCGGAAGAACAAAGACAAGGCGAAGGAAACCAATCTCGATGCCAAGATCCAGCGGATACTGGATCAAATCAGCGGCAGCGATGATAAGCGATGGCTCAAAGGCCAACTGAAACACGCGGGCGAACCGTCGCTGAAAGAACGACTGATGGACGTCCTTTCCGCACTACCACTCGGCTTCGAGCGCAAGCAGATGGAGGTCTTTTGCAAATCTTGCGCCGACCGTCGGAACGACATGTCGCATTTCGGCGGTCAGCGGGAGGGTAGCGATTACCGGGAATTCATGTTCGACCTCGTGAAGAAATCCGAGGCTCTCTCGTATCTTTATCACGCTGTGTTATTACACGAAATTGGTGTGGATGCCACCTTGATCAAGGCAAGCCTTTTGGAAAATGGACCGAATGCGTATCTCCCGAAATATGCGTTCCGAGAGGTTGGATTGCTGCCGGTGGGCAAGGGGGATGGTTCGGAGTTGGATGGGTAAGTCATGGCCGATTACTGCATGTCGCGACGGGCAGAAACGTCCCAAAGGAGACCTTCACCTACTTTCTATTTTCTAAGCCGAAAATCTGCTGTTCAGACGAGCCGCCAAGCTCTCCGAACACGAGTTCCACTTTTGTTGTCGGTTTTTGTAAAAAAAGCAGGTTTTGGAAATGCGGCAGGAGCAGTGCAAATAGCGCCTTGGCATCTGAACCTCGAAAAACAGCATCACAGCCCCCCATCGATTGCCATGTCATCGCTATCGAATTCTCCTACCCCGCTCCGAGCAAGCTGTGGCCGCAATTCTTCAATAAACGTACACCAAGGAATAATGTCCCCGATGGCATGTGTGAAGTGAAGGACTAGATGTTGCATCGGGTACTCCTAAATGTCTGCTTCTGGCCCAGAGTCAGAGTGCGTAAAAACACCAACCGTGCGATGGCCACCGGGAAATCGAGGACAGGCCACGATTTTCATGATTGAACGTAAACGTGGTTTGTCCCCGATTCCTCTGGTCTATTCGGGAGCAGTGTGTCGGGAGACTGTAGGGTAAGGGATGCCGGTATTAGGAAAGTTCCACCTCACGGTATTCCAACGGCAACTCGAAGCGAGCACGCAGGTAATCAAGATATGCCAGATCCACTTCATCCAGTGCAGCCCTACCTACCATGACCAACCGCAAAGTCCGTTTGTCATCATTTGGAACTCGGAAGGCGTACTCAAGCAACTGCCCCATTGCCAAGCGCATGACTGTCCGCGTCGAAAGGTCTGACTTGATCTCATACAGGACTCTCTCATCGCTGGTTTCTAACATGACATCCACGAAATTATACTCAACAAAAATTTCGCCCTGCGGAAACTCCTCCCTAAGCTGTCTGGCCAATAGATTTTGCATCATCTTGTGCTCTGGTGTGCACTCCCTTCCCGCTGAGCCGCGTTGGTAATAGTTCTGGGTGTTTAGCTCGCCGGCTTTCACCTTTGGCTTGGTGGATCGGCTTCCAGGCTTTGGGACCACAATATCTGCCGGGGTCGTGTTCATCTGGTAACGTTTGAGATTGTGGATATAGTCGCCAGAGCTTGCGAAGGTCTGCGGCGGAAACCATTCCACTTGAGCAAGGCGGAAGCGGACATTTATCCACTCATCGGACGCGATTCCAGCATTTTCGCCACCTGCGTCCTCAACCTCCTGTTGCATCTGCGCGATCCATCCCCTCTCCTCGAACTCCGCGAACACTGCATCTGATTGCTCAAAGCTCAAGCATTCTAGGTCGCGAATCACTGCAACATAGCGGCGGCCTTCCGGTGTTAGGGTAAACAAGGTCACGTCGTTCAGCTCATCGCTACCCTGAAAGCGGGCGCGGCTGTTATTGACACCCTGTAGAAAGCCATACTGCCAACCGTCGATCTGCCACTCACTGCGAAACAACCACTCTTCATGACCGTGACCGTACTGACCGTAGAAGGTATCACCCTCCATTCCTACGGCACTGCCGTCCGGGCGAGCCCATCCGCTTTTGTTGAAACAGATTCTCGAAAGGTAATCCATGGTTGAACTCACTCGATCCATCGGAAAAAGAAGGCATTAGGCTACCATATGAAAAGTATCGACAAACCTGTTCACGGTGGGTCATCTTGAACTTGTAGATACCGTATCAAGCCGGTTTGGACGCTCGCGAGTGGCCACCTTTGTAAAACCGTTGATTGAGAGCGTACGAGCCCACCTCAGCAATGCCAATCTGCATTACAACACCCGGCCTCACAATTTCGTGACCAAGCAAGACAACTCCCTTTCTTTTGAGTGAAATTTCCTAGAAAACCCCGACCGCTTGCGCCTGCCCGCTCTGCTGGCTATCTTCGAGTTGTCACTGCACATCAGTGACAGGGTTTGGTAGCCCTCGGTGTAACTAGGCGCAAAGCGCCACCTTCAGCAAGGCGCTTTTTTTCGGCCTCAGCTTTATGGTGGCCGTGCGCAGGGCGCCCGCGGACGCGCCGGGTTCCTAGTGCACCGGTCTACCAACCTGCGTACGGCCGCCACCTTTAATCGCTGGACAAGCAGCCCGCCGCAGGGCGCTGATAGCCTCAAGACAGGACGGGAAGCCAGACTTCCCGTTCTTGCCAATGTGCGGTTTCCGAAGACATTGTGCATCGCAATGGTTAGTTACTCTGTAGTCACATCTTCTTTCATACTCAGGCGAAAAGTATCTCGAGCGGCCTTTCCTACATAGGTGGTAAGAGCGTAATTCGCCGTTCCACCGACGATGACCCCAATCCCGAATGGGATCACTTTCGCGGCAGCTTTCTGAGTGAACGAAATGCCGATCTTCGCAAATAACTCTTTGATGATCTGAAGCGTCGGTCCCTTCAAATACTGGTGCACCATACGCACGCCAGCCTTGCTGGCGATGCGGGGCACATGGTCATGTCGATCTGCAGCTTCATGCACACTGAGATATCCGCCACTCCCCCCCCAACAGCACTCAACGCGGTGCCGATTCCGGGAATTACACCTGGAAGAGCAGTGACGGCGCCAGACGTCGCGGCCAACTTTGAATAGCGGCTAAGGCTGAGCACTGACTCGGAGGGCAACATAACTGCCATCGATGACTGGAAATGACATTCCAAGCACGGCCTTGAATCGCAAGGTGATCGAATTTTTTATGAAAAACGACCTTCCAAAGGTGAGGTAAAAGCAGAAATATCTGCGCTCACTTTAAAGCGAACCAGCCAACTTGGTCTCAAGCACACCTTTCTTGCCTTCCAACTCCGACACTTGGTGGAGTTGGCTGCGCGCGTAGCCGAAGCCCATCTTCACCTCTTGCCATACGTAGAGGTTATTTCCTGGCTGGGCTGTAATCTTGAGCATTGTCAGATTTTCGGCGTCAGAGCCGATTGTGTGTGCGCCTGCTGGAACGTCTGCGACGAGGTAGGTATTGGCCGCCGTGGCGCCGATCACTCGCCCGTCGACCGTCACGGTCATCTTGATGGCCGCACCCATATTCTCGTTGCGGTAAATGTAGATCCTGGACATGTCCGGCACTGTGCCGAAGCGCTTCATTTCCGAGTCGACTGCGGGGTCCCCCATCGGTACAGAGGCGCAACCATGGAGTGCGCCGATGATCGAGATCACGCCAATAAGCTTTTTCATCTGATGTCCTTATCCCTGAAATAAGTAGCAAATTGCCACTTCGGCAGACTTTATACCTCGGGAATTGCTAGATGCCAACTGCCCGCACAGTAAGTATTCGTCCTTGGTAGTGACCTTCCCCTATTTCAGGATTTTCGCAAGACAACTCTCTTTCTATTGAGTGAAATTTCCTAGAAAATCCCAGCCGCTTGTTTGCGCCGAACGTCACCGCTAGGCTTCAGTCCGTCACTGCTCATCAGTGATCAGGTTTAGCAGCCTGCGATGCACTTGACGCGCAAAGCGCCACCTCTGATGCGGAGCTCTCTTCTTGAGCCTCACCCTTCATGGTGGCCGTGCGCAGGGCGCCTACGGGCGCGCCGGTTTCCAAGTGCACCGGTCTGCTAACCTGCGTACGGCTGCCACCCTCTCGTTTAGCAGCGATGGTGACGGCTCCATGTCATGCACTTGGAGTAAGAACTATGTTCAAGCCAACCCCCAACCCGCCTGTAACCCCAGGCCTCGGCACCATCGACACTCACATCGCCGACCGCGCCCTCGCCCACTACAACCTCGGGCCAGATGCCCAGTCGAAACCTATTCGTGTCACACCAATGTCCGGCCACCTGACCGAACCGGCAAGCCACGAAGAAGTTCTGGTAAATATCTACTCGCTTCTCCAATCCGCCTCGGCCACCGCCTATGAAAACGCCGATAACCAGACCGGTGAAAACCGCAAGGTCGCGATGGGTGTCGTGCACCTGATCGACATGGCGCAACTGTGGCTCAACTCGATGCTGGACAAGCAGCCCGCCACCGCAGGACGTTGATAGCCCTCAAGACAGGACGGGAAGCCAGGCTTCCCGTTTCTGGTAAACAGGATCAGCCACTGGTGGCAATCAAACTCTTCCAGCATCAGGCCGTAGAAACGCACGCTGCCGTCAATCGAGCCAATCACGACGTCCATCCGCTCGTTACCGAACATACGGCGGAAGTTGACTGCGTAGCCATCAGTGTCATGAACACTCCAATCGATACCCTTTCCTACCAATGGCCGCGTATCATAACGAGTGGCTACTAGCCATCACCCGTCTACCCAGGGTGGTTCACGCCCCACACGATAAATCGAAGCCTCTCCAAGGCTCTGCCATTTTTAATGACAACAGGACGTCTCATGCACGCGTTGAAAACCCTGCTCCTCACCACCGCCCTCGTCATTACCGGCTGCGCCAGCCAGCCACCCGTACCTCCGCCGGAATTTCCGGGACTCGAGAAGTCCGACAAAGTCACCATCCAGGACTTGCGCCCACGCACCGAAAGCGAGAAGGAGATCTTCAGCCTGCTGATCACCAGCAGTGCCTATGCCATTTACCGTGTAGCGGACGACGCGACCAAACCGACAGGCCCACGCCTGCTGGCCCACCGCGCCTACGAGACGTTGCCGGAGCTGAGCAAACAACCGACGATCAAAGTGCTGCACTTCGTGACCTACGCCAACCTGCAATCACAACTGCGCAAGAACTCGCTGCTGGCCGGGCTCACCGGACCGATCGGCGTCGCGCTGCTTGCGGACAAGGAGTTTCCTGCCGGGGACGTCCTGACCACGCAAATCGACAGCAAGCAGTTTGAACAGACTGCGGGTGACGAGGAATACACCCGTGCGTACTTCAGCGCCGAGGAGAACCCGAAGAAGTCGCCAGTGAACCTCATCTACATCGATACGGAAATGCTGGGACAACGCGTGGCTACCCGTTGCCTGATTCCACCTATCGCGTCCAAGCCGCACCTGTTCCTGGTCGAGGCGTTCGATATGTGCATTACCAATCATCTGGCGCTGTATCGCGACAAGGGTGCGCAGAAGGAAACCGCCGCCAAGTAATCGGGGTTAGCGTTTCTCGTAGGACTGCGCCGGGCGGTCAGACGTCGACAGTCGCAATACCAGGTCAAACGTTTGTCTGCTTCACCTTCTCTGGTGAAGCAGGCAAATTTATTGCTTCAGATTCAAGTAGATCCGCCCCTCTTCAAGCATGGAGTGACCATTGAAAATTCGCTTGATGCTTTGTTTTTTTGCACTTTTTCTGGGAGGTTGCTTCGGCGTTCAGGGTGTAGAACACACACAGGATGTGACCTACGACCCCGCGACCTCTGCACGTATCAGCTTTTTGGAAACAACGCACCCGAGCGCTCAGCCGACAATCAAAAGTTAGCCGGCGTATTAGCACTGATGATCTCGGCTTCATCCTGGCCGATATTGCGAAAGCTATGGGGCAGCGTCGTCGGGAAGTAGTAGCCGTCCCCCGCCGTCAGCACGCTGATCTGCCCGTCCACCGTCAACTCGATAGTGCCGCGCGTGACCAAGCCGCACTCCTCGCCTTCGGCATGCACGATCGGATCGGCACCAGAACCCGCGCCGGGAGCGTACTGCTCGCGCAACATGCGCATTTGCCGACCGGCCACCGGGGCACCCACCAGCAGCAACCTCAGGCCGTCACGGCCCAGATCCGGTTGTTCATGGGCGCGGAAGATATAGCGCTGCTCCTCCACCGGCTGATCGAAAGAGAAGAAATCCGCCAAGGTCATTGGAAAGCCCTCAAGGAGCTTTTTCAATGAACTGACAGAGGGGCTGACGCGATTTAATTCGATCAACGAAATCGTCCCATTGGCGAGGCCGCTGCGCCTTGCCAACTCTCGCTGGGATATCTTGTAACTTTCTCGCACAAGCTTGAGTCGTGAACCCGTATCCATGACAGCCCTATTCAGAACCAGAGGGTTGCGAGGGGTGGTGCCCCCAAATATGTCGGCTGATTAGATCATGTTTAGCGGTGCAGAACCTAGCCGCCGACGCGATGGGTCAGCCGCCTGGCTGTCCAGGCCACTGCGACGGCAATGGCCCCGACGACCACGCCCACAACGGCTTGTATCCAATAGCTCTCGAGCCAGTGCTTGATGGCCGGCTTGACGAGCCATTCGGGGCCGCCGTGGATCGCCTCCGCGATAAAGGCTCCGCCAACAAAAAACATCGCGAGGGTCCCCACCCACGACAAGAGCTTCATCAGCTTGGGCGCTGCCGATATCAGCCATCCGCCGATCCGGCGAAGCACTGCCGCGAAAGGGCCAGGGTGGGTTATTTTGCGCATCCGCAGTCCGACATCATCCAGCCGGACGATACCAGCCACCAAGCCGTACACGCCAAACGTGACCAGCAACGAGATCAGCACCAGTGTAATCAGCTGCTGTACGAAGGGCGCCTCGGCGACAACATTGAGCGTGATCACCACAATCTCGGCGCTCAAGACAAAGTCGGTCACGATAGCGCCTTTGACCTTCTTCGCCTCGTAGACCTTCGCCTCGGCTTCACTGAGCTTCTTCAGCTTGCGCGCTTCATCCTGGCCGCCATGGGGTGTCAGCTTCTCGATCAGCGACTCGATGCCTTCATAGCAGAGGTAGATGCCCCCGATCACCAGCAGCCAATGGACCAGCGCCGGGGTAAGGTAATTGAGCCCCAGCGCCAGCGGGATCAGAATGGCCTTGTTGACCAGCGAGCCCTTGCAAACGGCCCAGACCACCGGCAGCTCACGATCGGCCCTGAGCTCAACCACCTTCTCGGCGTTCACCGCTAGGTCATCCGTGAGCACACTGGCGGTTTTCTTGACGGCGACTTTGCTCATCGCCGATATGTCGTCCAACAACGTTGCGATGTCATCGAACAACGCGAAAAAACTGCTACCTGCCATGGTTTCAACTCCTGGACCTGACCTACCTAGACGGCGGGCGGAGTATAAGGTTCAGGGGCGTTATGAACCGATTTTTCTTTAATGCCGTGTCGATGTGAGTCAGGCGATATCCGTCTGCGGTTCCACACCAAACCCTGTAATCAGCCTTGCGCGCCTTCGATGTCGAAGGTCACCTTGTCAGCGTAAAAAGCGACGTATTCCTTGATTCCTGCCACGGCCGGGTAGGCATTTTCGTAAGTCCAGACCGCATTTTCAGCCGTTTTCCCGTCAGCGCTCAGGTCGAAATAATGGGCATCGCCCTTATAGGGGCAATAGGTTTGATGCTCGGTTCGCGCGTAATGCTCAGCCCGAATGGCGGATCTCGGGATGTAAAAAACCGCCGGATAGCTGGCCTCCTCAAGCTTCACGGCCTTGTCGGTCTGCGCGACGACGACATCATTGAAGAGAACGGTGACGCGCCCCTGGAATGGGGTAAGAGTGATGGGATGATCAGGGCCGGGGATTTTCATGATATTCAGTCCTCTTGACTCATGGGGGAAAGGTGCCGCCGCCCCTCGAAGCAATGGCGTTGACGCGGAGACCGCTCTCCGAGGATAGCTGCAAAGTGTTGGACAAGCGCCTCAATGGCACTGCTGGTCGCCTCACCGCCAGCCAGCGTTCCGACCGAAGCCTGACCTTTCGCTTACGACTCGACCACGGGCCCCACCTAAGCTGGACCGAACTTTCCTGGTCCCGTGGTCAACGATGATCCTGAATCCCGAATCCAAATATCCCAACCGTCGCATGTACGTGGTGAAACTGCGTAGCGATGCCACCGCGCAGGCCTTTGCCGGCCGCCTGGAAAACCTGGTCACCGGTGACCAGCACGACTTTTCGTCCGCCGAAGAATTGCTGAAGTCGATGCTCGTCGATCTCGATTCAGTGGCCGGACAGCAGGCGACGGACCCTGCCGAAGAATTCCCTCCCCTCCCCCCATCGAGCACCTGACAGGGCGACCGAATCACGACGTTTCGATGACGACTCCACAGGCACCGGCCCCTACCCTGGCGCCATCTCGAATCCACACGAGCCCGACACCATGCTGCAACTTCAAAGCTCTTTTACCCTGACGCGCCACATCAGGTGGACGATCCGCAAACCTGACGGCCCCCTCGCGGGCCTGGCCATGGCGACGGTTCTTGCCACATCGATCGCCTTCACCCTGGCCGGGTGCTCAACGCCGGTCGTCAAGCCGTCGGTCGAGCTGCCAGCCAACTTCTCCGCGAGCACGGTCTCCGATATGGAACCCGAGGCGGCGTGGTGGGAGGTTTACCATGACCCGGTACTGACGGATCTGGTTCGCCGTGCGGCGCGCGAGAACCGCGACGTCAAGATTGCCGCCGAGCGCCTGCGCGCCGCCCGTGCCGGCGAGACGATCAGCCACTCCTGGCTGTTCCCGAGTGTCGGCGCGTCCGCCTCCGGCGTCGATCTCAACAACGGTTACAACTCGGCCACGAAGCAGGGTTATCCGGATACCAAGACCAGCAGCGTGGGCCTGGACGTCTCGTGGGAACTCGACCTGAGCGGCCGCCTGCGCGCCGGCGCAGCGGCCTCCAAGGCCGATACGCTGGCCTCGGAGCACACGATGCGCGGCGTACGCCTGCTGGTGATGAGCGATGTTGTCAGCAACTACTTCACACTGGCCGGCACGCTGCGTCAGATTGCAACGCTGCGCGCCATCTCGGCCATGCAGGATGAGACGCTGCGCCTGGTCATCGCGCGTCAACAGGTCGGACTGGCATCGCCTTTCGATGTCGAGCGCGCACAGACCGATGCCTTGTCGGCACGTGCGCAAATACCGCCGCTGGAAACCCAGGCGGCGGTGTCACGTCATCGCATTGCGGTGCTGATCGGCGACCAGGCGTTCAATACGGTGAACATCCAGCCCTCAAGTGGCGATGTGGTCGTGCCGGTGGCCAAGCCGGGCCAGCCCGCCGAGCTGCTGAAGCGCCGGCCCGACGTGCTGGCACTGATGGCGCAGGTCGATGCGGCCAATGCTCGCCGCCAGCAGGCCGCGGCAGAGTGGTTTCCGCGGCTCTTCCTCGGCGCCTCCTTCGGCCGCCAAGGCCTGGACCTGAACGGCGTCGATCTCGGCGCCGCGCGCTACACCAACGTCGCGGGCCTGCTCGCCATGCCGATCTTCAACGCCGGACGCACACAAGCCATCAACGACGCCGCCGAAAGCGCTCAGAACGAGGCATTACTGCGCGCCGAGGACGGCATCGCGAGGGCGCTGGAGGATGTGGAGAATGCCTTGGTCACCCTGACCCAGGAGCGTCGCCGCGCCAGCACGCTACAACTGGCCGCCGCGTCGGCGGAGGCCGCACAAAGCCGCGCCCAATCACTTTATGACCGTGGGCAGGTCGACCTGTTGCCACTGCTGGACACGCAACGGGCGCGTCTCACGGCCCGACTGAACGCCACCGAGAGCAACACTCGCCTGCTGCTCGACAGCGTACAGCTCTACAAAGCGCTGGGCGGCGGCTGGCAAGTCTTCGAACAACCCGCCCAGCCCACCGCAACCGCCGACACACAACGTCCGCCGCGGACTTAAGCATTCGTCGTTTTTAAAGAGGAATCCCCTTGAAAAACTCTCTAACCGCGGCCGGCGTCCTGGTCGCTGCCGCCATGCTCTGCGCCTGCAACCCGGAGCAACCGACCGCACAGCCCCCACGCCCGGTCCACACCGCCACGGTCAACTATGACCAGATCCGCGCGACCAACCGCTACGTGGGCACCGTGCAATCGCGCTATGAAGTCGACCAGGCCTTCCGTGTGGGCGGCAAGGTCGCCCAACGCAAGGTCGAAGTCGGCCAATCCGTGCGCGAAGGTGACGTCCTGGCGGTGCTGGATGACAACGACTACCGCCTGGCCGAAGAAGCGGCTCGCCAGCAATGGTCGGCGGCCGTCGAGCAGGCCCGCCTGGCCGGTTCGGAACGCCGTCGCCTGTCCGCGCTGAAGACCGATGGCTCGGTCAGTGTCGCCGAGGACGAGCGCGCCGGCACCAATGCGCAGACGGCACAGGCGAGCGCCGAGACCGAAGCACGCAAGCTGGAACTGGCCCGCAACCGACTCAAGTACACGGTGCTGCGCGCCTCGCGCAGCGGTGTGGTCACCGCCGTGCACTTCGAGACCGGCCAAGTCCTGGCGGAAGGCCAGTCGGTCGTCTCGATCGCCGACCCGGGCAAACCCGAGATCGTCGTCGACGTGCCCGAGGATCAGGTGGCGCTCTTCAAGCAGGCCAGCTTCAAGGCCTCATTGGCCAGCGCGCCAAACGAGCTGTTCAGTGTCGTACTGCGCGAGCTGTCGCCCCAGGCCGCGACGCAAACCCGCACCTACCGTGCGCGACTGAGCCTGACCGACGCACGACGGCTGCCGCTGGGCGCCACGGCCAGGTTGGTGGCCGAACGGGCGATAACCGATATCTCGGTGGCAGCCGTGCCGGCCACGGCGCTGACGCAATTTTCCGGCCAGCCGGCGATGTGGGTGGTCACGCCCCTTGGCAAGGAGTCGGCGGGTACCGTCGCGTTGAAACAGGTCACCGTGATGGGCTACCGCAACGACGATGTCCTGGTCGCAGGCCCCCAAGCTGGTGCTCTGATCGTCACCGCCGGCGTACAGAAGATGGCGCCCGGGCTCAAGGTCGTGCTGCTTGACGCAGCGGTCAGTGAAATCAATACCCCGCAGCAGGCCGCCCGATGAAAAACTTCAACCTCACCGACTGGGCATTGCGTCACACCTCCCTGGTCCTGTTCATCCTGCTCATCGTCGCGGTCAGCAGCCTCATCAGTGTGCCCAAGCTCGGCCAGCTTGAGGACCCGAGTTTCTCCGTGCCGTCGATGACCGCCATGGTCGTCTGGCCGGGCGCCACCGCCCAGCAAATGCAGGACCAGGTCCTCAATCGCATGGAGAAGAAGTTCGAGCAGATCGACCACTTCGAGAAAGTGGTCACCTTTGCCCGGCAGGGCTATGGCGGCATGACCCTCACCCTGCGCGGGGGGACTTCCAAGGCCGACCAGAGCGAAGCCTGGTACCAGGCGCGCAAGAAACTCAACGACCTGCGCCTGGAAATGCCCGACGGGGTGACCGGCCCGATCGTCAACGACGAATACGGCGATGTCTACGGCCTGATGTACGCGATCAAGGGTGACGGCGTCGGTCACGCCGACCTGTCCGATGCGGCCGAGGACATCAAGCGCCAGATGCTCAAGGTGCCGATGGTCAAGAAAGTCGATGTCATCGGCAAACAGGCCAAGCGCGTCTACGTCGAGTTCTCGAACGAGCGCCTGGCCGCGCTGGGCATCACTCCATTGGCCATCGCCGAGAGCCTCAAGAGCCAGAACGCCATGCTGCCGGCCGGTCAGGTCGACACTCACGGCGACCGTGTCATGGTGCGTGTGAGCGGTCAGTTCGCCAATATCGATGACATCCGCAACATGCCCATCACCGCCGGTAATCGCCAGATCAAACTCGGCGACATCGCCACGGTCACGCGCGGATTCGAGGAGCCGCCGAGCTACACCGTACGCCACAACGGCCAGCCGGTACTGATGCTCGGCATCACGATGACCAGCGACGGCAACATCGTGCAACTCGGTGAGGCGATGGATCAGGCGGTGGCCAAGATCCAATCCGAACTGCCGTACGGTGTGGAGCTGGAGCGCGTGGCCGACCAGCCCACCACCGTGAAGGATGCGATCCACGACTTCGTCCACGCCCTGGCCGAAGCCCTGATCATTGTGATCGTGGTCAGTTTTGTCAGCCTGGGCTGGCGCGCTGGCCTGGTGGTCGCGACCTCGGTGCCGCTGGTGCTGGGCGGCGTGGTGCTGGTGATGCTGGCCATGGGCTGGAATCTCGAGCGTATCTCGCTCGGCTCGCTGATCATCGCCCTGGGCCTGCTGGTGGATGACGCGATCATCGCCATCGAGATGATGGTGTCTAAAATGGAAGCCGGCTGGGACCGGGCCCAGGCTGCGGCCTTCTCCTACTCGGCCACTGCCATGCCGCGCCTGACCGGCGCGCTGATCACCGCCGCAGGCTTCATGCCGATTGGCTTCTCGAAGTCCACCACCGGCGAGTACGCTGGCGGCATCTTCTGGATTGTCGGCGCGGCGGTGCTGTTCTCGTGGCTTTGCTCGGGGATTTTCACGCCATTCCTCGCGACCAAGTTGCTGCCCAAGGACCTCGCTCACCACGCCCATGCCGCCAATCCCCATGACACCAGGTTCTACCGTGGGCTGCGCCGCCTGATTGACACGGCCGTCGCGCGCCGCTGGGTGGTCATCGGCACCACCTTTGGCGCCCTGGCCCTGGCGCTGGTCGGCATGAAGCTGGTACCACAGCAGTTCTTCCCCAACAGCTCGCGCCCCGAACTGATCGTCGAGATGCGCGTCAAGGAAGGGGCATCGTTCGCCGCGACGACCGAGCAGGTCAAGCGCATGGAACAGCTCCTGGCGAAGGATGAGGACGTGCGTTTCTACACCGCCTACACCGGCGCCGGCGCACCACGCTTCTATCTCTCGCTCAACCCCGAGTTGCCGAACCCGGGCTATGCCCAGCTGGTCGTGATGACCAAGGACCTGGAGGCCCGCGAACGTGTGCTTACAAGGCTGATGGCCGAGGTCGACCAACAGTTCCCACAGGCCTGGGTGCGCGTGACCCGGTTGGAGTTGGGGCCACCCGTCGGCTACCCGGTGCAGTTCCGTATTGTCGGCCCCGACACCCAGAAGGTCCGCCAGATCGCCCGCGATGTGGAGGCACAGGTTGCGTCCAACCCGAAAGTCCGCGACGTCCAGCTCGACTGGAACGATCCGGTGCGCACCTTGAAGGTGAAGCTCGATCAGGACAAGGCCAATGCCCTGGGCCTCACGCCATCCGACGTGTCGCTGGCGACCCAGACCGTGATGAACGGTGCGACCCTGTCGCAACTGCGCGAGCATGAGGACCTGATCGATATCGTCGCCCGGGCCGTACCCGAAGAGCGCCTGAACATCGATACCCTGAAAAACCTCAACCTCTACACCCGCCAGGGCACGGTGGTGCCGCTGTCGCAGGTGGCGCAGGTCAGCGATGAACTGGAAGAGCCGGTGTTGTGGCGCCGCAACCGCGACATGGCGATTACCGTGCGCGCCGACGTGAAGGACGGCGAACAAGGGGTCTCGGTCACCCAGGAGATCGTGCCGTTGCTCAAGGGTATCGAGGCGAAGCTGCCGTCGGGCTACCGCATCGACATCGGCGGCGCGGTGGAGGAAAGCGACAAGGCCAACCACGCGTTGCTGGCGGTGGCCCCGTTGATGCTGATCGCCATCCTGCTGCTG
Organism: Pseudomonas gingeri; assembly: GCF_013386165.1. Lineage (GTDB taxonomy): Bacteria > Pseudomonadota > Gammaproteobacteria > Pseudomonadales > Pseudomonadaceae > Aquipseudomonas > Aquipseudomonas gingeri_C. The sequence goes on along the minus strand of NZ_JACAOS010000003.1, from coordinate 316,051 downwards.
TTGATGCTGCAACTGCAGAACTTCTCGCGCATGTGGATGGTGGTGCTGACCGCGCCGCTGGGCCTGATCGGCGTGGTGCCGGCGCTGCTGGTGTTCCAGGCACCGCTGGGCTTCGTGGCGATCCTGGGCATCATCGCCCTCGGCGGCATGATCATGCGCAACTCGGTGATCCTGATCGACCAGATACAGGTCGAAATCGCCGAAGGACGCGATCCCTGGAGTGCGGTACTGGAAGCGGCCATCAATCGGAGCCGGCCGGTGATGCTGACGGCGCTGGCCACGGTGCTGGCGATGATCCCGCTTACCCGCAGTGTGTTCTGGGGACCGATGGCCATCGCGATCATGGGCGGCCTTACCGTGGCGACGCTGCTGACGATCTTCTTTGTCCCGGCGCTGTATGCCGCGTGGTTCAAGCTGCGCCGCCAGCCGACCGACGTTACCCAGGCAACAACGGTCGACGTCGACCTGGTGGCTGCGTCAAGGACAAAGTAGCAGCGCCCGTTTCACCGGCTCGGAGCCCTCCATTTCGGGCAGCCCGGTCACCAGACTTGCCAAGGCCTGGCGCTCCTCGGGCAGGGCATCATGCCCTTCACACAGCTCGACGAGCGCCAGGAGCTCCAGCCAAGGGGCTTCCTGGGAACGCGCCTCCTGCACCGCACGTCGCACGGCGGCGGTGCTGGCCTCGGGCTTGTCCATCTCCCGCGCAATAGCCGCCTCCAGCAGGAACAACTGCGACAGGTAGACGCGTTCGCCCAGTTCACGCGCGACCCCAAGTGCCTCCTGCAACTGGACCTGTGCACCCGCGTAATCACCCGCCAACAGCAAGGCTTCGGCCGCATAGCCAAGCACCTCGCTGGCACCGGAGCGCATGCCCAGTCCGATGTGTTCGTCGTAGGCTTCGCGAATGCGCCGATAACCGTCGCGCGGCGCGCCCTTGTGCGCATCAGCCCAGCCATGCCACCAGCGGCAGGCCGTGCGGCCCAATGCGAGCGAGTGCTCATCGACCAGCGCCTGCATCTCGTCGGCCAGCGCGACCAGGCCGCCAGGGTTGCCCATGCGCACTTCAAGCAATGCCTCCTGCCAGGTGGCAACCAGCAGGGTCATCGGCTGGCGAAGCTGCTGCGCACGGACCCGCGCCCGTTGCAAGTGAGCCCTGCCCTGCTCGACCAGGCCGGAACGTACCAGCTCGATGGCCAACATCCCGCGCAACGTGACCTGGGGGTCGGCGGCGAAGATCTCGTTCGTCCCGATGTCCAGCGCCTCGGCGATCCCAAGGCCACGTTCGAGCCAAGCACGAGTCACCTGCGTGTGGCCCTGGAGGTGGTGCACCTCGGCCTGCACGTTGCACGCCGCCAGCATGAGCTGCGGATCATTGACCTCACAGGAGAGAGCTTCGGCGCTTTGCGCCACCGCCAGTGCCTGCGCATAGTCGCCGCGCAGCCCCAGCACGAAACCAAACCCGTGCAGAAGACGTCCGCGCAGGGGATGCCCGGGCGTCTGCACCAGCAGCGCATAGGCGCGTTCGAATGCCGTCTTGGTGGCATCGCCGACACCCAGTGTCTGGAGCGCCGAGACCCCTTGCAAAGTGCACAAGGTGATCTCCAGCGCATCCCGCTCCGTACCTTGCCCGGCCTGAGGCAGCAGGGCCAACGCCCGTTCAGCGAGGCCGATGCACAAAGCCGGACTGAAGTGCAGCAGCGCAGCTTGCGCCGCCTCGGCGAAATAGTGCAGCGCGATCATCGGCTGCCGGGCCCGTTCGAAATGCATCGCCAGCTCCGCCGCCGCAACAGGTGTACCGGCCAGACGTTCACCTTCGAGGGCGACACCTACCTGGCCATGCAACTGGATACGCAGCGAACGCGGCGTGCGGCTGTAAAGCACCTGGCGGAACAACGCATGTCGGAAGGCATAGGGCAGATCCTCCATCTCGTCATCACCGGCAACCCGCGCCGGCCTGAGCCAGACCTGCTCGCGTACCAGTGCCTCGCACACCTCGCTGACGCGAACAAGGTCGTGCCCGAGGGCCAGCGAAAGCGTCTCCACCCTGAACTCCGCACCGCACACCGCCGCCGCCGCGAGCAGAGAGCGTTGCTGCGGCTCAAGCTTGACGATGTAGTGGTCGATGATGGCCGCCAGATTCTCGGGAACCGCCATCTCCGCCAGGCGCGCTTCGATGGTGGCCTCGTCGTCCGTTCGATCCATTACTTCGCTGATGATCGACGACACGAACAATGGGACGCCGTCGGTACGCTCGTGCAGGGCGCGCACAAAGGCATCGTCGCTCGCGAGCGAGGGCGAACACAGCGCGACATAGTCGGCGACCTCGGTCTCCGAGAACGCATCGAGCACCAGTTCCTCGCACAATCGCTGCCGACGCAGCTCGTGGCGCAACGAGTTGAGCGGGTGATCGAGGGCCACGACCTCGGCGAGACGGAAGCTCGCCAGCCACATCAGTCGCGCGCGGCCACGCCGCCGGGCAACATAATCGATGAGCTGGACGGTCGCCCGGTCGCTCCAGTGCAGGTCTTCGGTCACCAGTAATAACGGTCGCTGCTCGGTGTAGCGGTCCAGCAGCTCGCCCATCTCGCGCAGCATGCGCTCCGGGCCGACGCCGGCCAGCTCGCGGCGCAGCGCGTCACGCTCCTGCGCGCTGCTCAGCCACGGCAACTGCAGCAGCCAGGTCGGCGCCACGGCCCGTAGCAACTCCGGCAGCGCCGGATCGCTGCGGCACAGTTCGGCCAACGCCTCCAGCACCGGCAGGTAAGGCTCGCCGGTGCCGTAGTGCTCCATGCAATGTCCACGGGCACAGATAACACCGTCGAGACCGGCGACGAAATGTTCAATCAATGTGGTCTTGCCGATCCCCGGTTCGCCGGCGAGCCAGACCAGCGCGCGCTGGCCGTCACAAGCACGCCCCCAGGACCGCTGCAGACTTGAAAGGGCATCGCCACGACCAATGAAGGTGAGTAAAGGGCGCACACCACTCGTCGGCGCCATGGTCGATGCCGGTGGCGTCGCTGGCGCGGGGGCTGGCGTGGCGATGAAGCGATAACCACGGCGCGATACGGTCTCGATGAAACGCGGCGCGCGCGGATCGTCGCCCAACACGGTGCGCAGGTCGCTGATCGCGGTCTTCAGCACTGAGTCGCTGACGAACCGATGGCCCCACACCGCGTCAAGCAAGACATCCTTGCTCAGCAACGTACCCGGCTGCCGCGCGAGTACGCACAGCAGCGTGAAAGGTGTCGGTGCCAGCGCCACTGCTTCGGCGTTGCGCAACAAGCGCGCGTTGGCCTCGTCAAGTTCGAATTCGGCGAAGCGGATCTGGACTGGATTCGGATGGGACTGCGCACGCGCCACGCTTGATTCCTGAATGACCTGAGTAAAAAGAATAGTACTGCGCCAGGAGGCATGCCAGGCGCCATGCGCTGGGTGCCGCCCCCATCCTGAGGTCCCCCGGCGCTCGTACACACCTATCTTGGCATGAGAATGATTTCAGAAAAATAAATAACGAATCAATCAATATTGAAAGATCTCTCATTTTCCCATAGCCTGACCCTGCCTGACGATGGGACTTTGCCGCCCACAACTCCAATCACAACAAGGGCTCGATATGAACAACAAGAATGCACCCGAACCGCTACCGGCCAGCGTTGATGTGCTGATCATCGGCTACGGTCCGGTAGGCGCTACGCTCGCAGCGCTGCTGGGCCGTTATGGCATCAGGACATTGGCTCTGGACAAGAGCCATGAGGTCCTGTTGATGCCGCGTGCCATTGCCCTGGACAACGAGGCGCTGCGCATCCTGCAACTGGCCGGATTGGCCGAAGACGCCTTCGAGAAGATCGTGATCCCCGAAGTGCGGATGCGCTCCCCGATCCTCGGCCAATTCGGCCGGGCCAATACCACCGGGTGCATCGATGGCCATCCCAAACTGGTGACCTTCTATCAACCCGATCTCGAATATGCCATGCGCGCCCAGGTATCCCGGTTCGAGTCGGTGACCAGCATCGGTGGCCTGGAGCTCGAACACGTGACCGAGCAGCCCGATTGCGTCGTGGCGACGGTAAGGGACCAGGAGGGTCGGACCCACAGCATCCTGGCTCGGTACCTGGTGGGTGCGGATGGTGCCAGCTCAAAGGTCAGGACCCTGATCGGCCAGGATTTCAAAGGACGCACCTTTGCCGAGGATTGGTTGATCGTGGATACCAATAATCGCCAAGGGGTAGCCATCGATCACGTCGAGTTCCTCTGCGACCCCAAGCGCCCCACGCCGCATATGCCGGCCCCCGGTGGAAGGGAGCGCTGGGAGTTCATGCTCAAGCCGGGTGAGGCCCGGGAGGAAATGGAAAGCGCGCAAAACATCGCCCGTTTGATCGCGCCCTGGGTCGACCCGAAGGAGCTGAATGTCGAACGCAAGGCGGTCTATCGATTCCATGCACGCTGCTGCGAACGCTTCAGCAAGGGCCGTATCTTCCTGGCGGGAGATGCCGCCCATATAACCCCACCTTTCGCCGGGCAGGGCCTGGTCGCCGGGCTTCGCGATGCGGCCAACCTGGCCTGGAAACTCGCCTGGGTCCTGCGCGGCCATGCGTCGGCTTCGGTACTGGACTCCTATGACCGGGAACGTCGCCCCCACGCCAAGGCGATGATCGACATGGCCAAGCTCATGGGACGCCTGGTGATGCCCAAGAATATGCTGGCGGCCTTTTTCGTACATGGCCTGATGCGTACGCTTTCATTGACCTCGATGACCAGGAAATACTTCGAGGAACTGGACATGAAACCGAAGAATATTTTCAAGCAAGGCCTGTTCGTGCCTCATTGCCGTCGCGACAAGCTGATTCGCGGGGGATTATTCCCTCAGGTCTGGGTTCGTAACGCCCAGCAGCAGATCCAACGGAGCGACGATGCTCTTGGAGACCATCTCACGCTGGTCGGATTCGGTGTTGACCCGCTGTCGCTGCTGGACGCCACTCAAATCGATGCTTGGAAAGCCGTGGGCGGCAGCTTCCTGCAAATCACGCCCCATGGCCAGCGCGCGCGCATCGGTTGTGCCTTTGTAGAGGACCTGAACCATGGCCTCCTGTCGCTGGCCGCCAAGGGCACACTCGCCGTGGTTCGTCCCGACCGCATCGTCATGCACCACGAACCCGCCAACCAGGCGGGCAAGCTGCTCCAGACCTGCACAGGATTGATAAAGGACGGCTCCACGGCAGCTCACACTTCCATTAACATCGACGAACCTCTTCGACTACGAGCCTGAGCATGCCCTCCCCCGACTTTCCTGCTGAAGCCGCCACGCCCCAACCTCTCACACGAGGTCACAAGAAGCGTGAACGTACCCGACGCGGGCTCGTGGACGCCGCCTTGCGGCTTCTCGCGCGCAAGGAGCCGGGGGAGATAACCCTGCTTGACGTCGCCTCGGAGGCCGAAGTGTCCACCGGTACCATCTACAACTACTTCCGTACACGCGACGAAGTGTTCGAGGCGGCGGGAATCACCATGGCAGCGGATTTTTCCGATGTCATTTCCGTCCTGAGCATGGAGGTGAAAAGTGGCGCCCAGCGACTGTCGATCGGCGTGCGCATGTTCATACTCCGAGCCGCCCAGGATCATCCGTGGGCCAGTGCACTGCTGCGCATCATCCACTTCGACCATGCCATCCGCTCGCGCTTGACCGCCCATGTACTGGACGACTTGCGTGCGGGGCTCGGTGAGGGCTCTTTCGCGTTTCAGGACGAAGGGATCGCGCTGGACATCGTGGTGTCCTGCACCACCGGAGCAATGCGCGCGGTGGTCGAAGGGCGCGCAGCAGAGGAGCACGACGTGCATGTCGCCGAGATGATCCTCAGGGCTCTGGGTGTAACTCCTGCCAAAGCCAGGAGAATCGCTGGCCTGGCGCTGCCTACCCCTTCCCAAGCCTGAACCCGACCCCTTGCCCCGCCTCCAGCACTTTCCTGATGAAACCTGACCGGCGCGTTGTCGGCACAGGATCACTCTCGAAAAAGCCAAAAATGAACACGACTGTTCAAAACATCATTGACCAAAAATGAACACAGGTGTCTAATCTCTCCTAATGTTAACCCTGGAGCTAACGCGTGGAACTCATGAATCCGGTGCAGCGCCGCATCCACCAAGCTGCACTTCGCCTTTTTGCCAAGCACGGCGCCATTGATGTCAGCATCAGAGACCTTGCCAATGAGGCCGGTGTGGCACGCGGAACGATCTACAACAACAACGTTCAAGACATGGACCAGTTGTTCGAAACAGTGGCCGCCCGTCTCAGCGCTGAAATGCACGAACGGGTCAAGAAGAGTTTCGAATCCATCACCGACCCTGCCCATCGCCTCTCCAATGGTGTCCGTTTCTTCATTCGACGAGCCCATGAAGAGCCGCAATGGGGCACCTTCATCCACCGATTCGCCATAAACAACGCCGCACTGCGCGAGATGTTTGCCAGCCAGGCGACGAAGGATCTGCTCGATGGCCTTGCCATCGGACGCTACGCCTTCCGGCAAGACCAGTTGATCTCTTTGATCACACTGATTTCAGGTGCGGCTCTGGGATCGATGTTCCTGGTGCTCGAAGGACATCGGACCTGGCGCGAGGCCGGTACCGACGCCGCGGAATTCATACTTCGGGCGCTCGGGGTACCTGCACAGGAGGCAAGGGAACTGGCAGCCCAGGAACTGCCCGAGCTCTCCACGATCGACTGATCCCTAACACTGCTATCTGGTTTTCTCCCCTGTTACCCAGGGGTTGGGGCAGGTTTTGCCCGAAGAAAGTTCGGAGAATAAAAATAATGAATAGCATCACTGCGCTACCTCAACTGAAGACGCCGCAACCTGCTCGGCATCCCAACCCGACGGTCAAGGCTCGACGCCTCACCCACCTGATCTTCGAGCGGCCTGACCTCGATGCGACGGCCCATTTCCTGGCCGACTTCGGCCTGCTCATCAGCCATATCAATGCCAGTACGCTCTATCTCCGCGCAGCCGAAGCCACGCCCTACTGCTACCGTGCCCATCGCGGAACCAAGGCGCGCTTTCTCGGTTTCGGTCTGGAAGTCTGCAGCCTGGATGACCTTGAGCGACTGACCCGAGTCGAGGGCGCCTCCTGCATCGAGGAAATCGGGCATCCGGGTGGCGGAAAGCAGGTCAGGCTGATCGATCCCTCAGGATTCCTGGTCGAAGCCATCTACGGACAGGCCCCAAGCATACCTCTGCCGCACCGCACCGCCCTGGCACTCAATCTGGCGGAGCAGCAGCCGCGGATCAACCACCCCCAACGCCCGCCCGTAGCGCCACCGGAAGTGCTGAAGCTTGGCCACGTGGTCGTCGAGGTCGCCGACTACCAGGCGACCTGCGCCTGGTACACCCAGCACTTCGGCTTCATTCCCAGCGATGTACAGGTTCTTGAAGACGGCTCGCCCATCGTCACCTTCATGCGCCTGGATCGTGGCGAAACGCCCACAGACCACCACAGCCTCGCCATTGCCCAGGGCTTTATGGCGACCTACAGCCACAGCGCCTACGAGGTTGTCGATGCCGATGCGGTGGGCATGGGGCAACGCGTCCTGCAGGAGCGAGGCTGGAAACATGCGTGGGGAATCGGCCGGCACATTCTGGGTAGCCAGATCTTCGATTACTGGCAAGACCCCTGGGGTGACAAGCATGAGCACTACTGCGACGGTGACCTCTTCACCGCCTCCCAAGCCATCGGCGTTCACCCGGTCGGCCCGGATGCCATGGCGCAATGGGGCCAGCGCATGCCCAAGAGTTTCACCCAGCCCAGGATGAGTCTGAGCAACCTGCGCGCACTGATTCGCAATCTACGGCGCAGTCCGGACCTGACAGTTCGCAAGCTGATGACGCTTATGCGCCTGTTTGGATAAGCCCGCCCCCAAGACCAACAAAAACGGGGCGAACGACGCTCCAGGAGTACCTTCAATGTCCGTTGTTCATATTGCCCGCTTCGAATATCAAAACGCCGTCCACTGGGGTGTCAGACGCCCGGGGTCCATCACGGTGATTCCTGGAACCTTTACCAGCACCGGCGACTTTATCCGTCAGAACAACATTGAAGATCTCGCACAACTGAAAGGCACCGAGTTGACCGAGGACGAAGTCAAGCTGCTGTCTCCGCTGACCCGCAACCAGCAGTTCGTCTGCCAGGGCGCCAACTATCGCCAGCACATGATCGAGTCGGGCATGGACCCGGACGCGAAGAAATTCAACATGATCTTCACCAAGGCGACCAGTTGCCTGGTGGCGGCGGACAGCGACCTGATCAAGCCACGTAACGTGCGCTTCCTGGACTACGAGATCGAATTGGGCCTGGTGATGAAACGCCCGATCAGCGCAGCGGTCACGGTGACCGACGACAACCTGCACGAGTTCATTGCCGGTGTCGTTATCGTCAACGACTACTCGGCTCGTGATATCCAGATTCCCCAGATGCAGTTCTACAAGGGCAAGAGCTTTCGCACCTTCGGCCCGGTCGGCCCCTACCTCTGCCTGCTGGGCCCCCAGGACATGCACTACCTGAAGGCCCTGCAATTGCGCCTGACGGTCAACGACCAGGTGCGCCAGAACGACAGCACCGCCAACCTGGTCTACGGTCCGGCCGAAACCCTGAGCGAACTTTCCGGCGTGCAGGACCTCGACATCGGCGACCTGATCGCCACCGGCACACCGGCCGGCTGCGCCCTGACGGTCCCCTCCCCGGCCAAGCAGCGCATCGCCGCGCTGATGCCGGAAGCTGTCAAGTGGAAGCTGTTCCTCAAGGCCCAGGAGAACCGTTCGCAGTACCTCAAGCCAGGCGACGTGGTCGAGGCGCGCATTCGCAGTGCCGATGGTGTTGTCGACCTGGGCGTGCAACGCAACCGGGTAGTGGGAGAAGCCTGATGACCGTACAGACCCTGAGCGATATCCAAAACCTGGAGCGTACCCCACTGTCAGAGCGCTACCTGGCACCGAGCACCTATGAGGCCTTGCGGCGAGCAGCCAAACAGCATGCCTGGAGACCCGCGCTGAGCTTCTTCCCCGAAGCCCGCGACTTCACCTGCCCCTTTGAATGGAACTATTCCCAGCTCTTCGCGAGCATCACCCGTGCGGCGAATGCCTTCCACGATCTGGGCATCGTGCCAGGAGAGGTGATTGCCTTTATCCTGCCCAACCTGCCGGAGACCCACTTCACCATTTGGGGCGGTGAGGCGGCGGGCATCGTCATGGCGATTAATCCGCAGTTGGAAGCCAAGCAGATGGCCAGCTTGCTGCACACCGCCAAGGCGTCGGTGGTGGTGACCCTCGCCCCCACACCGGGCAGTGACCTCTGGCCCAAGCTGGCCTCGCAACTGGATCAGCTTCCCCTGGTCAAGCATGTGGTCTGGGCCAGTATGGAGCCCTATGTCAGCGAACCACTGTGTAGCGCCCTCGGGGCCCTGGCACAACAGGCACGGGCACAGCACAACGGCGTCCCGATCCATGAGTTGAGAGCGCTCATGAATGCCCAGCCAGGCAGAGACCTGAAGAGCTTCCGACAGATCCGCGCCGAGGAGCACTCCTCCTACTTCTGCACCGGCGGTACCACCGGACTGCCGAAAATCGCGGTACGCACCCATGGTTCGGAGGTCTTCAATGCCTGGGCCATGACCGCTCACTTGCAGCAATCCAGCAGTGGCCAGGTGATCTTTTGCGGCCTGCCACTGTTCCATGTCAATGGACAACTGGTCACCGGGTTGATGCCTTGGACCCAAGGCGATCATGTGATCCTGGGAACACCGCAAGGGTATCGTGGCGAAGGGGTGATCGCCCGCTTCTGGGAGATGGTCGAGCACTTCGGTATCAACTTCTTTTCCGGCGTGCCCACCGTCTATGCAGCGCTTCTGCAAACCGAGTTGCTGGGCCGCAATCTGTCCAGCCTCAGCTACGCGTTGTGTGGCGCCGCCCCCCTGCCGGTTGAGCTCTTTCAAGACTTCGAACGCCGGACCGGCGTCAAGATCCTCGAAGGCTACGGCCTGACCGAAGGCGCCTGCGTTTCCTCGGTCAATCCTCCTCTCGGCGAGCGCCGTATCGGTTCCATCGGGATACGAATCGCCTACCAGGAAATGCGCGCCATCCTGCTCGACGATGCCGGGCATTACCAACGCGATGCCGATACAGATGAAGTCGGCCTGATCGTGATCAGAGGACCGAATCTGTTCGATGGTTACCTGGATGAAAGCCATAACCAGGGGCTGTGGATCGATATTGACGGCCAGCCCTGGCTGAATACCGGTGACCTGGGGCGCCAGGATGAGCAGGGATACTTCTGGCTGACCGGACGCAAGAAGGAACTGATCATACGCGGCGGCCACAACATCGATCCCAAGCAGATCGAAGAGGCGCTGCAAGCCCACCCCGCCGTGGCCTTGGCCGCCGCAATCGGCTGCCCCGACGCCTACTCGGGTGAGGTGCCAGTCGCCTACGTTCAACTGAAACCAGGGTGCATCTGCGACACCGAAGCGCTACAGGAGTACGCCGACCTCCACATCAGCGAGCGTGCCGCCGTTCCCAAGCGCATCGAAATACTCGAAGCACTCCCACTGACTGCCGTAGGCAAGATATTCAAACCGGCCTTGCAGCAAAGAGAAATCGCCCGGGTTGTACAACGGGAAATCGAATACCTGGAACTCACGGACATTGCGCTAGACGTTGTGCAAGACCCTCGCCGAGGGCTTGTCGCCCGTATCGAGGCCGGTGCTCATCGGGAAACACTGGCACCGGCCCTGGGGCATTACAGCTTTCAAATCGATTGGGTCGAGTAAGTCCCCGGTGCCACTGGCCATGGCAAATGTTCCCTGACACTGCGACACAACGGCCAATCCAATAACGGCAATAACTTCCAACTGGCACTAAGCAGTGCGCAGTCAGGCCGACGGCTGCCTGCGCGCAAGCGACAACAACAATAATAATGAGGTGGACAATGAAGCTGAACAGCCAAGCGATGCCCTGTGTTTTGCTGCAACAAAAAAAACCATCCTGGATCTACCTGACATGCTCTGTCGCCCTGCTCGGCGTCTCGACGACCGCGGGTGCCAATGGCATCGCACTCAATGAACAAAGTGTCAGCAGTTCGGGAACCGCCTATGCAGGACGGTCATCCTCGGCACTGGATGCGAGCACGATCTATGGAAACCCTGCGGGACTCACCCAGTTGAAACGCAGCGAAGTGTCCGGAGGGATTGCCGTCATTTCCCCCAAAGACGATATCAGCGATGCCCAGAGCAGCGCGGACGGAACCGACAAGGGCAACTCGATCCCCCTCACCGCCGTCCCGTTCGCCTATATGTCCACGCCCTTGGACGAACGTCTTTCGGTGGGCCTGGGCCTGTATGTTCCGTTCGGACTGGTCAATGATTACGAGAGCACTTTCCAGGGCCGTTACCGTGGTTCCTATAGCAAGACTCAGGCAATTACCCTGCAGCCCACCGTTGCCTACAAGGTCAATGATTATTTATCCATAGGTGGCGGTCCTACAATAAATCGCTTCGATGCCAAACTTCAGAACTACCTGGCCACCGGCGCGCTGAACAATGGCAAGGACACACTCGTCACCATTAACGGAGCCGATACAGCCCTGGGTTATAACATCGGTGTCCTGGTTGATTTGAGCGATACGACCCGTTGGGGGGCAACCTATCACTCCAAGGTCAGCTATCAACTCAAAGGGCATACCGAAGTGTCCGACTCGCCGACGCAACTCGCCCTCGACGGGAAATATGACGCGAGGATTCAGCTCGACACACCGGAGTCGCTGGACACCTCATTCACCCACCATTTCAATAGCCGCTGGACCGGTTACCTGGGCACGGTCTGGACCCGATGGAGTCGACTCGAGAAATTCGAGGCCATCAACAGCAATGTGTCCGCCGCCGGCCAGAGCGCCGGCCTGGAACAGACCGGCGAGCAACTGAACTGGCATGACACCTGGTCCGGCGCGGTGGGGCTGTCTTATCAACTCAGCCCCCAGTGGCTCCTGCGCACGGGCTACGCCTATGACCCCACGCCGATCAGCAATGCCGACCGCAGCGTTCGCATTCCGGCCGGCAATCGTAAAGCCCTCACCCTGGGAGCGGCTTACTCCCCCAGTGCCGACCTGACGATAGACCTTGCCTACGGTTACCTGTGGGACTCCAAAGTGGCGGTCCAGCAGTCGAGCACTTCCAGCCTGCAGCCTGGCTACGATGCCGAGTACAACAACAGTGCCCAGGAATTGGCGGTCCAGGCGACCTATCGTTACTGAACCCCCTAGCAACCCTCAGGCAATCCTGATCACCACCTTGCCAAACGCCCCCCTGGCAAGGTGTTGGTAAGCCTCGCGCGCCTGCTCGAACGGATAGACATGATCGATCACCGGTCGAATCCGATGCTCGTTGAGGAAGACGTTCATGCGGTCAAACGAAGAACGTGGGGCGACCGCGATACCGCGAAGGGTCGTCTGACGGAAAATAAGCGGCATCAGGTCGAGTTGAACGGTCTGACCGGTCAAAAAGCCGATCTGCGCAATACGCCCGGCGGCCTTGGTCGCCGCAATCGACTGGTTGATACCACTGCCGCCTGCCACGTCGAGCAACAGATCGACACCTTTGCCATCGGTGAGCTTGAGCACCTCATTCTCCCAGGCCGGTACGCTTCGGTAGTTGATCCCCGCCACGGCCCCCAGGCTTTTCACGGCTCGCAGATTCCGGTCGCTGCTGGAAGTGGCGATCACCTTCGCACCGAGGGCCGTCGCGATCTGCACAGCGAAGATCGACACCCCGCCAGTGCCTTGTACCAGCACTGTTTGCCCTGGCTGGAGCTGTCCGAAGTCGACCAACGAATACCAGGCCGTGAGCGCGGCAATCGGTAAGGTGGCCGCCTCTTCATCGGACAGGTTGTCGGGTGCCCGCACCGCACTGTCCTCGTGGATGATCATGTATTCGGCCAACCCACCGGGCAGTGGTGAACCGAAGCAGTAATCGGGCTCGTGCGGCCCTGGCTCACCGTCCAGCCAACGCGAATACAGGTGCGAGTTGACCCGATCGCCCACCTTGAAACGGGTTACGCCGTCGCCTACCGCAACAACGGTGCCGGCCGCGTCACTGACGGGAATAAGCGGTCGGGGCACCTGGTGAGGCTCGTAAATGCCATCGACAATGGCCTTGTCACGAAAGTTGAGGGAGACCGCACCGACCTTCACCAGCAGCTCACCCGCCTTGGGATCAGGGGTGGGCACTTCGCCCTGTTCCAGGTTATCGAGTCCAAAATCTTTCAGTAGCCAAGCCTTCATTGTGATGCTCCAAAACGTAGTCAGAGATAGCACGACCGGTGACGGTTGTGTTCTGAGGTCATTGTTGGGCTTTGGGAAAGTCGGATAAATACGTAACAAATGACAAGATTGTTCTTTTTAAAAGCAACAATTGCTCCGCCCGTATAAGGTAGAACCGGGCTCATACAGACTGAGGGGTTTTGCCATGGAGTTGCTGCAATCGATGCGCGTATTCGCCAGGCTCGCCGAACTGGGGAGTTTTACCAAGGCCGCTGAGTCCTTGCAGATCGGTCGCCCACAGGTCACCCGCGCCATCCAGGAACTGGAGGCTTCGCTGGGTGTGCGCCTGTTTCAACGCACCACGCGAAAAGTGACCTTGACCGCCGAAGGTGAGCGTTTTTACGCGCGGGTCGTGGACATCCTCGGGAGCATTTCCACCGCGACCGCCATGTTCGAACGCTCAGGCGTTACGTTGGGAGGGCGGCTGCGCATCGACATTCCGACAGCGTTTGCCCAGGTTGAATTCATGGAAAGCCTGAAAGCCTTCACCACGCACTTCCCTGCAATCGACCTCATATTGGGGGTGACCGACCGAACGGTTGACCTGGTGGGCGAAGGGATAGATTGCGCGCTGCGCATCGGTGATCTACCGGACTCGACCCTGGTCGCCCGTCCGGTCGGGATGGCGAAAATGGTGACCTGCGCGGCGCCGAAGTACCTCAACCAGCATGGCGAGCCCGACACGCTGGAGGATCTGGAGGCTCACCGGGGCGTCAACTTTCTCTCTGGCCACACTCACCGGACACTGCCGTGGCACTTCTCGGTGGATGGCCAGGACAGCCCCTACATCAGCCAAAGCGCAGTCGCCGTCAGCGAATCCAACGCCTATGTCCAATGCGGTGTCGCGGGTTTCGGCATCCTTCAAGCACCGGGGATTGCAGTGGCCCGCTACCTGGCCAGCGGTGCCCTGGTGGAAATTCTACAACCGTTTCGCCCAGCACCTCGCCCTGTCACGGTGCTCTACCCCAGCCGCGCGCACTTGGCGCCGCAGGTGGCGGCGTTTCTCGATTGGCTCCAGCCGCGTTTTGCGCAGCTCTACCCTGATTGGCTGGAACACCGGACAGCTGGGGACGACGGACGTCTCAGGCCCCGTGCATAGATCCGAGCCTGGACAGCGCAATAACTTCGGACTCACCCTGTCCACCTTTCTCAAATCCCTGCCTATGACGACGAATCGAGCCCATGAGGCAAGGCCCCTCCAGCCCGAGTGACTCACTCCGCCGCGCCTCACGATCGCACCCACCCCCAGCACAATAGCGTCCCGACCGAAGACCGACCTTTCGCTGACGACTCGCCCCCAGGACCCGCATAGGCTTTCACTCCGACGCTACATACCGCGTATTTCAAGCCGCGCCAGCTGCCGGCGCCTGACGCGCCATTTTTGGAGTAACACACACCGTGCCAAAAACACTTGGGTTGGTTCTGGCCACCCTGCTGGCCATCGCCGCTATTGCCTATGGGTGCCTGCTCACCCAGTTCGGCCCCACCATCAAATCCGCCATTCAGACCGAAGGGACCCTTGCCACCCAAACCCAGGTGCTCGTGGGTAGCGTCGACTTTTCACTCTTCAGCGGCGTAGCCACGATTGACGGGCTTACTGTGGGCAACCCCAGAGGGTTCTCTTCGCCCTACGCCGTGGCGGTGGCGCGTATCGCCCTGCAGGTGGAAAGCAGCTCACTTCTGGGTAGCGGTCCGATTATTGTCGACAACGCCACGGTCATTGCACCGCAGATCACTTACCAGGCGAAAAGCCCCACCGCCACGAGCAACCTGCAGACCATCAAGGACACCGCCAAGGCCTATTCCACCACCCCGGCCGCCGTGCAGGCCAGTAGCAGCCTGCGCAAAATAATCATCCGTGACCTCATCGTCATGGGCGGCTCGGTCTCACTGGATATTCCCCTGCCCGGCGGCCCGTTTTCGGTGCCCTTGCCTGCATTGCATCTGACTGATATCGGCGCGACCACAAACGGAGCCACGCCGCCCGAGATCATCCGCGCCGTCAGCGAAGCACTCGCGGGTGAAGCGAAAAAGGCAGTTACAGCGACGATTACCGAGAAGGTCGAGTCTCTCGTCAACAAGCTCAAGCCCTTCGCAGGTGGGCTGCCAAAGTCCCTGCCGCCAGCGCCAACCCACCGGTCCTTGCCGTCGCTGCCGTCGCTGCCGTCCTTGCCTTCGCTTCCATCCCCAGCGTCACTGCCATCCCCGCCGTCCTTGCCACAGCTACCCTCCCCACCGTCGCTGCCCTCTCCGCCCCCCTTGCCATCGCCGCCACCCGGAATGAGCGCCTTTGCGCCCCCACCATTGAGCCTTGTGATCCCGGTCGGTGATTACCGACGTACGGAGCGCCGATAATTCGGCACTGCGATCCTGCCCATCGGTTTGTATGCAAAGTTGGCGTTCGACGATAGGGACGGACACCTATACAAAGCGTGTGCGTCCTGATGAGTCACTCCACCTTCAACACAATCTTGCCAACATGCTCCCCAGCCTCCATTCGGGCATGCGCCTGCGCCGCTTCGGTGAAGGGAAAGACCTGGTCGATCATCGGCGTGCAGCGGCCGGCCGAGAGCAATGGCCAGACATGTTCATGCAGCTCCTGGGCAATCGCGGCTTTTTCTTCACGGGTGCGCGAGCGCAGCAGCGAACCGGTGATGATGGCGCGTTTGGCCATGATCGCCATCAGGTCGATGTCCTTGCCGTGGGTACCGCCGAGGAAACCGAGCATCACCAGCCGCCCCTCCATCGCCAGGGCCTTGATATTGGCATCGAGGTACGAGCCGCCCATGATGTCGAGGATGACGTTCACGCCCTGGCCGGCGGTTTTCTCCTGGATGACCTGGACAAAATCCTGCTCGCGGTAATTGATCGCTTCGGCACCCAGTTGGCGGATCACCGCGCACTTGTCCTCGCTGCCAGCGGTGGCGAAAGCCTCGATGCCCAACTCGCGGCAAAGCATCAGGGCGGTGGTGCCGATACCGCTGGTCCCGCCATGGATCAGCACCCGCTGGCCCTTGGCGGCGCCGCCGAGGCCGAACAGGTTGGCCCAGACGGTGAAGAAGGTTTCCGGGATCGCTGCGGCCTCGACCCAATCCATGCCTTCGGGAATCGGCAGGGCCTGGCTGGCGGGGACCACGCAGTACTGGGCGTAGCCACCACCATTGGTCAGGGCACAGACCTTGTCGCCGACATCAAAACGCCCGACGCCGGCACCGACGGCCACCACTTCACCGGCCACTTCCAGACCGGGGATCGGGTTCATGCCCGGTTTCATCGGGTAGAGGCCGGCGCGCTGGAGCGCGTCGGGGCGATTGATCCCGGCGGCGTGCACGCGGATCAGAATTTCACCGGCGCCGGCCACCGGCATCGGGACCTGGCGCGGTTGCAGCACTTCGGGAGCGCCGGGCTGGGTGATTTCAATCTGGGTCATCTCGTGGGGCAGTTGCATTTCAGGTACCTCGTGTAAAGGTGGATAAATGATCGAATTCAATTCAGTACGCTGCGCGATGCGCCGCGAGGCTTGAGCAGTCGCAGGCCTTGCTCAAGCAGCAGTGCAGTGACGAGGGCGCCGCTGGCAATCACGAACAGCAGCGCGTAATGACCACCGCTGGCGTTGAACAGAGCTGAGTAGGCAAAGCCGGTGATCGCTTGAAAGGTAGCAAACGATACCGTGGCGCGGCTCCAGGTCACTTGTTGCAGGTGATGGTCGGGCACCAGCTCATGAACCCGCGCCAGGGCCAGGGGCACGATGCCCGGCGGGAACGAACCGATGATCACCGCCAGCACGGCCAGGGCCAGGAACGAGTGGCTGATCGACAACAACCCGAGGGCAATCGCCTGCACCACCAGCACCAGGCGAAAGCCCATCCGTGCCCCGAACCGGTCGGCCAGGAAGCCATAAGTCACAGGTCCGGCAATCGCCCCGAGGCCATACAGGACCCAGATCAGCGCCCCGGCCTGCGACCCGGCACCGAGCCCACGTGCCACGTAGTCCACCAGGAACACCATGGCCGGGACCAAGCCGGCGGCCATCAAGGCGTATTGGGCAAACAGCAGGTAGACGTCTGCGCCCAGCGACGGCGACGGGCCTTGCTCCTGGGGCGCGGCGCGGTCATGGACCACGGCGGCCGGCCAGGCGAACCAGCTGGCGGCAGTCAGCACCAGGGCCAGGATGCCCAGGCCGAACCAGGTTTGTTGCAGGCCCAGGCTCAGCAGCGGCGGCACTACGCTGCCCGAGCCGGCGATGCCCAGGCCCAGGCCGAGGAAGATCGCGCCGCTGGCCAGGCCCCGGCGCGCTGCCGGGACATGGGGCAGCACGGTGGCGGCCACCAGTACCATGATCGCGCCGCCGGCAATCCCCGACAGCAGGCGCCAGCCGAAAAACCAGGCCAGCGACAAGGGCAGACCACAGGCAAAGAACGACAGGGTGACCACCAGCATCATCAGGCGCAGGACACCCGTGTTGGACAGGCGGCGTGCCAGCGGTCGGCCCAACAGTGCACCGAGCAGGTAGCCCACCAGGTTGGCCGAGCTGATATAGACCACCTCGCTGGCGGCAAACCAGTGGGCCTGGATCAGCGCCGGAATCAGTGGCGTGTAGGCAAAGCGCGCCAGGCCGATACTGACCAGGCTGGCGCAGAGACCGGCGAAGATCGGCAGCCAGACCGCGCTGTGTCGGGTATCGAGGGAAGGCGTTGTGCTGTGCATGGGAAATGTCCGGAGAGTTTCGCTGGTGCCCAGCATAACCAGGATTGTTGATGCAATAATGCAGCGAATTTACGTTACTGTGATGCGAATATGCATCAGCCGGAGAAGCTATGAACTGGGATGATGCGCGGGTCTTTCTGGCGGTCTGTCGCGAATCGACGCTACGCGGGGCGGCCCGGGTGCTGGGGGTTGACCAGGCCACGGTCGGCCGACGGATCACGGCGCTGGAAAAATCCCTGAGCGCGACGCTGTTCCTGCGTACGTCCGAAGGTTACGCACTGACGGCGGTCGGCGAAGCGGCGTTGCAGGCCGTGGAGAAGATGGAGCTGTCGGCGCTGGAGCTGGAGCGGCGGATCCAGGGCCTGGACGATCGCCTGACCGGTACCGTGCGGGTCAGCACCACGGACTCCCTGGCCATCGACTTCCTCATCCCGGCCATGGCGCGCCTGCATGAAAAGCACCCCGACGTGCGGGTGCAACTGGACGCGTCGACGCAGATCATCAGCCTGGCCAAACGCGAAGCCGATATCGCCGTGCGCAACACCCGGCCGGACAACCCCGACCTGATTGCCCGGCGCATCGCCCGCTGGCCGCTGGGCCTGTTCGCCTCCCAGGCGTATGTGGATCGCCACGGCATCCCGGAGCCAGGCAGCGCGTTCGAAGGGCATGACCTGGTGGTCTATCAGCCGTATCTGCAGAGCCACAAGGAACTGACGCTGGTCTGCGAGCCCCTGACGCGGGGACGGATAGTCGCGGCCCTGAGTTCCAGCCTGCTGGTGCGTCGCTCCATTGCCGCGGGGATCGGCGTCGGCGAGATTCCCGTGCACCAGGGCAAGCGGGATGGGCTGGTCAGGCTGTGGCCGGAACGCACGCGACCGCAGCCCTACGATATCTGGCTGGTGACCCATGCCGACCTGCGGCATACCGCGCGGGTACGGGCGGTCATCGAGGAGATTGTCGAAGTGTTTGCCTCGTCCAACGAGGAATAGAGTCCGGGGGGCTTGGGTCCCACGATAACGATCAGTAACACTCAAACCCGGTCATTTATGACCCTTCCCTCATACAAGCATCGGGTTCTCGCCTTTTTCGCGAGGACGCCCACCCTGTCCCGGTCATCCGGCCACACCGCCGAGGAACGGCAGCGCCAGGTACAGCTTGATGACGATGGCATTGGCGATATCGATAAAGAACGCGCCCACCATCGGCACCACCAGGAAGGCGATCTGCGACGGGCCGAAACGCTGGGTCACCGCCTGCATATTGGCAATCGCCGTCGGTGTCGCCCCCAAGCCGAAACCACAATGTCCGGTGGCCAGCACCACGGCGTCATAGTTACGCCCCATCACCCGGAAGGTGACGAAGATCGCGAACAGCGCCATCAGCACCGCCTGGGCCGTCAGCAGAATAAAGATCGGCAGCGCCAGGGCCGCCAGGTCCCACAACTTGAGCGACATCAGGGCAATCGCCAGGAACAGTGACAGGCTGACATTACCCAGCACCGACACCTCATGCTCGAACACCTTGTGCCAGCCCAGGGCCGACAGGCCGTTACGCAACAACACACCAACAAACAGCACGCAGACAAAGGTCGGCAATTCGAACGCGGTGCCTTTGATCAGGTCACCCAGGAAGGTGCCGCCCAGCAGGCTGATGGCGATCAGCGCCAGGGTCTCGATAAACGAACCCGGGGTGATCATGCGCTCCTGGTTCGGCTGCTCGAAGCCCTTTGGGATGTTCGGTACGTCGCCGCTCAACCCTGGGGTATTGACGCGCTTGAGCAGCAGTTTGGCCACAGGCCCGCCGATCAGGCCACCGAGCACCAGGCCGAAGGTCGCCGAGGCCATGGCCAGTTCGGAAGCCGAGGCCACGCCATACTGATCGCTGAATACCGAGCTCCAGGCCGCGCCAGTACCGTGACCGCCCGACAGGGTGATGGAACCGGCCAGCAGCCCCATCAGCGGGTCAAGACCCAGCGCGGCGGCCAGGGACACACCCAGGCCGTTCTGCACCACCAGCAGCCCGAGGACCACCAGCAGGAAAATGCACAGCACTCGCCCGCCTTTCTTCAGGCTGGCGAAGTCGGCGTTCAGACCAATGGTTGCGAAGAAAGCCAGCATCAGCGGGGTTTGCAGGGAGGTGTCGAAGCCCACCTTGAAATCGGCGAATACCCGCAGGGCCAGCAGGACCAGGGCGACCACCAGGCCACCGGCAACAGGCTCGGGAATGTTGTAGGTGCGCAGGAAACCCACCCGGGTGCAAAGTGCGCGCCCCAGCAAAAGTACCAGGGAAGCGGCTACCAGTGTGCCGTAGAAATCGAGTTGAACCATATGAATAAACCTCGGTAATTATTGTTGTCTGACGATGTTCTGGACAAGGCCGGGCCGCCCCGACAAATCGAATGTTGGGAGTTGGATAAGTGGGCTTTGGTGAATTAGGGGGACGAGTGAGTCGGGCCCTGAGTGCAATATCTGTTTGAGCAAAATCTCTGTAAAAGCACAGTCTCCGGATGAGCGCTGTCTCTGCATGAACGCTGTTCGTGTGGGGCATCGGTTTGATCCGGCGATATACCGCTGCGGTACCAGGTCGCTCGCCGGACCGGGCCATTGTACTGAACCGTATCGCTACCGATGTAGGCCTTATTCCCATCATGCATCGGATAATTCCTAACGTTTGGATCGGTCGGTGGCACGGTAATCCAGACGCTTGCGCCCACAGGGTTTACCTGCGACCGCCCTCCGGGCCATTGCCAGATCGAACAGCTGCGCCCTTTTACTTAATTGCTCATTCAATCTTTATTCAACTCAGACACAAGATTGCCGAGTATTTTAGTCAACTATCAAACTGCTTATAGCCAACAGCAATAACCCAAATAACAAATACCGATATCACATAGCCACCTCACCATTAACCTGCTACTTATAATTGCCGCCAAATCATTGAATATCACTCACTCCAGGGTGAAGCCGACGTCTCACAAAAACCATCCAACCCACTGTAATCATTAAACATGACGTCAATAAAAACACCCACCCCAACGACTGTAACGCTGCGTCACAGCCGCTTATTCAAACGCTGCCAGCCCGCACGGCTTGCAAAAAAACCACAACCGTCTAAGTTCATGACTATCTCTGCAAACCTCATCAGCCGCGTATAAAACCAGCCCTGCTGGCGGGAGAGTCATTCCTCTAAAACACATAAAACGCTGCCTTTAATTACTGAAACGGAACTCTGTCATCACAATCAAGAGGGATGCTTGATGAAACGCAGCCGGTGGTATCGTGCGTTCTCGCCAAGAGGGCCAGCCGAACATTTTTGGCTGTCATTATTTTGCTTCTCAGGCCTGGTGGTCGCCAGTTTTCTGTTGTTCGAACAACAGATCCAGGACGTCCTGATTCATCTCAACCTGTACCTGCCTTCGACGCCTACCCAGACACTCAATCTCGCATTGCTACTGATCGCCCTGCTGACGCTGGACGTGGTGCTGCCGGTGCCTTCAAGCCTGGTAGCGCTGCTGGCCGTGGCCATGCTTGGCAGTCTCGGCGGTTACCTGGTGATTTTCATCGGCCTGTGCCTGGGGGCCGGATTGGGTTATGCGCTGGGGGCCGGTTATTTGCGCCTGCTGTCGGGCCGCCTCGGCCTGCATCAGCGTCAGCCGGGGCTGCTGGCGTATCGGCTGAGCACGCTGTCGTTGATCTGCCTGCGCGGCGTGCCGGTATTGGCAGAAACCTCGGTGGTGGCCGCCGGCATGCAACGTTATCCGCTGCGCGCCTTCGTACTGGTCACGACTCTGGCCAATGCCGGCCTGGCACTGGCCTATAGCGCCATCGGCACCTTCCTCGTCGAGGAGAATGCGCTGCTGGTGACCATCCTCGCCAGCATGGTGCTGCCCGGGTTGTTTATCGCCGGCAACATCCTGTTCAAGACCTTGCGCAGGCACGGCACGGAGCAACCGCTACACGGGCGTTTCGAGGTCAGCTACGACTACCCGGTGGTGTTTACCGATCACCTGTTCGATCCGCTGAATCCTTGCCTGCACCGTCAGCTCACCACCCAACAAAGAGGTCCGGTGACTGTGCTGGTGTTCGCCGATGAACAACTGTTGCAATGTGCCCCACACTTGTTGGAACAGATCACTACCTACTTTGCCGCCCATGCTACGGATCTGCATTTGCAGGCTGCGCCCATTGCGGTTCCGGCCGGTGAACTGAGCAAAGACTCACAGGTGTTGCAGCAGTTGTACACCGACATGCTGCACCATCAACTGGACCGGCATTGCTATGTCCTGGCCCTGGGAGGCGGGGCTTTGCTGGATTCGGTGGGCTACGCCTGCGCCACCTTCCACCGCGGCATTCGCCTGATCCGCGTTCCGAGCACGGTACTGGCCCAGAACGACGCGGGTATCGGTGTAAAAAACGGCATCAATGCGTTCGGCCAAAAGAACCTGCTGGGGGCCTTCTACCCCGCCACTGCGGTGATCAATGACTTCCAACTGCTGACCAGCCTGACCCGTAGAGACCAAATCGCCGGGTTGGCCGAGGCGGTCAAGGTGGCGTTGATCAAGGACCGGGCATTCTTTCAATGGATGGAGCAACAGGCCGACGCCCTCGCCCGTTTCGATCACCCGGCCAGCCGCTATGCCATTCGCCGCTGCGCCGAATTGCATCTGGCGCACATCACCGGTGCCGGCGACCCTTTCGAACGCGGTAACGGACGGCCACTGGATTACGGGCACTGGGCCGCGCACAAACTGGAAAATCTCAGTCATCACCGACTGCGCCATGGTGAAGCCGTAGCGGTGGGTATGGCCCTGGATGGCCTCTATGCCAATGCCCTGGGGCTGTTGAGTGATACGGACACTGAGCGAGTTCTGTGCCTGCTGCTGAAACTCGGCTTCAACCTGTGCCCGGCGGAACTGACCTTGAAAGATGCACAAGGGCGCTCGCAGGTGTTGCTCGGGCTGGAGGAGTTCCGCCAGCACTTGGGCGGGCAACTCTCCATCCCCATGCTCAGCCGGATCGGCGAGTCGGTAGACCTGCATGAAATCGATGACACGCGGATGGAGCAGGCGCTGCAGCGGCTGTCCACCCGCAGCGTTCCGGCACTCACCCTGAACGAGGGCTTCGCGCAATGAGCCAGACCCCTCAGAGCCTGAAAACCTGGATGACCCTGGGCCGAGTCTCCAACCTGCCCACGGTGTGGACCAACACCCTGGCCGCCGCCCTGCTGGCCAGCAGCGCCGGGGCCCTGGCGCCGCCGTCGTCGCTGGTGTGGATCCTGCTGTTGGCCACACTGTCGTTGCTGTACCTGGCCGGCATGTTGTTGAACGATCTGCTGGATGCCGATTGGGACCAACAACACGATAACCCGCGGCCTATCACCCTGGGCTTGGTCAGCCGACAACAAGTGCGCCTCGCCACTGTGCTGCTACTGATACTGGCCGCGGCCTCGGCGCTGGGCCTGAGCAGGTTGATCGATCAGCCGCATTGGCTGCTGGGCAGCGTCATCCTGCTGGTGGGCTGCATCCTCGGCTACAACCTGCTGCACAAGAAATACGCTCACAGCGTCTGGTTGATGGGCGCCTGCCGCTCGGCGCTCTACCTGACGGCGGCGGCCAGCCTGGCGGTACCTGCGGAGCCGATCTGGCTCTGCGCCATTTTACTGGGCGTCTACATCAGCGGCCTGACCTACCTGGCCCGCCAGGAACACCGTAACCAATTGCTCAACCGCCTCCCCTTGATCCTGATGCTGAGCCCGCTGGCCCTGGCGATCTATTCCAACAGCCTCTGGTTTTGGCCGGTGCTGCTGCTCTGGCTGGGTTGGCTGGGCTGGCACTACTGGCACAACCTGGCCAACCCGCGGCAACGGCAGGTCCGGGCCTTCATCGGTGCCGGCCTGGCAGCCCTGCCCTTATTCGATGCCCTGGTGATGGCCGTGGCCAATCAGCCCTTGGGCAGCCTGTTGTGTGTTCTGGTGTTTTTCCTGCTCCCACACTTTCAGCGCTGGATCAAACCCACATGAAAATGGACGTCACTGCGCCGCCATCGACGGCCCTCGAAATGCGCCACGATTGCCTTGCCGAACAACGCCAGGCCATGACCCAACAACTCGATAATGCCGAGCTGCAGTGGTGGCGACAGGCACAGGAGCGGCTTGCCCAGCACCCGGACGCCAATACCGCGGCGCTCTTGAGCAGCCAATGCAAGCGCAGCCTCAAAGAGCATGCACCGTTCAGCTGCGCCGGCTGGAGCAAGATCCAGCTGGCGCGGGCGCTGCTGCTGGCTCAGGTAGTGGAGAAACAGCCCAGCGCCGGGCAGCTGCCGTTGCTACGCCAGCTGTTTCTCTGGGGCGACGATCAGGAAAAGATCGCCACCTTGAAAGCCCTGGACTGGCTCGATAGCCACGGCCTCTGCGTTGCGCTGGCGTTGCAAGCCGGGCGTACCAGTAACAGCCAAGTGTTTGCCGCCCTCGCCCTCGACACTCCTTACCCGTCTCAACACTATCCAGAACAGGCTTTCCACCAACTGGTGCTGAAGACACTGGGCATGGGCCTCGATATACGACGCCTGATCGGCCTGACACCACGGCTCAGCGTCACGCTCAACCAACTGGCCCTCGACCTGCTGGGCGAACAGCTCGCGGCCGAACGAACGGTGTCCGCCGGGTTACCCCTGGTGATCGCCTTCAATCTGCTCAGCCCGGCGCAACAGCAGCGCCTGGTCAGCCTGGATCAGCAGCAACGCCTGCCGCCGGAATGGCGTGCGCACCTGCCCATACACACCAGCCCCTCACCGACCTGATGCTCAACGGCTCCCTTCCTTTGACGAGGATTCACCATGCTCAAATACTTCGACCCGCATATTCATATGGTCAGCCGCACCACCGATGACTACCAGAACATGGCCGCCGCCGGCATTACCGGAGTGATCGAACCAGCCTTCTGGCAGGGCCAGGCCAGGACCAGTGTCGGCAGCTTCGTCGACTACTTCGACACCCTGCTGGGCTGGGAACGCTTTCGCGCCAGCATGTTCGGCATCCATCACTTCTGCACCATCGGCCTCAACCCCAAGGAGGCCAATGATTTGTCAGTGGCCAATGAGGTGCTGGAAATTCTGCCGCGCTATCTGGTGAAAGACGGCGTCGTGGCGATCGGCGAAATCGGCTATGACGACATCACGCCCGAGGAGGATCGCTTTCTCGCCGCTCAGCTGGAGCTGGCCAGGCAATTCAATTTGCCGGTGCTGGTACACACTCCGCACCGCGACAAAATCGGCGGCACCAAACGCACTCTGGCGGTGATTCGTGAAGTGGGGGTTGCCGAACATCTGGTGATCATCGACCACCTCAACGAACTGACGCTACCGTTGGTGTTGGACAGCGACTGCTGGCGTGGCCACTCCATCTACCCCAATACCAAAATGTCGGAACAGCGCATGGTGGCTCTGCTCCAGCAGTACGGCACCGAAAAGATGGTGGTCAACAGCGCCGCCGACTGGGGCATCAGCGACCCGCTCAAGGTGCCGAAAACCGGCCAGGCGATGCTGGCAGCCGGCTTCAGTGAAGTGCAGGTCGAACAAGTGCTCTTCCACAACCCCGTGGATTTCTTTGCCCAGAGCGGGCAATTGGACAAGACGCAGGTCAGCACTCCGCTGCCCATCGATCAACGTCGACAATGGCAGGAGAACTCCGCCCTGCGCGGCCAGGAACCGGTGGTCAAATGAGCCAGGTCAGGGAATGGACGCCCAGCCAGATCGGCTATTGCAGCAACGTGCACCCTACCCCGGAGTTGGCCGGTTTGTGCGCCTCGATCGAGGCGCATTTCCAGGGTGTGCGCCAGTTGCGTGGGCTCAGCGAACAGGACAGCGGATTGTGGATCAGCGCCAAGGCGGCAGCGCAATTACAGCAGCCAACGGCACGCCAGGCGTTTCTCGAGTGCTTGCAACGCAGTGGCTTGCGCCTGACCTCGCTCAACGGTTTCCCCTACGGCCAGTTCCATGGGGGCGCCGTCAAAGCCGAGGTCTATCGCCCTCACTGGGCCGATCCGCAGCGTCTTGAATACAGCCTGCAACTGGCGCAACTGCTGGCGGACGCACTGCCGCCGGACTGTGCCCAGGCGGTGATTTCCAGCGTACCGCTGGGCTACGCCGCGCATTGGAGTACGGCGCTGCAGCACGGCGCTGAGCGACAGTTGCGTCAACTGACCCGGTCCCTGGCCAGGCTGCACGAGGAAACCGGCAAGAAGATCGTGCTCTGCCTGGAAATGGAGCCGGACTGCGTGCTGGAAAATACCGACCAGGCCATCGCCTTTTTCCAGCACTGGCAAGCCACCGACCCGCACCATGAACATCTGGCGCTGTGCTTCGATGTCTGCCACCAGGCCGTGATGTTCGAAGACTGCTATCAGTCGCTGGACAGACTGCGCCAGGCGCGGGTACCCGTCGGCAAGATCCAATTGTCCAACGCCTTGATTTGTCGCCTCCCCCCTCAAGACGACAACCGACGCGGACACGTCCTCAAGACCTTGAGCAACTTTGCCGAAACCACCTACCTGCATCAAGTAAAAGCCCGCGATGCGCAGGACCGGCTGCGGGCCTGGGCAGACCTTCCCGCCGCCCTCGCCGAGTGCGCAAGGAGCCAAGGGCAGTACCTCGAGCTGAGGATTCACTTCCACATTCCGCTGTTCAGCGAACATTTGCTGCTGCCCGAACTCAGCGGCAGTCAGATCGCCCTGGCGCAGACCTTCGACTTTCTGGCGGAGCATGGGGATTTTCGTCCCGTGCTGGAAGTGGAGACCTACAGTTGGGGCGTCTTGCCCGCCCAACTGCGGCCCACTTCCGAGCACGCCCAACTCCAGGGAATCGCTGCGGAACTGCGTTGGGTCGAAGAGCAACTGCGGCAGCGGCAATTGCTACACCCCCAAGCACGGGAGACGTACGCCGATGCCCTCTGATCACTCACGCCAACCGCTGTTTCTGATCAACGTGGTAGGGCTCACGCCGACGCTGCTGGGTGCGGCGACGCCCCACATCAATGCCCTGTTGAAAACGGCAAAAATGGCCAGCCTGCAACCGGTGTTCCCGGCCGTCACCTCTACGGTGCAGGCCTCGATCCTCACCGGCCTGCCGCCGTCGGAGCACGGTATCGTGGGCAATGGCTGGTATTTTCGCGATCAGGCCGAAGTGCGTTTCTGGCTGCAACCCAACGCACTGATCCAGGGTGAAAAAGTCTGGCAGACGCTCAAGCGCCAGCTCCCCGGCTTTCGCTGCAGCCAGTTGTTCTGGTGGTACAACATGTATGCGGACGTGGATGCCGCCATCACTCCTCGCCCTCACTATCCAGCCGATGGCCGCAAAATGTTCGGCCTGTATTCAGCACCGGCATCGTTGCACGAGCGTATCGAACAGCAGATTGGCACCTTTCCTTTTCCTAGTTTCTGGGGGCCGGCAGCGGGTATCGCGTCGAGCCGCTGGATCGTCGATTGCGCCATCGCCGAGTTCCAGCTCGATCGACCCGACCTGCAGTTGATCTACCTGCCCCATCTCGACTACAGCCTGCAACGCCTGGGCCCCGATCATCCGTCGATTGCCGACGAGGTGCGGGCTATCGACAGTGAGGTGGGGCGTCTGCTGGCCTTTGCCGAGGAACAAGGCGCGGCGGTGATGCTGCTGTCCGAATACGGTATCGAGCCGGTGCAGCAATCGATCTCCCTCAATCGCCTGTTGCGCTCCGAAGGGCTGCTGCAGGTGCGCCAGTCACTGTCCTGGGAACTGCTCGACTGCGGTGCCAGCGCGGCCTTTGCCGTTGCCGATCATCAGATCGCGCACATCTACGTGAAGCAGGCGCAAGACATACCCCGCGTCAAGGCGTTGCTGCAGCGTCAACCCGGCATCGAGCAGGTGCTGGATAAAGCCGAACAGCGGGCCTGGCAGCTGGATCATTCGCGCAGCGGCGAGCTGGTGACCGTGGCAGCAGCGGGTCACTGGTTCGATTACTACTACTGGTTTGACGATCGCAAAGCCCCCGACTTTGCCCGCACCGTGGACATCCATCGCAAGCCCGGCTACGACCCGCTGGAGCTGTTCATCGATCCGGCCATTCGTTTCCCCAAATTGAAAGTGGCGCGCCGCCTGCTGCAGAAAAAGCTCGGCTTTCGCTACTACATGGACCTGATCCCGCTGGACACCGGACTGGTCCGTGGCAGTCATGGCCGCCTGCCTGCGAGTCAGCAGAGCGGCCCGCTACTCATCACCAATTGTGATCTGCCGTTGCCACAGCTTCTTGCGGCCACGGCGGTGAAACAACTGCTCCTGGAGCATTTCCTCGGGCACCCACACAGCGACCAGGCCAATGCCAAGGAGCTTCCATGCGGCGAGCCATCTCTATAACCGTTCTCAGTGCACTGGCCGGATTGGCTCAGGCTGATAACACCAACACCTTCGACTGCAACAATTTCCTGCAGTTTGGCGGAAACATCGACAAGACCCGGACCGAATTTACCCAGAGTCCCGAAACCCTGAGCTGGAACTGGTTCGCCTGCCTGAACCAGCCTGCCGCCGCGACAAGCCCCGATCGGGTTTGGGAAACCCTGAAACCCTCGGACCAGGTTTACCTGAGCAACGGCGGCGCCCCCCTGCCCTACGGCCAGAGCGCCCCGCTTCCAGCCGACGTGCTCAAAGCAGCCAAAGCCCAGGGCATGGACGTCACTCGCACGTTCCACAACCTGAACGCCACGCAACAGGTGGACGGTCTGATCCTGGAGATGGGTGGTGCAGTGCCGGATGCACAAAAAGGCCAGCCGGTGCGGTTCCAATTGTTGATGGGCCAAGACACGTTCAATTACATCGTGCAGAAGAAGGTCTACAACATGAACGGCCAGGCCGCCCTGACCAGCGACCTGGCATTTCCCTCCAGCGCCTGGGAGTTGAAAGCCGCCTGGCTGTGGATCGGCGACAACCCGAAATACCAGCAGCAATTGGCAAGTGATGGCTACTACATCGCCCAGGCCTACTACCAGCAGGGCACTCAATACCAGGTCGGCTATGCCGCGCTGAGCGGTTTGCACGTCATCAACAAGCTGAACCCCGACTGGGTCTGGACCACCTTCGAAAATCGTAACAACCACAAGTACACCGTGACCAATGCGATCCCGCCCACCCCGATGACCAACAGCACCGGACCGACACCCGCTGCGCAACCGGTCAATACCGACTTCCAGGCCAAATACCCGGCGCTGGCGCAGTACGAACTCATCGGCACCCAATCCAAGACAACGCCGACCCTGCTCGCCAACTCCCAGCTGGAGTCAGCCTTTCAGAGCCAGTCCTCCTGTTTCGCCTGCCACGGTACGGCCGCGTATTCAAAAAAGAACGGCTATTTCAATTTCGCACTGAAAGAACAGGGCGGCATTGTTTACCCCACTGCCCCGCTGCCGGCATCCGATTTTACCGGTTACAACAAACTGGACTTTGTCTGGTCGCTGAAGCGCGCCCAGTGGCAACGCTAAGGAGCATGACATGAGCGTATTGAATTTCCCTCGCATCTACCTCAACGGCCATATGTTCTGGAACCCGCCCACGGGCAACAACAACGATATGTACCCGCTCTACGATGCGGTAAAAATGCAGATGAACTGGCGGTTTCTCAAGTATTACAACATCACGCCAGAGAACGCCGCCAGCACGCTGATGCCCTGGGCTATCGCCCCTCGGGTGTTACACGAGGCGCCTGACTATGTGACGCAGGTGCCAGGCAACGTCGCACAGAATCCGCCGATAATGATCCCCGGGGAATGGAACCTGTTCGGTGACAACGCCTGTGGCACCGTCAACTACAACCAGACCAAGTCGGTCATCATCGGCGGCGAACTTCCGAACGGTGGGTACGTTGATCAGGATGCGCTGATCAACCAGAGCTTCAACCTGCTCGGCAATCCCTTTGGCAGCAACAGCCCCACCCCGGCGCGCTTTGTCGATGTCAGCCCCTGGCAGAACACGTTCACCGCGTTGTACTTCGACAAACTGGTGCTGGGCAACGATCAATGCGGCCTGACGCTCAAGCGTCAACACCGGATGCTCGATCGTTTCCTGAACTTCAACTGGGCCAACCTCGGTGGCCTGATCTATGTGACGACCACTTGGCAAACCTGCTTCCCGAAAGAAAACCTGACATGGGCGATCAGCAATTCGGCCCTGCTGAACAACCTCCAGGAACAGATGGAGGAACAAAAAGCCAAGGGTCTGATGTTCCGCTTCTCCACTTACCTGACCTGCTACGACAGAAACGGTGTGTTCAACGACTACCCCTACGTCAACACCCGCTCCACCACCCCGTCGGCCCTGGCCACTGTGCAAGAGATGTATCAGAAAGGCCTGGACAACGTCGCCAGCATCTTCTTCAACCCCGCTTACAGTCGTACCGTAGGCACCCTGGGCCTATGGTTTGAAGACGAGTTCCCCACCGCACCGGCAGGCAGGCGTCTGGTCCCCAGCGAGAAGGTGACACTACAAAAACCGGGTGCCCCAGACACCAGCATGACATTGGGTGTCCTCTCGGCACAGGCCCATGGCGAGACCTTATCGCTGGACCTCACCAACACCTTTCCGTGCTATCCGCTCGACAAGGACGCCCCCATCCCGGTCGCAGAAAAATATGACGCAGGCAACTACCAGCTGGGGATACGCCAGGACGGGCAGTTCAGTCCGCTGGCCAGTTTTGGTTTTGAAGACTATCAACAGGCGGCTTTCGACAAGCGCTCCGGCATCCTTGACCTGCCACTCAGCGCCGACGCGCAGAAAAAACTGCAAAGCGGATCCTTGGAGCTGCAATGGGTGGGAACACCCGCCGTGCCAGCCGCGACCCAGCAGATGTGGACCGCCGAAGTGGTCGAGAGCGCAAGCTTCATCGACGTCGGCGAGAGCAAGACGCTGCAGATCATGGTGCAATACGACGGTCTGCCCGCACCGGCCGACACCGTGCTCTGGGTCGCGGAGTATGGCAACGCCTACATGATGTGCACGACCGATTACTACCTGGCGTTCAGCAACCCGGCCGACTTTACGTTGTTCAAAGACCATCCGCTCAATCGCAGCCAAAACACCGCCGAGCTGCCGCAATTCAGCGATGCGCCTGCGATCCCCCACCAAGTGACCGAGGGCACCGGGCGTCGGCTCACAGCGACTCGGGATGCAGAGCCCTCTGATGACGAGGTACCCGTGAGCTATCTGCAATACCTGCCCACACCCGGCTCGGTTGCCCTGAGCCCCTGCCTGGCGTTCGACAACCCTGTCCTGATGGAAGGCAATCTGCAGAATCCCCAGCGCAGCACCGTACAGTACTGCCTGACACAGATTCAGACCGACGCCAATGGCATCGCTCGACTGACCGTCAAGGCACAGGCTCCGGGCTTCCCGACCTTGCGATTCTTCGTGCAGGAAGATGAGCAGCTACCCGTCGTCCCCTTCAGTTTCAAGCTCGCGACAGCCTATACCGACTTCCTCGCGCCGCTGCGCGTCCTGCCGCTGGAGCCGCATATGCAGCAGGATTTTGTCGATGAGTGGAACCGCATTTATGAGAGCCCAGAGGCCAGCGTGCTGATCTGGGAGACCTTTATCTACCCACGGATCCTGCAGCCGTTTTATTACCTGTACCCGATCATGAGCAAATACATGCCACTCAATTCGCTGACGCGCATAGAGGGCGCCGTCGACCAACTCATCGTGCTGATCAGCAAGGAGTATCAGGAAGAAAGCACCCTGGCGATGCCCATTACCCGGGATATGCCACAAAGCCGGCGCGCGGTACTGGAGCTCTGGGCGCAGGCCCTGGTGAAACGCAATTACCCCCCCATCCCGCTCAGCATGAGCGACTACCAGCAGGACTAAAACAACACCGCTTCAAGCAGGACCACCGGGTGACGAGCCTGTCACCCGGCACTTCACAGGAGTGCCCTATGAAAGCCAGCATCTTGAGCCGACTGCTACTGCTGATCCTGCTGCTCAGCCCAGCCCTTTTCGCCGAGGAGGACAGCGGCGCCGTCTACTTCACCATGGGCGTGCACAACACCCAGGGCTGCAATGAGCAGAACGGCAACTGCATTGCCAAACGCACACCGGGCGAGCCTTCCGATCCGTTCTTTCCGGCGTTCTGGATCAGCAACTGGACCATGTACCGGGTGATGCACAACTACGAAAAAAACCCGCCGCCCTACAGCAATCCACCCGCGACCCTCACGCCGGCGGACTACACCGTCTCCCGAGGGACCAGCTACTACGACACCACCTATATTCCACCGGATGGTGACGGCTTCGGCGCCATGATGGAGCACTACGAGAAGTACTGCCTGCCGATCTTCCCGATCAAGAACAACAACTACAGCTGCTCCTTCGTGTCCCTTGGCAACAAGGCGTACTTCCTGACGTATCCGCAAGACCGTCCAAAGGACATGCCGGCCTGCTGCATGTTTTCACCGATGAATCATCCACCACGGCAAGATTTCATCGAGCATCTGCCCTACAGCCCCGAACGCAGTAAAAACCTCGATGCCAGTGTGCAGGCCTATGCACTGGACCTCGAGTCACCGCAAGGTCCGATCCTGTTCGGCTATGCCTTTTACAAAA
Organism: Pseudomonas gingeri; assembly: GCF_013386165.1. Lineage (GTDB taxonomy): Bacteria > Pseudomonadota > Gammaproteobacteria > Pseudomonadales > Pseudomonadaceae > Aquipseudomonas > Aquipseudomonas gingeri_C. Next base: position 283,379 of record NZ_JACAOS010000003.1, on the reverse strand, counting down.
AGCCGTCGGGACAACCGCCCTACCGACACCCCCAATCGTTCTTTTTCTCCGGTGACACCAGCGTTGCCAATGCGCCCATCGTCAGCCAGAACTACACCGACTTCCGTATCGAAAAACCGAACCCGGCCCAAACCTGGGCACAGGTAGCCGCCATGTGCCCAACGAATCCGCCGCCCTGCCAATTGTTCGAACCACCGACGTCACAGAGCAACGGCCAAAAGGCGCAGTGGAACAAACTCATGCAGCGCAAACCCTGAACAATGACGAAGGATCGCCATGAAAACCACGCTCTGTCTCTCCGTGATGTTACTGGGCCTGGCCAGTCTGCCGGTACTGGCCCGGGAACAGGCCATGCCGTCGACGCAGGCTACCCACCTGAATTGTCAGCCTCCCGGCAGCGCGCCGGCCGCCACGGCCAGCCAGGACCTATTCGATCAATACAGCTGGCAGATGTTCATTGCCTTGAACTGGCCCGCACAGGACGGGCAACGAGGTAATCCGGACTGCGGCAAACAGCCTGGGGATCCCGGCTATACCGTCTGGCAGACCTATAAGACCGTAGAGGAAATCTTTCTGCCGAAAGGGGCCGACCCAGGCCCCTGGAATACGCCGCAGGCTGCCAAAAGCCTGGGTATCATCAACATCGCCGCGTTGAAGAACAGCACCCAGGTGAATGCCGTCGACCAAGCCGTCGGCGGCTGGCTGATCGACCAGGCCGGTAACCCGACCTACTACGACATTTCGGCCAACGAGATCTCCTACAACTACATCGTCGCCAACCGTTTCTATAACGCTGATGTCGTGTCCAAAGCCAACAACATCAACTTCCCTTATGGGGTCATCGAGGTCAAATCGAGCTGGCGCATCCTCACGGCCACTGACAACGCCAGCCACTACCTGACCCTGCTCGCGCGCGTGGCCAAGTTCGACGACCAGGGCCAGCGCATCGGTGTCAGCGAGGCGTACCTGGGCCTGGTGGGCCTGCACATCATCACCAAGGCGAAGGGTTATCCGCAGTGGATCTGGTCAACGTTCGAACAGGTCGACAACGTTCCGCCAAAGGTGCCGGTGAACGGTCAGCCGACATCCGACACAGCCTATTCCTACTTCAACCCCAGCGCCCCTGCCGCCGCCCTCAACCAGTCGCCCTGCGACTGGCAGACCCAGGATGCACATCTTGTTTGCGTCCCCAAACCCGGCACCACGTTCCAGACCCCCAACCCGCTGAGCCGGGTCACCCCGATTGCCGAGATCACCAACGGCGTCAACAGCCAATACCGTAGCGATCCGGGCCTGCAAGCAAGCGTGTTGAAGTACTACCAGCTCATCACCACACAACGCCCGCTGATACCCGACAACCCCGGCAATCCACTGGGCCAGCCAACACCGGCGCTCTCGGCCAACGTGACCATGGAAAGCTATATCCAGCCCAACAGCAGTTGCATGAATTGCCACTCGATGGCGACACCGGTCAAGAGCCCCTACAAGTCTGACTTCTCCTACCTGTTCAAATTCGCCAATGCACCTGTCGGCAAGACCACCAAGGACGAGAAATAGATCATGAGCATTCTCAATGGACCACGACTGAACTTCTGGGGTGGCATCCGCACGGACGTCAGCTTGCCGAACAACTCACCCACCATCCCTTACGACGGCAATCCAGACTGGCCAATCTTCGACCTGACCACCTCGACCCTGGCGCCGGGCGCCCAGTCTTACAGCGACAATCAGTTGAACAACATGATCAACGCCCCAACCGGTGAAAAATACACCGCCGGCGGCTGGAATCACTACGGGCAGCATGTCGTCGACATGCAGAGCGCCTTGATCAGCTCCCAGGGCAATCCGGGCAGCATCAGTACCACCGGCGATCAAGTGGGCCAGCCGGTCTACCTGCTGGGTTCCGTGGACCCGGTCACCGGACAGGGGCCCTTTTCCGGCCCGATGATGGTGGACCTGGACCCCAGCGCCATCAACACCACCCAGATATTCGTCGGTGGTCTGCAAATTGGCGGCAACGACAACATCCAACTGCTGATCCGTGCCGACACGGTCTGTAGCAGCCTGGATGTCAAAAAGCGCGTGCTCGAGCCACCAGAGATGGATGCACCGGGCTCATTCCGTTTAAGTGGCACCTTTCAACTGACCTTTCCCCTGAGCAGCATCGTCAGCTGGAATCGGAACAGCCATGGCCTGCAGTCGATCATCCAGGCGCCGGGGGCAACGGGGATCGTCCTGCGCTTTGTCATGTTCGAAATGTGTCCCACGATGACCACCGACCAACTGAACGCCGATTATGCCGCAGGCAGAGACACCCCCAATCCGAGCATCGGCCGGGTCATCGGCACACTGGCACCGGCCTTCGCGGATGAACCGTTGAACTGCCTGCCGGGCCGGCAGTTGGTCAACCAAAGCACGAACAGCACCGGTTATGCCAACCTGGGCGACAGCGGCATCCTGAGCATCGACATGGTGAACGTCATCCCGAAACAAACCTTCCGGGCCGTCAGGGACGACATCACCAGTCCCATCGGGCCCAACGCGAATTACGGCCCCGTCACCATTGCTGCGGGCACGACCACCCTGACCACCCTCGACCCGACCAGCAGCCCATTGTTCAACTACTACGTGTATGGCGGCATCGTCGACCTGTCACTCAATGCCAGCCAGCAGCAAGCGGTGCAGACCGCCCCCCTGGCCATTAGCGCGCCCAACAGGGTCGCCGGCACCAAGCTGCTGGCAACCGAATCGACCTATCGGGTCTATGCCGATCAGCGCAACGTTTATCTGGAGGACTACCCTGATGGCCTGTCGATCACCCTGCAGGTCAGGTACCTGGGCGGCCCGGTCCCCAGTGCCACCGAAATCGACCTGCAGGCAAGCGCTCCCGGGGTATACGACCAACCGCAAAACTGGGACTTCCTCGAGTTCCCAGCCGCGTTGACCGTCAGCACCGGCCAGCTCGCCATCAGCTTCCCGGTCACCCTCAAACCCGGCAGTGCCACCCAGGCGGGTTTTGTCGCCCTGGCCTACACCGTCAACGGCCTTGCAAGCGGCAGCTATTTCACCAGTTTTCGCAAATACGCACAGACCGACTTCGGCATCCCCGCAGGGACCACCATCACCTGGCCGCTGATGTATCCGAACGTCCTGCGCTTTCACTATCTGGCCTTCCCCGCCATGTCTCGTTACATCCCATTGAATCAGCCTGACGCAATCATGGCCGCGAAGAATCCCATCCTCGCCCGAACCTCGGATGCCTACAAAGGCACCACGTTGTTCATGCCCGTCGTGCGTTCAATGTCTCCCTGCCAGCGGGCGCTGCTCAGGGCCTATCTCACGGGTGAACCGTGGCAACCGCCGCAGTAGCCGTCCCCCCTTTTGTCCATGGAGAGAGACCCTATGCCCATTCCCATGCATATCCCGGCACGCCCTAGCGAAACCCTGCGCCCGAGCACCATCATCGCCGAAGGCCTGTTGAACCCTCGCGGGCTTTGTGTGCAAGCCGATGGCAGCGTCCTGCTGGCCGAAGCCGGTTCGGGCCTGCCGGACCAGCCCTTCAGCGGCCGTATCAGTCGACTGCGAGCGGACCCGCACAACCCGGGAGCCTACCTGCCCCGTGAAACATTGGCGCAAGGATTTCGCGCCATGAATATGCAGGCCCGCATGCTGCGTGATGAAATCATGGGGCTGTCGGACATCGCCTGCGGTGGCGGGCGCTGCCTGGTCAGCCAGACCGATTATGTCGAGGGCTCCAAACTGCTGGACCTGCAATTCAACCCGCCCGAGCCGGTGTTTCACAGCCGTGGCAATCTCAATGCGCTGTGTTATCACCCGACCCGCCGCAGTTGGCTGGCGGTCAAGCCCGATACGAATCAATTGGTGGAGTTCAGCACCGGCCAGGACGAACGCGTGCTGGCCCAATTACCGGAACTGGATCAGGGCCAGGAAGCCGTTCCCGTGACCCTGGTGTACGAGCCGGCGACAGACGCCGTGCTGATCAGCCTGTTCTCTGGAGAGCTACATCGCGACCCGGCCCGCAAAGGCATCGACTTTGCCGACAAGGCTGGCCTGGTGATTCGGGTCTGGCCGGCCAACGGGCAAATCGAGATCCTGATCCGCGGCCTGCAACTGCCCACCGGGCTGGCGCTGTGTCCGAAGGGGAACGTGCTGGTCCTGGAGCTCTGCGACCGCTTGCAGCAACCTTTACCGCCAGACTGGAATGGCGAACCCCTGCATGGCGGCTTTACCCGATTCACGGGTCGACTGCTGAGCTGCAACCTGCAAACAGCGGAAGTCACCGTACTCGCTCGCGGCCTGGATACCCCTTCCAACCTGTGCCTGTTGCAGGAGGCGGTACTGGTGAGCGAAGGCATGGGATTATCGGGCCGGCCGCTGCCCACGGCAGACAACAACGTCGTACCGTTGAGCGGCAGGCTCCGTCGGGTACAACTCTGAGAAAACCGCCATAGCAAGGCTGGTACTGATGCGCTGACTGGACACGGGTTATACCTGTGTCCGGCAGCTCGGTCGATTCAAAGGGACCAGTAGATCCCCCTCGGTAACAACTCCAGCCCTCTGTCCGCAAAAAACCATCCTCCTTGCTCCAAAACGTAGCGCTCGGTAACGAATCGCACCGACTTGGTGTGCGCCCGAACAATAAAACACACTCGCCCATCTAAAAAATCATCAAAAAGCCAAAAACAACGAAAATGGCATGATAAATGATTAACTACAAATACATGATTGTTGAACAATCATCACCCTCCCTGTATTGAGCAACCGAGGATACGAACATGCAAAAAGGTCTGACGGGCAAGAAAACCGTGCGCAACCTTGGATTAGTGATCACCCTGGCTTGTGTGGCGCCGCTAGTGTCCGCTGCCGAGATCAAGGGCACCCTCAAACAGGGAGAGTTATCGATAGGCTCCGACCTGACGTACCCGCCTTACACCTACCTGGAACAAAAACAGCCCGCAGGCTTCGACCCCGAGTTCATGCAGTTGATGGGCAAACAACTGGGGCTGGAGCCACGCTTTCTCGACACGCGTTTCGCCAACCTGATATTGGGCGTCAACGCCCAGCGCTTCGACGTCGTGGCCTCGGCGCTATATGTCACCCCCGAGCGCGCCAAGCAGGTGGATTTCCTCAGCTACCTGAAGACCGGTTCCTCGCTGATGGTACTCAGCGGTGGCGACTTCAAACCCCAACGCCCGGAAGATCTGTGCGGCAAGCGCGTCGGCTCGATCAAAGGCGCGTCCTGGGTGCCAAAGCTCAACAAGGTCTCTGCTGAATACTGCATCGCCTCGGGCAAACCGGCGATCCAGTCCCGTGAGTTCCCGACTTCCCCGGAAGCAGCCCAAGCCCTGCTGGCCCAGGCGGTCGACGTGCAGATGGAAGACGCCGCGGTCGCCAAGATCACCGTAGAAAAACTGCAAGGCAAAACCGTGATCAGCTCCAACGAGCTGATCTATCCGGTGGTGGTCGGCCTGGCCGTGCGCAAAGACAACCCGGCGCTGCTCAAGGAACTGACCGGCGCCCTGAGTCAGATCAAACAGAACGGCAGCTACGGCAAACTGCTCGCTCGCTACAACCTGGCAGAACCGAGTGCCGATGAGATCAGTGCGGCCCTTGGCAACTGAGACACCGCGCAGGCCCTGGGCCGAACGCACCCCGTAGCGGATCCATCGATTTCTGTCGCATGCGGCAGAAATCACAGTAACGCGGAGCAAGTTTATGCAATTCGATTGGCACTACACCCTGGGCCTGTTATGGAACGGCGACTTCTGGCGAGCCGTGGCCACCGTGGTCGAACTGAGCCTGGAAACCTGGATTCTGGGCATAGTCTTCGGCTTTTTCCTGGCCCTGGCCCGGCAGTCGGAACGCCGCTGGCTACGGGATACCGCCGGCCTCTATATCTGGTTCTTCCGCAGCCTGCCATTGCTGGTATTGCTGATCTTCGTCTACAACCTGCCCCAAGTGTTTCCTTCCACCAGCATGGTGCTGTCCAATCCCTACTCCGCAGGCTTGATCGCACTGGTACTGAGTGAAGCCGCCTATATTGCCGAGATCCATCGCGGCGGTCTGCTGGCGGTCGTCAAGGGTCAGCTGGAAGCGGGCAAGGCCCTTGGCATCGGCTATCGCGGCGTGCAGCGCTTGATCGTGGTGCCCCAGGCCCTGCGGGTCGCCCTCCCGACGCTGGCCAACGAATACATCACCATCGTCAAGCTGACCTCGTTGGTGTCGGTGATCTCGCTCTCGGAAATCCTGCTGGTCGGCCAGCAGCTCTACACCCAGAATTTCCTGGTGATGGAGACCATGCTTGCCGTGGCGTTCTATTACGTACTCATTGTGACGGTGTTCAGCCGCCTGTTGCGCGTACTGGAAAACCACCTGGACGTAACCCGTCGCCAGCCCAAGAAAATCGCGCCCGCCGAATTGGGCCAAGTCGCCACTGGCCGTACGGCTGACCGGGCCGAACCCGGCGAGTTCGCCTTGCAGGCCAGAGCCGTTCGCAAGTCTTATGGCGAGTTGGAGGTACTCAAAGGCGTCGAACTGAATGTGCGCTGGGGCGAGGTGGTATCGATCATCGGCCCGTCGGGCTCGGGCAAGACCACACTGATTCGCACCATGAACGGCCTCGAAAGCCTGGACCATGGCGAGATCACCCTACAAGGCCAGCCGTTCCTGCGTGGCACTCGAGAGCCGGAAGGCTCGCTGGGTCACAAGGTTCATATGCAGGGCATCGTCCACGTCGGCATGGTGTTCCAGGGTTTCAACCTGTTCCCCCACAAAACCGCCCTTGAAAACGTGATGCTGGCGCCGGTCTACCATGCCCAGGGTGGCGGCGAAGAACTGCGCCTCTTGAGCCTGGCCCTGTTGCGCAAGGTCGGTATGCTCGAGCACGCCGGAAAATATCCGCATCAACTGTCCGGCGGCCAACAGCAGCGAGTGGCAATTGCCCGCGCCCTGGCCATGCGCCCCTCGGTGATGCTGTTCGACGAGCCCACCTCAGCCCTCGATCCGGAACTGGTCGGCGACGTGCTGGCGGTGATCGAGGAACTGGCCCGCGAAGGTATGACCATGGTGATCGTTACCCATGAAATGAGCTTCGCGTTCAAGCTTTCTGATCGCGTGGTCTTCATGGAAGGCGGCGAGATCATCCAGAACGCCGCACCCCGCGAAATGCTCGAGCAACGCAGCGAACGCATGACCAAATTCCTCAAAGACGTACAACTGGCGTGAGCCAAAGGAGCCCCGAAGTGAATCAAGCCAAGGAGCCCAGCCTGTCGCTGGCCGACCAGGTTGCCATCGAACTGCGCGAAGACATCATTGGCGGCCGGCTGCTGCCGGGCATGCCGCTGGTGGAGAGCGAACTGGTCAACGCCTACAACGCCTCGCGCAATACCGTGCGTGAAGCCTTGCACCATCTGGGCCGCGAGGGACTGACCAGCTATGTGCGCAATAAAGGCGTGATCGTGCGCCGCCTGGGTGTTGATGAAGTGCGCGACATATTCAAGGTGCGGCGCACCCTGGAGTTGCAAGCCATCGCGGCCAGCAAGCCCCTGCGTGAATACCAGTCCGACCTGATGCTCGAAGCCATAGAGGCCGCGCAACTGGCTCAGGACCGCGAGAACTGGCAAGCCTTCGGCACCCACAGCCTGAGGTTCCACCAACATATCGTCGGCCTGTTGCGCAGCCCGCTGCTGGACGAGTTTTTCACCCACATCGCAGCCCAGATGCGCCTGGTGTTTTCCAACGCTCCCAGCGAGGAAACCTTCCAGAAACCCTGGCTCGAACGCGACCGGCATATCCACGACCTGCTCGGTGACGGCCGCAAGAAAGAAGCCGAGGAAGCCCTGAGCAGCTACCTCAACGACTCCGAGTCGGTGCTGCTGGACATTCTGAGCAGCATCTCAAAACCCTGAAAAGAGGACCCACCATGTACAAGGACTATCCAGCGGCCTATCAAGTCAGCAAAGGTGCCGCATTGCAGGTCGACAAAGCCTTCTATGATCGCGTGCGCGAGTCCCGGGATGGCCGCACCCTGATCGAGAAATTTGAAATCCCGATCCGCACCGGCCATGCCTGGAAAGTGCCGGCGGGCCATGTGTTCCGCGTAACCACACCGGTCGGCCCACAAGTCGGCGATTTCAATGTCTGGAGCGCCGACGATCCCCGCGAACGCATGTGGGCGGCGCGCACTCGCCAGTTGCAAGGCGCCCACGTCACCACGTACGACCGCCTGTGGTCGAACCTGCCCTTTCTGCGGCCGATGGTCACGATCACCGACGACAGCCTGGCCGGCTACGGCATCGACGAACACGGCGGCCGTCTGCACGACTTGCTGGGCACACGCTGCGACCCTTACGTGAACAAGATGCTCACCGGCGAAGACTTTCACCACCACTGCCACTCCAACCTGACCCGCGCGGTGCTGCCCCACGGCCTGACCGAGTTCGATGTGCACGACGTGCTGAACATCTTCCAATGTACCGGCCTCAATCACGACGACATGTACTTCATGAAAGCCTGCCCGGCCAAACAGGGCGACTACCTGGAGTTCTTTGCCGAAATCGATCTGCTGTGCGCCCTCTCCACCTGCCCGGGCGGCGACCTGTCGCTGCCGATGTGGGGGCCGGATGCCGAAGACCCGCTCAAGGTCTGCCGTCCGCTGGGCGTTGAAGTCTACCGCCTGGACGACGCACTGCTTGAGGGCTGGAAACAACCTCAGCGCGCCGCCTACAACGGCAATCACGGACTCTTGATTCCCAAGGCCGAGTGGGAAAAGTAAAGGAAGGCCACATTGACACCCGGGACTCCTGTCCGTCCCGGGTGTTTCGCAACCTGGCTGCACAGCCAAAGCAGGAGTCGCCGACCATGAACATGCCATTACTGAACTGCGATATCGGGGAAAGCGTCGGGGCCTGGACCAACGGCTGCGATGCCGACATCATGTCCTTTATCGATTGTGCCAACATCGCCTGCGGCTTCCACGCCTCCCACACCCAGCACCATGCGCAAGACCGTGACCCTGGCCCGCGGCGAAAACCTGACTGCCAGTGACGGCAGCGGCAGTGGTCGCAGCTACAGCCTGCCCACCTGGTACGACCCCAGCGTCGGACCGGAACTGCGGCAGTTGGCCCAACGCAGCGGGCTGTCCATCAACGACGTCATCGAACGCCACAGCGGTCATGAATACCAGGTATTCGTCCCGGGTTTCGCGTTCATGGGCCTGGTGGAAGAAATCCTCGCCAGCCCGCGCCTGAACACCCCGCGCAAACGCGTGGCGGCCGGCAGCGTCGGCATCGCCGAACGCCAGACCGCCGCGTACCCCCAAACCTCCCCCGGCGGCTGGAACCTGATCGGCCGCACCACCGCAAAGCTGTTCGACCATTCGCTCGAAGGCTATAGCCTGCTGCAACCGGGTGACCGGGCACGCCTGGCCCAGTACCTGCCAGGTACCGAGTTGCGTTTATCACCCGTCATCCAGGAGGTTGCGCAAGAGCAGCACCTACGCTTGCTCGCTCAGTGGCATTGACGCAAACGAATACCGCCACGCCAGGCGAGGCAAAGGGGCCAAGTGAATGCCATAACGACCAATCGGTCAGTGGGAAGCCGCCCCTCCCATGAACATCCCTACCGCTCGGAGGACCAACGCCCGTATCTGCTCAACCTCAAGTGGTTCCGAGGCCGGTTGATACAGTCGAACTTGTACCTCCGCCGTCAACAATGCGAGGAACTGTGCTGCCCTGACCTGAGGGGCAGCCTGGCCCAGCTCACCACGACTCATGGCTTCACCCATCCAGGTCGACAAGACTTCAATACAGTCGCTTGGCCCTGCCTCGTAGAACAGCATGCCTATATTCGAACGTCCAGCCTCGGCCATGACCATCCGGTACACCGCCAATGCACTGCTCTCATTGGTCAACACAAATAGCATGCGTTCGCCGAAACACGTGAGCTTCTGCTCAAAGGTGAGTTCTTCTTCGCCATGCGCAGACAACAGCCCCACAGCCTCAGATAAATGCACAGTGGCAACGGAACGAACGACCTCGACAAACAACGCTTCCTTGGAAGGGAAATAGCCATACAGCGTTGCTTTGGAACCGCCCAATCGCCGGGTCAGTTCATTCATCGACGCCCGTTCGTAGCCCACCTCTTGAAACAGATGCGCCGCAGCCTCAATGATCGCTTCGCGGCGCGCTTCCGTCCTTACTTTCATTCCAACCCCACCCATAAGCGAACCAGCATGTACAGTTTTGCTTGACAGCCATTTGCTCGCTGCGCAAGACTGTAAACCGTACCGACCGGTTCAGTTTAACCAAAGAGCCAATGTACTGCCCTGCCCCTTTAAAGACAAGGAAAGGCTCGGCCGCACCAGGTACCCATTAACGCCAAAACAGCGCCATCCCCCTTGATCACGCTTCTTTAAGCAGGGCTCTCACATGTACAAAATATTCAAGGCACCTCGACTGGTAATGCTGACTGTCACCCTAACCATGGCCGGATGTGCCGGAACACCGCCGTCCTTGTATTCAGGCATCGACTCTTCGGCGCGCCTGGCACCCAACACCGAGGATGACTCTGGCCGAGTGCCCTATAGCTATAAGGCCAACGTCGACTGGAACCACTACTCGGCGGTTATTCTCGAGCCGGTAACGGTCTACCAAGCGCCAGATAATCAATTCGGCGACCTGACCCAAGCCGACCGACAAACCCTTGCCCGCTACATGCACAGTCAATTCAGCGAGCGCTTGAAAGAGCGCTTCAAGCTGACGCGAATCTCGACTCCCAATACCTTGCGGGTAAAACTGACGTTGACCGGAGCACAAACCACAACGCCCTTTCTCGGTACGTTCACTCGATTCGATCTGGCGGGAGGCCCCTACAACATCGTGCAGTCAATTCGTGGAAAAGAAGGCACGTTTACCGGCTCGGTGTTCTTTTCTGTCGAAATTTACGACGCGGCCACCAACCGTCTGCTTAACGCTTACGTGACCAAGCAATACCCGAACTCGTTGAACATCGGTGCCACGCGAGGATCACTGAGTGCCGCACAAACGGGAATTGATAAAGGCGCAGAGGCACTCGTCGCACAGTTCAAATAACACGTGCCTCGGACAGACCATGAAGGCGTTCGCGAACCTGATTGCCTGCAAGCAATGCGACACCGTGTATCAGAACCTCTCGGTGGCATCAGGTAAGTCGCACGGTGCAAACGCTGTTCGGCCTTGCTGTATCGCGGAAGTGTTCCAGATGTCGACCAGCCGCGTATCTGGATGGTCACCTTTGGGACGCTTGGAGCTCGGCTCGAATTCGCGGCGTTGTTCGGGCTGAGCCATGAAGACGTCCTTCCATAAAGCATCCTCTTGTTCGAGGGTTAAGGATGCACCATGACTCTCCGAGACTGAACAACCGCCGCTGGTTTGTTCACGGTCAATTCCTTAAGCGTCGGTAGTCGCACGGTCAGCAAGTGGCCGCCCGGAATCGCTCTGCGACAACTGTGTTAGCGTCGAACAGCCAATATCGGAAAAGTAGCGCTCGATACCGGACTTCCAGTCGTAGGTGCAAATCCTCGCGATGTAACCATCAGGACGCACCAGCACGGCGACGTTTTCCGTGGTGTTGATGCCGTACGCCATGCGTGCATGCAGTTGGTCGTCGGCCAGGTCATCAGCCTCATCATTGGCAACATGCCACGGGCGGATGGCGACCACCTTCACCAAGCCCTCGATAGCGGTAATTTTTCGGGCAGCCTCAATAGCCTTCTCACCAAATGCCAGCACCGTGAAGTGAGTGCCTTTGAACGCATCGAATAACGTGCGCGTGCCCAACCGGCGGTTGGAGCAAGGTGCATCGGGCGCTCGATCGCCCGCAGCAAGCAGGGGCGTTCGCTCTGCCCCACAGCCCTGACTCAAGGAGCTTTCGCGGTAGTTGATTTGCAGTTGCCGCTCCACGTCGCCACGGGTGAGCTTGGGGATGCGCACTTTGCTCACGGAGCCAAACAGCTCGCTGGAGATTTCCAGCACCGCTGCCGCCACGGGCATGCGTTCTTCCTGATAAGTATCGAGCAGCGAATCGGTCGCCCCCTGCAGAACCAAGGCCAACTTCCATCCCAGGTTATAAGCATCCTGCACGCCGGTGTTCAGGCCTTGTGCGCCAGCCGGGGTATGCACATGTGCTGCATCGCCCGCCAGCAAGGCGCGTCCCACGCGGTACTTTTCGACCAGGCGCACATTCGGTCGGAACAGCGACAGCCACACCGGGCTGTGGATGCGAATGTCCTTGTTGCCGGTGATGGCTAGCCAGCGTTCCTGAATCGAGCGCTCGGACAATTCGGGTTCCAGCTCCGACGGGTTGACCCTGAGCATGATCTGGAACAGATGGGTATGGGGCAACGGGCACAAACCTACGATGCCATTACGCAACGACGGCCATACATGCCAGTTGTTTCTACCCAGCCCTTCGACCTGCACATCGCCCACAATCATCCGGCCTTCCTGGGACGTGGTGCCGATAAACTGCACGCCCAGTTGTTTGCGCACAAAGCTGCGGCCACCATCCGCTCCCACCACATAGCGCGCGCGAATCGTGCTGTTTATCCCGTTGCAAAGCACGGGCACTGCAACGCCACCAGCGTCCTGAGTAATGCCAAGGGCTTCTGTCGCCCATTCAACCTCCCCGCCAAGCTCCAACAGCCGGTTACGCAGGATCTCTTCGGTGCGCCATTGTGGGATCAGGCAGGTGTTGGGAAATGGCACATCGGGGGTTTGCTTGCGGTACTTGATCATTGCCCACTCAATACCGATGAGGGGCAAGTGCAGCTTCATCAGCGGGTATTTTGCTCCCGCTTGCAGAACCGCGTCCGCCACGCCCAGGTCATTGAACACTTCCAGCGAGCGGGGCTGGATACCCTTACCACGAGAGCCATTAAATGGCGTGGGTGATTTTTCGATGATTCTGCTGCTTATCCCGCGACGCGCCAGTTCGCAGGCCAATGTAAGACCGGTGGGACCCGCACCGACAATAAGCACATCGGTCACGGCGCTGTTAACGTGCTGAATTACGCTCATGATAATAACGTCCAATAATTAACAACCCCAAAAGACACACAACATCCAGGCAGTTGCGCTTGAATTTTATAAAACATGACTGGACAATCTGACTTGCGCCAAAAATTGTATAAACAGTTGAGACAGCTCATCGGGACGTTCAAGCGGCGCCATATGCCCGCATTCACGGACAACAGCAGCATTCATAGGCTTGAGCAAGACCTTGGCTTCCTGCATGTGAACAACCGGCGTTATGTTGTCGTCCGCGCCCCACACCAAGAGCGTAGGAATTGCAAGCTCACCCATATCACGAAAGAGTGCTTGCTGCCCGATCAACGTAAAGTTGCGCAAGGTCGAAAGCAATGAATACATCGTTCCTTCATAGCCCAGCGCGTCACTGACCATAGCCTTGAGATATTGAGCATCCGCTTCGGTGTTTACGTTATGGTGTATATGGGAAAGTATCGATTGGCGAGCCAGGTGTTTGCCGAATCGTTCAGCTATTACCGGAATATTTGCCACCCGGGCTGCGAGGGCTTTTTTGCGCGTGAGCCCAGCGGGCCCGACCAACGTCAGCGTTTTCGGTTTGAGCCCATGTTCAGCCAACAGCGCCATGGCAATGAGAGCGCCCATCGACGTTGCGATGACATGGTCAACGGCGGCCAGGCCAAGTGCGCTGACCAGTTCCTGTGACTGCTGCACGAATAACCCAACGCCATAGGCATCCTGTACACGGTCTGAATAGCCGCGTCCGTAAGCACTGTACGCCAGCGTTCGAAAGCCTTGCTCGTGCAGGCGGGTTACGAACCTGTCCCAATAAAAAAGAGGGATCGTAAGGCCCGGCACCAAAAGCACCACTTCACCATTCGCGGGACCGGCCAGCTGGTAGTGCGTAACACCGCGTGATAACTGAACGAAGTCTCCCTGCAAACGATTACGGGCCTGAGCGACCAGCTTTCCGGTTTCACCCTTGGCAATAAAGTAGGACAGAGGCTTGAGTTTCATATAGCACCCAGTATGTTTTTTATTGAAGCTGCGATCTCATCAGGCGCTTCTTCAGGTAGCAGACGTCCAACCCCCGCCAGAACAATTTCCTGGCTTCCCGTAATATCACGGGCGAAATATTGACCATCAACCTGTTCACCACGCAGCACCAACGTTGGTGCTCTTATGTTGCGAATTTCGCCGGAACGATCGCGCTGATCGGTATTGGCAAAGTGAATGAACGCTTCGCGATTGGCGGGAATACTCATCATCTGATAAGTCCGATCAATCACCGCCTCATCCAATACAGTGCGCGTCCCCACCAACTTGCGTAGGTTCATCGCAGTGGAACGCCGGGATAAAAAGCGGCGTAACAAAAATCGACCGATGGGATTACGTGCCAGATGAAATGCAGCAGGTAATGACTTTTCCGGGTAACCGGTCGCGTTCATCAAGATCAGCCGCTGGACTTTATCGCGATGGTCCAGCGCAAAGTTCCAGGCAATATTTCCACCCAACGAATTCCCACCGAGTTGGAATCTGCTTAGGACAAGGCGCTGTACAAAATTATTGAGGAAACGCACGTAGGCATCAATCCGGTAATCATTGCCGGGCATCGCACCACTTAATCCGCAACCCGGTAGGTCCAGCCGTACCACTTCAAAATTTTGCCGTAATGCCAGCACCAATTTGTCGAAGCTCTGCAATGAAGAGCCACTTCCGTGCAAGAGGACAATCACGGGGCCTTTGCCCTCGCGCTTGTAGTGGACCTGAGTACCGCCGACGACGATGAATCGGGACTGGGCATCCTGCAAAGAATGTTCATCTGGCATTACGGACCTCGACACGGACTGGCAAAGGAAGGGCGGAACCTGCAACGGCTGCAGCGCTTTTAATTTACGGATACAGTGTATCCATAATAAAGATAAGCCTGTCAACTCCCCTCTTCCGACCGGCGAGCGATTCGACACCTAACGGCTAAACGGTTTATAAGTCCGGTCAACCAAACAGCATGATCAGCAGATGAATACATACGATCAGAATCCACTACCACCTGGCAGCCCTCAGTGGTGGCTCAATCAACCTGTGCGCGAGCAAAAAACTGGCGCGCGCGGACGCCCGTCCATCTCGTTTGACAGGATCATCGCCACGGCATTGGAAATCGTAGAGTCGGTTGGTTTTCAGGCTTTCAACATGCGAATGCTTGCGGACAGCCTGGGGTCAGGCACAGCGACGCTTTATCGGCATTTCCAGAGCAAGGACGAGATATTTGCTTACGCGGCGGACAGGTTTCTGGGCGGGCTGCTGAACGATGAACAGGACGCCGCCGACTTGGGCTGGCAAGACGCCTGCGTACTGAGCATGAGTCGGTTTTACCAGAAGTTGAATGCGCATCCGAACATCGTCCCGCTGCTGGCCACGCAGATTCCGCTGGGCCCGAATGGACTAGAGCTTCGCGAGCGTGTGTTGGCGATGTTCTTGAAGGCAGGATTTACACCGCCATTGGCCGCGTCTGCCTACACGACCATGGCTCATTATGTGATTGGATTCGCCGGCCAACTGAACCCCGCAGGGCAACATTCGCACAACGCAAGTGCCGAGCTGAGGGGGTTCTTTCAACAGCTAGAGTCGAGCAAGTACCCAGCGACCGTGAAGATCGCCCCGCACTTGTCGAATATTTCAATCAATGACGAATTCGACTTTGGCCTCAAGTTGATCATCGTCGGCCTGGACCATGCGCTGCAGGCCAGCAAGACGGGTTGAATCCACAGCCAAATGCAGGATTCCCTGGTAGATCCGCCAAACGCCCACCAGCGTCTCAAGACACTGTGAATACACATGAGTCGCTGGGGGAGCGCAAGATAGATATAGATGATCTAGCCATGACTCCATCGAACTGATGCGGTGCCAGCTTGATATTTACATGAAATAATCTACCTGATAACGGGCAATCCGGGAGTCCCCCAGCTCACTCCTCACCCTCAAATGCTCGGGATGTGTGGTATATGCCTCCAAGGCTTCAGCTGAAGCAAATTCGGTGTAAAGCACTACATCGCAGGCATAATCGATACGACTTATATCGACACCGACCTCGATCTTCAAAAGTCCGGGTATCAACCCGGCAAGCCCTTCGAAACGCTCCTTGAGAAACAGACAGGCTTGCCTGTTTTCTTCAGGCGTCTCACCTTCCAGGTTCCACATAACAATGTGCTTGATCATCGCTGTCTCCCTGCGGTGTCAGTTATGCCTGCCATATCAACCTTTGCTTTTCTGATATACATCCACGAATACCGCTGCCAGCAACACAGCGCCCTTGATCATCTGTTGGTAGTCGATACCGATGCCCATGATCGACATGCCGTTGTTCAACACACCCATGATGAAAGCGCCGATTACCACGCCCACCACTTTGCCTACCCCTCCGGAGGCCGAGGCTCCGCCGATAAATACGGCTGCGATGACGTCCAGCTCGAAGCCGGTGCCTCCGCGTGGCGTCGCGCTGTTCAGACGGGCAACAAAAATCAGACCGGCAACGGCGGCCAGTACGCCCATGTTGACGAACGCAAAGAAGGTCACCCGTGAGGTGTTTATTCCGGACAGACTGGCAGCCTTGAGGTTGCCGCCCACCGCATAGATCCAACGGCCAATCACGGTGCGATTCATGATGAAGGTATACACACCAATCAACACGCTCATGATGACGAGCACAGTAGGTATGCCGCGGTAAGTTGAGAGCAGGTAGCAAAAGTACACAATGAGCGCCGTGATCAGGCCATTCTTCAGCGCGAACAGCGCGATTGGCGCGACGCTGCCGCCGCTCTTGAGTGTGCGTTTGCGACTGCGATACTCGACTACCCAGAACGTCGCCGCGACGGCGATACCCAGCAACAAGGAGGTGATTCGCAGGTTTTCATTGGCAAAAAAATCGGGAATGAAGCCAGAACTGATCGCCGTGAAAGCCGGCGGAAACGGACCGATCGACTGTCCTTGTGAAATCGCGATAGTTGCTCCGCGAAAAACCAGCATGCCGGCCAGGGTGACAATGAACGACGGCATGCCCCAGACCGCCACCCAGTACCCTTGCGCGGCACCAATCAGCGCACCCGCTGCCAGGCAGATCACCGTGACGGTGAAAAAATCCAATCGATACTGGACCATCAGCACCGCGGCCAGCGCGCCGATCACGCCGACCACCGAACCGACCGAGAGGTCGATGTGGCCGCAGACGATCACCATCAGCATGCCCAACGCCATGACGACGATGTAGCTGTTCTGCAACAACAGGTTGGTCAGGTTGAGCGGCTGCATCAGCGCCCCGCCGGTGGCCACCTGGAAGAACACCATGATGACGATCAACGATGCCAGCAATCCGTATTCGCGCGCGCCGCGCTTGAATGACGTGAGCGCCGTTGGTTTGGATGTGAGAGGTACGCTGACTTCGCTCACTGGATCACCTCATTTTTCATGATTGCGTGCATGATTTTTTCCTGCGATGCCTCTGCGATCAGAAACTCGCCGACAAAGCGCCCTTCGTTCATCACATAGATTCGGTCACAGGTACCCAGCAACTCAGGCATTTCCGAGGAAATCATCACGACGCCCCTGCCCTCACTGACCACCTGATTGACCACTGCATAAATCTCGTACTTGGCCCCGACATCGATGCCACGAGTGGGCTCGTCCAGGATTAAGATCTTGGGATCGGAAAACAGCCACTTACCCAACACGACCTTCTGCTGGTTCCCCCCCGAGAGCTTGTCCACCGTCTGCAAAACGTCCGGGCTGCGAATGCGCAGACGCGTCTTGAAATCAACTGCCACCGCCGTCTCGGCCAGCTCGTTCATCACCCAGCGTTTGGACACGGAGGTCAGGTTGGCCATGCTGGTGTTGCGAGTGATGCTCTCACCCAGTACCAGGCCGGCGCCCTTGCGATCTTCGGTGGCGTAGGCCAAACCGTGATCGATGGCCTTGCGCACGGTGCCAAGGTCCACGTCTCGCCCCTCCAGACGCGCCTTGCCACGGATGTTCGAGCCATAAGAGCGGCCAAACACACTCATGGCGAACTCGGTACGGCCAGCGCCCATCAACCCGGCAATGCCCACCACCTCACCCCGACGTACGTGGAAATTGATGTTACGGATACGATCGCGTCCGGGGTGCTCCGGATCACCGACCGACCAACTTTCAATCTCGAACAGGGTTTCGCCAATGGCGGGAACACGCTTCGGATAACGGTCCGAGAGTTCGCGGCCGACCATCGAGCGGATCACCCGGCCTTCATCGATAGACTCGGCACGACAGTCAATGACATCGACGGTACTGCCATCACGGATCACCGTGATCTCGTCCGCCACCCGCCCAATTTCATTGAGCTTGTGCGAGATGATGATCGAGGTGATGCCACGGCTTTTGAGCTCGAGCATCAGCTTGAGCAAGGTGTCGCTGTCTTTTTCGTTGAGGCTCGCGGTCGGCTCGTCAAGAATGAGTAGGCGCACGTCCTTGGCCAGCGCCTTGGCGATTTCCACCATCTGCTGCTGACCGATGCCGAGGTTGCCCACTAAGGTCTGCGGCCGCGCATCGAGACCGACCCGCGCGAGTAACTCACGGGCCCGCAGGTGCGCTTCATCCCAGTCGATCACGCCATGACGCGCGATCTCGTTACCGAGGAACAGATTCTCGGTGATCGACAACATCGGCACCAAAGCCAATTCCTGGTGAATGATGCAGATGCCCAGCGCCTCACTGTCGCGCAACCCCTGGAACGTTCGTGGCGCACCATCGAAGATAATTTCGCCGGTAAAGCTGCCATGTGGATAGACACCACTGAGAATCTTCATCAGGGTTGATTTACCAGCGCCATTTTCACCGCAGATCGCATGGATTTCGCCATCGCCGACCTTGAGGTTGACCCGGCTAAGTGCCTTCACCGGGCCGAAGCATTTCTGGATATCACGCATGTCGAGAATCGTTTTTGTCATTTTCTCTCTCCTGCCAGCACGCACCAATCGCGGACTGCCTTAGCGCAACTGCTCAAGCGTGTAGAACTTGGTGTCATCGACGAGGACTTTCTGCCAGTTATTGCCATCGACCAGTTGTGGCGTCAGCAACTGGGTCGGCACGATCATCGAGCCGTTATCGTAGGACGTAGAGTCATTGACCACGACGGTCTTGCCACTCAAGGTCGCGTCCATCATCTTCGCGGCGGCTTCGGCGAGGGCGCGGGTGTCCTTGAAGATGGTCGAGGACTGGTCGCCGCGAATGATCGACTTGATGCTGGAAATCTCGGCATCCTGGCCGGTCACGATCGGCATCGCTTGCTTACCCGTGCCATAGCCCACCCCCCTCAATGAGGACACCACGCCATTGGCGATCTGATCGTTCATGGCCAGTACCGCGTCCAGGTGGGCGGTGCCATAGAAAGCGCTAAGCAGGTTGTCCATGCGCGCCTGGGCCTGGGCGCCGTCCCAGTTGGGCGTGGCCACTTTGTCCAGATCTTGCTGGCCGCTACGAATCACCAACTTGCCACTGTCGATGAAAGGCTTGAGCTGCGACATCACTCCCGCGTACACCACATGGGCGTTGTTGTCGTCCGTGGAACCGGCGAAGATTTCCAAGTTGAACGGGCCTTTGCCCTGCTTGAGCTGCAACTTGTCAACGATGGACTGCCCCTGCAGCACGCCGGTGCGATAGTTGTCGAAGGTGACGTAGTAGTCGAAGTCTTTGGTGTTGCGGATCAAGCGATCATAGGAAATGACCTTGATGCCTTTCTCCTTGGCCTGCTTGAGCACATCGACCATGGTCGTGCCGTCGATCGGTGCAACAATCAGGCCCTTGATGCCCTTGACCATCATGTTTTCGATTTGCGACAGCTGGGTCGGCGCTTCGTACTGGGCGTATTGCAAGTCGGTGTCGTAACCGAGTTTCTTCAACGAATCCACGATATTGCTACCGTCTGAAACCCATCGCGCTTCGGTTTTCGAGGGCATGGCAATGCCAATCGTGCCCTTGGCGCTGGTTTCATTCTTCGAGCAGGCACTGACGGCCAGGCCTAACAATACTGCCGCGGCAACCTTGATGATCTTGTGCATGGTGTCCTCTTCTTTTTGTTGTTGGCATTTCTCGGGGATGCAACTTCCCTTCCGGCTCTTTTTACAGAGCCGGCGGGGTCATTTCGCCTACGGGACTACATGCCGCTATTGAGCCAGGATGACTTCCTGGCCATTCAACTCAGCGGATTCGAACAGCGCTTCGAGTATCACGTTGATGTTATGCGCCTGGCTGGCCGGCACCGTCGAAGGCCTACCAGTGCGCAACGACTGGACGAAGGCAGCGGCTTCGCGATCGAAATACACCGGGTTACCGATCTCGGCGATTTCCGGGGAGTAAACGGTTTTGCGCACCGCCCAGATCTCCGGAAAGCTGTTCTCGTTCCAGTGCGTCCAGCCTTGCTGATGGCCGTTCTTGCCATCGTGGTAAAGCTTGTACGACGCCGGCATCGGCGTGGAATGCATCACCCCGTGAGTACCGTAGGCGGTAATGTCCCAACTCTCGGTCCAGGGCATCGGGTCCCAGGACATGAAATCGATGGTGATCAACTTATCATCGTAGTTGAGCACCGCGCCCACTGCGTCCTCGCGCGCCGAATCGCTCATCTGCCCGGCGAACTTGGTAATCCGCGCATTGACCGATTTGGGCATGCCGAAATGCAACAGCAAACGGTCGATGGTGTGGCAGCCGATCACATAAAAGGCGCCGCCACGGTCGCCCGGCTGTTTCATGTGATTGGTGTCGGCCTCGTCGTGAGAGCAGCCAGCATGCGCGCGAACCTGCAGCACTTTGCCGATTTCACCGCTCTGCAGAACCTGCTGCATTTTCTCCACCGACGGCGCGTAACGCCAGCAGTAGCCAACCTGGAACAACCCGCCGGTGCGCTCGACCGCGTCAACGATGCGGGTGGTGTCGATGGTGCCGCGACCCGCCGGTTTTTCGCAGAGCACAGCCTTCCCGGCCTCCAGCGCTTCAATGGCCCAGTCGGCCATCAGGTAGCTCTTGGGGTGCACCAGCACCACATGCACATTTGGGTCGGCGAGGATTTCTTCCTTGCTGCGTGCCTGCAAGTCCAGCGCATCGCAGAACGGCTCTAGCAAAGGACTATCGTCGTAGGCGCCAAGGAACTGCATCCCGGGTATGCGCTTGAAGGCTTTGACGCGGCCCGACGTGTGTGGATGGGTAATCCCCAGGCAGGCCACACCAATAGTGGCGCCACTCTCAAGCTTGTAAGACATGATGTTCTCCAGGTGTTCTTGTCCGAGATAACCAATGAACATTCAAGCTCAGAGCCTGACCGCACGCCCGGTCTTGACCGATTCGACTGCGGCATCGGCGAGTTGCAGCGCCTTGAGGCCATCCTGCACGGTGGTTGGCATCGGCGTGCCCTTCACCAGCGCTTCGATGTAGGCATCGAGTTCGGCTTTGTAGGCTTGCTGATAACGCTCAAGGAAGAAGTTCAGCAGCGGCTCACGCGCGTCGGTGACGTCCTGGTTCCAGCGACGGATTGTCGTCGGACGAAGGTTATCCATCTGCAGCATGCCTTTGGAGCCGAACACTTCGATGCGCTGGTCGTAGCCATAGACCGCCTGGCGGCAGTTGTTGATATGGCACTGTTTGCCCGACGCCGTCTGCATTTGCACCATGGCGGTGTCGTAGTCATCGTACTTTTCCATCATCTGCGGATCGATCAGGCGGCTGCCGATGGCGCTCAGCTCAACCGGCTCCTCGCCCAGCAACCAGCGACCGATGTCCAGGTCGTGGATGGTCATGTCGCGGAAGATACCGCCCGAATGCTGGATGTAGTCTTCAGGCGCCAGGCCAGGATCGCGGCTACTGATGATCACCTGGCGCACTTCGCCGATATCGCCGGCATCGATGGCCGCACGCATTTCAGCGAACGTGGACTCAAAGCGGCGGTTGAATGCCAGCATGACCCGTCCATTCAGGCGCTCCACTTCCTCTACCGCAGCCAGGCTCTTGGCCATGTCAAGGTCGATCGGTTTTTCGCACAGCACCGCTTTGCCCTGGCGCACGGCACGCAGCATCAGGCTGATATGGGTGTGGGTCGGGGTGCCGATGACGATGGCCTGTACATCGTCACGATCGATCGCCGCTTCGCAGTCGAGCATGGCGTCGGCACCGAAGGCGTCGGCCAGACTCTGAGCGGCATCGCCGAACGGATCAGCCACGACGACCAGCTTGGCAAACTTGCTTGCTGCCACGTTGGCTGCGTGGATCTTGCCGATACGACCGGCGCCGAGAACTGCGATACCTACCATTTGTTATCTCCTTGAAACGCTATTGTTCGATGTTGTAGACGAGTGAAACGTCAGCGTGCTTTGGCGCATCAGTTCGGGAACTGGATGCCTTCGAATTGCGCGAGGGTGGTGTCAAAGGCTCTCTTCGCCGCCACTTCCAGGGGCAGCTTGCGCAACTCGGCGGAAATCAGTTCGACACCCCAAGGCCCGCGATAGCCGACATTGACCACCTGCTGGATAAACGCCGGCACATCCAACGCACCTTCGCCGCAGAGTTTGCGGTGGTGCGTCGAGTCGTTGAACAGCGTTTCGACGATGGCCTGGTTGGCGTCGTCCAGCTCGATGGACTTGATCAATTCAAGCGGGATCTTGGCGATTTCATCGAAGCTCATGCCGCCACGTGCAACGTGCCAGGTGTCCACCAAAAGGCCGCCGTTAGGGCGCACGTTCTCGGTCACCGCAATGGCGCGGTCGATGGTGCAGACGCTGGAAAACGGCAGGAACTCGATCACCACGTTGACACCGAAGGGTTGAGCCCGATCGCATAACAGGGCAAAGTTTTCGCGCATGCGCGGCACATCCGGTGGCCCGTCTTCGAACAGGCCGCCGGCGACCTTGAGGCTGCGTGCGCCCAGTTCGCCGGCAATTTCCAGCAGCTCGTCGCGCATTTTGTCCGACGCTACGCGGCGCTCTCCGTCCAGGTGCCAGTCGGTCAGGAACTCGACTTCCACGTGTTTGATGCCGTTGCCCTGGAGAATGTCGCGCACTGTCGCAATGCCCAGCTTATCGACGTTATGCATCAGGTCGGCATGGACGAAGCCCATCCCGCGCCAACCGGCTTTCGAGGCAACTTGCGCTCGATCCTGCAGGGAGAACGGGCTGATTTCGCTGGGAGCGCCTGGGTAGGTATCGCCAGCGAGGGTCCAATAGGCAGCAAGGAGTTCGATATTTTTAGTGGGCATGACGATCACTTATGAGTGGTTTGAGAACGGTCGAAGACAGTTGTCGGTTAGTCAGAGCGGGGTCAGAACAAAATCCCAATTGACCGCCAGGAACGGCACGGGCAAGTCGTAACGTTCGGCGACTGCCGGATCGCTTTGAGTGGTGAACTCGGCAATCAATTCTTTCTTCACGCCAAACACGGTGTCTTCGTGCAAGTACTGGCAGTCAGGCGTGAAGATGTGCGTGATCACCTGGTCGTAACCGTTGGCGGTGACGATGAAATGCAGGTGCGCTGCGCGGTTCGGGTGCCGGCCCAGATCACCCAACAGCTTGCCTACGGGACCGTCGGCCGGGATCGGGTAATGGCGCGGCTTGACGGTGCGGAACGCGTAGTAGCCATCGGCATCGGTGGTGAACAGCCCGCGCAGGTTGTAGTCAGGTTGCACACCTTTCTGCTGCACGTCGTAGAAGCCATCGTCGTTGGTCTGCCAGATATCCAGGGTCGCACCGGCAATAGGCCGACCGGCCGTATCCAGCACCCGACCGCTGACGAGGGTCGGTTCACCCTTGCCGTCCAGGCAGATGTTCGCGCCGTTTTCGTAGTGCGGCGCATTGGCCACATAGAACGGGCCAAGAATGGTATTGGGCGTGGCGCCCTTTGGCCGGCGATGGTTGATCGCGTCGACCAACATGGTCGCACCCAGCACGTCCGACAGCAGGATGTATTCCTGACGCCAGTCGGTGCACATCTGCCCGGTCCGAGTCAGGAACTCGATGGCCTTGAACCACTCATCGTGAGTCGGCTCGATTTCCTTGATGGCTGCATGCAAATGCCGAGTCAGTACCGCCATCACTTCGGCCAGGCGCGGGTTGGCATCGGCAGAGATTCGGGCATTGACGATTTCGGCGGAGTGTTCCTCTTCGAAAAGGCCGCCAATGGCGATGTTGGTGTCCAGGTGAGCGGTCATGATTGGAAATCCTTGATCGTTATTCTTGAAGGTCGGCCGGCTTTTAAGGGGGGACGCCGGCCTGCGCAATGGCAGTTCTCAATACGCTTTGACGTCGGCAACAGGCCATTTTCTGCGCCCGCTGAAGCGCTGTTTCATCTGCTGTTCGATCTCTTCCAGAGTCAGGCCCTTGGTCTCTGGCAACCACAGGGTGCAGAAGATGATCGAGCCGATGTTCACCACGGCGAACAGGAAGAAGGTCATGCCGCCCATCACACTCAGCAGGACCGGGAAGACGAAGGCGACGATGGCATTGAAGATCCAGAATACGCTCACTGAAATACCATTCATCAAGCCCCGGGCGTGGGTCGGAAACAGCTCCGACATCAACAGCCAATACACCGGGCCGATGCACATTTGCATGAAGAACAGAAACACCAGCACGCCGGACAGTGCCAGGTAACTTTGCACGAGCGAATGCGGCATGAAGTTGAGCACGACACCAAGGAAGATTTGCGCCAGTACCACGACGGTCAGCCCCAGCAGTAGCATCGAGCGACGATCCATGCGGTTGATCACCCACATGCCGATCAAGGTGGCGATCACCGAAACCACGCCATTGCCGATGGTGGCGATCAGCGCGGCATTAGTGCCCATGCCAGTCTCTTTGAGAATCATCGGCGTGTAGTACATGAACGCATTCACGCCGGTGAACTGAATAACAAAACCCAGGCCGATACCAATGGCCAACAGCTTGAGCAACCAGGGTTCGTTGAGCTTGCCGAGCACGCCGCTGTGGTGCCGTTCGACGTTGCACTGGGCAATGATTTCCTTCAGTTCGCGGTCCGCCTCGCGCTGGGTATCACGGATGCCGGCCAAGGTGGTCTTGGCTTCGGCGATACGACCTTTGCTGACCAGCCAACGGGGCGAGGTCGGCACAAAATGCATTCCAACGTACAGCAACACCGCAGGGACCAGCGCAATCGCGAGCATGTAGCGCCAGATGAACGGACTGTCGAACAGGTGCGCCAGGCCGGCGCTGGTGATATAGGCCAGGCACTGTCCAGAGACGATCATCAACTCGCTCTGACACACCAACCGACCGCGGTGTTTGGGCGCTGCCAACTCGGCGATCAGCACCGGAACAGTGGATGACGCACCGCCAACGGCAATCCCCAGAATGAAACGGGTGATGACCATGGTCCAGATATCCGGCGCTACGGCGGTACCCAGCGCACCCAGTGCAAACAAAATGGCCAGGGCCTTGAGTACACCGAGCCGGCCATAGCGGTCGGATAATTGACCGGCGAACAGTGCTCCGAAAGCACCACCAAATATCAGCGAGGAAGCCACCAGCCCTTCCGTCATGGGCGTCAAGCCAAGGCCACCCTGACTAACATCAAGCGTCATGAACGGCAGCGCCCCGGAGATGACTCCGGTGTCGTAACCAAATCCCAGCGATCCCATGGTGGTGATGGCTGCGATACGCCAAAGAATCTTTGACGAAGCACTGGAGGCATTTTGATTGCTGGGCATGAGGTCAACCTTATTGAAATTATTTGTACGCTCAGTGGAATTGAGACTACTGCCATTGAAACGGAAAAAAAATGCCTCTATGGCAAATGTGTTTTCCGGCTAGTGGAAAACTGCAATCAGCCCCGCCCCGGTTCATGTCCATTGATCGTGGCGGGGCATTTCCGGGCCAGAACTGGCCCCTCGTAAACGATGCCTGCCTGTATGAAATGATCGACCCGGCTGGTGGCCTTGTCGTGTGCAGTGAAGTTGGCGAACACCGAAAGTCCGCGCTGGCTGTCGCCGTCTCGAGCGGTCAATTGCTGCTGGGCGACAAACCGGTAACCGTGACGACTCGAGTGCTGTTTGAACTGATCACCAGTGAGGGGTTGAGGTGCTGATCGTTGGTCAGGTTGCGCCCGTCACGCTCTGTGACGGTGAACTGGAATTGAGAATTTTCCCAACCGAGGATTTTTTGCCGGTCGGCCTTGAAGCCCAGTGCAAATTGCTCGGTCCAGCGAGCCGTATGACCCTTGTCATAACCGCCGCGCAGATTGACGGCCATTTCCCCGGTGTAACCCAGTTCGATATCAACACCTGATCCAGCCAGTCACTGCGTACGCCATCCCAGTCCCCGGTCATCCAGCGTGAATCCCCGGCGAAGGGTTCATTGGCGGCATTTGAAAAATTGGGAACCACCAGGCAAAAGCTGACAAAAAATAAATGTGTATTCTGTCCAGCGAGAAACTGCGTTAGCGCGTCCAGTAGCGTTCGTACTCGTGCTCGGCAAAGTCCGCGAGCAGAAAGTCGATGAATACGCGCAGTTTGGTCGGCATGTAGCGACGGCTTTGAAAGGCCATGTTGATGGTCAGGCGCGGCAAGTCCCAATCATCCAGCACTGGGATCAGACGTCCCGCCACCAGGTCGGCATTGATGATGTACTTCGGCTGCACCAGGATGCCACCATGGGCCAAGGCCGCTGCGCGGACAATCTGGCCGTCGTTGGTTTCCAGGATAGGGTCGACCTTGAGCACGCGTTCTTCGTCACCTTTGGTAAAGCGCATGACCCGGGGCTGGTTGGCGTGGCTGTAAATCAACAGATCGTGATTGGCCAGATCGTCGATGGTCTTCGGCGTGCCCTTGCGCTGCAGGTAACCGGGTGAAGCGGCCAGCACCCGACGTGTTTCGGCGAGACGGCGAATGGTGATGTTGGAATCGGGTTCGTATTCCTTGGTCCTGATCGCCAGATCGATTTCGCTGTCGATAATGTCGTAATAACGGTTTTCACCCAGCACTTTGACCGTGATATGCGGGTACTTCTTGCGAAACGCCGGGATCAGCGGTGCGATATGCAGCATGCAAAACGAAATTGAAGAGGTAATCGTCAAGGTGCCGACCGGCTGCACCAACGATTCGCTGAGCGAGGCCTCGGCTTCCTTCAACTCACCGAGCAGGCTCTTGCAACTCGCATAAAATTGATGACCGGAGTTGGTCAGGGCCAAACGCCGCGTGTTGCGGTCAATCAATCTGACATTCAGTCGCTGCTCCAACGCAACCAAGTGCCGGCTTGCAGCGGCATTCGACAGCCCGAGTATTTCCGCCGCCTTGGTCAGGGTGCCGACTTCAGCCGTCGTTACGAAAAGCTCCAGTTCGGTCAGCCGATCCATTCATTGCTCCGTTTTTATTTTTTCATATATGAAATAAAGAATTTCGCAGGCGGCCTTTTTCAACGCTGTGCGGAACTATAACGTGCAGCGCTATGACCTGAAAAGAGCGGCCCAAGACGTATCTCGCCAATCGCAAGCGTGCTTCGGGCTTTAGAAAACCAAGGAGTCAAGATGCGAAATCTGGACGAAGCGACCATTACACAAGCCGTATTGGCGCGTAATAGCAGCACCGCTGATGCGCGCTTGTGCGAGGTAATGACCAGCCTCGTACAACATCTTCATGCCTTCGCTCGCGATATCAAACTGACGGAAGAAGAGTGGCGAAGCGGCATTTATTTTCTCGAACAAGTGGGCAAAGCCTGCTCGTCCGATCGCCAGGAGTTTGTGCTCCTGTCACATACGTTGGGGCTGTCGACCCTGGTGCTGGCTCAGAATGACAGGAAGCCGTCGGGTTGCACTGAGGCAACAGCCTTCGACGTGCCACAGATTCACAACGCCACGGTGTATGACCTGGGTGCCGACATCAGTGCCGGGCTCCTCGGCGCCAAAGGGTACATGCATGGCACCATTCGCGACGCCAAAGGCAATCCGGTGCCGTCCGCTAACCTTCAGGTCAGCCAGGCAGGTGGCGACTTGAACACCGAGCGTGCCTTGCTACAAGCCGACCAACTCGGCCGATACTTTTTTTCCACCGTCGTGCCGCAAAACCACCGCGTACCCCATGACGGTCCTGTCGGCATGATGCTCACCGCACTCAATCGCCACGCCTGGCGCCCGGCGCATCTGGAGTTCGTGATCAGTGCCCCCGGATACAAACGGTTAGTCACTCAGGTTTTCCGCGAAGGTGATCCCTACCTGGATTCCGACGCTGTGTTCGGCGTGCGCTCGTCACTGATCACCCACTGGGCTCAACAACCTCCCGGCGAGACGCCGGACGGGACTGTCAGCCGCGATCCGTTCTATACCCTGGACTTCGATTTCCTCCTGGCGAAGGCGTAGTTGTCGATTACCTGGCCAATTCCAATCTCGAGGCCCCCATGAGCAACGAGCCGTCCATCACGGCGTTGATTTCAGCGCTGGAAGAACAACGTTATCAAGCGATGCAAAGTAATGACCTGGAGAACATTCAGCGTCTGCTTCATCCCGAACTCAGTTACGTCCACTCCAGCGGCAAAGTGGATAACCGCGACAGCTTCATGAAAAACTTGCGTGATAGACTTTCTATCTATCACCGCATTCAACACATTGTTCATAAGGTTTATCAATCAGGAGACACCGCCATGGTTTTCGGCGAAATGGTCGCCGATATCACTTCTCATGGCGTGGCTAAAACAATCGAAAACCGAACGTTAAATGTCTGGCTGCGGACAGGAACGAATTGGCAATTGTTTGCCTATCAACCGACCCCTATCGCCACTCGTTCATCATCCCTGCCTGTTTGCGGAGAATAGACATATGTCCACATCCCCTTTTATTTACAATGGCCAACCGTCGCGTGTCATCTTCGGCCAAGGTTCGCTGCAACAGTTGGAAGCGGAAATCGATCGACTGGGCGCCAAGCGTGCACTCGTCCTCTGCACGCCAGAACAACGCGCCCAAGCCGAAAATATTGCCCAACTGCTCGGCAACCGTGCAGCGGATATTTTCGACAAAGCCGTCATGCACGTGCCCATCGAAACCGCCCGTGAAGCCCGCGAACTCGCGCGCAAGCTGGGTGCCGATTGCGCCGTGGCGATTGGCGGCGGCTCAACCACAGGTCTCGGCAAGGCCATTGCGATGGATTCCGGGTTGCCTATCCTGGCAATCCCGACCACCTATGCCGGTTCTGAGATGACGCCAGTATTCGGCCTGACCGAAAACGGCCTCAAGCGCACCGGTAAAGATCCGCGCGTACAGCCCAAAACCGTGATCTACGACTCGGAGCTTACCGTCAGCCTGCCAGTCGATATGTCCATCACCAGCGGCATGAACGCCATTGCCCACGCCGCCGAAGGCTTGTATGCCCAGGACGGCAATCCGGTGATGTCGCTGATGGCCGAGGAAGGCATTCGAGCACTCGCCGCCGGCATGAAAACCATCCGTCAAAACCCAAGCGATCTCGACGCCCGCGATGACTGCCTGTATGGCGCCTGGCTCTGCGGTACCGTGCTCGGCAACGTCGGCATGGCGTTGCATCACAAGCTTTGCCACACCCTGGGCGGCAGTTTCAACCTACCCCATGCACAAACCCATACCATCGTACTGCCGCACGCTATTGCCTACAATCAGTCTGCCGCACCGGCCTTGTCGCGTATTTGTCGGGCGTTGAGCGTTGAGGATTGCAGCCCGGCGGCAGCTCTGTTCGACCTGTCCAGTTCACTGGGTGCACCGACCCGGCTGAAGGACCTGGGCTTGACCGAGGCCGACCTCGATCGCGCGACAGATATCGCCTTGTCCAACCCCTACTGGAACCCACGGCCGATAGAAGCAAAGGCTATCCGGCAGTTGCTGCAAGATGCGTACGAAGGCGTTCGTCCAGCCTAAAACGGATGAGTCAGTAAGGCAGATTGAACGGCGTGACGATCTGCAGCTGTGACGACGCTATCGGCCCGTCCTTCCACTGGCGATGAGATTGCAGGATATACAGGAACACGTGGCGAGCATCGATCTGCAAGTTGTGGTCGATGATCGCGGCGATTTTCTCCTCGGCCAGTAGTTGCCGGTTTTCCTCGTCCAGGTCGTGGCCGATAAACACCTCAAGCGGTCGATCCAGTGCGGCGAACGCATCAACAATCGCCCGGTGCCCCCGCCCACGCTGTAGACCGCCCTGAGGTCGGGGTGCTGTTTCAGCGCCTCGACCACACGCTCGAAAGTGCGCTCGTAAACCCCGTAGCCACCGCTGATGTCCAGCACTCGAAAATGCGCGGCACGGCTGCGCAGCCAAATGCGAAAGCCCATCTCCCGCTCTTCTTCACCGCGAAACAGCTCGCTACCGATGCCTACGGCAACGTCCTGCGGCTGTGGCGCCAGCCACCGCGATAGCAGGTACTTGGCGGTCTGCCCGGCCGTGCGGTTGTCCATGCCGTCATAGCCGATACGCTCGCTGTGCGGAAGGTCAGTGACCAGCGTGACTACCGGAATACCGGCGGCAGCTAATTGCTTGATCGCCAGATTTACCGCCGGCTCGTCGGCGGCCTTGAGCACCACGCCCTGGCTGCCGGCGCTGGCGCAGCGCAGCGGAACGTACGCCCCGGTTTACCAGCGATTCAGAGATTGGCGAAATCGAGGCACGTTCAGCCAGATGCTCAAGCGATTGCACCTCAGGCTCAACGAACAAGGGCTGATTGATCTGGACACCTGGATGATCGATTCCTCAGCCGTAAAGGCAACCCGAGCCTCTTCAGGCGCCGGAAAAAAAGGGGGCTTGAAGAGCCAGAAGAACACGCGCCAGGTCCAAGTCGCGGTGGTCTTACGACGAAAATTCACATGCTCTGCGATGCCAATGGAGTACCGCTGTGCTTCAAGCTATCGGGCGGACAGGCCAGCGACATTGCCTATGCCCAGCCGTTGCTTGAAGACGCTCATGTCCATCCTCGCAAGCGTTGCCGGTGGCGGCTGGCCGTTTTCGTACGGAGCCTAACGATGTGCTACCAGAGCTGCCACTCAACAACCCATACTTGCAACTGCCCCGTGATACTGGGTAGAAACGATCTGACAAGGAGCTCTCCTCAGCCCTGTCGCCTCATGTTGGAGGCGAAACAGTTCAACGCGTCTGGCACACCATGAATGGCGTAAGAGCAATCACCAGTTCACGAATACCTTCAACGCGACTAGACCATGACTCTCCGAGACTGAACACCTAGCGCTGATTGAAAACTGACCGACACCTAGGTATCCGTCCTCTTGTAGACAATCAGCGCAGCAATGACGATCTAGAGGTTCGCCGTTCTGCATCAACCCGCGCACAGGCCGGCGGCGTCGGACTCTCCACAGAAAGAGCGTCGCGTAGCACCTGCTCCAGGAGGTCGAAAAAACCTCGTATATGGGCCTGTTTCAATGCTTGCGGCCGGGTCACCAGATAGACCTCCATCTCCGGCAGGGGGATCTCCGGAAACAGCGCTATCAGGTCCTTCGCCAGTAGCCGAGGCAGCACGGCAGCGCCCATCCCTCGCCTCACGGCCTCTAGCTGTGCCACGAACGAGTTCACGCTGATCGGCGCACGCTTGAGGCCCGCAGCCTTGGCGGCGCGCATTTGCGGCAACATGTCCTGCGGCGCAAGCAACGCGATAGTGGACACCGTCGCCGGTACCACGTTTGGGAAGCGCCGCAGATAAGCCGCGTCGGCGAAGACACCATAGGTCAGCTTGCCCATGGGTCGATAAACCAGCGATGGCTCGCCCAAGTGAACGGTACGGATCGCGATATCCGCCACTCCGCGGGCGATCTTGTGAAAGTCGGCAGTCACCAGCAACTCCACCGAGCAACGTGGATGAAGGGAGGTAAAGCGATGGGCAGCCTCCAGCACGCAAGACGAGAACCCCTCCCCCGCACTGACCAGGACACTGCCCGAAAGCTCTGTTTCCAGGGTTGCCCCAGCGGCAGCGGCCTGACGCCGCAAGCCCTCTTCTGCGGCCAGGGCCACTTCAACCAGGGAATGGCCGCGTGCGGTCAGCCAACAGCCTTCAACACCGCGCTCAACGAGTGGCTCGCCGAGTGCGCCTTCAAGCTGGCTGATCCGTCGGGAAACCGTCGACGCCGCAATGCCCAGCAATTGGCCGGCCTGCAGGAAACTGCCGCGCCGCGAGATCGCCAGTAACAGGCGAAGATCATCCCAGTTTGCTTGCGACGCCATATCTTCTGCCCACCACTTTGCAAATTTGCAAAGCCATTATGCGGCAATCGCCGTTTTTCGTGATGAATGAAAAAGCCATATTGGCAGTCCTCGAAAACCAATGGAATGAAGTGTATGGCCACCGCCCCTCATGACTCTGCAAAGCCCGCCACCAAAGCCTTCAACCGCCGCATGGTTTGCGAAGGCTTCCCCCTGCATGACTCCACCGAATTCACGTTTAAAATTGACGCGCGCGAGGCATGACCCCATGCACACGACATTCGTTACGGGCGCCACCGGCCTGTTGGGCAATAACCTCGTGCGTGAACTGCTCGCCCATGGCTGCGCGGTCAAAGCCCTGGTCCGCTCAAGACGCAAAGGTGAACAGCAGTTCAAGAATCTTCAAGGCGTGGAATTGATCGTCGGTGACATGGGCGATGTCGACGCATTCGCCCCGGCGCTGCTAGGCTGCGATACGGTATTTCACACCGCAGCGTTCTTTCGGGATAACTACAAGGGCGGCAGCCACTGGGAGGCGCTCGAACGGATCAACGTGGAAGGTACGCGGCACTTGCTCGATCTGGCGTACAAAGCCGGTATCCGGCGCTTTATCCAGACGTCCTCGATAGCCGTGCTCAACGGAGCACCTGGCTCACCCATCGACGAGACTTGCCTGCGGGCCGAAGCCGACGCGGATGATTACTATCGCAGTAAAATCCGCGCCGACCGTGTCGTGTTGTCGTTCCTCGAAGCACATCCCGACATGCAGGCCTGCATGGTGCTACCGGGCTGGATGTGGGGCCCTGGCGATCTTGGTCCGACTTCCTCGGGCCAACTGCTCATTGATGTCCTGCACAACAAACTGCCCGGCCTGGTTCCCGGCAGTTTCTCCGTTGTCGATGCCCGCGATGTGGCCCTGGCACAGATCGCCGCCGCCCAGCACGGACGCAGTGGCGAGCGCTACCTGGCGGCAGGTCGACACATGGCAATGGGTGAGTTGGTTGCGTTGTTGGGCCAGATAGCGGGCGTCGAGACGCCAAAACGCACATTGCCGTTGCCACTGCTATACGCATTGGCCTATGTCCAGGAGCTCTATGCGCGCCTGACCGGCCGCCCCGTTCTGTTGAGCATGGCGACGGTGCGCTTGATGGTGCGCGAAGCCGGACGCACTCATTTCAACCCGCACAAGAGCGAACAGGCGCTTGGCTTGCGGTTTCGCCCTGTCGAGCAGACCCTTCGCGATACGCTAGCCTGGCACCGCGATCACGGCAGGCTTTCAGAACGCTAGGCTTCGTACGAAAACCTTCGAAACCCATTCAAGCCGCACGAAAGCCAGGATCCAGTAAAGTCCGCGACCATCAAAAGGCAGGAGCCTCCGATGGCAAATTGTGGGTGATGTGCTCAGGAGCTGCATGGCGTGATATGCCCGAGCGCTTTGGGCCTTGGTCAACCGTTTACCAGCGGTTCAGAGATTGGCGAAATCGAGGCACGTTCAGCCAGATGCTCAAGCGATTGCACCTCAGGCTCAACGAGCAAGGGCTGATTGATCTGATAACCGAGCCGGGGATAGATCGAGAGGTTATCTGTCATCTTTTTATTAGTGTAGAGATGGACAGCGTTCACGCCGTACTGTCGGGCAGCATCTTCACAAAAGCTGATCAGTGCCTTCCCAACACCACGTCCTGCTGCATTAGGCAGGACGGCCACGTTCTCCAACAGGAAATACCCCTCTTTGGCATAGAACACAATAAAGCCCTGAAAGCTGGCTTGATCGTCCGTCGCCACATAGACCACTCCTGCCGCTATCTGCGTGCTGAAATCGGCGTCGGGGCTGGCTTGCGCCCAATCACCGGCACATAACGACTGTAGGCCTGTTCAGCGCAACTCCTGATGTTGGACTCATCACTTGCCTCGGCTAACCGGATCATATCGCTCTCCTTACGGAGTTCTACACTGCTGGGCTGCCGTCTACTGATACGGCTACGGTTGCCCGCTCTTACTGGGCCCTCTGGGTAGGTATCCGATATCGCCCTTTCACCAGAACAGGAAATTAAGCATACTGGCCATCCGACATCAACCTCACAAGGAGTGCGTAATGAAGGTATCGATCAACCTCCGCTTGACCCTCGGTTCGGACAATTACAACGTCAACTTGGATCTCCCCGGCAGCGCCCCGTCAGCCGAGAGCCCTTTCTTGTTCGGGGTCGACCAGTTCAAGCTCAAGACAGGCGAGGACACTGTCGACGAGACAAGCATCGACAAACTGCTGCAGGTTGCCATCGGGGATAGTGGTCAGCTCTACGTGGCGGTCAAGCCACCCAAGTCGCTGATCCATGCCGCCGGAGTCGACGAGGTGGTCAAGAACCTCGAGGTACTGGTTGCCGAAGGTGAATACGATCCTAAGGGCCACAAGTTCAAGCCCAAAAACACCCCGTAGAACCCTTGACCTGATGTTGGCGACCCCTCTGCTCGCAACAACCAGCCTTCGGAACACTGGCGGCATACGCAATGGACGCAAAAGAGCTGCTCGCACATCTGCGACAAGGATTTCCTGAAGCGCAACGATCGGGCGTTTTGGACACCGCAAAGCTTCCGGGTACGCCCTGCGACGCGGTCTTCAAGGCGCTCGGCCTGCCTGTGCAGTTCACGCTGCACAGCAAGCAGGGCTGGGTCGAAAGTGCTCAGGCCTGCGTCCTGCGCGGATACGCCGAGCAGACGCTGCTGGGCGTGAAAAAGCCCTCGGTGTTTCTGCGTGTGCAGCCAGATGGCCCGGGGTGCCAGGTACTGCTGGGCATCAACCTGCCGGTGAACTGGCAGTTCATCGATGCCTTTCCGGACGCTTCCTATCCGATTCTCGCCACCCTCGCCTGCCGCAGCCTGCTGGTTGCCAGCGGCAACATCAGCGCTCCGCTCAGTTGGTTGCAACAGGTCAGCGAGGTGTGTCCCGCTGACGAGGTGCCTGCGGTGGATGGCAAGCGCCTCGTCGCCGGCCCGGGCGCCAGCCTGTTCGGCTGGGACAGCGACGCCAGCGACCTGATCGGTGTAGACACCCTTTTGACGCTGCTGCGACAACCCACCCTGAAAGTCGCCATCTCCATGGGGCTGGGAGGCCCTGCACTGGCGAACCCCCTGGGTGAAAATGCTCCGCTGGTTGCAAACAACCTGCCGGCGCCGTACCGAAACGGCTCCGCCCTGCTGCGGCGCAACGAAACCTGGTGTGGTTTCAACCGAGAAAGCCGCAGCGTGAGCCATGCCTACCTGTCGCTGCATGCCCTTGGCGACAAGGGATGGGATATTTGCCCTGGGTTGATCAACCTCAGCGATGTGCAACTGCGCTTCAGTACCCTGCGGCCACCGGACCGGGACAGCATCCTGTCCTTCGCTCTGCAGGGCGTGTTCACCCTGGGCGGGCTGCCCTTGCTGATCAAGGGGCACCTGCCGGGCAAGATCCTCAGTGGAGGCCTTGATCCGGCCAGACCGGCACCCTCGCTGACGACCTTCGTGAGTGAGGTCTTCCAGCACGAGATTTCGGGAGAGATGACCATCGAGCGCCTGGAGTTCTGGGCCAAGACCACGGAGTCCTTGTACGGCGCCGAACTGAGCATCGCAGGTGACTGGCTGTTCAACATCGGCCATGAACGTTTCCTCGCTTTCCATCGCTTGGAAATGCGCATGCAGCGTGACCTGCAGGGGTTAACCGGTGCGCTGGCGGGCGGCTTTCGCATCGATGAGCACAACGAATTCGATATCGGCCTCGACCTGGCCAGTGACACCAAGAGCATCACCGGCGGCTGGTCCAACTCCGACAGTCCGCCCGCGCTGAATGACCTGTTGCGCGCCTTGCACCTGCCACAGATCGGCGAGTTGCCAGGCGGCCTGCAACTGCGCCTGTGCGGCGCCCGCTTCACGCTCCAGAGGCAATCCGATGCGCTGTCTTTCGCCCTTGAGTTCTCGGCGCAGTTGGGCACTGAGCAGGAGCCGAACGGCAACCACATCAGCAAGGCATTGCTGATAGCCGGGCGCCGATCGAAGAACGATCCATGGGGATACCTGTATGCCATGGACCTGGCCCTCAAGCTGGACCTGGGCCTGGACAGGATTCCCCTGGCGGGCAGGCTGGTACCCGAGGACAGCGACCACTTCGGTATCGAGCGCGTGCGCCTGATCGCGGCGAGCAAGGTCCTGCCGCCTATCCCCACAGACAGCCCGCTGACCGAGTTGGCCGGGCAATCGTTCGACGGTGGCCTGTCCCTGGCGGTGGACCTGAAGATAGGCAGCGAGCCGAGCAAGACCCTGATGGTACGCTTCGGCGGCCAAACGAGAGTGCCACAAGCGGCAGAGCCGGCCAAGCCCGTTGCGCCAGCCGTGCCAGCGGCGCCAGTCAAGCCAGTTGCGCCAGAAGAGGCCGCATCGCCACTGCCGGAAGATGAAGAACAACCGAGCGCCGACAAGGTCGCCTGGATCAAGGTCCAGCGCGCCCTTGGGCCGCTGCGTTTGCAGCGCATCGGCTTCAGCATGACCGACCAGGGTAGCGTTGCCGTGTTGCTCGATGCCGGCCTCGACACCCGTGGGCTGAGCATCATGCTCAGCGGACTGCAAGCGGATATCCCACTGCTGGGTGACGTCAGGACGCCGACATTCGATCTGGCCGGGCTGGCCGTGCAGTACCGCAGCGCGGCGCTGACAATCGGCGGCGCCCTGGCTCGCCTCGGTTCCCAAGAGCAGCCGACCTACGATGGCCAACTGACGGTCAGCTCCGGACGCTTTGGCGCCATGGCACTGGGCAGTTATACCGAGGTCGACGGGCGACCGTCCTTCACCGCGTTCACCTTCATCAACGTGCCGCTGGGCGGCCCACCGTGCTTCTTCGTTACCGGCCTGGCCGCCGGGGTCGGTTTCAACCGCGCGCTGCGCCTGCCCGAGGTGGACAAAATTGGACAGTTCCCGCTGATCCAGGCAGCGATGGGCACGTACACCGAGCAGCAGGCAAAGGACAGCCTCAGCACGTACATTGAACCAGCGGCCGATCAGGACTGGTTCGCCGCCGGCGTACGCTTCAGCTCGTTCAAGATGATCGAAAGCTTTGCCTTGCTGACCCTGTCCTTCGGGACCCGCAGCGAAGTCGCACTGCTCGGTCAGAGCACCCTGAGCCTGCCTCCCTCCACGTCGACGAAACCGGCGGTGACGGTGGTGCACGCCGAGCTGCTGTTAAAGGCCTGTCTGCAACTGGAGGAAGGTTTGCTGGCGGTGCATGCGCAGCTGTCGTCGACTTCCTGGGTATTCAGTCGCGATGCACGGCTGACCGGTGGCTTCGCCTTCTACCTGTGGTTCGGCAATAGCCCCTTTGCCGGTGACTTCGTCGTCACCCTGGGCGGCTACCACCCACAGTTCAAGGTGCCGACGCACTACCCGCAAGTCCCGCGCCTGGGCCTGAACTGGCGGGTCTCGGACAAGCTGACGATCAAGGGCGAGTTGTACTTCGCCTTGACGCCCTCGGTGATCATGGCCGGCGGCCTGCTCGATGCCACCTGGCAGAGCAGTGGCGTACAGGCCTGGTTTCAAGTACAGACCCACTTCCTGATCCGCTTCAAGCCATTCGCCTACCGAATCAGCGCCACGGTCAGCATCGGGGTCTCGGTCAAAGTCGATCTGTGGCTGAGCTCCTATACCCTCAATGCTCGGGTCAACGCCAATCTCGACCTGTGGGGCCCGGAGTTCGGCGGCCTGGCGCTGGTCGACCTGTCAGTGGTGTCCTTCACCATCGACTTCGGCGACCAGAAGCGACCCAGCGATAGACCCATCGATTGGCAGGAGTTTCGTGAGTCGTTCCTTCCGGCCCCGACCGCTCTCAAACCCGACCAGCCGCCCCCCACGCAGAGTCCGCTGATCGGTATCAGTGCCCCGAGTGGGCTGCTGGGTACCATCGAGCGAAAAGGCCAGCCGCTGTGGAAAGTCGACCCCGCCAATCTGCGACTGGTGCTGAGCAACCCGGTGCCGGTGACCCATGTGAACAGTTCACTGTTGCCGGCACCAGGCGACTGGAATCGCCAACTGGGCGTAGCCCCCATGGAAAAACCACAGGGGTCACTGACCAGTACGTTGTACCTGAGCATCCAGCGCATCGATAAAAAGGATGGCGGCAGCTGGAACAGCCAGGCGCTGCGGAGCAGTGTACCGGCCGGTCTGTGGGGCAATGGCGGCGCCACCCTGCAGGGTTCGGCGATGCTGGCCGACGTCCTGATCGGCCTCGATCTGTGCCCCGCGCCGCGTGCCGCGCCAGGTAGCCTGAGCGTCCCGCTCGGCCACCTCCAGGCGCCAACGCCGATAACGTTCGCAGTCGAGTGCTCGAACAGCAAACCCGCCAACGCGCCCTACAAGCCAGACAACACCCTGGAACAGCTAAGCGAGTCCCTAGGCAGCCAGCCGTCGAGCACCACGCGCAACGACATCCTTGCCGCCCTGAAGCGACAGCAGCAGGCCACTGCCGCCACCCTCGACCTGAGCAAGACTACCAGCAACGCGCCCGCCCTTTTCCGCGCGGCGCCGCACCTGTGCTCGCTGGGGGCTGTATGAAACAAAGTATCCCCCGCTTCGACTGCACCGCCGCCGGCGGTCTTCCAAGGAATCCGCCAGCATGGAGCTGAATACCCAAGATCCGGACAACCCGTCCCTGACCCTCATCCCCTACCTGTTGCCACCGCTGGCCAGCGGCGAATACCGCATCAGTGCCAGCCAGACCGTGGAAATCGGCGGCGCGAATCAGGACACCTTCAAGTCAGTCCAGGACTTCGTGGTCCTGGGAGAACGCTATCGTCTTGACCCGGCATTGCTCAACAGCCAATCACCACGCAATGGCGCCCGCGGCGATTTTTCCCGGCAGTTGCCCCACGTTGTGCTGAACGCCGCCACCTTGCCCTGGCAGCGCTCGCCCTTCGTCGAACCGGCCGCGACGGGCGAGGCACCGCCAAGCTGGCTGGCCGTAATGCTGTTCGATGAAAGCGATCCACCACCGCCCGCACAGTCACTGACCCTGGCCAATCTGCTCGGCAGCGATACGCTCTTCTTTCCCGCACGCAACACGGAACCCGGAGAACAGGACACAGACCCGGTCACGGTGATCGATGTGGACATCGACCTGTTCAACGCCATCGCCCCATCGCTCAATGATTTGCGCTGGAACGCCCATGTGCGTCGCGTCGACCCGCAGGCCAAGGCCAGCCTCGACGGCAGCCTGCCGCCACTCGATTACGCGGTGGTGGTGGGCAATCGCCTGCCTGCCCCCGGGCACTCCTCGGTAGCACACCTGGTGTCGCTGGAGAATTTCGCCCCCTACTTGCCAGGGGACGAGGGCGAGCCGTCCAAGGCGTTGCCGGCCGGCACGCGCACCGTCCGCCTGGTGAGCCTGACCAGTTGGACCTTTAATTGCCGCGACGGCCAGCAGGGCTTTGCCCAGCTGTTCGGCGCCCTTGAGCCGGCCGCGCTGCGCATGCCCTGGGACAAGGACAACGCAGAGGATAGTGACGG
The DNA here is from genome assembly GCF_013386165.1 of Pseudomonas gingeri. Classification (GTDB taxonomy): domain Bacteria; phylum Pseudomonadota; class Gammaproteobacteria; order Pseudomonadales; family Pseudomonadaceae; genus Aquipseudomonas; species Aquipseudomonas gingeri_C. The sequence continues at coordinate 243,629 of NZ_JACAOS010000003.1, read as the reverse complement.
CGACAAGCGGGTCGAGAATGCCTTCGGGCTTGGCTACAGTGCGATGAACCACGCACTGCGCAACGGCGAACACAGCGTGTCCTGGTACCGCGGCCCGCTGTTGCCTGTCAGCACCACGGGCCTGCCGAAAGTCTGGGCAAGCCATGCCGACGAACTGCTGCGCTACGACCCGGCCAGCGGCATGTTCGATGTCAGCTACAGCTCCGCCTGGCAGCTCGGACGGTTGCTGGCCCTGCAGAACAGCAGTTTCGCCAGCACCCTGTACCGCTGGAAGCTTGGCCACACTCAGCAACAACTGCAGTCCTGGGAAAACAATGATCTGGATGCGGCACTGGCAGACCTGCCCTCGAACGCCGCGCCAGGGCAAGCCACCGCAAGCCGTGTCGAACGGGTCTTGCTCGACCTGCTCAAGCAGGCCGTCGATGACCTGGGTGAATCCATCAACACGGGGAAAAACTGAGCATGGCACGACAATTCGGCACACGGGTTACCCTGACGGTGATGGAGCAACGCCTGCAGGAGGCGCCGATCCCCCCCCGCCCATCGTCATTGCTGAGCGAGGCGGCCGACAATGAGTTCACCCTGCGCCCGATGCGGGCACTGAAGGGACTGAAGGCGACCCCCGTCGCACCACCGGTTGCCACCTGGGACAGCAATGATACCGACGCCAGACTGATCCGCGACTGGTTAAGCGAGTTGCAGATGCTCAAGGGCGTACCGTTCAACTACCTGGTACCGGACATGGCCATGCTGCCGGACGAATCCCTGCGCTTTTTCCAGGTCGACAAGGGCTGGCTCGCCGCCCTGCTTGACGGGGCGTTCAGCATCGGTAGTACTACCGTCGATTCGCTCGCCGCGCAGCAAGCCTGCCTCGCGCTGCGCACCGCTGCCGAGGGCGCGGTGCAAAGCTGCGAAATGCGCCAGGCACTGCACGCTGAAGCGGTGCCTGACGCCCAATGCCGGCCCGTGGCAACCACAGGCACGCTGAGTGGCTTTGTGTTGCGCACGAACCTGCTGAATGCCTGGCCGGGCCTGGAGGTCCAGGGCTTCGCCGACACCGCGGCGCTGTCCATCGTACGCATGGAGCTGCTGGCGCCAGGCCTGATGCTGTGCCTGTTCAATGATCGACTGACCCGAGTGCGCTTCACGCTGCCGGCCGAGGCCAGTCATTTCGGTGTGCGCGACGCCGCAAACGGGGGCTTCGACAAAGCCCTGCGCACGCTCGGCAACGATCCAGGCATACCCACCGAACTGAACACCGTGGTCACCAGGCGCAGCAACGCACGCCGGGTCATACCGTTGGCGCGTCTGGCCGCCAGCATGGGCGATACGCTTCACACTCCCCTCGATGCAGCCGGCTTCGCCCTGCAGATGGTGGAAGGCGCCGATGCCGTGGACTTCACCTGGAGTCTGCCATGAGCGATGACATCCTGATCGCCAACCTCGATATCGCCGCGCTGGCCGTGGGCCAGGGGGATATCGACGCCGGTGCCCTGGCGCTGCCGGCCATGGCTGACTTCTCGCGCTTGCCCCCCAAGGGCAAGCCAGCACCCTACATCAGCCAGACCGTGCTCGGCGGCAGTTCACCCTTTGCCGATGGTCAGCCGTTGAAGGCCGGTATCCATCTGCACTGGAGCCTGCCGCGACAACTGACCCGTGGCGGGAGCAAGGCCCAGGGCCTGGAGTTTCCCCCGGTGCCCGATCGCTGGCTGGTGACCCGGATGCTGCGCCAGGACAGCGACACGGTACTCCTGAAGAGCTGGGTAGTGGAAAGCGACCGCCTCAGCGACACCGGCAACTCCGATGCCCCAACCATCCTCTTCGAGAACGAGCAGAAGCAGCCACAGGTGGCCTGGATCGGCCAGGTGTTCTCCGCAGAGACCTGGCAGGAGGCCCTTGATACTGACGGAATCCAGCGCGCGCCACGCCCGTTCACCGCGCTCGGCTATGGCGAGCCGTCCTTTGCCGCCTTTTACCCCAATTGCGTTTCGGTGTTCGGTTTCCACGATGACCTGGCCGACCTTGAGAAGCAAGTGGACCCCGTGCTGATCAGCTATCAGGTCAGTGGGTGGTATTCCCAGGCGAGCGAAGATCCGCTGCACCAGGCAACAGCCGAGCGCTTCGCCGACTGGCAGGCCCCGGTGGGCAGCCAGCCAGGACGACTGATTTGCGCCGGCCTGCTGGAGAACCTCGCCTGGCAGGCCAGCGCTCGCTACCTCGATACGACCCCACAGGCCTTGAACGTGACCATCGCCGGCACCTCGCGCGAGGCGCTGTCGGCACTACTGGCCAGGGGGCCGGACGCCGACAAGGCCGAGGCCCTGTTCAACGCCCTGCAGTTCGGCTGGCTGTCCGATGCGGACAGTGACACAGGTTCCGGACGTGAATTCGAGCAACTGGTGCATGACGCCGGCTTTGCCACCTTTTCCGGCGGAAACTCATGGAGTGTCGAACGGAAAGACCAGCGCCTGGGTAGCGACACGCCGGAACTGCCGGCCGACCAGGCGCGGCAGCTGGCTCGACTGAACGACCTGCAGGGCACGCAGAACGAGGATGATCGCAAGCGCCGGGCATTGCAGGCACAACTGTTTCTGGACTGGCAGAAGTACCAGATCCTGCTGCATGACCCGACACAAGTGACGCCTGGCCAGCAGCTTGGCCTGGAGGACATGCGCCAGTGGTTGCTCACGCGCAGTGCCGACATCAGCCAGCTGATGTCCAAGCTGGACGTGCAGCGCTCGGACATCAAGCAACGGGAGCAACAACTGCTGGAGAAGCTCGGCGATGCCTTCACGCTGCGCGAAACCACCGGCGCACCGCGTTTCTACCAGCCAACCGAGCCCATATTGCTGCTCGCTGGCAAGGATGTCGTGCCACCGGACCGGCATGCACCGGATCGCATCAAAGGCAATGCCAACGAATGCCGTCTGGCTCGACAGATTCGCAGTTTCAGCATCGCAGGCATTGGCTCAGAAGGCCCTTTCAGCCGGAACAGTGACGACCTTTCATTGCTGCAACTGCCCGCGCAGTTGCCGGTGACGCCCGTGCTGAAAGCACTGGTGACGGAGGCGCTCATTCTCAGCCAGAACCTGCAGCCACTGCTGGATAAGGAGGTCCTCCCCCTGCTGCCCGCTCACTCCACGCCTGCAACCATCGAGTATCAGGGACTGAAGCCAGGGACAGGCTACTGCCAGGCCTGGAGCACACCCTGGCTGCCCTTCCTGCTGCACTACGAAATCGAACTCTGCGCCCTGGGCGGTGACAAGCCGCCCGCCGGCTATCCGGTGGATTTCATCCAGAAGCATTTCCGCTTCGGTTTCGATGCCTTCGACCTGGAGTGTTCCGGCAGCACCTTAGGAGCGAAACGCGTTCTCCAGGGCAGCAGCCTGCTGGCCGCCGACGCCACCTTGGGTCTCACTCGGGAAATCGAGCGTTATGCAAAGCAGCGCGGTGGCGATAACCAGCCGCTGCGCGACTTGCTGAAAAGCATCGAGAACCTGCCCTTGCTCGCGCAAAACCTCACCGGCCTCAACGACGCTCTGCTCATGCAGCGCGCCGCCCTGCAACTGACGGTGGACGATCCACTGGCAGACCTCGCCCAGACCCAACTAATCGACACAGTGCGCGGCGCTGTCGGCGGGCAAACCCGCTTCACCCCCATGACCGACGCCAGTTACACCCCGCTGCGCGCGGAACTGCTGCGTATCCACCGTTTGCGTTTGGTAGATGTGTTCGGTCGCTTCAAGGATTACTCGATGCCCGCCGTGCAGGTCGCCAAGGGGCTGCAGCCCCCACCCGGCTTGCACCAGGACGACAGCGCCCTGCTCCCTCCCCGCCTAGCCCAACCTGCACGTCTACAGTTCCGCTGGCGCTCCGCCAGCGACCTCACTCGGGAAAGTGCCGATAGCCTCGACAGCGGTCCGGTGCTGGGCTGGGTCATCCCCAATCACCTTGAGCGCTCGCTGGTGCTGCACGCCGCCAACGGCCGGCCACTGGGCAAACTGGCCTTGGTGGAGGACAAGGTGCACTGGAGTTGCGCGCCGCTGGGTGGGTTTGCCTATGGCACGCCCCTGGAGGAGGTATTCGGCGGCCAGCCCGCGGACTTCTTGCACTTTGCCCAGGCCCTGTACAACAACACCGACAAGGGAGTTCTTGAGCGTTTCCTGGGGCCCGTCGACTTCGCCCTGCGTTACTGCCTGCCGGACCAGTTCGCTGAAACCGCCGAGCACGTGGTACTGAGCGGACAGCCGCTGGTTCTGGCCCGTGCCAGCCTGGCCCTGGAACTGCTCGGTCCACCTGTGGGAAACCAGGACTGGAGCACCCTGACGAAATCCCTGACGAATCCGGACGGGATCGACGAGGGAGGCTTGAGCAAGGTTCGCTTCCCGGTCCGACTGGGTGCCCTGAACAAGCTGGACGACACGCTACTGGGCTACTGGATCAATCCGCTGCAGGCTGCGGGCTATCGGGATTTCAAGGCTCTCTACCGTCCCGCCGTGTCCGGCGACGATCGTGAAACGGACGATCCTCTGAGCGTCACCGCCGATGGCCGGACGCAGGACCTGATCCTGCTCCTCGATCCGCGCGGCAGCGTGCACGCCAGTTGCGGCATCCTGCCGGCGAAGACCATCGACATTCCGCCCAAGCACTACGCAAGCACACTCGCCTCACTCGATGTGACCTTCGATTGCCTGCCGGTGCTGACCGGCGGCGACTCTGCAGCCCCCGCCTCGATGGTCCTGCCGCGGGTAGCCAGTGGCGAATGGCACTGGATCAGCACCACCGGGAAAGACTGGAATAGCCTGGCACCGAGCGACATCAACGGCGCCAGGGCCAACCTCGATTATGGCCACCAAGGTATTGCCGAAGGCTGGCTGAGCGTGCGGCGCGACGGACCGGAGAAACCAGCGTAACGATCTGGTTAGGTCATTATTGTAACAAGGCCTGGCTTGCAGGACGCCCTGTCAAGATCACGCGCCCAGATAACAGCTACGAGACCTTTAAATGGCAGCCGCGCGAATTTGCAGTGGGCGAGGAACGACTCTATGAACTGGGCCAGGTCTTCGATCAAAAAATCTGGGCCGCAGATATCCAGGAGCATGTTGTCGCCCGTGACGGCGCCACCTACACCACCCAGTGCGCCCACTACAACGCTTACGGTAACCCCAGCAATTCCAGGGATAGACCAGAAGAAGGTGGGCCGCCGACAACGTCGGTGTTCCTATAGCCCTCTCGCTTGAAGTAGAGCCCTCTTATGGGGACTACCTTGAACATACAGATCGAATAGGTCGCTACGACGTATTTACAGCACCTCGTAGCGCTGCTTGCCGTAACCGCATAAGTCAGTTGATGGTTTCAGTACAGCGGTCGTCCATACCTTACAACGAGGTGTATTTACTTTTTAAATCCAGACGCTCAACGTCCTATCAAGGTTTCCAGCTCAACGAGTGACTTTTCAATTTCTACCGTGTCAGTTGGCATCTGTAGTGGTCAACTGATCCGCCCTCACCTTCTGAAATTTGATCGACTGACTGGCTTTCTGCAACCGCTCTACTTCGGTGTTGAAATCAGCGACATTCCCACGCTCAAACCGATCAAGGGTCGTCATCCCAGTACTCGTAACCCCATTGAGTTCTAGACCTGAGTCGATGAGTGATCCGCTGACATTTTGCCCTGTGGTCTGACCGACCGGAAAAATCGTAAGGGTCAGATTATTATCGGCCACTGCGCCAATCACATTGACCGTTGCAGCGTCTATGACGCCGCCGGCTTTGAGACCGACGTGCTGCAGGCTACCCACGATTTTTCCGTCCGACGTTTGAGTCAACTGCAGTAACTCGGCATCTGACGGTCCCTTGGCAACATAGCTGCCGGAAACAGTGCGCTCAAAACAACCGGCCAACGCCAAGGTTAAGGACACGATCAGGACAACGCGTGCACGGCTTTCCATACCGTTCTCCTCCAGCCAGACACATCCAGTGTAGAGGGGCTGGAAATGTCCAATGAAGGATCTTTTCTATGAGCGCAAAACTGATGTCGAAACCCTGCAGTATCCGCGCTCACTGAGCATTCCTTTCACCAGAGATGAACGAGCCCCATGAAAGACAGGACACCGTTCCCCCCTTAAGATAAGGGATAGGCAAACGGGTATGTTTAGTTCCAGCAGAAAAGATTCGATTTCTCAGATGATCGCGGCCCCAAATCGCCCTCCTGTCAGGTGTCATGGAGGTCCAGGAAGTCGAGAATGGAAGAATCGCGCATGATCACGTCGGGACGTCATGCGTTGCGCATCGCCATCAGCTCCTTTGCGATCAATTCGTCCGGTTTCCTGGACAGCGCCGTGCCTGTCTAGCCGACAGTAGCGGCAGGTAGTTCGGGAAATTCGGCGCACAACTCCAGTTGGAATGCGGCGGCCTGGCTCTGCAGCCAGTCGATCAACCTGGCAATGTCCGGCTCCTGTTCCCGCCCACTACGGCACACCACATAATAGGCCGAAGGTGAGGGCATGGCCGGGCCACCCAACAGTACCAGGGTGGCGTCGCGCAATTTGTCCTGGACCAGCGAGGTGCGTGCCAGGGCAATGCCGACGCCCTTGGCCGCCAGGCCGATGGTCATGTTCGAATCGGGAAAACGTGGCCCAGGGTGATAGGGAGGCGGAGTCAGGCCTTGCCAGGCAAACCAGTCCTCCCATCCCGGACAAAACGCATCGTCCACCCGATAGATCAAGGGATAGCTGCTGATTTCGTCCCGTTGAATCGGACCATGGGTCTGCAGGAACCGTGGCGAGCAGACGGGAAACACAGCATCGCCCATCAGCCGCTGGACATGATTACCGGGAAAATGCCCCTGGCCGATCACGATCGCCACATCGTAGGGACTGCTGTTGAGATTGGCGTCCGACAGCTCGGCGTTGGTCAGCACCACATCCAGATTGAGACGCCGGTCGTCATGACTGGCATACAGACGCGGGCTCAACCAGGCGGCGCCCAGCGACGAGGTGCAGTACAACTGCAACGGGGCCGGTTTGCCGGGATTGAGACGATTGAGCGTCGTTTCGAGGTCGGTGAAGAAGTTCTGCGCAATGGGCAGCAGCGCCTGGCCGGCGGCGGTCAGCTTGACGCCCCGTGAGTGGCGTTCGAACAGCTGCACCCCCCACCATTCTTCCAGCCCGCTGATCTGATGGCTGACGGCACTGGCGGTGAAATTCAACTCTGCAGCAGCCCGTGCAAAACTCCCCGTTTTTCCCGCATGGACAAAGGCTTGCAACATGGTCGTGGGAGGTGGGCGCTGGGCCATCAGGCACTCGTCTTGATCAGGACAATCCCGCTGAAAATGACAAATGCCGAGAGCATTCGCCGCCAGCCGAACCGTTCGTGGAAGAACAGTGCGGCAATGATGGCGCCGATAATAACACTGCTCTCGCGCAGCGCCGAAATCTTGGCCACGGCGTCCAGGGAGAAGGCGAAGAGCACCAGGCCATAGGCTGTCAGATAGAAAAAACCGCCCAGCGTACCCAGGCGCCAGTTGCTGCGAACCACCCGGACAAACTGCGTGCGGTTGCTGATGAGTGCCAGCAGCAGGACAGGTATGCTCTGGAACACGCCCAGGTAGATGATGTATTGCAAGGCGGTCTCACTGGCCCTGACACCCTGGGCGTCGACCAACGTATACAGCGCAATGAACACCCCCGCACAGATGGCCATCAGCATCGGCTTGAACATCGCCGCGGTCATATGGCGGACGAAGGTCAGGCTGATGATGCCGGCAGAGATCAGCATCACTCCCAGCAGCGCGCCGGTTGAAAGCTCTTCATGGAACATGCACCAGGAAAACACCGCGACCATCACCGGGGGCACACCACGCATGACCGGATAGACCTGGCCGAAGTCGCCGGTCTCGTAGGCCTTGATCAGGAACAGCCGGTAGGCGGTGTTCAGCACCACGGAAATCGCCAGGTAGGCCCAGACTTGCGGAGGCGGTACGTTCACCAGCGGCAGCGCCGCGAGGCTGATCAGCAAGGCCACGGCGTCCACCATGGCCAGGGTCAGGAAGCGGCTGCTGCCGGCCCGGACCACGGCGTTCCAGGTGGCGTGCATGAAGGCGGAAATCAACACCAGGGTTATTGCGATATCTGAAGGGGTCATGGGGTCCGACTGGGCAGGGTGGAGCGGTGGGAAGGCGCGGCTATTGCACTACACGTGTCATGCGTGCGAGAAGCGATGCTTCTTCAAGGCTGCCTTTAAAATCGGTCATCTCCGTGGACTCTGGATAGGTGCCGAGCGAAATAAGCTCCTGCTGACGTCCGGATGACCAGCGCTAAAAAACGCACACAAACAAAAACGCCACCCCTATAGGGTGGCGTTTTTGTGTATTTGGAGCGGGAAACGAGACTCGCATCTAGCGTCCGACCCATTGAAATCCAAGGGTTTTCTTTTTTTGCCGAAACAGGAAAAGACTCAACTCTGGACTTGTTTTCAGAGTGTATCAAGAGCAAAAAAGGAGTGACTCCAAGCCAAACTACTGGATTCTACCCGTTGCCAATCGGACGAACGATCATCAAGCTGGCAGTGTCAATTGTGCAGGATCAGCAGTAGATGAATCACCGCCAAAAAGGCGCCTCAACCTCCCCCACTCACCGGTCAACTCACAACCGACGGCTATCAGCAGACATTCGAAAGCACAAGTATCCGGTCTACTGTCGCGGCGTGGGTGGAACCTAAGCCCGGCAGTTGCGAGGCGAACCGTCTATCGGAGGCCAAATCGCCCATGAAACGAAGTGATCGGCGTGCCAGTAATTTGAGAGAGTGAGCCAGTGGCTTTGAAAAAACACAGCGCTTAACTGCTTCCTAAGTACTTACAATATAGCCACATTCAATCCCTGCACGATGTGGGTATCGCTATACGGCTACTGGTCTTGATCTCGCGTAACGACAAACTGGACTGGATTGATGCAATACCCATCTGGCGCCTCAGCACATGCTCGACAAAATCACTGTAGCTATCAAGATCCTCTGCCAACACTTGCAGCACGTAATCAGCATCCCCGGTGATCTTGTGGCACGACAGCACTTCAGGTAGCTGCATGATCACCGCCTCGAAGGCGTCGGGGGCGTGATCGGCGTGGGTGGAGAAACGGATATGTACGAACGCCATGATATCCAGCCCCAGCATCCGTCGATCAAGGTTGGCCTGGTAGCCTTTTATCACGCCCGCCTCCTCCATTCTCTTACGACGCCGCCAACAGGGGGTGAGGCTTAACGACAGGCGCTCACTGAGCTCGGCGTTGGAAATACTCGCATCCTCCTGCAGCAAGGCGAGAATGGCTAGGTCGGTGTCGTCAAGACTGACACGTTTGGATGTTTTTTTCTGCATGGTGTCATTCTTGGGTAAATTCGTCCTGCAAACCTAACAAAAACTGAAAACAAAGCAAAGAAGTCGCATCAGAACCAGAACAGAATATTTGTACTGGTTCACCAACGGATGCGCACGATGTTTACAGTTTTCAGTGATTCCCACCGCTTGCACCATGGCACCGAATTGAAAGACGGCGTACTCAAGCCTTCTTTCGAGCAACCCAGTCGGGCCGATACCGTTCATGCTCGGGTTAAACAGGTAGGGCTAGGCCAGATCATCGAACCGCGGGCGTTCGACAGGTCGTGCTATATCAACGCACACAGCGATCGCTACGTAACCTTTCTGGAAAACGCCTGGTCTGAGTGGTGCGCAACCGGCCGCACCCATGATGCCTTGCCACTGGTATGGCCTGTACGCGACCTGGCCAACCAACAAGTCCCGAGCTTTATCGACGGCAAGATCGGTTTCTATGCCATGGACGCAGGCTCTCCCATTACTGCCACCACTTGGGAAGCAGTAAAAACCAGCGCCGATATCGCGCTGACCGGATTGGCGCTGATTGATGAAGGCCACGACAGTGCCTTTGCCCTGTGCCGTCCGCCGGGACATCACGCGGCGCGCGAGTACATGGGCGGTTATTGCTACCTAAACAATGCCGCTATCGCTGCACAGCAGGCCATTACCCAGGGAGCCAAACGTGTAGCGGTACTGGACGTCGACTTCCATCACGGCAACGGCACGCAGAACATTTTCTACAAGCGCAGTGACGTTATGTTTGTCTCGCTGCACGGCGAACCTTCGGTGTCCTATCCGTACTACTCCGGCTTCAGCCACGAGGTCGGCGCCGGCCATGGCGAAGGGTACAACCTGAACTACCCAATGCCGAAAAACACCACCTGGGAAAGTTACCGCAACGCCCTGCTGCACGCCTGCAAGAAGCTCCAACAGTTCGCCCCTCAAGTGCTGGTTATTTCACTGGGCGTCGATACGTTCAAGGACGACCCCATCAGCCACTTCCTGCTGGAAAGTGAAGACTTCATCGGCATCGGTGAGCTGATCGCGAGCGTCGGCTGCTCCACCCTGTTCGTCATGGAAGGTGGCTACATGGTCGATGAGATCGGGATCAACGCAGTCAATGTGCTGCATGGCTACGAAAGCAAGCGCGCCTGAGTCACCCCTGCCCCGCAGCGTTTCAACTATTGAATCGGAGAACAAAAAATGACTCTTTTTATAGATGTCGATCATGCCGCACGCCTGTACGCCACGGTGGGAATCCGCAAAGCAATCCGCGAAATGGCCACTTATATCAAGGCTGACTATTTACGCTGGGCGGAGTTCGACAAGACGCCCCGCACTGCCAATCACTCTCCCAACGGTGTGATCGAGTTGATGCCGACCGATGATGGCCAACAATACTCCTTCAAGTATGTGAATGGTCACCCGGACAACGGTCAGAGCAACTTGCTGACGGTCATGGCTTTCGGTCTCCTGGCCGATGTCCACAGCGGCTATCCGAGCTTGCTCAGCGAACTGACCTTGACCACGGCCGTACGCACCGCGTCCACCTCCGCTCTGGTGGCGCAGTTCCTCGCTCGCCCGGGTGCCAGTTCGATGGCAATCATCGGCAACGGGGCCCAGAGCGAATTCCAGGTCCTGGCATTTCACGAGATGCTTGGGATCAACGAAATCCGCATTTTCGACATCGACCGGAACGCTTCGCTGAAGTTGAAGCAGAACCTCGCCGCATTCCCGGGCATTCGAGTGCTTCTAGCAAATTCGGTTCAGGAAGCGGTCAAGGGTGCGCACATCGTCACTACGGTGACCGCTGACAAGTCGTGCGCGACGATTTTGACGCCGGAGATGATCGAGCCCGGCATGCATATCAATGCCGTAGGCGGAGACTGCCCGGGGAAAACCGAACTGCACGCCGACATCCTGCGCAATGCTCGGGTCGTTGTCGAGTTTGAACCCCAAACCCGAATCGAAGGCGATATTCAACAACTGGACGCGGACTCGCCAGTCGTCGAATTTTTCCAGGTTGCTCAGGGCGCACAGCTAGGTCGCGAAAACGATGCACAAGTGACCGTCTTCGACTCAGTAGGCTTCGCCCTCGAAGACTTTTCTTCACTGCGCTATGTGCATGACTTGGCGCGCCAGCACGGAATTGGTGAGCGCATCCATCTGGTGCCCACTCCCGCCAATATCAAAAATCTCTACGAACTGCTTGATCATCAGCAAGCAGTCGTTCCCTCGCGCCTGCGCACAGTCAGCTGACAGAGGCTCCCTGAGCAAGGTGCTAACGAACCACGCACCTTAATTTGCGCAAAAGACACTCTGTCACCAGCGAACTACCGCCGTCAGTAGCCGTTACATCACTAACAAGAACGTTTGATACCTGCCTTTCTGCCAAAACTCAAAAACATAAAATCAAGAGGTTTTGTAATGAAATCGACTCCTTCCTCGCCGTCTGAACAGCCGGCGCTGCAGCGCATGCTCAGTAATCGTCATATCCAGTTAATGGCCATGGGTGGCGCCATTGGCACAGGCCTATTCATGGGTTCAGGGAAGATCATCGCCCTCTCCGGAACGTCGATCATCCTCGTCTACATGATCATCGGCCTGTTCGTCTACTTCGTCATGCGCGCCATGGGCGAGTTGTTACTGTCCAACCTGAACTTCAAAAGCTTCGCTGATTTTGCGGGTGCCTACCTCGGCCCGCGAGCGGCGTTTTTTCTCGGCTGGTCGTATTGGCTGAGCTGGTGCGTCGCGGTGGTGGGCGACGCCGTGGTCGTTGGCGGATTCTTTCAGTATTGGTTCCCTCATGTGCCGGCCTGGATTCCGGCCATCGGCATGCTGCTGACGCTGTTCGCTTTGAACGTGCTGACAGTCAAGCTTTTCGGTGAAGTGGAGTTCTGGTTCGCGATCATCAAGATCATTGCCGTGCTCACCTTGATTGGCGCCAGCATAGTGCTTATTGCCAGTTCATTTGTGTCGCCCAACGGCGTCACTGCATCGCTTAACCACCTACTGGATAAACAGGCAGCCTTCCCCAATGGTCTATTCGGATTTTTCGCCGGATTTCAAATGGCAATTTTCTCGTTTGCAGGCACCGAACTGATCGGCACCGCCGCTGCCGAAACCCGTTCTCCCGAGAAGACTCTGCCCAAGGCCATCAACTCGATTCCGCTGAGAATCATCCTGTTTTATGTGCTGGCCCTGGCGTGCATCATCGCAGTGACTTCCTGGCAGCAGGTGTCGCCTACCAAGAGCCCGTTCGTTGAACTGTTTCTGGTCGCAGGTTTTCCCGCCGCAGCCGGCATCGTGAACTTTGTGGTGCTGACATCGGCGGCCTCCTCCGCCAACAGCGGCGTGTTCTCCTCCAGCCGCATGCTGTTCGGGCTGGCCGGTCAGAACAATGCACCGGGGGTTTTCAAGCACTTGTCGGGCAACAGCGTGCCGCTGCTGAGCTTAGCGTTCACCACGCTGTTGATGCTGATCGGTGTGCTATTGCTGTTCATCGTTCCGGAAGTCATGACGGCATTCACCATTGTTTCTACCGTGTCGGCGATCCTGGTGATCTTCACTTGGTCGACCATCATGGCGTCTTACATTGCCTATCGCAAAAGCCGACCCGACCTGCATGCGCAATCGATCTACAAGATGCCCGGTGGTGTACCGATGGCCTGGTTTTCCCTGGCGTTCCTAGGATTTGTGCTGTGCCTTTTGTCGCTACGACCTGACACCCGGCTGGCGTTGATGGTCATGCCAGGGTGGTTCATCTGGTTGGCGATTGCCTACCAACTGACCCATGCAAAGAAGCGCAAGCCATCTTCTGACTCGGCAAGTCAGTACAGCTGAGATTCACCTGGAGCCTTTCGCTGCCGATGCAGTGAAAGGCTGCTCAGCGACGTGGCCTGTGTCAGACGCCAGCTGTTAAAGAACTTGAGTGCCGAGGCAGTCAGCCCATTTCACTGACGGCCAACGCTGCAGATGAAAGAGGGGGTTCAGTGCAGCGCGCCGTTCCGGCTTTTCACGAGATCCTCGGCTTGTATTTGAGATCCATGCCCACGATGTGGCCCATCAGCTTTCCTTGATGCTTGGGATCCTTGCGTTGATGTAGCCCCGACTCACGGTCCCCATAGCCAATCGGACAAGCGATCATCAAACTGAGGGCGGTCAATAGCGTAGGATCAACATGAGATGAGTCCTCACCGAAGAAACGCTCCAACCTCCCCCACCGGTCAATTCACAACCGACGAGTATCGGCCAAAAGCTGCTGCTGACTAACAGCATCTGTTCCCATTACGCAGCTCGGATTGATGCCATGCGCTGTTCGTCTTCAATGGCCCGTTTGACCGACTCGCGCGCCTCGATGCGCTCGCGGTAGGCTTGCAACCGAGTCAGAGAAGACAGGTCGATGCCGAGCAATTGCGCCCAAGTCAGCATGACCCACAGATAGGCGTCAGGCGTGGCGAATGCGTCGCCCCCCATATAAAGCCGACCGTCCGCGAGGCGGCTCTCCAGCGAAGAGAAAGCACGCAGAAGTAGCTTCACGAACTGCTCACGCGCCTCTGGCGAGACATATTCGCGGAAGACTACGAAGTACTTCTGGTGCAGTTCCGTGGCGATGAACGACAGGAGTTCGTCCGCACGCACGCGTTCCATTGTCCCTGCCCCTGGGGCGATATGGGCTTCGGGACGCAGATCGGCCAGGTACTGCAGGATGACCGGCGTCTCCAGAAGAATGGAACCATCGTCCAGTTGCAGCGCAGGCAGGTAGGCATTCGGGTTGATGGCCGTATAATCGCTGCCTTCACCGAACATTTGTCTCTTCAAGTCGACGTTGACGAGTTCGACATCGACACCGATTTCGTTGGCAACGATTTGCACGGCACGCGAGCTGGACATGGGGGTTGAATAGATTTTCACGTTTGGTTTTCTTCGTATTTGGCCTGTAGGAATAAAGTACAGAGCATGCTTCAGGACGACCGCGTGCGTTGTTCTTCCAACGAGATCATGATGACTTTTGTGCTCCACGAGTAGATCGTCCGCGCAACTAAGACCTATTCGCCGGACAAATAGGATTCCCCGTCGACGGATTGCAGGCAAACATCGGCAACAGCCACAATAGAAAGCCGGCGGCGTGGTGCAGCAAGCGATAAAACGGTGCAGCAGTAAGGCTATAATCTGCCGTCCCGTATAACGGTTATTTGACTCACGTATACTTCAACTCAAAACGAAAATCAGTGCGGACGCAGACGGCGCAATCCGCCTGCCATCGAGCACTCCATGACCGATAGAATTCAATCTCTACAGACCTTCACCCGTGTCGCTCGGAGCGGTAGTTTTTCGGCTGCGGGGCGTGAACTTGGCCTGTCTCAGCCCTCTGTTTCGCGTATCGTCGCGCAACTTGAGAAAGACGTGGGTGTCGCGCTTTTTTCGCGTAATACCCGCGCTATCACACTGACCGAGGCCGGCACCGACTACCTCGCCAGAATTGAGCCTATCTTGGCTGCCCTTGAAGAAGCTGATCATGCCGCCCGTGGCACTGGCGAACTGCGTGGATTGTTGCGCGTCGGTGCCCCAGTCAGCTTCGCCACACGTGAAATCATTCCGAACCTCCCCGACTTCATGGCGCGGCACCCACATTTGCGTATTGACTTCGAGCTGACCGATCGCCGTCAAGACATGATCAACGAGGGTATCGATGTCGCCATTCGCGTCGGTCGCCTGGACGACACCTCGATGGTGGCTCGCAGGCTGGGCAGCTCTCCACAGATCATCGTCGCGTCACCCGCTTATCTCGAGCGTGTCGGCATCCCACAGGAGCCTACCGATTTGGCCGACCACATCACCATCCTCGGTCCGCCAGGCAGAGAGCTGGACGGTTGGAGGTTCCGCAAGGATGGCGAAGACGTGCTCGTGGAAGTAAAAAACCGCCTGACGATGAGTGTCAACGAAGCGGCGGTCGTGGCAGCCCTCGCAGGTCTGGGTATCGCCACCACCATCACCTGCAGCGCCCGAGCGGAACTGGCCAGCGGAGCACTCGTGCGCCTGCTACCTGATTGGGAGATCGGCTCAGTGGAGGTTAATGCCTTGCTGACAGGCGGCCGAGCCTCCAAACCATCTGCTCGTGCCTTTGTCGACTACCTGATCGAGGTCATGTAACGCAATGTCAACTCTGACAGGTACTTGGCCTGATCCATCAACATCAGAAAAACACCGTGTTGGCCGGCGCAGATAAGGAGTTTGGTTTCATCGGTAAGTTGAATGGAGAAGTCGCGCTTGTTACCGGTGGTAATAGCGGTATTGGTTTGGCGACGGCCCGCCGCTTCGTTGCGGAGGGCGCCACCGTTATCGTAACGGGTCAGGCAGCACGCCAATGCGGCGGAAACGATCTTTCATAGGCCGGCAGTGCTTCGAGTCGCGTGAGCCACGCGGAGACGAATGGGTAGGTCGTGCGCAAATCTTCGAACCCAAGTTCAAGGGTACGAGCCTCATCGCGATTTCCCACTCTTGCCAGCATCTGGACATTGGGAAGCACAGTGAAATCCGCTGCGGAGAGCGTGTCACCCGCAAGATACGGTGACACCAGGAGTATGCCATCCAGCCACTTGAGCGCACCATGTACTTCAAGCGCTGACGCCTGGATCAACTTGCTGTCCTTGCCCCGAAACAGTGGCCTGATGACACCGTCGTCAATGGGGTCGCGCACGTAGTTGACGATCTCGAAGATCCGTTGCCAGATCAGCCCTGTCTCGGCCGCGTTGGAACCGAACAGGGCTCGCTCGGGGTATGCCTTTTCCAAATAGGCCATGATGGCGATCGACTCGTGGAGTGCAACGTCTCCATTCGTCAGCACGGGCACCTTGCCTCGAGGATTGAGCACGAGGAATTCCGCCGTCTTGTGTTCACCCTTGCTCGGGTCGATCCGGTGCGACACATAAGGAATGCCCTTGTATTCAAGCACGAGCATT
Source organism: Pseudomonas gingeri (assembly GCF_013386165.1). GTDB lineage: Bacteria > Pseudomonadota > Gammaproteobacteria > Pseudomonadales > Pseudomonadaceae > Aquipseudomonas > Aquipseudomonas gingeri_C. The sequence goes on along the minus strand of NZ_JACAOS010000003.1, from coordinate 227,298 downwards.
GTGCGCCAGGCGTTCGGACTGCCGCTGATCCAATAGAACTCGTAAGACTCTGATTTGCTCATGGAGGTGAGCCTCTTGTCCTTGCAACTGTGATTGGGGTGGTCCCGTCAGTACTGACAACGCCCGATCGTGAGCGCCTCAGCCCGACGGAGCCGATCCTTAGAGTTGACTGATGCCGCCGTCGGCCACCAGATCCGCGCCTGTCATGAAGGAGCTCTCATCGGAGGCAAGGAACAAGGCGGCACTTGCCATCTCTTCTGCGCGCCCCAGGCGCCCCATCGGTGTTGCACTTGCGTAGGCGCGGCGAAGCATGGCTGCTTCTTCCGGTGTGCCTTGGGAGTCCAGCATGGGGGTATCGATGACGCCGGGACTCAGGGTGTTGGCGCGGATTCCACGAGGATTGAGTTCGGCTGCCCATGTCCGGACGAACGAGCGCAGTGCAGCCTTGGTCGCAGCATAGGTGCTGTGGTTCGCCAATCCCATGGAGTGCATCCCCGAAGAGACCAGAACGATCGAACCACCCCGCGGCATCATCGGAAGCAACTTCTGGACGGTGAATAGCGCCCCGCGCGCGTTGAGGTTAAATGTCTTGTCGAAGTGTTCAGGGGTTATTTTTTCCAATGGCACCTGTTCCACAACAGCAGCACTGAAAACGATGGAATCGACCACGCCCCTATCCGCTTTAATCGTTTCGACCATCCGATCGAGGTCGTCGAGATTCGAAACATCGCCTTGAATCGTCGTGACATTTTTGCCGATCAGATCCTTTGCAATATCGAGTTGCGTCTGGCGGCGACCGACGATGTAAACGTAGGCGCCTTCCTGGACAAATCGTTGGGCTGTTGCGAGACCAATGCCGCTACTGCCCCCCGTGATGACTACCGTTTTTCCAATGAGCTTTGACATATCAGTTCCTTAGGTTGTGCGTAAATGCACCGTGTAAATTGACATGGCAATAATGAATCTGCGCATCCACTCTGGGAATATTGAAAGCCACACAAGGGTGGTGCAAAATTGCACCATGAAAAATTGGGATGAAATCAGGTTTTTTTTGGCGACGACGCGATACGGCTCTGCCCGTGCGGCGGCGGAGGCGTTGCACGTCAATCACGCCACGGTGTTACGGCGCATTGCATTGCTTGAGGAAAAGCTGGGCACCCAGCTTTTCGACAAGCTTCCCGGCGGGTACCGATTGACAGCTTCAGGCAGTGAAGTCGTGGAGTTGGCCGAACAGATGGAGCACGCGTCCAATCAACTTGAGGCGCGGATTTTTGGACAGGACCAGAACGTAATCGGCAAACTGCGCGTTGCGCTAGCCCCCAATCTGGCTGCGAATCTGCTCATGCCTGACATTGCCGATTTCTGCGCCTTGTATCCCGGCATCGCTCTGGAGCTGCTGACCTCTTACGAGACGGTCAATTTGTCCCGACGGCAGGCCGACGTGGCTCTGCGGCTGGTGTACGAGGGGTCGGCGCCGCCGGACTATCTATTTGGTGTGAAGCTGCATGAGATCCATACCGGCATCTATATGTCGCCAACGCTGCTGGCTCAGGCCGCTCCGACCGGTTCGCCGCTCAGGTGGCTGCTAAAGTCAGAAGATGGCGCAGTCCCGGGCTGGGCGAAGAGTGTCGCAGCCAACATGTCCGATGTGCCCATTGCTTTCGGCGATATGCAGTCCCTACTGGTTGCAGCAAGAGCGTCAATGGGCGTCGCTGTGCTGCCTTGCTTCGTGGGTGACTCCGATCCGGAACTTGTACGCATGCCAGGCAGTGCAACGCACAAGTATGGAATGCTCTGGCTGCTCACCCATGGCGAGACCCGAAAAACCAAGCGAATCCGGCTGTTCAGCGAGTTCATTCGCAATCGGTTGTCGGCCCATGCCGCATTGCTCGATGGGTCCACTCTTTCAGTAGACCGATGAGTGCTCGGCTAAGCATCGGCGGGTGCATACCCATCCGTACATCTGCACCCGACTCCTGAACAGAATCAGGGCTAGATGCTCATCTCGCTACGCAAACTGCTCCAGCAACAAACCGATTCAGTGCGTGTCAGAATCCTGGACTTAATCCTGGATTTAAACGTACCGGATAGTGCTGGATTTCAGTGGTTCCCGCCGGAACGAAAAAAAGGACCCGAAGGTCCTTATTTCAATCACTTACAGAGTTCAGTGAAACTCTGCAGCGCAATATTTGGAGCGGGAAACGAGACTCGAACTCGCGACCCCGACCTTGGCAAGGTCGTGCTCTACCAACTGAGCTATTCCCGCGTCTTGGTGGTGTGCATTCTATAGAATCTACACACCACGTCAACCCCTTGATTCAAAATAGTTTTATTTTTTTTCAGGGGTTTCGGCATTGATCTTCAAGTGCGGCCAGGCCGCCCGCAGATACTGCAGCATCGACCACAAGGTCAGCACCGCCGCTGCCATCAGCAAGGTATAACCCACCAGCACCCAAAAACTGAAGTCCGAGGGGTTGGCCAGCAGGATCACCAGCGCCAGCATCTGCGCCGCGGTTTTCCATTTGCCCAGGTTGGAGACGGCGACTTGCGCACGCGCGCCAATCTCGGCCATCCACTCGCGCAGAGCCGACACCACGATCTCACGACCGATAATCACCGCCGCCGGCAAGGTCAACCACAGGTTGCCATGCTCCTGCACCAGCAAGACCAGCGCCACGGCCACCATCAGCTTGTCGGCCACCGGATCGAGAAACGCGCCGAACGGCGTGCTCTGCTCCAGGCGACGTGCCAGGTAACCGTCCAACCAGTCCGTCGCGGCTGCAAACGCAAACACTGAACTGGCTGCCATAAAGCTCCACTGGTACGGCAGGTAAAACAGCAAAATAAAGATCGGTATGAGTGCAACGCGTAGAAGGGTGATCAGATTAGGGATATTCATCGGCACAACTGGCTACGAGGTTGAAAGGCATTCTACTCGCTGTGCAGGCTTGCATAAATCGACTCAGCGAGCTTTTTACTGATCCCAGGTGCTTTGGCGATCTCGTCGATGCTTGCACGGGACAGCTCCTGCAATCCACCAAAATGTTTCAATAGTTCACGACGACGCTTCGGCCCGACCCCCGCCACCCCTTCCAGGGTCGAGGTACGCCGGGTCTTTCCACGTCGCGCACGGTGTCCGGTAATCGCAAAACGGTGGGCTTCATCGCGGATCTGCTGGATCAGGTGCAGGGCCGGCGAGTCGCCTTTCAAGGTAAATTCATGGGCCGCATCGTTGAGGTACAAGGTCTCGAAACCAGCCTTGCGCGTCGCGCCCTTGGCCACACCCAGCAGGATCAGGTCCGGCACCGCCAGCTCGTTGAGCACATCGCGGGCCATGGACAACTGCCCCTTGCCACCGTCCACCAGCAGGATATCCGGCAGCTTGCCCTCGCCCTCCTTCAGTTTGCTGAAGCGTCGGGTCAGCGCCTGGTGCATCGCCGCGTAGTCGTCGCCGGCGGTGACGCCTTCGATGTTGTAACGGCGATAATCGGACTTGAGGGGGCCTTCCGGGCCGAACACCACGCAAGAGGCCACCGTCGCTTCACCACTGGAGTGACTGATGTCGTAACACTCCAGGCGCTGCGGCGGCTCTTCCAGGCTCAGCACCTCGGCCAGGGCCTCGAAGCGTGCGGCCATATGCTGACGGTCAGCCAGGCGCGCACCCAAGGCCTGCTCGGCATTGGTCACTGCCAGTTGTTGCCAGCGGGCTCGGGTACCACGCACCCGATGACTGATGGCCAATTCACGCCCGCGCAATCCATCAATGGCCGCGATCAGGGTCGGGAAGTCTTCGTGGACCACGTTGACGATCAGTTCACTCGGCAGGTCGCGCTCGGGACTGCCGATGAAGTACTGGCCGAGAAACGCCATCAGGACTTCGGAGACGTCCTCTTCGATACCGACCTGCGGGAAGAAATTCTTGCTGCCCAGCACTCGCCCGCCGCGCACGCTGATCAGATGCACACAGGCACCGCCCGGGTTGATGAAGGCCGCGACCACGTCGACATCGCCAGTGCCACCTTCCATGCTCTGCTGATCCTGGACCCGACGCAGCAGCGAGATCTGGTCACGCAGCTCCGCCGCCCGCTCGAAATCGAGAGTACTGGCGGCCTGCTCCATGCCGGCGTTCAACTCGTCGGTCAGGGCGTTACTACGCCCCTCGAGGAACATCACCGAGTGACGCACATCCTCGGCATACACCTGGGGCTCGACCAACCCGACACAAGGCGCCTTGCAGCGCTTGATCTGGTATTGCAGGCAAGGTCGGGTGCGGTTCTTGTAGTAGCTGTCCTCGCACTGGCGGACCAGGAAGGTCTTTTGCAGCAGGCTCAGGCTTTCACGGATCGCCCCGGCACTCGGGTAAGGCCCGAAATACTTGCCCTTGGCTTTCTTCGCCCCACGGTGAATGCTCAGCCGCGGGTAGTCGCCGTCCGAGAGAAACACGTAAGGGTAGGATTTGTCGTCGCGCAGCAGGATGTTGTAAGGCGGCCGCCATTCCTTGATCAGCGTCTGCTCCAGCAGCAGCGCCTCGGTTTCGTTGGCGGTGATGGTGGTTTCCACCTGGGCGATATGCCCCACCAGTGCCGCCGTCTTCGGCGCGAGGCCGGTCTTGCGGAAGTAACTGGCCAGGCGCTTCTTCAGGTTCTTGGCTTTGCCCACGTAGAGCAGGCGCGCGTTGCCGTCGAACATGCGGTAGACGCCTGGGCGTGCACTGCATGTCGACAGGAAGGCGCTGGAATCGAACAGGTCAGTCATTGTCAGCCGGCATCGACCATGCCATGGCGAACGGCCAGGAGCGTCAACTCAACATCACTGCTGACCGAGAGCTTCTCGAAAATCCGATAGCGGTAGGTGTTCACGGTTTTCGGCGACAGGCAGAGCTTGTCGGAGATGATCTGCACTTTCTGGCAGCCGACAATCATCAGCGCAATCTGGATTTCACGTTCGGACAAGGCGTCGAACGGCGAGTCACTGGCCGGCTGAAAGGACTTGAGTGCCAACTGCTGGGCGATCTGCGGACTGAGGTAGCGTTGCCCGGAAAACACCAGGCGAATCGCCTGGACCATTTCCGCCAAACCTGCCCCTTTGGTCAGGTAACCGGCCGCCCCGGCTTGCAACAAGCGCGTCGGGAATGGGTCCTCTTCACAGACGGTCACCGCCACCACCTTGATGTCCGGATGACTGCGCAGCAATTTACGCGTGGCCTCGAGGCCGCCGATGCCAGGCATCTTGACGTCCATCAGGACCACATCGGGCTTGAGCTCCCGCGTCTTGAGCAACGCTTCCTCCCCCGATTCAGCCTGTCCCACGACCTGCAGACCGTCGATATCCGCCAACATACGCGTAATGCCTGTACGCACAAGATCGTGGTCATCGACTACTAGCACCCTAATCAAGCAGACACCTCACGAATTTGGTCTTATCAGGTTATTGACCACCTTAGCAAAAAACCGAGGACCTGACCTAGCTACAAGCGTCACATAAGAGTATCAATGCGCTATAAGCACTTGCCGAACGGCAAGTGCAGTTCATCAGAAATGAAGTGACTCAGGAGTCACTGGGGCCAGACCGACCGTTTGCCCCATTAGGCACGGCGGTTTCAGCCAAGGTGGTGGTCAGTCGATGGATGGCGTCCTGATCTTCCTTTTGCAGCACCCGGTAATTGCCCAGGACTTTCTCTTCCACCAGGCTGAGGTTGTCCAGCTGTATCGGCGTCGCTTGCCCTGTCAGCACATAAAGCACATCGACACCCCGTGCGGCCACACGGGACAAATAGTCGGCCTTCGGTGCGCGGTCACCGCTTTCATATTTACCCTGTGCGTTGGCCTCAACGCCTCCGATTTCACCAAAAGCCTTCTGCGACAAACCCAGTCGCTCTCTCTCTTGTCGCAATCGCGAACCAATTCCACTCATTTGGATGTAAGATCCCATTTTAAACACCCTTCAGGGTGATATACTCAACAAGCATTAAACACATTTGAACGGTTTTGAACTATGCCCGGTATCCGCACCGCTGCACAAGCCAAGGCTTGGCTGGAACACCAAGGAAAATCGGTTCAGGAGTTTGCGCGCGAGCATGGCGTGGACCCGGCAACCACCTATCAAGTGCTCGCTGGGCGCAAAAAGGGACGGCGTGGAGAAGCCCATAAGGTCGCGGTCCTATTGGGCATGAAGGACGGAATTATTCCATCCGAGACCGAAAAGCCGGGGGAGTAATTCCCGGACTGTCAGGCTCAGTATGCGCCTCATTCAGCGACGCGTAGGACTATTCCTTAAGTATCGTCAGCAACTGCAATGAGCAGCTTTCAGGTCGTCAGACTCATGCGTAAAAAGCACTCATCCTCACCGACGACGCTCAAGCCCTGACGCAGATACAGCCGCTGGGCCGGGTTGCTCTTGAACACCGTCAGGCGTAATTCCTGACGCCCCTCCCTGAAGGCTATTTCCCGCGCGTGCTCGATCAGCCAGCCGCCCAGGCCCTGGCCTCGCCCGGCCTCGACCAGTTGCAACTCGCGGATGTACAACGCCCGGGCATCGCGACTGAAACTGACAAAACCCAGCACCTGCTCGCCATCACACAACAGTTCGTTCTGCCGTCCAGCCCAGGCCTGGTCAAAAGCCTCGTCCAGCCAGAGCAGATCGTACTCACAGTAGTAAACCATCATGTTCTGGCGCGTGAGTTCGCGAGCGAAGCCCAAGTCCGCGCTCAGGGCCGGGCGAAAACGCCAGATCCCGCTCACAGCCCCGTCACCGATATCAACTCCCCAGACCATTGACCGGCGACACGACGCCCGATCACCAACACATCCCCTTCCCCCTCCGCCGCGACTACCCGTTGCCCGCCCGCCGCCCAGAGCGCGCTACGCCCCGCCGACTGCCAGCCTCCCGTCACGCCGCCATGGTTGGCCATCAACACCGCCATCCCGTGGTCCCGAGCATAACCCTGCAACAAGGCAGTATCGGGTCCATAACCGTTCTCAGTGATCAACACACTGGCGGCATAAAGGTTAGCCTCGGATTGCGCAGCCCGTAGCGGATGACTGGCGTGGGAAAAATCAGCACAGACCGCCAGAGCAATGCGCTCATTGGTGATTGTCAAGGGCTCGCCGCCGTGTCCAGGGGTAAACGCGACCTCCTCACCGTCGTGCAGATGCTGCTTGCTGTACACCTGCAAGGAGCCGTCGGCGCCGAACGTCAGTGCGCCGATCAGCACCGGGCCGCCCGTCGACAGGCGTATCGGCATACCCACCACGGTCACCAGCTTCAACTCACAGGCCAGCTCGCGCAGCGGTGCCAGTACCGGATCGTCCGGCATGATCGCCAAGCCGGCCGCCAGGCTGCGTTCATAGCCGGTCAACGACAATTCGGGGAACAGCAGGAACTCCACGCCCTGCTCCGCGGCCTGGCGCATGAACGCCAGATGTCGATCGATATTGGCCTGCAGGTCACCGGCAATCGAGACGGCCTGGGCAGCGGCAAGGGTAAACATGCTCATGATTCAGTCCTGACAATCAGATCGGAAATATCTGTCGAGTGTGTCATAAACATCTGGCTCATTTAAGCGATAGAGCCCACCCGCCAGTCCCCATAGAATTTTCTGATTGAACAGGGCGATACGGCTCTAGTAAGCTCGGCGACATTCACACGGAGTTGCATCATGCACCTGACTCAATCCCAGCTTCGCCACACCGCCAGCGCCCTGCGCTCGGTTGCGGCTGCCCGGATGAGCGCGGTCAGCACCTGCGTAAGCTTTTATTTTGGGTATTGGTTTAGCCACTGGCGCGCCTGATACCCAACCGGCGCCCACTACTTCAGGGGTCGCCTACCAGAGAATTCTCACCCCCGGTCGGCTTCCCGACCGGGGGTTTTGTTTTTCTGGGCCCGAACTTTTTGTAACCGACTATTTGAATCGAGGAATACCGACATGAACCACAGCACCTATTACCGCAACGACATCAGCTACGCCTGGCGATTTAGCAAGCTCCGCTCGGGACAGCACGCCGCCTCCGAACGGTCACGCACAGGTGGCACGCACACGCTCACAGCCAGTCCGGCTGATTGTCGAACACCCCAGTAGGGCCGCGCGCGGGAAGACCCGCCGCCAGCCCAGGAAGCCCGAACATGAATTCTTCTCTCTCAGCACTGCCGTCCTCCGTCCTGCCATCGGCCAACGAGCCGTTGACCCAGCGCCTGCCCAGCACACTGCAACTCAAGCAGCACCTGCCCCTCAATGCCAGCCTGGACGAACAGGTCGAGCGCCACCGCCACGCCGTGCGCGCCATCCTCAACGGTGAAGACCCACGCCTGCTGGTGATTGTCGGCCCCTGCTCGATCCACGACCCCAAGTCCGCCCTGGAATACGCCACCAAGCTGGCCGAGCTGGCAAGCAAGGTCAGCGACCAGATGCTGCTGGTGATGCGCGCCTACATCGAGAAACCCCGCACCACCGTGGGCTGGAAAGGCCTGGCCTACGATCCGCACCTGGACGGCAGCGACGACATGGCTGGCGGCCTGGCGCTGTCTCGCGAATTGATGCGCGAGATGCTGCGCCTGGGCCTGCCGATCGCCACCGAGCTGCTGCAACCCATGGCCGCGGGTTATGTCGATGACCTGCTGAGCTGGGTCGCTATCGGCGCGCGGACCACGGAGTCGCAGATCCACCGGGAAATGGCCAGTGGCCTGCCGATACCGGTGGGGTTCAAGAATGGCACCGACGGCGGTGTCGGTATCGCAGCCGATGCCATGCGTTCAGCGGCCCATGCCCACCGGCATTTCGGCGTCGACAGCCAGGGCCACCCGGCGATCATCCAGACCTCGGGTAACCCGGATACCCACCTGGTCCTGCGCGGCGGCCATCGCGGTCCCAACTACGACGCCCACAGCGTGGCCCAGGTGCGGGCCGGCCTGGCCAAGCAGTCGATTCCCGCACGGATCATGGTCGATTGCAGCCACGCCAACAGCGGCAAGGACCCGCTGCGCCAGCCGGCGGTGTTCGCCGATGTGCTGGAGCAGCGCTTGCAGGGCGACCGTTCGCTGGTCGGGATGATGCTTGAGAGCCATCTGTTCGAAGGCTGCCAGCCGCTGAGCCCGAACCTGCGCTACGGCGTCTCGATCACCGACGGCTGCCTGGGCTGGGAGGCGACGCAACAGATGCTGCAAGACGCCGCCGAACAGTTGCGGGCACAAGCGACCGCCAAGGTCGTCGGCGCCTGACTGGCAACGGGGCTGGCCATCCGCCCTGGACGGTCAGCTAAAGAACCCGCTCAACGATGCTCTCGATACACCGCTGCCAGCACCCGCAAGGCATCCCGGGAGCGGCCATCCGTGAGCGTCGTGTGCAGCATGATCCGTGACGCCGTCAGTTCGGGCAAACCCAGGCTCTGACTGACTTCGACGGTATCGGCCGGAGCCAGACGGCAGGAAAACGCCGCCACCGCCAACCCCGCCGAAACCGCAGCGACTACGGCCGCATGGCCGCCACCGACAAAGACTTCATTCCACTGAATCCCGGCATTCAGCAACGCCCGGGTGGCGATGTCGCGCACGCCGCAGCAAGGCGCCAGGGCCGCCAGCCGCAGAGGCTTGCCCGGCTGCTGATGGAAGCACGGCGCGGCAAACCAGCCGAAATGCTCAGGCCCAAGGTCTTCACCGTCACGCCGGTCATCTTCCTGGCGAACGATCACCGCATCGAGTTCACCGTTGTCAAAAGCGTCCAGCAGGCTACGGGAGTTTTCCAGACGCACTTCGATGGTCAGCGCCGGATCACGTTCGTTCAGGCGCGCCAGCAGTGTCGGGATTTCCGGCCCGGCCACATGTTCGGCAATCCCCAGTCGGAAGCGCCGGCACTCACTGGACAAGGCCGCCATGGCGCGGTCATGGGCGGCGATGAATTCCCGCGCCGGATTGAGGAACATCGCCCCCGCCGCCGAAAGGCGCACCAGCCGGGGCGTGCGTTCGATCAGCTTGTAGCCCAGACGCTCTTCCAGGCGTTTGAGTTTCACACTGATGGCGCCTTGGGTCGTGCCCAAGGCTTCAGCGGCCTTGGTGAAACTCTGGAAGTCACCGATGGCGACGAAAGCCTGCACGGACTCCACATCGAGGGACGGTCGGGCCATGAATCATCCTGTTTTGTTGTCTCTGATATAGCCAACCATATCATTGATGGATAGATGAGCCCGCCCTAACATCCGCCTGCAGCCAGCCGCATCGTGTGGATGCATGGTTTCAGGCAGCGCTCGATGGCGCAGCCTTCACGTCTTCTGGAAGGATACTCATGACGCCCTCTCCCACCCGCCAGAGCACCTTTGCCCTGGCCGCCGTTTGCCTGTCCGCGATGATGCTGGGGCTGGAGATTTCCAGCGTACCGCCGATCCTGTCCACCCTCGAGCAGGTCATGGGCGCCAGTTTCCGCCAACTGCAATGGGTGATGGCGGCCTACACCATCGCCATGACCACGATCCTGATGGCCGTCGGCACCCTCGCCGACCGTTACGGCCGCAAACGCGTTTTCAACCTGGGGATCATCGCTTTCGGCCTCACCTCACTGATCTGCGGCCTGACCGACAGCGCCGCCGTGCTGATCGTGGCGCGCTTTCTCCAGGGCTTGAGCGGCGCGATGATGCTGATCTGCCAGATCGCCATCCTCTCGAATCAATTCCGCGATGGACAGGCGCGCGGCAAGGCCTTCGCCTGGTGGGGGATCGTCTTTGGTGCCGGCCTCGGCTTTGGCCCCATCGTCGGCGCGGCCATCCTGGCGCTGGCGAGTTGGCAATGGGTGTTCCTGGTGCATGTCGTGCTGGCCACCGTCACCTGGCTGATGAGTCAGGCCGGCGTGGAGGAATCCCGCGATCCCCAGGCCACCCGCCTGGACATCGCCGGGATCGTCACCTTGTCAGTCGCGGTGTTCTGCCTGGTGCTATTCGTGACCCAAGGCCCAGCGCTCGGCTTCGACAGCCCGGCCGCGTTGGGCATTATCGGCCTGTCATTGCTCAGCTTCGCCGGCTTTGTCATGGCCGAGCGCCGCAGCCAACGACCGATGATCGATTTTTCCGTGTTCCGCGTGCGCAACTTTTCCGGCGGATTACTGGGTTCGATGGGCATGAACTTCAGCTTCTGGCCATTCATTATCTACCTGCCGATCTATTTCCATGTCGGCCTGGGATACGACGGCCTGCAAACCGGCTTGGCCCTGCTGGCCTACACCCTGCCCACGCTGTTCGTGCCGCCCTTGGCGGAGCGCCTGGCACTGCGCTGGCAGCCCGGCATCGTGGTTCCGCTGGGCCTGTCGGTGATCGGCCTGGGTTTTGTATTGATGCGCATCGGCAGCGTCTCCATGCAACCGGGCGGGTGGATCCTGCCGGGCTGCGTGGTTGCCGGTATCGGGTTGGGCCTGACCAACACCACGACCACCAATACCATTACCGCCTCGGTTTCGGCGCAACGGGCCGGCATGGCCTCGGGCGCGGACACCAGCGCCAGGATGATTTCCCTGGCCTTCAATATCGCGATGATGGGTTTCATCCTGGTGGAGGGCATCATGGGCTATCTGAGCGACACACTGGGCGTGGCCGACGGCACGGGGTTGCGCCTGTTCGCGGAGAAGATTGCCGCCGGCGACATGCAGGTACTGAAACAGAACCCGACGCTGCTGGCGCATCTGGACGCCCCCAGCGAAGCCCTGCATAGCGCCCTGACGGCCGGATTCGGCTGGGTCATGATCTATGGCGCGACCAGCGTCCTGCTGCTGGCGACCCTCAGTTTTCTGCTCTTTTCCCCGACAAAAGCGCCGCAGCCCGAGGGTTGCCCCGGCCAGGAGCAGTCAGCCTGAAGGGCAAGCCGGCTCGCCACAGGTCCGGTGCTCGCCGTCGTGCGGAACTTTTGCCGGGAAAATCCGGCCTGAATCCGGTAACCTCGACACTTTCTTGAAAGGAGCATCACCCCATGGCCAAAGCCACTGCCCGCCACATCCTGGTTGCCAGCGAAGACAAGTGCAACGAACTCAAGGCCCAGATCGAAGGCGGCGCCGATTTCGCCGAAATCGCCAAGGCGAACTCCACCTGCCCGTCCAGCCGCGACGGCGGTAACCTGGGTTCCTTCGGTCCTGGCCAGATGGTCAAGGAATTCGACACCGTGGTCTTCAGCGCCCCGGTCAACACCGTGCAAGGCCCGGTGAAGACCCAGTTCGGCTACCACCTGCTGGAAGTCACCAGCCGCCAGGACTGATTGTCCGCGGTCTGACGATTCAAAACGGCCCACGCTCTCGTGGGCCGTTTTGTTTCGGAGACATTCAGGCTTGGCTGGCCGATTGAGCCCGTGTAGCGTACAACCCTGTTATTTCAAAGCGGCTTTAAGGCTGATGATGCGACTGGCTCTATCCCTCACATTTACCGTCATGGCCCTGTTTGCGGGCCAACCGGCCTACGCCGCCCCCGCGCAACACGCCCTGACGGTCTACGGCGAACCGGCCAAGTACCCTGCCGGCTTCAGCCACTTCAACTACGCCAACCCCCGCGCGCCCAAGGGCGGCAGCCTGCGCCGCTCGGCGATCGAGATCGGCCAGTTCGACCATATCCTGCCCTATGTCGACAAAGGCGTCGGCGTCACCCAGGTCGACGGCTGGATCTACTCGCCCCTGGCCGTGCGCTCCCTGGACGAGCCCTACACCGTCTATGGCCTGGTGGCGGAAAAAATGCAGCGCAGCGATGACGGCCTGTCCCTGCGGTTCTACCTGAACCCCAAGGCCCGCTTCGCCGACGGCACCCCCATCAGCGCCGAAGACGTGCGCTACACCTACAACCTGCTGATGACCCAGGGCAGCCTCAGCTACCGCCTGCAGTTCGAAGCGGTGAAAGACGTCGAGGTCGAGTCACCGACCCAGGTCCGCTTCGACTTCAAGAACAACGACAACCGCTCGCTGCCGCTGGATATCGCCAGCCTGCCGGTGCTCCCGGAACATTGGTGGAAAACCCGTGACTTCGCCGACGGCGGCGGTTACGAAGCGCCGCTGGGCAGCGGCCCGTACAAGGTCAGCAAGATCGACTCCGGACGCAGCATCACCTTCGAGCGCAATCCCGACTGGTGGGGCAAGGACCTGCCGGTCAGCCGCGGCCTCTATAATTTCGACCGTTTCACCCTCGAATACTTCGGCGACACCGACGTGGCCCGCCAGGTCCTGCGCGGCGGCGCCTATGACTACAATCGCGAGTTTTCCGCCACCGGCTACTCCATCGGCTATGACAGTCCGGCCCTCAGCGATGGCCGCCTGCAAAAGGCCCATCTGGCCCAGGAAGCGCCGCAATCGGCACAGGGCTATCTGTTCAACCTGCAAAAGCCGATGTTCCAGGACCGCCGCGTGCGTGAAGCCCTGGCCATGCTCTGGGACTTCGAGTGGAGCAACCGGCAGATGATGCGCAACATGTACATCCGCCAGCAGAGCTTCTTCTCCAACACCGCCCTGGCCGCCACGCAGTTGCCCGACCCGGCGGAACTGGCGATTCTCGAACCGCTGCGCGGGCAGATTCCCGACGAAGTCTTCACCCAGGTCTTCCAAGCGCCGAAAACCGATGCCAGCGGCAACCTGCGGGACAAACAGCTCAAAGCCCTGGCCCTGCTGGAACAGGCCGGCTGGAAACCCGACGGCGACCGCCTGGTCAATGCCCAGGGCGAGCCGCTGAACTTCACCTTCCTCAATGCCCAGAACGGCATGGAGCGACTGCTGCTGCCGTATAAACGCAACCTGGCGCAGATCGGCATCCGCATGGACATCCGTCGCATCGACGCCTCGCAGTACGTCAACCGCCTCAAGGCCCGCGACTACGACATGATCGTCAGCGGCTACCCGGTCAGCACCTCGCCGGGTATCGAGCTGTACAACTACTTTGGTTCCGCGGCGGCCAACGACCCCGGCTCGAGCAACTTCATGGCCCTGAAGAACCCCGCCGTCGACACCCTGATCAACGGCCTGGTCAAGGCCGATACCCAAGCACAGATGCTCAGCTACGCCCACGCCCTGGACCGGGTGCTGCAATGGAACTACTACTGGATTCCCAACTATTACCCGCCGGGCACCTCGACGGTCTGGTGGAACCGCTTCGGTTTCCCCAAGGAGCAGGCCAGCAATGACCCCGCCGTCGAAACCTGGTGGGAAGTCAGCCCGACCGCGCTGACCAACGAACAGATGACCGCCGAGCTGATCAAGCGCGGCAGTTCCGGAGGACAGCACTGATGCTGGCGTACACCCTGCGGCGCTTGCTGCTGATCATCCCGACCCTGATGATGATCCTGCTGGTCAATTTCGTCATCGTCCAGGCCGCGCCCGGCGGCCCGGTGGAACAGGCCATCGCCCGCTTGCAGGGGATTGGCGGTGCGGGAGCGGGAGCCGGCGCCCTCGGCGGTGGTGGCGATGCGGTGCAAAGCGCCTCGCGGGCCAGCCGCGGCCTGGACCCCAAGCTGATCGCCGACATCGAGCGCCAGTACGGCTTCGACAAACCGGCCCCCGAGCGCTTCTGGCTGATGCTCAAGCACTACGCCAGCCTGGATTTCGGCAAAAGCTTCTTTCGCGGCGCCCAGGTCACCGACCTGATCCTGGAGAAAATGCCGGTGACTATTTCCCTCGGGCTCTGGGCCACGCTGATCACCTACCTGGTGTCGATTCCCCTGGGCATCCGCAAGGCGACCCGCCACGGCAGCCGCTTCGATGTCTGGAGCAGCACCGCCATCGTCATCGGCTACGCCATGCCGGCGTTCCTCTTCGCCATGCTGCTGATCGTCGCGTTCGCCGGTGGCACTTCGCTGAACTGGTTCCCGGTGCGCGGGCTGGTCTCGGAGAACTTCGACCAGCTCTCGACCCTGGGCAAGATCGCCGACTACTTCTGGCACCTGGTGCTACCGGTCACCTCGCTGGTGATCGGCGGTTTCGCCACCCTGACCATCCTGACCAAGAACTCCTTCCTCAATGAGGTCACCCGCCAGTACGTGGTCACGGCCCGGGCCAAGGGCCTGAGCGAACGACGGGTGCTCTACGGCCATGTGTTCCGCAACGCCATGCTGCTGGTGGTCTCGGGCATTCCCCAGGCGTTTATCAGTGTGTTCTTCGCCGGCTCGCTGTTGATCGAGGTGATTTTCTCCCTCGATGGCCTCGGCCGCATGAGCTACGAAGCGGCGGTGTCGCGGGACTATCCGGTGGTGTTCGGCTCATTGTTCATCTTCACCCTGTTCGGCCTCTTGATAAAACTGGTCGGTGACCTCTGCTACACCCTGGTCGACCCACGTATCGACTTCGCCGCGAGGAACGCCTGATGTTCAGACTCTCGCCCGTGAGCCGGCGCCGGCTCGACCGTTTCAAGGCCAACCGCCGTGGCTGGTGGTCGCTATGGCTGTTCGCCGCGCTGTTCGTCCTGAGCCTGGGGGGCGAGCTGATCGCCAACGACAAGCCACTGGTGCTCAACTACCAGGGCTCGCTGTACTTCCCGGTGTTCAAGCGCTACACCGAGCAGGAGTTCGGCGGCCAACTGCCCTTCCAGGCCGACTACCGTAGCGACTATGTGCGTCAATTGATCACCAGGGATGGCGGCTGGATGCTGTTCCCGCCGATCCCGTTCAGTGCCGACACGCCCAACTATGACCTCAACAAGCCGGCCCCCAGCCCACCCACCACGGTGAACTGGCTGGGCACCGACGACCAGGCCCGGGACGTGCTCGCACGGGTGATCTTCGGCGCCCGGGTGTCGATTCTCTTCGCCCTCGCCCTGACCGCCGTCAGCGCCCTGATCGGCATTGCCGCCGGGGCCCTGCAAGGTTATTACGGCGGCTGGATCGACCTGCTCGGCCAGCGCCTGCTGGAAGTCTGGTCCGGCCTGCCGGTGCTCTACCTGCTGATCATCCTGTCCGGCTTCGTCGAACCGAATTTCTGGTGGTTGCTGGGCATCATGGCGCTGTTTTCCTGGCTGGCCCTGGTGGACGTGGTGCGTGCCGAATTCCTCCGGGGGCGCAACCTGGAATACGTCAAGGCCGCCCGAGCCCTGGGCCTGACCGACCGCAAGATCATCCTGCGGCACATCCTGCCCAATGCCATGAACGCGACCCTGAGCTACCTGCCATTCATCCTCACCGGGGCGATTTCGACCTTGACGGCGCTGGACTTCCTCGGCTTCGGCATGCCCGCCGGCAGCGCCTCCCTGGGCGAGTTGATCGGCCAGGGCAAACAGAACCTGCAAGCCCCGTGGCTGGGCTTCACCGCTTTCTTCACCCTGGCGCTGATCCTCTCGCTGCTGGTGTTTATCGGCGAGGCACTGCGTGATGCCTTCGACCCCCGCTCATGAACCAGGCGCCCGAGATGACCGACAACCTGATTGAAATCCGCCACCTCAACGTCGCCTTCAACGGCCAGCCGGCGGTGCGCGACCTGTGCCTGGATATCCGCGCCGGCGAATGCCTGGCGCTGGTGGGCGAGTCCGGCTCGGGCAAGTCGGTGACCGCCCACTCGATCCTGCAACTGCTGCCACGCAGCGGCTGCCAGACCGACGGCAGCGTGCGTTATCGCGGCCAGGAACTGCTGGGGGCCGACGACGGCACCTTGCGCGGCATTCGTGGCGACCGCATCGCGATGATCTTCCAGGAGCCGATGACCTCCCTCAATCCGCTGCACAGCGTCGAAAAGCAGATCGGCGAAACCCTGCTGCTGCACAAGGGCATGGGCGGTAAAGCGGCCCAGGCACGGATTCTCGAACTGCTGGAACTGGTGGGCATCCAGAAACCCCGGGAACGCCTCAAGGCCTACCCCCATCAACTGTCCGGCGGCCAGCGCCAGCGCGTGATGATCGCCATGGCCCTGGCCTGCGAGCCGGAGTTGCTGATCGCCGACGAGCCGACCACGGCCCTCGATGTGACGGTGCAACGCAAGATCCTCCTGCTGCTCAAATCCCTGCAACAGCGCCTGGGCATGTCGCTGCTGCTGATCAGCCACGACCTCAACCTGGTCCGCAGCATTGCCCAGCGGGTCTGCGTGATGAAGGCCGGGGCGATTGTCGAGCAGGCGGACTGTGAAACCCTGTTCAACCATCCCGCGCATCCCTACAGCCGGGTGCTGCTGGACGCCGAGCCGGCGGGCCAGCCATTGCCGATGGACGACAACGAGGTGGTGTTGCAGGCCGAGGACATGCGCGTGCGCTTCCAGGTCGGTGGCGGGCTGTTGCGCCGCAAGGAATACCTCCAGGCCGTGGACGGTATCAGCCTCAGTGTGCAGCGTGGCAAGACCTTGGGCATCGTCGGCGAGTCCGGCTCCGGCAAGTCCACCCTGGGCCAGGCGATCCTGCGCCTGCTCGACGCCAAGGGCAGCATCCGTTTCCAGGGTACGGCCCTCGATGGCCTCAACCAGAAACAGCTGCGGCCCTGGCGCAAACAGATGCAGGTGGTCTTCCAGGACCCGTTCGGCAGCCTCAGCCCGCGCATGTCGGTGGCCCAGATCATCAGTGAAGGCCTGGAGGTGCATTGCGCCAACACCCCGGCCGAGTGCGACGCCCTGGTGATTCGTGCGCTGGAAGAGGTCGGCCTCGACCCGCAAAGCCGCCACCGCTACCCCCATGAGTTTTCCGGCGGCCAGCGCCAACGCATCGCCATCGCCCGCGCCCTGGTGCTCAAGCCGGCGCTGATCCTGCTGGACGAACCGACCTCGGCGCTGGACCGCACGGTGCAGAAACAGGTGGTCGCCCTGCTCCGCGATCTCCAGGAAAAACATGGCCTGACCTACCTGTTCATCAGCCATGATCTGTCGGTGGTGCGTGCCCTGGCCCATGACCTGATCGTGATCAAGGACGGCCAGGTGGTCGAACGCGGGACCACGTGCGCGGTGTTCGATGCGCCGCAGCATCCCTATACGCGGGAATTGCTCGCCGCTACTCTGCTGACCCCGACCTGATTGATCGCCGCCCGCCAGTAATGGATCGACCTGCCATGAGCGACACCGAAAGCCTCAAGGACTACCAGCAGGTTCGCCTGCTGGCGATTCGTTCGCTGTTCGAAATCATCGAGCAATCCAGCGAAGGCACGGTGATCGTCGACCGTGACGCCAACATCGTCTGGATGAACGAGCGTTATGCCCGACGCTTCGGTCTGGCCGACGCCAGTGAAGCCATCGGCCGCGCCTGTGAGAGCGTGATCCCGAGCAGCCTGCTGCGCGAGGTGGTGCGCACCGGCCAGCCGATCCTGCTGGATCTGCAGGACACGCCCAAGGAACCCCTGGTGGTCATGCGCCTGCCGATCCACGATGGCGCCGGGACGGTGATCGGCGCCATCGGCTTCGCCCTGTTCGACGAACTGCATAGCCTGTCGCCCGTGCTCAAGCGCTACCAGAGCATGCAAGCCGAACTGGCCTCGACCCGTTCGCTGCTGCGCTCGCGGCAGAGCAAATACAACTTCGCTCATTTCATCGGCACCAGCGCCGCCAGCCTGGAGGTCAAGCGCCGCGCGCGGCGTGGCGCCAGCAGCGACTCAGCGGTCCTGCTGCTGGGAGAAACCGGCACCGGCAAGGAACTGCTCGCCCAGGCGATTCACAGTGCTTCGCCACGGGCGCACAAGGCGTTTGTCAGCATCAACAGCGCGGCGATTCCGGAAACCTTGCTCGAGGCCGAGTTCTTTGGCACCGCGCCAGGGGCCTTTACCGGTGCGGATCGCAAGGGCCGTCCGGGCAAGCTGCAGATCGCCCAGGGCGGTACGTTGTTTCTCGATGAAATCGGCGATATGCCGCTGCCCCTGCAAAGCAAGCTGTTGCGGGTGTTGCAGGAGAAGGAGTTCGAGCCGGTGGGTTCCAATGAGGTGCTGAGAAGCGATGTCCGGGTAATTGCCGCCACATCCACCGACCTTGAGGCGGCCATCCAGCGGGGTGAGTTTCGCGCGGACCTGTATTACCGGCTCAATGTCCTGCCGATCCAGGTGCCGCCGCTGCGCGAGCGCCTGGAAGATTTGCCGGCGTTGAGTGAAGCGATTCTCGAAGAGTTGCGCAGTCATCATGAGTTGGCAGGCGAAGCCCTGGAGTTGCTGGGCCGACACGCCTGGCCGGGGAATGTCCGTGAGTTGCGTAATGTGCTGGAACGGGCGGCGCTGTTGAGCGATGCGCAGGTGTTGAGTGCGGCGGATATCCGCGGGGCGATCGGGACGTTCAGGCCGCTGCTGCGTTCGCCTGCTCTTGCGCCTGCCGCCGTGGGGAATGAGACCTTCAGTGCCGCGCGGGAGCGGTTTGATCGGCAGTTGATCGAGGCCGCGCTGGTGAGGTGTGGGGGGAAAGTCGTGGAGGCGGCGAAGCAGTTGGGGCTGGGGCGGTCGACGTTGTACAAGAAGATGGTGGCGTTGGGGATTGCCGAGTCTCAATAGTGAGATATTCATCTCATTATTGAGAGTGCCCTGCACTCTTATCGCGAGCAAGCTTGCTCCTACAGGGGTTTGGGTGAACTTTCTCTCGCGAACGGCGCTGTACTGTAGGAGCAAGCTTGCTCGCGATAACCCCCTCAAGACCACTACATGTCTCACTATAGAGACAAAAACCTCACGACCTCAACAAAACCATAAAAATACCCATATATTTCAACAACTTAAATACATGGCACAAAACTCGCAAACGCCACAGGAGATTCAGACCTAACCTACAAAAATAACAATTGGAGACACACCATGAGTGTGATCATCGCCCTCGCGGCGCTGGCATTGCTGATGCTGGCTGCCTACCGCGGCTACAGCGTTATCCTGTTTGCCCCCATCGCCGCCCTCGGCGCCGTCTTGCTCACCGACCCCTCCGCCGTCGCCCCCGCCTTCACCGGGGTGTTCATGGAAAAAATGGTCGGTTTCGTCAAACTCTACTTCCCGGTCTTCCTGCTCGGCGCCGTGTTCGGCAAGCTGATCGAGCTCTCCGGCTTCTCACGCTCGATTGTCGCCGCCGCCATCCGCCTGTTCGGCACCCGCCAGGCGATGCTGGTGATCGTGCTGGTCTGCGCCCTGCTCACCTACGGCGGCGTCTCGCTGTTCGTGGTGGTGTTCGCGGTCTACCCCTTTGCCGCCGAGATGTTTCGCCAGAGCAATATCCCCAAACGTCTGATGCCGGCAACCATCGCCCTCGGCGCGTTCTCCTTCACCATGGACGCCCTGCCTGGCACACCGCAGATCCAGAACATCATTCCCAGCACCTTCTTCAACACCACCGCCTGGGCTGCGCCCTGGCTGGGTCTGATAGGCACGCTCTTCGTGTTCTGCGCCGGCATGCTGTTCCTGCAACGCCAACGCAATCGAGCCCAGCGCGCCGGCGAAGGCTACGGCACGGAGTTGCGCAACGAACCGGAAACCGCCGAGGACATCCGCCTGCCCAACCCCTGGATCGCCCTCTCGCCGCTGTTGCTGGTGGGTATCATGAACCTGCTGTTCACCCGGTGGATTCCGCTCTGGTACGGCAAGACCCACACCCTCAGCCTGCCGGGCATGGCCACGCCGGTACAGACCGATATCGCCAAGCTCACCGCCATCTGGGCAGTACAGGCCGCGTTGCTGGTGGGCATCGTCGTGGTGTTGATCTTTGGCTTCCGGACCCTTCGCGGCAAGCTGGCCGAAGGCAGCAAGAGCGCGGTGGGCGGTGCCCTGCTGGCGGCGATGAACACCGCCTCGGAATACGGCTTCGGCGCAGTCATCGCCTCGTTGCCGGGGTTCCTGGTGCTGGCCGACTGGCTCAAGAGCATTCCCAATCCGCTGGTCAACGAAGCCGTCACCGTCACCCTGCTGGCGGGGATCACCGGATCTGCTTCGGGCGGCATGAGTATCGCCCTGGCGGCGATGTCCGACAGTTTCATCAGTGCCGCCCATGCCGCGAATATTCCGCTGGAAGTCCTGCACCGGGTCGCGGCCATGGCCAGCGGCGGCATGGATACCCTGCCCCACAACGGCGCGGTGATTACCCTGCTGGCCGTCACCGGACTGACCCACCGAGAAGCCTACAAGGATATTTTCTGCATTACCCTGATCAAGACCCTGGCGGTCTTCGTGGTGATCGCCACCTTCTATGCCACCGGCATCGTGTGAGGAATCGACAATGAGTCTGAAAGGTAAAACCGCCCTGGTCACCGGCTCCACCAGCGGCATCGGCCTGGGCATCGCTTTGGGCCTGGCGCGGGCCGGCGCCAATGTGCTGCTCAATGGCTTCGGCGACGCCGCCGCGGTGATCGCCGAAGTCCAGCAGTTTGGCGGTCGGGTCGGCCATCATCCGGCCGATGTCAGCGACCCGGCGCAGATCGCCGAGATGTTCGCCTACGCCGAGCGCGAGTTCGGCGGGGTGGATATCCTCGTCAACAACGCCGGTATCCAGCATGTCGCCACGGTGGAAGAGTTCCCGGTGGAGCGTTGGGATGCGATTATCGCCATCAACCTGTCGTCGGTGTTCCACAGCACGCGCCTGGCGCTGCCGGGGATGCGCGCCAGGGGCTGGGGGCGGATCGTCAATATCGCTTCGGTACATGGCCAGGTCGGTTCCGTGGGCAAGTCGGCCTATGTCGCGGCCAAGCACGGGGTGATCGGCCTGACCAAGGTGGTGGGTCTGGAAACCGCCACCAGCAACGTCACCTGCAATGCCATCTGCCCGGGTTGGGTGCTCACCCCTCTGGTGCAGAAACAGATCGACGACCGTGCCGCCGGCGGGGTCGATCCGCAACAGGCGCAACACGATCTGCTGGCGGAGAAACAACCGTCGCTGGAGTTCGTCACCCCGGCGCACCTGGGCGAACTGGTGCTGTTCCTGTGCAGCGAGGCCGGCAGCCAGGTCCGCGGCGCGGCGTGGAATATCGATGGCGGCTGGTTGGCACAATAGTTGATTGCCTGACCCGACAACAAAACCCTGTAGGAGCGAGCTTGCTCGCGATGGGCGTCAACGATAACGCGGGGCATCTGATGCCCAGCGGTGCCTGATCTACCATCGCGAGCAAGCTCGCTCCTACAGGAGGTGTGGACCGTCACAACGCGTGTGTGCAAGCAAAGATCGGTTAGCAGAACCATAAGGGAAAGACCATGGCCGAAGTCCTCTGGCGCCCCGGCGCCGAGCGTGTCAGCAAGACCCGGATCGAAGCCTTCCGGCGCTTCGTCAATCATCGCCACGACCTGCAACTGGGCGACTACCCCGCCCTGCACCGCTTCAGCATCGACCGGCGGGAGGACTTCTGGCTGGCCATCGTCGATTTCTTCGACGTCGAATTCCACAGCCCGGCCAGCGCGGTCCTGCACGAAGGCCCGCAGATGCCCAGCGCCGAGTGGTTCCCGGGCGCCACCCTGAACTTCGCCGAACACCTGCTGCGCCGGCGCGACGAGCACCTGGCCGTGGTCGCCGTCAGCGAAGACGGACGCCGGGAAACCCTCACCCACGGCGAACTCGCCGCCCACGTCGCGGGCCTGCAAAAAAGCCTGCGGGCCGCCGGCGTCGGCCTTGGCGACCGGGTCGCGGCGTGTATGCCCAACACCTGGCAAACCCTGGTGGGCATGCTCGCCACCACCAGCCTCGGCGCCATCTGGTCCTGCTCCTCGCCGGACTTCGGGACCCAGGGCGTGATCGACCGCTTTGGCCAGATCGAACCCAAGGTCCTGATCGCCTGCGCCGGTTATCGCTACGCCGGCAAACTGATCGACCAGACCGCCAAGCTCAACGAAATACTCGAACGCCTGCCAGACTTGCAGCAACTGCTGATCGTCCCCTACGCCCGTCCCGAAACTCGCGCCGAAGACTTCCGCAGCCAAGCCAAAGTGGCGTTGTGGAACGACTTCTACCAGGCCGGCGGCGATCCCGAATTCACCCCGGTGCCGTTCGCCCATCCGCTGTACATCCTTTATTCCAGTGGCACCACCGGAGTCCCCAAGTGCATCGTCCACAGCACCGGCGGGGTCTTGTTGCAGCACCTCAAGGAGCACGGTTTGCATGTCGACCTGGGACGCGATGACTGCCTGTTCTACTACACCACCTGCGGCTGGATGATGTGGAACTGGCTGGTCTCGGGCCTGGCGGTGGGCGCCACGCTGGTGCTCTACGACGGCTCGCCGTTTCACCCCGGCCCGCAACGTCTGCTGGACCTGATCGACGGCGAGGGCATCAACGCCTTCGGCACCAGCCCCAAGTACCTGGCGGCCCTGGAAGACGTCGGGCTCAGTCCGCGCCAGAGCCATCGGCTGGACAGCTTGAAAACCCTGCTGTGCACCGGCTCACCGCTGTCACTGCGCAGCTACGATTACGTCTACCGCCAGATCAAGGAAGAGCTTTGCCTGTCCTCCATGTCCGGCGGCACCGACATCGTTTCCTGCTTCGTCAGCGGCAACCCGGTATTGCCGGTGGTACGCGGGCGGATGCCATGCAAGAGCCTGGGCATGGCCGTGGAAGTCTGGGACGACAACGGTCAGCCGGTGCTCGAGGCCAAAGGCGAGTTGGTCTGCACCCGGCACTTCCCGGCGATACCGGTGGGGTTGTGGAACGACCCCTATGGCGAGAGGCTCAAGGCCGCCTATTTCAGCCAGTTCCCCGGGGTCTGGGCCCAGGGCGACTATGCCGAGGAATTCGCCGACGGCGGGATGGTGATCCACGGTCGCTCCGACGCCGTGCTCAACCCCGGTGGCGTGCGGATTGGTACCGCGGAAATCTATCGGCAGGTGGAAAAGGTCGAAGCGGTGCTGGAGAGCATCGCCATCGGTCAGCAATGGCAAAGCGATGTGCGGGTAGTGCTGTTCGTCCGTCTGCGCGACGGCGTCGAACTGGATGAGGCCCTGGAACAGCAGATTCGCCAGGTGATCCGCGCCAATACCACCCCTCGGCACGTGCCGGCGAAGATCCTCGCGGTCACGGATATCCCGCGCACCCTCAGCGGCAAGATCGTGGAGTTGGCAGTGCGCAACGTGGTGCACGGGCAGGCGGTAAAAAACACCGATGCCCTGGCCAATCCCGAGGCATTGGAACAGTTCAGGGACAGACCGCAGTTACGTGACTGAAGCCCTCTGTAGGAGCGAGCTTGCTCGCGATGGTCGTCAACGATAACGCTGGGCACCTGATACCCCGCGGTGCCTGGGCTACCATCGCGAGCAAGCTCGCTCCTACAGAAATGCTCACAGTGTTTGCAGCGAGATATTGCCGATCGTCGGTGCCGAGCCCGGATTGGGATCGCCCACCGGCACCAGCGTCACCGCGGGCGCATCGTTGAGCGTGCCGATCTTGAGCAGTTTCTGCATCTGCTCGCTGACCAGGAAGGCAACGTCCTTCGACCCGGCATGATGACCAGCATGCATCGCCTGGTTACCCACGCCGAACATGCTGATGGAGCCCACCCGGTACTCAGGATCCGGCGCGGCGCCTGTCGGCAGGCCCAGATACACGTCATAGCTGTTGCCCGGCTCGCTGCTGGCCGCGATCGCCTCGAACGACAAGGCATACTCGCGGATCGCCGGCTGAGCTTTCAACTGCAGCGCAAAGCTCCGGGGTGCCGGTTGCGTGGCGCTGGTACTGGCACCCAGCGCATGGGTCACCAGGGCCACCGTCGTCGCCTTGCCACTCAGGCTGATGGCATTGGCCGTGGCGGACGGCGCGGCCACCAGGCTTTGCGCCTGCAACTGGAATTGCTTCTGCGTCGTGGCGAACTGCAAGCTGGTCTTGGGTCGTTGCGGATACTCCGAATAGATGTAGGGGTACGGGCAAGTCGCCGTATCGAGCACCTGGCTGACCTTGGTGGTCACCGCCTTGCCGGCCTTGTCGGCAAACACCCAGGACTCACTGAGGAATTTGCTGTCGCTTGGATTTTTCCCACCGGCGCGGTTCCAACCGGCCCAGATGCGATCGATATTGGCGTGGTGAACCCAGAAAATCGGGTCATAGGCCGCCCATGGCACCGCGCCCATCCCCAGGCTGTTGCCCACGTCACCATGAAGACTGCCGTGCGGGTTGTTGTCGATGTTATTGCAGAAACCGAATATCCCGCTGTAGACCGACCATTTCATGCAAGACAGGTCGAGCGGCGAACCATTGTTGACCACCGGCTTGCCGGCATTCGAATTGGGATTGCGGTCCGGGCGATAGAGCACACCAAACAGCGGATCATCCTTGAGCAGGAACTGCTTGGGCATCACGCTGTAATTGTTGCCGGCGGCACTGTACGGCCCGGTGTAATCCCAGAACGGCAGGGTAAATTTCGGCTCCCCTGAGACCTCGCGAATGATCTGCTCGAAATACAGGACATACATCCGGTGCCAGGGTAAGAAGGCGTCGTTGTTGCCGCTGGAATGGGGCTCACAGGTCCACCACATGGACTGGGCCAGCGCTTTCTGAGGGCTGCTGCCACTGCCGAAGACATCGGTGATGGTCTGTGCCTTCGGATACTTGGAGGGCATTGCGTGGGTATACCACTGAAAGGTCCAGGACAGCGGATCGGTAGTGGGCTTGGCCATCATTTTCTTCACGGCGGCGGCGTAGATCCTCAACATCTTGTCGCCTTCCGCGGAGAGCACGTTATAACGCACCAGCGCCTGGGTCGAACTTGCCCAGGCTTTCTGCATCAAGCCCAGCGGCAACATCGCCATCCCACCGCCCAACGCACCCGCTTGCAGCAACTTCCTTCGACTGATAGTCATACTTCACTCCTTGACCGTACGAATTGATTTCCTAAATCAACAACAAAGTCAGATTAGCAGTGAGTGAAGATTCCTCAATGAAAGTGGGAACTTTTACATCAGTGCGGTGTCTCGACGATCGACACCGCCTCGATCCTCGGCTGGCGGCCTTGCTCGCCGATGGCCACCGGGATCAGTGTCAGGGTCGGCTGAGCCGCCAACCGTCCAGCTTTGCGCAGGCGCTCAAGGGCTTCGTCGAGCAGGAAAGCTACCTCCTTGGGGCGTCGGGTATCGAAGTGGTCGGGGGCGCCATAGAAACTCACATCGCCGAGATACCCCGGGTCCGCGGCATCGGGTTGCACGCTCGGCGGCAGATTCAGGTAAAGCTGGTAACCGGCAGCCGGGGCTTCGCGCGCCCAAATCCCAGACAGCGCCAGCGCCAATGGCCGCGGCCCTTTCCAGGCGGACAAGCCGCCCTTCCCCGCACTGTCACTGGAACGCAACGCCACCTCGGTCCGCGCCGCGCCCAACTCGACAGGCTGTTGCGCACGATAGAGGACGTTTTCCGCCCAACTGTTGGAAGACAGCAATAACAGCACTCCGGCCAGTGCCCTGAATCGCCACATGGTTCGTTCTCCGCCACCGACCCCTTTTCACTATGGCACCAGCCCGACGTCAGCGGGACATTACAGCCCAACGGTCATCCCCGATAACGCACCACCACCGCCCTGAAACTGCCGAACAGTGAATGGCCGGCCACCAGGATTCGACCATCGTTTTGCACAGCCAGGGCGGTGACGGTATCCAGACTGTGGCCCAGGCTTGTGCGCACCCAACCGCGCCCGCCGGCGAAGTCCAGATCCAGTTGCCCGTCGGCCAGATAACGCGCCAGCACAAAGTCCGAGCCAAAGCCCATTACCGTCGAGCCCGCCACCAGAATCGAACCGTCGGGCTGGACCAGGAGATCGGCCCAAAGGCTGGCCGGGGTGTCGAGGTCGAGCAGGACCGCATCGGCATCATTAAAACCGAAGTCCGTACCGCCATGGACACTGAACCCCTGCAAGGCCCCGCGCATGGGGCTGAAACGGTTGCCGACACAGAGCAGTCGCCCATCGTTACCAGCGGCCAGTTTCGTCACCTGGGAACTGGACCCGGCAAAGCCGAACGAGAGAAACCCCAGGTCGCCAAAGCCATGATCAAGACGCCCGTCGGCCTCATAGCGCACCATCAAGCCCAACTGGGGGAAGTTCACCGAACCGCCCACCAGAATCTTGCCGTCGGCCTGGACCCGGACGCAGCTCAGCCAGGAGTTCATCAACAAATGCCGCACCACCACAAAGCCACGCCCGTTGAACGTCGGGTCCAGGGTGCCGTCGGGCTGAAGGCGGATCAACAGCCCGACATAGTCGGCGAAGGTGTAGGTGTGATTGGCGATCAGCAGGATCTTGCCGTCCTCCTGCACCGCTCCCGCGCAGGCCTCAACGCCCGGCAAGCCCGGTGGCAACCAACCGTCCCGCGGGCCCTCGGCAAGGCCGCCGGGCAGGCGCAGCACCTTGACGCCCCGGTCGCCAAAACTCGGGTCCAGGCGTCCATTGGCATCAAAACGTGCCACGCCCGGCAAGGTATGCCCTTCGTCCAGGTAGTGCAGGCCAAATAGCAGGATGCGTCCGTCGGCGAGCAACTGCACGCTGCTGGCCATGGCCTCGACACCGACCTGGAAGCCGCCGCAGACAAAACCTCCGTCACCGAAGGAAGCATCCGGCGCACCGTCGTCATGCAGTCGCGCCAGACCAAAACGGCAGCCGTCGGCAAAGCCCACCTTCAGCGCCACCAGGACCTTGCCATCGGCACAGGCCACCACGTCATTGGCCTGGCTCGACAGGCAACCGGGGAACTGCAACCTGGCCGCACCCGACTGCCCAAACGTCGAATCCGCTTCGCCCGCCGGGCCAAGTCGATAGCCTCGCAGTTCCTCCAGCATCATGAACCGGTCCTCCCTGGGATTGACGCCCTGCCATGCCGGCAGGCAGGGCTGCCGGGTATTCAATCCCTCATCCCCGCATCCCACAACTGTCAGAAATGACAGTTCTACGGTTTTTCCGAGCCAGAACACTGACTTTACGGTCCTTTTCCATTCTTCCAGGCATTCGAAGCATTTTCAGGGCGAGAGATCGCTCAGGCGGCAGCCTGTTGCGCGCGGCGTGCCGACAACGTCACGGCGCGCACCGAAGCCCCCGCCTCCAGCCCCAGCTCCTTGGCGGTCCGTGCCTCGACCACCAGGGTTCCGGCGGCAACCCGGGCCGGCGCGGCGGCAATCCGGCACTCGGCAAA
This sequence comes from Pseudomonas gingeri, assembly GCF_013386165.1. GTDB lineage: Bacteria > Pseudomonadota > Gammaproteobacteria > Pseudomonadales > Pseudomonadaceae > Aquipseudomonas > Aquipseudomonas gingeri_C. Next base: position 199,371 of record NZ_JACAOS010000003.1, on the reverse strand, counting down.
CTGGCGGTTGTGGATCAGGTAAGGCTCGGCCTGCTCGCCGGGCGTACCGATGCTCAGCAACAGCACTTGGCTGTCACGCACGGCGCGAATCTCATCGGTGGCACACTCGATCAGCGGGCCAGCGTCAAAGATGTCGACATAGTCCTTGAAGCCGAACCCTTCGGACTTGAGCATGCCCAGCGCCGGCTCGGTATTGGGATGGACCCGGCCGATCACCGCCTGCGCGGCTTTCGGCAACAGGCAGGTGGGCAGTGGGAACTTGGGCATCAGTTCGGCGATAAAGGTCTTGTTGCCCTGGCCGGTGAGGAAATCGGCATCGGCGAAATCCATCTTGAAGAAGTGTCGCCCCAGACCTTCCCAAAAGGGTGAGATGCCCTGCTCATCGGAGTAGCCGCGCATCTCGGCGATCACCTTGTCGCCAAAACATTCGCGGAATTCGGCGAGGAACAGAAAGCGCGCCTTGGACAACAACCGGCCGTTCAGGCCCTCACGATGCTTGGCGCCGAGAAACAATGAGCAAAGCTCGGAATGACCGGTCATGTCGTTGCCCAGGAACAGGGTCGGCAGATGCCGGTTGATCGACAGGTTTTTCGACGCTGCGACCAACAAGCCGACCCGGTAGTTGTACCAGGGCTCGCGCAGGCCGACGGCGCCGGCCAGGGCACAGATGCCCACGACGTCGCCTTCGCCGGCCTCAAGGACAAATAGGTAGTCGGCATCGCCCCGCTCGGCGACACCGGCAAAGGTCTTTTGCGCCCATTCCAGGCGATGTTGCAGGCGCTGCGGGTCGGCGGGCAACGTGGTCAGGCCGGCACCGGCGCTTTGTGCCAGGGACAGCAGGGCCGGAAGGTCGGACAGGCGAGCAGGACGCACAATCATCGGGCGCACTCCACGGCGATGGGGTGTTTGGGCAGGAACACTTCGGCCAACATGCAGCGGGCACTGCCGCCGCCAATCCGTTCGATGGTGTCGATGTTCACGGGCAAGGGCGTGGCATGGCGTTCGACTTGTCGTCGCTGCCCGGCATCGAGCGCCGCCCAGGCCGTGCGCGACATGACCAGCAGCGGCTCGCCCCGACGGTTGTGCACTTCCAGCATATTGCCGGCGAAAGACTCCAACTGATTCCAGTCCAGGGCGAGGATTTCCTTGCCGCTGGACTCCAGGCGCTGACGCAGGCCGTCGCGCTCGGAGGCGTCGCTGATGGCTTGCAGGCAGGCCACGGCCAGGCGCCGGCCGACGCTCATCATCACGTTGGTGTGGTAAATCGGCACGCCGGCCCGGTCCACGGCATTGAACCCGCAAAGCTCGTAGCCGAGGTGATCGAGCACCGGCTGCAAGGCGGCGACGTGGGTGCGGGTGGAATAGCCGGCGTAGCAGACCCGTTGTTCTCGATCGAACACCATGCTGCCGGTGCCTTCGAGAAACCGGCCTTGGGCTTCCAGGCCGGAAAAGTCCAGGCATTGCAGCACCTGGTGCTGCTCACGTAGCCAATCGAGCACGCCCTTGTTGCGCTCCAGGCGGCGGTTGTGTCCCTGCATCGGATAGATCACCAGGGTGCCGTCGGGGTGGCTGCTCCAGCAGTTGTTGGGAAAGATCGAATCCGGGGTGTGCGGCAAGGCGCGATCGTGGTGCACCAGGACCTCGATGTCATGGGCGCGCAAGGCCGCGACATACTGGTCGAACTCCTCGAGGGCCTGCTGCTGGACATTTTCGCCGCCCAGGGCCTGCTGCTGAAAACGGTTGTTGGCGGCAGTGTCGGGATTGAAGGCGAAGCTCGCCGGACGAACCATCAAAACGGTGTGGGTGGTTTGCATGGAGACGAATTCAATGAGGAGTTGAGGTGCTCATTGTCTGTTCGAGGCGCAGAAAAACCCGGTTGATAAGCAGGCGGTGAAGGCTGGAAACGGCTGAAGGATTTGCCTGGTGCAGCAGAATCGGCGAGGTCGGAATATCGCATACATCGGCCTTGTAGAGGCCGGCTTTCGCCGGCAACCGCGGTTACTCCATCGAGGTCTTGACCATGGCCAGTTCGGGATGGCTGACCAACTTGTCGATATGCAACTCCGGGTCTTCCAGCCAGGTTTCCGTCAGGACCCGGTAATGCTCCATGTCGCGACAACGCATGCGCAGGCTGTAGTCGAACGCGCCACTGATCAAGCGACACTCCAGCACCTGGGGACAGGCCCGGGTCTTGGCCTCGAAGGCCTTCTGCGCGGCTCGCCCGCTCTGGTTCGACAAGGCCACCAACACCAGCAGCGACAAGCCCGACGAGAGTTTTTTCTCATCGATAATCGCCCCGTAACCGCGGATCACACCCAACTGCTCCAACTTGCGCACCCGTTCCAGGCAAGGCCGGGGGGTCAGGTGCACACGCTCGGAGAGCTTCTGGTAGGTGATACGCCCATCGTGGCGCAGCACCTCGATAATTGCCTGGTCGATGCGATCCAGGACGATCGACAGGTCACGAATATCCGCCATAAATGGCTTGCCTCACTTCAAACGGCCAGAAAGAAACTGTTGCAGACGCTCGCTTTGCGGATCGTCGAGCATCCGGGCATCGCCCTGCTCTTCGACCCGGCCTTGATGGAGGAACAACACCTGGCTGGAAACCTGCCGGGCAAAACCCATCTCGTGCGTAACCATGAGCATTGTACGACCTTCCTCGGCCAGCGCCTGAATCACTTTCAAGACCTCGCCCACCAGTTCCGGATCGAGCGCCGAGGTCGGTTCATCGAACAACAGGATCTGCGGCTCCATGGCCAGGGCCCGGGCGATCGCCACCCGCTGCTGCTGGCCGCCGGAGAGAAATGCCGGATGCTGACCGGCCACCCGCTGGGGCAAGCCGACCTTGTCGAGATAGGCCCGTGCCCGCTCCTCGGCGTCCTTGCGCGCCACGCCCAGCACCCGGCACGGCGCCAGGACAATGTTCTCCAGCACCGTCAGGTGGCTCCACAGGTTGAAGTGCTGGAACACCATGGCCAGGCGCGTGCGCAGGCGTTGCAACTGCGCCGGGCTGGTGACCTTCATGCCGCCCGGCGCCGGGTGGGTGGCGATCAGTTCGCCGTCCAGCTCAATGCGGCCTTCGTCGGCACGTTCGAGGAAATTGATGCAGCGCAGCATGGTGCTTTTGCCCGACCCGCTGGCGCCGATCATGCTCACCACATCGCCGGAGCGGGCCTGGAGCGAGACGCCCTTGAGGACTTCGTTATCGCCGAAGCGCTTGTAGAGGTTTGCGATATTCAATTTGTACATGGGGTACTCCCGGGCCTAGCCCCTGGAAGAAATGGGAAATTCAGTGCGCAGGGCCCAGGAAGTTCAGCCAGCGCCGTTCCGCCAGCCGGAACACGCCCACCAGGCCGAAGGACAGCCCCAGGTAGAGCAACCCGGCAATCCCGAAGGCCTGGAAGGTCATGAAGGTGGCGGAGTTGGCATCCCGGGCGACCTTGAGGATGTCGGGAATGGTCGCGGTGAAAGCCACTGATGTGGCATGCAACATCAGGATCACTTCGTTGCTGTAATACGGTAGCGCCCGACGCAAGGCCGACGGCAGGATCAAGCGCACCGACAGTCGCCAGCCGCTCAGGCCATAAGCATGGGCCGCCTCGATTTCACCGTAGGGAATGCTGCGAATCGCCCCGGCGAAAATCTCCACGGTGTAGGCACAGGTGTTGAGCACGAACGCCAGCAAGGTGCAGTTCATCGCATCGCGGAAAAACGCTTCCAGCAACGGCTGCTCACGGACCACCGCCATGCCGTAGATCCCGCTGTAGCAGATCAACAGCTGGATATAGAGCGGCGTGCCGCGAAAAACATAGGTGAAGAGCTGCACCGGCCAGCGCAACAGCGGGTTGCGCGACACCCGCAGCAACGCCAGCGGCAGCGACAGGACAAATCCCATGGCGATGCTCGCGCACAACAACCAGAGGGTCATGGCCAGGCCCGTCAGGCCCTCGCCATCCGTGAACAGGAAGGGTTGCCAGTATTCCCGGAACAATTCGATCATCGCGCCGACTCCCGCACACCCAGGTTGAAACGCCGCTCCAGGCAACGCAGCACGTAGTTCGAGGCGCTGGTGATCAGCAGGTAGAGCAGCGCCGCCAGCACCAGAAAGTACATCATGTTGAAGGTGCTTTTACCGGCGTCCTGGGCGACCTTGACCAGGTCGGCAAGGCCGATGATCGACACCAGCGCCGTGGCCTTGAGCAACACCAGCCAGTTATTGCCCAGGCTCGGCAAGGCGAAGCGCATCATCTGCGGGAAGACCACATGACGAAAGCGCTGCCAGGCCGTCAGCCCATAGGCACTGGCAGCCTCGGTCTGGCCTGGGGGAATGCTCAGGATCGCACCGCGAAAGGTCTCGGTGAAATACGCCCCATAGATGAAGCCCAGGGTCACGACGCCCGCCACAAAGGGATCGATTTCCATATAGGGCCAGTCCATGGCCTCGGTCAGGTGGCTGACCCAACCTTGCAGGCTGTAGAAAATCAGCAGCATCAGCACCAGGTCAGGAATCCCGCGAATCAGCGTGGTGTAGAGGGTCGCCGGCAGGTTCAGCAGCCGCAGCGGCGAAAGCCTGGCCGTGGCGCCGAGCAAGCCCAGGGCCATGCTCACCAGCAGCGACAGCGCCGAGAGTTTGCCGGTGACCCACACCCCGTGCAGCAATAGCGGGCCATAGCCTTGCAGGCCGGAAGCGTCCAGGCCCAAGAGTTCAAGAAAGGTCGTCACATCGATCACCCGTCTTCCATCGCCACGACCCGACACCGCACGGCCGGAAACCGTACGGGGGTCATGGTCGCTGGGATCAGTTGTTGTAGAGGTCCAGGTCGCCGAAGTATTTCTTCTGCAGTTGGGCGTAGATGCCCTTCTCGTGCAGCGCCTTGATCGCGCCGTTGAGCATGCCCTTGAGCTCGTCATTGCCTTGGCGTACACCGATGGCAATGTCCGTCGGGATCATCGGATCGCTGATCCCCACGCTGTTCTGGAAGGCCGCGCCCTGGGGCGATTTGAGGAAGCTCATCTCGGCTTGCAGCTTGTCCTGGATCGAGCCGTCAAGACGGCCGTAGACCAGATCGGCATAAACCTGGTCCTGGTTCTGGTAGGCGCGGATCTTCACCCTGTTCGGGCCCAGGCGCGCCTTGGCGTAGGCTTCCTGGATGGTCCCCTGCATATAGCCGATGGTCTTGCCCTTCAGGGATTCGGCGGTCGGTTGCAGCCCCGAATCCTTGCGGGTGACGATGGCGGTCGGACCGGCGTAGAGCCGATCGGTGAAGTCGATCTGCTTCTTGCGCGGCTCGGTGACGGTCATCGACGACTCGATGGCGTCGAACTTGCCGGCCTTGAGTGCCGGGATCAGACCATCGAAATCATTGCTGACCCAGACGCACTTGAGCTTCAGCTCCGCGCAGATGGCGTTGCCCAGGTCGACGCCGAAGCCCTGCACGCCACCGTCGGCGGTGCTCGATTCAAACGGCGGGTAAGACGGATTGGTGCCAAAGCGCAGCTCTTTCCATTCCTTGGCGCTTGCGCCTCCACAGCACAGTGCCAATGCCAGCACAGGTAAGGTCAGCCATGTATGAGTCATCTTCAGAGTCCCGGAATTATTTGGAGTTATCGAGTGCGGGCAAAGACCCGACACACTTTTCGACAGGGGCAGAGAAAGGGGGCGGCCAATGCCGCGCTATCGTTCTTGTTGTTATTGATGAGCCCGGACCCGCAGGGATCGAGGCTCTTCCTCCTGCGGCCGTTCGACGAACGTCGCCGCAAGGTGGCCAGAATGCCAACTCGAGGCACGGTGCGGGTGTCGTAAGACCGCGCCGAAACAGCCGGAAAAAGCCCGCGACGAGTCGGTCACAGCCGATCCTGTCGCGACGTGCCGCGCAGGCTCGGCGTTATTCGCGTTGGAGCCCAGGCACGGCTAAGGTCTAGGGACGGCGTATACGCACGGAATCGGTCCAGGCAAAAATGCAGACTCGACCTGCGATTATTCTGGTTGTACACGGCAAATTTGCACTGTTACGATCGGGCATCGTTCGCCCGCCGAACACACCAAAAAAGACAATAAAAGCAGGGAGTTAGTAATGACTGCTAGGGTTTCATCCTCCGCCACCCAGGACCTCGACACCACGGCTGCCGAGGTCCTGGCCGACGTGCGCAACCATATCGGTCACCTGACCCTCAACCGCCCCGCCGGCCTCAACGCCCTCACCCTCGACATGATCCGCGCCCTGCATCAGCAGCTCGACGCCTGGGCCCATGATCCGGAAGTGAACGCGGTGGTCTTGCGCGGCGCCGGTGAGCGGGCCTTCTGCGCCGGCGGCGATATCCGCTCGCTGCATGACAGCTACACCAGCGGTGGGTGCCTGCACGAAGAGTTCTTCGTCGAGGAATACGCCCTCGACCTGGCGATCCACAATTACCGCAAACCGGTGTTGGCGCTGATGGACGGTTTTGTCCTCGGCGGCGGCATGGGCCTGGTGCAAGGCGCCGACCTGCGGGTGGTCACCGAACGCAGCCGGCTGGCCATGCCGGAAGTTGCCATCGGCTATTTCCCGGATGTCGGCGGCAGTCACTTCCTGCCGCGCATTCCCGGCGAGCTGGGGATCTACCTGGGGGTCGCCGGCGTGCAGATCCGCGCCGCCGACGCGCTCTACTGCGGCCTGGCCGACTGGTACCTGACCAGCAACAAACTGACCCAGCTGGACGAACGCCTCGACCACCTGCAATGGCATGAAACACCCCTCAAGGACCTCCAGGGCCTGCTGGCGAAACTCGCCGTGCAAACCTTGCCGGATGCGCCGCTGGACGTACTGCGCCCGGCCATCGACCACTTCTTCGCCTTGCCGGATGTCCCCAGCATGGTCGAACAGCTGCGCGAAGTGACCGTCGCAGACAGCCATGAATGGGCCCGGGAAACCGCCGACTTGTTGGAAACCCGCTCGCCCCTGGCCATGGCCGTGACCCTGGAAATGCTCCGCCGTGGTCGTCATCTGTCGCTGGAAGACTGCTTCGCCCTGGAACTGCACCTGGATCGCCAGTGGTTCGAGCGCGGCGACCTGATGGAGGGCGTGCGTGCCCTGTTGATCGACAAGGACAAGAACCCCCGCTGGAACCCACCGACCCTGCGCGAACTCGATGCCGAGCATGTCGCCAGCTTTTTCCATGGCTTCGACGCGAGCGGGAACTGAACCATGCACGATATCGAACTGAGCGAAGAACAAGTGATGATCCGCGACATGGCCCGGGATTTCGCCCGCGGCGAGATCGCGCCCCATGCCCAGGCCTGGGAAAAGGCCGGCTGGATCGACGACGGCCTGGTCGCCAAGATGGGTGAGCTGGGTCTGCTGGGCATGGTGGTCCCCGAGGAATGGGGCGGCACCTATGTCGACTACGTGGCCTACGCCCTGGCCGTGGAAGAGATTTCCGCCGGTGACGGCGCCACCGGCGCGCTGATGAGCATTCACAACTCGGTCGGCTGCGGGCCGGTCCTCAACTACGGCAGCCAGGCCCAGAAAGAGACCTGGCTGGAACGGCTCGCCACGGGCCAGGCCATCGGCTGCTTCTGCCTCACCGAACCCCAGGCTGGCTCCGAAGCCCACAACCTGCGGACCCGCGCCGAACTGAAGGATGGCGAATGGATCATCAATGGCGCCAAGCAGTTCGTCAGCAACGGCAAGCGCGCCGAACTGGCGATTGTCTTTGCCGTCACCGATCCCGATCTGGGCAAGAAAGGCCTCTCGGCGTTTCTGGTGCCGACCAATACGCCGGGCTTTATTGTCGACCGTACCGAACACAAGATGGGCATCCGGGCCTCCGACACCTGTGCGGTGACCCTCAACCAATGCCGCGTGCCGGAAGCCAACCTGCTGGGCGAACGCGGCAAGGGCTTGGCGATTGCCCTGTCGAACCTGGAAGGCGGTCGTATCGGTATCGCCGCCCAGGCCCTGGGTATCGCCCGGGCCGCGTTCGAGGCGGCGCTGGCCTATGCCCGTGAGCGGGTGCAGTTCGACAAGCCGATCATCGAGCACCAGAGCATCGCCAACCTGCTGGCCGACATGCACACCCGGATCAATGCCACACGCCTGCTGATCCTCCATGCGGCGCGCCTGCGCAGTGCCGGGCAGCCGTGCTTGTCGGAGGCTTCACAGGCCAAGCTGTTCGCCTCGGAAATGGCCGAAAAGGTCTGCTCCTCGGCCATGCAGATTCATGGTGGTTATGGGTATCTGGAAGATTATCCGGTGGAGCGCTATTACCGGGATGCGCGGATCACGCAGATCTATGAAGGCTCGAGCGAGATTCAGCGGATGCTGATTGCGCGGGAATTGAAGCATTATCTGGTCTGACATCAAAAGCTCCGCTCCCACCCCAGGGTTTCGGTTGAACCACGCTCTGTGATCCAACCGATACCTTGTTGCACGGTTCTATGCCTTGACCATCGCCTGGCACTCCACCTCCACCCGCGCGTCCATCAGTAGCTTGCCGGCCTGAAAGGTGGTCCGTGCCGGTCGACTGCCGGCCTTGAAGTGCTGCATATACACCTCGTTCATCGCGGCAAAATCCTTGATATCGGCGAGAATCACCGTGCACCTTGCAACGTTTTCCATGGATGAGCCATTGCGCTCCAGCGTCCCGCGTATCCGCTTCAAGGCCTGCTCCATCTCCGCCCGGATACCACCGCGCACCAGCTTGTCGGCATCATCGCTGCCCAACACGCCCGACAGGTACAACCACTGGCCGGCACGAACAACCTCAGAAAAAGGCAGGCCGGGTTGCTCACCCAAAAATTGCAGCTCGGGGCGTACCCTGGCCACAGACACCCCAGGCAAGTAACGGGAAACAATCGCCGCATACTGGCCCGAATCCTTGAGTGACTGTAGCGCCCGGTTCAGCGCGTCACGCAGTTCCCGGTCCGGCTGACGCACACCCATGGCAATCGCACTGCCCAGGCGCTCATCGATTACCACCGGCCCGGCAAACTCGAAATCCTTGCCCTGGGCTACTTTCAGAAAAATTTCAGCGATTTCCAGGGTGTCCTGCAACGTGGCATCGATTTCACCCGCCAGCAAGCCGCGGACCAGCTCATCGTTCAAGGCATAACTACGAATAGCCACACCCTGCTGCCCCCATTGGGCTTTTGCGTAAGCCTCGCGGTTGGTCCCCTTCAACACCCCGACCTGCTTGCCCTTGAGCGACGTGGCATCCGGCAGCAAACCACTGCCCTTGCGCGCCACCAGGCGGCTGCTCAAGGTGTAGAGCGGATCGGTAAAATCGATTGTCCCACGGCGCTCGGGCGTCGGGGTCATGGGCATGATCGCATCGAACTTGCCGGCTTCGAGCGCCGGAATCATCCCGGCATAATCCTGGTCGACCCAGACACAGCGGCGCTTGAGCTCGGCACAGAGGGCATTGCCCAGTTCGATATTCAAACCGACCAACTCGCCTTGGGCATTGCGGCTTTCGAACGGCGGGACCAGGGCTTCGACACCGAAGCGGATTTCAGCCTTCGGGGTTTCGGTAGCCACGCATAGGGTAGAGGCGCTCAACAAGGCGATACCGCAAACACCCGCCCTGCAGAAAACAGGTAGCCATTTGGCAAAAAAATCCATTGCGACGTCCTTCAATAGAGAGGTCCAAGGGTGTCGATGACACCCGCCTTGAGCAAACAAGTGATCTTTCTATTGAAGGCTGTAGCGCCTCAATTGGACCTATCCGCAAAGCCTGTGGGATAGGTCTTGTTTTGGCCTCACTCCCCGGCACTGTGGAGGTGAGACTTGCCCACCTTACTGATCCTTGAACTGCGCCTCACGCTTGGCGATAAACGCCGCCATGCCTTCCTTCTGATCCTGGGTCGCAAACGCCGCATGGAACACCCGGCGCTCGAAACGCACGCCTTCCGACAGGCTGACTTCAAACGCACGGTTGACGCTTTCCTTGACCATCATGCTGATCGGCACGGACTTGCTGGCAATCAGAGCCGCCACCTTCAGCGCCTCCTCAAGCAGGTCATCAGCCGGAACGATCCGCGCCACGATCCCGCAACGCTCGGCTTCCACGGCATCGATAAAACGTCCGGTCAGGCACATCTCCATGGCCTTGGCCTTGCCCACCGCACGGGTCAGGCGTTGGGTACCGCCCATGCCCGGCAACACGCCGAGGTTGATTTCCGGCTGGCCGAATTTGGCGTTGTCGCCGGCCAGGATAAAGTCGCACATCAGCGCCAGCTCACAGCCGCCGCCCAGGGCAAAACCGGATACCGCAGCGATAATCGGCTTGCGCCGGTTGGCTACCCGGTCACTGTCGCTGAACAGGTCGTCGAGGTAGATCTGCGGGTAGGTCAGCTCGGCCATTTCCTTGATATCGGCCCCCGCCGCAAAGGCTTTTTTCGAGCCGGTCAGGACGATGCAGCCAATGTTCGGATTGGCTTCCAGCGCATCCAGTGCCTGGTTCAGTTCACTGACGATCTGCGCGTTCAGGGCGTTGAGCGCCTGGGGGCGGTTCAGGGTAATCAGGCCGACACGGTCCTTGATGTCCAGCAGAATGGTTTCATAACTCATCGATAGATTCCTTGATCACAGGTTGCGCGAAATGACCATGCGCTGAATGTCACTGGTGCCTTCGTAAATCTGGCAGACCCGCACGTCACGGTAGATCCGCTCCAACGGGAAGTCGCTCAAATAGCCATAGCCGCCCAGGGTTTGCAAGGCTTGCGAGCAGACCCGCTCGGCCATTTCCGAAGCGAACAGCTTGGCCATGGACGCCTCCACCAGGGCCGGTTTGCCACTGTCGCGCAGGGCCGCCGCGTAGTGCACCATCTGCCGGGCCACGGCGATCTGGGTGGCCATGTCCGCCAGACGGAACGCCACGGCCTGATGTTCGATAATCGGCTTGCCGAAGCTTTCCCGCTCGCGGGCATAGTCCCGGGCGGCCTCGAAGGCGGCGCGGGCCATGCCCACCGATTGCGCGGCGATGCCGACCCGACCGCCTTCCAGGTTGGCCAAGGCGATGCGATAGCCCTCGCCCTCCTCGCCCAGGCGGTTGGCGACCGGCACCTTCACCTCCTCGAAGAGGATCTGGCAGGTGTCGGACGCATGCTGGCCGAGCTTGTCCTCGACCCGGGCGACGATGTAGCCCGGCGAGTCGGTAGGCACGATAAAGGCGCTGATACCGCGCTTGCCCGCCGCAGGGTCGGTCACGGCGAAGACAATCACTATCCCGGCGTTCTGCCCGGAGGTGATGAACTGCTTGCAGCCGTTGAGCACGTAGTGGTCGCCCTCACGCCGGGCACGGGTCTTCAGGCCGCTGGCGTCGGAGCCGGCCTGGGGTTCGGTCAGGGCAAAGGCACCGAGCATCGCGCCGCTGGCCAATGGCGGAAGGAAACGGGCTTTCTGCTCTTCACTACCGAACTTGAGAATCGGCACGCAGCCGACCGAGTTGTGCACGCTCATGATGGTCGAGCAAGCACCGTCGCCAGCGGCGATTTCTTCCAGGGCCATGGCATAGGCCAGGTAGCCGGTGTCGCAGCCGCCCCACTGTTCCGGAACCAACATGCCGAAAAAGCCCAGTTCGGCCATTTCGCCGATGGCCTCTTTGGGAAAGCGGTGCTCGCGGTCCCACTCGGCGGCGAAGGGTTTCAGGCGTTCCTGGGCAAAATCCCGGGCCGCTTCGCCGATTTGCAATTGTTCATCGCTGGGTAACATGGCAACTCCTAGTACAGGCACTCGACGGCCATGGCCGTGGCTTCACCGCCGCCGATGCAGATGGCGGCGACACCGCGCTTCAGACCTTTCTGGCGCAGGGCCGAGAGCAGGCTCACCAGAATCCGCGCACCGGAGGCACCGATCGGATGGCCCAGGGCACAGGCGCCGCCGTGCACATTGACCTTGTCGTGGTGCAACTCCAGCTTTTGCATGGTCACCAATGTGACCACGGCGAAGGCTTCGTTGATTTCAAAGCGATCGACCTCGTCCAGGCTCCAACCGGTTTTTTTCATCAATTTCTGGATCGCGCCCACCGGAGCGACCGGGAACAGGCCCGGCGTGTCGGCGAACGCCGCATGCCCGCGAATGACCGCCAGGGGTTGGAGGCCACGCTTCTGTGCTTCGGACTGGCGCATCAGCACCAGTGCCGCCGCGCCGTCGGAAATCGAACTGGAGTTCGCCGCCGTGACCGTACCGCCCGGGCGGAATGCCGGTTTCAAGCTGGCGATCTTGTCCAGCCGGGCCTTGGGTGGCTGCTCGTCATCGCTGATCAGCCGTTGCTCCTTGCCCACGGTGACCGTCAACGGCACGATTTCCGCGCGGAAACGCCCCTCACTGATGGCTTCTTGCGCACGGGTCAGGGAGGCCACGGCAAAGGCATCCTGGGTTTCGCGGCTGAAACCGTGGCTTTCGGCGCAATCCTCGGCGAAGGTGCCCATCAGGCGGCCCTTGTCGTAGGCATCTTCGAGACCGTCGAGGAACATGTGGTCGAGCACCTGGCCGTGGCCCATGCGGTAGCCGCTGCGGGCGCGGTCCAGCAGGTACGGCGCGTTGGACATGCTTTCCATGCCGCCGGCCACCACCACCTCGGCGCTGCCGGCCACGAGCATGTCGTGGGCGAGGATGGTCGCCTCCATGCCGGAACCACACATCTTGTTCAGGGTGGTGCAGCGGGTCGACTTGTCCAGCCCGGCGCCGAGGGCGGCCTGGCGCGCCGGGGCCTGGCCGAGACCGGCGGACAGCACGCAACCGAACAGCACGTGCTCGACTGCGTCCGGCGCCACTTGCGCGCGCTCGACGGCGGCACGGATCGCGGCAGCGCCCAGTTGCGGCGCACTGAGGCTTTTCAGGTCACCCTGGAAGCCGCCCATGGGGGTGCGCACGGCACTGACGATAACAATCGGATCGTTGTGGGTCATGATCGAGTCTCCTATTTCGCAGCCATGCGCAAGGCACCGTCGAGACGGATCACCTCGCCGTTGAGCATGCTGTTTTCAATGATATGCCGCACCAGGGCGGCGTATTCGGTGGGTTTGCCCAGGCGCGGCGGGAATGGCACGCCGGCCGAAAGCGAGGCCCGGACTTCAGGGCTCATGCCGGCCATCATCGGGGTTTCGAAGATGCCGGGAGCAATGGTCATGACGCGAATCCCGAACCGCGCCAGCTCGCGAGCCGCCGGCAGGGTCAGGCTGACGATGGCACCCTTGGACGCGGCATAGGCGGCCTGGCCGACCTGCCCGTCATAGGCGGCGGCGGAGGCCGTATTGATGATCACCCCGCGCTCGCCGTCGGCATCCGCCTCGGTCTCGGCGATGGCGGCGGCGGCCAGGCGCAGCAGGTTGAAGCTGCCGATCAGGTTGACGTTGATCACCTGGCTGAAGCTTTCCAGCAGGTGCGGGCCGTTCTTGCCGAGGATCTTCTCGCCGCGCACGATGCCGGCGCAGTTGACCAGGCCGTGCAGCCCGCCAAAGGCCTCGACCGCCGCCTGCACCGCCGCCTGGGCCTGGGCTTCCTGGGTAATGTCGGCGACCACGCTACGGGCTTGCGGCCCGAGCTTTTTCGCCTGGGCAGCGACGGCCTCGGCATTGAGGTCCACCAGCATCACCTTGGCGCCGGCGGCCACCAGCATTTCAGCGGTGGCCGCACCGAGGCCGGAAGCCCCGCCGCTGACCATGAAAGCCTTGTCTTGAATGTTCATTGCACTGTCCTTCGTTAAAACCGTAAATAACGCTGATGACCGACGCGCCCCCCCTGTGTGGGAGCCGGCTTGCTGGCGATGGTAGCGACGCGGTGTCCTGTCAAACCGCGTCGCCTGGATCGCCAGCAAGCCGGCTCCTACACAGGGGATTGCGTATTCAGGTGCTGGCCTGGGCCTTGGCGATTTCCTGATTACGCAAAATGAAACGTTGCAACTTGCCGCTCGGCGTCTTGGGCAACTCGTCGACGAATTCGATTTCCCGTGGGTAGGCATGGGCCGCCAGGCGCTTGCGCACATAGAGGCGCAACTCCTCGGCCAACTGTGGCTCGGCCCGATAACGCGCACTGAGCACCACAAAGGCCTTCACCACTTCGGTCCGTTCCGGGCAAGGCTTGCCGACCACCGCGGCTTCCACCACGGCCGGATGCTCCACCAGGGCGCTTTCGACATCGAACGGTCCGACCCGATAACCCGAGGTGGTAATCACATCATCGCTGCGCCCGACAAAGCTGATGCTGCCGTCCGGATTTAGCTCCACGGTATCGCCGCTGAGGTAGTAGCGGCCGATGAAAGCCTTGGTTTCGAAACCCTGGTAGCCGTTGAACCAGAACATCGGCGACTGGGAGCGATCCAGCGCGAGAATGCCTGGCTGCCCGACCGCCAACTCCTGCTGCTGTTCGTCCAGCACCACGATGCGATGCCCGGGCGAAGCGAACCCCGCCGAGCCGACATGCACCGGGTGTTCGAGGCCATGGTGATTGCACAGCACCATGCCCATTTCGGTCTGGCCGTAGTGGTCGAGAATGCTCACCCCCAGGTTGTCGGCGAACCAGCGGATCACCTCCGGGTTCAGCGGCTCGCCGGCGCTGCTGACCACCCGCAGGCGGCCCTTGACCTTGCTGGCGAAAGCGTCGCCCGCGGCAATCAGTAGCCGATAGGCAGTGGGCGAGCCGGTGAGGTTGGTGATGGCGTATTTCTCGATGATCCGGCAGGTGCTTTCCACGGTGAACGGGCCATCGTAGAAGGTGATCGGGTGGCCGATGCCCAGCGGTCCGGTGATGCCGAAGTAGAGGCCGTAGGCCCAACCCGGATCGGCGACATTCCAGAACCCGTCTTCGGGGCGCAGGTCAACCGCGTCACGGCTGTAGTTCTGGAACGCGATGATCGCCTTGAGCGGCACTTCCAGAGGTTTCGCCGGACCGGTGGTGCCCGAGGTGAACATCAGCAGGAACGGATCTTCGCCCGTCAGCAGCAGCGGCTCACAGTAGGCCGGATGGTTGTCCAGCTCGGCCCAGAAGCTGAAATCACCGCGCACGATGCCCTGCCCCTTGGGGCCGCCAACCGTGACAATGCTCGGGCAGTCGGCGACTTCGCTGAGTTTGGCGCGATTGGCCCCGTCGGTCACCACCAGCTTGGCCCCGGAACTGCCCAGGCGATGCTCGATGGCCTTGGGCCCGAAAGCGGTGAACAACGGCTGGTAGACGGCGCCGATACGCCAGGTGGCGAACAGCGTGATCAAGAGTTCGACATTACGCGGCAACAGCGCGGCGACCTTGTCGCCACGGCGCACGCCCTGGGCCAGCAGGAAGTTGGCGAAGCGCCCCGCCTTGTCCTGCAATTCGCTGAAGGTGTAGATCGCGCTACTGCCATCGCGCCCCTCCCAGAACAGCGCGATCCGCCCCGGCAACGCATGCCGGTCGCAGCATTCGATACAGGCGTTGAGCGCCGTCAAAGTCCCTTTCAGGCCCGCATGGGCCGCTTGCTGATAATCGAAATCCGCGGTGGCGGTCTGATAGTCGCGCATGTCCAGAATCTCTCGGTCTTGTTATTGGAGGGAACCGTAGAAAAATCCTGGAAATAGTCGCGCTGTCAGGGACTTGGGACAATGGTCAAAGCTTTCAACCTGATTGACTGGTTTGGCCAATATGGGGGGTTGCCAGCGATGCACGAACGGGTGGGAGCCGGCTTGCTGGCGATGAGGCCAGCAAGTTTTGCATCGATCTTGCGGACGTCATCGCCAGCAAGCCGGCTCCTACAGGGTTTCTGGGGTAGGCAGGATCTCGGTCAGTGCGCCTCGTTGAGGATCAAGCTGCGGTAATGCCCCGGGTTGGACCCGGACCATTTGCGAAAGGCCTTGTAGAACGAACTGGCGTCGGCAAAGCCCAGCCGCGTGGCGATCTCGGCGAAGCTGATCGCAGGCTCCGCCAACCAGGCAATCGCCCACTCCTTGCGCACGCTGTCCTTGAGGCCCTGGTAGGTCTGCCCTTCTTCCGCCAGCCGCCGCCGCAAGGTCGAGGCCGACATGCACAATTGCACGGCCAGGCCTTCGGTTTCCGGCCAGGCTTCGGCGGGCAGTTGCCGCAGGTCCTGCTTGATACGGCTGGCCAGGCTCTGGGCATCGCGGTACTTGACCAGGATATTGGCCGGCGCCAGCGCCAGGAAGCGTTGCAGCTCCTCGGCACTGCGCTTGATCGGCAGGTCCAGGCAGTCGGCGGAAAAGATCATCCGGGTGCGTGGCCGGTCAAAGCGCAGGTTCTCGGAAAACATCACCCGATAGTCCTCGCAGTAATCCGGCTCGGCGCAGCGCAGTTCGATGGCCAGGATCGGGATACGCCGCCCGGCCAGCCAGCAGGCCACGCCATGGACGATCATCCAGTAGGCGAAGTAGGTAAACGGCCGGCGCTCCGGCCCTTCTGGCTCCAGCAGGACGATTTCCGCCAGGCTTTGCCGGTGCACCAGTTGCGCCGGCAGGCGTTCGAACATCAACGACAGAAAGCCCAATACCGCATCCAGCCCAGCTGCCACGCTTGGCTGCGCCATGCCCGCGCGACACAGGTAGGCGAAACTGCCGGCGCGCAGCTTGCGCGGGTCCATGCCAAAGAACTCGTCATCGTTGCGCCGCGCCAACAGCCGCCACAGCCGCGCGTAATCACTGGCCGGTACGCGGCCATCAGCCTGTTCCAGCAGCGCCGGGTCGATCCCGACCTGGTCCAGCACCTGCACGGTGTCCGCACCGGGGGCGCAACTCTGCAACAGTGCCTCGTGCACCAGATGGATGGAGATGCTGTCTTTTTCCGACATCGGCCGTCACTCAAGCCCTGTACTGATCCGTGTGACGGCTATCTTAACAGTGCCGTGCGAAAACCCGGCGTCTGACGCGACCCAACACACTTCATGAACAAGCGCACCACGCTTTGCGCCTTGCCCCGTGCGCTGTGGGTCTTAGGATGTGCACAACAATCATAAGGAGTCATTCCATGTTCGCCGGATTCCAGAAAGACCAGCGCCACGTCAACGGTGTGGACATTGCCTACCGCATCGGCGGTAGCGGGCCGGGCCTGCTCCTGCTGCACGGCCACCCGCAGACGCATGTCATCTGGCACAAGATCGCCGGCGATTTGGCCAAGCACTTCACCGTGGTCGCCGCCGACCTGCGCGGCTATGGCGACAGCGCCCGCCCCGAAGCCGACGAGCAGCACCTCAATTACTCCAAACGCGAGATGGGCCGCGACGGCGTGGCCTTGATGGACTCCCTGGGTTTCAGCCAATTCTCGGTCCTGGCCCACGACCGCGGCGCCCGTGTCGCCCATCGCCTGGCACTCGACCATCCTTCGACCGTGCAACGCATGGTGCTGCTGGACATCGCCCCGACCCTGTCGATGTACGCCCAGACCGACGAAGCCTTCGCCCGCGCCTACTGGCACTGGTTCTTCCTGATCCGCCCGGCCCCATTGCCGGAAATGCTCATCGAAGCCAACCCGGAACAATACCTGCGCAGCGTGATGGGCAGCCGCAGCGCCGGCCTCAAGCCGTTTACCGACGAAGCCTTCGCCGAATACCTGCGCTGCATCAGCCTGCCCGGCAGCGCGCGGGGCATCTGCGAAGACTACCGTGCCAGCGCCACCCTCGACCTGGAACACGACCGCGCCGATATCGAAGCCGGACGCCAGCTGAATATGCCGCTGCTGGCGCTCTGGGGCGCCGAAGGCACTGTCGGCCGCTGCTTCAATCCACTGCAAGAATGGCAGCAGGTCGCCACCGACGTACGGGGCAAGGCCTTGCCCGGCGGTCACTACCTGGCCGAAGAAATCCCGGAACAGCTGCTCGGCGAAGTCCTCACCTTCCTGCGCTGAACAGCCTGACTCAAAGGACCTGATCCACCCCTTCCCCCCATGGGCTACCGCGAGCGGCCCATGACGGGATCGGCTTGCCCTCTCCCCCAAAAGACCGTGACGAGATAATAACAATGACAATCCGCAAACTGCTGGGAACCCTGTATGTCCAGGTGGTCATCGCCATCGTGCTGGGGGTGCTGATCGGCAACCACTGGCCGCAGACCGGTATCGACCTCAAGCCCCTGGGCGACGGTTTCATCAAACTGATCAAGATGATCATCGGCCCGATCATCTTCTGCACCGTGGTCTCCGGCATCACCAGCATGCACGACGTGAAACAGGTCGGGCGGGTTGGCGGCAAGGCCTTGCTGTACTTCGAAATCGTCTCCACCTTCGCCCTGGCGATCGGCCTCGTGGCCGCCCATGTCCTGCACCCGGGCTCGGGTTTCAATGTCGACGTGAAAACCCTCGATACCTCGGCCATCGCCAACTTCGTCGGCCAGGCCCAGCATGGCGAAGGCATCACCGGCTTCCTGCTGCATGTGATCCCCACCACCTTCTTCGACGCCTTCTCCCAGGGCGAAATCCTGCCGGTGCTGTTCGTCTCGATCCTGTTCGGCCTGGCCCTGGTGATGGTCGGTGAAAAAGCCCGTCCGCTGGTTGGCGTGATCCACCAGGCCAGCGAAGTGTTCTTCCGTATTGTCGGCATGATTGCCCGCGTGGCCCCGATCGGCGCATTCGGCGCGATGGCCTTCACCATCGGCAAATACGGCCTGGGCTCGCTGCTGCCGCTGATGAAGCTGGTCGGCACCTTCTACCTGACCGCCTTTATCTTCGTGACCTGCGTCCTGGGCAGCATCGCCCGTTATGCCGGCTTCAGCATCTTCCGCCTGCTCGGCTACATCAAGTCGGAACTGCTGATCGTGCTCGGCACCAGTTCGTCGGAGTCGGCCCTGCCCCAGCTCATCCAGAAGCTGGAAAGCCTCGGCTGCTCCAAGGGCGTGGTGGGCATCGTGGTGCCCACCGGCTATACCTTCAACCTCGACGGCACCAATATCTACATGACCCTGGCGGTGCTGTTCCTGGCCCAGGCGACCAATATCGACCTGACCCTGGAGCAACAGCTGACTTTGCTGGCGGTGACCATGCTCACCTCCAAAGGCGCCGGTGCCGTGGTCGGTGCGGGGTTCGTCGCCCTGGCCGCAAGTCTGGCGGTGGTGCCGACCGTACCGGTGGCGGCAATGGTGCTGATCCTCGGCGTCGACCGATTCATGGCCGAGTGCCGTTCGTTGACCAATATCATCGGCAACGCCGTCGCTTCGCTGGTGGTGGCCGCCTGGGAAGGTGAACTGGACCGCAGCAAGATGGCCCCGATTGCCCTCAAGCGCGGACGCAAGGCGCTGGAAGCCCAGGCGACCACAGACCTGTAGGAGCCGGCTTGCTGGCGATGGTATCGACGCGGTGTCCTGGCAAACCGCGTCGCCTGAATCGCCAGCAAGCCGGCGCCTACAGGGGCGAGTTCGGCGATCATCGGCTTTACCCATCCAATGCTATTCTGGCGGCTCCTGCCGCCAGTGTTCGTTGCTTCGCCCATGAACCAGAAGAAAGACACCGTGCCCCTGCCTGAAGACCTGCGTGTATTCCTGACCGTCATCCGCAAGGCCGGCTTTGCCGCGGCCGCCGATGAACTGGGACTGTCGCCCGCCTATGTCAGCAAGCGTATCCAGATTCTCGAAACCACCCTCGCCACCCGCCTGCTGCATCGCACCAGCCGACGTATCGCCCTGACCGAGGACGGTGAACGGGTGCAACGCTGGGCCGTGCGTATTCTCGAAGACTTCCAGCAACTCAACGACGAACTCTGCGAAGCCCACGACAGCCCCAGCGGCCGCCTGCACCTGTGCAGCAGCTTCGGTTTCGGGCGCAATCACGTGGCCCCGGCGCTGTCGTTACTGGCCGAACGTTACCCAGACCTGGAGATCCGCCTGGATCTGTTCGACCGCGTGGTGGACATCGTCAGCGAAGGCTTCGACCTGGAAATCCGCGTGGGCGACGACATCCCCGGCCAGCACATCGGCCGCCGCCTGGTGAGCAACCGGCGGGTGCTCTGCGCCGCCCCTGCCTATCTGGAACGGCGTGGCGCACCGCAGCAACTGGGCGATCTGGAGCAGCACGACTGCCTGGTGCTCAAGGAGCGCGACAACGCCTTCGGCATCTGGAACCTGGAGCGCGACGGCAACCAGGACAGCGTCCGGGTGCGTGGGCCGTTGTCCTCCAACAGTGGCGAGATTGTCCTGCAATGGGCCCTGGACGGACGCGGCATCCTGCTGCGTTCGTTATGGGACGTCAAACCGCTACTGGAACAGGGTCGACTGGTGCGAGTGCTGCACGATTACACCCAGAGCGCGAATGTCTGGGCGGTGTACCCAACGCGGCTGGCCTACTCCGGAAAACTGCGGGTCTGCGTGGAATTCCTGCAGGAACACTTTCGACAACTGTCGATCTAGCCGCCCTCGGGGTTCACTCCATGAACCCCGTCACGACCGCTCAAAAAAATCCGTCACCGCGCGTAAGTCCTTCTATTCTCATGCCATTGCCAGTGAGGCAGGTCGACACCGGCCACTGTTTCAAACCACAGGGAAGTCGCAGCATGATGAAAAGTACAAGAGCGCCCATCGCCTGCATGGCCGTTGTCCTTGGCCTGTCTGTTTACTCCGGCGCCCATGCCGATCAAGGCAGCGACACCGTCGCCCGCCTCAACCAACTCTACAACGACACACGGCAGGATTGCGGTGGCCCGTCCAAGCCGGCGTTCCTTTGCTCCGGGGTACTGTTCCGGGCCACCTGGCCGTCCACCGACTATCAGTTCTACAGCATCAGTCCGAAGAGCCAGGCCAGCGGCGGCGTCTCGGCGTCTTACCTGCGCAAGGATTCGAAATTCCGCAAACTGGCCTACGGCCTCACCAGCGGCTTTATCTTCGACACCATCTTCGGCAACCCCAAGGATCACCAGGATTACGCCGTGTTGTGCTCGTTCCCCATCGATGCTGCCACCGACGATCGCCAGCAGGCCGGCTGCACCGATTCTCGGCGCACACCGGGCAGCGTGGAAAAATTCTGCAATGAGATCGGTGTGACCACCGCCGAACAATGGGGTGCCAACTACCGGCAGAACGGCGGCGACCATTCGCGCCAGTGCTCCTTTGACGTGCGTGATGAACGCAATAGCGCGGCCGGCCCGGCGTTCTACCAGAGCATCCGCGCCATGGCCCAGATCGCGGCCGAATCCTTCGGCACCCAGAACGAACTGCGCCTGGCCAAATGGGAAGAGAAACCGCCGATCTCGCCGTCGATCCTGGCCCTGTTCTATGCCGAAGACAGCGGCCTGGAAGGTGCCCGGCTGAATCAGATCCAGTGGTACCAGGCAACTCAGCGCTACCTGCCGGTGATCAACATGAAGTTGCCGCAAACGCCGCAACAGGACGCCAGCTTTGCCTATGACAGCAAGAAACAGGTGATCTACCCCACGACCGAGCGCAATGGCTGCGACCGTTATGTGCAGAGTGCCGCCTGGGTGGAGCGCGATGATCCGGGGTTCGGGAAAAAGATCATGACACTGGAAGTGACGCCGACCGATTGCGGCCGGAAGATCCAGGACAACCAGACCAACAACTTCTTCAACGAACTGGCGTCGGACCATTACCTGGACGCGAACTGGAAAAACAACCCGGACAACCGTGACAGCACGGTCGGCAGCATGCGCCGCCAACTGGTCTGCCACTTCAACGTTGCCCGCAACAAACCGCAGTGGAACCTGGAGCCGTCGCGACCTTACACCTCCAATGAGGACTCCATTGCCAAGGGTTGCAATAACACCTGATCCAGCAAGCACAGACGCCCTCCTGTGGCGAGCGGGCTTGCCCGCGCTCGGCTGCGAAGCAGTCGTAAACCCTGCGATCGCGGTCTGCCTGATGCGCCGCAATCAGCGGTTTAAGGGCCGCTTCGCAGCCCAGCGCGGGCAAGCCCGCTCACCACATTTCGGTTTCAGCTCAACCAGGGATTGGCCTGCAAGTGCGCCCGCTCGAACGCCTTGATTTCCTCACTGCGCTGCAAGGTGCTACCGATGGCATCCAACCCCAGCATCAACGCCGTCTTGCGCAACCCGTCAATCTGAAACTCGATGACGCTGCCATCCTGCAAACGAATCTGCTGGGCTTCAAGATCAATGGCGATCTCGGCACTCTCAGGCTGGCTCACCACCTGCCCCAGACGCTGCGCCGTGGCCTCATCCAGGGTGATCAACAACACCCCATTACGCTGGCAGTTGTCGTAGAAAATCCCGGCAAAACTGCTGCCGATCAACGCCCGAATCCCCACCTGCTTCAACCCCCACACCGCATGCTCACGGCTGGAACCACAACCGAAGTTCGGCCCCACCACCATAAAGCTCGCGCCTCTCCAGGCCGGCTGGTTCAGGACGAACTCAGGGTTGGGTTCACCCGAAGGCAACACCCGCAGGTCGAAGAACAATCCCCGATCCAGCCCATTGCGATCAATCCCCTTGAGAAACTGCTTGGGCATGATCACATCGGTATCGATATTGGCCGCCAGCATCGGCGCGGCCTTGCCGGTGACGTGGGAAAACGGCTGCATGCTCATGGCCTTGTCTCCAGGTGGCGAATATCGGTCAGGTGTCCGGCAATGGCGGCTGCGGCGACCATCGCCGGGCTCATCAAGTGCGTCCGTGCCCCCGCCCCTTGGCGCCCTTCGAAATTGCGGTTGGTACTGGAGGCGCAGCGATCGCCAGGCTCCAGCACGTCATCGTTCATCGCCAGGCACATCGAACAACCCGATTGCCGCCATTCAAATCCGGCGTCGATAAACACCGCCGCCAAACCTTCGGCCTCGGCCTGATCGCGCACCTGGGTGGAACCCGGCACGATCATCGCCCGCACATGCTTGGCCACATGCTGGCCGCGCACCACACGGGCCGCGTCGCGCAGATCCTCGATGCGGGCGTTGGTGCAGGAACCGATAAACGCATGGCTGATCACAATCTCGTTCAGCGGCATGCCGGCTTCCAGGCCCATGTAGCTCAAGGCGCGGCGCATGTCCTGGCGCAGGATCAGGTCGCTGATGTCTTGCGGGTCTGGCACGTTCGCACCGATGGGCGAGGCCTGGTCCGGGCTGGTGCCCCAGGTGACCATGGGCTCCAGCGCACCGGCATCCAACTCGACTTCACGGTCGAACCGCGCGCCGGCATCCGTGTGCAATGCCTGCCAACGGGCCACGGCCTGATCCCACAGTTCGCCCTTGGGCGCCCGGGGTTTGTCCTTGAGATAGGCGAAGACTTTCTCGTCCGGCGCCATGAAAGCACCGCGCGCACCCGCCTCCACCGCCATATTGCAGATGGTCATGCGGGCCTCGACGCTCAGGGCATCGATGGTCGAGCCACGGAATTCGATGGCATAACCGGTCGCCCCGGAAGCGCCGATATTGCCGATCAGGGCCATGATCACGTCCTTGGACGTCAGCCCCGGCGCCAGCGCGCCGCTCACCGTCACCCGCATCGTTTTCAGGCGCTTGTAGACCAGAGTCTGGGATGCCAGCAGATGCTCGATCTCCGAGGTGCCGATGCCGAAGCCGAACGCGCCGAGGGCACCATAGGTCGTGGTGTGACTGTCACCGGCGGCGACCACCATGCCCGGCAGGATAAAGCCCTGCTCCGGGGCGATCACATGTTCGATGCCCTGGCGCTTGTCGAGTACGTCGAACAGTTCAATACCGAAGTCAGCGCAGTTCTCAGCCAGGTAGGAAACCTGCCGCGCACCACCGGCGTCCGGCATGGCGGCGATGCGCTTGGGCGCGGTGGGGTTCACATGGTCGACCACGGCCAGGGCGGTTTCGGCGCGCCAGACTCCACGCTTGGCTTCGCGCAGGCCACTGAAGGCTTGCGGGCTGGTGTATTCGTTGATGACCTGACGGTCGATATACAGCAGGACATGGCCCTGGTCATCGAGGCGACACACCGTATGGGAATCGATGTGCTTGTCGTAGAGGGTTCTTGTTTGAGTCATGGTGGCGCTCGCAGGAATGAAAGTACGCGAGGCTGTCGGATCACGGCGGCAGGCCGACAGACGTCACAGTCATCATAGGCAGCGAGAGCAGACCATCAATGGCGGGAGGGTGATGGCTGGGAACATGGATCGTGTTTGATCGGCGCTTGCCTTGCACAAGCGCCTGACCGATGAAGGCGGTCGTCGGTACGACCCGCGCTTCAGACCTTGGTATTGATCGACATGCTGGCGCCGGAACTGGCGAACTGCTGCAGGTTCAGCAGCACGTTAATCGCCTTCTTGTATTCCGGGATCATATGGTTGGAGAACTGGTCGTTCGAACTGCCGCTTTGCAGCGTGCTGATCTGGCTGGCGAAATAGTCCAGCGCGTTGAATTTCTCACCTGCCTTGCCTTTCGCCCCGGCGGAGGACAGCAGGCCGGCGGTGGTGGCGCTGATCAGGCCATTTTCCTGGAGGATCGTGCTGTACTTGGCCAACTGATCCGGGGTGACCGATTTCGGGTCGAAGCCCAGGAACTGCGACTGCAGCTTGTCCTTCTGCATCTTCGTGGTGTCGAGGGCGGTGGGGTCCCTCGGGATGTTGTTGAGCACCTGCTTGTTCTTGATTTCCTGCAGGTTGGCGTTCTTCGTATCGGCGGCCTTACGTTCAAAGGCCCGTGTGCTGAGCGCCGTGGCCCAGGCGACTACTGAACCGTTGCTCATGCCCGACCTCCGGCCATACGGTCGCGGGGGGTATCACCGTGCTGCTGAGATCCTCGCAAGGCGAGCATAAGCAATGTCCTGTCAAAGGCTGAAATAAGGGATGACTATAGTCATGTAACGAAACTGTACCAGTGAATATACAATTTTTGTTACAGATCGCCCATCGAAAAGATGTATTGGAAATGTGGGGTTGGCTTGGGAGGGCCAACGGACGTCTGAGGGGGGTGGTGAGGGCTCAGCAGCCAGCTATAGGTTCTGTGTGCGAAGCGGATTGCCGGGGGACAAAATTATAAAAAGGGGGCAGATTGCTGCAGTCCGCCCCCTATGACTCTCGACCTCAGTCCGTCCCGTACTTCGGCGAGCGCGGGCCATACAACAGGCCGGCCGGATGCCCTGCGGACAACAGCCGCTGACTGGTGATCCCGGCAATGGGATGGCTTGCGTCGCTGGCACTATTGATAATCTGCTTGACCGCTGCGGTGATCAGCGCGCCGATCAGACCGCCACCACTGTTGTTATTCCCCTCCTCGCTGGACGCCGTGGCGCTGCCGGTCCAGAGTGCGGTGCCGGTCTTGAGGTCCACCAGCTTGGCACTGGCCGTCACGATGGACGCGCTGCTGATCACCCGGTACTGCGTGCCGTATTGCGACACTGTGATGTACAAGGCTGCATCCGCGCCGAAGATCTCCTTCAGCTTTGCTGGCGAAGTGTTGTGGATGTCGGTGGGCGTGTTCAGGCCGTTCTGCTGGAAAGTTTCATCCACTAACGCTACCGGCAGGACGTAGTAACCGGCTTCCGCCAGGGGGTATGTCACCTGGGACAACAGGCTGTAGGTGGCCTTGATGTCCGGCGACTCGTTCAGAGGCGGCAGCACCAGGATCGTCCGTGGGCGGGCCTGCTTGAACGCGGCATAATCCACGGTTTTGGGGGCGACACAACCACCCAGCAGGCTCACCAGCAGCAGAGCAGCCAAAGCACTCAGAAAACGCGGATTCATTGCTTGATCCCCTTGTGAGCGTTGCTCAACAGAAAGTCCATGTAAGCCGTCGATTCAGGGAACAGCGCTTTCTCGGTCTGGAACTGCTGCACCATCTGGTCGTCCTTGCCCAGGCTGCCGTAGAGCATGCCCAGATGGGCGTGATAGCCCGGCGGCGCGGCGCGGTCAGTGGCTTTGATCTTCTGCAAATCGGCTTCCAGCGCTTCGACCTGCGCCTCCTTGGCCTCGCCGTTGAAGTATTGATACACCTGAGGCTGGTAGCCTTCCCATTGATAGAGCGTCTTGGGCTGCGAAGCGCAACCGACCAACAACACCCCACCTGCAACAACTGTTGCGACGTAACGTAACAAACCGAACACTTTACCCATGACGCGTGAAACTCCCTGTCTTGCTATAGAAATGCTTACGGCCGGCCCGGTTTCCAGGTACCGCTGTCGATCGCCTGGACCATCTTGTTCACGGCTTCGCGCATAGCCAGGTCCAGGACCTTGCCATTGAGGGTGGAGTCGTAGCTGGCGGTACCGCCGAAGCCGATGATTTCGCGGTTCGACAGCGCGTACTCACCCGCGCCCTGGCTGGAATACACCACTTCCGAAGTCACGATATTGACGATATTCAGGTTGACCTTGGCGTAGGCCACCTGGGTCTTGCCACGCCCCAGAATGCCGAACAACTGGTGATCGCCGGTTTCCTTGCGACCGAATTCGGTGACGTCGCCGGTCACGACAAAGTCGGCGCCCTTGAGCTTCTGGGACTGGGACTTGATGTTCGCTTCCTGCTGGATCTCCGCCAGGTTATCGCGGTCCAGCACGCTGAAGCGGTTGGTCTGCTGCAAGTGGGTGATCAGGATGGTCTTGGCCTGGCCGCCGAGACGGTCGACACCATCGGAAAATATCCCGCGCATATAGCTGGAACGGTTATCGAACTTGCCGACGGCAATCGGTGTGCGCACACCGGTGTAAGCCTGGTTGGCGGTTTCCACCTGCTGCACCGGCAACGCTCGGGAACTCTCGGTGGCACAACCACCGATGGAGGCCAGCGTGATCGCTGCCATCCCGAAAATGACGGCCTGTGAGATTTTTTTCATACAGCACACTCCTGGGGAAATCGGACCTGGGGACATTGGGAAACGGGCGGACGGATGTTTCAGACGGACAGCAAGGCAGCGGCCTTCACCGTGGGCGAAGCCGGACCTGTGATCATCCAGGGGTTACCGCCGGAGACGGCTGAACGCGCTCCGGGGTTTTGGAAGGGGAGATTTCGAAGAACTGAAGAAACTCGGGTAACGACGCGGCATGGCCGCGAGGGGCCTCATCCCGAGGGTGAAAACACACATGTTCATTCCTTGAAACATTTGATATCAAAATAATGGCCGCATCATAAGGTGGTGACAATATGGCGTCAAGAAATCGGAAGGCTGAACCCGGGCCGCTGTAGCGGAATTTTCAGCACTTCCTGCACGATCGTACCTAAAGCTCCCTCAGCTCAAGCCGATAACTGAACGAAGCCCTGACCAGATCAGGCCTACCGAACAATAAAAGCCGCTTTGCAAGGACAGGTCCCATGCCCATGTTCCGTACGATCCAAGCCCGCTACACGCTGTTTCTGGTCCTGTTCGTCCTGCTGCTGTTTGTCCTGACCGTGGTCGGGATCAGTCAATTGGTCGCACCCACGTTGCGCAAGACCGAGGAACAGGTCGTGCTCAACCGCGTGGCCGAAGTGGCCGAGCAGATCAAGAACGAGTTGAACAAGGTCCAGGCCCAGCAGCGCAGCATCACCCAGACCATTCCCCTGCTCGACAGCGATACCATCGACAAGGTCCTGCCTGGCCTGGTGGATCAGTACGGCGAGCTGAAGGTCTTCGGTGGCGGCATCTGGCCCCTGCCCGGCCAGCGCACGCCGGGGCGGAACAAGCACAGCACCTTCTGGCACCGCGATGCCAACGGCCAGTTGAAGGTCAATACCTTCTGGAACAGCGCCGAAGCCCCCAACTATTACGAGCAGCCCTGGTACAAGGGCGGCATGGCCACACCCCGTGGCCAGTGCGCCTGGGCAGCCGCCTACAAGGATGACGCCAGCCAGGAGCCGCGCACCAACTGCGCCATGGCCATCCAGCGCGATGGCGTGCCCTATGGCGTCTCGACCATCGACGTGACCCTGGGCTTTTTCAACGACCTGGTGGCGCGCAAGGAGAAGGACATCGGCGGTGAAATGCTGATCGTCGAAGGCGACGGCAAGATCATCAGCAACAGCACCCATATCAACAGTCCGGTGGTGCTCAAGAACATCAATGACCTGGCCAGCAGCTCGGCCTTCGCCGCGCAGGTCAAGATCGCCCTGCAAAACCGTGATGCCGCGTCCCACCGTGTGGAATTCGACAACGACGGCGTGACCAGCACCTTCTTCATGCGCCCCATCGAAGGCACCCCCTGGTTCCTCGCCACCGCCCTGCCGACCCAGTTGATCACCGCCCAGCGGGATGACGTGCTCAATACCCTGGCCCTGTTGCAGATTCCGATGATCATTCTGCTGGTGCTGTTGCAGGTGTATGCCATCAGCAAACTGATCAACCGGATGCGCGCGCTCAAGACCAATATCGACGCACTGTCCGCCGGCGATGCCGATCTGACCCGGCGCATCACCATCCGCGCCGAAGATGAGCTGGGGGCCATCGGCCACTCGGTGAACCACTTCATCGTCTACCTGCAGAACATGATCGGCGAAGTCACCCAGGCCACCGGCGACATGGCCTCAAGCCTGGACAAGCTGCAAAAGACCTCGGCCCATACCAACCAGATCCTCACTCGCCATGCCTCGGAAACCGAGCAGACGGTCACCGCCATTACCGAGATGAGCGCCACCGCCGACACCGTGGCGGAGAACGCCGCCGAAACCGCCGCCTTCACCCAGCGCGCCAACGAACACGCCGACCGTTCGCGGGTGGTGGTGGGCGAGGCGTCCAATAGCGTGGTTGCCCTGATCGACGAAGTGTCCAGCGCTACCCACAAGGTCGAGAGCATGCAGCAGGATGCCCAGCGCATCACCGAGATTCTCGGGGTGATCGGCGCCATTGCCGGGCAGACCAACCTGCTGGCCTTGAACGCCGCCATCGAAGCCGCCCGTGCCGGCGAGCAGGGTCGTGGCTTCGCGGTGGTGGCCGACGAGGTCCGCGCCCTCGCCGCCCGGACCCAGGCCAGCACCTCGGAAATCAACGAGATGCTCACGCGCCTCACCCAAGGTGTCAGCTCGTCGGTAGCGGCCATGGAAAACACCCAGGCCAGCTGTCAGTCCGCAGCCGACGCCACGGCACGGGTCAACGCCGGGCTCGATGAAATGGCCGGTTCCGTCAGCCATATCAACAGCCTCAGCACCCAGATCGCCACGGCCGCCGAACAGCAAAGTGCGGTGACCGAGGAGATCAACCGCAGCATGGTGCAGATCCGCCATATGGTCGAAGAACTGGTCCAGACCGGCCACGCCACCGACGACAATACCCGCAGCCTGCTGGACGCCAACAACCGTGTCAGCGCGCTGATGGGCCGCTTCAAGGTCCGCTAAAAACGCTGTCGGTCGTGCCCCGATGCGAGGGGCACGACCGCCGGTCTTGTGCCGACGTTGTACATCACGAAATGTTTTGTATCACCTATGCTCATCATTGTTTCCGCCCTTTCACAAGGATCGCAGTCGGAGCAAAGCCCATGCAGCAGCCCTCTTTCCAGCCTTATGCCAAAACACTCAGCAACGAAGTCCATATAGAAGCCGATATCGAGACGGTCTACGCCTACGTGACCCAGCCCGATCGCTGGCACGAATGGCACCCCACCTCCGTCAGCGCCGAGACCGGCATCCACGGCCCCTTGCCCAAGGATCACCGTTTCACCGAAGTCGTCGACCTGCTGGGTTTGCGGATCGAGATCAACTATCGGGTGGTCATCGCCGATGCCCCGAGCGAGTTCAAGATGGCGTTCACCTCCCCGGTGGTGGATGGTTGCATTTACTACAGCCTGCTGCGTGACGGCCATGGCACGCGATTTACCCGCACCTTGCAGTACATCACCGAACTGAACCTGAGCGGTTTGCACGCACGGATGGTCGAGCTTTCGACCCGGGCGATGGACAACCTCAAGCACCTCATGGAAACCCCGCAACGCTCTACCGCCTGACACTCACGGGCGCAGCCGTTAATCCAGGGTTAATCGCGGGTCACCAGCATCGGGTCGATTCTTCTGGAGATCCTTATATGTCGAATGCCCGCGCCCTCGTCCTCGGCGGCCTGTTCCTGGCCGCGTCCCTCCCTGTCCTGTCCCATGCGGCCGAAGGACCGGCCTACGGCCCGGAACTGCAAGGTTTCGAATACCCTTATCCGGTGCAGCACTTCACCTTCCAGTCCCAGGGCAAGTCCCTGCAGATGGGCTACATGGACGTTCCACCCAGCGGCAAGGCCAACGGCAAGAACATCGTGCTGATGCATGGCAAGAACTTCTGCGGCGCCACCTGGGACTCGTCGATCAAGGCCCTGAGCGCCGCCGGCTACCGCGTGATCGCCCCGGACCAGATCGGTTTCTGTACCTCCAGCAAACCGGATAACTACCAGTACAGCTTCCAGCAACTGGCGAACAACACCCACGCCCTGCTGGAAAAACTCGGCATCGAGAAAATCCTGATCCTCGGTCACTCCACTGGCGGCATGCTCGCCACCCGCTATGCCCTGCTCTACCCGCAACAGGTCGAACGCCTGGCGCTGGTCAACCCCATCGGCCTGGAAGACTGGAAAGCCCTCGGCGTGCCCTATCGCAGCGTCGACCAATGGAACGAGCGCGAACTGAAACTCAGCGCCGAGAGTATCCGTAACTATGAACGCACGACTTATTACGCCGGCCATTGGAAACCCGAGTTCGACCGCTGGGTCGACATGCTCGCCGGCCTGAACAAAGGTCCCGGTCACGTCGCGGTCGCCTGGAACTCGGCGCTGATCTACGACATGATCTTCACCCAGCCGGTCTATTACGAGTTCAAGGACCTGAAGATGCCCACCCTGTTGCTGATCGGTACCGCCGACACCACGGCCATCGGCAGCGATATCGCGCCGCCGGACGTCAAGGCGCGCATCGGTCACTACGATGTGCTCGGCAAACAGGTGGCGAAACTGATCCCGCGTTCGACCCTGGTGGAATTCCCAGGCCTGGGTCACGCGCCGCAAATGGAAGAACCGGCCCGCTTCCACAAGGCCCTGCTCGAGTGGCTGGCCAGCAAACAATAACGAGGAAACAGTGAATGACCCTACAGATCGCGGTAATCGATGACTGGCAAGGCGTGGCGGCCGAGGCCGTGGACTGGAGTGCCTTGAGCACCGTGGGCCAGGTGAGTTTTCTCCACGACTACCCGGCCGACACCGCGACCATGGTCGAGCGCCTGAGCGGGTTCGAGGTGATCTGCGTGATGCGCGAGCGCAGCCCGTTCAACGAAGCCCTGCTGCGCCAACTGCCACGCCTGAAACTGCTGGTGACCGGCGGCATGCGCAACGCCGCCCTCGATATCAAGGCGGCCAACACCCTGGGGATCCAGGTCTGCGGCACCGACAGCTACAAACAGGCGGCACCGGAGCTGACCTGGGCGCTGATCATGGCGGCCAACCGCAACCTGCTCAGGGAGGCCAACTCCCTGCGCGCCGGGCACTGGCAGCAAGGCCTGGGCGGCGATCTGTATGGCAAGACCCTGGGAATTCTCGGCCTGGGCAGCATCGGCCAGCGCATCGCCGGCTACGGCAAGGCGTTCGGCATGCGGGTCATCGCCTGGAGCGAGAACCTCACCGCCGAACGCGCGGCCGAACCCGGCGTGGAGTACGTGAGCAAGGCCGAACTGTTCAAGCAGGCCGACCTGCTCTCCGTGCACCTGGTGCTCAGCGAGCGCTCCCGCGGCCTGGTGGACGCCGAGGCCCTGGCCTGGATGAAACCTTCGGCCTTGCTGATCAACACCGCACGCGGGCCGATCGTCGACGAACCGGCGCTGATCGCCGCGCTGGAGCAAGGCCGGCTGGCCGGTGCGGCCCTGGACGTCTTCGAACAGGAACCGTTGCCGGCCAACCACCCGTTCCGCACCCTGGACAATGTCCTGGCAACTCCCCATGTCGGCTATGTCAGCCAGAACAACTATCGGCTGTTCTACAGCCAGATGATCGAAGACATCCAGGCCTGGACGGCCGGGCAACCGATCCGCCTGCTGAGTTAAGCACGCGCACCATCCTTGAGCGCCCGGACGTCTAACCTGCGCCAGCAGGGTGCGGCCGCTCCAGGACGCTCGTTCCAGGTGACAACCTTGTCACCTGAGCCTTAGGTCAGGCGCTCTGATTTTTTCCAATATTGGTCTAAACAACGCCCTTCACGGCAGCGACATCTCTCCTACACTGTTTTTTGGGCCTGCTGACCGCTCAGTCATTTCGTCGCAAAAAAGTCGAAACTTCTGATGTTGCGGTCGGTCAGGTTAAAGGTAGGGCCTCTCTTTCGAGGGTGTTGCGGACAGAGGCTTCCCCACTCTTTCTTGCCTCCGCGCGACGAGCACTCTTCGCCCAGTCGCCCGGAACCAGTGTGTCCGACCAAAGGAAGCGGTTTGGGCACGCTGTATGAAAGAAAGGATGAACCAGATCAAATAAAACGGGAGAGACACATGATCAGCGCTGCGTTGGGAACTCAGGAAGAGCATTTGAATCAGGCCAGCGAAGCGGTCCCCGTGTCAGTCCCCTTGGAGGGAGGAAAGCCTGTGTTGACGGCAGCCGCTGTCAATCCCAACAAGAAAAAGGTGCTGTTCGTCACCTCCGAATTCGCCGACCTGGTCAAGACCGGCGGCCTGGGTGACGTCTCCGCCGCGCTGCCGCGGGCCATGCACCACCTGCACGACGTACGGGTGCTGATTCCCGGGTACCCGCAGGTGATGCACAGCGACAACCCGATCCATATCATCGGCGAACTGGGGGGCCATGCCGCGCTGCCGCCGTGCAAGATAGGCCGCATGGACCTGCCCGACGGCCTGGTGATCTATGTGCTGATCTGCCCTGAACTCTTCGAGCGCGAGGGCACGCCCTATGGCGCCAACAACGGGCGCGACTGGCCGGACAACCATATCCGCTTCGCCCGCCTGGGCCTGGCTGCTGCCGATATCGCCGCCAACCTGGCGCAGATCCACTGGACCCCGGACCTGGTCCACGCCCACGACTGGCCCGCCGGTCTGGCCCCGGCCTATATGCATTGGCGCGGCCAGCGCACCCCGACCCTGTTCACCATTCACAACCTCGCCTATCAGGGCGTGGTCAGCCTCGCCTGCTGCCCGGAACTGGGGATCCCGCCCCACGCCCTGCAACAGGAAGGCATGGAGTTCTACGGCAAGCTGTCATTCCTCAAGGCCGGCATGGCCTACTCCAGTCATATCACCACGGTGAGTGCCACCTACGCCCAGGAAATCACCACGCCGCACTTCGGCTGCGGCCTGGACGGATTCCTCGCCAGCAAAACCCACCAGGGCTTGCTCAGCGGCATTCCCAACGGCATCGACGAAAGCTGGGATGCGGCGACCGACACTCATCTGGTCCAGCCCTTCACCCCCGGCGACTGGGAAGGCAAAGCGGTCAACGCCGCCCATGTGCGAACCCTGTTCGGTCTCGATCCCTCGACCGGGCCACTCTTTGCCGTGGTCTCGCGGCTGGTCTACCAGAAAGGCCTGGACCTGACCGAGGCGGTCAGCGAAATGATCGTCAATGAAGGCGGCCAGATCGCGATCATCGGCCGTGGCGAGCCGGAAGAAGAACAAGCCATGCGCCAACTGGCCCTGCGTTTTCCGGGCCGGATCGGGGTGCGTATCGGCTTCAACGAAACTGATGCCCGACGCATGTTCGCCGGCAGCGATTTCCTGCTGATGCCCTCGCGTTATGAGCCCTGCGGCCTGAGCCAGATGTATGCCCAGCGCTTCGGTTCACTGCCGGTGGCACGCAACACCGGCGGACTGGCGGACACCATCGAGAACGGGGTCACCGGTTTTCTGTTCGACGAGTCCACCGTGGAAAGTTATGCCGAAGCACTGCGCCGGGCGTTCAAGGTGTTTGCCTATCCGCCGCTACTCAACGCCATGCGTTGCCGGGCAATGGCCGCACCGTTCAACTGGTGCAAGGCCGTGGAACCCTACGCCGAGTTGTACCAGAACCTGGTCGACAAATCCCGGAGCAGGTCGGGTCAGCACTGAGGAGGTCTTCATAGATGCCGTTACGGACTCTGGAAACCTGGCCTCATGGCGCGACCCTGCTGGACGCCGAGCACACCCGCTTTGCCCTGTGGGCACCGGACGCCTATTACGTCAGCGTCGAACTGGGCGATGGCCGTTCCCTGGCCATGCTGCCGCAACACGACGGCTGGTTTGTCCTCGAGGCCCGCTGTCCGGCCGACAGCCACTATCGCTTCCAGATCGACGGCGAGCGACTGGTGCCCGACCCGGCCTCGCGACGCCAGGTCGGGGACGTACACGGGCCGAGCCAGGTGGTCGACTCCCTGGCCTACCACTGGCAGCACAAGGACTGGCAGGGGCGGCCCTGGCACGAGGCGGTGATCTACGAACTGCACGTCGGTGTCCTCGGCGGCTATCGCCAGGTCGAAAGCCAACTGGCGCGCCTGGCCGAACTGGGGATCACGGCCATTGAGCTGATGCCCCTCGCTCAATTCCCCGGCGAGCGCAATTGGGGCTACGACGGCGTGCTGCCCTATGCGCCGCATGCCGCCTATGGTTCGCCCGAAGACCTCAAGCACTTGATCGACACGGCCCATGGGCATGGCCTGATGGTGTTGCTGGACGTGGTCTACAACCACTTCGGCCCGGACGGCAACTACCTCGGCCAATACGCCCGCGACTTCTTCCGCGACGACCAGCAGACCCCGTGGGGCGCGGCGATTGATTTTCGCCGCCGCGAAGTCCGCGACTATTTCGTCGACAATGCCCTGATGTGGCTGCTGGAATACCGCTTCGATGGCCTGCGCCTGGATGCCGTGCATGCGATCAATGACAGCGGCTTTCTCTACGAACTGGCGCAAGCGGTTCGCCAGCAGATGGACCTGTCGCGACACGTGTGGCTGACCCTGGAAAACGAACGCAACCAGTCCAGCCTGCTGGAGGAGGCCTACGACGCCCAATGGAACGATGACGGCCACAACGCCCTGCACGTCCTGCTGACCGGCGAGACCGACGCCTACTACGCCGACTACGCCCGGGAAACCACCACCAAACTGGCCCGTTGCCTGAGCCAGGGCTTCGTGTTCCAGGGCCACCCCAACCGCCACGGCCACAGCCGCGGCGAACCCAGCGCGCACCTGCCGCCCAGCGCTTTTGTGCTGTTCCTGCAGAACCACGACCAGATCGGCAACCGCGCCCTGGGCGAGCGCCTCAATCAACTCTGCCCGGCACCGGCCCTGCGGGCGGCCACTGTGCTGCTGTTGTTGTCGCCGATGATACCGTTGCTATTCATGGGGGAGGAAACCGCTGCCGGCGAACCCTTTCTGTTTTTCACCGATCACCAGGGTGAACTGGCCGATGCGGTGCGCGAAGGCCGTCGCGGCGAATTCGCCGATTTCCCGGCCTTTGCCGACCCGGCGCGGCGGGCGCACATTCCCGACCCGAACGCGGTCGCCAGCTTCAACGACTCGCGCCCCGACCTGAGCGACGCCAGCGACGACTTCAACCGCCAGGCGAACGTACGCCTCTACCACCAACTGCTGGAACTGCGCCACCGCGAAATCATCCCCAGGCTCTCCGGCGCCCAGGCCCTGGGCGCCGATGTCCTGGCCGATGGCGCCCTCAGCGCACGCTGGCGCATGGGCGACGGCAGCGTGCTGCGCATCGACCTCAACCTCAGTGCCGAGTCCGTCGGCCACAGCCCCCCCACCCAGGCCCGATTACTATTCGAAAGCACCACCGGTACCAGTCGCCAACTGGATGAAGGTCATCTGGCCCCCTACTGCGCGCTGGTTACCCTGACCCCCGGGGACGTCATGCAGTCACCCACCGGAGAGCACCCATGAGCGACGCGCAACTGGAAATACTCGCCAGCCGGGCTGGCCTGGCCGTCGATTGGATCGACGCCAATGGCCGAGCACAGAAAGTCCGAGCCGAGGTCTTGCGCAAGGTCCTCGCCGGACTCGGCCATCCCGCCGACAACGACCTGGAGATCGAGAACAGCCTGCTGGAACTGCAACTCGCCCAGCAACAAAAACACCTGCCCCCCCTGTTGACCGCCGACATCGGCAAGGGCTTGGACCTGGCCCGTTATTTCGCCGCCGACACGGCCTGCGAAGTGCATCTGGAAAACGGCACGGTCCTGCATCTGCACCTCGACGAGGACGCGGTGCTACCGGGCAAGATTCCGGTGGGCTACCAGACGGTGCATATCGCCGGCCAGCACTTCACCCTCGCCGTGGCCCCGGCGCAGTGTCACAGCGTGGCGGCGGCCACCGATAGCGCGACACCCCGCGCCTGGGGCCTGACGGTCCAGCTGTATGCCCTGCAACGCGCCGGCGATGGCGGCTTCGGCGACACCCTGGCCCTGGAAAGCCTGGTTCGCGCCGCGGGCGAACGTGGCGCCGAGGCCCTGGCGATCAGTCCGCTGCACGCCATGTTCAGTTGCGACCCGCAACGCTACAGCCCCTATTCGCCGTCCAGCCGGCTGTTCCTCAACAGTCTTTATGCGGCGCCGGAGGCGATTCTCGGCGAACAGGCCCTGCGCCAGGCCATCGACACTGCGGGACTGGCCGATGAACTGCAGCAGTTGGAAGCCCTGCCCCTGATCGACTGGCCACGCGCCGCCCGCGCCAAACAACGGCTGCTGCGGGCGCTGTACGACGGCTTTCGCCTGGGCACTCACCCCCTCGCCACGGACTTCGCGCGCTTCCGCCAGCTCGGCGGCGAAGCCCTGGAAAATCACTGTCGCTTCGAAGCCCTGCAAGCCGCCTGTAGCGCCCGCGGCGAAAGCACCGACTGGCGCCACTGGCCCGCCGCCTGGCA
Source organism: Pseudomonas gingeri (assembly GCF_013386165.1). Classification (GTDB taxonomy): domain Bacteria; phylum Pseudomonadota; class Gammaproteobacteria; order Pseudomonadales; family Pseudomonadaceae; genus Aquipseudomonas; species Aquipseudomonas gingeri_C. Next base: position 162,779 of record NZ_JACAOS010000003.1, on the reverse strand, counting down.
CCACCCCGACAACCCGGCCCTCGCCGTCTTCGCCGAAGAACAGGCCGAGGAGATCGGTTTCTACGCCTTCGGTCAATGGTTGGTGGCCCGTAGCCTGGGCCGCGCGCAAAAAGCCGCCCGGGACAGTGGCATGGGCATCGGCCTGATCGCCGACCTCGCCGTCGGTGCCGACGGCGGCGGCAGCCAGGCCTGGAGCCGGCAGGACGAACTGCTGGCCGAACTCACCGTCGGCGCGCCACCGGATATTCTCAATCGCAGCGGACAAAGCTGGGGCATCTCGGCCTTCGCCCCGGAAGGTCTGAAGCGCCATGGCTTCCGGGCTTTTATCGAAATGCTGCGGGCCAATTTCGCCCATGCCGGCGGCTTGCGTATCGACCATGTGATGGGCCTGCAACGGCTCTGGGTGATTCCGCTGGGCTCACTGCCAAAGGACGGCGCGTACCTGTATTACCCGGTGGATGACCTGCTGCGCCTGCTGACCCTGGAGTCCGCGCGCCATCAGGCGATAGTGCTCGGCGAAGACCTCGGCACAGTGCCCGAGGGCCTGCGAGAAAAACTCGCCGCCCGGGCGATCCTCGGCATGCGTGTGCTGTTGTTCGAGCAGGAATATGGCCATCATTTCCGCCCCATCCTCGACTGGCCGGACAACGCCCTGGCCACCAGCAGCACCCACGACCTGCCGACCCTCAATGGCTGGTGGCATGCCCGGGATATCGACTGGAACATCCAGCTGGGGCTGATCGACAACACGACCGCCGATCACTGGCGCGAAACCCGCCAGCACGAACGCGAGGGCCTGCACCGTGCCTTGAGCAATGACCCGCAGAATTTCCGCGATGAATCCCACGAGACCGATCAGGTGCTCGATGCCAGCGTGCGCTTCCTCGGCCATACCCGGGCGCCCCTGGTGTTGCTGCCGCTGGAGGACGCCCTGGGTGTCGAGGAACAGGCCAACCTGCCCGGCACCCTCGACAGTCACCCCAACTGGCGTCGGCGCCTGCCCGGCGACAGCAGCCAGTTGCTCGACGATGTGGACGCCGCCCGCCGCCTCGAACTGCTGGCCTGTGCCCGACTCCAGGCCGCCGAGCGTGACCGATGAGTGCAGCGCTGCGCGCCACCTTGCGCCTGCAATTTCACCAGGGCTTCAGCCTGGATGACGCCGTGCCGCTGGTGCCTTACTTCGCGCAGCTGGGTATCAGCCATGTCTACGCCTCGCCGCTGCTCACCGCGCGCGACGGTTCAATGCACGGCTACGACGTGGTCGACCCGACCCGGGTCAACCCGCAGTTGGGCGGCGAAGCGGCCTTGCGGCGCCTGGTGCAGACCCTGCGCCAGCACGACATGGGCCTGATCCTCGACATCGTCTCCAACCACATGGCCGTCGGCGGCGCTGACAACCCCTGGTGGCTGGACCTGCTGGAATGGGGGCGACAGAGCCCCTACGGCGAGTTCTTCGATATCCAGTGGCACTCGCCCGACCCGTTGCTCGAAGGGCAATTGCTGATGCCATTCCTCGGCAGCGACTACGGCGTGGCGTTGCAGGAAGGCAGCCTGCCCCTGTGCTTCGATACTGAAAACGGCGGCTTCCATATTGAGCATTACCAGCACCGGTTTCCCATCTGCCCACGGGATTACGCGCAGATACTCGCCGACATCCCTTCACTGGAAACCCTGGCCGGCCACTTCAAGGCCCTGAACAGTCTGCCCGACGCCTATGCCCAGGCGCAGGTCTTGCGCGCCGAGCTTGCGCAACGCGGCGATACCCATGGCGCCATCATCCAGGGCCTGGCTCGCTATGACTCGCGCCAGCCCGACGGTTTCCAGCGCCTACACCGACTGCTGGAGCGCCAGCACTATCGCCTTGCCAGTTGGCGCACAGCCGCCGACGATATCAATTGGCGGCGCTTCTTTGATGTCAACGAGCTGGGGGGCCTGCGGGTCGAGCGCCCGGCGGTATTCGAAGCCACCCACCGGAAAATCTTCCAGCTGATCGAAGACGGTCTGGTGGACGGCCTGCGCATCGACCATATAGACGGGCTCGCCGACCCACGCGGTTACTGCCGCAAGCTGCGTCGGCGCGTCGATCGCCTGGTTCCCGGCAGGCACCTGCCGATCCATGTGGAAAAAATCCTCGGCCAGGGCGAAAGCCTGCACCGCGACTGGCGGGTGGACGGCACCACCGGCTACGAATTCATGGATCAGCTGTCGCTGCTGCAACATGATCCCCGTGGCGAGCCACTCTTGGCCGAGCGCTGGAGCCGCTTGAGCGAGCGCCCCGCCGAGTTCGTCGAGGAGGCCCGCCTGGCACGCCAGCAGATCCTCGCCAGCACCCTGGCCGGCGACTGCGAAAGCGTGGCCCAGGCCCTGCTGCAAGTGGCCCGGGACGACCTGATGAGCCGCGACCTGACCCTGGGCGCCATTCGCCGGGCCTTGCAGGCGCTGATCGTGCACTACCCGGTGTACCGCACCTATATCAATGCCCTGGGCCGCCCGGCCGAGGACGAAGGTTTTTTCCAGCAGGCCCTGGCCGGCGCCCGCACCACCCTCGGCGAGGCTGACTGGCCGGTGCTCGACTATCTGCAACAGTGGCTCGGCGGACAGCCCTGGCGCCAGCGCGCGCCGGGCCGGCAGCGCAAACGGCTCAAGCATGCCTGCGTGCGCTTCCAGCAACTGACCTCGCCGACGGCGGCCAAGGCGGTCGAAGACACGGCGTTCTATCGTTCGGCGGTGCTGCTCTCGCGCAACGACGTGGGCTTTTCCACGGAACGCTTCAGCGCCCCCGTGGAAAACTTCCACGCGGCGAACCAACAGCGCCTGGAAAATTTTCCGGACAACCTGCTGACCAGCGCCACCCATGATCACAAACGCGGCGAGGACAGCCGCGCGCGCTTGGCGGTGCTGAGCGAGTACGGCCCCTGGTACGTCGAACAGCTACAAGGCTTTCGCGAGCAGGCCCAAGCGCTGCGGGACGATGCCCAGGCGCCGTCGGCGGCAGACGAACTGATCCTCTACCAGGCCCTGCTGGGCAGTTGGCCGCTGACGCTGTCGAGCGACGATTCGGCCGGGCTGCTGGAGTACGCCGAACGCCTCTGGCAATGGCAAAACAAGGCGCTGCGCGAAGCCAAGTTGCACAGCAGTTGGAGCGCGCCCAACGAGACCTACGAGCAGGCATGCCACGACTTTCTCGATGCGTTGCTGACCCGACCGATCGGCTTGCCGCTGCGCCAGACCCTGGTCGCCGCGGTGAAAAAAATCGCTGCGGCCGGCGCACTCAACAGTTTGGCCCAGTGTTTGCTGCGCATGACCGTACCGGGTGTACCGGACCTGTACCAGGGCAACGAGTTCTGGGACTTCAGCCTGGTGGACCCGGACAATCGCCGGCCGGTGGATTTCGCTGCCCGGCAACAGGCGCTGCAAGCCTCTACGTCGCCGGCAGCCCTGTTGACGGACTGGCGCAACGGACGGCTCAAACAGGCCTTGATTGCCCGCACGCTGGCGGTGCGGGCCGAATACGGGAGGGTCTTCAGTCGCGGCGATTACCAACCGTTGGAAGTGCTCGGCGAGCAGGCCGAACACGTACTGGCCTTTATGCGCAGCACACCAACACAGCGGGCCATTGTGATCGTACCCAGGCTGGCGGCCGAGTTGCTGGCCGACGATCAACTGCCGTGGGTACCGGCACCGGTTTGGGGCGATACGCGGGTCAAACTACCGTTCGCCGCACCGAACCATAAATTAAAGGGATTTTTTTCGATGTGCGCAGTCACACCCCATAACGAGCTGATGGTCGGTGAGGCACTCGGAGATTTCCCGGTCAATCTCTTTATCCAAACTTGAGTTCAGGAGCATGGCGATGAGTACCGACGAAAAACGCATCCGCGAATTTGCTTATCAGATCTGGGAATCGGAGGGTCGCCCCGAGGGCGAAGAGGCCCGGCATTGGGAAATGGCGCGCAAGCTGGCGGAAGCCGAGGCCCTGGCGCCGAAAAAACCGACAGCGGCCAAACCCGCCGCCAAACCCAAGGTCGCCACCAAGCCGACAGCGGTCCCGAAAGCCACGGCGAAGCCGGCCACCGTTGCCAAACCGGCTGTTGAAAAGAAACCGCGAGCGCCGCGCAAGCCGTCAGCCAGTTGAACATTGCACGATGCCGAGAACACCACAGCCCTTGTAGGAGCTGGCTTGCCAGCGATGGCGATGCAAGACTCACCGCCGCCATCGCTGGCAATCGAGCGTCGACCGGCGCTCCCACATAGACCGCGCTTGCGGTATCTACAGGTGTCGTGGTGCTTTCAAGAACACACCCGCAGGAGCGCCCATGACCAAGCCAAAAAAGCCCGATCCCACGCCCGAAGCCCAGACCTCGCGGATTCGCGAAGGCCTGCCCTTCCCGCTCGGTGCCACCTGGGATGGCCTGGGAGTCAACTTTGCGCTGTTTTCCGCCCACGCCACCAAGGTCGAACTGTGCGTGTTCGACGACAGCGGTGAAGTGGAACTCGAACGCATCGAACTGCCCGAGTACACCGACGAAATCTTCCACGGCTACCTGCCCGACGCCCATCCCGGACTGATCTACGGCTACCGGGTGTACGGCCCCTACGACCCGCAGAACGGCCATCGCTTCAACCCCAACAAACTGCTGATCGACCCCTACGCCAAGCAGTTGGTCGGCCAGTTGAAATGGTCCGAGGCCCTGTTCGGCTATACCATCGGCCACTCCGACGCCGACCTCAGCTTCGACGAACGCGACAGCGCGCCCTTCGTCCCCAAGAGCAAGGTGATCGACCCGGCTCACACCTGGGGTCACGACCAGCGCGTCAACGTCCCCTGGGAACGCACCCTGCTCTATGAAACCCACGTACGCGGCATCAGCATGCGTCACCCGGCGGTGCCGGACGCGGTGCGCGGGACTTTCGCCGGACTGATGGTCGACGAAGTGCTGGAGCATATCCGCAAGCTCGGCGTGTCGTCGGTGGAGCTGCTGCCAATCCATGCCTTCGTCAACGACCAGCACCTGCTGCACAAAGGCATGACCAACTACTGGGGCTACAACAGCATCGCCTTCTTCGCCCCCGACCCGCGCTACCTGGCCAGCGGCAAGATCGCCGAATTCAAGGAGATGGTCGCGCACCTGCACGAAGCCGGCCTGGAGGTGATCCTCGACGTGGTCTACAACCACACCGCCGAAGGCAACGAGCAAGGCCCGACGCTGTCCATGCGCGGCATCGACAACGCGTCCTACTACCGCCTGATGCCCGACGACAAGCGCTTCTATATCAACGACTCGGGCACCGGCAACACCCTCGACCTGAGCCACCCCTGCGTGCTGCAGATGGTCACCGATTCGCTACGCTACTGGGCCACGGAAATGCACGTGGACGGTTTCCGCTTCGACCTGGCGACCATCCTCGGACGCTATCACGACGGCTTCAACGAACGGCACAGCTTCCTCGTCGCCTGTCGCCAGGACCCGGTGCTGAGCCAGGTCAAACTGATCGCCGAACCCTGGGACTGCGGCCCCGGCGGCTACCAGGTGGGCGGTTTCCCGCCGGGCTGGGCCGAATGGAACGACCGTTTCCGCGACACCGCGCGGGCGTTCTGGAAAGGCGACGACGGCCAACTCGCCGACTTCGCCCGGCGCATGACCGCCTCCGGCGACCTGTTCGACCAACGCGGTCGACGTCCCTACACCTCGATCAACTTCATCACCGCCCATGACGGTTTCACCCTGCACGACCTGGTGTCGTACAACGACAAGCACAACGAAGCCAACGACGAAAACAACCAGGACGGCAGCAACAACAACCTGTCCTGGAATCACGGCGTCGAAGGCCCCACCGACAACCCGACGATCAACGCCCTGCGTCTGCGACAGATGCGCAACTTCTTCGCCACCCTGCTGCTGGCCCAGGGCACACCGATGATCGTCGCCGGCGACGAGTTCGCCCGCACCCAGCACGGCAACAACAACGCCTATTGCCAAGACAGCGACATCGGTTGGGTCAACTGGGACCTGGACGACGACGGCAGGTCGCTGCTCAGGTTCGTCAAGCGCCTGGTCAAGCTGCGCCTGGCCTACCCGATCCTGCGCCGCGGACGCTTTCTGGTTGGCGACTACAACGAGCAACTGGGGGTCAAGGACGTCACGTGGCTGACCCCGGACGGCCAGGAAATGACCACCGAGCACTGGCACGACGGCCACGGCCGCTGCCTGGGCATGTTGCTCGACGGTCGCGCCCAGGTCTCGGGCATTTCCCGCACCGGCGCCGATGCGACCCTGCTGATTGCCGTCAATGCCCACCACGACGGTGTCAATTTCAGCCTGCCCGAAGTGCCACAAGGTCTCGACTGGCGCTGCGTGCTCGACACCAACGACCCGCAGGTCAAGGGCCAGGAGCGTTTCGCCTTCGACAGTGAATACACCCTCACCGGGCGCTCGCTTGTCATGTTCGAGTTACAACGTGACGAAGAAAGCTGACGTTTATTTAGCAATAAAAGTCGCATTTCGGCCTACATGGGCGATACTCACCCACGCATTCCCGAGCCGCCAGGCGGCACCGGAGACATCAGGACCGATGGAAAATGCGTGCAAGTCCACACAAGGAAGTGACAAACATCATGAGAATCCAAGCTGCTCGCAACGAAGTTGCACCGCTGATCTGGAACTCACGGCAGTTGGCCCGTGTCCCGACCATTGGTCTGCACCGCCTGATCCGGCCCGGCGCCCGGGTGGTGGTGGTCGCCCCCCATCCCGGTGACGAGGTGCATTGTTGCGGTGGCCTGCTGCAACTGCTCGCCACCTTCGAACACCCGCTGCTGTTGATTTCGATTACCGATGGCAGTGCCCTCTACCCCGGCTCGACCCTGTGGCCTTCCAGCCGCCTGAGTGTGGTTTGCCCCCAGGAAAGCGCTGAAGCCTTGCGCCGCCTGGGCCTGGAACTGCACCGGTTGAAATGGATTCGCGGCGGCTTTCGCCACGGCGCACTGGAGCAGCAGGAGCAGCAACTCAGCCAATTCCTGCGGCGCTATTTGCGCCCTGACGACGTGGTGCTGACCACCTGGCGCGAAGACGGCATTGCCGACCATGACACCGTCGGTCGGGCGGCTGCCCAGGCCTGTGTCGCCAGCGGCGCAACCTTGCTGGAGATACCGCTGCATACCTGGTTTCGTCCCTTGCGCGACGAAGGCCTGATCCCCTGGCACCGAGCCCGCAAGATCCGCCTCGACACCTGGGGTATTGCCCGCAAGCTGCATGCCGCGCACGCCTATCACAGCCATCTGCAAGGCGATCCGGAACTGGGGTTGCCGCCGGTCATGGTACCCGCCCTGCTCGAACAGACGCGGCAACCGTTCGAGATGGTTTTTATCTGAAAGGCCTCGGCAACACCGCTCTTATCGATCTCCCTCAGACTTAGCCCGAATAGACTAAATAGCCGATTGATCAATGACTTGAAAATACTGATCAAACGGATCTATTTATTGGCTATTTTCTTGACGCAGACCTGCAGCTCTCCTTAGCTACAAGTGACTACCCCCGGTTTCAAAACCCAAGGGACAAGCCATCGGATGCCCGCCAATGCGGGTCGCCGGGGTTTGCCTCGATGATTTCGGCCGTCCCTCATTCGGGGGCAGGAGAGACGCTAATGCAGGTATTTATGCGACCGCAAGGAACACCCGATGAAAACGTTCATGGCCCACCCCAACCTGAGGATGACGGTTTATACAGTTTCGACCGCTCTTTTACTCTGCTCCGCCGTGGAGCTGCGAGCGGCGCCTTTCGAAGCAGACCTCCAACCCACGTACCAGGGCGACACGCCCTTGCCCCTGCCACTGGGTCAATTCCCCGTGCTGAGCAACAGTGGCCCATTACCGGGTTGGCGCTTCGCCGGCATCGTCCCGAGTACCGGCGATCCCGATCCGACGCTTCACTTCCTCGACCGTACCCTGGGCCAGGGTGAGGTCGGTAACCTCGATCCGCTGTTTGCCGGCGCCTTTGGCGACCTGCTGATTGTTCCCGGCCTTTACAGCAATCACAGCGGCGACCAGACATTGACCGCCGGGGTCTTTACCGGAAGCAGCGGCCCACTGGACCGGGTTGACGCGTTTGTCACTGCGCCCCGCGATCCGCGCATGGACGGCCTGAGTCCCCAAGGGAATAATCTCGGGGCCTTCTGGAGCCTGACCGGACAACAGGGCTGGCACGTCAACCTGACCGCCATGAACAACCAGACCACGGTGTATACCCGCTCCGACCAGGGCACCCTGCAAGGCCTGGCATCGCGGCAAATGACCTTTTCTCTGGAGGGCGGGTTCCCGATCGGGCTGGGCCAGCACTGGATCATCGAACCCCAGGCCCAGGTGATCAACCAGCAAGGCAGCGTGAACATGCTCGGCCAGGCGAATGTCTCCGACCCTTCGCTCTGGAGTGGTCGGATTGGTGCCCGCCTCAACGGTAGCTATGAAGTGAGCGGCCTGCCGCTGGAGCCCTATTTGCGGACCAACTTCTGGCATACGTTCGGCAGCGGCAGCCCCGTGAGCCTGGAGCCGGTCGACAAGATCGCCATCAGTCGCAACAGTTCCACCGTAGAGCTGGGGCTGGGCCTGGTGGCCAAGGTGTCGCCAACGGTCAGCCTGTATGTCAGCGCCGACTACAGCGGCACCTCCGATGACACCGGCCTGAATGGCATCATCGGCAATGTCGGGGTGCGGATGCGTTGGTAGGTGGCAGCCTGCCAGTCAAGAAAGCCCACGGCCGGCGCTAGCCCTCCGGCCGCAACATCAACACCGCCAGCGGCGGCAGGTTCAGTACCAGCGAAGCGGCCTGCCCATGGCTGGCCTGATCCTCGGTGCAAACCCCGCCACCATTGCCATAGTTGGAACCGGCATACATCGCCGCGTCGCTGTTGATCACCTCCTTCCATTGCCCGGCAAAGGGCACGCCGACCCGATAGGCCTCGCGCGGCACCGGCGTGAAGTTGGCCACCACCAGCAACGGCCGCCCTTCCCGACTCCAGCGCAACCAGGCATAGACGCTGTTGGCGGCATCGTCACCGATCAACCACTGGAACCCCTGGGGCGCATCGTCCTGGTCGTACAGCGCCGGCTCCTCGCGGTACAGGCGGTTCAGGTCGCTCACCAGCTTCTGCACCCCAAGGTGCTCGGAATACTGCAACAGATACCAATCCAGTTGCTGATCATGATTCCACTCGCGCCACTGGCCGAATTCGCAGCCCATGAACAGCAGCTTCTTGCCCGGATGCCCCCACATGAAACTCAGGTAGGCCCGCAGATTGGCGAACTTCTGCCAGCGGTCGCCGGGCATCTTGTCGATCAGCGAATGCTTGCCGTGCACCACTTCGTCGTGGGAAATCGGCAGGATAAAACGCTCGGACCAGGCATACACCAGGCCGAAACTCAGCTCGTTGTGATGGTGGGCGCGGTACACCGGGTCCTGCTGGATGTAGTGCAGCGAATCGTGCATCCAGCCCATGTTCCATTTGTAGGCGAACCCGAGCCCACCCTGCTCGGTGCCTTGGCTGACACCCGGCCAGGCCGTGGACTCCTCGGCAATCACCAGGGCACCCGGTGCTTCCAGGGCCACCACGTCGTTGAGATGACGCACGAAATCGATGGCCTCGAGGTTTTCCCGACCACCATGACGGTTCGGCACCCACTCGCCGGCCTTGCGCGAATAGTCGCGATAGAGCATCGACGCCACCGCATCCACCCGCAGGCCATCGACATGGAAATGCTTGAGCCAGTGCAGCGCCGAGGCGAGCATGAAGCCGTGCACTTCGGTACGCCCGAGGTTGTAGATCAGGGTGTCCCAGTCCTGATGGAAACCCTCCAGCGGGTTGCCGTACTCATACAAGGCGGTGCCGTCGAACTGCGCCAGGCCGTGGGTATCGGTGGGAAAATGCGCCGGCACCCAGTCGAGGATCACGCCGATTTCAGCCCGGTGACAGGCATCGACAAAGGCGGCGAAATCGTCCGGGCTGCCATACCGCGCACTCGGTGCAAACTGCGACAGCGGCTGATAACCCCAGGAACCACCGAACGGGTGCTCCATGATCGGCATCAGTTCGATATGGGTGAAACCCAGTTGCTGGACATAGGGAATCAGTCTTTCGGCCAGTTCGCTCCAGCTGTACTGGCGTGACACCTCGCCCACTTCATCGATCTCGCACTGCCAGGAACCGGCATGCAGTTCGTAGATCGACAGCGGCGCATCATGCCGATGCCGTTGGCTGCGTGACTCCATCCAGGCCTGGTCCTGCCAGTCGATGCGCAAGGGCTGCGCGACGCGCGAAGCGGTGTCCGGCGGCAGTTGGGTGGCCAGGGCCATGGGGTCGGACTTGAGCGGCAGGATCGCATCCTTGCCGAGGATCTCGTACTTGTAGGCCTCACCCGGATGCAGGCGCGGCACAAAGATTTCCCAGACACCGCTGGGGTGGCGCAGGCGCATTGGATGCCGACGCCCGTCCCAGATATTGAAGTCGCCGACCACCGAGACCCGCCGGGCATTCGGCGCCCAGACCGCAAAACGCACACCGTCGACACCCTCGACCTGGGTCACCTGGGCACCCAGGCAGCCGCTCAGGTCGCGGTGATTACCCTCGGCGAACAGGTAGAGATCCATCTCCCCGAGCAACGGCCCGAAGCTGTAGGGATCCTCGCTGATCTGCTCCCCCGCCGCCCACTGGATACGCAACAGATAGGGTTGGCGCCCCGGGAAGTGACCGACAAACAGCCCCGGCACCTCGGTACTGTCAAGATTGCCCAGGACCTGCTCGCTGTCGCGGGCCAACGCCTGGACGCCCAGGGCGCCGGGCAGGAAGGCGCGGATATACTGCCCCCCGGCACCGTCGTCATGGGGCCCGAGAATGGCAAAAGGATCCTGGTGCTCGGCCCGCACCAGGGCCTCGATGTCCTTCTTCGCGGGTAATGCACGGTTCACGGATGCACCTTGTTCCTTGCTCAAACTCATCACTGCTCTCCACCGGACAAGGTTTTCACTTCACTCAACAACCCACTCAAACCGTGCAACGGCACGCCGAGCCAGGTCGGGCGATTTTCCGCCTCATAGACAATTTCATACGCGGCCTTCTCCAGGCTGAACAGGGTCAGGGCGGCTTCTTCGCCGGCCGGGTCCTGCCATGCCTGAACAAGACTAGCTGTCGCGCGCCGATATGCCTGGATAAAGGCTTTGCGAGCTTCTTTCAGGTAACGCTGGGTGACGCGCCGGCTGGCCGGCCCGACGCCCGACGGGTCGAGCAGCGTCGCGTTGTTGCAGGCCATGGCCGCAGCGTAATCGAACGAGCGCAACACGCCGCTGACATCCTTGTAGGGACTGTGCTTGCCGCGCCGCTCCGGCAACGAGCGGGCGGGCTCGCCTTCGAAGTCGATCAGGTAGGCATCGCCCTGTACCACCAGCACCTGGCCCAGGTGCAAGTCGCCATGGACCCGCAGGCGCAGACCGCCCACCACCTGGCCGGCAAGCGTCTGGATAGAGTCGAGAATGGCCTTTTTCTGCTCCAGCAGACGCCCCACCAGCGCCTGTTCTTCCGCCGGCAGCGCCTGCTGATGCTGTTTGAGCAGCAGCAAAGCCTGTTCCATCTGCCGGCTGATGGTCTTGCTCCAATGCTCGGCGTCCTGCTCCGTGCTCACCTGGGCACTGAAGTCCGGATTGCTGGTGGGCGCCGCCAGCACCTGGTGCATCTCGCCCAGGCGCTGACCGAGCAAGCCGGCAAAATCTGCCAGTTCGCCGAGGGCGTTGTAATGCTGTTCGTGGTCCGAAACGGCACCGGCCAACTCGTCGCGGATCGCCCGTTCCAGGTTGTTCTGGGTCCAGCTCCAGGCATCGCCCTGGTTGTTGAGCATCCCCTGGGCAATCATCAGCAGGCTGTCTTCGCCCTTGGCATCGCGGTGTACCAATGAACCCAGCAACGGTGAAATATGCTGGAAACCGGCGGCCGTCAGGTAGGCGCTCATTTCCAGTTCCGGGTGCACGCCAGCACTGACCTTACGGATCAGCTTGAGCATGATCCGCTCGGCCACCACCACCGAACTGTTGGACTGCTCGGCGGACAGGTAACGCACCGCCATGTCGGCGGGTAGCTCCAGGGCCTTGAGTTCGCTTGTCCCGTGAAAATGCAGCGTGCCTTCGCCGCCGGCCAATAGCGTGTCGCCGCGCATGCCTTCGATCACCGCGCGAATAAACGGCTCCAGGCTGAATGCGTCGGTGATCAGGCCCACCTGCCGACCACGTCGGACCCGGGCCATCGCCAGCTGTTGCGGCAAGGCGGCGCTGGTCTGCTCCTCGGCCAGAAACCCGAACGGCAGTTGGTAACGGCTGCTCTGGCCGCCCGCCGTGACTTCGACTTCAGCGAGCAGCACCGGGTGCTGCGGATCACCGAAGCGCACGCCATAGACCAGGCGCACCTGTTCGAGCGCCGTATCCTTGCCGGCAAACCAGCGCCGCTTGGGCAGCCACTCCCGCAGAATGCTCTGCTCCAGAGCCGTGCGCGAAGGGCTTTCGAGCAGTTCCTCCATGCGCTTCTTCAGCACCAGGGTGGTGAAGTCCGGCAGGCTCTGCGCCGGTTCCACATGCCAGCTGGGCATTTGCGTTTCCGTGGCGAGCAGGAACCAGTAGAAACCGTAAGGCGCCAGGGTCAGCAGGAAGTTGAGCTGGCCGATGGGCGGGAACGCGTTGCCGCCGAGCATCTCCACCGGCACCCTGCCGGCGAACGCGGACAGCTCCAGTTCGGCCGCCTGGGCGGTGCGGGACACGTTGGCGACGCAGAGGATGATTTCGCTCTTGCCGTCGGGCCCGGTGTATTCGCGGGTATAGGCGAGGATGCGGCGGTTGTTCGGCGAGAGCATTTTCAGGCTGCCGCGGCCGAAGGCTTTCTGTTGCTTGCGTACCGCCAGCAGGCGCCGGGTCCAGTTCAGCAGCGAATGAGGGTCGCCATGCTGGGTCTCGACGTTCACCGACTGGTAACCGTAGAGCGGGTCCATGATCGGCGGCAGCACCAGGCTGGCCGGGTCGGCACGGGAGAAGCCGCCGTTGCGGTCGATGGACCATTGCATCGGAGTACGCACGCCATCGCGGTCGCCCAGGTAGATATTGTCGCCCATGCCGATTTCATCGCCGTAGTACAAGGTCGGCGTGCCCGGCATCGACAGCAGAAGGCTATTGAGCAGTTCGATACGGCGGCGGTCGCGCTCCATCAACGGCGCCAGGCGCCGGCGGATACCGAGGTTGATCCGCGCCCGACGGTCGGCGGCGTAGTAGTTCCAGAGGTAGTCACGCTCACGGTCGGTGACCATTTCCAGGGTCAGTTCATCGTGGTTGCGCAGGAAGATCGCCCACTGGCAATTGGCGGGAATCTCCGGGGTCTGACGCAGGATATCGGTGATCGGAAAGCGATCCTCCTGGGCCAGCGCCATGTACATGCGCGGCATCAGCGGGAAGTGAAAGGCCATATGGCATTCGTCGCCGTCGTCGCCTTTCTGATCGCCGAAGTACAGCTGGGTGTCTTCCGGCCACTGGTTGGCTTCGGCCAGGAGCATGCGGTCGGGATAATGCGCGTCGATTTCGGCGCGGATTTTCTTCAGCACCTGGTGGGTCTCGGGCAGGTTTTCGTTATTGGTGCCGTCGCGCTCGATCAGGTAGGGAATGGCGTCCAGGCGCAGGCCGTCGATGCCCAGGTCGAGCCAGTAGCGCATCACCGCCAGTACCGCTTGCAGCACCGGCGGGTGGTCGAAGTTCAGGTCTGGCTGATGGGCGTAGAAGCGGTGCCAGAAGTACTGGCCGGCCACCGGGTCCCAGGTCCAGTTGGACTTTTCGGTGTCGAGGAAGATGATCCGGGTGTCGGTGTATTTGTCATCGGTATCGGACCAGACGTAGAAGTTCCGGGCGCTGGAGCCCGGCTTGGCCAGGCGCGCGCGCTGGAACCAGGGGTGCTGGTCGGAGGTGTGGTTGATCACCAGTTCGGCGATGACCCGCAGGCCGCGCTTGTGGGCTTCGGCGATAAAGCGCTTGGCATCGGCCATGGTGCCGTAGTCACTGTGTACGCCACGGTACTCGGCAATGTCGTAGCCATCGTCGCGGCGTGGCGAGGGGTAGAACGGCAGCAGCCAAATGGTGTTCACGCCGAGGTCGGCGATGTAGTCGAGCTTGGCGATCAGGCCGGGAAAGTCGCCGATGCCGTCGTTGTTCGAGTCGAAGAAGGATTTGACGTGAACCTGGTAGATCACCGCGTCCTTGTACCAGAGCGGGTCGTCGATAAAACGGGCTGGGCGGGTTTTCTTCGCCATGGGTAACTCCTTGGAATTGCTGTTCGCTACGACGGGCACCAGACCTTGTGGCGAGGGTGTGCTTCCTCAGATCCTGGTGATCCGCCAGATGCCGAATGGCTGATGCCAGGGCTCGATACGCATCCACTGGGTCTTGCCATACCAGGTCCAGGTATGGCCGTTCATCAAATCCTCGCCACGGGTCGCGGCGTCATCCGGCAGGCCGAATTCCCACAAGGGCAATTCGAAATGCGCTTCCTGGGCGTTGTGGGGATCGAGGCTGACCGCCACCAGGATGAAGCTGCCGAGGTCCGCCGTGCGCTTGCCGAAATACAGGATGTTGTCGTTCCAGGCGTTGTAGACCTGCAACCCCAAATGCGTCTGCAAGGCCGGGTGCTGGCGACGGATACGATTGAACTGGGCGATCTCGGCGATGATGTTGCCCGGTGCATTGAAGTCCCGTGGGCGGATCTCATATTTCTCCGAATCCAGGTACTCCTCCTTGCCCGGCAACGCCGCCGACTCGCACAGTTCGAACCCCGAGTACATGCCCCAGAGCCCGGAACCCATGGTTGCCAACACCGCCCGAATCAGAAATCCGGCGCGCCCGGAGTGGTGGAGGAAGCCCGGGTTGATATCCGGTGTATTCACGAAGAAATTCGGCCGGTAGCACTCGCGCCAGGGCGACTGGTTCAGCTCGGTGAAATAACTGGCCAGCTCGGCCTTGGTGTTGCGCCAGGTGAAATAGGTGTAGCTCTGGGAATAACCGACCTTACCCAGGCGCGCCATCATCGCCGGTGTGGTGAATGCCTCGGCGAGAAACATCACCTCGGGATGAGTGCCGCGCACATCGGCGATCAACCACTGCCAGAACGGCAGCGGCTTGGTGTGAGGGTTGTCGACCCGAAAGATCTTCACCCCTTCCTCGACCCAACCCAGCACGATATCGCGCAACTCGACCCAGAGACTGGGAATCGCCTCGGCGGCATAGAAGTCGACGTTGACGATGTCCTGGTATTTTTTCGGCGGGTTCTCCGCGTATTTGATGCTGCCGTCCGGCCGCCAGTTGAACCAGCCGGGATGCTGCTGCAACCAGGGGTGATCCTGGGAACATTGGATGGCGAAATCCAGGGCGATTTCCAGGCCGTGTTCGGCCGCGGCAGTGACCAGCTGGCGAAAATCCTCGCGGCTGCCCAGTTGCGGGTGAATCGCCTCATGCCCGCCGTCCTCGCTGCCGATCGCATAGGGACTGCCCGGATCATCGGGGCCGGCCATCAGGGAATTGTTCGGGCCTTTGCGGTAGCTGCGACCGATAGGATGGATGGGCGGGAAATACAGCACGTCGAAACCCATGTCGCGGATCATCGGCAGGCGGCCGTGCACATCATTGAACGTGCCGTGACGCTCCACCCGGTCGGTGACCGAGCGCGGGAACAATTCGTACCAACTGGCGAACTGCGCCAGGCTGCGCTCCACCTCCAGGGGATAGTCGTAGCTGCGACTCAGGTAGGCATGGTGGTCGGCCTTGCGCATCAACACCGCCGTGGAGGGTTTGAGAAAGCGCTCGACCTGGCCATCACTCGACAGGTGCAGCAACTCCTCGTGCAGGGCCGTCAGGCCCATCGCCACGTCGTCCTGGCTGCGTTCGATGGCGTGCTGCACCTGCGCCCGCCCTTCCTGCAATTCGAGTTCGATAGGCTGACCTGCGACGAACTTCTTCTCCAGTTCGTAGCAGAAGCTGGCGAACTGATCGATCCAGGCTTCGATCCGGTAGACATAACGCCCCTGGTCGCCGACCCGCAAGCGGCCCTGCCAGGCGTTGTTGCCTTTATCGGCCATGACCGTGCGTTGCCAGTCGGCGTCGCCCAGGTTTTTCCAGGCCAGCAGCACGGCCAGCTTGTCGTGGCCGTCGGCAAACACCTTGGCGCTCACCACCAGTTCCTGTCCCGCCACCGCCTTGACCGCGAACTGCCCACCATCGACGGTCGGCGTCACGTCTTCAATGGCAATGCGTGGCAGCAGCAACGCCTGGGACAAGGGCAGGACTTCAGTGCCCTCCTCGTCCAACGGTTTATCGGCTGACATCGAGCATCACTCCTTACGCCCCATGGACGCTCTACTCTGCGAAATCTGCATGGCAACCGGCTTCTTCCTGAAAAAGGTCATTTCAGTTCGGAGCCCGCTGCCGGGACAAAAGTTCAGACCGATTGGCCGGCAACCTCCACTCGTCATAAAGCGGGAGTCAAAAGCACCTGAACGGGGTCCACCGTTTTACCGGGTGCCCCGATCCCTGACAGGGTGTCCCACCTGAAGCACGCATAAAGGAGGCCAGCTTCATGAATATTCCGATTCCAGCAGAAACGCCCGATCCCAATATCGACAAACCGACCCTACCCCCCATCGAGCCGCAACCGATCCCCGAGCAGGAACCGCCCGGCAGCACACCACCGCCCAGGATCGATCCACCGACGACCATGCCGCCAGTGATTGCCTGACGCGGCGCGCCTGAAGCATAGACGCGAATGCCGCTTCAGCCGCGCTCGCCCCGAACACAAGGAGAGCACCATGCCCGTGCATATCGAAGCCTCGAACCAGACCTGTGCCCTGGAGCAAGGCGACATCCGTCTCCATGGCCCGGCCAGTGCCGTGCGCCTGAGCACCGACGACGGCAAAAGCATGTCCCGCGCCGAACTGAACGGCCAGTTCATCTGGATCACCGAAGCGGAAGCCGACGCCCTGACCGTCGCCGGCGCCCTCGACGGCCGCCATCATGTGAAGGTGAGCGACGGTGATTCGGTGATTTGATTGATCTGTATCAGCAGCGGCGCCCGGCTTTTCCGCCTGGCGCCGCAGGGCACGTCGACCGCGAGTGGTGCGGGGTAGGACAAGCTGTCGCAGGTCCACGTGGACATTCATCTGATCCGCTTTTTATTCAAATACCTGAGTCTGTTATGCAAACAGTTCGCTCGGCATAGTGCCCAGGCCTGATGGAGGCTGACGAGCGACAAACCATGAGCGAGAGAATCCCCGTCCAGAGTGTTGACACCTTCGAGCCTGTGCGTCCAAGGATGAAGGCCAAGTCCACCGACCAACTGATCCACACCCGCAGCTTCAGCGGGCTGTTCCGTAACCTGCGCCTGGGTGGCGCGGGCTTTCTGTTCCTGCTGTTCTTCGGCACGGTGTGGCTGAACTGGGGCGGTCGCCAGGCGGTGCTCTGGGACCTGGCCGAAAGTCGTTTCCATATTTTCGGCGCGACCTTCTGGCCCCAGGATTTCATCCTGCTCTCGGCCCTGCTGATCATCTGTGCCTTCGGCCTGTTCGCCATCACCGTGTTCGCCGGGCGGGTCTGGTGCGGTTATACCTGCCCGCAAAGTTCGTGGACCTGGCTGTTCATGTGGTGCGAGAAAGTCACCGAAGGCGAACGCAACCAGCGCATCAAGCTGCAAGCCGCGCCCTGGGGCCCGAACAAACTGGCCCGGCGTGCTGCCAAGCACACTTTGTGGCTGGGTATCAGCCTGCTGACCGGGCTGACCTTTGTCGGTTACTTCACTCCGATCCGGCCCCTGGCCGAAGAACTGATGACCCTGCAGATCGGCGGTGTCAGCCTGTTCTGGGTGCTGTTCTTCACCGCGGCCACCTACATCAACGCCGGCTGGCTGCGCGAAGCCGTGTGCATGCACATGTGCCCCTATGCGCGGTTCCAGAGCGTGATGTTCGACAAGGACACCCTGACCATTTCCTACGACGTCGCCCGGGGTGAACACCGTGGCCCGCGTAAACGTGATGTGGCGCCGGCCAGTGTCGGCCTGGGGGATTGCATCGACTGCCAGATGTGCGTGCAGGTCTGCCCTACCGGCATCGATATCCGCGACGGCTTGCAGATGGAATGCATCGGCTGCGCGGCCTGCATCGACGCCTGTGATTCGATCATGGACAAGATGGGTTATGCCCGTGGACTGGTGAGTTATACCTCCGAGCATGAGTTGCAAGGCGGCAAGACCCACCTGCTGCGACCACGGCTGATCGGCTACAGCGCGGTGCTGCTGATCATGATCGGCGCGCTGGCCGTGTCCCTGGTGGAACGGCCCATGGTCTCGCTGGACGTGAGCAAGGACCGTGGGCTGTTCCGGGAAAACAGCCAGGGCCAGATCGAGAATATCTACAGCCTCAAGGTCATCAACAAGACCCAGCAGCCCCAGCGCTATCGCCTGGAGTTGCTGGACTCGGACGGTTTCCAGCTGCAGGGCAAGACCGAACTGAACCTGGCGGCGGGTGAAATCGCCGACCTGCCGGTGTCGGTGGTGATGGTTGCCGACAAGCCGAAAAGCAGCTCACAGGAGCTGAGTTTCAAGGTCATCGACAGCGACGAACCTGGCGTCTACAGCGTGGCGAAGAGCCGCTTTGTCGCCCCGCGGAACCGTTGATGCCTTAGAATCCCGAGCACCTGAACAGCGAATACTCCAATGTGGCGAGCGGGCTTGCCCGCGCTGGGGTGCGAAGCGCCCCTGAAACCAGAGAACTCATTGTGTCTGACACAGCGAGGTGTCCGGTTTTACGACTGCTGCGCAGCCGAGCGGGGGCAAGCCCCCTCGCCACAAAGGTGTGGCAACTGTAGAAAGGCGCTCTTCGCTCTTTAAGACGATTCGCTGTTGCGTGCCTATATCGAATGAGCCGAACCACCATGAAACGCTACGAAAAATTCGCCGACGACATCGCTGAACTGATCCGCACCGGCGTCCTCGGACCCGGTCAGCGTGTGCCGTCGGTACGTTATGCCAGCCAGACTTACGGGGTCAGCCCCTCCACCGTGTTCCAGGCCTATTACCTGCTGGAACGCCGTGGCCTGATCCGCGCCCGGCCGCGCTCCGGCTACTTCGTCAACGCCCACACCCCCAGCCCGTTTTCGGAGCCGGCGATCAGCAGCCAGGTCAACGAGTCCACCGAGGTGGATGTCAGCGAGCTGGTGTTCTCGGTGCTCGATTCCATCAAGGACCCCACCACCGTGCCCTTCGGCTCGGCCTTCCCGAGCCCGATGCTGTTTCCCCTGCAACGCCTGTCCCGTTCCCTGGCCAGCTCAAGCCGCGAGATGGACCCGCGCCTGGTGGTCACCGACCTGTCGCCGGGTAACCCGCAACTGCGTCGGCAGATCGCCCTGCGTTATATGGTCGGCGGGCTGATGCTGCCCATGGAGGAACTGCTGATCACCAGCGGCGCCCTCGAGGCGCTGAACCTGTGCCTGCAGGCCGTCACCGAACCCGGCGACCTGGTGGCCATCGAGGCCCCGGCTTTTTATGCCTGCCTGCAAGTGCTGGAACGGCTCAAGCTCAAGGCGGTGGAGATCCCGGTGCATCCGCGCGACGGCATTGACCTCGGCGTGCTGGCGCAAACCCTGGAACGCCATCCGATCAAGGCCGTGTGGTGCATGACCAGTTTCCAGAACCCCCTGGGCGCAACCGTGCCGGAAGCGAAGAAGCAGGAGTTGGTGGAACTGTTGCGCAGCCATCAGGTGCCGCTGATCGAGGACGATGTCTACGCCGAACTCTATTACGGCCAACAGGCGCCGAAACCGGCCAAGGCCTTCGACACCGAAGGCCTGGTGATGCACTGCGGCTCCTTCTCCAAGAGCCTGGCCCCGGGCTACCGTATCGGCTGGGTGGCAGCGGGACGTTACGCGCAGAAGGTCGAGCGACTGAAGCTGATGACCTCGCTGTGCGCCTCGATGCCGGCCCAGGCCGCCCTGGCCGACTACCTGCAAAACGGCGGCTACGACCGGCACTTGCGCAAGCTGCGTTATGCCCTGGAAGAACAACAGAACGCCATGTTGGCGGCGATTGCCCGCTATTTCCCGGCGCAGACCCGGGTCAGCCAGCCGAGCGGCGGTTACTTCCTGTGGCTGGAACTGCCGGAGCAGATGGATTCGCTGAAGCTGTTCCAGATCGCCCTGGCCCAGGGCATCAGCATCGCCCCGGGACCGATCTTTTCGCCGACCCAACGCTTTCGCAACTGTATCCGCCTGAATTACGGCAGCCCGTGGAGCGAGGTGTCGGAGCAGGCCATGGAAACCCTGGGGCGGATTGTGCGGTCACTGCTGGACCAGTGATTCAAGGCAAACACACACCTTGTAGGAGCGAGCTTGCTCGCGATGGCGTCCTGCCAGACGCCGGAGAGTCCGCCTGTCGGCGGATCGCGAGCAAGCTCGCTCCTACAAGGGGGAATGTGTACGCCCCTAGGGAATAAGGGGCCAGTGCATCAGGTACGCCGCGCCGGTCACCCGGATCATCGGATGCGGCACGATCTGGCATTCACCAACGATCGTGAAACCATGACGCTGATAGAAACGGCAAGCGCCGCTGTTCATTGCATAGTCGATCAGGCTCAAGCCCTTGAGCCCAAGCGTCCGGCAGCGCTGACGGGCATGTTCTAGAAAACCCGCACCCAAGCCCTGGTTACGCCAGCCCTCATGCAAGGCCAGGCTGGAAATATACAACGTGTCCGGAATCTCCAGATCAGCATACGGCGCCAGGACCGGATCGGTACTCGGCGTCGCCTCCAAATCTTCAAACATCGGATAACTGTGCAACATGCCAATGACCTGGCCATCCGCCTCAGCCATCAAGCAATTCTCATAAGAGAAATCCACGCCCTCGCGGGAATAACGCCGCTCGCCGACATCCAGCAGGGACTCGGCGCCTTCAGCCAACTGGCTCCAGATATAGTCGGACGCACCTTCCGAAGAAATCTGGAACAGGCGGGCAATCTCGCGGGCGTCCGAGCGTAGCGCCGGACGAAAGATAACGGTCATTCGGGAGTCCTGTAACAGTCGATCGGTGGCCAGGCAAAACCCTGGCCCCGGCGTTACAGTCTGAAGCCTGTGCTCGACCGGGCGTTGTACCCCAGCGACATGGCTGGGGCGGAAACCGACTTAACGTCCACCCGCCAGATCGATAAAGGTCCCGGTGGCGTAGGAAGCCTTGTCCGACAGCAGCCAGATAATCGCCTCGGCCACTTCTTCGGCACGACCGCCACGGCCCATGGGAATCGCCGACTCCAGCTTGCTGACCCGGTCGGCATCACCGCTGAGGGCATGGAACTCGGTATAGATATAACCAGGGCGCACGGCATTGACCCGAATGCCCTCGCCCGCCAGTTCCTTGGACAAGCCCAGGGTGAAGGTGTCCACTGCACCCTTGGAAGCCGCGTAATCCACGTATTCGTTGGGCGAACCGAGACGCGCCGCCGCCGAAGACACATTGACGATATTGCCGCCCTGGCCGCCATGGCGTGGCGACATCCGTCGCACCGCGTGCTTGGCGCAGAGGATCGGCGCCAGGGTGTTGACCTTCAGGGTTTGCAGAATACGAAACTCGGACATCTCATCGACCCGGGACTTGTGCCCGACGGTCCCGGCATTGTTGACCAGGGCGGTGACCGATCCCAGTTCGGTATCCACCCGACTGAACAGGCGGATCACCTCATCCTCGATACTGACATCGGCACGCACGGCAATGGCCACGGCGCCGAGCCCGCGCACCTGCTCCAGCACCCGCAGGGCCGCTTCCTCATCCGCCAGGTAGTTGATACAGATGCGATAACCCTGTTGCGCGGCGAGCACAGCGGTAGCGGCGCCGATACCCCGGCTGCCGCCCGTGATGACGATGACTTTGTCCATATTCCGTTCCCTCGTTCAACCTGTAGCCTTGCCGCAAAAGCATACCCGCCGGCGACCACTCTTGTGTAGTCGCCGATGGTCGCAAGGGTTGTACTAAGCGCTCACATAGACCCAGGCATCCAGGCCGGAAGCCAGTCGGACCGAGACGCGTTTGTAGTCGGACACTTCATAGGCATCGGCGGCCGCCAGCTCCTCGGCACTGATGCGAAACACCATGCCACTGACGCCGTCCTCGGGGTTGCTGCTGGGACGCACGATGGGATGGTGGGTCTTGCCGCTGGTGGCAAGGACCTGGGGATCGGTGATCTCGACCCAGGACTGCTCGTAGCCGAGCATGCGGTCGGCGTTGCCGGCCAGTTCGCGGCCGAAGTTGGACAGTTGCACGGCCTTGTCCTGCAGGGTGCCGTAGGAAAACAGCAGTACCGGTGTTGCAGTGAGATCGGTCATGGAGGCCTCGTCTGTCAAAGAGGTGAGACAGTCTAAACGCTCCGGGCCCGGATGCCGAGCTGCTTAGCCGATGATCCTATCGCCATCCTTCAGAAGTCATCGACCCTGATCACCTAGCGCTGCGCCTGCTCGGGCAGCACCTGCTGCCAGCCACCGCCAAGGGCGCTGTAGAGTCCGACCAGGGACAATGACACCGCCGCCGTGCTGTCGACCAGCGCCTCTTCATTGGTGAGCAAGGCAGCCTGCACCGTCAGCACATTGAGAAAGTCCACCGTACCCTGGGCGTATTGCTGACCCACGCTGACCAGGGCCCGGCGGCTTTGCTCCACCGCTTGCTGGAGACTGTCGCGACGGCGCTGGCCGGCCTGATAGGCAGTCATCGCATCGTCCACTTCATGCCAGGCGTCCAGCACGGTTTTCTGGAAGCGCAGCGCGGCTTCCTGCTGGCGGCTTTCACGCAGTTGCAGCAGGCCTTGCAGACGCCCGCCCTCGAACAGCGGCACGCTCAGACTCGGCCCCACGGCGAAAGCCCGCGAACCCCAGCTACCCAGGTCGGACAATTGCAGCGACTGGAAACCCAGGCTCCCGGACAAAGTGATGCGCGGATAGAAATCCGCCTGGGCCATGCCGATAGCCGCCGTGGCGGCGTGCAGATCCGCCTCCGCGCGGCGAATGTCCGGACGGCGTCGGGCCAGTTCGCTGGGCAGACCGACTGGCACCTCGGCAGGCGGCGCCGGGATGCTCGCGGCGACACTCAAGCGTGCTTCCAGCGCCCGGGGCTCAAGGTCCATCAAGCGACCGAGGGCATTGATCAACTGGGCCTCACGCTGTTGCAACAGCGGCAGTTGCGCTTCGATGGTCGCGACCTGCGCCGTCGCCTGCGAAACTTCCAGTTCACTGGCAACGCCCTCACTGCGTTGCAGAGCGGTCAACGCCTGCGTGTGGCGGGCAATCTCCAGGTTCTGCCGGGTCACCGCCTGCTCACTCTGGGCCGCGCGCAGTTGAATGTAGTCACGGGCGGTTTCAGCCATGACCGCGATCAATACCCCCCGGCGATCTTCCTCGGCCACCTGGACGTTGGCGTCCGCCGCTTCCACCGAACGTTTCACCCGTCCCCACAGATCGGCCTCCCAACTGACCGCCAGGCCGGCATCCCAGAGGTTATAGGCGCTCTTGCCGTTGAGATTCGACGGATCGGCCAAACCGTTCTGGCTGCTGCGTGCACGGCTGTAGTCGGTGCTGGCGGCAACCGACGGCAGGCTATCGGCAGCAATGCTCAGGCGCGCCGCACGACTCTGCTCCAGACGACTGGCGGCCAGTTGCAGATCGAGATTACTCGTCTGAACCTGACGCACCAGCGCTGACAATTGCGGATCGGCAAAGCTGTCCCACCAGCGGACTTCCAGCGCCACGGCGAGTGGTCGGCTGTGCCCGGCCGGACTCTGCGCGATCAACCATTGGCTGCCGAGCTTCGCCTGCGGTGGCTGAAAGTCAGGCCCCAGGGTGCAACCATTCAGTCCCAGTGCCACCATCCATACCCACAATAGACGCCTGTTCATCGCGCGCTCACCTCATCCATGGTGCCCGAATCGGTATCGATCCGCGCCTCGACCGACATGCCCAGGCGCAGTTGCTTGGCCAACGGCTGCCCGCGATCCAGCAGGATCTTCACCGGAATGCGTTGCACCACCTTGGTGAAGTTGCCGCTGGCATTCTCCGGGGCAAGAGCGGCAAAGGTCACACCCGTCGCCGGGGCGATGCTGTCGACGGTGCCCATCAGGGTCGTGCCGGCAAAGGTGTCGACGTTGATGCTCACCGACTGGCCCGGGCTGACGTGGGTCAGCTGGTTCTCGAGGAAATTGCCGATCACATAGGTGTCGTTGACCGGCACCACCGCCAGCAAGGCATCGCCCGGTTTGACATAGGCACCCAGGCGCACACTGCGGCGGCCGACGACGCCATCGAACGGCGCCACCAGTACGGTGTGCGCCAGGTCCAGTTCAGCACGGGCCTGGAGCGCCTGACCATGTTGCAGCGACGCCTGTGCACTGTCGCGCTGGGCCAGCAGGACGTCGGTCTGTTTGCGCGTTGCGTCCAGCGCCGCGCGGTGTTCGGCCAGGCGTGCCGCGGCGGTCCGCCGGCGGGTCTCGGCTTGCTGGGCATTCTGCAAGGTCCCGGCGCCCTGCCCGGCCAGATGCTGGTAACGCTGCCCTTCATGCTCGGCAAACTGCACCTCGGCCTGATCGGCGTCGACCACCGCCCTGACCTGGTCGATCAGCGCGTGTTGGCGCTCAAGGGTCGCCACGGCATTCGCCAGCTGCGCGCGGGCACTGGAAACACTGGCCTTGGCGGCGTCCAGATCGGCCTGGTAGTCCTGGGCATCGATGCGCACCAGCACTTGTCCGGCGCGGACCCACTGGTTGTCCTGGACCTGGATTTCGCCGATGAACCCCGCGACCTTCGGCGCGATCAGGGTGTAGTCGGCACTGATATAGGCATCGTTGGTGCTCTGGACCGGACCGCTGCTGAACAGCAGGCGCCAGGCCCCGTAGAGCAATGCGGCGAGCAGGACCGCCGCCAGGATCAGCCAGGGTTTACGTGAAAGTGAAGAAGTCATGTCCAGGTATCCGAAAGAGGTCAGGAGGCCGCACGCGGCGGATAGATGCGCGTCGGCAGGATGGGAATCAGCAGGATCAACGCCAGCGCCAGGCCAGCCATGTACAGGTAGAGATCGCAAGCCGTCAGCGCCACGGACTGTTCGTGGAGACGCCGGGCCAGTTGTCCCAGGTCCACGCCCTCGGCAACCCAGGGCGTATTGCCCAGGCGATCCACCAGGTGGCTGGAATGCAAATGCTCGCGATGGACCGTCAGCGTCTCCAGCACACTCCCCGCCAACACGGCGGAAAAGCCCTTGACGGTGTTGAACCAGGCCGAGGCAAAGGGACCATCGACCGGAGTGATGCTGCCGGTGGAAAGCATCAGCAAGGGGATCACCGCCATGGGTTGGGCGAAGATCTGGATCCCTTGCAGCAGGTAGAAATTCTCGCGGTTCCAGGCCGTGGTGAGCTGGGAACCGAGCACACAAGCCAGGGCCAACAAACCGAGGCCGGTGGCCAGGACCCAGCGGCAGTCGACCACCCGGTTATTGCACAGCGCCACGACCAGGGGCAGCGCCAGCAGTTGCGGCAGCGCGACCCAGAGCATCACCGGGGCGGTCTGCAAGGGGCGATAACCCTGGACCTGAGCCAGGTAGCTGGACGGAATCATGATCACCGCCAACAACACGAACAACACGCCGCCGAGGGTCACCAGGGCGTGGGTCAGGTTGCGGATGCGCAGCATCTGCAATTTGAAGAACGGCAGCGGGTGCGACCACTCGTTGATAAAAAACAGCACCAGCAACAGCAAGCCACCGCCAACCAGGACGCTGATCAGTGGCGAGTCGAACCAGTCCAGGCGCTCGCCCTGCTCCAATCCGAGGACCAGCATCACCAGGCCCGGAAACCCCAGCAACAACCCGCGCCAATCGAACTGCCGGAAACGCTCCAGGCGCAGCGGGTCCTGCGGCAAGCCCCAGGCAACGCAGGCCATGGCCACCAGCCCCAGCGGGATCACCTGCCAGAACACCCACTGCCAGCCGGCGTATTCGACCCACCAGGCCGCCAGCGGCGTGCCGAAGCTAGGGCCGAAAGTCGCGGTCAGGGCATAACCGCCCAGGCCATAGAGCTTGATCCCCGGTGGCAGGAAACGCAGGGCCACGGACATCAGCATCGGCGGCAAGGCCCCCCCGGCGAAGCCCTGGACGATGCGCATCAGCATCAGGGTCTCGGGGTTCGCGGCGAACGGACAGAGCCCTGCCAGGAGCAGCAAGGTGCCGATGGCGCACAGGGTGAAACGACGCAGGGAAAAGGTTGCCGCACACCAGGGGGCGAAGGCCATGGCACTGACCGACATGGCCGCGTAAGCCGCGATCAGCCAGGTGCCCTGGTCGTAGCTCAGGCCCATGGCGCCACGAATATCCGCCATCGCGACCTTGGTCACGTTCTCGTTGAAGCCCGAGGCCAGTACCGCAAGCAACACGCCCACCAGGCCAACCGCAATCCGTAGTCCGAAGGGGTTCGCGACAGGGGCCACCTTGGCCGCCAGCAAAGGCGGCAGGTTGTTTTGCAGAGCGGTCATGAGCCCGCATCCCGGGCAGGCACGAAGACAGAGGGAAAAAGCCAGTACATGGCGGGAAACTCCGGTTTCACTAGGAAACCCGAGTCTATGCAGCGTCAACCGCTATAAAAATTGATAAATAGCTATCTCTGGAGTGCGCCAGACGCAATCCTTAATCCCCTGCGCTGCACATGTCCTTCAGGCTCCGACGCAGCCAGCGGTGTGCATGATCATTGTCCAGCCGCGGGTGCCAGGCCTGGACCATCACGATGGTTTCCACCGGCAACGGCAACTCGAAGGTGCGCAGGCGCAAGCCCAGGCCGCTGAGGTTGCTGATCATGAGACGCGGGATCGAGGGCAGGATCAGGTCGGAAGCGGCCACCGCGAACATCGCCGAATGGAAAGTTGGCAGCACCAGCGATATCCGGCGTTGCAGGTTCAACTCGTCCAGCAGCGTATCGATCGGCCCCCGCGCCCGGCCCCGGCGCGAAACACTGATATGGTCGTATTTCACGAAACGCTCGACATCCAGCTCCTCGTCGAACAGCGGATGCCCCTCGCGGGCGATACCGACCAGTGAGCTGTTGAACAAGCGCTGCACCTTGATATCGGCGCCGAACTTGCGGGTGGCGCAAACCGCCAGGTCGATACGCCCTTCGTTGAAGGCATCGTCGTCGGTGTCGCCCTCGGGGACCATGCGCAAGGTGGCATTGGGCATATGCCGGGCCAAATGCTTGAGCAACTGGCCGCCATAGGCGCCGAAGAACATATCGTTGGCCCGCACGCTGAAGGTGCGCTCCAGTGAACTCAAGTCGGTTTCCTGGCCGGGGGTGAACACACCGTGGGCCAGCTCCACCACGCCACGCACCTGCTCGCGCAACTCCAGGGCCCGGGGCGTCGGGACCAGGCCCCGTCCGGAGCGCACCAGGATCGGGTCGTTGAGGGCTTCGCGGATGCGCGTCAGCGTGCGGCTCATGGCCGGCGCGCTGAGGTTCATCCGCCGCGCGGCGCCGGTCACCGAGCCCTCTTCGAGCAGGATATTGAGGGCCACCAGCAGATTCAGATCGTGTATTTGCATGGTGCCCAGCATAACGAGCGTTTCCGGCAATCGCCAGCAGGGATAAATGCGCCACACGCAATCGATGATTGACCGCTGCCCTCTTCTCCACCTCGCAGACACCTCAGCCGACTGCACCGACATTCCAGCGCAAGGCCGCCGCCAGGGCACTGGCGTAGTCCATCCGTGGATCGGCGATGGGCGCCTGGGTCGCACTGCCCGGGTAACCAAAAGCGTCAATCAACACCGCAGTATGTTCGGCCAACTGGCTGCAGAGCTGATCCTGATGGGCCTCAAGGCCGCGATAGCCCGTATCGTCGAGCAGGCCTTCACTCATGAACCAGGCCGCATGACGACTGATCCGCCCAAGGGCAAACAACGTGCTGAGCCTGCCGAGCAAGGTTTTCGCCTGCGACGGTTCGATGGCCTCGACGGCCCTGGCGGTATGTTCCATCATCACCCGCAACCCATGGGCCTCACCCACCTCGCGAGCACGGACCAACAAGGGATTCCAGACGTCCATCGGGTCACTGTACAAGGCACCGTTCGCCTCGACCTGCTCACGCAGGGCTTCGACTAGCCGCTGTTCCCGAGCCTGGAACAGGTACAGCCAGACCTTCGGATCCAGCAGATCATCCGTGCGCGCAGGGCTGACCAGTGCCGGTAAGGGCGAGGCCACCAGTCCTCGGGCGGTGTCCAGGATAATCAGCAGGTTATTGCCACCGGCGTCATTGAAGACATGGCCCAAGCCCTGGTACTCGAGAAAGCGATTCAAGGTGAGGTCACCCGCCACGCCACACCGCAGCCGGCACTCGGCACTCACCTCTTCCGCGGTCCAGGCGCTCAGGGCCTTGGTCAACGCCAGTGCGCGGTTGGCCGAAGACCAGGGGGCCCACGTCAGAAAACGGGTATCGGCATGCTCGGAAACATTGCGTTCATCGAGTTGGCGAATCCAGACCCGCGCCGAATCGTTGACCAGGCACGTCACGGCATAGGCGCTGGCCAGACAACCGAACAGCGAGCGGCGCTGTGTGTTGTAACGCAACAGGCTGGCTTCGGGGGCGATCCTGGCCATGGTCGAACGCCGCGTCGAATGGCTCAGCGCCAGTGCCACACTGGCCCGGGTCACGGCCGCCAGGGCAACGGAAGCCATTACCCAGACATGGGCCGGCGCCACCAGCGTGCGGACCAGGCGCTTGTCATGATCGCCCAGTGGATCACTGAATACCCCGTGCTCGTCGATCCTGGCCTGATCGGACAACCAGGCGGAAAACGGTAGCCGGACCTGATCGAAGCCTGCCAGGCCATAGTCGAAGGGCACCAGCGCGATCTCCGTCGGCAAGGACATCCGCACCCCGGGCCGAGGTCCAGTGTGATCGCTGATGTCCAGGATGAAGGGAAACACACCACAGTCCTTGTCGCCCACCCGCAGGCGTGCACACACCACGCCGATCTTGGCCTGGTCGCCGATCCCCACGTTGGTGAATTTCAAGGCGCCGCTGTCGGGCGTATGCAGGACAAACTCACGGGTGACCGAGTCGAAAACCGCTTCGGTGCGGGTCGCTATCTGGCTATTGCCACCACCGATCTCGGTGATCATGTAGGCGCTGACCTTTTCTCCGGACTCCAGTGCCAGGCGCATCTCGGCCGCCAGGGGATTGCCCTGTTCGAACTCCCTGATAGTCCCGATGCACAGCCCGTATTGAATGGAGAAGGCAATGCACAGCGAGACATCCACCACCCCCGTCCACTCCGCCAGCGCCAACAGCAGACCGGGATCGCTGAACAGGTTTTTCGGCAAGGCCGTCAGCAGCAGGCGCAAACGTTCATAGCTGCCTCGGTGCAACGCCAGGGTGTCTTCGCCTATCCGGTGCCGGAAGGCATCAGCGGCTAATACAGAAGCCGCCAACTCACGTGACGACGCCGGGACCGGACCGAAAAGCGCGGTTTTCAGATGTTCGACCAACGCTCCCGCAAGGGGCGCCGAGGCCGGTTCATCGTGGTCCCCGGTCGGGACGAGGCCAGCAAAAAGCGCCGCCAACTCTGCCGGGCTTTTCATCAATGGCGCCAGTGCGCGTCCCCCGGTCAAGGTACTGCCCACGCATCGGGCCAGGTTGTCGCCAATCCCCATGTCGACGAACAGGGTGCGCTCCGTCAGCGGCACGCTCAGCAGGGCATGGGGCAGGTCAGCCGGTTTGACCACACAATCGGCCATGGCCTGCTGAAGATCATCCGCGTCGGTGTAGACCCTGCGACCAACGCTGGAATGAATCGCCACACGCAACGGCCGTTGCGGCAGGGCTCGGAGTTCCTCCAGGAAACCCATGGCAACCGGCGCCAGCGCCGGATGGTGTGACGCATAAGGGAGTGCCAGACGGTGCAACCGGGGCTCGCCATCGGCCATTACCGCCTCGAACAGTGCCTCAATGGCCGGGTTGGGACCGCTGACCACACACTGGCGCGCCGTATTGACGCACGCCAACACCAGGTCCGGGCGCCCCACTGCCTGCAGCAAGCGTTCGGTGTCTGCTGCTGAAGCACCGACCAGCACCATGGCGCCCTGGCCCTCATGCTCCTGGTAGGCATTGTTCAAGGCGCAGACCGCGTCAACACCATGGCCGATATCGAATACATCGGCACAGACCATTGCGGCAATCTCACCCAGACTCTGGGCGACGATGGCCTTGGGGCGAATGCCCATGGCCAGGAATACCCGCTGCAAGGCCGCGGATGCCGCATAACCGGCCATTTGTGGAAGACCTGCGGGAAGCTCCAGCGTCCGCTTCTCATCCAGCAGGACGGCACGAACCTGCCCTCGCCTGATCGGCCTGGCCTGCCGGGTGTTACGTTCAAGTGCAGCGTCCACCTGTGCAAGGACGCCGTCGATGATATCAGCGATTTCCGGGCTGGCCCCATGGAGCGCGCAGAGTCCGCCGCGTGGGTCGGCCCCCTGTCCCGGAAACATGAAAACAAGATCGTCGTGATGAAACTCAACAGCGGCAACAGTGGTCATGGCCAATCCCTCCAAGGATCAATCAATACCGACCTCGCCTCTCGTCGCACGACAGAATCAACGGGGCGAGGGCCCAAACAAACAAGCACTCATTACTCCCTCGAGCTCCTGTCAACTCACGGTAAAAACCGTAAAACCCCGGGCGGGAAATAACAACTGTCAGTCTTGACAGTTGACTTGCGAACAAAAACAGGCAAGTTCAGGCAACGAGAAGGCGCCCGAACTCAAGTCTTTGATTTAGAAAAAACCATGTTTTCATGGGGAAACGACAGACGGCATGACTAACAACTATTCCTATTTATGTTGTCGGCCCGGGTTCAACCGCTTGTCACTTCATCCTGACCCTCAAGAGATTATTTCTTCATAACGACTAACGCCGCCAGACCGCACAACCCAACGCACTCAGGGCAATCGCCAGTCCCGCCAGGGCATAGACCCAACTGGCCGAGGCCACCGGCAACAGCACGCCCGCCAGCAACGGGCCGACACCGGCACCGATATCGCGCCACACCGAATTGGCGGCCAGGGCCTGGACGCGCCCGGCGCCGGGGTTGCGCTGGGCGACCAGGGTCACCACCAGTGGCAGTTGCAGTGCCCGCAGAATCAGCACCGAACCGGCGCCGAGGATCAGCCAGTGGCTGCCAAAAGCGCTCAGGGCCAGGCCGCTGAGGATCGAGAACAACAGCAGCATACGCACCACGCCATAGCTGTCCGCCGCCCGGCCACCCAAGGGGCTGAGGAGCATTTCCGAGACATACCGCAGGGCCATCAATAACCCGGCAATGATCACCGCATTGCCGCCCAGGACCGCCGAGGCCTGTAACGACAGGCCAAAGATAAACAGCCCGTCCAGCGCCACGCCCTCGACAAAGGACCATATCGCCACACTGTCCGGCCGTTTGAAACGTCGCCCGGAAGGTGCCGCCAGTTCATGCCCCACTGTCGGCAAGCCACGCGCCACCCATAGTCCGACCAGTGCCGAGCCACACAGCAACAGGAAAATCAGCCGTGGCCCGAAATGCAGGCTCAACCAGCCGCCCGCCGACAGTGCGATCATCGGGCCGATGGCAATCACTCCCCGCGAACGCCCGGCTCGCCGTGCGGCCCCGCTCGGCTCCAGGGTCGCCAGCACCTGCGTGGACAGATTCATCGCGGCAAAGGCCAGGCCCCAGACCAGGCGCAGCAGCAACAACCAGCCAAATCCGGAAATCAGCGAGTTGCCCAGGGCGCAGAACGCGCTGGCCCCGGCCGCCAGCATCAGGGTCGAGCGGTCACCGTGGCGGGCGTAATAACGCAGCACATAGCTGTAACCGAAGATCCGCACCAGGCGGTTGGCCGCCAGCAACACCCCGGCCTGGGCCAAGGTCACGCCAAAGGCCTGGGTGTTCATGGGTAGCAGCAGGTAAAGCAGCACGTCGCTGGGCAGGCAAAGGGCCAGGACGGTAGCGGAACGACGGGAGGCGGAATCGGTCGAGTGAGCAGCCACGGCAGGCATCGGGGGACGGGTCTCCGCTGGGGGGAAGAAGCCCGCAAGCATGCCGGATTGAAACGATCATCGACAATATTTTCTGTCGTCCGCTCTCTGTCTGATCAAACCGGCTTTTCGATAGCCAAGCCGCTTTTCCTTGAACCTGCTCGCCCCCTGTACCGGCAAGTTGGATGATTTCGTTCATGGGGTGCCTACAACTATGTATTGCACACCTGAAAAACCGATGTGATCAGATGGCACTCAATCACCGTTCAAATGATGTCGAGTACACCGCAAAATCTAAAGGAATAGAAAATGCGCGCACTATTGATCACCACCCTTGCTTTATATATCAACTTCCTGACACCTTCACTTTACGCCAAGGCAATTGAAACAGAAGATATTTTTATTCCTTCTCGCCAGGCCCTCAAAAACAAAAATGGGGAAAGCCGGCATTTGAGTGGGGTTGGCCGACTGGCAGATAATTGCACAGCCACATTGATTGATACCCGCTATCGCCATGAGGCAACCGCGCAACCCGCCTACTTGGTAACCGCTGGGCACTGCGTCAGTAGCAATCAAAAAAGAATCATCACAGACAAAATCATCGCAAACAAAGTCATGGACTTCAGGATAGAGTTCAATTATTTCGGCGATACCATCGACCAGATAAAAACCTACACACTGAAAAAAATCAACTGGAGCAGCGTGCGTGGCATCGACCTCGCCGTGATCGAACTGGAAGCTTCGCTGACAGAACTGATCGACGCAGGTATCCAGCCACTCAGTATCGGTTCGCGTCCGGAACCTGGCAGCGCCATTGCAATAATCGGCGCCCCTGGGGAAGATTTTCTGCATCAGTCCTTCTGCACGCTGGCGCCCACAAAGGATGGTTACATCAATAATGACGGGGAATCGAGGATATTGCTCAACAGTCTCAACGCTCAGTGCCGCAGAATTGGACGGGGTGCGTCCGGTGGCCCAATCGTGGAGCGCGAGACGGGTAAAGTCGTGGGCGTCCTGTATGGTGCCATTGGAGAATCAGATGTATACGGCTCTGCCATTCAGCCCCTTCAAGGGTGTTTTACATCCGGCCAGTTTGATCCCTCAATTACCCGTTGCAGCTTATTTCCCGTCTACGATATTGATGCCATCGTCCCGCAACGCCGGCAAAATTTCCTGCCCGCCAAACCAGAGCTGGGCTTGGAAGCCGTCATTCCATCCTGGGATCTGAAATTTTCAATCAGCACGCCTTTCTATCGTTACAAAACCGAGCACTCATTGAGCGCTCCTTGCGAAAGCCCCCATGACTACAGTGAAGCTATCAGTGCCGACAATGCCTATATCGATAAGGTGATCGGAACCAAAAGCGGTAGGCATTGGTTATGCATCATCGGTGTTGAGACGCCCGAACAGCCGCCCTTCCACGGCATCATGAAAAATAATCAAACGATGAGGGTCGACTTGCGGGACCACGGCAATGAACCGCTGGAAGTCGATATTGCCACCGAACGCGAAAATTTCTCCGAGCCAGTGGTTTATAACCTGTTTGCATCCGCCTACTTTTCACCCCCCACTTATGCGCAGATCTATTCGAAAACAGGCCCGGCCTCAGAGACGGATTGCGATGATCCTCAGGGCTATGAAGAAATGTACCGCCGTGCTCGTGAATCGTGGGTCCTTCTGGCGAGTTGGAACAGCACGCAGGAAGAAGCCAAGCTTTGCGTCTATAGCAAAAATGCCCGTGGCGAATCATCAAGACCCATGGAGCATTGGCTCAAAGTCGCCGACGACTGGAAGAACTGATTCACCGTCACTCAGCGTCTGCCTGCGGCCAAACGGAAAATTACTGCCCTCTTTGTCCGGCTTTAATATCCAATGGGTATAAAATACGCGCTTTTTAAACCTGTCATATTTGACAGTAGACGGCCAACCGCTATCGGTTCTAACTTGTTCGGGTCGGATAACCGACCCTATTCTTGATTCTGCCTATAAGAGGACATTGCCATGGAACCTTCTACTCTTTATCTCCCCAAACAAGGACATTCCCCCCAGCACGCCGGTCGATTCGTCTGGCGTATTGATAACGGACCCGAGACTTACGCAGAAAGAACAAGCTTCGGCTTAGGCGAGTTCCCTCCTGGCTCGGGCCAGAGATACTGGCTGCTTTCCGGCGGGACAGGAACACCCGAACAAGAAAATTATTTCTACTTCCAAATCATGATCGACTACCAACGCGGCCCCTTCGAAAATATAACGCTTAAGTTGGGTGATCATAAGTTGCTATCCATGAGCCATACCTATTCGATTCCGGCGCCGGAAGGTTTTTATGGCGTCCAGACGGTCAGTGCCGACGCGGGAGAAACGACACTTTCTCTCGATTTGGAAACAGGCACGATCGACGGCCGTTTTGAAAGTGTCTATAGAGCGTTACGCCTGGCTCCAAAAGGGCATTTCAGGATGACAAGAGATGATCAATAAGCCTGCACGGGCACCTCAGTAAGCACCGCTGATCAAAAGGCCCCTGCCAACAAAAGCGGGCTCGACTTACTCCCGAAGTGGAGTGCCCGCCCTTCTCGTTCCCATCTCGCATGTATCGACTCTCTTACAATCGCCCAACCCTGCTGGGCAAACAAACGCTTCCTCTGGCACTTTCCGGCAAACCGACGGAAGATCGGCTTCACCGGACCCGTCCTGTCACCCAAACCTTTTGGCGGACCAACCGTCAATAAAGCCCCGAAAGGGGGCGCTTCTTGGTATCGTGTGCGCCGATTTAAATAGCCACCTATATATTTTCTCTCTTAGTAGCTCCGTTCATATTCAATTTTCTTTGCACAACACAGGTTCCACATGACCGATCCCATTCATATCAAGGATCACGAGAACGAAAAGCGCCTGGTGAACAAGCGCTTGCTGGCCTGCGGCATCCTGGTCCTGGGACTCGCGGGCAGTCTGGTCGCCCGCCTGTATTTCCTCCAGGTCACCGAGTTTTCCTATAACTCCACCGTCTCGGAAAACAACCGCGTCCACGTCCTGCCAATCCCGCCGGAACGCGGGATCATTTTCGACCGCAACGGCCAGGTGCTTGCCGACAACCAGCCCAGCTTCAACATGACCCTGACCCGCGAGCGCGCCGGTGATGTCGGCCAGGTGCTGGACACGGTGATGAGCGTGCTCAATCTGCCGGACGAAGACCGGACGATGTTCACCAAGATCCTCAAGCAGTCGCGCCACCCGTTCGAACCGGTCACCCTGCTCTATGAACTGACCGAACAGCAGATCGCCCTGCTGGCAGTGAACGAGTTCAAACTGCCAGGGGTCGAGGTCGAGCCGCAGTTCGTCCGGCACTACCCCCTGGGGGATCATTTCGCCCATTCGGTGGGTTATGTCGGGCGGATCAACGAAAAGGAAAGCAAGCAACTGGACCCGGTGGAATACCGTGGCACCCAGTCGATCGGCAAGACCGGCATCGAGCGCTTCTATGAAGACGAACTGCATGGTCATGTCGGCTACGAGGAAGTCGAGACCAACGCCCAGGGTCGGGTAATGCGGGTGCTCAAGCACACCGACCCGATTCCGGGCAAGAACATCACCCTGAGCCTGGACATCAGCCTGCAGGAAGCCGCCGAGAAGGCCCTGGGCGACCGT
This sequence comes from Pseudomonas gingeri, assembly GCF_013386165.1. Taxonomy (GTDB): domain Bacteria; phylum Pseudomonadota; class Gammaproteobacteria; order Pseudomonadales; family Pseudomonadaceae; genus Aquipseudomonas; species Aquipseudomonas gingeri_C. Next base: position 127,023 of record NZ_JACAOS010000003.1, on the reverse strand, counting down.
CGCGGCGCGGTGATCGCCATCGACCCGAAAACCGGTGAAGTGCTGGCGATGGTCAGCAAGCCGAGCTTCGATCCGAACCTGTTCGTCACCGGTATCCGCGCCAAGGACTATTCGGCCCTGCGCGACTCCCTCGACCGTCCGCTGTTCAACCGCGCCCTGCGCGGGCTCTACGCTCCCGGCTCGACCATCAAACCGGAAGTGGCCATCGCCGGCCTGGACAGCGGGGTGATCTCCCCGAGTACCCGGGTGTTCGACCCTGGTTACTTCCAGTTGCCCAATGTTGACCACAAATACCGCAACTGGAACCACAGCGGCGACGGCTGGGTTGACCTGAACGCGGCGATCATGCGTTCCAACGACACCTACTTCTATGATCTGGCGAGCAAGTTGGGCATCGACCGTTTGCACGATTACCTGAACAAGTTCGGTGTCGGGCAAAAGGTTTCCCTGGACATGTTCGAGGAGTCTCCGGGGCTGATGCCATCACGCGAGTGGAAACGCACGACCCGGCGTCAGGCCTGGTTCCCCGGCGAGACGGTGATCCTCGGCATCGGCCAGGGCTACATGCAGGTCACGCCGTTGCAACTGGCCCAGGCCACGACCCTGATCGCCAACAAGGGCGTGTGGAATCGTCCGCACCTGGCCCGGACCATCGGCCAGGTCGCGCCGGTGGACGAGCATCCGATTCCCAATATCATACTGCATGATCCCCGGCAGTGGGGACAGGTCAACTACGCCATGCAGTTGGTGATGCACGATCCGCGCGGTATCGCCCGGGCGGCGGCGGTGGGTGCGCAGTACCGCATCGCCGGCAAGAGCGGCACGGCACAGGTGGTGGCGATCAAGCAGGGTGAGCGTTATGACCGCCTGAAGACCTCGGAGCGTAATCGCGACAACGCCCTGTTCGTCGGCTTTGCCCCGGCGGAAGACCCGCAGATCGTGATTGCGGTGATGATCGAGAACGGCGAGGCCGGTGGCCGGGTCGCCGGGCCTGTGGTGCGGGAGATTCTCGATGCGTGGTTGCTGGACAAGGATGGCAAGCTCAAGCCTGAGTATGCGCGGCCGCTGCCCCATGAGGATCCGAAGGTCTGACTGTGACGAGCGGGCAAGCCCTGGTACCAGTCACTCAAGCCCATTTATGCCGAGCACGTAACTGTGGCAAGCCCCAATGCCAGTCAGTTAAGAACCATCTCAAGCCTGGCCGAGACTTGTGGCGAGCGGGCTTGCCCGCGCTCGGCTACGAAGCAGTCGCAAAATCTATCATCGTGTTCTACCTGACACATCACGATCACTGGTTTTGGGGCCGCTTCGCAGCCCAGCGCGGGCAAGCCTGCTCGCCACAGGACCGCGCTCGGCTTCAAATTTTCTTAACTGACTGGCATTACGGCAAGCCCGCTCGACACATCAGAAGCGGTGCTTTCCTTCCTCCGACCGTCGATGACCGGGCCTGCGCACAGCGCCAATAGCATTTCTTAAAGTCATATCAATAAATCACTTTGCCCTGCATATGCTCCCGGTGCGTACCGTTCGTCGTCTAATTTTTTAAAGCAATCCATCTATATTGAATGACATTTTCTACAGAAAACTCAATCAATAAGCTCTGCTTCACCTGATGTGAAAAAACTTAATTTATCTAGCCAAAATCAGGCTAAGACAACTCCTACAAACGAACAACTTTTAAGTTGCCATACCTGCTCTTCAGGAACTATAGCTATTGACACCACTGCTCTATCAAGTGGTTCAACTGTTAATTTCCAATGGAGAACAACATGAACAATATCGATAGTCTCTACAAAAATTAATCTGGCTTCGACAGAAGCCCTCAAACCAACAGTGGCGGATCTGGCGGCCAAGGCAGACGTGTTGGCGGGAGCGGCTGAAGCGGCGATTCGGGCGGTAACGCACTCACGAACGAAGAGAACACAAATGAAGGACAAACAACAAGCCATGGCAAAAATTACCCAGCGAAAAGCGAAACAGCTTTTGCATTGAACAACGCGCCAGAGGGTGAAAAAACGCATCTAAGCATACACAACTACGAAATACTAAACTTCCATTTCAAAGACTTGGCAACCTCAGAAAATGGAGTTTCAAAAACAGCAACCCCTTCGCTGACCACAGCATTAAGCGTAATGAAAAACAACAATACACGCCACATCTCAAAAAAAGAACTGTTCGAAACCCTAACACAATATGGTCTCAACCCTGAGACGGCCTTCGACAATACCGCGCCCCCCCTGAAGCAGCAGAAGCAGCATCAGCTCGCGGTACCGCGCCGATAAAACGCCAACACCCCGCCCAAGGTCATCAGCAGCCCTCCGCTCACCCGGTTGAACGCCCGCAGGTGCCCGCCCTGCAAGCGACTCAACAAGCGTGCACCGCACAGCGCGTAAAACAGCATGATGCTGACATTAAGCAACGTCATCACCACGGCCAGCAGCGCATATTGCGGCAACTGCGGTTGCGTACTGTCGATAAATTGCGGCAGGAACGCCGACATGAACAGCAGCGCCTTGGGGTTGGTCAGCGCCACCACGAAACAGCGCATGAACAAACCGATGGAACGATTCGAACCCTGCGGAACCGGCAACTCAACAAGCGTCCCGGTCGAACGCAGCATTTTCCAGCCCAGCCAGACCAGATACGCCGCCCCCAGCCACTTCACCGCCTGGAACAGCGTCTCACTGGCCTGCAACAAAATCCCCAGGCCACAGGCCACCGCCGTCACCAGCAACGCATCGGCCAACACCGCCCCGCCCATGCCCCAGGCCGCCGCTCGCACGCCGTGGTTGGAACCATTGTGCAAAGCCAGCAGCACCGTCGGGCCAGGCATGGCGATGATGGCCGCCGAGCTGATCAGGAACAAAAGCAACGTTGCCAGCGTCATGAAAGGTCGCCTTGAAAATGAAAAATGAGCGTCATTCTGCGGCCAGCACCGATGCGCTTCAACCGCCGGTACGCCAGCCTGCCGTTTGCGCTGGACGCGACTAAGCTGTTTCGTGATAAAACAGGCTCAAGCACTGAAGCGTTTCAGCGTCCTTTCCATCAGACAGGGTGATCGCCCCATGACCGACCAGAAGCTGCTCGACTCACTGTTTCCCGCCGCCGCGGACATCCCGGAAAAATATCGCTTCGAAGGCCAGCTGGAACAACGCGAATACCTGGTCAACGGCACACTGCGCACCTGGGACGGCCCGTTGGCCCAGGTCCGCAGTCCGGTGTACCTCGCCACCGCAGGCGGCGATGAGCAAGTGATCCTCGGCAGCACCCCGCTGCTGGATGCCGAGACCGCCCTCACCGCCCTCGACGCGGCAGTTCGCGCCTATGACCGTGGCCAGGGCGAATGGCCGACAATGCGCGTGGCCGAGCGCATCCAGCATGTCGAAGCCTTCCTGCGTCGCATGCGCGAGCAGCGCGAGGCCGTGGTCAAGTTGCTGATGTGGGAGATCGGCAAGAACCTCAAGGACTCCGAGAAGGAATTCGACCGCACCTGCGACTACATCGTCGACACCATCAATGCCTTGAAGGAGCTCGACCGCCGCTCCAGCCGCTTCGAACTGGAGCAGGACACCCTCGGCCAGATCCGCCGCGTCCCCATGGGCGTGGCGCTGTGCATGGGGCCCTATAACTACCCGCTGAACGAAACCTTCACCACCCTGATCCCGGCCCTGATCATGGGCAACACCGTGGTGTTCAAGCCCGCCAAGCTGGGCGTGCTGCTGATCCGTCCACTGCTGGAAGCCTTCCGCGACAGCTTCCCGGCCGGGGTGATCAACGTGATCTATGGCAGCGGTCGAGAAACCGTCAGCGCGCTGATGGCCAGCGGCAAGATCGATATCTTCGCCTTTATCGGCACCAACAAGGCCGCCAGCGACCTGAAGAAACTCCATCCCAAGCCACACCGCCTACGCGCCGCCCTGGGCCTGGATGCGAAAAATCCGGCCATCGTGCTGCCCGAGGTCGACCTGGACAACGCGGTCAACGAGTGCGTCACCGGTTCGTTGTCCTTCAACGGTCAGCGCTGCACGGCGTTGAAGATCCTCTTCGTTCATGAAGACGTGGTCGAAGGTTTTATCGAGAAATTCAACCGCAAGGTGCAAAGCCTGGTGCCGGGTATGCCCTGGGACAACGGCGTGTCGCTGACGCCCCTGCCGGAAGCCGGCAAGATCGACTACCTCAAGGCCCTGGTGGCCGATGCCCAGGGCAAGGGCGCGGCGGTGATCAACGCCAACGGCGGCCAGACCCGCGCCTCGTTCTTCTACCCGGCGGTGCTGTACCCGGTGAATGCCAGCATGCGTGTGTACCAGGAAGAGCAGTTCGGCCCGGTGGTGCCCATCGTGCCCTACCGTGATCTGGAAACCGTGATCGACTACGTGCTCGAGTCCGACTTCGGCCAGCAGTTGAGTATTTTCGGCACCGACCCCGCCCAGGTCGGCCATCTGGTCGACACCTTCGCCAACCAGGTCGGGCGGATCAATATCAATGCCCAGTGCCAGCGCGGCCCGGACACCTACCCGTTCAACGGGCGCAAGAATTCGGCCGAAGGCACACTCTCGGTGCACGATGCGCTGCGGGTATTCTCGATCCGCACCCTGGTGGCCACCAAGTTCCAGGACAGCAACAAGGCGCTGATCAGCGAGATCATCCGTAACCGCGAGTCGACGTTCCTGACCACCGATTACATCTTCTGAGGCCATCCGCGTGGCGGCGCAGTCCGGACTGTAGGAGCCGGCTTGCTGGCGATAGTAGCGACGCGGTGTCCTGTCAGGCCGCGTCGCCTGGATCGCCAGCAAGCCGGCGCCTACAGGGACCGCGTCGGTTGCAGTTGCACGTTGGCGGGCAAGACGGTATCTACAGGGGGCGAGTGGCACGGGTTTTTCATGCCTGGGCTAGGGCTGCCGGGCACTCTGATCTATCATTGCTCCTCAGGCTGCCCGGGCCCGCCATTACTCTCATAAGAAATCCATGCCACGCATCGACCTCCGCCGATTGATCCTGTTGCTGTCGCTTTCCGTCGTCACCCTGACGCCCGGCAACCTTTTCTTTGCCAGCTACCAGACTCAGCGCAACTTCCTGATGGAACAGACCCTGGAAGCCAATCGGATCTATGCCGTGAAGCTGGCCAACACCACCAACAACTTCCTCAAGTCGACCCAGCAGCAGCTGGCCTTCAGCGCCGAGCTGTTGCCGGCGATCTGGGACCAGCCGGACCAGCTGTGGCAGGAGGCGCACCGACTGCGTCGCCAGACCAGCAGCTTCAACTCGGTGATCGTCATCCGCGCGGATGGCAAGATCATCGCCTCGACGCAAACCTCGATGAACCTGACCGGCAGCTTTTCCAAAAGCGAAGGCTTTCGCCAGGCCAGCATGGCCCGCCAACCCTATATTTCAAGCCCCTACATCGGGGCCAACAATCACCTGATGATCCAGATCTCTCATCCGGTCTTCGACGGCGACGGCAATTACCTGGGTTATCTGGGCGCCGGTATCTACCTCAACGAACCGAACATCCTGCACTCACTGCTGGGCGAGCAGTATTACCGTGACGGCTCTTACCTCTATGTGGTCGACCCCCAGGGTCAGTTGATCTATCACCAGGACCCGGCACGGGTCGGCGATGTGATCAAGGGCAACGCGGCCATCGACGCGGTGATCGCCGGCGAGACCGGTAGCATGAGACTGAAAAACTCCAAGGGCGTCGACATGCTCACCGGCTATGCACCGGTGCCGCGGATCGGCTGGGGCGTGATCAGCCAGCGACCCACCGCCATCACCCTGGAGGGCCTGCAACGCCTGATGCTGGAAGTCGCCGGTTACGCGGTGCCGCTGTTGCTGCTGTCGCTGCTGGGCATCTGGTGGATTTCGACGCTGATCAGCAAACCGCTCTGGCAGTTGGCCAACTCCACCCAGTATTGGGGCGCCTCCACCGCCGCCCAGTCGGTGAGCAAGGTCAGGGCCTGGTATTACGAGGCCGCCCAGTTGAAGAACACCATGCAGAAGGCCCTGATGTCGCTGCACCAGCAACTGGGCCGGCTCAACCAGGAAAGCGTCACCGACCCGCTGACCAGCCTGACCAACCGGCGCGGCCTGCAACTGATCCTCGACGACTGGGAAAGCCACCGTCAGCCGTTCTCGCTGATCGCCCTGGACATCGATCACTTCAAGCAGGTCAACGACAGCTACGGCCACAGCGCCGGCGACCTGGTGCTGCAACACCTGGCCCAGCAGATCCGTCGGCACTCCCGGGAAAGCGACGTGCTCTGCCGCCAGGGTGGCGAAGAGTTCCTGATGCTGCTGCCCAACACGCCAATCACCCAGGCGGCGCTGGTGGCCGAGCGTTTGCGCACGGCGATGGCCTATACCGAAAGCCCGAACGGCATTCCGGTGACCATCTCACTGGGTGTCGCCAGTTGGCCCCAGGGCGGGCAGACCGTGGTCCAGGTCCTCCAGGAGGCGGATCAGGCCCTCTACCGAGCCAAGGATGGCGGGCGCAACCGGGTGGTGCGCAGCGATGAAACGACCCCGCCGGATGTGCCGAACAGCTAGACTGGCGCCCCCTCTCTGGCGACACGCATCGGACCGCCGTCCCAGACCACGAACACCCGACGATTTCGGGGATTTCTTTCGAGATTTACCGCCAGCATGACCTTCAATTTCGACACCCTGATCGACCGTCGCAACACCGGCAGCACCAAGTGGAGCCGCTACCCCGACGACGTCCTGCCCATGTGGGTGGCCGATATGGATCTGCCGGTCGCAAGCGCCATCACCGAGGCCCTGCACCAGCGTCTGGAGCATCCGCAACTGGGTTACAGCGTGGCCCAGGACGCCCTGCGCCAGGCCATCGTCGCTGACCTCTGGGCCAAGTACGCCTGGCGCGTGCAGCCCCAGGAGCTGGTGTTCCTGCCGGGAGTCGAACCGGGCTTCAACATGGCCCTGCGCGCCTTTGTCCAGCCGGGCCAGAATGTCGTGGTGCAGACGCCGAACTATCGCCCGCTGCGTCTGGCGCCAGGCCACTGGAACCTGCCGAAAGTCGAACTGGCGTTCGAGCGTGATGCCCAGGGCGACTATGTCACCCCGTTCGCCGCCCTGCACGCGGCCTTGCAAGGTGGCGGAGCGCTGTTGTTGAGCAACCCGCACAACCCGCTGGGCAAGGTCTTTCCACGGGAAGAATTGCAGCAGGTGGCGGATATCTGCCTGGAACAGGGCGCGCTGATCATCAGTGACGAAATCCACGCCGACCTTTGCTTCGACGGCCGTCGCCATGTGCCGATCGCCTCCCTGAGCGCGGAGATCGCCCAGCGCACCATCACCCTGATGTCGGCGAGCAAGGCCTATAACATTGCCGGGTTGAAGACCGCCTATGCCATCGTCCAGGACCCGGCGCTGCGCGAGCATTTCAATGCTGCCCGTGGAGGGATGGTCGACAGCGTCAATGCCTTGGGGCTGACGGCTACCTGCACCGCCTACACCGAGTGCGAGGCGTGGCTCAAGGGTCTGGTGGAGTACCTGCAGGCCAACCGCGACTACCTGCAACACGCGGTGCAAACCCGGCTGCCGGGCGTGGTCCTGCACCCGGCCCAAGGCACCTATTTGGCCTGGCTGGATTGCAGCGCGTTGGGGTTGGCGGACCCGTACCAGTTTTTCCTCGAAGAGGCCAAGGTGGGGTTGAGCGCGGGGATCGAGTTTGGCGATGACGCGCAGCAGTTCGTGCGCTTGAACTTTGGTTGCCCGCGGGCGTTGCTGGAGGAAGGCATCAGCCGGATGGAGCAGAGCCTGCGTCGACGGTTGGGCGATTGAACACGCCACGTCATCTGTAGGCGCGCCGGTCGACGCTCGATTGCTCGCGGGCTCAAGGGCCCCATCGCGAGCAAGCTCGCTCCTACAGGGGACCGGGGCAGCACGATACTTTTGTGGTGAGACGCGGTCCTGTAGGAGCCGGCTTGCTGGCGATGGCGTCAGCAAGGACAGCGCCAGACCCAAGGGCCTCATCGCCGGCAAGCCAGCTCCTACAAGGACCGTGTTGCTTCAGGGGCTCAAGCGTGCTTTTTCAAACGCGGTTTCGCCGCCTTGGGAAAGTACGGCTGCTTGACCAACAGCGTCGGCGCCGGCTTCACCGCCTTCGCCGCAGACGCTTCGAGCGGAGGCTCCCCGCCAAACTCCGCGACATACGCCGTCTGGCCGCAACGCAGGCGATTGTTGATGGGAAACTCGTCCCCGTTGTCGTAAATGTACGCTTCCTTCATAGCCATCTCCTTCTCAACAAAATCGATGCCTGCCGGCAACACCCACAGGCCTCAAAAACATTGAGCGTAGTCGACCCGACACGAAGCGCAGGCTCTGGTGCGAGGTTCCGACGAATGACCGCCCGGTCACGAATTTTTTATTTTCCTGCCCGGGCTTTCACGCGGATTTCACTTCTGCACGCCTAGGATTGGCTCACTCCTCGTTTCAATCCCATTCGACTCGCCTTCGTTGCGGGTCTTTTTTTGTCCGCGCAACCGGTCGAACCACAGGTAGACCACCGGCGTGGTGTAAAGCGTCAGCAACTGCGACACCGCCAGCCCGCCGACAATGGCGATCCCCAGGGGCTGACGCAATTCCGAACCGGCGCCATGGCCGAACGCCAACGGTACAGCCCCGAGCAATGCCGCCAACGACGTCATCAGGATCGGCCGCAAGCGCAGCAGGCAGGCCTCATGCACCGCGTCCCTCGGCGCCATGCCCGCACGCTCGGCCTCCAGGGTGAAGTCGACGATCATGATCGCGTTCTTCTTGACGATGCCGATCAGCAGGATGATGCCGATCATCCCCAGTACCGACAGGTCCTGCCCGCAGATGATCAACGCCAGCAAGGCGCCAAAGCCGGCCGACGGCAAGGTGGAAATGATCGTCAGCGGATGGATGGCGTTTTCATACAGCACGCCGAGAACGATGTAGACCGTCAGGATCGCCGCCAGGATCAACCACGGCTGCGACTTGAGCGAGTCCTTGAACGCCTGGGCCGTGCCCTGGAAACTCCCCGACACGGTGTCCGGCAGGCCCACCGCCAGCGACGCCTTCTCGAGGGCGTTGACCGCGTCGCTCAGGGCCTGGCCGGGGGCCAGGTCGAACGACAGGGTAATGGCCGGGAACACGCCCTGATGGTTGATGATGATCGGCGCCAGTTCGTTGCGAATACTCGCCAGCATGTCCAGCGGCACCATGCCCCCGCTGGTCGAACGCACGTACAGGTGCTTGAGGGTGTCGATGGACATCTGCCAGCGCGGATCGAGTTCAAGAATGACGTGGTTCTGGTCCAGTTGGGTGAACATGGTCGCGATCTGGCGCTGGCCGAAGGCGTCATAGAGCACATCGTCGATCGCCTGCACATTGACTCCCAGACGCGCCGCCGAGGGTCGGTCGATCACCAGGGTCGCCTGGGGTGCGGCGCGCTGCTGGTCGGAGGTCACGTTACGCAACTGCGGCAACTGCTTGAGACGGTCGAGCAACAGTCCGCTCCAGTGGTCCAGTTCCTGGCTGTCCGGGTCCTGCAAGGTGTACTGGTACTGGGTCTTGCTGGTCCGACCACCGATCTGGATGTCCTGGTTGGCTTGCAGGAACAGCTTGATGCCCTGGACCTTGTTCAGGGCCGGCTGCAAGCGCGCAATCACCTGCTGGGCGCTGACACTGCGCTGGTCGAACGGTTTGAGGTTGACCATTACCCGGCCCTGGCTGACCGTCGGGTTGGGGCCGATCCAGTAATACGCCTTGGCCACCGCCGGGTCGGCGCTGACGATATCGGCCAGCAGCGCGACCCGCTGACGCATGGCTTGCGGCGAGATGTCCGAGGCGGCTTCGGCGACGCCCTGAATCAGGCCGGTGTCCTGCTGCGGGAAAAAGCCCTTGGGGATGTACAGGTAGAGCATGGCCGTGGCGACGAAGGTCGCCACCGCGACCGCCAGGGTCAGGCGCTGGTGATCGAGCACCCATTCCAGGCTGCGTCGGTAGCTTTCGTGAATCCGGTTGTAGACCGCCTCGCAGGCATCACCGAAACGGCTCGGGCGCGAGTCGTGTTCCGGTTTGAGCAGCCAGGCGCAGAGCATCGGCGTCACGGTCAGGGAGACCACCCCGGACATCAGGATCGCCACGCTGACCGTCACCGCGAACTCGCGCATCAGCCGCCCGACGATACCGCCCATCAACAGGATCGGCAGGAACACCGCGATCAGCGACACGGTCATCGAGACGATGGTGAAACCCACTTCGCGCAAACCGTCCACCGCCGCCTGGATCCGCGACTTGCCCATTTCCAGGTGCCGGACAATGTTTTCCATGACCACGATGGCGTCGTCGACGACGAAGCCGACGGCGATCGCCAGGCCCATGATCGACAGGTTGTCCAGGCTGTAACCCAGCAGGTACATCACCGCAAAGGTCGCCACCAGCGACAGCGGGATGGTCAGGGTCGGGATCAGGGTCGCGGTGGCCTTGCGCAGGAACACGAAGATCACCACGACCACCAGGGCGATGGACAGCAGCAAGGTGAACTGCACGTCGTTGACCGAGGCAGTGATGGTCTGGGTGCGGTCGCCGACCACCTGGACCTGCACGTCCCGTGGCAAGGACGCGGTCAGGGTCGGCAGGCTGGCCCGGATGTTGGCGATGGTCGACAGCACGTTGAAGCCCGGCTGCTTGTGAATGTCGACGATCACCGTTGGCTGGCCGTCGATACCGGCGGCCTGCTGGGTGTCCTCGGCGCCATCGATGACCCGGCCGAGGTCGCCGAGTTTGATCGGCACCCCGGCCTTGTAGGCCACCACCTGATCGCGATAACCCTTGGGGTCAAGCAACTGGTCGGAGGCATCGAGGGTCACCGAGCGGTACTGACCGTTGAGGTTGCCCTTGGGCTGATCGAGGGTGCTGAGACCGACGATGCTGCGCACTTCTTCCAGGGTCAGGCCGCGGGCCGCCAGGGCATCCGGATCGATCTGGATACGCACCGCCGGCTTCTGCTCGCCATGGAAATCCACCAGGCCGACGCCGGACATCTGCGACAGGCGCTGGGCCAGGTAGTTGTCGGCGTAGCGGTCGAGTTCCGGCAAGGGTCGTGTCGGCGAGGTCAGGGCCAGTGACAGCACGGTGAACTCCGCCGGGTTGACCTTGTTGAAGGTCGGCGTGCTGGTCATGGTTTTCGGCAAGGTGGCGCTGGCGGTGTTGATCGCCGTCTGCACGTCCTCGGCCGCGCCGTCGATGTTACGCGACAAGTCGAACTGCAGGACGATCTGGGTCTTGCCCGAGGAACTCGAAGAGGTCATCGAGGTGACTTGCGGCACGGCGGCGAAGGCCCGTTCCAGGGGCGTCGCCACCGAGGTCGCCATGGTTTCGGCGCTGGCCCCGGAGAGCTTGGCGGTGACCTGGATGGTGGGAAAGTCCACCGTCGGCAACGGCGCCACCGGCAGTTGGAAATAGGCGACAGTGCCCAGCAGCAGCACCCCCAGGGCCAGCAGGCACAGGCCGGTGCGGCGCTGGATCAGACCGGCGAGCAGGCTCATGGCTTGCCTCCGGCGCTGCCGGTCGACGCCAGTTCAGGGGCCGCCGCGCCCGACTCCAGGCCCACCGGCTTGACCTTGAGCCCTGGCGCAATCCGCGACTGGCCCTGGACCACCACCACTTCACCCGGCGCCAGGCCGTCCTTGATCCACTGTTGGCCGTCGACCACCGTCGCCGCCGTGACCTGCCGGGGCTCGACCCGTTGCTCGGCATTGACCACATAGACGAAATCGCCCTTCTGCCCTTGCTGCACGGCGTTGGCCGGCACCACGGTAGCGGCCTTCTGGGTGTTCACCAGCAGACGCGCGCCCACCAGTTGACCGGGCCAGAGTTGTTGGCCGGCATTGTGGAACTGCGCCTTGAGCTGGATCTGGCCGCTGGCGGCGATCACCTGGCTGTCGATAAAGCTCAGGGAACCGCTCGCCAACTGTTGCTGGCCGTCGCGACTCATGGCGAGCACCTGCAAGGGTGCCACGGCGTTTTCCTTGAGGATCCGTGCCAGATCGTCCTGGGACACCGCAAAGGCCACCGAGATCGGGTCCATCTGCGTCAGGGTCACCAAACCGGTGGCGTCGGCACCGTGGACAATCGAACCGACGTCCAGCAAACGTTGCCCGGTACGCCCGGTGAATGGCGCATCGATCCGGGTGAAGGCCAGCTGCAGGCGGGCATTCTCCAGCGCCGCCTGGTCGGCCTGGACCGTGGCTTGCTGCGCCGCCAACTGCGCCCGGTAGGTGTCGACGTCCTGGGTCGGCCCGGCCTTGGCCGCCGCCAGCTTGCTGGCCCGGTCGAGGTTGACCCGCAGGTTGGCCAGCTGCGCCTGGTCCTTGCTGACCAACGCCTGGGCCTGGGCCATCTGGGCCTGGTAGACCCGCGGATCAATCTGCGCCAACTGGCTCCCGGCGTTGACCATCTGGCCTTCGGTGAAGAGGACTTTCTGCAGTTCGCCGTCGACCCGCACCCGCACATTGACGGTGTTGAGGGGCTGGACATTGCCGATGGCGTCGATCCAGATCGGCAGGTCCTTTTGCCCGGCCGCCTGCATCACCACCGGGATGGCGCTGTCGACAGGTACGACCGGCGCAGCCTGGGCCCGATCGATCCACTGGGTCTTGATCAACAGCGAAGCGCCGAGCATGGCCACGACCAGCAGGCCGAGGCGCAGACGACGGGGTTGGGATGGCGCCTGGGGTACATGCTTCATGGCTGAACGACCTGAGAAAGAGAAGAAGGTGTGACGGCGGCCAGGGTCGGCACGCTGAAATCGCCACCAATGGCGCGGAACAGGCCGACAGAGGCCTGTAAATGCTGGAGGCGCACCTGCAACAGGCTGTCTTCGGCCTGGTACTGGGTGCGCTCGACCACCAGCAGCGTCTGGAAATCGGTGGAGCCGAGCCGGTAGCGGACCTGGGCCAGGCGCGCGGCCTCGCGGGCCGAGTCGACGGCGGCCTGGTCCAGGGCATAGGCCTGGTCCAGTTGCCGGGCGGCGCTGAGCTGGGTTTCCACATCGCGCAAGGCCTCGATGATCGAGGCGCGATAGCTGGCGGTCAGTTCCTGCACATGGGCCTGGTCGGCATGCAATTGCCCGGTCAGTTGGCCGCCGTTGAACACCGGCTGGGTCAGGCCACCAACGATGCTCCAGATATGCCCGCCGGCCAAAGTGTCGATACCGCCCAGCAGGTCCAGGGACAGGTTGGGCAGAAAGGCCGCGCGGGCCACGCCGACGTCGTAGTTGGCTGAAACCAGGCGAGCCTCGGCGGCCTGGATATCCGGGCGCTGGCGCACCAGGCCGACGGGCAGGCCGACCTTGGGTTGTGGCACCTGGAGCGCGTCAAGCCCGGTTTGCCGGAGCTCGAAGCCTTCGGGCGGCACGCCCACCAGCGTTGCCAGTTGATACTTGGCCGCGTCGAGTTGCTGTTGCAACAGTGGCACCGCGGCCTGGAAGGTTTGCTGGGCATTGCGCTGCTGTTCGACTTCCAGGCTCGACACCGCGCCCTGGCTCGCCTGTACCTGCACCAGATCGAGGACCTGGCTGGCGTCGGCGGCGATGGACTGGGCCAGGCGCACACGGTCTTGCAGCGAGAGCACCTGGAAATAGGTGTCGGCGATGCTCGCGCCGAGGGTCATGCGCAGGGTCTGGGCATCGAACTGGCTGGCATTGGCCAGGGCCTGGGACGAGTCGGCCGTGGCGCGCTGCTTGCCCCAGAAGTCCACTTCATAAGTGGCCTCGGCGAAGACGCTGGATTTTTTCGTGCTGCCGTAGTTGTTCTGGCGCTGATAACTGCCGCCCAGGGACAGGTTGGGGTATTGCCCGGCACCGGCCACCTGGGCGATGGCCCGGGCCTGATCGACCCGGCTGACGGCGGCCTTGAGGCTGTAGTTGTCGTTCAGGCCACGGGCAATCAGGCCATCGAGTTCGCTGCTGTGGAACTCACGCCACCAGGGACCGCCCACCGCGTCGGCCGCAGTGGCGGACGGGGCCTTGGCCGACCACTGCGGAGCCAGCGGCAAGGCCGGCTGCTGGTAGCCCGGCACCAGCGAGCAACCGTCCAGCAGCGTCAGGCCGGCAAGGGCCAAGGCGCGGAACAATCGGCTTGGGGCATGGGGTGGATGAAAAGCCTTGAATCTCGGCGTGGGCAGCATCTACGGGGTATCTCCAGAACCTGTGTGGCAGAGCCATCGATCAGATTCCGAAGCTATCAGGCAGAGGCCCGCGTCCCGTTCCTCCAAAGCTAAATTTTAGTTTAGGTAAATTCATCTTTACCTTACGCCGGATCTTCGCCGTCCTGGATCAAGCGGTAACCCACCCCCGGCACCGTCTGGATCAACGACTGGCTGAAGCCGGCATCGAGTTTGCGGCGCAACCGATAGATGTGTTTATCGATCACGTTGTCGATAGGGTCGAAATCATAGTCCCAGGCGCTTTCCAGCAACATGGCGCGGGTCACCACCTCATCGCAGTGACGCATGAGCTTTTCCAGGATCAGCGACTCGCGTTGCTGCAGGGCGATGACCTGCCCTCCCCGGGTGGCGGTGCGCGCGGCGCAGTCCAGTTGCAGGTTGCCGACCCGCAAGGTGCGTGACAACCCGACCACCGGATCACGACCACGCTGCAAGGCCTCCAACCGGGCGAGCACCTCGACGAAGGCATAGGGCTTGGCCAGGTAGTCGTCACACCCGGCGCGCAAGCCTTCGACCCGCTGGGTGGTGGAGTCCAGGGCGCTGAGCATCAACACCGGAATACGCAGGCCCTGGCGCCGCAGTTCCTGGACCAGCGCGATACCGTCCAGCCCTGGCAGCTTGCGGTCGACGATCAAAGCGTCGTAGATCCCTTCCAGGGCCATGTTCAGGCCGCTGCGACCATCGTCGACGGTATCGGCGACATGCCCGCTTTCATTGAGCCCGCGCACCAGGTAGCTGGCCGCCCGGGCGTCATCCTCGATGACCAGAATTCTCAAGACCGGCTCCGTGGTGACTCAGCTAAACTTTTTTTCATATTGACGCGACCTTTCAGATAAACCCGGTTTGGCACACTATGCCGGTCGACAAACCGACCCCGACTCGCTGGCAAGCCCAGTGCCTGCGGTGCTGTGCAAGACTACCACCCTCTCTCATTCTGCGAAGTGCCCATGACCCATGTTCTGGTCGTCGAGGACGACCCCGCCACTGCCAGGGAGATCGAAGCCGCCCTGCAAGACCACGGTTTCGACGTCACCCGCGTCGATAACGGTCGCGAAGGTCTGGTGCGCGCCATCAGCGACCACTACGACGTTATCGTGCTCGACCGCATGCTGCCCGGTGCCCTCGACGGCCTGGGCATGCTCACCGCGCTGCGCGCCTCGGGCATCGCCACGCCGGTGCTGATCCTCAGTGCCCTCAGCGCCTTGGACGAGCGGGTTCGCGGCCTGCGGGCCGGGGGCGACGACTACCTGACCAAGCCCTTCGAGTTCATCGAACTGACCGCCCGCCTCGATGCCCTGAGCCGGCGTCGAATCGCCCCCAGCGAGGAGCGGGTCAACCGCCTGCGCGTCGGCAACCTGGAGCTTGACCTGCTCAGGCGCAGCGTCAAGCGTGGCGAGCGTCCTGTCGAATTGCTGCCACGGGAATACGCGCTGCTCGAATACCTGGTGCAGCACGCCGAACAGGTGGTGACACGGACCATGTTGTTCGAAGCCGTGTGGAACTACGCCTATGACGAACGCACCAATGTCATCGAAGTGCACATGGGCCGCTTGCGTCGCAAGGTCGATGGCGACGGCGAGGAACCGATGATCCATACCATTCGCGGGGCCGGCTATGTTCTCCGTTCACCTGCGTGAAATCCCCCGTACCATCAGCTTCCGCACGGCGCTGATGTCCCTGGCGCTGTTCAGTTGTTCGTTCCTCGCGCTGTTCGGCTACCTCTATTGGCAGACTGCCGGTTACCTGATGGCCGAGGTCGATACGGCCCTCTACCGGCAAATCGACAACCGCAGTGTGCAGCCCGAAGACCTGCGCCTGGCGGAACTGCGCAAGCATTCCGAACTGGATATCGAGGGACGCCTGCCCCATGGTCTCTACGACGCCCAGGGCCAGCTGATTGCCGGGGCGGTCAGGTACATGCCGGCCTTCAAGGGCTATGACAAACCCGCCGAATTCTCCTGGAAGCAGCCGGGAAAAAACCGTCGGCCGATCCGCTTCATCATGCATCGGCTGGACAATGGCCAGACCCTGATGGTCGCCCAGGATATCCATGACCTCAGCGAGTTCGACGAGTTGCTGGTCAACGCAATGATCTCCGGCGGCTCGCTGCTGCTGGTGGTCGGGTTGCTCGGGGCGGTCGGCCTGGGCTACGCGGCAAGACGCCGGCTGGATGTGCTGACCCGGTCCATCGAGCGCATCGTCAAGGGCGACCTCAACGAACGCCTGCCGACCCGTGGCAACCGCGACGATATCGATCGTATCGCCACGGTGGTCAACCAGATGCTCGACGAGCTGGAACGGCTGATGAGCGAGGTCAAGGGCGTCTGCGACGACATCGCCCACGACTTGCGCACGCCCCTCACCCGCTTGCTCGCGGGCCTGGAGCGGGCCCAGCGCCGGCACCTGCGCGAGGAGGAATACCAGGCGGCCATCGACAACGCCATCGAGGACGCCCAGGGTTTGCTGTCGACCTTCCGTGCGCTGCTGCGGATTTCCGAGATCGAGGCCAGTGCCCGACGCAGCAGCTTTGCCGAAGTCGACCTGAACCGCATCGCCGACGACGCCGCCGAATTCTTCGAGCCGCTGGCCGAGGAGCGGGGTATCGAGTTGACCCTGCTCAGCGCGCCGACGCCCTGCCTGATCTTCGGCGATGCGCAGTTGCTGTTCGATGCCACCTGCAATCTGCTGGACAACGCCATCAAGTTTTCCCCCGACCACAGCCGGGTGCAGGTGGCGGTGCTGGATGCCCCGGACAGACGCGGATTGTGCGTGGTCGATAATGGTCCGGGGATTCCCGAGGCCGAGCGCGAGGCGGTGTTCCGCCGACTGTACCGTTCCGAGTCAAGCCGGCATACGGCGGGCAATGGCCTGGGGTTGAGCATGGTGGCCGCGGTGGCCCGACTGCATGACATGCGCCTTGAGGTGCAGGATGCGCGGCCGGGTTGCCGGATCGAGTTGATCGCCAGTACCTGAACTGCCCCACCCTGTAGGAGCGAGCTTGCTCGCGATAGCGATACCCGCCTCACCATCGTCATCGCGAGCAATCGAGCGTCGACCGACTGCTCCTACAAGGGAGTGGCTCCGGTCGTCCACCTTGTCAGAGCTTGGCGATCGAGACTTCGGTGGATTTGACGAAGGCAATCACTTCACTGCCTACCGCCAACTCGAGGTCGCGCACCGAACGGGTGGTAATCACCGAGGTGACAATGCCCGACGCGGTTTGCACATCAATCTCGGACAGCACCTCGCCAATGAGGATTTCCTTGATGACGCCGCGGAACTGGTTACGAACGTTGATCGCTTTGATCGTCATGGGGTTGTTTCCTTTCGTGGTGGGAGGTGCACCTGCCAATGCAAGTGCAGGAGGCTAAAATGCGCCAGCGTCACGACTTATAAAAGGAATTAATAATCATGATTTTATTCGATTTAGATATATAAAGGAGTGATCCGTCAGGTTTCATTGAGTCATCGCGACAGTGATGTAAAATCGATCACCCAGCGCGGTTGCCGATAAAGGCCCCCTCGCCCTTGCGGAGCGCCAATGAAGAAGGTTATCGCGTTGGTATCGGGCTTGCCCCTGATGCTGGCGCTGAGTGGTTTCACCACCCGGCAGTACCCAGGCGACCCGGTCAAGCTGGACGACTACACACGCCACAAGATCGAGTTCATCGAAACCCGGGTCCTCAAGCATGCCGGCCATGAGCAAGGCGAGCGGATCAAGAACATCTCCGCCAACTTCCTCGGCACGCCCTATGTGGCGCACATGCTGGTCGGCTCCGCGACCGCCCCGGAACAGTTGGTGATCGACTTCCGTGGCCTGGATTGCTTTACCTACCTGGATTACGTCGAGGCCCTGCGCAAATCCGACAACCTGCCGCGCTTCGTCGAAAACCTGGTGCGCACGCGCTACGCAGAGGGCAAGGTCAGCTACGCCGAGCGCAAGCACTTCTTCACTGACTGGGCCCACACCCAGCCGCTCAATGCCCGGGACGTGACGACCCAGGCCAGCCCCAGGGCCACCACCGTCACCAAGATCCTCAACGCCCAAGGGGACGGCACAGGCGCTACGCTGATCCCGTCGGTGGGCACGGTCGAGCGCGCCATCACCTATATCCCCAGCGAGTGGATCGACGACGCGGTGGTCAGCCGCCTGAAAACCGGTGACTACATCGGCATCTACACCCCGGCCGAAGGGCTGGATGTGACCCACACCGGCATCTTCATCATGACCGACAAGGGTCCGGTACTGCGCAACGCCTCCGCCCGTGAAGCCAACCACAAAGTGGTGGATTCGCCGTTCATGGACTACGTCAAGAAGACCCCGGGCATCGTGGTCCTCAGGGCGATCTGATAGGCGTCAGCCTTGCAGCGGTATAACCGGGGGCTCGGACCGAGGCCCCCAGGTACGGCTCGCGTCGCTAGATCTGGAAGTGCTTGACCAGGGTGTTCAGTTCGGTGGCCAGGTGGGCCAGGGACTGCGACGCGACGGTGGTCTGGTGCGAGCCTTCGGAAGACTGGATCGACAACTCACGGATATTCAGCAGGTTGCGATCCACCGAGCGGGCGACATGGGCCTGCTCGTCGGCGGCTGTGGTGATGACCAGGTTGCGGTTATTGATCTCGTCATTCGCCTCGACGATTTCCGCCAGCGCGGTCTTGGCCGCTTCGGCGAGTTCGAGGGTCTGGCGGGTCATGTTGCTGCTGTTGTGCATGCTGCTCACGGCGCCGGTGGTGCCGGCCTGGATGCTGCCGATCATCTCTTCGATTTCCCGGGTCGACTGCGCAGTGCGGTGGGCCAGGGCCCGCACTTCATCCGCAACCACCGCAAAACCACGACCGGCTTCACCGGCGCGCGCGGCTTCGATGGCGGCATTGAGTGCCAGCAGGTTGGTCTGCTCGGCGATGGTGCGAATCACATCCAGCACTTTGCCGATACCCTGCGCCTGCGCCGCCAGACCGCCGATCTGCTCGGAGCTGACCTCGACGCCACGAGTCAGCGCGGCAATCGCCGCCACCGCTTCGATCATCCGCTGCTGCCCTTTCAGCGCAATGGTCCGCGACTCCTGGGAAAGGTCCGAAGTCGACGAGGCATTGCGGGCCACTTCTTCAATGGCGCTGGTCATCTCGGTCACCGCGGTGGCGGCCTGTTCGATTTCACCATGCTGCTGTTGCAGGTCGCGGCTGCCCTCGGCCGTCACCGCGTTCAACTCTTCGGCCGCCGACGCCAGTTGGGTCGACGAATGGGTGATCTGCTTGAGGGTGGTGAGCAAGCTGCCCTGCATCACCGCCAGGGCCGCGAGCAAACGACTGGCCTCGTCATTCCCAGCCGGGTTGATCGGTTGCGTCAGATCACCCTTGGCGATGGTTTCCGCAACCTGCACCGCCTCGATGATCGGTACGGTAATACTGCGGGTCAGCAACCAGGCCACCAGCACGGTGCCGACGCCCACCAGCAGAATCACCAGGCCGATGCCCGCCACCGCGCCGTCATAGGTGCTGGCCGACTGTTTGCCGGCCTGCTCCGCGCCCTGGTTCGCACGCTCGATCAGGTCGTCGAGGTTCTTGGTCATCTGCTCGTAGGATTCGCGGATAGTCGACAGGTAGGTATTGGCGGCAGCCTTGTCCCCCAGTCGCGAGACCCTGAGCAACTCGAGGTGATTCTTCGAGTAGGCCTCCAGGCTGCGGTTGAAGGCGTCCAGCCGGCCTTTGTCGTCGCCGTTGGTCAGCAAGCCCGCGTAAATCGACATCTGCTCATGCACGCTCTGCAGGCGCCCGGCCGATTTGTCCTCGTAGACCTTCATGTCCGCCGCGCTGGAGGAAAGGATGTGGGCCATGGAGCCCAGGCGATAACGGTCCAGCGAAGCATTCGCCGACGCCAGCACCCGCACCCGCTGCAACCAGTTGTTCTGGATATCGGCGGCCTGGGCCTGGACATCGCGGATCTGCTTCAACGCGAACAGCCCCAGGAACACACTGAGCAAGGCGATGGCGGCAAAACCGATGAACGCTCGGGGTGCAATCCGAATATTTCTCAACAACATGGGCGGGATCTCGCATTGAACGGGGACGAAAGACAGCGGGCCACAGCAGTATCGCAAGCGATCCTGGCCAAAAGCTATCGGCCTGCTCACAGTTTTCTTCAGCGCCCCATGGTGGCTGGGCGTTCAAAACCGGGAAAACCGACGGGAAGACCCGTCAATTGGAAAAACGTCACCCTTTTACGATAGTCTGTCACCCCGCGAACCGTCGCCCTCGAAACCCGAATCGGATCCATTGCATGACAACCAGTCCGCTACAGGCCGCAGAAAAAATTCTATTGGTTGCTCCGCACCGCCTGGGCGACACCTTGTTTGCTACGCCTGGTATCCGCGCACTGCGTCTGGCCAAACCCAATGCTCAAATAGATGCCGTTACCTTGTCAGAGCTGGCCCATGAACTGCTGTCGCGAAATTCGTGCATCAATGCACTCTATCGCGAAGGCGATCAGCCGATTGAGCAATTGGCCGCAGGGTATGACGTGATCCTGCCTTTGCAGAACATCAAGAATACCGCCACCTACTTGAAAGACATTCCAAAGGTTTTGATGCTGCCGCGCTATGCCGGGGCGTTTCATTACTCGGAAGACTTTTATCGTTTTGTGCTCCAACACCTGCCGCAGGCGGTTCAAGATCCATTGGGGCCTTATGAACTGAATGTGACCGCAGAGGATGTGTCACAGGCCGATGAGCTGCTGAAAAAAATCCCCGCTGCCCCCGCGCCTTTCGTTCTTGCCCTGCACATGGGCTGTCATCAGATTTCGAAAAAAGGCCGGAACTTCCTGTCCAGGCTGTTCCCATCCTTGATGACAAAAGATACCCGCAGCTGGTCTTTCAAGCGTTTCGATCATCTGATACAGCGCCTGGTGCAACAGCATCCATCGGCCTATATCGTGCTCACCGGCTCGCCCAGTGAAGCCTTTGCCGCCGACGCGTTGACGGCTCACCCGCACATTGTGAATCTCATCGGCAAAACCAATGTCGGCCAACTGGCGGCCGTGTTCAAACGTTGTGACTTGCTCCTGACCGGCGATACCGGCCCCATGCACGTCGCCTGTGCGATGGACCTGCCCATGGTCTTGCTCTGCGGGAAAACCGATCCGGCGCATACCGGGCCTTATCCCCTGCACGCCCATCACACCATTATCAAAAAAGACGGAATGGACAATATTTCGGTGGATGAGGTTTATCAGGCCATCAGGCAATATCCGTCTGCTGCGGTAACCCAACGGGATTCAGCGCCCATCACCCCGGCAAGGGTCTGAAGCTCGCGACTAGAAAAACCTGACACCCAGAACACAACAAGGGCCTGAAAAGGCCCTTGTGGTTTACAGCGAACTCAGCGCTTGAGCTTGCGCTTGTTGCGGTATTGGTCGATGACCACCGCGATCACGATGATCAGGCCCTTGATGATGTCCTGGATGTAGGCGTCGACACCGACAAAGGTGAAGCCGCTGGCCATGACCCCGAGGATCAGCGCGCCAATCACCGTACCGGTAATACGCCCTACCCCACCCGCCAGGCTGGTACCACCGATCACCGCAGCGGCAATCGCGTCCAGTTCGTAGGACATGCCCATGCCCGCCTGCCCGGTGGCCGCCCGCGCCGAAGCGACCACCCCGGCCAAGCCCGACAAGAGCCCGGCGATGCTATAGACGATCACCAGATGACGCTTGACGTTGATCCCCGAGGTGCGCGCCGCCTGCATGTTGCCGCCGATGGCATAGGTGTACTTGCCATACTTGGTGTAGCGCAGGGCAATGTGGAAGATCACCGCCACCACCAGGAAAATGATCACCGGCATCGCGCCGTGGCCGATGGCCGTATAGGAATCCGAAAGCATGCTCACCGGCTGGCCTTCGGTGTAGTAGCGCGCCAGGCCACGGGCCGAAACCATCATGCCCAGGGTCGCAATGAAGGGCGGAATACCGGTCAGGGCAATGATGCTGCCATTGATCGCTCCCGCCAGCAGCCCCACCCCGAGCCCGACAATCACCGGAATCCACACCGGCAGGTCGGTCAGCGACGGAAACACCGCCCGGGCGAAGTCCGAGGTTTGCGCCAGGCTCGCGGCGATCATCGCCGAAAGCGCCAGCACCGAGCCCGACGACAGGTCGATACCGGTGGTGATAATGACCTGGGTGACGCCGATCGCCAGCAAGCCGATGATCGACACCTGCAGGATCATCAGCACCAGCCGCTGGGAGTTCATCAGGAAACTCTGGTCGCGCACGATCCAGCCGAACACTTCAAAAACCAGACCGATGCCGATCAGCACCAGGAAGATGCTCAATTCGGTGGGAAGGCGCCGGCGACTCTTCTTGACCGCCACCGTTGCAGGTTTGTTTTCCAGTATCACGTTCATAACCACTCACCCTTCTATCGCGTTACCGGCGCGGACCACCGCCACCGGCCTCTGTTCGTTGAACAACTAGTGAACCGCGGTCATCCCGGAGGCCAACTGCATGACCCGCTCCTGGGTCGCCTCATTGCGGTCAAGGGTGCCCATCAGGTCGCCCTCGTGCATGACCATCACCCGGTCGCTCATGCCCAGCACTTCCGGCAGCTCCGAGGAAATCATGATCACCGCCATGCCCTCGCTGGCGAGGTAGGCGATCAGCCGATAGATCTCGGCCTTGGCGCCGACATCGATGCCACGGGTTGGCTCGTCGAGAATCAGGATGCGCGGGTTGGTCATCAACCAACGGGCGAGCAAGGCCTTTTGCTGGTTGCCACCGGACAAGGTGTCGATGCACTGCTCCAGGGACGGGGTTTTCACCCGCAGCTTCTTGCACATCTCTTCACAGAGGGCACGCAAGGCCTTCTGCTGGATAAAACCGTTGCCGCCGACGTAGTGCGGCAGCACGGCCATCTCCATGTTTTCCATGACCGAGAGGCACGGGAACAGGCCACTGAGCTTGCGGTCTTCGGTCAGCAGCGCAAAACCCTTCTCGATGGCCAGGTGCGGGTCACTGATCCGCACCGGCTGGCCATCGAGGCGGATTTCCCCGCCATCGCTCGGGGTGATGCCGAAAATCGTTTCGGCGACATTGGTCCTTCCCGAGCCCATCAAGCCGGCGATGCCGAGGATCTCGCCGGCATGCAGGTCGAATGAAACGCCCTTGAAGATGCCGTCCAGGCGCAGGTCGCGCACCGACAGCAGCAGGTCGCCGATGGGCTTTTCACGCACCGGGAACAACTGGCTCAGCTCGCGCCCGACCATCATCGAGATCAGGCTGTCGCCGTCCATGCTGTCAGCCCGTTGCAGGCCGATGTAGGCGCCGTCACGGAACACCGCCACTTCGTCGGCGATGGCAAACACTTCGTTCATTTTGTGGGTGATGTAGATGATCCCCTTCCCCTGGGACTTGAGGTCGGCAATGATCGAGAACAGATGGGCGACCTCCTTGTCGGTGATGGCCGAGGTCGGCTCATCCATGATCAGGATGTCGGAGTCGTAGGACACCGCCTTGGCGATCTCGACCATCTGCCGTTCGGCGATGCTCAGGTTGCCGACCTGTTCCTCCGGGTCGAGGTCAATGCGCAGCCGCTCCAGCAGTTTTGCCGTGCAGCGGTGCATTTCCCGGTGATCGATCATGTGGAAGCCGTTGAGCTGCTCGCGGCCGATCCAGATGTTCTCGGCGACGCTCATGTGCGGCATCAGGTTGAGTTCCTGGTGGATCATCGCGATCCCGGACTGCAAGGCCGCCAACGGCGTGTCGAAGACCACCGGCTTGCCACGCAGACGCAGCTCGCCGGCATCCGGCTGGTAGATACCGGCGACGATTTTCATCAGGGTGGATTTGCCGGCACCGTTCTCGCCCATCAGGGCCAGCACCGATCCCGGGCGGACCCGCAGTTGGACATTGGACAACGCCACGACCCCGGGGAAACCCTTGCTGACGTTGACAACCTCCAGCAGGTACGGCTCATCGACAGGTAGGGCAGTGGGCTGGATACCCACCAGCGGGTTGCTCGAAGCAGTCGCTGAAGCGAACATGATCAGGTACTCCATCAGCAAGGCGAGCAGTGCGACCTTGCTTGTTTATTGTTGTTATTGAACGGACTGACTATTTGAACTCGGCAACGTTTTGCGGGGTGATCAGGCGATACGGCACCCACACCGCCTGATCAACCGGCTCGTGCTTGGCCATCTTCACCGCCGAGTCGATGGAACCGACTGCCTGACCCTTGGCATCCTGGAACACCGAGACCGCCATATCGCCTTTTTTCACCGCACGCAGGCCATCAGGCGTGCCGTCGACACCGGCAATCAGCACACTACCCTTTTTCACCCCGGCCTGCTCCAGCGCCATCGCGGCACCAATGGCCATTTCGTCGTTGTTGGCGACCACGGCATCGAATTTGCGGCCCTGGGTCAGCCAGTCGTTGACCAGCGTCATACCTTTGTCGCGCGACCAGGTACCGGTCTGCTCCTGCTCGATCTTGATGTTCGGGTACTTGGCCAGGACTTCCTTGACGCCCTTGGTGCGGTTGGTGGTGGAGTTGTTGGCGAGATCGCCGAGGAGGATCACGATGTCGCCCTTGCCGTTCATTTTGTCGGCGAGGTACTGCATCTGCATCTGGCCGGCTTCCAGGTCATTGGAGGCGACGGTGGTCACGCCCTTGGGCAGGTTCAGGTCATCCGGCCGGCGGTTGACGTAGACCAGGGGAATCCCGGCCTTGACCGCCGCATCGGTGATTTTCTTGGTGGCGGCAGTGTCCACCGGGTTGACGATGATCGCGTCGACTTTCTGGCTGACGAAGCTTTCCACCTGGCTGAGTTGCTTGACCACGTCGCCACGGGCGTCTTCGAACTGCAGTTTCACACCGTCGGGCATGGACTTGGCTTTCTGGTCCATGGATTCACGCAGGTAGGTCAGCCAGGTGTCATCGAACTGCGACATGCTCACACCGATCTTCATATCGGCGAAGGCGGCACCGCTGGCAAGCATCAGAGACAGGGCAAGGGAGGTGAAACGGATCTTGGTTTTCATGAAAAGTCTTTCTCCACATTCTTGTTGGTTTTATGGATCAAACGTGACTCTTTCAGTGACCGGCAGGCGAACGATCGTCGGTACTCGACAACCTGAAATCGACTTTATTGGAAAATAATTTCCATATCAATCTGTTTTAGAAATTTATTTTCTTTTTTCGTTTTGGGCCTTACTGGCAAAGCTCACGGGTGACGCGCTCAAGCATCATCCGGTTCGATTCGTCCGGACGATCCTCCCAGGCGAACACCGACACAGTGGCGATGCCATCGAACTTGATCTCGCGCAACGTACCGAAAAACGCCTCCCAGTCGACCTCGCCCTGGCCGATGTCCAGGTGCTGGTGCACGGTGGCGGTCACCCCCGGCGGGTTGACGATATAACGCAGGCTCGAAGAAGCTTTGTGGTTGTAGGTGTCGGCAATGATCAAGTGGCTGAGCTTGGAGCCGGCGTACTTGAGCATCGAGGCGATGTCGCCTTTGCCGTCGTCATAGAAGAAGGTGTGCGGTGCCGCATAGAGGTAGTTGATCCAGTCGCGGTCCAGGCCACGAATGATGTCGACCGACTCATTGTTGCGTTCGCAGAAGTCATAGGGATGCGCCTGGATATCCAGCTTGACGCCTTCGCGTTCGAACTCGGGCATCAACTCATCCATCGAGCGCATGAACTGGTTTTCACAGACCAGCGGGTTGTCCGACTGTCCGGTGAACTCCGTGTTGACCAGCTCGCAATCCATTTCCACGGCGATCTGGATCGCCCGCTTCCAGTTGCGCACCGCCGCCACCCGCAGACCTTCGTCGGCGGCGGCCCAGTGGTACATCGGTAACAGCGACGAAAGCTGCACGCCGGTGTCGCTCAAGGCTTTGCGAAACTCCTTGATCCGCGCCTTGTCGACGCGTGCAGCCTTGTAGAACGGCAGGAAGTCTTCCCGGGGCGACAGTTCGATATGCTGGTAACCGAGCTCGGCCACCTTGTCGACCATCTTGCCCAGGGGCAAATTGCGGTACATGTAAGGGTCTAGCGCAATACGCATGGTGGCCTCTCCTCGCGCTCCCACCTCCATGGTGGGAACACCCAATAGTGATTCCTCAGCCGTAGAAGTGCGGGCGTTCCGGCAGCCCGATCCGGACAATCGCCCCACTGCCCTGGGCTTCGATGCAGGCATCCGCCGCCACCGCCGCCGCCAGGCCATCCCAGGCCGACGGGCCGCCGACCTGGCCGGCACGCACGCCATCGATAAAGGCCTGCAACTCGACGTCATAGGCGGCGATAAAGCGGTCTTTCCAGTCCATCAGGATCGCGTTGGACAACTTGGCGCCGCTGCGCAGTTGCACCTGCGAAGGCTCCGGCAACTTGGCGATGCCGGTTTCACCGACCACTTCGCACTGGATGTCATAGCCGTACTGGCAGTTGACGAAGACCTCGACGTCGATACGCGTGCCCCGGGCGGTTTCCAGCAGGACGATCTGCGGGTCCTTCAGGTGCGCGAGGGCCTTGCTGGTCTTGCGCGGGAACACCACCTGCACCGACACGTAGTCGTCGGCCAATAGCCAGCGCAGCACGTCCAGTTCATGGATCAAGGTGTCGGTGATGGCCATGTCGGTCTTGTAGTTCTCACCCACGGTCGGGTTGCGGTGGGCGCAATGCAGCATCAACGGCTCGCCGATCTGGCCGCTGTCGATCACCGCCTTGAGGGCGCGATAACCTTCATCGTAGGGGCGCATGAAACCGACCTGCACCAGGCGCTTGCCGTGGGCCACTTCGGCAGCGACGATCTTGCGGCAACCCTCGGCCGTGACCGCCAGCGGCTTCTCGCAGAACACTGGCTTGCCGGCCGCAATCGCCGCCAGCACGAACTCCTCGTGGCTGGGGCCCCAGGAGGTGACCAGGATCGCCTCGACTTCCGGCGCATTGATCAGTGCATGACCGTCCGGGTAGACCTCGGCGGTCAGTTGCAGGTCGGCGATCACCTTGGCCGCCTGTTGCAGGTTGATGTCGGTGACCGCCACCACCTGGCTGTTGAGCAGGGTCTTGCTGCAACGACGAATGTGATCCTGACCGATGGCACCGGTGCCGATGACACCTAGCTTTAAAGACATGGGAAAACTCCTGTTGGCGTAGTTGTTGTTCGTTGCAAGGGGTCAGTACTGACGCGCCTTGGCCAGTCGTTCATTGAGGGTCTTGGCCACGGCATCGGTGCGCGCGCTGGTGGACACTTGCGCCACGCCGACCCGCCACCAGGACAGGTATTTGTGAATCATGGTCTTGGGCAGGACTTTGATATCGATCAGCGTCGACACCGTCTGCAACCGCGCATCGACCAAGGCCGCCTGCAATTGCTCGACGGTGTTGACCTTGTAGGTCTTGCAACCGTAGGCCGCCGCGCTCATGGCAAAGTCCACCGGGACAAAGTTGCCATCGAGCTTGCCGCTGGCCGGATCACGGAACCGGAACTCGGTGCCGAAGCTGTCCATACCGTGTTCCATTTGCAGGTTGTTGATACAGCCGAAGGTCATGTTGTCGAGCAGGACCACGTTGATCTTGCGCCGCTCCTGGATCGAGGTGACCAGCTCCGAGTGCAGCATCATGTAGGAGCCGTCCCCGACCAGCGCATAGACCTCCCGCGCCGGTTCCGCGAGTTTCACCCCGAGGGCGGCATTGACCTCATAACCCATGCAGGAATAGCCGTACTCGACGTGGTAGGTGTTCACGCCCTTGCTGCGCCAACTGCGTTGCAGGTCACCGGGCAAGCTGCCGGCCGCCGCGACGATCACCGCGTCCTCGGCGAGGGTTTCGTTCAACACGCCGAGCACCCGGCTCTGGGTCAGGCAGGAACCGGTCAGCTCGATAAATTCGCGCAGCACCGCCGGGTCCATGTGGTCGTTGATTTCCGGGACAAAATCCTGGGTCTGGTACTCGACCTGGTAGACCCGGTCGACCTCCTCGTCCAAGCGTGCCTTGGCCTCGCGTGTTTGCTCGCCCCAACTGGCGCGGTAATCCCCCAGCTCTGCGGACAATGCCTGCAACCCGGAGCGGGCATCGGCCAGCAACTGCACACCATCGAGCTTCAGGGCATCGCAGGGGCTGATATTGAGGTTGAGGAACTGCACCTCGGGGTGCTGGAACAGCCATTTCGAGGCAGTGGTGAAGTCCGAATAACGGGTGCCGATGCCGATGATCAGGTCGGCTTCCTTGGCCAGCAGGTTGGCCGCCAGGCAGCCGGTTTCGCCGATGCCACCGACGTTCAACGGATGGCTGGAGACGATGGCGCTCTTGCCGGCCTGGGTTTCGGCAAAAGGAATGTCGAAACGTTCGGCAAACGCCTGCAACGCCGCATTCGCCCCTGAGTAGCGAACCCCGCCGCCACAGATGATCAGCGGCTTGCGCTTGCCCTTGAGCAGCGCCACGGCGTCGCCGAGCATGGCCTCGGTGGCCGGGCGGCGGTCGATACGGTGCACACGTTTCTGCAGGAAGTAATCGGGGTAATCGTAAGCTTCAGCCTGGACATCCTGCGGCAAGGCCAGGGTCACCGCGCCGGTTTCAGCAGGGTCAGTGAGCACCCGCATGGCGTGGATCGCCGCGCTCATCAACTGTTCCGGACGGTTGATGCGGTCCCAGTATTTGCTGACGGCCTTGAACGCATCGTTGGTGCTGATGCTCAGGTCGTGGAACTGCTCGATCTGTTGCAGCACCGGGTCCGGCTGGCGGCTGGCATAGACATCGCCGGGCAGCAACAGCAAGGGAATGCGGTTGGCGGTGGCCGTCGCGGCGGCGGTGAGCATATTCGCCGCACCGGGCCCGACCGATGAACTGCAGGCGTAGATTTTGCGCCGCAGGTGCTGCTTGGCAAAACCGATGGCGGCGTGGGCCATGCCCTGCTCATTGCGACCCTGGTGGACCACCAGGTCGCCGCTGTCCTGCTCCAGTGCCTGGCCGAGGCCGAGCACGTTGCCGTGGCCGAAGATGGTGAAGACCCCGGCGACGAACTTGCTTTGCACGCCATCGACCTCGACGTACTGGTTGTCGAGGAACTTCACCAGCGCCTGGGCCATGGTCAGTCGTGTCGTGGTCATGCTTGCACCGCCATTGCCTGTTGAAGATGGGCCATGCTCGCGCCCAGCGCCTGCTGGATGTCCGCCCGCCCATGCACGCTTTCGGCAAAGGGTTCGAACGACAGGTAGCCGCTGTAGCCGCCGCCGAGCAAGGTCTCGATCTGCGCCGTATTGCCGAGGATATCGGCCTCGCCCACCAGCACCCGGTGGCCGTCACGGATGGTCGCCAACGGCGCTTTGCCGTCTTCGACCCCGGAGATGTGCACCAGGCCCGTCAGTTCAGGGAAGTATTCCTGTTCGCCGGCCAGATGATGATGAAAGGTGTCGTGCACCAGACGGAATACATCCAGCCCGCCGATCGCCTTGATCGCGTCCACCGCCGTGCGCTTGCGGCGCAGGGCGCATTCCTCGAATCCCAGCGGTTCGATGAAACCGAGAATCCCGTATTCACGCAGAATCGGCGCCAGTTCGCTCAAGGCCGTGCGCAACCCGGCGTTGCGTTGTGCTTCGGAACGCGGATCGTCACGATCGTTGAACGGGCACATCACCAGGCCCTCGGCCCCGCAATCACGGGCATAGGCCGCCAGCGCCAGGGTTTGCGCGCGGCGCTCGGCATTCCAGACATCAAAGGGGTACAGGGCGTTGATCGACAGCACCTTGATGCCCTGGGCCGCACACAGCTCGCGGACCCGCACGGCCGGCGTGCCGTCTTCGATCTCGACCCCCATGAGATCGTTGCGGATCTCGATGGCATCGGCCTTCAGGGCCACCGCCAGCTCAATGAATTGCGGCAGTGACAAACGTGGAGCAACCATACGGTTCAGGGCGAAACGCAGGGGCTGGTTCATTATTCTTGTTCTCCGCAGACAAAGATGAAGATCGCCTATTTGGCGGTGGGCATACTGAACTCAGGGCCTTTGGCAATGCTGTCCGGCCAGCGTTGCATAACGCTCTTGTAACGACTGTAGAAACGCAGGCCTTCATCACCGTAGGCGTGGTGGTCGCCAAACAACGAACGCTTCCAGCCGCCGAACGAGTGCCAGGCCATGGGCACCGGGATCGGCACGTTGATACCGACCATGCCGACCTTGATGCTGCGGGCAAAGGACCGGGCAATCCCGCCATCGCTGGTGAAACAGGACACACCGTTACCGAACTCATGGGCGTTGATCAGCGCCACGGCGCTGGCAAAATCCGCCACCCGCACGATCCCCAGCACCGGGCCGAAAATTTCCTGCTGGTAGATGCTCATCTCGGGGGTGACGTTATCGAACAGGGTGGCACCGACGAAAAAGCCGTTTTCCGCACCTGGCACCTTGAAGCCACGACCGTCGACAATCAGCCGGGCGCCCTGGGCCACGCCCTCGCCGATAAAACCTTCGACCTTGGCCTTGTGTTCAGCGGTCACCAGCGGACCCATGTCGCTGTCGCCCTGCATGCCGTTGCCGATCTTCAGTTGATCGATGCGCGGCAGCAGTCGGGCAATCAGCTCATCGCCGACCTCGCCCACCGCCACGGCAATCGAGATCGCCATGCAGCGCTCGCCGGCCGAGCCGTAGGCGGCGCCGATCAAGGCATCGGCGGCCTGGTCCAGATCGGCGTCGGGCATGACGATCATATGGTTCTTCGCCCCGCCCAGGGCTTGGACCCGCTTGCCCCGCGCCGTGGCCTGCTGGTGGATGTACTCGGCAATCGGTGTCGAGCCGACAAAGGAAATGGCCTCGATGTCCGGGTGCTGGAGCAAGGCATCGACCGCCAGCTTGTCGCCCTGCACCACGTTGAACACGCCGTCCGGCAGGCCGGCTTCGCTCAACAGGCGGGCCATCAACAGACTGGCCGACGGGTCGCGCTCGGAGGGCTTGAGGATGAAGCAGTTACCGGTGACCAGCGCCAGCGGGATCATCCACAGCGGCACCATCACCGGGAAGTTGAACGGAGTGACCCCGGCGCAGACGCCCAGGGGCTGGCGCAGGTTCCAGTTATCGATGCCGCCGCCGATGTTGTCGCTGAAATCGGTTTTCAGCAGGTTCGGCGCGCCACAGGCGTATTCGACGATCTCGATACCACGGGTGACTTCGCCCTTGGCATCGGAAAACACCTTGCCATGTTCCCGGCAGATGATTTCGGCGAGTTCATCGTGGTGTTTATCCAGCAGCTCCTTGAACTTGAACATCACCCGCGAACGCCGCAGGGACGACTGCTCGGACCAGGCCGGGAAGGCCTTCAAGGCACTGGCGACGGCCTCATCGACGGTCTGCTGGCTGGCCAGCCCGACCCGCGCCTGCACGCTGCCGGTGGCCGGGTTGAAGACATTGCTGAAGCGCTCGCTACCGCTGTCGCGCACCTGGCCGTTGATGTAGTGGCCTAAAACCGGAGCCTCACTCATTGTTTTTATTCTCCATCCAGAAATTGAAATCGCGGCGGACCTACAGATCCAGCAGCCAGCTGTGCCGTGGGTCGTTGTGGAACTGCCAGACACGCTTGGGTCCGGCCATCACGTTCAGGTAATAGGACTCGTAGCCGTAGGGCACGCTGACCGGGTGATAGCCCTTGGGTACCACCACCAGGTCGCTGTTTTCCACGGCCATGGCCTGGTCGATGGAGCGGTCATCGGTGTAGACCCGCTGAAAGACGAAACCCTGGGGCGGGTTGACCTGGTGGTAGTAGGTCTCCTCAAGAAAGCTCTGGTGCGGCAGGTCGTCGGTGTCGTGCTTGTGCGGCGGATAGCTCGATGAATGCCCGGAGGGCGTGCGCACCTCCACCACCAGCAGCGAGTGTGCAGGTTCGGTGTCCGGCAGGATGTCGCAGACATACCGGGTGTTGGCGCCCTTGCCGCGCACACTGCGCTTCATGCTTTGCGGGGTGATCAGCCGTGGACCGTGGCCTGCCGCGGTCGAACCGGGCGCGGCACAGACAGCAATCTGCACATCGCTCAAGGCCACCACCTGGGCCTGGCTGCCGGGTGGCAGGTAAACGGCATAGGGCGATTTGTCTTCGAACACCGATTGGCGATCGCCGATATTGTCCCAGTCGAAGGCGCCCTGCCCCGGGGCTTCGCCCTTGATGCTGACCCGGCCGCCGAGCAGCACCAGGCACAGTTCCTGGTCACCGGCGCTGACTGGCAGGTTTTCGCCGAGGCTCAGGCGATAGGCGGCGAAACCGACATACTCCAGGGTGCCGGGCGCCAACTCGACCAGGGTCCGACCCTTGCTGTGACTCTTGACCAGCAGGCTCATTGTCCGGTCCTCTGATCGAGCAACCCACGCAAGGTGTCGAAGCCTTTCTTGGCGTAGATGTAGCTTGGCGCAACGGCCGGGTCCTGCTCGGCCTCGACCACCAGCCAGCCGTGATAATCGGCGGCCAGCAAGACATCCAGCAACGCGGCAAAGTCGATATCGCCATCACCGGGCACGGTGAAGGTGCCGTTGACGATACAGTCCGGGAAACTCCAGAGATTGTTGCGCGCCAGTTGCACCACCGGTTTGCGCACGTCCTTGAAATGCACGTGGCAGATGCGCCCGATATGTTTGCGCAGCACCTCGAGGGGCTCGCCACCGCCCATGTAGCAATGGCCCGAATCAAACAGCAGCCCCACTTCGCTGCCGGTCAGCGCCATCAATTTATCGATGTCGGCCGGCGATTCGACGTAGGCGCCCATATGGTGGTGATAAGCCAGGCGCACCCCTTGCGACAGGGTAAAACGCGCCAGCTCGGTGAGTTTGTCGGCGTATTCCTGCCAGGCCTGTTCGCTGTGAAAACGCGGGCGTTCCACCAGCGCAATGCGCTGACCCTGGATGGAATCGGCGACTTCGCCGTAGACCAGCACCTTGGCGCCGTTCTGCGCAAGCAACTCGACATGACTGGCGATGGCGTCGATCTCCTCGGCCGCCGAACGCCGGGCCAGGCGGCTGGAATACCAGCCGGAGACCAGGGCCAGGTCGTAGGGGCGCAGCACATCGCCGACCCCCTTGGCGTCCTTGGGAAACTTGCCGTTGAGTTCGAAACCTTCGTAGCCGATGTCCTTGCCTTCGCTCAAGG
Organism: Pseudomonas gingeri; assembly: GCF_013386165.1. Lineage (GTDB taxonomy): Bacteria > Pseudomonadota > Gammaproteobacteria > Pseudomonadales > Pseudomonadaceae > Aquipseudomonas > Aquipseudomonas gingeri_C. The sequence goes on along the minus strand of NZ_JACAOS010000003.1, from coordinate 93,690 downwards.
CGGTGCTCAGCGGTGTCTCGCCGCCCAGGGACGGCAGGTCGTCGTTACTCCAGGAGATCGGGTTGATGCCAATTCGGATAGCGGGCATGGCTGCACCTTTTATTGTTTTTTCTAAAATATTCAACCGATCACCTGTGGCATCAGCTACGCGCCGCACGCCACGCGTCGATCAGACCCACAAACGTCGCCTGCACCTGCCGGATCAACGCCTCATCATCAATTTCACCGGCCATCCAGGCCCGGCTGGGTTCCTGGAAAATCGTCCGGCCGACAGCAAAGCCGCGGCAGGTCCGGCTTTGACTGGCCTGCTGGAAACCGTGCGCCAGGGTCGCAGCCGGTGCGTTCAGGCCCAGCAGCACCACGCCTCGGCAATACGGATCGCGTTCTTGAATCAGGGCGTCGAGTTGCTCCCATTCAGCGGCGCTTTGCGCTTCGATCTTCCACCAGGCCGGGTAGATATCCAGGTTGTAGAGGCGCTTGAGGGCGCGGTACAGCACATCGGGATAAGTCGATGGGTGATCCTTGGGCGGGATGATTTCCAGCAGCAACTCATGACCGCTGATTTGCGACGCCAGGTACAAGGCCTTGATCTGCGCTTCCTGTTCCAGACGCAGCAGAGGCTCGTCGTCCGGGTGGAATTGCACCAGGCACTTGATGATCTGCTCTTGCGGCCAGGCAATCAGGTTACTGCCGATGGAGCGGCCCTGCTCGAAGGCCAGCGGCCGGGAACCCTGGACCTCCACCGGGCGCGCAACCCACCAGCCACGGCCGGTGGCGGCGTTCAATGAGTCCTGGCCAAAGCGTTGATCGGCCAGCAGACCGACATCCGCCTCGATCCCCTGTTTGCGCAGGTCGGCCTCGACCCGCTCCACGGCCTTGATGAACAGCAGCTTGAGTTCACCGATGCTGTTGAGGTCACGACCGCCTTTATGGGCCAGTTCCACCAGTTGCCCGCGATGGTCGAAGGCAAAGATGAACAGTTGTCGCCAGGCTTTGCGCGGCACGCTGACCTGATGCAGGCGTTGCAGCTTCATATCCTGGTCGGGCCGGGTGATCGGCACCGGGCTGTTGAACAGGTAATCGAGTTCGGCGCGGGTCGGCATCGCCGGGGCGCAGGCATGGCGGGAGACCACCAGACCACCGCAGGCATTGGCCAGCTGGCAGCAGCGCTCATCGCTGGCCTCCTCCAGCCAACCGCAGAGGAAACCTGACATAAAGGCATCGCCGGCCCCCAGCACGTTGAGCACTTCGACCCGTACGCCCGGGTAAATGGCGCCGTCTTCGAGGCGCGCCGGAATCGCTCCGTGAATCACCGTGCAACCTTGGGCACCGAGCTTGACCACCAGGGTCGCGGCGGTCAGCGAACGTACGGTGCGCAGCGCGCCAAGCAAGTCCTCGCCGCCACCGGCGATCAGGAACTCTTCTTCAGTGCCGACGATCAGGTCGAAGCGTGGAAGGATACTTTGCACGTGCTGGCTGACCTGCTGGTCGGCGACAAAACGGGTTTCACCGTCGGCCTTGCCGGCCAGCCCCCAGAGCACCGGGCGGTAGTCGATATCGAGCACACGACGGACGTTATGTTTTTCGGCGTAATCCAGGGCCTGGATGCTGGCCTGGTAGACGCCGGCGGTGGAGAAATGCGTGCCGGTGATCAACAAGGCCTTGCTGGAGGCGACGAAATCCTCAGAGATGTCTTCGGCGCGCAGGGCCATGTCGGCGCAGTTCTCGCGGTAGAACACCAGCGGGAAGGTTTCGCGGTCCTTGAGACCGAGCAGCACCATGGCGGTAAGGCGTTCCGGGTCGACCTTGATACCGCGGGTATCGCAACCTTCGCTGGCCAGGGACTCGACCAGGAAGCGACCCATATGATCGTCCCCGACCCGGCTCAACATCGCCGATTTCACCCCCAGTCGGGCAGTGCCGAAGGCAATGTTGGCGGAGGACCCGCCGAGGTATTTGGCAAAGCTCGAGACATCCTCCAGGCGCGCACCGACTTGCTGCGCGTAGAGATCGACGCCAAGGCGCCCGAGGCAGATCAGATCCAATTGACGCCCACTGGCAAAACGAGTCTGGCCCATGCTGGCTCCTGTTATTTTTATCAGCCTGCGTTCGCCGCGAGGTAGCCACGAACACTTTTGGTGTGAGGCCAGACTAGAACGTCTGCTGACGACATTCAATATATTTTCTATTATTTTTTATATGGAATATATTTTCCATTACACTTGAAGGTGATGGCATCTAGCGGGTGGATCGTTTCAGCATCGCGCCACCTGACTCCGCACTCAAGATTTTATTGGTGTCGCCCCTGTAGACTAGGTGCAGCGACCCAGCCACAAGCACAACCAGAAGGATTGCCCATGTCCCCCACCGATCAGCCCGCCATGACCGAAAGCGCACCCGAGGGCGATATCGCCAGCCCTCCGATCAATGCCGAGCGTCTGCTGCAACTGATCACCGAGGAATATGAAAGCCTGCCGCGCCAGCTCAAGCGCATCGCCACCTATATGAGCCAGCAGAGCGACCGGATCATGGTCGACCGGATCAGCGATATCGCCCAGGAATGCGAAGTGCATCCGTCGGCCATCGTGCGCTTTTCCCAGCGCTTCGGTTTCAGCGGTTTCAGTGAAATGCAGGCGTTGTTTCGCCAGGCCTATACCCACAAGACCACGCCGGCGCAGAACTACCAGCAGCGGATTCGCAGCCTGATCGACAACAAGACCCAGAAAGCCAGCGCCGGCGACCTGGCGCGCGAATGCATCAATGCCACGCTTTCGGGCATTGAGCGCCTGGGTCTGGAACTGGATGACCAGGCGTTCGACGACGCCGTGGACCTGGTGGTGAATGCCGACAACATCTATGTGGTGGGGGTGCGTCGCTCATTCGCGGTGGCCGACTACCTGGTCTACAACCTGCAGCACACCAACAAGCGTATTCACCTGGTGTCGGGCCTGGGCGGCAGCTATCGCGAACAGATGCGCAGCGTGCGCGCCAACGACCTGGTGATTGCCATCAGCTTCTCGCCGTACGCCAAGGAAACCCAGCAGTGCCTGCGTATCGCCCAATTGCACCAGGCGAAAACCCTGACCATCACCGACAGCAACCTGTCACCGCTGGTCAAGCGCGCCAGCACGGCGCTGCTGGTGAATGAGGGCAGCTCGTTCGCCTTTCGTTCGTTGAGTGCGAGCCTGTGCCTGTGCCAGGCGCTGTTTATCGCCGTGGCCTATCGACTGGAATTGAAGGTGGACGGGATTCACGAGAAGGTCGGCTTCGACGACTGAGCCCGCGGCGACCCGCCTGCCTAGTCGTCCAACTGCAGGTTATCGGCCATCAGCGCCACCATGTCCATGGGACTGCGGCTGTTGATCACGTTGTAGATCAGCTCGCGTTTGCCACGGGGCAATTTCTTCACACAGCTCTTGGCCGACGCGCGCACGGCTTCGTCCGTGCCATGGATGCGGGCCGCCAGCAGGAGGATGAGAACAGCGTCGGTGAGGGTCATCGCACACGCACTCGAACATTCAGGACAGCAGTGTATCGGCTGCGCCTGGGTTTTCTCCACTGCATCTGCGCGCTCTCTTCACTCGATTGTAGCTTCAGAGTTGCAATCTGCTATTTTCCAGTCTTTCAAATCTGATCCGCCGCCTGTGGAGTTCTGAATGACAACCCTTTCGCCCTCGACCGAGCGCAAGCCTGACCCGCAAGCGGTCTATAGCCCGATCACCAGCAGCGCGATTTTCATCGTGGCCACCTTGGCACCCGGTAGCGAAGCGGCCGAGACCGTGCGCGGCTGGTGCGAAGATGTCGCCGCGCTGACGCGCTCCGTCGGCAAGCGCGTGCCTGCCGGTAATCTGTCCTGTGTCTGCGGTTTTGGTTCCGGTGCCTGGGACCACCTGTTCGGCGGCCCGCGCCCCGCCTCGCTGCACGGCTTTCGTGAAGTGGGTGTGGAAGGCCGCCAAGCGCCGGCGACACCGGGCGATATCCTGCTGCACATCCGGGCCGACCAGATGGACCTGTGTTTCGAATTGGCGACGCAATTGCTCGCACCGCTGGGTGACGCGATCACGGTGGTCGATGAAGTCCAGGGGTTTCGTTACTTCGACATGCGCAGCATGGTCGGCTTTGTCGATGGCACCGAAAACCCGGTTGGCCACGCGGCGGTCGACTTCACCATGGTCGGCGATGAAGACCCGGCGTTTACCAACGGCAGTTATGTGCTGGTGCAAAAGTACCTGCACGACATGACCGGCTGGAACAAGCTGAGCGTCGAGACCCAGGAGCGCATTATCGGCCGCACCAAGCTGTCCGATATCGAACTCGCTGACTCGGTCAAACCGAGCTGCTCCCACAGTTCCCTGACCACCCTCACCGAGGACGGCCGGGAAGTGAAGATCCTGCGGGACAACATGCCCTTCGGCCGACCAGGCGCCGGCGAGTTCGGCACCTACTTCATCGGTTATGCGCGCTCGCCGGCCCCCGTCGAGCAGATGCTCGAGAACATGTTTATCGGCAAGCCGGCGGGCAACTATGATCGATTGCTCGACTTCAGCACGGCGGTCACGGGGGGGCTGTTCTTCGTGCCTTCGGCCGACTTGCTGGAAGAGCTGGCGGAGCGCAAGCCTTAGGCTTCTACTGCGCGCCATAAGCACATGCCACCACCAAACTCCGACTGAAATTTTCTCTGCTATGGTTTGAAAAGCGCCACGACAATCACGACGCAGGGCATCTCAAACCAAGCAGTTCACGGAGAGATCATGAAAGGAAAACTACGCGCCTCCCCCCCAAAACTATTGTTTCTAGCGACTTTGATGGCTTTTTCCATGGGCGCCGAAGCACACGACGTGGGTTTCGGGATCGGAGTCAGCTATATATTCGGGGAAGGGCCAGCCGTCGGAATCAAGGCATTTTCGGATAATCAAGAGAACCGTGGCGTAGGAGCCATCGGGGTGGATTACGTCTTTTCCAATCAATCCATTCGACCTAATATCGGCGTGGCCTACCAGGGCGACGGCTACTTTGGCGATGCGAATATCGGTTATTCGTTCAGCGAACAGAAAGTCGATTTTGGCACAGGCTTAGGCTGGTCCAATGCCGATGATCATCATAAGAAATCGACACCGCCGCCGCCAGCTCCCGCGCCTCTGACTTAAACCGTCGATGTCATAGCACTCCCACATAATAGCTGCTGCTGGTGCTCGACCAGCAGCGCCCTGTTGATGAAAGGGGCACAAAAAGGGGCTGCTGACTCAGCCATCACCGCCCCCTTTCCAGTCTTCTTTCTTCTCTAACTCATGCCTCAAGACGAGCACGGGGTTCAACTTGCAAACACACCATGCAGCCTCATAACGTCGGGTACAGGCTCCTCAAATCCAGACTACCTAAGCTCGATGCGAGTTGGATTCGTGCGTTCTGCCACCCGGCCAGAGCGCTGATCTGTTGCTGTTCGGCGTTGGCCAAGGCGGTCTGGGTGGTGATGACCTCGAGGATTCCCGTCACGCCCTTCGCATAACGCGCCTGCGCCGCTTCGAAGGCCTGCTTGGCACTGTCGAGAATTTCCTGGCTGGTCCGCACGTTCTGCGTACCGACTTTCAAAGTCTGATAGTCCGACCAGACACTGGACGCCACTTGTAACTCGGCATCGTTCAGGCTGGCCTCCTTGCCTTCAACTTGCGCCTGCGCACCGCGGACCTGATAAGTCCGGGTAAAACCCTCGAAGAGCGGGATACTGACTTGAATCGCCACCGAACGGTCGCGGACCGTCTCCCCCAAAAACTGCTGGCCGACACCGGAGCTCTGCGGTTGATTGTCGTAGCTGTACTTGCCGACAAAGCTGATGGTTGGCCGTCCTTGCGCACTGATCATGTCCTCGTTCGCCTGCGCCGCCGCCAGTTCCGCACGGGCAGCAATCAAAGAGGGATGGCGCTGCTGGGCTGTTTGCAGCAACTCGTCGACCGACTGCTCGAACGCTGTGCCAGGCGGAGCCACGTCATCCTCTCCCAGCAGGTGTAAAGGCAGATTGGGGCGACGTCCCATATCGATAGCCACCTGCCCCAATGCGGTCTTCCAGTCCCCCTCCGCTTTGTTACGGTTGAAGGTGGCCTGGAAATAAGACGTCTGGGCCTGCAACTGATCACTGACCGCCGCCACACCATGGCGCACCCGGAGCGTGGCCGCATCCAGCACCTGTTTCGCATCGGCTTCGATATGTTGTGTGGCCTGCCGGTTTTTCTGGGCTACGAAGGCGGCGTAGTAGTCCTTGACCGTACTGGCAAAGACCGTCTGCAGGGCGCTGTCCTGCCCGGCCAACGCAGAGGCCAGCTTGCTCTGGGCATAGTCGACACTCGCCGAGCGGGCACCGAAATCGTAGAGCACCCAATTCAAGGTCAGCGCGGCGTTCTGGTAGCGACTGTCGGACTGGACGACAAAGGGATTGGCCGTGGTGCCATGGCTGGTCGAGCTGTCTTTCGCCTCTTGCAACGTGCCGTTCAAGGTGGGCAGGTAAGCTGCCTTGGCGACACCGACCTGGGCGGTTTGGACCTTGACGTTCGCCCAGGCCTCCCTGGTTTTCGGGTTGTGGCACAAAGCACTGGAGACGATGTCCAGCAAGGCCAGGTCCACCTGCGAATTGTCCACGCAGCCATCGACTGCCGGCGACGAATCGAACATATGGTTGGCCGCCGTTGCAGGAACGCTATCAAATTGACGCAGCGGATCAGCGGGGCCGAATCCAGCGGCCAACACCGAGCCCGTGCCCATAAGAAAAGTGATGCACACAGTCGTATTGAACGACAGAGCTGTACGAACTTTCAGCATGTTTTCTGAACCCATCACACTCACAGAATCGTCACGCCATGCGTGTTGAGTTCGGCATTGTTCCAAAAGCCGGTCGTTGAATATCGAGCAAAAATATCCGGCGGGATGCAGAGTTTGCGCGCCTGGAACTCGACATTCTTGCGCACTGCATGCAAGCCGGGCATGCCCAGGTGGGCGTCATAATCCGGCTCGTCATACACCACGTTTTGCAAATCGTGCTCAAACAAGGGTTCACCCAATTCGGTATAAAGCCGGCTCAGGGTACGTTGCGGTTCTTTGACCAGATGATCGTAAGGCACCAGGATCAAGCGCTTCGCCTGCTCGCCAAACCAGGCTTCGCGTAGATTGCTCCAGGCCAATCCAATCAGGCCGGTATCCGAATTCATGAGGATTTCCGCCCGGGCATAGACCGAAGCCCCCGGCTGGAAGTTGAACATGCGTGATAGCTGCAAGGGATTCTTGGCGAGCATTCGCTCGACGCTGTCGATGATCCAGCCGACGTCGCGGACACAACAGATAATGCGTGACTGGGGATACATCGCCCCCCACAACGCCGCCCGCCCGGTCCATGTGCGGTTGGTATCGAATACAACGGGGTTGTCAGGCAACGTGTCGATTTTATCGGCGTAGTAGGACTCGACGACTGCGCGCAGTATCGTTGCGCGCTTGCTGTCATCGAAAAAACCACCGAATTCGCCGCCGCACATTTTCCCGTGCACCGAACCGACCAATGCAGCGACCGGACTGGTCATCGCTGCTGAAAATCGCGGGTTCTGGCGTAACAGCGCCGACAACAGTGTCGATCCCGAACGCGGTAAACCTGATATGGCATGAAACTGAGTAGCCAAGGCGTCTCCTTAGGCACTAGCGACCGCAAATATCACAAACCGCAAGTGCCGTGCACTGATACTCGATGCTCTTGGCTGCTACTCGCAGCGAAGAGCATCTATCGTTTTGATGGAAATGGCGTGAGTTCGCGAAATCAGGCTGCGTGTGCGGAAGCGCTCAATATCACGTTGTTATTTAACGAAGCGGGTGGCAACAAGGTGGTATCGGCGACGCCGGCATCCGCATTGAACGTGGACATGGCCTGAATCAACTGGCTCACGCCACTGCTGCCGACTGACGCGGTACTCGGTCCAGAACCATAAAGCGAACCGATACCGGCCAGGTCCGTTCGGTCCAACGTCCGATTGCTGGCCGTGAGCTGGTAGTTCATCACCGAGTTTTGATCGGCGTTGTCTCCCAGACCTAGCGCATGACCAATCTCATGCTGCAGCACTTGGGAAAGCGTGGCATCAGTACCGGCGTAGGTTTGTTGCCCGTCGGGGCCTGTAGTCAGCGAATCCTGCGTCGGATCCTCAACTCGAACAACGACACCGGATTCCATCTGGCCGTCATCAGTCTGGAAACTGGTGTAACCAACGACACCAGTGGTCGCGGTGTTGAAATCACCAAACCCCACACGAATATCTGACTGCGCTGAATCGCTGACTTCCTTGAAGACCAGACCGGGATCGGCGGCGCCCCAAGCATTAAAGGCAGCCTGCACAACCGACTCGTCTTCACTCCCCATAAAGCCACTGAACGGTGCAACTTGAGCCCCTTGAGTATCGGCAAGGCTCCAGGTAATCACCTGCTGATCCCATTTGGCGCTCTCAAGTACCGATGATCCAGCACTTACGGTCGGTGTCGAGTTTGCAGTGTCGACGGCCTGATGCAATGCAGACTGCGCAGCATCGGCGGCAGAAAGGTTTCCGTGAGTCAGATCGTATTGAGCGATGGAACCTATGTCGCGGCTCAACGCTGATGACACGACAGAAGGACTACCGGCAAAGCCATATCCGCCGCCGTCACCACCGCCGTATCCGCCAGGTACATCAACGCCAGAACCAGTGCCCGAATACCCGTAACCACCAATGATGTCACCCGAATCATCGGACCCGGAATAGACCGTTTCAGTTTCGAAACCGCTGTTATTCCAGTTATAGAGAACCGACGTGCCATCGGTGCGATCGTCAATAATACGGTCGTTAGTGCCTGTCACTGCGAAGTTGTCTTTGTTGCCTTGAACGACAAGACTGCTGCCATCACCTGATAAAGTGATCTGATCCGATGAACCACTGACGACGTTCTGTGCGCCACTGACCGTCAGGCTATTTCCAGCCGTTACGGAAATGGCATTATTGCTACCAGACAGGCTCTCGCCTGAGCCACCGAATGTAATCGCGCTGTTGCTTGCAGAGACAGTGTTGTTATCGCCGATAATGACATCACTCGCGCCGCCTCCACCGTTCGAAATCGACAGGCTTTCGCCGCTCGCTGCAATCGTATCGCCGGCACCGCCAATCGCATCCCCGCTGCCCGATAAATTGAGCGTGTCATTGCTGGCTGTCACGCTGTCGCCACCGCCTGCCGCAATGGTATCTCCGCTGCCCACCACATCGACTGAGGAGCCACTTTCCAGAGTGATGTTCTGGTCATCTGTGACGTGCAAGTTATCGGTAAAGTAGTAGCCGGAATTGACAGTTCCACCAATTGTCACTGCGTCGTCAGAGGTGGCATAGATCGTGTTAAAGCCGTCCCCGACGCTCGTCAAACTTGAGCCCGCGCCCAGGCTGATGGAGTCACCGTAGCTGGTCATCGATGCGGTGGTATCGGCCCCGAAACTGACCGAATCATAATTACCGGAGATACTTTCTCCCGCTCCTGTCAGCGCCAGTGTGTCGAAGGCCCCTGTTACCGTTTCGCCCGCGCCATTGAGTGTAATAGCGCTGCTGTTAGCTGAAATCGAGTCGTTGTCGCCCGTAATGACATCACTCGCGCCGCCTCCACCGTTCGAGATATATAGGCTGTCACCACTGGCTGAAATCGTATCGTCCGCACCAGTAATGCCATAGCCGCCCGCCGACAAATTGAGTGTGTCATCGCTGGCTGTCACGCTGTCGCCACCGCCCGCCGCAATGGTATCTCCGCTGCCCACTACATCGACTGAGGAACCACTTTCCAGGGTGATATTCTGGTCATCTGTGACGTGCAAGTTATCGGTAAAGTAGTAGCCGGAATTGACAGTTCCACCAATTGTCACTGCGTCGTCAGAGGTGGCATAGATCGTGTTAAAGCCGTCCCCGACGCTCGTCAAACTTGAGCCCGCGCCCAGACTAATGGAATCACCGTAGCTGGTCATCGATGCGGTGGTATCGGCCCCAAAACTGACCGAGTCATAATTACCGGAGATGCTTTCTCCCGCCCCTGTCAGCGCCAGTGTGTCGAAGGCCCCTGTTACCGTTTCGCCCGCGCCATTGAGTGTAATAGCGCTGCTGTTAGCTGAAATCGAGTTGTTGTCGCCCGTAATGACATCACTCGCGCCACCTCCACCGTTCGAGATATATAGGCTGTCACCACTGGCTGAAATCGTATCGCCCGCACCAGTAATGCCATAGTCGCCCGCAGACAAATTGAGTGTGTCATCACTGGCTGTAACGCTGTCGCCACCGCCTGCCGTAATGGTATCTCCGCCACCCACCACATTGATTGCGACGCCACTGTCCAAGGTGACGCTCTGATCACCTATCGCATTTAAAGTGTCAGTGAAAAATGACTGAGAGCCAGCCGTCGCACCGATAACTACGGTGTCGTCGACACCCGCATTGATTGTATTGTAACCATATCCGTCACTGATCAGACTGGCGCCCGCCTCCAAACTAATCGAGTCACCGTAACTGGTTAATGTCGCGGAACTACCAGCCAAAAGGTTTATCGTATCAGCGTTACCAGATACGACCTCATTCATACTATCTAGCGTTATTGCGCTACTAACGGCGGAGATTGTGTTGCTGTCTCCGATAACAACATCACTCGCACCACCACCGCCATTCGAAATCAATAGACTGTCATCACTGGCTGAGATCGTGTCACCTGCACCACTGATGGAGTCTCCACCACCCGAAAAACTGATCGTGTCATTATTCGCCACTAGACTGTCGTCTGCGCCTGCACTGATCGTGTTCCCACCAACTCCATCACTCGTCACACCAACATTCGAGCCCAAATTAAGGATGCCATTCATGAGGTTGATCACCTCACCCTGATCACCACTGGCGATACTGACAGTGCCGTTGGCACCTACGGAGATAGTGTCATTGTTACTGGCGCCAGCCATGCTCAACGTAAAATCATCACCGGCAGTGATTGTGCTGCCCGAACCATTGAGGGTACCGGTGTTGTCAGTGCCCACAATGGTAGCGGCCACATCACTTCCCACCGAGAGCTGATTGTCATCACCGGTCAGGGTTGTACTTGTGCCGTCGGCCAAAGTAATGATGCCATTGGTGGCATCAACGCTATTATTCGCTCCAGCCACACTCAGCTGTGCGCCGTCCCCTACGGCGTTAGCTGTATTGTCGTTACCATTGATGCTGGCGATATCGCCAGCGTGCAACGTGAATTGATTGCCGTCCCCATCAATCGCAACAGTGCAGTTGCCATCAACGCAGTTGTTGTCACCCACGACCATCAGGGTGGTGCCATCTTTGGTGGTGATGGTGGCACCACTGAGTTCCGTGGTCGCAACACCGCCGTCCAACGTAACATTGGCACCTGTAGAACCGAATGTTTGCGTGATGATGTCCGCGACCGTGCTGTTGCCTTCGTAATCAATAAGAATGGCGCCGCTCGACAAGGTGAATTGATTGCCTTGTTGAGAACCCGAAGTACCGTCAGATGCCTGGGACACCAGGCTTGCACCATTATCAATCGTGACGTCATTTCCGGTGCCCACGAGATTTGCCTGAGCATCGGGGGCGAGGGTGATCGTGGAGTTGTTCAGATCCGCGCCAACACCCGTGCCATTTATGGTGTCGCTAACGTGACCGTTCGGTGACGTCACTTCATCACTACTGCCAGTCGGCACCCCATTGGCGTCGTAGCTTTGGATGTGCTCGTTTTTCTGACCTTGGTCATCATAAGTGATGTTTGTCTTATCCGTACCCGTGGTTTCTCCATCGCCATTTTGTCTAACGGTAAGGTAATCACTGTCCGTGCCCGCTGTTGTCGTGGAAACACCGACAAGATCGCCTTGTGCATCGTTCTCGATGACAGTTTTGAGATTTGCATCGTTGGGATTATTAAAAATCGTTTGAGTCATGCTTCCGTCCGCTTGTTCTACAAGCGTCGATAGCGTTTGTCCGCTGGGATTGGTCGAAGTCGTCAGGTAGCTGCCATCGCTTTCATTTTTTTGCGTCGATGATTGCGAGACCAGATCACCGTTGTCATCAAAATGACTGGATTGGGTGATTTTAGGATCACTGGAGTCTTCATATTGGGTATCGATACGTGAGCCGTCAGCTGCTATATCACTCGTAGAGCTGAGCCTGCCGCCCTCATAATACGCCTGAGAGTCAGTGGTGCCACTGTCATCAGTCGTCCGGGTCTCCTTCTCAATCAAGGCGCCATTTGCGTCAAGCGTAGTGCTTACATAAGAGCCTGGGGTATCGCCAGCAACGGTCGTGCTGGTCTCAAAAATGTCGCCATTTGAATCTTTCGAAACAGTGCTATTCAGATTGGGGTCTGTCAAACTATTAAATGTTGTGACAACTGCCGAACCATCCGACGCAATAATTTGTTCAGAGAGCGTATTACCCTGACTGTCTTTGCTGTTGACCTCGCTGCTACCATCATTACTTGTTATAGTTGACGTAGTCCCAATCAAAAGCCCGCTCGCGTCCAACTGGGAACTCACAGTCGTCGTTGAATCCGTGCCCACTGTACTCGTTGTCTGCAGAGATCCTAAAAAGTTGCCATCAGCATCCATAAAGCTTGTAGTGGATTGATTCGTACCATTTGAAATATCAGTTAAGGATGTAAGAAGAACATTTCCATTAGCATCGACCTCAGTGGTAGCAACTGAATTACCATCTGCTGCCAGCGTGGTAGTTGTCGTTGTCCCGTCACCATTATCTTTTGCAAAGCTTATATCTTGATTGCTCTGAGTATTGGGCACAGTTAACGTCCCCACCCCAGTCTGGGAAAGTTGAAACGACCCTGAGCTATCCACGGAAAGCGTCCCGACATCGACACCCGTACTTTGATCTGTAATCTGGATGCCATCGGGCCCAATTGTCAGCAGCCCTTCCAGTGGGCTAGCAGTGTTGACCCCAGTTATTTGGCCAGTAACACTGTCATAGCTAAGAGATACCCCGGCAGTATCAGTGTAAGAAAATGGGTTTCCCCCAGCATCATATTGATATGTACCTAGCGCCGTTTGTATATTTAACGTCCCGTCCGTTTGAACCGTAACGAGAGATCCGTCATCCAACGCGTATTGCCTATTTGATATAGGATCAGAGTCTGCAGTGCTACTTGCAGCCGCTGCCGCTGCTTTTTCAGCCGCATTTGCAATCGCATCACTTTTTTCGATTTCGCTGGATAGATATTTAGTAACTGCATAACCAGCAGCTATCGCTGTAGCGCCTACTATCACCGGCGCCCCAAATGTAAGACCAGCAGCAGATAAAAGACCTGTGACTAAGACGTCAGTTGCTCCGGTCGCTATATAGCCGGCCCACCCCGCAAACACCTCACGCGTAAACGCTTGACCCGGGGATACCTTGCTGTCTTTCGATGTTGCTGTTGCAGTGTTTTCGACCACACCTGGTACCGAGCCCACTATTCCAAAAAAATAATTTCCGGCATTTTCTGCTGCTTTAGCATCTTGACTTAACGCCGCTGTTTCCCCTAAAGATGCACCTTTGGTTATGATTGCGGCCATCACCGCAGCACCTAATCCAATCCAGTCTGCAGCACTAGCATGATACCAACTAGGGGTAGAATCCGAGCCTGCCATAATTCACTTCCTTGCTATTGATTTATCTGTTTTTTTAAAATGCAAGAGACATCAAACGCTATATACTTTAAGACCACGGAATAAAGATATAGCGGAGTCATACCTAAAAAGCAAAAATACACAGACACCAAGCAAGTTTTCAATATATCACCATGACCAATCGAAAATACCTGCCAATGGAATATGCTATTTAAGAGACCTAGTGTCATGAACCCCCCAAGAGCGCTTATGCCAACATATATATAGAAATGTAGTACTATCCAAGTTTTTTTCGCTCCCCACTGCTTTCGCTTCATCAATAGCGCATGGGCATCAACACAACTTAAACCCGCAGTCCTTCTGTGCTTAACCATATACAATATCGACACAAGGTTATACGTAAAAGCCCCAATGAAAGATATCCCACTTAGATTTTTATAAAAAGTAGTATCGAGCGGCCCTTGCAATATAGGGGCAATCTCTATACCAACAAATCCCAACCCGTTTACTATAGGGGTGAGATACTCTGCCAGAGTCTCATTGAAGTGTTGAAAGTAAAATCTTGAGAATGCATAGATCACGATAAGCATAGGAAAAAAAACATATATTGGGGTAGCATTAAACCACTTCTCACGCGGGGAATCTTCGGGCAGGCTAAGTTTCATGAAAACATATCTCCAGTTTCAGTAGTGTACGGAAATTCTTCGAGAACCTAAGACCTCCGAGTGCTATTCCGAGTACTCCGAATTCACCAAAATCTTGTCCAGCATAGAACAGGCAGCCCCCCCAAACCTCACAACGCAGATTGTAAAACTACCAACAAGAAAATTCTTGAAAAATAACACTTCACAACCATACTCCTCCCTTATAAACACCTCCAACCTAAAACTTACCAAACCCATACCACTACACTAGGAGCTGCATTCCCCGCCATTAAAAATTCACCGCTCCCTCAACGCCTCACTCTGATACTTCAACAACGGCGTCAACAAATACTCAATAATCCGCCGCTGCTCAGTCTTGATCTCCACTGAACTCGACATGCCCGGCTCCAACTGAACATCCTTACCATCCGCCACAATCACATGCGCGCCGAGCTGAATTCTTGCCGGATAAACCAACCCTAACTTGTCATCCTTAACCGCATCCTGCGAAATCGACATGACCTTGCCCGCGATCGTGCCGTAGTGGGTATACGGAAACGCATCCAGCTTGATTTCCGCATCCTGCCCGGGCCGAACAAAACCGATATCCCGGTTGAGAATCTGCGCTTCAATTTCCAGCCCGACGTCGTCCGGCACAATCACCAACAACGCCTGCGCCGGAGTGACCACCCCGCCAATCGTATGCACCGCCAGTTCCTGCACAGTACCGCCCACCGGTGCGGTCAAATGGGTTTGCCACTGCCGTTGTTGGAACTTGGTTTCATCGCCCTGATCCTGGGCCAACTGCTGTTGCGCCTGATTGAGCGCGTCGAGTTGTTCACGACGAAATTGCGCAATAGCGGTGTCGATATCGTCGCGCTGCTCCTGAATCGTGGCCTGCAATTCCTTGGCATAACTCTGCTGCCCGGCCAGCTCCTGCTCTTGCTGAATCCGTGCCTGCTCCTTTTCCAGGTAGGCATGGCGCGGCACATAGCTTTGCTGGAGCAAGGTCTGGTAGTCCTCCTCTTCGGCGCGGGTCATCGGTAAGGTCTGCTGCAGGCTGCTGATTTTGTGCTGGGTGGTTTGCAGCTCCTGCACGCGCTTCTGCAGCTCCGAACGCAAGCTGGTGACTTTGCTGCGGTGTTCGTAAAACGCACTTTCAGCGAAACGTTGGGTATCCCGCTGCCGATCCTCCGTAGCGTCCGGAACCGCTTTGACGGTGGGTGCCCGATTGGCGGTTTGTGCATCCAGCAAGGCCTGGGCACGGTTGATCGTCAGCATTGCGTCGACCCGCGCGGTCCTCGACTTGCCGACATCCGCAGTCACCTCGGTCGGGTCCAGCTCAATCAACGCCTGGCCTTGAGTCACATGCTGGCCGTTATCCACCAGGATCGCCTTGACGATACCGGCCTCCAGCGGCTGGATGGTTTTGCTCTTGCCGTTAGGGACGACCTTGCCCTCCGCCACCGCGACCACATCGAGCTTGCCGATGGTCGACCAAACCAAGGCAATCGCGAACAACAGCATCAACGCCCACATCAGGCCACGCCCCACCGGGGACGCGGGGGTTTCCAGTACCTCCAGCGCCGCCGGCAAGAACTCAACCTCGTCGCGCTGCCGTTGCAGCGGATTGCCCTGGGCTTTTTCAGCATCGAGCGCAGCGCGGGCAATGTCGCGGTAATGCCGCAGTCGGGGGAACCAGCGATCAAGCAGCGACATGCAGATGCCCCGTCTGATGACGCCACAGCGAGGCATAACGCCCGTCCTGCTGCAGCAGTTCGTCGTGGCTGCCTTCTTCGACGATGGTGCCTTTCTCGACCGTGATAATCCGCTGGGCGATTCTGACCGCGGACAAGCGGTGGGCAATGATGAACACCGTGCGATCCTTGCAGATCTTGTGCATGTTGCCGTGGATGATGGACTCCGACTCCGCATCCAGCGCCGAAGTAGCCTCGTCGAAAATCAGGATCTTCGGATTGGTCACCAGGGCCCGGGCAATGGCGATGCGTTGCCGCTGACCACCCGACAAACCATTCCCGCGCTCCCCCAGTTCCGTGTCGTAACCCTGTGGCAGCTCCAGGATGAACTCATGGGCGCCGGCCAACTCCGCGGCTTCAACCACCTGATCAAAGTGCATCCCAGGTGAGGCAAAGGCGATGTTGTCGCGCACCGTGCCTTTGAACAGCATGTTCTCTTGCAGGACCACACCGATTTGGCGCCGTAGCGAAGCAGGATCGAGCACCGACAAATCCATACCGTCAATCAGCACCCGCCCGCGCTCGGGCGAATAGAGGCGCTGGATGAGCTTGGTCAGGGTACTTTTACCGGACCCGGAGGGACCGACAATGCCGATGACACTCCCCGCTTCGGCCGTCAACGACAGACCGCGCAGGATCTCGGGGCCGTCGGCACGGTAACGGAACACCACCCGGTCGAACACCACTTCACCCTTGACCGGCGGCATCGAAGCTTGCCCGGCGGAAACACCGGATTCGGCTCGGTTATCGAGGATATCGCCCAGGCGGTCCATCGACAGCCGCACCTGTTGGAAGTCTTGCCACAGTTGCGCCAGGCGAAGGACCGGGCCACTCACGCGTCCTGACAACATATTGAAGGCAATCAACTCGCCGACCGAGAGATCGCCCCCAATCACCAACCGGGCGCCGAACCACAGCAAGGCCGCCGTGGTGAGTTTGCTGATCAGGGAGGCCACCTGATTGGCTGAGCTGGAAAGGTTGGAGGCCTTGAAGGCGCTGGAAACATAGGCCGCCAGCTGTTCTTCCCAACGCCGCTGCATCAAGGGCTCGACCGCCATCGACTTGATGGTCTCGATGCCCGTCACGGACTCCACCAGGAACGACTGGTTTTCCGAACTACGACGGAATTTTTCATCGAGCCGGGCTTTAAGCACCGGTGTGACGAGAACCGACAAGGCGATGTAGCACGGCAGCGAGATAAAGACGATCAAGGTCAACAAGGGCGAATAGGTCAACATCACCGCGAAGAACACCAGGGTGAAAAACATATCCATGGCCACCGTCAACGCGTTACCGGTGAGGAAGTTGCGGATATTTTCCAGCTCACGGACCCGTGCCACGCTGTCGCCCACTCGCCGGGCCTGGAAGTACGCCAGCGGCAACCCCAGCAAATGGTTGAACAAACGCGCGCCCAGTTCGACATCGACCCGGTTGGTCGTATGACTGAAGACGTAGGTGCGCAGCCCACCCAACAAGGCTTCGAACACTGAAATGGTAATCAGGCCGAACGCCAACACATCCAGAGTCGACATTGATTTGTGCACCAGCACTTTATCAATCACGACCTGCATGAATAAGGGCGAGACCAGGCCAAATAGCTGCAGGAAAAACGAGCCGGCCAACACTTCCATAAACTGCTTGCGGTATTTGACAATCGAAGGAATAAACCACGACATATCAAACTTGCCGCCGCCTTGGGCGAGAACGGCACGCGAAGTGACCAGAATCAAACGACCGGACCAGACTTGTTCAAATTCAGCCAGGGTGATTTGAAAGGTCCGTTGCTGCACTTCATCGTGCAGCAAGACATTGTCATTCGCGCACTTGGCCAGGACCAGAAAGCGTCCGTCGCGAAGTTCGGCGATTGCGGGGAGTGGTGTCTGTGCCAAGCGACTGATCTGGCTCGTGGTCGAGCGGGCCTTGAGCGTGACCTGCCGGGCCAGGCGCACCAGCGTCAGTGCATCAATAGGCCGGGACAGCCCTGAAAGATGCCTGAGGCGTTCCGCGCTGACGGCGACACCCGAAAGTTGGGCGATGACGACGAGTGAGGCAATGCCACTGTCTTCACTTCCTGTGTGTGCTCGCGTTTCGGGCGAAACGCTGCTCCTTGCGTTACGATCAGACATGTCAACTCAACGGCATTAACGAAAGATGGAAGTACACCGTGCAATGACAGGCACGACGAACCAACCTTGAGAAGGTTAATACATTAAAAAGCGCTGCGATCAATAAGCCAGACTTAATAAGAACTTCAACTTGATACCAACTAAGACGGATATCAAAAAGCCATCAAAAGACTAGCACCTCTCATCGCCAAGAAGAAGCATTGTTTTCGTTTGAAAAACTTAACTAGAAGTCAAAAATTTCGGGGTCTATATTTGTACCAAAAAACAAATAAAAAAATACAAATCGATGCACTGAGCTGGCTCAGCTGGCTAAACAAGCTATACACCTCAGTGGCTGCAGCTCTTGTCTGGATTGAATCAATTGGTATCTATACCGACACAATCAAGCCAAACACCTCTACCTTACATGCCTGTAAAGCTCTCCCAAAAAGCAGGAAACGCCTCTCGCTTTACCCAACCCGGATTCGGCAACCTCAAACCCGTTCAGCATTCGTTCAGCATTGCTCATCGCCCACTCACAAATCCGTATCAGTACGCATCAGGAAGGGTCAGCCGAACAAGCGAAGACCCGCTCCAAACGGAACAGGCCTGCGCCTCAAGTAACTATCAGGCTCGGCTCATGCACGCGTGATCCTCATGATCCGCAGGCTCCTCATCAGGAATCGCCCGCTGCCACCCCGCCAGCCTGCTCTCAAGCACCTTGGCCAGCGCCAGAAGACGCTCCTCTTTCCAGTGCGGCCCGACAATCTGAATGCCGATCGGTAACCCAAGGTCCGGATCAAAACCCACTGGCAACACCACCGCCGGCGAACCGGAAAGGCTGAAGGGAAACACGTAGGAATAACGTGCGCGCCCATCTAGCGACTCGCCCGGCTTAAACGCCACATCAGGGAAAACAGGGCAGATCAATACATCATGCTTCCTGAAGAACCCGCTCAGACCACGGCGAAAGGTATTGATATAAGCCAGGTCACCTTTGAACTGATCGACACTCAACTCCGTCGCCCGGCTCGCTTGCACCAGCCCCTCCAGGCAAGGTGACAGCTGATCGCGCCCCAGACCGGGAAGGAACTTGTCCCACGCCCTGCCCGCATCACCGCCGGACAGGAAAATATTCCACAAGCTGTCACAGGCCAGTTCCATGCCTTCCGGGCAAGCCTGGCTCACACTGCGGACAACCGGTTCCAGCAACCCCGCGACCTTGTGCATCGCGTCGAGCACAGAGGGCCTGACCGCCACGCCCGGCAGTTCATGAAACATCGCGACCCTGAGCTGGCCGATAGCCAGATCATCCCCGAACGGCACATCGACGGTGTCCGGATCATGACCATCGGACCCTGCGATCAGGTAGCCCAGGGTCTTGATGTCATCGACGTAGCGGCCCATGACACCGTAGGCCGAGGTCATGTGGATAAGCCCCGCGCGCTCCACCGGATACTGGCCGGTCAACGGCACGCGCCCCTGGGTCAGCTTGAGCCCGCAAATCCCGTTGAAATGCGCCGGTATGCGCAAGCTTCCGCCAGCATCCGAACCCAGGCCGCCGGGGCTGCAACCAGCGGCGATGGCCGCCGCTTCCCCTCCGCTACTGCCCCCGGGCGTCCTGGAAAGATCGAAGGGATTACGCGTGCGCCCATACAGGAAGTTTTCCGTTTCAAAGGACATGCACAGCTCGGGCACATTGGTAATCCCCAGGATCAGCGCACCGGCCTGACGCAAGCGCTGAACAACCGTGGCATCGCTCACGCTGGCCGGCCCATGCCACTCGGGCATGCCGCAGGACATCTTGAAGCCCTCGACATGACAGACATCCTTGATGGTGATCGGCACACCATGCAAAGGCCCCAGCGCAAGCTTCGCCGCTACCCGGCGATCGGCCTCATCCGCCTGTTCGAGCAGTTGAGCCACCTCCGGCTGCTGGACAATGGCATTGATCCTTTGATTGTTTTCAGCAATTCGGCCCAGATAAAACGCGACAAGTTGTCGACTGGTTGTTTTCCCCGAAGCAATGGCCTGGGCCATACCGGGAATGCTCAGCGAGTCAAAATCCATTATTAAAACCCTTCCATTGAACGGCCTGCAGACTAAGGGAAAACGCTTTCGATTCGTAGCCTGGAAATCGAATGCCCCGGCAGTGCCATCACCGCGATCAACACCGCGGAACCGCTGCACAGAAAGGGCCCGGTGAGCACTGAGAATTTTTTCTCCGATTAACCGCACAAAAAAGAAAAAAACCTTCTAAAACGCCACTGCAGACCTCGAAAAAAGCAAAAAACCTCTCACGGAGAAACAGATAATAGTTCCACAAAATTCGTCATCGACACGCCCCTCTTATCGATGCACCCATAAAAATCAAAGGCTCGGCAAACCGAAGCTGCAACGGTACCTGGCTGGAACACACCTTCGCAAAATACCGCCTTCCCTCAACCTGGTTTATCCGGGAGAGCGTCATCCTGCAGAAGAACGTCACACAAGGAGTGGACATGCTTCAAAGTAAAGTATTCAGGTATTCCCGCTGGGATATTGCATGTTGCCTGGTGATTCCTTTCCAGATCAGTGTTTACTCCATACTGGCCTATAACTATCAAAGCCTGTCGTTGCTTGCCCTGCTCGGCATGATCCCGGTCCTGTTTGCCCTGTCATTACAGAACGCCGGAGCCAACCACAATCATTACCACACGCCGTTCTTTCGTATCCGCTGGATGAATACGCTGGTGCGCATGGGCTTCTCCATGACCGAAGCGCCTAAAACCCCCTATAACATCGGCCACGGTATCCACCACGCCACGCATCAGTCATGGAATGACAAGTCCATTCTGGCAATCCTCGGCCTGAAGCGCCCCTTCACCAAACAGCTCATCAGCTTCGGCCTGTTCATCTTCGAATCCCTGGGACTGAAGTACTTCACCTTGTTGGTGCTGCTTAAATACTGGCCCATCGAACGCGTCGCGGCCCTGGCCTCACCGGATGATCCGGAGTTGGCGACCCGTGCGTTAAAGAAACTGCTGGAACC
This sequence comes from Pseudomonas gingeri, assembly GCF_013386165.1. Lineage (GTDB taxonomy): Bacteria > Pseudomonadota > Gammaproteobacteria > Pseudomonadales > Pseudomonadaceae > Aquipseudomonas > Aquipseudomonas gingeri_C. The sequence goes on along the minus strand of NZ_JACAOS010000003.1, from coordinate 72,520 downwards.
CTCGAAGCTGAAGGCGGCGAAATACGACCTGGCCGCGTGGTTTCTGTTCCGCCTGATCCTGTGCCTGATTGACTGGCAATTTTTCTTCTTTTACTTCATCCCGGTCACTTACCTCATCGACAGCCTCAGACAAGGGGAAAACTATTTTCAACACTGGGGCGCAACAGACCCCTATGACCCGAAACGCGACTCCGTCAGTTGTTATGGAACACTCTACAACTTGCTGACCTTCAACCTGGGTTATCACCAGGAGCATCACTACAAACCCGGCCTGCATTGGCTGAAACTTCCAGCATTGACCAAAGAGTTACCCAGCGACCGTCACACCGTGCCTTATTCGCACTACTTCAATTCGCCCTTGATGTTTCCAGAGCGCGCAGTCCAGCTCAGCAAGGAAAGTACGGCCGATGCTTCGTCCTGAAGCATTGCCGTTCAGCAGGAACCCGCTGCCGCCAACAACACCGCGAATTCTTTAGAGCCGTCAAATGAATAAGCCCACCACGCAACACTTTAATACGTTCCTGGAAGTTGTCCGGTATAGAGCGGCGCAACGCTCGGAAAGCGCTGGACGCCTGGCCTTCACTTACCTGGCTGACGGCGAGTCGGTCAGCGATAGCCTGACCTTCGCTCAACTGGATCAGAAAGCCCGTAGCCTGGCGGCCCACCTGCAACGCCATACCCAGCCCGGTGACCGGGTGCTGCTGGTGTACCCACCGTGCATGGAATACACCATCGCCTTCTACGCCTGTGTCTATGCCGGGGTCATTGCCGTGCCGGCCCTGTCACCGGCCAACGCCAAGACATTGCCTCGACTGCATCTGCTGGCATTGGACTCTCAGCCGGCCGTAGCCTTGACGGTCGATAGCGTATTGACCGGGCTCGAACGCATGGCCGCGGCCAGTGAGACGGACAACCCGCTGAACAATCTCACCTGGCTGGCCAGCGACACCCTGGAGGATGCCAGCGCCCAGTGGCACTGTCCGGCAACCGTTGCCAGCGATATCGTGTTCCTGCAGTACACCTCGGGATCGACCGGCGCACCGAAAGGGGTGATGGTCAGCCACGCCAACCTGCTGGCGAATGTCGAGCTGTCGAAACAGACCTACCGGATACGCGAGCAGGACGTCTTTGTCTCCTGGCTGCCCTCCCATCACGATTTCGGCCTGATCGGCGCGATCATCCTGCCGGTCTACATGGCCAGCCATTGCGTGCAATTCCCTCCGGCGGCGTTTGTCATGCGCCCTTACCGCTGGTTGAAATTGATCTCCGACTACCGCGCGCGGATCACCGGCGGCCCCAATTTCGCCTTTCAGCTCTGCGTGCAGCGCATCACCGAAGAACAGAAACAATCCCTCGACCTCAGCTCGCTGGAGATCGCCGTCAATGGCGCGGAGCGTATCCGCCCGGCCACCCTGAAGTCGTTCGTCGAGGCATTTTCCGGCTGTGGCTTGCAGCCTCACGCCATGGTCCCGGCTTACGGCATGGCGGAGTCGGTGTTGTTGGTGACCGCCAATATGCAGACCCCTGTCGGACAGCTGCCTCGTGTCCGCAGCCTGAGCAAAAGTGCGCTGGAGGGTGGCCAGGTCAAACCGCAACTGCATGCCGCTGACGCGGTAGAAATCGTGGCCACGGGCACCGAGTTCACCGGCGATCATCAGGTCGGAATTTTCCATCCGCAGCAAGCGCTGCGGCTCGCTGCGGAGCAGGTGGGTGAAGTCTGGATAAGCGGACCATCGACTGCCATGAGTTATTGGCAACGGGAAGAAGAGAGTCGCGTGTTCCATACCCAGGCCGAGGGCGAGGAAAGCCGCTGGTTCCGTACCGGCGACCTGGGCTTCATCAGCGACGGCGACCTCTATATCACCGGCCGGCTCAAGGAAGTCATGATCTTCAGCGGCCGCAATATCTACCCCCAGGATGTCGAGATGACGGTCGAAGCCCTCGACCCGGCATTTCGCGCCAACGGCTGTGCCGCCTTCTCCATCGAGGACGGCGAGATCAGTCACCTGGTGATCGTGCAGGAGCTGGAGTCGCGACAACAGGTCGACACCGACAGCCTGCTTCCCCGCCTGAGGGCCGAATTGGCCGATCGCCATGAAATCTTCGACCTGTCCGCCGTGCTGCTGGTCAAGACCGGGGCGATCCCCAGGACCTCCAGCGGCAAGCTCCAGCGCACCCGCTGCCGGCAGCTGTTCGAAGCCGCAGAGTTGAAGACCATCTGGTCCTGGAGCCGGGACGACGAAACGCATCAGCCGGACCTCCAGGACAATCCGCGCCACGGGGAAATAGAGGCGCAGCTGTTGTCGATCTGGCAGTCCACGCTGGATCGAGAGGACATTTCCAGTACCGACAGTTTTTTCCTGCTGGGCGGGCATTCACTGCTGGCCACGCAGATGATGATGGAGGTGCGCAAGCGCTTCAACGTCGAACTCGCGCTGAGCAGCCTCTTCCACTCGCCGACCCTGCGCACCCTGGCAGGTGAAATCGCCAACGCGAAAGCCCCATCGGGCCAAGCCCTGCCGGCCATTGCCCGCTCGACAAGCCAGGGCCCGTTACCACTGTCTTATGCGCAACAACGCTTCTGGTTTCTCGACCAGTACCAACCGGACAATCCGTTCTATTCGTTGCCCCTGGCACTGACCATCGACGGGCCGCTGGACGTGGAGATTGTCCAGCAGGTCCTGAACCTGATGGTCGCGCGCCACGCGCCTTTACGTACCCGCTTCAACAGCGAAGGCGGCGTGCTTCAACAGACGATCCTGGCGACCCTGGAAATCCCGGTGACCCGGGTCGACTTCAGCCCGCTGGGCGACCACGCAACCATTGAAATCGCCCAGGCCATACGGCAAGAGGCCTATCAGCCGTTCAACCTGGCACAAGGGCCACTGATTCGCGCCCGCTTGCTGCAAAGCGCCCCACAGCGCCATGTCCTGCTGCTGACCCTGCACCATATTATTTGCGATGGCTGGTCGAGCAATGTGCTGCAACGCGACTTTTCAGCCCTCTATGACGCCCTGGTACAGGGTCGCCCCTCCCCGCTGCCGGCACTGCCCATCGAATACGCCGATTACACCCGGTGGGAGCAACAGCACCTCACGGGCCCGTGGCTTGAGGAGCAACTGGCGTTCTGGCAGGCACACCTGGCCAACGCCCCGACGTCACTGGACCTGCAGACCGACTTTCCACGCCATGCGAGCACCGGCCAGGAAGGCGACGTGCGCAAAATGGTGGTGCCGCAGCCCCTGGCCAGGCAGCTCGAAACATTCGCCCGCGCCCATGACGCCACGCTGTTCATGGTCATGGTGACGGCCATGAATGTCCTCCTGCAGCGCATGACCGGCCAGGAGGACCTGTGCATCGGCGTGATGTCAGCGAACCGCCCGGAGGGGACCGAAGGTCTGGTCGGCAACTTCATCAACGTGGTGCCGTTGCACAGCCATATCCAGGGTGACGAGGCTTTCAGCAACCTGCTGAAAACCACGGCCCAGCAGTTGCTGACGACCTATGACCGGCAGATTCCTTTCGAGTTGATCCTCAAGCACCTGGCCCCGCCAAGGCAGACCAGCGGCACGCCTTACGCCCAGCTCGTGATGAATTTCCACAATGAAATAGCCGAGCCCAAACAGCGTCCTGGATTACCGTCAAACAGCGGTATCAGCCTTGCCGGCCATCATCCGAACAGCGTCCACCACGCAGCTTTCGAGTTGAAAGTGGAAGTGCACGCGGCGACGGCAAACCTGGCCATTGCGTTCGAGTACAACAAGGCGCTGTACGCCGCCTCGACCATTGACCGGATGATGAATCACTTCCTCATGTTGCTCGACGGGGCGACGGCCCAGCCACAGCTGCCGGTCAGGACCCTGCCCCTGCTGCAAGACGCCGAGCGCCAACAGCTGACCACCCAGTGGAACGACACCGAGCGGGATTTTCCCACCGGGCAGACGCTGCACGGACTGTTCCAACAACAGGTTGAGCGCACTCCCGAGGCCATCGCGCTGGTCTTCGAGGAGCAGCCACTGAGTTACGCGCAACTCAATGCCCAAGCCAACCAACTGGCCCGTCACCTGCACGGCCATGGCGTCAAACCCGACTCGCGGGTTGCCCTGTGCATCGAACGCAGCCCGCAGATGGTTATTGCGCTCCTGGCCATCCTCAAGGCGGGAGGCGCCTACGTCCCCCTGGATCCCAGCTACCCGGTCGAACGCCTGGCGTACATGCTCGAAGACTCGAAACCTGACGTACTGGTCTCCCAGGAGAACATGCGCCACTGCCTGCCTGAACACGCGGTGCCGACCCTCTGGCTCGATACCGAACAGCCCGAGATCGCCCGGCATCCGTCGCACAACCTGGATATCGGCGATACCGACTGCCTGGCCTACTGCATTTACACCTCCGGTTCCACAGGCCGTCCGAAAGGCGTGATGAACGCCCATGGAGCCGTGGTCAACCGCTTGCAGTGGATGCAAGAGCAGTACGGGTTATCGAGCGATGACCGCGTATTGCAAAAGACCCCCTTCTCCTTCGACGTGTCGGTCTGGGAGTTCTTCTGGCCCCTGCTCCAGGGTGCCCGACTGGTCATCTGCAAACCCGAAGGGCACAAGGACCCGACCTATCTGCAGGACATCATCCGCCAGCAGGGGGTGACCACCGCGCACTTCGTGCCTTCGATGCTGCAAGCCTTCCTCCAGTCCGGGACAGCGCCGTCCAGCGACTCGCTGCGCCAGGTGTTCAGCAGTGGTGAAGCCCTGCCGGTCGCCGTGGCCAATCAATTCCTCGAGCGTTTTCCGCAGACCCGGCTACACAACCTGTACGGTCCGACCGAAGCGGCCGTGGACGTCACCTACTGGGAATGCCAGCCTGGCTACCGTCACCCCCTCGTGCCCATCGGCCGTCCGGTGGCCAATACGCGGCTGTACATTCTGGATGAGGCCCTGCAGCCCGTCCCCGTCGGGGTCATCGGCGATCTCTACATTGCCGGTGTCCAGCTTGCCCGTGGTTATCTCGGGCGGCCCGACCTGACCGCGGAACGCTTTATCCCGGACCCATACGACAGCAACGGGCGGCGGATGTACCTCACCGGGGATCGCGGCCGTTACCTGCCGTCGGGCGATATCCAGTACCTGGGACGCATCGATCATCAAATCAAGATCCGCGGTTTCCGCATCGAGCTGGGTGAGATCGAAAACGCCTTGCTGCAGTGCCCGGGGGTGCGCGAAGCCGTTGTCGTGCCAAGGGACGATGCCTTTGGCGGCCTGTGCCTGGTGGCCTTCATTGCCTCCCATACCGGTAAAATCAATCACGCGCAGCTGCGCCAACAGCTCGGCAAAGTGCTGCCCGACTACATGCTGCCGAGCTTTTTCGTCGGCCTCGAGGCATTACCGCTAAGTGCCAACGGCAAGATCGATCGGCAGGCGTTGCCGCCCCACGTGCACCACGCCATTACGCCGACCGAGGACTACCTGGCGCCGACCACCGCCACCGAAAAAACCCTCGTCGCCCTCTGGCAAGAGACGCTGAAGGTCCCGCGAATCGGCATCAACAGCAGCTTCTTCGAACTGGGTGGGCACTCCTTGCTGGCCACCCAGATTCTCGCCAGGACCCAGGAGATCTTTTCGGTCAGCCCACCGCTGAAATTGTTGTTCGAGTCGCCAACGATCGCGGCCATGGCGGTGTATGTGGACCAGGCGAGCCGAATGCCACGGGCCTCGCTCCCCCCGATAAAGCGGCTGGCGCGAAACCAGACGGTTGAGTGAATGCCCGACCCGCGTAGTGCCGATCACCGGTCGGCACCACCCCTTAAAAAGCATGCCCTAGTGCCCCTGGTTCAGGTTCGATTGTTCTTGATGCATGTCGCCGCGCGAAGCGCCGGATCAAGACCCGAAAAACCCTGAACAAGGAATCAGAAGAGAGTTCGAGTCATGTCAGCCGATCAATTCAGCACCTCCTTTGCTCAACAACGCCTGTGGTTCCTTGAGCAATATGAACCCGGCACGGGCCTGTACAACATTCCGGCGGCCTGCCGGATCAAGGGCGTGCTACGGCTCGATGTCCTGGAACGCAGCCTCAACGCCATCGTCCAGCGACATGAAGCGCTGCGCACCACTTTCTCCGTGGATAACGACCTGCCCGTACAAGTGATCGCCCGCAAGGCGCCCTTGCAGATCCAGACGGTCGAGCTGGCGGCACTCCTCGAACAGAACACCACGCTGCAACACTTCATGGATGAAGAGGCGGCCAAACCCTTCGATCTGACCCACGCGCCGCTGATTCGCGCCACGGCAATCAACGTAGCCTGCGACGAGCACATTCTGCTGCTGACCCTGCACCATATCGTGGCCGATGGTTGGTCCATGGCGGTGTTGCTGAAGGAGCTGAGCAGCCTCTACAACGCCGAAGTGCACGCCATCGCGCCGGCCTTGCAAGCACTTGAGGTGCACTACGCCGACTACGCCGTCTGGCAACGGGAATGGTTGCAAGGCGAGGTGCTGCAACCACAACTGGACTACTGGGAAACCCAGCTCAAGGATGCCCCGAGCGTCCTCGAACTGCCGACCGACCGCCCTCGCCCGCCGCGACTCGACTACCGCGGCAACCGTGTCCATTTCAGCCTTCCCGCCGAGTTGGGCACACAACTCCAGCAACTCAGCCAACGTCACCACACGACCCTGTTCACGACGTTGATCTGTGCTTTCAATACGCTGCTGTTCCGCCTGGGCAATCAGCCCGATATCAGCATCGGTTACCCGGTCGCCAATCGCAATCGCGCGGAAATCCAGCCGCTGATCGGCTTCTTCGTCAACACCCTGGTACTGCGCAGCCAGATGCGCGCAGAACAGCCGTTTGCCGACTACCTGCAACAGGCCCAGGCGACACTGCTCGATTCAGACCTGAACCAGGACATCCCTTTCGAACGACTGGTGGAGGCGCTGCGTCCGGCCCGGGAGCTCAACCACTCGCCGATCTTCCAGGTCCTGTTTTCCTTCTTCAGCCAGGACGTCGCCGAGGCCTTGACGCTCAGCGGAACGACCGCCAGTGCGCTGGCGCAGAACAGTCGTTTTGCCAAGTTCGACCTGTCGCTCGAAATGAACACCCGCCAGGGCCTGCTGGAAGGCTTCTTCGAATACCGGACCGCGCTCTATGACCAGGACACCATCGAGCGTCTGAGCGGCTACTACCGCGTGTTGCTGGAGTCCATCGTCGCCGACGCCGGCACCCGTATCGGCGAACTTGAGCTATTGCCCCAGGAAGAGCGGCTGTCGCGACTGATGCCCGCCCCGACATTGGCGGCCCCGCTCAACGCCGATCAATGCGTGCACGACCTGTTCCTCGCCCAGGTACAACTGACCCCTGACGCCACCGCGATTCTCTGCGCCGGGCAACAGGTCAGCTACCGCCAGCTTGAGCAACAGGCACGGAGCATCGCGGCGCGGTTGGTGGCGTTGGGCGCCGGTCCCGAGACCTGCGTGGCGGTCTGCCTCGACCGCTCGATCGGCATGGTCGCGGCGTTGCTCGGAACCTGGATGGCCGGCGCAACCTATGTGCCGATGGACCCCGCCTACCCCCATGCCCGGCTGCTGCATATGCTCCAGGATTCCCGCGCCCAGGTACTGCTCAGCGAACGCCCCTACGCCGAAGCGTTCAGCGACGAAGCGCTGCACATTGTCCTGCTCGATGACGCTGAGCCCGACACTATCGCCTCCGCCGTCCGCTATCCCGTCGCCGCCCTGAACACCGCCTACGTGATTTACACCTCGGGTTCCACCGGTTTGCCGAAGGGTGTCCAGGTGCCTCATCGGGCAGTCGTCAACTTCCTGCTCTCGATGACCGCACAACCCGGCATCAGCGCCCAGGACCGGCTGCTGGCGGTGACTTCCATCTCGTTCGATATCAGCGTCCTCGAGCTTTTCCTGCCGCTAATCAACGGCGCCAGCCTGGTCCTGGCCGAGCGTGAAGCCGCAGCCGATGGCCAGGCGTTGATCAAGCTGGCCCTCCACCAGAATGTCACCCTCATCCAGGCCACACCCTCGACCTATTGGTTGATGCTTGAAGCCGGTTGGCCCAGCACCCTGGCACTCAAGGTGCTCTGTGGTGGCGAGGCCCTGGCACCGGCGCTGGCGCACCAACTGCTGCAACGCACCGACTCGCTCTGGAACATGTATGGGCCGACCGAAACCACCATCTGGTCGGCCATCAGCCGTGTGACGGCCGATACCAGTTCCATTGGCCACCCGATCGCCAATACCGTGCTTCGGATCCTCGATGAAGGTTCCCACTTGTGTGCCACGGGCAGTCCGGGCGAGCTGCATATCGGCGGCGAAGGCGTCACCCGTGGTTACCTCAACCGTGCCGACCTGACCGCACAGAAGTTCGTGCCCGATCCCTATGGATCGGCGTCGGGAGAACGCCTGTATAAAACCGGCGACCTGGCCAGGTGGCTGCCTGGCGGCGAGATCGAATTCCTCGGACGCATCGACCATCAGGTCAAGGTCCGTGGGTTCCGCATCGAACTGGGCGAAATCGAAACACAACTGGTCAGCTACCCCGAGGTTCGCCAAGGGCTGGTGATTGTCCGGGAAGACCAGCCCGGCGAGCAGCAGATCGTGGCTTACCTGCTGGTCGGCGAGCGCTACTCGGCCGATCCGGCACAACTGCGCCAACACCTGGCGCAGACCCTGCCCGGCTATATGATCCCGAACCACTTCGTGGTCCTCGAACAATTGCCCCTGACCCCCAACGGAAAGATCGATCGCAAGCGCTTGCCGGCGCCCAGCGTAACGCCACAAGGCGAACAAGCCGTGCTTCCCGGCACGGCCATGGAAAAGGCTATTGCCGACATCTGGCAGCAAGTGCTCAAACTGGAAAACATCGGCATTACCGATAACTTCTTTGAGCTGGGTGGGCACTCGATACTTGCCACCCAGGTGGTCTCCCGGCTGCGCAAGACCCTGCAGGTCGATCTCTCGGTACGGGCACTGTTCGAAGCACCGACCATTGCCCAACTGATCGACAGCCTCGGCTCGGAGACGGTTCGCCAGGCCCCGCCGATCGTCCCGTATTCGCTGCCGGACAAACCCCAACCGCTGTCGTTTGCCCAGGAGCGCCTGTACTTCCTGAATCACTTCGAGCCCGCCAGCGCGGCCTACAACATCCCGCTCGCCCTTGAGCTGAACGGCCCGCTGGAAGTGGCGCTGCTGCACAAGAGCCTGGATGAACTTATCCGGCGCCACGAGTCACTGCGCACCACGTTCGCCCTGGACGAGGACGGAAAACCCCTGGCCCGGGTTCACCCCGAGGCGCTCGGTCATCTGGTCTACAGCGATCTGCGTCATCACGCCACGCCACTGTTGACCGCCAGGACCTGGGCCCAGGCTGAAGCACAACAGCTGTTTTCCCTGGAAGAAGGGCCGTTGTTGCGGGCGTCGCTGCTGCACATCGCCGAGCAGCAACAGGTCCTGCTGCTGACCCTGCATCACATCATCGCTGACGGCTGGTCGATCGCCGTGCTCGCCCGTGAACTCATGGCCCTCTACCAGGCCTTCGCCCAGGGCCACGCATCGCCTCTGCCGCCACTGGAAATCCAGTACAGCGACTATGCCTTCTGGCAGCGCCAATGGCAGGCCCCCTTCGAGTTCGACACGCAGATCAGCTATTGGCTCGAGCACCTGGCCCAGGCGCCGACCACCCTGGAGCTGCCGACCGATCGGCCGCGCCCGGCCATCCAGACCTACCGAGGCCAGGTCATCAACCGGTCGCTGGACAAAGCGTTGTCCGAACAGATCGACGCGTTGAGCCAAACCCTCGGCGCCACACCGTTCATGACCCTGCTGGCGCTGTTCAACGTCCTCCTGAACCGCTACAGCGGCCAACAGGACATCGTGATCGGCACCCCGATCGCCAATCGGACCCGTCCCGAAGTCGAGCCGCTGATCGGCCTGTTCGTCAACACCCTGGCCTTGCGCACCCGCCTGGAGGGCAACCCGAGCTTCAGCGAACTGCTGGAGCAGGTTCGCGACACCACCCTGAGCGCCTACGCCCATCAGGAACTGCCGTTCGAGAAGGTCGTCGAGGCCCTGGCCATCCCCCGGGACATGAGTCGTTCGCCACTGTTCCAGGTGCTGTTCATCCTGCAGAACACCCCACTCGAGGCATTGGCCCTGCCAGGCCTGGAGATCGGCAGCTTTGCGGTCGAGTCGAGCACCGCCAAGTTCGATCTGAGCCTGGAGCTGACCCCATCGGCCCAGGGCTACCAGATGCGCTGGGAATACAACTGCGACCTGTTCGACGCCGACACCCTCGAGCGCATGGCCAGCCACTTCGAAACACTCGCCCGCTCGGCCATGGGCAATGCGCAACAAGCGATCCAGCTGTTGCCGATGATCACCGCGCAGGAAAAGCAACGGATCGTCCACGACTGGAACGCAACGCATCGCGCCTATCGGCCACTGACGGTGCATCAGTTGTTCAGCGAAATGAGCGAGCAATGCGCCAGCTTGCCCGCCGTGGTGTTCGGCACCGAGTCGATGACCTACCTGCAACTGGAAGCACGCTCCAACCAGTTCGCCCACTACTTGCAGCGCTCGGGCGTCCGGCCGGGCACCCTGGTGGGGATCTGCCTGGAGCGCTCGATGCACGTGCCAGTGGCGATTCTCGGTATTCTCAAGGCCGGCGCCGTGTGCGTGCCGATGGACCCGAGCTATCCGACCGAACGCCTGCGCTTCATGGCCCAGGATGCCCGGGCCGACCTGATCGTCACCCTGACCGAGCTGCTTCCCCGTGTCGACGGCTGCAGCAACACCATTGTCTGCATGGACCAGTGCGCAAGTGCCTGGGATGAAGCCTCGTCAAACCCGGCCCAGCCGCAGAACCTGCTGGACCTGTGTTATGTCATCTACACCTCGGGGTCGACGGGCCAACCCAAGGGCGCGGCCCTGACCCACGAAATGCTGACCAACCTGGTCCAGTGGCAACTCACCGAATCGCGCCTGGGCCAGGGCGACAACACCTTGCAGTTCTCGCCGTTGAGTTTCGACGTCAGTTTCGACGAGTTCTTCTCCACCTGGGCCAGCGGCGGCACATTGGTCATGGTCAGCGAAGAAACCCGCCGGGACCCCGTGTTGCTGCTGGAACTCATCCAGCAACAGGACATCGCCCGCCTGTTCATCCCCTTCGTCGCCCTGCAAGGCATTGCCGATGCGGCCAGGGATCTCGATCAGTTGGCCTGCCTGAAGGAAATCGTCTGCGGCGGAGAGCAACTGCAAGTCACCCAGGAAGTCGTCGAGCTGTTCCAGAAATTGCCCGGGGCCTTGCTGCACAACCAGTACGGCCCGACGGAATCGCACTTCGTCACCGGCTACCGGCTCAGTGGCGACGCCGCGCAATGGCCGGCCCTGCCGCCGATTGGCAAACCGCTGTTCAACTCGCAGATGTACGTTCTCGACGCCAGCCTGGAACCGGTGCCCGTCGGCGTGCGAGGCGACCTCTACATTGCCGGCATTCACCTGGCCCGCTGCTACTGGGAACGCCCCGACATTACCGCCGAGCGCTTCATTCCCAACCCCCACGGCCACACGCCGGGGGCGCGGATGTACAAAACCGGTGACGTCGCGCGCTACCTCACCGACGGCAATATCGAGTACCTGGGGCGCTCGGACCACCAGGTCAAGATTCGCGGATTCCGTATCGAGTTGGCCGAGGTCGAACAGGCACTGATGGCCATCGATACGGTAGCCGCTGCGGCCGCAGTGGTCAGGGAAGATCGTCCGGGGCTGAAAAAGCTGGTGGGCTACCTGGTTGCCAAAGGCGCTTGTGCCCTGGTGATCGCGGACATCAAGGAGGATCTGAAACGGACGCTGCCGGACTATATGGTCCCGACCGCCTTCGTCATCCTCGACTCCCTGCCCCTGACCCCCAGCGGCAAAGTCGACAAGCGCTCCTTGCCACAGCCGCAGGCCGACGCCCTCGAAGACCACTACGTCGCCCCCCGCAACGACAGTGAACAGCAACTCGCCACTATCTGGGCCAATGTCCTGAACCTGCCCCGGGTCGGTATCACCGATGACTTCTTCGAACTCGGCGGGCATTCCCTGCTCGCCACCCAGGTGGTCTCGCGCATTCGCAAGCAACTGAACGTCGACCTGGCGCTGCGCACCCTGTTTGAAGCACCGACGATCGAGCAACTGCTGCCGCGCCTGAACAGAAACCCGGCAGCGGCCCTGCCGGCAATCGCCGCCGCCGACAGCGGCACGGGTGTGAAAGCCGCGTCCTTCGCCCAGGAACGCCTGTTCTTCCTCGACCGCCTTGATCACTCAAGTACGGCCTACAACATTCCACTGGCCCTGGAACTGAACGGCCCGCTGGACGTGGCGGTGCTGCAGCACTGCCTGGACGAACTGATCCGCCGCCACGAGCCTCTGCGCACGACCTTTGCCCTGGGCGAAGACGGCCAGGTGCAGTGCTTCGTTCAGCCTCAGGCCGCCGACACCCTGACCTATACCGATCTGCGTCATGCCCCGCAGCCGCTTTCGCTGGCCCGGGATCAGGCACGCAGGGACGCGCAGCAACTGTTCTCCCTGGAAGACGGACCACTGCTGCGGGTATCACTGCTGCGGGTAGCCGAACAGCAGCACGTCCTGCTGTTTACCCTGCATCACATCATTGCCGATGGCTGGTCGATCGCGGTACTCAGCCGTGAGGTCATGGCTCTCTACCAAGCCTTCTCGACGGGCCAGCCATCGCCCCTGCCGCCCTTGGAAATCCAGTACAGCGACTATGCCCTCTGGCAACGAGCGTCCCAGGCCCCGAGTGTATTCAAGGCCCAGGCCGATTACTGGCGCCGCCAACTGGCGCAGGCCCCCAGCAGCCTTGAACTGCCAACCGACCGGCCACGCCCGGCGATCCAGACCTATCGCGGTCAGGTGATCAGCCGGACGCTGGACCCAAGCCTGTCCCGACAGATCGACAACTTGAGCCAGCGCCTGGGCGCGACGCCGTTCATGACCCTGCTGGCCCTGTTCAACCTGCTGCTGAGCCGCCACAGCGGCCAACACGACATCGTCGTCGGCACGCCCATCGCCAATCGGACCCGCACCGAAGTCGAGCCCTTGATCGGCCTGTTCGTCAACACCCTGGCCCTGCGCACGCGGCTTGAGGGCAACCCGACCTTCCGCCAGTTGCTGGAACAGGTCCGGAACACCACCCTCAGCGCCTACGCCCAGCAGGAGCTGCCGTTCGAGAAAGTCGTCGAGGCCCTGGCGGTTCCCCGGGACATGAGCCGCTCGCCGCTGTTCCAGGTGATGTTCATCCTGCAGAACACCGCGCCCGAAGCGTTGCAGCTGCCTGGCGTGGATATTCGCGGTTTCGACATTGGCGCCACGACGGCCAAGTTCGACCTGAGCCTGGAGCTGACACCGTCGGCCCAGGGCTACCAGTTGCGCTGGGAATACAACTGCGACCTCTTCGACGCCGACACCCTCGAACGCATGGCCACACAGTTTCAAACCCTGGCGGAATCGGCCGTCCTCGACACCGAGAAGCCGGTCGCGACCCTGGACCTGCTGTGCGCGTCGGAAAAAACCCGGATTCTCGAGCAGTGGAATGCCACCGAGGTGACGTTCCGTCCCGTGGCGGCGCTTCACCACCTGTTCGAGGAACAGGTCGAGCAAACCCCGAATGCCATCGCCGTCACCTTTGAAGGGCAACACCTCAGCTATCGGCAACTCAACGAAAAAGCCAACCAGCTGGCCCATCACCTGATTCAACACGGCGTCAGGCCGGACGACCTCATTGCGATCTGCATCGAGCGCAGCCTGGAGATGACCATCGGCCTGCTGGCGATCCTGAAAGCCGGCGGCGCCTATGTCCCGATCGATCCGCACTACCCCGACGAGCGTATCGCCTACATGCTCGAAGATGCCGCGCCGGTCATGACCCTGACGCAACGCAGCCTGATCGACCGGAGCGTGCTTCAACAGAGCAACAACCTGTGCCTGGACGCGGACGCCGCGCTGTTTGCTCGCCAGCCGAAAACCAACCCCCAGCGCTCGTCAGACCCGGCTTGCCTGGCCTACTGCATCTACACCTCGGGCTCGACGGGCAAACCGAAAGGCTCATTGAACAGCCACCAGGCGATCATCAACCGAATCCTCTGGATGCAGGACACCTACCCGCTGGACGCCACGGACCGGGTGCTGCAAAAGACCCCGTTTTCGTTCGACGTGTCGGTCTGGGAATTCTTCTGGCCACTGTCCGTGGGCGCTCGCCTGCTGATGGCCAAGCCCGAAGGGCACAAGGACCCCGCCTATCTGGAAGCCCTTATCGAACGCGAAGGCGTGACCACCGCGCACTTCGTGCCCTCGATGCTCAGCGTCTACATGGCCTGCACCCGGGCCAGCCATAGCCACTCCCTGCGTCGCCTCTTCAGCAGCGGCGAGGCGCTTTCCACCTCGGTGCAGAATGATTTCTTCAAACGCTACCCGGCGACGCAACTGCACAACCTGTATGGCCCGACCGAGGCCGCGATCGACGTCACCCATTGGCATTGCCAACCCGATGACACCCACCATGCCGTACCGATAGGCCGGCCGGTGGCGAACACCCGGACCTACATTCTTGACGATGCGCTGCAGCCCGTTCCTGTCGGCGTAACCGGACATCTCTACCTGGCCGGCGTGCAACTATCCCGGGGTTACCTGAAGCGTGCGGACCTGACCGCCGAGCGCTTCCTGCCCGATCCCCATGGAACACCGGGCAGCCGCATGTACATGACCGGTGATACCGCCCGTTACCGCCCCAGCGGCGATATCGAATACCTGGGCCGCAACGACCAACAGATCAAGCTGCGCGGGTTCCGGGTCGAACTGGGCGAGATTGAAATGCAGCTGTGCGCCCATCCGCAGATCAGCCAGGCGGTGGTCAGTGTGCACGCCAGTGAACCGGACAACCCGACCCTCACGGCTTACCTGGTCGGCGTTGCCGGTGCACAACCGGATGTCGCCCAACTGAGAGCGTTTCTGGCCCTGACGCTGCCCAGCCATATGGCGGATCTCTCATTCCAGTTCCTTGAGCAACTGCCATTGACGTCGAACGGCAAGGTCGACCGACGCGCGCTCCCGCAGCCTGTCACCAGCGCTCAGCCCGCCCCTGCTCAACAACGCACCCCAGGCACGCCGCTTGAAAAAAGCGTGGCCGCCATCTGGGCGCGAACGCTGAAGCTCGAGGTGATCGGCCTGGACGACAACTTCTTCCACAAAGGCGGGCACTCGCTGCTGGCGATGAAAATGATCGACCAGGTCAATCGGGAACTGGGGCTCGCGGCCTCCGTGCGCGACGTCTTCGAGTCGGCGGACCTGAGTACCTTCATCGAGAAAATCAGCCTGGGGATGGGCGAGCGTAACTCGACCCGTATCCGGCTCAAGGAAGGCACCCACAAACATCTGTTCCTGGTGCATGCCGTCGGCGGGGTGGTCTCGCCCTATATCAAGCTTTCACAGTTGTTGCCCGACGACCTGAGCGTGCATGCCTTCCAGGCCAAAGGCCTTGACGACGGGGGCCGGGCCATCGAAACCCTGCAAGAACTGGCCGCGACCTACATCGAGGAAATGCTCCAGGTTCAGCCCACGGGCCCCTACTTGCTGGGTGGCTGGTCGATGGGTGGGGTGATTGCCTTTGAGATGGCCCGCCAACTTGAAATGCGTGACCTGCCAGTACACCGGCTGCTGCTGGTCGACGCACCTGCACCGGGCCGCCAGACCGCGGCGCAGGCCTGGCCGCTGGGTGCCTACCTGGTGGACATGGCCCGTTCGCTCGCGGTCAACCTGCCGTTCTCGGCCAGCGAGATGAACCAACTGGTCGAGCATCCAGACCGGGACCGTCTGGCCATCGCCGCGGCACGGCGGATCGGCCTGATCCCGGAGAGCATGGACGACAACCAACTCATGCGCCGACTGAAGGTCTTCCAGGCCAACCAACAGGCCCTGGATACCTATCTTCCTGAAACCGGGATCAACAGCAACCTGACATTACTGCACACGGAAGAAAGCACCGAACTCCAAGAGCAATGGCAGCCCTGGTGCAAACAGTCGTTTATCACCCAGGCACTGAAGGCCGATCACTACAGCATTCTGGAAGCCGGCACGCCCTATATCTGCAAGTTTTTCAATTAAAAAACCGAACAAACAAGATGGTTTGATAAGGAAATTCCATGACCAACTTCAACACTGATGTCTACACCCCGGCAAGAGCGCAAAGAACGTCCGCAATCGTGGCCCATGGCTTGAGCGAAGCCGCGCATCCGAGCCCGCTTTTTCTGGAAACCCCCTACAACGAACTCTGGAGCCGAAACTTCGGTTCCGCAGTCGTCAGCCTCTCGACCACGGCGGACGTCGCCTTGCTCGCCGTCGCCTGTAAAAACCGCAACCTGACAGTACTGTCCCGTGACTGCGAGTTGCGCTGGTCCCATCGGTTTGCCGATGAAGTCACCGCCACGGCGATCTGCGCCACTCATCAAGTCGCGGTGGGCACCCAGCGCACGTCGGATGGAACCGGCACCGCCTATCTCTTCGATGCCCACGGCAAGGAACTGTTCAGCGCCGAGCTGGAATCGCCAGTCTACGGCCTTGCGCTCTCGGCGGATGGCAGCCGCCTGACGATCCTCTGCAAAAACCAGACGCACCACCTCGTCACGCGGGCGGACAATACTTACCAGCTCAGCCAGCCCCTGGACCAGCACCTGGAAGATTCGCGCCCTACCGACACCTTCCTGGCGACCCAGGACCGGGTGCTCGGCGTGCTGGATCAAGATGCCCGCACTGCCAGCGTTGCGATCTCCCAGGGTGGTACGGCAGCCGTCGGCTCGCTGGACGGCAAGATCCATCTGTTCAACCGCCTGGGGAAACCCCTCTGGTCCCGCCAAGTGGATGGCGAGGTCTGGGCGCTGGCCATTTCGGAAAACGGTTCGATCATTGTTTCAGGCTGCACCGACGGCACCGTCAAACTGCTCGCCAACCATGCCCATGATGCCCACAACGACCACATCAGCCTCTTGCAGACCGGTGCCGAACGCCTGGACAGCGTCGCGGAACAGCTTTTCGCGGTCAACGAAATCCTCGCCAGCCTCGGTCAGACCGGCCTGAGCGAATATGCCGTGAACTGGCTGGATGAAGGACCGCTGAAGCTGGGCAAGGACACCCTGGAAGAACTCGCCATCAAACTGCTCAGCGAAGACGTGCAGCTCTTCCCCAAGCACTACACCAGCCATTTCCTCCTGGCCCAGGCCCACCAGAAACGCCAGGAGTGGCATCAAGCCGCACGGCACTTCACCTGGGCCGGCCAGGATGAACGGATGAAACTGAAAAGCTTCACCCTCGCCGGCGAAAGCTTTCTCAAGGCGGGCCTGCCTTTTGCGGCCAAATCGGCGTTCCGTCGGGCACGGGAGCTGACCGTTACCGAAGAGGCGAAAAAAACCCTCTACACCCTGGGCCGCATCCATGAGGAACAAGGCTCCGTCACTGAAGCGCAGAAATACTACGAGGTGGTGTTTACCCTCAACCCCAATTATCTCGATGTCTGCGCCCGGCTGCAGAGCCTGAACAACCCGCTTGCGTCGCTCACGACCCAATCCGGCGGCGAAGACAAGGACTGGTATGGCAGCCTGATTCTCGAACTGCTCAGCCCGGTCTCGCAACGGGGTTTCGACCTGGCGGCCGAAGACAGTGCCGCGCACCCGCGGACCACGGAACTGACCTCGGTGGCCGAACACCGCCAGCGCTTGCTCTCGGTCATCTCCGAGTTCGCCCTGGACAGCGTCGACAAGGTTGCCGATGCCAAGCTCGACTACGACGTCGCCGCGTATATGCGCTACGACTGCTCGGTTCCTGAAGACGAAGCGAAGAAGTCCCTGGAACTGGTCAACATGCTCGATTGCATCAAGCATTACGGCCCGTTCAGCAAAAGCCTGGATATCGGTGCAGCCACCGGCCGCTACCCGACCTTGCTGGCCCAACAAGGCATCCAGGCCTTTGGCGTCGACCTGGAACCCATGGCGGTGGAATACGCCCGGCAGAAGAGCAACGGCGCACTCAACCCGAACTTCCATCAGGGCGACGCCAGGGCATTGCCGTTCGAGAGCACCCAGTTCGATCTCATCACCTGCATGATGGGCACGGCGGCACACTTCCCCCGGGAAGACTTCCCCACCGTCATGTCGGAAATTCATCGCTGCCTGGTGCCCGGCGGGTTCTGCGTCATCTCGACCTGGGACATCGAATGCCCGCACCTGACCTACCTCTCCATCTACTCTCACGAACAGAAAGAGTTGATGCGCCAGAACGCGATCAGCCGCGCCGACGTCCGCAAGATTGCCACCGCGCAAGGCTTCGTCGTCGAAGAAATCAGGGGTGTGGGCCTGCTCCCGGAATCCCTGGGCTATGAACTCGACCTGCAGCAGGACGGCCCTGACAGAATTCGGAACCTGCTGGATATGGACCTTGCCTTCAAAGCCAAATTTCCAAACCTGCACGGCCAGATGTACATGCTGATCATCAGAAAAGTTTGACGATCAGGCCTTATCAAAACCCGTCACCTTCAATTCCAAGGCAGTTCAACCATGACCACTGAAGAAAAAGACCACGACGTTTATCTGGTCGTCGCCAACGCTGAAGAACAGTACTCCATCTGGGCCGCCGACCGCCCGCTGCCGGGCGGATGGCGCCTGGCGGGAAAACGCGGCAGCAAGTCCGAGTGCCTCGAACACATCAAGGAAGTCTGGACCGACATGCGCCCCCTGAGTCTGCAGCAACGCCTGCAGGCTTGAGTCGGTTGCCGCGCAGAGGGGTTGTCATCGACAATCACGCCCCTCTGCCAGGCAAGGCAATGTTCAATCCCGTGGTCTGCCCTCCTGCCCCGATCCCGTCATCTGCCGGGATCTGGAGGAAGGGCACACGTTTTTATCTAAAGGAATAGCCGGATGTCCGTGCGCAACCACGTCTCTGAAAAGGCCCCCGTTTCAGACGACCGAGCCTCCCTTCTGCTCCTGCTTATCGCCTTCGTCGATGCCGCCGGCCGCGGGCTTTTTCTCGCCGGCGCCACCTTTTTTTATACCCAGGTCGTTGGCCTGAGTAACGTCGAAGTCGGCATCGGCCTGGCCTTGGCCGGTCTGTGCGGCCTGGTCTGTGCGGTGCCCATCGGCCGCCTGGCGGATCGCCTCGGCGCCGCCCGTGTCCTGGCTTTTTTGCAGCTCTGGCGCATGGCGGGGTTTTTAATCTATCCCTTCGTCAACGAGTTCTACACCTTCCTGCTGATTGCCTGCTTTATCGGCTGCGTCGAGCAAGCCGTCTGGCCCATCATCCAGACCCTGGTGGGTTCCGCGGTCAAAGCCGACGCCTATGTGAAGACAATGTCCAAGGTGGCGATCGTCAGAAACGTCGCCTATATGCTTGCCGCCGGGGTGTTTTCCATCGTGGTCAGTTTCACCAGCGGCTCGGGCCCGGTGATTGGCCTGCTGATCGCCAACGCACTGGCGTTCCTGATTTCCGCCGTCGTGCTGATCACCGCCAAGCTGCCTCACTCCGCCCCCAAGGAACCGGCAGAAACCGAGCGCGTGACGGCGCCCGCCCATCCGTTGAAGAACCTGAACTTCCTGTCGCTCTCGCTGTGCAATGGCATCCTGTCGTTGCATCAGGCGGTCATGACCATCGCCATTCCCCTGTGGTTGCTGACCAAGACCCAGGCCCCCAAGGCCTTGATCGGCATCATTCTGGTGATCAACGGCATCATGGCCATTACCCTGCAACTGGCTTTCAGCAGGCGCGGCAATGAGGTGCTCTATGCGGCCCGCAAGCACCTGTACGCGGGGATCACGCTGGCACTTTCCTGTGCACTGGTGGCCTTCACCACGGCAGAGCAACCTTCCTACCTGGTGGCCGGCATCCTGTTGTTCGCCTGTGTGGTGATGACGTTCGGCGAGCTCTGGCAATGCGCGGGCGCCTGGGGCATTTCGTATTACCTGTCGCCGGCCGAGAATCGCGCCTACTACTTGAGCGTCTATGCCTTGGGGGCCAATCTGATGACGGTCATTTTCCCGGGGATATTGCCCATCGCCGTCGTGGAAAACGGCTCCACCGGATGGGTCGGGCTGGCAATCGTCTTTGCCCTGGCCGGTATTGCCACCCCGCTTCTCGCCCGAGCCGCGAGCCGTCAGGGCGCGACTCCCGCAGCCGGAGAGATGAGCACCAATGGCGCACAGGCCTGAGAGGGCCCATGCTCCTGACAAAGGCCCGGACCGGGCCCATCGCTCCGGGTCAATAATCGAGCCCCTGGGGCCACCTGTGTGTCCCCAGTATTAGCACTTTGTATCAATAACTCGCGTTAACGTTCTCCCCCTCTAGTCCCCCATGACTTCAACGGTTGTTTGGGCGACATTTTGTAACCTCCAAGTGACATACAAGACCCCTTTCGGTCATCGCCTGCCCACCCTCCTGAAAAAAAATTGCATCACCTAAAAATCAATGGCATCGTAATGAAGATGGACGCTGTACTTGCCGATGCAACCTAGAAAGGATTCTGTTTTTGAAAAAGAACTCTATGGCGCTTGATGCAATAGATTTAAAGATCTTGAGTATCATGCAGGCTAATTGTCTGACCACCACATCGAAACTTGCGGAAGTGCTTTCCATGAGTGAAACACCGTGTTGGCGCCGTCTGAAACGCCTTGAAGAAGAGGGTTTCATCCAGGGCTATCAAGCCATGCTCAACAAGGAAGCATTGGGCTTCGAAGTCACCGCCTTCGTTCATCTTTCTGTTGACTCGCACACCGAAGAAGTCACCCGCAAGCTGGAAGAAAAAATCACCTTGTGCCCGGAGGTCGTGGCCCTTTACAACGTGACGGGCGACTATGATTTCCTGGTAAAGATAGTATGTAAAAGTATTGCCTTATATACAGTCTTTATTGAAAAGACGCTGCGCAAGATTCCCTGCATTACGCAAATCAGAACATCGATCACACTTCGCGAAGTGTATGACTCAAAGATCATCCCCTTGTCTGCCTATACCTGAAACAGCTCGCCCCTCCCGGCCTGCCTTGCCAGGACATCGTGCATCATTGGCAACGACTGCCTAGCCAATCCAACCTTGTAATAACCGGCCCCACGGCGCCGCCCCTTGTTATTCAAACCATCATTTTCAAAGGAGTTGAATGGTCATGACCGCACTGGATAACGCTTTTCACAGCCTGCATCAGAATGGACTGCTGGTATTGGCCAATGTCGCCGATGCCGGCGGTGCACGCATCGTCGAACGCCTGGGCGGCAAGGCGGTGGCCACCAGCAGCGCCGCCATGGCCTGGTCCCACGGTTATCAGGATGGCAACCAGTTGCCGCTCGACCTGCTGAGCACCACCGTCAAGTCGATGGCACGAGTACTTAGCGTACCGCTCACGGTGGATATCGAAGGCGGCTACTCGGATGACCTGGAACAGGTCGGCCAGGTGATCAACGCCGTGATCGCCGCCGGAGCGGTCGGGGTCAATATCGAAGACGGCCTGGGCTCTCCAGAACTGCTCGTGCGCAAGATCGATGTGGCGAGAAAGGTGGCCAATCAGACGGGCGTCAAGCTGTTCATCAACGTACGGACCGACGTCTATCTGAAGAACCTGTTCCCCGCCGAGCAGCGTCTTGAAGAACTGCTGAAACGCGCCGCACTGTATGCCGGCGCCGGGGCGGATGGGCTGTTTGCCGCCGGCGTGGTCGACTCGAACGAAATTGCCGCGATCTGCCGGGCCACCCCACTGCCGGTCAACCTGTTGTCCCGGGACGGCCTGGCCTCCCCCGATGAACTGAAGCGCCTGGGCGTCAGGCGCCTCAGCGCGGGATCGAGCATCGCCGAGTTCCTGCACGGCGCCATGGGCACATTGGTCCGTAGCTTCCTGGACAACGGCCAACTCGATACCCACGCCTTGAAAGCCCATACCTACGGCGAACTGAACGCCTTGATGGCGGCAAAAACCGAGTAATCGCGGTTCCCGGACGGGGTCATCGACCCCGTCTGCACACAAAACCTGACGGCCCCCAGTGAGATCGTCTGAAAAAGACGTTGTGTTGCTTCGAACGCCGATGTTATGTTTATAACAACAGACAGATAAATGACATAAACATAACAACTCCGGCTTACCGCTATGTCCACGGAAAAGAACAGCTTTCTTCAGCGACTGGAGCAACAGTTTTCCAGCCTGACCCCCACCGGCAAACGCATTGCCAGCTACCTGCTGGGCAACCCGGAACAGCTGCCCTTCGAGTCGGCCGACAGCATTGCGCAACAAGCCTCCACCACCGGGATTTCCGTGGGGCGCTTTTTACGCTCCCTGGGTTACCGTAATCTCGATGAGGTGAAAAAAAGCCTGCGCGGTGAAGCGCCGAGCTCCTGGCTGATCACCGACCGGATTGCCGCCTTTCGCGCCGAGAGCAACCAGGACGATGCCCTCGACCGCTCCATGACGCGCGAAATCGAAGCCATCCAGCACGCCTACGGCCTGGCACGCAGCGAGGCCTTTGCCAGGATCGTGCAACGCATCCATGAAGCCGATGCCGTGTTCATTCTCGGGATTCAATCGACCCGCGGGATTCTCACCGCATTCCACAGCCACCTCGAATACATTCGCCCCAAGGTCTACTACGTCGATGGCCTGTCGGGTATCTACGCGGAAACCCTGAATTCCGGCTTCGCCAATCCCTACGCGATCATTGCCGACTTCCGCGCTTACTCCAGCGTGACCCAGACTTTCTGCGACGCAGCGACGGACAACAACCTGCCGCTGGCCCTGATCACCGACCTGCAATGCCCGTGGGCCCGGGACTATCCGCTGGATCTCCTGCAGCTGAAAACCGATGTCGGGCAGTTCTGGGACTCCCCTGCCCCGCTGGCCTGCCTGTTGAACCTGGTGGTTTCGGCCGTCGCGGAAAAATACGGCGAGGGTCTCGATGAACGCCTGGCCAAGAACCGTCAATTGCAAAAAGCCTTCGGTCAATTCGAAGGCTGACCCACTGCCTCTGCACATCCCAACTGGAGTGTTTGTGTGAACAACAGCCCCCTTGTAGAGATTGATGCCCAGCGTTACCAGGTACAAATCGACCTGATCTACGCCAGCGCAGACAACCTGGCTGGAAAGGTGATCTACCCGACGGCCCGTTGCCTGCTGCATCGCCAAGCCGCCGATTGCCTGAACAAGGCCAGCCAACGAGCGCGCCTGGCCGGATTGACCCTGCGCATCTATGACGCCTATCGCCCGCCCTACGCCCAGTATCTGTTGTGGGAGGTGCTGCCCAACAACGACTACGTGCGCGATCCGCACCTGGGTTCCCACCACAGCCGTGGCGTGGCCGTGGACCTGACCCTGGTGGACGCTGATGGCGAGCCGCTGGATATGGGCACCGCCTTCGACGCCATGGAAGAACGCTCCCATCAGTTCTACCCCGACCTGCCCGCCAATGTGCAACGCAATCGCCTGCTGTTGCTGGGGATCATGCTCGGCGCCGGGTTCCAGGCGATCGATACGGAATGGTGGCATTACGAACTACCGAATGCCGACGATTACCCACTGTTGGAGGAGGCGTAAACCACGGCCCTGAAAAACCCAATCGAAGCGCAACGCCAGCACTGACGAAACCACAGAGTCTCGCAAGCGACACAGCACAGCCACCTTGGGTGTGGCTGAAAACAACAATAAAACAGCGTTATTTATGCTTCACCTGCAACTGCCCGGTTATAGCTTTTATAAAAAACCTGACGAACTTCCATACATCGAATGATCAAGGAAACCGGCATGAACCCAACGAACACCGTGACCCGCAAGCCCGGCAAACTGCTGCTGAGCGTCCTCTGCAGCGCCTTGAGCCTGGGGGCTTGGCAGGCCGCAACGGCGGCCATCCCCAAAGACACGCTGGTGATCGGCAAACCCGCCGACCCGCAGACCCTCGATCCCGCCGTGACCTTTGACAATAACGACTGGACCATTACCTATCCGTCGTACCAGCGTCTGGTGGGTTACAAGGTCGAGGGCGATAAAAGCAGCACCGAAGTCCAGGGCGACCTGGCCGAAAGCTGGACCGTTTCCCCGGACAACCTGGTCTGGGAGTTCAAGATCAAGCCGGGCAACAAGTTCGATGACGGCGCCCCGGTGGATGCCGCTGCGGTGAAGTTTTCCTTTGATCGCCTGATGACCCTCAAGCAAGGGCCGTCCGGTGCCTTCCCCGAGGACATGGTCGTGGCGGTGGTCGATCCGCAGACCATCCGTTTCACCCTGAAAACGCCGTTTGCACCGTTCCTGTTTACCCTGGCCCACAACGGCGCCTCGATCATCAACCCGGACGTGGTGACCAAGACAGCCGACGTCAATGCCTGGCTGTCCAGCCACACCGCGGGCTCCGGTCCCTTCCGCCTGAGCAACTGGCAGAAAGGCCAGTCCTTGACCCTGGAGCCGAACACCTACTTCGCCGGCCCCAAGCCCGCGCTGAAAAGCGTGGTCGTCAAGATCATCGCCGAGCCTTCCGTGCGTCGTCTGCAACTGGAACACGGTGACCTGGACATCATCGAAGACATGCCCGAAGACCAGCTCGGCGCGCTCGCCAAGAAGTCCGGCGTGGTGGTCAGGGAATTCCCGTCGTTGCGGGTGACCTACCTGTACCTGAACAACAAGAAAGGTCCGCTGGCCAGCGTCGATGCCCGTCGGGCGATAACCCAGGCCGTCGACTACAACGGCATCGTCAAAGGCATCCTCAAGGACAAGGCCAAATTGATGAACGGGCCGATCCCGGACGGCATGTGGGCCTACGACAGTTCGTTGCCGCCGATGAAACAGGACCTCGCCGCCGCCAAGGACAGCCTGGCCAAGGACCCGCAGAAAATCACCACCCTCAGCTACATGTACTCGGACAAGGATCCCAACTGGGAACCGATCGGCCTGACGCTGCAAGCCGCACTGGCCCCACTGGGAATCAACCTCAAGATGGAAAAGCTCGCCAACGCGACCCTGCGTGAGCGCGTCGGCCAGGCCGATTACGACATTGCCTCGGGCGCCTGGAGCCCCGACTTTGCCGACCCCTACATGTTCATGAACTTCTGGTTCGACTCCAAGATGCAGGGCCTGCAAGGCAACCGCTCGTTCTACAGCAACCCCGAAGTCGACAAGCTGATCCGCGAAGCCGCTGCCACCAGCGACACCGCCAAGCGCGTCGAGCTGTACCAGAGCGCACAGAAAATGGTGCTCAAGGACAGCGTCTACGCCTACCTCTATCAGAAGAGCTACACCTTGCCGATGCGTGATTCGGTCAAAGGCTACGTGTTCAACCCGATGCTCGAACAGGTCTTCAACCTGGGCAGCATGAGCAAGTAAACCTGCTCCCCCGCGTCGGCCATTCAGGGTCGGCGCGGCGTCTGATTCTCGTCGTTGCCGTAACTGAGGTGCCAAATGGCCTTCCTGACTCTGTTGCGCAAGCGCCTGTTCGGCCTGGTATTGGTCGTGTTCGGTGTTTCGCTGATTACATTTGCAATTTCCCATCTGATTCCCGGCGATCCGGCCCGACTGATCGCCGGCGATCGTGCCAGCGATGCACTGGTGGCCGGCATCCGTCACCAACTGGGACTGGACCTGCCGTTGTATCAACAATACGGCCGTTACCTGCTGGACCTGCTGCATGGCGACCTGGGCACCTCGATCCGCACCAACCGTCCGGTGCTCGAAGACCTGCAGGCATTCTTCCCGGCCACCCTGGAGCTGGCTCTGGTGGCGCTGCTCCTGGCGATCCTGGTGGGCGTGCCGCTGGGGGTCCTGTCGGCGGTCTATCACAACCGGGCCGTTGACCAGATCGCCCGCACGCTCGCGGTCACCGGCATTTCCACCCCGGCCTTCTGGCTCGGGCTGGGCGCGATTGTGCTGTTCTACGGTCAACTGGGCTGGTTGCCCGGAGGTGGCCGATTATCCGAAGGGCTCGCGCCACCGCCGACCTTTACCGGTTTTTACCTGATCGATTCGCTGATTGCCGGCGACAGCAGCCTGTTTCTCGATGTGCTGCAACACCTGATTCTTCCCGCCGCAACCCTGGGCTTCGTGACCCTGGGCGTGGTCGCCCGACAGATCCGCTCCGCCATGCTCGATCAACTGGCCGAAGACTACATCCGTACCGCTCGCGCCTATGGCCTGTCGCGCTGGAGCGTCGTGCTGCGTCATGCCCTGCCCAACGCCCTGATCCCTTCGGTGACCGTACTCGGGCTGACCCTGGGTGACTTGCTGTACGGCGCCGTCCTGACCGAAACCGTCTTTGCCTGGCCCGGCATGGGTGCCTATGTGGTCAAGTCGATCCAGTCCCTGGACTTCCCGGCGGTGATGGGCTTCGCGATTCTGGTTTCGTTCATCTATGTGCTGCTGAACATGGCCATCGATCTGTTGTACCGCGTGATCGACCCACGCATCGGCGAGGTGAATTGAAATGTCCTTGACCCTGACAACCGCACAACGCCCCCGCTGGCGCGAAAAGCTCGCCTACCTGGCCTACCAGATCCGCCGCAGCCCGCTGACCATGGCCGGCCTGGCGATCACCTTTATCGTCTTGCTGTGCATGATCTTCGCCCCATGGCTGGCCAGCCACGACCCCAACGCACTGGACCTCGCCGCGCGCCTGATGCCGCCGTCCGCCGAGCATTGGTTCGGTACCGATGAAGTCGGCCGCGACCTGTACAGCCGCGTGTTGTTCGGTAGCCAACAGTCGGTGGGGGTCGGCCTGTTCGTGGCCTTTGCGTCTTGCTTGATCGGTGGTTTGCTCGGCTGTTTTTCCGGGGTAATCGGCGGACGTTTCGACGCGCTGATCATGCGCCTGATGGACATCATGCTGTCGGTGCCATCCCTGGTGCTGATCATGGCCCTGGCCGCGGCCTTGGGTGCCAGCCTGTTCAACGCCATGCTGGCGATCACCCTGGTGCGGATTCCCTCCTATGTCCGGCTGGCCCGCGGCCAGGCCTTGAGCATCCGCCAGATGGGCTACGTCAAGGCCGCCCAGACCTTCGGCGCCAGTCGCTGGCACCTGGTGCACTGGCACGTGGCGCGCAACGCCATGCCGCCGCTGCTGGTGCAACTGAGCCTGGATATCGGCAGCGCCATTCTCATGGCTTCGGCACTGGGTT
This sequence comes from Pseudomonas gingeri, assembly GCF_013386165.1. Classification (GTDB taxonomy): domain Bacteria; phylum Pseudomonadota; class Gammaproteobacteria; order Pseudomonadales; family Pseudomonadaceae; genus Aquipseudomonas; species Aquipseudomonas gingeri_C. The sequence goes on along the minus strand of NZ_JACAOS010000003.1, from coordinate 45,358 downwards.
TTATCGGCCTGGGGGCGCAACAGCCGACCGCCGAATGGGGCGCGATGGTTGCCACCGGGCGCAACTACATCCTGGATAACTGGTGGTATTCCACCTTTCCCGGCCTGGCGATTCTGATCACCGCCACCGGCTTCAACCTGCTGGGCGATGGCGTGCGCGATCTGCTCGACCCACGGCAACAGGGGAAATGACCATGCCCACCACCACTCCCGTATTGGCCATCGATAACCTGAGCCTGGAATTCCCGGCCTACAAGAACAACGTCAAGGCGTTGAACGGCGTCTCGCTGCACATCAATCCCGGCGAGATCGTCGGCGTGGTCGGCGAGTCCGGCTCGGGCAAGTCGGTCACGGCGATGCTCAGCATGCGCCTGCTGCCCGAACGCAGTTATCGCATCACCGCCGGCAGCCTGAGCATGCTGGATCGCGACATGCTGGCGGCTTCTGAAAAGGAACTGCTGCAAATCCGTGGCCGCGATGCGGCGATGATTTTCCAGGAGCCGATGACGGCCCTTAATCCGACCCGGCGCATCGGTCGGCAAATGCTCGACGTGATCATCCATCACCAGAAGATCAGCGCGGCCCAAGCTCGTCTCAAGGCCATCGCACTGCTGCGGGACATGCATATCGCCAGCCCCGAACAAGTGCTGGAAAGCTATCCGTTCGAGCTGTCCGGCGGCATGCGCCAACGGGTGATGATCGCGCTGGCGTTCTCCTGCGAACCGCAACTGCTGATCGCCGATGAACCGACCACCGCCCTCGACGTGACCGTGCAACGCCAAGTGCTCTTGCTGCTCAGGGAGAAGGCCCGGCAGAAAGGCACCGCCATTTTGCTGATCACCCACGACATGGCCCTGGTGTCGCAGTTCTGCGACCGGGTTTATGTGATGTACACCGGGGCCGTGGTCGAGCAGGGTCGTACCGCCGAAGTGATGGGCAATCCGCAGCACCCTTATACCCAGGGGTTGCTGAGCGGTCTGCCCGAGATGGTCGAGCCGGGGCAACCGCTGATGACCATCCCCGGACAAGTGCCGAACCTGGCCTCCCTGCCCACAGGCTGCACCTTCGAGGAACGCTGCCCGCATAGCATGCCGGTCTGCGCCCAGCGTCCGCGCCTCAACCCCATCAACGGCAATGAGCACCGTAAAAGCGCGTGCTGGTTACCGGTCAAGGAGCTTTCGTGATGAACAGTGCCGTGATTCACGCCGTTACCGAAGGAGCCCCCGAGATTCTCCGGCTCGACGATGTGCGTGTACGTTTCCCCGTAAGCAACGACTGGCTCGGCCGACCACGGGGTTACGCCCACGCGCTGAATGGCATCGACCTTCAGGTCAGGGCCGGCGAAACCCTGGGCATCGTCGGTGAGTCGGGCTGCGGCAAAAGCACCCTGGCCCAGTTGTTGATGGGCCTGGTGGCGCCGAGCAGCGGCCAACTGAACTGGGCCGCTCGTACCGACGGCAAGGGCAACAGCAACGTACAGATCGTGTTCCAGGACCCGCAATCCTCACTTGATCCACGCCTGCCGATCTGGAAAATCATCACCGAGCCGTTATACGCCCGGGGTCATGCACCGCGTGCACACATGCGCGATATCGCCGCCAGGGTCGCGTCCCAGGTCGGCATACGCCCGGAATACCTGGACCGTTTCCCCCACCAGTTTTCCGGCGGCCAGCGCCAACGGATCGCCATTGCCCGCGCCCTCTCGTCAGACCCGGACATCATTGTCCTGGACGAACCGACCTCGGCGCTGGACATCTCGGTGCAGGCGCAAATCCTCAATCTGCTGGCGCAACTGCAACGGGCCCGCAACCTGACCTACATTCTGATTTCCCACAACGTCTCGGTCGTGCGGCACATGGCGGATCGGGTCGCGGTGATGTACCTGGGGCAGATCGTCGAGTTGGGCAGCGCCACCCAGGTGCTGGAACAGCCACGCCATCCTTACACCCGTCTGCTGCTGGAAGCGGTGCCGCGACTCGGCGTGCCCTTGCAGGCGGAACAGGTGGCGGCGCCGACCGAATTGCCGGGCAACCGCCGCCTTCCGCAGGGCTGTTTCTTTCGTGAGCGATGCAGTGTGTGCAGCGCCGGCTGTGAAAAACCGCAAGCATTGCTGGGAGAGGAGCCGCAGCGGGTCAGGTGCCATGTGCAAGGTTGACCCGGATTCGGTTTTCAAAATGTGACGTCCTGTGCTGAGAATGACACTAATGTTCTGCAGGCCATTGGATTTTCACGTCACGGATCCCTGACACCATGAGAAAAACAACAAAGCAGCTGCTGGTTCACGAAATTGCCAACTGGCATCACCGTGGCCTGATCGATGCCGAAACCCGCAAGCGCCTGAGCACACCCTACGAGCAGCCTGGCCAGCTGTTGTCCAGCGTACTGCAATGGCTGGGAATCGGCGCAGTCCTGCTGATCGGCATGGCGGTGCTGGGAGGCTTGAGCCTGTTCAGCCAGTCGGTGATGGTCGGGGCCATGCTGTTCTTCTGCGCCGGTGTCGGCTTGTGGTGGGTGGGCGTGCGGATGGCCCGCGATCCGGCTCAACGAACGCCCGTCACCGGGGTGGCGATCCTGACCATCGGCCTGATGCTTATTGGCGCAAGCCTGTTGCTGGGCTCTTCGGACAATGACCTGGGAGAGCTTGGCAATGTGCCGCTGGCGCTGCTGGTCACGGCGGTCCTGAGCGTCTTCACCGCCTACCGTTATCGTCTGCGCTGGCCGCTTCTCCTCGGCCTGCTGTGTGCGTTCCATGGGCTGGGAGCCTGGGGACGGTATGGCGGGCACGGCGGCTATTTTTTCGATATCCAGGACCCGCGTTCGATGGCGGTCATTGCCGCGCTGGCGGCGGTACTGGGTTTATGTCACCAATTGGCCGAGGCGCGTGAGTTGCGCCGTTTCTGCGGGTTCGGCCGGCTGTATGTGATCTTCGGGCTGCTCTATCTCAATTGCTCCCTCTGGTTTCTCAGCCTCGACGACTTGGGCAGCGACACACGCACCTGGACCTTGCTGTTTACCCTGGTGGCCATCGCACAACTGGTGGTCGGCGCGCGCTTCAAACATCCGAGTTTCACCGGTTTCGCCGTGGTGTTCCTCGGCATCGACCTGTATACCCGTTTTTATGAGTACTCATGGGATCGTTTAAGCGTTGCCATGTTTTTCGCGGTAGGCGGGATCATCGGGCTGTTACTGGGCTGGTCGTTTGAACGCCTGGCCCTGCGCGCCAAGGGAGCCTCACAATGAACCCGGATCAGCGTAATCAGCAAGTGCACAACGCCCTGGATCAATGGCTGCGAGACGGCCAGATCGACCTCGACGAACACGCCCGCATAGGCGAGCGTTATGTGCTGACGCGCTGGGACTGGCGATCCCTGGGCCGCTGGTTCCTGATCTTTGGCGCGATCAGCCTGGCGGCGGGCTTGCTGCTGTTTCTGCGCGAACACCTGGCGTTCACCTTGCCGAAACTGGCCGTCAGCCTGACGCTGGTCACCCTGGGCTTGTTTATCGCCGGGCGCTGGCTGATCGGCAAACAGCTGAAACTGTTCGGCGGCACCCTTGAGTTGCTCGGCGGCTTCGCCCTGATCGGCACCAGTGTGGTGCTGGGCATGATCTATTCGGACGGCTCGGGCAACTGGCCGGCGCTGCTGCTGGTTGATCTGCTGATACTGCTGGTCCTCAGTTACGCCCTGAACAACGTCTTGCTGTTGACCCTTTGCAGCGTGCTGTTCTTTGCCTGGTTTGGGGGTCGCAGCGGCTATGAATCCGGTTGGGGTGCCTACTGGTTCGGGATGAATTACCCGCTACGTTTTCTCGGTGCCGCGGTCGCGTTGATCGCCGCAGGCGTGCTGCACTTACGCGCCGAGGCCGGTTGGCTGGGGCGTTATGGCGGCTTTGCCAAGGTGTGGATTTCCTGCGGCTTGTTTGTCGCCGAAATGGCCCTGTGGCTGCTGTCGCTGTTTGGCAGCTATGAGCTGATTGATGGTCCCTGGCACTTGGCCGATGCCGGCGAACTGGTGATGTACAACGTGATCTGGGCGCTGGTCAGCCTGGGGCTTCTGGCACTGGGTATTCGTTTGCGTTTCGGCATGTTGGTGGGCTATGGCTCGACCTTTTTCATCATCCAGTTCTACACGCTGTTCTTCACCCGGATCGCCGAGACCCTGGGTTGGCTGATGAGTTTGCTGATAGCGGGTGGCAGCCTGCTGGCGCTGGTGATCTGGCTGGAGTCCGAGCGGCAGAAACGCCGCCTGAGCCGATGACGGACGAACATCGGCTGGTCAAAGAAATACACGGCGTATCCGGCGCGACTCACAGCGCCTTGTATGCCCCCCAACCCGCCCTGGCTGGCTGCATCCGCGCCTATCTCTCGCGCAGCACCGAAGAGGCCGCCGCCCTGACCCCGGAGGAGCGGCGCAATCACTTCCCGCCCACCTCCACCTGCGTCATCGTCTGGCTCATTCGCGGTCAGGACTCTCGTGTGCCAGCGCCAGACGATACCCAGCCCACTGACCACAGGTCCTTGCCCGTGGTGTTTTCAGGCCCCCACACACGCCCTTCGGTCAGCCACAACAGCGGCGAGGTCCAGTTCTTCACGCTGCTGATCTATCCCGATGCCCTGCGAGCGCTCAGCGGCCTGGAGGTCATGCCGCACATCAACGGTTACAGCCCGTTCGCCTCGCTGTTCGACTCAAACTGGCAGGACATGGCACACGCGGTACTGACGGCCCCGGACGATGGGGCGCGGATCCGCTTGATCGAGGCCTTTCTCGGGCCGCGCTGGGCGGCAGCCCAATCAGCCACAGCAAAAGAGCCCTCGGCGCTGATCACGCGCCCCTATTCGACGGCAATGGCCCGTGCCTACCGCCTGGCCGCCTGGTCCAGCGATGTGGCCTTGCGCGCCACCGTGCAGGGCAGAGGCCAGAGCGAACGACAGGTCGACAGGCGAATCAAGACCTGGACCGGGCAGACATTGCGGCAACTGCGTGGCATCGGTCGGCTCGAAGAAGTGCTACTGGCGGCGAATCCAGGTGCATTGGGTGCGGCTCCAGCATGGTCGACACTGGCGGCTGACAACGGCTTCTCCGACCAACCCCACCTGTGCCGGGAGCTGCGCCGCTTCACCGGATTCAGTCCGGACGAATTGAAGCGCAACCTGAATCATGAAAGCTTCTGGGTCTATCGCATCTGGACCTAGGGCCTCTCCAGTTTGTCCGAAACATTCAATACGGCGCCGGATTGCCCGGATATCTTCGGGATCTACTCCACTCCTAGGCGGATCGGCCGCCCCCTGAAATGACACTTCGATTTCATACCGTTTGTACCTGGGTTGGTGCATTGTGCCTGGCGCTGACCCTGATCTGGATGTGGGTCCCAGAGCTTCTGCTGCAAAGCTGGAGTGTCGGCTACAGCGAATCAACCGGTTTGCTGGCGCGGCGCTCGGCCGCGCTATTTCTAGGCATCGCCCTGATGCTGGCGCGGTTGCGCAGCGCCCCACCCTCCGCCACCCGAACAGCGGTAGCCGATGGCTTCGCCCTGACCTGCGCTGTGCTGGCGGCGCTGGGCCTGGGCGAAATGTGGGCGGGTCACGCAGGGCCGGGCATCTTGTCGGCGGCAGTGGTGGAGATCTTCACCGCTTGGGCGCTCGTGTCCAGCGTTCGACACAGGCCTGCCCCTGCGATCTGAAGCCGCAACGTAGCCGGTGTCACGCCAGGGCTGACACTGGGAACAGCGAAGCAGGATCAACTGACCAGCACCGACCCTGCCATGGATGCATCAACGGCGCTATTGGTCATCCTCGCGACGCGGCAACGGCGGCCGGTACTCGTTGGCCTCTTCGGCATCGGGCGCCTGCATCGAGCTGGCGGGCATAAACACATGGGTCAGCAGCCCATGGGCATCCACTTCAACCACGCCAGGCACCGCGCGAACCAACTCAATCACCCGTTCGCATTGGCGATGGGTCAGCACCCGACCGCTCAACGCCACCGTACCGGCATGGGTTTTCACATGGATATGCACGCTTTGCGCGGAGTCCGCCATGGCCAGGGCGGATTTGACCCGGGCGGTGGTCCACGTGTCGTGCACGGCCATACCCAGGTCGTGGGAGTAATGCTGCAAGGAATGGTTTTTCATGGCAGAACCCTCTGTCGAGCCTTCAGACGTACTGTTCACTCCTTGGGCGCGGTGATGGAGTACGCGCCACCGCCACACTGACACGGATTAATTATAGTGCGCCGCCCCGCAAAGACGGCGGCAGGCGCCCAGCGGGCGCCGAATCATCGCGACAGACCGTCTGATCGGCCGCTGGGCAACCCAGCCGATTGGGCTGCCTACCGGGCGCGGGCCTGGCGAAACGCATGGGGTGATTCGCCCGTCCAGCGCTTGAACGCATGGATAAAGCTGGCGGACTCCGAATACCCCAAGGCCTCGGCAATCTGCTCGATCTGCAGCCGCGAGCCCGTCAGCAAACGTTCGGCCATGGCCTCGCGCACTTCGTCGCACAAGCCGAGATAGGTCGCGCCCTCCTCCTGCAAGCGGCGCCGCAAGGTCCGCACCGACATGCACAGGGTTGCAGCCAGCGGCCCCATGGCCGGCATGGCGGCCGGTTGCGCGGCCAGCAACTCGCGCACCCGCCCGGCCAACCCGCCGCTCTTCGGCCCGACCGGCAACCCCCGTCGACACTGATCATGGGCGATATGCAGCGCCAGGGGATCGGCCAACGCCAGCAGGATATCGGCGTCGACCTGGCTGAAGACCAGGGCGCTTTTCGGCGCATTGAAGCGCGGGTGCACGCCGGTGAATTGCTGATAGAGCGCCACATCGGCCGGTTCGGCAAAGCTGAACTCGATGGCCCGGGGTATCGCCGTGCGGCCGAGCAGATCGCCGGCAATCCTCAACCCGGCGACAAAGGAGCGTTCGACGATGAACGGGCGTAAATCCAGGGGGATATCGCTTTCCTCGCATTCGATCCGCAGGTCCGTCGCCTTGGCCTCGATCACCACGCGCACCAGGCTGGCATTCAACTCCGAGTAATACGGAATCAGTGAAAAAGCATCGCGCAACGTGGAACTGCTGACCAAGGCAAAACCCAGTGCGGCCAATGAAGTGAAGCGATAGCGCGAGCCCACTTCCAGGCCCAGGCCGGTGACGCGCCCACAGTGCTTGAGCAGGTTGCGGATCAGGCGAAATTCCTGCTCGAAAGAAATAATGCGGGTCGGGCTTTCCAGGTCAGCGGACTCAAGTCCCGAGCCTGCGAGAAAGTCCACGCTCGACAGTCCACGCTCGAGTCCGACCCTCGCCATGATCAGCGCACCGCTGATACTGCGCTGTTGATTATTCACTCGCGCGTCGACTCCACCGAAAGGAACCCAAGGTCGATCACAGTGCACTCCCTATCAATAATATGGCCGAACAGATCATGTTCACCCCTGGCGCCCTCTCTAAACTATCGCCAACGAAAGACCGCGCAACACTCGCCCGCTTCGATCCGGGCACCAGCCGTCGGCGGCGCTCTCCATTTTGCCCATCTGACCGAGCCTCGACCGTGATGAATACCCGCCCTCCCTGCGTCCGCTATACAGACAGACGCTCGCCCTGCTGCGCAAAAGCGCTGGCAGGCGCACTGGCCTGCCTGACCCTGGCCGGCTGTACACAACCACCGTCGATCAGCGTGATCGGCGCCTACTTCCCGGACTGGCTGTTTTGCGCGATCGGCGGCGTCCTGCTGACCTTTCTGGTCAGGGCCGTGCTGCTCAGGACACAGCGTACCCCATGGCTGCAGCCATGGGTGCTGAGCTACCCACTGCTGGCCCTGGTTTTTTCGCTGTTGAGCTGGCTGATCTTTTTCTAACCCGGGCGTTTCCCCATGCAAACACACTCCTCACCCCACTCTCCTCGTCGACTGCTCATTGGCGCGCTCTGCATCGCGGCCCTGGGACTGTTGCTCTGGGTCATCGCCCGGCTGGATGCGCAACCGCGCACCGACGACGCCTACGCCTATGCCGATACGGTCAATGTCACCCCACAGGTCAGCGGACGTATCGTCGAGTTGCCGGTGCGGGAAAACCAGCAGGTCCATCAGGGAGATGTGCTGATGCGCATCGATCCGCGCCCCTACCAGACGGCGCTGGACGAGGCCAAGGCGTCGCTGGTGGAACTGGATCGGCAGATCGGCCTGAACGAACGGCAGATAGCCGCCCAACGCTTGAACGCCGAGGCCGCCCATGCCGAAATCGAGCGGGTCCAGGCCCAGGCCAAGCAAAGCGGCGACACCCTCAGGCGCCAGGAAGCCCTGTTGTCACATGGTTATATCTCCGCCGAAGCCATCGACCAGTCCCGCACCTCCAGGCGCAGCGCCTTGTCGCAACTCAATGTCAGCCAACTGCAAGCGCGCCAGGCCAGCACTGCGGTCAGCGGCGTTGACGCCCAGGTCGCCCATCGGGCGGTGATTGAAGCGCAGATCGCCCGTGCGGCACTGAACGTCGAGTACAGCACTGTTCGCGCGCCGTTCGACGGCCGTGTGGTGGGCCTCAAGACCACCGCCGGCCAGTTCGCCTCGGCGGGCCAGTCGGTGTTCAGCCTGATCGATACCGGGCATTGGTATGTGGTGGCGAACTTCCGCGAAACCGAGCTGAAAAATATGCACCCTGGCGACGCCGCCACCGTCTACCTGATGAGCGATACCCGCCGGACCTTCAGCGGCAACGTCGACTCCATCGGCTTCGGTGTGTTCCCGGACGATGGCGGCAGTGATGTCAACGGCTTGCCCAAGGTTGCACGGTCCATCAACTGGGTCCGGGTTTCGCAACGCTTTCCGGTACGCATCCGGGTCAATGGCACGGACCTGCAGCCGTTTCGCCTCGGGGCGTCGGCCGTCGCCGTCATCAACACCGCCAGCGACGCGACACAAACGCCGACGGCCACAACCCCATGAGCGGAGAAACCGGGGGACAGTCGCTGCTGGACATCCTCAAGGAGGAACTGAGCGAGCGCCCCGGCCGGGTGAACGCGGTGCTTCGGCATCTGCTCTCCTGCACCCTCGTGATCCTGCTCGCCATGAGCTTGCAGGTGCCGTTGCTGTCGATCTCCCTGGTGCTGGTGTTCTTCGTGACCCAATCGAGCGTGGCCCTGACCAAGATGCTCGGCACGCTGTTTATCGTCAGTGCCACCTTGGCCGTGGGCCTGGCGATCCTGCTGCTGAAATTCACCTTCGACTATCCGCTGCTGCGCATAACCGGCGCCAGCCTGGTGTTTTTCGTCAGCGTGTTTTTCATGCGCACCTGCAGGCTCGGTCCGCTGTTCTTCGTGGTGGCCCTGGTGACCATTTATATCCAGAGCCAGGTGGACCTCAATAACGATCCTGAAGCCCTGACCCGTGCCTGCCTCTGGGCCTGGGTGGCGATTGTCTATCCGACGCTGGTGACCGTGGCGGTCAACACCCTGCTGCTGCCGGCACCGCCACCCGACGCAACGTCACGGGCGCCCAAGCCACCGTTATTGGTGGCCGATGCCTTCGAAAACCCGGTCTATCTGCAATTCGCCTTCAAGACCCTGCTCGCCGCGCTGCTGTGCTACCTGCTGTACACCGCGGTCGACTGGCCCGGCATCCACACGGCCATGCTCACCTGCCTGATCACGGCCATGCCGAGTCTGGAAAAAACCCTGCACAAAGGCCTGCTGCGCATCCTCGGCTGCCTGGTCGGCAGCGCCCTGGCGCTGGTGTGCATGGTCTGGGTGGTGCCGCAGATCGACAGCATCGTCGGCCTGTTGCTGATGAGCCTGCCGGTGTTGGGCCTGGCTGCGTGGGTCAGCGCCGGCTCGCCGCGCAGCAGTTATGCCGGGATCCAGATCGTCTTCGGCTTTGCCCTGGCGCTGCTGGCAGATTTTGCGCCAATGACCGAGCTGAGCGAAATTCGTGATCGCCTGGTGGGCATCCTGCTGGGCGTCAGCGTCACCGCCTTGATCCATGTCGGGCTGTGGCCGGAACCCGCCGGGGCTTGAGGCCCAGGCAGCCGGTTGAGCTGCGCTACTGACGGACAAGGACGGTCAGACAACAAACAACTCGCCGATCAGATTGAACAGCGTGGTCTTGACCGCGCTGTCCAGGTCGATCCAGGCCACTCCGATCCGAGTGCGGTACTCCCCCAGGTCCAGAGGCCTGGACACACAATTGCCAGGCAGCGCCCGTGCCGCCTGGTAGGGCAGGATGCCAATCCCCAGTCCTGCCGAAACCAGCGCCAGCATCGTGGTGAACTCACCCAGCTCGGAGGCGATTTCAAGGGTCACCCCGTAGCGCCCCAACGCCTGCACCCACTCATCGTAGAAGCCCGGGGCATAACGGCGCGCCAGGACATAGATGGGCAACCTGGCGATGTCACTGGGCTGGATCAGGTCCCGGGACGCCAGGGGATGATCCTTGGGCAAGGCCACGCAAAAGCTTTCTTGCAGCACCGCACGGGTATGAATGCCCGTATAGACCGCAGGCAAGCGCATAAGACCGAAGTCCAGCAAACCACCTTTCAACGCCGCGGCCTGGTCCGGGGCAGACATGTCCTTGAGTTCCAATTCGATGCGTGGGTAGCGCTGATGCACCGCGCGAATCAGATCCGGCAGCAATTCCGGCAAGACCGACGAGACAAAGCCCAGGCGCACCCGGCCAATTTCCCCGCGGCTGGTGGCGCGGGCGGCATCGGCTGCCCGGGCGCACTGATGCAGGGTCGCCTGGGCCTCGGGGAGAAACACCCGACCGGCCTCGGTCAGCGTCACCGAATGCCGGTTGCGGTCAAGCAAGCGCACCCCCAGCTCACTCTCCAGTGATTTGATTTGCATGCTCAGCGCCGGTTGCACAATCGACAACTGCGAGGCCGCCCGGCCGAAATGCAGCTCCTGGGCGAGCACAACAAAGGCGCGCAGGTGTTTGAGTTCCATCAAAACCCCAGACTCATCAAAAACATTGATCACCAGATCATAAATAAAAATTGGACGTTGATTGCACCCTGAGGTGAAGTGACGCCCGCCACACAGCCTATGACAGGGCTTAGCCTATAACAACGAGAATAAGGAGGCTCCATGCTCAGCATGGCCAACGATACCTATTTGCTGCTTGATGCACTGATCACGATTATCGGATTGATATTATTGATCACCCACCTCAAGGTCCACCCCTTCGTTGCCCTGACCCTTGCCGCAGGCTTTCTGGGCCTGACCTCCGGCATGCCGGTGAGCCAGGTCATGAAGGCATTCCAGGATGGCTTTGGCGGGGTGCTCGGTTTTGTCGGGATCATCCTCGGCCTGGGCACCATGCTCGGCAAACTGATGGCCGACTCCGGCGGCGCCGACCAGATCGCCCGCACCCTGATTCGCGCCTTCGGCCAACGACGGGTGCATTGGGCAATGATGTTTTCCGCGTTCCTGGTGGGCATCCCGCTGTTCTTCGAGATCGGCTTTGTGCTGCTGATCCCGCTGGTGTTGATCGTAGCCCGCCGCACGGGTTTGTCGCTGATCAAGATCGGCATGCCGCTGCTCGCCGGACTGTCGGTGGTCCACGGCCTGGTACCGCCGCACCCGGGGCCGCTGCTGGCCATCGGCGTCTTCGGGGCAGACATCGGCAAGACGATCTTCTACGGCCTGGTGATCGGCCTGCCGACCGCCGTCATTGCCGGGCCGTTGTTTGGCAACCTGATCTCGCGCTACGTGCCAGGCACACCGTCACCCGAGTTGATGGCCCAGCTGACCAAGGAGCCATCCGATGACAACCTGCCGGGTTTCGGCATCACCGTGATCACCCTTCTGCTGCCGGTGGCGTTGATGTTGCTCAAGAGCTTCGCCGACGTGGTGTGTGCGGCCGACAGCCATTTCCGGGTATGGATGGACCTGATCGGCCACCCCATCAGCGCTCTCCTGGCCGCCTTGCTCCTGGCCTTCTACACCTTCGGCGCCGCACGAGGCTTCTCCCGCCAGCAAGTGAGCAAGATGCTCGACGCCAGCCTCGCGCCGACTGCCGCCATCGTGCTGATCGTCGGGGCCGGGGGTGGTTTCAAACAGATGCTGGTGGCCGGCGGCGTGGGCGATGTGATCGGGCACCTGGCCGTGCGGGCCGACATCTCGCCCCTTCTCCTGGCCTGGCTGGTGGCGGCGGTGATCCGCGTGGCCACCGGCTCGGCGACGGTGGCCACCATCACTGGCGCGGGCATTGTCGCGCCGGTGATCGACCTGATACCGGGCGTCAATCGCGAACTGCTGGTGCTGGCTACCGGCGCCGGTTCGCTGGTGCTTTCCCATGTCAATGACGCCGGTTTCTGGCTGGTCAAGCAGTACTTCAACATGAGCGTCGTCGAAACCTTCAAGACGTGGACGCTGATGGAAACCCTCCTTTCTTTCGTCGCCCTGGCCCTCATCATGCTGCTGTCATTGGTGGTGTGAGGTTTTACGCAATAGGAGACACACCCATGCAACAGGTTTTAGACAGCTTTAGCCTCGACGGTCGTCTGGCACTGATCACCGGCTCCAGTGCCGGCATCGGCCTGGCCATCGCTCGCGGCCTGGCCCAGGCGGGCGCCAGGGTGGTCCTGAACGGACGCAACCTCGCCACCCTGCGCGACAGCGCGGCGCTACTGGCGGCAGAAGGCCTGAAGGTTCACACCCAGGCCTTCGACGTCACCGACAGCGCCGCCATCCTGGCCGCCGTGGCGGACATCGAAGAACGTCTTGGCCCACTGGAGATTCTGGTCAACAATGCCGGCATGCAACGCCGCGGGCCGCTGGCGGATTACAGCGAGGCCCATTGGCGCGAGTTGATGAGCACCAACCTGGACAGCGCTTTCCTGGTCGGCCAGGCCGTCGCCCGTGTCATGATTCCCCGCAAACGCGGACGTATCATCAACATCTGCTCGGTACAAAGCGAACTCGGTCGTCCGGGAATCGCGCCCTACGCCGCCAGCAAAGGTGCCTTGAAGATGCTCACCAAAGGCATGGCGATTGATTGGGCTCCCCACGGGTTGACCGTCAATGGCATCGGCCCTGGCTATTTCAAGACAGAACTCAACGCCAATCTGGTAGCCAACCCCGAATTCAGCGACTGGCTGGTCCAGCGCACCCCCAGCCGGCGTTGGGGTGAAGTCGCCGAACTGGCCGGCGCAGCCGTTTTCCTCGCCAGCGACGCCGCCAGTTTCGTCAACGGTCATATCCTGTATGTCGACGGTGGCATCACCTCGTCGCTGTAGTCCTGGAGATTTTTTATGCACGCCATTGTCTGTCATGCCCCCAAGGACCTGCGGGTCGAACCGCAAGCTCAGCTCGAAGACCTCGCCCCCGACCAACTGCGGGTACGCGTCGCCCGGGGTGGGATCTGCGGTTCGGACCTGCACTATTACCAGCACGGCGGCTTTGGCACGGTTCGCCTGCGCGAGCCCATGGTGCTTGGCCATGAAGTTTCCGCAGTGATCGACGCGGTCGGCAACGCCAGCGGACCGTTCAAAATCGGCCAACGCATTTCGGTTTCCCCTTCGCGCCCTTGCGGAGGTTGCCGCCTCTGCCATCAGGGCCTGCCGAATCATTGCCTGAATATGCGTTTTTACGGCAGCGCCATGCCGTTCCCACATATCCAGGGGGCGTTTCGGCAGACCCTGGTGATCGATACCAGCCAAGCCCATTTGCTGGCCGATCAGGTCAGCCTGGCCGAAGGCGCCATGGCGGAACCGCTGTCGGTCGGCCTGCATGCGATCCAGCGGGCGGGTGCAGTCTTCGGTAAACGCGTGCTGGTGACCGGCTGCGGGCCCATCGGCAATCTGCTGATCGGCAGCCTGCGGGCTGCCGGTGCGGCGGAAATTGTCGCCGTGGACCTGGCCAGCGGGCCCCTGCAGTGTGCCGAAAAAATGGGCGCCAGCCGCACCCACAACCTGGCCGAAGACGCCAGTGCATTGCAGCGCTACACCCTGGAAAAAGGCTATTTTGATGTGATGTTCGAGGTATCGGGCAGCGCCCAGGCCTTGCGCAACGGCCTGGAATGCATCGCCCCGCGAGGCGTACTGGTCACCGTCGGCCTGGGCGGCGATGTGTCATTGCCGCTGAACCTGCTGGTCAGTCGGGAAATCGATCTGCGGGGCACCTTTCGTTTTCACTCGGAATTCGCCCAGGCCGTGGACTTGCTGAATCGCCGGGTCATCGATGTGCGCCCGGTGATTTCCCACACGGTGCCATTCAACGAGGCGGCCCAGGCGTTCGAGTTGGCGGCGGACAAGAGCCAGGCCATGAAGGTGTTGCTGGACTTCGGGGTAGTGGACAAGCCATAGCCGCCTCTCCGCTATCCCTCATGGCCGAGTGCACCACCATCCCGCTGATCGGTGACTTGATCTTCGCCGAACGGCTCGACTGATGCACAGGCACCTGCTGGTGCAGGGCGCTATTCACGCCCTGCCCCCTGACTCCCCATTTATTGATCTGGATCAAATTCAACACCGTAATACGTTGTGACAATTCGCCATCCTCACGAGGTGCGAATGTGACAGGCCCTTTCGATTTTCTGAAAAACCCCTTTGCGAGAAAAATCGGTCTGATCCTGCTGGTCAAATTCGTCCTGCTCATGGGGATCCGCAGCATCTGGTTCAACGCTCCGGTCGAGGTCATGGATGACGGTGTAAAGGCTGGCCAGCACTTGCTTGGCCCCTCACTTGTCCCTCCAGAGAAGATCCCGAAATGATCTCTGAATCAGTCGTCGACTTATCTCGACTGCAATTTGCCATGACCGCGCTGTACCACTTCCTCTTCGTCCCCCTGACATTGGGCATGACCTTCCTGCTGGCCATCATGGAGTCGGTGTATGTCATGACCGGCAAGCAGGTCTACAAGGACATGACCCAATTCTGGGGCAAGCTCTTCGGGATCAACTTCGCCCTGGGCGTCACCACCGGCCTGACCATGGAGTTCCAGTTCGGCACCAACTGGTCCTACTACAGCCACTACGTGGGCGACATCTTCGGCGCGCCGCTGGCCATTGAAGGCTTGATGGCGTTCTTTCTCGAGTCGACCTTCATCGGCCTGTTTTTCTTCGGCTGGGATCGCCTGTCCCGCGTGCAGCACCTGGGCGTGACCTGGCTGGTGGCGATTGGCTCGAACATGTCGGCGTTGTGGATTCTGATCGCCAACGGCTGGATGCAGAACCCGGTCGGCGCGGAGTTCAACTTCACCACCATGCGCATGGAGCTGACCAGTTTCAGCGCACTGCTGTTCAACCCGGTGGCCCAGGTCAAGTTCGTCCACACCGTGGCCGGCGGCTATGTGACCGGGGCGATTTTCGTGCTGGCCATTTCCAGCTGGTACCTGCTCAAGGGCCGTGACAAGGAATTTGCCCGACGCTCCTTTGCCATTGCCTCCGCGTTCGGCATGGCATCGATCCTGTCGGTGATCATTCTCGGCGACGAATCCGGTTATGAAATCGGTGACGTGCAAAAAACCAAGCTGGCCGCCATCGAAGCGGAATGGGACACCGAAGCGGCCCCCGCAGCCTTTACCCTGTTCGGACTGCCCAACCAGGCGACACAACATACCGACTATGCGGTGAAGATCCCCTACGTCATGGGCATCATCGCCACCCGCTCGCTGGATACGCCGGTCACCGGCATCAAGGACCTGGTGACCGAGCATGAAGGGCGGATCCGTAACGGCATGGTTGCCTACGGCCTGCTGAAACAACTGCGCTCCGGCGACAAGAGCGAACCGACCGTCGCCGCGTTCAACCAGGTGAAAAAGGATCTGGGCTACGGCCTGCTGCTGAAGAAATACACCGACCAGGTGGTCGACGCCAACGAGGCGCAGATCAAGCAAGCCGCCCTGGATTCGATTCCCAGCGTGGCCTCGATTTTCTGGACCTTCCGCCTGATGGTGCTCAGTGGTTTCCTCATGCTGGCGCTGTTCGTCTGCGCGTTCTGGGCCTCTGCCCGCAAGAACGAAGCGCGTAAACCCTGGCTGCTGAAATGGGCCTTGTTCAGCCTGCCACTGCCCTGGGTCGCCACTCAAACCGGCTGGTTCGTGGCCGAACACGGCCGCCAGCCGTGGTCGGTGGGCGAAGTGTTGCCGACCTACTTGTCGGCCTCCAGCGTCTCCTCCAGTGATATCTGGGGTTCGCTGCTGGCGCTCGTGGCGTTCTACAGCGTGCTGCTGGTCATCGAGATGTACCTGATGATCAAGTTCGCCCGCCTCGGCCCGAGCAGCCTGCACACCGGCCGCTACCATTTCGAACGCGACAGCACCCCGGCTCACGCCGCACAGCCGGCCCTGGCCTGAGGAACATGACGATGTTTGACTATGAAAGCCTCAAACTGATTTGGTGGGTGCTGGTCGGCGTGCTGCTGATCGGCTTCGCCCTGACCGATGGCTTCGACCTCGGTGCCGCGGCGCTGATGCCCTTTGTCGGCCGCAGCGACACGGAGCGGCGGGTGGTGATCAACACCATCGCGCCCCACTGGGACGGCAATCAGGTCTGGCTGATCACCGCCGGCGGCGCCCTCTTCGCCGCCTGGCCGCTGGCTTATGCGGCGGCTTTCTCGGGTTTCTACTGGGCGCTGCTGCTGGTGCTGTTCGCCCTGTTCGTGCGCCCGGTAGGCTTTGACTACCGCAGCAAGCTGAGCAACACCCGCTGGCGGCAGAGCTGGGACTGGGGCCTGTTTGTCGGTGGCGCGGTGCCGGCCCTGGTCTTCGGCGTGGCGTTCGGCAATTTGCTGCTGGGAGTGCCCTTCCAGTTCGACGACAGCCTGCGCTCCAGCTACCACGGCAGCTTCTGGCAACTGCTCGGCCCCTTCGGCCTGCTGGCCGGGGTCGTCAGCCTGAGCATGCTGTGCCTGCACGGCGGCACCTGGCTGATGATGCGCACCGAGGGCGCGATTGCCCGGCGCTCACGCACGGCGGCGCAACTGATGGCGCTGGTTTACCTGCTGGCCTTTATCGGCGCCGGGCTCTGGTTGTGGCTGGGGAACATCCACGGCATGACGATCACCTCAAGCTTCGACCCCAATCTCGCGCTCAACCCGCTGGACAAGACCGTGGCCGGCAACAATCCGGGCTGGATGGCCAACTATCGGCACTCTCCCCTGACCATGATTGCCCCGTTGCTGGGGATCGGCGGCGGCGTCATGGCGCTGCTCGCGGCAATCGCTCGGCAGGGCCGCTGGGCCTTTCTCGGCAGCAGCCTGGCGATCGTCGGCACCCTGTGCACCGCCGGTTTTGCGCTGTTCCCGTTCATCATGCCGTCGAGCCTCGACCCCGCTTCAAGCCTGACGCTCTGGGACGCGGTGTCCAGTCGCATGACCCTGGGCATCATGCTGGTCGCGGCCACGATCTTCGTGCCGCTGATCCTCTGCTACACGCTTTGGTGCTACGCCAAGATGTGGGGCAAGGTCACGACGCAACACATCGACTCCCATACCCACAGCCTTTACTGAGGAACGGACACTATGTGGTATTTCGCCTGGATCCTCGGCGTGTTGCTGGCCTGCAGCTTCGGCATCATCAACGCCCTCTGGCTTGAAGCGTCCAATAGCCTGGACAAGGAGCCGACGGGTGAGGACTGAAGCCCTCTCCCCCACCTGGCTGCGCTGGGGCGGCAGCCGGGCGCTGTCCCTGCTGCTGGCCATGCCCTTGAGCTTGATCCTGCTGATCCACCCCGCCTCGATGCTCGATGCCCAGGGCCGCTACAGCCATAACCTGTTGATGCTGATCATGTGGGGCGTCGCCGCGGGCTTTGTGCATGGCGTGGGTTTCGACCTGCAGGCCAGGGTCTGGCAGGTGCTGTTCCATCCGTTGCTGGCCTGGGGCTTGATGGGCTTGGGTTACGGGTTGTGGTGGACGGCCTGAATGATCTGCGGGAAAGCAAGCGCCACGCTTTTGAGAGGGTTCCTCCTGGCAATACGGCGCCCCTGGATAGCCCGCACTTACAGGGCCATCAAGAGAACTCTCTTTTCATTGACTGAAATTTCCTAGAAATTCCTGGGCGCTTGTTTGCACCTGACCTCGCGGCTAGGCTTCGATTCATCAGTGCTCATCAGTGATTTACCACTTAAGCAAGGAGGCATGAAGTGATTCCAGATTGGAATGTGGAGGGGTTAATTCCCCCCATTAATGAGCAGAATCCAGCGGGGCACGATAGATCTCCGTATGAGGTTGAGCTTCCACTACTCGTCCAGCATTTTGCGACCAGCTTCGACCGATGTGCTATTTTGGAAGGATACCTATCTCATCGCGCAGAGCTGCACCGAATGGGCATGGCTAGCGGATTTCAATGGTTGGATGGGAGCTTCACGGAGAACATAGAGCTGATTGATCGCCGCCCCCCGAGAGATATTGACGTGGTGACATTCACGTCGGAAGGCGACGACTTCTACGACGACCTGACGCCAGACGATATTCGATTGCTGGGTGCAACCAGAGCCGACAAAGCTTATGTAAAGCAACAATTCAAGGTTGATTTTTATGTACAGTCCTTATGCGATGCCCCAGAGATTCTGGTTGGAATGACATCTTACTGGTACAGCATGTGGTCGCACCGCCGCTCAAAGCAATGGAAAGGATTTTTGCGGGTAGACCTTGATCCTCAGCACGATCAGGCAGCCCAAGATGCCCTCGTGGCTCGAAAGCAGGAGTTCGCTCATGAATAGGAATGAATACCTGCATCGATCGGCAGAACTACACTTCCTTCAAAAGCAATTGTCCAAGACAGGGCTAAGCAAGCTCTCCGCCATGTCCATTCGATCAAGGATCGAAGAGACGCAGGCCTATCTGGAAGAACATGGCGAAAATGCCTATCAGCCAGCCAAGGTGACCCTAACGTATCGCGGTGCACCGGTATGGGGAACCCATGGTGTTCTTGCAGAGTTCGGCACAGCGGCGACCCAAGCCTTCAGTGAGGCCATTGCAACGATTGCCGCATCGCTATCTGGGGCCCTTGCAGATAAAGGTCCCATACCGAACAGATCAAACAATCAACTGCTCATTACCGGCACAGCATTGGGGTCTTTTGGTTTTGAGTTGGAGGAGGTGCCTGCGCAAAAGCAGCTGGAAATCGAGGGAACGACGTCTGTCTCTCAGGCAATCGACCTTATGACAGAGCTGCTAGAAGCGACAACAAAAAGCGACGAGGAACTGTCCGAACCCGTTTCGAGACTGGCGGACCGCGCCATAGCAAGCGTCTCTGATTTTCTTGGAAAGCTGTCAAGCTTCGAAGCGTCCTGTTCTGTTACAACACGCACCAGGAAATTTCAGTTCGTCGATACAGAACAGGTCCGACGTAGTAAGGATCGCCTTAGCGTGGACAATATCAAAGAAACCGTAGAGACCTTCGATGGCGAATTCATAGGGGCGCTCCCAGACAAACGAGCTTTTGAGTTTCGGACTAGCGACGGGGTCGTGATCTACGGTGGAATACCCAGAGATATACCGAATCCAAATGCGGTTAATCAGCATCTTTATCAAAATTTCAAAATAACACTGAGCGCCAAGAGAATCGGCTCAAGTAGACCCCGCTACATACTCCATTCTTTCCCCTGGTCTGAATGAACCACAAGCCCGACGCTGCGCCGGGCTGAAACGGTCACGATAGGCGCGCTTGGTAATCATCGCCGTGTAGCGTTCCGCCAATGAGAGGATCAGCGCCTCGGTCACAATCTGGGCTTCCGCCAGACCCTGCGGATAACCGTCGCCCGCGCCACGTTCATGATGCTGTTCGATGATCTGAATCCACTGCGCATTGCTCACGCCACAGTCACGGATGGCCTGGGCACTCAGATGCGGATGGCGTCGTATCACCGCCCGTTGCTCAGGGGTCAGGACCATCGGCGTGTTATTCAGGCGATCCTGATGGCGCAGCACCGCAATGTTCGCGGTCAGCGAGGCGGCCATCAAGGCGATAAGCCTTGGCGGATCGAGCTTCATCTGACGCGCGATCAGGTTGCAGAGAATGCTGTGAAACAGCGTCTGCTCATGGGCCGAAGGATGCTGGGAATAGATATAGATCAGCGCCAGGCAGGCATCGGCGTCGCTGGCACAGAGACGGTCGATGACCCTCGCCAGCCCCAGCACCTGACGCTCGGCATCCGACTGCTGGCGAGTGACCGCGTCCAGGACCGCCTCGAGCGTCGTCAGCAAGTCACCGTACTCGGCAAGGGTTTGTTGAGTACCACCTGACCTGGATGAATGGGGATGAGGATTGAGCCGGCTGTAGGAGCATCGAGGTTCATGGAAGCATTTCTACCTGGGTAGGCATTCGTCAAAAATGCAAAGCGACAGAAATCGGGCGTCAGAAAGCTGATCTTCTAGCACAATTGCGACGAGCCCAATATCACTTTGATATCACTCAGTTCAAAGCGTGAACTGCGGCACATTGCCGCTGGTCTTTTACGGACCGCACGCGGCGTGGCAAGATCACCTCCCTCTTCCTGCCCTTGACCGGGAACCCTACGTGCCTCGCACTCGAACTCAGCGGCGATTCGGAACCTGGCTGGCCATGCTGGCCCTGGGTTTGCTGCTGTTCGTGCCGACGATTTCCCGCACCGTCCAGGCCCTGGAGCAGCAACCCGGTGGCGCCTGGTGCCCCATGCACGCCATGGACAGCAGCCATCAGCCATCGGGCGAGTCCGGCCATGCCGGCACGCACGACATGCTCGATGCCTGCGCCTACTGCTCGCTGTTTCACGACAGCCCGGCCCTGCCCTGGGCCATCGCCGTACTGCCACCGTTGGTGCCAGCCACCTCCACCGCCATCTTCTGCAAGACCGCCACCCCGGCGTATCAGTGGCCGCTGAACCTCTGCCCCCGTGGGCCGCCCCAGGCCTGATCCAGGCGTTTTCCAAAATACACACCACCCGCTGAACACCACGAGCGCATTGGCGCCCGTGGTTTTTCCGCGTGTTTTGTCGCCCTGAATCACGGACTTGTACCGATGCCCATCACCTTCCAGCAACGCGCCCTCGCCGCGTTGAAGCGCCCTGCCGTCCTTTTGCCGGCGAGCCCCCAGACACCGCGTCTGTCGAACCTGAATCACGCCCTGCTGTCCGCCCTGGCCAGCAGCCTGGTGCTGCTGCCCGCCGCCTTGCCGGTACACGCCGACAGCCTTGCCTCGAACAGCAACGCCGAACAGAAAAGCGCTGCCGGCCCCGTCGTCCTCGGCAATGTCACGGTGACCGCCGACGATCAGGTACAGCCACTGCCCCATGCTGTCGCCAGCGCACCCGCAGTGGTGGAAAGCCGCACGGCCGAGCAGATCAACGACAGCGTCAACCTGATGACCTCGGCCGAAGCCCTGAAATACCTGCCGAGCATCGAAGTGCGCGAACGTTATATCGGCGACCGCAACGGCATCGTCTCCACCCGCACCACCGGGACCGTGTCCAGCGCCCAGTCGCTGGTCTATGCCGACGACCTGTTGCTCTCCAACCTGCTGGGCAACAGCTACAGCTTCCCACCGCGCTGGGGCCTGGTGTCGCCCAGCGAGATTTCCCGGGTCGACGTCATGTATGGCCCGTTCAGCGCGCTCTACCCGGGCAACTCCCTGGGCGGCGTGGTGACCCTGGAAACCCGCATGCCGACCCGCCCGGAATTCCACGCGGCAATCACCGGCGCGCAGCAGGACTTCAAGCTCTACGGCACCCACGAAAACTACAACAGCGGCAACGTCAGCCTGGCCGGCGGCAACCGCGTCGGGCCGTTTTCAGCCTGGGTCTCCTACGACCACCTCGACGCCCAGGGCCAGCCGATGAGCTTCGCCACCGCCAACCTGTCCAACAGGACCGCTGCGGGCTCGGCCACCCAAGTCAGCGGCGCGCAGCAGGACACCGACCAGAACGGCAACCAACGCCTGGTGTTCGGCGGCTACGCCATCGACCACAGCGTCCAGGACCAGGGCAAGCTCAAGCTCGGCTGGGACATCAACCCGGACGTCACCGCCATCTACACCCTGGGCCTGTGGTCAGACGAGTCCCACACCAGCGTCGACAGCTACCTGAAGAACAGCGCCGGCCAGACCTTCTACAACGGCCCGGTGAATATCGGCGGCAAGGCCTACACGGTGTCCGGCCTCAACCCCGGCAGCACCGACGAACTGCATATCCTCAACGCCCTGTCCCTGGGCAGCGATACCAAAGGCCCGTTCGACTGGCATGCCGCCTACAGCAACTACCAGTACCTCAACGAAGAATCGCGCTCGGCGTCCAACTATGGCCAGACCTCGGCCGGCACCCGCCAGGTGCAGGACGGCACCGGTTGGCAGACCGGAGAACTGCGCGGCATCTGGCGTCCGCAGCCGTTGCTCGGACAAACCCATGAAGTCACGTTTGGTTATCACATCGATGACTACCTGCTGAAGCAGGACACCTACCAGGTCAGCGACTGGCAAAACGGCAACGGCGGACCGAAGAGCGCGGCGTCCGGCGGCGAGACCCGCACCCAGGCGCTGTACCTGCAGGACGTCTGGAAACTGGCGCCGCGCTGGACCCTGACCCTCGGTGGCCGAGAGGAATACTGGGAAGCCTTCGACGGCTTCAACCTCAACACCTCGACCACCCCGGCCCAGGTCAGCTACCCCGACCAGCGCCGCCACAACTTCTCGCCCAAGGCGGCGCTGGCCTTCGACATCACCCCGGATCTGCAAACGCGCTTTTCCTACGGCCGCGCAGTGCGTTACCCGACAGTGACCGAGCTGTTCCAGCAAGTCACCAGTGGCAACCAACTGGTGCAGAACAACCCCAACCTCAAGCCCGAGGACGTGCGCTCCTACGACTGGACCACGCAATACAGCTGGAGCCAGGAGCAACTGCGGGTCTCGCTGTTCCAGGAAAATCGCCGCAACGCCCTGTTCTCGCAGACCGACACCACGGTCAGCCCCAACCTGACCCAGATCGAGAACATCGACCAGGCGCGCATTCGTGGCGTGGAAACCGCGCTCGATGCCCAGGACGTCGGCCTGTCGGGCCTGGATCTGTCGGGCAGCATCACCTATGCCGAGTCCGCGATCCTGCAGGACAGCCTGGCGCCGGCCGCCGAAGGCAAGGAGTTCCCGCGTATCCCGCGCTGGCGCAGCCGCATTTCGGCGGTCTATCACCAGAATGCGCAACTGACCTACGCCCTCGGCTACCGCTACTCCAGCGGCGCCTACAGCACCCTGCTGAACACCGACAGCAACCGTGACACCTACGGCGGGATCAGCAGCTACAGCGTGTTCGACGTCAAGGCCAGCTACAAGATCGACGCCCACCTCACCGCATCGGCCGGCATCGACAACCTCGGCAACGAGAAGTACTTCGTCAGCCCCCACCCCTATCAGCAGCGCACCGCCTTCCTGGGGCTCAACTATGACTACTGACCTGGCCACTCACCGCAGCGGGAGCCTCGCCCCATGAACACTTTCACCACCACCCGGGCCAACCGCCGCGCCGGGCTCTACCGGCTGATCTGGCGCTGGCATTTCTATGCCGGCCTGTTCTGCATTCCCTTTGTCCTCGCCCTGTCGCTGAGCGGTTCGATCTACCTGTTCCACCCGCAGATCGACGCGCTGCTCGACAGCCCCTACAACCAGGTCCAGGCCGAGGCGCCGAGGCGTCCGATCAGCGAGCAGGTCCAGGCCGCCCTGGCGCAGGTGCCGGGCAGTGTGCTCAACGCCTATCAACTGCCGGACGGGCCGACCGAGGCGGCCCAGATACTGGTGGGCAAAGGCGATGCGCTGCAGCGGGTCTATATCGATCCGGTGACGACCCAGGTCCTGCACCAGGTCGCCGACGACGAGCGCTTCACCCGCCTGTTGTTCCACCTGCACGGCGAGTTGCTGATGGGCACCCTGGGTTCGGCGCTGGTGGAACTGGCCGCCGGCTGGACCCTGGTGATGTTGCTCTCGGGGCTTTATCTCTGGTGGCCGAAAGGCGGTCGCCTGGCCGGGGTCGTCTATCCGCGGTTGAACCAGCAAGGTCGGTTGTTCTGGCGTGATCTGCACGCCGTGGTCGGGTTCTGGATCTCGCTGTTCGCCGTCCTGCTGATTCTCAGCGGCCTGCCCTGGGCGACCGTCTGGGGCGGCGCACTCAAGGAAGTGCGGCAGTGGGCAGCGAGCCACGCCGTGGAACAGGACTGGACCACCGGCCGCGCCTCGGAAATGGCCCAGCGGCGGGCGATGAACATGCCCATGGCCGACGAACACGCAAATATGCCGGGCATGCACCACGACATGCCGATGTCGATGCCGATGAACGCCGCCGCCCCGGACTACAGCGCGCTGGAACGCCTGGCACCGATGGTCCAGGCGTTGCACCTGCCGTCGCCGGTGCTGATCTCGCCGCCCTCGGCCCGGGCGCCGAACTGGACCGCCCGCTCCGACACGGCGAACCGTCCGCAGCGAGTCAACCTGACCCTCGACCCGGCCAACGGCACGGTGCTCAAGCGTGTCGACTTCAACCAGCGGGCGCTGCTGGACCGTATCGTCGGCTACGGAGTGGCCGTCCATGAAGGTCAACTGTTCGGCCTGGCCAACCAGTTGCTCGGCCTGCTCACCACCCTCGGCCTGATGACCCTGTCCCTCAGCGCCCTGGTGCTCTGGTGGCGCCGGCGTCCGCAAGGCGCCCTTGGCGCGCCGCCGGCCCTGGCCGAGAGCCGTTATCCGGCGGTCATGCTGGGTGTGCTGGTGTTGCTCGGTCTGTACCTGCCACTGTTGGGTGCCTCCATGTTGGCGCTCTGGCTGCTGGAACGTTGCCTGCTGTCACGGATCAGGCCGTTGCGTCACTTCCTCGGCCTGGCCGTCGGCTAAGGCTTATGCCTGGGGGCTTGCCAGCTGTCGGGGATCACCGCAATCACGTCGATCTCCATCAACCATTGCGGCTGGCCAAGCCCTGAGATCACCGGGCCGGTCAAGGATCAGGCCAAACGCTTTTCCCGAGGATGAGAAAGCCCAATCGTGACCGATTGGGCCGAATCAAAACGGGGACCGCTGTATGACGTTTTGTCAGTCAATCTGTATCTAACAGGCTCGCATCGACCCCTCTATCATCCTGTGCTGCATACAGATGCCTCCCATCTGCCTCAAGGAGCTACACCATGCCCGAACTGTCCAACCTGCTTGCCTACGGCCTGATCTCACTCGGCATGGTGCTGACGCCCGGGCCGAACATGATCTATCTCATCTCGCGCTCGATCTGCCAGGGGCGCATGGCCGGGCTGATTTCCCTGGGCGGCGTGGCCTTGGGTTTCGTCGTCTACATGTTCTGCGCCGCATTGGGCATCACCGCCCTGCTCCTGACGGTTCCCTACGCCTATGACGTCCTGCGTATCGGCGGCGCGCTCTACCTGCTCTACCTGGCCTGGCAGGCGGTCAAGCCCGGCGGCCGCTCGCCGTTCCAGGTGCGCGACCTGCCCAAGGACAGCCCGCGCAAACTGTTCACGATGGGCTTTGTCACCAACCTGTTGAATCCGAAAATCGCGGTCATGTATCTGTCCCTGCTGCCCCAATTCATCGATCCCGTCGGCCACGGCAGCGTACTGGCGCAATCCCTCGTACTCGGCTTTACCCAGATCGCCATCAGCATCAGTGTCAACGCAGTGATTGCCGTCATGGCGGGCTCCATCGCGGCATTTCTCGCCAGCCGGCCGGTGTGGCAGATCGTGCAACGCTGGCTGATGAGCTCGGTGCTCACAGGCTTGGCCGTGCGCATGGCCATCGAGGGGCAGAGCTAAAGCCGGCTGTTTGCGCTTGAACGCAAAAGAGCGACAGCCATCAGCCCCCCTCGCCGATCAGGATATCCTCGAAGAACCCACCGACGGCCTCGGTGGGATGGCACAGCTGGATTTCCAGGACCCAGACCATCTCGCTCGGGACAATCTCCAGCTCCGCCAGTTTCTCCTGGCCGAACAAGGCGTGGGGGAAATCGGCAATGCGATGGCCCGCCAGGTTTCGTTCCAGCCGCCAGCCTTTCGAGACTGCGCTGCGTTCGGCGAAGTCATACAGCTCACGACCGGTCAGCCCCTGGTACCACGCCTCGCGGGTCTCATCGAAGACCTCGTGCAAGGCCTTGACGCAGGCCTGGTGCAGCGGGTCCTCGCCGAACACGAAGGTGTCGCCATAGTCCCCTTCATAACCGTCCCAGACCGGGCCGAGATCGACCACGGCGATATCGGTCGCGCGTAGCTTGCGCAGGGGGTCGATGCCCTCCCGTGGCGTACGCACGGTGTCGTCGCCAAAACGGATATAGGTCGGATGCCAGGTGTGAGACGCGCCCATGGCCTGCAACTGCTGGCCAGCCATCTCGAGGGCCTCGGCGGTGGTCATCCCGACTCGCAACTGACTGGCGATGGACGCCAGGGCACGCACCGATTGCTCGCGGGCCGCCAACATGCCGTCCAGGGAATAACGCGGGCCGACTTTTTCCCAGACCGGGTCCAGTGGCTTGGGCGCCGACTCGGGTATCGACAGGCCGCTGGGCACGAAAGCTTCCGCGACAAAACGATGGGCCGGCACACCCGCCGCAAGGCTGTGTTCGCGGACATCGCGAATCATCGAGCTGTTACCGCAGGCATAGACCTGAGCCTGTGCCCAGTCATGTGCCTGCTGGAAAGCCACCTGCTGCACCCGGGCCTCCGCCGACAGCACCGGGTACCAGGAAAAACCGGGGTATTCGGTGCTGGCCTGGTCCAGGAACGCGCGGTCGTAAAAATCGGCGGGCTGAGAGCCGCCCCAATACAGGCTTACCTCGGCGCCCCGGGCCAGTGCGCTCAGCAGCAGCGGCTTGACCCCGGCATAGCCGGTGCCCGTGGCGAACAGCACCACGGGGCGCGTGTCATCGTGTTGCCAGGTGCACGCACCCAATGGACCTTCCAACGTCAGCCGGTGCCCCACCTCCAGGGTCGCCAGGATCTGCTCGGAAAAACGTCCGCCACGGACCTGGCGAATCTGAAAGACCAGCTGGCCGTCATCCTCGGCAGGAAGATTGGCAATGGAGAAACAGCGGCTGTCGCCATCGTCGAGGCGAAACCTGACGTACTGCCCGGCACGGACCTGAAGAGGCTCCTGAGTTTCCGGCATCAGCACCAACTCGGTGATATCCCCGCTCAGGGCGCGTTTGCCCAGGACCCGTGCACTGATTTCCAACGAAGGGGTGTCCAGCGACCAGCCGGGGATCTCCAGGCGCATATCGGCGCAGGCATGGCTCTGGCACAACAGCATTTCATCGGCCGCAAGGGGATAAGACGGTGCCGGAGCGCCGGGTGCCAGAAGCTTGTCGCGATACTCCCCCGCCACCACCTTGACCTTGCACGAACCACAGGCCCCCCGACGGCAGGAGAACGGCACCGAGAGGCCGCTGGCGAGCATGGCGTCGAGCAGCAACTCGTCACCGGCCTCGAAGGTTTTGCCCGAGGGCGACAATTCAATGACATGGCGTGTGTTCATAAAGACCTCGGGGTGAATGAGGTCCAATTGTTGCGGTAGACTAGGACCATGAGAACCTCCAGTTTTGGATAATTCAGATGGTCCAGTTACGCAAATGGCGGCCCCTGCTCAAGCTCGATGACAGCGAGACCCAGGCGTCCTATCGCAAGATCGTCGAAGGCCTGGTCACCGCCATTGTCGACGGGCGCCTCACGCCCGGAACCTTGCTGCCCGGAACCCGTGAGATGGCGCGGTTGCTCGACGTCAACCGCAAGACGGTGATCCTCGCCTATGAGGAAGCCATGACCAAGGGCTGGCTGGTCAGCGAACCGCGACGGGGCACCTTCGTCAACGCGCAACTGGCACCCATGATCAAGGCCCGCAGCGCCCCGCCCTCTTTCGCGCTGGAACTGCGGGCGCAACCGGTCGTGCCGTATTTCACCCCGGGCCAGCAGACAACGGCACTGCAAGCACACCCCGGCGCGCTGTTCTTCGATAACGGTGCCTGCGACCACCGCTTGCTGCCCCAGGCGGTCTTGCATCGTTACTATCGCAACGCGCTGCGCAAGAGTTTCGTCTCCAACACCGTGCGCCACGGCTGTGACGGTACCAGCCATGAATTACGCAGGGCCCTGGCCGAAATGCTGCGCAACAACCGCGGCCTGGCCGTTGAGGCCGAGCATATCTGCCTGACCCAGGGCGTGCAGATGTCGCTGTACCTGACGGCCAGCGCATTGCTCGAGCCCGGCGATGTGGTGCTGGTGGAGCGCCTCAGCTATCCGCCGGCGTGGGAGATATTCCGCCGTTTGGGCGCACAGTTGGTGACCGTGGACCTGGACAGCGAAGGCTGCCGGGTCGACCAGATCGACGCGCTGTGCCGGCAGCACAAGGTGCGGATGATCTACCTCACGCCCCACCACCAGTTTCCCACCACCGTCAGCCTCCACGCCGGGCGCCGACAACAACTGCTGGCGTTGGCCAAGCAGCATGACTTCTGCGTGATAGAGGAAGACTACGACTACGAGTATCACTTTGATGGCCGGCCCTACCTGCCCCTCGCCAGCGACAGCAGCCAGCGGCATGTGATTTATGTCGGCTCGCTGTCCAAGTCGCTGGGCTCGACGTTTCGCTGCAGTTATGTGGTGGCGCCCGCCAACGTGATCGAGACCCTGAACCGAAACGCCGCGCTGACCCTGGGCCAGGGGGACGCGGTCTCGCAGCAGATGCTCGCGGACCTGATCAATGACGGCGAACTGAAAAAACATCTGCGCCGGGTCTCGAAGGAATATCGGCGGCGACGAGAAACCTTGCACAGTTGCCTGGTGGCGGCCTTTGGCGAGCGTATTTGTGTTCAGGAACCCGAAGGCGGCCTGGCCCTGTGGGTCCGTTTCAGCGACGACATAAACGTCGGCCAACTGGTGGCAAAGACCCTCGAGTACGACCTGGTGGTGCGTAACAGCCGCCAGTTCTCGCCCATGGATCAACCGGAGAATGCGCTGCGCCTGGGCTTCGCCTCCCTCAACCGGGAGGAAATCCGTCAGGCCACCCACCGCCTGGCGCAGGCGGCGAGCGCCCTCACCCGGTAGCAACCACGGCCCATGGACCGGACCGTCGGGAGCATCAGCCAGGAACAGCAAGAAAATTTCGTATACCATCTACACAACTTTTCTCTCGAACGATCAGAACCGTGGCCCTACCCAAACTCAACGCCCCCGACCTTGGCAATTCGCCTTCGACCTCGGAAATCATCACCCGCCATCTGCGCGACGCCATCGTCGCCGGACATTTCGCCGAGGATGAGCCGATTCGTCAGGACGACATCGCCCGCCAGTTCAACGTCAGCAAGATTCCCGTGCGCGAAGCCCTCAAGCGCCTGGAAGCCGAAGGCCTGGTGATGTTCCTGCGCAATCGCGGGGCGATGGTCACGCGGGTCTCGGATGCGGAGTTGGCGCAGATGTTCGAAGTGCGCATGCTGCTGGAAGACAAGGTCCTGCGCCTGGCCATCCCGAACATGACCGACGAGACCTTCGAGCGGGCCGAACGCATCTGCCAGGAGTTCATCGGCGAAGATGACGTGGGCCGCTGGGCCGAACTCAACTGGGAACTGCACGCCTGCCTCTACGAACCGGCGCAACGACCGTTCCTGGTCAGCCTGATCCGTTCGGTCAACGACAAGCTCGAGCGCTACCTGCGCATGCAAATGAGCCTTTCCGCCGGCAAGGAGCGCGCCGACCACGAACACCGGGAGATTCTCGCGGCCTGCCGCGCCGGGGATGTTGATCTGGCGGTGAAGCTGCTCGACGAGCATATCGCCGGCGTCTGCAAGACCTTGTTCGAACACCTGCCCCACAGCCACTGACGGCGTCGTGCACTGTGCTGATTTCGTCATCGGCACAGGCTAAAACCCTCAAGCCGACAGCCCCTCCTCCGGGCCACTCTGTCCGTCACTTATCGGAACGGACGTGGCCCCTCCATGAAACGCATCAGCGTGATCGACTCCCACACCGGCGGCGAACCCACCCGCCTGGTGATCGCCGGTTTTCCTGACCTGGGCCACGGCAGCATGGCCGAGCGCCGCCAGCGTCTGGCCCAGGAACATGATCAGTGGCGCGCGGCCTGCGTGCTCGAACCCCGGGGCAGCGACGTGCTGGTCGGCGCCCTGCTCTGTGAACCAGTGGACCCGAGCGCCTGTGCCGGGGTGATTTTCTTCAACAACACCGGTTACCTCGGCATGTGCGGCCACGGCACCATCGGCCTGGTGGCGTCCCTGGCACACCTGGGCAAGATCGGCCCGGGCACCCACAGCATCGAGACCCCCGTGGGCACGGTGCAGGCGACCTTGCACGAAGACCATTCGGTCAGCGTGCGCAACGTCCCGTCCTACCGTTACCAGAAAGCCCTGGCACTGGAGGTGCCGGGTATCGGCGAGGTCGTTGGCGATATCGCCTGGGGCGGCAACTGGTTTTTCCTGATCGCCGAACATGGCCTGGACATCGCCGGCGACAATCTCGAAGCGCTGACCGCCTATACCTTCGCCGTCCAGCAAGCCCTCGAGGCCCAGGGGATTCGTGGCGAGGACGGTGGCCTGATCGATCATATCGAGCTGTTCGCCGATGACCTGCACGCCGACAGCCGCAACTTCGTCCTGTGCCCCGGCAAGGCCTACGACCGCTCCCCTTGCGGCACCGGCACCAGCGCCAAACTGGCATGCCTGGCGGCCGACGACAAATTGCAGCCGGGGCAGATCTGGCGCCAGGCCAGCGTGATCGGCAGCGAATTCGAAGGTTCCTACGAACGCCAGGACGAACGCATCGTGCCGACCATTCGTGGCCGGGCCTTTATCAGCGCCGAAACCAGCCTGATCATCGAGCAGGACGACCCGTTCGCCTGGGGCATTCGCCCATGAACCCGGGCCGGGTGGCCGATGTGATCGTGATCGGCGCCGGTATCATCGGCGCCGCCTGTGCCCAGGCGCTGGCCCGGCGCGGCTTGCAGGTCCTGGTGCTGGATGCCGGCCTGCCCGGGGCGACGGCGGCGGGCATGGGGCATTTGCTGGTCCTCGACGACAACCCGGCCGAACTGGCCCTCAGCCAATATTCCCTGCAACGCTGGCGCGAAACGGCGCCAACACTACCCGACGGCTGCGCCTACCGCAGCAACGGCACCCTCTGGCTGGCGGCCAATGCCGAAGAAATGGCCGTCGCCCAGAGCAAATACCTGAACTTGCAGGCCCGGGGCGTCGCCTGCGAGTTGCTCGGCAGCAGTGCCTTGCGCCTGCGCGAACCGGCATTGCGCGAGGGTCTGGAGGGCGGCCTGCTGATCAATGACGACGGCATTCTCTATGCCCCGGCAACCGCCCGCTGGATGCTCGAAACCGCCAATATCACCCAGCGCCAGGCGCGGGTCAGTGAAATCGAAGGCAACCGCGTGCGCCTCGACGACGGTCAATGGCTGAAGGCCGAGGCGGTGATCCTGGCCAACGGCGTCCAGGCCAGCGAGCTGTGCCCGGAGTTGCCGATCGTGCCGAAAAAGGGCCACTTGCTGATCACCGACCGCTACCCCGGCAAGGTCACCCACACGCTGGTGGAACTCGGTTATGTCACCAGCGCCCACAATGCCAGCGGCCCGTCGGCGGCGTGCAATATCCAGCCGCGCCCGACCGGGCAGCTGTTTATCGGTGCATCACGCCAATTCGGCACCACGGACCCGCAGGTCGAAGGCTGGATGCTCGCCAAGATGCTCAGGCGCGCCACCGAATACATGCCCGGCCTGGCACAACTCAATGGCATTCGTGCCTGGACCGGCTTTCGCGCCGCCAGCCCCGATGGCTTGCCGCTGGTGGGCCAACACCCGCAACGCAAGGGCTTGTGGCTCGCCGTCGGCCACGAAGGCCTGGGGGTCACCACGGCCCCCGGCACCGCCGACCTGCTGGTGGCGCAACTGCTCGATGAAACGCCACCGCTGGCCGCGCAACCTTATCTGCCACAACGTTTCCTCGGGGAGCCGACCTATGCTTGAGTTGCTGCTGGACGGCCACGCCCTGAGGGTCGCCGAAGGCACCAGCGTTGCCGCCGCGTTGGCCCTCGGTGGCGACGGTTGCAGCCGCACCTCGGTCAGCGGCCAGCGCCGCGCGCCCCTGTGCGGCATGGGCATTTGCCAGGAATGCCGGGTGACCATCGATGGCCGGCGGCGCCTGGCCTGCCAGACACTCTGCCGTGACGGCATGCGCGTGGAGACTCAAGCATGAGCGAATACGCCGACCTGCTGATCATCGGTGCCGGCCCCGCGGGCATGGCGGCGGCACTCGCCGCCGCCGCCAGCGGCGCACGCATCGTGATCCTCGACGACAACCCGTTGCCGGGCGGGCAAATCTGGCGCGACGGGCCCCAGGCCCAACTGCCGAACCAGGCCCGGCGTCTGCGTGAGCAGTTGGAGAACTGCAGCAATATCCAGCGCCATGCCAGCACCCGGGTCATCGCCTGTGCCGGTCCCAAGCAACTGCTGGTCGAAAATGACGAGCGTGGCTGGGTCATCGGTTACGACAAACTGATCCTGTGTACCGGCGCCCGTGAATTGCTGCTGCCCTTCCCGGGCTGGACCTTGCCCGGTGTGACCGGTGTCGGCGGGCTCCAGGCGCTGATCAAGGGCGGGCTGCCCGTGCGCGATGAACGCCTGGTGATCGCCGGCAGCGGCCCCTTGCTGCTGGCCAGCGCCGCCACCGCCAGACACAACGGCGCCCAGGTGCTGCGCATCGCCGAGCAGGCGAGCCGCCGCGCCATTGCCGGTTTCGCCGCGCAACTGCCGCGCTGGCCGGACAAACTGCTGCAGTCGTTCAGCCTGTTCGACCACCATTATCGAACCGGCAGCCATGTCCTCGCCGCCCTCGGCAGCAATCGGCTGGAAGGCGTACGCCTGCAACAGCAGGGAAAAATCCTCGAGCTGGAGTGCGACCGCCTGGCCTGTGGCTTCGGCCTGATTCCCAACACCCAACTCGGCCAGGCCCTGGGCTATGCACTCGATGGCCAGGCACTGGCGGTGGATGCCTGGCAGACCAGCCAGCACGTCGATCACTACGCGGCGGGCGAATGCACCGGTTTCGGCGGCAGTGAACTGGCCCTGGTCGAAGGCGCGATTGCCGGCCACGCGGCGGTCGGCGAACGGCCACAGGCCCAGGCATTGTGGCCGCTGCGGGCGCGCTGGCAGGGTTTTGCCAAGGTCCTGAACCACAGCTTCCGCCTCAACCCGCCGCTCAAGTCGCTGGCCAAACCCGACACCCTGGTGTGCCGCTGCGAAGATGTGCCCTACGGTGCACTGGCCAGCCACAGCGACTGGCGCGACGCCAAACTGGCCAGTCGTTGCGGCATGGGCGCCTGCCAGGGCCGGGTCTGCGGCGGTGCCGTGCAGCACCTGTTCGGCTGGCAGCCGTCGGCACCGCGCCCGCCCTTCAGCCCCGCGCGGATCGAGACCTTGTTGTGCCTCGACGACTCGCCACCGGCCTGAATCTCGGCCCGGGGCTTCCGGCCCCGGCGCCGAGTCTCTATGATCGGGACGATCGCCTCCAGGCTCCCAGCACCATGTATGCCGCCCTCAGTCACTTCAAACCCTGCGACCTGCCCACGCTGCTGAGCAGTCTGCAGCCGCTTGCGCCGCTGCTCGATACCCTCGCGGACGTGGTATTTTTCATCAAGGACAACGAAGCCCGTTACGCCTTCGTCAACCAGACCCTGGCCCGGCGCTGCGGCTTCAAGGAGAGCGCCGAACTGCTCGGGCGCACCGCCGACACGGTCTTCCCGGAACGCTTCGGCCCGCTGTACACCGCCCAGGATCGCCGGGTGCTGTCGAGCGGTCGCGAGCTGGCCGACCAACTCGAACTGCACCTCTATTACGGCAACCAGCCGATCTGGTGCCTGACCCACAAACTGGCGTTGCGCGACCTGCAAGGTCATATCGTCGGCCTCGCCGGGATCTCCCGCGATTTGCAACTGCCGCAATCCAGCCACCCGGCCTTCCCGAAACTCGCCGCAGTCGACGCCCATATCCGCGACCACTTCGCCCGGCCCATCAGCCTCGCCGAACTGACGGCGATTGCCGGGTTTTCCGTGGCGCAACTGGAGCGCCACTGCAAGCGGGTGTTCCAACTGACCCCGCGACAGATGATTCACAAGGCCCGCCTTGAAGAGTCCTCGCGACTGTTGCTGCACACCGACCTGCCGATCACCGAAATCGCCCTGCGCTGCGGTTACACCGACCACAGCGCCTTCAGCCGGCAGTTCCGCGCCCTGACCAGCCTCGCCCCCAGCCAATACCGCGACAGCCGTCGCTGAGCGTGCCGCGAGTGTTCCTTTAAGGGGCGTGCGGGGCGGGGCTGCTCCCTTCTGTAACACCGATTCCCTACCCGCCCTTCCCGCGTTGTCACTCACGTCCACCTGGCAACCGCCCTAACTCAATGGCTTATCAGTGATTCGGGTGGTCGCCGAGAAACGGGCACGCTCATTGCAAAGTAAATATCGTATACGAAATTCTCAATACGATCGCCAACAGCACTCAACCGACCACGAGGCCTCTATGAAAAACCCCGCATTTGCCGTAGCCCTCAGCGCTGTTCTCAGTACCTCCTTTATCGCCACCGCCCATGCCGACAAACTCGACGACATCATCGGCTCGGGCAAACTGCGCTGCGCCGTGACCCTGGACTTCCCGCCCATGGGTTCGCGCGATGAAAGCAACAAGCCGGTGGGCTTCGATGTCGACTACTGCAACGACCTGGCGAAGGTCCTCGGGGTCGATGCCGAGATCGTCGAGACACCCTTCCCGGATCGTATTCCGGCGCTGGTTTCGGGCCGCGCCGACGTGATCGTCGCCTCCACCTCCGACACCCTCGAACGGGCCAAGACCGTTGGCCTGTCCCTGCCCTACTTCGCCTTCCAGATGGTGGTGCTGACCCGCACCGACACCGGCATCAGCAAGTACGAAGACCTCAAGGGCAAGCCGGTCGGCAACACCAGCGGCACCTATGAAGCCATCGCCCTGGAAAAAGACCAGAAGAGCTGGGGCACCGGTAGCTTCCGCGCCTACCAATCCCAGAACGACACCATCCTCGCCGTCGCCCAGGGCCATATCGACGCCACCGTCGTCACCAACACCGTGGCAGCCGCTACGCTCAAATCAGGCAAATACAAGAACCTGAAGGTCGCCGGCAATGCGCCGTACGTCATCGACTACGTCTCGCTGGGGGCCAAGCGTAACGAGTACGGCCTGATCAACTACCTCAACCTGTTCATCAACCAGCAGGTGCGTACCGGACGTTACAAGGAGCTGTTCGTCAAATGGGTCGGGACCGAGATTCCGCCGGCCGACCTGACCGTGCCCCACGTCTACTACTGAGGAACGCTGAATGCCCAGCACGCCCATTTCCCTGACCGGACGCAGCCTGGTCTTAGGGGCCGCTCAAGGTCCCTTGCTGTTCGCCGATGTTGGCCTGAGTTTCTGGGGCGGTGTCGACCCGTTCAGTGGCGAGGTGATCGACCGCCATCACCCCCTCAGCGGCGAACACCTGGCCGGCCGCGTGCTGGCGTTGCCCAGCGGTCGCGGGTCCTGTACCGGCAGCAGCGTGATGATGGAGTTGATCAGCAACGGCCATGCCCCCGCCGCACTGGTGCTGGCCGAGCCGGATGAAATCCTGACCCTGGGCGTGCTGGTGGCACAGACCATTTTCGAGCGTTCCCTGCCGGTGCTGTGCATCGGCCGGGAGGCCTTCGCCGCCTTGCGCGGCAAGGCCTTCGCGCGGCTCGAAGGCGAAACTGTGACGCTGTTTGAACAGTTACCCGACCCTATCGGGCCGGCACCCGACACGCCGTTGCCCGGCGAAGAAAAACACCCCGCGATTGAACTGACCGAACATGACCTGGCGCTGCTCGATGGCCAATACGGCAAAGCCGCCCAGGTCGCCATGCAGATCGT
The DNA here is from genome assembly GCF_013386165.1 of Pseudomonas gingeri. Classification (GTDB taxonomy): domain Bacteria; phylum Pseudomonadota; class Gammaproteobacteria; order Pseudomonadales; family Pseudomonadaceae; genus Aquipseudomonas; species Aquipseudomonas gingeri_C. The sequence goes on along the minus strand of NZ_JACAOS010000003.1, from coordinate 9,520 downwards.
CTTGCGCATGGCGCAATTACAAGGTGCCCGCAGCCTGCTGGATGTGACCCAAGCCCATATCGATGGCTGCATCTACACGGGACCGGCGAGCCTGAAGTTTGCTCAACAGTTGGTGCAGTGGGGCGCCAAGGTACGGGTGCCGACCACCCTCAACTCCATCTCGGTCGACCAGCGTCGCTGGCGCGAGTTGGGCATCGACCCGGCCCTGGGTGTCCCGGCCAGTGCCCTGGGCGATGCCTATATGGCCATGGGCGCGCAGCTCAGTTTCACCTGTGCGCCCTACTTGCTCGACAGCGCGCCGAAGGTCGGCGAACAGATCGTCTGGGCCGAATCCAATGCCGTGGTCTACGCCAACAGCGTGCTCGGCGCCCGCACCCTGAAGTACCCGGACTACCTGGATATCTGCATTGCCCTGACCGGGCGCGCGCCGTTGATTGGTTGCCATCTGGACGCCCAGCGCAAGGCCCAACTGCAAATCGAGCTGCCCGCCCTGAGCGAGGTGGACGACTCGTTCTACCCACTGCTCGGCTATCACATCGGCGCCCTGGCCGGCAGTCGGATTCCCCTGGTGCTCGGCCTGGAACAACGCCAACCGAGCCTGGACGACCTGAAAGCCTTCGGCGCGGCCTTCGCCACCACCTCCGCGGCGCCACTGTTTCATATCGCCGGGGTCACCCCGGAGGCACTCGACCCGGCCTATGTGCTGGCGCCGGACGTTGAACTACCGGTGGAAAAAATCCGCCTGCAGGACCTGCTGCTCAGCTGGCGTGAACTCAACAGCGCCCGCGACCCTCGGGTGGATGTGGTGTCCCTGGGCAACCCGCATTTCTCCCTCAGTGAATTTGCCCACTTGGCCCGTCTCTGCCGGGGTCGGCACAAACACCCCGACGTGGTCCTCGCCATCACCTGCGGCCGCGCGGTGCTGGAACAGGCGCGAGCCGCCGGGCACGGCGCGGTGATCGAAGCCTTCGGCGCGACCCTGGTGACCGACACCTGCTGGTGCATGCTCGGCGAGCCGGTGATCCCGCCGGCCGCCACCACCTTGATGACCAACTCGGGCAAGTACGCCCACTACGCGCCCGGGCTGGTGGGCCGCAAAGTGCACTTCGCCAGCCTCGCCGAATGTGTCGACGCCGCCTGCTGTGCCAGCGCCAGCGGGCGTTTACCCGACTGGTTAATGGCCGCCGCTCCGCTGGAGAATCCCGCGCATGTTTGACTACACCTTCCAATGGCACGCCGCGCTGCGCGCCTTGCCGGACATGCTCGCCGGCGCCGTCGTCACCTTCGAGACTGCGGCATTGTCGATGATCTTCGGGGTGCTGATCGCCCTGGCCCTGACGGTGATGCGCGAAACCAGCAATCCGCTGCTGCGTGGCATCGGTAACGGCTGGGTGTCGATTGCCCGCAACACCCCGTCGCTGTTCCAGATCTACATCCTCTACTTCGGCCTCGGCTCGCTGGATCTGCATGTCAGCTCATGGTTCGCCCTGCTCGCCGGGATCACCTTCAACAACGCCGGTTATCTCGCGGAAAACTTTCGCGGTGGCCTCAAGGCCGTGCCCGATACGCAAGTGCGCGCCGCCCGTTCCCTGGGCATGAGCGCCTTCCAGGCGTACCGCTTGATCATCGTCCCGCAACTGCTGCGCATCGTCTTTTATCCGCTGAGCAACCAGATGGTCTGGGCGGTGCTGATGACGTCGCTGGGGGTGATTGTCGGGCTGAACAATGACCTCACCGGCGTGACCCAGGACTACAACGTCAAGACGTTCCGCACCTTCGAGTACTTCGCCATTGCAGCGGTGCTGTATTACCTGATTGCCAAGGCGATCGTCGCGGTAGCCCGGCTGATGGCCTGGCGACTGTTCCGCTACTGAGGAGGTGACTATGTTTTTCACCAGTTTCTCCTGGAATGACCTGCTGTTCCTGCTCAACGGGGCCTGGATCACGCTGCAACTGACCGCCTGGTCGATCCTCATCGGTTCTGTTGCCGGGCTGCTGTTCGGCGTGTTGCGCGCCCTCTGGCCGCGCGCCAGCCTGCCCCTGGCCTGGGTGCTGGACGTGTTTCGCAGCGTGCCGTTGCTGATCCAGTTCGTGCTGTTCAACTCGCTGAAAAGCATCGTCGGCCTGAACATCAGCGCCTTCAGCGTCGGCTGCATCGTGCTCGGGGTCTACGCCGCCGCGTACTTCACCGAGATCGTGCGCAGCGGCGTATTGTCGGTGCCGCTCACCCTGCGTCGGGCCAGTCGTTCCCTGGGCCTGAGCTTTTTCCAGGACCTGCGCTGGATCGTCCTGCCGATGGCCACGCGGGTGGCCTTCCCCGGCTGGCTGAACCTGGTGCTCAGTGTGATGAAAGACACCGCGCTGGTGATGTGGATCGGCATCGTCGAACTGCTGCGCGCCTCGCAAACCATCGTCACGCGCATTCAGGAACCGTTGCTGGTGCTGTGCATCGCGGGCCTCATCTATTACGTCATGAGCCTGGTGGTCGCCCGCCTTGGCGCTCGTCTGGAAAGAAGGTGGCAAGAAAATGATTGAGATCGACAACGTACACAAATCCTTCGGCGAGCTCGAAGTGATCAAGGGCGTCAGCCTGACCGTGAACAAGGGCGAGGTGGTGTCGATCATCGGCGGCTCCGGCTCGGGTAAATCGACCCTGCTGATGTGCATCAACGGCCTGGAATCGATTCACCAGGGCAACATCCGCGTCGACGGCGTCGAGGTCCATGACAAGGCCACCGACCTCAACCGCCTGCGGCAGAAGATCGGCATCGTGTTCCAGCAGTGGAACGCCTTCCCGCACCTGACCGTGCTGGAAAACGTGATGCTGGCGCCGCGCAAGGTGCTCGGCAAAAGCCAGCAGGACGCCGAGGAACTGGCGGTCCGGCAACTGACCCACGTGGGCCTGGGCGACAAGCTCAAGGCCTTTCCCGGCAAGCTCTCCGGCGGCCAGCAGCAGCGCATGGCGATTGCCCGGGCCCTGGCCATGTCGCCGGACTACATGCTCTTCGACGAAGCCACTTCGGCCCTCGACCCGCAACTGGTGGGAGAGGTGCTGGACACCATGCGCATGCTCGCCGAAGACGGCATGACCATGGTCCTGGTGACCCATGAGATCCGCTTTGCCCGCGACGTTTCCGATCGCGTAGCGTTCTTTCGTAACGGCCTGGTGCATGAGATCGGCGCGCCCGACCAGGTCATCGGCAATCCCGTGCAGCCGGAAACGGCGGCGTTCCTCAAGTCCGTGAAATAACCACGACACTGAAAGCAAACGCGGTCCTGTGGGAGCCGGCTTGCTGGCGAAGAACGATAACGCGGTGTGCCTGATCCACCGCAGTGTTCTTACGATTCGCCAGCAAGCCGGCGCCTACAAGGTCGGTGAACCATCACAAGAGGAGTAGGCAATGCGTTCTTCGAAAATCGTCCACGTGGTCAGCTGCCACGCCGAAGGTGAGGTCGGCGATGTGATTGTCGGCGGCGTCGCCCCGCCGCCTGGCGCCACGGTGTGGGAACAGTCGCGCTGGATCGCCGAGGATGAAACCCTGCGCAACTTCGTCCTCAACGAACCCCGTGGCGGCGTGTTCCGCCACGTCAACCTGCTGGTGCCGGCCAAGGACCCACGGGCGCAGATGGCCTGGATCATCATGGAGCCGGCGGATACCCCGCCGATGTCAGGGTCCAACTCGTTGTGCGTGGCCACCGTGCTGCTCGACAGCGGCATCCTGCCGATGACCGAGCCCCAGACCCGCCTGGTGCTTGAGGCCCCCGGCGGGCTGATCGAAGCCGTGGCCGAGTGCAAGGACGGCAAGGTCCAGCGGGTGGAAATCAAGAACGTGCCGTCGTTCGCCGACCGCCTCGACGCCTGGATCGAAGTCGAAGGCCTGGGTTCGATCCAGGTCGACACCGCCTATGGCGGCGACAGCTTCGCCATTGTCGATGCCCAGCGCCTGGGGTTTGCCATCCGTCCCGACGAAGCCAAGGACATGGTTGAGATCGGCCTGAAGATCACCCGCGCCGCCAACGGGCAATTGGGTTTTGTCCACCCGTTGAACCCTGACTGGGCGCATATCTCCTTCTGCCAGATCGCCGCCCCGGTGGTCTACGAAAACGGCGTCGCCACCGGCGCCAACGCCGTGGTGATCCGACCCGGCAAGATCGACCGCTCGCCCTGTGGCACCGGTTGCTCGGCGCGCATGGCGGTGTTGCAGACCAAGGGTGTGCTGAAGGTCGGTGAGCGCTTTATCGGCCGCTCGATCATCGGTTCGGAGTTCCATTGCCGCATCGACTCCATGACTGAACTGGCCGGGCGTGCGGCGATCTACCCGTGCCTGTCCGGCCGGGCCTGGATCACCGGCACCCATCAATTGCTGCTCGACCCCGCCGATCCCTGGCCACAAGGCTACCGGTTGTCGGACACCTGGCCCGGTGCCTGAACCGCAACGCCAGCGCTAGACGGCTGATCGAAACAAACCGGGGGCGCCCTGACGGCGCCCGGCGAAAAAACACTGGTCTAATTTTTTCACTTAAAATATCGTATACGAAATACGCTAAACCACTGGAGAGCATCATGAGCAAACGCATCAACTGGAGCGGCGTCTTCCCGGCGGTCACCACTCAATTCAACGACGACTTCAGCATCAACCTGGAAAAGACCCACCAGGTGATTTCCAACGTGATCCGCGACGGCGTTTCCGGCCTGGTGGTGTGCGGTTCGGTGGGGGAAAACACCTCCCTGAGCGCTGAAGAGAAAATCGCCGTGACCGAAGTCGCGGTGGATGCCTCCCGTGGCCGGGTGCCGGTGATCTGCGGCGTCGCCGAGTTCACCAGCGTGCAGGCAGCCAAGGTGGCTAACGCCGTGCGCAAGGCCGGGGTCGACGGCGTGATGCTGATGCCGGCGCTGGTCTATGGCTCCAAGCCCTTCGAGACCGCCGAGCACTACCGCTACGTGGCAAAAAACGCCGATGTGCCGTTGATGGTCTACAACAACCCGCCGATCTACAAAAACGACGTAACCCCGGACATCCTGATTTCCCTGGCCGACTGCGACAACGTGGTGTGCTTCAAGGATTCCTCCGGCGACACCCGGCGGTTCATCGACGTGCGCAATGAAGTCGGCGACCGTTTTGTGCTGTTCGCGGGCTTGGACGATGTGGTGCTGGAAAGCATCGCCGTGGGGGCTGAAGGCTGGGTTTCGGGGATGTCCAACGTGTTCCCGAAAGAAGGCGAAACCATCTTCCGCCTGGCCAAGGCTGGGCGTTTTGCCGAGGCCATGCCGATCTACGAATGGCTGATGCCGATCCTGCACCTCGACGCCCGTGCTGACCTGGTGCAATGCATCAAGCTGTGCGAAGCCATTGCCGGTCGCGGCAGTGCTTTGACCCGTCCGCCACGCCTGGCCTTGCCGGAAGCCGATCGGGTGTTTGTCGAACAGATCATGGCCAAGGCCCTGGCCAATCGTCCGCACTTGCCGGACGTGGGTCTCTGAGACTGCGCCTCTAGCTTGAACTCAATCAAAGCCAGCGGGATGCACACTTGTGGCGAGGGGGCTTGCCCTCGCTGGGCTGCGAAGCGGCCCTAAAACCAGAGACTCGATTGTGTCAGGCGGAACGCAGTCGCAGGTTTACGACTGCTTCGCAGCCGAACGCAGTCTTGTGGCGAGCGGGCTTGCCCGCGCTGGGCCGCGAAGCGGCCCTAAAAACCAGTGATTGCGGTGTATCAGGTAGAACACGGTGATCGATTTTACGACTGCTTCGCAGCCGAGCGCGGGCAAGCCCGCTCGCCACAAGTCGCGGTCAGATTTGAGATCGCTCTTAACCGACTGGCACCAGGATGCCTTTCTTCTGACAGGAGTTTTCCATGTCCGAGATCATCGGCCACAACTACATCGGCGGTGCGCGCAGCGCCGCCGGCACTATCACCTTGCACAGCCATGACGCCAGCACCGGTGACGCCCTGCCCTTCGTTTTCACCCAGGCGACCAGCGACGAAGTAGACGCCGCCGCCCAAGCTGCCGCGTCGGCCTACCCGGCGTTTCGCACACTGCCGGCCAGTCGGCGTGCGGAGTTTCTCGAGGCCATCGCTGCGCAACTGGATGCCCTGGATGACAACTTCATCGCCCTGGTCACCCAGGAGACGGCCCTACCCACCGGCCGAATCCAGGGTGAACGCGCACGCACCAGCGGCCAGATGCGCCTGTTCGCGCAAGTGCTGCGCCGTGGTGATTTCTACGGCGCACGGATCGACCGCGCCTTGCCCGAGCGCCAACCGCTCCCCAGGATCGACCTGCGTCAATACCGAATCGGCGTCGGCCCGGTGGCGGTGTTCGGCGCGAGCAATTTCCCCCTGGCGTTCTCCACCGCCGGCGGCGATACCGCGGCTGCCCTGGCCGCCGGTTGCCCGGTGGTGTTCAAGGCCCACAGTGGACATATGGCAACAGCCGAACAGGTGGCCAATGCGATCATCCGCGCCGCCGAGCAAACCGACATGCCCAAAGGCGTGTTCAACATGATCTACGGCGCGGGTGTCGGTGAAGCGCTGGTCAAGCACCCATCGATCCAGGCCGTCGGTTTCACCGGCTCGCTGACCGGGGGACGCGCGCTCTGCGACATGGCCGCCGCACGGCCACAACCGATTCCGGTATTCGCCGAAATGAGCAGCATCAATCCGGTGGTGATCCTGCCCGAAGCCTTGCAACTGCGCGGCGAAAAGATCGCCAGTGAACTGATGGCCTCAGTGGTCCAGGGTTGCGGTCAGTTCTGTACCAATCCGGGTCTGGTGATCGGTATCGGTTCGCCCCGCTTCACCGCATTCACAGCACTGCTCGCGGTCTTGATGAACGAACAGCCGGCGCAGACCATGCTCAATGCCGGCACACTGCGCAGTTACACCAACGGCGTGCAGGCCCTACTCGACCATTCAGGCATCAGCCATCTGGCCGGCAAGCCCCAGCAAGGCCACCAGGCACAGCCGCAACTGTTCAAGGCCGACGTCCGTCTGTTGCTCAACGGCGATCCGCTGTTGCAGGAAGAAGTCTTCGGCCCGACCACCGTCGTCGTTGAAGTGGCCGACAACGCCGAACTGCAACAAGCGCTCCGGGGTTTGCACGGTCAACTCACGGCCACGCTGATTGCCGAGGCCGCCGATCTACAGAGCCACGCCGAGCTGCTGCCCCTGCTGGAACAAAAGGTCGGGCGAGTCTTGTTCAACGGCTATCCGACCGGTGTCGAAGTCGGTGATGCCATGGTCCATGGCGGCCCTTACCCGGCCACCTCCGACGCACGCGGCACTTCGGTCGGCAGCTTGGCCATCGAGCGCTTTCTGCGCCCGGTGTGCTACCAGAATTGCCCGGATGCCTTGTTGCCCGAAGCCTTGCAAAACGCCAACCCGCTGGGCATCAATCGTTTGGTCGACGGCATCAGCCAGCGCGCTCCGCTGTAAAAAACGGGCGCCATCGGCCAGACCGATGGCGCCCTTCCTCTCTCAGGCCAGCAACGCTTTCAGGTCGTTGTACAGCGCCTCGGGAATCTGCACACCCTCCACCAGACTGCGCGCTCGCGCCTCATAACGCCGTTGCGACGGCAAGCGTGCGCCCTGCCCCTCAATGCTGTCGAACACGGCTTCGGCACGGGCCAGATGCTGCTCGGTGGCCGCCCCGAGAAAACGCTGCGGATCGAAGGCGACAAGCAGTTCGCCATGGTACGGCGACGACTTGCTGCCAGCGTCGTAGGCCAGGGATTCGGCACTGGTCAGGTCACCGATCAACGGCCCGGCAATCAGCTCCACCATGGCTGCCAACGCCGAGCCCTTGTGCCCACCGAACGTCAACATCGCGCCGCTATCAAGCACCACATTGGCATCGGTACTCGGCTGACCTTGGGCGTCCACGCCCCAGCCTTCGGGAATGGCTTTGCCGGCCCGCCGATGCAGCTCTATCTCGCCACGGGCAATGGCACTGGTGGCGAAGTCGAAGACAAAGGGGTCGTTACCTGGGCGCGGCCAGCCGAAGGCGATGGGATTGGTCCCGAACACCGGCTGATTCCCCCCGGCGGGCGCGACCCAGGCATGGCTGGGCGTGCAGGCCAACGCGACGAGGCCGGCGGCGGTCAGTTGCTCGATCTCGACCCACAGCGCGGAGAAATGCACACAACGATTGATCGCCAGGGCCGCGATCCCATTGGCGCGGGTTTTCTCCTGCAACAAGGGCAGACCTGCCTGGAACGCCAACTGGGAAAAACCACCCCCCGCATCGACACGCACAATGGACGGCGCCTGATCGATGACCTGCGGCTCGGCGTCGGCGGCCACCTTACCGTTTCTCAGGGAATTCACGCAGCCCAATACCCGGTACAGACCATGGGAGGTGCAACCATCGCGCTCGCCGGCAATCACCGTGTCGGTCACCGCCTGGGCGTGGGCGAGGTTAAAACCGTTGTGCAGCAGAATCGATTCGGCCAGCTCGCGAGCTTCAGCCAGGGACAGTCGGATCATAATCAGCTCCTTGAACAGACTGTCCAGACTGGTCCATTGCAAGGCTCGCGGCTTGATCGCTTTAGGCCGAGACGATGACGAATTCGGCACACCCTGGCGGCTCGACAGGGGCCATATTGCCCAGCCATCGAAACATTCTGTAACCCCCTCGATTTGGCAGGCGCGGCGCCAGCCCGTTCAATGAGCGTTTTCTGCAAGGAGCAGGCTATGCCTACCGAACAAATAGTGTTGATGGCCATTTTTGGCATCGTCGTCATTGCCTGGGGTATCAGGCAGGACATGAAGAACCACAAGAAGGAAAAGGCCACGCGGCAAACCCAGGGCGACAGCAGGGTGTAATCGGTTGAGCCGGGCCTTGTCCGGCCGCCCTCGCCTTTGTGCCACGAAAAACAAAGCCCAGCACCAGGCTGGGCTTGTTCAAGGTGTTGGCCTCAGCCTTTTGGAGGCGGCTTGAGGCTGTCCAAACGACCGCTCTCCAGCAAAGCCTTGTACTTCAACGCATCCGCTTCACTGTGATAAACGCCGACCAACACATCGCCCTGGTAGACATCCCACATCCTGACGCTCGCGCTATGGGCGTCGTGGGACATGTGATCCTCATCGCGTTCTTTGACCGTAATGACCATTGGCACATCCTCTGGGTTGAGGCAGGTAAGGTATTTTTTACTCCTGTTGTTCCCAAGATTCCATACTCAACGCCTTGGAGACAGGGGCCGCTGTATTGGCTGACGACCTCAACCCTTTGCAGGGTTGCCCAATGCTGACGATAGCTGATGGGAGGGAGACGCGCCCTCCAGCAAGGCATCCACCACCGCACGCGCCACCTCCACCGAATGCAGCATGCCCCAGAACAACGCCCGTTCGACCGGGTTGGTGTGCAGGCTGATTTCGTCGCCATTGAGTTCTGCGGTTTCGAGCAGATTGGAAACGTAGACCAGGGCGTCCTGGGCGGTTACTCCGGGCTGGATCGCGAATAGCGTGGGTTTGTAGGGGGCTTCGGGGATGACGGGTTTTGCGCAAGTGAACGCCAGGGTAT
>NZ_JACAOS010000029.1:5439-5654 GCF_013386165.1 Pseudomonas gingeri | reverse complement strand
GCTCCTACATGGGAGGCGTGGTGTTCTTTTGGTTTTTCAGGCGCAAAAACAAAACCCCAATCGCTTTCGCAATTGGGGTTTCGGAATTTAATCTTGACGATGACCTACTCTCACATGGGGAAACCCCACACTACCATCGGCGATGCATCGTTTCACTGCTGAGTTCGGGATGGGATCAGGTGGTTCCAATGCTCTATGGTCGTCAAGAAATTCGG
>NZ_JACAOS010000029.1:2500-5394 GCF_013386165.1 Pseudomonas gingeri | reverse complement strand
TTTGTGAGTCGCAAACTTTCGGTTTGTATCGTCTTCACACACCGCAATCTGGTCTCTTCGACTCAAATTGCTTGGGTGTTATATGGTCAAGCCTCACGGGCAATTAGTATTGGTTAGCTCAACGCCTCACAGCGCTTACACACCCAACCTATCAACGTCGTAGTCTTCGACGGCCCTTCAGGGAACTCAAGGTTCCAGTGAGATCTCATCTTGAGGCAAGTTTCCCGCTTAGATGCTTTCAGCGGTTATCTTTCCCGAACATAGCTACCCGGCAATGCCACTGGCGTGACAACCGGAACACCAGAGGTTCGTCCACTCCGGTCCTCTCGTACTAGGAGCAGCCCCTCTCAAATCTCAAACGTCCACGGCAGATAGGGACCGAACTGTCTCACGACGTTCTAAACCCAGCTCGCGTACCACTTTAAATGGCGAACAGCCATACCCTTGGGACCGGCTTCAGCCCCAGGATGTGATGAGCCGACATCGAGGTGCCAAACACCGCCGTCGATATGAACTCTTGGGCGGTATCAGCCTGTTATCCCCGGAGTACCTTTTATCCGTTGAGCGATGGCCCTTCCATACAGAACCACCGGATCACTAAGACCTACTTTCGTACCTGCTCGACGTGTCTGTCTCGCAGTCAAGCGCGCTTTTGCCTTTATACTCTACGACCGATTTCCGACCGGTCTGAGCGCACCTTCGTACTCCTCCGTTACTCTTTAGGAGGAGACCGCCCCAGTCAAACTACCCACCATACACTGTCCTCGATCCGGATAACGGACCTGAGTTAGAACCTCAAAGTTGCCAGGGTGGTATTTCAAGGTTGGCTCCACGCGAACTGGCGTCCACGCTTCAAAGCCTCCCACCTATCCTACACAAGCAAATTCAAAGTCCAGTGCAAAGCTATAGTAAAGGTTCACGGGGTCTTTCCGTCTAGCCGCGGATACACTGCATCTTCACAGCGATTTCAATTTCACTGAGTCTCGGGTGGAGACAGCGCCGCCATCGTTACGCCATTCGTGCAGGTCGGAACTTACCCGACAAGGAATTTCGCTACCTTAGGACCGTTATAGTTACGGCCGCCGTTTACCGGGGCTTCGATCAAGAGCTTCGCGTTAGCTAACCCCATCAATTAACCTTCCGGCACCGGGCAGGCGTCACACCCTATACGTCCACTTTCGTGTTTGCAGAGTGCTGTGTTTTTAATAAACAGTCGCAGCGGCCTGGTATCTTCGACCGGCATGGGCTTACGGAGCAAGTCCTTCACCCTCACCGGCGCACCTTCTCCCGAAGTTACGGTGCCATTTTGCCTAGTTCCTTCACCCGAGTTCTCTCAAGCGCCTTGGTATTCTCTACCCAACCACCTGTGTCGGTTTGGGGTACGGTTCCTGGTTACCTGAAGCTTAGAAGCTTTTCTTGGAAGCATGGCATCAACCACTTCGTCGCCTAATGGCAACTCGTCATCAGCTCTCGGCCTTAGAATCCCGGATTTACCTAAGATTCCAGCCTACCACCTTAAACTTGGACAACCAACGCCAAGCTGGCCTAGCCTTCTCCGTCCCTCCATCGCAATAACCAGAAGTACAGGAATATTAACCTGTTTTCCATCGACTACGCTTTTCAGCCTCGCCTTAGGGACCGACTAACCCTGCGTCGATTAACGTTGCGCAGGAAACCTTGGTCTTTCGGCGTGGGTGTTTTTCACACCCATTGTCGTTACTCATGTCAGCATTCGCACTTCTGATACCTCCAGCAAGCTTCTCAACTCACCTTCACAGGCTTACAGAACGCTCCTCTACCGCATCACCTAAGTGATACCCGTAGCTTCGGTGCATGGTTTGAGCCCCGTTACATCTTCCGCGCAGGCCGACTCGACTAGTGAGCTATTACGCTTTCTTTAAAGGGTGGCTGCTTCTAAGCCAACCTCCTAGCTGTCTAAGCCTTCCCACATCGTTTCCCACTTAACCATGACTTTGGGACCTTAGCTGACGGTCTGGGTTGTTTCCCTTTTCACGACGGACGTTAGCACCCGCCGTGTGTCTCCCATGCTCGGCACTTGTAGGTATTCGGAGTTTGCATCGGTTTGGTAAGTCGGGATGACCCCCTAGCCGAAACAGTGCTCTACCCCCTACAGTGATACATGAGGCGCTACCTAAATAGCTTTCGAGGAGAACCAGCTATCTCCGAGCTTGATTAGCCTTTCACTCCGATCCACAGGTCATCCGCTAACTTTTCAACGGTAGTCGGTTCGGTCCTCCAGTTAGTGTTACCCAACCTTCAACCTGCCCATGGATAGATCGCCCGGTTTCGGGTCTATTCCCAGCGACTAGACGCCCTATTAAGACTCGCTTTCGCTACGCCTCCCCTATTCGGTTAAGCTCGCCACTGAAAATAAGTCGCTGACCCATTATACAAAAGGTACGCAGTCACCCAACAAAGTGGGCTCCCACTGCTTGTACGCATACGGTTTCAGGATCTATTTCACTCCCCTCTCCGGGGTTCTTTTCGCCTTTCCCTCACGGTACTAGTTCACTATCGGTCAGTCAGTAGTATTTAGCCTTGGAGGATGGTCCCCCCATATTCAGACAAGGTTTCTCGTGCCCCGTCCTACTCGATTTCATGACTAAGAGATTTTCGCGTACAGGGCTATCACCCACTATGGCCGCCCTTTCCAGAGCGTTCCGCTAATCTCAAAGCCACTTAAGGGCTAGTCCCCGTTCGCTCGCCACTACTAAGGGAATCTCGGTTGATTTCTTTTCCTCAGGGTACTTAGATGTTTCAGTTCCCCTGGTTCGCCTCTTGCACCTATGTATTCAGTACAAGATAACCATCTTATGATGGCTGGGTTCCCCCATTCAGACATCTCCGGATCAAAGTCTGTTTGCCGACTCCCC
>NZ_JACAOS010000028.1:203974-316827 GCF_013386165.1 Pseudomonas gingeri | reverse complement strand
GAGACGCGGTCCTGTAGGAGCTCGGCTTGCCGGCGATGGCGGCCGCAAGAGCATCGCAGGATTCAGGGCCTTATCGCGAGCAATCGAGCGTCGACCAGCTGCTCCTACAGAGGGATCGCGTGCTCAGGCCGGCGGTTCGACGCTGCCGATAAAGTTCGCCAGTTCCGGGGTTTGCGGGTTGGCAAAGAGGACCTTGGGGTCGCCCACTTCATGCACCTTGCCCTGGTGCATGAACACCAGCTTGTCGCCGACTTCCCGGGCGAAGCGCATTTCGTGGGTGACCATGATCAGGGTCATGCCTTCCTTCGCCAATTGGCGGACCACGCTGAGCACTTCATTGACCAGCTCCGGGTCCAGGGCCGAGGTGATCTCGTCGCACAGCAGCACCTTGGGCGACATCGCCAGGGCCCGGGCAATCGCCACGCGCTGTTGCTGGCCGCCGGAGAGGCGTTCCGGGAACGCGTCGAATTTCTCCCCCAGGCCGACCCGTTCGAGCATCTGCCGCGCCAGCTCGGCGGCCTTGGCCTTGGGCACTTTCTGCACCACCTGGGGCGCCAGCATGACGTTTTCGCCGACGCTCAGGTGTGGGAACAGGTTGAACTGCTGGAACACCATGCCGACCGTCTGGCGCAGGGTGCGCAAATCGGCGCGGGCGGCGTCCAGGTAGTGGCCGTCGACCTCGATCACCCCGTCGTTGATCGACTCCAGGCCATTGAGGGTGCGCAGCAGGGTGCTTTTGCCCGAGCCGCTGCGGCCGATGATCGCCACCACCTGGCCTTCCTCGACACTGAGGTCGATGCCTTTGAGCACATGGTGGTCGCCGTAATACTTATGCAGGGCTGAAACTCTAAGAAGCGGCATGCAGTCTCCTTTCCAGGTAACGGGCACTGAGGGACAGCGGGTAGCACAGCAGGAAATAACCGAGGGCTACCAGGCCGTAGATCATGAAGGGTTCGTAGGTGGCGTTGGCGAGCATGCCGCCGGTCTTGGTCAGCTCGGTGAAGCCGATGATCGAGGTCACGGCGGTGCCCTTGATCACCTGCACCGAAAAGCCCACGGTCGGCGCCACGCCAATGCGCAGGGCCTGCGGCAGGATCACATGACGTAGTTGTTCGTAAGGGCTCAGGGCCAGGCTCGCCGAGGCTTCCCACTGGCCGCCCGGAATCGACTCGACGCAACCGCGCCAGATCTCCGCCAGATAGGCGCTGGTGAACAGCGTCAGGGCAAGGGCCGCCGCCAGCCAGGGCGAGATATCCACCCCGAGCAAGGCCACGCCGAAAAACACCATGAACAGTTGCATCAGCAGCGGCGTGCCCTGGAACAGCTCGATGTAGGCCCGGGCGCAACCCCGGGCAAAGCCGTTGTCACTGATGCGCAGCACCATCACCAGCAGGCCGATCAGGCCGCCACCGACAAACGCCGTCAGCGACAGGGCGACGGTCCATTGCAGGCCCACCAGCAGGTTGTTGAGGATGTCCCAGAAGGTGAAATCCATCAGCGGTTCCTCGTGATGTAGCGGCGGCCCAGCCAGTTCAGCAACTGGCGGATCAGCAGCGCCATGACCAGGTAGATCAAGGTGGTCAGGGTGTAGGTTTCGAAGGCGCGGAAGTTGCGCGACTGAATGAAGTTGGCGGCAAAACTCAACTCCTCAGTGGCGATTTGCGAGCACACCGCCGAGCCGAGCATGACGATGATGATCTGGCTGCTCAGGGCCGGCCAGACCTTGCCCAGCGCCGGCAGCAGGACCACATGGCGAAAGGCTTCGAAGCGGCTCATGGCCAGCGCCGCCGCCGCTTCCAGTTGCCCGCGCGGGATCGCCTGGATGCCGGCACGGATGATCTCCGTGGAATAGGCGCCGAGGTTGATCACCATCGCCAGTACCGCGGCCTGCCATTCGGAAATCTGCAGGCCGAGGGACGGCAGGCCGAAGAAAATGAAAAACAGCTGCACCAGGAATGGCGTGTTGCGGATCAATTCGACGTAGACGCCGAAAATCGCCGCGAAGGGCCGGATCTGCCAGGCCCTGACCACCGCCCCGACAATGCCCAGGCTGACCCCGAGCAAGGTGCCGATGGCGGTCAGTTCCAGGGTGAACAGGGCGCCGCGCAAGAGCAGGTCGGCGTTGTGCAGCACCGGCATGAAGTCGAACTGATAAGCCATGGAGCGGACCTCAGGCGAACGCGGTCAGAGATCGGCCGGAAGCGGTTGCTTGAGCCACAGTTGGGCATTCTTCTCCAGGCTGCCGTCGGCCTTGGCCGTGGCGAGGATCTGGTTCACTTTTTCCAGCAGGGCCGGTTCGTTCTTGTTCACGCCGACATAGACCGGAGAGTCCTTGAGCTTGACCTTCAGCGCGGGGATGCGTTTCGGGTTGCGCTCGGCGATGGCGACCATCACCACGTTGCCGCTGGCAATCAGGTCGACCTGCTTGGCCAGGTAAGCCGCGATAGTGGTGTTGTTGTCCTCGAAGCGCTTGATGGTCACGCCTTCGGGCGCCACGGCGGTCAGCTCGATGTCTTCGATGGCGCCACGGGTGACGCTGATGGTCTTGCCCTTGAGGTCAGCCAGGCCTTCGATCTTGGCGTCCGGCGGGCCGAAGACCGCGAGGTAGAAGGGCGCATAGGCCCGGGAAAAGTCGATGACCTTCTCCCGCTCGGCATTTTTGCCGAGGCTGGAAATCACCAGGTCGACCTTGCCGGTGGTGAGGAACGGAATGCGGTTGGTGCTGTTGACCGGGGTCAGTTCCAGCTTGACCTTGAGTTGCTCGGCCAGCAGTTTTGCGGTGTCGATGTCCAGGCCGCGGGGTTTCATGTCCGGGCCGACCGAACCGAACGGCGGGAAGTCCTGGGGCACGGCGACCTTGAGGGTGCCCCGGGCGATGATGTCGTCCAGGCCATTGGCGTGGGCGGGAGCCTGACTCAGCATCAGGCTGGCCAACAGGGCAGTGAGCAGGGCGCTGCGGCGTTTGGTCATGGCAACTCTCCGAATCCAGAAGGGTGATCTCTGTCCTGGGGCAGTGCACAGCCCATGCCACACTTGCCCCAAGCCAGGCTCCTGCTGGTATGGCGGGGCTTTTCATGGTCTTACTGGTCTGAACAGTTGGAGGGCTTTTCGCCCTCTTATCGAGCATTCATTCGTGACGCTGACCCAGTGCTGGGCGTGACTTGCCGTAGCTCGCCAATAGCTTTACAACTAGCGCTTTCCCGGACCGACAGCTGAAAAAAACAATGAATTCGATCTCCCGTGCCGTCCCGGAAGTGGCGCTGCAAGCCATCCGCAAACTGATCGCCGACGAAGGCTTCGGCCCCGGCGACGTGCTGCCTTCGCAGCGCGACCTGGCACTCCGGTTGGGGGTGAGCCGGGCGTCGCTGCGCGAGGCCTTGTCGTCCCTCAGTGCCCTGGGGGTGATCAGCGTGCAGCCGGGCAAGGGCGTATTTGTGCAGGCTCCGGTGGAGCTGGTGCCGATGGCCGGCGGCCTGGCCTGGCCGTTCGCCGCCCAGGCCTCGGCGGAGGATATCTTCCAGTTGCGCTATGCCCTGGAGGGCTTTGCCGCCGGCTTGGCTGCGGTGACCCTGACCGCCGATGAGCTGGATGCCTTGCAGGACAACGTCGAGGCCCTGCGCCTGGAACTCAAGGCCGGGGATTTCGAGGCGGCCGCGCGGCTGGATTTCGACTTTCACCGACGCATCCTGCTGGCCAGCGGTAACCAGGCGATGGCCGGCATCCTCAGTGCCAGTGCCGAGCTGTTCCTGGAAAGCCAGAAGTTGCCGTTCATCCGGGCGGAGCGGGCCATGGAAACCTGGCAGGAACACCGCAAGATCCTCCGCGCCCTGGCGCGCCGGGCCTCGGGGCCGGCCCAGAAGGCGATGCAGGAGCATGTGCGCAATGCGGCCCTGCGCACCGGCATTGCCTTCGTCACGCCCAGCTGACTATTGGCATTTGTACCCGGGGGCCGTATTGGCTATACCCAAACTAATGATTTGTCATAGTTAGACTCAATCAACTGTAGCTTCCTGTACGTAGGAAGGCCGGCTATGATGGGCCACGTTTTTTTCTGCTTATAATCACGGAGACTTCCATGAGCGAACACATCAAGCACGTCACCGATGCTTCCTTCGAGGCGGAAGTTCTCAAGGCCCAGCACCCTGTACTGGTCGACTACTGGGCTGAATGGTGCGGTCCTTGCAAGATGATCGCCCCGGTTCTGGACGAGATCGCCACCACCTACCACGGTAAACTGGTCGTCGCCAAGCTGAACATCGACGAGAACCAGGAAACCCCGGCCAAGCACGGCGTGCGTGGTATCCCGACCCTGATGCTGTTCAAGAACGGCAACGTTGAAGCGACCAAGGTCGGCGCACTGTCCAAGTCGCAATTGACCGCTTTCCTCGACGCCCACCTGTAACTCGGCGTCGTCAAAAAAGGCCCCGCAAATAGCGGGGCTTTTTTCGTTCCAAGGGGCTAGACGTCCAGAATTTCAGGTGTTACATTCGGCCCCGCACTGGTTTCTCCACTGCCCCCTGCAAGCCGTCGCCGACGCACTCCATTTCGAATAAGTACGCGATCCTGTCGCCTTCTCTGCGGCGCGGCCTCATTAAGCCAAAAGCTTAATTTCTCCCCCCTCCATAAATGATTACGTCATTCCTATATGAATCTGACTGAACTCAAGCAAAAGCCGATTACCGAACTGCTCGAATTGGCCGAACAGATGGGCATAGAAAATATGGCCCGTTCGCGCAAGCAGGATGTGATTTTCTCCCTGCTGAAAAAGCACGCGAAAAGCGGCGAGGAAATCTCCGGTGATGGCGTGCTGGAGATCCTCCAGGACGGCTTCGGCTTTCTCCGCTCTGCGGACGCCTCCTACCTGGCCGGCCCGGACGACATCTACGTCTCGCCAAGCCAGATCCGCCGCTTCAACTTGCGTACCGGTGACACCATCGTCGGCAAGATCCGTCCGCCGAAGGAAGGTGAGCGTTATTTCGCTCTGCTCAAGGTCGACACGATCAACTTCGATCGTCCGGAAAACGCGAAGAACAAGATTCTCTTCGAGAACCTGACCCCGCTGTTCCCGACCGTGCGCATGAAGATGGAAGCCGGTAACGGTTCCACCGAAGACCTGACCGGTCGCGTGATCGACCTCTGTGCTCCGATCGGTAAAGGCCAGCGCGGCCTGATCGTGGCGCCGCCGAAAGCCGGCAAGACGATCATGCTGCAGAACATTGCGGCGAACATCACCCGCAACAACCCGGAAGTGCACTTGATCGTTCTGCTGATCGACGAGCGCCCGGAAGAAGTGACCGAAATGCAGCGCACCGTGCGCGGCGAAGTGGTTGCCTCGACGTTCGACGAGCCACCGACCCGTCACGTGCAAGTGGCCGAGATGGTCATCGAGAAGGCCAAGCGCCTGGTCGAGCACAAGAAAGACGTGGTCATCCTGCTCGACTCGATCACCCGTCTGGCCCGTGCCTACAACACCGTGATCCCGAGCTCCGGCAAGGTCCTGACCGGTGGTGTCGACGCCCACGCCCTGGAGAAACCGAAGCGTTTCTTCGGTGCCGCGCGCAACATCGAGGAAGGCGGTTCGCTGACCATTATCGCCACCGCGCTGGTTGAAACCGGCTCGAAGATGGACGAAGTGATCTACGAAGAGTTCAAGGGTACCGGCAACATGGAACTGCCCCTGGACCGCAAGATCGCTGAAAAGCGCGTCTTCCCGGCCATCAACATCAACCGTTCCGGCACCCGCCGCGAAGAGTTGCTGACGGCCGACGACGAGCTGCAGCGCATGTGGATCCTGCGCAAGCTGCTGCATCCCATGGATGAAGTCGCTGCCATCGAGTTCTTGATCGACAAGCTGAAACAGACCAAGACCAACGATGAGTTCTTCCTGTCGATGAAACGCAAGTAAGTCGAGCAGGACCGCAGAAAGCCGGGGAAACCCGGCTTTTTGCTGTCCGGGTGTTGTTCGATTGCGCGGTATCAGGACGAACCGGGTAAACTGCCCACCCCGAACGCCACGGATCTACGAGGCTCACGCATGCAGTATCGCGACTTGCGCGACTTTATCAGCGGCCTGGAACAGCGCGGCGAACTCAAGCGCATCCAGGTTCCGGTATCCCCCATCCTGGAAATGACCGAGGTCTGCGACCGCACCCTGCGGGCCAAGGGGCCGGCGCTGCTATTCGAAAAGCCCACCGGGTTTGATATCCCGGTGCTCGGCAACCTGTTCGGCACGCCTGAGCGCGTGGCCCTGGGCATGGGCGCCGAGGCGGTCAGCGAGCTGCGGGAAATCGGCAAGCTGCTGGCGTTCCTCAAGGAACCGGAGCCGCCCAAGGGGCTCAAGGACGCCTGGTCCAAGCTGCCGATCTTCCGCAAGATCATTGCCATGGCCCCCAAGGTGGTCAAGGACGCGCCTTGCCAGGAAATCATCATCGAAGGCGATGACGTCGACCTCGGCAAGTTGCCGGTGCAGCATTGCTGGCCGGGCGACGTCGCGCCGCTGATCACCTGGGGCCTGACGGTCACCAAGGGACCGAACAAGGACCGCCAGAACCTCGGCATCTATCGCCAGCAGGTGATCGCCCGCAACAAGGTGATCATGCGCTGGCTCAGCCACCGTGGCGGTGCGCTGGATTACCGCGAGTGGTGCGAGAAGCATCCGGGTCAGCCGTTCCCGGTGTCCGTGGCCCTGGGCGCGGACCCGGCGACCATTCTCGGCGCCGTCACCCCGGTGCCGGACAGCCTCTCCGAATACGCCTTTGCCGGCCTGCTGCGGGGCAACCGCACCGAGCTGATCAAGTGCCGTGGCAATGACCTGCAAGTGCCGGCGTCGGCGGAAATCGTCCTGGAAGGCGTGATCCATCCGGGCGAGATGGCCCCGGAAGGCCCATACGGCGACCACACCGGCTATTACAACGAAGTCGACAGCTTCCCGGTGTTTACCGTGGAGCGCATCACCCACCGGATCAAGCCGATCTACCACAGCACCTACACCGGTCGGCCACCCGATGAGCCGGCAATTCTCGGTGTGGCGCTGAACGAAGTGTTCGTACCGATCCTGCAGAAGCAGTTCCCGGAAATCACCGACTTCTACCTGCCGCCGGAAGGTTGCTCGTACCGCATGGCCATCGTGACCATGAAGAAGTCGTATCCGGGCCACGCCAAGCGCGTCATGTTGGGTGTCTGGTCGTTTTTGCGACAGTTCATGTATACCAAGTTCGTTATCGTCACCGACGACGATATCAACGCCCGCGACTGGAACGACGTGATCTGGGCCATCACCACGCGCATGGACCCCAAGCGCGACACGGTGATGATCGATAACACGCCGATCGACTACCTCGACTTCGCCTCGCCGGTGTCCGGCCTGGGTTCGAAGATGGGGCTCGATGCCACGCACAAATGGCCCGGCGAGACCACACGTGAGTGGGGCCGGGTGATCGTCAAGGATGAGGCCGTGACCCGCCGGGTCGACGCCATTTGGAATCAGTTAGGAATAGATTGATGCGTGTGACCTTGCAGCCGTCCGGTGCCGTGCTTGAAATACGGCCCGGCGAGCGGATTCTCGACGGTGCCCGGCGCCTGGGTTATGACTGCCCGCAAAGCTGTCGCAATGGCAACTGCCATGTGTGCGCGGCGTTGTTGGTGGAAGGGCGGGTCGCGCAGGCCGGTGACGTGCGTGATCATGGCGAGTTCTACACTTGTATTGCCGAACCCCTGGAAGACTGTGTGGTCCTGTGGGATGGCGTGCTTGCGCAAGGAGAACTGCCGGTGCGAAAGCTGGCCTGCCAGTTGATCGAATGTGCCGAGATCGGTGGCGATGTCTGGCGTGTGCGCCTGCGGGCGCCGGCGGGCAAGCCGCCGCGTTACCACGCCGGGCAGTACCTGATGATCGAGCGCGACAGCGGCGAGAAGTCGGCGTTTTCCCTGGCCTCGGCACCCCACGCCGGGCGTGATCTTGAGCTGCATGTGCTGGTCCGTGAAGCCAGTGCCCAGAGCTTGATCGAGCAGTTGCAGCGCAACGGCATGGCGCGGGTCGAACTGCCGTTTGGCGATACTCACCTGGCCCAGTTGCCCGATGGACCGCTGGTGTTGATCGCGGCGGGAACCGGCATGGCGCAGATGAACAGCCTGATCGAGCATTGCCGCTCCAATGGCTTCCAGCACCCGGTGCACTTGTACTGGGGTGTGCGTCGGCCCGAGGATTTCTACACGCTGGAGCACTGGGAAGAGTGGAAGCAGTTGCCGAACCTGTTCCTGCACAAGGTGGTCAGCGATTTGTGTGGCTGGGAAGGGCGTTGCGGCATGCTGCATGAAGCGGTTCGCGAAGACATTGCCGACCTGTCAGGGGTGAGTGTCTATGCCAGCGGTTCGCCGGCCATGATCTACGCGACCCTGGACGCGCTGGTGAATGCCGGGATGGATGCGCACCAGATGCGTGCCGATGTGTTTGCCTACGCACCAAGGCCTTAATGCCGGTCAGTCAAGGCCGTTTAAAACCGAGCACAGTCTTGTGGCGAGCGGGCTTGCCCGCGCTCGGCTGCGAAGCAGTCGCAAAACCGACCATCTCGGTCTATCTGATAGGACGCGGTTGCCGATTTTAGGGCCGCTCGCGCCCCAGCGCGGGCAAGCCCGCTCGCCACAGGAGGGCTCAAGGGCACTGCAACTCTCTCAGAAACGCACCCCCGTGGTGATCATCGCCGCATTGAACCCCAGCAGCACCAACTCCGCCGCCACCGGTCCGTAATGCGCGCCGACGGAAGGAATGATCACGGGCGCAACGCCCAGCTGGTTCAGCGGAATCTTGTCGCGATATTCACCTTTGTAGCCTTGCAGTAAGCCGCCTGTGACCTTCAGGTACACCGGATAGCTGGCACTGTCGAAACGCTTGCCGGCATAGGCGTAGTACGAGCGCTGGCTGAACGAGTTGCGAAACGTCGCCGCCCCGTAAAGAAACCCCGAGGCCTCATTGCGCTCCAGGCCGATCAGGTCCTGGTGGTTGTTGTGCTCCGGATCCGGCGAAAAATGGCGGGTAACGACGCTCGTCTGCAGGTACCAGAAGCCCTTGTCAGTCGTGTCCGAAGTGTTCGACGCCCAGGCGGCGGGCGCCAGCAGGAACAGGCACAAGGCCCGGGTCAGGAAGGATGGGTTCATGCTCATTGGCCCCTGGTGAAAACGTAGCGGTTGAAGTAGGCGGCCGTTATACGTAAGTCGAAATCGGATTATCAGACCGTGGCCTCTGAAGTCTCTGTAGGGGTTTTCCCGTACGCAGTGTTTAGCTTATCGTTATACGATTTTGATATTTAATTTATTTGTTACAGAACATTAGGATATATACCTATCGGGCCACCGGCTTTGTATCTGCCAATCAACAACACAATGACCGACACCGTTCGCCACACGGACCGATTGTGCGAACTCGGGGCATGACGCCTCGACCTTGGATTCAAAGGGGAGCGGTATGGGGAGCAACACGCAACAACGGTTGTACACGGCGATTTTGTCGGCACATTTGCTGACCGCCGCCAGCGCCTTTACTTTCAGTACTACAGCCGCCGCCGAGACGGAAACGGCCGAAACACCCAAGCTCGACACGGTCATCGTCACCGGCACCCGTTCCCAGGAGCGCACGGCCAGCCAGTCGCTCTCGCCCATCGATGTGATCAGCGGCGACAGCCTGCGCAGCAGCGGCTCGGATGAACTGGGCACGGTACTGGCGCGACTGATTCCATCGATCAACTTCCCCCGCCCAAGCCTGGTGGACGGCGCCGAGCTGGTGCGCCCGGCGCAATTGCGCGGGCTGTCACCGGATCAGGTGCTGGTGCTGGTCAACGGCAAGCGTCGCCACACCAGCGCCTTCGTCAACCTGGGTGGGGCCGTCGGCCGAGGCTCGGCACCGGCAGACCTGAATGCAATCCCGCTGTCGGCCATCGATCACATCGAGGTGCTGCGTGACGGCGCGTCCGCGCGTTATGGCTCCGATGCCATCGCCGGGGTGATCAATATCATCCTCAAGAAAGACGATCACGGCGGCTCGATTACCAGCAAGTTCGGCGAGTACAAGAAAGGTGACGGTATCCAGCGTCAGCTCTCGGGCAACACCGGCTTTGCGTTGGGCGACAATGGCTTCTTCAATGTTTCCGGCGAAGGCGCCGACAACGATTACACCAACCGTGCCGGCACCGACCTGCGGCCCGCGAGCGTCGGCTCGACGACCTACGGCCAACAGGTATTCCGCCAGGGCGAGCCGGCCACCGACGAAGGCAAGTTCCAGTTCAACTCCGCCTACAGCTTCAACGATGCCGTCGAGCTCTACGGCTTCGGTGGTTACAGCAAGCGCCGGGGTGAGACCGCCGGGTTCTATCGCGCCAGCAATGCCTCGAACAACATTCCGGCGATCTTCCCCAATGGCTACCTGCCGTTGATTCGCGGCGACCTTCAGGACACCTCCCTGGTGGTCGGCCTGCGTGGCCTGCTGGCGGATGACTGGCACTACGACCTGTCGGCCAACTACGGTCAGAACCAGTACCAGTTGAACACCGAGACCATCAACACCTCGCTGGGCCTGAACAGTCCGCGCAAGTTCGACAACGGCGCCCTGAGCAACGATCAGCGCCAACTGAGCCTGGACCTGTCACGGGAATTCAGCCTCGGCTGGCTGCCGTATCCGGTGTCCGTGGCCTTTGGTGGCGAATACCTGCGCCAGGGTTATCAGGTCAGTGCCGGTCAGCCGGAATCCTATTACCAGACCGGCAGCTCGGGCCTGGGCGGCTTCCGTGAGACAGACGCCGGCAGCTACTCGCGGCACAACTTCGCCGAGTATCTGGATCTGGAGACCAACTTCACCGAGAAACTCAGCGCTTCGGCGGCGGTGCGGCACGAGGACTACAGCGACTTCGGCTCCAACGTCAGTGGCTCCTTGTCGGCGCGTTATGACTTCACCCCACAGGTGGCGTTGCGCGGCAGTATTTCCAACGGTTTCCGTGCGCCGTCCCTGGCCCAGCAGAACTTTGCCTTCACCTCGTCGCAGCTGGTCGGCTCGACCATCCAGGACACCGGGGTCTTCAAAGCCGACAGCCAAGTGGCGCGCCTGCTGGGTGCCGAGCCGCTGAAGGCGGAGAAATCCCACAACTACAGCCTTGGCCTGGTGCTGGAGCCGACGGATAACCTGACGATTACCGCCGATGTCTACCGCATCGATATCAGCAACCGTATCAGTCTGTCGTCCAACCTGACCTTGAACGCCGCGGCGCTCAACTACCTGCAGGCCAATGGTGTCAGCAACATCTCCTCCAACAGCGTGCGTTACTTCACCAACGCCACCAGCACCAGCACTGACGGCATCGACCTGGTGGCCAACTATCGCTACCAACTGGATAACGGCGTGCGCTGGAACAGCACCGTGGGCTACAACTACAACCGTACCCAGGTCACCGACGTCAAAGACAACCCGGCGATCCTCAACCAACTGGGCGCCAACCTGGTACGGGTGGATCGTCGTGAACGACTCGGCCTGCTGGGTGACAGCACGCCGCGCCAAAAGCTGGCCCTGGGCAACGACCTGAGCTACGGCAACTGGGTGTTGCACAGCAACCTGACGCGTTACGGCTCGTTCACCAGCTATCAGGCGGATCCGGCCAATGACCAGACCTTCAAGGCGGCCTGGCTGCTGGACCTGGCGGCGGACTACAAGCTCAAGCAGTGGGTCTTCACCCTGGGCGGCGACAACGTCACCGACAAATACCCGGAGAAGATCAACGCCTTTGGCAACGTCGGTGGCAACCTGGCCTACAGCACTTTTTCGCCGTACGGTTACAGCGGCGCGTTTTATTACGGTAAAGTGACTTACAACTGGTAATGATCAGGAACCCCGCGCAACCCGCCATGACCGCCATCGATCCTGCATTGTCGAGTTTGGCCTATCCGCCGCGCCTGGACCTGGGGGCGCAACTGACCCACGAGCAACTGCTCTGCTCCATGCAGGCCACCATGGCCCTGCACAAGGGCGGACCGGTCTGGCTGTTCGCCTATGGCTCGTTGATCTGGCGTCCCGAGTGCTCCGCCGTAGAGCGGGTACGTGGGCGGGTGCACGGTTACCACCGGGGCCTGTACCTGTGGTCCCATGAACACCGGGGCACGCCGGAGTTTCCGGGGTTGGTGTTCGGCCTGGATCGCGGCGGCTCCTGTAGCGGTTTCGCCTATCGGCTGCCGGATGATCAACTGGAGGCGTCGCTCTATGCCTTGTGGCAGCGGGAGATGCCGGTGCCGTCCTATCGGCCGCACTGGCTCAATTGCCGCTTGGCCACGGGGCAGACGGTGCAGGCGCTGGGTTTTGTGCTTGAGCGACACCTGCCCAGCTATGCCGGTAACCTGCCGGACCATGTGCTGAACCAGGTCCTCGAAAGTGCCTGCGGGCGTTATGGCACCACCCGCGACTATGTCGAGCAGACCGCCAGCGCCTTGCGCAGCCATGCCATGCCGGATCGCAATCTGGAAGCGCGCCTCAAACGCTGCCGCTCGGCCTCGCATTAATAGCGCGCCCTTATTCAAAGAAGCATAGGGAAATATAACACTCCATTTGTACCGTCTTCGAAAGCGCTATTTGATATCGGCGCAACAGTTGAATGTTAATGGGGTGATTATATTGGTTGACTGTTTGTGGGCTCAAGAATTGTTTCATTATTCACGTTCATTGCTGAGAGTGCTCGGTGCTATAACGGGTGACCTTTTGCCGTCGAGTGAAGTTTCATATGAAACTGAATATAGTGCGTGGGTTATCAGCCATCATGAGCACTGGCATGCCAATCCAGCATGGCCGGGCCTTTCAACGAGTGGCCGATGCTCAAGAAAGTGTCATCGCCGTGCGCGCCGTGGGGCCTTGTGCCACAGGCCTGTTGCTGGAAAGTTATGCCACCAAAGGCTTTCACAATAAGGCCAAAAGTTGCACTTGGGGGCCGATGGCGGGTTTTGTTCTGGCGGACCCCAGGTTTACCAAGAACCCTGACCTGGCGAGTCAGCGAAGCGCATTGCAAGGGGCGGTGAATTCAGGGGGCGGTGAAACACCGTTATATATTACTGAACATCGGCGTCATGCCCTGGTAGATAAACTCAAGTGCATGACCCTGGTCGGCAGCAATGGTCATGAAATGCGTTATACAGCACTCGGCCCGTCGGGGGTCGCCATGAATTTTATTTTGAAACATACAACTTCCGTTGCGGGCGCCAAGGGCGAGGGGTTGTGGGGGGTGTTTTATGGGCCGGGCGAGAGCCGCCTGTCCAACAGCTTGACGGGATTGAATCAGGCGCCCGACCGGGCGAGCCTGCTTCCGGTCATGGCCATCGTCGACCCCTACTGTCCGGCTGAGGTGCGCAATACCTATCGGGCCGCGACAACCTGTGATTATGACCTGTGGGCGGTTTTCCCCCGACGCAGCCGTTATTCCCGCTCCGGGGCGGACCATCGCCGGGTGCCGGGCAGTGATCGCTTGCGCCAGGGGCTGAGGTCTTTTATCCAGCATGAGGACCCGCACCTGGGCAACATCACGCCGCGTATCAACGGGCTCAGGACGGCCTTGAACAGCGCGGTTCGCGCAGAAGGTTATCAGGGCGGAGATGTGGTGCATCACAGCGATGAGGCGGGGCGTCCGCTGGTCTCGGATATTGATTTTCCCTGCCTGTTCTTTACTCCCCATGCCCAGGCCTATTGCGCCCGTAATGTGCACGACCTGAAGCAGTTGCTCAGTTTGTTGAGTTTCGAATACGTGCTGGGATTGAACCCGGGTTGGCACCGTCAGTTGGGGCTCAGTGTGAGCCGGGAAGGGCACTACGAGGTTTAGCGCAGTGCCTCGGCCGGGTCATCCGGGAAACGGCGGTTCCTGGACTTTCTCGCTGCGGGACTCGATCAACTGACCCTTGTGATCAAAGCGCAGCACGATCAACCAGTCATACACGTCCTCCGGCCAGTGCTTGTGCCCGGTGAGTTTTTTCGCATCGCCGCCGAAGGCCTCGATCAGGTTGTCGATATGCCCGTGGTGCCAGGCGATCAGCACCACCGGCGCGCTGTTGTCCTTGCCCAGGGATTTGACCAGCTTGTCGACCTCTTCGTCGGCGTAGGGTTGTTCTATGGGCAGGTTCAGGCGTTGCGACAACGGGGTAAGGGTCAGGCGTGGCCGGTCGCTTTCCTTGCTGTCACTGGTGGCGATCAGGCGTTGCGGGGTCAGTTTCTCGCCGTCCAGCGCCAAGGGGTCGAAGTAGCTGGCGTAGGCCTGGGCCCGGTGTTCTCCCGCAGGGCTGAGGCCGCGGCCCTGGTCGGGTTTTTCCGCATGGCGGACGATCAGTACCGTGACATCGCTCAAGCCGACTTCCTTATGGGCCATGGCCGGTGTGGCGAGGATCAGCGCGGAGAAAGCGAGCACGCCGGGGAGCAGGGTCTGTAGCAGTTTGATCATGGATTTGCCTCGCGGGGGTGCGGGGGCGCGCTCATCATGAGCGCGCCTCGACCATGGGCAAAATATAGCGGTATTCAGGCATCCCGCTGGGTGAAACTGTTATCGGCGTCTCAACGCACCTGCACCACCACTTTACCGACGGCCTTGCGCTGGGCCAGGTCGTTGATGGCTTGGGCGGCGTTCGCCAGGGGATAGGTCTGCGACACCAGCGGCTTCAATTTGCCCT
This sequence comes from Pseudomonas gingeri, assembly GCF_013386165.1. GTDB lineage: Bacteria > Pseudomonadota > Gammaproteobacteria > Pseudomonadales > Pseudomonadaceae > Aquipseudomonas > Aquipseudomonas gingeri_C. Next base: position 302,157 of record NZ_JACAOS010000028.1, on the reverse strand, counting down.
CGGCGTACCAACTGAACAATTGCTGGAAGTTGGCGGCGTTGTCCTGGGGCTGGCGCTGGGCGAACGAGCCCCAGAACACGCCGACCACCGACGCGCCCTTGAGCAGCGCCAGGTTGACCGGCAGTTCCGGGATGCGGCCGCTGGCAAAACCCACCACCAGCAGGCGGCCGTTCCAGGCGATGGAACGGATGGCCTGGTCGAACAGGTCGCCGCCGACCGGGTCGTAGATCACGTCGACGCCATTGCCGTCGGTCAGGCGCTTGATTTCATCCTTGAGATTGTCCTGGCTGTAGTTGATCAGTTCGTCGGCGCCGAAGGCCTTGGCCACTTCGAGTTTCTCGGCGCTGCTGGCGGCGGCGATGACCCGGGCACCCATGGCCTTGCCGATTTCCACGGCGGCCAGGCCCACGCCCCCGGAAGCCCCGAGCACCAGCAGGGTTTCCCCTGGCTGCAACTGCGCACGTTGCTTGAGTGCGTGCATCGAGGTGCCGTAGGTCATGCTGAAGGCGGCGGCGGTGTTGAAGTCCATGGCGGCGGGGATCGGCAGTACGTTATAGCCGGGCACCTTCACTTCTTCGGCAAAACTGCCCCAGCCGGTCAGGGCCATCACCCGGTCGCCGACCTTGAGGTGGCTGACCTTTTCGCCCACGGCGGCGACCACGCCGGCCGCCTCGCCACCCGGGGAAAACGGGAAGGGCGGCTTGAACTGGTACTTGCCCTCGATGATCAGGGTGTCCGGGAAATTCACTCCGGCGGCGTGCACCTGCAGCAGGATCTCGTTCTTCGCGGGCACCGGGCTGGCGACCTCTTCCAGCACCAGCGTTTCGGCGGGGCCGAAGGCTTTGCAGAGCACGGCTTTCATCGGGCTATTCCTTTGGGAGTGATGGCCGATAAGTGTAGGTGTGTGAGTCGAAGGGTCAACGAGCATGCCCCACCCTGATAGTCCGCCATAAGCTTTTGCTTGGGCGCGGCGGTGTGGGTCGCTATGCTAGGCCGCAAACCGGATAAGGAGCGAATTGTGAAAGCGTTGATCATGTTGATGTTGGCCCTGTCCCTACCGCTGGCGGCAGTGGCTGCGGAAGAAGCCAAGGAAGGGGAAGCGGCGGGCCCGAAAGTCGCCTATATCAGCCTGACGCCGCCGTTCGTCGGTAACTATGGCCTCGATGGCAGCCCGAAACTCAAGGTCTACAAGGCCGATGTGGCCTTGCGCGTGACCGGCGAGGAAGCGGCCAAGGCGGTCAAGGCCAACGAGCCGTTGATCCGTAACCAGCTGGTGGCGCTGTTCGCCCAGCAGACCGTGGATTCGATGAGCAACGTCGACGCCAAGGAAAAGATGCGCCAGGAAGCACTGAAGCAGGTTCAGCAGGTGATGAACGACGAAACCGGCAAGCCGGTGGTCGAGGACCTGCTGTTCAATAACCTGATTGTTCAGTAAGGCCCTTGAGTCTTGCAGCGTGCTTGCTGACGCCATCGCCAGCAAGCCGGCTCCTACAGGGCTGAGTCTCACCACAAAAGTATCGTGCTGCCGAGGTCTCATGTAGGAGCTGGCTTGCCAGCGATGAGGCCCTTGAGTCTGGCGGTATTCTTACTGACGCCATCGCCAGCAAGCCGGCTCCCACAGGCCCGAGTCTCACCACAAAAGTATCGTGCTGCCGAAGCCCCCTGTAGGAGCGAGCTTGCTCGCGATGGCGTCAGCCGCCTCAACGCAACGCCAGCACTGCCGCCCACTGCTCCGGCGTCACCGGCATCACCGACAAGCGGCTGCCTTTCTGCACCAGCGGCATCTCCGCCAGCTCGGTCTGCTGCTTCAGGTAGCCCAGCCCAAGGACCTTGCCGAACGTCTGCACATGCCCGACCTGCAACGCGCTCCAGGGGTTCTTCTCGGCATTCGCCTTGGGGTCGTGATAATGGCTTTGAGGGTCCAGCGCGGTGGGGTCCGGATAGGCCGCCTCGACGATCTTGCCGATCCCGGCAATCCCCGGCTCCGGGCAACTGGAGTGATAAAAGAAAAACTCATCACCGACCGCCATCGCCCGCAGGAAATTGCGCGCCTGGTAATTGCGCACGCCATCCCAGCGCGTCTCGCCGAGCTTGGCCAGGCCTGCGATGGACAGTTCGTCGGGCTCGGATTTCATCAGCCAATAGGCCATGGTTTTGCTCCTTGGGCAATTTGTCGGGCAATTTGTCACATTAACCGACAGTCGGTTGACGCCAGCGTTTGCGTAGTGCTTCACGTTATCGCAAAATGCCGGGATTTTAAGCTTGACGCTGCTGCACGGCCTATAACGAAAACCGTTGCTGTCATCGTGGATCATTTGCCTAGGGGGGCAATCGATGAAACGCAAACCGGATTTACTATGGATTTTGGTGATTTTGTTCGGTTTAGGCGTGGTCACTACCGGCTATGCCCAGGGCCTGTGGTCCGGGAAAAAAGACGCGCCGGTGGAAATCGTCCAGCAGCAACCGCAACAGTCGACCCTGTTCAAGCGCTGAGCCCGGCGATTCCGGCTGCACAGCCGATTCGTTTATAGCGCGAAATACCAGGCACGGTCCGTGACCGTGCCCTGTAGTGGCACATCCCAGCTGGCCTGATTCAACTTCCCGACTTTCTGACATTCATGGGCCAGTCCCAGCAGCGTCGGCTTGCGCCAGCTTTGGCGTCGGGCCAGATACGCCAGGCTGCGGTCATAAAAACCGCCGCCCATCCCCAGTCGTCCACCTTCCACATCGAAACCCACCAATGGCAGCAACACCAGGTCCAGGGCCCAGACCTTGCGTTGCGCGGCGAGGTTGACCCGTGGCTCGAGGATACGAAACCGGTTGGGCTGCAGCTTCTCCCCCGGTCGGATGCGCTGGAACACCATCCGCGTGCGCGGCCAGGCGCTCAGCACCGGCAGGTAGGTGTGCTTGCCGCGCCGCTGGGCTTCACGCAGCAGCAGGCGCGGATCGATTTCACCGTCGGTGGGCAGGTACAGGGAGATGTGGCGGGCGCGGCGAAACAGTGGGTGTTGCGCCAATTGCCGGTACAGGCCGCGGGCAGCCTGGCGCTGTTCGCTGGCGCTGAGTGCGCGGCGGGCCTTGCGCAGCAGTCGTCGAAGTTGCGGGCGGGAGGGCGGCGCAGGTTCGGTCGTCATAGTGTCTGGCTTGGGCAAGCGAGCAGCCAGGACGGCAACTCGTTAACACCAACGCCGGCAGTCATAGCCGGCACTGGGTTGAAATCAGGCTCCCCGACGTACCGCTGTCGGCTTAGCCCTTGAACCCGAGAGTTCAAGGTGGAAGTTGCAGGGGGCCTTAAGGCTTTCCGTCTAGCGGACATGCGCACCGGCCCCAACGTGCAACTCCCGTGGTTTTGCGAATCGGCTCAGGGACATCACCAACTGGCAAGCACTCCAGGGAGTTGGGTCAGTATACCCGAAACTCGCTGTAGGAATCAGCCTTTGCTGTTGTCCGGATCAGCGGACAGCGCCAGATCGACACGATCGAGCAAATCACGCACCTGTTCGCGGGTCGAGCCGCTGGCCTGCACATCCGGGCGCTCCTGGCGGTGCAGCAGGTCGTGGGTGATGTTCAGCGCGGCCATGACGGCGATGCGGTCGGCCCCGACAACCTTGCCGCTGCTGCGGATCTCGCGCATCTTGCCGTCCAGGTAACGAGCGGCACTGACCAGGTTGCTGCGTTCTTCCTGCGGGCAGATGATCGAATATTCTTTATCGAGGATCTGCACGGTCACGTTATTGCTTGAACTCATGAGTCTTGCTCCAGGGCTTTGAGGCGCGAAATCATCGATTCGACCTTACGCCGGGCGATTTCGTTTTTTTCAATGAGGGTTGCGCGCTCCTCGCGCCAGGTCTTTTCCTGAGCTTGTAAGAGTCCATTTTGGCTTTTAAGTTGCTCGACCCGGGTAATCAGCAGTTCGAGTCTGGCCATCAGCGCGTGCAGGTCGGTGTCTTCCATCGGGTATCCACTGAAATATGACTGATGAGCGGTAGTAAGCAAAGCCCGGAGCAAACGTTTGGACGGCCGATGGTCTGGCTCGTGCGCGAATGCTAGGATACAAGGCCTTCATTCTAGACATTGCGCCGCTTGGCGCCTAGCCGCCCATGCCCATTCAGAATTCCCCGTATAACGCCTTTGCCACCCTGCTGAGCACCAGCGGTCACCCTGTCTCGCCCGCCGAGCTGCACGGCCTGCTGCTCGGCCGCAGTTGCGCCGGTGCCGGCTTTGAAGCCGACAGCTGGCTGGTGGACGCCGCCGAACTGCTCGAAGGCGAACCGCAGGACAACGTGCGCAACGCCCTGATCGGCCTGCAAGAGATGGTCAAGGGCGAGCTGACCAGCGACGACATGACCGTCGTCCTGCTGCTGCCTACCGACGATGCGCCCCTGACCGAGCGTGCGATTGCGCTGGGCCAGTGGTGCCAGGGCTTCCTCGCCGGTTTCGGCCTGACCTACCGCGCCAACGCCCTGAGCGTCGAGGCCACCGAGGTGCTCCAGGACCTGGCGGCCATCGCCCAGGTGCAGGACGCCCTGGAAGAGTCCGACGACGGTGAAAACGACTATATGGAAGTCATGGAATACCTGCGGGTCGCGCCGCTGCTGCTGTTCACCGAAGTCAACAAACCGGCTGAACCGGCTGCCAAGCCTTCTCTGCATTAAGACGCCTTCAGACAGGGAGCTCCATCTGCCCATGATTCATATCCCCAAAGCGGAATACGCCCGGCGCCGCAAGGCCCTGATGGCGCAGATGGAACCCAACAGCATCGCGATCCTGCCGGCCGCCGCCGTGGCGATCCGTAATCGCGATGTCGAGCACGTCTATCGTCAGGACAGCGATTTCCAGTACCTGAGTGGCTTTCCCGAGCCCCAGGCGGTGATCGTGCTGATGCCTGGCCGGCCCCACGGCGAGTACCTGCTGTTCTGCCGTGAGCGCAATGTCGAGCGGGAACTCTGGGACGGCCTGCGCGCTGGCCAGGAGGGCGCGATCCGCGACTTCGGCGCCGACGATGCGTTCCCGATCAACGATATCGACGACATTCTTCCGGGCCTGATCGAAGGGCGCGACCGGGTCTATTCGGCCATGGGCAGCAACCCGGAGTTCGACCGGCACCTGATGGAGTGGATCAACGTGATCCGTTCCAAGGCCCACCTCGGCGCGCAACCGCCGAACGAATTTGTTGCCCTGGATCATCTGCTGCACGACATGCGCCTGTATAAATCGGCGGCGGAAGTGAAGGTGATGCGTGAGGCCGCGGCGATTTCCTGCCGTGCCCATGTGCGGGCGATGCAGGCCAGCCGCGCCGGGTTGCATGAATTCAGCCTGGAAGCCGAGCTGGACTACGAGTTCCGCAAGGGCGGGGCGAAGATGCCGGCCTACGGTTCCATCGTCGCGGCCGGGCGCAACAGCTGCATCCTGCATTACCAGCAGAATGACGCGGTGCTCAAGGACGGCGACCTGGTGCTGATCGACGCCGGTTGCGAGATCGATTGCTACGCCAGCGATATCACTCGCACCTGGCCGGTCAGCGGGCGTTTTTCGCCGGAGCAGAAGGCGATCTACGAACTGGTGCTGGCTTCCCAGGAAGCCGCCTTTGCCGAGATCGCCCCGGACAAGCATTGGAACCAGGCCCATGAGGCGACGGTGCAAGTGATTACCGCCGGGCTGGTGGAACTGGGGCTGTTGCAGGGCAATGTCGACGAGCTGATCGCCGACGAGTCCTACAAGGCGTTCTACATGCACCGTGCCGGCCATTGGCTGGGAATGGATGTACATGATGTCGGCGACTACAAGGTCGGTGATCAATGGCGCGTGCTGGAGGTCGGCATGGCGCTGACCGTGGAGCCGGGGATCTATATTTCCCCGGACAACCAGAACGTGGCGAAGAAATGGCGAGGCATCGGTGTGCGGATCGAGGACGATGTGGTGGTGACCCGGCAAGGCTGTGAAATCCTCACCGGCGGCGTGCCCAAGACCGTGGCCGAGATCGAGGCGCTGATGGCCGCTGCCCGGACCGAAGCGGCATGAGCCGGGTCAATCTGGCGATCATTGGCGGTGGCCTGGTCGGCGCCAGCCTGGCGTTGGCCTTGCAGGCCGGGGCCAAGGCCCGGGGCTGGAAGATCACCCTGATCGAACCGTTCGCTCCCGGCGACAGTTATCAGCCCAGCTACGATGCGCGTTCTTCGGCACTGTCCTTCGGTGCCCGGCAGATCTATCAGCGCCTGGGTGTGTGGCAGTCGATCAGCCAGCGGGCCGAGCCGATCAAGCAGATTCATGTGTCCGACCGCGGGCGTTTCTCCACGGCGCGGTTGTCCGCCATGGAGGAGGGCGTGCCGGCCCTCGGCTACGTGGTGGAGAACGCCTGGCTGGGACAATGCCTGTGGCAGGCGCTGGACCAGGAAGTGATCAGTTGGCGTTGTCCGGCCGAGGTCACCCACCTGCAACCGCTGGAGGATGGCTATCGACTGACCCTGGGGGATGAAACCCAGCTGGACTGCGACCTGGCGATCCTGGCCGACGGCGGCCGTTCCGGGTTGCGCGAGCAGTTGGGCATCGGGGTGCGCAAGCGGCCTTATCACCAGAGTGCCTTGATCGCCAATATCACCACCAGCGAAGCCCACCACGGCATGGCCTTCGAACGCTTTACCGACGAAGGACCGATGGCCCTGCTGCCACTGCCTGAGAATCGCTGTGCGTTGGTCTGGACGCGCCTGGGGATGGACGCCCAGCGTCTGGCCGAGCTGGACGAGCGCAGTTTCCTCGCTGAATTGCAGGGGGTGTTCGGCTATCGCCTGGGCACCCTGCGCCAGGTCGGCGCGCGGCACCTGTACCCGTTGCATCTGGTGGAAGCCGAAGAGCAGGTGCGTGCCCATCTGGTGGTGCTCGGCAACGCGGCCCACAGCCTGCATCCGATTGCCGGGCAGGGCTTCAACCTGTCCCTGCGTGATGCCCAGGCCCTGGCCGAAGCGTTGCTGTCGAGTACGGCACCCTTGGGCGACCTGAGCACCTTGCAGGCTTATCAGGAGCGTCAACGCCTGGACCAGACACTCACCGTGGGTTTCTCCGACCAGGTGACCCGCCTGTTCGGCAACGCCCAGCCGCTGGTGGCCCTGGGGCGCAATATCGGCCTGCTGGGCCTCGACCTGCTGCCGCCGGCCAAACGCTGGTTCGCCCGCCAGGCGATGGGCCTGGGTACCCGTTCCGATGTCTAGGGCCTGTATCGACACCCCAAACCCTGTGGGAGCTGGCTTGCCGGCGATGAACGATAACGCGGTGCAACAGATGCTCCGCGCCGTCTGCCATCGCCGGCAAGCCGGCTCCCACAAGGGGCATGCTCACTCTTTACTACAGGCTTAAAGCATGGAAATGCGCGCAGATGTGCTGATTGTCGGGGCCGGAATGGTTGGCAGCGCCCTGGCCCTGGCGTTGAAAGACAGCGGGCTGGAAGTTCTCCTGCTCGACGGCAGCCCCCTGAGCGTCAAGCCGTTCGACCCGCAGTCCGCCTTCGAGCCACGGGTTAGCGCCTTGTCCGCCGCCAGCCAGCGAATCCTCGAACGTCTCGGCGTCTGGGACGGGATCAGCGCCCGGCGCACCAGTCCCTACCGCGACATGCAGGTCTGGGACGGCAGCGGCACCGGGCAGATTCATTTCTCGGCGGCCAGCGTGCATGCCGAGGTGCTGGGGCATATCGTCGAGAACCGGGTGGTCCAGGATGCCTTGCTCGACCGCCTGCACGACTGCGACATGGGCCTGCTGGCCAATGCCCGCCTGGAGCAGATGCGCCGCTCCGGCGACGACTGGCTGCTGACCCTGGCCGATGGCCGGCAACTGCGCTCGCCCCTGGTGATCGCGGCGGACGGCGCCAATTCGGCGGTGCGTCGCCTGGCCGGCTGCGCCACCCGCGAGTGGGACTACCTGCATCACGCCATCGTGACCAGCGTGCGCAGTTCGCGACCGCACCAGATGACCGCCTGGCAGCGCTTCACCGATGACGGCCCGCTGGCGTTCCTGCCACTGGAGCGCGACGGTCAGCAGGACTGGTGCTCAATCGTCTGGTCGACCACGCCGGAGCAGGCGCAGCGCCTGATGGGGCTGGAGGAAGAGGCGTTCTGTCGTGAGCTGGAGCGGGCCTTCGAAGGTCGTCTGGGGTCGGTGATTTCGGCTGACCCGCGGCTCTGTGTGCCGTTGCGCCAGCGCCATGCCAAGCGTTATGTGGCCGAAGGGCTGGCACTGATCGGCGATGCGGCGCACACCATTCACCCGTTGGCCGGCCAGGGCGTGAACCTGGGTTTCCTCGATGCCGCGGTGCTGGCTGAAGAGCTGCTGCACGCACGGGAACGTGGCGAGCGACTGGCGGATGTGCGGGTGTTGAGCCGTTTCGAGCGACGACGCATGCCCCACAACCTGGGCTTGATGGCAGCGATGGAAGGTTTCGAGCGGCTGTTCCAGGCCGATTCGCTGGCATTGCGCTGGTTGCGTAACACCGGGTTGAAGAGCGTCGAGCAGATGCCCGAGGCCAAGGCGTTATTCGTGCGCCAGGCGTTGGGGCTGACGGGCGATCTGCCGGAGTTGGCCAGGGCGTAGATACCGTCTTGCCCGACGCGGTCCCTGGTGTCGTTTGCCCGGACGCCATCGCCAGCAAGCCGGCTCCCACAGAACTGTGCATCACCCCAGAATATCCTGGTGCCACGGTCCTTGTAGGAGCCGGCTTGCCGGCGATGCAGGCGGCACGGTCTCGCTGGCTGGGGCCTGTGCAACATCTGGTAACTCCTCCGTCTCCGGTTAAGTTTGAGATGCTAAATGTGAGTCACTATCATTTCGCGCTCATTTCGAAATCGAGAGACCGCTCCCATGTTGGCACCGAAGCGTCTACTGACTGCCCTGGCCCTTTCCCTCATGGCCAGCACTGCCCACGCCGCCGACGAAGTGGTGGTCTACTCCTCGCGTATCGACGAATTGATCAAGCCGGTCTTCGACGCCTACACGGCCAAGACCGGGGTCAAGATCAAGTTCATCACCGACAAGGAAGCGCCGCTGATGCAGCGGATCAAGGCCGAAGGCGAAAACGCCAGCGCCGACCTGCTGCTCACCGTTGATGCCGGTAACCTCTGGCAGGCGGAAAAGATGGGCATCCTGCAGCCCTTCACGTCCAAGGTGATCGACGCCAATATTCCGCTGCAATACCGCTCGTCCGCCCATGCGTGGACCGGCCTGAGCCTGCGCGCGCGGACCCTGGCGTATTCCACCGAACGGGTGAAACCGTCCGAGCTGAGTACCTACGAAGCCCTGGCCGACAAGCAATGGGAAGGCCGCCTGTGCCTGCGCACGTCGAAGAAGGTCTACAACCAGTCGCTGACCGCGACCCTGATCGAAGTCCATGGCGCCGAGCAGACCGAGCAGATTCTCAAAGGCTGGGTCAACAACCTGTCCACCGATGTGTTCTCCGACGACCTCGCGGTGCTCGAGGCAATCAATGCCGGGCAGTGCGACGTCGGCATCGTCAACACCTACTACTACGGTCGCCTGCACAAGCAGAACCCGAACCTGGCGGTGAAACTGTTCTGGCCGAACCAGGGTGACCGTGGCGTGCATGTGAACCTCTCGGGTATCGGCCTGACCCAGCACGCGCCGCACCCGGAAGCGGCCAAGGCCCTGGTGGAGTGGATGACCACCCCCGAGGCGCAGCGCATCTTTGCCGACGTGAACCAGGAGTTCCCGGCCAACCCGGCGGTGCCGCCGTCGGCGGAAGTGGCGAGCTGGGGCAAGTTCGTACCCGACACCTTGCCGGTGGAGATCGCCGGCAAGCGCCAGGCTGAAGCGATCCGCCTGATGGACAGGGCCGGCTGGAACTGAGTCGGTTGCGACACAAAACCCTGTAGGAGCCGGCTTGCTGGCGATCGCATCGGCGCGGTCTTTCTGGTTGACCGTGTCGTCCGGATCGCCAGCAAGCCGGCGCCTACAGGGGGCCTCCGTGTAAACACCTTTTTCGAGCGCTTCCTTGGCCCACCTCGCCCAACGCCGCTGGTATCCCCCGGTCTTTACCGTCGCTGCCCTGGTGCTGCTACCGCTGAGCGTGCTGCTGCTGTCCTGGCAGGCCATCGACCTGCAAATCTGGCAGCACCTCTGGGACACCCAACTGCCGAGGTTGCTGGGTAACACCCTGACCCTGGTGCTGGGCGTCGGCATCGGCGTCACCCTGTTGGGGGTGAGCCTGGCCTGGCTCACCAGCCTTTGCGAATTCCCCGGCCGGCGCTGGCTGGACTGGGCATTGATGTTGCCGTTCGCCATCCCTGCCTATGTGCTGGCGTTCGTCTTTGTCGGCCTGCTGGATTTCTCCGGCCCGGTGCAAAGCCTCTTGCGCGAGTGGTTCGGCAGCGGCCTGCGGTTCCCCCGCGTGCGCTCCACCGGCGGGGTGATCCTGGTCCTGGTGCTGGTTTTCTACCCCTACGTCTATCTGCTCGCCCGCACCGCCTTCATGGCCCAGGGCAAGGGCCTGATGGAAGCTGCCCGGGTGCTTGGGCAATCGCCCTGGCAGGCGTTCTGGCGGGTGGCGCTGCCCATGGCGCGCCCAGCCATCGGCGCCGGCGTGGCCCTGGCGCTGATGGAAACCCTGGCGGATTTCGGCGCCGTGGCGGTGTTCAACTTCGACACCTTCACCACCGCCATCTACAAGACCTGGTACGGCTTCTTCAGCCTCTCCAGCGCAGCGCAACTGGCCAGCCTGCTGCTCCTGGCGGTGATGCTGGTGCTCTACGGCGAACGTCGTGCCCGTGGCGCCGTGCGTGCCGGCAACGAACGCCCACGGGTTCAGGCGCTCTATCACCTGCGCGGCATCAAGGCCCTGGCGGCCAGCGCCTGGTGCCTGCTGGTATTCGCCTGCGCCTTTGTCATCCCGCTGCTGCAACTGCTGGCGTGGTTCTGGAAGCGTGGCCGCTTCGATCTCGACGAGCGTTACGCCGGCCTGATCCTGCACACCCTGTACCTGGGCGTCATGGCGGCGCTGATCACCATCAGCGTGGCCCTGCTGCTGGCCTTTGCCCGACGCCTGGCGCCGACCCGGGCCATCCGCTCCGGTGTCAGCCTGGCCAATCTCGGCTACGCGCTGCCGGGCTCGGTGCTGGCAGTGTCGATCATGCTCGCGTTCAGTTACCTGGATCGGGTGCTGGTGATCCCGCTGTCGGGTTGGTTGGGTGGGGCCGGCAAGCCGTTGTTGCTGGGCAGCCTGTCGGCCCTGCTGCTGGCCTACCTGGTGCGCTTTATCGCCGTGGCCTATGGCCCGTTGGAGAATAGCCTGGCACGTATCCGGCCTTCTTTGCCCGAAGCGGCTCGTAGCCTGGGAGTCAGTGGGCCACTACTGTTTTGCAAAGTGTATCTGCCGTTGCTGCTGCCCGGTGCCTTGAGTGCGGCGTTGCTGGTGTTCGTCGACGTGCTCAAGGAAATGCCCGCGACCTTGCTGATGCGCCCGTTTGGCTGGGACACGCTGGCGGTGCGCATCTTCGAAATGACCAGCGAAGGGGAGTGGGCACGGGCCTCGTTGCCGGCCCTGACCCTGGTGCTGGTCGGGCTGTTGCCGGTGATCGGCTTGATCCGTCGCTCGGCGCATCGAATCGGCTAGGTGTCATGGCTCCGCCTTGCGGCTACAATGCGCGGCATTCGGTGCGGTCCGTCTGACAGACCGGGTGCGAAACAGACTCAAGGCCCCCTCCATAAAGGGCTCAAGCCGGTTTCCTGCCTGTCCGCGCCTTCGCCACGCCCGGAAGGAGAAACCCATGGGACAGCGTACGCCTCTCTATGACCTGCACCTCGCCCTTGGCGCGAAGATGGTCGATTTTGGCGGTTGGGATATGCCACTGCATTACGGCTCGCAGGTCGAGGAGCACCATCAGGTGCGACGTGACTGCGGTGTGTTCGATGTCTCGCACATGACCGTGATCGATATCACCGGCGGCCAGGACAAGGCGTGGTTGCGCCACCTGCTGGCCAATGATGTCGAGCGCCTCGACGGCCCCGGTCGCGCCTTGTACAGCGCGATGCTCAACGAGCGCGGTGGGGTGGTCGACGACATGATCGTCTATCGCACCGAAGCCGGTTACCGCCTGGTGGTCAATGCCGCCACCCGCGACCAGGACATGGCCTGGATGCAGGCCCGACTCCCCGGCTACGACGTGCAACTGCACGAGCGCCCGGAGCTGGCGATGCTGGCGATCCAGGGTCCCCACGCCCGGCACAAGATCGCCGAGCTGGTCAGCCAGTCTCGTGGCCAGCTGATCCAGCAACTCAAACCGTTCGAAGGCCGCAGTGACGGCGACTGGTTTATCGCCCGCACCGGCTATACCGGCGAAGACGGTCTGGAGATCATCCTGCCGGCCGATCAGGCCCCGGGCTTCTTCAACGACCTGGTGGGCGCGGGCATTTCGCCCATCGGTCTTGGCGCCCGGGATACCTTGCGCCTGGAAGCCGGCATGAACCTTTACGGTCAGGATATCCACCAGGACGTTTCGCCGCTGGCGGCCAACATGGCCTGGACCATTGCCTGGGAGCCGGCCGATCGCGACTTTATCGGGCGCAGTGCCCTGGAGGCGGAAAAAACCGCCGGCGCCAAGCTCAAACTGGTCGGGCTGGTACTGGAGGAGCGCGGTGTTTTGCGGGCTCATCAGGTGGTTCGGATCGCCGAGGTTGGCGAAGGAGAGATCACCAGTGGTAGTTTCTCTCCTACGCTAAGCAAGTCGATTGCGCTGGCGCGTGTTCCCTCGGCCACGGCCGATCGCGCCGAAGTTGAAATTCGTGGCAAATGGTACCCGGTTCGCGTGGTAAAGCCGACGTTCGTGCGTCATGGCAAAACCTTGATCTGATTCTTCCGGCGAGCCCTCGGTCGTCTCGCCTTTGATACTTAATTTGAGGACACTGAATATGAGCGATATCCCTGCTGATCTGCGTTTCGCCGAAAGCCACGAGTGGGCCCGCCTGGAAGCTGACGGTACAGTCACTGTCGGCATCAGCGACCATGCTCAGGAAGCTTTGGGGGATGTGGTGTTTGTCGAACTGACTGAAGTCGGCACGCTGTTCGCCGCTGGCGAGGCTGCCGGGGTGGTCGAGTCGGTGAAAGCGGCGTCGGATATCTATTCGCCAGTGTCGGGCGAAGTGATCGCGGTCAACGAGGCGTTGTCCGCCGAGCCTGAGCTGCTGAACTCCGAGCCCTACGGCGCGTGGATCTTCAAGCTCAAGCCGAGCAATGCGGCGGAGCTGGAGAGTCTGCTGAATGCGGCGGATTACCAGGCTGCTATCGGCGAGTAATTCACCAGGGTTACCGCGTTATCGTTCATCGCGAGCAGGCTTGCCCCTACAGGAGCGAGCCTGCTCGCGATCACGGTGTTACGGCTGCAAGACCGCTTTGACCGCCGCCACCGAACGCTCGACATCGGCCTTGGTCATGGCGTTGAACATCGGCAACGACACGATCAGGCGTCCGACGCGCTCGGCGATCGGGAACATGCCTTCCTTGAAACCGCGCTCGCGGTACAGGCTCAGCAGGTGGATCGCCGGGTAGTGATAACCGATGCCGATGCCGCGCTGCTTCATCTCTTCCATAAAGGTCGCCCGAGCCGGCTGGCCGTCCTGACGCTCCGGCAGTACCAGCTGGAACATGTGCCAGTTGCTGTTGGTGAAGTCCTTCACCGGTAGCTGCGCACCGTATTTCTCTTCGAAATCACTGCCCAGGCACTCGAAATAGTACTCGGCCAGCCCGCGGCGGTGCGGGGTGATGGCATCGATATGGGCAAACTGGCCCAGGCCGATGGCCGCGGCGACGTCGGTCATGTTGAACTTGCCGCCCAGCACGTCCACGTCCAGGCCGTCATGACCGGTACGGGTCACGCCCTGCAGGCGATATTTCTCGGCCAGACGGGCTTCTTCGGCGTTGTTCAACACCAGGCAGCCGCCTTCGGACGACGTGATGTTCTTGTTCGCCTGGAAGCTGAACGACACCAGGTCACCCAGGGCACCGATCTTCTGGCCGTTCCATTCCGAACCCAGGGCCTGGGCCGCGTCTTCGACGATGCGCAGGTTGTGTTTCTTGGCGATGGCGTACAGGCGGTCCATGTCCACCGGCAGGCCGGACAGGTAAACCGGGATGATCGCCTTGGTGCGCGGGGTGATCGCGGCCTCGACCTTGTCCAGGTCGATATTGCGGGTCACCGGGTCGATATCGGCGAACACCGGGGTCGCGCCGACTTCGATGATCACGTTGGCGGTGGCCACCCAGGAGATGGGCGTGGTGATCACTTCGTCGCCTGGGCCGATACCGGCGATGCGCAGGGCGATTTCCATGGTGCAGGTGCCGGAGTTGAAAGTGCGCACCGGACGCCCGCCGAAGTACTCCGACAGTTGAGCTTCAAAGGCCGCGACCTTCGGACCGCTGGTGATCCAGCCGGAACGCAGGACATCGCCCACGGCGGCAATGGTCGCTTCGTCGATGGTCGGTTTGGAAAAAGGCAGGAAAGGAAGTTCGCTCATGGGGTCGTGACGTCCGATGTGAAGGCCGGGAGTGCTCTACCGGCGGTGAAGAGTAGACAGCAAGGCTGCAATGTTGCCGATGATACTGTTTTAAGGTGAAAAATCGGTGCTTTTTTTACTGTCCGGACGCTGAACGAGCACGCCGGGCCGGTGCCTGTACGTCAATCGACGGTTTTTGCCGGGCAACGCAAAACGCCGCGGTTAAGCGGCGTTTTGACGTGCAGGTGAAACGCTTGAATCAGTTTTCGGCGACGGCGTTCTTCGCCAGGATGGCGTTGGCCAGTTCCATGTCGGTGGCCTTCAGGTCCGGGTTTTCGGCCCGCAGTTTCTGCATCGCGGCTTCCAGGTAAGGGCCACGGATGCTGCCATTGCTGGCAACGAAGCTGCCGGCGTCATCCTGGGCCGCGACCACCAGCTTGTGGTCCTTGAAGGTCAGGTAGGTCGAGCCGGTGGTAGCGCCAGAGGAAATGACGTCACGCCAGAAGCCGTCGGCCATCGCTGCGCCAACGGGGAGGGAAAACAAGGCAAAGGCGACAACTGCTGTTTTGAGACGCATGAGAGTAACTCCGGTGGGGGTATCTGCAAGGTTTGATTGTTGTTGTCACGCCGGAGTTCCATCGACCTCATGACTCAATTTTTTCCACCTTCAGTGTACTGCCGTCCTGGCCGATCACCCGAACCTGGGTGCCCACCTCGCTGTCCGGCCCGGTGGCCATCCAGACGCTGTCGCCGACCTTGATCTTGCCGCGTCCGGCGACAATCGCAACATGCACCACAAAAATCCTGCCGAGCAGATCATGCCCGCGCTCATTGAGCCCCGGCTGGTCGCTGGGCCGGGCGTTGCTGCGCTGGCGCTTCCACCAAAGCCAGGCGGTCAGCAGCGACAGCACGCCGAACAGCACGAGCTGCAAGGTCCAGTGCAGGTCGGGGATCAGGAAGGTCAGGACGCCCACGGCCGCGGCGGCAATCCCGACCCACAGCAGGTAACCGCCGGCACCGAATATTTCGAAAATCAACAGCAGCGTGCCGAGGGCCAGCCAGTCCCAGAACGACAGGTGTTGCAGGAATTCCCACATGGGCGTTGCCTCAGGGTTTCTTGCTGTCGAACGTGGCCTTGACGATCTCGCCGATGCCACCCACCGCACCGATCACCTGGCTGGCTTCCAGCGGCATCAGGATCACCTTGCTGTTGTTGGCCGAGGCCAGTTTGCCCAGGGCATCGATGTATTTCTGCGCGACGAAGTAGTTCACGGCTTGCACGTTACCTTTGGCGATGGCCTCGGAGACCACCTGGGTCGCCCGGGCTTCGGCTTCGGCCTGACGCTCACGGGCCTCGGATTGCAGGAAGGCCGACTGTCGGGCGCCTTCGGCTTCGAGGATCTGCGCCTGCTTCTTGCCTTCGGCGGTGAGAATCGCCGAGGCACGCAGGCCTTCGGCTTCGAGGATTTGTGCGCGCTTGACCCGCTCGGCTTTCATCTGCCCGGACATGGCCGCCATCAGGTCGGCGGGCGGGCTGATGTCCTTGATCTCGATGCGGGTCACCTTGATGCCCCACGGCGCGGTGGCTTCGTCGACGGTGCGCAGCAGGCGCTCGTTGATGGCGTCGCGCTGGCCGAGCATGGCGTCCAGTTCCATGGAGCCGAGCACGGTGCGGATATTGGTCTGCAACAGGTTGCGGATGGCGTGTTCGAGGTTATTCACCTCGTAGGCGGCCTGGGCGGCGTTGACCACCTGGAAGAAGCACACGGCGTCGATCTGCACCGTGGCGTTATCGGAGGTGATGACTTCCTGGGGCGGAATGTCGAGCACGCTTTCCATGACGTTGATCTTGCGCCCGATGCGGTCCATGACCGGGATGATGATGTTCAGGCCCGGCTTGAGGGTGTTGGTGTAGCGCCCGAAGCGCTCCACCGTCCATTGATAACCCTGGGGCACGACCTTGAAGCCCATGAATACCAGGGCAATGGCCAGGCCGACGAAAAGCAGGAGTACGCTACCGATTTGCATGACAATTCCCTGTTGCAGTGTTTATCGAGACGGCGGTTACCTTGAGTGTAACGGGGCTGGCGCGGATAAAAAGTGTTTACTCGGCGCCGGACGCATGGCGTGACACTTTCATCAGCGTTGCTCGCTCTGCGGCGTGACCCGCAACACTTCCTCGACGGTGGTCAGCCCCGCCGCGACCTTCTGTGCACCGGACAGGCGCAGGCTGCGCATGCCGTCCTTGAAGGCCTGGCGACGCAGGGCCAGGAGGTCGGTGTCGGCATGGATATGCGCCTTGAGGCCGTCGTTCAACACCAGGATCTCGTAGACCCCGGCGCGCCCGCGATAGCCGGTGTCGCGGCATTCCAGGCAGCCGACGGCACGCTGGGCGCCACCCGGCATCGGCGCCTGCCAGGGCCGCGTCAGGCTTTGCCAGTCCTCTTCTTCCAGCTGGGTCGGCGCCTTGCAGTGCGGGCACAAGGTACGGACCAGGCGCTGGGCCATGACCCCGAGCACCGTGGCCTTGATCAGGTAATGCGGCACGCCCAGTTCCAGCAGGCGGCTGATGGCGCTCGGCGCGTCGTTGGTGTGCAGGGTCGAGAGCACCAGGTGCCCGGTGAGTGCGGCCTGGATCGCCATTTCGGCGGTTTCCAGGTCGCGGATCTCGCCGATCATGATGATGTCCGGGTCCTGGCGCATCAGGGCGCGCACGCCGCTGGCGAAGGTCAGGTCGATATTGTGCTGGACCTGCATCTGGTTGAAAGCCGGCTCGATCATCTCGATCGGGTCTTCGATGGTGCAGAGGTTGACCTCCGAGGTCGCCAGCTTTTTCAAGGTGGTGTACAGCGTGGTGGTCTTGCCCGAGCCGGTGGGGCCGGTGACCAGGATGATGCCGTTGGGCTGGCGGGTCATTTCCTGCCAGCGGCGCAGGTCGTCGGCGCCGAAACCCAGTTGGTCGAAATCCTTGAGCAGCACTTCCGGGTCGAAGATGCGCATCACCATTTTCTCGCCGAAGGCGGTGGGCAGGGTCGACAGGCGCAATTCGACTTCGCCGCCGTCCGGGGTCTTGGTCTTGACCCGGCCGTCCTGGGGTTTGCGTTTTTCCGCGACGTTCATCCGGCCCAGGCTTTTCAGGCGGCTGACAATCGCCATGGTCACCTGGGGCGGGAATTGATAGACGTTGTGCAGCACGCCGTCGATGCGAAAACGCACCGTGCCCTGCTCGCGGCGCGGCTCGATATGGATATCGCTGGCCCGTTGCTGGAAGGCGTACTGGAACAGCCAGTCAACGATATTGACGATATGGGCATCGTTGGCGTCCGGCTCCTGGTCGCTGGCGCCGAGGTTGAGCAGTTGCTCGAAGTTGCCCGGGTTGTGGCTTTTCTGGTCGACCAGGCTGGCGCCGCTGACTGATTTGGCCAGGCGGAAAAACTCCACGGTGAAGCGCTGGATATCCACCGGATTGGCCACCACCCGGCGAATCGGCAGCTTCAGCACATGGCTGAGATCGGCCTCCCAGGCCCGCATATGGGGCTGGGCGCTGGCGATGGTCACGCCTTCGCGGTCGACCGCCACCGCGAGAATCTTGTGGCGCTGGGCGAAGGCGTAGGACATCAGTCCGGTGACCGCGGCCACGTTGATCTTCAGCGGGTCGATGCGCAGGTACGGCTGGCCAGCGTGACGGGCCAACCAGAGGGTCAGGTTTTCCAGGTCCAGGGGTTTGCCGGGACGGCTCAGGTCGGCCAGTTGCTGGCTGGCGATGAACTCCAGCGGATGCTGCTGGGTATCACGGGAGGTGCGCCGAGTGGCCAGGGTCTGCTCGGCCGCTTCCTGGCTGATGAAACCCTGGGTCACCAGTTCGCGCAGCAGATCGTTGAGATCCAGCCAGCGATCCTGGGAAAGTGAGGCGACGGACATGCGGGCTCCTATGCGGTCGGTCCTGCAATCAGCGATCCAGACGTAGTCCCTGTCTGATCGTCAATTGCCAAGAATAGACGCGAGGCTGCCTGACGTTGGCGTCGATACCAAGACAAAGATTGCGATTCTTTTCAAAAAACCTTCAGCCCGCCGCCTGTGCGCTGTGCAACTGTGCACCCTGGGCCGGTTGCAGGGCCACGGAGCAGACGCAAATCAGGTTGCGCATTTTCTCGGCAATCACCTGGGCGCGGTGCCAGCTCAGGCCGTCCAGCACGATATCGATCGCCAGCAGCCCGTCGTCCTGTTGCGCCTGCACCTGTTGCGGGGTCAGGCATTGCAGGGCAAACAGGTTCAGCAGGCGACAGAGCAGGTCCGGCTCGGCTTCGGCGAGCACCTGGTAACGGACCTGGCAGTGGGGGTTGCCGGCCGCCCAGACATCGGCACGGGTGGGAGCGTCATGGAGGGCTTCGGGAGAGGGCATGGTGGATTTTCCTGGGGCAGCGTGCGGGATAGGCTGGAGAAATTTTTACACGCCGAGCCGGGTATTTCTTATCTATGATGGGCAAATATCGTCTGATCAAGACATGATCTATTCGCCAATATCCGATTAGAGGGGTTTTTTATGCAAGGCGAGCTGGACACCTACGACCGCCGCATTCTGGCCTTGCTGCAGGAGGACGCTTCGCTTTCCAGCGCGCAGATTGCCGAGCAGGTGGGACTCTCCCAGTCGCCCTGCTGGCGGCGGATTCAGCGGCTCAAGGAAGAAGGGGTGATCCGTGCCCAGGTGACCTTGCTCGACCGCAAGAAAATCGGCCTCAACACGCAGATCTTCGCCGAGGTCAAACTCAACGCCCATGGCCGCTCCAACTTCACCGAGTTCACCGAGGCGATTCGCGGTTTTCCGGAAGTGCTGGAGTGTTATGTGCTGATGGGCGCAGTGGATTTCCTGCTACGGATCGTCACGGCGGACATCGAGGCCTATGAGCGATTTTTCTTCGAGAAGCTGTCGATGGTGCCGGGGATCCAGGAGGTCAACTCCATTGTTGCCCTGTCCGAGATCAAGTCCACTACGAGCTTGCCAGTGTTGCGCCCGGCCTGAGGGCTTATTGGGCGAAGGCGTCCT
This sequence comes from Pseudomonas gingeri, assembly GCF_013386165.1. Classification (GTDB taxonomy): domain Bacteria; phylum Pseudomonadota; class Gammaproteobacteria; order Pseudomonadales; family Pseudomonadaceae; genus Aquipseudomonas; species Aquipseudomonas gingeri_C. The sequence continues at coordinate 282,629 of NZ_JACAOS010000028.1, read as the reverse complement.
TGACGAACACCAGGACCGGTTTTTCGTCCTGGGACAGGAGCAGCACCGTGTAGCGCTCTCCCGACTCCAGCTGGCCCAGGTTCAGGGGCGCGGTAGCCAGGGTGCCGTCGCAGAAGCCCTGCACCGACAGTTGCACCGGGTTGACGTCGCGTCGCTCGAGCAGGCCGGGGTTCACGTCATTGAAAATCGCCTGACCCTGCCGGCCTTCGCGCTGCAAACCGCCACGGGTACAGTCGGGATCGGCGTTGATCAGCGCCAGCGACGCCTGGAGACGATTGAAGTCCTTCGGTTGCTCGCGCACGGTCAGCAGCTCGAAGCCCTTGTCGCCGGGCACCACGACGAAAGTGACGAACTCGCCGGGGGCCAGGTTCAAACTGACGGGCACGCTGACGCCGGCGCTGCTCAGGGCGCCCGTGACCGGTTTGTCGGTGGGCACCGCGGAGAACTGCGAAACGATTGTGGGAGCCAGCGTCGAAGGTGTCTGTTGGCCCTCCGGGAGCACGTCGAGAGGCGCGCCCAGAGCATTGACGAAGCGAATGAAGCCCGAGTCCTGGTTCGGCCCGGTGGGGTAGAGTGCGGTATCGGCGTGGGCGGCAGCGAAGCTCATCAGCGTCGTCAGAGCCAAGAGCAGTTTGCCGGACCTGTTCATTTTTCGACCGCCTTGAGCGCCGGTGCCTGCAACAGCGCCTTGACGATGTCATCGCTCCAGGTCCGATAGCCGGTGCGGGTCAGGTGTTGGCCGTCAATGGTCGCCCACTGGCCTTTGGTGGAGAACTGCAACGAGTCGATGTAGCTGCACGGCGCGACGTTTTTTGCCAGGAAGTCCGACATCGTCTTGACCCGTTCGTAGGTCTTGCCGTACATGCCGCCTTCGCTGCCCCAGTTCGGCCCGACCCAGACGCAGGGCGTGTGGTGGGCGGCGATGGCCTTGACCAGGCTGTCGGTCTGTTTCCAGATCCAGGCCTTGGGGAAACTCGGTTTGTCGTAGCTGGCCATGGTATCGCCCATGACAATCAGGGTGAGATTGGGTTTGTCGCTGTCGAGCAAGTCGCCGATCGGCCGGGTCGACGCGCCGCTCAGCACCGTGGCCTCGGCCGTGCCGCGGCGCTCGGAACCGCCGCAGGGGCTCGGCGTGGCCTTGAGCCAATCACCGGCATTGGCCCCGCAGATCCCCAGGGAATGGACCTGGGCGCCCTGTCGGCTGAGGGCGTCATGCAACGGGTTGAGCAGAAAGTCCGGGGTGGCCAGATGGCTGTCGCCGATGATCAGGATCGTCAGGCCCGCGAGGACGGATGAGGTGGCCACGGTGCACGCTCCCTGGAGTCAGTTGGAGTAAGGCGAACGATAGGGGCTGACCGGCAACGCCATGGGCCCGGTCATCTTCTCGAACAGGTAACGCAGGTACAGCTCGGCGTTCACCTGACGGTAATCCTGGGCGTTATCCACACCCAGCGAACCGCCAAGCAGCACGTTTGAACCGAGCCGGTATTCGCCCGCCACATTCAGGTTGTAGCCGATGCCGGTGCTGCTCTGGCCCGGATACGAGAGGTTGTTGGCGGCCTGCTCGGCGGGGTGGCCGGGAAAGTAGTCGGCGCCTTTCTGGTCGATATGCTGGACCCCCACCGCGCCGCTGAGCTTGTAGGTGAAACGATCGGAGCGTTGCGACCAGGTGATCGGTACCGCCATGGAAAAGAACGTCTGCGGGCTGAAGTAGCCGCCGTGGCCGTAGGTGAAGAAGCCCTGGTTGTTTTCGTAGGACAGGGCCGTGGTACTCAGGCCTACGGTCAGCTTGTCGTCGGGTTGGTTGTCCAGGTACCAGTAGATCCCGCCGCCCAGTTCGGCGCGGGTGTTGGACTCGACGTTGTTGCCGACCAGCTTGTGCAGGGCGCCGTAGCCGTATACCCCGACTGCCTGGTCGTCGTAGCCGAGCTGGGCACGTCCGCCGTTGGCGGTCACGCCACCCCAGGTCACACCGGTGCGGCGGTCCTCGGTCCCGGCGAAGGAAGTCACGCTGTCGGTGACCGGGCGCCGCGAGAGGGCGATGCTGTAGTGCATGTTCGGGCTGGACACCAGCGGCTGGTCCAGGCTCACGCCGCCGATCACGGTGTTGTAGGTGAAGCCCACGGGGCTGACGCCGATATCGGCCTTGATGCCGTGCTCCGGGTTTTCCACTGCCACCGCCAGGCCCACGCCGTTGGCCTGCTGCGAGCCGGGAGAACCGCTGGCCAGGCCGCTGCCGAAGCGCGTGAGGCTGTCACTCTGGACACTGCCTGCGTGCAGCGAGACCGGCGTCACCCGCAGCGCCACGCGATTGTCACCGGCGGGCAGATTGGCCTCGAAGGGCGTTTCGACATCGGTCAGTTTGCTCAGGCCCGATTCATTGTTGTTGCTGCGCACGCTCAGGCCCTGGGCGATATAACCGCTGCGCTCCTGGAGAATGTCATTCAGGGCCAACTGCGCGGGGCTCAGGTCCGCACGAGAGGGCTCTGTTGAGCTGCGCCCGGGGGCAAAGGGATTGGCGCTCGACGCCGGGTCGCTGTCCAGGCCGCTGTCGGGCACGGCGTCCGAGGAACTGTAGAGCTGCGGGCTCATGGCCGGGTCGGGTGGCATCGTATCGGCGGCCTCGCTGCCCGGTCTCAGCGGGTCTTCGCTACGGGCCGCGGCGCGGCGCGAGGGTCCGGTCTGATTGCGGAAGGGGTTATCGCTGTCGTCGTCGAGGTTGTCGAGGGGCTGGCCGTCGCGACGTTGGCCGCCTTCGATGGCCACGGCCTGGCGCAGCAGCTCGGCGGCTTCGGCACTTTTGCCCATGGCACGGTAGGTCCCGGCAGCGCTGATCAGCACTTTCGGCACCCCCGGCTTGAGCGCCAGGGCGGTCTTCAGGGACTTGTCGGCCTGGGCATAATCGTGGTCCTGGGCGGCCAGGCTGGCCACGCTCAGTTGCAGGTCGGCATTGCGCGGGTCGTTCTGCAACAGGGGCTTGTACAGGGCCATGGCCTTGGCGTTATTACCGTTGGCGGCATACATCCGCGCCAGCGCCGAGATCGCCTGGGTGTCGTGGGGGTATTGCTTCAACGTCGGCTTGAGCAGGTCGTAGGCCCCGGCCAGATTGCCTTTCTCGCGCAGTTGGTCGGCCTGTTTGATGCGATAGAGTTTCACCAGCTCGGCATAGTGTCGGCGGTCGCTGTCGTTGAACCGCGCCCCTTGCAGGGAGCGCAGGATGTCCGCGGCATCGTTGTCCTGGTCGGCCTTGAACAGGATGTCGGCGTAGAGCAGTTGCAGCCTGGCGTCGGGCGTGGGGGAGCGCTCCACCAGGTCGCGCATCAGCGCCACGCCTTGCTGCGGCTGTCCGGCGTCGATATAGGCCGAGGCCAGGATCGCCACCCGATCAGGCTTGCCGGCGGTCAGGACCTGGCTGCGGGCCAGCAGCGCCTGGGCTTCCTGGCGCTGACCGCGCCTGAGGTTGTCGACGGCGGCTTCGGTCTGGACATGCAGGGCGATCTCCTTGCCCAGTTCGTCCATTTCGCGGCTGCGCCTGGCTGGCGGGATACGCGCCAGGCTGGCCTGGGCGTCCTGCCACTCGCCCAACTGCACCGCGAGCAAGGTCCGGGTATACAAGGCGTCGGGCTGATCGGGGTGGCGTTTGAGCAGGTCGTTGACCTGGTCCTTGGCTGCCTGGGTGCGGCCTTGTCTCAGATAGATGCGCGCCAGGGAAAAGCGCGTCCAGGTATTGCCCGGATCGTCCACCAGCGCCTGGCGGTAGGCTTGCTCGGCGGCGGGCAGGTCGCCGCGTTGTTCGGCGAGCCGCGCGACCTGGGTGGCGCGCAACGAGCGGATGGAGACGGCGGCGCCCAGGCGGGCCTGGTCCGCCGGCGGGATCGAGTCGATCAGCTTGAGCGCTTCTTCGGCTTTGCCCTGCTGCGAGAGCACCGCGATCAGCCCGCTCAGGGCCTGGGGGTCGTCGCGATGACTGGCGAGGATGCGCCGGTAGCTGGCCTCGGCCTGGGCCAATTGGCCTTGCTCGGCCTGCAAGTTGGCGAGCGCCACCTGGCTGGCCGGCTGGCCGGGGTTCTGGCTGGCAGCCTGTTCGATCATCTTTCGCGCCTGGTCCTGGCGCCCGGCTTTTTGCGCCGCGCTCGCGCCGGCCATCAGCCGCCAGTAGCGGACGTTGTCCAGCGCCTGTTTCCAGGGGCGCCCGCCGGGCTGTTGGGTGGCCCGCAGGAGCAAGTCCTCGGCCTCGTTCAGCCGGTCCTGCTTTTGTCGCAGGATGCCCAGGCCGCCGAGGGCGTCGGGGTCGTTGGGTTTTTCCTTGAGGCGTGTCTGGAACGCCTGCTCGGCGGCGGCCAGGTCGCCGCCTTCGAGTGCCTGCAGGCCTTGGGCGTCTTGCGGGTCGCGTTGCCAGGCGGGCGCTTTGCGCACCGGCGTCGCGGTGCTGCGGGCGAGGGTCTTGCCCTTGTTCATCAGGTCGCGGATTTCCTTGTCGTCCGGGTGTGCGGCGAGGAACTGCTCGAACAGCGGGACTTGCGCCGGCGACGGCGGGCCGATCCAGGTCAGGGCGAAGCGCCAGGTCTCGTTGGCGTCACCGCCGACCTCCTTGTCCTTGGCCAGGACCGCCAGGCGGCGGATGCCTTCGGCCCGGGTGTCGAGGTTGCGGACCATGTGCTTGGCCAGGAACAGCGCGACGGCGCGGTCATCCGGGCGTTCGCGCAGCAGGCGTTCGAGACCGGCGCGGGCCTCCTGCTCACCGCCCTTGGTGTAACCCAGCAGGTAGTAATACTCGCGGGCCAATGAGCCCTGGGGTTGGCGCCCGTTGAGCAACTGGCGGTAGATCTTCACCGCGTCGGCGTACTTGTCGGCGTCCACCAGTTGCCGGGCCTGGGCCAACAGCCGGGCCTGGTCATCGCTGCCCAGGGCAATGTCCTGTTCGAGTTGCTGGGCCTGGCGGGGCTGCGGCACCAGTGCCTGCAACCGTACGAGGTATTTTTTCGCTTCTTCCGGCCGCTTCAGCTGGACGTTGCTCAGCCCCAGGCCATAGAGCGCTTCCGGTTGATCGGGGGCGATCAGCAGCAACTTGTTCCAGGCGTCGATGGCCCGGTCGGGGTTGTTCTGCGACTGCCAGTAGCGCCCTTGCTCGATCAGTTGCGCCTGTGGATCCTCGGCCCTGGCCTGCAGGGCGGGGCTGGCCAGGGCAAACAGTAACGTCAGGGTGAGGGTATGGCGCATGCCTGTTCTCCCGCGCCGCCAATTCACGACAACCGCCGTTTGGCCTGGGCCCGCAGTCCCAGGAAGATCAAGGCGCAGAGCAGCACGAAGCCGATCAGGACGGCGAGCAGCATCCCGCTCAGGTGCCGCGACAGCAGCAACTGCAAGTGCCGGAACCAGCCCAGGTGGCCGACGTAGTACGGCTGGTCGGCGGTCAGGGTGGTGATCTGCTTGTCCTGGATCACGGCCAGGCGGCCCTGGATCAGATCCTTGTAGTCATCGCCACCGATCATCGCGGCGGTCACCTCGACCAGGCGCGCCGGGTCGCTACTGGCGACCACCACCACACTGCGACCACTTTTGAGCGGCGACTCGAAGCCCGCCAGGTAAGGCGTGCCTCTGCCCGACCAGGCCAGGGTGGTGCGGGTCTTGCGCAGCGCCGCTTGCGAGTCGGGGCTGAACCAGTCGTGAATGCGCAACGCCAGGTCGCTCAGGTCGAAGAAATGCCGGCTGCCTTCGCTACGGGCCGGCAACGCGTCGGCCCATTGCTTGAGCAGAGGCTGGTCGTTGCCGGTGGCGAACACCAGCAGGTCCTTGTCGCCGGCCGACTCGACGTCGCGGGCCTGGATCACCTGCAGGCCGGTGGCGGGATAACCGGTGGATTCGCCGAAACGCCCGAGCACGGTGAGGAAGGCGCTGAGGGCGGCGGGCTCCTGGTTGTCGGGCATCACCACGGCGGTCTCCGAGAGGTCGGCCAGCCGGGTAAAGGGGAAGCCGCTGTCGCGGAACTTGCCCAGGTCAGGCATCGCGGTGTAGTGGTCGAGGCCGCTCAGGTCGAGGGTCGAATCGCCTTCGATCTGGCCGCGCATGTCTTCGACGATGACGTCCCGGCATTCGCCTTGTTTGACATAGTCATACAGGTAGCGCATTTGCAGCTGCGACTCGAAGGTGGCGATGTCCAGGGGCAGGTACATGCTGGCTTCACGCGGCAGGCTGTCGTCTTTTTTCAGCCAGTCGAGCAGGTCCGGGCCGCCGTTGAGGTTGGGGATCGACGGCAATTGCATCGAGCGGACCAGGTGGTCGTTGAGGTGGACCAGCAGTGCCGAGTTGGTCGAGAACTGCTGCGGCGTGTAACGGTATTTGAGCAGCAGCGGAGCGCCGCGTCCGCGCCATTCGAACAGGTCCGGCGGCAGGCGCAGGGGAATGATGATGTCCTCGGGGCTGTAGCCGGAGACATGCAATTGCCGGGCGTCGACCAGTTCGCCGAGCTTCACCGGCCGGTCGGTCGGCAGCCAGTTGGGCGCGTCATAGGGCACGCGCACCGGCAGCGGGTCGAGGTGGTCGATCAGCGCGGTGGCGCCGGACATCGACTGGCTGCCCAGGGCGACGGCCATGGCGGCGGTTTTCAGCTCGGCGTCGTTGCGCCCGCTGATCACCAGCAACTTGCCATAGGGATCGTTGGGGTTGGTCATCATGGTCACGCTGGGGCCGCTGGGCGGATTGCTCGACAGCTCGCCCAGCGCCAGGGTTTCGCGGTGGGTGACGAAGACAATCGCATTGCCCTTGGCCGGCAGTTGCCCGACGCTGGCGGGGAAGGTCGCGGTGCGGTAGCTGGCCAGGGCGCCGAACTTGGAGGAGAGCGCCGCGGCGGCTTCCAGCTTGGCGGGGCTGGGGTTGCTGTCAAACACGAAGGGCAGGACCAGCGGGCGCGCATCGTGGCGGTCGAAAAACGGCACCGGCAGCAGGGCCAGGTCGTTTTTCAGGACGATGGGCGAATACTGGATATTCAACTGGCTGTCGTTGCTGACCCTGGCCCACAGGCTCGAGTGCAACGGGTCTTCGCATTGCATCGTGTAGTGCCCGATCAGTTGCAGGTCCAGCCGGTTGAAGTCGGTGATCAACCGCGCGGGGATTTCCACCACCCGCTCCAGGTCCTTGCCGGCCTGTTCCCGGGGCAGTGGCAGGCTGGCGGCGACCTTGTCGTTGACCAGCACGTTGATCTGCGACAGCTCGGGCAGCATCAGCGCCGAATAGCCGTAATGCAGGACCACCTGGACGCCGGTCACCACCTGGTCGGCGCGAATCCCGAAGTCGACGCTGTCGGTCGACTCGACGCCGCGCAGGTACAAGGGGTCGCGGCGTCCGAGTTGCTTGAAGGTCAGGCTGTAGCTGTTCTTGTCGCCGACGCTGACCTGGGGTTGGCTGGTGACGGCCGGGCCGGTGTGGTTATCGGTCTGTGTCACGGCGTTGCCAAGGCCCGGATAGACGCCGCAGCAGACCAGCAACAGGAGGGCGTAACGAATGCAGCGTCCATCGCTGCCAGCGGAGAATGTCGGGCTCATGGCGTGTCCAGGGCAGGTGCTGAGGAAGAGTGGCCGGAGCGCCGCCGTTCGAGCGCCTGGCCGGGTAATCTGAGGGTTGCCTTGAGCAACTCGGAGAGGCCATGGGCGGCGATGACGCTGATCGCGCGCAGGGCCATGAGCGGTGAGTCGGGGACGCTGGTGCCCCAGTTCCGCGCCCAGGTATCGGCGCGCGAAAAGGTCAGGTGGACCAGGTCGCTTTGCTGGCTCAAGGTCATCGGGTCGAAGCGGATGCCGACCGTATTGTCGCGGCTGAAGACCACGCTGGCGTCGAAGTGATAGTGCTGCTTCTGGCGAAACAGCGAGACCCGCAAGGGGGTGCCGAGGGGAATCGATTGACCTTCCTCCAGCTTCAGGCCCAGGCCGCGTTGCGAGAAATCCTGGGTGAGGCTGTGATACTCGGTGCCGTCGGCCAGCCGCAGGCCGACCGGTAACTTCGCCTCGACCCTGGGTTCGGCCCGCACCTGGCGGGTTTCGCTGGCGACCGCGATGGCCGCGGCGCACATGATGGCGTTGTACAGGGCCCAGACCTGGTTGAGCAGCACCGTTTCATCGGTGGTGACGTTGGCCCCGAGATAGTCGTAGACCCCGTACACCACGGCGGCGATGTTCAAGACCAGTAGCACGATGTAAGGACGGGCCATCTTCCAGTCGAAGAACCCATGGTGCAGGTCGCCGCCCTTGTCCGTGACGTTGAAGTGCCCGGATTTGGGCTTGAGCAGGCCCATCAGCACCGGGGTCAGGATGTACCAGGCCAGCACCGTTTCGTAGACCTCGTTCCAGTACGAATGGCGGAAGCGTCCCTGGATGCGCGAGTTGGTCAGGTTGGCCAGCAGCAGGTGCGGTGCGGCATAGGCCGCCACCATCAAGGGCGCCGCGTGGAAGATCTGCGCGCCGAACACCAGGTAGGCCAGGGGCGCGGTGAGAAACACCAGGCGCGGGAAACCGTAGAAGAAGTGCAGCATGGCGTTGCTGTAGCAGATGCGCTGGCCGAGGGTCAGGCCGCGTCCGAGCATGGGGTTGTCGGTGCGGAAGATCTGCGTCATGCCACGGGCCCAGCGCACGCGTTGATTGATATGCCGCGAGAGGTTTTCCGTGGCCATGCCGGCGGCTTGTGGCAGGGCCAGGTACGCGGTGTTGTAGCCGGCGCGGTTGAGTTTCAGCGAGGTATGGGCGTCCTCGGTGAGGGTGGTTTCGTCCATCCCGCCGATGGCTTCCAGCGCTGCCCGGCGCATCAAGGCGCAGGAACCGCAGAACATCGCGGCGTTCCACAGATCATTGCCGTCTTGCACCAGCCCGTAGAACAACTCGGCTTCGTTGGGGACCGCCTGGTGGGTCTTGAGGTTTTTCTCGAAGGGGTCCTGGGAAAAAAACACGTGGGGGGTTTGCAACATCGCCAGCTTGGGGTCCTTGAGAAACCAGCCCATGCTGATTTGCAGGAAGGAACGTGAGGGCACGTGGTCGGCGTCGAAGGCGGCAATGTATTCGCCGTCGGTGACCTTGAGCGCCGCGTTGAAATTGCCGGCCTTGGCATGCAGGTTGTTGTCGCGGGTCAGGTAGTGGGCGCCGACGCTCTCGCAGAACAGCCTGAACTCCTCGCGGTGGCCGTCATCCAGCACATGGACCTTGAGCTTGTTTTCCGGCCAGTTCATCCGCAGCGCGGCGAACACGGTGATCTTGACGATCTCCAGGGACTCGTTGACGGTGGTGATGAACACATCGACCGTGGGCCATTGGGTCGGTTCTTCACTGATCAGGATCGGCCGGCGCTTGAGCGGCCAGGCGGTTTGCACATAACCGAACACCAGCACCATCAGCGCATAAAGCTCGGCCAGCACCAGGGTGTAGCCGAACAGCATGTCGTGGAAGTTCTCCAGCTCCAGGGTCTCGGTCAGGCGCCAATACATGTAGCGCAACGAGGCGATCAACGACAGGCTGATCATCGCGATGATCGGCAGGTGACCTTCGAAGCGCCGCAAGACCAGCACCGCGAGCACGCAGGCAAGGCCGAACAGCGCTTGCTGGAGCAAGTCCGCGGGGGCACTGATCACCCCCGCCAGGACCACCGCGCAGAGTATCGCGGCACACAGGAGCACGCCCAGGCGCAGGGGTTGTGACCATTGGCGAGTGTGACGCAGGGAGCTGCCGAGCAGGCGTTGGACGCGGCGTTCGAAGGTCATGGGTGCTGTGACTCCAGCAGGTCGTGGAGTTTGTCGGCGATTGCCAGGATGTCCTGGCAGCCACGGGATTCGGCGGACTGCTCGAACGGATTGCATTCGTAGGCCAGCGCCTCGGCGATCGCGTCGTCCCAACTGACCGTGCCCAGCCATTGCGCCTTCAGTTGATTTTCGAGGATCTGCGCGATATCCACGGACAAGGCATGGGCGTTGTCCACGCCGTTGATCACGAACCAGCAACTCGCCGGTCTTTCACCACCCAGGTGGGGCTTGATCGTGGTGATCAAGCGCTCGAGCGCCGCGTGGGACGCCGCGTCGGGCCGCACGACGGCAACCACCAGGTCGGCCATGTGCAATGCCTGCTCCTGATAGAGCGTGCTGCCGGCGGGGGTGTCGATGATCAGTGTGTCGTGCTCGCCGAGGGCCAGTTCGTTGAGGTGGCGGGCCAGCCAGTGCGGGTCGTCTTCGAGCTGGCGTTCGAGGCTGTGCAACTGTTGCGGATCGTTCTCGCCGAAGGCCAGGAGCCGGGTGTTGGCGTAGCCGATTTGCACGAGATCGCGCCAGCTCTGCTGTTCCAGGCTGGCCTGGCAGATGCCTTGTGCCGGTGGGTGGGCGCCGAGGTGATGGTATTGCGCATTCTGCGGGTCGAGTTCAAGGACCATGGCCTGGCGTTCGGCGCTGTTGAGCAGGATCGCCAGCAAACTGGCCAGGGTGCTGCGGCCGACGCCGCCACGGGTCGAGACCACCGCGACGATCCTGCCGGGAACCTGGGTGGCGAGGTTGGGTTGAGCAGGTTGCGCGGTCTGCGCCTGGCGTTGGCGGGCGAGGTCGTGGAGCAAGGTGCGCAAGGACGGGCTTGCGGTTTTTTCAGGCGCGACGGCATCCGCCTGGACGGGTTGTGGCGAGGCCGGTTCGAGCGGTGTGGGCGCTGGCGGTTGGGGCGCCGCAGGGGGAGGCGCTGGCGTTTCGGTGAAGGCCCGGGCCACCTCGATTTCCCGATAGCGGTCGGCCTTGGCGCCGAACTTTCCCATCAGGTTCGCAACATCATCGTCGTCATCTGAAGGCTGCATGACAGCACCCATCCGTACCATTCTAAGAAAATCTTGAAAGGGGACAGATACGGCTAATCACACAATGCCGTCGTGCTACATGCCTACCGGGCGGTGAGGCAAACGATGGTGTTCTTAAAGGTGTCGCCTGAACGTCTTGCGATAGAACCTAAGGCACTTAGTGTTAATCCAGAGTGCTTTATTGATCTATCAGGTTCAAATGTAGACCAGATTTACCGATGCAAGAAATTTTCGGTGGGTCTGATGTCGAACAGCGGGCGGCGGTACGACAGGTGTGGCACGTTTACCTGTAGGAGCCGGCTTGCCGGCGATGGCAATTTTTCAGGCGACAACAATGTCGGCTAGCAGATCGCATCGCCGGCAAGCCGGCTCCTACAGGTGATCGCGTTGGCGAGGGGTTACAGACGCAACAAGGTCTTCCAGGCACGGCTCTGGAACACTGTCAGCGCTTGTTGCACACGAGCTTCCAGCACTTCATCGCTGATGTCGGTCTCGGCCAGTTGCGCCAGCTTGTTCATTTCACCGAACAGGCGATCCAGTTCCGGCAACTCCAGCACGCCACGGGCCAGATGCAGCCAGGCCTGGATGCGCTCGATACGCGGCAGTTGTTCGGCCAGATCTTCCGGTTGCTGCTGGTAGCGTCCCAGTTGCAACGCGGTCGCTTCCTCGGCCAACAGCCGTGGCAACCAGTTCTGCAACTGCGCCGCACCCTGGCGATCGCCACGGGTGGTGCGTTCGGCGGTCCAGCTACGGGCCAGCAACCAGCGCGAGGTGTTCAGGGAAAACAGGCCCCAACGCACATCTTCCAGTTCTTCAAGGAACTGTTCCGGCGCGGCCTTGCGCACGTCTTCGTCTTCCAGGCCGGCATTGATCAGCGGGCGCCAGTCTTCCAGCAGCGCATCCAGGGTGCTGCGCAGTGCGCTGGTGGATTGCCGTGGCGCGGCCTGGCCGAGGCTGCCGAGCAAGGCGCGCAACTCGATCAACTGCGCGACCCAGTCCTGCAGCAGGCGCCAGTGACCATTGAAGCGGTATTGCTCGGCCAACCGCTGGCTGCTGGCCAGCAAATGCCAGCCGAGTGCGGCGAATGCGTCGTCCAGGGGCATTTCGGCGGTCAGCTGCGGGGCCGGCAGGCTCAGCGAATAGCTGTTGGCATCGAACAGGCGATAACCACGTTCGGCCTTGCTGATATCGCAAGGCATCAGCGCCAGTTTCTCGGCCAGTTCGGCGGCCAGTTCCAGCAGCGCTGCTGGTTCGCCTTCGCGCAGTTCCAGTTCCAGCTCGCAGATTTCTTCCTTGTGCTTGCCGGCGATCACAAAACCCAGGTCCAGGGCGGCTTCGATCACCACCTTGGCCTTGCCGCGACCCCAGGCGATTTCGGCGCGTTCGCGGACGAAATCGGTGGTGAAGATCGGCTTCAGGGTTTTCTTGTCCAGCTCGGCCAATGTTTCGGGCCAGCATTCGCCGTCGAGTTTTTTCACATCGAGCTTGGCCTTGGCCAGGTGCCAGTCGTACTCGTTGCGTTCCGACAGACCGGCAACGCTCTGGCCGCGGGTCTTGAGGGTCTGGATCACTTCTTCGCCGTCACGGCGCAGGCGCAGGGCGACCTTGGCCTTGGCCAGGTCACGCTCGGGGGTGTCGAAATACTGATTGGTCAGCTCGCGACGTTCCCAGCCACTTTTGTTGCGTTTTTTCAGCAGCGGGTGCTCGCGCAGGGCGGCGAGGGTTTCGCGGCTGACGCGGAGTTTGATTTCGGTTTCTTTCTGCATGGCCGGAAAATCCAGGATCGGGAGCGCAGCCGGGGGAGAAGGGGGCTGCCTAGGCCGTGCAGTGTACAGGACTCGCGGGCGGCACGCGTCGCGACGGTTTATTCCAGGCGCCGGATGGCTCTATGATGAGCTTCGCGTGTAGGAGCGAGCTTGCTCGCGATGAGGCCGGCACGTCAGGCGCTGTCCTCAAAACCACCATCGCCGGCAAGCCGGCTCCTACACCGGCGATATGTGAGCCGCAGCCGTCCAGCGAATCAAGGAGCAAGCCCATGCCGTTGCCGTCGATGAAAGATCAATTCGCTGCGCTGATTGCCGCGCCGTCGGTTAGTTGCACCCAGCCCAGCCTGGATCAGTCCAACCGTCCGGTGATCGACCTGTTGGCCGGTTGGCTGGGCGACCTGGGGTTCAGTTGCGATATCCAGCAGGTCAGCCCCGGCAAGTTCAACCTGCTCGCCAGCTTCGGCAGTGGCCCTGGCGGCTTGGTGCTGGCCGGGCACAGCGATACCGTGCCGTTCGATGGTGCGCTGTGGCAGACCGACCCGCTGAAACTGACCGAAGTCGATGGCCGCTGGGTCGGCCTGGGCAGTTGCGACATGAAGGGCTTTTTCGCCCTGGCCATCGAGGCCGTGATTCCCTTGCTCGACCAACCGTTCAAGCAGCCGCTGCTGATCCTCGCCACCTGCGACGAAGAAAGCTCCATGTCCGGCGCCCGGGCCCTGGCCGAAGCCGGTAGGCCGCTGGGGCGTGCCGCAGTGATCGGCGAACCCACGGGCCTGAAGCCGATCCGCCTGCACAAGGGTGTGATGATGGAGCGCATCGAGATTCTCGGCCGCAGCGGCCACTCCTCCGACCCGAGCCTGGGCCATAGCGCCCTGGAGGCCATGCACGATGCCATCGGCGAGCTCAAGGGCCTGCGCTGGCAATGGCAGCGCGAATACAACAACCCGCAATTCAGCGTGCCCCAGCCGACCCTGAACTTCGGCTGCATCCATGGCGGCGACAACCCCAACCGCATTTGCGGCCAATGCTCCCTGGAATTCGACCTGCGGCCCCTGCCGGGCATGGACCCGAGCGTGCTGCGGGCGGCGATCCGCGCCAAGCTCGAACCCCTGGCGGAGCGGCACCAGGTCAAGATCGACTACGCGCCGTTGTTCCCCGAAGTGCCGCCGTTCGAACAGGCCGCTGACGCGGAGCTGGTAACCGTCGCGGAAAAACTGACCGGTCATCGCGCCGAGGCAGTGGCATTTGGCACTGAAGCGCCTTATCTTCAGCGCCTGGGTTGCGAAACCCTGGTCCTGGGGCCGGGTGACATCGCGTGTGCGCATCAGCCGGGGGAATACCTCGAAATGTCACGTTTGCAGCCTACCGTGCATCTACTACGTGAATTGATTCAACATTACTGCTTGAGCCCGGCCGCAACCTTGCGTTAAATGCGCGGCTCATTGATTTTTTCCAGATTCACTTTTTGAGAGACCAAGGAGAGCGCGCGTGTCGCCAAGCCTGTTCCGACGATAACCAACAGCCCGTTGTGCGTTTTTGACGTTGCACCTCTTTTCTATTGGCTGTTTTTTATACAGGTTCAGGTTTTATGCCCGATTACGTGAATTGGCTTCGCCATGCGTCTCCCTATATCAATGCCCACCGGGACTGCACCTTCGTGGTCATGCTGCCCGGCGACGGTGTCGATCACCCCAACTTCGGCAATATCGTCCACGACCTGGTGCTGCTCCACAGCCTGGGCGTGCGGCTGGTGCTGGTGCACGGCTCGCGTCCGCAGATCGAAAGCCGCCTGGCGGCGCGTGGCCTGACTCCGCATTACCACCACGGCATGCGGATTACCGATGCGGCGACCCTGGAATGCGTGATCGATGCCGTCGGCCAACTACGGATCGCCATCGAAGCGCGTTTGTCCATGGACCTGGCGGCTTCGCCGATGCAAGGTTCGCGGCTGCGGGTGGCCGGCGGCAACCTGGTGACGGCGCGGCCGATCGGCGTGCTCGAAGGGGTCGACTATCACCACACCGGTGAAGTGCGTCGGGTCGACCGTCGGGGTATCAATCGCCTGCTGGATGAGCGTTCCATCGTTTTACTGTCGCCGCTGGGGTATTCGCCCACGGGGGAAATCTTCAACCTGGCCTGTGAAGACGTGGCGACCCGTGCCGCGATCGACCTGGAAGCGGAGAAACTCCTGCTGTTTGGCGCTGATCACGGCCTGATCGATGAAAATGGCAAACTGGTCCGCGAGCTGCGTCCGCAGCAGGTCCCGGCGCATCTGCTGCGTCTGGGTAGCGATTACCAGGGCGAGTTGCTGGATGCGGCGGCCCAGGCCTGCCGTGGCGGCGTGGCCCGCAGTCATATCGTCAGTTATGCCGAGGATGGCGCCCTGTTGACCGAGCTGTTTACCCGTGACGGCGGCGGTACGCTGGTGGCCCAGGAGCAGTTCGAACTGGTACGCGAGGCGGCTATCGAGGATGTCGGCGGTTTGCTTGACCTGATCAGCCCGCTGGAAGAGCAGGGCATTCTGGTACGGCGTTCGCGGGAAGTGCTGGAGCGCGAGATCGAGCAGTTCAGCGTGGTGGAGCGCGAAGGCATGATCATCGCGTGTGCGGCGTTGTATCAGATTGCTGATTCAGAGGCGGGGGAGTTGGCGTGCCTGGCGGTGAACCCGGAGTATCGCCATGGCGGTCGCGGCGATGAATTGCTGGAACGGATCGAGACCCGGGCGCGGGCGCAGGGGTTGAAAACCTTGTTCGTGCTGACGACCCGTACGGCGCACTGGTTCCGTGAACGCGGTTTCGAGCCGAGCAGCGTGGAGCGGCTGCCGAGTGCGCGGGCTTCGCTGTACAACTATCAGCGTAATTCGAAGATCTTCGAAAAAGCCCTTTGACACCGCTGCATACCCTGTAGGAGCGAGCTTGCTCGCGATGGCGTCCGCAAGGACAGCGCAATGCTCAAGGGCCTCATCGCGAGCAAGCTCGCTCCTATATACAGGGATCGCGTCGAGCCCGGCGGTGCGTTGACGGGCAAGACGGTACCTACGGGTTGCGGAGTCTGATCAGTAACTCACAGCCAGAATGCTCGCCTGGTACGAGCCGACAAACACGTCGAAATCCCCCACCTCGTTCTGCTCCAACTCAAGCTGTTGCACCAGGGACTTGCGGGCTGCGGCTTCGAAGCCGGCCTGCTCTTCCTTGCTCAACGGTTGGCTACGGAAGAACTCGGCATGGGCCCGGCTCTGGCGCATCGAGAACTGGGCGAAGCTTTCCTTGTGCTGGGTCATGCTCGCCAGTACCTGGGCCGATGGTGTCAGGGACGAGTCCTTGACCTTGGCGAACTGCTCCTCCAGGGACTTGCCATGGCTGTCGCCACCGTGGCTGCGATCGAGCAACGCCGCCAGCGGCGCGATCTTCTCGAGCAACTCGGCTGCCCATTCCTTCAGGCCCACCGCCTCACCCTGACGCTGCAATTGCAGGCCCGGACGCCGACCTTCCTTCACCACGCTGAGGAAGTTCGAGGTGGCATTGCCGCACTCGTTGTTTTCGAACAGCGGGCTGTCGTTCAACGCGCAATACAACAGGAACGCATCGAGGAAACGCGCCTCGGTCAGATCGATACCGGTCGGCAGGAACGGGTTGATGTCCAGGCAACGCGCCTCGACATACTGCACGCCACGGGCCATCAGCGCCTGGATCGGCCGCTCGCCGGTGTAGGTCACGCGCTTGGGGCGAATGTTGGAGTAGTACTCGTTTTCGATCTGCAGGATGTTGGTGTTGAGCTGTACCCACTCACCATCCTTGTGCGTGCCGATCTCTACGTAAGGTGCGTAGGGAGTGGCCACCGCCTTGCGCAGGCTGTCGATGTAGCTGTCCAGATCGTTGTAGCACGGCGTCAGGCCGGCCTGGGCGTTGCTCTGGTAACCCAGGTCGCTCATGCGCAGGCTGGTGGCGTAGGGCAGGTACAGCGTATCGGCGTCGAATTGTTCCAGCGAATGGGCCCGGCCGCGCAGGAAGCCGGCGTCCAGGGCCGGCGAAGCACCGAACAGGTACATCAGCAGCCAGCTGTAGCGCCGGAAGTTGCGGATCATCGCGATGTAGGCCAGCGACTGGTAGTCGCGGTCCGTGCCGACGAACCCTTCGGCCTGCTTGAGCACAGGCCAGAGTTGCTCCGGCAGCGAGAAGTTGTAGTGGATCCCGGCAATGCACTGCATGGTCTTGCCGTAGCGCAGGGCCAGGCCCTGGCGGTAGACATACTTGAGCTTGCCGATATTCGAGGTGCCGTAATAGGCGATCGGAATATCTTCTTCCGCCGGCAGCGGGCAAGGCATCGACGGGCTCCACAGGTACTCGTTGCCGAGCTTGCTGTAGGCAAAGCGATGGATCTTGTCCAGGCTGGCCAGGGTGTCCGCCGGATCGGCCAATGCCGGAGTGATGAACTCCAGCAGCGACTCGGAATAGTCGGTGGTGATCTGTTCGTTGGTCAGGGCGGAGCCCAGCTCTTCAGGATGTGGCGTCTGCGCCAGACGAGCAACGTCGGTGACGCGCAGGCATTCACGCTCGATGCCGTGCAGGCACTGTTCGAGCAGAGAGAGGTGGTCGCGCTCGCCGAGCAGAGCCAGGCGGCGGTTGAGAAGTTCGCTCAAGTTGGATTCCTTCACGCGTCGGTCGCCCCAATATGGGGGTGGGCAAGACGGTCTACAAGGGTGAAGTTGAGAACTGGCGTGGTCGCCTGGTAAATATCAGAAAACGCCGACACTTCCTCCCTGGGTCGGAGGCGCTGGCAGGGAAAACCCCGACACCGCTTTCACAGTGTCGAAATTAACTCAAATCGAGCGGGAGCGGCTAGAGAACAGCGAACGTGCCTTGTGCTTTCGCGACAAGTTTGTCGCCTTGGCGCACTTCGGCCTCGACCACCAGGGTGCGGCGGCCGGGGTGGATGACCGTGGCGACGCACAGCACTTCGCCTTCGGACACCGCCCGCATGTAGTTGATCTTGCACTCGATGGTCACGCTGCGTTGGTCAAAACCATGGGAACTGGAGCAGGCCAGTCCCATGGTGATGTCCACCAGGCTGAAAATCGCCCCGCCGTGCATCACGTTGCCGCGATTGCGCAGGTGCGGCTCCAGCGCCAGGGCCACCTCGGCAACACCGGTTTCCAGGCGTTGCAGGCGGCAGCCGAGCATCTCGCTGAAAGCGCTCTGGGTGAGGCCCTCAGGAATTTCCATCAGCGTTTCTTCAACTGTTTGGCGTTGGCGAACAGCGAGGCCATGGCGTTGTTGCTTGGCGCGGCCGGGGTGCTTTCCTTGCGCGGCGCGGTGTTCTGCGACGGCCGTGGTGCCGAGCCCGGACGCGAACCACGGGCACCATCGACTTTCTCGCCCGGGGTGTCGCTCATGCGCATCGACAGGCCGACGCGTTTGCGCGGGATGTCGACTTCCATGACCTTGACCTTGACCACATCGCCGGCTTTCACCGCTTCACGGGGGTCCTTGATGAATTTCTCGGACAGCGCCGAGATATGCACCAGGCCGTCCTGATGCACGCCGATATCGACGAAGGCGCCGAAGTTGGTGACGTTGGTCACCACGCCTTCGAGGATCATCCCCGGCTCCAGGTCCTTGAGGTCTTCGACACCGTCCTGGAAGGCGGCGGTCTTGAACTCGGGACGTGGGTCGCGGCCGGGCTTCTCCAGTTCCTGGAGAATGTCGGTGACGGTGGGCAGGCCGAAGGTTTCATCGGTGAATTTCTTCGGATCGAGGCGCTTGAGGAAGCCGGCGTCGCCGATCAGCGAACGGATGTCACGGTCGGTTTCGGCGGCGATGCGCTGCACCAGCGGATAGGCTTCCGGGTGCACGGCGGACGAATCCAGCGGGTTGTCGCCATTCATCACCCGCAGGAAGCCGGCGGCTTGCTCGAAGGTTTTCTCACCCAGGCGGGCGACTTTCTTCAGCGCGGCGCGGGTCTTGAACGCACCGTTTTCATCGCGGTGGGTGACGATATTCTGCGCCAGGGTCGTGTTGAGGCCGGAAATCCGCGCCAGCAGCGCTACCGAAGCCGTATTCACGTCGACGCCGACGGCGTTCACGCAGTCTTCCACCACCGCATCCAGACCGCGAGCCAGCTTGAGCTGGGACACATCGTGCTGGTACTGGCCGACGCCGATGGATTTCGGATCGATCTTCACCAGTTCGGCCAGCGGGTCCTGCAGGCGGCGGGCAATGGACACGGCGCCACGGATCGACACGTCGAGGTCGGGGAATTCCTTGGAGGCCAGCTCCGAAGCGGAATACACCGATGCCCCGGCTTCGGAAACCATGACCTTGGTCATCTTCATGGCGGGGTATTTTTTGATCAGTTCGGCGGCCAGCTTATCGGTTTCACGGCTGGCGGTGCCGTTGCCGATGGCGATCAGGTCCACGGCATGCTTGGCGCACAGGGCGGCGAGCACGGCGAGGGTCTGGTCCCACTTGTTGTGTGGCACGTGGGGGTAGACGGTGGCGTGGTCGAGCAGCTTGCCAGTGGCGTCCACCACGGCGACCTTGCAACCGGTGCGCAGGCCCGGGTCGAGGCCCAGGGTGGCACGCGGGCCGGCCGGCGCGGCCAGCAGCAGGTCGTGCAGGTTGTGGGCGAATACATTGATCGCCTCGGTTTCCGCGCCGTCGCGCAGTTCGCCCAGCAGATCGGTTTCCAGGTGGGTGTAGAGCTTGACCTTCCAGGTCCAGCGCACCACCTCGCCCAGCCATTTATCGGCGGGACGGTTCTGGTTCTGGATGCCGAACTGCTGCCCGATCATGCCTTCGCACGGGTGCATGCTGCCCGGCTGCTCGTCGCCGACTTTCAGCGCGGAGCTCAGGATACCTTCGTTGCGGCCCCGGAAAATCGCCAGGGCGCGGTGCGACGGCATGCTTTTCAGCGGCTCGTCGTGTTCGAAGTAGTCGCGGAACTTGGCGCCTTCCTCTTCCTTGCCGGCGATGACCCGGGCACTCAGGGTGGCTTCCTGCTTGAGGTAGTTGCGCAGCTTGTCGAGCAGGCCGGCGTCCTCGGCGAAGCGCTCCATCAGGATGTACTTGGCGCCTTCCAGGGCCGCCTTCACGTCCGCCACGCCTTTTTCGCCGTCGACGAACCGCGCCGCTTCGCTTTCCGGGTTCAGTGCCGGGTCGTTGAACAGGCCGTCGGCCAACTCGCCGAGGCCGGCTTCCAGGGCGATCTGGCCCTTGGTGCGGCGCTTCTGCTTGTACGGCAGGTAAAGGTCTTCGAGACGGGTCTTGGTGTCGGCCAGCTTGATGTCGCGGGCCAATTCCGGGGTCAGCTTGCCTTGCTCCTCGATGCTGGCGAGGATGCTGATGCGCCGTTCGTCGAGTTCTCGCAGGTAGCGCAGACGCTCTTCCAGGTGACGCAGCTGGATATCATCCAGGCTGCCGGTGACTTCCTTGCGATAGCGCGCGATGAAGGGCACGGTGGAGCCTTCATCCAGTAGAGCGACGGCCGCTTCGACCTGTTGTGGGCGGACGCCGAGTTCTTCGGCGATGCGGCTGTTGATGCTGTCCATAAAACCACCTGACAAAGTGTGAAAGCAGACGCGTCGAGGCTCTCAAGCCATTCGGACGAATCTGGTTTGGGATCAAAAGGCAGCCTTGAGACCCATGAAATCAGCACATTGCTGAGGGCCGTTGAAAATAAAGAGTGGCACCGCACAGCAATGATCAGACGTTGCCTGAGACAAGAGGCGGCGCATTATAACCAGCGTTCCGGGCTTGCGGGGATTGTGCACCTGCACAGGGCTTTTAGAGCGTTTACTGGTAGTTGAGGAAAAATCTGCTAACAATGCACCGGATACGGATAAGGGCCGCTGGCCCCATAATGCGTGCCGAGATCAAAGGAGCATCCAATGAGCAGCACTGCAAACCCTGCTGAAGGCGAAAAAATTCTCATCGTTGATGACGATCCCGGGCTGAGCAGCCTGCTGGAACGTTTTTTCACCAGCAAGGGCTATCGCGCCCGCGCAGTGGCGAATACCGAACAGATGGACCGCCTGCTGTCGCGTGAAGTCTTCAACCTGGTGGTCCTGGACCTGATGCTGCCCGGCGAAGACGGCCTGACCGCCTGCCGTCGCCTGCGCGCGGCGAACAACCAGGTGCCGATCATCATGCTCACCGCCAAGGGCGACGAGCTGAGCCGGATCAAGGGCCTGGAACTGGGCGCCGACGACTACCTGGCCAAACCGTTCAACCCCGATGAGCTGATGGCCCGGGTCAAGGCCGTGTTGCGCCGCCAGTCGGTACCGGTGCCGGGCGCACCGGGCAGCGAAGACGAAGTCGTGACCTTCGGTGACTACGAACTGTCCCTCGCCACCCGCGAACTCCGGCGTGGCGAAGAAGTGCACATGCTCACCACCGGCGAGTTCGCCGTGCTCAAGGCGCTGGTCATGCATGCCCGTGAGCCGCTGACCCGCGACAAGCTGATGAACCTGGCCCGTGGTCGCGAGTGGGATGCCCTGGAGCGTTCCATCGACGTGCAGATCTCCCGTCTGCGCCGCATGATCGAACCGGACCCGTCCAAGCCGCGCTATATCCAGACCGTCTGGGGCGTGGGTTACGTGTTCGTGCCGGATGGCGCCGCGACCAAGTGACGATGCCCGGTGCCTGTTGACGGGCGCCTGTTGATTGGTAGTAGGAACGATTCGCCCGGGTGTGCGCAAGCCCCCGGGCGAGTCGCAATCCGCAATATGCGAGCCCGCCCGCTCGCCTCTGCAAAGTGTCCAGCGGCTGCCCATGAAAACCCCTCTCTGGTTCCCCCAAAGTTTCTTCGCCCGTACCCTCTGGCTGGTGCTGATTGTCGTGCTGTTCTCCAAGGCGCTGACCTTGGTGTACCTGCTGATGAACGAAGACGTGCTGGTGGACCGTCAGTACAGTCACGGCGTGGCCCTGACCTTGCGTGCCTATTGGGCGGCGGATGAGGACGATCGCGACAAGATCGCCGATGCCGCCGGGTTGATTCGCGTTGTCAGTGGTGGGGTGCCGGAAGGTGAGCAGCACTGGCCCTACAGTGAGATCTACCAGCGGCAGATGCAGGCGGAACTGGGGGCCGACACCGAAGTGCGGCTGCGCATGCATTCGCCGCCGGCCCTCTGGGTACGGGCGCCGAGCCTGGGCGCCGGCTGGCTGAAAGTGCCGTTGTACCCGCACCCGCTGCGTGGGCAGAAGATCTGGAGCGTGCTGGGCTGGTTCTTTGCCATTGGGTTGCTATCCACGGCATCGGCCTGGATCTTCGTCAGCCAGCTCAACCAGCCGTTGAAGCGCCTGGTGGATGCTGCGCGGCAACTGGGCCAGGGCCGCAGCGTACGGCTACCGATCAGTGATACCCCCAGCGAAATGACCGAGGTGTACCGGGCGTTCAACCAGATGGCCGAGGACGTCGAACAGGCGGGGCGAGAACGGGAGTTGATGTTGGCGGGGGTGTCCCATGACTTGCGCACGCCGTTGACGCGGCTGCGCCTGTCACTGGAGTTGATGGGCAGCCACGACGATCTCAGCGACGAAATGGTCCGGGATATCGAGGACATGGACGCCATTCTCGATCAGTTCCTCGCTTTTATCCGCGACGGGCGTGACGAGTCGGTGGAAGAGGTCGACCTGAGTGAGCTGGTGCGCGAAGTGGTGGCGCCCTACAACCAGAGCGAAGAGCGGGTGCGCACGCGGCTGCAACCGATCCAGCCCTTTCCGTTGCGTCGGGTGTCGATGAAGCGGTTGTTGAACAACCTGATCGGCAATGCCCTGCACCATGCCGGCGAAGGCGTGGAAGTGGCGGCCTACGTCTCGGGCGACAGTAGCGCGCCGTATGTGGTGCTGAGTGTCATGGACCGGGGCGCGGGGATCGATCCGGCGGAACTGGAAGGCATCTTCAACCCCTTCACCCGGGGCGATAAAGCCCGTGGCGGCAAGGGCACGGGCCTGGGCTTGGCGATCGTCAGGCGGATCGCCTCGATGCATGGCGGCAATGTCGAACTGCGCAACCGGACCGGGGGCGGCCTGGAAGCGCGGGTTCGTTTGCCGCTGGGGTTGATGCTGCCCCGCGATGCGGTCTAAAAGCAGCGGCGAGCTACAAGCTATAAGCTGCAAGCAAGAGCGCCGCTGCCTTTAGCTTGCGGCTTGAAGCTCATAGCTCGTAGCTGCTTTTATCCTTTCCCTTTGGTCCGGGTCATGTTCGGGCCGCCGTTCTTCTCGATGTGCTCGATGATGATCCCGGCCACGTCCTTGCCGGTGGTCACCTCGATGCCTTCCAGGCCCGGCGAGGAGTTCACCTCCATCACCAACGGGCCGTGATTGGAGCGCAGGATATCCACCCCGGCCACGCTCAGGCCCATCACCTTGGCCGCACGAATCGCGGTCATGCGTTCTTCCGGGGTGATCTTGATCAGGCTGGCGCTGCCGCCGCGGTGCAGGTTGGAGCGGAACTCGCCGGGCTTGGCCTGGCGCTTCATCGAGGCAATCACCTTGTCGCCGACCACGAAGCAGCGGATATCGGCGCCACCGGCTTCCTTGATGTACTCCTGGACCATGATGTCCTGCTTCAGGCCCATGAACGCCTCGATCACCGACTCCGCCGCCGTCGCCGTTTCGCACAGCACCACGCCGATACCCTGGGTGCCTTCGAGCACCTTGATCACCAGCGGTGCGCCGTTGACCATCGCGATCAGGTCGGGGATATCGTCCGGCGAGTGGGCAAAACCGGTGACCGGCAAACCGATCCCGCGCCGCGAGAGCAACTGCAGCGAGCGCAGTTTGTCCCGCGAACGGGCAATGGCCACCGATTCGTTGAGGGGAAACACCCCCATCATTTCGAACTGGCGCAGCACCGCGCAGCCATAAAAGGTCACCGACGCGCCGATCCGCGGGATCACCGCATCGAAACCTTCCAGGGGCTTGCCGCGATAGTGGATCTGCGGCTTGTGGCTGGCGATGTTCATATAGGCGCGCAAGGTGTCGACCACCACCATTTCATGGCCACGGGCGATACCCGCCTCTACCAGGCGGCGGGTGGAATACAGACGCGGGTTACGCGACAGCACAGCGATCTTCATGCAACACCTGTGGCAGAGGTAGTAGTGACCGGGAAAACCGGCTTGTCTTGAACGTATTTGTGCTCCGGATTGACCACCAGTTGGCCGTCGATCAGAGCTTTGGAACCGAGCAACAGGCGATAACGCATGGCCTTGCGGCAGGCGAGGGTGAACTGCACCTGCCAGACCCGGTCGCCCAGGGCCAGGGTGGTGGCGATCACATAACGCACCTGGGCATGGCCGTTGGAACTCTTGATGGTCTTCATCGTCAGCAAGGGGGCTTCACAGCGGCGGTGGCGCAACTGCACCACGCTGCCCAGGTGAGCGGTAAAACGTACCCACTTCTCACCGTCGCGCTCGAAGGGCTCGATCTCGGTGGCGTGCAGGCTGGAGGTGCTGGCGCCGGTGTCGATTTTTGCCCGCAGGCCAGCGACTCCCAAATCTGGAAGCGCCACCCACTCGCGTAGACCTACAACAGTCAAATGGTCAAATGTCTTCAAAATGCTCAACCGGTGAAAAAGCGTGCTCTGGCTGCCCGGCAGCCGTAATCGCGGTATTCACGCAGAATATCGGGTAAATGGCGATAGTTATCTCAGCGACCTGTTTCAGGTCGTGAAATTACCCCCTGGATCACCTGGCATTCTAGACTGGCCAGGACCATTCAGCTTCGACAGCAACGGTAGTACAGTTCGACAATATTTCAGTTTGAGGAAGGCCAGTGGCGCAGAAAGCGGAAGAGGACGACAAGGTTCGGTTGGACAAGTGGTTATGGGCGGCGCGCTTCTATAAAACCCGTGCCCTGGCCAAGGCGGCGATTGAAAGCGGCAAGGTGCATTGTCGTGGCGAGCGCTGCAAGCCGGGCAAGGAGCCGCGGGTGGGCGACGAGATCCAGATTCGCAACGGTTTCGACGAACGGACCGTGGTGGTGCAGGCGCTGTCACTGATCCGTCGTGGCGCTCCCGAGGCGCAGACGCTCTATGCTGAAACCGAGCAGAGCCTGGCCAAACGCGAGGCTGCGGCGGCACAACGCAAGGCCGGAGCGCTGGGCCTGACCACCGACGGCAAGCCGAGCAAGAAACAGCGGCGAGATCTGTTCAAGTTCCGTGGCAGCGGCACCGAATAGGGCGTAATACCGGGCGTCTTCTGGAGATGAGGTTTAGCGGAGGGGCGCGGTCCTTGTAGGAGCCGGCTTGCTGGCGATTGCGATGCAAGCTTCACTGACGCCATCGCTGGCAAGCCAGCTCCCACAGGTTTTGCGTTACCTGGCCGACCAATGTCCTTGACTGAGCGGCATTCGCCCCCATGTTGCTTGGTACAAATCCCGTTTGTTCATAAAATGCTCACCTACCTGGGCAGAACACCCTTATTCCTACTTCCAGAATTGATACCTATGTCAGACCTACCGGACACCGACTACTCCCAGCGCTTCATCTTTGATGACAGCGACACCCGCGGCGAACTGGTGTCGCTGGAGCGCAGCTATGCCGAAGTGCTGGCCAAGCACCCCTACCCGGAGCCTATCGCGCAATTGCTCGGCGAGCTGATGGCCGCCGCGTCGTTGCTGGTCGGTACCCTGAAGTTCGACGGCCTGCTGATTCTCCAGGCGCGTTCCGACGGCCCGGTGCCGCTGCTGATGATCGAATGTTCCAGCGAACGGGAAATCCGTGGCCTGGCCCGTTACGACGAGGCCCTGATCCCTGCCGACGCGACCCTGGCCGACCTGATGCCCAACGGCGTGCTTGCCCTGACCGTCGACCCGACCCAGGGCCAGCGCTACCAAGGTATTGTCGACCTCGACGGCGAAACCCTGGCGGAGTGTTTCACCAACTACTTCGTCATGTCCCAGCAGGTCGGCACGCGTTTCTGGCTCCACGCCGACGGCCGTCGTGCCCGTGGCATGCTGCTGCAGCAACTGCCCGCCGACCGCCTGCGCGAGCAGGAGGAGCGCGACGCCAGCTGGCAGCACCTGACCGCCATGGCCAGCACCCTGAGCGCCGACGAACTGCTGAGCCTGGACAACGAAACCGTCCTGCACCGTCTCTACCACGAAGAGGCCGTGCGCCTGTTCGACATCCAGCCGCTGCGCTTCCATTGCAGCTGTTCGCGGGAGCGTTCGGGCAATGCATTGGTCAGCCTGGGGCTGGAAGATGCGCAGAAACTGGTGGTCGAACATGGAGGCCACATCGAGGTCGATTGCCAGTTCTGCAACCAGCGTTATCTGTTCGATGCCGCTGATGTTTCGCAATTGTTCGCCGGTGCCGGCGTCGACACCCCGTCAGATACTCGTCACTAAAACGGTTCAGCGCAGGTAAATCTCCTGTCAAACGACAGAAAACGGTCGTTCTGACAGGAGGACCCTACTCTTTTTGGGCTTTTCTGGCATAATCCCGCCCACTTTTTTCGCGGTAGTAGTGCACGACTTTCTACTACAAAACGTTTGGAGCACTCGGCCAGTGGCCGACGGGGAATCTCATGACGCAAGCAAACAATGCCGTGTACACCGATCTGAGTGTTGACGATCTGGTAAAAGAAGCCCTGGCTCGTGGTGAAGGCGAACTCGCCGACACCGGCGCGCTGGTAGTGCGCACCGGTCACCGCACCGGTCGTTCGCCTGTCGACCGTTTTATCGTCGAAGAGCCTTCTACCCAGGACGCCATTGCCTGGGGCCCGATCAACCGCAAGTTCCCGGCCGACAAGTTCGACGCCCTGTGGAACCGTGTCGAAGCCTTCATCGGCGAGCGCGAGCGCTTTGTTTCCCACGTGCACGTCGGTTCCGATCCGGCGCACTACCTGCCGGTCAAGATGACCACCGGTACTGCCTGGCACAACCTGTTCGGCCGTTGCCTGTTCATCAACCCGGAAGCCGGCCAGTACAACGCCGGTGGCAAGGACGAGTGGCAGATCCTCAACGTGCCTGAGTTCGAGTGTGTGCCAGAGCGTGACGGCACCAACTCCGATGGCACCGTGATCCTCAACTTCGCGGCCAAGAAAGTCCTGATCGCTGGCATGCGTTACGCCGGTGAGATGAAAAAAGCCCTGTTCTCGGTGCAGAACTTCCTGCTGCCGGCGGTCGACGTGCTGCCAATGCACTGCGCGGCGAACATGGGCGAAGAGGGCGACGTGACCCTGTTCTTCGGTCTGTCGGGCACCGGCAAGACCACCCTGTCGGCTGATGAAAGCCGTTACCTGATCGGTGACGACGAACACGGCTGGGGCGTGGGCGTGGTGTTCAACATCGAAGGCGGTTGCTATGCCAAGTGCATCGACCTGTCCGAGAAGAACGAGCCGGTGATCTGGAAAGCCATCCAGCACGGCGCCGTGCTGGAAAACGTCGTGTTGGACGCCAACAAAAAGGCCGACTACGCCGACGACAGCCTGACCCAGAACAGCCGTGCGGCCTACCCGCGTGAACTGATCGAAAAACGCGCAGCGAAAAACCTCGGTGGCGAGCCAAACGCCGTAATCTTCCTGACCTGCGACCTGACCGGCGTACTGCCACCGGTGTCGATCCTCAGCGAAGAGCAGGCCGCTTACCACTTCCTGTCCGGCTACACCGCACTGGTGGGCTCGACTGAAATGGGTTCGGGCGCCGGCATCAAGTCGACCTTTTCCACCTGCTTCGGCGCACCGTTCTTCCCGCGTCCGGCGGGTGAATACGCTGAGCTGCTGATCAAGCGTATCCGTGGTTTCGGCTCGAAGGTCTACCTGGTCAACACCGGCTGGACCGGCGGCGGCTACGGCGTTGGCAAGCGCTTCAACATCCCGACCACCCGTGGCGTGATTGCAGCGATCCAGAGCGGTGCGTTGATTGGCGCCGAGACCGAGCACCTGGACACCGTCAACCTGGACGTGCCATTGGCCGTGCCGGGCGTCGAGACTGGCCTGTTGAACCCGCGCAACACCTGGGCTGACAAGGCTGCCTACGACGAAGCGGCAAAAGCGCTGGCGGGTCTGTTCATCGAGAACTTCAAGAAGTTCGACGTGAGCGACGCGATCAAGGCGGCTGGGCCGAAGTTGTAATCGGGTCTGGTTACCCGCTTCAAAAATTAACCGCCCCTAGGGGCGGTTTTTTATTGTGTGGACAGCGTGCCACGGACAGCCAAGAAGCTGCCGCAGGAGCGAACTTACGTCGTTGGCGTTCCTGGCCCCTTATTGAACCTGTTTTCATCTGCGATAACATTCGTCCGTTCTCCCAGAAAGTCTGGATCGGCGAGGGGTAGTTCAGCCAATGAAGCCCAAGTGGGTTGTACATTGCGCGCAGACGCGGCGTTGGGTTCGTGGCAATTTCCGAGAGACGGCATTGGTGCATCTTCGGATTTTGCATCAAGAGCTTCTTGCGGTTTGGCATTTTTCTGATGTTCCAGACCGCTGCATGGGATAGAGACAGCGGCGATGCGAGAGGAAAAGTACTTCTTGAAGTCCTCCCCGTCTCGAAACTCTTCGGGTGCAACAGATAGCGCCATGAGGCGGCCAATGAGGCCACATATCCAGTCTGCGCATTGGAGTGTCTGGAAAAGGTGGCTTTCGCCTTGGACTGGAGGCTCGATCAGAGTCCTGCACGTGGGGAGCTGCAGTTTTGTGCTCACCTGTGTAGAACACGTGCCCGCCGACTTGTTTGATCTGATTCAGCAGCCGAAATGTAGAGTGTCTCAGCGATTGATACTTGGCAATGTTCGTAGGCGTGTAAATCGAAGCGCCTTTCTTTTCCCATTGGTAAGGAGGCAGTTGCCTTGGATTTTTATGCTGTAGATCCCAGGCCAGCAGATGGCACTTGAGTTTGTAGAAGTAGATCGCGAATTCGCGCACGTGGTGCGCGGGAATGAGCATGCCACCCAGCCCGAAAACAGGGCTTGTCTTGTATTGAGAATGGTTTCTGGAAACGTATTGGCCGACGTGTCCGAACTCGTCGAGATAGGCAACGTAATGCATTGGCTTTCCTTATGCCCGAATACACGAAAGCCCACTCGACGAATCGATGTGGGCCTCGGAAGGTGGGCAAATGGTTAACCAGATGCGTTGAGAAAATACTATCAACGGGGTTGCTGCCAGGCAAGCTGTTTGAGAATGGTTTGCCTGGTGTATTTTTTCTAAATGTATCTTCTTTTTTTCAAGGATAGGCTTGGTCATCGGAGCGGTCCCGTCAGTGCGTCGGTGAGGAGCTCCGAACAATGAAGGACCTGGCGCTTGTGCTGAATCAGCATGTACCGGTGCAGGGTGTGGCCGGGCTCTCAAGTGCTGGTTATTAATTGCCTCGTATGAGTAGGCCATTTCCTTTGAGGAAATAACCTACCCGCGAAGGGGCTACTAAGCGACTGGCCGGCTCAGCGCCATCGTCCGCTGTTTTCCCCTACGCGCTAAACGTCTTCATCGCCGTGCAATAGCGCTCCTGCATCCCTTTGCTTTTCTCCTCCTGGTCGCGGTCCCAGCGCTTGCCCCATTCGCCGCACTGTTCCTTGAAAAATACCGCTGCCGACTTGCGGCATTCGCTGTGCTCGGTACTGGTGGCCAGGAAGTTGCCGCAGACGCTGGCGTTGTCGATGACGTTGTTGAAGATCCGCCACTTCGCCTGATAACGGTCGCGGCCGTCCCATTCGCGAATGCTGACCGTGGCGATTTCGTACTGGCGCGTCTGTCTGGCTTCAGGCGCATTCAAGTTGGCCTGGTAACCGGCCAGGTAGCTGGCCGACACCAATCCCTGGGCCTTCGGCACGGGGGCCGAGACTGTGGCGGGCGCTGCCGCCGCCGCTGGGGCCTGAGTCTGCACCACGACAACCACTTGCGGTGCGGGCGTCGGCGCGATTTTGGCGCTGGGCGGATTAGGTGCTTGCACCGGCTCCTCCGGCACTTGGGGCTGCGCAGGTGCTTCAGTCGGCAACGGCTCAGCCGCCGGCATTGGCTCGACAGAAATCGGGCGGCTGCTGTTCCGGTTGAGCGTCATGTAGCCGAGCATGCCCACGAGTATCAGCACCATTACCCATATGCCGTAGGACTTGGGCTGCGCAGGGCGCGGCACTTTCTGCTTGGCCGGGTGCGATCCCAGCACCACGTCGAAATGTTCGGGGTGCAGGCGTTTGAAACGGATGACGCCATCGTCATCTTCTTGCTCGGAATGTTGCATATCGCCGCGGCCTTCCATGGTGAGTCAGCGGGTTATCGGCGCTTTCTCGTGGGCTTTGAGGGGGATTGCAGATTAAATCTTCAAACAGCTATTGGCGAGTAACGACGGCTCCACAAAAATGAAATTTTCCTTTTAAAAAGCAGACGCCTCGGACAAAAAATCGGTATGTTTCGCACCAATTTTCAGGGCGCCTCCCGGTGTCCGAGTTTTGCACTTAAAGGGAGTTAAGTATGTCTCTGCTTCGCGTGGCCTCTGTCTTGTCGTTGTGTGCCGTCGCCTGGTCGGTCCAGGCCGGGCAATTGCCCATCGAAGTCCTCAGTGCCGTGGTCAAGGATCAGAAGATCGCCGACGCCGAAGTGCTGTTGCAGCGCAACGGCGAGCAGAACGTGGTCGGCAAGACCAACGCCCAGGGCCAGGTCGTCCTCGAGGCCAGCTTCGCCGACGATGCCAGCAACCTGTTGATCATCAAGAAGGCCGGTTACTCCAATCTGGTGGTCAAGTGTCCCTGCAAGGACATGACCTATGCCGTCAGTCCAGTGATGCAGAGCCTCGACGGCCTGCGCGTGGTGCTGACCTGGGGCAAGACCCCGGCAGACCTCGATTCCCACATGATTTTCCCCGGTAACAATATCTACTTCGAACAGCAGAAGGGCACCGACGCCGAACTGGACGTGGATGACACCGACAGCTATGGCCCGGAAACCATCACCCTGCAGAAGAAGCACTACGGCGAAAGCTATGTGTATGCAGTGCATGACTACACCAACGGCAACAATCCGGCCTCGCGCCAACTGTCCAACAGCCAGGCCACGGTGTTTGTCTACATGGGTCAGTCCCTGGTTCGTACCTATTACGTTCCCACCAACCGCAGCGGCAACCTGTGGACCGTGTTCCGGATGACCGGCAGCGGTGACTTTCAGGACATCAACACCTTCAGCGGCGCGACCGTAGAGGCCAAGGATGTGCTGAATGAAGTCTCGCCGCTGCTTGATGACAAGGTCGCGGTCGCCGAAGTGGCGGTCAGCTCTACGGCGCAGATCGATGCAAAGGCTCTGAATGTGAAAGGCGAGGCGGCCTACAAGGCAGGTAATCTGGAGCAGGCGATTGCCTTCTTCCGTCAGGCCATCGATCTGAACAACAGCTTTGGTCAGGCCTACAGCAACCTCGGTCTGGCGTATCAGAAGGCCGGTAATACCGCTGAAGCCATTTGGGCCAACCGCAAGGCCGTTGCCCTGGCATCCGGCAGTTCGGCCAACACCGTTCGCGCCAGTTCCTACTACAACATTGCTCGTATCTATGAAGGTGCCGGGCAGTTCTCCGATGCTCAGCGTCACTACGAGCTGGCCAAGGAACAGAAAGCCAATCCGGTGTATGACACGGCGATCGAGCGAGTAAAAAATCGCTGAATCACACACTGATCCAGCCCCACAACGCGCCCTGTCTGGCGCGTTGTTCGTTTCCGGGGGCTGTTACAGGGACATTGTTTTGCGTGTTCTATCCCGCAGGACCGTTATCGGTAGGTGAGAGTTGTCGGCGGCTGCTTCGCTCGCTTGCCAGTCGCGTTGCTGCCGCCAGATCCATCAGTCACCCCAGTCGCCTCGATGTAATCGGCACTCTCAGCAGGACGCACCTGTAGATTTGTATCTGGGTATTGGCCGCTACCCCGCAACCGCGGCCCGCTTTGCGCTAGTCTGGCGCGCCGTAGCAGTTTGTAATGCTTGCCTCGGCCCTTTTCTCGCCCGACCGCCTAGGGTTTGTTTATCCACAGCGGTCAACGGAGTGACAGCTTATGTACGACACCCTCCAGCGGGTTTTTGGTTATCCACAGTTTCGCGGTGGCCAGGAGGCGGCGATCAGTGCGGTATTGGCCGGGCGTTCGGCGGCGGCGATTTTCCCCACCGGTTCCGGCAAGTCCTTGTGTTATCAATTGCCGGCGCTGCTTCTGCCGCACCTGACGCTGGTGGTGTCGCCACTGCTGGCGTTGATGCAGGATCAGTTGGCCTTTCTGCAACGCCATGGCATTGCGGCGGCGAGCATCGACTCGGCCCAGAGCCGGGATGAGGCCAATGCGGTGATGGCCCGAGCCCGTTCCGGCGAATTGAAGATCCTGATGATTTCCGTGGAACGCCTGAAGAACGAGCGCTTCCGCAATTTTCTCCAGCAGGTGCAGATTTCCCTGCTGGTGGTGGACGAGGCGCACTGTATTTCCGAGTGGGGCCACAATTTCCGTCCCGATTACCTGAAGCTGCCGGACTATCAGCGCCAGTTCCGCATTCCCCAGGCGTTGCTGCTGACCGCCACCGCCACCCCGAAAGTGATCACGGACATGCAGGCCAAGTTTGCCATTGCGCCGGACGATGTGGTCACCACCGGTTTCTATCGGCCAAACCTCAACCTGTTGGTGGAGTCGGTCGGCGGCGATGACAAGCATCGTCGGCTGGTGGAATGGCTGGGCGGCCGCGTCGGGCAGCCGAGCATTGTCTACGTCACCCTGCAGAAGACCGCCGAGCAGATCGCCCAGCACCTGAGCCGCAATGCCATTCCGGCCACGGCCTATCACGCCGGTTTGCCCCATGAGCAGCGGGAGGCGATCCAGAAGCAGTTCATGGCCGGGCAGTTGAATTGCATCGTCGCCACCATTGCTTTCGGCATGGGCATCGACAAGGCGGATATCCGCAACGTGGTGCATTTCGACCTGCCCAAGTCCATCGAGAACTACAGCCAGGAAATCGGCCGGGCCGGACGCGACGGCCAGCCTTCCGATTGTCTGGTGTTGGCCAACCGCGACAGCCTGAATGTGCTGGAAAACTTCGTCTACGGCGATACGCCGGAGCTGGAGGGGATTCGGCGGGTGCTGGACGAGCTGAAGGGCGCGATCCCGGATGGCCAGTGGGAGTTCCTGCTCGGGCCCTTGGCGGACCAGAGCAATATCCGCCAGTTGCCACTCAAGACCCTGCTGGTCCAGCTGGAGTTGCGGGGCTTGATTGCACCGCGTTATGCGTATTTCGCCGAATACCGTTTCAAGTTCCTGGTGGAACCCGAGGTGTTACTGGAGAAGTTCGAGGGCGAGCGGCGCGACTTCGTCTCGGCGATTATCCAGACCTCCAGCCGCGCCCGGACCTGGGCCACGGTGAATTTCGACGCCTTGTATCAACAGCATCAGGCCGAGCGTGGCCGGGTGGTAAAGGCCTTGGACTTTTTCCAGGAGCGGCGCTGGATCGAGCTGGAAAGCAAGCAGATGACCGAGGTCTACAGCCTGTTGGTCAGCGACTTCGATCCCCATGCCCTGAGCCTGGAGCTGTATGCCTATTTTGCGCAGCACGAAGTCAGCGAGATTGCGCGGATTCACGCCATGCTGGCGCTGTTCGCGACCGAACAATGCCTGGGTTATCGGTTGGCCCGCTATTTCGGTGATGAGCAGGCGCCTGAGCGATGCGGGCATTGTTCGGTGTGTCACGGGCAGGTGGCCTGCCTGCCGGAGCCGCCGGCGTTGCCTGCCCTTGATCAGCGCGATTTCCCTGGGCTGTGCAGCGGCTTTATCCACAGGCATCAGGAGCACAACGGGCATTCACCGAGTGCGGAGTGCCTGACGCGCTTCCTCTGTGGTATCAGCGTGCCGTTGTTTACGAAGCTGAAGGCCAGGGCGCTGCCGGGGTTTTCGGTGTTGGAGGCCTATCCCTATGCAGAGGTGCGGGAGTGGGTTGCGGCTTGGTCCCTTGAGGGGCAGGCACAAACCGCTTAGGTGCTATCCAGGGCGGCGCGTCTTATTGCGCAACCGGTCGGTCACTGAGTACCGCGTACTCTTCGCCTTCCAGAGTGAAGCCGGCGACTTCATGCATGCCCAGGCGCTCATGGGCACGCAACGAGGCGCTGTTGTCCCGGCGTATGAACAGAATCGCCTCGCGCCCCGGGCAATGCTGTTGAAGTTGCGCGTAGAGCCGGGGCAGAAGGCCTTGGCCTCTTTCCGAGGCGGCGATGCAGGCCGGACCGTACACGTAGGCGTCGGGCGCGCCCGGCCAGGCGGCCAGCATGGCGGTGATCGATGGCGGAGCGGGGTGCAGGTCTTTCGCCGCGCTGAACAGCACGCCAACGACGGTGTTATCGCGGGAGGCAACTACCACGGGGGAGCCGCCGAGGGCCATTTGCCTGACCTTGTCGAGGGGGAACTCCCCAGTCAGTGATCCACCCCGGGAAGGGGCGTTGGCCTGGAGCAGTTGGGCGATACCTTCGATGTCCGCGGCGGTAGCCAGGTTGATCTTGTACATGAGTAGTCTCCTGAAGGGAGGCGAACCTACTGCATGGATGGCGCCTGGGCATTCATATTACGCCCGGAAGGCTGGCCGTGGCAGGCACGGCTGTATTGCATTCAGTTTCCAGGTGGCGTGGAGGTCAGGTTCTGCCCCACCGCCAGTCCGGCGCGGATCGCTGCCAGTGCGGCCTGGTAGTAGGCCTTGCCTTCCGGCGATTCGGCAAAAGTGCTGAACTCTTCCAGCTCCGGGTCGGACAGGCCGCGGTAGACGTAGAGCAAGGTGTTATCCAGGTCGTTGCCGATCTGTTCCATCAAGCGTTCGCGCTGGCCGTTCAGCATGCTCTGTGCCGCTCCCGCCCCCAGCAGCCCGGGGATCATCGAGCTCAGGCTGTCGGCCGCCACGCCGGCGATGGCCAGGCTGACTTCGGCCCCGGCTTCGCGCGCCGGCAGCGCACGGCCCAGATGGTTGATCAGCAGGCGGCGGGTGGCGCTGGCGTCGATATGCGGCAGGCCCTTGGCATTCTTGGCCAATTGGTCGCGGCGGGTGGCGAGCAGTTCGGCAGAGACGATCTTGCGCCCCAGCGGTGACTGGAAGAATGTCAGTGCTGGTTTCGGGTTGTCGAGGTTCTGGCGCAACTGGGCCTCGGCCCGCTGGTCCATGGCCTGGGGCGCGAAACGCTGGTTGCTGTTGCTCACCAGGGCGTCATAGACCGCCGGTGGCAGGCTATTGCGGTACTTTTGCTGGGCGGCGCTCAGGGCATCGTTGAAATGCGCGCGTTGTTCCGGCCAACCGGCGACCCGGTACAGCTGGTCGTGGTTGTCTGCCCAGGCGGGCAAAGTGCAGAACATCAACAGCGAAAAAAGCAAACGGCGCATAGGGACTCCTGTCTACAGCCGGCTATTGTCCCGGCGAGCGCGGTACTTGTCGAGAATTCCTGTAAGTCGTTCGGGGGGCTCTGTCGGATTTCCGGGCATCTGGATACTATGCGCGGCATGCACATTCCCTCTGATCATCCGCTGCTGTTACGTATCGTCGACGACCTGGCCGAGCGCGGCTGGTCGCAGCAGAGCATCTTCCTGCCGCCAGCGCTGACCGTTGCCCTGGCCGCCGAGTGTCGCCAGCGCGCCGCCGAAGGCGAGTTGGCGCCGGCCGGGGTCGGTCGCGGGCCGGCCCAGGAAGTGCGCGAGGGGATTCGTGGCGACCATATCCAATGGCTGGAACCGGGCCAGGCCGGGCCCTGCGATGAGTACATGGACTTGATGGACAGCCTGCGCGAGGCCCTCAACCGCGGGCTGTTTCTCGGGCTCGAGGATTTCGAAAGCCATTTCGCCCTGTACCCGCCCGGCGCCTTCTACAAAAAACATGTCGACCGCTTCCGTGACGATGATCGACGCGCGGTTTCTGCGGTGATCTATCTGAACGACGCCTGGTTACCTGAGCACGGCGGCCAGTTGCGCATGTACCTGGAGGACGGCGTGGAACATGACGTGGTTCCGACCGGCGGTTGCCTGGTGCTGTTCCTGTCGGGCGATGTGCCCCATGAAGTCTTGCCTGCCACCCGCGAGCGCCTGTCACTGACCGGCTGGTTTCGTCGGCGTGGCAATGATCCGTTCTGATGAAACAGAAAATTCTGGTCAGTCGCTGCCTGCTGGGGCATCTCGTTCGTTATGACGGCGGGGCCAGCGGGCCTTATGCGCAGCTGTCCCAGTGGCAGGCCGAGGGGCGGGTGGTGCCGTTGTGCCCGGAAGTGGCCGGCGGCTTGCCGACACCCCGGGCGGCAGCGGAAATTCCCGGCGGACAGGGCGTGCAGGTACTGGCAGGGCTGGCCCGGGTGATCACCAGCGAAGGCGAGGATGTCAGCGAAGCCTTTCTCTCGGGTGCGCATCAGGCGCTGGAGCTGGTGCGGCGGCATGGCATCGGCATCGCCGTGCTCAAGGCCAACAGCCCGTCGTGCGGCAACCTGCTGACCTACGACGGCACCTTCAGCGGCGTGAAGGTGCGCGGCGAAGGGGTCACGGCGGCCTTGTTGAAGCAGGCTGGCGTGCAGGTGTTCAGTGAGTTGGAGCTGCCTGAAGCACTGATCGCCCTGCAGCGCCTGGAACATCCCCCCGCACCGTAAAGCGCCGACTCACGGTTTCGGCGGCTGGGTCGTATCCTTACCAAACCACTTCTGCGAGAGCGCGGCGAGGCGTCCGTCCGCTTTCAGGCGTTGCAACGCCTTGTCGAGACTGGCCTGGAACGCCGGATTGCCTTTCTGGAACGGAATCACCAGGGTCACCGTTGCTCCCTCGACCGTATCCGCCGTGAGCGGTAACGGGCTTTCGCGCATGGCGAGGGGGATCTGTGTCGGCGAAACTTCCTTGTGCACGATCAATTGCGCGCTGGGGTAACTATAAGGTTCGCTGAAGTCGTAACGTTTTTGCAGTTCAGCAGTCATAGCCATGTGGTTGATGGCGACATCGTATTTGCCCGTCTCGACGCCCTGCAACAGGTCAGTGGCGTCGGTGGGGACGAACGAGGCTTGCACGTCCAGTTCCTTGGCCAGTTGCTCGCCCAGTTCGACCTCGAAGCCGGTCAGGTGTCCGTCTTCGTTGAAACCGAAGGGTCGCATGTCGCCTTCCAGGGCGATGCGTAACTCGCCCCGGTCGTTGACGTCATCAATCAGTTCAGCCTGGGCAAAAGGGCTGGCGAAGGGCAGTAAAAGTAATAGGCCAGGCAGAAAACGCATGGTCGCTCCCGAATTGGAATACAAATATGTTCCGCGCCGTTCAAGCACGCTTTGCTATGTTATTGAGTGCCTTGGACCACGAATCGCCACAAAGTTGTCATAACCGTACTGAAATCGCGGAAAAACTGGAGAAGTGAATGAACACCTTAGTTTCTCGTATTGCGTTGGCTACTGTTTTGCTGGGCTCTTCGATGCTGGCGCTTGCGGATGATATTCCGCGGGTTGCGGCGCCCGAGGGTGCCAAGGTCTTTATCGTTTCGCCGAAAGACGGCGCCACGGTCGGCAAGACCTTCACGGTCAAGTTCGGCATGAAGGGCCTGACACTCAAGCCGGCCGGTGATCTTACCCCTGGCTCCGGTCACCATCACTTGCTGGTCGACCAGACGGCTCTGCCGGACCCAACCCTGCCGATCCCGGCGACCGACACCGTGATCCACTACGGCAAGGCCCAGACCGAAACCCAACTGACCCTGACCCCGGGCAAGCACACCTTGCAATTGGTGGCGGGCGACAAGGGCCACATGCAGTTCGATCCGACCGTTGCCTCGAAAACCATCACCGTCAATGTGAAATAAAAAAGGAGCCCCGAGGGGCTCCTTTTTTGGCAGCAAGCGGCAAGCCATAAGCTTCAAGCGGGCGTTTGGCTTGCCGCTTGAAGCTTACCGCTGCTTTTAAAACAACACTCGGGAGCGGATGGTGCCCTTGATGTGTTGCAGCTTCTCTTGCGCCAGGTCCGAGTACTCGGCGTCAACGTCGATGACCACGTAACCGACTTTCTCGTTGGTCTGCAGGAACTGGCCGGAGATGTTAATGCCGTTTTCCGCGAAGACCTTGTTGATTTCGCTCAACACACCCGGAATGTTTTCGTGGATGTGCAACAGGCGATGTTTGCCAGGGTGAGCCGGCAGGGCCACTTCAGGGAAGTTCACGGACGATACCGAGGTACCGTTGTCGCTGTACTTGACCAGCTTCTCCGCCACTTCCAGACCGATGTTGGCCTGGGCTTCAGCGGTCGAGCCACCGATGTGCGGGGTCAGGATCACGTTGTCCAGGCCACGCAGCGGGCTTTCGAAGATGTCGTCGTTGGAGCGTGGCTCCACCGGGAACACGTCGATGGCCGCGCCGATCAGGTGCTTGTCCTTGATCGCGTCCGCCAGGGCGTCCAGCTCGACCACGGTGCCGCGGGCAGCGTTGATCAGGATGCCGCCCTTCTTGATGGCGCGGATTTCCTTCTCGCCGATCATCCACTGGGTCTCAGCGGTTTCCGGAACGTGCAGGGTGACGATGTCGGACATGCCCAGCAGGTCGGTCAGGTTCGCGACCTGGGTCGCGTTGCCCAGCGGCAGCTTGGTCAGGGTGTCGTAGAAGAACACCTGCATGCCCAGGCCTTCGGCCAGGACCGACAGCTGCGTACCGATCGAGCCGTAACCGATGATCCCCAGTTTCTTGCCCCGGATTTCAAAGGAGTTGGCCGCGCTCTTGATCCAGCCACCGCGATGGCAGGAAGCGTTCTTCTCGGGAATACCGCGCAGCAACAGGATCGCTTCGGCCAGCACCAGCTCGGCAACGGAGCGGGTGTTGGAGTACGGGGCGTTGAACACGGCGATGCCGCGTTGACGCGCCGCGTCGAGGTCGACCTGGTTGGTACCGATGCAGAAACAGCCGACGGCGACGAGCTTCTTCGCGTTTTCGAAGAGTTCCTCGGTCAGTTGGGTGCGCGAGCGAATGCCGATGAAGTGGGCATCGGCGATCTTTTCCTTCAGTTCGGCGTCCGGCAGTGACTTGGTGTGGTACTCGATGTTGGAGTACCCGGCGGCCTTGAGGACGTCGACTGCGGATTGGTGGACGCCTTCGAGAAGAAGGAACTTGATCTTGCTCTTATCGAGAGAAGTCTTGCTCATCTGCGTAAACCTGTGTCCCGGAGAAAAATGGCAGGGAAATGGACAGCTTGAGCTGACCGCGCGGCGTGATCGCCGGCACCGCAGATCGGCTTGTTAGCACGCTCGAACGGGGGGCGTATGCTAGCATATGCGACCTGCAAACACTCATTCTGCGACGTGAAGCGTCCTCAGGATGACCATGAATTGTTCGAGAGTTCTGTCGATGACCCATCCTGCCCTGATTGATGAGCTGAAGACCCTGGTTGAGCCTGGCAAAGTCCTGACCGATGCTGACTCCCTGAATGCTTACGGGAAGGATTGGACCAAGCATTTCGCCCCGGCGCCGACGGCCATCGTGTTCCCGAAAACCACCGAGCAGGTCCAGGCCATCGTGCGCTGGGCCAACCAGCACCAGGTCGCGCTGGTGCCATCGGGCGGTCGTACCGGGTTGTCGGCTGCGGCCGTGGCGGCCAACGGTGAAGTGGTGGTGTCCTTCGACTATATGAACCAGGTGCTGGACATCAACCTGACCGACCGTACCGCGGTCTGCCAGCCGGGTGTGGTCACCGAGCACTTGCAGAACGTGGCCGAAGAACAGGGCCTGTACTACCCGGTGGACTTCGCTTCGGCGGGTTCCAGCCAGATTGGCGGCAATATCGGCACCAATGCCGGCGGGATCAAGGTGATTCGCTACGGCATGACCCGTAACTGGGTGGCCGGCATGAAAGTCGTGACCGGCAAGGGCGATGTCCTGGAACTGAACAAGGACCTGATCAAGAACGCCACCGGTTACGACCTGCGCCAGCTGTTCATCGGCGCCGAGGGCACCCTGGGTTTTGTGGTCGAGGCGACCATGCGTCTGGATCGCGCGCCGAAGAACCTGACCTGCATGGTCCTCGGCACCCAGGATTTCGATTCGATCATGCCGGTGCTGCACGCCTTCCAGGGCAAGCTGGACCTGACCGCCTTCGAGTTTTTCTCCGACAAGGCCCTGGCCAAGGTCCTCGGCCGTGGCGACGTACCGGCGCCGTTCGAAACCGACTGCCCGTTCTACGCGCTGCTGGAGTTCGAGGCGACCACTGAAGAAGTGGCCAACCAGGCCCTGGAAACCTTCGAGCACTGCGCCGAGCAGGGCTGGGTGCTGGACGGCGTGATGAGCCAGAGTGAAACCCAGTTGCAGAACCTCTGGAAGCTGCGCGAGTACATCTCCGAAACCATTTCCCACTGGACGCCGTACAAGAACGACATTTCGGTCACCGTGTCGAAAGTGCCGGCTTTCCTCAAGGAAATCGACGCCATCGTCGGCGAATACTATCCGGACTTCGAAATCGTCTGGTTCGGCCACATCGGCGACGGCAACCTGCACCTGAATATTCTCAAGCCGGAAAACCTGAGCAAGGACGAGTTCTTCGCCAAGTGCGCTACCGTCAACAAGTGGGTGTTCGAAACCGTCGAGAAATACAACGGTTCGATCTCCGCCGAACACGGCGTGGGCATGACCAAGCGCGATTACCTGACCTACAGTCGTTCCCCGGCTGAAATTGAATACATGAAGGCGATCAAGGCGGTGTTCGATCCGAACGGGATCATGAACCCGGGCAAGATTTTCGCGGTTTGAACCTGAAGTCACTGATGACAAAGACCAGGAGTCGGTAATGAGCTATCAGCACCAGTATGTCGACGGTACCCGTATTCACTTTCCTCTCGGCAAAGTGGTGTGCATCGGCCGTAATTACGCCGAGCACGCCAAGGAGCTGGACAACCCGGTGCCGACCGAGCCGCTGCTGTTCATCAAGCCAGGCAGTTGCGTGGTGCCGCTCGAGGGTGGTTTCAGCATCCCGGCGGACCGTGGTTCGGTGCATTACGAGGCCGAGATTGCCGTGTTGATCGGCAAGCCGCTGTCCAACAAGCCGAGCGCTGAAGAAGTGCTGGATGCCATTTCCGGTTTCGCCCCGGGGCTGGACCTGACCTTGCGTGACAAGCAGGCGGAGTTGAAGGGCAAGGGTTTGCCTTGGGAAATCGCCAAGTCGTTCGACGGTGCCTGTGTGCTGGCGCCGTTCGTGGTTGGCAGCAGCTTTGCGGACCTGACCCAGATCGGCATTCGCCTGACCATCAACGGCCAGGTTCGCCAGGACGGGATCAGCAGCGACATGCTCAACCCGATCGTGCCGATGATCCAGTACATGGCGGCGTGTTTCTCGCTGCAGGCTGGCGATGTGATCATGACCGGCACGCCGGTTGGCGTCGGTCCGTTGAATGCAGGGGATGAGCTGGTACTGGAATTGCCGGGCGCCAGCAGCTTCAACAGCAGCGTTCGCTAACCCGGGTTGCTCCCACCCTGTGGGAGCTGGCTTGCCAGCGATGAGGCCGGCAAGCCTTGCGTTGTCCTTGATGCCGCCATCGCCGGCAAGCCGGCTCCTACACAGGGAGTCGGTGTTTGCCGGTCTGGCGTTCCAATCAGACCTTGAGGGTCTTCACGCCTTCAGGCGTGCCCAACAGCAGCAGATCCGCCGGACGGGCCGCGAACAGGCCGTTGGTGACCACGCCGACAATCGCGTTGATCTGGCTTTCCAGCTCCACCGGGTTGGTGATCTGCAGGTTGTGCACATCCAGAATGATGTTGCCGTTATCGGTCAACACGCCTTCGCGATACACCGGATCACCCCCCAGTTTCACCAGTTGGCGCGCCACATGGCTGCGGGCCATCGGGATCACTTCGACCGGCAGCGGGAATGCGCCGAGCACCGGTACCAGCTTGCTGCCGTCGGCGATGCAGATAAAGGTCTTGGCCACGGCCGCGACGATCTTCTCGCGGGTCAGGGCCGCGCCGCCGCCCTTGATCAGGTTCAGGTGTTCGTCGCTTTCGTCGGCGCCGTCGATGTAGAACTCCAGGTCGCTGACGGTGTTCAGCTCATAAACCGGAATCCCGTGGCCCTTGAGGCGGGCGGCGGTGGCTTCGGAGCTGGCGACCGCGCCGTCGAAGGCGCCCTTGTGTTGCGCCAGGGCGTCGATAAAGCAGTTGGCGGTGGAGCCGGTGCCCACGCCGACGACGCTTTTGTCATCGAGCTTGGGAAGGATGAAGTCGACAGCGGCTTGGGCCACGGCCTGTTTGAGTTGATCCTGGGTCATGCGGGCTCCGAAAGCGGGCAGAGGGGTGTGCGAAAGGCCGGCATTATAAGCGTCGGGGCGGGGAAGGTCATTGTCCGTTTGGCCGCAGGCGTGGCTAACAAAACCTCAGGAACCCTGTGGTCGTTGCCGCAAGCGCTGGGTTAGACTCCTCGGTCCCTGTCCACACCCGCCAGCGATGCCTTCCGATGCTTGAACAGTACGTCAAGAAGATCCTCACCTCGCGCGTCTACGACGTTGCCGTGGAAACCCCGTTGCAGACCGCTCGCCAGCTCTCCGAGCGGCTGGGTAACAAGGTCTGGCTCAAGCGTGAAGACTTGCAGCCGGTGTTCTCCTTCAAGATTCGCGGTGCCTACAACAAGCTGACCCAGCTCAGCGACGCCGAGCGCGCCCGTGGCGTGGTCACCGCGTCGGCAGGCAATCATGCCCAGGGCCTGGCCCTGGCGGCCAAGGTGCTGGGGGTCAAGGCGACCATCGTGATGCCCAAGACCACGCCGGAAATCAAGATCGAAGGCGTGCGCTCCCGTGGCGGCAAAGTGGTGCTGCATGGTGACTCTTTCGCCGAAGCCCTGGCTCATTCCCTGAAGCTGGTCGAGGAAAAAGGCTACGTCTATATCCACCCCTACGATGATCCGCACACCATTGCCGGGCAGGGAACCGTGGCAATGGAGATTCTGCGTCAACATCCGGGGCCGTTGGATGCGATCTTTGTTCCGGTCGGTGGCGGCGGGTTGATTTCCGGTATCGCGGCCTATGTGAAGTACCTGCGGCCGGAGATCAAGGTGATCGGCGTCGAGCCGGATGACTCCAACTGCCTGCAACAGGCCATGGCCGCCGGCGAGCGCGTGATCCTGTCTTCCGTGGGCCTGTTCGCCGACGGCGTGGCGGTGGCGCAGATCGGCCAGCATACCTTTGATATCTGCAAGGACTATGTCGACGAGGTGATCACCGTCAGTACCGACGAGATCTGCGCCGCCATCAAGGATATCTACGACGATACCCGCTCGATCACCGAGCCGGCCGGCGCCCTGGGCGTGGCGGGGATCAAGAAGTACGTCGAGTCGCGCAAGATCACCGGGCAGACCCTGGTGGCCATCGACTCCGGCGCCAACGTCAATTTCGACCGCCTGCGCCATGTCGCCGAGCGCGCCGAGTTGGGCGAGGGCCGTGAAGCGATCATCGCCGTGACCATTCCGGAGCAGCCGGGCAGTTTCAAGGCGTTCTGCGAGGCCATCGGCAAGCGTCAGATCACCGAATTCAATTACCGTTATCACACCGGTCACGAAGCGCACATTTTTGTCGGCGTGCAGACCCACCCGGACAGCGATCCGCGTAGCGTCCTGATCGACAGCCTGACCGCCCAGGGCTTCCCGGTGCTCGACCTGACCGACAATGAGCTGGCCAAGCTGCATATCCGCCATATGGTCGGTGGCCATGCGGCCCATGTCAGCGACGAAATGGTGCTGCGTTTCGAGTTCCCGGAGCGTCCGGGGGCGTTGTTCAACTTCCTCAACAAGTTGGGTGGGCGCTGGAATATCTCGATGTTCCACTACCGCAACCATGGCGCGGCGGATGGTCGAGTGGTCGCGGGCTTGCAGGTACCGGTGGATGAGCGCCATCTGGTGCCGGCCGCCCTGGCGGAAATCGGCTACCCGTATTGGGATGAAAGCGATAACCCGGCGTACCGCTTGTTCCTCGGCTGAAACCGGGCGCAGGACTGCTAAGCTGATGAGCAAGGCGCTTTCTGGCGGCCAATGCGGTCATTGTGGGAGCTGGCTTGCCAGCGATGAGGGCCGCGAGAGCGACGCAAGTCTCCAGGTCCCCATCGCCGGCAAGCCGGCTCCTACAGGGGTTGTGTAGAAGCTGCTGTCTGATTGCTGCTCGAAAGTTGATCGTAAAAACCAGGGAAACAATGAAATGGAAACCTTCACCGCCTTGAAACTGCTACACGTTGTGGCGC
This sequence comes from Pseudomonas gingeri, assembly GCF_013386165.1. Classification (GTDB taxonomy): domain Bacteria; phylum Pseudomonadota; class Gammaproteobacteria; order Pseudomonadales; family Pseudomonadaceae; genus Aquipseudomonas; species Aquipseudomonas gingeri_C. Next base: position 238,939 of record NZ_JACAOS010000028.1, on the reverse strand, counting down.
TTGTGCTGTTGCTGGGCAGTGCATTGGCGGTGACCATCGGCCTTTGGCGTGGCCGCCGTGCCGGCGACGGGGCCGTGCTGAACCGGGCCTTGCAGCTCCCCTGGGTTTTCGCCTGGGCATTGATGGCGCTGTGCCTGGCCGTGCTGCCGGTCAGTGGCTGGTGGTTGGTGCACCTGGCCGGTTGGTCGCTGGGCCAGACCTGGCTGCTGGCTTCGAGTGTGCTCTACACCCTGAGCACCTTGAGTTGGGTCTGGCTGGTGGTCCGTCTCAATCGCCTGCGCCGTGGCATAACGGCGCGGCATCCGGGGTTCACGCTGGCCCTGGCTATTTTCACGGTTGTCGGTTTTATCGCCATTGCCGGCCTGATGGGCGCGAAACCGGTTTAAGCCGTCAGGCTAGGGAATTGCCATGAAGGTGCTTCTGGTGGGGGCCACGGGTTTCGTCGGCCGCCATTTGCTGACGGCGTTGAACGCCGCCGGCCACGAAGTGATCGCGACCAGCCGTGGCCATCACCTCCGCTCGCTGCCGGGCGTCGAATGGCAGGTGCTCGACCTGGATCGGTTGGCCGAGGACGCCAAGCATTTCATCCTGCCCCACGATATCGACCTGTTGATCAATGCCGCCGGTTTGCTGAGCGTCGATGAGCAGGCACTGCGCCTGACCCAGGACCTCGGTACGCGAGCGCTGTTCGACCTGGCGGCGCGCCAGGGGCTGCGGGTGTTGCATATTTCCGCGCTGGGCGCCGGCGAACAGCCCGACGTCCCGTTCCTGGCGAGCAAGGCGGCGGCGGATGAGTACCTGATGGGTCTCGGCGTGCCGGCGGTGGTGCTGCGGCCCTCGTTGCTGTTGGGGCCGGGTGGCGCCAGCAGTGCCTGGCTGGCGCGCCTGTCGCCGTGGCCGCTGATTCCCCTGCTGGACCTGCAAGCGCGCCTGCAACCGCTGCATATCGATGATCTGTGCGCTGCCGTGCTGGCCTTGCTCAGGCATTGGCCGGCGCAGTCCCAGATGTTGCCGCTGGTGGGGCCGCAGGTGCTGACCTTGGCTCAGGTCCTCGATCAGTTGCGTGAGGCCCAGGGCTGGGGGCCGGCGCGTTATGTGAAAGTGCCGGGGATCCTGTCGCGGGCGGGTGCCTGGCTGGGTGAGCGACTGGGCTGGCGGGCCTTGAATCGTCAGAGCTTGCGCATGGCCCAGCGTGACAATGTCGCCGACCCGGAGGCGTTGGCTGCGGTCTGTGGTTACCGGGTCGCGCCACTGTCGACCCGCCTGGTAGATTGGCCGAACGCCGGCCAGAGCGTCCAATGGGCGCTGCGGCCGTTGCTGCTGGCGGTGATGCTGTTGATCTGGCTGGGAACGGCGGCGGTTTGCCTCGGGCCGGGTTATGACTGGGGCCTGCGGATCATGGCCGAGGCCGGTGTGAGCGGGACACAGGCGGTGTTCGCGGTCTATGCCGGGTCGCTGTGCGACGCGTTGCTGGGCCTGGGAATGCTGTTTCGGCCCACGCGCAAGTGGGCGTTCCGGGCGCAATTGCTGTTGATGACTGGCTACACCCTGATTATCAGCTTCGTGCTGCCGCACTACTGGTTTGACCCTTATGCCGCTGTCGCCAAGAACCTGGTGTTGATAGTGGCGACACTTTGGCTGCTTTGGACCGAACCGCGTCGATGAGTGCTTACCTGCTGCTGAAAACCCTGCATATCCTGTCTTCCACCATTCTCTTCGGCCTGGGCGCCGGTTCTGCCTATTACGCCTTGCGTGCCTGGCGTACGGGTCAGGTCGAGGTGATCGCGGTGACGTTCAAACACCTGGTGTTCGCCGATTGGGCGTTTACCACGACCACGGCGGTGTTCCAGCCGTTGAGCGGGCTGGGGCTGATGCATCTGGCGGGGTGGCCGATCCAGCAAAGCTGGCTGATGTGGAGCCTGGGGCTGTTCGTGTTTGCGGGGATCTGCTGGTTGCCGGTGGTGTGGCTGCAGATTCGGGTGCACAAGATGGCCGAGCAGGCCTTGCGTGAGGGTACGGCGATGCCGATCCGGGCCGAGACCTATATGCGCTGGTGGTTTGCCTTGGGCTGGCCGGCGTTTTTGTCTTTTATGGCGATTTTCTACCTGATGGTCTCCAAGCCGGCCTGATCGCCGCCCGCCAGGGCTCTTGCGGATTTGCCCGTGATGGCGATGTCGGATTCACTGCCGCCATCGCCAGCAAGCCGGCTCCTACATGGGTGGTGGGGATCAGTCGCGCAGACTGATCACCGGCCATCCGCGCTTTTCGGCCTCGGCCCGCAGATTCGGGTCCGGGTCCACGGCCACGGGATTAGCCACCTGCTCCAGCAACGGCAGGTCATTCATCGAGTCGCTGTAGAAATAGCTGTCTTCCAGGCCATGCCCGGTCTCTTCCAGCCAGAGATTCAAACGCGTCACCTTGCCCTCGCGAAAGCACGGGATATCGGTGCTGCGCCCGCTGTAGCGGCCGTCGATCATCTCGCACTCGGTGGCGATCAGGGTCTCGACCCCCAGCCGCGCGGCAATCGGTGCCGTCACGAAGCGGTTGGTGGCGGTGATGATCACCAGCTTGTCGCCGGCATCGCGGTGCCGGGCCAGCAGCGCCAGGCCCTTGGGCAGCACGATGGGCTCGATGCAGTCGCGCATGTAATCGCGATGCCACTCGTCCAGTTGGGCCATCTCGCTGCGGCCGAGAATCTCCAGGCAGAAATTCAGGTATTCGGCGTTATCCAGGCGCCCCGCCAGGTAGTCCTGATAGAACTCGTCGTTGCGGGTTTTATAGGCCACCGGATCGAGAATACCCCGTTCGCAGAGGTAATCGCCCCAGGCGTGGTCGCTGTCGCCGCCCAAAAGTGTGTTGTCCAAGTCGAATAAAGCCAGACGCATTGCGGTTACTCGCTGATAAGCCTGTAAAAAGGCCTCCAGAATACGGTCTTTTCACAAGAGTGCACATAAGGTAGGAAGGCTCGTTGCTGCTTTCACAACCTTTGTGGAACAATGCGATGACATGCGTTTGCGAGGTGGTTGCCGTGATCGACCCCGATGGTTTCCGTCCTAATGTCGGGATAATTCTGACGAATGATGCTGGGCAGGTCCTCTGGGCGCGCCGCATCAATCAAGATGCATGGCAGTTTCCGCAAGGCGGGATCAATCCAGACGAAACGCCTGAAGACGCTTTGTACCGCGAATTGAACGAAGAAGTCGGCCTGGAACGCGAAGATGTGCAAATTTTGGCCTGTACCCGGGGCTGGTTGCGCTATCGTTTGCCGCAACGTCTGGTGCGTACCCACAGCCAACCGCTGTGCATCGGCCAGAAACAGAAGTGGTTTCTCCTGCGCCTGCTCTCCAACGAGCAGCGGGTGCGGATGGATTTGACCGGTAAACCGGAGTTCGATGGCTGGCGTTGGGTCAGCTATTGGTACCCGTTGGGCCAGGTGGTGACATTCAAGCGCGAGGTCTACCGTCGCGCGCTCAAAGAGCTTGCCCCGCGCCTGTTGGCGCGCGACTGACACGGAGTTCGACCCCGAGCCATGCTCAATACGCTGCGCAAGATCGTCCAGGAAGTTAACGCCGCCAAGGATCTCAAGGCGGCGTTGGGCATTATTGTATTGCGCGTCAAAGAGGCCATGGGCAGCCAGGTCTGCTCGGTCTACTTGCTGGACCCCGAGACCAACCGCTTTGTCCTGATGGCCACCGAGGGCTTGAACAAGCGCTCGATCGGCAAGGTCAGCATGGCGCCGAATGAAGGCCTGGTTGGCCTGGTGGGTACGCGCGAAGAACCGCTGAACCTGGAAAATGCCGCCGATCACCCGCGGTATCGCTACTTTGCCGAAACCGGTGAGGAGCGTTACGCCTCTTTCCTCGGCGCGCCGATCATCCACCATCGCCGCGTCGTCGGCGTGTTGGTGATCCAGCAGAAAGAGCGTCGCCAGTTCGATGAAGGCGAAGAAGCTTTCCTCGTGACCATGAGCGCCCAGCTCGCCGGCGTTATTGCCCATGCCGAAGCCACCGGTTCGATCCGTGGGCTGGGGCGTGAAGGCAAGGGCATCCAGGAAGCCAAGTTCATCGGTGTGCCGGGTTCTCCGGGCGCGGCGGTGGGTACGGCGGTGGTCATGTTGCCGCCGGCGGACCTGGACGTGGTGCCGGACAAGGCGATCGCCGATATCGACGCCGAACTGGCGTTGTTCAAGACCGCCATCGAAGGTGTGCGTGCCGATATGCGCACGCTCTCGGCAAAACTGGCAACCCAGCTGCGCCCGGAAGAGCGCGCGTTGTTCGACGTCTACCTGATGATGCTCGACGATGCCTCCCTGGGCAGCGAAATCACCAACGTGATCAAGACCGGCCAATGGGCCCAGGGCGCCTTGCGCCAGGTGGTGACCGATCACGTCAACCGTTTCGAACTGATGGACGACGCCTACCTGCGCGAGCGTGCGTCGGACGTCAAGGACCTCGGGCGGCGGTTGCTGGCTTACCTGCAATCCGAACGCCAGCAGGCCCTGGTCTACCCGGACAACACCATCATGGTCAGCGAAGAGCTGACCGCGGCGATGCTCGGCGAGGTGCCGGAAGGCAAGCTCAAGGGCCTGGTGTCGGTCTTGGGTTCGGGTAACTCCCACGTGGCGATCCTGGCGCGAGCCATGGGTATTCCGACGGTCATGGGCCTGGTCGACCTACCGTACTCGAAGGTCGACGGCATCGAGATGATCGTCGACGGCGCGCGCGGTGAGGTGTTCACCAACCCCAGCGAAGTCCTGCGCAAGCAATACGCCGGTGTGGTGGAAGAAGAACGCCAGCTGTCCGAGGGCCTGGACGCCTTGCGCGAACTGCCGTGCGTGACCCCTGACGGTCACCGCATGCCGCTGTGGGTCAACACCGGTCTGTTGGCGGATGTGGCCCGGGCGCAGCAGCGCGGCGCCGAAGGTGTCGGCCTGTACCGCACCGAAGTACCGTTCATGATCAACCAGCGCTTCCCGAGCGAGAAGGAGCAACTGGCGATCTATCGCGAGCAGTTGTCTGCGTTCCACCCGCAACCGGTGACCATGCGCAGCCTGGACATCGGCGGCGACAAGTCGCTGCCGTACTTCCCGATTGAAGAAGACAACCCGTTCCTCGGCTGGCGCGGTATCCGCGTGACCCTCGACCACCCGGAAATCTTCCTGGTGCAGGCGCGGGCCATGCTCAAGGCCAGCGAGGGCCTGAACAACCTGCGGATCCTGCTGCCGATGATCTCGGGCATCCACGAGATGGAAGAGGCGCTGCACCTGATCCACCGGGCCTGGGGCGAAGTGCGCGATGAAGGCACGGACGTGCCGATGCCGCCCGTGGGCGTGATGATCGAGATTCCGGCGGCGGTGTATCAAACCCGCGAGCTGGCACGGCAGGTGGATTTCCTGTCGGTGGGTTCCAACGACCTGACCCAGTACCTGCTGGCCGTGGACCGTAACAACCCACGGGTGGCCGATCTTTACGACTACCTGCACCCGGCGGTGCTGCAAGCCCTGCAGAACGTGGTGCGTGACGCCCATGCCGAAGGCAAGCCGGTGAGTATCTGCGGCGAAATGGCCGGTGATCCGATGGCGGCGGTGCTGTTGATGGCGATGGGCTTTGACAGTTTGTCGATGAACGCCACCAACTTGCCGAAGGTGAAATGGATGCTGCGCCAGATCAACCTGAGCAAGGCCCAGGAACTGCTGGCCCAGGTGATGACCATCGACAACCCGCAGGTGATTCGCAGTACCTTGCAGTTGGCGCTGAAGAACCTCGGGTTGTCACGGATGGTGGTGCCGACCGTTACGCATTGAGGCGAGGGGGTCTAGAGTTTCAACTCCACCTCGCCCAAATGCCCGCCATAAGGGCCGAAGCTGCGCTCCAGCAAATGGCGCGTGCCGTCGGCCTGGGTGATCAGCACCGTGCTGGCCCGGGTGCCGTAGCTGGGGCTGGCGATGAAGACGCTGGATAACAGGCTCTCGGTCGCCAGTCCCACCCCGGTCTCCGGCAATTCGGCGGGCGGCGCGGTTGTCGGATCGCCGAGCAACGCCAGCAATGCCTCCGGCCGGGGATCGGCCAACTCCCAGGACAGAGCCGCGCGGGCCTTGAGCAATTTCGGCCAGGGCGTATCGAGCCCGGCATTGGACAGTCCGTACACGCCCTCCGCCAACTGCCGCGGTGCTTTCTCGTGAGAATTGAAATGCCACAACGCATCGGCTGTTCCCAGCAGCAGGTTGAAGCCGGCATATTCCGATGATCTTGCGTTGATTTCGGCTAAATAGTGATCAATGGACAGGTTTTCGCTGAGAAACCGCGCCACCAGCTCTCCGCGTGAACGCCGGCCGAGCGGCTGGTGCGGGTCGCGGATATTGGTCAAGGCGGCAAAGCGTCCCTGTGGGCCAATCCCGAGCCAGGTCCCGCCGGCTTCCAGATCCCGCCCGGCATAAACCTGCGGCGCTTCGGGCCATTGCGCCAGCGGCAGGCTTGGCCGGGCATAGAACTCGTCACGGTTGGCTGCGACGATCAGCGGCTGGGCATGGCCCGGGCGCCAGGCAAAGACAATCAGGCACATCAGGTGGTCCTCGATGTTTTTGCCCACTCTACGCAGGGTATCCATCGCCATCCAGTAGAGCCGTGTGTCTCCTTCCGTTACCATGCCGGACTTGTTTAGCGGGTGCGCCCATGGAATTTCTGCTCTATCTGCTGTTGGGGGCCTGTGCCGGCGTGTTGGCCGGGCTGTTCGGCGTGGGCGGGGGAATCATTATCGTCCCGGTGCTGGTGTTCAGTTTCACCCTGCAAGGCTTTGATCCGCTGATCCTTACGCACCTGGCGGTGGGCACCTCCCTGGCGACGATCATTTTCACTTCGTTCAACACCATTCGCGGGCACCACAAGCGTGGCGCGGTGCGCTGGCCGGTCTTTGCCTGGATGGCGGTGGGCATCCTGCTCGGCTCGGGCCTCGGCGCGTTGACCGCCAACGCCATTGCCGGCCCGCACCTGCAGAAGATCATCGGTGTGTTTGCCCTGGTGGTCGCGGTGCAGATGGCCCTGAGCCTCAAGCCCAAGGCCAGCCGCAGCGTACCTGGCAAGTTCGGCCTGGGCCTGGCGGGTGCGGTGATCGGCTGGGCGTCGGCGATTTTTGGCATCGGTGGCGGCTCCCTGACCGTGCCGTTCCTGACCTGGCGCAGCGTGCCGATGCAGCAGGCGGTGGCGACCTCCTCGGCCTGCGGCTTGCCGATTGCCCTGGCCAGTACCTTGAGTTTCATGATCCTGGGTTGGCACGATCCGTTGTTGCCGGCCCACAGCCTGGGCTTTATCTATTTGCCGGCCTTGCTCGGCATCGCCCTGACCAGTATGTTTTTTGCTCGTTTTGGTGTGCAACTGGCGCACCAGCTGTCGCCGTTGTTGCTCAAGCGGCTGTTTGCCGGCCTGTTGTTCATTGTCGGCATGAAGTTCCTGTTGTAGCGGTAGGAGCGAGCAAGCTCGCTCCTACCGATGAGCCGGCACCTGCGCTGGCGCAATATTGGCTTAATGGCGCGGTTGCAACATGACCCGCCGGCCCAGGCGAGGACTGTTCGCCGGGCCCTGAATTTTTACTCTATCGAGGAGTTGCAATGCTGCCTTACCCGCAGATTGACCCGGTGGCCCTGGCCATCGGCCCGCTGAAAATCCACTGGTACGGCCTGATGTACCTGGTCGGCATTGGCGGTGCGTGGCTGCTGGCCTCCCGGCGCCTGAACCGTTTCGACCCGACCTGGACCAAGGAGAAGCTCTCCGACCTGATCTTCTGGTTGGCCATGGGCGTGATTGTCGGCGGACGGCTGGGGTATGTGCTGTTCTACGATCTGCCGGCCTACATCGCCAGTCCGACGCTGATCTTCGAGGTCTGGAAGGGCGGCATGGCGTTCCATGGCGGCTTTATCGGGGTGATGGTGGCGGCCTGGTGGTTTGGCCGGCGCAACGGCAAGTCGTTCTTCCAACTGATGGACTTTGTCGCGCCGATGGTGCCGATCGGCCTGGGTGCCGGGCGGATCGGCAACTTCATCAATGGCGAGTTGTGGGGCAAGCCGACCGACTTGCCGTGGGCGATGATCTTCCCGCCGTTCAGCGACCCGGCCCAGTTGCCGCGCCACCCGTCGCAGCTGTACCAGTTCGCCCTGGAAGGCGTGGCCCTGTTCGTGATTCTCTGGTTGTTCTCGCGCAAGCCGCGGCCGACCATGGCGGTTTCGGGCATGTTCGCGTTGTTCTACGGGATCTTCCGTTTTGTCGTCGAGTTCGTCCGGGTGCCGGATGCGCAACTCGGCTATCTGGCGTTCGGCTGGGTGACCATGGGGCAGATTCTCAGCCTGCCGATGATCATCGCTGGCCTGGGTCTGCTGTGGTTCGCTTATCACCGTGCCCCGACGACACCGGCAGCGAAAGACGCCGCGCTTTAAATTCGAATCGGGGTCCACGGGCCCCGCATTCAAGGATGCAGGTAATTCATGAAGCAATATCTCGAACTGGTCGCCCACGTCATCAAGAACGGCACCAAACAGGCCAACCGTACCGGCGTGAACACCATCAGCTTTCCCGGGGCCATGCTGCGTTATGACCTCAAGGAAGGCTTTCCGGCGATCACTACGCGCAAGATGGCCTTCAAGTCTGCCGTCGGCGAGATGTGCGGTTTTCTCCGTGGGGTGAACAACGCCGCCGAGTTCCGTGCGCTGGGCTGCAAGGTCTGGGACCAGAACGCCAACGAAAACGCCCAGTGGCTGGCCAACCCGTTCCGTCAGGGCGAAGACGACCTGGGCGAGATCTACGGGGTGCAGTGGCGCAAGTGGCCGGCGTACAAACAGATCGCCAAGAGCAATGTGGCGGCGATTGAGCAGACCTTGGGCCAGGGCTATCGGCAGATTGCCGAAGGCGAGGAAAACGGCCAGGCCTATGTGGTGCTGTACAAGGCCATCGACCAGGTGCGCCAGTGTGTCGACACTATCATCAAGGACCCGGGCAGCCGGCGGATCCTGTTCCATGGTTGGAACTGTGCGCAGCTGGATGAAATGGCGTTGCCGCCGTGCCATTTGCTCTACCAGTTTCACCCGAATGTGGAGACGAAGGAGATTTCCCTGACCCTCTACATCCGCTCGAATGACCTGGGGCTGGGCACGCCGTTCAACCTGACCGAAGGCGCGGCGTTGCTGAGCCTGATCGGACGGCTGACCGGTTATACGCCGCGCTGGTTCACCTACTTCATCGGTGATGCCCATGTGTATGAAAACCACTTGGACATGCTCAATGAACAGCTGACCCGCGAGCCGTTCCCGATGCCGAAGCTGGTGATTTCCGAGCGTGTGCCGGAGTTTGCCAAGACCGGTGTGTACCAGCCGGAGTGGCTGGAGTGGGTGGAGCCTGGGGATTTCTCGCTGGAAGGCTACCAGCACCATGCGCCGATGACGGCGCCGATGGCGGTTTAAGCCGGGTCGAGAGTGCACTTTGTGGTGATCGGGCTCTGTGGCGAGAGCGCTTGTTGTGGCGAGCGGGCTTGCCCGCGCTGGGCTGCGAAGCAGCCCTAAAACCAGTGATTGCGGTGTGTCAGGTAGAACACGGTGATCGATTTTGCGACTGTTTCGCAGCCGAGCGCGGGCAAGCCCGCTCGCCACAAGGGTGCGGCGTTCCGACAAACCTGCTCACCACAGAAGGTCGTTAGTGGCCGTGGCTGCGGCCCACATGGGAGTGCTCGGTCTCTGTCGGCAGCACACTGCCGCTGACTTCCAACCGCTGCAAAATCCCGCACTGATCCAGATCCGGCCCGCCACCACAGCGTTGGCGCAGGTCGAGTAACTGCGTCTGCAACGCCAGCAAGCCGTCGATCCGCGCTTTCACGTGGTGGATATGCTCGTCGATCAGCGCATTCACGCTTTCGCACTGGTCCTGCGGACTGTCGCGCAGGCCCAGCAGGCTGCGGATCTCCTCCAGCGTCATGTCCAGGCTGCGGCAGTTGCGGATAAAGGTCAGGCGTTCCACATGGGCCTGGGTGTACAGGCGGTAGTTGCCCTCGCTGCGCGCCGGTTCCGGGAGCAGGTTTTCCTTCTCGTAATAGCGGATGGTTTCCACCTGGCAGTCGGTGAGTTTCGCCAGTTCGCCAATCTTCATCGTTCGATCTCCCAAAAGGGTGCTTGACCCTATAGTGGCTACAGGGTGTTCACTTGGCAACAAGCACTTTCAGGGACGCACCCATGAGCGACTCCATTCACACCTCTCACAAACCTGCCGGCGATCACGCCCATGCTGGCCACGATCACGATCACGATCACGGCCACAAGCATGACCACGGCCATGACCACGGTCCTGCCGATAAGCCGGCGCCTCAGGCTTTCCATGTCCTCAAGCCGGTAAAGGCCTCCCACTCCCACGGAGCGGCCGGGCATGCCCACAGTTGCTGTTCGAGCGCCGAAGCGCCCGCGCTGATCAAACTCAGCGAGACCACCAGTGCCGACGCACGCTTGAGCCGTTTCCGCATCGAAGCCATGGACTGCCCCACCGAGCAGACGCTGATCCAGAACAAGCTCGGCAAGCTGGCCGGCGTGCAGCAGCTTGAGTTCAATCTGATCAACCGGATCCTCGGTGTGACCCATGACCTGCCTTCGACCACGCCGATTGTCGAGGCCATCAAGTCCCTGGGCATGCAGGCCGAGCCGCTGGACGAGGGCGCAGGCGCCGAAACCCCAAGCTCGCCGCCGGTGAAGAAACCCTGGTGGCCCCTGGCGCTGTCCGGTATCGGCGCGTTGGCTGCCGAAGTGATTCACTTCACCGGCCTGGCCCCGACCTGGGTGGTCGCCATCGTCGCGCTGGTTTCCATTCTCAGCGGCGGCCTGACCACCTATAAAAAGGGCTGGATCGCCCTGAAGAACCGCAACCTGAACATCAACGCACTGATGAGCATCGCCGTGACCGGCGCACTGCTGATCGGCCAATGGCCGGAAGCGGCCATGGTGATGTTCCTCTTCACCATTGCCGAATTGATCGAAGCCAAGTCGCTGGACCGTGCGCGCAACGCCATCAGCGGCCTGATGCAGATGACCCCGGAAAAGGCCACGGTCCGCCAGGACAACGGTGAATGGGTCGAACAGGAGGTTAAAAGCATCGAGCTTGGCGCCTTGGTACGGGTTCGTCCCGGCGAGCGCATCGGCCTCGACGGCGAAGTGGTCTACGGCAGCTCCAGTGTCGATCAGGCACCGATCACCGGTGAAAGCCTACCGATCGAGAAGAACCCTGGCGACAAGGTCTTCGCCGGTACCATCAACCAGGCCGGTTCGCTGGACTACCGGGTAACGGCCGTCGCGGGCAATTCGACCCTGGCGCGGATCATCCATGCCGTCGAGCAGGCCCAGGGCGCGCGGGCACCGACCCAGCGGTTCGTCGACACCTTCGCGAAAATCTACACCCCGGCGGTGTTCGCCTTCGCCCTGGCCGTGGCGGTGCTGCCGCCACTGTTCATGAACGGCCTGTGGTTCGACTGGATCTACCGGGCACTGGTACTGCTGGTGGTCGCCTGTCCGTGTGCACTGGTGATTTCGACCCCGGTGACCATCGTCAGCGGCCTGGCCGCGGCTGCTCGCAAGGGCATCCTGGTCAAGGGCGGGGTGTATCTGGAAAGCGGGCACAAGCTCGATTACCTGGCCCTGGACAAGACCGGGACCATCACCCACGGCAAGCCGGTGCTGACCGACTATCTGTCCCTCAATCCACAGTTCCTCGAGACGGCGCCGCTGATCGCCGCCAGCCTGGCGGCACGCTCCGATCACCCGGTGTCCCTGGCGATTGCCCGGGATGCGAAGGACAAACAGTGGACGCTGCGCGACGTCGAGGCCTTCGAGGCCCTGGCCGGGCGCGGGGTGCGCGGTGAGGTCGGCGGCAACGCCTATCACTTGGGCAACCATCGTCTGGTGGAAGATCTCGGTCTTTGCTCGGCGGCCCTGGAAGAAAAACTCTTCGCCCTGGAAAAACAAGGCAAGACCGTGGTCCTGCTGCTCGATGCCTCCGGCCCGCTGGCGTTGTTCGCCGTGGCCGATACGGTCAAGGCCTCCAGCCGGGAGGCGATCGCCGAGTTGCATGCGCTGGGGATCAAGACCCTGATGCTGACCGGCGACAATGTCCACACCGCCCGGGCCATTGCCGCCCAGGTCGGGATCGACGAAGCGCGGGGTGACCTGCTGCCCACCGATAAACTGCAAGCCATCGAAGCGCTCTACGCCCGTGGCCATCAGGTCGGCATGGTCGGTGACGGCATCAACGACGCCCCGGCCCTGGCCCGCGCCGAGATCGGTTTCGCCATGGCCGCCGCCGGTACCGACACCGCCATCGAGACCGCCGATGTCGCCTTGATGGACGACGATCTGCGCAAGATTCCGGCTTTCATTCGCCTTTCGCGCCAGACCGCGGGTATTCTCAGGCAAAATATCGCCTTGGCGCTGGTGATCAAGGCGATCTTCCTGGCGGTGACTTTCCTCGGCCTGGCGACCATGTGGATGGCGGTGTTCGCCGATATGGGCGTCAGCCTGCTGGTGGTGTTCAATGGGTTGCGCCTATTGCGCAAATAAACGAATGAGAGGGTGATGTGCTGAGTGCCGAGCTGAAGGCGTTTTACATGGTCGCCCGCCTGGGCAGCATCACCCTGGCGGCGAAAAAACTCGGCCTCAGCCAGCCCACGGTAACCACCCAGATCCGTCATCTGGAAAGCCAGTACTCGGTCGAATTGTTCTATCGCGGTGGTCGGCGGCTGAGCGTCAGTGAAGACGGCGCGCGCTTGCTGCCGATGGTCAAGACGTTGTTGCAGCAGGAAGCCGATATCGAGTTTTTCCTGCGCAATGCCGGGCAGGTGCAGGGTGTCTTGCGGATTGCCGCGACGGCGCCTTACTACATCCTCGATCTGGTGAAGGCCTTTCGCGAGCGCTTGCCGCAGGTGGAAGTGTCGGTGGAGATCGGCAACTCCCAGCAGGTGCTGGAGGCGCTGGAGGATTACCGGGTCGATGTGGCGGCCTCGTCGCAGTTGCTGGAGGACCCGAGGTTGATCCGCCGGGTGCTGGGCAGCGATCCGCTGGTGCTGGCGGTGCATCGCAACCATCCTTTGGCGGTGCATGATCATGTGCCGCTGAGTGCGTTGGCCGGGCATTGTCTGCTGATGCGCGAGGCGGGCTCGACCACTCGGCAACTGACCGAAGCGTTATTGCGCGATGCACAGGTCAGCTATGGCCCGCTGCTGGAAATCGGCAGCCGTGAATCGATTCGTGAGGCGGTGCTGCGCAATATCGGCATCAGCATCATTGCCCGCCAGGAAGTCCCCCACGACCCGCAATTGCGGGTGCTGACAATCGAGAATGCGCCGCAGATTCCCGAATACCTGTATTGCCTCAAGGAGCGCAAGGCCGCGCGCCTGCCGGCGGCATTCATGGGGCTGGCCCAGGAAATGGCGCCGGTCTGACCCAAATCTGCCAATACCACTATCGGCAGCTTTTGCCTTATTGCCACATAGCCTACGCATTCGCTCCCTAGCATGACCCTCATCCGCTTGATGAGGTCCGTCCATGAACAACTCGATCGCCAACGCCCTGGCCAACCCCGGCGCCCCGATGAAGGTCCGTGGCGTGCGCAAGCGCTTCGGCGCCTTCACCGCGCTGGATAACGTCTCCCTGGACGTGGCCGCCGGTGAGTTGGTCTGCCTGCTGGGCCCCTCCGGCTGCGGCAAGACCACCTTGCTGCGCTGCATCGCCGGCCTGGAGCGTCAGGACGACGGCGAGCTGTTCCTGGGCGAACGCAACGTCTCCGAACTGCCACCGCAAGCCCGTGACTACGGCATTCTGTTCCAGTCCTACGCGTTGTTTCCGAATCTGACAGTCGAGGCGAATATCGCCTACGGTCTCACCGGCAGTGGCCGCGAGGAAACCCGCAAGCGTGTCGGCCAGATGCTGGAACTGGTGGGGCTGCTCGGCAGCGAAAAGAAATACCCCGGCCAACTGTCTGGCGGCCAGCAGCAACGGGTGGCCCTGGCCCGTGCCCTGGCCCCGGCGCCTTCGCTGTTGCTGCTCGACGAACCGATGTCGGCCCTCGACGCCCGGGTCCGCGAGCATCTGTGCACCGAGCTGCGCCAGCTGCAACGCAACCTCGGCGTGACCACGCTGATGGTGACCCACAACCAGGACGAAGCCATGCTGATGGCCGACCGCATTGCCGTGATGAACAACGGCAAGGTCGAGCAGTACGCCACGCCCCAGGAAATCTACGACAAACCGGCCACGCCGTTTGTCGCCGAATTTGTCGGCCAGGGCAACTGGTTGCCATTCCAGCGCAGCAGCGACAGTCATGCGCGGGTCGGCGGGATGGATGTGCGTTTGGCCGATGGCACCGCCCGCGCCGCCTCCGGTCGACTGTTCTGCCGTCCTGAAGCGATCAACGTCAACCCGCCGGTCCATGAGGAAAATCTGTTCCCGGCCCGGGTTCGGGAAATTACCTTCCTCGGCAACCGCTGCCGTATGAGCTTCGAACTCAATCAATTGCCCGGTCACGCGCTGTTGGCCGAAGTCGGCCCGCAGGACATGCCGCGCCTCGGTGCGCCGGATATCTGGGTGGCGCTGCCGCCGCGCAGCCTCCAGGTGTTTGCCTGAGATGGCCGCGCCAATCAGCCTGGCCTTGTCCCGACAGTCCCACGTGAAGACCGCGCGCGTTGGCCTCGGCGACCGCCTGTTCGTGGTCGGTGGCAAGCTGCTCTGGCTTTGCCTCCTCGGCGTGGCGGTGTTGCTGCCGCTGCTGGCGATCTTCTGGCGCGGTTTCAGCAGTGAAGCCGGGCAGGGCGGTGGCTGGCTGGCCGCGAAGGAACTGGTGAACAGCGACAACTTTCACTGGCTGCTGGGTAATAGCCTGAAAGTTTCCCTCAGTGTCGCGGCGATCGTCGTACCGCTGGCCTATCTGTTTGCCTACGCCCTGCAACGGACCCTGATCCCCGGCAAGACGCTGTGGCGGGCCTTGTCCCTGTTGCCATTGATGGCACCGTCGATGTTGCCGGGTATTGCACTGGTCTATCTGTTCGGTAACCAGGGCCTGCTGCGTGGCCTGCTGTCAGACAATATCTACGGTTTCTGGGGCATGGTCCTCGGCGAGGTCATCTACACCTTTCCCCACGCCTTGATGATCCTGATCTCGGCCTTGTCCCTGGCCGATGCGCGGCTGTTCGACGCGGCCTCAAGCATGGGCGCCAGCCCCTGGAAAGCCTTTCGCAGCATCACCTGGCCGGCCAGCCGCCAGGCGCTGTTCGCGGCCTTCTGCCTGGTCTTCACCCTGACCATCACCGACTTCGGCGTGCCCGTGGTGGTTGGCGGCGACTATCAGGTGCTGGCGCTTGAAGCCTACAAGGCGGTGGTCGGCCAGCAACAGTTCGGCCGAGGCGCTTTGATCGGCATGATCCTGTTGCTGCCGGCACTGTTCAGTTTTGCCGTCGATGCCTGGCTGCGCCGTCGTCATGGCGAGGCCATGAGCGGACGCGCCCAGGTATTCAAACCGGTGCCGTCATGGCGACGCGACGCCTGCTACCTGGTGATCGTACTGTTGATCTGCGCGGCCCTGCTGCTGGTGTTCGGCATGGCGGTGTACTCGTCGCTGGTGAAGTTCTGGCCGTACAATCTGTCGCTGTCGCTCAGTCACTACGCCTTTAATGCGAGCACCGGCAGCGGCTGGCTGGCCTACCGCAACAGCCTGACCCTGGCCTTGAGCACGGCATTGATCGGCAGCGGGCTGATTTTCACCGGGGCCTACCTGATGGAGAAAACCCGCAGCCAGCGCGGCCTGAACCTGGCCCTGCGGATCCTCGGTTTCGTGCCGATGGCGGTTCCGGGCTTGGTCCTCGGCCTGGGCTACGTGTTCTTCTTCAACCTCAACGGCAACCCGCTGAATGTGTTCTACGGGACCATGAGCCTGCTGGTGGTCTGCACCATCGCCCATTACCTGACCACCGCGCAGATGACCGCCACCACCGCGCTGCGTCAGCTCGACAACGAATTCGAAGCCGCGGCCCTGTCCCTCAAGGCGCCGCTCTACCGGCATTACCTGCGGGTGACACTGCCGATCTGCCTGCCGGCGTTGCTGGATATCGTCCGCTACCTGTTCGTCTCGGCGATGACCACGGTGTCGGCGGCGATCTTTCTCTACAGCCCCGACACCATCCTCGCGGCGGTGGCGGTGCTGAACATGGACGACGCCGGCAATGTCGGCGGTGCCGCCGCCATGTCGACCCTGATCCTGTTCACCTCGGTGGCCGTGTCGCTGCTGCTGGCCTGGGCTTCGCGCGGCGTACTGCGCCGCTCCCAGGCCTGGCGGCAGACCGAGCCCGGCCATTGATCCCGCGCCAACCCTTTGCCCAACCCCAACCGCACTCAACAAGGAACCGCACCATGTTCAAGCCCCTGGCTCTTGCCGCTGCTGTCCTCACTGCTTTCAGCCTGAATGCCTTTGCCGCGAAAACCGAGTTGACCGTGTACACGGCCCTCGAATCCGAGCAGTTGACCGCCTACAAGAACGCGTTCGAAGCGGCCAACCCGGACGTGGAAATCAAATGGGTGCGTGATTCTACCGGCATCATCACCGCCAAGCTGCTGGCCGAGAAGGCGCGTCCGCAGGCCGACGTGGTCTGGGGCCTGGCGGCATCGAGCCTGGCGATTCTCGATCAGCAAGGCATGCTGCAAAGCTACGCACCCAAGGACCTGGGCAAGATCGGCAGCAACTATCGCGACGCGGCGAACCCGCCGTCCTGGGTCGGCATGGACGTGTGGGCGGCGACCATCTGCTTCAACACCGTCGAAGCCGAGAAGCAGCACCTGACCAAGCCGGTGAGCTGGCAGGACCTGACCAAGCCCGAGTACAAGGGCAAGATCGTGATGCCGAACCCGGCCTCGTCCGGCACCGGTTTCCTCGACGTCAGCGCCTGGTTGCAGACCTTTGGCGAGAAGCAGGGCTGGAAGTACATGGATGACCTGCACCAGAACATCGGCCAATACGTTCACTCCGGTTCCAAGCCGTGCAAGCTGGCGGCGTCGGGCGAGTTCCCGATCGGTATTTCCTTTGAATACCCGGCGGTGCAGCTGAAGCGCCAGGGGGCGCCGCTGGATATCATCTTGCCGAAGGAAGGTCTGGGCTGGGAAATCGAAGCCACGGCGGTGATCAAGGGCACGCCCCATGAAGAGGCGGCGAAGAAGCTGGCGGATTTCTCGGCCAGTCCTGCGGCGATGGAACTCTACAAGGAAAACTTCGCCGTGCTGGCGCAGCCGGGCATTGCCAAGCCGCAGACCGAATTGCCGGCGGACTACGAGCAGCGCCTGATCAAGAACGACTTTGCCTGGGCGTCGAAGAACCGCGACGAGATCCTGACCGAATGGCGCAAGCGTTATGACGGCAAGTCGGAAAAGCTGCCGCAGTAAGTGTGTTGCCTGATCGCGGAGCAGCCTTTGTGCCTGTCACTCAAGGCTGGCCGCGAT
The DNA here is from genome assembly GCF_013386165.1 of Pseudomonas gingeri. Classification (GTDB taxonomy): domain Bacteria; phylum Pseudomonadota; class Gammaproteobacteria; order Pseudomonadales; family Pseudomonadaceae; genus Aquipseudomonas; species Aquipseudomonas gingeri_C. The sequence continues at coordinate 221,448 of NZ_JACAOS010000028.1, read as the reverse complement.
CCCTTGTAGGAGCCGAGCTTGCTCGCGATCCGCGTAGCGGCCATTCCCCTCAGGACCCCTCCATGACCAATAACAGCGACATCCTCATTGTCGGCGCCGGCATCCTGGGCCTGTCCCACGCCTATGCCGCCGCCCGACGCGGCCTCAAGGTCAGCGTCTTCGAACGCAGCGCCACGCCTCTGGGGGCCTCGGTGCGCAACTTCGGCCAGGCCCTGGTCACCGGCCAACCGCCGGGCCCAATGTTCGACCTGGCCCGCGCCAGCCGTGAAATCTGGGCCCAATGGGCACAGCAGGCGGGCTTCGCGCTCAAGCGCAACGGCTCGTACCTGTTCGCCCGCACGGAAGCCGAAGAACAGCTGCTCGACGCCTTCTGCGCCGGGCGCGCCCAAGAACAGGGCTACCGGGTCGAGTTGCTGCGCGGCGCCGCGTTGAACGACCTCTACGGCGGCCAGTTCAGCCATCACCGCGCCGTCCTGCACGGTCTTGACGACCAGCAACTGTACTCGCGCGAAGCGATCCCGACGTTGATCGAGTACCTGCAACGGGAACTGGGCGTGACCTTCCACTTCTCGACCCTGGTCCGCGACGTCGAGCCCGGCCGCTTGTACAGCACTGCCGGGACCTTCCACGCCGAACAGATCATTGTCTGTTCCGGTCACGATTATCAGACGCTGCTGGCCGAACCCATCAGCCAGCTGCAACCAAGCATCTGCCGCCTGCAAATGCTCCGCGCCCGGCCCACGGTCGAATTGGACCTGCAGCACGCGCTGCTCACCGGCCTGAGTTGCGTGCACTACGGCGCTTTTGCCGACCTGCCGGAAGCGGCGGCGATCCAGGCGCAGATCCTGCGGGAAGCCCCGCACCTGCACGAACACGGCATCCACCTGCTGATCAGCCCGACCCCTTATGGCGAACTGATCATCGGCGACTCCCATCACTACGGCAGCGATGCGTCGCCGTTCAACGCTGAACAGGTGGATACCTGGATGCTGGAACTGGCCGAGCAGACCCTGGGTTGCAAGGTGCAGGTGGTGGAGCGTTGGCAGGGGGTCTATGGCTCCAGGGGACCGGGGCCGTTTTCGCTGCTGCCGGTAGCCCCCGGACTGAGTGCTGCGCTGATGCATACGGGGGTGGGCATGAGCGTCGGGCCGGCCCTCGCCGAAGGTCATATCGCCCGCTTGCTGGGGGAGTCGGCATGAAGCCCGTCGAGCAGGTGCTGGATGAGGTCTTCGGTCTCTACCAGCAGTTCGGCAACGCCGACTACATCGGTGAGCCGGTATCCCAGTTGGAGCATATGTCCCAGGCCGCGCAACGGGCGTTGGCCGAGGGCTTCGACGACGAAGTGGTGCTGGCGGCGTTCTTCCACGACATCGGGCATATCTGCCCGACCGAGGAGCCGCTGACGGGAGATATGGGCGGTTATGGCGTGGTCAGTCATGAGCGCCTCGGCGCTGACTATTTGCGCCGGGCCGGCTTCAGCGAGCGGCTGGCGCGACTGGTGGAGTATCACGTCCAGGCCAAGCGTTTTCTGACGTTGCGTGAGCCTGGGTACTACGAGTGCTTGAGCGAAGCGAGTCGCCGTACCCTGGAGTATCAGGGCGGGGTCATGACGGAAGAGCAAGCCCGCTTGTTCGAGCAGGACCCGTTGTGCGCCGTGAGCCTGCGGATGCGTCATTGGGACGAGCAGGCCAAGCTCGAGGAGGTGCCGCTGATCGACCTGCAACTGTTGCGCACCAAGGCGACGCGGCTGCTGAGTTTGTAAGGTCAGGTTCCTACAGGTTCATACGGCTTTGCGCCGTCTTGCGGAGACTATTCGGATATAAATAAATACGACCTTGGCCGAAGATGGCTCTCGCAGTTCAAGCACGGCACGCCGTTCCGGAACTGTCTGAAAGTTCGAGTTTACGCTGCTCTCGCCGCACGACTCGATGCTGTCTTCATCCAATAATAATGCCGAGGTCTACACCTATGCTGGAAGCAACCCAACAAGAAAACACCCTTCAGGAAATGACCCTTGAAGAGACCCAGGACGTTCGTGGTTCCGGGTTCTTCACCGAATTCGGTCCGATCCTCGACAAAGCCGTCGACTGGATCTCCGAAGGCCTGAGCAAAGCCAGCTGATCAGGCACTTGATGCCCGGGCGATAGACATCGCCCATTGTGCAGGAGCCGGCTTGCCGGCGATGGCGTCCGGATGGGCAACGCGAGACCTTGCGGGCCCATCGTCGGCAAGCCGGCCCCTGCCGTGTGCATCCTGTCCTCAAGCCTGTATTCCTTCATCGGCGCGAGCCCTGTCGCGTCGGTTGCCCTGCATGAGTTCCCCCTATGCTTGAATTGGGCAAGGTCGCGCCGCGAGCGGCGCTGGCACCCGTGGTCTTCGCCTGGTTCGTCTGCCTGTTTTTTGCCGGTGGTCTGGTCTTGCTGTTTATCGGCAACTACGCGAAGAAAGAAGATGTCCAGGGACGCATCCTCACCCGCGATGTGGTCCGCATCACCAGTGAACGCCCGGCTCATATCCGCGAGGTACTGGTCGCGGCCGGTGACTCGGTGAACAAGGACCAGCCCCTGGTGCGGATCCGCACCCTGGAGCCGGAAAGCTTCAACGAAGGCAGCGACAAACCCCTTTCCGCCCAAAGCGCCGAGCGCCTGGGCAGCCTGTTGGACGATGCCGCCGGCGACGAAAGCCAAACCCGTTCGGCCCACGCCACCCAGAAAAAACTCCTGCACTTGCAGATCGAACAGTTGCACAAGGACCTGCAGCTCACCGCCACCATCAAGCGCTCGATCCAGCGGCGGGCGGCGATTGCCCAGGAAAACCGCCAGCGTCATGAACGACTGGCGGCAGAGGGCGCGGTATCCGTGGCGGCATTGAACGAGGTGATCGTCAAACACGAAGCGGTGCTCCAGGACCTGGCGAACAACGATCTGGCCCAGGCCAGCGCACAGCAGCGCATCCTCGAACTGGAGCAGCGCGGCAGCGAGGCCGATCACACCCTCACCAGCCGTCTCAGCGATCTCGCCCGGCAACGCCATGACCTGCGCGAACGCCTCGAAAACCTCAACAAGAGCCAGGAATATGTCCTGTTGTCCCCCGTCGAAGGGGTGGTCGATGCCGTCTCGGTATTTCCCGGCGCACGGGCCCAGGGCGGTCAGCCGATGATGTTGCTGCGCATCAGCCGGGCCTTGCACGAGGCGCCGGTGGTGGTCCTCGATGTCAGCCCGGCGGCCATCGGCTTCGCCAGCGCCGGCACCGAGGTCATCGTGCGGGTCGATGCGTTTCCCTATGAACGTTATGGTGTGATCAAGGGACGGATCGTGCGCAGCAGCGCCAGTACCTACCTTGAAGCGCCGCCCGGTGCGAGCACCGCTGGCGAGGAGCCGGGGCCGACTTATCGAGCGGAGGTGGCGCTCGATTTTTCCGACCCGCGCACCAGGATCCGCCAGGATTGGCTCAAGGACGGCATGACCCTCAGCGGCTCGCTGCGCCTGGAGCGCCTGAACCTGATGGAGTGGCTGTTTCTGCCGGTGCTCCGTGGGCTGGCGGGCAATCCGGACTACCTGCCGACGCTGGCGCCGCCTGTGGACAAGTCGGCATGAGCCGCCTCAAGCAATCGCTGCGCGAGGCCTTGGCCCGTTCGCGGCAGCTGTTCCAACGCACGGTCCCGGTGATTCTCCAGGACGAAATGTCCGAATGTGGCATGGCCTCGATTGCCATGGTCGCCGGTTATCACGGCAAGGCCCTGAGCCTGCGTGAAATGCGCCAGCGCTACCGGGTGGCGCGGGACGGCATGTCGTTGTTCCAGGTGATCAAGGTCAGCGAGGAGCTGGGCTTCAGCTGCCGCCCGCTGCGCCTGCAACTGCATGACGTACGGCAACTGCGCGCGCCGTCGATCCTGTTCTGGAACAACATGCATTTCGTCGTGCTGCAATCCACCAACCGCCAGGGGCTGCATATCGTCGACCCGGCGGTGGGACGGCGCTTCTATACCTGGGAGGAGGCGCTGTCGATGTTCAGCGGCGCGGCACTGGAAATGCTGCCGGGGCTGGGCTTCACCACCCAGGTCCATCGGCAGGCCCCCGGCACCTTCGGCCCGCTCGGCGTGCTGCGTAACAACCCCTGGCTGTTGCGTTACCTGGTGCCCATGGGCTTGCTGTCGGTGGTCGGCTACTTCGGCGCCATCGCCGCGCCCAAGCTGTTTTCCCTGACCATCGATGAAGTGGTGGCGAAGAACGACGAGGATTTCCTGTTTCTGATCCTTTATGTGTTTGGCGGGATCTTTCTGTTCAAGAGCCTCGCCGCCTGGTTGCGCGCGGTCCTCGATATGCGCCTGCGCATCGCCCTGAGCCAGGACCTGTCCACCGGGGTGATCGCCTGGCTGCTGCGTCTGCCGGTGAGTTACTTCGAACGCCGGGCGCCCGGCGATATCCTGCGGCGGACCCAGGCCACCGACAAAGCCTTCGTGCAGTTCACCGCCGGCTGGATGGACATCGCCATCGACCTGGCCTTCGGCGTGGCGTTCCTGGCGTTGATGGCCTTGATCAACGCCAAGCTGGCGGCCCTGTCGTTGCTCTTGTGCCTGCTGTTTTTTGTCTTTCGCGGCGTGACCCTGCCGGTGATGGAGAAACACCACAAGACCTCGATCGAAGCCGAGACGGCGCGCAACGTGACCTTGCTCGGCACCCTGGGCAATGTCGAATCGATGAAGCTCTACAACTATGAAGCGGCCAAGCTGGCGAACTGGAGCAACCAGCACACCGACACCGAAATGGCCCGCGCCGGCGTCCAGCGTTTGCAGGCGATGAATCAGGTGGTGCACGAAGGTTTGTCCCACGGCCATTCACTGCTGGTCAGCGCCCTGGGTGCGCTGGCGGTGCTCCACGGCGAAAACAGCGTCGGCGATCTGTTCGCCTTTGTCCTCTACAAGGACATGTTCATGGGCTGTGCGCTGAAGGTGGTCGATAGCTACATGAACCTGCGACTGGTGAAGGTCGAGCTCAAGCGGGTCGAGGAAATCGTCGATGAGCCGGTCGAGCAGGTTGAGTCGAGCGTGTACAGCGCCGATCCCCTTGGCGGGCAGCAGCCCCTGCACTCGATCCAGATCGAAGGCGCGGGTTTTCGCTACAGCTCGTTCGACCGGCCCACCTTCGAGGACCTGAGTTTCAGCCTGGAAGGCCCGTGTCGACGCATCGCGATATTCGGCCCTTCGGGTTGTGGCAAGAGCACCTTCCTGAAAGTGCTCGCCGGGTTTTATGTCCTCGACACGGGGCGTTTCAGGATCAACGGCCTGGCGATGCGGCACTTCGGTTTGCGCCGCTACCGCCAGAGCGTGGCCTATGTCACGGCCCATGACGAGATCATCGCCGGCAGCGTGATCGAGAACATCCTGATGGACAGCGACCCGCTGGACGGTAGCCGGTTGCAGACGTGTGTCGAGCAGGCCGGGTTGCTGGAGAGCATCCTGAAACTCAGCAACGGCTTCAACACCTTGCTCGGGCCCATGGGCGTGCAATTGTCCTCGGGGCAGAAGCAACGCTTGCTGATCGCCCGGGCGCTGTATCGACGTCCGGAGCTGTTGTTGCTTGATGAGCCGACCTCGCACCTGGACCCCGGCGCCCGTGATGTGATTATCGAGACCGTGCGCCGCTTGCCCATGCTGTGCGTGATCGTGACCCACGACAAGGCCGTGGCCCAGGCCTGTGACACGGTGTTGGTGATGCATCAGGGGCGTTTGCGGCCGCTGACCGGTGCGCCGCGATGACGCCGTTTCGTCCGGGCTGGCCGATCCGTCGCTGGTTGCTGTGGATGCGCCTCAAGGCCAGGTTGCGGGCGCGCCTGATCAAAGGGCTGGCATTGCTGTTTCGATTGAAGATCGCCCATCGTGGCTTGCCGTTATTGCCGGGCCTGCTGCTGCGATTGCCGTCCGCGTGGCGCGGACCGGAGTACAACGCCTGCCGACAGAACCTCGAATTGTTCGGACTGGAGCCTGGCACCTGTCGCCTGCTGGCCTGTCGCTACAGTGCCATCCAGTTGCAGTGCGCGATCTACCAGGCGCTTTACCCGCGCAATCATCCCGAACGCTTGCGCGCCTGGATTCGCGCGATTACCTGGCACGATCCGCAGCAGCACTGGCCGCGCACGCGGGTGCGCTCGACGATTATCGTGCTGAGCCACACGGGGGAATACTGGATGGCGGTGGCCTGCCTGATCGAGCGCTGCCCGGCGCCGAAGCGTTTCATCATCCCGATCTGGAACTTCAACGATCCGCTGACCCGGAGTTCGCTCAAAAGCTTGGAAAGCTTCGGCCATCGCGTGGATATTCTCGACAGCAATGCTCCGAAAACCGCGCTGGCGATTGCCCGGGCGATCAAGCGCGGCGACCAGGTGCTGATCTTTGCCGATCTGCCGGTGAGTTTCGGCGGGGTGCGCTCCGGCGAGCCGGTGGACGGGCACCTGTTCGGGCGCGCCGCGCAATTCGTCAAAGGACCGATGTTCCTGGCGGCGAAAATGAACTGCGATGTGCTGCTGGCGGGACATCGTGCCCGGCTGGGCGGTTGCGGTGAGCTGCATGTGATCCAGTGGATCACCCGCGCCGCCGCGCCGCAGATGCAGGCGCAATGGGCGCGGGCGCTGGAGTCGTTTATTGGCGAGGCCCCGGAGCACTGGTTCTACCTGTCGCGGCTGGAGGCTTTCTACCAGCGGCAAAAGACTTCGGACGAGAAGGCTTCGGGATTGCCGGGGCTGCTGCAACGGCGGAGGGTCGGATGAAGTTACTGTTGCTGGTGGTCCTGCTGTTGGCGGGGTGTTCGTTCATCCCTGACTATCAGCCGCCGTCGCCAACCGTGGCCGAGCACTGGCGTGACGCGGCTACGCTGGCTGATGCCGCGCCGTTACCGGACTGGCAGGAGGTGTTTCTCGATCCCGAGCTGCAACGGCTGATCGAGCTGGCGCGGCTGCATAACCTGGATCTGCAGGTTGCCGTCCTGCGTATCGACGAGGCTCGTGCGCTGTATGGCATTTCCGCTGCCGATCAATGGCCCGGCGGAGGCATCGACGGTTCGGTGCAGCGCCAGAAAACCTCCGCCGCGGATTCGCCCACCGGCAAAGCGTTGATCCACGAGCAAGGGCAGTTCAGGCTGGGGATCACCGCTTTCGAACTGGATCTCTGGGGCCGGGTCCGGGCCTTGAAAGCTGAAGCCGGACAGCGCCTGGTGGCGCGTGAAGACGATGCCCGGAGCGTGCAAATCAGCCTGGTCGGCGAGGTTGCGACGGCCTACTACGAACATCGTGCCTATCTTGAGTTGCACCGGCAGAACCGGCAGTTGCTGGAGCGGGCGGGGGAGTCGAAGCGTTTGATCGGCCGCCGCCAGGAACTGGGGCTGGCGAGCGAACTGGAATTGCGCCAGGCCGATGCGTTGGCCTTGACCCTGGAGGCCGAGATGGTTGATGCCGCCAGGCAACAGGGGCTGGCCCTGAACCGCCTGGAATTGCTGGTGGGGACGACGCTTGAGCCTTCGCGGTTTTCCTCCCGGACCTGGATCGATGGGCCAGCGTTGCCGGAGATTGCTCCTGGCCTGCCCTCCGAGCTGTTGGTCAGGCGCCCGGATATTCGCGCCGCCGAGGCCCGGCTCAAGGCCTTCAATGCCAATATCGGCGCCGCCCGGGCGGCCTTTCTGCCGAGCATTTCCCTGACTGGTTTCTTCGGCGTCAGCAGCCCGCAGTTGAGTGAGCTGTTCTCCGGAGAGGCCAAGGGCTGGTCCTTTACGCCGGCCGTGAGCTTGCCGCTGTTCGATATGGGGCGACGGTTTGTGCAACTTGAACTGTCGAAGGTGCAACGCGAGATTGCCGTGGTCGAGTACCAGCGTTCGATCCAGCAGGCTTTTCGCGAAGTGGCTGATGCCCTGGCTTCCAACGAACCACTTAATCGGCAGCTCGATGCACAGCAACGGCTGGTGCTGAACGAATCGCGCCGCGTCGAGCTGGCGCAACTGCTCTATCAGGATGGCTTGAACAGCTACCTCGAAGTGCTCGATGCCCAGCGCGGCCTGAGCACGGCACAACAAGCACTGATCAGGACCCGATTGTTGCAGGTGAGCAACCGTATTGCCCTGTACAAGAGCCTGGGCGGTGGTTGGTCCGAGGAACGGGGTGTTCGAGAGGCTTCATGATTCGTCTCGATTTCCGACGGGTATTTGGGACGGGTCGGCTTGAGACCTGATCGATAGTGGCACTAGTTTGAAGAAACTTTTACCGATACCGACAGGAGTTGTTATGCGTTATTTGAAAGCCATTGGCCAGGACCTTGGTCTAACCGGAAGGGCCAATACCGTACTGCTCAAATTCTATAAGGACATCCTCTGCCAGCCTGACCAACAGGTGGCCCTGGCTGTTGCGGTGGATCAGACGGGGGATGCCCGTTTTGATTTCGGAATGGCCGGCGATATTAACCAGGACGGCCGCGTTTCCCTTCGCGACCAGCGTCTGTTGAAGGCCTTCACGGATGTTTTCCTGCAAGTGAACTGGTTCAACCCGGGTGGCAATGAACAGCGTTATCTCAAGATTTTTGCCGAAAATTATCAGGATGATGACTCTCCCAATGTCGTCAAGCTGGAGTTTTATGAGGATTGCACCGTTTCGGGGGAACAGACGCTGGTCTACAGGGCCGCCGGGTATGACGGTGATAACGACGGGGTCTTTGAGTCCTTTACCAATGGTGACGTTGATGGAAATGGCATTGCCAATAAAGCCGACAAAGAACTGATCCGGGGGTTGATCAAGAGTTTTCTGGAGTTTGACACCTGGAGTGCCAAACCCCGCTCTTCATGTCGGTCTGATGCCTGACCGGAGCGTTACCGTGCCTCTCGGCACAGAGCGCGGTTTCGCACACAAGCTCAGGAATCCTGGTCTGGTGGCTGAAAGATTCGCTGCACTAAGGTGGTGGCTCACATGGAAAGGAGTTTTTTATGCGTTATTTGAGAATGACCGCCCAGGATCGCAGCGGCAATGGCCGGGCCGATACCGTGTTGCTGCGCTTTTATGAAGAAGTGGCGGGCAAACCCGACAAACTGGTGTTCAAGGCGGCGGCGGTCGATATGACCGCCGATGGGGTCACGGACTTGCAGTTCGGGGGTGACGTCAACCGTGATGGCAAGGACAACGCCAAGGATGAAAAACTGCTCCGGGCCTTTGCCAATGGATTCCTGAAGTTCGGCTGGTTTAACCAGGGGAAAAGCTGGCAGCGCTATATCAAGGTATTTGCCGAGAACTATCACCACGACAAGTCACCGAATGTGGTGAGGCTGCATCTTCATGAAGGGACCGGGACGCCGAGAAACCAGACCCTGCTCTACAAGGCCTCGGCCCATGACACCGACAATAATGGGACCCTGGATTCGGTGGTTTACTTTGATATCGACGGCGAGGACATTTTCAGTCGGGCCGAAGAGGACTGGATCAAGCACATGGGGCGGACTTTCCTGAAGTTCAAATGGTATAGCTGACCGCGCTGTTTCAGGTTTCAGCCAGGCGTTGCAGCAACAGATCGATTTGCTCCTGGCGTTCTGGCTGATTCAATCGGGCCTGGGGGTTGAGCGACGACCATTGCGGATGTGCCCGGGCCTTGTGCAAGGCCTCGGGCAGTTTGCCCTCACGCCAGTGGGTATCCGCCGGCAGGCTCATCTTGATGCTTTCCATCGCCGCATGCCCACGGGCTTCCAGGGCGTGCAGCAGTTGCCGTTGGCGCAGCGCCAGCAGCCGCAGCACGTTGTCATCGACGGTCAGTTCCCGTTGTCCCTTGAGTTTGCCCAGCAAGCGGCTGCCATAGCTGCGGGCGGTTTGCAGGGCGCCACCGGCAATGGCGCCGGCCAGGGCGGCCGCGCCGAGGGTCAGGCCACCCACCAGCAGGTCGATACCGGCACCCGCCGCTGCCCCCGCGGCAATCCCGCCGCCGACCTTGACGCCCAGTTGCTTGAGGGTTTCCGGGTTGAACAGATCATCACCCCAGCGTCCATCCAGCAATGGCAGATCACCCGCCGCCGCGTCGCCGGGGCGGAACCCGTAGAGCTTGAGCAAGGCCTCGACACAACGTTGCTCCCGTCGGCGCACGGCTTGGCGCAGTTCGTCGATGGCCCGGGTTTGCGCGTCGGCCGCGCTGATCACACTACGCCGACAGGCCCCACAGTCGATCAGCAGTTCGGCGATCAACCGGTTGGCGCTTTGGCGTCGTGCCCCTCGCTGTGCTTCCAGGTCGAGGACCAGTCGCTCCAACTGGGGCCGCGCGCCCTCCAGCAACAGCGCCAGGCTTTCATACAGCCGCCGTTCACCATCCTCTGGCGGGGCCACGCTGTCGAACCGCACCAAGGCATGCAAGCCCCGGCGGGCCAGGGCTTCACGCCATTGCGGCTCGCGTTGTTCTGCACTGCTGACAAAGTTGAGCACCGGTAACAGCGGCTTGCCGCAACTGGCGAGTACGCTCAGTTCGTCACGGTATTTGGCCAGCACCGGTTCGCGGGCGTCGATCACATAAAGACCGGCGTCCGAGGCCAGCAATTGGCGCAGCACCTTGGCTTCCTGTTCGAAGCGCTGGCGGGCTTCGCTGCCGTCGAGAAAACGCGCGACCCGGGCCGGGCCGTCGAGGCGTTCGCCGGGGCGATCCAGGCGTTCGAGGTAGTCGAGCAGGGCGATGGCGTCTTCCAGCCCCGGGGTGTCGTAGAGTTCGAGCAGTGCTTCGCCGTCCACCGACAACCGTGCGCCTTCCACGTGCCGGGTGGTGCTGGGGCGGTGGGAGACTTCACCGAAGCCGACATCGCGGGTGAGGGTTCGCAGCAACGAGGTCTTGCCAACATTGGTGTGGCCGACCACGGCCAGCTTCAGGGCTTTAGTCATGGCCGGTCTCCAGCCAGTTCAGCGGGGCGCTGTCGGCGAAGGGTAGCTCCAACTGTTGCAGGGCGTTGTGCCAGTCGCCGAGGCGATCGGCATCCAGCGCCTGGCCGGGGGGCGCTTGCAGCAGCCAGACGCGGGTGGCTGCGGCGCTGCGGGCCAGTTCGGCGATCAGTCCGAGGCTGCCACGGTCCGGCGAGCGCCGTGGGTCGCAGGCGATCGCCAGGCGCGCCGGCGGGAAGCGGGTCAATTGTTCGAGGAGTTTTTGCCGCGACTCGCGGCTGTCGAGGATGCCGGCGTCGCGGACGCTCTTCGGCAAGGTCGGTGGCCAGGGGCGCTGGCTGTCCAGTTCGATGGCTACCAGCAAGGCGCCCTCGCTTTCCAGGGCCGTGGCCCCGGCCTCGGCGTTGTGCAGGGCGTCGGGCGCCGCATCGCTGATCCCCAGGCGTTCGCTGCTGGGCATCAGGCGCTCGCGCAGTTGCGCGTAGCCGGGCAGGTTGAGGTCCAGGCTCAGGGAGCGGCTGCCGAGCCGCCAGCGCCAGAGACAGAATCCGCCGAGCAGCAGGCGCGGCAACACGCCGTAGACCACCAGCACCCCCACCAGCCAGGTGGCCCAGGCGTGTCGGGCGGTTTCCAGGTTCAGGGCGCTATTGCCGCTGGCGCGGATCATCTCGGGGTCGGGCAGGCTGAAGCCGAACAGGGCGGGCAGGGCGCCGAGGGCCTCGGTCACCGCGACAAAGGTGTCGCCGCGCAGCAGGGTGGTTTCCCAGATAAAACCGTAGCGCCGGGTCGACATCAACAGCAGCAGCAGGAGCAAAGCGCTGAGCATGGCCAGCAACCAGAGGCCGTGGACCAGCGTGCCGATGGCCCAGCGATTGAGGTGTCGGCGCTGCAACATCAGCAACAGGGCCGGCGCCAGTTGCGCGGCCTGGGCATCGCGGGCGAGTTTTTCGCTGAGCCACAACCAGAGGCGGCCGAAGCTGGCGGCGTGTTCACCGGCAAAGGCCAGGCCCAGGGCCCAGCTCAGCAGCAACAGCAGGTTCAGGCCGAGCAGGCTGCCCAGGGCCCAGAACACATTGACCGGTGCCTGGCCGTTGCCCAAGGCGGCGAAGGCCATGCCGGCGCCGCTGACGATCACCACCACGGCCAGGATCAGCAGTGCCAGCCGGGCGCCTTGCAACCAATGTTGCAACGCTGTGAGCAGGCCATCGCGTTCGGCCAGCCAGAGGGCGCGGTGCTGGATGCGGGTCGGCAGGTCGCCCCCCGCGACGCGGGCGCGGCGATTGGCTTCGAGGTCTTCCAGCGGACCTGCCTGTTCTTCGCGCAGGCGCACCGTCTCGGTCAGCCAGAGACGGTGCAGGGGAGTCGGTTCAGTCACGCGGCGTCCTGGGCTCAAGTGAGTGGGAAGCATAACCGCTGTGGCGGGGAGCTGCATCCCGCTGTCCGTGGTGGCCAGGGCGAGTTAATTTTGTCGGCGTATGTCCGAGTCGGCCCATGGGCTCTGGTATCCTCGGCGGCATGAACAGAACTCTCCCTTTAAGCCTGATTGCGGCCCTCGGTGAAAACCGCGTGATCGGCGTCGACAACAGCATGCCCTGGCATTTGCCGGCGGATTTCAAGTATTTCAAGGCCACGACCCTCGGCAAGCCGATCATCATGGGGCGCAAGACCTGGGATTCCCTGGGCCGGCCGTTGCCGGGCCGGTTGAACCTGGTGGTCAGTCGCCAGGCCGGTCTGCAGCTGGAAGGCGCGGAGGTTTTTCCGTCGCTGGAGGCGGCGCTGGTGCGCGCGGAACAGTGGGCGCTGGAGCAGGGCGCGAGCGAGCTGATGCTGATCGGCGGGGCGCAGTTGTATGCCCAGGGCTTGGAGCAGGCGGATCGGCTGTACCTGACCCGCGTGGCGCTGAGCCCGGAAGGCGATGCCTGGTTTCCGCAGATCGATGAGAGCCTGTGGGCGTTGGTGTCGGATGAGCCGCACCCGGCGGCGGATGGCAAGCCGGCGTTCAGTTTCGAGGTGTGGGAAAAAGCCTGAAAGCATCGCGAGCAGGCTTGCTCCTACAGGTTCCGTGTCGACTCAAAATGTTGTGAGCGACGCGAAATCTTGTAGGAGCAAGCTTGCTCGCGATAGCAATCCATCAGGCGCTACCCAACTCAAGCCTGCGCCAACTCCCCATGCTCATCAGCCTCCAACAAAGCCTTGTCAGTCTGCTGCATAACCTGGCTGGTGATCGCCCCAGCAGTGATCGAACCACTCACGTTCAACGCCGTGCGCCCCATGTCGATCAGTGGCTCCACGGAAATCAGCAGCGCCACCAGCGAGACCGGCAAGCCCATTGCCGGCAGCACGATCAGCGCGGCGAACGTCGCCCCGCCACCGACTCCGGCCACCCCGGCTGAACTCAAGGTCACAATCGCCACCAGCGTCGCAATCCACAGCGGGTCCAACGGGTTGATCCCCACCGTCGGCGCAACCATCACCGCCAGCATCGCCGGATACAACCCGGCACAACCGTTCTGGCCGATGGTCGCGCCGAACGAGGCGGCAAAGCTGGCAATCGATTGTGGAATCCCCAACCGGCGGGTCTGGGCTTCAATGCTCAGCGGAATGCTCGCCGCACTGGAGCGGCTGGTGAAGGCAAAGGTCAGCACCGGCCAGATCTTGCGGAAGAAGCGCAGCGGGTTGATCCCGGCCAGCGACACCAGCAGCCCGTGGACCACGAACATCAAGCCCAGGCCGATGTACGACACCACCACGAAACTGCCCAGCTTGATGATGTCCTGCAGGTTGGAACCGGCGACCACCTTGGTCATCAGTGCCAGCACGCCGTAGGGCGTGAGTTTCATCACCAGGCGCACCAACCGCGTGACCCAGGCTTGCAGGGTATCGATGGCATTCACCACCTTCTGACCCTTCTCGGCGTCATCCTTGAGCAGTTGCAGCGCGGCCACGCCCATGAACGCGGCAAAGATCACCACACTGATGATCGAAGTCGGCTTGGCCCGGGCCAGGTCGGCAAAGGGGTTCTGTGGAATGAACGAGAGCAGCAGTTGTGGCACGTTCAGGTCGGCGACCTTGCCCGCGTAATCGCTCTGGATCAGTTGCAGGCGGGCCATTTCCTGGGTCCCGGCCACCAGGCCTTGGGCCGTGAGGCCAAACAGGTTGGTCAGGCCGATACCGATCAGCGCGGCGATGGCCGTGGTGAACAGCAACGTACCGATGGTCAGGAAACTGATCTTGCCCAGGGACGTGGCGTTGTGCAGGCGGGCCACGGCGCTGAGGATCGAGGCGAACACCAGCGGGATCACGATCATCTGCAGCAATTGCACGTAGCCATTGCCGACCAGGTCGAACCAGCCGATGGAGGCCTTGAGCACCGGGTTGCCGTCGCCATAGAGGCTGTGCAGGGCGATACCGAAGATCACCCCCAGGGCCAGGGCGAGCAGCACTTTTTTCGCCAGGCTGAAGGTGGTGCGACGGGTTTGGGCCAGGCCTAGCAGGAGGGCGAGGAACACCAGCAGGTTGAGAATCAGCGGCAGATTCATTGAAGCTCCGAAAAACGATAGGTGCCAATTGCTCTGGTCGGCAATTGTGAACCGGTAAGCCTAACAGCTTGAAATATATAGATTTAATAACGATATGGAATGGCGACTGGTGTTTTTGGAATAAGCCGGTGGCGCTTGGATGCAGGTGGGCGTTAATTTATAGATAGTGTTTTTACGAGCTCGCTAGAATCCTGGCGGTGCGGTTATCTTGCAGTCGATTGCTGAATGGTTGGTGGGCGGACCGCACTTTTGAATTTTATATTTGGGAGTGGTGATGGGCGCTTTTGCAAGGTATGCGAAAAGTTTTGAAGGGACTTGTGGCAAGCTCAAACAAGGCGATTATATAAAACGCCATGACCTACGCAGTAAAGACGGTGTCTGCTACGCCTTGTGCCTGATCTATCTGGCCATGCGCCGAAACGGTGTCGAATTTCGCAGCGCCAAGGAGGAAGAGGCGACCTGGATGTACGCCGACAAGTTACAGGCGATCATCGATAGTCCGGATGATGTGCAGGGTATTTTGCCGCAGGTTCCCCGGCGGGTTGAGTTGGCGGCCCTGAGCACCGGCTGGCGAGTCTCGGGATATAACGTCAGCCCTGCACCCTATTTACAAATCGCCGGTTACATGATGAATACCCCAGGGGCCTTCATTCTGATCGCGGGTAAACATGCATGCGCGGTGTTCAAAGAAGCGGATCAGAAAATGCGCTTCTTTGATCCCAATTTCGGGCAAGCGACCTTTGCCTCGGCAAAAAATCTTTGCTCGTTTATCACTGCTTTTTTTCAGGATCGCGAAATTCAGAAAGCTTACGGCATCGACTTAATGGTGCCGGTCGTGGCCATTCGATTGCAGTGAGGTAGATGAGGGGCTGAACAAACGACGCTAAAAAGCCCGGCACTATCGCCGGGCTTTTTAGCGTGCGGGGTGGCTTAAGGCACCAGCTTGTCCAGCATCGCCTTGTCGCGTACCGCGCCTTTATCGGCGCTGGTGGCGAGCAACGCGTAGGCCTTCAAGGCCGTGGTCACCTTGCGTGGACGCACTTCCACCGGCTTCCAGCCTTTCTTGTCCTGCTCGGCACGGCGTGCCGCCAGCTCTTCATCACTGACCAACAGGTTGATCGAGCGATTCGGAATGTCGATCAGCACCTTGTCGCCGTCCTGAACCAGGCCAATCGCGCCGCCCGCAGCCGCTTCCGGAGAAGCGTGGCCGATGGACAGGCCCGAGGTACCGCCGGAGAAACGCCCGTCGGTCAGCAGGGCGCAGGCTTTGCCCAGGCCCTTGGACTTCAGGTAGGAGGTCGGATAGAGCATTTCCTGCATGCCCGGGCCGCCTTTCGGACCTTCGTAACGGATGATCACGATGTCGCCGGCCTGCACTTCGTCGGCGAGGATGCCGCGTACGGCGCTGTCCTGGCTTTCGAAGATTTTCGCGTTGCCTTCGAACACGTGGATCGACTCGTCGACGCCGGCGGTTTTCACCACGCAGCCGTCCAGGGCGATGTTGCCGTACAGCACGGCCAGGCCGCCTTCTTTCGAATAGGCATGCTCGACACTGCGGATGCAGCCGTTTTCACGGTCGTCATCCAGGGTTTCCCAACGGGTCGACTGGCTGAACGCGGTCTGGGTCGGGATACCGGCGGGGCCGGCCTTGAAGAAGGTGTGCACCGCTTCATCGCTGGTCTGGGTGATGTCCCACTTGGCGATACCTTCGGCCAGGGTCCTGCTGTGCACGGTCGGCAGTTCGGTGTGCAGCAGGCCGCCACGGGCCAGCTCGCCGAGGATGCTGAAGATCCCGCCGGCGCGGTGCACGTCTTCCATGTGGTACTTCTGGATGTTCGGTGCGACTTTGCACAGCTGTGGCACGTGGCGGGACAGGCGGTCGATGTCGTGCAGGTCGAAATCGATCTCGGCTTCCTGGGCGGCGGCCAGCAGGTGCAGGATGGTGTTGGTGGAACCGCCCATGGCGATGTCCAGGGTCATGGCGTTTTCGAACGCCTTGATATTGGCAATGTTGCGCGGCAACACCGAGTCATCGTTGTCACCGTAGTAACGCTGGCACAGCTCGACGATGGTACGACCGGCCTGCAGGAACAGCTGCTCGCGGTCGGAGTGGGTCGCCAGGGCCGAACCGTTGCCCGGCAGGGCCAGGCCCAGGGCTTCGGTGAGGCAGTTCATCGAGTTGGCGGTGAACATGCCGGAGCACGAACCGCAGGTCGGGCACGCGCTGCGCTCGTACTCGGCAACCTTCTCGTCAGAGGCGCTGGAGTCGGCGGCGATGACCATGGCGTCCACCAGGTCGAGGCCGTGGGAGGCGAGTTTGGTCTTGCCGGCTTCCATCGGGCCGCCGGACACGAAGATCACCGGGATGTTCAGGCGCAGGGCGGCCATCAGCATGCCGGGGGTGATCTTGTCGCAGTTGGAGATGCAGACGATGGCGTCGGCGCAGTGGGCATTGACCATGTATTCGACGGAGTCGGCGATGATCTCGCGGCTCGGCAGCGAATACAGCATGCCGTCGTGGCCCATGGCGATGCCGTCATCCACGGCGATGGTGTTGAATTCCTTGGCCACGCCACCGGCGCGTTCGATCTCGCGGGCGACCAGTTGGCCCATGTCCTTGAGGTGGACGTGACCGGGAACGAATTGGGTGAAGGAGTTGGCGACGGCGATGATCGGTTTCTTGAAGTCGGCGTCTTTCATCCCCGTGGCGCGCCAGAGGGCACGGGCACCGGCCATGTTGCGACCGTGGGTGGATGTTTTCGAGCGGTAATCAGGCATGGAGCACTCCGGGCGGCTAATCAGGTATCAAAGTGGGGAGTGAGCTTCTATTGTCCTCGGGAACACTCAGAAATGGCCGTGTGTCCGAAAGCTGCCGATAACGCCACGGGATCGCCGTGCGCTTCAGCCTGAGCTCATAAACCCGCCGGGGGATGACTGGCGATGAATAGCTCGATTCTACACGGGTCGTGAGCGGAAGGAATGGCGACAAGCGTTGTGTCAGGGGTGACAAAGCGTGTGGGATGACGATCGGCGGCTACTTCCCCTGTAGGAGCGAGC
>NZ_JACAOS010000028.1:0-203928 GCF_013386165.1 Pseudomonas gingeri | reverse complement strand
GGAGCGAGCCGGCAGGCCGGGGCTTAGCTGTTGGGCAGCAAGCGGCAGGTGATGCTCTTGATATAACGGGTTTCCGGGATTGCCGGGTGTACCGGATGGTCCGGGCCCTGGCCGCCGCGTTCCAGCAGCTGGATATTGCGGTCCAGGTGGCGGGCGCTGGTGAGCAGGATGTTCTGCAGGTCGTCTTCCGGCAGGTGCATCGAGCACGAGGCGCTGACCAGGATGCCGTCTTTGCTCAGCAGGCGCATGGCTTGCTCGTTCAGGCGGCGATAGGCGCCTTCACCGTTCTTCAGGTCTTTCTTGCGCTTGATGAAGGCGGGCGGGTCGGCCACGATCACGTCGAAACGCTCTTCGGAGGCTTTCAGTTCCTTCAGGGCTTCGAACACGTCGCCTTCGATGCAGGTCATCTTCTCGGCAAAGCCGTTCAACGCCGCGTTACGCTCCACGCCGTCCAGGGCAAAGGACGAAGCATCGACGCAGAACACTTCGCTGGCGCCGAACGCCGCTGCCTGCACGCCCCAGCCACCGATGTAGCTGAACAGGTCCAGCACCCGCTTGCCCTTGGCATACGGCGCCAGGCGCGCACGGTTCATGCGGTGGTCGTAGAACCAGCCGGTTTTCTGGCCTTCCATCACCGGCGCTTCGAATTTCACGCCGTTTTCTTCCAGGGCGACCCACTCCGGCACCAGGCCGAATACGGTCTCTACATAACGCTCCAGGCCTTCGGCATCGCGGGCCGCAGAGTCGTTCTTGAACAGGATGCCGCTTGGTTTCAGGACCTGGACCAGCGCCGCGATCACTTCATCCTTGTGCTGCTCCATGGCCGCCGAGGCGAGCTGGACCACCAGGATGTCGCCGAAACGATCCACCACCAGCCCCGGCAGCAGGTCGGAATCGCCGTAGACCAGGCGATAGAAGGGTTTGTCGAACAGCCGATCGCGCAGCGACAGGGCCACGTTGAGGCGGTGCACCAGCAGCGACTTGTCCAGGGGCAACTTGATGTCGCGCGACAGCAGGCGGGCGCAGATCAGGTTGTTCGGGCTCATGGCGACGATGCCCAGCGGTTTGCCGCCGGCAGCTTCGAGGATGGCCTGGTCACCGGCCTTGAAGCCATGGAGCGGGGTGGCCGCCACGTCGATTTCGTTGCTGTAGACCCACAGGTGACCGTTGCGCAGGCGTCGGTCGGCGTTGGCTTTAAGGCGTAGGCTAGGCAGGGACATGACGTCGCTCCGGGGAAAAAAGAGCGGAATTATAGCGGGAGTTGGCCGTCCCCGGCGTGCGATGTTTCATGTAAGTGATTGTACACTTGGCCCATGGCGTACAAGTTTTCCGCTAGAATCCTTCCCTAGCCCGGAGTGTGTACCCATGTCCCAAGAACTTTCACCCGAACAGATCCAGCAGGCCCTGCAAGGCATTAGCGTGCCTCCCCAACCGCAAATCATGGTGGATTTGCAGATGGAGCAGTACATGCCTGACCCGGATCTGGAGGTGATCGCCCGGTTGATCAGTCAGGATCCCGGTCTCTCCGGTGCGCTGCTGAAAATCGTCAATTCGCCTTATTACGGCCTGTCGAACAAGATCGCTTCGATCCAGCGCGCGGTGAACCTGCTGGGCAGCCGCTCGATCATCAATTTGATCAACGCGCAGTCGATCAAGGGCGAGATGGCCGATGAAACCATCGTGACCCTCAATCGCTTCTGGGACACCGCCCAGGATGTGGCGATGACCAGCCTGACCCTGGCCAAGCGCACCGGCGCCCAGGCGGTCGATGAGTCCTATGCCCTGGGGCTGTTCCACGATTGCGGCATTCCGCTGATGATCAAGCGTTTCCCCGACTATATGTCGGTGCTCGAGCGGGCCTACGCCAATGCCGGTCCGGGGCAGCGCGTGGTGGACACGGAAAACACCGAGCTGAACACCAACCATGCCGTGGTCGGCTACTACACGGCCAAATCCTGGCGCCTGCCGGAGCATGTGACCAACGCCATCGCCAATCACCACAACGCCCTGGCGATCTTCAGCGACGAGTCGACCCGCAACAGCCAGTTGAAAAACCTGCTGGCGATCCTGAAAATGGCCGAACATATCTGTGCGTCCCATCGGGTCCTGGGCAACGAAGCCGAAGACCACGAATGGAACGCCATCGGCCATCTGGTGCTCGATTATGTCGGCCTGTCCGACTATGACTTCGAAAACCTCAGAGAGAACATCCGCGAGCTCGGCGTGAACTAAGTCCGAGCACCGTCGTCGAGCCCCTTGCCATGCCTGAATTACCTGAAGTCGAAACCACCCGGCGCGGCATCGCGCCCCATCTGGAAGGCCAGCGGGTCAGCCGTGTAATCGTGCGCGACCGCCGGCTGCGCTGGCCGATCCCGGAAGACCTCGATGTGCGCCTGTCCGGGCAACGCATCCTGCTCGTGGAGCGGCGGGCCAAATACCTGTTGATCAAGGCCGAGGTCGGGACCCTGATCAGTCACCTGGGCATGTCGGGCAACCTGCGCCTGGTGGAGGCCGGCTTGCCGGCGGCCAAGCATGAACATGTGGATATCGAGCTGGAGTCCGGGCTGGCCCTGCGCTACACCGACCCACGCCGCTTCGGCGCGATGCTCTGGAGCCTGGACCCGCTCAACCACGAATTGCTGGTACGCCTCGGGCCGGAGCCGCTCACCGAGCTGTTCGATGGCGAGCGGCTGTTCCAGCTTTCGCGCAAGCGTTCCATGGCGGTGAAACCGTTCATCATGGATAACGCGGTGGTGGTCGGGGTCGGCAATATCTACGCGACCGAGGCCCTGTTCGCTGCCGGGATCGATCCGCGCCGTGAGGCCGGGAGCATTTCGCGGGGACGTTACCTGGCGCTGGCGATTGAAATCAAACGCATCCTGGCGGCGGCCATCGAGCGGGGCGGCACCACCTTGCGCGATTTTATCGGCGGGGACGGCCAGCCCGGCTATTTCCAGCAGGAACTGTTCGTCTACGGGCGTGGCGGCGAGCATTGCAAGGTCTGTGGCAACGGCTTGCGCGAGATTCGTCTGGGGCAGCGGGCCAGCGTGTATTGCCCACGTTGTCAGAGCTGACCTGACAAGCGCGCACAGGCTGTTATAGTTAGGACTTTGCCATCCATTGCTTTGCTGAAGGATAGTGCCATGAACCCGTTTCGCACCCTGGCCCTGGTTGTGGCCCTGAGTTTTGGTCTGCAGGCGTTGCCGGTTCTGGCGAACGATGGCACCAGTGGCGATCCTACCTACACGATCCAGAATCCACCGGCCTACGCAATGATCGCCGACTTGATCATCGCCCGTCCCTTGCTGGTAGGGGCGACCCTGGTCGGCACGGCGGTGTTCGTGGTGTCGTTGCCGTTCACCGCGTTCGGCGGCGTCAAGGGCATGGGCAACGCCGGCAAGTCACTGGTGCTCGCGCCTGGGAAAGCGGCCTTTGCCCGTTGCCTGGGCTGCACGGCCGAAGGTTTCGACGGCGATCAGTGACAGGCGTCGCCGCGCCCTGTAGAAGCCGTCTTGCTCAACGCCCCTCAGAACGACGCGGTCTTTTAGGAACTGCTTGTCGGGACGCCGCATCGCAGCAATGGGAGCCCTGAGTCTGGCGTTGTTCTTGCTGACGCCATCGCCAGCAAGCCGGCTCCCACAGGACCGCGTCTCACCACAAAAATATCGTGCTGCCGAGATCTCTGTGGGAGCTGGCTTGCCAGCGATGGCGGCCGAATAATCACCGCAGGACTCTAGGGCCTCATCGCCAGCAAGCCGGCGCCCACGCCGTGGTTGCGGGCTGTGCCGATCAGGCCTTGCCGGTGATTTTCCGGTACTTGGTCATCAACTCGTCTTCGGTTTCCGGATGGGCTTCGTCCAGTGGGATGCAGTCCACCGGGCAGACCTGCTGGCACTGCGGCTCGTCGTAGTGACCGACGCACTGGGTGCACAGGTTCGGGTCGATCACGTAGATCTCTTCGCCTTGGGAAATGGCGGCGTTCGGACACTCGGGTTCGCAGACGTCGCAGTTGATGCAATCGTCGGTGATGATCAGGGACATGGGCACTCCGGCCCGGACGGCAGGCCCGGGCGACATGAAAACTAATGCGTCAATTGTGCCGCATTGGCGCGCGCAGTGCACGCGCACCCGTCGAGGCAAGCGTAATCGCCAGCCTCGAGAGTGTCTGCAGCGGGGTTATTTCTTGAAGCGCAGGGTCAGTGCGTCGGCCACCGCCGGGTGGACGAACTTGGTGATATCGCCGCCCAATGCTGCGATTTCCCGGACCAACGTCGACGAAATGAACGAATAACGTTCCGACGGCGTCAGGAACAGGCTTTCGACGTCCGGGGCCAACTGACGGTTCATGTTCGCCAGCTGGAATTCGTATTCGAAGTCCGACACGGCGCGCAGACCGCGCAGGAAGACGTTGGCGTTCTGTTCCTTGGCGAAATGCGCCAGCAGCGTGGAAAAACCCACCACTTCCACGTTGGGCAGGTGCTGGGTGACCTCACGGGCCAATTCCACCCGTTGCTCCAGGGGGAACAGCGGGTTTTTCTTCGGGCTGGCAGCCACGGCGATGATCACGTGGTCGAACAGGCGCGCGGCGCGCTCGACCAAGTCGCCATGACCCTTGGTTATCGGGTCGAAGGTACCTGGGTACAACACTCGGTTCATCGCGTCGTCCTGGCGGGTATCCGTTTGCGGGAGTCGGATGGTATCGCAGCCTTTCCGGTCGGCCAAGTCAGGATACCGGGAAGAAAGCACTATAGACGCGACGAATAGTCCTCTTTTTCACGGGTTTTTCAAGCGCTCCGCGAGGGCAGTGGCCAACTGTGCTGTCAGACCGTAGACCGAAAGCTGTGGGTTGGCTCCTATGCTGGTGGGAAACAGCGAGCCGTCGTGGACCGACAGATTACGCAACTGATGGTGGCGCCCCAGGCTGTCGGTGACCGCGCTTTTCGCCTCTTCACCCATGGCGCAACCGCCCATGACGTGGGCGCTGCCCAGGCGCGTGCGGTAGAGCTCCAGGCTCAGTTCGTCGATCAGCTCGCGGGCCTTGGCCAGGGTGTTCACGTAGTCGGCATCGGCATGCAGCGGCAGTACCGATTGGGCGCCCGCCGCGAACTGGATCTCGGCCATGCTGTGGTAGGCCCGGCGCAGGCCGTCCCAGGCGTAGGCGGACACCTGATAGTCGAGCACCGGCGTACCGTCGCCCCGCAGTTCCACGCTGCCGCCGGGGCTGTCCGGGTGGAAACCGTCGCGCATCAGCGCCAGCATCATGTGGGTGTGTGGCAGTTGTTCCATGCGCAGGGCGCTTTGCGCACCGAAGCCGCCGAGCAAGGTGCTGGCCAGCGCCGGTTGCAGGGGTGGTACTTCGAGCTTGTAGGACATCGGCCCGGTGACGCCGGCATTCCACTGGAAATGGTCGGAATAGATCGACTGTGGGGCGCCGTAAAACGGATTGATGACCTCGGAAAATTGCCCGGCGGAGAAGTTCACCAGGTGCAGGAAGGTCCGTTTACCCAGCTGACCACTGGGGTCCGGTGCCTTGGAGCGCAGCAGCAGGCCTGGGCTGTTGATGCCACCGCCGGCGAGCACGTAATGCCGGGCCTTGACCCGGATTGTCCGGCCATTGGGGGCCACGCACCGCTCGTCCATCGCCACGCAGAGCAGGCCGGTGACCTGGTCGCCTTCGATCTGCAAGCGTTCGGCCCGGGCCAGATAGAGCAATTCGCCGCCTTTCTCCAGGGTTGCCGGAATGGTGGTGACCAGCATCGACTGCTTGGCGTTGGTCGGGCAGCCCATGCCGCAGTAGCCCAGGTTCCAGCAGCCGCGGACGTTGCGCGGGATGACTTTCCAGCTGTAGCCGAGGGCTTCGCAGCCGTTGCGGATCACGTCGTTGTTGGCATTGGGTGGCATCACCCAGGGGGCGACGCCGAGGCGTTGCTCCATTTTCTCGAACCAGGGCGCCATCTCGGCGCTGCTGTGGCCCTTGACGTTGTGTTCCTTGGCCCAGTGTTCGAGGGTCTGCTCCGGGGTGCGGAAACTCGAGGTCCAGTTGATCAGCGTGGTCCCGCCGACGGCGCGCCCCTGGAGGATGGTGATGGCGCCGTCCTTGCTCATGCGGCCGATGCCTTCCTGGTAGAGGCTGGTGTAGGCCTGGTCTTCGAGCATCTTGAAGTCGCTGCTGGTTTTCAGCGGGCCTTCCTCGATCAGCAGGACCTTGTAGCCGGCGGCGCTGAGGATTTCGGCGGTGGTGCCACCACCCGCGCCGCTGCCGATGATGGCGACATCGGCCTCCAGCGTCAGGTCCTGCTCCAGGCGGGAGCCGTCATAGGTTTTCCAGCCTCGGGCCAGGCCTTCGCGAAACAGATCGGGTACGGGCATGTGCAGCCTCTTTTATTGTTGTTGTGCAAGGTCTATGTAGGCGCGAGCTTGCTCGCGAAAAAATCGTCAACGATAACGTCGTGTATCCGGACGATTGCGGTGTCTCGGCTATTTTTCGCGAGCAAGCTCGCTCCTACACAGGGGGCTAGACTTTCGGTGGTCCGGGATAACCACAGTGGGCCCAGGCTTCGGCGCGGTTGTACCAGGCCATCATCACCAACTGCAGCAACGACGCGTGGCCCATGCGCAGCAGGCTCAGGTAGCTGTTTTCCCAGCGGTCGAGAAAGGCGTGGATCTGCGCGTCGCTGGCATTTTCCCAACTGCCCCAGATACCGGTCAGCGGCCCGCGGGTGATGCCCATGCCAAGGACGTCGAACAGTTGCCGGGTCAGCTTGAGCATTTCCGGTGACAGGTGGGCGAGGCTGTAGTCCAGGCTCGTCAAGGTCTGGTCGATGGCGGCGGGTATTTTCACGGCCGCGACGGCGCCTTCGAGCATCGCCGGGATCAGGGCCTGCAAAAATGGCAGGTCGTTGCTCTGCAATACGGCAAAACCACTGGCCGGACGGCCGGCCGAGCAGCCACTGAGGCTGGCGGCCAGCCCGGCGGTGCTGAGAAAGGCGCCGGCGCAGAGGCCGATTTTCAGCACGCCGCGACGGCTCAGGATGGGAGATTCAGACAGGCTTGGCATTCTTGTTATTCACCTGGGCAGTGGAACATCAACGAACGAAGAGTTTCTGGATCAGTTTCTGGATCGATTTGCCGTACGGCGGATAGATCAGCCGCGCCGCGTTGAAGCGCTGTTTGGTCAGCACGCCCTTGGCCTTGCTGAAGGTCAGGAAACCTTCGTGGCCGTGGTAATGGCCCATGCCCGAGGGGCCGATACCGCCGAAAGGCAGGTCTTCCTGGGGTACATGGAGCAGGGTGTCGTTCAGGCAGACGCCGCCGGAATGGGTTTCATCGAGCACCCGTTGCTGTTCAGCCTTGTTGTAGCCGAAGTAGTAGAGCGCCAGGGGGCGAGGTCGACGATTGATGTAGGCAAAGGCTTCATCCAGGCCCTTGTACGGCACGATGGGCAGCAACGGGCCGAAGATCTCGTCTTGCATCAACGTCATTTCATCGTTGACGTTCAGCAACAGGCTGTGGCCCATGCGCCGTTGCTGGTTCTGCTCGAACAGCGGAATCAGCAGCGCGCCCTTGCTGGTGGCATCGCTGAGGTAGCCGTTGAGCCGGGCCAGTTGGCGGTCATTGATGATGCTGGTGTAGTCCGGGTTATCGACCAGTGTCGGATAAAAACTGCGCACCGCCTGGCGGTAGGCTTCGACGAAGGACCCGACTCGCTCTTCCGGCACCAGCACGTAGTCGGGCGCCACGCAGGTCTGGCCAGCGTTGAGGGTCTTGCCGAAGGCGATACGTTCGGCGGCGTCCTTGAGGGGCACGTCCTGGGAAACGATGGCCGGCGACTTGCCGCCCAGTTCCAGGGTCACCGGAGTCAGGTTTTCCGCCGCGGCGCGCATCACGTGCCGGCCGATGCTGGTGGCGCCGGTGAACAGCAGGTGATCGAACGGCAGCTTGGAGAAGGCCATGCCGATTTCGGCTTCGCCGAGTACCACGCAGACCTGATCTTCGGGGAACACCCGGCCCAGCAGTTCCTTGAGCAACAGGCCGGTGGCCGGGGTCGCTTCGCTGAGTTTGAGCATCACCCGGTTGCCCGCCGCCAACGCCCCCACCAATGGGCCGATGCTGAGGAACAGCGGGTAGTTCCAGGGCACGATCACGCCGATCACCCCCAATGGCTGGTAGACGACTTTGGCCGAAGCCGGCTGGAAGGCCAGGCCGACCCGCCGACGTGACGGTTTCATCCAGCGCTTGAGGTGTTGGCGGGCATGGTGGATGCCTTGCAGGCTGGGCATGAGCTCGCCGAGCAGGGTTTCATCGGCGCTGCGGTTGCCGAAGTCCTGGCTGATGGCGTCGATCAGCGCCTGACGTTCGTCGCTGAGCATCTGGCGCAGGCTGTCGAGCCCTTGTCGGCGTTGCTCGGCGGGGGGCATGGGATGCGCGGCATAGGCGCGGCGTTGCGCTTGAAACAGGCGCTGGAGTTGGTCCAGTTGCTGCTGCGATTCCTGCAGATAGGCGATTTCGGCAGACATGGCGCGCTCCAGGGTGTGTGATTTTATTTTTAAACGAATGTTTAGAGCTATTGCTCCATAAAGTCAACAGGGAGTCTCAGTGCAATCTGATAGCGGCTGAGAATCATGGCGATTTATCCGCGCTCGGATAGGCCGTAAGATGGCCGGTACCGTCTTCTGGAAGTAAAGCTGAAGTCATGGCCCCTCGAATAAAAACCAGCGAGCGCATCGTCCAGAACAGCCTGGATCTGTTCAATCAGCAGGGCGAGCGCAGCGTCAGTACCAACCATATCGCGGCGCACATGGACATTTCGCCGGGTAACCTCTACTACCACTTCCCTAACAAGCAGGCGATCATTGCCGTGCTGTTCGCCGAGTACGAAGCCCTGGTCGACAGCTTCCTGCGTCCGCCCCAGGGGCGCGCCTCGACCATCGATGACAAACGTTTCTATCTCAAGGCCCTGCTGGCGGCGATGTGGCGTTATCGTTTCCTGCACCGCGACCTCGAACACCTGCTGGAAAGCGATGCCGAATTGGCCGCCCGTTATCGACGTTTTTCCCAGCGCTGCCTGATCCAGGGCCAGGCGATCTACGCGGGGTTTGTCGAGGCCGGCATCCTGGGAATGGACGCCGTGCAGACCGAGGCCCTGACCCTCAATGCCTGGATTGTCCTGACCTCCTGGGTACGCTTCCTGAGCACCACCCGCGAGAACGCCCATTACCTGAGCGAAGAATCGATCAAGCGTGGGGTCTATCAAGTGCTGGTGCTGGAGTCGGGTTTTGTCACCGCGCAGTCGCGGGCGGCGGTGGACAAGTTGCTCAACGAATTTTATGTGCCGTTGGCCCAGGCCCTGGAGGATGTGTCGGGGCCCATGCCCATCATGTAGGAGCGAGCTTGCTCGCGATGGGCATCAACGGTAACGCGGGGTACCTGATACCCCGCGGTGCTTGGACTACCATCGCGAGCAAGCTCGCTCCTACAGTAGTTATCTCTTACCCCTGTATGAGGAGTTCGCTATGCCCCTTGCGCAACTGATCAGCCCCCAGCAACTGGCCGAACGCCAGGCTCGGCCCGGGCTGGTGATCCTGGATTGCCGTTTTGCCCTTGAAGACCCGGACTACGGACAGCGCAGTTATGCCCAGGGGCATATCGAAGGCGCGCACCACGCCGACCTGGAGCGGGACCTGAGTGGTCCGGTGACCCGCGGCGTGACCGGGCGTCATCCGCTGCCGGACCCGACGGAGTTGGTCGAACGCCTGCAGGCCTGGGGCATCAGTGCCGACAGCGAGGTCGTGCTGTATGACGACGGTCCCGGCATGTACGCCGCCCGCGCCTGGTGGTTGCTGGCCTGGCTGGGGAAACGTGACGGCGTGTTCCTGCTCGATGGCGGCCTGAAGGCCTGGCATGCGGCCGGTCAGCCGCTGAGCCTGAATCCGCCGGCTGCTGGCCGTGGCGCCTTCGTGGGAACGGCGGATGTTTCGTTGCAGATCAGCGCCGAACACTTGCAGCAGCGTCTCGGGCAACCGTCGATGACCCTGCTGGATGCCCGTGCCTTGCCGCGTTTTCGCGGTGAAGTGGAGCCGATCGACCCGGTGGCCGGGCATATTCCTGGTGCCTCATGCGCGGCGTTCAACGAGAACCTCGATGCGGATGGGCGGTTTCTCTCGGCGGATCAGCTCAAGCAGCGTTTCGCCGCCAAGCTGGGGGATCGCTCGCCGCAGGAGTTGGTGGCGTATTGCGGCTCCGGGGTGACGGCGTGTCACAACCTGTTTGCCTTGTGCCTGGCGGGTTATCCGTTGGGAACCTTGTATGCCGGGTCTTGGAGCGAGTGGATTACCGATCCGCAGCGAGCCGTGGCGACGGGCGACTGATTATCCAGGCGGCTGAGATTTGTCTACCTACACGCCGGACTCCGTCACCGGCTTAATCCCCTCGAGCGTGGAGAGATGCACGCTGTAGAAACCTCTTTGATAAAACGCAGACAGGAGATTTTTATGGGACAGGCCGTGTTGAATAATAAACTCGATCCCAGGCCGCCAGGGGGGATGGACGAATCGGCAGGGACGGGAACCCCTGCCGAACCACGATACAGCGGGGAGATGGAACCGCTCGCCAAACACCTTGAAACACTGGCGAGCAATAACCATCAGAAGATGCTCGCGCTGGGTCGTAGTGTGTTGTCGGACAAAAGTGTCGAGACCTACGAGGCGTTCGAGGTGCGGGCGCTCGAACTGCATCAGGCCTCCCTGCAGCTGATTCAGGATGCACTGCACCCCACCTCGACTATTTCGACTCAGGCGCAGCTTATCTTCCGCCAGTTTGATGCCGGTGCACTCGATCAATTAGCTGATGAACAACTGGGCCGTTTTTCGGACAGCATTGACCACCTGCTTGGCTTGGTCACGGGCAGCGCCTCCTTAAATAGCCGTGAGCTCGGCCTGCGTCTGGTTCGCGAAGGGATGACCGACTTCGAAGGCTTTCTACAGAAGGCCGATGAGGAGATAGTCCAGTCCCTGGTCTCATCCAGGGGCGAGAGCGGGCGGCTGGCCGAGGTGTTGGAGCGGATCTATGCCAGGGACATAGATCTGGGGTCGGACCTGGACTTGGATACAGGCGTCGCTTTGGACATTGATACATGGGCCTTGCGAGGCCCTGAGTTCAAAGAGTTGGCAGACAGTGCCAGAAACACCTCGGAGCCCGGTGATGCGTTCTTGCACGGGCGTGAGATTGAAATGCTGGAAGACTGGCAAGTGGATCCGCAACTCGAAGCCGAGGTTTTTGCCTGGACCCATGATCAGCCTGATGGCTATTCGGATGGGCAGATAACCGTGCCTTTATTGAATGATATTGCCACGTCGCTTAGCGCTGTTATCTACCCTGAATATGCTTGATCGATAGCCCGGCGTGGCGCGTTCCGGTCAGCTTTCCCTATCGGCCAGCCATTGCGGAATGCGCCGCTCCAGGTAGTAAGTCAGCTTGCCCGGCGAACCGTCGACGAACCCGACATGCCCGCCTTTGGCCTGCAATTCGAGTTGGGTGCCGGGCGCCAATTCGTCCGGCTCGGGCAGGCTGTGGGGAAACACGAACGGGTCGTCCTTGGCCTGGATAATCAGCGTCGGGGTGCGAATCGCCCCGAGGAAATAGCGGCTGGAGGCGCGGCGATAATAATCTTGCGCATCGGCAAAACCGTGCAGCGGCGCGGTGACCCGGCCATCGAAGTCCCAGAAGGTCCGCATGCCCGTCAATGGCCCCAGATCGCTCAGGGTCGCCAGGCCCTCGATGCGTCCGTCGTGCTGGAACTGGCGCTGCTTGTTCTTGATGTAGGCCAGCATCTCGCGCATGAAGTGCGCCTGGTAGATCCGCGAAAAGCCCTGGCCGATGCGGTCGGCGCACTGGTCCAGGCGAAACGGCACCGACACCGCGACGGCGCCTTGCAGGCCGCTGTCTTCGCCACTTTCCCCCAGATGCTTGAGCAGCACGTTAGCGCCCAGGGAGTAGCCGACGGCATAGAGCGGCGCCAGCGGGCGCAGGGCCTTGAGGTGGGCGACCACCTCCGCCAGGTCCTCACTGGCCCCGGAATGGTAACTGCGTGCCAGCCGATTGGGCTCCCCCGAACAACCCCGCCAGTTCAGCGCCACGCTGGCCCAGCCCTGGTTGCCCAGCGCCTGTTGCAGGCCGGCGACATAAGGCGAGTTCGACGAGCCGGTGAGCCCGTGCAGGACCAGCACCAGCGGCGTTTCGGCGGCATGCGGGCCGTGCCAGTCGAGGTCGAGGAAGTCGCCATCTTCAAGCCACAGGCGTTCGCGCCTGCGGTCGAGGTGGACGGTCTTGCGCCAGAGCGGCCCCCACAAGGTTTGCAGGTGCGGGTTACCCAGGCCCGGGGCGGGGGTGAAGGTGTGGGGGTTCTTGGATGACGGCACGGGGTGGTGTAATTGCCTGTGAGATCAGTCGGGACTTGGGCTCTGACACCTCGCCCCGCTGGTTTGCAAGGGCTGGTGTGAGGATTCGAGCTTCACGTTAGCGCATAACCTGAGGTTACGGCTATGCGGCATGACTATCCGTTGTTTGAGAGGCGCGACGGCGGGTCGATCCTTGTGTTGCTGGCGTCCAGCGCGCGAACCTGGCAACTGGGTCCCTGGACCTGAAGATCAGGCAAGGCTTGCTGAGTGACGCTCGGGCCGGTACTGGTCACCACCCAACTGTCGGCCGCAAAGTGCGCGTTCAAGGCGGCCTTGATCATTTCGCGGGTCAGCCGCTGGGCCTGTTCGGCGTAGTCCGTCAGGCTCAGGGGCAGGTCGTGACGAGCGATCACCAACAGCGCCTGCAGGATGTCCGCATTGCTGGCGCCATCCAGCGCCATGTCACCGCGCAGGCTCAGCTTGATGTTCTGCAGTTCCTGCTCGGTCGGGCCTTCCTCCAGCAGTTGTTCGAACATCCGCTTGACCCGCCGGATCACGGCTTCGCGGTATTCGGGAGGGGTCGAGAGGCTGATGTGGAACGGGCCACGGGCTTGCCAGTTCTTGAGTTGGGCTTGTGCTGAATAGGTGACGCCATGCCGTTCGCGCAAGGCATGCATCAGACGGCTATCGAAGCCGCCGCCAAAAATCAGGCTGGCGACGTAGAGGGCGACGTAGTCGGGATGCTGTCGAGGCGGGGCGATCTGGGCGAAATCCAGATGAACCAGGGTGGTCGGCCGTTCGATATGGGTGGTGCCGACGAGGCTGTCTTCAGGCTGGGCGCTGGCGGTTTGTGGCAACGCCGGACCTTTGGGCAAGGCGTCGGAAATTTTCACACTGATGATCTGCGCCTGCTCCAGTGAGATATCCCCGACCAGCACGATGATGGCGTTGCCCGCGCTGTAAGCCTGGTTGTGAAAGTCCCGCAGTTGCTCGGCAGTGATTTTTTCGAGACTTTCCCGGGTGCCGTAGAGGGGCCGGGCATACGGGTGCCTGGGGTAGAGCGGCGGTGCAAGGCGATGACTGACCCAGGTGTCGAAGGCGACGTCCTGGCGCATCTGTCGGTCGAGGATCTCGCTTTTTACCCGGCGAATGGCATCGCCGGTGAAGCTCGGCTTGCTCAGCACTTCGCTCAACAACTGCAGGGCCGGGGTCCGGATGGTTTCATCGCTGAGGCTGCGCAGGCTGACAAACCCATGGTCGCGGTCGATGCCATTGCCGAGCTGCACCCCCAGGCTGTCGAACGCGGTCAGGATCGCGTCGACATCCTTACCCTCCGACCCTTCGTTGAGCAGGCTCAGAGTCATGGCCGCCAAGCCGGGTTGCTCGTCGTCGTAACGGCTGCCGGCGGCAAAGCTCACGGCCACATCGAGCAACGGCAGGCCATGGGTTTCAACGAAGAGCACCTTGCTCCCATTGAGGGTTTTCCAGCCGCGAATAACGCGGGTCGTGGGGGTGGGCGCCAGGTGTTGGACTTCGCTCAGCGATTGCAGGGGATTGACGCTCGACGGTTCGGCGCCGACGGCTGCCCGGGGCCCTTGGATCGCCAGGGTGGTGATGAGTGTCAGCAGGACGCCGGATAACACCGGATTAGCCTTATTCATGCGGGGTTCTCCCAGGGTTGGCCAGGGCGACGCTGAGTCGCTCGCGGGTCAAGTAGGTTTGTGCGGCGTGTTGGATATCCAGGGGCGTGACGGCCTTCAGGTGCTCTTGTTCTTGTTCTTCCAGGGCCCACGACAGGCCGGCGCTTTCCAGGCCGCCGAGCTTCTGCGCCTGGTTTTCCAGCGAATCGAGGGCAAAGACCCGCTGCGCCATCATCCGGGTGCGCGCGCGTTCCAGCTCCTGCGCGCTGACAGGCGTCTGTTTGAGCTCGTCGAGCAGTTGCCACAGACGTGCCTGAATATCGTCCAGGCTGGGGTTTTTCTGGGTGTCCAAGTCGACGAAAATCTTCAACAAGGCATCTCCCCGGTTGAAGGCCTCATAGCGGGAGTGAGCCCGGGTGACCAGCTCTTCGCGGAACTTCAACTGCCTGAAAATCCGCGAGCCGGAGCCGACGCCCAGCAATTCGTTGAGCAGGCGCAAGGTGTGGGCGGTCTGCGGATCGGCGGCGGTGACCAGGCTGGGCACGTTGAACGCCATGATCAGGCTGGGAAACTCATTGCGGGTCTGCAGCGTGATCCGCCGTTCGCCCGGCTCGTTCAGCTCCAGCGGGCTGCGGATCTCGGGCAGCGTTCGGCTGGGCAGGTCGGCGAAGTAGCGCCGGGCCAGGCTTTCGACTTCCCCGGGGGTGATATCGCCGACCACCACCAGGGTGGCGTTGTTCGGCGCGTACCAACGGGCGTACCAGCGTTGCAGTTGCTCGACGTTCATGCGTTGCAGGTCGTGTTGCCAGCCGATGGTCGAGGTGCGATAGCCGCTGGTGGTAAAGGCGATGCTGCGCATCTTTTCGTCGAGTATTTCCCCGGGGGTGTCGTCGACGTTCTGGAACCGCTCGTTTTTGATCACCTCGATCTCACGCCGGAAGGCGGCTGGGGACAGTTGAGCGGAACTCATCTGGTCGGCCATGATTTCCAGCGCAACACCCAGCACATGACGCGGCATCAGGTATTCGTAGGTGGTGGCGTCATGGTTGGTGAAGGCGTTGATCCGTGCACCCAGGCGCTCCATGATCTGGAACGCCTGGGTCGGGCAGACTTTGCTGCTGCCCTGGAACAACAGGTGCTCCAGGGCATGGGAAAGCCCCGATTCGCCGGGCGGTTCGTGACTGGAGCCGACTTTGTACCAAAGCTGGGTCGCCACGACGGGGGCTCGATGATCTTCGCGCACGATGATTTTCAAACCGTTGTCGAGCATCAGTTCGTGGGTGCTGGGGGAGGGCGAGGCGAGGGCAATGACCGGCAGCAAAAAAAGCAAACCGAGAGCACGCCGGGAGGAGGGCCGTTTCATCCGTCAGGGTCCTTGTGAATGTCAAAGGAACACCTTGATCCGGTTGAGGGATAAGCGGGCGGTAGCGGGATAGTGAGGGCGGTCCGAGGCTCAGCTCGAACCGCCGCTCAGGTTATTGGCCGGCGACGCTGCGGTGCCACAGCGCGTAGTGGACGCGTCCGGACTTCTGCTCGCGGTGCAGGCGCCAGTTGCCCGGCAGGCCGAGGCCTGAGGGCGCGTTTTCGCTTTCGGTGTAGACCCAGGCGTCATCGGCCAGCCACTGGCGTTCTTCCAGCAGCGCGCAGATGCCGGGCAACAGGTTCTGGTTGAACGGCGGGTCGAGAAACACCAGGTCGAACGCCGTGGCCGTCTGGGTTTCCAGGTAGCGCAGGGCGTCGGCGGTCTGCACCTGGCCGACGCTGCAACGCAGGGTGCCCAGGTGCTCGCGCAGGTTGGCCACCGCCAGGTTGCTGGCATCCAGCGCCTGGCCCATGGCGGCGCCACGGGACAAGGCTTCGAGGAACAAGGCGCCGCTGCCGGCGAACGGGTCGAGCACCTTGGCCCCGGCGACATAGGGCGCCAGCCAGTTGAACAGGGTTTCGCGCACACGGTCCGGGGTCGGCCGCAGCCCCGGGACATCCGGGAAGCTCAGGCGCCGGCTGCGCCATTCGCCGCCGATGATACGCAGTTGATTCACACCGTTATGGGGGTGAGCGGGTTTCTTGCTGGGACGCGATGGGCTGGCCATTAATGCTCCGGGACCCCGAGCGGCTGCTCGGCGGGTTTGTCAGTCGGTGGCGGCAGCGGCTTTTGCGGTACCGTGGGGCCTGCGGTGACGACGATCATCTTGTCGACACTCAGGTGTTTGTTCATGGCGGTCTTGATCTGCTCGATGGTCAGCGCCTGGGTCTGCTGGACGAAATTTTCCAGGTAGTCGAGCGGCAGGTCATAGAAACCCATCAGGCCCAGTTGGCCGACGATGCTGCTGTTGCTTGCGTTGGAGAGCGGGAAGCTGCCGGCCATTTCGCGCTTGGCGTCGTCGAGTTCCTTCTGGGTCGGGCCGTTTTTCAGGTAGTCGGCGACCACGTCGTCCACCAGCTTGAGGGTGCCTTCGCTCATTTCGGCGCGGGTTTGCAGGTTGATCTGGAACGGACCGCGCACCTGCATCGGCGAGAAGCCCGAATAGACACCATAGGTCAGGCCACGTTTTTCGCGGACTTCGCTCATCAGCCGGGTACCGAAGCCGCCACCGCCGAGGATCTGGTTGCCCAGGGACAGGGCCGCGTAGTCCGGGTCGGTGCGGTCGATGCCCTGTTGGGCCATGAGGATGGTGGTCTGCTTGGACGGGAACTCGATATGCCCGACGCTGGCTTTCGGTTCCTCCGGCTGGGCGATCTTCGGCAAGGCCGGGCCCTTGGGCAGGGCACTGGAGACCTGGGCGGCGATGCCTTCGGCTTCTGTGCGCGACAGGTCGCCGACCAGTGCGATCACCACGTTGCCGGCCGCGTAGGCCTTGGCGTGGAAGGCGCGCAACTGCTCGAGGGTGATCGGCGGGATGCTCTGGGCCGTGCCTTCGCTAGGGTGCGCGTAAGGGTGATCGCCATACAGGCGCTTGGACAGGTCCAGGCTCGCCAGCTTGCCGGGGTTCTGCTTCTGGTATTCGAAACCGGCCAGCAGCTGGTTCTTGATCCGTGCCAGGGAGTCGGCGGGGAAGGTCGGCTTGCCCACCACTTCGGCGAACAGCTTCAACGCCGGCTCGCGTTTGTCCGGGGCGCTGAGGCTGCGCAGTGAAGCAATTGCCATGTCCTTGTAGGAACCGTTGCTGAAGTCGGCGCCCAGCCCCTCGAAGCCCTGGGCGATGGCGCCGACGTCCTTGCCGGCCACGCCTTCGTTGAGCATGGCGTTGGTCAGGGCGGCAAGGCCGGCGGCGTTGCCGTCCTGGCTGCTACCGGCGGCGAAGGTCAGGTTGAGGTTGAACATCGGCAGTTCATGGGCTTCGACGAACAGCACCTTGGCGCCTTCGGCGGTTTTCCAGGTCTGCACGTTGAGGGTGCGGTGCGCCGGTGCCTTGCCGTCCAGCTCGGCCAGGGATTGCAATTTATGGCTGGACTTGGCCGCGT
Source organism: Pseudomonas gingeri (assembly GCF_013386165.1). Classification (GTDB taxonomy): domain Bacteria; phylum Pseudomonadota; class Gammaproteobacteria; order Pseudomonadales; family Pseudomonadaceae; genus Aquipseudomonas; species Aquipseudomonas gingeri_C. Next base: position 186,431 of record NZ_JACAOS010000028.1, on the reverse strand, counting down.
CCAGGGCCTGGCTGGCCTGGGAGTTGCGCGAATCGAACAGATAAAAGCCGATACCGCCCGCCGCGACGGCAAAGGTCAGGGCGAGCAGGACGAAACGTGGCCCCTTGGACTGACTCATTGGGCGCTCTCCTCGGGCAATACATGGGCGACGCTGAGGCGCTCGCGGGTGAAATAGGTACGGGCGGCGTTCTGGATATCCTGCGGCGTGACGCTTTGCAGGTCGGACAGCTCGGTGTCCATCATTTTCCAGGACAGGCCGACGGTTTCCAGGATGCCGATGGCGCTGGCCTGGCTGGTAATGGAGTCACGCTCGTAGACCAGGCCGGCGATCACCTGGGCACGCACGCGCTCCAGTTCTGCGGCGCTGGGTGCCTGGGTTTTCAACTGGTCGAGCAGGCGCCAGAGGCCGGCTTCGGTATCGGCCAGGGTCTTTTTCTTCTGGCTGTTGGGGGTGGCCGAGAGCAGGAACAGAGTGTCGCCACGGGTGTAGGCGTCGTAGCTCGACGAGCCGCCGGAGATCAGCTCTTCGCCGCGCTCCAGTTGCGACGGCAGGCGGGCGCTGTAGCCACCATCCAGCAGGGCGGCGATCAGGCGCAGTGCGGTGACCGAACGCTTGTCTTCGGCGGTGGCGAAGCTCGGCACGTTGAAGGCGAGCATCAGGCTCGGCAACTGGGTCTTCACGTGCAGGGTGATCAGGCGTTCGCCCGGCTCATCCAGTTCCCGCGGGATTTTTGCCGGCGGCGTGTCACGCCGGGGGATGGCGCCGAAATAACGTTGGGCCAGGGTTTTGACTTCGTCCGGGGTGACGTCGCCGACCACCACCAGGGTGGCGTTGTTCGGCACATACCAGGACTGGTACCAATGGCGCAGCTCCTCGATTTTCATGCGGTCGAGGTCGGCCATCCAGCCGATGGTCGGCGTGTGGTAGCCGCTGGCCGGGTAGGCCATCGCCTTGAAGCGCTCGAAGGCCTTGCCCATGGGTTTGTCGTCGGTGCGCAGGCGGCGTTCCTCCTTGATTACCTCGATTTCCCGGCTGAACTCGTCGGCCGGCAGGCGCAGTGTGGCCATGCGGTCGGCTTCCAGCTCCAGGGCCACGCTCAGGCGGTCGCGGGCCAGGACCTGGTAATAGGCGGTGTAGTCGTCGCTGGTGAAGGCGTTTTCTTCGGCGCCCAGGTCACGCAGGATCAGCGAGGCTTCACCCGGGCCGACCTTGGAACTGCCCTTGAACATCATGTGTTCCAGGGCGTGGGACAGGCCGGTCTGGCCCGGTGTCTCGTAGCTCGAACCGACTTTGTACCAGATCTGCGAAACCACCACGGGGGCGCGGTGATCTTCGCGGACCACGACCTTCAGGCCGTTGTCGAGGGTGAATTCGTGGGTGGGTTGCGGGTCGGCGGCCAAGGCGGCCAGGGGTAGACAAAGCGTGCTGAGCAACAGGCCAGCGGCACGGCGGGCTAGAGCATTCATTCGTTTTCAAACCTGTAGTACGGCCCGCGTGATCTTAGCGTCGGCGGGCGAGGAGGTGCTAGGATACTGCGTTGCGCGCGAACAATCTGGTCAAAAGGCAGTCTGTTACGCATCAGAATATTATTTTGCCGGCGCGCCACCTTGGCGCGTCGCTACCGTGAGATAGCCGTCCTCCATGTTTGGTTCCAACGACGACAAGAAGACCCCAGCCCCGGCTGGCGAGAAAAAAAGCCTGTTCGGATGGCTGCGTAAAAAACCGCAGGAAGCCGTCGTCGAACAGCCACAACCGACCCCTGAGACCACGCCCGCGCCAGTGAGCGAGGCGTTGCCGGTTGCCGCCGAGCCGTTGTCGGTCAGCGCTGCGCTGGTTGAAACACCCGCCGCCGCGCCGGTTGCCCCGGTGCATGAGCCCTGGCTGAGTTTGCCGGTGGCCGAAGAGCCGGTCGCCCTGGTCGAGGATGTGCAGGCCCCGCATATCACCCCGCCGATTCCGCTGGGCGCCGTGCCGCCGGTCGCCGAAGTGGCTGCGCCAGAGCCGTTCGTCGCCGAACCGCTGCCCGCGCCGGTCATTGTGCCGGTTGCCGAAACTCCAGCTCCGGTAGTCTCTGCACCTGCACCTGCACCTGCACCTGCACCTGCACCTGCACCTGCACCTGCACCTGCACTGGCACCTGCACCTGCACCTGCACCTGCACCTGCACTGGCACCTGCACCTGTCCTGGCACCTGCGCCAGTCGTGGCGCCCGTGGTTGCGCCAGCTCCGGTGGCTGTCGTGGTGGCCGAGCCTGTGGTCGCCGAACCGGCCAAGCCGGTCAGCGAAGAAACCAAGGTCGGCTTCTTCACCCGCCTCAAGCAGGGCCTGTCCAAGACCAGCGCCAGCATCGGCGAAGGCATGGCCAGCCTGTTCCTGGGCAAGAAGGCCATCGACGACGACCTGCTCGAAGAGCTGGAAACCCGTCTGCTGACCGCCGACGTGGGCGTCGAAGCCACTTCGGTGATCATCCAGAGCCTGACCCAGAAGGTCGCGCGCAAGCAGTTGACCGACAGCGATGCGCTCTATGCCTCGCTTCAGGCCGAATTGACCGCGATGCTCAAGCCGGTCGAACAGCCGCTGAACATCGTTTCGCAACAGAAGCCTTTCGTGATCCTGGTCGTAGGCGTCAACGGCGCCGGCAAGACCACCACCATCGGCAAGCTGGCGAAGAAGCTGCAACTCGAAGGCAAGAAAGTCATGCTGGCGGCCGGTGATACCTTCCGTGCGGCGGCGGTGGAGCAATTGCAGGTCTGGGGCGAACGCAACCAGATCCCGGTGATCGCCCAGCACACCGGCGCCGACTCGGCCTCGGTGATCTTTGACGCGGTACAGGCGGCCAAGGCGCGCGGGGTCGACGTGCTGATCGCCGACACCGCCGGTCGCCTGCACACCAAAGACAACCTGATGGAAGAGTTGAAGAAGGTCCGTCGGGTGATCGCCAAGCTCGATGTCGAGGCGCCCCACGAAGTGCTGCTGGTGCTCGATGCCGGGACTGGGCAGAACGCCATCAACCAGGCCAAACAATTCAACCAGACGGTCCAGCTGACCGGCCTGGCATTGACTAAGCTCGATGGGACCGCCAAGGGCGGGGTGATCTTTGCCCTGGCCAAGCAGTTTGGCCTGCCGATTCGTTACATCGGCGTCGGCGAAGGCATCGACGATCTACGCACGTTCGAAGCCGAACCCTTTGTCCAGGCCCTTTTCGCTGAGCGGGAGCGTTCATGATTCGTTTCGAACAGGTCGGTAAGCGCTATCCGAACGGTCATGTCGGCTTGCATGAACTGAGCTTTCGGGTGCGTCGTGGTGAATTCCTGTTCGTGACCGGGCATTCCGGCGCGGGCAAAAGTACCCTGTTGCGCCTGCTTCTGGCGATGGAGCGTCCGACCACCGGCAAACTGCTGCTGGCCGGGCAGGACCTGGGCCAGATCAGCAACGCGCAGATTCCGTTCCTGCGGCGGCAGATCGGCGTGGTGTTCCAGAACCACCAGTTGCTGTTCGACCGCACGGTGTTCAACAACATCGCCTTGCCGTTGCAGATCCTCGGCCTGTCCAAGGCCGAGATCGTCAAACGCGTGGATTCGGCCCTGGAGCGCGTGGCGCTGTCGGACAAGACCGACCTCTACCCCGGCGACCTCTCCACCGGTCAGCAACAGCGCGTCGGCATTGCCCGCGCCATCGTCCATCGCCCGGCCCTGCTGCTGGCGGACGAACCCACCGGTAACCTCGACCCGCGCCTGGCGGCGGAAATCATGGGCGTGTTCGAAGACATCAACCGCCTGGGCACCAGCGTACTGATCGCCAGCCACGACCTGGCTCTGATTGCTCGCATGCGCCACCGCATGCTGACCTTGCAACGCGGCCGATTGATCGGCGACGGGGAGGCTGGAGAATGAGTGCCACCCGCAGTCCGAAAGTGGCCGAACGCGTAGCGCCGAAGGCCTCCGAGCCGCAGAAGCCGAAGAAAAAACGCGACGAAGACGACGGCCCGGATTTTGGCACCTTGCTGCACGCCTGGATCGAAAGCCACCGCGCCAGCCTGGTGGACAGCCTGCGCCGCCTGGGCAAACAGCCGATCGGCAGCTTTTTCACTTGCCTGGTGATGGCCGTGGCCCTGAGCCTGCCGATGGGCTTGTCGTTGCTGCTGAACAATGTCGAGCGCCTCGGCGGCTCCTGGCAGCGCGCCGCACAGATTTCCCTGTACCTGCAACTGGATGCCAGCCCGACCGAAGGCGAGCACCTCAGCGAACAGATCAAGGCCATGGCCGGCGTGGCGGATGCCGAGTTCATCAGCAAGGAAAAGGCCCTGGACGAGTTCCAGCAACAGTCCGGCCTGGGCGAAGCCCTCAAGGAATTGCCGCAGAACCCCTTGCCGGGGGTGGTGCTGGTGACGCCGAACGAAGTCGACAAGGCGACCCTGGAGGCATTGCGCCAGCGCCTCGCCGAGTTGCCCAAGGTGCAACAGGCGCAACTGGACCTGGTCTGGGTCGAGCGCCTGGCGGCGATCCTCAAGCTGGGCGACCGGTTTGTCTTTGGCCTGACGGTGCTGCTGGTGTCTGCATTACTTTTGGTGATAGGCAATACCATTCGTCTTCATATTGAAAACCGCCGCACCGAGATCGAAGTGATTAAACTGGTCGGCGGCACTGATAGCTATGTGCGTAGGCCTTTTCTCTATATGGGCGCGCTTTATGGCTTTGGTGCCGGGCTTTTGTCCTGGGGCGTGCTGGCTTACGGCTTGAACTGGCTGAATGACGCAGTGGTCGGGCTGGCCGGTCTCTACGGCAGCAATTTCGCCCTGGCCGGTGTGCCGGTTGCCGATGGTCTGTCATTGTTGCTTGGGGCAGTGCTCTTGGGGTATATCGGTGCTTGGATTGCGGTCGCACGGCATTTACGTGAGCTGGCACCGAAGTAGTTAATGTCAGATTAATGTGGTTTCGTTTGTATTGACCGTATCGGTGGTTTAGGGGACTTGTCCTACGGTTCCCGGTCAATTTTCGCAGTGCATCACTGCACGAGTTATGTGAGTCGGAGGTTTTTTCGTATGACCACTTCTTTGCAACCTGTCTACGCGTTGGCCCCGGGTGCGAACCTGGAAGCCTACGTGAACACGGTGAACAGCATTCCATTGCTGACGCCGGAGCAGGAGCGTGAACTGGCCGAGAGTCTCTATTATGAGCAGGATTTGGGGGCGGCTCGGCAGATGGTGCTCGCCCACCTGCGGTTTGTCGTGCATATCGCCCGTAGCTATAGCGGCTACGGTCTGGCCCAGGCTGACCTGATCCAGGAAGGCAACGTCGGCCTGATGAAGGCGGTGAAGCGTTTCAACCCGGAAATGGGTGTGCGCCTGGTGTCGTTCGCCGTGCACTGGATCAAGGCGGAAATCCACGAGTTCATCCTGCGCAACTGGCGCATTGTGAAAGTGGCCACCACCAAGGCCCAGCGCAAGCTGTTCTTCAACCTGCGCAGCCAGAAGAAACGTCTGGCCTGGTTGAACAACGAGGAAGTCCACCGCGTGGCGGAAAGCCTTGGTGTGGAGCCCCGTGAAGTGCGTGAGATGGAAAGTCGTCTGACCGGCCAGGACATGGCCTTCGACCCGGCGGCGGAAGCCGACGACGACAGCGCGTTCCAGTCTCCGGCCAACTACCTGGAAGACCACCGGTATGACCCGGCGCGTCAGTTGGAGGATGCCGATTGGAGCGAAAACTCCAACAGCAACCTGCATGAAGCGTTGGAAGTGCTGGATGAGCGTAGCCGCGACATTCTCTACCAGCGCTGGTTGGCGGAAGAGAAGGCCACGCTGCATGACCTGGCGCAGAAGTACAACGTTTCGGCCGAGCGTATTCGCCAGCTGGAAAAGAGTGCGATGAACAAGCTGAAGCTGTCGATTGCCGCTTAAGCGCTGACGCCATGAAAAACGCCCCGATCTGATCGGGGCGTTTTTGTTTGGGGGAGCACAGGGCCCATTGTGGCGAGCGGGCTTGCCCGCGCTGGGCTGCGAAGCGGCCCTGAAATCGTAGAACTCGTTGTATCTGACACAACGAGGTGATTGGTTTTGCGACTGCTACGCAGTCGAGCGCGGGCAAGCCCGCTCGCCACAAAGGTGTGTTCCCGCAACAATCCAGGATTTGTCGATTACAACGCCCAGGGCGCCTTGCGCGAGTTGTTCAGCCCCACCAGGTACTCATCCCCACCCAGCTGGCTCATCTGCTGGCGAATCCAGCCCGCCCGGCGCGCCACATAGGTGCTCGGATGACTGGCGCTCCACTCCCGCGGATTGGGCAGCACCGCCGCCAGCAAACTGGCCTGCTGGCGCGACAAGGACGCCGCGCTCACGCCAAAGTGGTGCCGCGCCGCTGCTTCCGCGCCGAACACACCGTCGTCCCACTCCACGCTGTTCAGGTACACCTCGAGAATCCGCTGCTTGGGCCACGTCAGCTCGATCAGCGCGGTAAACCAGGCCTCCAGCCCCTTGCGAAAGTAACTGCGCCCCGACCACAGGAACAGGTTCTTCGACACCTGCTGGCTCAAGGTGCTGGCGCCGCGAATCGAGCCACCGCGCTCGTTGTGCTCGAAGGCCGCCTGGATCGCATCGAAGTCGAAACCCCAGTGTTCGGGGAATTTCTGGTCTTCACCGGCCATCACTGCGACTTTCAGCTCGTCGGAGATCTGCTCCCAGGGCTTCCAGGTACGTTGCAGGTCGATAGGCTCGCCGTCGGTCCAGGACTCGATCTTGCGCTCGACCATCAGCGCGGTACCGGGCGGCGGCACCCAGCGAAACAGCAGCACCAGCAGCACACTGCCAATGGCGAACCATTTCAGGACGATGAGAAGGCGGCGGAAAAGGAATTGCAGCATAGAGATGGCTTGGCCGGGGCGTGGGAGCGGGCCATTATACAGACCCTGTGCCCCCTGAATGGAGTTCGTCATGTTGCGTGGTTTTCTGCTGTTGGCCGCCTTTTTCGGTTTTACCGGCGTCGCCCTCGGTGCCTTTGCCGCCCACGGCCTGAAAGACCGCCTGAGCGCGGAATACCTGGCGATCTTCCACACCGGCGTGACCTATCAGTTGGTGCATGCCCTGGCCCTGTTCGGTGTTGCGCTGCTGGCGACCCATATTCCGGGGCGTTTGGTCACCTGGGCCGGCTTTTCGTTCGCCGTCGGGATTATCCTGTTCTCCGGCAGCCTGTATCTGCTGACCCTGACCGGTATCAGCAAGCTGGGCATCATCACCCCGTTCGGTGGCCTGGGCTTTCTGATCGGCTGGTTCTGCCTCGGTCTGGCCGCCTGGCGCCTGCAGGCGGCTTGAGCTGACCGCCAGGTCGACGAATGGCTTGGGTCGCCCGGACTGATCGGGCTAGAATGCTGACCCCTAAAAATGATGGCAGCCCGGCGCATGCGCATTCAATTGAACGGTGAACCCTTTGAACTGCCCGACGGCGAAACCGTCGCGGCGTTGCTGGCCCGGCTCGACCTGGTCGGGCGGCGGGTGGCGGTGGAGCTGAACCTGGACATCGTTGCGCGCAGCCAACATGCCGAAACCGCCCTGCGTGAAGGCGATCAGGTCGAAGTGGTACACGCCATCGGCGGCGGTTAACCCAAACCCCGTGAAAACTACTGCGCTCGGTAATACTGCGTTAAAAACAGGCTCGGACTGCTCATTTACAGCCAGTAAACTCCGCGTCCTCGCCTGTTTTTGCCTTGTCTTCCCTTCGCTCGCTACGTTTTCACGCGGTTTGTTCCATTTAAGGACGATCCACCCTGCAAGCCCTCAACCTTTCAAGAGGATTTCCGAATGAGCACTGTTCGCAGCGACAAGCCCTTCGTGCTGGCCGGCCGTACCTATCAGTCGCGCCTGCTGGTGGGCACCGGCAAATACCGTGACATGGAAGAAACCCGCCTGGCCATCGAAGCCTCGGGTGCCGAGATCGTCACCGTGGCGGTGCGCCGGACCAACCTGGGCCAGAACCCGGGTGAACCGAACCTGCTGGATATCCTGCCGCCGGATCGCTATACCATCCTGCCGAACACCGCCGGTTGCTACGACGCCATCGAAGCCGTGCGCACCTGCCGCCTGGCCCGTGAGCTGCTGGACGGCCACAACCTGGTGAAGCTGGAAGTCCTGGCTGACCAGAAAACCCTGTTCCCCAACGTGATCGAAACCCTCAAGGCCGCCGAAGTGCTGGTCAAGGAAGGCTTCGACGTGATGGTCTACACCAGCGATGACCCGATCATCGCCCGGCAACTGGCGGAAATCGGCTGCATCGCGGTCATGCCGCTGGCCGGCCTGATCGGTACTGGCCTGGGGATCTGCAACCCGTACAACCTGCAGATCATCCTCGAAGAAGCCAAGATCCCGGTGCTGGTGGATGCCGGTGTCGGTACCGCGTCCGACGCCACCATCGCCATGGAGCTGGGTTGCGAAGCGGTGCTGATGAACTCGGCCATCGCCCACGCCCAGCAGCCGATCCTGATGGCCGAAGCCATGAAACACGCCATCGTTGCCGGCCGCCTGGCCTACCTCGCCGGGCGTATGCCGAAAAAACTCTATGCCAGCGCCTCCTCGCCGCTGGATGGTCTGATCAAGTAAGAGCCTTTGATGACTGAATCGAACGACACGCCAATCCAGCCGGAAGAAGGCGAAGAGCGCCAACACCGCCGCATCAAGAGTTTCGTGATGCGCGCCGGGCGCATGACCGAAGGCCAACAGAAGGGCCTGGAGCAGGGCACGCCGCTGTTCGTCCTGCCGCTGGCCGATGCGCCGGTGGATTTCGACCAGGTGTTTGGCCGCTCGGCGCCCCGCTCGCTGGAAATCGGCTTCGGCATGGGCCATTCCCTGCTGGAGATGGCGGCGGCAGCGCCGGAGCAGGACTTTATCGGTGTTGAAGTGCACCGTCCGGGTGTCGGCGCGTTGCTCAATGGCGTGCTGACCCAGGGGCTGAAAAACCTGCGGGTCTATGACTGCGACGCCATCGAAGTGCTCAACCGCTGCGTGGCGGACAACAGCCTGGATCGTCTGATGCTGTTTTTCCCGGATCCGTGGCACAAGAGTCGCCACCACAAGCGGCGTATCGTCCAGGCGTCCTTTGCCGAGCTGGTGCGCAGCAAGCTGAAGGTCGGCGGGATTCTGCACATGGCCACCGACTGGGAACCGTATGCCGAGTACATGCTGGAAGTGATGAATGTCGCGCCGGGTTACCGCAACCTGGCCGAAGACGGCAAATGCGTGCCGCGTCCGACCGAACGCCCGATCACCAAGTTCGAGCGCCGTGGCGAGCGACTGGGGCATGGGGTGTGGGACCTGAAGTTCGAGAAGCTGGCCTAAACCATTGTGGCGAGCGGGCTTGCGACAATACCGGTCAGTTAAGGAAGTTTGAAGTCGAGCACGGTCTTGTGGCGAGCGGGCTTGCCCGCGCTGGGCTGCGAAGCGGCCCTAAAACTATTAATCGCGGTGTATCAGGTACACCGAGGTGCCTGGGTTTTCGGCTGCTGCGCAGCCGAGCGCGGGCAAGCCCGCTCGCCACAAATTTTGGCCAGGCTGGGGATTGTCCTTGGCTGACTGGCATGGGGTTACCCGTTTGCCCTTTTCCCTGGCTCAGCGCCGATCCGCCACCACGCCGATCAACACCAGCACCACCAACAACACTGGCGCCAGGCTGTAGTTGTTGAACTGGCTCAAGCCGCGCACCACCCACGGCGTGGCATAGATCAAGGCCGCGCCGCTGCCGATCATGCACAGCAGGGCCAGCAGCGGGACGCGCAAGGCGCCGGCGATGCTGCCCAGGCGTTGATCGATCCAACCCTTGATGTCCGCGCCAAACAGCACCAGCAGGCAGCCCACCAGCGCCAGGGCGATTTCCGACAGGTTGCTGCGGCTCCAACGCGATACCGTGGCGAGCAGGTCGAGTACCAGGTCCATGGGGTTTCCTTAGGTCAAAAAGTATTGCAGCAGGTCGTTGAGAAACAGCTGCCCGCGGGCCGTGGCCGCCAGGCGTGACGGTTCGACCTGCAACAGGCCACTTTGTTCGGCTTCGGCACGCGCTTCGTTCAAGTTGTCGAGACTAAGCCCGGTACGTTGCGCAAACAAGACGGCGTCGACACCCTCGGTCAGGCGCAGGGCATTCATCAGGAACTCGAACGGCAGCTCTTCGTTGGCCAGGGCTTTCTCCCCGGCCTGGAAGGCCTTGGCCGGGTTCAGGTAGTCCTTCGGCAGGCGGGTTTTCCAGGTCCGTACGATGCGCCCGTCCGGATGGCTGAGCTTGCCATGGGCCCCGGCACCGATGCCGATGAAATCACCGAAGCTCCAGTAGTTGAGGTTGTGCCGCGCCGCCCGCCCCGTCTGGGCATAGGCCGAGACTTCGTACTGGGCGTAGCCGTGCTCGGCCAGCAGCGCCTGGCCGGCTTCCTGGATATCCCACAGGGTGTCGTCTTCCGGGAGCACGGGCGGCTGATTCCAGAACACCGTGTTCGGCTCCAGCGTCAGCTGATACCAGGACAGATGCGTGGGCTTCAGGGCAATGGCCTGGCGCAGGTCGGCCAGGGCATCCTCCAGGGATTGATCCGGTAAACCGTGCATCAAGTCCAGGTTGAAGTTGTCGAACCCGGCCTGGCGCGCCATATCCGCTGCCCGCACGGCTTCGCCGCCGGTGTGGATACGGCCGAGGGCCTTGAGCTTCTCTTCCTGGAAACTCTGGATACCGATCGACAACCGATTGATGCCCAGCTGGCGATAGGCGATGAATTTTTCCTGCTCGAAGGTCCCCGGGTTGGCTTCCAGGGTGATTTCGATATCACCGGCAAATGGAATGCGCGCCTCGACGCCCTTGAGCAAGCGTCCCAGCGCCTGGGCGCTGAACAGGCTGGGGGTACCGCCACCGAAGAAGATCGAACTCAACTCACGGCCATACACCGCGTGCAGGTCCTGGTCGAGGTCGGCCAGCAGCGCGTCGACGTACTCTTCTTCCGGCAGCACCGGGCTGGCGGCATGGGAGTTGAAGTCGCAATACGGGCATTTGCGCACGCACCAGGGAATATGGATGTACAGCGCCAGGGGCGGCAGTTGCGGCATGGCCGCCCGGGGTGTTGGCGCGCTGCCGTGGATCAGCGGCGGCGCGGAGTCGGGCTGGGTCATTTCAAGCCCAGGCGCTGGCGCAACAGGACCATGGCGCGGGCGCGGTGGCTGAGCTGGTTCTTTTCAACGGGACCCAGTTCGGCGCTGGAGCAATCACGCTCCGGTACCCAGAACAGCGGATCGTAGCCGAAGCCGTGTTCACCGCTGGCGGCGCGGAGGATGCGCCCGTGCCACAGGCCTTCGCAGAGGATCGGCAGCGGATCGTCGGCATGTCGCACCAGGGCCAGCACGCAGACGAACTGCGCGCCGCGCTCAGCCTCAGGAACGTCCTTCAAGGCGTCGAGCAGCTTGGCGTTGTTCGCCGCATCGCCCTGGCCATCGGCATAACGGGCCGAATAGATGCCCGGTGCGCCACCGAGAAAGTCCACCGCCAGGCCCGAGTCGTCGGCCAGTGCCGGCAGGCCGGAAATGCGTGCGGCATTACGGGCTTTCAGGATGGCGTTTTCGACGAACGACAGACCGGTTTCTTCCGGCTCGACGCTGCTGAACTCACCGATCGAGCGCAGTTGCACCGACCCGCCGAGCATGGCCTGGAGTTCTTTGAGTTTGCCGGCGTTGTGGCTGGCCAGTACCAGTTGGCTGAAGTTCATCATTCGCCTGGGAAAAGTTCCTGATTGAAGCTGAAAGTGTGGGCATCACCGGCGACGGTGACGGTAATCTCGAAAATGCGGTTTTCCGGCTGCGGGACCGGGTACTGCGCCAGGTAGTAGATGGCGCCCGGCTCGGTGATCTGCTTGAAGTTCAGCGCGACGCTCTTGCCGGTCAGGTCCTTGACCTTGCCGCTGACCTGGGCGACCAAGGGTTTGTCGGCCTTGACCACCGAGACATTGATCACGCCCTGGTCCTTGCTGCGCACCAGCTCCACGCCCCGGGCCACGTCCGGTTGGATGTAGGTGGAGTTGAAGGTGTTGTAGTGCACGGCGATGTCACCGAACACTTCCTGGCGATCGCCCTTGATGGCCTCAGCGGCCATGGCCGTGACGCCGAAACAGGCCGCCAGCAGAAACACAGCTGAACGCAGCATGGTCATTCTCCTCGAAAACGTGCGATTTATACCGCGATCCGATGATCGGCGAGACCTGGACTGCTGACGCGATAAATGCCGATCTCACCCAATAGATTAGGCCATAGCTTACTGGCCCACCCATGGCGGTGCTGTTGATCCACGGCAAGCCGGTTGATCACCTTGGCCGAGCGTTCGCTGCACAGGGCCTCGAAGTCTTCGAAGGTGCAGAAGTGGATGTTCGGCGTGTTGTACCAGGTGTACGGGAGGAAATCGGACACCGGCATCCGTCCCTTGCTCGCCAGGTACCAGCGGCAGCGCCAGTGACCGAAGTTGGGGAAGGTGATGATGCACTGACGGCCGACCCGGAGCATTTCGTCGAGGATCTTGTCCGGGTAGTGCACGGCTTGCAGGGCCTGGGTCATGACCACGATATCGAAGCTGTTGCTGGCAAAGTTGCCGAGGCCCTTGTCCAGGTCCTGCTCGATGACGTTGATGCCCTTGGCCACGCAGGTGGCGATATTCTCCGGGTCGTTTTCCAGGCCATAGCCGGTGACCCGCTTGTTGTCGCGCAGCCAGGCCAGCAGCTCGCCGTCGCCGCAGCCGAGGTCGAGCACGCGGCTGCCGGCGGGGATCCAGTCTTGGATGATTTCCAGGTCGGCTCTCATGGCGTCCTCACAGCGTAATTCGGTTCATGTAGTTGCCGAACGCCTGCAGGTAACGCGGGATCGGAATCAGGAAGGCATCGTGGCCTTGCGGTGCGTCGATTTCCAGGTAGCAGACATCCTTGCGCGCGGCCATCAGCGCATCGACGATTTCCCGTGAACGGGCCGGCGAGAAACGCCAGTCGGTGGTGAAGGACATCACGCAGAAGCTGGCGGTGGCGCCGGCGAAGGTGTGTGCCAGGTTATCGCCGAAGTTGGCCGCCGGGTCGAAGTAGTCCAGGGCCTTGGTCATCAACAGGTAGGTGTTGGCGTCGAAACGTCCGGAAAACTCCTCGCCCTGGTAACGCAGGTAGCTCTCGACCTGGAATTCCACGCTATGGAAGTCGTAGTTGAGCTTTTCGCTCTTGAGGCCCCGGCCGAATTTCTCGCCCATGGAGTCATCGGACAGGTAGGTGATATGCCCGACCATCCGCGCCAGCATCAGGCCGCGTTTGGGGATCACGCCTTGTTCCTGGAAGGAGCCGCCATGGAATTCCGGATCGGTGAGGATCGCCTGGCGCGCCACTTCGTTGAAGGCGATGTTCTGCGCCGACAATTTGGGGGCCGAGGCGATGGCGACGCAATGGCGCACGCGATCGGGGAAGGTGATGCTCCATTGCATGGCCTGCATGCCGCCCAGGCTGCCGCCGATCACGGCGGCCCATTGGTGGATACCGAGGCGGTCGGCGAGGTGGGCCTGGCTGTGGACCCAGTCTTCCACGGTCAGCACCGGGAAATCGGCGCCGAAGGGCTTGCCGGTCTCCGGGTTGATGCTGCTCGGGCCGGTGGAACCGTTGCAACCGCCGAGGTTGTTCAGGCTGACGACGAAGAACTTGTTGGTGTCGATGGGCTTGCCCGGGCCGATGCAGCTGTCCCACCAACCGGGCTTGCGCTCGTCGGGGCTGTGGAAGCCGGCGGCGTGGTGGTGACCGGAAAGGGCATGGCAGATCAGCACGGCGTTGCTCGCCGCGGGATTGAGAGTGCCGTAGGTTTCGTAGATCAGGTCGTAGGCCGGCAGGGAACGGCCACAGGCCAGGGCCAGGGGCTCGCTGAAATGTGCCGTTTGCGGCACGACCAGCCCGACGGAATCGTGGGGAAAGACAGTGGACATCGACCCTGCTCACGCTTGAATGAGGCGTAAGTCTAATGAGCAAGGGGGTTAGCGGCAAGCAGGGAGACTGTGGCGCCTGGATCGCGAGCAAGCTTGCTCCTACACGTTCTCGGTCGTACACCGCTGGGTGGTTCGACACAGGCACTGTAGGAGCAAGCTTGCTCGCGATGAACGATAACGCGGACTACCCGCCCGCTCACCGCTATCAGATCAACCGGAACAGCACTTCCGGCATGCCGCTCATGACCGCCAGTGGCGGAATCACATAGCTCTGGATCAGCTGGATCACCAGGAACGCCAGGATCGGCGAGATATCCAGGCCACCCAGGTTCGGCACGATCTTGCGGAACGGCGCCAGGGCCGGGCCGCTGATCTGGTACACCAGCTCGGCGGCCGGGCTACGGCTGTCGGGTGCGACCCAGGAGAGGATCACGCTGATGATCATGGCGTAGAAGAACACCTTGAGGAACAGCGAAGTGATACCGATGACCGACCAGATCAACAGGTAGGCGACATTACCGGTGACGCCATAGCTGAGCAGCAGGATCACCGCCATCAACAGCATCTGCACGATAATCGCCAGCACCAGCGAGGACATGTCCAGGCCGAACAGGCTCGGAATGATCCGACGCAGCGGCTTGAGCAGGGGCTGGGTGGCCTTGACGGTGAACTGGCAGAGCGGGTTGTAGAAGTTGGCTCGGACCAGTTGCAGGATGAAACGCAGCAGGATCACCAACAGATACAAGCTGCCCAGGGTTTGAATGACAAAAATGGCAGCGCTATTGAGTGCAAACATTAAGGGTTCCCTCGAGGATTACTGACCGAGTTGCTCAGCCATTTCGGCCGAACGGTGGGCGGCGGCGCCGAGCGCCTTTTCTACCAGGGCTTCGAAGCCCCCGGCCTGGAAGGTCTTGATCGCGGCTTCCGTGGTGCCGGCCGGCGATGTCACGCGGCGGCGCAGCTCGGCGGCTTCAACGTCGCTGGCGACGGCCATATGGGCGGCACCCAGGGCGGTCTGCAGGGTCAGTTGGCTGGCGATATCACGGGGCAGGCCGAGTTTTTCGCCGGCGGCAGTCATGGCTTCGATCAGCAGGAAGAAATACGCCGGGCCGCTGCCGGACACCGCGGTGACCGCGTCCAGTTGCTGCTCTTCGCTCAGCCACAGGGCCGTGCCCACGGCCGACAGCAGGGTCTGTGCCTG
Organism: Pseudomonas gingeri; assembly: GCF_013386165.1. Classification (GTDB taxonomy): domain Bacteria; phylum Pseudomonadota; class Gammaproteobacteria; order Pseudomonadales; family Pseudomonadaceae; genus Aquipseudomonas; species Aquipseudomonas gingeri_C. The sequence continues at coordinate 171,286 of NZ_JACAOS010000028.1, read as the reverse complement.
TTGGCGCTGTTCGGCGGACACCTGCTCGGTGGCGAACAAACCGCTCACGCCCTGGCGCAGCAGCGCCGGGGTGTTCGGCATGCAGCGCACGATCGGCTGCTCGCCCAGCCAGTGGTTCATGCTCGCGCATGTGATGCCGGCGGCAATCGACACCACCAGCTGGTTGGGGCTGAGGCTTGGACGCAAGGCTTCGCACACGGCTTTCATGGCTTGCGGCTTGACCGCCAGGACCACCACGTCAGCACCGAGGATGGCCTCGGCGTTGTCGGCGAACACTTCGATACCGTGTTCGGCCTGGACCCGCGCACGGGTCTCGGCGCCCGGGTCACTGGCGCGAATCAGCGCGGCGTCCAGGCCCTCGGCCCGCAGGCCGCCGATCAGGCTGGCGGCCATATTGCCGGCGCCGATAAAAGTGATTCGGTTCTTGCTCATGACGGATCCTTAAAACGAGTGTGTGAGGCCATTTCAGGCCTGGCCATAATCGCGGGCGCCAAACAGTGCGGTACCGATCCGCACCCAGGTGGCGCCTTGGGCAATGGCCGACTCGAGATCGTGGCTCATGCCCATGGAAAGTGTGTCGAGCGGCAGGTTGAGGCTGTCTTGCAAAGTCCGCACGGTGGCGAACGCGGCGTCTTGTTCGGCACGCTCTTCGGTCGGTTCGGGAATCGCCATCAGCCCGCGCAGCTTCAGGTTCGGCAAGGCGCTGATCGCTGCGGCCAGTGCCGGCAGGTCGGCCGGAGTGCAGCCGGATTTGCTGGCCTCGCCGCTGACATTGACCTGGATGCAGATATTCAGCGGCGCCAGGTCGGCCGGGCGCTGTTCGGACAGGCGTTGTGCAATTTTCAGGCGATCCACGGAGTGCACCCAATCGAAATGCTCGGCGATGGCGCGAGTCTTGTTCGATTGAATGGGGCCGATGAAGTGCCAGCACAAGGGTAGGTCGGTCAATTCCAGCTGTTTGCCCAGGGCTTCCTGCAGGTAATTCTCGCCGAAGTCCCGCAGGCCCGCGGCATAGGCTTCGCGCACGGCGGCGGCGGGCTTGGTCTTGCTCACGGCGAGCAGGCCGATGGTGGCGCCGTCACGCCCGGTGGCCTGGGCGGCGGCAGCGATGCGGGCTGCAACGGCGGTGATGTTGTCTGCTATCGTGGTCATTCAAATTCGCCAGCAGGTCAAAAGTCTGCGGCATTCTACCTGTATTGGGGAGTCTCATGGATATCACCGAGCTGCTGGCCTTTAGCGCCAAACAGGGCGCGTCGGACTTGCACCTCTCGGCGGGCCTGCCGCCGATGATCCGGGTCGACGGCGATGTGCGGCGGATCAACCTGCCGGCGCTGGACCACAAGCAAGTCCACGACCTGATCTACGACATCATGAACGACCGTCAGCGCAAGGACTACGAGGAGTTCCTGGAAACCGACTTCTCCTTCGAAGTGCCGGGCGTGGCGCGCTTCCGGGTCAACGCCTTCAACCACAACCGGGGTTCGGGCGCGGTGTTCCGGACCATTCCCTCGAAAGTCCTGACCATGAGCGACCTGGGCATGGGCGAGGTGTTCCGCAAGATCACCGAGGTGCCGCGCGGGCTGGTGCTGGTGACCGGGCCGACCGGTTCGGGCAAGTCGACCACCCTGGCGGCGATGATCGACCACCTGAACAACAACAAGCACCACCATATCCTGACCATCGAGGACCCGATCGAGTTCGTTCACGAATCGAAGAAGTGCCTGGTCAACCAGCGTGAAGTGCACCGTGACACCCAGAGTTTCTCCGCGGCCCTGCGTTCGGCCCTGCGGGAAGACCCGGACGTGATCCTGGTGGGTGAGATGCGCGACCTGGAAACCATCCGCCTGGCGCTGACCGCCGCGGAAACCGGTCACCTGGTGTTCGGTACCCTGCACACCACCTCGGCGGCCAAGACCATCGACCGGGTGGTTGACGTGTTTCCGGCGCAGGAGAAGTCCATGGTCCGCTCCATGCTCTCGGAGTCCTTGCAGGCGGTCATTTCCCAGAGCTTGCTGAAGAAGGTCGGTGGCGGGCGTATTGCCGCCCACGAGATCATGCTCGGCACCCCGGCGATCCGTAACCTGATCCGCGAGGACAAAGTGGCGCAAATGTACTCCTCGATCCAGACCGGCGGCTCGCTGGGCATGCAGACCCTGGACATGTGCCTCAAGGAGCTGCTGACCAAGGGCCTGATCACCCGGGATAACGCCCGGGAGAAGGCAAAGATCCCGGATAACTTCTAGCGCGAACCCTGTGAGCTTCTACGCTGTCACACAGGTGTCTGCCTGATGTAACGCGGAGAAGTTCATGGAGTTCGAGAAACTGCTGCGCCTGATGGTCGAGAAGGGCGCGTCCGACCTGTTTATCACTCCGGGCCTGCCGCCGTCGTTGAAGGTCAACGGTCAGATCCTGCCGGTGACCCGTGTCCCGCTGACCCAGGAACAGACCCAGGACGCGGTCTTCGGCCTGATGACCGAGCGCCAGAGGCTCGACTTCACTCACCTGCACGAATGCAATTTCGCGATCCATCCCAAGGGCGTGGGGCGCTTTCGTGTGAGCGCGTTTTACCAGCGCAGCCAGCCGGGTATGGTGCTGCGGCGCATCGAGACACGGATTCCCGAGCTGGCCACGCTGAAGCTGCCGCCGATCATCGAGCAACTGGCGCTGCTCAAGCGCGGGCTGGTGATGCTGGTCGGGGCGACCGGAACCGGCAAGTCGACCACCCTGGCGGCGATGATCGGCCATCGTAACCAGCAGGGCAGTGGCCATATCGTCACGGTCGAGGACCCCATCGAGTTTGTCCACGAGCACCAGAACTGCATCGTTACCCAGCGTGAAGTGGGGATCGACACCGATTCCTACGAGGTAGCGCTGAAAAACACCCTGCGCCAGGCCCCGGACCTGATCATGATCGGCGAAGTGCGCACCCGGGAGACCATGGGCCATGCCCTGGCCTTCGCGGAAACCGGGCACCTGTGCCTGGCGACCCTGCATGCGCCGAATGCCGACCAGGCGCTGGAGCGGATCATCAGCTTCTTTCCCGTGGACCGGCACCCGCAGCTCTGGATGGAGTTGTCACTCAACCTGCGGGCAATTGTCGCCCAGCAGTTGATTCCGACGCGGGACGGTCTCGGGCGGCGCGCGGTGGTGGAGGTGCTGCTGAACACGCCGCTGATGGCCGACCTGATTCGCAAGGGCGGGATCAAGGAGCTCAAGGCACTGATGAAGCGCTCGACCGAACAGGGCATGCAGACCCTGGATCAGGCGTTGTATGCGTTGTATCAGGAGGGTGTGATCAGCCACCGCGATGCCTTGGCGCACGCGGATTCAGCCAATGACCTGCGGCTGATGATCAAGCTGGAGAAGGGCGCGGGTGGCGAGGCTAAGGACAATCTGAGCCTGGGGCCGGTGTGACGGGGTAGGGGGTTTTGTTGTGGTGAGCGGGTAGCCGCTCACCACACGCAGATCAGCGCTGCACAACCCGCATATGGTTCTGCTCTTTCGGGATCACGCGCTTGGCGATCACGTAGTGGCTGTCCCAGTACGGCTTCTTGAGGGTATCGATGGTCACCGACTTGCCGCGACGCGGCGCGTGGATGAACCGGTCGTTGCCCAGGTAGATGGCGACGTGGTTGACCTTGCGGCTCTTGAGGGTGAAGAACAGCAGGTCGCCGGGCTTGAGGTCCTTGCGCGCGACTTTCTGCCCGTGGCCGGCGGCCATGGCATTGGAAGTACGTGGCAGATCACTGGCCGCTACGCCGTTGAAGGCATACTTGACCAGGCCACTGCAATCGAAGCCCTTGCTCGGGCTGCTGCCACCCCAGCGATAGGGCGTTCCCAACACGTTTACCGCACGGCTGAGCACGGTGCTGCTCTGCTTGGCGTTCGGTGCCGCCGGATTGATGGCGGCAACGGTATGATGCGCCTTGCCATGGCTGTTGTGCTTGCCAGGGCGCTTGACCACAGGAGCGGTCAGGTCGGTTGCATGGGCAACGGTAGCCGGTGATTTGGCAGTGTGACCGTTGACGGAAGGAAGACGTTGCTCACGGTTGGTGGCGTGGGCGGCCAGTGGCATTAATAGGCAGATGGTTAGCCATGTCTTGAAAAATGGTCGCATTAGGCAAGGCTCTAATAGGTAATCGCGCAACTTTATAACAGCTTTTTGGTCACTTCTGGGCCCGTTTGTCGAATCAATACAGGGGTTTAAAGTGGCCCGCGGCCGCAAAAACCGACCCATGGGTCACGTGAAAGTCAGGCCCTGCAAGGCTTTCAGCGATTTTTGGTAAGGGTTTGTTACACGCTTTGAGACAGTAAAAAAGTCACACGGTTTTACGAAATATTTATCTATTGGGCTTGGAGAGGGCGTTGATGAACACCTATCGGCAGGACGGCACACCGGCGAATACCCATAACGTTTTACTCGGGTATTTGCTGTGGATTTTTGGTTTTACCGGTTCTCACCGCTTCTATTACGGCAAGCCGATCACCGGGACGATCTGGTTTTTCACCTTTGGGGTGTTCGGGATCGGTTGGTTGATCGACGTGTTCCTGATTCCGAGCATGGATCGCGAGGCGGACCTGCGTTTTACCGCTGGGCCGCTGGATTACAACGTGGCCTGGTTGCTGCTGACGTTCCTCGGGATTTTGGGCGTGCACCGGATGTACCAGGGCAAATGGCTGACCGGGTTGCTCTATCTGTTGACGGGCGGGTTGCTGGGGTTTGGCGTGTTGTATGACTTCTGGACGCTGAATGACCAGATTTCGTTGAGGAACAATGGGCGGGGTTGAAAACGGGGTTCTAATTGCAGGAGCGGCCGGTCGACGTTCGATTGCTTGCGATGGAGGTCCAGGCGGCGCGGGGCATCAGGTGCTCCGCGTTATCGTTGAAATCTATCGCGAGCAAGCTCGCTCCTACAGGGTACGCGGTCAAATGTAGGAGCGAGCTTGCTCGCGATCAGCCGTCACGCGGTACTACGCCTGGTGCGTGATCCGTCCATCCATCAGCGTATAACGCACCGTTCCCGGCAACGCATGGCCGATAAACGGGCAGTTCTCGCCCTTGGACAACCAGTGCTCACCGGCCACGGTCGAGGTGCTTGGATCGAACAGCACCAGATCCGCCGCCGCCCCCACAGCCAGCTTGCCCGCCGGCAGGCGCAACGCCTCGGCAGGACCTGCGCTCAAGCGTTGTAGCAGGGTCGGCAGGTCCAGCAGGCCATCTTCCACCAGGGTCAACGCCAGCGGCAGCAGCAACTCGACGCTGCTGATACCCGGCTCGGTCTCGCCGAATGGCGCCAGCTTGGCATCCCGCTCATGGGGTTGGTGATGGCTGGAGATGGCACTCACGACACCGGACTTCACCGCCGCACGCAAACCGTCGCGGTCGGCGCGGGTGCGCAGCGGCGGTTGCACGTGATACAGACTGGAGAAGTCGATCAGCGCTTCATCGGTCAGGATCAACTGGTACAAGGCGACATCCGCCGTTACCGGCAAGCCACGGGCCTGTGCCTGGGCGATCAGGGCCACGCCGCGGGCACTGGTCAGTTGGCTGAAGTGCGCACGCACGCCGCTCTGCTCCACCAGCAGCAGGTCCCGGGCCAGGGCCACGGTCTCGGCGGTTTCCGGAATCCCCGGCAAACCGAGGAAACTGGCCGTCGGGCCTTCATGGGCCAGGCCGCCGTAGGCCAGGTCACGGTCCTGGGAGTGGAAAATCACCGTCAGGTCGAAGGTCGCGGCATATTCCAGTGCCCGGCACAGGGTGCGGGTGTTGCGCAAACTCTCCAGGCCGTTGCCGAAGGCCACGCAACCGGCGTCGCGCAAGGCCACCAACTCGGCCAACTGCTCGCCTTCCAGCCCCTTGCTCAGGGCGCCGATGGGGAACACCTTGGTGTTGCCGGCTTCGCGGGCGCGGTCGAGGATCAGTTCGGCCACCGCCGAGGTGTCCAGCACCGGTTTGGTCTTGGGTGGGCAGCACAGGCTGGTGACACCACCGGCCGCCGCCGCACGGGTTTCGCTGCTGATGCTGCCCTTGCGGCTGTAGCCCGGCTCGCGCAGGGAGACGTTCAGGTCCACCAGCCCGGGGGCGGCCACCAGCCCTTTGGCGTCGATGACTTCAACGGCGGCGAAACCCGTCGGGGCGGCGCCGATGGCAATAAGCTTGCCGGCTTCCAGGTGCAGATCGGTCACTTGATCCAGGCCGCTGCTCGGATCAATGACGCGGGCGCCGAGTATGCTGAGTTTCACTGGGCGTTCTCCTGCTCGAATTGGCGCTGGGCGGTCTGCCCGCTCATGGCCATGGACAGCACGGCCATGCGTATGGCGATGCCATAGGTGACTTGGTTGAGGATGACCGAATGGGGGCCGTCGGCCACCGCCGATTCGATTTCCACGCCACGGTTGATCGGGCCCGGGTGCATGACGATGCAGTCCGGCTTGGCCCCGGCCAGGCGCGCGGTGGTCAGGCCGAACAGGCGGTAGAACTCGCCTTCGCTGGGCAGCAGGCCGCCGGTCATGCGTTCACGTTGCAGGCGCAGCATGATCACCACGTCGACATCCTTCAGGCCTTCGGCCAGGTCGGTGTAGACCTTCACCCCGTATTGCTCGATGCCGATCGGCAGCAAGGTCTTGGGCGCGATCACGCGGATATCCGGGCAACCGAGGGTCTTGAGCGCCAGCATGTTCGAGCGCGCCACCCGCGAGTGCAGGATGTCGCCGACGATGGCCACCGAGAGGTTTTCGAAGCTGCCCTTGTGCCGACGGATGGTCAGCATGTCGAGCATGCCCTGGGTCGGGTGCGCGTGGCGGCCGTCGCCGCCGTTGATGACCGCGACCTGCGGGCACACGTGTTCGGCGATAAAGTGCGCGGCGCCAGACTCGCCGTGGCGTACCACGAACATGTCGGCGGCCATGGCCTCGAGGTTGCGCAGGGTGTCGAGCAGGGTTTCGCCCTTGCTCGCCGAGGAGGTGGACACGTTCAACGTGATCACGTCCGCCGACAGCCGCTGGGCGGCCATTTCAAAGGTGGTGCGGGTGCGGGTGGAGTTCTCGAAGAACACGTTGCACACGGTCTTGCCGCGCAGCAGCGGGACCTTCTTCACCGCCCGGGCGCCGACTTCGAGAAAGGAGTCGGCGGTGTCGAGGATTTCCGTCAACAGCTCGCGGCGCAGGCCGTCGAGCGACAGGAAGTGGCGCAGCTGGCCCTGATCATTGAGCTGCAGGGGGCGCTTGGCGTCTAGAGGCGTCATCGCAAAGGACTCTTTTTTAGGTGCTTAAAGGGCCAGGTCTTGAAGTTCAAGTTGGAGCGGCGCGGGGCCGGACAATTTTACCCGTTCCGTGGGCGCCAGCGACAGTGTTGCGCCGACCACATCGGGGCGGATCGGCAATTCGGCAGCGTCGAGGTCCAGCAGGCTGACCAGGGTCACGCTGGCCGGGCGGCCATAGTCGAAGAGTTCATTGAGGGCGGCGCGGATGGTCCGGCCGCTCATCAGTACATCGTCGATCAGCACCAGGTGCTGGCCTTCGATCTCGAACGGCAGCTCGGACGGGCGCACCTGCGGGTGCAGGCCGTTCTGGCTGAAGTCGTCGCGGTAGAAGGACACATCCAGGGTGCCCAGGGGCGAAGTGCTGTCGAGGGCCTTGAGCAGCGCCTGGGCCACCCACACGCCGCCGGTACGGATGCCGATGAAGCGCGGCTCGGCAATGGCGCGCTTGCTCAGGTGGGCGTTGAGATCGACAGCCATCTGGCTGATCAGGTCGGCGGGATTGGGCAGGCTCATGGTTGTTCCTTCAAGGGCCCTTGCGGGTAATCAAGGCGAGGTTGAAAGGTTCGGGCGCCGCCGCTGGTCAGGATTCGGCGGGCGTCGGGTGTTCTTCGATCCAGCTTTGCAGCAGCAGTTTGGCCGCGATAGCGTCCACCGGGTTGTCGCGATAGGTGCCTTTCTGGCCGCCACGGGCCATGCGTTCGCCCTTGGCCTCGAAGGTGGTCAGGCGTTCATCCTGGGTGAAGAACGGCACGTTGTAGCGACCGTTGAGCCGACGGGCGAATTTCTCCGCGCGGGCGCACATGTCGCTGGGGCTGCCGTCCATGTTCAGCGGCAGTCCGACCACCACGGCGTCGGGTTTCCACTCCTTGATCAGGGCTTCGACCTGGTCCCAGTCGGGAATACCGTTCTGCGCCCTCAGGGTGCACAGCTCGCGGGCTTGTCCGGTGATCATCTGGCCGACGGCGACGCCGATCTGTTTGGTGCCGTAGTCGAAACCCAGCAGCAGGCGGATGTTGGCCATCAGGCGTGGCCCGCCTGGCTGGTGAGCAGGCTGAGGTTGATGCCCAGGTGCGCGGCGGCGGCGGCCAGGCGTGCATCGCTGTCGGTTTCGAAGAGGATGTCCGCGGAGAACGGGCAGGTCAGCCAGGCGTTGTCGGCCAGTTCCGCTTCCAGTTGCCCGGCTTCCCAGCCGGCGTAACCGAGGGCGATCAGGCTGCGGGATGGGCCCTCGCCGTCGGCAATGGCGAACAGTACGTCCTGGGAGGTGGACAGCGCCAGGCCTTCCAGTTCGACAGTGGCCTGGTAGGTCTTGCCGATGGGGTGCAGGACAAAACCGCGGTCGGTCTGCACCGGGCCGCCGGTATAGATCGGCACATGCTGGCAGAGGGCGGGCGACTCGGTGTCCGGGCGCAGCTGTTCGAGGATATCGGCCAGGCTCAGGGATTGCGGGCGGTTGATCACCAGCCCCATGGCACCCTGCGCACTGTGCTCGACTATATAAGTGACGGTCTGCGCGAAATTCGGGTCGGCCATGTGTGGCATGGCGATCAGGAAGTGATGCTTGAGGTACGTCGGCGTGAGGTTTTTCATGAGCCCTAGTGTGGCCGTGGGCGAGCGAGCTGACAAGCCGTGTGACGCGCGGACTTGTTGTACGGCGGATTCTGACAGGGACACAACCTATGGGAGGGTGGTGCCTTGGGTCAGTTGCTGGAAAGCTTGTCGCCCGGGGCAAAGCGCCAGGTACGGATGATCTCCAGGCGGTCGATGTCCGACAGATCGCCGGTAAACGGCGCGAACGGCGCGGCCAGTCGTACGATACGCTGCGCCGCCTGGTCCAGCAGCGGTTGCCCGGAAGACTCCAGCACCAGCACTTCATACAGCGAGCCGTCGCGGTTGATCGAGACCATCAGCCGCAAATTGCCGTAGATCTGCTGGCGACGGGCTTCTTCGGGGTAATTGAGGTTGCCGATGCGCTCGACCTTCTTGCGCCAGTCATCCTTGTACCAGGCGCCTTTGTCGCGCATGGTCGAGGCCGCGCTCAAGCGATGAATCCGCGGGCGCTTGGCGTACAGCTGTTGTTCCTTGGCCAGTTCCGCTTCGAGGCTGGCGATGTCACTGGTCAACTGCGAACTGTCGAACGTCGGTGCCTGCTCCTGGGGCGCCGCCTCGGTCTTGACCTGTTCGTGCTTGATGACGGCTTTCTTCGGCTTCGGTGCCACGGTGGTGACCACGGCCTTCGGCGCCGCTTCGGTGACTTCCTGCTTGGCCGGCGGTGGCGGGGTGACCTGGTTGATGCTGTTGTCCTGGAACGGCGCGACCTCGGTAGTCTTGGGAATCGCCTTTTTATCCAGGGTGCCGCTGCCTTGCTGGTTGTCCTGGGCGAGGAAATCGGCCTTTTCCGGCGGTTTCACGCTCTTGAAGGTGGACAGGGTGATTTCCAGCGTCTTGCTGATCTGCTTGGGCTCGACGAAGCTGAAGCCCACGCCGAGGAGCAGCGCGAGGTGGATCAGCGCGGCGAGGAAAAGCGTGAAGCCGAGCCGATCCGCCGGGCGTACGCCGGCGCGGGACAATTCAGGAGGCAGATCGGCGGGAAGCGTCATGACCAGGAAACCAACATCGCACGTATCGAAAGCCCGGCATGATAACGCAATGTTGGTTTTTTCTCGGCTGTTCTACATCAACGGGCTTGCAGCTTGCGCTCAATGGCATCCATCAGCAGGCCGCCGATGTCCGTGCCAAAGGCGTTGTCGATCTCGCGGATGCAGGTCGGGCTGGTGACGTTGATTTCCGTCAGGTGCTCGCCGATCACGTCCAGGCCGACGAACAGCAGGCCTTTTTCACGCAAGGTCGGGCCGACCTGGGCCGCGATCCAACGGTCACGATCGGTCAGCGGACGGGCTTCACCACGACCGCCGGCCGCCAGGTTGCCACGGGTTTCGCCGGCGGCGGGGATCCGTGCCAGGCAATACGGCACCGGCTCGCCATCGACCATCAGGATGCGCTTGTCGCCGTCCTTGATGCCCGGCAGGTAGGCCTGGGCCATGATCTGCTGGGTGCCCAGGGCAGTCAGGGTCTCGAGGATCACCGACAGGTTCGGATCGCCGACCCGGTGGCGGAAGATCGAGGTCCCGCCCATGCCGTCCAGCGGCTTGAGGATCACGTCACCGTGTTTGGCGGCAAATTCGCGCAACACATCGGCGCGGCGGCTGACCACGGTGGCCGGTGTGCACTGCGGGAACTGGGTGGCGAAGAGTTTTTCGTTGCAGTCGCGCAGGCTCTGCGGCTTGTTGACCACCAGCACGCCAGCGCGCTCGGCCTGTTCCAGCAGGTAGGTGGAGTAGACGAACTCCATGTCGAAGGGCGGGTCCTTGCGCATCAGGATCACGTCCAGGTCGCTCAAGGCCGTGTCGGTCTCGGCTTCCAGCTCGAACCAGTGCTCGGGGTTGGCGAACACTTTCAACGGGCGCATGCGACCCCGCGCCACGCCGGCGTCCTGGTACAGGTCCTGCTGCTCCATGTAGAACAGGGTCCAGCCGCGGGCCTGGGCGGCCAGCAACATCGCCAACGAACTGTCCTTTTTATAGGAAATGTTGGCGATGGGGTCCATGACAATCCCGAGACGAACGCTCATGGGCTATATCCTCTATGGGCCGTGATGGCCGAAATGACTTGAAAAAGTGGCGTCAGAGTGGCGCTACGCCGATTCGCGGTCAAGGAAAAACCACCTGTCCCGGTGGGGCCGGGGGTGGTTGATAGATTGCATCTTGAGACTGTGCTAAAAAGGCTCGCATGCCGCTCGAAGCGCTTACACATCAAGGGCTTCGCGCCTCAATACCGGTTAGATGCAGTCAATCGAGTCGCTGTGGCGATGGTAGAGCAGATATGGAACAGCATTCCACAGCCTTGAAAGTGATGGTCATCGACGACTCCAAGACGATTCGTCGAACCGCCGAGACGCTGTTGAAACACGTGGGTTGCGAAGTGATCACGGCCATCGACGGTTTCGATGCGCTGGCCAAGATCGCCGATCATCATCCGGGTATCATCTTCGTCGATATCATGATGCCGCGCCTGGATGGCTACCAGACCTGCGCCCTGATCAAGAACCATCGAGCGTTCAAGTCCACGCCGGTGATCATGCTGTCCTCCAAGGACGGCCTGTTCGACAAGGCCAAGGGGCGTATTGTCGGTTCTGATCAGTTTTTGACCAAACCGTTCAGCAAGGAAGAACTGCTGGCTGCGATCAAGGCCCATGTGCCGGGGTTCGCGGCGGTAGAACAAGCACATTGACGGGAGGCCGGTTGGCCGCCCGCCTTATAAGCAGTGGGGAACACCATGGCACGTATCCTGATCGTCGATGATTCGCCGACTGAAATGTACAAACTGACCGGCATGCTGGAAAAGCACGGTCATGAGGTGCTCAAGGCCGAGAACGGCGCCGATGGCGTGGCCCTGGCCCGCCAGGAAAAGCCCGACGCGGTGTTGATGGACATCGTCATGCCGGGCCTCAATGGCTTCCAGGCTACCCGGCAGCTGACCAAAGACAGTGAAACCAGCCATATCCCGGTGATCATCATCACCACCAAGGATCAGGAAACCGACAAGGTCTGGGGCACGCGCCAGGGCGCCCGCGACTACCTGACCAAGCCGGTGGAAGAAGAAACCCTGATCAAGACCCTGAACAGCGTCCTCGCCGGCTGACGGCCCGCGCCCATGAGCCCGTCGCAGACTGCCTTCCAGCTGTTGCTGGAAATCGACCAGCGCTGCCGCGTACTGGCCGCCGACCTGCCGTCGCAACAGGCGCGCCAGGACATCTGGAGCGGCATCGGCTTTCGCCTCGGCGAGCACTGGTACGTGGCGCCCATGGGCGAAGTCAGTGAAGTCCTGCATGAGCCGCGGCATACCCAGTTGCCGGGGGTGAAACCCTGGGTCAAGGGCGTGGCCAACCTGCGCGGGCGCCTGCTGCCGATCATGGACCTGTGCGGCTTCTTCGGGCATGAGTTGTCGGCGTTGCGCAAACAGCGGCGGGTGCTGGTGCTGGAATACAAAGACGTGTTCGCCGGCCTGATGGTCGACGAAGTGGCCGGCCTGCAACACTTTCCCCTGGGCGGCCAGCAAGGCCTGGCGGTAGCGCCGCCGGACGCGGCGGTGGCACCTTTTGTCCAGGGCCGTTTCGAGCGTGAACGTAGTTGGTGGGTATTCAGCCCGTTTGCCCTGGCGCAGGCGCCGGGGTTCCTGGATGTGGCCTTACAGGCAGGGGCCTGATCGATGACAAACGCTAAACCGGGCAAACCGCTGGAAGCTTCGCGCAGTCGTTCGCAGATCATCGTGCTGTTTATCGCCCTGATCGTGTTCATCATGCTGCTGTTCGCCAACTTCGCCTACCTGAACACCCAGTCCACCTACGACAAGCAGTACATCAGCCATGCCGGCGAGTTGCGGGTGCTGTCCCAGCGCATCGCCAAGAACGCCACGGAAGCGGCGTCGGGCAAGGCCGCGGCGTTCAAGCTGCTGAGCGATGCCCGCAACGATTTCGCCCAGCGCTGGGGTTACCTGAAAAAAGGCGACCCGGCCACCGGCCTGCCCGCCGCGCCGCCCGCCGTGCGCACGGAAATGCACGCCGTGCAGCAGGACTGGGAAAACCTGCTGAGAAACACCGACGCCATCCTCGCCAGCGAACAAACCGTGCTGTCGTTGCATCAGGTCGCCGCGACGTTGGCCGAGACCGTGCCGCAGTTGCAGGTCGAATACGAAAAGGTCGTGGAAATTCTCCTCCAACGCGGTGCCCCGGCAGCCCAGGTGGCCATGGCCCAGCGCCAGTCGTTGTTGGCCGAGCGGATCCTCGGCGCGGTGAACACGGTACTGGCCGGCGACGAAACCTCGTCCCAGGCCGCCGATGCCTTCGGTCGCGATGCCGCCCGTTTCGGCCAGGTCCTCAATGGCATGCTCCAGGGCAATGCGGAGCTGAAAATCACCCAGGTCGAAGACAAGGACGCCCGGGCCCGACTGGGAGATATCGCCGAGCTGTTCGAATTCGTCTCGGGCTCGGTGGATGAAATCCTCGAAACCTCGCCGCAGCTGTTCCAGGTCCGAGAATCCGCCGGGAATATCTTCAGCCTGTCGCAAACCCTGCTGGACGAAGCCTCGCACTTGGCCAACGGTTTTGAAAACCTCGCCGGCGAGCGCTCCCTGGACACCATCGGCGGTTATGTCCTCGGCCTGCTGGCCCTGACCTCGATCATCCTGATCGGCCTGGTGATGGTCCGCGAGACTAACCGCCAACTGCACGAGACCGCCGAGAAGAACGAACGCAACCAGCACGCGATCATGCGCCTGCTGGATGAAATCGAGGACCTGGCCGACGGCGACCTGACCGTGACCGCTTCGGTCACCGAGGATTTCACCGGGACCATTGCCGACTCCATCAACTATTCCGTCGACCAGTTGCGTGATCTGGTGGCCACCATCAACCTCACCGCCGGCCAGGTCGCCGCCGCCGTGCAGGAAACCCAGGCCACCGCGATGCAACTGGCCGAGGCTTCCGAGCACCAGGCCCAGCAGATTTCCGAGGCCTCCACCGCCATCAGCGACATGGCCGAGTCCATCGACCAGGTCTCGGCCAACGCCGCCGAATCGTCGGCGGTGGCCGAGCGCTCGGTGGAAATCGCCAACAAGGGCAACGAGGTGGTGCACAACACCATCCATGGTATGGACAACATTCGCGAACAGATCCAGGACACCGCCAAACGGATCAAACGCCTCGGTGAGTCGTCCCAGGAAATCGGCGACATCGTCAGCCTGATCGACGACATTGCCGACCAGACCAACATCCTCGCCCTCAATGCGGCCATTCAGGCTTCCATGGCCGGTGATGCCGGGCGCGGTTTCGCGGTGGTGGCCGATGAAGTCCAGCGCCTGGCGGAACGTTCGTCGGCGGCGACCCGGCAGATCGAGACCCTGGTGCGGGCGATCCAGACCGACACCAACGAGGCGGTGATCTCCATGGAACAGACCACCACCGAAGTGGTGCGCGGCGCGCGCCTGGCCCAGGACGCCGGGGTCGCCCTGGAAGAGATCGAAGGGGTGTCCAAGACCCTGGCGGCGCTGATCCAGAGCATTTCCAACGCGGCCCAGCAACAGACTTCGTCGGCGGGGCAGATTTCGCTGACCATGAACGTGATCCAGCAGATTACCACCCAGACTTCATCCGGCTCGACCGCCACCGCCGACAGCATCGGCAACCTGGCGAAAATGGCCAGCCAGCTGCGGCGCTCGGTCTCCGGGTTTACCCTGCCGGCGACGCAAGCTGCGCGTGAAAACAGTTAGTGGAGTCGTCATGAGCGATCAGCACGACTATGTGGCCCTCGAATGGGTCAAGGGCGAAATCGCCGATACCCTGAAACAGGCGCGCCAGGCCCTCGATGCATTCGATGAGCCGACCCATTCGGCCCAGGACATCGCCGAATGCCTGGAGTGCATTCACCAGGTCCATGGCAGCTTGCAGATGGTCGAATTCTACGGCGCGGCCCTGCTCGCCGAAGAAACCGAAGCCCTGGCCCTGGCCGTGCAACAGGGGCGGGTGGTCGATCTGCCGGAAGCCCTCAAGCTGTTGCGCCAGGCCCTTGGCCAGATGCCGTTGTATCTGGACCGGGTCCACAGTGCACGGCGGGATCTGCCGCTGGTGGTGCTGCCGCTGCTCAACGACCTGCGCAGCGCCCGCGGCGAAAGCCTGCTGTCGGAAACCAGCCTGTTCAGCCCGGCCCTGCCAGAGTTGTCGCCGCTGGACGAGGCAAGCCTCGCCGAGTTGACCCCGGCGGAACTGCCAGCCTTGTTGCGCAAACTGCGGCAAATGCTGCAGACCGCCCTGGTCGGCTTGCTGCGTGAACAGGACGATGAGACCAACCTCGGCTATATGGCCAAGGTTTTTGCGCGCCTGGAAGGCCTGTGCCTGGAGGCGCCGCTGGGGGCGCTCTGGCAAGTCGCTTCGGCACTGGTCGAAGGCATGCTCGCCGGCGTCATCGCCAACAGTCCGGCCCTGCGCAGCCTGCTCAAGGACTCCGACAAGGAACTCAAGCGCCTGCTGGAACAGGGCATTGCCGGGATCAATCAGCCGGCACCGGAAGAATTGCTCAAGAGCCTGCTGTTCTATATCGCCAAGGCGCGGCAGCCGACGGCGCAGATGCTTGCCCTGAAAGAACGTTATGGCCTCGACGAGGCGCTGCCGGATACGGCGGTGGTCGATGAGGAGCGCGCCCGCCTGGCCGGCCCGGACCGCGATGCCATGCGTTCGGTGGTGGCGGCGTTGTGCGAGGAACTGGTGCGTTGCAAGGAGCGCCTGGACCTGTTCGTACGCGGCGACCGCCAGCACACCGATGAACTGTCGAGCCTGCTGGCGCCCTTGCGGCAGATCGCCGATACCCTGGCGGTGCTCGGCTTCGGCCAGCCGCGCAAGGTCATCATCGACCAGACGGCGGTGGTCCTGGGGTTGGTTCAGGGCCAGCGCGAACCGAATGACGCAGTGCTGATGGATGTGGCCGGGGCCTTGCTCTATGTCGAAGCGACCCTGGCCGGAATGATCGGCACCGTGGAACCGGAAAGCCGCGAAGAAAGCCGCCTGCCCACCACCGACCTGACCCAGATCCACCAGTTGGTGGTCAAGGAGTCGCGGATCTGCCTGCAACAGGCCAAGGACCTGATCATCGAGTACATCGATGCCGACTGGGACCGCGAGCGCCTGCAGCCTTTGCCGGAATTGCTGACCCAGGTCCGTGGCGCCCTGTCGATGATCCCTCTGAGCCGGGCCGCGAGCCTGCTGGAAACCTGCAATCGTTATATCCACGATCATCTGCTGCACGAGCCGCAACCGCCGTCCTGGCAGCAACTCGACCGCCTGGCTGACGCCCTGACCAGCATCGAGTACTACCTTGAACGCCTCGGCGAAGACCACGAGGCACCGGGCGAACGGGTGCTGGACCTGGCCGAGGACAGCCTCGACGCCCTGGGTTATACGCCTGCCGAGCAGGACGTTCCGGTGCTCGAGGATGTGCTGAGCCCCAACGAAGCCCTGGTGATGCAGGACTTGCAGACGCTGGACAACCCGCAGGTGGTGCAGTCCCTGGCCGATGTCCTGGCCAGCCCGGTGTCGGCCCTCAACCCGCCGGCCCGGCAGGTCCCGGGCAGCCTGCTGCCGCCGCCGGGTGATGAAGCACCGGTTGACGATGAATTGCGTGAAGTGTTCCTCGAAGAATGCGCCGAAGTGCTCGATGTGCTGCGCGAGTACCTGCCGCGCTGGGCGCTGAATACCGAGAGCAAGTCGGCCTTGACCGAGTTGCGTCGGGCTTTCCACACCCTCAAGGGCAGCGGCCGGATGGTTCGGGCGCTGGTGCTCGGCGAACTGGCCTGGGCCGTGGAGAACCTGCTGAACCGCGTGCTCGAACACAGCGTCGAGGCCGATGCTCCGGTTCATCAGTTGCTCGACGATGTGCTGCAGGTGTTGCCGGAACTGGTCAGCGAGTTTGCCGGACAGGCCCAGCGTCAGCGCGACGATGTCGACCTGTTGGCCGCCCGCGCCCATGAGTTGGCGGGGTCGACCGAGGCCAGCCCTATGGAAGGGGGAGAAACCGAGGATGAGTCCATTGATCGGCAGTTGCTGGATATTTTCCGCAACGAGGCCGAGACGCATCTGGACAGCCTCAACCATTTCCTCGAACAAGCCACCGAGCATGTGCCGCTGGCCGCCAGCGACGAATTGCAACGGGCCTTGCACACCCTCAAGGGCAGCGCCTACGTCGCGGGGGTGCGGCCGATCGCCGAACTGACGGCACCGTTTTACCATCTGGTGCGTGAATTCAAGGCCCACCTGTTGCCCCTGGACCTGGACGAGGTCGAGTTGCTGCTCGAAGCCGAGGTCCTGTTACACCAGGGCCTGAAGCAATTGGCGGACGATCCGCTGGCCGCCATCGACGGTGCCGCACAGTTGATCCGGCGTGCCGAGACGCTGCTCGCGGCCCGGCTGGAGTCAGTGTTCAGCGCGGCCAGCAGCACCAAGCGCGACCCG
Organism: Pseudomonas gingeri; assembly: GCF_013386165.1. Classification (GTDB taxonomy): domain Bacteria; phylum Pseudomonadota; class Gammaproteobacteria; order Pseudomonadales; family Pseudomonadaceae; genus Aquipseudomonas; species Aquipseudomonas gingeri_C. The sequence goes on along the minus strand of NZ_JACAOS010000028.1, from coordinate 153,967 downwards.
CAGTTGATCAACAACTTCCTGGCCCAGGGCATGGATATCCTGCTGGACGCGGAAAACCTGCTGCTGCGCTGGCAGCAGCACCCTGGCGAGCGCCAGGAGCTCAACGAATTGCTGGACGAACTGACCACCCTCGGCCAGGGCGCCCACAGTGCCGACCTGCACCCGGTGGACGAACTCTGCGAAGCCTTGCTGGACCTGTACGGTGCGGTGGAGGAAAGCAGCCTGGCGGTCAGCGAGCGGTTTTTCCATGAGGCGCAAGGCGCCCATGAAGCGTTGATCAACATGTTCGACGAGCTGGCCGCCGGCCAGGAAATCAAGGCGCAGCCGGAACGGCTCAGGGCACTGCGCGAGCTGCTCGACGAGGCCCTTGACCCTTCCGCCACCGGCTTGATCAAGACCGACGGCAGCCGTGCCCTGAGCATCGCCGAGCTGGGGGCCGCCACCGCCGAGGCGAGTCTGGCCCTGGATGAATTGGACCTAGACGATGAGATCGTGGTGATCTTCCTCGAAGAGGCCACGGATATCCTCGACAGTGCCGGGCTGGCCTTGCAACGTTGGCTCGACGACCCGGACAACGCCGCGCCGCTGCTGTCCCTGCAACGGGACCTGCACACCCTCAAGGGTGGCGCGCGCATGGCCGAGATCGGCCCGGTGGGTGATCTGGCCCACGAGCTGGAAAATCTGTATGAAGGGCTGGTGGACCGGCGCCTCAGCCATTCCCCGGAACTGGCGTCGCTGTTGCAGAAAAGCCATGACCGTCTGGCGGTCCTGCTCGACCAGCTCAAGGGCCATCAGCCCCTGGGGGATCCGAGTGCGCTGATCGAGTGCTTGCGCCTGTTCCGCCAGGGCAGCACGGCGCCGCAGGAAGTGAGCGAAGCCGTCGACGCGCCAGTGTCTGTGGCCAGCAGCGACCCGGAACTGTTGGAGATCTTCCTCGAAGAAGGCTTCGATATCCTCGAAAGCTCCGGCGCGGCCTTGCTGCGCTGGCAGGCTGAGCCGGCGAATCGTCAGGACGTGGAAACCTTGCTGCGCGACCTGCACACCCTCAAGGGCAGTGCGCGCATGGTGGAAATCGTGCCGATCGGCGACCTGGCCCACGAACTGGAGTTTCTCTACGAAGGTCTCTCGGCGGGCCTGCTGCAACCGGGGATTGAGTTGTTCTGCCTGTTGCAGGCCGGCCACGATCGCCTGGCGCAGATGCTCGATGCGGTGCGGGCTGAACAACCGGTGTTGCCCGCCGATGCGCTGATCCAGGATATCCAGGCGTTTGGCCGGCAGTCGCCGATCAATCTGCCGGTCGTGGCGCCGGTGGTCGCGCCAGCCGCGCCCAAACCCGAGGCACCGACGGTCGCGGAGGCCGAGCGGGCGGCCCAGGACATGGTCAAGGTGTCGGCGGATATGCTCGAAGACCTGGTCAACCTGGCGGGCGAGACCTCGATCTTCCGTGGCCGTATCGAGCAGCAGGTCAACGACGCCCGGGTTGCGCTCAACGAAATGGAGACCACCATCGAGCGCATGCGTGACCAGTTGCGGCGCCTCGACACCGAGACCCAGGGCCGCATTCTCAGCCGCCAGCAGGTGGAAGCCGAGCGCCTGGGCTATGAAGAATTCGACCCGTTGGAAATGGACCGGCACTCGCAGTTGCAGCAACTGTCGCGGGCCTTGTTCGAGTCCGCCTCCGACTTGCTGGACCTCAAGGAGACCCTGGCCGGGCGCAACCAGGACGCGGAAAACCTGCTGGCGCAGCAGGCGCGGGTCAACACCCAGTTGCAGGAAGGCCTGATGCGCACGCGCATGGTGCCGTTCGAGCGCCTGGTGCCGCGCCTCAAGCGCATCGTCCGGCAGGTGGCCGGGGAGCTGGGCAAGGAGGTCGAATTTGTCGTCGGCAATGCCGAAGGCGAGATGGACCGCAATGTCCTGGAGCGCATGGTTGCGCCCCTGGAGCATATGCTGCGCAACGCCGTCGACCACGGCCTGGAAAATGCCGAGGGCCGTCGTGCCGCCGGCAAGCCGGAGCAGGGGCTGATCACCCTGGACCTGTCCCACGAAGGCGGCGACATCGTTTTCGATATTCGTGACGACGGCGCCGGGGTGCCGCTCGAAGCTGTGCGGCGCAAGGCGATCAAGCGCGGGCTGCTGGAACCGGACATGCCCATCAGTGACCGCGATGTGTTGCAGTTCATCCTGCAACCGGGCTTTTCCACTGCGGAAAAAATCACCCAGATTTCCGGGCGCGGCGTGGGCATGGACGTAGTGCACGAAGAGGTACGGCAACTGGGCGGGACCATGCGCATCGACTCCATTCCGGGGCAGGGTGTGCACTTCCAGATTCGTCTGCCATTCAGCGTTTCGGTGAACCGTGCGCTGATGGTGCAATGCGCCGACGAGCAATATGCGGTGCCATTGAACACCGTCGAAGGCCTGGTGCGGGTGCTGCCGGGTGAGCTGGAAAGTTATTACCAACTCAGTCCGCCGCGCTACGAGTACGCCGGCCAGACCTACGAATTGCGCTACCTCGGCGAGCTGCTGCAAACCGTGGGTAAGCCGAAGTTGCTGGGCCAGAACCTGGCGCTGCCGGTGTTGCTGGTGCACTGCAACGATCAGCGCATGGCGTTGCAAGTGGACGCCCTGGCCGGTTCGCGGGAAATCGTGGTCAAGAACCTCGGGCCGCAGTTCGCTGCGGTGCCGGGGCTGTCGGGGGCGACCATTCTGGGCGACGGTCGCGTGGTGCTGATTCTCGATTTGCTCGCCCATGTGCGTAGCGCGTTGGCGCGGCCGCCGGTACAGGCCATGTCCAGTGGCAGCGGCGCCGATGCCACGCTGGTGCGCCCGACCCTGGTGATGGTGGTGGATGACTCGGTCACGGTGCGCAAGGTCACCAGCCGCCTGCTGGAGCGCAACGGCATGAACGTGCTGACGGCCAAGGACGGGGTGGATGCCATGATGTTGCTGGAGGAGCACACCCCGGACCTGATGCTGCTGGACATCGAAATGCCGCGCATGGATGGCTTCGAGGTGGCGACGCGGATTCGCAACGATGAGCGTCTCAAGGACCTGCCGATCATCATGATCACCTCGCGCACCGGCCAGAAGCACCGCGACCGGGCCATGGCCATCGGCGTCAACGAGTACCTGGGCAAGCCGTACCAGGAGTCGGCGTTGCTGGAGAGCATTGCCTATTGGAGTCAGCTTCATGCATGAGCACAGCACCAGCAGCCTGACGGGGTTGATATTGCCCCTGGCGGACCGTTACCTGCTGCTGCCCAATGTCGCGGTGGCGGAGCTGATCGACTACCAGCGCGGCGAGCCGGCCAGCGATGCGCCGCCGTGGTATCTGCGGCAGGTGACGTGGCGCAATCAGCAATTGCCGCTGATCAGCTTTGAAGCGGCTTGCGGCTCGAAGCTGGTGGTGGGGGATCGGGCGCGGATCGTGGTGCTCAATGCTTTGGGCGGGCGGCCGGAATTGAAGTTTATTGCGTTGGTGCTCCAGGGGATTCCGCGTTCGTACAAGCTCGACAGCCAACTGAGTTTTGTCGATGTGCCGCTGTGTCGGTTGGAGAAGGCGGCGGTGCAGGTCGGCGAGTGGGTGGCGAAGGTGCCGGACCTGCTGGGGTTGGAGCAGTTGGTGTTGGAGTCGGGGTTGGCTTGAGATCCACTCAATCACTATGAAGTGTCTTGTCTGACCGCTCGCTAGCAGCCCGAATCAGGCTTGCGAACTGTTGATCCGCCGTGGCGATATCTTCAAGTTGACGCTGCTGATGAAAGCACTCGTATTGCACTTCTGCGTGTTGCCTGGCCATTTCTTGAGAAATTTGGCCTGCGTTGTCGAGAATGTCACGGTCGTTTAGGGTTAGGAAACCATCGAGTTTTTTCACCCAGCTATTCATTGTCATGGGAATGCGGCGCATCGCCTGACCTTCGGCAAACACGAGGTACTGCTCAATCAGGTTGTTCAAGGCACTGAGTTCTTCTTCCTTGAGGTAGTTTTTGGCATTGGCGATATCCTGCTTGCGTACTTTAGCGCCACGCCAGTTAGTCAGGCCCATGTGGGGTTTGCTACTGTCCGCTCGGCTATGCACAAGCTCGGCAGCCGTTTGGCCGGTGATAGCCCAGTGAACCTTGTTCTGCACTGATTTGAAGAAGCTAATGCTGGCTTCCTGAGTGGGGTCGTAATCCACGCTGGTGGCATAGATATCGGTGATCTTCTGGTAGAAGCGCTTTTCGCTGGTCCGAATATCTTGGATGCGCCGCGTCAGCTCTTCAAAATAGTCGAAAGGCTGATTGGGATTCTTCAGGCGCTCATCATCGAGCACAAAACCTTTGACGATGTACTCGCGCAACTGCCGGGTAGCCCATTGGCGGAATCGTGTTGCCATGTGGCTTTGCACCCGATAACCCACTGAAATGATGGCATCCAGGTTGTAGTGTTGAAGGTTACGCTTTACCTGGCGTGTGCCTTCCTGACGAACTACTAAGAAATCCTTAGTAGTTGAGTTTTGATCAAGCTCACCCTCCCTGAAAATATTTTTCAGGTGCATCAGGACGTTTTCTGGCGTGGTGCTGAACAGCTCGGCCATCAATGCCTGCGTCAGCCAGACGGTTTCATCGACAAATCGCACGTCGAGCTTGGTTTGCCCGTCTTCGCTCTGATAGATGATGAATTGCGAGGTGTTGCTATCCGCGCTCATGACTCAAGCCCTCCCTTGATTCGCCGCTTTTCCAACACCTGCGCTGATTCAGGGTGGAATGAGAATCTGGCGATTGTCCTAGACTTTCCCGAGCACAAACCACCACCTCCAACGATAAAGATATGACAAAAGGTGTACCGATAATCACCGGCGAGCCAATGAAGAGGCCAATGTCTTTTGTTTTTTGACACTGTCATGGCTTTGAGCATGCCCACTCTCTGGGTGAGCATGCTCTATGTCACATCAATGGCGGATACAGAGTATCCCGGGTGGCATTCCTACGCAGAGCACGGGGATCATCAGCTTATGGGCCTTTGGTTTAACGCCGAATCCACGAATGCCCGCGCCATCTCGATCAGGTGCACGACGCCCAGCACCACCTTTCGATTTGACCCACTGAGGTTTTCCACCGCTTCGTAGGCGGTAGCGGCTGCCGCTTCCAACAGCTCATAAGCGGTGACGAGGGATTCTTCGGAACGCACATCAACCCGGATCTGATACAGGCTTTCAGGCAGTTTGCAGGGAATGGGCGGTTCTGCGGGTGGCAGGTTGTAGTGAGCGAATATGCGCTCGATATCGGCGTCTGTCGGGTTAAGTGTGACGGGTGGATCGGGGGTGATCTTTGACATGGTTCTAAGCTCTCTCAACATGGGTTGAGCTGCTACTGAGTCGCGACTAAACGATGGGGTGGCAGCTGTACGCAGGTTAGTCGACCGGCGAGCTAAGAAACCGGCGCACCCGAAGGTGCCCTGCGCACAGCCACCATAAAATACAGGCAATAAGATGCACCTGAGACGGTGGCGCGTTGCGCCTTAACTCAACACTGGGCGACTAAACCCGATCACTGAATTGGCAGTGACGAACGAAGACTAGACCAGGTGTTTTGGCAGGCGCAAGCCGCCGGGATTTTCTAGGAAATTTCACTCAAGCGAAAGAGCCAAGTCCTCGTTTCGCCCCCGAAAACCGTTTGCGATTGCCATCAAATGGCCCTTAATCAGTCCCAAAAAGGGACCTGTCGTTCCCTTTTTGGGACTCTTTGGCGCGGCCATGCAAACCCTCTCCAGGCGGCCGTTCGTGAATTTCTATGGTTTGGGAATTTTCACAACCTTGATGTCATCGATGTCTATCTTACGAGACACGCCGGGCCCATCCCCGACAACCGCACCGACCAAGATATGGGCTCTGTTACCGTAGTAGCCAAAGCCGATTCTATGACTTTCGAGCCACTGGCCGGTTGGAGTGTGCTCATCTATGAAAAATGTGCTATAGCCCAGCGATATGTTCGCTGCAATCGCCACCGCGATCGATGTTGCTTCCTCGGGCTCCGGTGGGTGAACGCGGTATTTGACGGATGTTAAAAGCGTCCCTTTCTCCTCGCCAGGAAGGGTCAACATCTTGGCGAGGGAGGGCAGAAACGTGTCAGGGGGTCTCCATTCCAGCTTGCCGGACCAGAAGGTATTCGGGCCTAGCGGGCCTTCTTCCGTTTTGAGTATCCCATCCAGAGAGCCAACATCATTTTCCCATCCGTTCCTGTCTCCATTTTCGAAATCGGTTCCATAGTCTTCTTCATCAACGTTCATATGCTTTCTCCGGTCATGGGCGCTTTTGACCCTGCTCGTGGAGCTAGACATTGGAAGTCACAGCGCAGTTTTTAGTAGGCGCTGGAGACGGTCGTGTGGCTACTGTCAGAACTGACAGGGTGAAGCGATTAACCGACAAACGGTTTGCATTGTCGCCGCCCTCGAAGCCTTGATCATGCCCAGCGTCGATCACTTCTATTCATCGGGATCATCGGGAACTCGCACAACCTTGATGTCATCGATGTCGATCTTACGGGACACGCCGGGACCGTCTCCGTAATTCGTACCGATCAAGATATGGGCCCTGCTACCGGAGTAGCGAAGTAGGGCGTCACCTGTTTGGCGCCACTCGCCGGTTGGGGTGTTCGCCTCTATCCAAGTAGTGCTAGAGCTCTCCGATATGTTCTTTGTAATTACGAGCGCGATCGCTGGTGAATCCCCAGGCTCCGGGGGGTGAACGCGGTATTTGATGGATACGAAAAGGCTGCCTTTCTCCTTCTCTCCGACTGGAAGGTTCAACACCTTGTAGAGAGAAGGCTGAAAGATGTGTGGGGGTCTCCATTCCAGCTTGCCGGACCAGTAAGTGTTCGGGCCGAACGGGCCTGCTTCTGTTTTGAGTATCCCATCTGGGGATCCAACCTCATTTTCCCACCCGTTCCTATCTTCATGTTTGAACTCGGTTCCATAGTCTTCTTCATCAACGTTCATATGCTTTCTCCGGTCATAGGCGCTTTTGACCCTGCCCATGGAGCCAGACATTGGAAGTCACAGCGCTGTTTTAGTAGGCGCGGGAAACAGTCGTCTGGCTACTGTCAGAACTGACAGGTTGAAGCGGTTAACCGACAAACGGTTCGCATGGGCGGAAGCTGCCTTGAGGGCCTCTTCGTGCCCCAGCGGGGACAAATCTCCCCGGTCACTTCATTAGAATCCACCCCATACAAGAACCATTACCCTGAGCGTAACGATCCGCCGCTGGGCTTGATTGATGCCCTGTCGATTCACTCCTACTGTCTACTCCACGAAAGCGAACCCGTGGAGTGAGCATGACAACCCCCAATTCCCCCGACTCGCGCTGGACGCGGCGGCGCACCGAGAAGCAGCGTCGTCTCGAGCAGGTGCGAGCCCTCGCCGATGGTGTGGTGTTGCCGACCGACAAGATCGTCGCCGCCCTCGAAGCCCTGATCATGCCCGGCGACCGGGTGGTGCTGGAGGGCAATAACCAGAAGCAGGCCGACTTTCTCTCCCGCTCCCTGGTGAAAGCCGACCCGGCCAAGCTCCACGATTTGCACATGATCATGCCCAGCGTCGGTCGCGCCGAGCACCTGGACCTGTTCGAGCGCGGCATTGCCCGCAAGCTGGATTTCTCCTTCGCCGGCACCCAGAGCCTGCGCATCAGCCAGTTGCTGGAAGATGGCCTGCTGGAAATCGGCGCGATTCACACCTACATCGAACTCTATGCCCGGCTGGTGGTGGACCTGATCCCCAATGTGGTGCTCAGCGCCGGCTTCATGGCTGACCGCGCCGGCAATATCTACACCGGCGCCAGCACCGAGGACAGCCCGGCGCTGATCGAGCCGGCGGCGTTCAGCGACGGGATCGTGATCGTCCAGGTCAATCAACTGGTCGATGACGTCAGTGAACTGCCCCGGGTGGATATCCCCGCGTCCTGGGTCGACTTCGTGGTGGTGGCCGACAAACCTTTCTATATCGAGCCGCTGTTCACCCGCGACCCGCGTCATATCAAGCCGGTGCATGTGCTGATGGCGATGATGGCGATTCGGGGGATCTACGAAAAACACAACGTGCAGTCCCTCAACCACGGGATTGGTTTCAATACCGCCGCCATTGAGCTGATCCTGCCGACCTACGGTGAATCCCTGGGCCTGAAGGGCAAGATCTGCCGCAACTGGACACTCAACCCGCACCCGACGCTGATTCCCGCCATCGAAAGTGGCTGGGTCGAAAGCGTGCATTGTTTCGGCACCGAACTGGGGATGGAAAACTACATCGCGGCGCGGCCGGATGTGTTCTTCACCGGGCGTGACGGCTCGATGCGTTCGAACCGGATGTTCTGCCAGTTGGCCGGGCAGTATGCGGTGGACCTGTTTATCGGTGCGACCTTGCAGGTCGACGGTGACGGGCATTCGTCCACGGTGACCCGGGGTCGCCTGGCCGGGTTCGGCGGAGCGCCGAATATGGGGCACGATCCGCGTGGTCGCCGTCACGGCACCCCGGCCTGGCTCGATATGCGTCTCGATACCGGCGATGCGCCTGAAGCCTTGCTCGAACGGGGCAAGAAGCTGGTGGTGCAGATGGTCGAGACCTTCCAGGAGGGCGGCAAACCGACGTTTGTCGAAACCCTCGATGCCGTGGAGGTGGCGCGCAAAAGCGGGATGCCCCTGGCGCCGATCATGATCTACGGCGACGACGTCACCCATTTGCTCACCGAAGAGGGCATCGCCTATTTGTACAAGGCCCGTTCCCTGGAAGAGCGCCAGGCGATGATCGCTGCCGTGGCGGGTGTCACGGCCATCGGCTTGCGGCATAACCCCAAGGACACAGCGCGGATGCGCCGCGAAGGCTTGATCGCCTTGCCTGAAGACCTGGGTATTCGGCGCACCGACGCCAGCCGCGAACTGCTGGCGGCCAAGAGCGTGGCCGATCTGGTGGAGTGGTCGGGTGGTCTCTACAACCCGCCCGCCAAATTCAGGAGCTGGTAAATGCACGCCTTCAATCTGCAAGCCCAACCCCTGTCCCTGGCCGAGCGCCTGGCGGATTTCGCGGTGGAAGCGCTGATCGACGAAGCCGACCTGTCGCCTAAACCGGCGTTGGTGGATCGTCGCGGCAATGGCGCGCACAGCGATCTCCATCTGGGTCTGATGCATGCTTCGGCGTTGTCGTTGTGGCCGATGTTCAAGGAGATGGCCGAGGCCGCGATATCCAGCCGAGAGCAGACCTTGTGGCGAGCGGGCTTGCCCGCGCTGGGCTGCGAAGCAGCCCCAAAACCTGCAATCGCGGCGTATCAGGTGGACCGGGTGGGTGGGGTTTACGACGGCTACGCCGCCGAGCGCGGGCAAGCCCGCTCGCCACATTCTGTATCCGCAATCGGTTTGCCATTGCGTGAAGCTCTCGGCCGTATCGGCCGCGAAGGCGAGCAGGCGATGCTCAAGACCACCGGCGGCGTGAATACCCATCGCGGTGCGATCTGGGCCCTGGGCCTGCTGGTGGCCGCCGCCGCGCTGGAACCCGAATCGGTAAAGGCCGGCGCATTGACGATCCGCGCCGCACGCCTCGCTTTGCTCGACGATCGCCATGCCCCCCACAGCACCAGCCACGGCACCCAGGTCGCCCAACGCTACGGCGCTCGCGGTGCCCGCGAAGAAGCGCAGTTGGGTTTCCCGGCGGTTACCCAACTCGGCCTGCCCCAACTCAAGCGCAGCCGCCTCGCCGGCCACGGCGAACAGAACGCCCGCCTCGATGCGCTGTTGGCAATCATGACCAACCTGGCCGACACCTGCGTGCTCTACCGCGCCGGCGTGCCGGGTTTACAGGCCATGCAACAGGGCGCCCGCGCCGTGCTCGAAGCCGGCGGTAGCGCCAGCCTGCCGGGACGTCGCTGCCTGCATGAATTGGATCAACAGTTGTTGGCGATGAACGCTTCACCAGGCGGCGCGGCAGATCTGCTCGCCGCCTGCCTGCTGATCGACCGCCTCGAACAGGAAGCCTTGTGATGGAAAAGTTGTCCTTTGAATTCCCCGCCGGGCAACCGCCCAAAGGCCGCGCGCTGGTGGGCTGTGTCGGCTCGGGAGACCTGGAGGTGCTGCTGGAACCCGGCCACCCCGGCACCTTGTCGATCCAGGTGACGACCTCGGTCAATGGCAGTGCTTCACGCTGGCAACACCTGTTCGAGCGCCTGTTCGACGGCCAGTTGCCGCCGGCCCTGACCATCGATATCCACGATTTCGGCGCCACCCCCGGCGTGGCCCGCTTGCGTTTGGAACAAGGTTTCGAGGAGATCGGCCATGACTGACAGCGAGCGTTTGCTGCACAAGCACAGCTTCGTCGAGCTCGGCGCCCGGCAACGGGCCCGGGCCTTGCTCGACAGCGGCAGTTTCCGCGAGTTGCTTGACCCCTTTGCCCGGGTCATGTCGCCCTGGCTCGAACGCCAGGGCGTGGTGCCCCAGGCCGATGACGGCGTGGTGATCGCCAAGGGCAGCATCGACGGTTTGCCGGTGGTCATCGCGGCCATCGAAGGGGCGTTCCAGGGCGGTAGCCTCGGTGAAGTGGGCGGCGCAAAAATGGCGGGCGCCCTGGAGCTGGCGGCTGAAGACAATCGCAACGGTATTCCGACCCGCGCCGTGTTGCTGCTGGAAACCGGCGGCGTGCGTTTGCAGGAGGCGAATCTGGGGCTGGCGGCCATCGCCGATATCCACGCGGCGATTGTCGACCTGCGTCGTTATCAGCCGGTGATCGGCGTGGTCGCCGGTAGCGTCGGGTGTTTTGGTGGCATGTCCATCGCGGCGGCGCTGTGCAGTTATCTTGTGGTGACCCAGGAGGCCCGCCTGGGCCTCAACGGCCCGCAGGTGATCGAGCAAGAGGCTGGGCTGGAAGAATACGACTCCCGCGACCGGCCGTTTATCTGGAGCCTGACCGGTGGCGAGCAGCGGTTTGCCAGCGGGCTGGTGGACCGTTATGTGGCCGATGATGTGGCGCAGATCCAGCAACAGGTCGCCGGATTGCTGGAGGCCGGTTTGCCCGAGGTACAACGCAGTCGGCAGGCGGACTGGTATCTGCAACGGCTGGCCGAGCTGGAGGCCGAGCCGCAAATCGATCCGGCCACGGTACGCCGTCTTTTCCAAGGAGATCGCCCATGAGTACTTATTCCCTGCGCGGTTTGCACTGGTTCCAGGCACTGGCTTCGGGGGCATCCGAAGTGTCCGGCCTGCCGCCCTCATTAAAAGTTGCGGACGGCCAGTTGGCCGGTCAGCCGGTGCGTTTTCTGGCGGTGGTGGCCGATCCGGCTAACCGTTTTGCCCGCGCCCGTCATGGCGAAGTCGGCCTGCTGGAAGGCTGGGGCCTGGCCAAGGCCGTGGACGAGGTGATCGAGGCTGACAGCGGCCGTGCGACCAAGCGCGCGTTGATCGCTATTGTCGATGTACCAAGCCAGGCTTACGGACGCCGCGAAGAAGCGCTGGGCATTCATCAAGCCCTGGCCGCTGCGGCGGACAGTTATGCCCGGGCCCGTCTGGCCGGGCATGCGGTGATCGCGCTGCTGGTGGGCAAGGCGATGTCCGGGGCGTTCCTCGCCCACGGTTATCAGGCCAATCGGCTGATTGCCCTGCGGGACCCGGGGGTGATGGTGCATGCCATGGGCAAGGCGTCGGCGGCCCGGGTGACCTTGCGCAGCGTCGAAGAGCTGGAAGCCCTGGCCGCCAGCGTGCCGCCCATGGCCTATGACATCGACAGCTACGCCAGCCTTGGCCTGCTCTGGAAAACCCTGGGTGTGGAACAGATTGAACAGCCCACGGCGGCCGACCTGGCGCAGGTGGAGGATTGCCTGGCCGCAGCCATCCACGATGTGGCGCAGAAGGGAACCGACTTGAGCGGGCGCCTGGGCGCGAGCAATCGGGCGGCGTCGAGCCGGGTTCGGCAGCTGTTGCGCGAGCAGTGGTGAGCGGCGATGCGCGCTGACGACGAGTTTCTGCCTCACGACCTGCTCTGGGGGCTGACCCCGGCGCAGTTGCCGGAGGGTGCGCCGGGCTGGGTGGCCGAAGCGTTGCGCCTCGGTCAACCGGTGGTGGTGCGGCGGGCCCTGACGGCAGCGGATCAGGTGCCGGTGGGCGTGCGCGGGGCGTTGCGTGAGCAGCGTTTCGCCACGCTGATGCCGCGGGCGTTGGTCGAGCGTTGCGTGCGCCCCGAAGCGCTCATCGATATTGAAATCTGCGCGCAAGACTGGCCGGCCTTGCAGGCGCTGCATTACCTGCGGCCATTGTTGAAGGCGTCGGGCCTGGTCTGGGGCGTCAGTGGCAGTGCCGGTTTCGAGTTGGCCAGCGGCTTGCCGACCTTGCACCCACAGAGCGACCTGGATTTGATTCTGCGTGTGCCGCAAGCGCTGTCGCGTCGGCAGGCCAGCGGTTTGTTGCAGCAACTCGACAACCCGTTCTGCCGTGTCGACCTGCAACTGCAAACCCCTCTGGGTGCACTGGCATTGGCGGAATGGGCGGGCACGGCGCAGCGGGTCATGCTCAAGCAGGCCGGCGGCGTTAAGTTGCTGCTCGATCCCTGGGATCTGCGCGAGTGCGTGGCATGAGCGGCCTGCTGGTGTTTCCCGGCCAGGGTGCGCAACAGCCCGGCATGCTGCAGCGCTTGCCCGATGCCGCGATCGTGCGTGGCTGTCTGCACGAGGCGAACGAGGTATTGGCTGAGGATGTGGGGTTGCTGGATACGCCGCAGGCCCTGGCCTCCACCCGGGCGGTTCAGCTATGTCTGTTGATCGCCGGTGTGGCCTGTGCCCGGCTGTTGCTGGAGGACAGCGCGCCGCCGGCTTATGTCGCCGGCCTGTCCATCGGCGCCTACCCGGCGGCGGTATTGGCCGAGGCCCTGACGTTCAGCGATGCCCTGCGTCTGGTCAGCCTGCGGGGTGAGCTGATGCAGCAGGCTTATCCACAGGGTTACGGGATGACCGCGTTGATCGGCTTGGAGCTGGCGGCTGTGGATAAGTTATTGGCCCAGGTGCACAGCGAACGCACACCGGTCTATCTGGCGAATATCAACGCCGATAACCAATGTGTGATCGCCGGCAGCGACGCGGGCATGAGCGCGCTCGTCGCCCTGATGGGCAAGGACGGCGCGGCCCGGCGCCTGGCGGTCAGCGTGCCGTCCCATTGCCCGCTGCTGGATGAACCGGCCGAGGTCCTGGCCGCCGCCTTCGCCAAGGTATCGATGCAGGCACCACGCCTGGGTTATCTCAGCGGCAGCAGCGCGCGGCTCCTGCGCAGCGCCGAACAGATTCGCGATGACCTGGCATTCAACATGCGCCGGGTCGTCGATTGGCGCGGCACCGTACAAAGCGCCTATGAGCGCGGTGCTCGCCTGCAGATCGAGTTGCCTCCGGGTTCGGTCCTGACCGGCCTGGCGCGCCGGGTATTCGAGCAAGGCACCGTCATCGCGTTCGACGGCGCCCGGCTGGACACCCTCAGGGCGCTGCTGGATGAGGAGGGACGCCGTCACCGATAAACACCGGCTGCTGCTTCGAAGGACAAAAACAACAACTTCGACAATGCAATGAGAGGACAACAAGAATGATTATCTACGGTGTGGCGCTGCTGGCGATCTGTACGCTGGCGGGGGTGGTTCTGGGTGACATGCTGGGCGTGTTGCTGGGTGTCAAATCCAATGTCGGCGGGGTCGGGATCGCTATGATCCTGTTGATCTGCGTCCGTTTGTGGATGCACAAACGTGGCGGCCTGACCAAGGATTGCGAGATGGGCGTCGGTTTCTGGGGCGCCATGTACATTCCGGTGGTGGTCGCCATGGCCGCCAACCAGAACGTGGTTGCCGCGCTGCACGGCGGCCCGCTGGCGGTGCTGGCGGCGATCGGCTCGGTGGTGGTTTGCGGTTGCGCCATTGCCTTGATCAGCCGGACCCATAAAGGTGATCCGTTGCCGGCTGAGCCGGTCGCGCTGACAGCGGCCTCCACCGCTGCGGGAGGTCGCTGATATGTGGGAACTCCTTAACAAGGACCTGGGACAGAATGCGCTGATCACCGCTTTTGCCGGTGTGGGTCTGGTGATGTGGGTGTCGGTGGTGCTGTCCAAGCGCCTGACCTATGGCCGGATCCACGGTTCGGCGATTGCCATTGCCATCGGCCTGGTGCTGGCGTGGATCGGCGGTACGTTGACCGGCGGGCAGAAGGGCCTGGCGGATGTGGCGCTGTTTTCCGGTGTCGGCTTGATGGGCGGGGCGATGTTGCGCGACTTCGCCATCGTCGCCACGGCATTTGAGGTCCAGGCGACCGAGGCGAAGAAGGCTGGCCTGGTCGGTGCACTGGCGTTGCTGCTGGGGACCGTGCTGCCGTTTATTGTCGGTTCGAGCATGGCCTGGGTCTTTGGTTACCGCGATGCGGTGAGCATCACCACCATTGGCGCAGGGGCGGTGACTTATATCGTCGGGCCGGTGACCGGGGCGGCGATTGGCGCGAGTTCCGAAGTGGTGGCGCTGTCGATTGCGACGGGGCTGATCAAGGCGATTCTGGTGATGGTCGGCACGCCTGTCGCGGCGCGTTGGATGGGGCTGGACAATCCGCGTTCGGCGATGGTGTTCGGTGGTCTGGCGGGCACGGTCAGTGGGGTGACCGCGGGGCTGGCGGCGACGGATCGGCGGCTGGTGCCTTATGGCGCGCTGACGGCGACTTTCCATACCGGGTTGGGCTGTTTGCTTGGGCCTTCGGTGTTGTTCTTCATCGTGCGCGGCCTGGTGGGTTGACACGCTTTTGTAGGAGCCGGCTTGCTGGCGAAGAACGATAACGCGGTCTGCCTGAAACACCGCAGCGCCTGCTTCGCCAGCAAGCCGGCTCCTACAGGTTTTGTGTCGGTCCGGGATGAGGGTGTTTCAGGTCAACCGATGGGCGTACATCCGACATTCCGCCAGGAGCGCCAACAGGTTGGGATCACGCTCCTTGGCCTTGAGGAACACCACGCCGATATGCTGCTGCAGGCGATAACGCGCCTGCAGCGGTATCAGCTTGACCCGGTTCTCGTACACCGCCGCAATCCGTCCCGGCAGCAAGGCATAACCGACCCCGGAACTGACCATGCTCAGCAGCGTGAAGATGTCATTCACCTGCATCGCCACCTTCGGTTCAAACCCCGCCTGCTCGAACACCCGGTTGCCGTCCCGGTGCGTGGCGAAGCCCTGGGTCAGGGTGATGAAGGTCATGTCCCGCAGGTCGGCCAGGTCCACTTCGCTCTGTTGGGACAGCGGCGAGTCGGCGGGTGTCGCGAGGAAAATATCATCGGAAAACAGCGGCAGGTGCTCGCAGTCCGAGTCGTTGCTGGTCTCATCCAGTGACACCAGGATCGCATCCACTTCCATGTTCTTGAGCTTGTAGAACAGGTCGAAGTTCGAGCCCAGGATCAGGTCGATATTGAGCTCGCTGCGACGGATCTTCAGGCCCATGATCAATTGCGGCACGGTTTTCACCGTCAGCGAATAGAGCGACCCGAGCTTGAAGCGCTCGGCGGAGAAACCGGCGGCTTCGCGGGTCATGCGCACACTTTCGACGACGTCCTGAATCAGCTTCTGCGCGCGTTCCTCCAGCACATAGGCACTTTCCAGCGGAGTCAGGTTACGCCCTTCGTGCTTGAACAGCGGGCAACGCAGGGCGTTCTCCAGGGAGTGGATGGCCCGGTGCACGCTGACGTTGCTGGTCTGCAACTCGGCCGCCGCCCGCGCCAGGTTGCCGGTACGCATGAAGGCCAGGAACACCTCCAGCTTTTTCAGGGTCAGCTCTTCGTCGATCAGCATGGCGCGGGCTCTTTTTCGAATGCCCCGATTGTGCCCAAGTCCTGGGGTTTTGGCAGGGGCTTTTTCAGAACCAGTTGAGCCCCAGGGCACTGCTCGACAAACCCAGGGCGACGCCGACGATGATCAACCATATGGCATTGACCCGGCTGAAATAGACCACTGCGGCGCTGACCAGTGTCAGCAGCAGGCTCAAGCTGCTGGTTTCCATACTGCGGATCAGGATGTAGCTGGCCGCCAGGATCAGTCCCACCGAGACCGGCAGCAAGGCCCGCTTGATTCGCTGCACCCATGGGGTTTCGGTGTGTTTCTCCAGCCAGCCGGCGCCGAACCAGGTCAGCATCGAACACGGCAGCAGCTTGGCTGTCAGCGCGACCAGTGCCCCGGGCAGGCCGGCGGCCTGCTGGCCGATAAACACCAGGAACATGCCGTTGGGCCCCGGCAACGCCTGGGACAGGGCGAAGAAGGCGACGAACTGGGCGTCGCTGATCCAGTTCATCTGGGTCACGGTGTAGCGATGGATATCGCCCAGGGCCACGGTGTTGCCGCCAATGGCCATCAATGACCAGAGCGCGCATTGGATCATCAGGTGAAAGAGTACGGTCTGCATGGCTCAGGCTCGCGGGTCGACAAAACGCAGGGCAATCGACAGCGGAATGCAGATCAGCAAGACACTCCATAACGGCAGTACCAGCACCCCCATCAAGACAAAGGTCAGGCCAAAGGCGCAGTAGTTGGCGAGGTTGCGCGGCATGGCCTTGAGCAGGCGCAAGGTGGTGCCGAGCATCAGGCCGGTGGCGATCGGCATGACGGCGCCGAACACCTGCTGCACCGCGTCGTTGCTCCACCAGCGGGCGTAGGCAAAGCCCGCCAGCACGGTGATGATCGACGGAAACAGGTACAAGCCGAACAACGCGGCACAGGCCCCGGCCAGACCGTGCTGGCGCCGACCGTAGATGATGCTGACATTGCCGATATTGGGGCCGGGGAAGAATTGGCCGGTGGTCAGCAGTTCGTTGAAGCTCGGCTCGTCGACCCAGCGCCGCCGGTCGACCATCATCTGCCGGGCCCAGGGCATGACGCCGCCAAAGCCGAACAGGCCGACCATGGCGAAGTTGTAGAACAGTTGCCAGAGGCTGGGGGAGGGCGCAGGGGGGGTGAGTGCGGGCGCGGACATCAGCATGGGCTCCGTTGAACAGTGTGAAACCGTTGATTGAGCAACGGGCCATCAGTAAAACCGGTTCGGCCATGACACGCCAGAGGGGGACGGCCCGGCTTTGTATTTTCTGTCAGGGAGGGTCTTTTTTTCTTAATCTATGGAGCGATATATAGAAGATGGAGGTTGTGTTTTTTCGTGGGAAGGTACCTGGATACAGGCTCTTCCTGACGCTGTCATACCAAGACCCTTGTGCTTTTGCCCGTCAGGCCTGAGCCTTGGGCGCAGTTGTATCGACCAAGGGAGGTAAGTGGCAGATGTATCACGGGGAACGACTCAATGCCTGGACCCATCTGGTCGGGGCCGTCTTGGCCTGTATCGGGGCGATCTGGTTGCTGGTGGTGGCAAGCCTCGACGGCAGCCCCTGGAAGATTGTCAGCGTGGCCATTTATGGCGTGACCCTGATGTTGCTGTACAGCGTGTCGACGGTCTATCACAGCGTGCGCGGGCGGGCCAAGGTGATCATGCAGAAGGTCGATCATCTGTCGATCTACCTGTTGATCGCCGGCAGCTATACACCGTTCTGCCTGGTGACGTTACGCGGGCCCTGGGGCTGGACGCTGTTCGGGATTGTCTGGGGCCTGGCGGTGATCGGCATGTTGCAGGAGATCAAGCCGCGCTCCGAAGCGCGGATCCTGTCCATCGTGATCTACGCGGTGATGGGCTGGATCGTGCTGGTGGCGGTCATGCCGTTGCTGGCGGCGCTGGGGACGGCGGGGTTCGTCTGGCTGGCGACCGGCGGGGCGCTGTATACCCTGGGGATTATTTTCTTTGCCCTGGACCATCGGTTGCGGCATGCCCATGGGATCTGGCATCTGTTTGTGATTGCCGGCAGCGTGCTGCACTTCGTGGCGATTTTCTGGTACGTGATCTAAACCCGCGGCGCGCTCGCCCCCTGTAGGAGCGAGCTTGCTCGCGATCCGCCGGCAGGCGGATGCTGCTGCG
Source organism: Pseudomonas gingeri (assembly GCF_013386165.1). Taxonomy (GTDB): domain Bacteria; phylum Pseudomonadota; class Gammaproteobacteria; order Pseudomonadales; family Pseudomonadaceae; genus Aquipseudomonas; species Aquipseudomonas gingeri_C. Next base: position 136,016 of record NZ_JACAOS010000028.1, on the reverse strand, counting down.
CCTGGAAGGACGCCATCGCGAGCAAGCTCGCTCCTACAGGGGCGTGTGTATCAGAAATCGCCCCACAACTGCTGCGCCACCGCCAGCGCCACCACCGGCGCGGTTTCGGTACGCAGCACCCGTGGCCCCAGGCGTGCAGGCAGATAACCGGCTTGTGCGGCCTGTGCCACTTCGCTGTCCGACAACCCACCCTCCGGCCCGATCAGGAACGCCAGCGTCCCCGGCTTGGGGTGACTGGTCAGCGGTTCGGCCACCGGGTGCAGCACCAGCTTGAGGTCGGCCTCGACCTGTTTCACCCACTCGGCCAGCAATAGCGGCGGATGAATCACCGGCAGCGTGGAGCGACCGCACTGTTCGCAGGCGCTGATCGCGATCTGCCGCCAGTGGGCCAGGCGTTTGTCGGCGCGTTCATCCTTGAGGCGGACTTCGCAACGCTCGCTGACGATGGGGGTGATTTCACTCACGCCCAATTCGGTGGCTTTCTGGATCGCCCAGTCCATCCGCTCGCCCCGGGACAGGCCCTGGCCGAGGTGGATATGCAGCGGTGATTCGGTTTGCCCGGCGAAGCTTTCGTTGAGCTGCACGCGTACGCGTTTCTTGCCGACCTCCAGCAAGCTGCCGAGAAACTCCGTGCCCGAACCGTCGAACACTTGCAGGGCGTCACCTTCGGCCATGCGCAGTACGCGGCCGATGTAGTGGGCCTGGGCCTCGGGCAGTTCGTGTTCGCCGAGGCTCAGGGGGGCGTCGATAAAGAAGCGTGAGAGTCGCATTTGAAGTCTCTGTTGAAAGTCGTATTCGAGGCGGTTGACGATGGACCTATGGCGAGCGGGAAAGCCCGCTCGCCACACATCTTCCCTGTCCTCTAGCCCGGATCACGAAAATCCGGATGGAAATTGGCCGGCACCGCCACGCTGATAGCGCTGCGGGTAGCGATATCAATCCCTTCGCTCGCCACCTCGGCCAGGAAATCGATCTGCTCCGGGGTGATCACGTACGGCGGCAGGAAATACACCACGTTGCCCAGCGGCCGCAGCAAGGCGCCGCGCTCCATGGCGTGCTGGAAGACCTTCAAACCACGGCGTTCCTGCCACGGATAGGCGGTCTTGCTCGCCTTGTCCTGGACCATCTCGATCGCCAGGGCCATGCCGGTCTGGCGCACTTCGGCCACGTGCGGATGGTCCACCAGGTGCGCGGTGGCACTGGCCATGCGTTGGGCCAGGGCCTTGTTGTGCTCGATGACGTTGTCCTGCTCGAAGATATCCAGGGTCGCCAGGGCTGCGGCACAGGCCAGTGGATTGCCGGTGTAGCTGTGGGAATGCAGGAACGCCCGCAGGGTCGGATAGTCGTCGTAGAAGGCGCTGTAGACGTCCTCGGTGGTCAGGCACGCCGCCAGCGGTAGATAGCCGCCGGTCAGGGCCTTGGACAAGCACAGGAAGTCCGGACGGATACCGGCCTGTTCGCAGGCGAACATGGTCCCGGTCCGGCCGAAGCCCACGGCGATTTCATCGTGGATCAGGTGCACGCCATAGCGGTCGCAGGCCTCGCGCAACAGCTTGAGGTAGATCGGGTGGTACATGCGCATGCCGCCGGCGCCCTGGATCAGCGGCTCGACGATTACCGCGGCAACGCTGGCGTGGTTTTCCGCCAGGGTCTGCTCCATGACCAGGAACATGTTGCGCGAGTGCTCTTCCCAGCTCATGCCCTCCGGACGCAGGTAGCAATCCGGGCTGGGCACCTTGATGGTGTCCAGCAGCAACGCCTTGTAGGTCTCGGTGAACAACGGCACATCGCCCACCGACATCGCCGCCACGGTCTCGCCGTGATAGCTGTTGGTCAGGGTGACATAACGCTTCTTGTCCGGCAGGCCGCGGTTGAGCCAGTAATGAAAGCTCATCTTCAGCGCGACTTCGATGCAGGACGAACCATTGTCGGCATAGAAGCAGCGGGTCAGGCCCTCGGGCGTCATCTTCACCAGGCGTTCGGACAACTCGATGACCGGCTGATGGCTGAAACCGGCGAGGATCACGTGTTCGAGCTGGTCGACCTGGTCCTTGATGCGTTGGCTGATGCGCGGGTTGCAGTGGCCGAACACATTGACCCACCAGGAACTGACCGCGTCGAGGTAGCGCTTGCCGTCGAAGTCTTCCAGCCAGACGCCTTCGCCGCGCTTGATGGGGATCATCGGCAATTGCTCGTGATCTTTCATCTGGGTGCAGGGATGCCACACCACCGCGAGATCGCGTTGCATCCACTGGTTGTTCAGGCTCATTTCCACTCTCCGGCAGGCAGTCCGCGACGCAGGCGGACACACAATCGCGCAAGCCTATGCAATGCGCGACCGCAGGACAACCCATGGGCGCATTGGCAGAGCCCGACGCGGACCGAATAAACCCCGGTGCCCGGGTGTTTGCCCCAGGATCGACCTTAATATTTTCTTAACCCGCTCGTCTCAGACTCATAATCGTATTTCTCGATATTTCAAAGCGAAATTTTCCGCTTTAATTCGATAGGTAAATCATTAGTCTTGGGCGCAACACTTACAGGATTACGGCAATGCAGCTACGCAACTCATCCTCTCGCTACGGTGCTGTCAGCATGTTCCTGCATTGGGGCGTTGCCCTGGTGGTGTTTGGTCTTTTTGCGCTGGGCTTGTGGATGGTCGGGCTCGACTACTACAGCGAGTGGCGCAAGGCGGCTCCGGATCTGCATAAAAGTATTGGCCTGACCCTGTTCGCGTTCATGGTGCTACGGTTGATCTGGCGTTTCATCAGCCCACCACCACCGGCACCGGCCAACCATGGGCGGCTGACCCGCCTGGCGGCCAAGCTCGGTCACGCGTTTCTCTATCTCAGCCTGTTTGCGTTGATGTTTGCCGGTTACCTGATTTCCACCGCCGAAGGTGTCGGGATCCCGGTGTTCAACCTGTTTGAAGTCCCGGCCTGGATTTCCAGCATCCCCGATCAGGCGGATGTGGCCGGTACGGTGCACTTGTACCTGGCCTGGACGGTGGTGATCTTTGCCGGTCTCCATGGTCTGGCTGCTCTGAAACACCACTTTATCGACCGTGATGCGACGCTGACCCGCATGCTGGGTCGCAAAGCCTGATGTTCAACCTCGACTCAAAAGGAATAGAAGTATGTTGAAAAAGACTCTCGCCGCTCTGGCAATTGGTTCTGCACTGTTTGTTGCCGGTCAGGCGATGGCGGCGGATTACGTGATCGACAAGGAAGGCCAGCACGCTTTCGTTGACTTCAAGATCAGCCACCTGGGCTACAGCTACATCACCGGTACCTTCAAGGACCTGGACGGCAAGTTCAGCTTTGACGCGGCCAAGCCTGAAGACAGCAAGATCGAAGTCAACGTGCGTACCGCCAGCGTGTTCACCAACCATGCCGAGCGTGACAAGCACATCTCCAGCAAAGACTTCCTGGACGTTGCCAAGTTTGCCGATGCCAAGTTCGTTTCCACCAGCGTCAAATCCACCGGCAAGAATGCCGATGGCAAGGACACTGCCGACGTGACTGGCGACCTGACGATGCACGGCGTGACCAAGTCGATCGTGGTCAAGGCGACTTTCCTGGGCGAAGGCAAGGATCCATGGGGCGGCTACCGTGCCGGTTTCGAAGGCGTAGCGCACATCAAGCGTTCGGACTTCGGCAAGATGATGGATCTGGGTCCAGCGTCTGATGCGGTAGAACTGTACGTCACCTTTGAAGGTGTGAAAGCGAAATAACCTGTAGGAGCCGGCTTGCCGGCGATGGCGGTCGATTGGGCGATGCAAGGCTCACTGCCGCATCGCCAGCAAGCCGGCTCCTACAGTCCATGGGTGTCCTTGTGATCCCCCATAAAAAACGCCCCCGGCTCTCACGAACCGGGGGCGTTTTCATTGCGCTACAAACTCAGCGATTGCGAGTCAACAACGCCGGTTTCTCACCGCGTGGACGGCCTGGCAACTGATCCAGTTGCTCTGGTGTCGGGAAGCGATCGGTCTTCGACTCTTTATGAATGATCTTCGGTCCCGGGCCGCGCGGGTTCTGCACCGCTGGCTCTTCCCGTGGCTGATCATCACGAGCCGGACGACGGTTGCGCGACTCTTCACGACGGGCTTGCCCATCACGTGGAGCGCCATTGCGCGGGCCGCTGCGCTTGGCCGGAGGCGTCCCGGTCGTCGCGCCGTTGCTGCTGCGCGGACCATTCTGACGACCTTGCGGCTGACCGGTACGCGGAGCGCCTGCACCCGCAGCGCCGCCTTGAGCCGGAGCCCCCGGACGACGACCACGACCCTGGGCCGGCTTGGCCTGAGGCACGTAGTCAACGCGGTTACCGAAGTTATCCACATCGTCATCCAGGAACTCGTCTGGAGCACGATCAGCGGCCGCGCGCGGCGGCTGGCTTGGCTGACGCTGTTCGCGGGCTGGAGTGCCTTCACGAGGCTTCTGCTCACGGGCCGGACGCTCGCCGCGACCGTTGGTAGGCGCTTTTTCCTTGCCGCCCTTGTCTTTGCCTTTGTCCCGACGACCGCCACCACCGCCGCCGCCGTTCGGGCCATCGCCCTTCGGACCGCGTGGAGGGTTACGTGGGTTGCGCACGTCCGGACGCTCGCGCACTTCCGGTTTCTCGGCTTCCACGGCGCTCGCATCAAAACCCATCAGGTCGCCATCGGCGATTTTCTGCTTGGTCATGCGCTCGATGCTTTTCAGCAGCTTCTCTTCGTCCGGTGCGACCAGGGAAATGGCCTCGCCCGAACGACCGGCACGGCCAGTACGGCCGATACGGTGCACGTAGTCTTCGTCGACGTTCGGCAGCTCGAAGTTGACCACGTGTGGCAGCTGGTCGATATCCAGACCGCGAGCGGCGATATCGGTGGCCACCAGGATACGCACTTCACCGGCCTTGAAATCGGCCAGGGCTTTGGTGCGGGCGTTCTGGCTCTTGTTACCGTGGATGGCGACAGCGCTCAGGCCGTGCTTGTCCAGGTACTCGGCCAGGCGGTTGGCGCCGTGCTTGGTCCGGGTGAAGACCAGCACCTGTTCCCAGGCGCCGGCGGTGATCAGGTGCGCCAGCAGCGAGCGCTTGTGGCTGGCGGCCAGGCGGAACACGCGCTGTTCGATACGCTCGACCGTGGTGTTCGGCGGCGTGACTTCGATGCGTTCCGGGTTGTGCAGCAGCTTGCCGGCGAGGTCGGTGATGTCCTTGGAGAACGTCGCCGAGAACAGCAGGTTCTGCCGTTTGGCCGGCAGGCGCGCGAGGACCTTCTTCACGTCATGGACAAAGCCCATGTCGAGCATGCGGTCGGCTTCGTCCAGCACGAGGATTTCCACGTGGGACAGGTCGACGCTGCCTTGGCCACACAGGTCGAGCAAACGGCCCGGGCAGGCGACGAGTACGTCGACACCACGGGACATGGCCTGAACCTGTGGGTTCATGCCGACGCCGCCGAAGATGCAGGCGCTGACGAATTTCAGGTCGCGAGCGTAGACCTTGAAGCTCTCGTGAACCTGGGCAGCCAGTTCACGGGTCGGGGTCAGGACCAGCACGCGCGGTTGGCGTGGGCCGTGACGCTGGGATTTGTCCGGGTGACCGTTGGGAAACAACCGTTCCAGAATCGGAAGGGCGAAGCCCCCGGTTTTACCCGTACCTGTCTGTGCCGCGACCATCAGGTCGCGACCTTGCAACACGGCGGGAATAGCCCGCTGTTGCACCGGAGTAGGCTCGGTATAGCCGGCTGCCTCGATGGCAGCGACCAAAGCCTCGGAGAGACCGAGGGAAGCAAAGGACATGAGTAATCCTGTTCAGTAAGGGCTTGGCCCGATGGGAATCTTGCCTGGCGCGAATGGCGTTTCAGGTTCTGGTAAGAGGAAAGCGGCCCGCCTGTTGAGCAGGCCTGGCGAGTTTTCTTACAGACCCCTGGGGCGCATCCCGTCCGGTCCTGCTGGGCCTTGAGGCTCTACGCACTGCTCGCGCGGGCCGTTGGGCGGCGCTGGTCGCAGTGTCGGAATACCTGGTGCAAGGTCGAGCGTCCGGGCGTGAGCCTGGCGGGAAGGCCGGAGTATAACAGAGCTGAGGCTGTGCGCCGCTTTCCTGCTGCTCAACGGTTTGCGCTTTTGTTCTCAGGGGGCTTTGCTGGCCTTGCCGGCATAACGGGCAACCAGTTCGGCATAGGCCGGTTCACGTTTGAAGCGCCGCAGTTCGGCGCCGAAACGCTGCAACAGCAGGTCCATCCCGGCGTTGCGGCGGATTGCCAGGTATTGGCTTTCTCGGGCAATCACCGTCGGATACTGGTCGATCTGCCCTTGCAACCGAAGCTGTTTCAGGAGGCGCTGGCCGACCCGGCGATCGGTGATCAGCAGATCGATGCGGCCCAGGGCCAGTTTGCCGAAGTTGGCTTCGTGGCTGGGCCCGTCTTCGCGCTTGAGTTGCGCTGTGCCCTTGAACACCGAACCGTACAGATAGCCGGGCGAGGTGCCGATGGTCAGGCCCTTGAGATCGTCGAGGGTGTTGAAGGGGTGAGGGTGGGCCTTGGCGTAGAAGAACACGAACTCGACATCCGATAACGGTTCGCTGGGGTAGAGCAGGCTGCTGTCGCGCTCGTGGTTATGGAAGATATCCAGGGCGCCATCCGCCTGACCTTGTTCCAGCAGCATCAGGCAGCGTTTCCAGGGCAGGAACTGCCACTCCACCTCGACTCCCAGGCGCTGGAAGACAATGGCCGTGGTTTCGTAGTCTAGCCCTTTGGCCTGGCCGTTTTCCTCGTAGACGTAGGGTGCCCAGGGTTCGGTGACAATACGCAGCTTCTCACCTTGAGCGGCGAAGCTCAGGCAAGCAAAAAACACGGCTGTCAGAAGCTGGGTAATGACGGGCATGACTGGAGAGTACGACGCCAGAGCTACGAATAGAAGCTCTGGAGCGCTTGTTTCGGTTTTACACGGGGGGGCGGACCTTGAGCAGGTGGTGACGGATGCTCTCCCGACGTTTGCCCAGTAACAGGCGCACGGTCACACTGTCGAACCATCGGGTCAATTGCTCATTGGTTAGCGGTTGCTTGAGGCGTTTCTCCAGACTCTCCCGGGCTCTCTCCCACCAGGCCGTGCCACATGCCTGATCGAACTCGTTGGCGTGCTCGTAGCAGCCATAGAGCAGTTCGCGGAAGAACTGGCGTTGCTGTTTTGGCAACGTCAGGGTCATGAACTTGTTGCGCATGCGTTGCCCGCGGGGCGGGCGTGGCAGGCGACCATTGACCCGGCAAGCGTCGTCGAGTGCTTCGCGGCTGAGGGGGGCGGCGCCGTGCTTGCACAGCCAGGCCTTGATCTTGGCGCGGAACAGCATCTTGCGGCCCCAATAATGGTGGATCAGGTCCGGGCACTCACTGATGTTGCAGGTGCGATAGGCGGCCAACGAGAGGCAGAACTCTTCCAGCGTGTAGGCACCCTGAGCGAAAGGAAAAAGTTCATCCATCAACTGTATGGATCGCTCCATGATGCCAATGTCTTGCCGGTTCAGGCCGATCACCCCGGAGTTGAGGGTCATCATCTGATCGTCGGCCAGGCCCTGTTCGTTGAGGCGGGCTGAAAGCGCTGTGTACAGCGTCATCTTCTTGTCGGTGCCGTAGGCGCAGTAGAACTCGTTGCACAGCAGAGTGCCCGGCGTTACGCGCTTGAACAGCTCCATGGGGGAGCAATGGAAGAAGGTGTCAGTGTCGATCAGTATCGCTTGCTCGGTTTCTTCGAGGACTCTGAGCATTGCCATGTGCTTGATTCGGAAATGATATCCATAGGGGCCACTCCAGCTTTTGCGAGTGGCTTCGTCCAGCGTGCGGACGCGCACCGGCAATAGTCGATAAGGCTCGGGATTGTCGCTGAAGACCTGGATGTCGAGTTCCGCGTCGGGTGTCTCGCGCAGGCGAGCCAGTGCACTGGCAATGCTGAACACCGCCTCCTGATGATAAGTCTCTTTGCCGAAGACCAGGTAGACAAGCTGTGGGCGGTTGGAGGGCGTCGTAGTCATTGGCAACGATCTTATTCTCGGAGAGGGAGTACAGCCCCCGGATTTCCAGGGGCTTGCAGCTTTTAGCGGGGCAGCTTCAGGTTGTTCCAGATCGCCAGGCTCGGTTCCGCCTGGTTCAGGGTGTAGAAGTGCAGCCCTGGAGCACCACCTTCCAGCAGGCGGTCGCACATCTGGCTGATCACTTGCTCGCCGAAGGCCTGGATGCTCTTGGTGTCATCACCGTAGGCTTCCAGTTGCTTGCGGATCCAGCGTGGGATTTCTGCGCCGCAGGCGTCGGAGAAACGTGCCAGTTTGCTGTAGTTGGTGATCGGCATGATGCCCGGCACGATCGGGATATTCACACCCATCGCCCGTACGCGCTCGACGAAATAGAAGTAGCTGTCGGCGTTGAAGAAATACTGGGTGATCGCACTGTCGGCGCCGGCGTTGGCCTTGCGCACGAAATTCTGCAGATCGTCTTCAAAGCTGCGTGCTTGCGGGTGCATTTCCGGGTAGGCGGCGACTTCGATATGGAAGTGGCTGCCGGTTTCTTCACGAATGAAGCTCACCAGGTCATTGGCGTGCAGCAATTCGCCACTGGCCATGCCCATGCCGGAAGGCAGGTCACCGCGCAGGGCAACGATGCGCTGGATGCCGGCGTCCTTGTATTGCTGCAACAGGCCGCGCAGGTCGGCTTTGCTGTCGCCGACGCAGGACAGGTGCGGTGCGGCGGGAATCTTTACTTCGCTCTCGAGCTGCAGCACGGTGTTGATCGTGCGGTCGCGGGTCGAGCCACCGGCACCGTAGGTGCAGGAGAAAAAGTCGGGGTTGTAGCTGGCCAGCTGACGGGCAGTGGCGAGCAGTTTTTCCTGCCCAGCATCGGTCTTGGTCGGAAAGAACTCGAAGCTGTAGCGACGATCTTGGGACATAAAGGCAGCCTCTAGCTACGAGCGGCAAGCCGCAAGCTGGAGAACGGCGCAGAGCCTGTTTCCCGTGCTTGAAGCTTGCTGCTCTTCGCAGCTGATAACGATTAAGGATATCGACCTCAGGCCTCAAGCTTCAAGTGAGAAACCGCTCTTCACTCGCCGCTTGAAGCTCAAGGCTTGCCGCTGCTTTTAGTAACGATAAGCGTGCGGCTTGAACGGACCTTCGACGGCCACGCCGATGTAGTCGGCCTGGGTCTTGGTCAGTTGGGTGACCACGCCGCCGAAGCCGCGAACCATTTCCAGGGCCACTTCTTCGTCGAGTTTCTTCGGCAGCACTTCCACGGTCAGGCGCTCGGCTTTCTGAGCGACGGACAGGTCGGCGTACTTCTGGCCGAACAGGAAGATCTGCGCCAGTACCTGGTTGGCGAACGAGCCATCCATGATGCGGCTTGGGTGACCGGTGGCGTTGCCCAGGTTCACCAGGCGGCCTTCGGCCAGCAGGATCAGGTAGTCATCGTTCTGTGGATCGAAATCACCATGACCGGTGCGGTGGATCTTGTGCACCTGTGGCTTCACTTCTTCCCACGCCCAGTTCTTGCGCATGAAAGCGGTGTCGATTTCGTTGTCGAAGTGACCGATGTTGCAGACCACGGCGCGCTTCTTCAGGGCCTTGAGCATGTTCGAGTCGCAGACATTCACGTTACCGGTGGTGGTCACGATCAGGTCGATCTTGCCCAGCAGGGCAGCGTCGATGCTGGCGGCAGTGCCGTCGTTCTGGCCGTTGATGAACGGCGAAACCACTTCGAAACCGTCCATGCAGGCTTGCATGGCGCAGATCGGGTCGACTTCGGAAACTTTGACGATCATGCCTTCCTGACGCAGGGACTGGGCCGAGCCCTTGCCCACGTCACCGTAGCCGATGACCAGTGCTTGCTTACCGGACAGCAGGTGGTCGGTACCGCGCTTGATGGCATCGTTCAGGCTGTGACGGCAGCCGTACTTGTTGTCGTTCTTGCTCTTGGTCACCGAGTCGTTGACGTTGATGGCCGGGATTTTCAGCTCGCCCTTGGCCAGCATGTCCAGCAGACGGTGCACACCGGTGGTGGTTTCTTCGGTCACGCCGTGGATTTTTTCCAGCATGGCCGGGTATTTCTTGTGGATGATCTCGGTCAGGTCGCCGCCGTCGTCGAGGATCATGTTGGCGTCCCAAGGCTGACCGTCTTTCAGGATGGTCTGCTCGATGCACCACTCGTACTCTTGCTCGGTTTCACCTTTCCAGGCGAAAACCGGGATGCCGGCGGCGGCGATGGCGGCAGCGGCCTGATCCTGAGTCGAGAAAATGTTGCAGGACGACCAGCGCACTTCGGCACCCAGGACAACCAGGGTTTCGATCAGCACGGCAGTCTGGATGGTCATGTGGATGCAGCCGATGATCTTGGCGCCCTTGAGCGGCAGCTCACCGGCGTACTTGCGGCGCAGACCCATCAGGGCCGGCATTTCCGATTCGGCGATGATGGTTTCGCGACGGCCCCAGGCAGCCAGGGACATGTCGGCGACTTTGTAGTCGTTGAAATCTGCAGGCGTGTTGACAGCGCTCATGAAGAGCCTCCATTCGTAGTATGCGAATGGGCGCCGTTGTGCGTTTAGTGTTCGTGCAGGGAACCCTGAGCGAACAACGCCCCATCCGAGCCTGACAGGTCGAACCTGCTGCAGCGCCCCTCGGACAGGTGGCGGGAAAACGGTATCAAGAGAAGATGACCGTTTTGAAACGGTTGAGATTATAGCTGCACAAAACGGACTTCCCAAGGGTTTCTGTCGGCAACATGAAGATTGTCGATAGCAACCATAGTCGACCCTCAATGGAGCTTGGCCGTCGGCTCTGCCATGATGATCGGCATCAATCGGCAAGACGGTCAGGAGTGAGCATGAATTTCCACACCCGCAAATGGGTCAAACCCGAAGACCTCAACCCCAATGGCACGTTGTTCGGCGGCAGCCTGCTGCGCTGGATCGACGAGGAAGCGGCGATCTATGCCATCGTCCAGCTGGGCAACCAGCGCGTGGTGACCAAGTACATCTCCGAGATCAACTTCGTCAGCGCCTCGCGCCAGGGCGACATCATCGAGTTGGGCATCACGGCCACCGAGTTTGGCCGGACCTCCATCACCCTGACCTGCGAAGTGCGCAACAAGATCACCCGCAAAAGCATCCTGACCGTGGAGAAGATGGTCTTCGTCAACCTCGGCGAGGATGGCCTGCCAGCACCCCACGGGCGCACCGAGATCCGTTACGTGAAGGACCAGTTCAAGGAAGACACGGAGGCCGAGGAGTGACGACCTGCCGTGAAAGACCCTGACGTTTAGGCCGAAGTATTGGCCAACGCCTGATGGCGGCGCTGCAGGAAAATAAAGAACAGCGCCGCCAGCAACGTGACGCAGCCGCTCAAGGCTCCGGTCCATGGCAGGTCCGCCAGGTCGATCCCGCTGCCCACCACCAGCCCGCCGATCCAGGCGCCGGTGGCGTTGCCCAGGTTGAAGGCGCTCTGGTTCAGGGTCGAGCCCAGGTTCGGCGCCTCATGGGCCTGGTCGATGATCAACAGTTGCAGGATCGGGCACAGGGCAAAGGCAAAAATCCCCCACAGCACCAGCGTGATCGCCGCCGGAATCACCGAGCGGCTGGTCTGGCTGAACGCCGCCAGCACGATCACCACGGCCAGGGCCATGCCCACCAGCGAAGGCAGCAACCGGCTGTCGGCCAGGCGGCCGCCGAGCATGCTGCCCGCCGTCAGGCCGACGCCGAACAACAGCAGCATGAGCGTGACGCCGTGAGGGCTGACGCCGGTGACGTCCTGCAGGATCGGCGCGATATAAGTGAAGACGCTGAACAGGCTGGTGGAGGCCAGCACACTCATGCCCAGGGCCATCAGCACATTGGTCTTGCCCAGGACACGGAACTCGCTGGCGAGGTTGGCCTTGTCCATGGCGATATGTTTCGGCAGCCAGGCCCACTGCGCGATGGCCGCGATCACACCGATCACCGACACCGCCCAGAAGGTCGAGCGCCAGCCGGCGTATTGCCCGAGGGCGGTGCCCAGCGGTACGCCGAGCACATTGGCCAGGGTCAGGCCGGTGAACATCATTGCAATCGCCTGGGCCCGCTTGTTGGGGGCGACCAGGCCGGCGGCCACCACCGAACCGATGCCGAAGAACGCCCCATGGCACAACGCCGTGACCACCCGCGCCGCCATCAGGGTGGCGTAGTTCGGCGCCAGCGCGCAGAGCATATTGCCGAGGATGAACATCAGGGTCATGCCCAGCAGCGTGGCCTTGCGCGGCATGTTCGCGGTGCCGATGGCCAGGATCGGCGCGCCGAAGACCACGCCCAGGGCGTAGCCGGTGATCAGCAGGCCGGCGTTGGGAATACTGACACCGAGGTCACGGGCGACATCGGGCAGCAGGCCCATGATGACGAACTCGGTGGTGCCGATGCCAAAGGCGGCAACGGCGAGGGCAAGCAAGGCGAGTGGCATGCGATTGATCTCTCGGGGCAGCGGGGTCGGGTGTACGCATGCCACTGGCCCGATCGCGAGCGATCGAGCAGAAGCGGAAATTATTGGAATAGGTCTATGCGCATGAAGTGCGGCGTGGTGCGGTCAGTATAAACAGCCGTGGGAAGTTGGCGAATCGGTTTCTGTGGAGTGTGCGGTTATGCGCTAGTGTTGTGGGCGACGCCGTAGGGCACTCTTCAAGGACCTTGTTATGACCGTTGCTTTCTGGTGTGTATTGATCGCGATTTTCCTGCCTTACCTGTGTACTTCCATCGCCAAATTCAGCGGCGGCAAGTTCGGCCCGCGCCAGAACCATGATCCGCGGGCCTTTCTCGCCGGTCTCGAAGGCTTCGCCAAGCGGGCCCATTCGGCGCAGTTGAACAGCTTTGAGGTGACCCCGGCCTTTGCGGCGGCGGTGATCATCGCCCATCTCGCCGGCACGGCGTCACTGGTGACCATCAATGTGCTGGCGGTGCTGTTTATCACCAGTCGCCTGCTCTACATCATCTGCTACCTGGCGGACTGGGCGATGCTGCGCTCGCTGGTCTGGTTTGTCGGGATGGCCTTGGTCGCGAGTTTCTTTTTCGTGTCGGTGTGATATTCAGTCAGACTGCGCTGCTCCCTTCGCCAGCAAGCCGGCTCCTACAAGGCCGGCGCCTGGGGCAATGCCAGGCCCTTGGGCCACAACATCCAGATATTGCCTTTCTGTTTCATGTCTCCGGCCAGTTGCCCCGCCGCATCGCCAGTGCCCCAGAACAGGTCGGCACGGACCTCGCCGGCAATCGCGCCGCCAGTATCCTGGGCGGCCACCGGGCGTATCAGGGCGCTGCCATCCGGCTTGGTCGTCGACAACCACAGCAAACTGCCCAACGGAATCACCTTGCGATCCACCGCCACGCTATAACCGGCGGTCAGTGGCACATTCAGCGAGCCGCGCGGCCCTTCGTTGCTGTCCGGGTTGCGGGCGAAGAACACATAGCTGGGGTTGCTGCCAAGCAATTGCGGGATACGCGTTGGATGTGCCTTGGCCCAGGCACTGATGGCGCCCATGGTGACGTCTTCCTTCTTCAGTTCGCCCTGTTCCACCAACCAGCGGCCGATGGCGCGATAGGGGTAGCCGTTCTGGTCGGCGTAACCGATCCGCAACTGCTGGCCGTTGTCCAGGCGAATCCGGCCCGAACCCTGGATCTGCAGGAATTGCAGGTCCATCGGGTCGGTCAGCCAGGCCAGCACCGGGGCCTTGACGCCCTGGGTGGCGATCAGCGCCGCATCGTCATAGGGTTTCACCACGCGGCCTTCCAATCGCCCGCGCAGGCGCTTGCCCTTGAGTTCGGGGTAGAGGCTGTCGAGTTGCACGACGATCAGGTCGTCCGGTACGCCATACACCGGCACCGTGGCCTTGCTGGTCTGGGTCAGGCTGCCGGGGTAGACGGGCTCGTAGTAACCGGTGATCAGGCCGTCGGCACTGTTCTGCGCCGAGCGCAGGCCGTAGACCTCGAGGTTCTTCTGGAGAAAGTCGCGAATGGCCGCCGGGGTATTGGCCACATTGGCGGCCGCGAGGCAGGTCGGGCCCCAGTTGGCGTCGGCCTTGAGCCGGGCACAGGCGCTGCGCCACGAACTGAAACCCGCTTGCAGGTCGGCGTCGGATACCGTCGGCAGCGCTTGCCAGTCAGCCTTGAGGTAGGTGGTCACCGGGACCGGAACCTGGAGCGCAGGGGGTTCCTTGCGGTTGCAGCCGGCGAGCAGGGCGAGTACGCAGAGGCTTGCGGCCAGTCGTTTGAAAGAGGTGTTCATACAGCGGTGAATTCCTTGGGTGATTGCCTGTTCAGATTTTGTTCAGCAAATCCACTGGTTTAGTGTGGTTAAAAAAGTTCAAGCCCTTGGTCTTTGACGAGCAGACGAGGATACTGGCCGCCGTTTCCCGTGACCTGAAGCCATCATGACTCTTAAAAGACTTTCAGTTGTATTGCTGGCCTGCCTGACCCTCAGTGCTTGCGGCGGCGTCGACCCGAACTCTCCGTTGGGCCAGCGCAAGGCCATTTTCAAGCAGATGCTCAAGACCAGTGAAGACCTGGGCGGCATGCTGCGAGGTCGGATTCCTTTTGACGGGCCGCGTTTCGTCGCGGGCGCGAACCAGCTCGACAGCCTGTCCCATGAACCGTGGAAGCACTTCCCTCAGGTCAAGGAAACGGAGCATACCAGCGCTCGGGATGCGGTCTGGCAGAAGCAGGCGCATTTCCAGGAGCTGGCGCGCTCGCTGGAAGGGGCGACCGGTGAGCTGCGGGTCGCCAGTCAGGTCCAGCCCTACAAGGTCAGTACCCTGAGGCCGCTGGTCGAGAAGGTCGAGGATGCTTGCGATGCCTGTCATAAGGAATTTCGCGATCATTGAGAGCAAAAGCGGCGCAGCCTGATGTAGGCGCTGGCAAGCCAGTTCCTACAGGTTGTGCGGTGTTTTCAATTTCAATGGCCTACTTGTCCAGCTCGTCCAGCGCGCTCTGCAAATCCTTGCGCGACTCGGCGAGCTTTTCCTTACGTTTGTTGATCTTGTCCGGATCGCCCTTTTTCATCGCCTTGTCGAGATCGGCCTGACGGCGGCTGACTTCGTGCTTGGCGTCGAGCACCTTGTTTTCCCGCTCTCTTTTCAGCGATGCATCGGTGCAATGGGTGTTCACTTCGTCCAGCGCCTTCTCCAGGCCGGCCTGTTGTTCGCTGTTGCCCTGGGCCTTGGCGATCTCGAGTTGGCTGCTGATGGCCTGGCGCTTGGCCGCGCAACCGGTCAGTTCGGCAGGTTCGTCGGCGGCCAGCAAAGGGCCCGCCAGGGCGCTGCACAAGGTGAAAATCGCCAGCGGTGGAAAAAATCGCATACACACTCCGAACTGAAATACTGATTGAAAAACAGTCACTCTGAAAATAGATGGCCGTGCTGTCTGTATGAATAATCTGAAGTAGACAGGGATAGTCTCTTTAAAATCCCGCGATACCGGTATTACGTAATGATTCGGCCAGGGCCTGCACTTCCGGGTCGCGGAAAAACGCGCTCAGTTGCAGGGCCCGTTCTGCGCCGACACCGGGTATGGCCTGCCATGCCTCGACCGTACGGTCTGCCAATAGCGGCCAGGGCGGGTCCAGTGGTGCCGCCGCGCTGGGAGGCAGTCCCAGTGCTTTGAGCCAGCGTTCGAAAGGCCGTTGCCGCGCCAGTTGCAGCGTCTCCTGCCATCGCGCCTGGCTGCGCGGGCCGAAGCCGTCAATGGTAGCAAGCTCTTCCCCCTCCAGGGTCAACCAATCGAGCAGCCGTGTGACGTGGCCGCTCGCCAGCAGTTTTTCCCAGGTGCCGCCGCCCAGGTGCGGCAGATCCAGCCCCTGCTTGCCGCTCAGCCAGCGCAGGCGGGCGAGAAACTGGCTTTCGCAGCCTGGGCCATATTGCCAGCAACTCAGGGGGTGGTAGTGCGAAGGATCGGGAATGGACAGCGGCTCACGTTCGCGGCTGCGCCAGACCACGCTGTCCAGGCGCGGGATGGTCAGGCCGGCGAGGCTGATCGCCACCTGGTCGCCGGGGCGGATGTCCAGGGCTTGCCAGCGTGGCAGCGAGCCGAGGCTGACCCGCTTGATCTGGCGGTCATCGAGTCGCATCGCCGTCAGCTCCAGCATCGGGGTAATCCGCCCGGTTCGTCCGACGTTGAAGCTGACCTTGCGCACGTGGGCCAAGGCCTGGGCGTGGGGGTATTTCCAGGCCACGCTCCAGTAGGGTGGCTGGGCCTGCCAGGCGGAGGCGGCGGTGCGCCGGCTCTGGCGCAGAACGACGCCATCGCTGGCGAACGGCAACGGCTGGCGGTACCAGTGATTGCGCCAGTGCTGCGCTTCGGTGAAATCGACGATGGGCCGGCTGTAGGCCTTGCTGTCCGGGAAACCCAATACCTGCAAGCCGTCCAGACGCTCCTCCTGGGTCGCCGGGCCCTCTGGCCAGTCCCAGACAAACAGGCCGATGCCTGCCGCCTCTGTACTGCCGAGCTGGTGTCGGGCCATCAATCCGGCCACTGTGCCACGGGCATTCAGGCTGCCTTGATGGGCCTGCACGTGATTGGGCAAACGCCAATACAACTCGCCTTGCAGTACCAGGTCTCGGGCCACCGGCAAGGTCTCGGGGATCGCCGGGATCTTGTGTGCCGAGGCGGTCCAGTCCTGTCCGCTCAATCCATCGCCGCGGCTGATGGCCTGATGCAGTCGGCCCTGGCGATACACCAGGGTCACGGCCACACCATCGACCTTGGGTTGAATCCACAGGCCTTCGCGGCCTTTTATCCAGCCACGGACGGCTTCGGCGTCCGGCAGTTTGTCGAGGCCGGTGTGGGCGGTCGGATGACGGACGGCGCCGCCCGCGCCCGCCGGGGTATCCGGCTTGGCCAACGGCAGCCGGAAACAGCCGCGCCACTGTTCAAGTCGTTGTCGGGATTGGTCGTAGAGTTCGTCGGCCACCGGCGAGAGGCCTTGGCGATGGTAGCTGCGGTTCCATTCGAGCAACTGCTCCTGCAGGGCGTCGACTTCTCGCCGGGCGCGTTCCGCCTGCCAGTTTGGGCACGGGTCGGCATGGGCCGCGAAGTAAAAGATGAACAACAGAAAACCACTGAAGAAGCGCATCGTGAGCATCCTTGCTCGGGCTAAAATTCAAGCCTAGATCACGACGGGTATAAAAAAGCCCCGCACGGGGCGGGGCTGTTTTACCGGGTGTGTCGGCTTACTTGAGCAGGCCGCCCAATGCCTTCATGCCCGTATCCATGGCCTGGGCCTTGGCATCCTGGGCAGCAGGGGCTGCTACCGGCTGTGGCGCCGCGGCCGCCTGGCCGTTGAGCTTGGTGCAGCCCTTGGACGCCTGGTCCATGGCCATTTGCAGGCCGCTGACCTTCAGGTCGTCGCCCTTGGCTTTGGCGGCATCGATCTTGGCTTGCAGGTCCTGGATCTGTTTGTTGCAAGGGCCGGAACCTGCGGTGGTGGCTGTCGCGGGTGCTGCGGCAGTGCCGCCCAGTTGCGAGGTCAGGCCACCGGCCAGGGTGCTCAGATCGGCCGCTTGGGCGGACAGGGAAAACAGGCCGAGCAGGATGGCGGCAGGGGCGAGAGTGGAGAGACGCATGGCAAACCTCAATGTTCGATTGACGGCGCTAAAGGGAGTCTCGAACAGGCGCCGTACAATATCCAAGTGGGAAAGGGTTCGAGAGGGGGCGGGATTTTAGGCAGACATGCCCTGGCGTGCAAGGTTGCACAGGCATGAAAAAGCCCCCCAGGGCTGGCCGTGGGGGGCTTTTGTGACGCAGGCTGCATTACAGGCCGGCAGCGGCTCGCAGAGCATCTACACGGTCGGTCTTTTCCCAGGTGAAGGTGGTGAAGGTGTCGTCGCCGACGGTCTTCAGTTCCGGGGTGCGACCGAAGTGGCCGTAGGCCGCGGTTTCCTGGTACATCGGGTGCAGCAGGTCGAGCATGGTGGTGATGGCGTATGGGCGCAGGTCGAAGATCTCGCGAACCAGCTTGATGATCTTGTCATCGCCGATCTTGCCGGTGCCGAAGGTGTTCAACGAGATCGAGGTCGGCTGAGCGACGCCGATGGCGTAGGAAACCTGGATTTCGCAACGGTCGGCCAGGCCGGCGGCGACGATGTTCTTGGCTACATAACGACCGGCGTAGGCGGCGGAACGGTCAACCTTGGATGGATCCTTGCCGGAGAATGCGCCACCGCCGTGACGGGCCATGCCGCCGTAGCTGTCGACGATGATCTTGCGACCGGTCAGGCCGCAGTCGCCCACTGGGCCACCGATGATGAAGTTGCCCGTCGGGTTGATGTGGAACTGGGTGTCCTTGGTCAGCAGATGGGCCGGCAGCGCATGCTTGACGATCAGCTCCATCACGCCTTCGCGCAGGTCCTTGTAGGACACTTCAGGGTTGTGCTGGGTCGACAGCACGATGGCGTCGATCGCCACAACCTTGCCGCCTTCGTAACGGCAAGTCACTTGCGACTTGGCGTCCGGGCGCAACCAAGGCAACAGGCCGGATTTACGGGCTTCGGCCTGGCGCTTCACCAACTGGTGGGAGAAGGCGATCGGGGCGGGCATCAGCTCGTCGGTTTCGTTGCTGGCGTAGCCGAACATCAGGCCCTGGTCGCCGGCACCCTGGTCTTCCGGCTTGCTGCGGTCAACGCCCTGGGCGATGTCCACGGACTGTTTGCCGATGATGTTCATCACGCCGCAGGTGGCGCCATCGAAGCCGACGTCGGAGCTGTTGTAGCCAATGTCGAGGATCACGTTACGAACGATGTCTTCGAGGTCGACCCAGGCCGAAGTGGTCACTTCACCCGCGATGATCGCCACACCGGTTTTCACCAGGGTTTCGCACGCGACACGGGCGAACTTGTCTTCAGCAATGATGGCGTCCAGCACCGCATCGGAGATCTGGTCGGCGATTTTGTCCGGATGCCCTTCGGACACGGACTCGGAGGTGAAAACGGAATATTCGCTCATATCGATGGTTTTCCTGAGTTACCGATGGTGAGGGTGCCAGCCGGTCGCTGAAAATGGCGAACCTGAATCTGGAAACCATTACGTAAGCCTACATAGAGGCTGTCCTCGGGCACGAGCCCCGCAGCGATGGCCCAACGGGCCAGATCGTCCTGTTCGAACCCCAACCAGAGATCACCGCAGGCCTCCCTGGCCCAGCTCTGGTTGTGGCTACACAATTCTGTTACTAGCAAACTACCGCCAGGTTGCAGCAGGCCGGCCATCTGTTTGAGGGCCTCGGCGGGCGCGGCGAAATGGTGCAAGACCATGTTCAGCACCACGCAGTCGGCTTGTAACTTGGCGTCTTGCAGTGCATCGGCCAGTTGCAGACTGACATTAGTCAGTGCCTCACGCTCACACACCTCGCGAGCCAGTTCGAGCATGGCCGGGCTGTTGTCCAGCGCGGTGACCTGGAGGAAACGCCGTGCCAGTTCCGGCAGGAAAGCGCCGTCGCCGGGGCCGACTTCCAGAGCGGTGGCCTGGGGGCCGAAGCTCAGCTTGTCGAGCAGCGTCAGGACGCTTTCGCGGTACTGCGGCAGGCCGGCGATCAAGTCTTGCTGGGCGCGGAATTTCTCCGCCACCCGTGAGAAAAAGTCCTGGCTGGCGGCGGCGCGCTGGCCGTGTACCACGCCGATGCGGGCTTGAACGTCGCCCGGCAGGTCGAGCTCGTCGACTTCTTCAAGCAGCGCCGCGTGCAACTTGCCGCCCAGGCGCTCGGTGTGGGGCAGGGCGCGGCGGTAGAAGATCGCATTGCCTTCGCGGCGGGTGGCCACCAGGTCGGCCTGTGCCAGCACCTTCAGATGGTGACTCATGCCCGATTGGCCGATGCCGAAGATCTGCGCCAGCTCCAATACGCCGAACGAATCGTTGGCCAGGGCCCGCAGGACGTTCAGGCGCAACGGATCGCCGCCGGCCTTGCACAGGGCGGACAGGTCTTCGCTGGCGTCATGACGAATCGCGGGCACGAGTAAATTCATAAGGCCAGCAGTCTAGTGACCCCCCGGTCGCCTAGCAAGACCAATATCAAAAAGTTTTGATATTGGATGATGGGTGGCACTTTCAGGCCTTCGCGGTGCCCTACAAGTTGGCAGCGGAAAGGATTCATCCGAGGAATGCGCAACTATCCGCAGGAAAAACGCCCCGCAGTGACTATCTGTCATTGCCCCCTGGCGGTCCCTGAGGGAAAATGCTCGCCTTTTTTCCGTTTCGTTTTATTCATTCTCAATTCAACATCTTCAGGAGATCAGCGATGCCCAGCCGTCGTGAGCGTGCCAACGCCATTCGTGCCCTCAGCATGGATGCCGTGCAAAAAGCCAACAGCGGCCATCCCGGTGCCCCCATGGGTATGGCGGATATTGCCGAAGTACTGTGGCGTGACTACCTGAAGCACAACCCGAGCAATCCGTCGTTCGCCGACCGTGACCGCTTCGTGCTGTCCAACGGCCACGGCTCGATGCTGATCTACTCGTTGTTGCACCTGACCGGCTACGACCTGTCGATCGACGACCTGAAAAACTTCCGTCAACTGCACAGCCGCACCCCGGGTCACCCGGAATACGGCTACACCCCGGGCGTGGAAACCACCACCGGCCCGCTCGGCCAAGGCTTGGCCAATGCCGTGGGTTTCGCCCTGGCGGAAAAAGTCCTGGGCGCGCAGTTCAACCGTCCTGGCCACAACATCGTCGACCACCACACCTATGTGTTCCTCGGTGATGGCTGCATGATGGAAGGCATTTCCCACGAAGTCGCTTCCCTGGCCGGTACCCTGGACCTGGGCAAGCTGATCGCCTTCTACGACGACAACGGCATCTCCATCGACGGCGAAGTCGAAGGCTGGTTCACCGACGACACGCCGAAGCGTTTCGAAGCCTACAACTGGCAAGTGATCCGCAACGTCGACGGTCACGATCCGGAAGAGATCAAGACCGCGATCGAGACCGCGCGCAAAAGCGAGCGTCCGACCCTGATCTGCTGCAAGACCACCATCGGCTTCGGTTCGCCGAACAAGCAAGGCAAGGAAGACTGCCACGGCGCCCCCCTGGGTGACGCGGAAATCGCCCTGACCCGTGCGGCGCTGAAGTGGAACCACGGCCCGTTCGAAATCCCGGCCGACATCTATGCCGAGTGGGATGCCAAGGAAGCCGGTCGCGCTGCCGAAGCCGAGTGGGATCAGCGTTTCGCTGCGTACTCTGCGGCCTTCCCGACCGAAGCCAATGAACTGGTCCGTCGCCTGAGCGGCGAGCTGCCGGCTGACTTCTCCGAAAAGGCCTCGGCCTACATCGCTGAAGTCGCGGCCAAGGGCGAAACCATCGCCAGCCGTAAAGCCAGCCAGAATGCCCTGAACGCCTTCGGCCCATTGCTGCCTGAGTTCCTCGGTGGTTCGGCTGACCTGGCCGGTTCCAACCTGACCCTGTGGAAAGGTTGCAAAGGTGTCAGCGCTGAAGATGCCAGCGGCAACTACATGTACTACGGCGTGCGCGAATTCGGCATGACCGCGATCATGAACGGCGTGTCCCTGCACGGCGGCCTGGTGCCTTACGGCGCGACCTTCCTGATGTTCATGGAATACGCCCGCAACGCGGTGCGCATGTCGGCGCTGATGAAGACCCGCGTGATCCATGTCTACACCCACGACTCCATCGGTCTGGGCGAAGACGGCCCGACTCACCAGCCGATCGAGCAACTGGCGAGCCTGCGTTGCACGCCGAACCTCAATACCTGGCGCCCATCCGACGCGGTGGAATCCGCCGTGGCCTGGAAAAACGCCATCGAGCGCAAGGACGGCCCTTCGGCGCTGATCTTCTCCCGGCAGAACCTGCAGCACCAGAGCCGTGATGCCGAGCAGATCGACAACATCAGCCGTGGTGGTTATGTGCTGAAGGATTGCGCCGGCGAGCCTGAGCTGATCCTGATCGCGACCGGTTCGGAAGTGGGCCTGGCGGTGCAGGCGTTCGACAAGTTGACCGAGCAGGGCCGCAAGGTTCGCGTGGTGTCGATGCCGTGCACCAGCATTTTCGATGCTCAGGACGCGAGCTACCGCCAGGCGGTATTGCCCCTGCAGGTCGGCGCGCGTATCGCCATCGAAGCCGCTCACGCGGACTACTGGTACAAGTACGTGGGCCTGGAAGGCCGCGTGATCGGCATGACCACCTACGGTGAGTCGGCGCCGGCGCCAGCCTTGTTCGAAGAGTTCGGCTTCACCCTGGAGAACATCCTGGGTCAGGCTGAAGAGCTGCTGGAAGACTAAGCGCCGAACGCCCTGCGTTCGGATCGCGAGCAAGCTCGCTCCTACAGTGTCTAGGTCGTTCGCAGATTTTATGTATGACCCGGACGATTCGGGTCGTGCGTAGATTTTGCGCACGGCCCGGAACGGTGTTCGGGTCGTTCGCAAATCTTGCGGACAACCCGGCCCCCTGTAGGAGCGAGCTTGCTCGCGATAGGTCTCCCAGACGACACAAGAACCCAAACGAGAACCCCATGCCCCAACCGCGTCCCTACAGAGTTGCACTCAACGGCTATGGCCGTATCGGTCGTTGTGTCCTGCGTGCGCTGTTCGAGCGAGGGGATCGGGCCGGTTTTGAAATCGTTGCCCTCAACGATCTGGCCGATATGGCCAGCCTCGAATACCTGACACGTTTCGACTCCACCCACGGCCGCTTTCCTGGCGAAGTGCGGGTCGAGGACGATTGTCTGAATATCAATGGCCGC
Source organism: Pseudomonas gingeri (assembly GCF_013386165.1). Taxonomy (GTDB): domain Bacteria; phylum Pseudomonadota; class Gammaproteobacteria; order Pseudomonadales; family Pseudomonadaceae; genus Aquipseudomonas; species Aquipseudomonas gingeri_C. The sequence continues at coordinate 113,313 of NZ_JACAOS010000028.1, read as the reverse complement.
TGCGTGAAAGTCTTGCGCAACGCCACCCCCGAAGAAATCGACTGGGCCGCGCTGGACGTGGACCTGGTGCTGGAGTGCTCTGGCGCCTACCACACCCGCGAAGACGGCGAACGCTTCCTCGCCGCCGGCGTCCCCCGGGTGCTGTTCTCCCAGCCAATGGCCAGCGAGACCGACGTCGACGCGACCATCGTCTACGGTGTCAACCAGGACTGCCTGAGCGGCGACGAACGCCTGGTCTCCAACGCCTCCTGCACCACCAACTGTGGCGTGCCGCTGTTGCGCCTGCTGGACCAGGCCATCGGCCTGGAATACGTGTCCATCACCACCATCCACTCGGCGATGAACGACCAGCCGGTGATCGACGCCTACCACGCCGAAGACCTGCGCCGTACGCGCTCGGCGTTCCAGTCGGTGATCCCGGTGTCCACGGGCCTGGCGCGGGGCATCGAACGGCTGCTGCCGGAACTTGCCGGGCGAATCCAGGCCAAAGCCGTACGGGTGCCGACGGTGAACGTGTCCTGCCTCGACATCACGATGCAGACCGTCAGCGACACCGATGCCGTGGAGGTCAACCGGATCCTGCGCGAGGCCGCCACCAGCGGCCCGCTCAAAGGCCTGCTGGCCTATACCGAACTGCCCCACGCCAGCTGCGATTTCAACCATGACCCTCATTCGGCGATTGTCGATGCGAGTCAGACCCGCGTTTCCGGCCCAAGGCTGGTGAACGTGTTGGCCTGGTTCGACAACGAATGGGGTTTTGCCAACCGAATGATCGACGTTGCAGAGCATTACCTGCACGTTGTCCACCAAAAACCGTAAACCAGAGATTGCGACCCATGACCGTGTTGAAGATGACCGACCTCGATCTGCAAGGTAAGCGCGTACTGATTCGCGAAGACCTCAACGTCCCCGTCAAGGACGGTGTTGTCACCAGCGATGCGCGTATCCTGGCTTCGCTGCCGACCATCAAGCTGGCCCTGGAAAAAGGCGCGGCCGTCATGGTCTGCTCGCACCTGGGCCGTCCGACCGAAGGCGAGTTCTCGGCCGAGAACAGCCTTGCGCCTGTCGCCGACTACCTGAGCAAGGCCCTGGGCCGTGACGTGCCGCTGGTGGCCGATTACCTGAACGGTGTCGAGATCAAGGCCGGCGACATCGTGCTGTTCGAAAACGTGCGCTTCAACAAGGGCGAGAAAAAGAACGCCGACGAATTGGCCCAGCAATACGCCGCCCTGTGCGACGTGTTCGTGATGGACGCTTTCGGCACCGCCCACCGCGCCGAGGGTTCGACCCACGGCGTGGCCAAGTTCGCCAAGGTCGCCGCGGCCGGTCCCCTGCTGGCGGCTGAACTGGATGCCCTGGGCAAGGCTCTGGGCGCACCGGCCCAGCCGATGGCCGCCATCGTCGCCGGTTCCAAGGTGTCGACCAAGCTCGACGTACTCAACAGCCTGAGCCAGATCTGCAACCAGTTGATCGTTGGCGGCGGTATTGCCAACACCTTCCTGGCGGCTGCCGGTCATCCAGTGGGCAAGTCCCTCTACGAGCCGGACCTGCTGGACACCGCCCGCGCCATCGCCGCCAAGGTCAGCGTGCCGCTGCCCGTGGACGTAGTGGTGGCCAAGGAGTTCGCCGAGAGCGCCGTGGCGACCGTGAAACTGATCGCCGACGTTGCCGCTGACGACATGATCCTGGATATCGGCCCGCAAACCGCCGCGCACTTCGCTGAACTGCTGAAGTCGTCGCAGACCATCCTCTGGAACGGCCCGGTCGGTGTGTTCGAATTCGACCAGTTCGGCAATGGCACCAAAGTTCTGGCCCAGGCCATCGCCGACAGTTCGGCCTTTTCCATTGCCGGTGGTGGCGACACCCTGGCGGCCATCGACAAGTACGGCGTGGCCAAGGACATCTCCTATATTTCCACCGGCGGTGGTGCGTTCCTCGAGTTCGTCGAAGGCAAGGTGCTGCCAGCCGTGGAAGTGCTGGAAGCCCGCGCCAAGGCCTGAGCCGGTGTTGGCCTTTGACAGGGCGTCTTCATCGGGTCAGGCCGTCAAAGTACGGCACATCGTCCGGCACCCGGGAACAGGGTTGTCCTTGGCGGGTCAGATTCACTACAGGCAGTGCTGGCGGCCCGGGGTCGCCAGTCGAGGAACCGGCATGAAAGGCTTTATCGCCCTTGTTTCACTCGCTCTTCTGGGCGGTTGCTCCAGCTTCAATCTGCCCTCGTTTTCGTCATCGAAGCCGGCGGACAACTGGACGCACTGGACCTGTGACAGCCACGCCGAAGTGCTCTGGCGTTATGTCGACACGACGCAGCAGGCGGTGGATGTGCGCCTGGCCAGCGGTGACCAGGTGTACCGCCTCAAACCCGAGGTCGGTGCTGCCGAGAGCGGTGTGCTGTACAGCGACAACGTCCTGGCGTTTCACAAAAATGGTGAGGAAGGCCTGGTTTACTGGGTTGCCACCAACGATTTGATCGGCCGGGCCTGCAAGGCGCAGTAACGGCTGAGCACGGCCCCTTGTAGGAGCGAGCTTGCTCGCGATGAGATGAGCCAGGCGCAGAAGATCTGTCGGCTGGGCCATTTTTCGCGAGCAAGCTCGCTCCTACAGGGGCCGGCATTTAATGAAGAATCCGCAGGCGGGGCTGACCCCCGATCTGCAATGACTTGAATAGCAGCCGCCGCTCCGGCAGGCTTGCACGATTAACGACCCTCGTCCGGGAGAGACACACACAATGGCACTTATCAGCATGCGCCAGATGTTGGACCACGCAGCCGAATACGGCTACGGCGTTCCAGCCTTCAACGTCAACAACCTTGAGCAGATGCGCGCCATCATGGAAGCCGCTGACAAGACTGACTCCCCGGTGATCGTCCAGGCTTCGGCCGGTGCCCGCAAATACGCCGGCGCGCCGTTCCTGCGCCACCTGATCCTGGCCGCTATCGAAGAATTCCCGCATATCCCGGTGTGCATGCACCAGGACCACGGCACCAGCCCGGACGTCTGCCAGCGTTCCATCCAACTAGGCTTCAGCTCGGTGATGATGGACGGTTCCCTCGGCGAAGACGGCAAGACTCCGACCGACTACGAATACAACGTCCGTGTGACCCAACAGACCGTGGCCATGGCTCACGCCTGCGGCGTTTCGGTTGAAGGCGAGCTGGGTTGCCTGGGTTCGCTGGAAACCGGCATGGCCGGTGAAGAAGACGGCATCGGCGCTGAAGGCGTGCTCGATCACAGCCAGATGCTGACCGACCCGGAAGAAGCGGCAGACTTCGTCAAGAAGACCCAGGTCGACGCCCTGGCCATCGCCATCGGCACCAGCCACGGCGCCTACAAGTTCACCAAGCCGCCTACCGGCGACGTGCTGGCGATCGACCGTATCAAGGAAATCCACAAGCGCATTCCGAACACTCACCTGGTGATGCATGGTTCGTCGTCGGTGCCGCAAGAGTGGCTGGCGATCATCAACCAGTACGGTGGCGACATCAAGGAAACCTACGGCGTACCGGTTGAAGAAATCGTCGAAGGCATCAAGCACGGCGTGCGCAAGGTCAACATCGACACCGACCTGCGCCTGGCGTCCACCGGTGCCATGCGTCGCCTGATGGCCACCAACCCGAGCGAGTTCGACCCACGCAAGTTCTTCGGCGCCACCGTGACCGCCATGCGTGACGTGTGTATCGCTCGTTACGAAGCCTTCGGTACCGCCGGCCAGGCCTCGAAGATCAAGCCGATCTCCCTGGAAGCGATGTTCCAGCGTTACCTGAAAGGTGAGTTGAACGCCAAGGTCAACTAAGACTGGCAGCGTCATGAAAAACCCGCAGCGATGCGGGTTTTTTTATGTCCGAGCGAAGTGACTGTGGTGAGCGGGCTTGCCCTAATGTCAGTCAAGGCAGTTTGCGGTCTGGCACGGTCTTGTGGCGAGCGGGCAAGCCCCGATGCCAGTCAGTTGAGGACAATCTCAAGCCTGGCGGAAATTTGTGGCGAGCGGGCTTGCCCGCGCTCGGCCGCGCAGCAGCCGTAAACCCTGTGGTCGCGGTCTACCTGATGCACCGCAATCAGCGGTTTCAGGGCCGCTTCGCAGCCCAGCGCGGGCAAGCCCGCTCGCCACAAGACTGCGTTCGGCTTCAAATTTCCTTGACTGACGGGCATTGGGGCTTGCCTGCTCACCACATATCCTGGTTGTTTCAAAGCCAAATGGCATCCCACAACGGGTAGTCACCAATCTGTTCGACCAAGCCCGCGCGAAGAGGATTGGCGACGATGTATCGCGCCGTGTTGCGCAAATCTTCACCATCGCGAATGGCTCTGTCGTGATAACCACTTTGCCAGAAACGACCGCAATCATGAGTTGCCCGATTGATGGTCAACGTACTGCGAGATTTGAGGCTGCCAATGACCTGTGAGAGATGGCTATGGTGCAGTTGGAACAGCCAGTGGAAGTGATCCGGCATGATCACCCAGGCCATGGAGTCCACGCGGCCTTGTTCATGGGCTCGCTTCATTTCAGCGACGAGCAAACGCGCCAACTGCCAATCGGCAAATAGCGGTAATCGGTTATGCACTACTGCTGTGACCAGGTAGGCGCGGCCTGGTTCGGAGTATCGACCGATACGAAGGCGATGTGAGTCGGGGCGTTGAGGCAATCCGTTGCACTCTTTGGCTGGAGAGGATGCTACTAACGCTAGCAGCGCAGGCAACGACGTATGGAACGGAGGGTTTACCGCGTATTACAGAGCTGATTGTCTATGTGGCTCTGGATGTGGATGTGGATCTGAATGTTGGTCTGAATCTGGATCTGGATCTGGATGTGGATGTGGATGTGGATCTGGATCTGGATGTGGATGTGGATGTGGCGAGCGGGCTTGCCCGCGCTCGGCTGCGCAGCAGCCGTAAAACCATAGCCCCGGTTATGCCTGATACAGCACGTCGGCCGGTTTTGGGGGCGCTTCGCACCCCAGCGCGGGCAAGCCCGCTCGCCACAAGAGTGCGCTTTCAAGCAGCACACTCATCACCACCCAGACCATTCCCACTGAATAGGCTCAGCGCGAACTCACCTCCGGGGGGTGGAAAGACTGGCCCTCCCAGATATCGCCCACGCGCACCTCTTCACCCGGATTGACGGCGATCCAGCGCCAGGATCGAAGATGGGTCGGGTGATACGCTGGTTTGCTTTCCGATTCCCGGATTTCACTCACGTAAAAACCATGAACAGTGGATTCCATGACCAAGGCCCATTTCATATTCACCTCTGCCTGTCGTTCGACGCCATTGAATCGTTGACCAGACTTTGCACGCCTGTCTACTGTCAGAAATGACAGGTTTATAGACGGCTTTCGAATAGAGACTAACGCCTTGAGAAATAAAGCTGAGTTTCAAGAGGCAGGGCGTCAATGCACCCGCAACCGGCGCATATTTTCCAATGATGCTCCGATTGCCCGCTAATTAGGATTTCTTGCGTCATAAATACGGCGTTACTTTGGTCCATCGATTTTGAACAGTTTGAATTTCTGGTTTGTCGATCCCACATGGGGGTAATCGATAATACCGGCATTATCTGCTGTATTAGAACCGGCCACATCCATCACTTTTCCATCATATCGATTCTCAAGATAGACAAGTCCGAGTCCCGCGTCCTTGAACATCCACAGCTGGGCCGGCCGCTCAGTGATGGGTGATGCCCCTACATCATTGTTGTTCATCTCTCCGGCCGCCAGATCTTTTTCCCTTTGGTTGATCAGCAAGTAGTACCCGCCAGGTCGACGGGATAATGCCCAGGTGGATTCGAGCGAACTGTTGTCATGATACAGCTTGATACGGTGGACGCGCTGGTCACTCCCACTGACAGCCATATCGACAATACTTCTCTGGTTTAGCGCCGTGTAGATTTTATAGATACCTTCTTCGATGTCCAGAGCCCCGCCCGGAGCTCCCTTGGATGTATTTTCAGGGGTTGTAGCATCACGAGGGGTCGCTTCTTTTTTCATGATGACTCTCCTTATACCTTGCATAAGGTGCGCGGAATGTTGACGTGATCAACGCAACTGTCGAGGTGGCATGTAACCGCTGCGAGCGCCGGGTGACATGACCCAGGCCCATTTCATATCCACCTCTGCATGCCAATAACCGTCAGTGACTGAATAGATTGAACACGCTTTGCAAACTGGTCTACTGTCAGAACTGACAGGTTTATAGACAGTTTCCGAATAGGGCGTAGCACCCCAGCGCATAAAAGGTGTCTTTAAGAGCGCGCGAGAATATCAACCCTTCACATGATCAATGTCCAACTTGTAGAAGGTCACCATCCCACCCTCATTGGTATAACCGGTATTGTCCTGCACATAGACCCCCGCCTTGAAATACAGCGGTTTGTCACGCCAGGTGGTGCTGATCTGGGTGTACCAGCTGGCATCGGCGGCATGCACACTCAAGTAACCGCCGCGACTCAGGTGAATCACATAAGTGAAGGATTTATCCAACGGAACATTATCGGCAATCTCGATCACCCGGCTGTCCTTGTCGTCGGGGTGATTGCGGATCTTCACCACAATAATCCCGGTTTTGCGACTGTCCTTGTACTGGTACTCGACCTTGAGCATCGGCTGGGTGCTGTTGTACGCATGGATCTGGCCGATGACGATCTTGCCCGACGAAGGCACCTGGTTCACCGCCAGCGTGGCGCGCAGGTAGTTGTTGGCCTCGCCGTACAACCAGTTGCGCAGGCGGCCGTCGGGCCAGGTCTCGCGCAATTCGCTGCGCGGGTAGATGGCGTTTTCGGTCTTGGAACCGGTGACCGGCGACCAGAAGAACAACGTGCCGGTGTCGGAGTGAAAGTATTGATCCTTGAAGCCCTCTACCAACTTGGGCGTATCGATCGTCGCCGGCGGGGTGCCGACGGGAACGCTGAGGTTCCAGGTGGTCAGGTCGATCATGTCTGTTTCTTCCCTGTAAGCCGCTTGCACACGGGCAGCGGTTCAGCCTGGGAATATTCAGACAAACCGCTTTGGCCCGCGCTTTCGGCGTCCTTTATAACGGCTGAAGAATAGTTTGTTAACGCCGATCCGGCGAACGGTTGACGCCAATCCCTCGACGAACACCGGCCGCGCGGCCAGTTATAGAAGCGTCGTGCTGGGCTTTTATTAAGAAGCGATATAAGCACCTGTTATTTATGACAGTTGTTTTTCATCGGGCGAATTCCCACGATGGGGGTTCAACCGCTGACAAAAATGGACATCACTATGGACAAAGAGGAAGCACAGAACGAGCCTGAATATCTGAAGTACTTCAAGCGCAAACAAAAAATCAACCTGCGCGGCAGGCTGCACGGCGGGCCGGTGGAGTCCGAGCGCGGCGAGCTGTGTGGTATCGACTGGACGCACCGAACACTGACCTATCATGGGGAGTTCGGCCTCTACAATACGGTGCGTTTTGATGAGATTTTCGAGATTGAACCGATTGCGGAATATCGCACCTCGTAAAATCGACTGACCGTGTTACGGTCGTCATCGTGGTACGGCGTTGGCTCGCAGGCCTCGGGCGTTTTCCGAGCCGCGTCCGGGAGATGGGTACCGACCGTTAGTCGGGAGATTGTGGCCGCGCCTGGATGATGGCCTATTGCTCACTACGCTTTGCACAATCCCGGTCTAGAGTAGTGCTTAGGTTTAGCCCGGTTTCCTAGATTTCCGGTGGAGTTCCCCGAACAAGAGAAGCAGCATGGATTGCGTGCAACAGATACCCGGTGATGGTAGTTCCGTCCTTCTGGTCGTTGATGATTACCCTGAAAATCTGATCAGCATGCGTGCCTTGCTGGAACGTCAGGATTGGCAGGTGGTAACGGCTGCCTCGGGCATTGAGGCGCTGACGTTGCTGCTCGAGCATGAGATTGACCTGGTGCTGCTGGATGTTCAGATGCCCGGGATGGACGGTTTTGAAGTGGCCCGCCTGATGCGCGGCAGCCTGCGGACTCGTCTGACTCCGATTATTTTCCTCACCGCCAACGAGCAATCCCAGGATGCCGTGATCAAGGGTTATGCCAGTGGCGCGGTGGATTACCTGTTCAAACCGTTCAACCCCGATATTCTCAGGCCCAAGGTCCAGGCGTTGCTGGAGCAGCAGCGCAACCGCCGCGCCTTGCAGTGCCTGAGCCGCGATCTGGAAGCGGCCCGGGCGTTCAATGCCTCGGTGCTGGAGAATGCCGCCGAAGGCATTCTGGTGGTCAACGAAGACGGCATCATCCGTTTCGCCAACCCGGCGATCTCGCGTTTGCTCAACCTCTCGCTCGACGCCCTGGCCGGCCAGCCGTTCCTGGATTTTCTGCAGAACCCGCATTTTGCCGAATGGCAGACCTCGCCGCTGTACGAGGAATACCGCAAAGGCGAGACCTATCGCGTGCATGACGCCTACTTGCGCACCGGCCAGGACCAGATGCTGCCGGTGGCCTTGTCCTGCGCGCCGTTGCCGGGTGACCAGAAGGCCATGGTGGTGACGGTGCTGGATATGTCGGTGGTGCGGCATCTGCACCAGCAGTTGGAATTCCAGGCGGTGACCGATCCGCTGACCGGCCTGCTCAATCGCCGGGGCTTCTACCAGACAGCGGAAAATACCCTGCGCCGCAGCGACGGCGCGAACAAGTCCCTGGTGTTGATGTACCTGGACCTCGATGGCTTCAAGCGGGTCAACGATTCCCTGGGGCATGAAGCCGGCGACCGGGTGTTGCGCTGGGTCTCGGAGCAGTTGAAGTCCTGCCTCAATCCGTTCGATATCCTGGCGCGCATGGGCGGTGACGAATTCACCACCTTGCTCAATCTGGAGCGCCCCGAGCAGGCGGCGAAAATCGCCGAGCGGCTGATCGAGCGGGTGTCGATTCGCCAACAGATCGACGGCATGGAAATGACGCTCGGGGTCAGCATCGGCATTGCCACTTACCCCGATTGCGGCTCCAACCTCGATGGCCTGTTGCGGGCGTCGGATATCGCCATGTACGAGGCCAAGCGTGCCGGCCGCCAGCAATACCGTTACTACGATCACGAGATGAACGGCCGCGCCCGTTCGCGCCTGATGTTGGAGGAAAGTGTTCGCACGGCCATCGAGAGCAAGGAATTCAAGATGGTCTACCAGCCCCAGGTCTCCCTGGAAGATGGCCGCCTGCGCGGGTTCGAGGCGTTGCTGCGCTGGCACCATCCGAGTGTTGGCGATGTGCCGCCAGGGCTGTTCCTGCCGTTGCTGGAAGAGGTGCGGTTGATCAGCCGGCTGGGCAGTTGGATCTATCGCCAGGCGGCGACCCAGCGCCACGCCTGGAGCGGCGTGTACGCCGAGGACCTGGTGTTGAGCGTCAGCCTGAGCGCCACGCAGTTCAACATGCCGAACCTGGCGGACGAGTTGCAGGAGGTGCTGGAACGCCACGACCTGCGGGCGCGCCAGTTGGAAGTCGAGGTGACGGAGGCGGCGTTGATGCTGGACTTCGAGGCGTCGCGCAAGCAACTGCGGCGCATCCGTGCCCTGGGGGTGCGGGTGGCCCTGGACGATTTCGGTTCCGGGCATTGTTCGCTGAACCATCTGCGCGACCTCGAATTGGATACCCTCAAGCTTGACCGGCAATTGATCGCCAAGATTCTCGAATCACCGCGGGATGCGGCCATGGCCCGCACCGTGATCGACCTGTGCGAGCAATTCGGTTTGCTGGTGATCGCCGAAGGGGTGGAAACCATTGAGCAATGGCAGTGGCTCAAGGCCAACGGTTGCCCGATGGTCCAGGGTTTCCTGGTGGCCCGGCCACTGACGGCCAAGGACGCCACGGGCTTCGGCTCGGCGTTCGACTGGAGCGCGTTGTCCGCCTGAATTCGCTACACTGGCTTCTTTTTCGGTGTACGTAAGGCCTGTCATGACCGTGCTGAAATACCTTCAGGCTTATCCCGCGTCCCTGCAGGAACAGGTCCGTCAGATGATTGCCCGGGACGCCCTGGGTGACTACCTGAGCCAGCGTTATCCGGAGCGACACGCGGTGCAGAGCGACAAGGCGCTGTACGGCTATGCCCTGGCGTTGAAGCAGGAGCATCTGCGCAACGCGCCGGCCATCGACAAGGTGCTCTTCGATAACCGCCTGGACCTCACTCACCGCGCCCTCGGCCTGCACACCGCGATCTCGCGGGTCCAGGGCGGCAAGCTCAAGGCCAAGAAGGAAATCCGCATCGCCTCGCTGTTCAAGGACGCGGCGCCGCAGTTTCTGAAGATGATCGTGGTGCACGAACTGGCGCACCTCAAGGAGTCCGATCACAACAAGGCGTTCTACCAGCTGTGTGAATACATGCAGCCCGGTTATCACCAGTTGGAGTTCGACCTGCGGGTGTACCTGACCTGGCGCGATCTGCAGGGCAAATCGGCAAACCCGTAGGCGCCGGTTGCGCTCTTGATGAGTAGAAGCATTGGAAGGTCAACCCTAAGGATTACCGGATGGACGTCAGCAAGACCAAGAGCAGTTTTTACCGCCGTCTGTATGTGGCCTGGCTGATCGACAGCGGAGCTGCCAGCAATGTGCCGGCCCTGACCGAAGCCACCGGCATGCCGCGGCGTACGGCGCAGGATACGATCCAGGCCCTGGCCGACCTGGATATCATCTGCGAGTTCGAACAGGAAGACGGCGCCCGCAACCATGCCGGGCGGTACCGGATTCGCAGTTGGGGGCCGATCGACAAAAGCTGGATCGGCGACAACCTGGCTTCGATCAAGCAGGTGCTGGGTTACCCCTGAAAGGCGAACACGGTCCTTGAGCTGGCTGGCCGGCGATAGCGCCCGACAGGGCGCTGGAAAACCTCAGGACTTGCGCATGCCGATATGCGGGATATCGTCCTCCAGATACGCCTCGCCGACCACTTCGAAACCATAACGCCCGTAATAAGCCTGCAAGTGCGCCTGGGCCGACAGATAGATCGGCACTTGCGGCCAAAGCTTCTCGGCCTGCTTCAGCGCCTGGGCCATCAGCTCGTGGCCCAGCCCTTGGCCACGGGCCTCGGGGGCGATCACCACCCGCCCGATCACCACGTCGCCGCCCTGGGAGACCGGGTCTAGCAGACGCAGGTAAGCCACCAGTCGATCATCGCGCCAGGCCATCAGATGGCAGGTGTCGCCCTCCAGGTCGCGCCCGTCGACTTCCTGGTAGGGACATTTCTGCTCGACCACGAAGACTTCGGTACGCAGTTGCAGGATGCTGTACAACTGTTCTTTGCCAAGATCTCCATGATGTTTGCAGAGCCAGTCGATGGTCATTCTCGCCTCGGTATTCAATTGAGTTGATACCGATACTAGGCGGGTTGCCAGCCCTCGCCAACCGCGAATTTTTTTCCCAGCCAGGGCTGAAGCTGGAAGGCTCCTTGCAAGGGAGTCGAGCCCTGTCCGGTTGGTTGGCGGCTACTTGCTATCATTCACTTTGCTCGGCATCGTCATCTTTGTGTAATCTGCTGAGCCGTGCTTTTGCTCTGGCTCGGATGAGCTAATGTTAGGACCAGGGATGTAGCCGGTTGCTTCCAGACCGGCTCCTCCGGCTTCGGCTAACTCTGCTGGGCTATGTGCCCGCTAAGGATCTTTAGCATGCCGCGATTGCATCGAGCTTTTGTTTTGCTTGGATTGCTGCTGCTTTCACAAGGCGCTGCCGCCGACAAGTTGCGTTTGGTCGCCGACGGCTGGCCACCGTTTACCGATGCAACGCTGGTCAACGGCGGTCTGGCCACCGATATCGTCAGTACGGCGCTGGCGAGAGCCGGCTATGCCAGCGACTTTGAACAGGTCCCCTGGGCGCGTGCGCTCAAGGGCGTGGGCGAGGGCCGCTATGATGTGCTGATCAATGCCTGGTACAGCGACGAACGCACCTTGCTAGGGCAGTTTTCCGCCGAGTACCTGGTCAATCGCGTGCTGTTTCTCAAGCGCAAGGAGTCGGCCATCGAGTTCGATAATCTGAGCCAGTTGCACGACCTGCCGATTGCGGTGGTGCGTGACTATGCCTATAGCGCCGAGTTCGATGGCGACGCGCAGTTGCAGAAAATCCCGGTGCACAACTTTGCCATGGCCGTGCGCATGCTGGCCGCGGACCGGGTGAAGTTGACCCTGGAAGACGAGTATGTGGCGCGTTACTACCTCAAGAGCGAGGCGCCACGGGTGCGCAATGCCGTGGAGTTCCTGCCCAAGCCGCTGAGCGAGAACGCCCTGCATATCCTGGTGAGCCTGAAGAACCCGCAACATGCACAGATCGTGGCCGGCTTCGACCGCGAGATCGCGGCGATGAAGGCCGACGGCAGCTATGAGCGGCTGCTCAAGCTGCACGGGATGTAACGCAGACACCGTAACCCTTGTAGGAGCTGGCTTGCCAGCGATGAGGCCCTTGAGTCTTGCGGTGTTCTTGCTGACGTCATCGCCGGCAAGCCGGCTCCCACAGGACTGCGTCTCACCACAAAAGTATCGTGCTGCCGAGGTCCCTGTAGGAGCTGGCTTGCCAGCGATGAGGCCCTTGAGTCTTGCAGTGTTCTTGCTGACGTCATCGCCGGCAAGCCGGCTCCCACGGGAGGCGGGGTGTTTCAGGACTCTGCGTTTTCTTCCGGGTCCTTGATCAGGTGTGCCGCCAGGGTCCGTAGCGGCCCCAGTTGCCGGCAGATCAGCGCCAGTTGGGTCTGCACCAACCGCTGGATCTCGTCGATCTCGTCCGGCATGTGCTCCAGCTCCGTGGCCAGGGCTTCCTCGGCATCGCTTTGAATGGCGACCGGGGTCTTGTTCGCCAAGCCCCCGGCTATCTCTTCGATACTCGTGGCCAAGGTGCCGCCAGCGCCCTCGAGCAGATGATCGCGCACGGCCTCCGGTAGCTGGTTTTCACGGTGTGCACCGAGCCCCGACAGGTAGCTGAGCAAGGTGTGCGACAGCACCAGGAAGCGGAAACCGACATCGGCTTCCTTACGGAAATGCCCCGGCTCCATCAACATGTTCGCCAGGGTGGTCGACAGCGCCGCATCGGCGTTGTGGGCGTTGCGCCGGGCCAGCCGGTAGGCGAGGTCGTCGCTCTTGCCCTGGGCGTACTGGCGCATGATCTGGCGCAGGTACAGGCTGTTGCAGCTCAGGGTATTGGCCAGCACCTTGTTCAGGCGCCGTCCCTGCCAGTCCGGCAGGAACAGGAACACCGCGAGGCCGGCGATCAGCGCACCCAGCAGGGTGTCGAGCAGGCGCGGCAGGAACAGGCCGTAGCCGTCACCCACCTGGTTGAAGCAGAACAGCACCGTCAGGGTCATGGCGGCGGTCGCCAGGGTGTAGCGGGTGGTGCGGTTGATAAAGAACACCACCCCGGCGGCGATGGTGAACAAGGCCTGGATCAGGGGGCTCGGGAACAGGTCGAACAACGCCCAGGCGGCGGTCAGGCCGATGGCCGTGCCGAGGATCCGCTGGCCCAGTTTGCGCCGGGTCGCGCCGTAGCTCGGCTGGCAGACGAACAGGGTGGTGAGGATGATCCAGTAGCCCTGGGACGGGTGCACCAAATGCACCATGCCATAACCGATGCTCAGCGCCAGCGGCAGGCGCAGGGCGTGGCGGAACAGCAGCGAGGTCGGGGTCAGCTGGGTGCGCAGGCGCGTCCAGACGTCCTTGAGGTTGCGCGGCGAACGGTCCAGCAGGCTGCTGTCGGTGGCGTCGGCGAGGCTGTCGGGGTTGCTCGCGTCGCTCAGCAGGCGGTCGAGGGTACCAAGGTTGGCGGCCAGTGCCCGCAGCGAACGCAGCAAACCGCGCCAGGCCGGGTTGCTCTGGATGCGCAGGTGTTCCAGGGAAGCGTGCAGGTCACCCAGGGCTTCGGCGAAGCTGGCGTTGTAGACGAACGGCTGGCGCAGCTGGATCGACACCGCCAGGGCCTGGCAGGCCTTGCCTTGCTCGCGCAGCAGGCGTTGGCAGCGGAACAGCACGTCGCTGTGGAAGAACGCGTCGGCCAGGGCGTTGTACGGATAGTGCGAGGAACTGGCGCGCTCGTGGATGTCCTGGGCGAGGAAGTACAGCTTCAGGTAACGGCTGACCTTCGACCCCGGCCGGCCGTTGCCGACCCGGTGCAGGATGATTTCCTTGGCGCTGTTCAGCGCCGCGACCACCTTGCCGTTCTGTTGCGCCAGTTTCAGGCGTCGGGCTTCGACGTCCAGTTGGCGGATCGGCTCGAACAGCGAGGACTTGAGCTTGAGGTAGTAGCCCAGTTCGCGGAACAGCTTGGCCAGGCTCTGTTGCACCGGCTGGTTGGAGAACATCGCTTGCCAAAGCACCGAGAGCACGCCGTACCAGGCCGCGCCGGTGACCAGCAGCACCGGTTCGTGCCAGAGGTTGGCGACTTCGCCGCCGCGCTGGTCGACGCCGATCATGGTGTAGACCGAGAGGATCAGGGTCGCCGAGGCAATGGCGCCATAGCGCTCGCCGAGGGCGCCGAGCATGGTCAGGGCAAAGGCCGCCAGGGCCATGGCGCAGACGAAGACCAGCGGATAGGGGAACAGCAGCTCGACCGAGAATGCCGCGACACTGAAGCACACCAGCGTCACCGCCAGGGCATTGAGGCGGCCCTGCCAACTGTCGTCGGTTTCGGCCAGGGCACAGGCGATGACCCCGAGGAACAGCGGGATCAGCAACTTCATCTCGTTCTGGAACCAGCACAAGGTCATGATGCCGGTCAGGGCGATAAACACCCGAACGCTATAGCTGAATTTGTCCAGCGCCCAGAGACGGCGCAGGGACTGGTTGAACGAGGTCGATGCCATGAAGGTGAGAGAGCCTGCCAAGCGGTTGATCTGAATGATGGGTAGACGGGCGGCATTGCAATGACGCCACATCGGTCTACAGCAAAATTTGTTCCGTGATCGGTGTGCGGCCGAGAATTGTGTTCAGCGCAAAAGCATCGTCAGGCCCAGGACCCTGTAGGAGCGAGCTTGCTCGCGATGAGGCCCTTGAATCTTGTGGCGCTCTGGTGGCCGCTATCGCGAGCAAGCTCGCTCCTACAGGGGGGCTGGGTCGACGATCATTCTGCGGTGAAACGCAAATTCGTGGGAGCCGGCTTGCTGGCGATGAGGCCCGCAGCTCAGGCGAATTGCGCCGCCGCGTACCCCGAGGCCCAGGCCCACTGGAAGTTGAAACCGCCCAGGTGGCCGCTGACATCCAGCACTTCACCGATAAAGTACAGCCCCGGACTTTTCAGCGATTCCATGGTTTTCGATGAGACTTCCCGGGTGTCGACGCCGCCCAGGGTCACTTCGGCGGTGCGATAGCCTTCAGTACCGGCCGGCACCAGGCGCCAGTCGCCGAGTTTCTCCGCAACCTCGGCCAACTCCGCCGGGGTGTACTGCTTCATCGGCTTGGAAACGAACCAGTGGTCGGCCAACAGGTTGGCCATCTTCTTGGTGAACAGCTCGCCCAGCAGGGTTTTCAGCTCGCTGTTGGGCCGTTCGGCCTGCTGCTGTTGCAGCCAGTCCAGTGCGTCGTGGTCCGGCAGCAGGTTGATGTGCAGCGTGTCGCCGGGGTTCCAGAACGAAGAAATCTGCAGGATCGCCGGGCCGCTGAGGCCACGGTGAGTGAACAGGATATTTTCCCGGAAGCTCTGCTCGTTGCAGCTCACCAGGCAATCCACCGAAGTCCCGGACAGCTCGGTGCAGAGGGCCTTGAGTTGATCGGTAATGGTGAACGGCACCAGGCCCGCGCGGGTCGGTAACACCAGGTGGCCGAACTGCTTGGCCACCTGATAGCCGAAGCCGGTGGCGCCCAGGGTCGGGATCGACAGCCCGCCGGTGGCGATCACCAGGGACTGGCAGGTGATCTGGCCGAGGGTGGTTTGCAGCAGGTAGCCGTTCTCCAGTTTTTCGATGTGCTGGATGGCGGTGTCCAGGTGCAGGCTGACGCCGGCCTGGTCGCACTCGTCGAGGAGCATGCCGAGGATGTCGCTGGACTTGTTGTCGCAGAACAGCTGGCCGAGTTTTTTCTCGTGATAGGGCACGCCGTGCTTGGCCACCATCGCGATGAAGTCCCACTGGGTATAGCGGGCCAGGGCCGACTTGCAGAAATGCGGGTTCTGCGAAAGGAAGTTGCCAGGCTCGCTGTACATATTGGTGAAATTGCAACGCCCGCCGCCGGACATCAGGATTTTCTTGCCGGCCTTGTTGGCGTGGTCGATCAGCATCACCTGGCGCCCACGGGCGGCGGCGGTAAAGGCGCACATCAAACCGGCGGCGCCAGCGCCGATGACTACAACTTCAGTAACGGGCACAACGATGTCCTCATGTATGTTTCAGGCGGGCGCGGTTTTTGTGTGGGAGCCGGCTTGCTGGCGATTCAGGCGACGCGGTGTTTCAGCTACACCGCGTTATCGTTCATCGCCAGCAAGCCGGCTCCTACAGGTCTCTGGCGTTTGCGCGGACAAGGCCAGTCGCGCCGAGCAGGCTCGCGATAGTCAGAGAATCCGCACGCGCAGCGAACGGCCCTTGATCTTGCCGTCGTTCAGGCGCTGCAAGGCCTGCTTGGCCACGCCGCGTTCTACCGCGACATAAGCCTGGAAGTCGAAAATGGCGATCTTGCCGACCTGGGCACCGGGAATTCCGGCGTCGCCGGTCAGGGCGCCGAGGATGTCTCCCGGGCGAACCTTGTCCTTGCGGCCGGCAGCGATGCACAAGGTGCTCATGACCGGCAGCAGCGGACCGCCGCCCTGGGACTTGAGGTTGTCGAGTTGGTCCCAGTTCAACGGCGACTTCTGCACTTCCTCGATGGCCCGCGCACGCAGGCTTTCGGACGGCGCCACCAGGCTGATCGCCAGGCCGGTCTCGCCCGCCCGGCCGGTACGGCCGACACGGTGGATATGCATCTCCGAATCACGTGCCAGTTCGACGTTGATCACCATGTCCAGGGCATCGATATCCAGGCCGCGTGCCGCGACGTCGGTCGCCACCAGCACCGAGATGCTGCGGTTGGCGAACATCGCCAGGACCTGGTCGCGGTCACGCTGCTCCAGGTCGCCGTGCAGCGCGACGGCGGAGACGCCCTTGGCGGTCAAGGTGTCGACGGTTTCCTGGACCTGCTGCTTGGTGAAGCAGAACGCCACGCAGGACTGTGGGCGGAAGTGGTTGAGCACCTTGACCACGGCTTCCATGCGCTCTTCCGGGGAAATCTCGTAGAAGCGCTGTTCGATCTGGCTATCGGCGTGCATCGCCTCGGCCTTGACCTGCTGCGGGTTGCGCATGAACTTGGAGGCCAGCTGCTTGATGCTCACCGGGTAGGTGGCGGAGAACAGCAGGGTCTGCCGGCGCTCGGGGAGCTGGGCGATGATTTCCTCGATGGCATCGTAGAAACCCATGTCGAGCATGCGGTCGGCTTCGTCGAGGACCAGGGTATTGAGGCCGTGCAGGACCAGCGAACCTTTGCGCAGGTGCTGCTGGATGCGTCCCGGGGTGCCGACGATGATGTGGGTGCCGTGTTCCAGGGAGGCGATTTGCGGGCCGAGGGACACGCCGCCGCAGAGGGTCAGCACCTTGATGTTGTCTTCGGCGCGGGCCAGGCGGCGGATTTCCTTGGCGACCTGGTCGGCCAATTCGCGGGTGGGGCAGATCACCAGGGCCTGGCAGCCGAAGAAGCGTGGGTTGATCGGGTTCAGCAGGCCGATGCCGAAGGCGGCGGTTTTGCCGCTGCCGGTCTTGGCCTGGGCGATCAGGTCCATGCCTTTGAGGATCACCGGCAAGCTTTGCGCCTGGATCGGCGTCATCTGGGCATAACCGAGGGAGTCGAGGTTAGCCAGCATGGCGGCGGACAGGGGCAAGGAGTTAAACGCGGTGGCGATGGTGGTCACGGGACTGGCCTGCAAAACAAAATGTCGCGCAGTGTATCAGTCCCGATTGGCGCTGCTGCAAATTCTGGACGAAAAGTAGCCAAATAGTGTCGGACCCCAGCCATTTAGGAGTTCCTGAGGCCACATCTGTGGCGAGCGGGCTTGTGTGGCGAGGGGGCTTGCCCCTGTTCGGCTGCGCAGCAGTCGTAAAACCGGCCACTTCGTCGTGTCAGGCACAACGAGTTCTCTGGTTTCAGGGGCGCTTCGCGCCCCAGCGCGGGCAAGCCCGCTCGCCACAAATTTCGGCCAGACTTAAGATCGCTCTTAACTCGCAGGCTCTAGGGCAAGCCAGCTCGTCACACCGTGAGATCAGTGTTCGATGTGCTGTTCCTGAACCACCTTGGTCCGGCGCCCATCCTGGGGCGACAACTGCAGAAAAATCGCCGCCGCCAGCATCGCCATGACGCCCACGGTGAGGAAGGTCAGCTGGAACGCGCCAAGCACCGTCTCCACGCCATCATTGCCGACGGCGGCGGTAAAGCCGCCGAGCAGGGCGCCGGCGCACGCCACCCCAAGGCTCAGGGACAACTGCGCCACCACCGACAGCAAGCTGTTACCGCTGCTGGCGGCCTTGTCGTCGAGGTCGATCAGGGTCACGGTGTTCATCGCCGTGAATTGCAGCGAGTTGATCGCCCCGGCAATCGCCAGCATGCCCAGTAGCAAGGGGTAAGGCGTGTGCTCGGTGACCAGGCCCATGGCCGCGAGCATGATGCCCAGGGCCAGGGTGTTGCCGGTGAGGACGATGCGATAGCCCAGGCGCTCGATCAGCGGCCGGGCAATCGACTTGGCGAACATCGCCGCCGCCGCCAGGGGCAACATGCTCATCCCGGCCTGGGATGGCGAGTAACCCAGGGCCACTTGCAACAGCAACGGCACCAGGAACGGCAGGGCGCCGCTGCCCAGGCGGGCGAACAGATTACCGAGGATGCCGACGGCAAAGGTCCGGGTCTTGAACAGCGACGGGGCGAACAACGGGTTATCGATATGCCCGGCCCGCAGCCAGTACGCCGCCAGGCAGGCGAGGCCGGCGAAAAGCAGCAACATCACCCGCAGGTGTGGCAGTTGCAGTTCGCCCAGGCCCTCCATGGCGATGGTGATCAGCAGCATCGCCGCGCCGAACAGCAGGAAACCGATACCGTCGAAGCGTGTGCGCTCACTGCCGCGCAGGTCCGGGATGAACTTCCATACCGCATAGCAGCCGAGCAGGCCCACGGGCAGGTTGATCAGAAAAATCCAGTGCCAGGTCAGGTATTGCACCATCCAGCCGCCCATGGTCGGGCCGATCAACGGGCCGAGCAGACCGGGGATGGTGATGAACCCCATGATCCGCACCAGCTCCGAGCGCGGATAGGCGCGCAGCACCACCAGTCTTCCCACCGGCAACATCAGGGAACCGCCCAGGCCCTGGATGATCCGTGCACCCACCAGCATGTTCAGCGAGCTGGACATGGCACAGAGCAGCGAGCC
This sequence comes from Pseudomonas gingeri, assembly GCF_013386165.1. GTDB lineage: Bacteria > Pseudomonadota > Gammaproteobacteria > Pseudomonadales > Pseudomonadaceae > Aquipseudomonas > Aquipseudomonas gingeri_C. Next base: position 93,989 of record NZ_JACAOS010000028.1, on the reverse strand, counting down.
GATGCTGAACAGCAGGATCGCGCCGAAGAAGATGCGTTTGGTGCCGAAGCGGTCGGAAACCCAGCCCGAGGCGGGGATCAGCAAGGCCACGGTGAGCATGTAGGCGATCACCACGCCCTGCATGCGCAGGGGGTTTTCCGCGAGGTCGAGGGCCATGGCGGGCAGGGCGGTGTTGAGGATGGTCCCGTCGAGGGACTGCATGAAGAAGGCAATGGCCACCACCCACGGTAGCCAGCGAGCGGTCGTTACGTCGAGAGGGGCACGGTCGGGCATGGGCGGCTCTATTTGTTAGCTGGCTACGTAGTTGCAGTATGCCTGATCGGTCAGAAATCGTGTAGGCGCGCAGGTGATTGCCGGCCATGGCAATGCTGGATTCACCACCGCTATCGCCAGCAAGCCGGCTCCCACAGGGTGTCGTCGGACACGAAGTTTGTGTACGGCCCAATCCCGTGGGAGCCGGCTTGCTGGCGATAGGGCCGGTGAGTGCGCTATAGCCGACAAGCCGGTCTCACTGCTCGCCGTTACTCGCGGTGGGTGGCAGCAGGAAACCGAGCAGGGCCTGATGGACCGCGTTGGCCGATTGTCGCGACTCCAGGTCCAGCAGGTGACCGGTGTCCTCGGCGATGGAGAAGCTGCAACGGCGGATGTATTCCTGAAATACCCGGGCACCCTCGGCCGGGGTGTAGATGTCCTTGGCACCGTTGATGAAATGCACCGGGCTGCGGATCTCGGACAGCGCCCGCAGATAGTTGCCGTCACCCAGTTGCAGCACCTGGTCGATATGGAAGCGCGCCTGGCGGTATTCGGTGCTGGGCATCGAGGACAGGTGCTGGTGGTTGGTGGTCTTGAGGCGCGATGGCAGGTAGTGGCCGACGGTATCGTTGAGCAGGTGGCCGATGGCGGATTTGTCGTCCAGCGCAATCAGTTCATGGACCCGTTGCACATACGCCCGCATCGGCGGGTTCAGGTCGGGCGCCAGGGCCATCACCACCGAGCTTTCGAGGGTCGGCGGGTGGCGGGTCAGGGCCAGCAGGGTGGAAATACCGCCCCAGGAGGCGGACACCAGGTGATTGACCTCGAAGCGCTGCACCAGGGCCAGGAGGATTTCCACCTCGTCGTCCTTCGTCACCAGGCCCGGGTCGGGATTGTAGGCTTGCGAGCGCCCGGCGAACGGCAGGTCGAACAGCACCACGTTGAAGTGTTCGGCCAGGCACTTGCTGGTGCGGGTAAAGGAACTGGTGGTGGCCAGGGCGCCATTGACCAGCAGGACGGTCTTGCGCCGCGGATCGTCGCCGATGCGTTCGACATGGATGTTGAAGTGTCGGTACAGGTTGGGGATAACAAAGCTTCCATGATTCATATCCAAGCTCCGGCAAAACACTTTCGGGGTTGAAAGAGGTGCGGCACGGCATTGAGTAAGGAAATCGCAGGTAAAGCCTGATCTTTGATTGTGAGGGTGGCGTTTTGATGGTGTGCCGAAAGCAAGAGGAATATATAGCGCGCCGGGCGGCGTAGGGGCAACTGGCTGAACGGATAGGTAAGAGGGTGTTTCAGCCAACCAGTCTTGTATTGCCCAATAACCGCTATCGCCAGCAAGCCGGTTCCCACTGGGCGTCGTCGGACACGAAGCCTGCGCATGCGCAATCCCTTGTAGGAGCGAGCTTGCTCGCGATGAGGTCCTTGAGAATTGCAGCGCCGGTCAGGCCGTCATCGCGAGCAAGCTCGCTCCTACAACGGGGAGGGGGGGCGTGTTCAGGGGGAATGCGGGGTGTCGGCGGACGCGGACACCCCCGGGGGTTACAGGGTCAAGGTCAGCTTGCTGATCAGCGCCCCCGGCAGCAGGTTCGACGCAGTCTGCCGCTGGTCGTAGGTACTGGCCGACAGCAGCAACTCGCGTTCCTGGGTCAGGGCTTCCAAGTGGCTGCCCAGCAGGCTGTAGACACTGTCATCGAAGCGCATGGTGCTGACCGGCGCCTGGATCTCGCCGTTCTCCACCCAGAAGGTGGCGAAGCGGGTCATGCCGGTCATCCGCGCCGCCGGTTGGTCCGAGTAGTTCAGGTACCACAGGTTGCTGATGTACAGGCCGGTGCCCAGTTGCTTGAGGATATCGGCCTGGGCCAGTTGCCCGGCGCGCATCTGCAAGGCCCCCGGGTACTCGCCGCCGCTGGCGCCGTTGGTGGTCAGGCCGTATTCGGCGGCGCTGCGCGAATTGATCAATTGTTGATCAGCGGCGCCCGCCGCGACCAGCGACACATCGCCCCGTGGATAACCTTCGTTGGAAAACGCCGGGCTCAACGAACCGCTGATCTGCTCGCTGATCCAGACGTTGTGACTGAAGCTGGCTTCGCCGGCATAGAGCCTTTGCAGCGGGCTGTGTTTGCTGCCGATGGCCTGGGCCGAGAAACCGCCCCAACTGAGCATGCCCATGACTTCTTCCAGCGCTGCCGGTGCCAGGTAGGCGCGATACTCGCCCGGCGCCAGGGTGCGCAATGGCCGCCCGAGAAAGTCGAGCTGCTCACGGGCCTGCTGGAAGCGCCGGGCGAAGCTGTCGCTGTCCCAGTCATGGCCGGCAAAGCTGGCTTTCACCGCCTGGCCGTTTTCGTGGAACAGGCTCCAGTCGAAGTTGAAACTATTGGCCTGGTGCCAGCCGAAAGCCCCGTCGGAGCTGGCAAAACCCCGGCTGATGGGACCGGCGGCGTAGAAGCCGACCAGGTCCAGGCCGACCGCGGCTCGGCTGATCTCCTCCAGTACCTGTGCCGTTTCCGGCAACGCATGGCTTTGCACGTTCTGGCTTTGCCAGGCGTTGTGGTTGAGCAGCAGGTACGGGTCCGCCGGCAACAGCGGGAGGATTTCGCGCAGTTGTTGCAGGCCGTCCGCCAGGCGCTGATGATCCGGCGCGAGTTCGCCGCAGAGGGTGATCTGCAAGTCGGCGTGGCGCCCGTCATTGATCAGCTTGAAGCTCACCGACGCTTGCTGCACCTGCCCGGCCTGACGCACCCGGCCGTGATTGAAGCGGATAAAGTCCGAGGCTTCGGCGGCATAACCCAGGGTGAAGCGTTCCGGGCCACGCAGCTGTGCCTGCAACCCGTCGACCAGGGCGCGGAAGTGTTCGACCTGACTCAGTGAAGTACTCATCAGGCATCTCCTCCAAACACATCGACGTTACTGAAGACACAGGCGGGCGAGGCATGCCCGACGCGGATCACCTGGTTCGGCTCGCCTTTGCCACAATTCGGCGTGCCCAGGACCTGGAAGGTCTCGGCATTGCCGACGGCGCTGAGATTGCGCCAGAACTGTGCGGAAATCGCCCGGTAGTTGGGGTTTTTCACCACACCCTTGAGCTCGCCGTTCTCGATCAACTGGCCCCACTCGCAGCCGAACTGGAATTTGTTGCGGGCGTCGTCGATGGACCAGGAACGGTTGGTGGACATCAGGATGCCGTTCTCGATACCGCCGACCAGTTGCGCGAAGGACTGGTCGCCCGGTTCGATATTGAGGTTGGCCATGCGGTCGATGGGCGCCCGGTTCCAGCTGCAGGCGCGGCTGTTGGCGACGCCGTCGAGGCCGGAACGGAATTGTGACAGTGCACCGCCCAGTGGGCGCAGCAGCCGGCCTTCGCGAATCAGGAACTCCTTGTGGGCCGGGGTGCCGTCGTCGTCATGGCTGTAGCTGGCCAGCTGTTGCGCGATGGTCGGATCGAAGGTCACGTTGAGCAGCGCCGAGCCATATTGCAGGCTGCCAAAGTCGCTGGCCTTGACGAAGCTGGTGCCGGCGTAATTGCGCTCGTCGCCGAGGATGCGATCCAGCTCCAGCGGGTGACCGATGGATTCGTGGATCTGCAGGATCATCTGGTCCGGGGTCAGCAGCAGGTCGCGCGGGCCTTGCGGGGTGTTGGGCGCCAGCAGCAATTGCAGGGCCTGGTCGGCGATCCGGGTACCGGCGCCGATCAGCCCGGAGCGCGTGATGACATCAGCGCTGCCTTGCTGGCCGAAGTTTTCCCGGCCCAGGGTGCGGGTCTGGCTGTCCGCGCCGTCGTAGGCAGTGACGCTCAGGCCCGGATAGACGAAGCGCAGCGCCTGGCGCAGTTCGGCGCCAGCGTTGTTGAGGTAGATCTGCTCGACCTGGGTCAGGCCGAGGCTGACTTCCCAGTTGACCAGCCGCTCGTCCTTGGGCACGGCCGCCGATTCGGCGCCGAGCAGGGCGTAGCAGTCGCTCAGGGACGGGAAGGGTTGCTCGAGTTGTGGCGAGCGGTAATCGGCGCGGTCGCTGGACACGGCTTGCTGGCGCAGGTCGAGCAGGGCATGGGGGGCCATCAACCGGGCGTAGTTTTCGGCGCGTTCGAGGGCGCTTTGCAGGCCGGCCTGGGACAGGTCGTTGGTGGCGGCATAGGCTTCGACGCCGTTGAGCCGTACGGTCAGCATCGCCCCTTCGTCGAGGCGCAGGCTCGGGGGTTCCGCCACGTTCTTGCGGACCGAGAGGTATTGGCCGGATTCGCGCACGTAACGCAGCGAGAAAAATTCAGCGCCCGTGCGCAAGCCGGCGAACCGTTGCTTGAGCTGGGGGTGGAAGTCGAACATGGGGAACCTCCCTGGAAATGGCGGTGAAACGGATGATAGAGGTGGCGAGGGCCCTGCACTGATGCCAGTCAATTAAGAAAGTTTGAAGCCGGGCACGGTCTTGTGGCGAGCGGGCTTGCCCGCGCTGGGCTGCGAAGCGGCCCTGAAACCATTCAACTCGGTCCACCTGATGTACCGAGCTCTCAGGTTTTGGGGGCGCTTCGCGCCCCAGCGCGGGCAAGCCCGCTCGCCACACAAGAGCGCCCGGCTTCAACACGCCTTAACTGACAAGCCCACGCCACACTATCTTCATCGCACTCTACTGCGCGGTGAGCTTGCCTGCGAAGTTTTCTAAGGGATTACAGCGGGCAGCCCTTGGCGCGCAGGATCGCGTCGAAACGGTCCGGGTCCAGGGTGCCGGCTTCAATCGCCGCCAGCGTGGCTTTTTCCCGTGCCAGCAGGTCGTGGCAGCGGATCAGCAACTCCGGCAGTTCGGAGCGGGCCGCGGCGACAACGCCGTCACCGTCGCCGATCATCAGGTCGCCCGGGGTCACGAGCATGCCAGCACAGGAAATCGGTACGTTGATCTCGCCACCGCCGTCGGTGCTCGGGCCACGGTGTACGCCGCCGATGGCATAGGCTGGCAGTTCGCCGGTCTGCCATTCGTCGAGGTCACGCAGGGCCCCGTTGATCACCACGCCGACGATGCCGGCCTTGAGGGCCATGGCGCGCATGATGCCGCCGAACACGGCGCGGGTCAGGTCAGCGCTGCCGTCGATCACCAGCACGTCGCCCGGACGGGCCATCTGCATGGCCTTGAGGATCATCAGGTTGTCGCCCGGACGCACGCGTACGGTCAGGGCATTGCCGAGCATCGGGGTGTTGCCGTGGAACGGTCGCAGGCCCAGGCCGCCGACGTTACGACCGAGGCAATCGCTGACGGCGGCGGCCGGGATCTTGCTGAATTCCTTCAGCCATTTTGGATCGAGTGGTTCAGGATTCGGGTTGATCAGGTAGCCGGTGGGCCATTTGCTCGAAGAAACGACATCAAACATGGGAAAGCCTCGTGGCCAGCAATGTGGCGGTGTGTCGAATTGGGGCGAGGGGTGAAACGTTTGCGCGCCCTTAGATTAGGCCTGCGCGGAGGTAGGAGCAAGGGTGGGGCGGTGTGGGATGGGTTTACGTTGTGTTAATCAAATGCTGAGGTGTAGATCAAGCTGTAGGAGCTGTTTCCTACAGGTTGGTGTGTAATCGCAGGCGGTCGCCGTTGCGCGATCCTTGTGGGAGATTCTATGTTTGAGGGGAACCCTCAAACATAGATTTCGGTTGGTACTGACTTTGATTTTTCATCAAGGAAAACGCGATCCTCGCAAGCTTGCGGGCCAGCGCAACCAGGGCCTGTGTGGTCTTCAGACCTCTTGCCAGATAGCTCTCGTATAGCGGTTTCCACGTCGCTGATCGGCTCGCAGCCATAGCCGCGTTGTGCAGCAAACGGCGTATCTCTGAGTCTCCTCGCTTCGTCAGCTTGCGCCGGCCACTCTTCTGTCCTGAGTCAGACACCCTCAAATCCATGCCTAAAAATGCAATATAGGCATCGCTGCTCTTGAACTCACCACGCTGAAAAGCCATTGTCAGGGCCGTTGCCGTTAAAAAACCAACCCCCTCTAACGCTTGGCAACGCTCTACCTGACTCAGAAGTCCTGCCTCCTTGAGGGTGTCCCTGATCTTTTTCTGGATCAGTAGATCAAGTCTGACCATTGAGTCCGCATGACTCTTAAAGGCCTCTTTCAGAAGCGGCTCATCAGCCCAGCTTTGGGTCAGACTTACCTTCGCTTGGATCAGCGCCGCACGCCTACGTAGCAAGCTCTGAAGCCTGGTATAGACGGCTGGTGGGGGATTCCAGGCACGCAAATCATCCCCTTCATTTTTCAAATACCGCGCCAGCAAACGGGCATCCGAAGCATCGGTCTTGGCCCGCCCACCTATGCCCTTCCGGTAATTACTCAGGCGAAAACCGTCAATGACGTAGACCTGATGGCCCATTTCATAGGCGAGCTCAACGGTGTCCATATGAAAGATACCGGTTGCCTCAATGGCAATCGCACTGGACGGCAATGACTCCAACCACTGCTTGAGGGCTGAGCGGTTGTTGGGGATGATCTGGATCTGGTCCAGATCAGCTTGATAAACCACGATTTCGCTTTTGGCGACATCAACACCGATGACTGAGCGTGACACACGGATTGCCATACAAAACTCTCCGAGTTAGGGTTTAGAGGCTTGTTGGGGCTTCACCCTGGCGCTGGCTTGCTTCTATCGTCGGTGCTTGTCCGATGCATTCCTTATCGGCGCTTTGGGTGAGGGGGTGGGGCGAAGTCTCCCACGGTCTGTACTGGCTAGAGTCAGATTCCGGCTTTTAGTCCCACCACCCCTTCAAGTCTAAACATACAAGCTGGCTTGCCGGCGATGAGGCCCTCAAGCCTTGCACCGTCCATGCGGACGTCATCGCCAGCAAGCCGGCTCCTACCGTCGCGGCATTACCGCACCTTTCGCAGCGGCGTGCCACGCACCGGTGCATCGCCCGCCACGTAGTAGTCGGCCTTGCTGCGCGGCAGCGGCTGGCGGCCACGGATCTTGTCGGCGATTTTCTCGGCGATCATGATCGTCGGCGCGTTCAGGTTGCCGGTGGTGATGATCGGCATGATCGACGCGTCGACCACCCGCAGGCCCTGCATGCCATGCACGCGACCCTGGTTGTCGACCACCGCCATGTCATCAGTGCCCATCTTGCACGAGCAGGACGGATGGAACGCGGTCTCGGCGTGCTCACGGACGAACTGGTCCAACTGCTCGTCGGTCTGCACCTCGATGCCCGGGCTGATTTCACGCCCGCGGTAAGCGTCCAGGGCCGGCTGCTGCATGATTTCCCGGGTCAGGCGGATGCCGTCGCGGAATTCCTGCCAGTCCTGTTCGGTGGCCATGTAGTTGAACAGGATGCTCGGGTGCTGGCGCGGGTCCTTGGACTTGGCCTGCACACGACCGCGGCTCGGCGAACGCATGGAGCCCATGTGCGCCTGGAAGCCGTGCTCTTTCACCCCGTTGCTGCCGTTGTAGTTAATCGCCACCGGCAGGAAGTGGTACTGGATGTTCGGCCATTCGAACTCCTCACGGGTACGAATGAAACCGCCGGCTTCGAACTGGTTGCTGGCACCGATGCCGGTGCCGTTGAACAGCCACTCGGCGCCGATGGCCGGCTGGTTGTACCAGAGCAGCGAGGGATACAGCGAGACCGGCTGGGTGCAGGCGTATTGCAGGTACAGTTCGAGGTGGTCCTGCAGGTTCTCGCCGACACCCGGCAGATCGTGCACCACCGGGATGTCCAGGCTTTCCAGCAGTTGGCGCGGACCTACGCCGGAACGTTGCAGCAGTTGTGGCGAAGCAATCGCGCCGCTGCTGACGATGACTTCCTTGCGGGCACGGACTTCGACCGGTTCTTCGGCCGAACCCAGCAGGTAACGCACGCCGACCGCGCGCTTGTCTTCGAAGAGGATCTTGTCGGTCAGGGCGTGGGTGACGATGGTCAGGGTCGAGCGCTGCTTGGCCGTGTCCAGGTAACCGCGCGCGGTGCTGGCGCGACGGCCTTTGGGCGTCACGGTGCGGTCCATCGGACCGAAGCCTTCCTGCTGGTAGCCGTTGAGGTCGACGGTACGCGGGTAACCGGCCTGCACGCCGGCTTCGACCATGGCGTGGAACAGTGGGTTGTTGCCGGCCTTGGGCGTGGTCACGCTGACCGGGCCTTCGCCGCCGTGGTAGTCGTTGGCGCCGATGTCGCGGGTTTCCGCCTTGCGAAAATACGGCAGGCAATCGAGGTAGGCCCAGTCTTCCAGGCCTGGCAGTTTGGCCCAGCCGTCGTAGTCCATGGCGTTGCCGCGGATGTAGCACATGCCGTTGATCAGCGAGGAACCGCCGAGGCCTTTGCCGCGACCGCATTCCATGCGACGACCATCCATGTGCGGTTCCGCGTCGGTTTCGTAGGCCCAGTTGTAGCGCCGGCCTTGTAGCGGGAAGGCCAGGGCGGCAGGCATCTGGGTGCGGAAGTCGAAGCGGTAGTCGGGACCGCCGGCTTCGAGCAGCAGGACGGTGACACCGGCGTCTTCGGTCAGGCGGGTGGCCAGGGTGTTACCGGCGGAGCCGGCACCGATGATGATGTAATCGAATTCTTGGGACATTGAATGCAGCCCTCGTTGAAGTGGGTCAGGTCGCAGGCCGGCGCGGTTCAAATGTGGCGAGGGAGCTTGCTCCCGCTCGGCTGCGCAGCAGTCGCAAAGTCAGCGACTGGGTTCTGTCTGAATGAGTGAGGTGCCTGGAGTTGGGGCCGCTTCGCAGCCCAGCGGGAGCAAGCTCCCTCGCCACAAAGGGGCGCAACTCCAGAACCGCATCAGGTCAGAACACCGAGGCGTAATCGCCCAACTCGACCTGTACCGATTTGATCCGGGTGAAGTTGTTCAGCGAGCTGATGCCGTTCTCACGGCCGACACCCGATTGCTTGTAGCCGCCGACCGGCATCTTGGCGTCGGACTCGCCCCAGGCGTTGATCCAGCAGATACCCGCTTCAAGCTGATGAATCACGCGGTGGGCGCGGTTCAGGTCGCGGGTCACCACACCGGCGGCCAGGCCGAAGTCGGTGTCGTTGGCGCGGCGGATCACTTCTTCTTCGGTTTCGTAGCTGAGGATGCTCATCACCGGGCCGAAGATTTCTTCACGGACGATGGTCATGTCATCGCTGCAATCGGTGAACACGGTTGGTGCGACAAAGGCACCCTTGGCGAATTCACCCGCAGTCAGGCGTTCGCCGCCGCACAGCAGGCGCGCGCCTTCTTCCTTGCCCTTGGCGATGTAGCCGAGCACGCTTTCCATATGGGCGAAGCTGACCAGCGGGCCGAAGTTGGTGTTCTCATCTTCCGGGTTACCGACGCGGATACGCGCGACACGCTCGACGATCTTGGCTTCGAAAGCGGCTTTCAGGTGGCTCGGCACGAACACGCGGGTGCCGTTGGTGCAGACCTGGCCGGAGCTGTAGAAGTTGGCCATCATCGCGGTGTCGGCGGCGCGATCGAGGTCGGCGTCGTCGAAAATGATCAGCGGCGACTTGCCGCCCAGTTCCATGGTCACGTCCTTGAGCGACGAGCTGGAAGCGCTGGCCATGACCTTCTTGCCGGTGTCGGTGCCGCCGGTGAAGGAGACTTTCTCGATGCGCGGGTGCTCGGTCAGCCAGGTGCCGACTTCACGGCCGCTGCCGGTGAGGACGTTGAACACGCCGTCTGGTACGCCGGCCGCGGTGTAGATCTCGGCCAGTTTCAGGGTGGTCAGCGAGGTGACTTCGCTGGGCTTGAAGATCATCGCGTTACCGGCGGCCAGGGCCGGTGCGGATTTCCACAGGGCGATCTGGATCGGGTAGTTCCACGCGCCGATACCGGCCACCACGCCCAGCGGCTCGCGACGGGTGTAGACGAACGAGGTGGTGCGCAGTGGAATCTGCTCGCCTTCGATGGCAGGCACCAGGCCGGCGTAGTATTCCAGCACGTCGGCGCCGGTGACGATGTCGACGTAACGGGTTTCCGAGTAAGCCTTGCCGGTGTCCAGGGTTTCCAGTGCGGCCAACTCGTCGTTGCGCTCACGGAGGATGTCGACGGCGCGGCGCAGGATGCGCGAACGCTCCATGGCGGTCATCGCGGCCCAGATTTTCTGGCCCTTTTCGGCACTGACCACGGCCCGCTCGACGTCTTCTTTGGTCGCACGTTGCACTTTGGCGAGCACTTCACCGTTGGCCGGGTTGATGGCATCGAAAGTGGCATCGCCGCCGGCGTCGGTGTAGCCGCCGTCGATGTAGAGTTTTTGCAGTTCGAAACGGGCCATAGTGTCCTCGCAAGTGCATAAGTGGTTGGCGTTAACCGCCGGGTGCGCCAGTAAGGTTCTGGCAACACCGGTCAGCAGTCGTTCAGGGGCCGAGCGTTAACCGCTGCTCTAGCGCTCCTGCTTAGCCAGTTGGAAATCCATGTATTCGTAAGCGATCCGTTGCGCCTGTGCGGTGTCGAAAGCGTCTCCCGACAACGCGCCGCGCAACCACAAACCGTCGATCAACGCTGCCAGCCCCCTTGCCGCGCTGCGGGCTGCGGGCAGCGGCAGGACGCGGCGGAACTGGCAACACAGGTTCGAATACAGACGGTGATCGTTGATCCGCTGCAACCTGTGCAAAGACGGGTGGTGCATGCTGGTGGCCCAGAAGGCCAACCAGGTTTTCATTGCCGGGCCATTGACCTGGCTGGCGTCGAAGTTGCCTTCGATAATCACCTGCAGATGGGCCCGCGGGCTGTCATCTGTCAGCGCCAGGCGGCGCGCGGCGACGTTCTCGGTGAGGACATTCATCAGATACCGCATCGTGGCGGCGATCAGGCCATTCTTGTCCTGAAAATAGTGACTGATGATGCCATTCGAGACACCGGCCAAACGAGCGATCAGCGCAATGCTGGCGTCCCCCATCCCGACCTGATCGACCGCCGTCAAAGTGGCTTCGATCAATTGCTGGCGGCGTATGGGTTGCATACCGACCTTGGGCATCGTGCACCTCTCTTTAGGCCCGGCGGCAGACGTAGAACGACTACCGGCATGTGGGCCAGTCTATTTTGTTTTGATTGAACGTTCAATCAACAAAGAATAAGATCCGCGACAAAATGTCGCTGCCTACCGGTTTTTCCGGGGCGCCTTTATATCACCCACCGGTCGACTGCCCATTAAACGATCGGTCGGGTGCCGTGTTGCCTTGTGTCTTTCTCCCGCACTGCCTGGAGCCTCTGTGCAATGAGTTCTGCCTCTCTTATAAAGACCCCCGTCGAAAAGGTGCGGGTCAACGGTTGGGTGTTCTACACCTCGACCGCGTTGATTCTGCTGCTTACCGCCATCCTGATCATCGCTCCGCAAGAGGCCGGCAAACTGCTCGGCGTGGCTCAGGCCTGGCTCTCGCGCAGCTTTGGCTGGTACTACATGGTGGTGATCGCGTCCTACCTGGTGTTTGTCATCGGGCTGGCGTTTTCTTCCTACGGCAAGTTGAAACTGGGCACCCAGATGGACACCCCGGATTTCAGCTACGGCGCCTGGGCCGGGATGCTGTTCTCCTCGGGGATCGGTATTTCGCTGCTGTACTTCGGCGCTTCCGAGCCGCTGGACCACTATTTCAATCCGCCTGAAGGCATCGCTGGCAGCCATGCGGCCGCGCGCCAGGCGCTGCAGTTGACCTTTCTGCACTGGGGCCTGCACGGCTGGGCGATTTATGCGCTGGTGGGCCTGGCCGTGGCGTACTTCGCCTATCGGCACAACCAGCCGCTGGCGTTGCGCTCGGCGCTGTACCCGCTGGTGGGTGAGCGTTGGGTCAAGGGCGCGGCTGGTCACGCGGTTGACGGCTTCGGCATGTTCGTGACCCTGCTGGGCCTGGTGACCAACCTGGGCATCGGCTCGATGCAGGTGTCTTCGGGTCTGGAAAGCCTGTTCGGCATGACCCACAGCAACACCAACCTGCTGATCGTGATCCTGGTGATGAGCAGCGTGGCGACCATCGCCGCCGTGTCGGGGGTGGAGAACGGCATTCGCCGCCTGTCCAACCTGAACATCGTGCTGTTCAGCGGCCTGCTGATCTTCGTGCTGCTGTTCGGCCCGACCCTGCACCTGCTCAACGGGTTCGTGCAGAACATCGGCGATTACCTCAACGGCGTGGTGCTGAAGACCTTCGACCTCTACGTCTACGAGAACGACGCCGAGAAGTCCGACCGCTGGCTGGGCCTGTGGACCCTGTTCTACTGGGCCTGGTGGATTTCCTGGGCGCCATTCGTGGGTATGTTCATCGCGCGTATTTCCCGTGGCCGTACCGTGCGTGAACTGGTGGCCGGCGTGCTGCTGATTCCGTTGGGCTTCACCCTGGCGTGGCTGTCGATCTTCGGCAACTCGGCCCTGGACCTGGTGATGAACCATGACGCGGTGGCCCTGGGCAAAACGGCGCTGGAGCAACCGTCCATGGCCATCTACCAGTTGCTGGAACATTACCCGGCGTCGAAAATCGTCATCGGCGTGTCGATCTTTGTCGGTTTTGTGCTGTTCCTGACCCCGGCGGACTCCGGTGCGGTGATGATGGCCAACCTGTCCTGCAAGGGCGGCGAGGTGGATGAAGATGCGCCGCACTGGTTGCGGATCTTCTGGTCGGCGGTGATCACCCTGGTGACCATTGGTTTGTTGTTCGCCGGTAACTTCGAAGCCATGCAAACCATGGTGGTGCTGGCGGGCCTGCCGTTCTCCGTGGTGCTGGTGTTCTTCATGTTCGGTTTGCACAAGGCCATGGCCCAGGATGTGCGCATCGAAGCGGAAAAGTTCGAAAGCCATCGGCAGCTCCTTGGCCGGGGTTATAGCTAAGCGTCGAGCCAGGCGGTGCTTCCGTTGCACCGCCGTCAGGTCGCAAACAAAAACGCCGCGAGATTCTCGCGGCGTTTTTGCCTCTGTCTCAACCCAGGTTCTTGCCCAGCAGCGCGTGGTACAGCTCGCTGTCGCCGAGAATCCCCACGACCTTGTTGTTGTCGTGCAGCACCAGCTTATGGCCGGTCTGGTAGCGGATCTGCAAGGCATCGCGCATACCGATGTTCGAGTCGACCAGCGTCGGCGTGCGGCCCAGGGCCTCGACCGATTGGCCCTGCACCCAGCTTTGCAGGTTCAGGCTGGCACCGTTCTGGCGGGCACCCTTGACGGTATTGCCTTCGGCCAGGTCGATCCACGAATCGCCACCCGGATCGATGCACACCGAACCGTTGACCCGCTTGCAGTTGTCCAGGGTGCGCATCAGGCTGCGTCCGCAGAGCACGTTGAGCGGATTGGTGTGGGCGACGAAGGTGCGCACGTATTCGTCCGCCGGGTTGAGCACGATGTCTTCCGGCTTGCTGTACTGGATGATCCGACCGTCTTTCATGATGGCGATACGGCTGCCCAGTTTCAGGGCCTCATCCAGGTCGTGGCTGACGAACACGATGGTCTTTTGCAGCTTGCGTTGCAGGTCGAGCAGTTCATCCTGCAAGCCTTGGCGGATCAGCGGGTCGAGGGCCGAAAAGGGTTCGTCCATCAACAGAATGTCGGCGTCCATCGCCAGGGCGCGGGCCAGGCCCACGCGTTGTTGCATACCGCCGGACAGCTCGTCGGGCTTCTTGTTGCGCCATTGTTCCAGGCCAACCAGTTGCAGCTTCTCGTCCACCAGCTGGCGGCGTTCCTTCTCCGGACGACCCTGCATTTCCAGGCCGAAGCTGATGTTCTCGCGCACCGTCAGCCAGGGCATCAGGGCGAACTTCTGGAACACCATGGCGATGCGCTTGGTGCGCATCATCTTCAGTTCCGCGTCGGTGCAGTTGGCGATGTCGATCTGCCGGCCTTCATGCTCGACGAACAAGTGACCGCGGCTGACCGTGTTCAAGCCGTTGATGCAGCGCAGCAAGCTGGACTTGCCGGAACCGGAGAGTCCCATCAGTACGCAGATCTCGCCTTTCTCGATTTCCAGGCTGGCGTTTTCCACACCGACGATCTGGCCGGTCTTTTTCAGGATCTCTTCACGCTTGAGGCCTTTGTCCAGCAACGCGAGGGCCTCTCGCGGGTTCTTGGAGAAGATGACGTCTACCTTGTCGAAGCGAATGATGCTCATGCGTCACCCCTTACCTGTGCGTCGGGTTGTTTGCAGATACGGTCGAGCATGATTGCCAGCAATACGATCGCCAGGCCGGCTTCGAAGCCCAGGGCGATATCAGCGGTGTTCAGTGCGTTGACCACGGGTTTGCCCAAACCATCGGCACCCACCAGTGCGGCGATCACCACCATCGACAACGACAGCATGATGCACTGGGTGACACCGGCGGCGATGCTCGGCATGGCGTGGGGCAGTTCAATCCGTGAGAGCAGCTGACGGCGCGAGCAGCCGAAGGCCTTGCCGGCGTCCATCAGTTCTTGCGGTACATCCTGGATGCCCAGGTAGGTCAGGCGGATGGGCGCGGCAATCGCGAACACCACCGTGGAGATCAGACCCGGGACAACACCCAGACCGAACAGGGTCAGGGTTGGAATGAGGTACACGAAAGTCGGTACGGTCTGCATCAGGTCGAGGACCGGACGCATCAGGGTGTAGAACATCGGCTTGTGCGCGGCGACGATGCCCAGCGGCACGCCGATGACCACGCAGACCAGGGTGGCGAACATCACCTGGGCCAGGGTTTCCATGGTTTCCTGCCAGTACCCCAGGTTGAGGATCAGCAGGAAAGAAGCGATCACGAAGGCGGTCAGCCCCCATTTGCGCTGGATCAGGTGGGCGATCGCCGCGACCAGCGCAATCAATGCCAGCGGATTGAACCAGGCCAGCGCGAAGGTCACGCCGTGGATCATCGCTTCCAGTGTCGAGGCGATGAAATCGAAGTAGTTGGCACCGTGCTTCGTCAACCATTCGACGAACGCCGCGATGTACTGGCCCAGGGGGATTTTATGTTCAGTCAGCATGGTATTGAACGTCCACATGCGGGGAAATAAATGCCTGTCCAGGCGGGCGGACCCGCCCGGACATGGCGGTTATTGCGCGAGCTTGGCTTTCACGGCATCCAGGCCTGGTTTTCCGTCAATGGTGGTCACGCCCGCCAGCCAGGTGGTCAACACCTGTGGGTTTTTCTGCAGCCAGGCTTTGGCCGCGGCTTCAGGTTTCATCTTGTCGTCGAGGATGTTGCCCATCAGCGAGCTTTCCATGTCGACGGTGAACTCGAGGTTCTTCAGCAGTTGGCCGACGTTGCTGCATTCCTGGGCGTAGCCCTTGCGGGTGTTGGTCAGGACGGTCGCAGCGCCGAAGTCAGGGCCGAAGTAGTCATCACCGCCGGTCAGGTATTCGATCTTGAAGCGCTTGTTCATCGGGTGCGGCGCCCAACCGAGGAAGACCACGGCGGTGCCGCGTTTCTCTGCACGGTCGACCTGCGAGAGCATGCCGGCTTCGCTGGATTCGACGACCTTGAAGCCGGCGTCTTTCAGGCCGAAGGCGTTCTTGTCGATCATGCTCTGGATCAGGCGGTTGCCGTCGTTGCCCGGCTCGATGCCGTAGATCTTGCCGTCCAGTTCCTTCTTGAATTTGGCGATGTCGGCGAAGTCATGCAGACCTTTGTCGTAAAGCGCCTGGGGCACGGCGAGGGTGTACTTGGCGCCCTTGAGGTTGGTGCGCACGGTTTCCACGGTGCCGGCGTCGCGATAGGCCTTGATGTCGTTTTCCATGGTCGGCATCCAGTTGCCGAGGAACACGTCCATGTTCTTGCCGTCGGCCAGGGACTTGTAGGTCACCGGCACGGAAATCATCGTGGTCTTGGTCTTGTAGCCCAGGGCGTCGAGTACCACGCTGGTGGTGGCCGTGGTGGCGGTGATGTCGGTCCAGCCGACATCCGAGAAGTTAACGGTACTGCATTGTGCCGGCTCTGCGGCTTGGGCCAGCACCGGCAGACTCAGCATGGCGGCCAACAACAACGACGGGGAACCTTTCATGGGGTGGACTCCTGGATGTTCATTTTTGGCAGTGGTCCGACTGGACGATCGCGCTTAGTTATTTTGTGTTGCGGTTGTAGGCGTCGAGGACGGCTCTACCCCGGTGCCTTGCAATCGAGTCGAGACTGATCATGTACCAGCCTAAATCTGTCGCCTACAGGGTGCGTCGTATCCAGTACAGGGAGGGTCGCATCCAGTGTCGGTGAGGTCGTTTACAGATTTTTTCGGCCCTTTTTCCCTCTCTGCGCCGCAAAAAAACACCGAAAATTACCTGTGCGCGGACGCTGGCGTTGCTGGGCATGGGTGCGTCGGTGTGAGACGTCGCGTGGGCTTTCAAAAGGCTGATGATGCTTTATCCCGGCGGATTGCGACCCTTGAGCGTAGCAGCTCCGCCACCGGGCGCTCAGGCGTCTGGAACAGGCACTCAGAGGACTTCGCAACAATGGCAATCAGCGTGTTTGACCTGTTCAAGATCGGCATCGGCCCTTCCAGTTCCCACACCGTGGGGCCCATGCGCGCCGCGGCGTTGTTCGTCCAGGGGCTGCGTGAGCGCGGCGAGCTTGAGCAGGTGACGCGGGTCGAAGTGCAGCTCTATGGTTCGCTGTCGGCGACCGGTATCGGCCACGGCAGCGACAACGCGGTGATCATGGGGTTGATGGGCGAATGGCCGGACGCGATCGACCCGTCGCAGATCGGCCTGCGCATCGCCACCCTGCGCGAAACCGACACGCTGCTGCTGGATAACCGTCTGGCGATTCCGTTTGTCTGGGCGCGGGACATGCGCCTGATCGACGAGAACCTGGCGTTCCACCCCAATGCCATGACCCTGGTCGCTTTTGCTGAAGGTAAAGAGCTGCATCGCGACACCTACTATTCAGTGGGCGGTGGTTTTGTCGTCGATCAGGCCCAGGCCGAAAGCGGCGTGGCGGACATGGATCGCACGGTGCTGCCCTATGATTTTTCCAGTGCGGTGGAATTGCTTGAACTGTGTCAGCGGCATGGCCTGAGCGTTGCCGAACTGATGCTGGCCAATGAAAAGGTCTGGCGCGCTGAAGACGAAATCCGCAGCGGCCTGATGAAACTCTGGCGGGCCATGCAGGATTGCGTCGAGCAGGGCCTCAAGCACGAGGGCATCCTGCCTGGCGGCCTGAATGTGCGTCGGCGCGCGGCCAAGTTGCACCGCAGCCTGCAGGAGTTGAACAAGCCCAACGTCATCGGTTCGACCTTGAGCGCCATGGAGTGGGTGAACCTGTTCGCCCTGGCGGTCAACGAAGAGAACGCGGCGGGTGGGCGCATGGTGACGGCGCCGACCAACGGCGCGGCGGGGATCATCCCGGCGGTACTGCACTACTTCATGAAGTTCAGCGAGGTGGTGACCGACGCCAATGTCGTCGACTATTTCCTCGCGGCGGCGGCGGTGGGCATCCTCTGCAAGAAGAACGCTTCGATCTCGGGGGCCGAGGTTGGTTGCCAGGGCGAAGTGGGCTCGGCCTGTGCCATGGCGGCGGCGGGTTTGGCGCAGGTGCTCGGGGCGACGCCGGAGCAATTGTGCAACGCGGCGGAAATCGGCCTGGAACACAACCTCGGGCTGACCTGCGATCCGGTGGGCGGGCTGGTACAGGTGCCGTGCATCGAGCGCAACGCGATTGCCGCGGTCAAGGCGATCAACGCGGCGCAGATGGCCTTGCGCGGTGACGGCCAGCATTTCATTTCGCTGGACCGGGTGATCCGCACCATGCGGGATACCGGGGCGGACATGCATGACAAATATAAAGAGACTTCCCGTGGTGGGTTGGCGGTCAGTGCGGTGGAGTGCTGAGGTCGCCCGCTGCCAGGACTGTGCATAAATCGACCACTGCTCACGGGACGCGCCACCTTTTGGCGCGTCGCAAACAGGTAACTGGTAAGTCTTCGCAACACCCGGTTTTCACCCTGTTACCGCCGGTCGACCGTGCTTGCGGTGACACTCTTTTCCGGTGCTGTTCAGCGCCGCGCACGCAAGTGCTACCGAACTGCTCAAGCCGCCCAGGCCGGGCGCTTACAGACCTTTCCCACGCCTTATAACCCGCACTCATGGCGGGGGCTATATAGACACGCCGCGACGTCGTTTTCAGGAGTTATTGAATACCTATTCAACTTTCGGCATGGCAATTGCTCTGTCATTACAAAGCCCCTCTCCACGAGAGAACGAGGGCCATAACAAGAGCCTCCGCCTGAGGCCATCACCCGCTTTGTGTGAGGAGATATCGCGATGACGTCGTTCCAGTCCGGGGCTCAACCCCAGAACCGTGCGCCTCA
This sequence comes from Pseudomonas gingeri, assembly GCF_013386165.1. GTDB lineage: Bacteria > Pseudomonadota > Gammaproteobacteria > Pseudomonadales > Pseudomonadaceae > Aquipseudomonas > Aquipseudomonas gingeri_C. Next base: position 75,552 of record NZ_JACAOS010000028.1, on the reverse strand, counting down.
ATCCATCGGCTTTCTGCTGCTGGACAATTTCACGCTCATTTCCCTGGCTTCCGCCGTAGAACCCCTGCGGATGGCCAACCAATTGTCCGGCCGCGAGTTGTATCGCTGGACGACCCTGAGCGTCGACGGCGGACAGGTCTGGGCCAGCGACGGCCTGCAGATCACGCCTGACGCCTCCATGCACAAAGCGCCCGCCATGGACACCGTGATTGTCTGCGGCGGCATCGGCATTCAACGTACCGTCACCCGCGAACATGTGTCCTGGTTACAGAGCCAGGCGCGCCAGTCGCGCCGTCTTGGTGCCGTGTGCACCGGCAGTTGGGCGTTGGCGTGCGCCGGGTTGCTCGACGGCTTCGATTGCAGCGTGCACTGGGAGTGTCTGGCCTCGATGCAGGAAGCTTTCCCGCGGGTGGCCATGAGTACTCGTCTGTTCACCCTCGACCGTAACCGCTTCACCAGTTCTGGCGGTACGGCACCGTTGGACATGATGCTGCATTTGATCAGTCGTGATCATGGCCGTGAGTTGTCGGCAGCGATTTCGGAGATGTTTGTCTACGAGCGTATCCGCAACGAACAGGATCACCAGCGTGTGCCGCTCAAGCACATGCTCGGCACCAACCAGCCGAAGTTGCAGGAAATCGTCGCGCTGATGGAAGCCAACCTGGAAGAGCCGATCGACCTGGACGAACTGGCGGTGTATGTCGCCGTGTCCCGTCGGCAGCTGGAGCGCTTGTTCCAGAAGTACCTGCATTGCTCGCCGTCGCGCTACTACCTGAAGTTGCGGCTGATTCGGGCACGGCAGTTGCTCAAGCAGACGCCGATGTCGATTATCGAAGTGGCGTCGGTGTGCGGGTTTGTGTCGACGCCGCACTTCTCCAAGTGCTACCGCGAGTACTTCGGTATTCCGCCGCGTGATGAGCGTGTGGGTTCCAACACGACCCAGCAGGTGGCGATGATGCCGATTCCGCAGGCGTTGGTATTGGCGCCGTTGTCCGGGCCGATGTCGGCGTTGAGTCAGGCGCGTAACGAGTCGACGTTTGCCAGCGTAAGGCTATAAGACGGGTTGTCCGGTTGGGTCCCTGTGGCTAGGGGACTGGCCCCCATGACAGTTAATGAAATGTGAAGTCGAGCGCGGTCTTGTGGCGAGCGGGCTTGCCCGCGCTCGACGGCGAAGCCGTCGTAAAACCGGTTGTCGCGGTCTGCCTGACACACCGCAATCACCGGTTTCAGGGCCGCTTCGCACCCCAGAGTGGCGATGCGGCGTCCCGACAGGCCCACTCGCCACACTCTGGTGTTTCTGCTGTCAGGGTCGTGTTTGCTGGTATTGCGCCAATGCCGGCAACAACTGCTTGTCGATGGCCTGACGCACCGCCGGCAGAATCGTCGCGCTGCTGGTGTACATATCCTTGACCATCTTGCGTAGCTCATAGGCCCTGGCGTCGTCGAGGCCGCGTACCGCACATTCGCAGGCTTGCTCGGCGGTGGCACCGCTCGGCACTTGCAGGCCGAGGGATTTGAGCTGGCCCAACAGGTCTTCCTGGTCAATCAAATCCGCGTACATCATGGCGCTGGTCCTTGTTCCGATGTGATCGTGTTTCGATTCTGGTAGCCCTTCGCGGTGTCGGCAAGAGCGGATTGTCCGAGTGGCTCTGATACCTATGAACAGGTCGTTTTCGGCTAACTCGCGGGTAGGGCAAGCGAGCACACTGGGCACCAGTAGACCTGTCGACGGTTTGGTCACCCTCGCTTCGGGTTTCTGTGGACACTCTCTCAACCCCGATCCTGTCACGGCTTGATCGGGGTTTTTTTTGCTCCGGATTATTGAGTGAAATTGTGTCATTACCTTTCAGCAGGGCAGAAGGCCCTTGTGATGTGATGAGTCGTTGCTTAACGTCAGCGCCGACTACGCAGACAGCAGAAAATTTGTCGGCGGTGCTGCGCAGGTTCAAGCGAGTCTGGATCATATGAAGGGAAATTGTTGGCGTTCGGGCTGTTCTGCTTCGGTGCGGGAGACCTGCCAGCAAAGCCGTCCTTCCTCGTAGTCGATACCTCACCGAGCCCTGACGCATTTGCTCAAACATCAGGGCTCGCACTTGCTTGCACAGGGCTGTGCAGCGTCTTTATAGTCAGTCCAGTCATTGCCAATTCAATGACTGGACGTCGCGGTCAAAACATGTAACCTCACAAGCGCCATCAATTCGATGGCGTTTCGCTGCTTTGCATTCGTGTTATGGCGGTTGTGTGAGGGACACCTTCGGGTGTGCCGGTTTGTTATGTGTCCGGTCCGCGAACCCTTGCACAACTGCCACCCTTCAGTGTCGCGGCTGAAGGTGGTGGTCTCCTCATTTTGCTGGAGTTACACATGACGAACTTCATCGCTCTACAGTCCAACACCACCGAAACCCCCGTGCTCTTTTTTAACCCCGACGCCCCATTGCGCGACCTCTGTGCTTTCGCCAGTCGACGGCTGCGTGGCGCCCGCGATCTTTCGCAAACCTTGACCTGTACCACGATCAATAATCTGGATGAGCAGGATTTCCGGCATGTAATGGAGGTGATGTATACCCTGCTGGATGATGGCTGTGATGTCTTGAGTGTTGTGGAACAACGCACGATGAAACTGACCAATTAGGCTTTCTCAGAGGGGGATCGCGAGCATGCCTTGCGAGCAACTCCCTAATTCCAGTGATTCAGTGAATTAAAAGTTGGATACAATTTTTAGTGAATGAGCTTGTGAATATAAGGGCTGCAAGGCAGTCCTTATATCAAGCAATGTTATAATCGCCCACCATTTAGTATCGAACGGCCATACCTCATGCAGTGGAATGACTTGGTCATCGGTGGACGGACGTTCACGATGGAACATCTACAGCCGTTCGAGTTGGTGTTCGATATCGCGAGTGAACAGGTGATGGTAAAGTTCGAATTTGGTTTTCACTGCTTCACTGACGATAAAGGCATTGGTGAATTACTCAGGTTTCGCGGTGAACAACGATATTTTTGCGCAGATCGTTACCATTGCAGCACTCAGATTGTCGACTACATACGTAGACGCTTCATTAGCAGCATTGCCTTACCCTTCTTTGTCGTAAACAGCCAGCGTTACTTTTGTCTGGATATACACGACTACGCTATTTTCTTTTCGATCAGCAAACCGGCAGGTACAAGCAACTTGCTAAAAGTGCGGGTCGTCTCTGCGTACGAAGTGGCAACTTGGGGGCGCGGAAATCTCCCGAAGAAAGGTAAACCTCGCAATGTGCGATACATTCTGGAAATGCGAAACGCTGGTAAGTCTGTCTAAAATAAGCTACCCCATCACTGTCGATGCAAGTGTCAGGGTGGGTGGTGTTATGTTTTGTAAACAAAAAACCTCGGTGCTTTCGCATCGAGGTTTTTTGTGAATCACTTTATCGGCCTGTCCTTTCGCGTTTCCGCTTATCCCGCTCACTGGCTGGGAGTGATTTTCATCACCGAAATCAACACCCCTTGCTGCCAAGGTTCCGGTCTGTGTCGACGGGAAAATACTAGCGCTTTGATCAAAAAATAGCAATCGTGGCTCAATATCCAGTCGGCCGAAACAGGGTGTTCGAATGATCGATCTTCAGCGCTGCAACACCAATATCCGCGACAACAATTCATCCCGGTCGATATAACAACCCTGGAAATGCCGTGCCCCGGTGGCCGGGTCGAAGGCATTGCGTGCGTGCAGCGTGCGGCGGTTGTCGAAGCACCACAGTTCGCCCGGGTTGAGCCGCTGCATGATCCGGAAACGAGATTCGCGGGTCATGGCGATAAAGCGCCGGTAAGCTGAGTAAAGCACCGGCATCTGTTCCACCGACGCTTCGAAAGGACCCCGCAGGAAGTTGGCCATGCGGATTTCGCTGACCTGGCCGCTGCTGTCCAGCGCGATAACCGGCGCCAGGCGGCGGTAGTCGCTGTGTCGGTCCTTGTTGCGAAATTCCACCGGGATCTCGCTCAGGGCCCGGAACGCAGCGGGATCTTCCCGACGCAGCGCATCGGCAATGGCAAACCCATCGACGAAAATACTCTCGCCACCCTCGGCGTCATTCACCAGGCAATGCAGGAATTGCAGGCCCGGTTGCAGCTCGCGGGTCGGCAGGTCGCTGTGCAATGGCAGGTTGAAAGCGGTATAGGCGTTGCTGTCGGCGTCCGCTTTGGATTGCACGTTGAACAGCACGCCGAAGTTGGTCTGGCGGATAAACGCGATCAGCTTTGCCACCTCGCTCAGTGAACCCGGCTCGGTCGGTACTCCGCGGACTTGGGTCAGGCCGGTGTCGCGCAAGGCCAATAACCAGTGCAGCAGGGTTTTCGGGTCTTCCTTGAGGGCGGCGAACTCGAAGACCGGCAATTGCAGGCTGCTGTTCCACAACCGGCTTTTCGGTTTGCCGGCCTGCCGCTCGACCCGCGACTGGTCGTCATAGGCATGGGCCCGCAACCAGCCCGGATCGAAGCGGCTGGCGTGGCCGTCCTGCCAGTCGATGCACAGGCAGCCGCTGTCGTCGATACGGATGACGGCCGGGGCCAATCCCTCGGGCACGTCGACGATTTCCAGTACCTGTTCCCGGGTCACCGTGTACACGCACCGCGGACACGGGCAGTTGTCTCGTAGCCAGACGTGATGGTACGGACTGATACGGCCGTCCGCCCAATGCACCTCGATTCGATCCGCCAGCGGATGCACGGCGGTCAGGGCACTGATCAGCGGGTAACTGCGGAAATCGGCAAACGCGGCGGCGGTGTTCACGGTGAGTTCCTTTTCGGTGGTTTGTTATTTTTTGGCAGGCAGTCCAATCACACGGCCGACGTATTCCGGGGACGGAAGGTCGCTCTGGTCTTCGATGATGGCTTGCAGCTTTTCCAGCACGGTGTCGGTGAAGGGCGCCGAGCGTGGGCCGGCGAGGTCGACGTGGAGCAGCATCTGTTCGTTGCCGGCCAGTTCCTTGTCGCCGCCCACCAGGTGCAGGCTGTGATAGAGGTGCAGGCGCTTGGCGTCGTGGCCGATGATCTGGGTGCGCACTTCGACCTGGGCACCGAGTTTTACTTCGTGCAGGTAGTTGAGGTGCAGTTCGAGGGTGAACAGCGAGCTGCCGGTGGCTTCGCGGTTGTCGGTGTCCATGCCCAGGCGCTGCATCAGGGCATCGGTGGCGTAGCTGAAGATCAGCAGGTAGAAGGCGTCGCGCAGGTGGCCGTTGTAGTCGACCCAGTCGGGGATGACTTCGGTGGTGTAGGTGGTGAGGGTTGGCATGGTGGGGGCTCCACAAGAGGGCGGTGCTATCCCCGCTGTCTGTAGGAGCGAGCTTGCTCGCGAAAAATGGAACATCCGACGCCAATGTGTCGTCTGGACGATCCCATCGCGAGCAAGCTCGCTCCTACAGGGGGGAGGTGTGAGGCAAGTGGGGTTACTCGCTGAAGCTCATCCCGTGCTTGGCCTTGGTGGTCTTCACCGCTTCCAGCACTGCCAGCAGGCAGTCGTCGCGATAGCGTTCCAGGGCCGAAATGCTGTGTTTACCCAGTTGATCGCTGGTGCCGTCGACCACATCGTCGATCAGCTTGTCGGTCAACTCCGGTGCCGGCAGGTAGGTCCACGGCAATTGCAGCGCCGGGCCGAACTGGGCCATGAAGTGACGCATACCGGCATCGCCACCGGCCAGGGTATAGGTCAGGAAGGTGCCCATGAACGACCAGCGCAGACCCGCGCCAAAGCGGATTGCATCGTCGATTTCGCCCGTGGTGGCGACGCCGTCGTTGACCAGGTGCAGCGCCTCGCGCCACAGCGCTTCCAGCAGGCGGTCGGCGATAAAGCCCGGGACTTCCTTGCGCACGTGCAGTGGGCGCATGCCGAGGGATTCATAGACCTTCATCGCCGCCTGTACGGCTTCGGGGGCGGTGTTCTTGCCGCCGACCACTTCCACCAGCGGCAGCAGGTACACCGGGTTGAACGGGTGACCGACGACGCAGCGCTCCGGGTGGGTGGCGCCTTCGTAGAATTCGCTGGGCAACAGGCCCGAAGTGCTGGAGCCGATCAGGGCATTGGGCTTGGCCGCGGCGCTGATCTTGCCGTGGAGTTCGAGTTTCAGCTCCAGGCGTTCCGGGGCGCTTTCCTGGATAAAGTCGGCGTCCTTCACACATTCTTCGATGGTGGCGACAAAACGCAGGCGATCCTGCGAGGCACCAGGGGCCAGGCCCTGTTTCTCCAGGGCGCCCCAGGCATTGGCGACACGTTTGCGCAAGGCCGCTTCGGCGCCGGGAGCCGGGTCCCAGGCGATCACATCGAGGCCGTGGGCGAGGGCGCGGGAGACCCAACCGCTGCCGATAACACCGCTGCCCAGGGCGGCGAAGGTTTTGATTTCGGTGATAAAGCTCATGGTCATACCTTGAAGGAATTGATGACTACCGTGGGAGCCGGCTTGCTGGCGATTCAGGCGCTACGGTCCGTCAGGCAGACCGCGTTATCGTTCATCGCCAGCAAGCCGGCTCCTACATGGGGGGTTAGCGGCGTTGGGTCAGGCCCATCTTCACTCGCCCTTCGGCCGGGGTCAGGACGCGGGCGCCCAGGCGGCTGAGGATTTCCGAGGCCCGTTCGACCAACTGGCCGTTAGTCGCCAGCACGCCCTTGTCCAGCCACAGGTTGTCTTCCAGGCCGACCCTGACGTTGCCGCCCAGCAGCACCGCTTGCGCGGCCATCGGCATTTGCATGCGGCCGATGCCGAAACCGGCCCACACCGCGCCCGCCGGCAGGTTGTCGACCATGGCCTTCATGGTGGTGGTGTCCGCCGGTGCGCCCCATGGGATGCCCAGGCACAGCTGGAACAACGGATCGTCCAGCAGGCCTTCCTTGATCAGTTGCTTGGCGAACCACAGGTGGCCGGTGTCGAAGATTTCCAGCTCGGCTTTCACGCCCAGCTCCTGGATGCGTTTGGCGCCAGCCCGCAGTTGCGCGGGGGTGGAGACGTAGATGGTGTCGCCGTCGCCGAAATTCAGGGTGCCACAGTCCAGGGTGCAGATTTCCGGCAGCAGGGCCTCGACGTGGGCCAGGCGGGTCAATGGACCCACCAGGTCGGTGTTCGGGCCGAATTCCATCGGGTTCTCGCCGGCACCGATTTCCAGGTCGCCGCCCATGCCGGCGGTGAGGTTGACGATGATGTCCACGTCCGCCTCGCGGATACGCTCCATCACTTCGCGATACAGCGCCACGTCGCGACTGAACTTGCCGGTCTCGGGATTGCGCACGTGGCAATGAACCACGGTGGCGCCGGCCTTGGCCGCTTCCACGGCCGCCGCCGCGATCTGTTTGGGCGTGACCGGAACGTGAGGGCTTCGGCCGGCCGTGTCGCCAGCACCGGTGAGTGCGCAGGTGATGATGACGTCGTGGTTCATGGTGCGGATTCCTTACAGGCGTGGTCGTTCACGCCGCAGCCATCGGCGGCTGCGGGTGCGATTTTCGGTGGTTTATTGGCTGGTCAATTGCAGGTTGTCGGCGGCCGGCTTGCCGTCGAAGGTGGTCACACCTTCCAGCCAGCGGGCCTTGTCTTGCGGGTGATCCTTGAGCCACTGTTTGGCCGATTCGAGCGCGTCCTTGTGGTCGAGCAGCGGTTGCATCATGCGGCTCTCGTCGGCGGCGCTGAAGGTCAGGTTGCTCAACAGCTTGTTCACGTTCGGGCATTGTTCGGCGTAGCTCGGCGCGGTGACGGTCCAGACGGTGGCCATGCCTTCGTTCGGGCCCAGGGCGTTTTCGCTGCCGGTGAGATAGGTCATCTGCACGTTGACGTTCATCGGGTGCGGTGCCCAGCCGAAGAACACCACGGCTTCCTTGCGGCGCACGGCACGGTCCACCGCCGAGAGCATGGCCGCTTCACTGGATTCGACCAGCTGGAACTTGCCCAGGCCGAACTGGTTCTTGGCGATCATTTCCTTGATCTGGGTGTTGGCCCCCGAACCGGGTTCGATGCCGTAGATCTTGCCGCCCAGCTCCTTCTCGAACTTGGCGATGTCGGCGAAGGTTTTCAGGCCTTTGTCGGCCAGGTAAGTGGGCACGGCCAGGGTGGCGCGGGCGTCCTTGAGGCTCGGTTCGGCGAGGACCTTGACCTGCTTGGCATCGACGAACGGGGTGATGGTCTGGGTCATCAGCGGGTTCCAGTAGCCGAGGAACATGTCCAGGCGCTGGTCGCGGATGCCGGCGAAGATGATCTGCTGGGACGCGCTGGTCTGCTTGACCTGGTAGCCGAGGCCATCGAGCAGTACCTGGGTCATGGCGCTGGTGGCGATGACGTCGGTCCAGTTGACCACACCGAGGCGAACGTTCTGGCAGGAGGCTTGTTCTGCGGCCATGACCCCAGTGCTCAGGAGCGCGGTACCGGTGAGTGCAAGGGCGCAGCGGCTGATCAGTCGTTTCATGATGGTTTCCTCGGCAGGTCGTTATTGTCGGTTCCGGCGTCTTTCTGCGCCGGTGATGCCACGTTACGCAGGCGGACGTTGCTGAAAACGCACAGCGGCGACCGACTCTTGCACAGCAGCGACCTGTGCTCTTGTGGCCGCCTCGCAACTGGCGTATCACGTCGGGAACGCTACCCGTCTTGCGAGCGCGTTCCATGTCCCAGGATTTCTATTTCTTGTTGATGCCGGGTTTTTCGGCGATGGGTTTTATCTCGGCGATCGAGCCCCTGCGGGTGGCCAATCGCTTTCGTGGCGAGCTGTATCGTTGGCACGTGTTGAGTGCCGATGGTGGGGCGGTGCTGGCGAGCAATGGCATGTCGGTCAACGCCGATGCGGCGCTGGAGCCCTTGAAGAAGGGCGCGACCTTATTGGTGGTGGCCGGTTTCGAGCCACTGAAGTTCGCCACCCCGGCGTTGGCGCACTGGCTGCGGCGCCTGGATCATGAGGGCGTGACCCTCGGGGGTATCGACACGGGCAGTGTGGTGTTGGCGGAGGCGGGTTTGCTGGAAGGGCACCGGGTGACGCTGCACTGGGAAGCGCTGGAGGCCTTCAAGGAGTCTTATCCACAGCTGGAAGTGACCCAGGAATTGTTCGAGATCGACCGTCGGCGTATCACCTGTGCCGGTGGTACTGCGTCCATCGACATGATGCTCGACCTGATCGGTCAGGCCCATGGCCCGGAACTGGCGATCCAGGTGTCCGAGCAGTTCGTGCTGGGGCGGATCCGCCCGCGCAAGGACCACCAGCGCATGCAGATCGCCACGCGGTATGGCATCAGCAACAAGAAGCTGGTGCACGTGGTCGGCGAGATGGAACAGCATATGGAGCCGCCGTTGAGCACGCTGGAGCTGGCGGAATCGGTCAAGGTTACGCGGCGGCAGTTGGAGCGTTTGTTTCGGCTATATCTCAAGGACACGCCGAGCAATTTCTACCTGGGCTTGCGGCTGGAGAAGGCGCGGCAGTTGTTGCGCCAGACGGACATGAGCGTGCTGGAGGTAAGCATCGCCAGCGGGTTCGAGTCGCCGTCGTATTTCACCCGCAGCTACCGGGCGCGGTTTGCCCAGTGTCCGCGGGAGGATCGGCGCGGGATCAAGGCCTAGTGGGTGTTTCGAAGCAGCGCCGGGCTTGAAGATTGAACGCGATCCTGTAGGAGCCGGCTTGCTGGCGATGGCGATATTTGCCGCGCAGACAAGGTGGTGAATGTACCGGCCCCATCGCCAGCAAGCCGGCTCCCACAGAGTGTGCCTTGCCTACTTTTTCATCAGCGCCGCACAGGCTGCCTTATAGGCTTCATGCTGATACTTGTTCAGCGTGGCCGGCAGGGCGAAGTCGAACTTCTTGTTCTGCGCATTGATGGTCTGGGGTGACAGCAGCGTCACTTCGCAGTTTTCCAGTAACTGGAAGATCCCTTCGATCTTGAAGGTGGTCGGCCCACCGGCGAATTCGCCTTTCTTGCTGCGCTTCTTGATGGCAATGCGCTCAATGCCCGCGTCCTGGACGAACGCCTTGACCTGGGCGGCAAACGCTTTGACGTTGGCGGCCTCGTCATCCTCGTCCAGGGCGATTTTCTTGATGGTGACGGCCACGTGCGAGAGGGTGCTGCCCTGCAAGGTGGCGATGGCGAAGATGGCTTCGCTGCCTTTGATTTCGATGCCACAGAGGGTCATTGGAGTCCTTGGACGGTGTGGGGAGAGCGCAATGTTACTCCCTGTAGGAGCGAGCTTGCTCGCGATCGACTGCGCAGCAGTCGCAAACCTGTGCCGGTGTACTTCCAGGTTGGTCGAGTCGGTTGCATGACGGCCGCTATGCGGCCATCGCGAGCAAGCTCGCTCCTACAGTGAGGCGGCGATCATCGGGCAGGGGCCATCAGTAATAGACACCCTCCTCACGAAACCTGGCCATCTGCCGGTAATTCCAGCACAGCAGGCACAGGCACAACGCGATCAAGCTCACACTGGCGCTGAAAATGTAGAAGTCCGCGCGTTTGAAGCTGAATTCGCTCTTCAGGCTGTGAAAGCTCGGGAACCAGTCGGAGTAGACGACCTGCACCGGATCGCCGATGTGGTACGCAGGGTTTGTCACCAGGGCGTTCAGGGAGTGAACCCCCTGGCCGCGGTTGCCCAGTTCGTAGTCGAAGGCGTAGTAGATATCCGCCGGGGACGCCTCTTTACGGGTGTCGATGATCTGCGTGATGGTGCCGGTGACTTCCCGGGGCGCCGCCTTGATGGCGGCATAAAGCAGCCCGCCGCTCTTGGATAACGCCGCCATGCCAAAGGCCAGGAAAATCAGGAAAAGCAGCAGGACGCCTCGGGTAAAGAGGTAGTCCCGTTCGGTTTCTCGGGGGAAGTACATTCAAGTTCCTTTTGAATGAGTGGGTGCACTTCCCAGTCTAGCCGCTGTCTGGCGCCTGTGCAGATGTCGTCGCCCGGGTAGACCTTCAGTCCATGGTTTTGCGCAGGTCGAGCATGATCTGGTCGAAGTAGTCGACGCGGATAAGGCCGATCCGCGGGTACTCGAAATCCAGGATCACATACAGCACGCTGACCATCACCAGCGCATAACCCAGGCTGTACAGCCAGTTGCGCCTGGCCGTGCCCGCCATGTCGTAGCCGATGAACAGGGCGCTGACCAGGGTCAGGGCGACCAGCATCAGGTAGATCACCAGCGGCGGGTGGGTTGCCTGGGCCACGCCACGGGTGGTGGTGATGTCGATCATCTGGTTGAGGGCTTGCAGCAGGTTGGAGCCCAGCGTCGGCGTGGGCATCTGCGGCAGTGCGGCGACCGACTGCTTCCAGATCTCCAACTGCAAGGCATTGCCCCGGGTGTCATCCTGGCTGGAACGATCGAGTTCGTTGAGGTCTTGGTAGTAGGCGATGCGCGCGTCCACATAGTCGCGAAATGCCTGGCGCAGGGCCGGTTGGTTGGCCGGCGGCAGCAGGTCCAGGCGTAACCAGGCAGTACCCATGGCGTTGGTTTCTTCGACGATCAGGCTGCGTCGGACGTCCAGCCGGGTGGCCGCGCCGGAAAAGGTAAAGGCGATCAGCAGCGCCAGCAGGCCGAACACCGCGCCTTCGATAGCACTGGTTCCGGTCCGCGCGCCCTCGGGGTCGAGGGCCAGATGGCGATCACCGATACGCCGACCGATTTCAATGAACAGCATAATGGCGACGAAAATCGCCAGGGCATACAACGGGATGGCTGTCAGTGAGCGCATGCGAAGATCCTGTGATGATCGTCAACGACTCGCCTGTACAGCCAATTCAGGACGGGGTGTGGTCCAGTGTAGACAGCCGCCCGGATTATTCCTGGGCAATCGACTCAAGAAACTCCGACCGTTCGTCGCTCTTGCTCGCCAGGCAGTCGTACTGGTCGATGGTGAAGGGCTTGCTTCCGGGCTTGGCCGGCAGCGGCGCGATGGCGCAATCGGCGTCCCGCGACTTGATCCAGAGCTGTTGGGCGGCCTGCAGCTTGGCGCTGATGTCGGCGGCTTGCGCCTTGTCATTGGCGTATTGCGTCTTGACCCGGTCCAGCAGGGCGTCGAAGTTTTCCTTGAGCAATTGCTCGGCGGTGTTCTTGCTGTAGGTGGCGCACTCCAGGGTCTGCTGGTCGTTTTCGACCGCATCGCAGGGCGAGTTGTCCGCGTCTTCGGCCGCGTGGGCCCCCAGGCTGACAAGCACCAAAGCCAGGAAAATCGATTTCATTACGGCGTCCCGATCCTTGATCAAAAGAGGTGGCAGAGCGATGGAGGGCAATTCTGTCTCAAGCCCGCGTCAAAGAATAGTCGTACATGGGCAAGTACTTAAGCCTACGAGCCGGAAATCCGTACGGCAACGTCGCTTTGTCGCGGATTGACGCTTTCGGCAATTCCCCTGTCGTTTTTGCACCCGGCTCTCCGGTCCCCTGGGCATATGCTGATCCCAAAGCGCCGGCAGACGATTCGGCGCGTGAATCGCTAATAGGGGACAGCCTGATGAGCCCAGCCGAACTGCACGCCGACAGCATCGTTATCGACGGGCTGATCATTGCCAAGTGGAACCGCGAACTGTTCGAGGACATGCGCAAAGGTGGGTTGACCGCCGCCAACTGCACCGTGTCGGTGTGGGAGGGCTTCCAGGCCACCATCAACAGCATCGCCTCGAGCCAGAAGCTGATCCGCGAGAACAGCGACCTGGTGATGCCGGTGCGCACCACCGCCGACATTCGCAAGGCCAAGGAGCTGGGCAAGACCGGCATCCTCTTCGGCTTCCAGAATGCCCACGCGTTCGAAGACCAGATCGGTTATGTCGAGATCTTCAAGCAGCTGGGCGTCGGTATTGTGCAGATGTGCTACAACACCCAGAACCTGGTGGGCACCGGTTGCTACGAGCGTGACGGCGGCCTGTCAGGCTTCGGTCGCGAGATCGTCGCCGAAATGAACCGCGTCGGCGTCATGTGCGACCTGTCCCATGTCGGCTCCAAGACCAGCGAAGAAGTCATCCTCGAATCGAAGAAGCCGGTGACCTACTCCCACTGCCTGCCTTCGGGTCTGAAAGAGCATCCGCGCAACAAGTCCGATGCCGAACTGAAGTTCATTGCCGACCATGGCGGTTTTGTTGGCGTGACCATGTTTGCGCCGTTCCTCGCCAAGGGCATCGAATCGACCATCGACGACTACGCCGAGGCCATCGAGTACGTGATGAACATCGTCGGTGAAGACGCCATCGGTATCGGCACCGACTTCACCCAGGGCCATGGCCAGGACTTCTTCGAATACCTGACCCACGACAAGGGCTACGCCCGTCGCCTGACCAGTTTCGGCAAGATCATCAACCCGCTGGGCATCCGTACCGTGGGCGAGTTCCCGAACCTCACCGAGACCCTGCTCAAGCGCGGTCACCCTGAGCGTGTGGTGCGCAAGATCATGGGCGAAAACTGGGTCAACGTCCTCAAGGACGTCTGGGGCGAGTGAATACCATCACAGCCTACTCCGCTCGCCGATAGCTGCGTCAGGTCCTCGCGAAAAGCTCGCCGTACATTCGTACTGGCCTTCGCTCTTCGCTCCGGTCCTTCCTTGCTCTCGACGTGCTCGCTACGGCTGTGAAGGCATTCACACTGCTTTTTATTTTTAAAGCCAAAGCCAAAGCTTTGCAAAGCGTCCAATACGAATTCTGGAGTGTTACCCATGGCTAAAATCGCCCCGCAACTGCCTATCGAAGTCGACAGCGAAACCGGTGTCTGGACTTCCGACGCCCTGCCGATGCTCTACGTGCCACGGCACTTCTTCGTCAACAACCACATGGGCATCGAAGAAGTCCTGGGCGCCGACGCCTACGCCGAGATCCTCTACAAGGCCGGCTACAAGTCCGCCTGGCACTGGTGTGAAAAAGAAGCCGAGTGCCATGGCCTGGAAGGTGTCGCGGTGTTCGAGCACTACATGAAGCGCCTGTCGCAACGCGGCTGGGGCCTGTTCAAGATCCAGGACATCGACCTCGACCAAGGCACCGCCAGCGTCAAGCTCGAACACTCGGCGTTCGTCTACGTCTACGGCAAGGTCGGGCGCAAGGTCGACTACATGTTCACCGGCTGGTTCGCCGGCGCCATGGACCAGATCCTGGCGGCACGCGGCAGCGCGATCCGCACCGTGGCCGAGCAAGTCTACGGTGGCTCCGAAGAAGGTCACGACGACGGCCTGTTTACCGTCAAGCCGTTGTAAGTCGAGGATCGCACCATGGCTTTCGAAGCAATGTTCCAGCCGATCCAGATCGGCAAACTGACCATCCGCAACCGCGTGCTCAGTACCGCTCACGCCGAGGTCTATGCCACCGACGGCGGGATGACCACCGAACGTTATATCCGTTACTACGAAGAGAAAGCCAAGGGCGGCATCGGCCTGGCGATTTGCGGTGGTTCGTCCGTCGTGGCGATCGACAGCCCGCAGGAATGGTGGAGCTCGGTGAATCTGTCCACCGACCGCATCATCCCGCACTTCCAGAACCTGGCCGACGCCATGCACAAGCATGGCGCCAAGATCATGATCCAGATTACCCACATGGGCCGTCGCTCGCGCTGGGACGGCTTCAACTGGCCGACCCTGATGTCGCCCTCGGGCGTGCGTGAGCCGGTGCACCGTGCCACCTGCAAGACCATCGAGCCGGAAGAGATCTGGCGGGTGATCGGCAACTACGCCCAGGCCGCGCGCCGGGCGAAGGAAGGCGGCCTGGATGGCGTCGAACTGTCCGCCGTGCACCAGCACATGATCGACCAGTTCTGGAGCCCGCGGGTCAACAAGCGCACCGATGAATGGGGCGGTACCTTCGAAGGCCGGATGAAGTTCGGCCTGGAAGTGCTCAAGGCCGTGCGCAAGGAAGTCGGCGACGACTTCTGCGTCGGCATGCGTATCTGCGGTGATGAGTTCCACCCCGATGGCCTGTCCCACGATGACATGAAGCAGATCGCCAAGTATTACGACGATACCGGCATGCTCGATTTCATCGGTGTGGTCGGTTCGGGTTGCGACACCCACAACACCCTGGCCAACGTGATTCCGAACATGAGCTACCCGCCGGAGCCGTTCCTGCACCTGGCGGCCGGGATCAAGGAAGTGGTCAAGGTTCCGGTGCTGCACGCACAGAACATCAAGGACCCGAACCAGGCGACCCGTATTCTCGAAGGCGGTTATGTCGACATGGTCGGCATGACCCGCGCGCATATCGCCGACCCGCACCTGATCGCCAAGATCAAGATGGGCCAGATCGACCAGATCAAGCAATGCGTCGGTGCCAACTACTGCATCGACCGTCAGTATCAGGGCCTGGACGTCCTGTGCATCCAGAACGCCGCGACCTCCCGTGAATACATGGGCGTGCCGCACATCATCGAGAAATCCACCGGGGTCAAGCGCAAGGTCGTGATTGTCGGTGCCGGCCCTGCCGGGATGGAGGCTGCACGGGTGGCCGCCGAGCGCGGGCACGACGTGACCCTGTTCGAGAAGAAGGACGCCATTGGCGGGCAGATCACCACGGCCTCGAAAGCGCCGCAGCGTGACCAGATTGCCGGTATCACCCGTTGGTTCCAGCTGGAGTTGGCGCGTCTGAAGGTTGACCTGCGCCTGGGCACTGCCGCCGATGCCGCGACTATCCTCGACCTGCGTCCGGACATCGTGGTGCTGGCCGTCGGCGGGCATCCGAACCTGGAGCAGAACGAACACTGGGGCGCCGCCGAAGGGCTGGTGGTCAGCAGCTGGGATGTACTGGATGGCAAGGTCGCGCCGGGCAAGAACGTGCTGGTCTACGACACCATCTGCGAGTTCACCGGCATGTCGGTGGCCGACTTCCTCGCCGACAAGGGCAGCCAGGTGGAAATCGTCACCGACGATATCAAGCCGGGCGTGGCCATTGGCGGTACGTCGTTCCCGACTTACTACCGCAGCATGTACCCGAAAGAAGTGATCATGACCGGCGACATGATGCTGGAGAAGGTCTATCGCGAGGGCGACAAGCTGGTGGCGGTGCTGGAGAACGAATACACCGGGGCCAAGGAAGAGCGGGTCGTCGATCAGGTGGTGGTGGAGAACGGCGTGCGTCCGGACGAGGAAATCTACTACGGGCTCAAGGAAGGTTCGCGGAACAAGGGCCAGATCGATGTTGAAGCCCTGTTCGCGATCAAGCCGCAGCCTTCGCTGAGCGAGGCGGGTGACGGTTACCTGCTGTTCCGTATCGGCGACTGCGTGGCCCAGCGCAACACCCACGCGGCGATCTATGACGCGTTGCGTCTGTGCAAGGATTTCTGACGGCGTGGCCTCCACACCTGTGGTGAGGAGGCTTGTTGTGGTGGGCGGGTTGTTGTGGCGAGGGGGCTTGCCCCCGTTCGGCTGCGAAGCAGTCGTAAAACCGGTCAATGCGTTTTTCCTGACAGACCGCATTGGCTGGTTTGGGGCTGCTTCGCAGCCCAGCGGGGGCAAGCCCCCTCGCCACACAAGCGCGTTCGCCACAAGTAGGTGCAAGGCCCTCATCGGCATGCATATGAACCCTTGCAAGACCCGAGGTCTTTTGGGAGCTTCACCATGTTGAATACCCTTCTCCCCATCCTGCTGTTTGCCGCCCTGGGCCTTGCCGTCCTCGGCGCGCTGCGGCGGGTAGCCATGTGGCGTCGCGGTCGACCCTCGAAAGTCGATCTGCTCGGCGGCCTCTTCGCCATGCCCAAGCGCTACATGGTCGACCTGCACCACGTGGTGGCGCGGGACAAATACATCGCCAACACCCACGTCGCCACGGCTGGCGGGGCGGTGGCGTCCATCGTGCTGGCGATTCTGGTCCATGGGTTCGGCCTGCATAACCGCATCCTCGGCTATGCGCTGTTGCTGATGTCGGCGGTGATGTTCGTCGGTGCCATCTTCGTCTATCTGCGTCGCCGCAACCCGCCGTCGCGCCTGTCGAAAGGCCCGTGGATGCGCCTGCCGAAAAGCCTGCTGGCCTTCTCGGCGTCGTTCTTCCTGGTGACCCTGCCGGTCGCCGGCATCCTCCCGGAAGACTTCGGCGGCTGGGTGCTGGCGGTGATTCTCGGCATTGGTGTGCTGTGGGGTGTGTCGGAGCTGTTCTTCGGCATGACCTGGGGCGGCCCGATGAAACACGCCTTCGCCGGTGCCCTGCACCTGGCCTGGCACCGTCGCGCCGAACGCTTCGGCGGCGGCCGTTCCACCGGTCTGAAACCGCTGGACCTGAGCGACCCGAAAGCGCCCCTGGGCGTGGAAAAACCCAAGGACTTCACCTGGAACCAACTGCTGGGCTTCGATGCCTGCGTGCAGTGCGGTAAATGTGAAGCCGCCTGCCCGGCGTTCGCCGCCGGCCAGCCGTTGAACCCGAAAAAACTGATCCAGGACATGGTGGTCGGCCTGGCCGGCGGCACCGACGCAAACTTCGCCGGCAGCCCTTACCCAGGCAAAGCCATCGGCGAGCACGCCGGCAACCCGCACCAACCGATCGTCAACGGCCTGGTGGACGCCGAGACCCTGTGGTCCTGCACCACTTGCCGGGCCTGCGTCGAGGAGTGTCCGATGATGATCGAGCACGTCGATGCCATCGTCGACATGCGTCGTCATCTGACCCTGGAAAAAGGCGCGACCCCGAACAAGGGCGCCGAAGTCCTGGAAAACCTGATCGCCACCGACAACCCCGGCGGTTTCGCCCCCGGTGGGCGGATGAACTGGGCGGCGGACCTGAACCTCGACCTGCTCGGTGAGAAGAAAACCACCGACGTGCTGTTCTGGGTCGGCGACGGTGCGTTCGACATGCGCAACCAGCGCACCTTGCGCGCCTTCGTCAAAGTGCTGAAAGCGGCCAAGGTCGACTTCGCGGTACTCGGCTTGGAAGAACGCGATAGCGGTGATGTGGCTCGCCGCCTGGGCGACGAAGCGACCTTCCAGCTGTTGGCCAAACGCAATATCCAGACCCTGGCCAAGTACAGCTTCAAGCGCATCGTCACCTGCGACCCCCACAGCTTCCATGTGCTGAAAAACGAATACGGCGCCTTTGGCGGCGAGTACCTGGTACAGCATCACAGCACCTATATGGCCGAACTGATCGGTGCCGGTGCCTTGAACCTCGGGCAGCACAAAGGCAACAGCGTGACTTATCACGATCCGTGCTACCTGGGCCGCTACAACGGCGAATATGAAGCGCCGCGTGACGTGCTGCGGGCACTGGGGATCGAGGTCAAGGAAATGCAGCGTTCCGGTTTCCGTTCCCGCTGCTGTGGCGGCGGTGGCGGCGCGCCGATCACCGACATTCCCGGCAAGCAGCGGATTCCCGATATGCGCATGGACGACATTCGCGAAACCGGCGCCGAACTGGTGGCCGTCGGTTGTCCGCAATGTACGGCGATGCTCGAAGGCGTGGTTGAACCGCGCCCCCTGATCAAGGACCTGGCCGAACTGGTGGCCGATGCCCTGCTTGAAGAGGCGGCGCCGAGTAAATCGCCAGTCAAACGTGAACCTGCGGAGGTGCACTGATGAGCGACATTATCCGCCGCGACCCTCGCGCCGAGTGGATCGCCCGCAACCGCCTGCACCCGTTGCACGCGGCCATGCAACCGCAGCAACAGAGCTGGACGGGGCCTAACGGCCTGATCCGCAAGAATGTCCATGGCGTCGGGTTTATCGGTCCTAACGGCATCAAGCGCATCGACCGCAGCGGTGCCCAGCAAGGCGGCGCGACCAAGCGTTCGGCCAGTGTGGAGGTGCAACTGCCGCTGCATCAGGTGCTGCAACCGGCGTTCTATATCAGCGTGGTGCCGGACATGGTCGGCGGGCGCCTGAGCAGTCACGACCGCGACCTGCTGGGCCTGGCCCATCAGATGGCGGGCCAGGACGGCGCGGTGTTGGCCGTGGTCTTTGGCGAGCATAAGGAATCGACTTTCGAAACCGCCGGCGTCGATCGCCTGTTGGTGCTCGACGGCAATGAGTTCAGTGGTTATTCACCCGAGCAACGGGTCCAGGGCCTGCGGGCTGTGGATAACCAGTTCAACCCCCGTCACTGGTTGCTGCCGGACAGCCGCAGCGGTGGTGGCGAGCTGGGCCGGCGCCTGGCTGCAAGCCTGGGCGAACGCCCGGCCACGCGGGTCTGGCAGGTCAAGGGCGAGGAGTGCATCGGCCGTGCCGGTGCCGGTCTGCAGGACCTGGCGCGACCTTTGGCACGCCTGATCCTGGCGGCTGCCGAATGCGCCGAGCCGGTCAGCGAAACCCGCCATGAAGCCTTGCCCGTGGAGTTATCCACAAGCCTGGTGCGCAGCTTGCCGCGTATCGAGGATCTCGGTGCGGTGGCGGTGGACCCGGCGGCGATTCCCATGGCCGAAGCTGAGTTTATTTTCTCCGGCGGCAATGGGGTCAAGGACTGGGCGCTGTTCCACCAGACCGCCGCCGCCCTGGGCGCGACCGAAGGCGCTTCGCGGGTGGCGGTGGACGACGGTTTCATGGCCCGCGAGCGCCAGGTCGGCGCCAGCGGCACCTGGGTGACCGCACGGGTCTATGTGGCCGTGGGGATTTCCGGGGCGATCCAGCATCTGCAAGGCATCGGTGCCTGCGACAAGGTGGTGGCGATCAACCTCGATCCGGGTTGCGACATGATCAAGCGCGCCGACCTGTCGGTGATCGGCGAGAGCAGCGAGATCTTCCGTGCCCTGATTGCAGCGGTGACGGCATATCGCAACGGCGCCAAGCGCGATGCGGCTTAAGGTAGGGATGACGTCATGAGTACGAATGTAATCAGCCTGGTCTCCATCGGCGCCCACCCCACCTCCGGCCGCGCCCGTCGCGCCGAACAGGATGCCCGCGCGGTGGAGCTGGGTTTGCAACTGGCTGGGGATAACTTGCAGGTGGTGCATGCCGGCGATGTCTCGGAGCCGGCGTTGCGGGCTTACCTGGGCATGGGCCTGGATGAATTGCGGGTGCTGGAACAGCCGGCCGGGGCCGATGCGCTGCCGGCGCTGACCGATTATCTGCGTGATGCCGGCGCCCAACTTGTGCTCACCGGCAGCCAGGCGGAAACCGGCGAAGGCTCGGGCATGCTGCCGTTCCTGCTGGCGGAAAACCTCGGTTGGCCGCTGGTGGTGGGCTTGGCCCAGGTCGAGTCCATCGAAGGCGGCGTAGCCCATGTGCTGCAAGCCTTGCCCCGCGGCCAGCGGCGGCGCCTGAAAGTCCGCCTGCCGTTTCTTGCGACTGTGGATAACGCTGCGCCCAAGCCACGGCAAAGCGCCTACGGCCCGGCGCAACGTGGCGTGCTGCATGCCGACGAAGTGGAGGTGCTTGAGGATGAGTTATTCACAGGCGCCTTGCTACAACCGGCCAAGCCACGGCCCAAGCGCTTGAAGGTGATCAAGGCCAAGAGCGGCGCCGACCGGATGAAGGCGGCGACGGCCAAGGCCAGTGGCGGCGGTGGGCAAGTGCTCAAGGGCGTCAGTGCCGAAGCTGGGGCCGAGGCCATTCTCAAACTTTTGATTGAGGAAGGCGTGCTGCGCTGAAGCCGTTCAGCGCCGCGTCGGTCGGTACCGCGTCAATAACTCATGGTAGTAATGCCACACCTGCAACGCATAACGCTCGCGCCCGTCACCCTGCTCCTGCAGGGTGCCGGCGTTGTAGGCCCCCACGGCTTGCCAGCCGTAGCCCAACTGTTGAACAAACTGCGCCAGAATCCAGGCCCCGACCATGACACTGGTACACGGCTCGCTGCGTAGCTTGTGTTCGTCGATACCAAAGGCCGCCAGGCGTTGCAGATGACGGCTGTTGATCTGCATCAGGCCGATATCCCGGCTGCCGTCGCGGTTGGTGTTGAGTGCCGCCGGGTTCATGCCCGATTCGACCTGGGCGATGGCGTAGAGCAACAGCGGGTCAATGTGATAACGCTCGCCTGCGTCCTGAAAACAGTTGGCTGCGGCGCTACCGATCATGATCAGGTAGACGGCGACGCACGTTGTGTATGAATGACGCATCGGGTTCCCTCGCGAAGCGTGGGGCCAAGACACCTCCTCTGCAAGAACATGGCGCGCGGTGAAAAGAGTGTAGTTCGCCTGCCGTCTGATGCCTCAGCCCCTTATGCCACGAACAAGTGTCCACAGAGACTGTGGGCCGGCCTGTGGATAAGGTGTTTGTGCATCGCCACAGCCCATGCAAATCAATGCCTGTAGCCCTTCGTACGAAAATTGATCAGCCTAACCGACGGTTTTTATTCGAGTTTTTATGTGGATAAGGACGTTGGAAGGTTTTCCTCGAACCTCGAGTTGTTAACAAAGTCTGTTGGCGTATGTGTGGATAAGATGTTTGCTGTCCTCTGCGGGCCTTGTTTTATATGGCTTACATAGGTTTGATCAAAAAACACTCAAATTGAGCTTTTGCGCTATTTGATTGGCCTGAAAGCTTCATATCTCGCGGCTTTCAGCGGTTTTCCACAGACGCCTGGAAAAATGCCCGACTTGCACACAAAGTCTGTTGGCCTTTCTGTGGATAAGGTGTTCGCGGTCCTCTACAGGCCTTTAAATACGTGGTTTACAAGGATTAGGTTAAAAAGTGATCAAAGTCCGCCTGAACAGGCCTTTCTGAATAAGTCACGGATTTTATTCAGATTTCAGTGTGGCAGCCGGTGCATAAACCGTGACTTGCCCACATTTGCTGTGGGTGGCTCTGTGGATAAGTTGTTCGTTAAGGTCTGTAAGCCCCGGTTCTTATAGCCCATAACGTTATAGATCAAATTTCATACAGTTCTAAGGGTGTTTATTGACACCCCCCGGTGCAAAGACTTCACTCATGGCACAAGGACACAACCTTATTCGCATCCACATCAGCTTCAGGGAGAACGCTCGATGGGTCGCCAGCCATACCAACGTCCACCGTCACTCCCGACCTTCAATGTCGTGGTCAAAGCCTGTGCCCTGGTGCCCAGGCGCATTCATCGCCATGCCACCAACCAGCGTGCGCGCCTATAGCGCCTGACCTGGCGCCTGTGCGCCCGTCCTGTTTTTCGTCCGCATGCCCAGCTGGTCTGAGAACCCGCGTGCGCGTTCGCCTGTTGCATCACCGTCTGCCCCCTGTAGCGGTAACCGCAGAGTTGCCCGACCTAGCCTGATAGAGGAAATAACCATGACACGGATTTCGACATCCATCAGTGAGATCAAGGAACGCTACGACGTCATCGTGATCGGCTCCGGCTACGGCGGTGGTATTGCTGCCTCGCGACTGGCCCGTGCCGGGAAAAGTGTCTGCCTGCTGGAGCGCGGGCGCGAGATGCAGCCGGGGGAATACCCCAACACCATGATCGCGGCGACGGAGGAGTTGCAGGTCCATGATCCGGACGGCCATATCGGTTCGCGCACCGGCTTGTTCGACTTGCACGTCAATGCCCAGCAGAACGTGGTGGTCGGCTGCGGCCTGGGCGGCACCTCGCTGATCAATGCCAACGTGTCCCTGGAACCGGAGCCGGGGGTTTTCGATGACCCGCGCTGGCCCCAGGCGGTCCGTGAACACCGTGACACGCTGCTCGCCGAAGGTTATGCGCGAGCCCGGGAAATGCTCAAGCCCAACCCTTATCCGGCCTCCGGACCGAAACTGCCGAAGCTGGACGCCAATCGCAAGTCGGCGGATTACCTCGAGGAAAAAGCGCATTTCTACACGCCGCCGATCAACGTGACCTTCGACAAGCTGCCCAACAACCTCAACCATGTCGGTGTCGAACAACTGCCGTGCAACCAGTGCGGCGACTGCGTCTCGGGCTGTAACAACAAGGCCAAGAACACCACCTTGATGAACTACTTGCCGGATGCCTGGAACCACGGCGCGGAGATTTTCTGCCAGGCCGAAGTGCGGCACCTGGAGCGTGACGGTGACGGCTGGATCGTGCACTTCCAGTACCTGGACAGCGGCAGGGAAAAATTCTCGGCACCGACGTTGTTTGTCAAAGCCAACATCGTGGTGGTCTCCGCCGGCACCCTGGGCTCCACGGAAATCCTCCTGCGCTCGCGCAGCAAGGGTGTGCCGATGTCCGACCAGCTCGGCGAAAACATGAGCGGCAACGGCGATATCCTCGGTTTCGGCCACAACTGCGAACAGACCATCAACGGCATCGGTTTCGGCGCCCACCCGGCCAAGGAGATGGAGCCGGTCGGGCCGTGCATCACCTCGGTCATCGACATGCGTACCGAAGGCGACTGGCGCAGCCGCATGGTGATCGAGGAGGGCTCGATCCCGGGAGCGCTGGGACGGCCGATGGTGCCGGCCATGGCCGGGTTTGCCGGGATGATCGGCGAGGCCACCGACAAGGGCGTCAGCGCCGAACTGCATTACAAGGCCCGCGAGCTCGAAAGTTTTGTGCGCGGCCCGTATTACGGCGCGCTGCACAATATGCAGACCTACCTGATCATGAGCCATGACGATGGCAAGGGGCGCATGCTGCTGGATGACAAGGATCAGCTGCGCATCGACTGGCCGGGGGTGGGCGAACAGGAAAACTTCAAGCTCGGCAACGAACGCCTGCATCAATCGACCAAGGCCTTGGGCGGGGTCTGGGTGCCGAACCCTATCTGGACCAAGCTGCTCAAGCACAGCATCGTCTCGGTGCACCCGCTGGGCGGCTGCGTGATGGGTGAGGACGCCGCGCAGGGCGTGGTCAACCACAAGGGCCAGGTGTTCAGCGGAGCCTCTGGCGACGCGGTCTATCCGGGGCTGTATGTGACCGATGGGGCGGTGATTCCGACCTCGCTGGCGGTCAACCCGCTGCTGACCATCTCGGCGGTGAGCGAGCGCAATATGGGCCTGCTGGCCGCTGATCGTGGCTGGGTCATCGACTACCGCCTGCCGTCGGCACCGCGCAAACCGGTGGCGCCGCCGACCCTGGGGGTGCAGTTCACTGAAACCATGAAGGGTTATTTTTCCAGGGATTTCACCCAGCCCCAGGGCACCGACCTGGCGCTCTACCAGGCGGCCGCCAAGGCCGGTGAGGCGCAGAACTCACCTATCGAGTTCACCCTGACCATTACCGGCAATGACCTCAATCGCCTGATCAAGGAGCCGGAGCATGCCGCGACCCTGGTCGGCACCCTCAATGCTCCAGCGCTTTCGCCTTATCCGCTGACGGCCAGCAACGGCGTGTTCAACCTGTTCGAGCAGTTTCAGGAGCAGGTCGGCGTGCGCCATATGAACTACGACATGAAACTGACCGCCGAGGATGGTCGCGACTATTACTTCAGCGCCTTCAAGACCGTGCCCGAGGACAACGGCGTGCTGAATATCTGGCCGGACACCAGCACCCTCTACGTCACGCTCTATCAGGGGCCGGACAAGACCGGCGCGGTGATCGGCTCCGGGGTCATGCATATCAAACCGGCCGACTTCGCCAAGCAGATGACCACCATGAAGGTGCTCAATGCGCGCAATGAACGCGAGCGGATCGAAGCCCTGGCGCGTTTCGGCAAGTTCTTCGCCGGGATTCTCTGGGAAAGCTACGGCGGGGTGTTTGCCGGCGATATCTACTTCAACCCGGACGCGCCACCCCGGCACAAGCGGCCGCTGGATGCGCCGGCGCCGAGCGTGCATTTCTTCGAGACCGAGGACAAGGTGCAGCTGCGCCTGACCCGTTACCAGGCGGGTGACAAAGGCCCGGTGATGCTGGTACACGGGCTGGGCGTGGGTTCGAATATCTTCTCCACCGACACCATCCAGACCAACCTGCTGGAGTACCTGTGCAAGCACGACTACGACGTCTGGCTCCTGGATTTCCGCGTCAGCATCCTGCTGCCGGCGAGCAAGCACGAGTGGAACGGCGACCAGATCGCCCAGTATGACTACAAGGCGGCCATTGCGCAGATCCGCCAGGCCACCGGCGCCCTGGACGTGCAATGCGTGGTGCATTGCTACGGCGCCACGACGTTCTTCATGTCAATGCTGGCAGGGTTGCAGGGGGTGCGCTCGGTGGTCTGTTCACAGATTGCCGCAGACACGGTGGTGGCCACGGCGACCGGGATCAAGGCCGGCCTGCACCTGCCGGGGGCGCTGGATGCGGTAGGCATCAAGTCGCTGACCGCCTATGCCGACAGCAAGGAGGGCTGGTTCAACAAGCTCTATGACAAGGCCCTCAACGTCTATGCGCGGATCGAAGCCCAGGGCTATTGCACCAACCCGGTCTGCCACCGGATCACCTTCATGTATGCCTCGCTGTACCGTCACGACACCCTCAATGAAACCCTGCACGACAACCTCCACGAACTGTTCGGCGAGTCGAATATCCAGACCTTCGAGCACCTGGCGCTGATCTGTCGCAAGGGGCATCTGGTGGACTTCAAGGGCAATGATGTCTACATGCCGCATTTCAGCCGGCTGCAATTGCCGATCTGCTTTATCAGCGGTGCCGACAACCAGTGTTACTTGCCGGAAAGTACCGAGAAGACCTACGACCGGCTGGTCGACCTGCATGGCCCCGAGCTGTTCAGCCGCCATGTGGTGCCGGGCTACGGCCATATCGACTGCATGTTCGGCAAGAACGCGGTGGTCGATGTGTATCCACTGATCCTGGAGCACCTGGAGAAAACCGCGTCTTCCTGATGGTCGCGATACCTGTGGCGAGCGGGCTTGCCCGCGCTGGGGCGCGAAGCGGCCCTAAAACCTGCGGACTCGGTACATCAGATAGACCGCGGCGGCCGGTTTTGCGACTGCTCCGCAGCCGAGCGCGGGCAAGCCCGCTCGCCACAAATAAGACGCCGTTGGCCGCAGAACGGGTGCTCCTGCATAACAAGGAAGGGTGATATGGACAATTACATCCGCTGGTTTCAACGCTTTATCTGGATAGGCATCGTGATGAACATGGTGTTCGCACTGCCTGCCTTGTTTGCTCCGGCGCTGCTGACCTCGGTGGTCGGCCTGCCGCCGGTGCTCTCGGACCCCTGGCTGGAAAACGCCGGCATGCTGCTGGTGGGGATCAGCCTGTTCTACATGCCGTCGGGCTTCAATGCCCCGCGCTTCGTGATCCACTCCTGGTTATGCGTCTTGAGCCGGTTGGTCGCCGTGGCGTTCTGGATCTACCTGATCGACACCAGCAGCACCCCCACGGTGTTCGTGCCCATGCTCTACGGCGACCTGAGCATGTTCCTGATCCTGGGCGTCACGCTCTATATGGGCAGCACACCGGCCAACCGGCCCTGGGCCTTGCTGGTTGATGGCTGGCATGCCTGGTGCCAGGGTTGGGAAGCCCGCTGGCATCGCCACGGCTTCCGGGTCGGCCTGCTGATCACCCTGCTGGTGCTGGGTTTTATCGGCTATGAAACTTGGTACAACATGCTGCGGGTGGTGCCCGAGGAGAAGTTCGCCTCCGACGAAGACCACTTCAAATACGCCGCCATCGGCCTGGGCATCGAGGCGCGGATTCCCTACTACCTGTTTGCCGTGCTGCCGCAGATGTGCCCGGAAAAAATGCCCAAGCCCGGCGCCGGTTGGGATGCGTTCGGCTTTCTCTATGAAAACGGTCGCGACCTGCCCATCGGCATGGCCAAGCGGCAGATCGGCTACCCGACCGTGGAGCCCAACTGCGCCTTGTGCCACACCGGCTCCTACCGGGCTTCGCCGAGCGATGTCGCCAAGCCGATCGCCACGGCGCCGGCCAATACCCTGCAACTGCAAGCGTTCCAGTGGTTTGCCTACGATTGCGCCAGCGACCCGAAATTCACCACCGATGCGGTGATGACGGCGATCAACGCCAAGTTCCAGTTGGGCTTCTTCGAGCGCCTGTACAACCGCTACCTGATCATTCCCATGGCCAAGACCGCGCTGCTCAAGCAGAAACAGGCCTACGCCTGGCAGAAACTGCGGCCGGCACAAGGCCCGGGGCGCACCGACACCTTCAACCCGACCAAGATGGTGGTCTTCGGTTTCCCGGACGACTCGACCATCGGCACCGTCGACCTGCCGCAGATCTGGAACCAGAAACCACGGGAGTCGCTGTACCTGCACTGGGACGGCAACAACAACGATATCCACGAGCGCAACTACGCGGCGGCCATGGCCGTGGGCGCGACGCCACAGTCGGTGTTGCCGGAAAGCTTCAACCGGGTCACCAACTGGCTGCTGGGCACCAAGCCGCCGGCCTGGCCGTTCGCCCTGGACCAGGCGCGGGTGGCCCAAGGCAAACCGCTGTGGGACAACAACTGCGCGGGCTGTCATGAGTTCGGCAAGGCCGATACCGGCCAGGTCACGACTAATATCGATCAACTGGGCACCGACTCCCATCGCCTGGATTCCTTCACCGTCGGCCTGGTGCAGGCGTTCCATGGCTTCAAGAAACCGCCCTTCGACTTCAATGCCTATCGCAAGACCCAGAGCTACAGCAATACGCCTACCGACGGCGTCTGGATGCGTGCGCCGTACCTGCACAACGGCTCGGTGCCGAGCCTGTGGGACCTGTTGCAGAGCCCGGATAAACGGCCTGTGGTGTTCAACACCGGTTCGGATGTCTACGACCCGGTCAAGGTCGGCTTCGTCACCAGCGGCCCATTGGTCCAGGCGCCGACCTACT
Source organism: Pseudomonas gingeri (assembly GCF_013386165.1). Lineage (GTDB taxonomy): Bacteria > Pseudomonadota > Gammaproteobacteria > Pseudomonadales > Pseudomonadaceae > Aquipseudomonas > Aquipseudomonas gingeri_C. Next base: position 48,079 of record NZ_JACAOS010000028.1, on the reverse strand, counting down.
TCCGTTATGACACACGCCTGGAAGGCAACCACAACAGTGGGCACCTGTACGGGACCCAACTGACCGACGCCGAGAAATGGGCGCTGATCGAATTCATGAAGACGTTGTAGGGAGACCGCCATGAACTTGTCGCATCTGGAAAATGAATTAGCCAAAATCCGCGTCCGCCTCAGCGGTCTGAAAGCCCGGATGGAGTTGTCCTGGAAAAAACTCATCAGTGATATCGAACCCGAGGAATTCCAGGCCATCCAGACGTTGTTGCAACGTGGGCACGACCAGGCCCAGTACGTGCTGGACCATGGCGATCTGCCGACAGACGAGCCATCGGTGCCGTGGGAGTTGTCCCATGGGCTGTCGATCCTGCATCTGGGCAACGCCAAGGCCTTGCCGACCTCGGAGTCGCAATTGCCGACCCGGGTCCTCAAGGACGGTACGTTGCTGGGCTGTCGCAAGTGGGAGTTGCTGGACCTGCTGTGGAGCGAGGCGCTGATCAAGTGGATCGAAAACCTGCGACGCCATGCCGCCTTCGGTACCACGCCGATGGTGATGATGATCGACAACGAGGTGACTTTGGCGATTGCCGGCGACTGGGGCACCGGGCCCTTTGAAAGCCATGCCCCGGCGGTCAATGTCGCCAACCAGATGCAACTGGCCCAGGCTGATTTCACCATTCACCTGGGGGATGTCTACTACGCCGGCACCGGTTCCGAGGAGGATGTCGACATGGCCGGTTGGCCGATGGGCAAGCACGGCGCCTTCACCCTCAACTCCAACCACGAGATGTACAGCGGTGCCCATGGCTATTTCGCGGAACTCAACTCACGTTTCCCGGTGCAGCAGGGCACCAGCTACTTTGCCTTGTACAACGATCACTGGCTGATTGTCGGGCTGGATTCGGCCTATGCCTCCGCGCCGCTCGGTCTCTATATGGACGGCACCCTGAACCAGCAGCAGATCGACTGGATGAAGAGCTTGCCCAAGGGCCGGAAGTTGATGGTGCTCAGTCATCACCAGGGTTTCGATATCAGTGGGGAAAACCAGACCACGCTGTATCAACCGGTGTGTGACGCCCTGGGCCGGGTGCCGGATTACTGGTACTGGGGGCATCTGCATAACGGTATCGTTTACGCCGAGCAGGGCGGGTTGCGGGCGCGCTGTGCCGGGCATGGGGCGATTCCCTATGGCGTGACCAGCGAGCTGGACGGCAATGAGCGGGTGCTGTTTTCCGAATTCAAGAATGCCATGGACGACGAATACCCGGAGCGGGTGCTCAATGGGTACGTCAAGGTGCGGCTAAGCGGAGAGAATATTATCGAGGAGTTTATTGGCGAGGATGGGACGGTGCGGTGGGCGTCGCATAGCTAGAGAGATGTTGATTGTGCCGACGCCATCGCCAGCAAGCCGGCTCCTACATTAGTCTTGTGTCGTTCCATGATCGGGCGAACGACACAAGACTGTAGGCGCCGGCTTGCTGGCGATAGCGGTTTCAGCCGCAATGACTCCCGTCAGCCGTGAACCGGTACGCCTTTGAGGTACGGCGCAGGCTCGGCTCCCAGGTTGCTCAGCAGCCGCTCGCTGTACCAATCGACGAAGTTGACCACGCCAAACTCATAGGTTTTCGAGTACGGGCCCGGCTGGTACGCCGTGGAGTTGATACCGCGCTGGTTCTCTTCGGCCAGGCGACGGTCCTGGTCGTTGGTCGCATCCCAGACTTCACGCATGCGCGCCACGTCATAGTCGACGCCTTCGACCGCATCCTTGTGCACCAGCCACTTGGTGGTGACCATGGTTTCCTGGGCGCTGATCGGCCACACGGTGAACACGATGATGTGGTCGCCCATGCAGTGGTTCCACGAGTGCGGCAGGTGAAGGATGCGCATCGAACCCAGGTCCGGGTTCTTGATCCGGCCCATCAGCTTCTTGCAGCCCTGCTGGCCGTCCATGGTCATGGACACGGTGCCCTTGAGCAGCGGCATGCGCACGATACGGTTACGCAGGCCGAAGCTGGCGTGGGCGTAAGGGATCTTCTCGGCTTCCCAGGCCACGGTGCATTCGGCTACGTGGTCCTTGAATTTCTGGTCGGCCCGCGGGTCGGTGACGTCGTCCCATTCCAGCAGGGTTTTCAGCAGTTCCGGGTGGGAGCCGCCGCAGTGGTAGCACTCGCGGTTGTTCTCCAGCACCAGCTTCCAGTTGGCCTTCTCCATCAAGGTGGTTTGCACCGCCACCTTGGTGTTTTCCATGTCGTAGGGTTCCATGTAGTGATTCAGAGTCGCCAGGAACTCGTCGATCGGCGGCGGGGTCTGCGCCAGGCTGATGAAAATGTAGCCACCGGAAGCCTTCACGTGCACCGGCTTGAGGCCGTATTGCTTCATGTCGAAGTCGGCGCCCATCTCGGTGCCGGCGAACAGCAGGCGGCCATCCAGTTCATAGGTCCACTGGTGGTAGTGGCAGACCAGCTTGGCGACCTTGCCCTTGTCGCTGGTGCACAAACGCGAACCACGGTGGCGGCAGACGTTGTGGAAAGCGTGGACCACGCCATCGGCGCCGCGAATCACGATGATCGGGTTTTTGCCGATCTGCAGGGTGATGTAGTTGCCCTTGGCCGGGATTTCGCAGGTCATGCCGGCGATCAACCACTCTTTCTGGAAGATTTCCTGCATATCGATTTCGTACAGCCGCTCATCGGAGTAGAACGGTTGCGGCAGGGAATAGGTGCGCTCGCGCTCTTGCAGCATTTGCGCGGTGGCCTTGCGTGCGGGTTCCAGCGGATCGCCCAGGCTCAGGGTTGCGGTGACGTCCATCGATTTAGTCCTCATGGCCATGCGGTGTGGCCGGCGAATAGTGGCTGATACGGCTGATACGGTTGCGACGCAAGACAAGAATGCTGTGGATCATTTGCGATGGAGTGTGCGACTGGTAGCGACATGAACCTTATCCATGGGCGACATGGCCGAATCCGTTCCCGACGCGCAAGCCCCGGTCGTTGTGGGCTGGTCGCGATAAGCATGCCAATGTCGCGGATAGGTAAATGGTCGCATCGACCCTTGCGCAGAATCGCCAACATAGAGCCGACAGTCGGCGGTGGAGAACAATATGTCGAACAACTTCCTCAATCCGGTAACAACCCAGACCTGGGCCAATGGTCGGCATATCGTGCGCTGCGTGAAAGTCATCCAGGAAACCTGGGATGTCCGCACCTTCTGCTTCATGGCTGACCAGCCGATCATGTTCTTTTTCAAGCCGGGGCAGTTTGTCACCCTGGAGCTGGAAATCGAAGGCCAGCCGATCATGCGCTCCTACACCATTTCCAGCTCGCCGTCGGTGCCTTACAGCTTTTCCGTGACCATCAAGCGCGTGCCGGGTGGCAAGGTCTCGAACTGGTTGCACGACACCTTGCACGAAGGCCAGGAGCTGGCGGTGCACGGGCCGGTGGGCTTGTTCAACGCCATCGACTTCCCGAGCCCGAAAGTGCTGTACCTGAGTGGTGGCGTCGGTATTACGCCGGTGATGTCCATGGCCCGCTGGTTCTACGACACCAACGCGAATGTCGACATGGTGTTTATCCACAGCGCCCGTTCGCCGAAAGACATCATCTATCACCGCGAGCTGGAGCATATGGCGTCGCGGATCGACAACTTCAGCCTGCACCTGATTTGTGAGAAGCACGGCCTGGGCGAGCCTTGGGCCGGTTATCGCGGCTACCTGAACCACAAGATGCTGGAGTTGATGACCCCGGACTTCCTTGAGCGCGAGGTCTTCTGCTGCGGCCCGACGCCTTACATGAGTGCGGTCAAGCGCCTGCTGGAAGCGGCCGGGTTCGATATGAGCCGTTACCACGAGGAATCGTTTGGCGCGACGCCGCCGGAAGCCCGTGCCGATGCGGTGGAGCAGGCCGAACAGGCCGCCGAGGCGCCGGAAGTGGATGCCGCGGACCTGCATCAGGTGGAGTTCACCGCGACTGGGAAGAGCATTCGTGTGGCGCCGGGAGAAACCGTGCATGCGGCAGCGGCCAAGCTTGGCCTGATGATTCCCAAGGCCTGCGGCATGGGCATCTGCGGGACCTGCAAGGTACTCAAGCTGGGCGGCGAAGTGGAGATGGAGCACAACGGCGGGATCACCGACGACGATGTGGCCGAGGGTTATATCCTGTCGTGCTGCAGCGTGCCGAAGGGTGATGTGCGGATCGAGTACTGATCTGCCCTTGGGCGGAACTCTGCTGCGTCGCGAGATATTTAATGTGGCGAGCGGGCTTGCCCGCGTTGGGCTGCGTAGCAGCCCCAAAACCTGTTTCCCTGTTCCCTCAGCCAAAACGCGGTCGCTGGTTTTAGGGGCGCTTCGCGCCCCAGCGCGGGCAAGCCCGCTCGCCACAGGTGGGTATTCGTCTGCCTTTAGAGGCTGAACCGCGCCACCATGCTGTTCAAATCCACTGCCAGGCGCGACAGCTCATTGCTCGCCGCGCTGGTCTGGTTCGCCCCGGTCGCCGATTGCACCGACAGATCACGGATATTCACCAGGTTACGATCCACCTCACGGGCCACCTGAGCCTGTTCCTCCGCCGCACTGGCGATCACCAGATTACGCTCGTTGATCTCGACGATGGCCGTGTTGATGGTGTCCAGCGCCAAGCCCGCGCCCTTGGCAATATTCAAGGTCGACTCGGCCCGCTCGGTGCTGTTACGCATCGAATCCACCGCCTGTTCGGTGCCACCCTGGATGCTGCCGATCATCCGTTCGATTTCGCTGGTGGACTGCTGGGTGCGATGGGCCAGGGCCCGGACCTCATCCGCCACCACGGCAAAACCACGACCGGCTTCCCCGGCCCGGGCTGCTTCAATCGCCGCGTTCAGGGCCAGCAGGTTGGTCTGGTCGGCCAGGCCGCGAATCACGTCCAATACCTTGCCGATATCCTGGGATTCCTTGGCCAGGTTGCCGATCAGCGTCGCGGTGCCCTGCACATCGCTGCTCATGCGCTCGATGGCGCCGACGGTTTCCTGGACCAGGTCACGACCGTCACCGGCTGAAGCAGTGGCATTTTTCGAGGCTTCGGAGGTGCTCACGGCATTGCGTGCGACTTCTTCCACGGCGCTGGTCATTTCATTGACGGCGGTGGCCGCCTGCTCGATCTCGTTGTTCTGCCGCACCAGACCACGGGCGCTTTCGTCGGTGACGGCGTTCAGCTCTTCCGCCGCCGAAGCCAACTGGGTGGCCGAACCGGAAATACGCTGCAGGGTGTCGCGCAGTTTCTGCTGCATCTTGACCATGGCCTGCAGCAGGCGACCGGCTTCGTCATTGCCCTCGACCTTGATCGGTCGGGTCAGGTCGCCTTCGGCGATCTGCTCGGCGGCGTTCAGGGCGTCGGCGATGGGGTGGGTGATGCTGTTGGTCAGCAGCCAGGCGAGCAGGAGGGTCAGGCCGGTGGCGATCACCAGCAGACCCACCACCAGGTTGAACGCCGAAGCGTACTGGTTGGCGGCGTCTTGATGGGTGTCGTCGGTCTGCTGGGTATTGATCTCCACCAGCTTGGTGAGCACGGTATTGACCTGCTCGGAGTTGGCCAGCAACTCGCTGTTGATCAAGGCCGCCAGTTCAGTGACCTGATTGTTGCGCGACAGGCCCTTCATCCGGTCTTCAAGCTGACGGTACTGACCGAGTACCTGTACATAGCGGTCGTAGGCCGCACGTTCTTCCGGGCTGGTGATCAGCTTTTCGTAAATCGCCTGGGCCTTGCCGATCTGCTGGTTGCGCTGGGTGAACAGGTCGAGGATTTTCTGTTGCTCGTCGGGCGTCCGGTTGGTCACCAGGCGATAGGACAGTACCCGCAGGCGCAGGGTCAGTTGGGTGAGGTCGTCGAGGCTCCTGATGCTCGGCACGCTGTTGGTGCTCAGCTCTTCGGCGGCGCCACGGATCTTGCTCATCTGGTTCAGGGCAAATATCCCCAGGATCAGCATCAGCGCGCCGATCACGGCGAAGCTGAGGAATGCGCGCGGAGCGATGTTCATATTGCGTAGGGACATGGTGGCTACCTGAGAGGAGGGCGCATTCCGTGCGACTTTTAAGGCGTGTTTGAATGACCTATCGGTCATTCGACTAAAGTCTTAAGCCCCTGCGCGTATTTGTCGCAGGAGAAGGTTTCCGACAGGGGGTGGGGAACATGTCCTGGCAATCGCAGTCCCTAAGGTTCGAGGAAAAGCATCCCGCCAGGAAAATCAAGGCTTTGCGACAGTTTTCCCCTGGCAAACGGGGGGGCTTTTCTTTATCGTACGCGCCCTTTGAAACTGCCCGAGAGATCAAGAAAATGTTGGAAGCTTCCCTGAGTCAACTGGAACAACTGGTCAGCGAGCTGGTTCAGCAAAAGCAGGAACTGCTGGCGGCCAATGCCACGCTGAGCGCCGAGCTGGCCCAGGCCAAGGATGAAAACGAAAGCCTGCAACTGAACCTGATGGAGCAGGAAGAAAAGCACGGTGCCACCGCCGCCCGTATCCAGGCGCTGGTTGAGCGTGTCAGCGCAGGTCCTGTGAGCGCATGAAGACCAGCACCGACGGGGTGACCGTCATCTCGATCCTTGGCGAGGAATACTCGATCAAGGCCCCGGCCGGCCAGGAGCAGACGTTGCACGATGCAACCCACATGCTGAAGATGGCCCTGGTCGACACCAAGAAGAAGTTTCCCACGCTGATCGGCGAGCAATTGCTGGTCCTGGCGGCGCTGAACCTGTGTTCCCAGCAGATCACCGCGCAGCGCCAGCACCGTGAGGAGCTCGACCGTTATCAAGAGCAAGTCAGCGCCACGGTTGAGGTGATTTCGAAAACCATCGGGCAGAGCTGAGCCGGCCTCTGGGAGGCTGTCGGTGACGGTAGCGTCTTGTCGTGTCAACAAAGCTGTTGTGTATTGTATTTGTGTTTGTATACAAAATGGCATGACGATTGCTGTGTGAACATCTCTTGTCCTTTGGAGGTGTTCCATGCCGTTTTGGCGCCGCAGTATTCAATGGCAGTTGATCCTGGGAATGGGCAGCGCGTTGCTGGTCAGTATCCTGATCGTCGTGGGCATCTACACGGCAGTCGTCAACCGCCTGACGCGCAACTACCTGATCGATCAGGCGCTGCCATCGAGCATCGAAGCCACCCGCAACGATATCGAACGGATCCTGGTCCAGCCGCTGACGGCGGCGCGGGACATTGCCGCCAACCGACAGGTACGCGACTGGCTGGCCGCTGGCGAGGACAGTGGCCAATCGGCGAGCTTTGTGGGCTATCTGGACGGTATCCGCAGCGAACACCAAGCTTTTACCGCGTTGATTGCCGGCGCCGAGAGCAGTCACTACTACACCGAAAAAGGCCTTGAGCGGACCCTGAGTCGCACAAACCCGGCGGACAGCTGGTTCTATGCCTTCCTCGACAGCGGCAAGCCGAGCACCCTCAATATCGACACGGACACCGGCAGCGGTGAACTGACGCTGTTTATCGATCTGCGCATCGAGCAGGCCGGCAAGACCCTGGGCGTGGCCGGGCTGGGCCTGCGGATACGCGAATTGTCGGAGCTGATTCACAACTACCGCTTCGGTGAGCGCGGCAAGGTCTATCTGGTGCGTGCGGACGGTTTGATCCAGGTTCACCCGCAGCCTGAATTCAGTGGCAAGCGGCGCTTGGCCGAACAGATCGGCAACACCGCTGCGGCGGCGGTCATGGGCCACACGGGACTGGTTGACAGCAGGTTCGAACGCGATGGCGAGGAGTTCCTGGCACTGAGCCTGCCACTGCGTGACCTGGGCTGGACGCTGGTGATCGAAGTCCCGCAGGCGCAGCTCTATGCCCAGGCACGGCAGGCGACCTGGATCAGCAGCCTGATCGGTCTCGCGGTAGCCCTGCTCAGCCTGTTGCTGGTCATCTGGCTGGCGCGTGGGTTGGTGCGCCCGATCCGTCGGGTAACAGCGGCATTGGTGGCGATTGGTAGCGGTGGTGGCGATCTGACACAGCGTCTCGATGATTCCCGTGCCGACGAGCTGGGTGACCTGGCGCGAGGTTTCAACCGTTTCCTGGATAGCCAGCGCGATCTGATCGGCGAGGTGCTGACCACCAGCGAGCGCTTGCGCCAGGCTGTCGGACAGGTGGCCCAGGTGGTGGATAACACCGCGCAGCGTTCCGGACGGCAGCAGGAAATGACCGACATGGTGGCCACGGCGGTCCATGAAATGGGCCTGACGGTGCAGGACATCGCGCAGAACGCCGGCAACGCGGCCTATGCGTCGCAAACGGCGCGGGATGAGGCCCAGCAAGCGCGGGAAATTGTCGGCGGATCGATTCTGCACATCGAGGGCATGTCCCGGGAAATCGGCCAGGCCGCGCACGCCGTGGGCGAGCTGGCGGTCCAGGTGGCCTCCATCGACCAGGTGCTGGCGGTGATTCGCGGTATTTCCGAACAGACCAACCTGCTGGCACTCAATGCTGCCATCGAAGCGGCGCGGGCGGGCGATATGGGGCGGGGGTTCGCGGTGGTCGCCGATGAAGTGCGGACCCTGGCGCGGCGGACCCAGGGCTCCACCGATGAAATCCAGGCGATGATCCAGAGTCTCAAGCAGGGCGCCGAGCATGCGGTGTCATCGATGCGCTCGGGGCAGGCGGCGACGGGTACCGGGGTTGAGGCCAGCCAACGGACGGGGGCTTCGCTGCAAGCGATTACCGGGCAGGTCGAGCGTATCAGCGACATGAATCAGCAGGTGGCGACGGCAACGGAAGAACAGTCGGCGGTGACCGAGGAAATCAATCGCAACGTGCAGGGGATTTCCGATCTGGCCCGGGAGACGGCCGGTGAGGTCAGGGCGTGCCGGGAGGATTGCCAGGCGTTGCTGCGGCTGGCCGATGACCTGGCGCAGCAGATGGGTGGTTTTCGCTTGAAATGATCGTATCCGTCGCAGGGCGGGCTTATCGGCGAACAAAACTCGCCGGTGAGCCGCGCCCTGCGGACCGGTGGTCAGGCGCTCATAACGGTGCGGATATCCGCCGCCAGTTCCCGTACCCGTGCTTCTTCGGTGTCCCACGAGCACATGAAACGGGCGCCGCCCTTGCCGATGAAGGTATAGAAACGCCAGCCCTTGGCGGTCAGCGCGGCGATGGCCGGCTCCGAGAGGTGCAGGAACACGCCGTTGGCTTCCACCGGGAACATCAGCTCCACGCCGGGAATGTCCTTGACCAGGCTGCTGAGCAACTGCGCGCAGTGGTTGGCGTGGCGGGCGTGCTTGAGCCAGGCGTCGTTTTCCAGCAAGCCGACCCAGGGCGCTGAGAGAAAGCGCATCTTTGAAGCAAGCTGCCCGGCCTGCTTGCAGCGGTAGTCGAAGTCCACCGCCAGGTCGTGGTTGAAGAACAGGATCGCTTCACCCACCGCCATGCCGTTTTTCGTGCCGCCGAAGCACAACACGTCGACGCCGGCCTTCCAGGTCAGCTCCGCCGGGGTGCAACCGAGGTAGGCGCAGGCATTGGAGAAACGCGCGCCGTCCATGTGCAGGTGCAGGCCCAGTTCCTTGCAAGTGGCACTGATGGCGCGGATTTCATCCGGGGTGTAGACGCTGCCGACTTCAGTGGCCTGGGTCAGGGTCACCACGCGCGGTTTGGGGTAGTGGATGTCCTGGCGCTTGAGGGCGATTTCGCGGATCGAGTCCGGGGTCAGCTTGCCGTTTTCGGTGCGGGCGGTGAGCAGCTTGGAGCCGTTGGAGAAAAACTCCGGCGCGCCGCATTCGTCGGTTTCGACGTGGGCGGTCTCCGAGCAGATCACGCTGTGGTAGCTCTGGCACAGCGACGACAGGGCCAGGGAGTTGGCCGCGGTGCCGTTGAAGGCGAAGAACACTTCACTGTCGGTTTCGAACAGATGGCGGAAGCCGTCGGCGGCGCGCTGGGTCCATTCGTCGTCGCCGTAGGCGCGCTGGTGGCCGTGGTTGGCCTGTTCCATGGCGGCCCAGGCCTCGGGGCAGATACCGGAATAGTTGTCGCTGGCGAATTGTTGGCTCTTGTCGGTCATGGCCCGGTCCTTGTGAACGATTATGGTGCGCACTGTAACCAGAATTGACGTTATCGCACAGGCACAGTTTCCGTAGGAAAACGCCTCTATCCAAAGATCACGAATCACCTTGTGGCGAGCGGGCTTGCCCGCGCTGGGGTGCGAAGCACCCCTGAAACCAGATAATTCGTTGTGCCTGATACAGCGAGGTGTCCGGTTTTGCGACTGCTGCGCAGTCGAGCGCGGGCAAGCCCGCTCGCCACAGGGGGCCCCGAATGCCTTGTTTGTTCAAGCGCGCCAAGCCATGTCGTAAACGCACCTTTGCGTGGCGTCCATAGGCATTTGATCGGTCTGCGTCGGCCCTACCATCGCATTCAAAGGGCACTGCCGTCAGGCAAAGGCCTCACCGAGACGAATGGCGCACCAACGCCGCTGGGAGAGACGCGATGTTCAGCAAGCAAGACCAGATCCAGGGTTATGATGATGCACTGATGGCGGCCATGAATGCCGAGGAGCAACGTCAGGAAGATCACATCGAGCTGATCGCGTCGGAAAACTACACCAGCAAGCGCGTCATGCAGGCCCAGGGCAGCGGTCTGACCAACAAATACGCCGAAGGTTATCCAGGCAAGCGTTACTACGGTGGCTGCGAGCACGTGGACAAAGTCGAGGCCCTGGCCATCGAACGCGCCAAGCAACTGTTCGGCGCCGATTACGCCAACGTCCAGCCGCACTCCGGCTCCTCGGCCAACAGCGCCGTGTACCTGGCCCTGCTGCAAGCCGGTGACACCATCCTGGGCATGAGCCTGGCCCACGGCGGCCACCTGACCCACGGGGCCAAGGTGTCGTCCTCGGGCAAGCTGTACAACGCCGTTCAATACGGGATCAACACCGATACCGGTCTGATCGACTACGACGAAGTCGAGCGCCTGGCGGTCGAGCATCAGCCGAAGATGATTGTTGCCGGTTTCTCGGCTTACTCGAAAACCCTCGATTTCCCACGCTTCCGTCAGATCGCCGACAAGGTCGGTGCACTGTTGTTCGTCGACATGGCCCACGTCGCCGGCCTGGTTGCCGCCGGCCTGTACCCGAACCCGCTGCCGTATGCCGATGTGGTCACCACCACCACTCACAAGACCCTGCGCGGTCCCCGTGGCGGTCTGATCCTGGCCAAGGCCAACGAAGAAATCGAGAAGAAACTCAACGCCGCGGTATTCCCGGGCGCCCAGGGCGGCCCGCTGATGCACGTGATCGCCGGCAAGGCCGTGTGCTTCAAGGAAGCCCTGGAACCGGGCTTCAAGGTCTATCAGCAACAAGTGATCGATAACGCCCAGGCGATGGCGAGCGTATTTATCAAACGCGGCTACGATGTAGTGTCCGGCGGCACCGACAACCACCTGTTCCTGGTCAGCCTGATCCGTCAAGGCCTGACCGGCAAAGAGGCCGACGCCGCCCTGGGCCGTGCCCATATCACCGTGAACAAGAACGCCGTGCCGAACGATCCACAGTCGCCGTTCGTGACCTCGGGCCTGCGCATCGGCACCCCGGCCGTCACCAGCCGTGGTTTCAAAGTGTCCCAGTGCGTTGAACTGGCTGGCTGGATCTGCGACATCCTCGACAACCTCGGCGACGCCGATGTCGAAGCGAACGTCGCCAAGCACGTGACTGCACTGTGCGCGGATTTCCCGGTTTATCGCTGAGAGCGGTTTTGGAGTAAATGACTATGCAACGCTATTCGGGCTTCGGCCTCTTCAAGCACTCTCTCAGCCACCACGAAAACTGGCAGAAAATGTGGCGCACGCCGACCCCGAAAAAGGTCTATGACGTGATCATCGTCGGCGGTGGCGGGCACGGTCTGGCGACCGCCTACTACCTGGCCAAGGAACACGGCATCACCAACGTCGCCGTGGTCGAGAAGGGCTGGCTGGGCGGCGGTAACACCGCGCGCAACACCACCATCGTGCGTTCCAACTACCTGTGGGACGAGTCGGCGCACCTGTACGAACACGCGATGAAATTGTGGGAAGGCCTGTCCCAGGACCTGAACTACAACGTGATGTTCTCCCAGCGTGGCGTCTACAACCTCTGCCACACCCTGCAGGACATCCGTGATTCGGAGCGTCGGGTCAGCGCCAACCGCCTCAATGGCGTCGACGGCGAACTGCTCAACACTCAACAGGTGGCGGACGAGATTCCGTACCTGGACTGCTCGAAGAACGCCCGTTACCCGGTGATGGGCGCCACCGTCCAGCGTCGCGGCGGCGTGGCCCGTCACGATGCCGTGGCCTGGGGCTTCGCCCGTGCGGCCGACGCCCTCGGCGTGGACCTGATCCAGCAGACCGAAGTGATCGGTTTCCGCAAGGAAAACGGCGTGTGCATCGGTGTTGAAACCAACAAGGGCTTTATCGGCGCCAAGCGCGTCGGTGTGGTCACTGCCGGTAACTCCGGGCACATGGCCAAACTGGCCGGCTTCCGTCTGCCGATCGAATCGCATCCGCTGCAAGCCCTGGTGTCCGAGCCAATCAAGCCGATCATCGACAGCGTGATCATGTCCAACGCCGTGCACGGCTACATCAGCCAGTCCGACAAGGGCGACCTGGTGATCGGTGCCGGTATCGACGGCTACAACGGCTACGGCCAGCGTGGTTCGTACCCGGTGATCGAGCACACCATCCAGGCCATCGTCGAGATGTTCCCGGTATTGTCCCGCGTGCGCATGAACCGCCAGTGGGGTGGCATCGTCGACACCACGCCGGACGCCTGCCCGATCATTTCGAAAACCCCGGTCCCGAACATGTTCTTCAACTGCGGTTGGGGCACCGGCGGCTTCAAGGCCACACCTGGCTCGGGCAACGTGTTTGCCGCGAGCCTGGCCAAGGGTGAAATGCACCCATTGGCCGCTCCCTTCTCCATCGACCGTTTCCACAACGGTGCGTTGATCGACGAACACGGTGCTGCTGCGGTCGCCCACTAACAGGAGAAATCCCTATGTTGCATATCTTCTGTCCTCATTGCGGCGAGCTGCGCTCCGAAGAGGAATTCCACGCTTCCGGCCAGGCGCATATTCCGCGTCCATTGGACCCGGGCACCTGCACCGACGAGCAGTGGGGCGACTACATGTTCTTCCGCGACAACCCCCGCGGCCTGCACCACGAGCTGTGGGACCACGTTGCCGGTTGCCGCCAGTATTTCAACGTGACCCGCGACACCGTCACCTACGAGATTCTCGAAACCTACAAGATTGGCGAGAAGCCGCAATTCACCGCTAAAGCAGACAGTTCGAAAGTGCCCGGCGCGGCTGTGGGAGAGAAGGTATGAGCCAGGTCAATCGCCTGTCCAACGGTGGTCGGATCGACCGCAACAAAGTCTTGAGCTTCACCTTCAACGGCCAGGTCTACAAGGGCTTTGAAGGCGACACCCTGGCCGCCGCGTTGCTGGCCAACGGCGTTGATATCGTCGGCCGCAGCTTCAAGTATTCGCGGCCACGGGGCATCTTCGCCGCCGGTGCCGAAGAGCCGAACGCGGTCCTGCAGATCGGCGCCACCGAAGCGACCCAGATTCCCAACGTGCGGGCTACCCAGCAAGCGCTGTATCAGGGCCTGGTCGCCACCAGCACCAACGGCTGGCCGAGCGTCAACAACGACATGATGGGGATTCTCGGCAAGGTCGGCGGCAAGCTGATGCCACCGGGTTTCTACTACAAGACCTTCATGTATCCGCAGTCGTTCTGGATGACTTACGAGAAGTACATCCGCAAGGCCGCGGGCCTCGGTCGCTCGCCGACCGAGAACGATCCGGACACCTACGACTACATGAACCAGCACTGTGACGTGCTGATCGTCGGTGCCGGCCCTGCCGGTCTGGCCGCCGCACTGGCTGCTGCACGCAGCGGTGCCCGGGTGATCCTCGCCGATGAACAGGAAGAGTTCGGCGGCAGCCTGCTCGACTCCCGTGAAAGCCTCGACGGCAAGCCGGCGGCCGAGTGGATCGCCAGCGTGATCGCCGAATTGAAAAGCCTGCCGGATGTGCTGCTGTTGCCACGGGCCACCGTCAACGGCTACCACGACCACAACTTCCTGACCATTCACGAGCGCCTCACCGATCACCTCGGTGACCGTGCGCCGATTGGCCAGGTGCGTCAGCGTATTCATCGGGTCCGCGCCAAGCGCGTGGTCCTGGCCACCGGTACCCATGAGCGTCCGCTGGTCTACGGCAACAACGACGTGCCGGGCAACATGCTGGCCGGTGCTGTTTCGACTTACGTGCGCCGTTACGGCGTGGCGCCGGGCAAGAAACTGGTACTGAGCACCAACAACGATCACGCCTACCGCGTGGCCCTGGATTGGCTCGATGCCAGCCTGCAAGTGGTCGCCATCGCCGATGCCCGCAGCAACCCGCGTGGCGCCCTGGTGGAAGAAGCACGGGCCAAGGGGATTCGTATCCTCACCGGCAGCGCCGTGGTCGAAGCCCGTGGCAGCAAGCACGTCACCGCGGCGCGCATCGCCGCCATCGACGTCAAGGCGCATAAAGTCACCAGCCCCGGCGAATGGCTGGAGTGCGACCTCGTGGCCAGCTCCGGCGGCTACAGCCCGGTGGTTCACCTGGCCTCGCACCTGGGCGGCAAGCCGACCTGGCGTGAAGATATCCTCGGTTTTGTTCCGGGCGAAGCACCGCAGAAACGCGTGTGCGTTGGCGGCATCAACGGTGTCTACGGCTTGGCCGATGCTTTGTCTGATGGTTTTGAAGGGGGCGTTCGTGCCGCCAGCGAAGCCGGCTTCAAGGTCGTCGAAGGCGTACTGCCCAAAGCCCTGTCGCGTCTGGAAGAACCGACCCTGGCGCTGTTCCAGGTCCCCCATGAAAAAGCCACTGCCCGGGCGCCGAAGCAATTCGTCGACCTGCAGAACGACGTCACCGCCGCCGCCATCGAACTGGCGACCCGCGAGGGCTTCGAGTCGGTCGAACACGTCAAGCGCTACACCGCGCTGGGCTTCGGCACCGACCAGGGCAAGCTGGGCAACGTCAACGGCCTAGCCATTGCCGCTCGTTCGTTGAACGTGACCATCCCGCAGATGGGCACCACCATGTTCCGCCCGAACTACACGCCGGTGACCTTCGGCGCGGTAGCCGGCCGTCACTGCGGGCATATCTTCGAGCCGGTGCGCTACACCGCCTTGCAGGCCTGGCATGTGAAGCAGGGCGCCGAGTTCGAGGACGTCGGCCAGTGGAAACGCCCATGGTACTTCCCGCGCAACGGCGAAGACCTGCATTCGGCGGTCAAGCGTGAGTGCAAGGCCGTGCGCGACAGCGTCGGCCTGCTCGACGCCTCGACCCTGGGCAAGATCGATATCCAGGGCCCGGATGCTCGTGAATTCCTCAACCGCATCTACACCAACGCCTGGACCAAGCTCGATGTGGGCAAGGCCCGCTACGGCCTGATGTGCAAGGAAGACGGCATGGTCTTCGACGACGGCGTCACCGCCTGTCTGGCCGACAACCACTTCCTGATGACCACCACCACCGGCGGCGCGGCTCGCGTCCTGCAGTGGCTGGAGCTGTACCACCAGACCGAATGGCCGAACATGAAGGTGTACTTCACCTCCGTGACCGACCACTGGGCGACCATGACCCTGTCGGGGCCGAACAGCCGCAAGCTGCTCAGCGAAGTCACCGACATCGACCTGGACAAGGATGCGTTCCCGTTCATGACCTGGAAAGAAGGTCTGGTCGGCGGTGTGCCGGCGCGGGTGTTCCGGATTTCCTTTACCGGCGAGCTGTCCTACGAGGTCAACATCCAGGCCGACTATGCGATGGGCGTGCTGGAGAAGATCGTCGAGGCTGGCAAGCAGTACAACCTGACCCCGTACGGCACCGAGACCATGCACGTGCTGCGGGCCGAGAAGGGTTTCATCATTGTCGGCCAGGACACTGACGGCTCGATGACCCCGGACGACCTGAACATGGGTTGGTGTGTCGGTCGCACTAAACCGTTCTCCTGGATCGGCTGGCGCGGGATGAACCGCGAAGACTGTGTGCGCGACGAGCGCAAACAGTTGGTCGGGCTCAAGCCAATCGATCCGACCAAGTGGCTGCCGGAAGGCGCGCAGTTGGTATTCGACACCAAGCAGACGATCCCGATGAAGATGGTCGGTCACGTGACCTCCAGCTATGCCCACAACTCCCTTGGCTATTCATTTGCCATGGCAGTGGTCAAGGGCGGCCTGAAGCGGATGGGCGAGCGGGTGTTCGCACCGTTGGCCGATGGCAGCGTGATCGAGGCGGAAATCGTTTCTTCGGTGTTCTTCGATCCGAAGGGCGATCGCCAGAACATCTGACGAAACACGGGATCGAGGTTGGACGCGGACCCTTGTAGGAGCGAGCTTGCTCGCGATGACGGCAACACCGTCACCACGGGGTTCACGTACCAGCGCAAAGACAGCATTCAACACAGGTGTTTCACATGACCACAGCCAACGTTTACCAACAACGCCCGACTTCCGGGGCCAAGGCCGAGTCGTCGTTGCACCATGCCGACCTCGCCAGCCTGGTGGGCAAGGGCCGCAAGAACGCCGGCGTGACCGTGCGCGAAAAGAAACTGCTCGGTCACCTGACCATCCGTGGCGACGGCCATGATTCGGCCTTCGCCGCCGGCGTGCACAAGGCCCTGGGCCTGGAACTGCCGGTCGCGTTGACCGTGGTCGCCAAGGGCGACACCAGCCTGCAATGGCTTGGCCCTGATGAGTGGCTGCTGATCGTCCCGAGCGGCGAAGAGTTCGCCGCCGAGAAAGCCTTGCGCGAAGCCCTTGGTGACCTGCATGTCGCCATCGTCAATGTCAGCGGCGGCCAGCAACTGCTGGAACTGAGCGGCCCGAACGTGCGCCAGGTGCTGATGAAGTCCACCAGCTACGACGTGCACCCCAACAGCTTCCCGGTGGGCAAGGCAGTGGGCACGGTGTTCGCCAAGTCGCAACTGATCATTCGCCACACCGCCGAAGACACCTGGGAGCTGGTGATCCGTCGCAGCTTCTCGGATTACTGGTGGTTGTGGTTGCAGGATGCGGCGGCGGAGTACGGTCTCAGCGTCCAGGCCTGACAGCGTTTTTGCGGCCACCCTGTAGGAGCCGGCTTGCTGGCGATGGTATCGACGCGGTGTCCTGTCACACCGCGTCGCCTGGATCGCCAGCAAGCCGGCTCCTACGGGATTTGTGTCGTACACCAATGTTGGGTTGGACCGCGTTCCTGTAGGAGCAGCCGGTCGACGCTCGATTGCTCGCGATCAACCGCGCAGCGGTTGTTATTCAAGAATAGGAGTCAAGCAATGAGCCGCGTCCCCGATACATGGATTTTGACCGCCGACTGCCCCAGCGTGCTCGGCACGGTGGATGCGGTGACCCGCTACCTGTTCGAGCAGGGCTGCTATGTCACCGAGCACCATTCGTTCGATGATCGCCTTTCGGGGCGTTTCTTCATTCGTGTGGAGTTTCGTCAGCCCGAAGGTTTCGACGAACTGGCCTTCCGCGCCGGCTTGGCCCTGCGCGGCGAGACCTTCGGCATGCTGTTCGAACTGACCGCGCCGAACTACCGGCCGAAAGTGGTGATCATGGTCTCCAAGGCCGATCACTGCCTCAACGACCTGCTCTACCGCCAGCGTATCGGCCAATTGTCCATGGACGTGGCCGCCGTGGTCTCCAACCACCCGGACCTCAAGCCCCTGGCCGACTGGCACCAGATTCCCTACTACCATTTCCCCCTCGACCCGAACGACAAGCCAGGCCAGGAGCGTCAGGTCTGGCAGGTGATCGAGGAGTCCGGTGCGGAGCTGGTGATCCTTGCCCGCTACATGCAGGTGCTCTCGCCTGAGCTGTGCCGCAAGCTCGACGGCAAGGCCATCAATATCCACCACTCGTTGCTGCCCGGCTTCAAGGGCGCCAAGCCCTATCACCAGGCCTACAACAAGGGCGTGAAACTGGTGGGGGCCACCGCGCACTACATCAACAACGACCTCGACGAAGGCCCGATCATCGCCCAGGGCGTCGAGGTGGTGGACCACAGCCATTACCCCGAGGACCTGATCGCCAAGGGCCGCGATATCGAAGGGCTGACGCTGGCCCGGGCGGTGGGTTATCACATTGAGCGGCGGGTCTTTCTGAACGCCAACCGGACCGTTGTCCTCTGATCTTTTTACTGCCCGTGCGGGCCTCATCGCTGGCAAGCCAGCTCCTACAGTGGACACGGTGCCTGCCGTGACGCAATTCCCCTGTAGGAATCGGCTTGCTGGCGATGAGGTCCGTCAGAACAACGCAACAACCGCAGGCAATAACCCGAGCAATTTGCGCGCTGCCCCCTGGCAACGTGTCGCTACATAAAAACAACAGCGAGGTGAAAGCATGTCTGGCAATCGTGGTGTGGTGTATCTCGGCAATGGCAAGGTCGAGGTGCAGAAAATCGACTATCCGAAAATGCAGGACCCGCGTGGCAAGAAGATCGAACACGGTGTCATCTTGCGCGTCGTCTCCACCAACATCTGTGGTTCGGACCAGCACATGGTCCGTGGCCGTACCACCGCCCAGACCGGTCTGGTCCTGGGTCATGAAATCACCGGCGAAGTGATCGAGAAGGGCAACGACGTCGAGAACCTGAAAATCGGCGACCTGGTCTCGGTACCGTTCAACGTGGCTTGCGGGCGCTGCCGTTCCTGCAAGGAGCAACACACCGGCGTCTGCCTGACCGTCAACCCGGCCCGTGCCGGCGGTGCCTACGGTTATGTCGACATGGGCGACTGGACCGGCGGCCAGGCCGAATACGTGCTGGTGCCTTACGCTGACTTCAACCTGCTCAAGCTGCCGGACCGCGACAAGGCCATGGAGAAAATCCGCGACCTGACCTGCCTGTCCGACATCCTCCCGACTGGCTACCACGGTGCAGTCACTGCGGGCGTTGGCCCGGGCAGCAGCGTGTACATCGCCGGTGCCGGTCCGGTTGGCCTTGCGGCGGCGGCTTCGGCGCGCCTGCTGGGTGCGGCGGTGGTGATCATCGGTGACGTCAACCCGGTCCGCCTGGCCCACGCCAAGGCCCAGGGTTTTGAAATCGCCGACCTGTCCAAGGACACCCCGCTGCACGAACAGATCGCCGCGCTGTTGGGCGAGCCTGAAGTGGATTGCGCCGTTGATGCCGTGGGCTTCGAAGCCCGTGGTCACGGCCATGAAGGCGTGAAGCACGAGGCTCCGGCCACCGTGCTCAACTCGCTGATGGGTGTGGTGCGGGTGGCGGGCAAGATCGGTATTCCGGGCCTGTACGTGACCGAAGACCCGGGTGCCGTGGACGCCGCCGCAAAAATCGGCAGCCTGAGCATCCGCTTTGGTCTGGGCTGGGCCAAGTCCCACAGCTTCCACACCGGCCAGACCCCGGTGATGAAGTACAACCGTCAGCTGATGCAGGCGATCATGTGGGATCGGATCAATATCGCCGAGATCGTCGGTGTCCAGGTCATCAGCCTGGATGACGCACCGAAGGGCTACGGCGAGTTCGATGCGGGCGTACCGAAGAAGTTCGTGATTGACCCGCACAAGCTGTTCAGTGCGGCGTAAGCAGTAAAGGGCAAGACGGAAAAAGGGCGACTTCGGTCGCCCTTTTTAATGGGTGAAATTCGTTGGGATCGCTGGGCTTTTCAGTCGATATCCCGGCGGTACACAGTCATGGCGATCGCGAACCGCCGAGACGGAGATCAAAGCATCGCCAGCGGCCCCTGATACAACACCGGCCCGGTCGGCTGCCCGGTCGGCGAACCGCCTGGTGGTTCAAGGCTGACCGCCAACACCACCGAGGGGCCAAGCAACGCCCGGTGCGCTTCGCTCAACTCGACCCGCCCCTTGCCTTCCTTCGGCACCAGGCCCAGTGATACCGGCTTGCCGTCCGCCGGAATCGCCCACAGTTCCAGGCTGCGGTCAGCTTCTACCGCCGCCAGGGTCAGCGGCTCGACCTGCAGGTAGTCGGCATGGGCCTTGACCCGCAATGCCGGGGTTTGTGTGCCGCTGAGCAGCGTCGCGCTGGCGCTGACCGGGTCATGGTTGTAGAGCACGCCCAGGGCCGCCACCAGCACCAGTGAACAGGCCGCCGCGAAGAGGCGCAGCCGGTTCCAGAACGGCTGTTTCTCGGGCAGGTGCAGTCGCTGTGGATCAATCCGCGCGACGATGCCCTGCCACACACGATCGGGCACCGGCTGTTCGGCCACCGAGTCGGTCAGGACCAGCAGGTTTTCCTGCCATTCGGCGACCTGGGCACGCAGTTTGGCATCGTCACGCATCAGCGCCTCGAAGCGTCGGCGCGCGGCCTTGGACATCAGGCCAATGGCGTAGTCGGCAGCGAGGGCACGGCGCAGGCGGGGGTTCTGGTAGTTCATGATTCAAGGCACCTGCGTAGGCGCTCCATGCCGCGACGTATCCAGGATTTGACCGAGCCCAGGGGCGCGGGCAGTTGTTCGGCCAGCTCCGCGCAGGACAGGCCGTGGAAATAGGCCAGGGTGATCGACTGGCGTTGCAGGCCCTCCAGCGTCTCCAGGCAGCGGTTCAAGGCATTGGCCTCGCGGGCGCTGTCGAGCAGTTCGTGGGCCGAGGGGCTGTCGTCCGCCAGGTTCTCTTCTTGCCCGTCAACCAAGGGTTCCTCGCGGCGTTTGCGCAACTGGTCGATGGCCAGGTTGCGGGTGATATTGACCATCCAGGTCATCGGCGCCGACAGGTGGGCCTCGTAGCGCGCGGCGTTGTTCCAGATGCGTACGAAACTTTCCTGAAGGATTTCCTCGGCCAGGTCGGCGCGGCCCAGGCAACGCAGGGCCACACCGTGAAGGCGTGGGGCGACGCTACGATACAGCGTCTCGAATGCGCGGCGGTTGCCCAGTGAGCACTGGGCCAACAGCTGCCTGAGTTGATCAGCGTCGGCGGTGGGAATGAGGGTTCTCCAGACAATCACAATACGATGAATGGGCCGCGTGTTGCGCTCGTTGCCGGCTGAGGGTAGTTCACGGCACGCGGTTGTTCCATTCATGAGTGTTTCCTCGTGGCCGGGGGCTCAGCTTTTAGGCAGCAGCACCTTGTCGATCACCTGGATCACGCCGTTGGATTGCATCACGTCGTAGGTGGTGATGTCGGCGGTGGTGCCTTTCTCATCCTTGATCACGATGTTGTGCGGGCCATTCATCATCGCCCACAACTTGCCACCGGAAACGGTGGTCAGCTCGGTCTTGCCGCCACCGGCCTTGATGCGTTTGGCCAGTTCGGCCATGTCCAATTTCCCGGCCACCACGTGGTAGGTGAGGATATGGGTCAGGGTGCCTTTGTTTTCCGGTTTGAGCAGGGTGTCGACGGTGCCGGCGGGCAGGGCGGCGAAGGCGGAGTTGACCGGGGCGAAGACGGTGAACGGGCCTTTGCCCTTGAGGGTCGGGACCAGGCCTGCGGCCTTCACGGCGGCGACCAGGGTGGTGTGGTCGGCGGAATTGACCGCGTTATCGACGATGTCCTTGCTCGGCAACATGCTTTGTCCGCCGACCATCACACTGTCGTGGTCCATGCTCATGCTCGCCGCCTGGGCCAGGCCACCGGACAGCGCGAGGGTCAGCAGGCTGGCAATCAGGGGCGCTTTGATCGAAGTGCATTTCATGATGAGGAATCCTTGTCAGTATGAGGTCGGCCAGGAAGTTCTGTCCGTGCTTGATATACGCAAGGGCGTAAGGATCGGATGCACAGTCCGTCGATTCTTTTTACCGGCGGGTGGGAGGATTCGCCGGGCACGGAACAAGTTCGGTTTTTTTGACTCCAACGACAGGTGTTCAGCGCCTGTCCCTGCTGGCGGGTGGTCATGATGACTTTCGAGGTATTGCAATGAAGATTTCACGCGGTGTTGTACTGGCTTCGCTCCTGGCATTCGCGGCTACGCCGGTGTTTGCGGCGTTCAGCCTGAACGATGCGGCCAACGCGGTCTCGTCCATGCAGGGCGGCCAGAATGGCAATGCAGCGGCACCGGCGAGCGGGTTGTTCAGTGCCCTGGGTTCGCAACTGCATGTCACCCCGGAACAGGCAGTGGGTGGCACCGGTGCAATGTTGGGCCTGGCGAAGAACAAACTCAGCAGTAGCGATTATTCGCAGTTGGGCAAAAGCGTGCCGGGGCTCGACCAGCTCTCGGGTGGCGGTTCCCTGGCTGGCCTGGGCGGGCTGCTCGGACAATCGGGTAACTCGTCGGCGGTGGGCAGCGCCTTGGGCAATGTGCAGAACACCGGTGACCTGAACAAGGCCTTCGGTGCCCTGGGCATGGACAGCGGCATGGTCGGCCAGTTTGCCCCGGTGATCCTGCAATACCTGGGGCAGCAGGGCGTCGGTGGTCCGCTGCTCAAAAGCCTGGGGGGAATCTGGGGCGCCGGTAGCTGATTCAGCCTCTGGCCCGAATAAAAACGCCTCGAATGGTGCAAGCTGTTCGAGGCGTTTTTTTGTTATGCGCGAACAGCGGTATTTTTATGGTGGGACGCGGTTTTGTGGGAGCCGGCTTGCTGGCGATGGCGCCCGAACAGGCACCGCAAGACTCAAGGGATCCCACAGGTGCTAGTCAAACGGGCCGGTCTGTCGGCTCGTGCTCGTTACGCAAGGTCGCGATGCGCTGGTCCTTTTCGCTCCAGAGCTGGTTGACCCAGTCCTGGATCTGCTGGCGAAACAGCGGGTCGTTCTCGTAGTCGCCTTGCCACAGGTCGGCGCTCAACTCGCGGGTCTGGAAGTCGATGATGACCTTGGGCAGGTTGCCGCTGATCAAATCCCAGAAACCCGGAATCCGCTCTTGTGGATACACCACGGTCACGTCGAGGATCGCGTCCAGCTGTTCACCCATGGCCGCCAGGACAAAGGCCACGCCGCCGGCCTTGGGTTTGAGCAGGTGGGTAAAGGGCGAGCCTTGCTCTTCGCGTTTGGCCGGGTTGAAGCGGGTCCCTTCCAGGTAATTGACCACGGTCACCGGTTGGCGCTTGAACAACTCGCAGGCGGCCTGGGTGATTTCCAGGTCATGGCCCTTGAGTTCGGGGTGTTTGTCGAGGAAGGCCTTGGAGTAGCGCTTCATGAACGGATAATCCAGGGCCCACCAGGCCAAGCCCAGGAACGGCACCCAGATCAATTCCTTCTTGAGGAAGAACTTGAAGAACGGCGTGTGCCGGTTGAGCGTCTGGATCAGCGCCGGGATATCGACCCAGGATTGATGGTTGCAGACCACCAGGTACGAGGTGTCGCGGCGCAGGCCTTCGGCGCCGCGAATATCCCAGCGGGTGGGGATGCACAGGGCGAAGATCAGTTTGTCGATCTCGGCCCAGGTTTCGGCGATCCACATCACCGCGCCGCTGGCGTAGTCGCGCAAATGACCGGGCAGCACCAGCTTGAGCAGCGCGAAGAGCATCAGCGGGCCGAACAGTACCAGCGTGTTGAGCAAAAGCAGGAAGGTGACGAAACTGCCGGTGAGCAGGCGGCGCATACAGGGACTCTTTCAAAACGTGAGGGCGCGCCATGATAAAGGCGGGCGTGGCCGGACGCCAAATCGTACGGGTGACGTCGGGGACGAACACGGCCCTTGTGGGCGCTGGCTTGCCGGCGATGGCGATGTCATATTCACCAGCGCTATCGCCAGCCAGCCGGCTCCTACAGGGTAGGAAGGCAGCCTGTCAGATTTGTTCATGAACCAACGCGCGAACAGCGGTCTAAAATGGCGCCCCTTGTGCGTCCACTCAAAGGTACAGCCGAAGTGAAATCCATTCTTGTCCTGTTGTCCCTCCTGGCCCTGCCGGTCATGGCGGCCGAACCGACCCTCTACGGGCGCTACGAATACATCCAGTTGCCGGAAATCGGCCAGACCTTCAAGGCCAAGATGGACACTGGCGCGCTCACCGCTTCGCTGTCGGCCAAGGACATCGAGTTGTTCAAGCGCGATGGCGAGGATTGGGTACGCTTCCGCCTGGGCACCGCGGATGCCGACGGCAAGGTCTATGAACACAAGGTTTCGCGCATCAGCAAGATCAAGAACCGTACCGAGGAAGACGAGGACGGTGAAACAAGCGCCGACCCGAGCAAGCGCCCGGTGGTGGAGCTGGAGATGTGCCTGGGCAACGTCAAGCGCAGCGTGGAGGTCAACCTGACCAACCGCAGCAGCTTCAACTACCCACTGCTGATCGGCGCCAAGGCCCTGCGTGAATTCGGCGCGGCGGTGAACCCGGCGCGACGTTATACCGCTGACAAACCCGACTGCTGATTGACGGGGCGGCACGCGTCCGGCACCGTTGCGCCATTAACGCCAGTGCTCGGACGCCATGCCCCATATCCTGATTGTCGAAGACGAAGCGGCGATTGCCGATACCCTGATTTACGCCTTGCAGGGTGAGGGCTTCACCACCACCTGGCTGAACCTGGGCGGTGCGGCGGTCGAGCACCAGCGGGCGACACCGGCCGACCTGCTGATTCTCGATATCGGCCTGCCGGACATCAGCGGTTTTGAGGTGTGCAAGCAACTGCGGCGCTTTACCGAAGTGCCGGTGATGTTTCTCAGCGCCCGTGATGGCGAGATCGACCGCGTGGTGGGCCTGGAAATCGGCGCCGACGATTACGTGGTCAAGCCCTTCAGCCCGCGAGAAGTCGCGGCGCGGGTACGGGCGATCCTCAAACGTGTGCTGCCCCCGGCGGCGTCGCCGGTTGCCAACGGGCGTTTCCTGGTCGATCACGAGCGGGTACAGATCAGTTATCGCAGCCAGCCCTTGAGCCTGACCCGTCACGAATTCCGTCTGCTGGCCTGCCTGCTGGAACAACCCGAACGGGTCTTCAGCCGCGAGCAGTTGCTCGATGCCCTGGGCGTGGCGGCGGACGCTGGCTACGAGCGCAATATCGACAGCCACATCAAGAGCCTGCGGGCCAAGTTGCGGCTGGTGGCGGCCGATGCCGAGCCGATCCAGACCCATCGCGGCCTGGGCTACAGCTACAGCCTGGGGAATAGCTGATGCCGTTGGGGATCCGGATTTTCCTGGTGTACTTCCTCTTCGTCGGCCTGACCGGCTATTTCGTGCTGAATACGGTCATGAAGGAAATCCGCCCCGGCGTGCGTCAGTCCACCGAGGAAACCCTGGTGGACACCGCCAACCTGCTGGCGGAAATCCTCCATGACGATGTGAAGCACGGCACCCTCAGCCAGAGTCGCCTGCCCGACGCGCTCAAGGCCTACGGCCAGCGCAAGCCGGCGGCGACGATCTGGGGCCTGGAGAAGAATCAGGTCAACCACCGGATCTACGTGACCGACGCCCACGGCATCGTGTTGCTCGATTCCGCCGAGCAGGCGGTGGGGCAGGACTATTCGAACTGGAACGATGTCTACCTGACCCTGCGCGGTGAGTACGGCGCCCGCTCGACCCGTACGGTGGACGGTGACCCGAACTCCTCGGTGATGCACGTTGGCGCGCCGATCACCGACAACGATCAGATCATCGGCGTGGTCACGGTGGCCAAGCCCAACAGTTCGTTGCAGCCTTACGTGGACCGCACCGAGCACCGCCTGCTGATGTATGGCGCCGGGTTGATCGGCCTCGGTCTGTTGTTCGGCGCGCTGCTGTCCTGGTGGCTGAGCGCGGCGTTACGGCGCCTGACCGCTTACGCCCAGGCGGTCAGCGAGGGTCACAAGGCCGAGTTGCCGCGCTATCGCGGTGGCGAGATGGCGCAGTTGGCCAACGCCGTTGAGCACATGCGCACGCAATTGGAAGGCAAGGCCTATGTCGAGCGTTATGTGCACACCCTGACCCATGAGCTGAAAAGCCCGCTGGCGGCGATTCGCGGCGCGGCGGAGTTGTTGCAGGGCGAGATGCCGCAGGCCCAGCGCGAGCGTTTCGTCGACAATATCGACAGCGAAAGCGCACGGATGCAGCAGTTGATCGAGCGGCTGCTGAACCTGGCGCTGGTGGAGCAGCGCCAGGTGCTTGAGGAACAGGTCGAAATACCCCTGGCCAGCCTGGTGGATGAGGTGGTGCAGGCCCAGGCCGCGCGGATCGAACGCGGGCGCTTGCAGGTGGAGCAGTCGATTACGTCGGACCTGAAGGTCTTCGGCGAGTTGTTCCTGTTGCGTCAGGCCATCGGTAACCTGTTGGACAATGCCCTGGACTTCACGCCGCTGGAAGGGCTTGTGCGCTTCAAGGCCGAACGCCAGGGTCGGCAGCTGTGCTTGACCCTGTTCAACCAGGCCGATGCCATTCCCGAGTATGCGTTGCCGAGATTGAGCGAACGCTTCTATTCCCTGCCACGGCCGGGCAGCGGTCGAAAAAGCACCGGGCTGGGACTGAATTTCGTCGAGGAAGTGATGAAGCTGCACGGCGGCGAGTTGACCATCGGCAATGTCCCCGGCGGGGTCGAGGTCAGCTTGATCTTTCCCTGAGATACCGGGCATCTCCACACAGTCTCCATATTCACCCCATCAAGCCTCCACACAGGCTCTACAGACTCTCCCTCATTCCAACAGGGAGAGAACCCATGAATCGCGGTCTGGCTATAAAACTCGGGGCGATTGCCCTATTGATGCTGGTGTTGCTGGTGCCGTTGATGATGATCGACGGCGTCATCACCGAACGTCAGCGCCTGCGCGACGGTGTCCTCGAAGACATCGCCCGCAGTTCCAGCTACAGCCAGCAAGTGAATGGTCCGCTGCTGGTGGTGCCGTATCGCCAGACCGTTCGTGAATGGAAGACCGATGCCAAGGGCGAGCGTTACCAGCAAAGCAGCGAAGTCAGCGGGCGCCTGTACTTTTTGCCGGAGCGTTTCGAACTCGATGGCAAGGTCCAGACCGAGTTGCGCTCGCGGGGCATCTACGAAGCGCGGCTGTTTCACGCCAATAACCAGATCAGCGGCAGTTTCGTGTTGCCGCTGCAATTGGGCATCACTGAGGACTTTGCCGACTACCGTTTCGACGAGCCGTACCTGGCAGTGGGCATCAGCGATATCCGCGGCATCGAAAACGCCCTGACCTTGCACGTGGGCAGCCAGAACCTGGAGTTCCGGCCCGGGACCCAGGTCAGTTGGTTGGGCGATGGTGTGCATGTGAACTTGCCGCGCGTCGATGGTCGCGAAGAACAACGCCTCGACTTCGCCTTCGACTTGGCGCTGCAAGGCACCGGTCAGTTACAGGTGCTGCCGGTGGGCAAGACCAGCAGTATTCATCTGAGTGCCGATTGGCCGCATCCGAGCTTTATCGGCAATTACCTGCCGTTCAAACGGGAAGTCACCGACCAGGGTTTCAGCGCCCAGTGGCAGACCTCGTTCTTCTCCACCAATCTGCGTGAAGCGCTGAACAACTGCTTGCAGACCACCGACTGCGATGGCTTCAAGGCCCGCAGCTTCGGTGTGAGTTTTATCGAACCGGTGGATCAGTACCTCAAGTCCGATCGGGCGATCAAATATGCGTTGCTGTTTGTCGCCCTGACCTTTGCCGGCTTCTTTCTGTTCGAAGTGCTCAAGCGTCTGGCGGTGCATCCGGTCCAGTACGCCCTGGTCGGGGTGGCGCTGGCGTTTTTCTACCTGCTGTTGCTGTCGCTGTCCGAGCACCTGGGGTTTGGCCTGGCGTATCTGTTGTCGGCCGGTGCCTGTGTCGCGTTGATCGGCTTCTATGTTTGCCATGTGTTGCGCAGCCGGGTCCATGGGCTGGGCTTCGGCGTCGCCCTGGCGGCCTTGTATGGCTTGCTCTACGGGCTGCTCAGCGCCGAGGACTATGCGCTGCTGATGGGCTCGCTGTTGTTGTTCTGCCTGCTCGGGGTGTTCATGGTGCTGACTCGCAAACTCGATTGGTACGGCATCGGCCAGGGCAAACCCGCCGAGGCGCTGAACTTCGACATCGGGGTTGCCCATGAGTAGGTCGCTGGGGTTGCGTGAGGATCAGCAATGGGGCGCGGCGTTGGTCCGCTTGTTGAATGGGTTACCGGTGACGCCGGCCCATCAGCCCACGCAGGGAAATGGCCGCCGGAATCCCCAAGCCCAACCAGCTCAGCGCATCCCAGGCGCCGTCGCCCAGTAGGGCGGCGAACAGCCCGGCGGCACTGAGCAGGGCGATCAGCGTGGGAATGCCGAAGACCTTCCAGAAATTCGATGAGCGCGGTTTCATCGTGGGCCCTCGGTTTTCAGGCTGGCCCGTCGGCGTACCCACCACAGGTACAGGCCGCTGCCGAGCACGATGATGGTCAGGATATCCAGCACGGCCCAGAGCACTTTCATCGGCATGCCGCCGTAGTCGCCGAAATGCAGGGGCTGCGACATGCCCATGGCGTCCATGTACCAGGGGCGCTGGCCCACGGCGGTGACCTGCAGGGTGCTGGCGTCGATCAGCACCGGAGTCAGCAGGTGCGAGGTCAGATGGGTGCTGCCTTTCATGAAGACCGCGTAGTGGTGTTCGCTGGAAAAGCGCGTGCCGGGGAAGGCGATAAAGTCCGGGCGCATGCCGGGGGCGGCTTCGGCGGCGATCTCCAGCAGGTGCGTGGCCGGTGCCAGTGCGGTCAGCGGCGGGGCGTTGCGATAGGGGGCGACCATGGCGCCCAGGGTGTCGGTGCGCCAGGCGGCGATCAGCAGGTCGGCGCAGGCGCTGATCACCCCGGTGATGCCCACCACCAGGCACCAGGTCAGGGTCACGATACCGATCAGGTTGTGCAGGTCGAGCCAGCGCAGGCGGGTGGATTTTTCGCGGCGTACGCTGGCGAACTTCAGCCGGCGCATGAACGGCAGGTAGAGCACCACGCCGGAGATGATCGCCAGTACGAACAGCACGCCCATGAAGGCCAATAGCAGCTTGCCGGGCAGCCCGGCGAACAGGTCGACGTGCAGGCGCAGCATGACCATCATCAGCCCGCCGTTGGCCGAAGGCAGTTCCAGGGCCTGGCCGGAGCGGGCGTCGAGCATGAAGGTGTGGGAGGAGTTGGGCTCGGTGCCGGCGGTTTTCGCCATGATCGTGGTCACGCCATTGGGCTCGTCTTCGTCCCAGCCGAAATACTGCATGACCTCGCCTGGGCGATGGGCCTCGGCGGCGCGGACCAGTTGTTGCAAGTCCAGGCGCGGGGTATCGGCGGGCAGCGTCGGCACCTCGGCGGTGTCGCCCAGCAGGTGGTCGATCTCGTGGTGGAAGATCAAGGGCAGGCCGGTCAGCGCCAGCATCAGCAGGAACAGGGTGCAGATCAGGCTGGCCCAGGTATGGACAAAGGACCAGCGGCGGATGGTTTGGCTTTTCATGGATTGCCACAGTTCGGATGGGGGGCCGCTATAGGAATGGGGCTTACCTCAAGGTTGTTCAGCTAAGTAAATAAGTCCGGAAAACGCCGAAAAACCTGTAGGAGCCAGCTTGCTGGCGATGGCGTCCGAATGGGCGCTGCCAGGCTCAAGGGCCTCATCGCCAGCAAGCTGGCTCCTACAGGTCCGCGGTGGTTCAGGCCGTCCGCGTCATAGGTGTGGTTACCACTTGTAGTTGACCGCGGCGACCACGCTGCGTTGGTCACCGTAGTAGCACCAGGTGCCGTCACAGGTGGAGAGGTAGTCCTTGTTGAACAGGTTTTTCGCGTTGACTTCCACCGATGCGCCGGCCAGGGAGCTGCTCAGGCGGCTCAGGTCGTAATGCACCGCTGCGTCATAAACCGCGTAGGAACTGACGTGACCGTTGGGGGTGTTGGCCGTGTTGCCGAAGGTATCGCCGACATAACGCACGCCACCACCGACACCGAAGCCGTCGAGGAAACCGGTGCGCCAGGTGTAATCGCTCCAGACGGAAGCCTGGTTACGCGGTACCAGTTGCAGGCGGTTGCCCTGGTCGTCGCCCTTGAGGATTTCCGAGTCGGTGTAGGTGTACGCCGCGATCAGCTTGAGGTTTTTGGTCACGTCGGACGTGGCTTCCAGCTCCAGGCCTCGGACCTTGGTTTCGCCGATCTGGCTGGTGATGCCGCGGTCACTGACCGAGACGTTTTTCTGGCGAAGGTCGAAGACGGCCGCGGTGAGCAGGGTCTTGCTACCCGGCGGTTGGTACTTCACACCGGCTTCGTACTGGTGGCCTTGAGTCGGCTTGAACGACTGGGTCGCGCTGGCGTTGGCACCCTGGGATGGTTGGAACGACTCGGTATAGGAAATATACGGGGTAATCCCGGAGTCAAACACATAGCTCAGGCCGGCGTTGCCGCTGAAGGCGCTGTCGCGCTGGGTGTTGGTGGCGTTGTTGTTATTGAAGAAGGTGGTGCCGGTGTGAATCCAGTCCTCACGACCGCCGAGGGTCAGGCGCCACTTGTCCAGGGCGATCTGGTCCTGGGCATAGAGGCCGGTCTGGTCGGTTTTCTGGTTGTAGTTGTAGAAGGTGTTGTAGGCGATGTTGGAGAAGTTTTGCCCGTAGATCGGGTTGTTCACGTTGCTGTTCGGCGCGGCGCCTTCTTGCCATTTGTAGCTGGTATCGGTGCGCTGATGGTCCAGCCCCAGCAGGACGGTGTGGCTAAGGGCGCCGGTCTGGAAGTCGGCCTGGAAGTGGTTGTCCAGTGCGATCTGGCTGATGTTTTCATCGACCTTGTCGACGAGACGGGTCAGGGTGCCGTCCGGCGCGACGACATCACCGTAGGAGGCGTAGGCCTGGCGGAAATTCAGCTCGCTCTTGGTGTAGCGCAGGTTCTGTTTGAACTGCCAGACATCGTTGAAACGATGATCGAAGGCGTAGCCCAGGGCGTAGTAGGTACGGTCGTAGTAGTCCGAATCCGGATCGCCGAGGTTTTTGCTGTGGGAAATAGTCCCGGCAGCCGAAGGCAGTTTGGTGCCCTGCAGGGGCAGGAACTGACCGCTGATGCCGGTATCGTCGCGGGTGTACTCGGACAGGAAGGTCAGGTGCGTGTCGTCGTCGATATTCCAGGTCAGGCTCGGCGCGATGTTGTAGCGCTTGTCGCCGACGTCGTCGATGGGGGTGTCACCGTCACGGATGACACCGTCGATGCGATAGAGGAAGCGGCCGTCGTCGTCGATCTTGCCGGTGCTGTCGAAGCTGATCTGTTTGCGATTATCGCTGCCCACTTCGGCACGGACTTCGTGGCTGCTCTCGGCCTCGGGACGGCGGCTGACCATATCGAGCATGCCACCTGGCGGAGTTTGACCATACACCGAAGAGGCTGGGCCACGGAGTACGGCAATACGTTCCAGGTCCCAGGTTTCGAGTTTTGGGTTGGCATAGGAGCCTTTGGGCAGAGGCAGGCCATCGAGGAACTGGGTCGGTTCGAAGCCACGGATCCGCAACCAGTCGGCGCGCGAGTCGGTGCCGTAGCTGCTGGCGATCACACCGGGGGTGTAGCGCAGGGCGTCGTCGAGGTTCTGGACGCCGCGGTCTTCCATCTGCGCGCGGGTAATGACCGAAATCGAGCGAGGCGCTTCGACGATCGGCGTATCGGTCTTGGTGCCCGCCGCCGTGCGCGTGGCGGTATAACCTTCGACCGGGCCCCAGGCGCTTTCAGCGGTGCCTTGGCCGGTGATATTGGTTTCCGGCAAGGCCAGAACGCCGCTCGGGATTGCGATCAGGGTGTAGGTCCCGGCGCTGCTTTGCACCAGTTGCAGACCGGTGCCGCCGAGGGCGGTGTGCAAGGCGGTGATGGCATCGAACTGGCCTTTGACCGGGGCCGAGGTTTTACCCGAGGCCAGTGCGGGGTCGAGGCTCAGGGCCAGGCCCGCCTGGCTGGCGATCTGACTCAGGGTCGAACCCAGTGGCCCGGCCGGCAGGTTGTAGGCGTGAACGTTGGAAGCCTGTTCGGCCGCCATCAGCATCGGGCTGAGCAATGGGGCGCTGAAGGCAATGGCCACGGCGAGGAGACTGGGGCGCAGCAAGGTGTCGAGCGAGCGGGACATAGGGCGGTTCCTGAATGTAAATGTTTCTCAATGCCTATGTGCCGAACGAAATTCAGAAAGTGATAGGGCTGATTGAAAATAATTTAGATTTACAAAATGAGTGTCTACAAACGCAGAGGTTCTCCTTGTGGCGAGCGGGCTTGTCGGAACGCCGCACCGCCGCGCTCGGCTGCGAAGCCGTCGCAAAACCTGCCGTCGGGATCTGCCAGATACACCGCGAGCACCGATTTGAGGGCCGCTTCGCGCCCCAGCGCGGGCAAGCCCGCTCGCCACAAGACCGTGCTCGGTTTCAAGGTTTCTGAAGCGGCGCAGAGGAGCGCAAACATCCTTGCCAGGAGACGTGCACCCACCACGACTCAGGGCTTGGTGTCGGCCTTGGCCTGCACCGTCACCCACCACTGCGTATGCCGGGCGATCTGCACCGGCAAGGTCGGCAGCAAGGCGGTCAGCGCCAGGTTGGTGTCGTGCAGCGGGAAGCTGCCGGTGATCCGCAGGTCGGCGACTTTCGGGTCGACACCCAGGTGGCCGTGTCGGTAGCGGCTCAATTCTTCGAGCATGTCGGCCAGGCGCACGTTGTCCACCACTAGCATGCCCCGGGTCCAGGCATCGGCGCCGGGGTAGAGGGCCTGCAACGGCCCGAGGTGGTCGCGGCGCATCAGCACCTGCTGGCCTTCATGGAGGATTTGCTCGTCGGCGCTGGCCTGCGGACGGGCGGCCACCGCCGATTGCAGGACGCTCAACAGCGTGCCGTCTTCCTCGCGCTTGACCAGGAACCGCGTGCCCAGCGCGCGCATGCGACCGTCATCGGTTTCGACGATAAACGGCCGGGCATCGCCATGGCCGGTCTCGATGAGGATTTCGCCGTCGCGCAGCACGATACGCCGGGTCTTCTCGTCGAAGCGCACATCCAGCGCGCTATGGGTGTTGAGCTGGATCACGGTGCCGTCGGCCAGGTGCAGGGTGCGCTGCTCGCCCGTAGCGGTGCGTTGGTCGGCCAGCCAGTAATCGATGGGCAGATAATGATTGCCCAGGAACAACACCAGGCCGCAGGCCAGCATCACACTGGCCAGGCCGCTGCCGAGTTTGCGCACTCGTTGGCGAACGCCGTCGCGGGACTTCAGCAGGGCGCCACGCGCCGGGCCGCTGGTGCCGCTGAAACGCTGGTCGAGCATGCCCAGTTGCGACCAGGCGCGGGCGTGTTCTTCATGGGCCGCGTGCCATTTCTCGAATTCGGCCTGCTCCACCGTGTTGCGCCCGCCGGCGTCCAGGCACAACTGCCAGGCAATGGCGGCATCGAGGACGCGGGCGGAAACCGGTTTGGCGCTGAACTGATTCATGTCGGCTCGCCGTACAGCGCGACATAGCACTGGCGAATACCCTGGGCCAGGTACTGGCGCACGCGAGGTACCGACACGCCGAGTTTTTCGGCGATCTCGGCATGGCCCAGGCCGTCCACGCGGCTATAGAGGAACGCGGCCCGGGCCTTGCTCGACAGTTTGCCCAGCAGATGGTCGATGGCCCGCAGATCTTCGAGGATCAGGTGCTGTTCTTCCGGGGACGGTTGTTCACCTTCCGGGATCAGCATCAGTTCACTGAGGTAGGCCTGTTCCAGCGCGGCGCGGCGAAAGTGATCGAACAGCAGGCCCTTGGCGATGGCCACCAGGAAGGCTCGGGGCTGGCGCGGTGTGTTCAACTCGTCGCGGCCCAGCAAGCGCACGAAGGTGTCCTGGCTCAGGTCTTCGGCCCGCTGCGGGCAGGCGATGTTGCGGCGCAGCCAAGCCAATAGCCAGCTGCGATGGTCGCGATACAACGCGCCGACAAGGGCATGATGGGGGCTTCGGACTGACGACAACGGACATCACCGACAAGAAGTTTAAACTAACGAGAATTATTCGCGATTGTGTCAGGGCGTAGGAAAAGGCGCAATGGCTGCTGGTCGGTTGCCATAGTGCCATTGGTCTGAATGGACATAGGGTTGTGGGACGTATGCTTGCTGGTGGCCAGGCCTTTGAGTCTTGCATCGTCTGTTCGGTCGCCATCGCTGGCAAGCCAGGCTCCTACAGGTCGGCGTTCCACCACAGGGATAGCTGCCGCACTCGGTCCTTGTAGGAGCCGGCTTGCTGGCGATGGGGCCTTTGGGGCTTGCACCGTCTGTTCGGCCGCCATCGCTGGCAAGCCAGGCTCCTACAGGTCGGCGTTCCACCACAGGGATAGCTGCCGCACTCGGTCCTTGTAGGAGCCGGCTTGCTGGCGATGGGGCCTTTGAGTCGTGCACCGTCTGTTCGGCCGCCATCGCTGGCAAGCCAGACTCCTATAGGTCGGCGTTCCACCTCAGGGATAGCTGCCGCACTCGGTCCTTGTAGGAGCCAGCTTGCTGGCGATGGGGCCTTTGAGTCGTGCATCGTCTGTTCGGCCGTCATCGCCGGCAAGCCAGGCTCCTACAGGTCGGCGTTCCACCTCAGGGATAGCTGCCGCACTCGGTCCTTGTAGGAGCCAGCTTGCTGGCGATGGGGCCTTTGAGTCGTGCATCGTCTGTTCGGCCGCCATCGCTGGCAAGCCAGGCTCCTACAAGGGGATATGGTTTGGCTTAGAAGGAGGGTGTTTGCTGGCGACGTTTCCACTGGCCCAGACGCTGTTGCAGATTCAACGGACTTTGGATCTGTTGCTGCCGCGCCCGGCTAAACAGAATCAGCGCCAGTTCGGCGGTGGCCAGGGCATCGGCGCTGGCGTTATGCCGCTCCTCCACCTGCAATTTGAAATGGCCGATCCAATCGTCCAGCCCCGCTTCGCGCAAGGTCGCTTGCGGGCAGAGCAATGGCGCCATCTCGGCGACATCGAGAAACGGATGTTGCAGGCGATAACCGAGGCTGTCTTTCAATGCACGGGTGAGCATGTGTTGGTCGAAGGGCGCATGGAACGCCAGCAACGGGCTGTCGCCGACAAACGCCATGAACTCCAGCAACGCCTGCGCCGGATCGCTGCCGGCCGCCAGAGCACTCGGCCCCAGGCCGTGGATCAGCACGCTGGGGTTGACGCTCTGCCCAGGCCGCCACAACGTCCGTTCAAAGCATTGCCCCAGGTCGATGGCGCCGTCTTCGATCACCACCGCGCCTATGGACAGCACCTGGTCGCGGTTCAGGTTCAGGCCGCTGGTTTCCAGGTCGACGACAATCCAGCGTTGTTCCCGCAGCGAACACTCGCCCAGGGGCTTGGCGGCCGGCAGTTGCCTGAGCCGTTCAAGGGTCGCGGCATCGAGTGTCGGCTCGCGGGTTTTCAGCCAGGAAAACAATTTCATAGTTGATACCGCAGGGCCAGACTGCTTTGCAGGCGCTGGGCCTGGCGCAGGGCTTCACGCAGGATGCGTCGGTCCAGCTGGTTGAGGCTGTCCGGATCGACCCGATTGGAATAGGGCAGGTTGTGCCGGGTTTGCAGTTGATGTTGCTGCAGGCGGGTCTGCTGGATGAAGTGATAGGCCTCTTCATAAGCCGCGCCGTCGAGGCGCTCGATCACGTCCTTGGCCACCAGTTGGCGCAGCCGTTCGAGGGTGTTGCCGGCTTCGATGCCATTGGCCAGCGCCAACAGGCGGGCACCGTCGACGAAGGGAGTCAGGCCCTGGACTTTCAGGTCCAGGGTGGCCTTGTCGCCACCGTTGCGGCTCAACACGAACTCGCGCAAACGCCCGACCGGCGGACGCTGGCGCAAGGCGTTGTCGGCCATCATGCGCTGGAACAGCCGGTTGTCGGCGACCTGGGCGAGGATGCCCTGGCGCAACTGCTGGCAAGTCTGTTCCTCGCCCCAGACCACCCGCAGGTCGAAGTAGATGCTGGAGGCCAGCAGGTTTTCCGGCGTGGCTTCACGAATAAAGGCGGAGAAGCGCCGCGCCCATTCGGCCCGCGACAGACACAGTTCGGGGTTGCCGGCCATGATATTGCCTTTGCACAGGCTGAAGCCGCACAGCGCCAGGCTCTGGTTGATCTGCTGCGCCAGGGGCAACAGCTTGCCGCGAATCTCGGCGGCATGGGCGGCGTCGCGGGCCTCGAACAGGATGCCGTTGTCCTGGTCGGTGTACAGCGTCTGTTCACGACGGCCTTCGCTGCCGAAGCACAGCCAACTGAATGGCACGCCCGGGTCGCCCTTGTCGGCCAGGGTCAGTTCGATGACCCGGCAGACGGTGTGGTCGTTGAGCAGGGTGATGATGTGGGTGATCTGGGTCGACGATGCGCCATGGGCCAGCATGCGCTCGACCAATTGGCCGATTTCGCCGCGAATGGCGATCAGGTTGTCCAGGCGCGCCGCGCTGCGGATGGTCCGCGCCAGGTGCACTAGGTCGACCCGTTGCAGGGAAAACAGATCACGCTCGGAGACCACGCCGCACAGGCGCTGGTCCTTGACCAGGCAGACATGGGCGATGTGCCGTTCGGTCATGGCAATCGCGGCGTCGAAGGCGCTGTGGTCCGGGGTCAGGGCGAAGGGCGCCTGGGTCATGTGCTGGTCGATGGGGTGGTTGAAGTCATGCACGCCGTCGGCCACCACCTGGCGCAGGTCGCGCAGGGTGAAGATGCCCAGCGGCGCCTTGGCTTCATTCACCACCACGATGCTGCCGACCTGTTGCTCGTGCATCAGGGTCACCGCTTCGCGCAGCGGGGTGCTCGGGCTGCAGGTCACCGGGTGACGCATCGCCAGTTCGCCGAGGCGGCTGTTGAGGGAATATTGGGTGCCGAGGGTTTCCACCGCCTTGCGCTGCACTTGCTGGTTGACCTGATCCAGCAGGCTGCTGACGCAACGCAGGGCAAAGTTGCGAAAGGTTTCGGAGGACGAGAACAGCTTGATGAACGCCGGTTTGTTCAGTTGCAGGCAGAAGGTGTCTTCGCCGGCCAGGTGTTCGGTGCGGGTGGCCCGTTCGCCGAGCAGCGCCGCGAGGGGGAAACATTCGCCGGTGGTGATTTCGAAGACGGTTTCGGTGCCGCCCTTGGCCGTGTGCGGGCGCTCGCCGACCACGCGGCCCTGCTTGACGATATAAAAGTGCTCCACCGGCCCGTCGACAGGCTTGATGATACTCTCGCCCATACTGTAGAAACGCAGCTGGCACTGCTCAACCAGATAGGCCAGATGGGCGTTCTCCATCTGATTGAAGGGCGGGAATCGCTGCAGGAACTGCAAGGTGCCGTGGATGTTTTGCAACACCGCGGTCTTCCCGGCCTGGGTGAAGGCATCCGTTTTGCTCATGACCGCTACCGCTTTTTTGTCGTTATCAGGGACGCGAAGAATCGCTGTTGCGAGCATGGTCGGCCCCTGTTCCCCGGGTGCCCATTGGACGTAAGTCTAGGTCTGCGAAATGGCCTACAGTTGAATAAGCAGATTCTTAACAAATATCGACTTGGAAAACTTTCCGACGAAGTGCACATTGAGCATCCGTTTAGCGATGTCTGAGCACTGTGCTAGGGGATTGGATTGCCAAGGGATACCAGAGAGCCGTATGTCCGACCACGATATTTTGAGCGATGCCGAGCGCGCGGCCATTCTGCAGGTGATGCAGGCACCGCAATTGTCGTATCAACGGGTCCTTATCGTCGATGACGATCAGGATGCCCGCGAACTGCTGTCGGAAATTCTTGCCCTGCACGATATTCACTGCGTGACCGCCGCCAGTGGCGCGGCCGCTTTTGCGTTGCTGGAGTCCAATCGCACCATCGGTTTGCTGATCACGGATTTGCGCATGGCCGATGATGGGCTGGATCTGATCCGCAAGGTGCGTGACTCGGAACGGGCGGCGCTGCCGATCATCATCGTCTCCGGCAATGCCGAAGTGCGTGATGCCATTGATGCCATGCATTTGAGCGTGGTGGATTTTCTGCTCAAGCCCATCGATACCACGCAGTTGTTGAAGCTGGTCAAGCGTGAGTTGGGGATGGTGCCCTAGGCTGTGTGGGGGGCGCCCTTGCGGGCGCTATCGCGAGCAAGCTCGCTCCTACATTGGAAGCTCGGGCCGGGCGATATTCTGCGGTGAAACACGGCCCCCTGTAGGAGCGAGCTTGCTCGCGATGGCGATCAGTCATTTAACGATGACGTTACCTGACAGAACGCTATCGCAAGCAAGCCCGCTCCTACATTGCTCCCGCAGCGTTACAAGCCGTTACGGGCCTTGAACTCGCGACGCCGACGGTGCAGCACCGGCTCGGTGTAGCCGTTGGGTTGTTTAGTCCCTTCGATCACCAGTTCGACCGCCGCCTGGAAGGCGATGTTGCTGTCGAAGTCCGGGGCCAGCGGGCGGTACAACGCATCACCGGCATTCTGTCGATCGACCACCGGGGCCATGCGCTTGAGGCTTTCCATGACCTGGTCCTGGGTGACGATGCCATGGCGCAGCCAGTTGGCAATGTGCTGGCTGGAAATGCGCAGGGTGGCGCGGTCTTCCATCAGGCCGACATCATGGATGTCCGGCACCTTCGAACAACCGACACCCTGGTCGATCCAGCGCACCACGTAGCCGAGGATGCCCTGGGCGTTGTTGTCCAGTTCGCTGCGGATGTCCTCGGCCGACCAGTCGGTGTTGCTCGCCAACGGGATGGTCAGGATATCGTCGACCGAAGCCCGAGGGCGCTTGGCCAGTTCGGCCTGGCGGGCGAACACGTCGACCTTGTGGTAATGCAGCGCGTGCAGCGCGGCCGCAGTGGGCGACGGCACCCAGGCGGTATTGGCCCCGGCCAGCGGGTGGGCGATCTTCTGTTCAAGCATCGCCGCCATCAGGTCGGGCATCGCCCACATGCCTTTACCGATCTGGGCGCGACCTTGCAGGCCGGTGCTCAAACCGATATCGACGTTCCAGTTCTCGTAGGCGCCGATCCATTTCTCGGCCTTCATGGCGGCCTTGCGCACCATCGCGCCGGCTTCCATGGAGGTGTGGATCTCGTCGCCGGTACGGTCGAGGAAGCCGGTGTTGATAAACACCACGCGCTCGCTGGCGGCCTTGATGCAGGCTTTCAGGTTGACGGTGGTGCGCCGCTCTTCGTCCATGATCCCGACTTTCAGCGTGTTGCGCGGCAGGTTCAGGACTTCTTCGATGCGCCCGAACAGCTCGTTGGTGAACGCCGCTTCTTCCGGGCCGTGCATCTTCGGCTTGACGATATAGACCGAGCCGGTGCGGCTGTTCTTGCGCACGCTGTTGCCGTTGAGGCTGTGGATCGCCGCGAGGCTGGTGAGCAGGCCGTCGAGGATCCCTTCGGGGACTTCGTTGCCGTGGCTGTCGAGGATCGCGTCGATGGTCATCAGGTGACCGACGTTGCGCACGAACAGCAGCGAGCGACCGTGCAGGCTCAATTCACTGCCATCGACGGCGCTGTAGGTGCGGTCGGCGTTCATGGTGCGGGTGAAGGTGGTACCGCCCTTGGCGACTTGTTCCGCCAGGTCGCCCTTCATCAGGCCGAGCCAGTTGCGGTAGATCACCACCTTGTCATCGGCATCGACGGCGGCGACCGAGTCTTCGCAGTCCATGATGGTGGTCAGGGCCGCTTCCATCAGCAGGTCCTTCACGCCGGCGGCGTCGGTCTGGCCGACGGGGCTGCTGGCATCGATCTGGATTTCGAAGTGCAGGCCGTTGTTCTTCAGCAGGATGGCGCTGGGCGCCGCGGCATCGCCCTGGAAACCGATCAGTTGGGCGTCATTGCGCAGGCCGCTATTGGTACCGCCTTTGAGCGCGACCACCAGTTTGCCGTCGACGATCTTGTAGCCCACGGAGTCGACGTGGGAGCCGGCCGCCAGGGGCGTGGCCTCGTCGAGGAAGGCACGGGCGAAGGCGATGACCTTGTCACCCCGGACCTTGTTGTAGCCTTTGCCTTTTTCCGCGCCGTCCGCTTCGCTGATGGCATCGGTGCCATAGAGCGCGTCATACAGCGAGCCCCAGCGGGCGTTCGAGGCGTTGAGGGCGAAACGTGCGTTCATCACCGGCACCACCAGCTGTGGGCCGGCCATACGGGCGATTTCGTCGTCGACATTCTGGGTTGTGGCCTGGAAATCCGCCGCTTCTGGCAGCAGGTAACCAATGTCTTGCAGGAAGGCTTTGTAAGCCACGGCGTCATGGGCCTGACCGGCCCGGGACTGGTGCCAGGCATCGATCCGGGCCTGGAAATCATCGCGTTTGGCGAGTAGGGCTTGGTTCTTCGGCGCCAGGTCATGGATGACCTTGTCGGCACCGGCCCAGAACTGGTCGGCGGTCAGACCGGTACCGGGAATGGCTTCGTGGTTCACGAAGTCGAACAGGACTTTGGCGACCTGAAGGCCACCGACTTGAACGTGTTCAGTCATTGCTTGCCTCACTCTGCTCAGCTATTCAGCTCTTCTATTTAAAGCCTTGCGTGCTTCTCTAAACACAGTACCAGAACATGCCTTTGCAGGCGGCTGGGCGAACCCCTCCCGCGTGAGCGGGCGAGGCTTGGCGTGCTTTCGCAGGCACTCGGGCAGATGTCGTTGCAACGTTATGTAGTGCGTGCTGGCGCATACTACATGATGGATTGCGCTTGTGAAAATCAGACTAAATACGTCGTTTCGCGACCATTGGGTTCTGTCTGGTCATGCTGCGGGCGATGATGTTCTCAAGAAATGCATGGATTGTTCCAGATAAATCTGAAAATGGTACACGATTTGTTTTTCCTTCCGCCGATGCCGGAGGGGCGGTGTGGGGCGTGCCTCAATGCCTGTCAATTAAGCAGCTTGAAGCCAAGCGCGGTCTTGTGGCGAGCGGGCTTGCCCGCGCTGGGCTGCGAAGCGGCCCTCAAACCGGTGATTGCGGTGTATCAGGCAGGCCTCGATCAAAGGGTTTACGACTGCTTCGCAGCCGAACGCGGGCAAGCCCGCTCGCCACAAATCTCAGCTAGGCTTGAGATTGCTCTTAACTGACTGGCATCAGGGCGTGTTTAACCTTTCGAAGGGCGGGCCCGGTGTGAACCACTCGTCTGCGGCCTGCGCGCATAGGGTCTGGGCGAGCTTGTATTTTTTACCCGCAAACTATACTGGGTACTCGGGTATTGTGTGTCAGCCGGTTGTTGGCAAACTCTTTTAGTTCTTCGCCATTGCTGTCTTCATTGTTGTTGCCTCAAACCGCAAGAGTCAGCAGGCAAAGGAGAGCTGTAATGAAAAATAGCAAAAATACCCCTGGGTCTGGAACTTCAGATCAGACAGTTGAGGGCGGTTCGCATGGAGTGATGCGCTTTCCGGATGTTCCATTAAGAATAGTTTCACTTGTGAACGGAGGCTATCTCATTGCCTCCCGGCCAGGCGCAGACATCAGGTATACCCTTGTAGGGAGTCCTTCATATATAAAATTGTGGCGAGTTCTTGCTCATGGAGATAAGTATCATATTCTGACCGCTGTGGGTGATCACGAATACTGGACTGCAGTGGATGAGCGGGCGGTCAATCTCGAAAGATATAGAGAGGGGGACAAGGAACAAGAATGGATTGTTGTGGATGCAGGAGATGGGGTTGTGGGTATAGAAAAACATACAGACGGTCGCTTCAAGTGTTTGACTGTCAATCCGACTGTAGTGGAAGGTAGTGCCGTCTACCTTGAATATAGGGAAACTGCGTTGAAGCAAAATCAGAAATTTAGATTAGTGGTTTAATTCAACTGAAGTTGAGCAAGCCTCTGCAAGAGCAAGGGTTGAGGGAGAGACGACTCCGCCTTCTTCAGGCCGGGAAAATATCCATGGAGCAAAAAGCGGCTTAAGCACCGTAATTGGTGTCCGGGATTACTTGACCCGTTCAGCTTGCTTGCGATGGGGGCTTTGAGATTTGCGTCGTTCTTGCGGCCGTCATCGCGAGCAAGCTCGCTCCTACAGGGGGCGTGTCCAGCCTGATCCCGCAGGTTTGGCCCCTCTTGCCTATACTGGGTCGACCCATGACCAGAGGGCTTTCCCGTGGACCATCTCGTATTGACTGTATTCGCACCCGACAAGGCCGGCCAGGTCGAACAGATTGCCCTGTGTATTGCCGAGCACGGCGGTAACTGGCTGGAAAGCCGCATGTCGGGCCTGGCCGGGCAGTTTGTCGGGATTGTCCGGGTCGAGGCGCCCGCCGAGACCCATGACGCGTTGATCAAGGCCCTGCAAGCGCTCGCCAGCCAAGGGATTCAGATCCAGGTGATTCCCGGTACCGGTGAAGCCCCCGGCCGTTGGAAACCCATTGCGATGGAACTGGTGGGCAATGATCGCCCGGGCATCGTGCGGGACATCACTCGTCTGTTGACGGAACAGGGCATCAACCTGGAACAACTGGTGACCGACGTCAGCCCCGCGCCCATGAGCGGCGACCCGCTGTTCCACGCCGAGGCGATCCTGGCGGTACCGTTTGACCTGCCGCTGGATGCCTTGCAGGCGGGCCTGGAAACCCTGGCCGATGAACTGATGGTGGAGTTGATGTTGCGCAGCGAGGACGAGTGAGGCGGGTTATCCAGTTTTAACGGGGACGGGCCTGTGGATAACCTGGGGAGATCGAGCGCCCGGCCAGGCGGGCCGGGGCTTTTCAGGATGTGAGCAAAAAACGAACAGTTTCAAGGGCTTGTGCACAAACGGCGTGGACCGGCTTGTGGATAACCTTGGGGTAGAAGCCTGTAGGCCACGTGGATCAAGGTCTACAGGCTTTTGTGCGTTTTTTGATCAGTTTTGCCTGTGGATATTCAATCCGCTGTTGCGGCGACGGTCGATTCGCTGCGCTTGCGCAGGCTGAGCCAGGCATCGACGCTGTACACCGCCAGGCCCGTCCAGATGAACACGAAGGCCACCAGGGTGCTGGAGGACAGTTGCTCGCCATAGAGGAACACCGCCAGCAGCAGCACCAGGGTCGGCGCCAGGTATTGCAGGAAACCCAGGGTGGTGTAAGGCAGGTGACGCGCCGCCGCGTTGAAACTCACCAGCGGAATCAGCGTGACCGGGCCGGCGGCGACCAGCCACCAGGCTTGCGAGGTGGTCCAGAATTCGGCCTGGGCGCTGGTGGCGGCCGGGTGCAGCAACAACCAGCCGATGGCGATGGGCACCAGCATCCAGGTTTCCACCACCAACCCCGGCAGGGCCTTGACTGGTGCCTGTTTGCGGATCAGCCCGTAGAAGCCGAAGGTCAGCGCCAGCACCAGTGACACCCAGGGCAGGCTGCCGACCTGCCAGACCTGTTGCGCCACACCGATGGCGGCCAGGCCGACGGCGACCCATTGCAGGCGGCGCAGGCGTTCGCCCAGCAGGAGCATGCCCAGCAGCACGTTGACCAGTGGATTGATGTAGTAGCCTAGGCTGGCCTCGAGCATGCGCCCACTGTTGACCGACCAGACGTAGGTCAGCCAGTTGGCGGCGATCAGGGTGCCGCTCAGGGCCAGGATCGCCAGGCGGCGTGGGTTGTCCCGCAGTTCGCGCCACCAGCCCGGGTGTTTCCACACCGCCAGCAGCAGGCTACCGAACAGGGCGGACCAGAGGATGCGGTGGATGATGATCTCCGCGGCCGGTACGGCGGCGAGGGCTTTGAAGTACATGGGGAACAGGCCCCAGATGGTGTAGGCGCTGAGGCCGAGGATGTACCCGCGACGCGGGTTGGCGGCTTGCATGCAGAGTCCTTTCTTGGGCTGCTGACAAATTGGATATTGTTGGGTGATGCGGTGTTGCTGAAGGCCCTATCGCTGGCAAGCCAGCTCCTACAAGGGTCGTGTAGTGGTTCTGTGCACGGTTGATAGGGTGGCGACCGCTATCACGAGCAAACGCATCACTGTGGGAGCTGGCTTGCCAGCGATGGCGTCTTTTCAGACACCATCGTCAGCAAATCCTGCCACAACCGTCAGAATAATTTCAGCGGTTCTTCATTCAGTGCGGAAAGTTGTTCGCGCAACGCCAGGACCTGGTCGCCCCAGTAACGCTCGCTGCCGAACCACGGAAAGCTGTGGGGAAACGCCGGGTCGTCCCAGCGGCGAGCGAGCCACGCGCTGTAGTGCATCAGGCGCAAGGCACGCAGCGGTTCGATCAGCGCCAGCTCGCGGGGATTGAAGTCGTGGAACTCGCTGTAGCCGTCCATCAGTTCCGAGAGTTGGCCGAGGCATTCCTGGCGGTCGCCGGCGAGCATCATCCACAGGTCCTGCACCGCCGGGCCCATGCGGCAGTCGTCGAGGTCGACGATATGGAACATCTCGTCGCGGCACATCATGTTGCCCGGGTGGCAGTCGCCGTGCATGCGGATGTTCTGGTGCGGGGTCTCGGCGTAGACCTGTTGCACCCGCTTGAGCAGATCGCGGGCCACGGATTCATAGGCCGGCAGCAGGCTGCGGGGAATGAAGTTGCCTTCCAGCAGGGTGGTCAGCGAGTCTTCGCCGAAGTTCTTCACGCCCAGGGCTTCGCGGTGTTCGAACGGACGGGTGGCGCCCACGGCGTGCAGGCGGCCGAGC
The DNA here is from genome assembly GCF_013386165.1 of Pseudomonas gingeri. Taxonomy (GTDB): domain Bacteria; phylum Pseudomonadota; class Gammaproteobacteria; order Pseudomonadales; family Pseudomonadaceae; genus Aquipseudomonas; species Aquipseudomonas gingeri_C. Next base: position 3,799 of record NZ_JACAOS010000028.1, on the reverse strand, counting down.
AGTTGCCCGAGGCGATAGAGCTGGTCGAGATTGCCCGGTTCCGGGGCCCGGCCGCCACGGCGGGGGAACAGGGTGAAGCGGAAGCCGGCGTGTTCGAACAGGCTTTCGCCGTTGTGGATCATCGGGGCGACGACCGGCACTTCGCAGTCGGCCAGTTCGAAGGTGAAGCGGTGTTCTTCGAGGATGGCCTCGTTGGTCCAGCGCTGGGGGCGGTAGAACTTGGCGATCAGGGGTTCGCCGTCTTCGATGCCCACCTGATAGACACGGTTTTCATAGCTGTTGAGCGCCAGGACCCGGGCGTCACTGAGAAAGCCGATGCTTTCCACGGCGTCGAGCACCAGGTCGGGGGTGAGTGTTTCAAACGGGTGGGACATGCTGACTCCTGCGGGCGGCAGGCGGCCGCGTCCGGCCAAGCATGTTAGCGCACCGGGGCTTAGAAAGGTGATGGACTGCTTGTGGTGAGGGGGCTTGGGCTAACGAGTGTGAGTCAGTTAAGAACAATCTCAAGCCTGGCCGAAATTTGTGGCGAGCGGGCTTGCCCGCGCTCGGCTGCGAAGCAGTCGTAAACCCAGGCACCTCGGTGTACCTGATACACCGCGTTTAATGGTTTTAGGGCCGCTTCGCAGCCCAGCGCGGGCAAGCCCGCTCGCCACAAGATCGTGATCGGCTTCAAATGGGTCGTGGGAGCGGAGCTGGTCGGGTCGCCGCGAAGGGCGGATCGTCAGGCACCGATAATCCCTCCATCCTCCCGCCGGATCGCCATCACCGACGAGCGCGGCTTGCCGTTCGGCAAATGCTCGGGGAAGGTCGAGTTGCCGGCCTCACCCGGATGCTGGATGCCGACGAACAAGGTCTTCTGGTCCGGCGAGAAGCTGATGCCGGTCACTTCGCAGCCCACCGGGCCAACCATGAACCGACGGATCTCCCCGCTGGCCGGATCGGCGCAGAGCATCTGGTTATTACCCATGCCGGCAAAATCCCCGGCATTGCTGTAGTCGCCGTCGCTGAGGATCCACAGGCGCCCGGCCTGGTCGAAGCCCAAACCATCCGGGCTGTTGAACATGTTCTGCGGCGTGATGTTCGATGAGCCGGCCTTGGCCGTGCCGGGATGCACGCCGGGGTTGCCCGCGACCACGAACAGGTCCCAGGAAAAATGGTCGGCGCCATGGTCGTCGGCCGCGGCCTGCCAGCGCAGGATCTGTCCGTAGACATTCTTCTCCCGCGGGTTCGGTCCGCCCACCGGCTGACCGTCTTCGCCGCGTTTGGAGTTGTTGGTCAGGGTGCAGTAGACCTGGCCGTCAATGGGGCTGACGACAATCCACTCCGGGCGATCCATGCGCGTGGCCTTGACCACGCTGGCGGCCAGGCGCGCGTGGATCAGCACTTCGGCCTGGCTGGTGAAGCCGTTGCCGGCGTCGATGCCATTTTTACCAAAGGTCAATTCGACCCATTGTCCCGATCCCTTCGGACGATCCGGGTTGCCGTCGCCGTTGTCGAAACGCGCCACGTATAGCGTGCCGTGATCCAGCAGGTCGCGGTTGGCCTTGGGGTGCTTGTGGTCGATCTGGTCGCGGCTGATGAACTTGTAGATGAACTCGCCGCGTTCGTCGTCGCCCATATAGACCACGGCGCGGCCGTCACGGGTTTCGGCCAGCGCGGCATTCTCGTGCTTGAAGCGTCCCAGGGCGGTGCGTTTGACCGGCGTCGATTGCGGATCGAACGGGTCGATTTCCACCACCCAGCCATGACGGTTCAGTTCGTTGGGGTTCAGGGCCATGTCGAAGCGCGGATCGTGGAGGTGCCAGTTGATCTCCTTGCTGCTGGCGACGACGCCATAACGCTTTTGCGCGGCATCGAATTTCTGCTCGGCATGGCTGCTGCCGAAGCAGTCGGTGAAGTTCTCTTCGCAGGTCAGGTAGGTGCCCCACGGTGTCTTGCCGTTGGCGCAGTTCTGGAAGGTGCCGAGGACTTTGCGACCCTGCTTGTCGGCCTGGGTCTGCAGCCAGGGGTGACCGGCTGCCGGTCCGCCGAAGCCGATCGGCGTGTTGCCGTGGATCCGCCGGTTGTAGGGCGAGCCCTGGACGAAACGCCATTGCTCGTCCTGGCGCTGCACTTCGATCACCGATACGCCTTCGCTGGCCTGGGCCTTGCGCACCTCTTCGGGGGATTGCGGCTGGCCGCCGTGGGCGTAGAGGTAGCGGTAGTTGGTGTATTCGTTGTTGATCGCCAGCAGCGCACGATTGTCGTCGCCGGGGAAGGGGAACAGGCTCATGCCGTCGTTGTTGTCGCCGAACTGGACTTCCTGGGCCTTGGCGCTGCCGTTGCCGCTGGGGTCGAAGGCCGGGCCGTTCTTGGCCAGCGGTTGGCCCCAACTGATCAGCACTGAGGAGGTGTAGCCGGGCGGCAAGGTCAGGGTGTCGCTGGTAGCGGCAGCGATGCTGTCGAAGCCCAGCAGTTTGCCGGAGGAGGCGCTGACGCTGGCGGCCATCACGCTGCGGGTCAGCAGGTTGCCGCCGATGAACATGGCCGCGCCGCACAAGGCGCCGGCACTGATAAAACCACGGCGGCTGAGGCCGACCATGTGTTCGAGGTCGGTGGGTTGGTTTTCTTCTAAGAGATTCATGATCAGGCTCCCTGCGGGTCAGGGGCTCACCTTAGTAATGCGGTGTGACGGATTTGTTGCAGGAAAAAGCCGGGGATCGCTGCGCGATCGATCGCCAGCAAGCTGGCTCCTACAAGGGGGATGCGGGCTTCGATTGCTGGCGATGGCGTTATAACGGTGTGCCGAGAATCACCATGGACGGCGCAAACACCGTCTGCACTGGGCTTCCCACGCTCAGGCCGAGGTTTTTTATCTGCTCCGGTGGCGCCAGCGCGCAGAGCGTCTGTCCGTTCGGCAGCGCGATTCTGACCTCCGAAGGGCCGTCTTCGTCCTCGGAAATGGCCTCGATTTGACCGCTTAGAGAATTGTGTCCGGATTTTGCGGGGTGCTCGATGGCGTTCAATTCCAGCCAACCGGCCTTGATCAGGGCGACCACTTCGGTGCCGCTCTCAAGTTCCAGGCGCAGGGTGCTGTCGTGGGTGATTTGTGCCTGGAGGGTGAGACCGTCGGCCAGTGCCAGGCGTACCAAGTCGTTGCGTCCGTGGCGGGTGATGTCTTGCACCGTGCCGTGGAGCTGGTTGCGGGCGCTGGTACGCAGCATCAGGCGGCCGAGCAGGTCGAGGTCGCCGCTGTCTTCGGCGGCTTCTAGGACTTGGGCCTGAATAGTTTGCAGGCGTTGATAAAGACGCAGCACCCGTTCGCCTTCAACCGACAATTTTGCGCCACCGCCGCCCTTGCCGCCGACGCTGCGTTCCACCAGGGGCTTTTGCGCCAGGTTGTTCAACTCGTCGATGGCGTCCCAGGCGGCCTTGTAACTCAGGCCCGCACTTTTCGCGGCGCGGGTGATCGAGCCCTGCTCGGCGATATGTTGCAGCAGGGCAATGCGCTGCGGGCGGCGGACGATATGTTGGGTCAACAGGACGGGCAGGGACATGGGGCGGGCTTCGGGTAGCAGGGGTATTGGGCAAGGTGCCTCTCGGCACTTGTGACGTCAAGCCGAACGCGGTTTCTGTGGGGGCTGGCTTGCTGGCGATGGCGTCCGCAAGGACAGTGCAAGGCTCAAGGGCCTCATCGCTGGCAAGCCAGCTCCTACAAGGGCTTCGGCAACACGATAGTTTTGTGGTGAGGCTCGATCCTGTGGGGGCTGGCTTGCTGGCGATGGCGTCCGCAAGGATAGTGCAAGGCTCAAGGGCCTCA
>NZ_JACAOS010000027.1 GCF_013386165.1 Pseudomonas gingeri | reverse complement strand
CCGGCGACAAACGCCTGGTGGCTTATGTCACCGGAAGAGGAGAGCTGACGCCGGTGGAGGCGCTGCACAGCCACCTGCAAGGCCTGTTACCGGAGTACATGGTGCCCACGGCCTATGTGCACCTGGAAAACCTGCCGCTGACGCTGAACGGCAAACTGGACCGCAAGGCCCTGCCGGCGCCGGATGCGCAGGCGCTGATCAGCCGTGGCTACGAAGCGCCGCAAGGCGAAGTGGAAAGCCTGCTGGCGTCGATCTGGTCGGACGTGCTCAAGGTTGAGCAGGTCGGTCGTCACGATCATTTCTTCGAGCTGGGTGGCCATTCGCTGCTGGCGGTGACGCTGATCGAGCGCATGCGCCAGGTCGGTCTGAGTACCGATGTGCGCGTGTTGTTCAGCCAGCCGACCCTGGCCGCGCTGGCCGCAGCGACGGGCACGGTCAGCGACCTGGTGGTCCCGGCCAATGGCATTGCCCCGGACTGCCAGCGGATTACCCCGGACATGCTGCCGCTGATCAGCCTGGACCAGGAGGCCATTGACCGCGTCGTGGCCACGGTGCCCGGCGGTGCGGCCAATGTACAGGACATCTACCCGCTGGCGCCGTTGCAGGAAGGGATTCTCTACCACCACCTGAGCGCCAAGCAGGGCGATCCCTATGTGCTGCAAGCGCATTTTGCCTTTGACAGCCGTGCCCGCCTGGACGATTTTGCCCAGGCACTGCAGGTGGTTATCGACCGGCATGACATCCTGCGCACCTCGATGCACTGGGAGCGACTCGATGAGCCGCTACAGGTGGTCTGGCGCCACGCCGAGTTGAGTATCGAGGAAGTTCATCTGGATCCTCGTGTCGGCGCTATCGTCCAGCAGTTGCAGGAGCGCTTCGACCCGCGCCAGGTACGCCTGGATGTCCGCCAGGCACCGATGCTGCGCCTGGTCTTCACCCTGGACACCGCGAACCAGCGCTGGCTGGCGACCCTGCTGTTCCACCATATGGTTCTCGACCACACCGCGCTGGATCAGGTGAAGCGAGAAATGCAGGCTTGGTTGCTTGGTCAGACCGATCAACTGGGTGCTTCGGTGCCGTATCGCAACTATGTCGCCCAGGCCCGTCTGGGGGTGAGCGAGCAGGTCCACGAGGCCTTCTTCAAGGACATGCTCGGTGATATCGACGAGCCGACCCTGCCGTTCGGACTGGAGGATGTGCAAGGTGACGGCAGCGCTATCGAGCAGGCCCATCTGGCGCTGGGTAGCGATTTGAGTCAGCGCTTGCGGGCTCAAGCCCGTCAGCTCGGGGTCAGCGCGGCGAGTCTGGTGCACCTGGCCTTTGCGCAGGTGCTGGGACGGCTCAGCGGACGTGAAAAAGTGGTATTCGGCACGGTGCTGCTCGGCCGGATGAAGGCCGGCGAGGGCGCCGAACGGGCTCTGGGCATGTTCATCAACACCTTGCCGCTACGGGTAGACCTGGACGAGCGAGGCGTTCGTGACGGCGTCAAGGCCACGCATGCCCGGTTGACCGCCTTGCTCGGACATGAGCATGCACCGCTGGCCCTGGCCCAGCGCTGCAGCGGCGTGAGTGCGCCGTTGCCGTTGTTCAGCGCGTTGCTCAACTATCGCCACAGCAGTATTGCCGTGACCGACGAGACACTGACGGCCTGGCACGGCATGCAGGCCCTGGCTCTGGGCGGTGAGGAGCGGACCAACTATCCGTTGACCGTCAACGTCGACGATCTGGGCGACGGCTTCCACTTCACCGCGCTGGTGGCTGCGGCCATTGGAGCACAACGTCTCTGCGGCTATTTGCAGACGGCTTTGGACGGCTTGGTCGAGGCCCTGGAGCAGGCGCCGCGGACGCCGTTGCATGCCATTTCGATATTGCCGAGCAGCGAGCGCGAGCAGTTGCTCGAGCACTGGAACCAGCCTGGCAAGGCCTATGCCGCCGATGCGCTGATCCATCAGCAATTCGAAGCCCGCGCCGCCGAGCGGCCGGAGGCCGTGGCGCTGATGTATCAAGGTGAAAGCCTGAGCTACGGCGAACTCAATGCCCGCGCCAACCAGGTTGCCCATCGTCTGTTGGCCCTCGGCGTACGTCCGGATGATCGGGTGGCGATCTGTGTCGAACGCGGCCCGGCGATGATTATCGGCTTGCTCGGGATCCTCAAGTCCGGTGCCGGTTATGTGCCGCTGGATCCGGCTTACCCTCGCGAGCGCCTGGCCTACACCCTCGGCGACAGTGAACCGGTGGCCTTGCTCAGCCAGCACGGGGTGCAGGAAGCCTTGCCAGCGGTGCAGGTGCCCGTCATCAATCTTGATGATGCGGATCTGCAGGACGAATCCGTCCGAAATCCGCAGGTGGCGGGGCTGACGGCCGCGCATCTGGCTTATGTCATCTACACCTCCGGTTCCACCGGCCTGCCCAAGGGCGTGATGGTCGAGCACCGCAACGTGGCGCGGCTGTTCTCGGCTACCGAGGAGTGGTTCGGCTTTGGCGAGCAGGATGTCTGGGCGCTGTTCCACTCGTTCGCCTTCGACTTCTCGGTCTGGGAAATCTGGGGTGCGTTGCTGCATGGCGGTCGTTTGCTGATCGTGCCGCAACTGGTCAGCCGCTCGCCGGAAGACTGCTATGCACTGCTGTGCAGTGCCGGGGTGACGGTGCTCAACCAGACTCCGAGCGCGTTCCGTCAATTGATCGCGGCCCAGGGCGAAAACGGCCAGACACATTCGTTGCGCCAGGTGATCTTTGGCGGTGAAGCGCTGGACACGGCGCTGCTCAAGCCCTGGTACGCCCGGGAACTGAACAGCGCCACGCAACTGGTGAATATGTACGGCATCACCGAAACCACGGTGCACGTGACCTATTACCCGTTGCAGGCCGAAGACGCCCAGCGTGTGGGTGCCAGCCCGATTGGCAAGCGCATTCCCGACCTGCAACTCTATGTCCTCGACGTCCGTCGCGAACCGGTGCCGGTGGGCGTGATCGGCGAGCTGTATGTGGGAGGCGCCGGGGTTGCCCGGGGCTATTTGAACCGTGCCGAGTTGAGTGCCGAGCGTTTCCTCGACAATCCGTTCAGTGCCGAGCCGGACGCGCGGATGTACCGCACCGGCGACCTGGGCCGCTGGTTGGCCGATGGCAGCCTGGAATATCTGGGTCGCAACGACGAACAAGTAAAAATTCGCGGTTTCCGTATCGAGCTGGGCGAGATCGAAGCGCAATTGGCCGCCTGCGACGGCGTGCGTGATGCGGTGGTGCTGGTGCGCGAGGATGAACCGGGCGACAAGCGCCTGGTGGCTTATTTCATCGCCAGCGTTGGCGTCGAACTGGATGCCGCGCAATTGCGTGACCAGCTGCGCCTGTCCCTGGCCGAGTACATGCTGCCGAGCGCCTTTGTCAGCCTGGAAGCCTTCCCGCTGACCACCAATGGCAAACTGGACCGCAAGGCACTGCCGGCTCCTGATCGTTCGGCGGTGGTCAGCCGTGGCTACGAGGCACCCGAGGGTGACATCGAAATCGCCATCGCGGTTATCTGGCAGGACCTGTTGCAACTGGAGCAGGTCGGTCGCCATGACCACTTCTTCGAACTGGGCGGTCACTCGCTGCTGGCGGTGAAACTGATCGAGCGCATGCGCCAGATCGACCTCAGTGCCGATGTCCGTGTGCTGTTCGGCCAGCCGACCCTGTCTGCCCTGGCGGCCGCGGTGGGCGGCAAGCGCGAGGTCGAGGTGCCGACGAACATCATCCCAGAGGGATGCGAACGCATTACCCCGGATATGCTGCCGTTGGTGTCCCTGAGCCAGGACGATATCGACCGCGTGGTGGCCAGCGTCCCTGGCGGTCTCGCCAACGTGCAGGATATCTACGCCCTGGCGCCACTGCAGGAGGGTATTTTGTATCACCACCTGGCGGCGGTCCAAGGTGACCCGTATCTGCAATACGTCATGTTCGCCTTTGACAGTATTGAGCGTCTGCACAGCTTCGCCCAGGCCCTGCAAGGGGTTGTGGCGCGGCACGATATCCTGCGCACCGCAGTGCTCTGGGAAAGCCTGGATGCCCCGGTGCAAGTGGTCTGGCGCGAGGCGCCCCTGGGTCTTGACGCGTTTGAACTGGCGTCGGCGGACGGCGATATCGCCGAACAACTGCGCGAACGCCTGGATCCACGCCATACCCGCCTGGATATTCGCCAGGCACCCATGTTGCGTATCGGTTATGCGCATGATCCGGCGAATAACCGCTGGGTCGGCATGCTGCTGTTCCATCACCTGGTGGACGATGCCACTTCGCTGCGTATCCTCTGCGGCGAAATCGAGGCCCATATGCTCGGCCAGCAGGTGTCGCTGCCGCCGTCGATCCCTTATCGCAACTACGTGGCTCAGGCCAGGTTGGGCGTCAGCCGTGAAGAGCACGAAGCGTTCTTCCGCGAGATGCTTGGCGATGTCGAGGAGCCGACGCTGCCCTTTGGCCTGCGGGACGTGCAGGGCGACGGACACGATATCGAGGAAGTGCGCCAAGTGGTGGACGCTGACCTGAGCCGGCGCCTGCGCTTGCAGGCCCGTCAGCTCGGGGTGAGTGCCGCAAGTCTCTATCACCTGACCTGGGCCCGTGTGCTGGGGGCAGTGTCGGGCAAGGACGATGTGGTCTTCGGTACCGTGTTGCTCGGTCGTCTGCAGGGCGGTGCCGGGGCTGATCGGGCCCTGGGCATGTTCATCAACACTTTGCCGCTGAGGGTGGTGCTGGGAGAACAGGGCGTGCGCGGTGCGCTGAAGGCCACCCATGCCCGACTCAGCGGGCTACTTGCCCATGAGCACGCCTCGCTGGTACTGGCACAGCGTTGCAGCGGCGTGGCTGCTTCGACGCCGCTGTTCAGCTCCTTGCTCAACTACCGACAGCTCGGTGGTAATGAGGTGACCGAGCAGAGGCTGGCCGCCTGGGAAGGCATCCAGGCGCTGGACGGCGAAGAACGCACCAACTACCCGCTGACCCTGTCGGTGGACGATCTCGGCGAAGGTTTCAACCTGACCGTCATGGCCGAAGGGCAGATCGGTGCCGAGCGGGTCTGCGGTTATATGCACTGCGCCCTGGAAAACCTGGTACAGGCCCTGGAGCAGGCACCGGAAACGGCGCTGGGTGCGATCAATATCCTGCCGCCGGGCGAGCGCCAGCAATTGCTCGAAAGTTGGAACACCCCCCATGCGGTGTACGCCGACGATGCCTTGATCCACCGCACCTTCGAAGCCTGGGTGGTGGCACAACCCGAGGCCGTGGCCCTGCAATATGAGGCGCACACGCTGACCTACGGTGAGCTGAATACCCGTGCCAACCAGGTGGCCCACCACTTGTTGGGACTGGGCGTGCGTCCGGACGACCGCGTGGCGATCTGCGTCGAGCGTGGCCTGGAGATGATTGTCGGTCTGCTGGGTATCCTCAAGGCCGGCGCCGGTTATGTACCGATCGACCCGGCCTATCCCGCCGAGCGTATCGCCTACCAGTTGCAGGACAGCGCGCCGGTGGCGGTGCTGGCCGATGCCGCCGGCCTGGCCCTGTTGGGCCGCTTCGACGGTCCACGGATCGATCTGCGCAGCCCGGCGCTGCAGGTCCAGCCAAGCAGCAATCCGCGAGTGATCGGGATCAGTCCGCATCACCTGGCCTATGTGATCTACACCTCCGGCTCCACTGGCCTGCCCAAGGGCGTGATGGTCGAGCACCGCAACGTTGCGCGGTTGTTCTCGGCAACCCAGAGCTGGTTTGAATTCAACGAGCAGGATGTCTGGGCCTTGTTCCACTCATTCGCCTTCGACTTCTCGGTCTGGGAAATCTGGGGTGCGCTGCTGCATGGCGGGCGTTTGCTGGTGGTGCCGCAGTTGGTCAGCCGCTCGCCGCAAGACTGCTACGCATTGCTGTGCAACGCCGGGGTGACGGTACTCAACCAGACGCCGAGCGCCTTCCGCCAGTTGCTCAATGCCCAGGGCGAGAGCGATCTGCGGCATTCCCTGCGCCAGGTGATTTTCGGTGGCGAAGCCCTGGAAACCGGGATGCTCAAACCCTGGTACGCCCGGGTGGCCAACGCCGGCACCCAACTGGTGAACATGTACGGTATTACCGAAACCACGGTGCATGTGACCTATTGCCCATTGGTCGCGGCAGATGCGCAGCGGGCGGGCGTCAGCCCTATCGGTGTGCGCATTCCCGATTTGCAGTTGTATGTGCTCGACAGCCGCCGCGAGCCGGTGCCAGTGGGCGTGGTCGGCGAGTTGTATGTCGGTGGTGCTGGGGTTGCACGGGGTTATCTGAACCGTGAGGAACTGACCACCGAGCGTTTCCTGCCGAACCCGTTCAGCAAGGATCCCCTGGCGCGCCTGTACAAGACCGGCGACCTGGGTCGCTGGATGGCCGATGGCAGTCTCGATTACCTGGGTCGTAACGACGACCAGGTGAAAATCCGTGGTTTCCGTATCGAGCTGGGCGAAATCGAAGCGGCGCTGGCGGCTTGCGAAGGCGTCCGCGAGGCGGTGGTGCTGGCCCGCGAAGACGAGCCGGGGGACAAACGCCTGGTGGCTTATGTGATCGCCGAGCCGGGCCAGGAAGTGCTGGCCGCCGAATTGCGGGCGCAACTGCTGCTGTCCCTGGCTGACTACATGGTGCCGAGCGCCTTCGTGGCCCTGGAAGCTTTCCCGCTGACCACCAACGGCAAGCTGAACCGCAAGGCCCTGCCGGCACCGGATGCGCAAGCCCTGGTACGACGTGACTACGCGGCGCCCGAGGGCGCGGTGGAAATCGCCATTGCGCAGATCTGGCAATCCTTGCTGCAACTGCCACAGGTCGGTCGCCATGACCACTTCTTTGAACTGGGCGGGCATTCGTTGCTGGCGGTCAAGCTGATTGAGCGCATGCGCCAGGTCGGCCTGGCCGCCGATGTGCGGGTGCTGTTCAGCCAGCCGACGCTGGCGGCGTTGGCTGGCGCAGTAGGCGGACATGACGAAGTGCGGGTGCCGGACAACCTGATCGTCCCGGGCTGCGAGCGTATCACCCCGGACATGCTGCCCTTGGCCGATCTGGACCAGGCGGCTATCGATCGTATTGTGGCGAGCGTACCGGGCGGCTTGGCCAACGTGCAGGACATCTATGCCCTGGCGCCGTTGCAGGAGGGGATCCTTTATCACCACCTGGCGGCCCATGAGGGTGACCCCTATGTCTTGCAGATGCTGTTCGCCTTTGACGACCGCGAGCGCTTGACCCGATTCGCCGGGGCCCTGCAGAGCGTGGTCGATCGCCATGACATCCTGCGCACCAGTGTGGTCTGGGAGGGGCTCGACCAGCCGACGCAAGTGGTCTGGCGCACTGCGCAACTGAGCCTGGAAGAACTGGCCGTCGATCCTGTCGCGGGTGATGTGCTGGCACAGCTGCACGACCGCTTCGACCCGCGCCACTATCGTCTGGACATCGGCCAGGCGCCGCTGATGCGCATCGCCTATGCCGAGGACAGTGCCAACCAGCGCCTGGTCGGTATGCTGTTGTTCCATCACATGGCGCTGGATCACACGGCCCTGGAAGTGGTGGTGCAGGAAATGCAGGCCAGCCTGCAAGGCCTAGGCGGACAATTACCGGTCCCGGTGCCTTATCGCAACCATGTGGCCCAGGCACGCCTGGGTGTCAGCCAGGAGGAGCATGAGGCGTTCTTCCGCGAGATGCTCGGCGATATCAATGAACCGACACTGCCTTATGGCATACAAGATGTGCACGGTGACGGTAGCGGTGTCGACGAAGTACAGCAGGTGCTGGACCGTGGTTTGAGCCGACGTCTGCGTGGCCACGCACGGCAATTGGGGGTGAGTGCCGCGAGCCTGATGCACCTGGCCTGGGCCCAGGTGGTGGGTCGGGTCTCGGGCCGTGAAGAAGTGGTCTTCGGCACCGTATTGATGGGCCGGATGCAAGGGGGCGAGGGCACCGATCGGGCGCTGGGCATGTTTATCAACACCTTGCCACTGCGTCTCAGCGTTGGCAGCCAGGGTGTGCTGGCCGGGGTCAAGGCCACTCACAAGCGACTTTCGACCCTGTTGGGGCACGAGCATGCCTCGTTGTCCCTGGCCCAGCGTTGCAGCGGTGTGCCGAGTTCGCTGCCGCTGTTCGGCACCCTGTTCAACTACCGTCACAGTACCGGCGGTGTGGCTTCCTCGGAGGCTCTGTCGGCTTGGCAGGGGATTCAGACCCTGAGCATGGAAGAACGGACCAACTATCCGTTGTGCTTGAACGTCGATGACCTGGGCGATGATTTCATGTTGACGACCCAGGCCGTCGAGCAGATCAGTGCCCCGCGGGTCGGCAGTTATATGCAGGCCGCGCTGGAAAGCCTGGTGGAGGCACTGGAGCACAGGCCGCAGGCGGCGTTGAACAGCCTGTCGATCATGCCCGCCGACGAGCGCGAGCAGTTGCTGGTGGGCTTTAATGACACGGCGCTGGAGTATCCGCAGGCGCAGACCGTGCATGGTCTGTTTGAGGCGCAGGTTGAGCGTACGCCGGAGGCTTTGGCGGTGGTTCATGGTGAACAGCGTCTGAGCTATCGCGAGCTCAACGAGCAGGCCAACCGTTTGGCCCATGCGTTGCGCAAGCAGGGTGTACAGCCGGATTCGCGGGTGGGGATCTGTGTTGAACGTGGCGCCGAGATGGTTGTTGGCTTGTTGGCGATCCTCAAGGCTGGGGGTGGTTATGTGCCGCTTGATCCAGCTTATCCGGTAGAACGAATTGCCTATATGTTGCAGGACAGCGCTCCGGCAGCTGTGCTTGCGCAAACGGCGACCCAGGATCTGTTGGCGGGTATTTCGGTGCCCGTGATCAATCTCGACCAGGGCACCTGGCAGGACGAATCCGTCCAGAATCCGCAGGTTCCTGGGCTGACTTCGGCGCATCTGGCGTACCTGATCTACACCTCGGGTTCGACCGGTCTGCCGAAGGGCGTGATGATCGAACACCGTAACACCGTGAACTTCCTCACCTGGGCCCACGCCGCCTTTGATCACGCGGCCTTGCAGACTCACACAAACCCTGTAGGCGCTGGCTTGCCAGCGATGGCGTCCGGTCAGGCGGTGCAGGACTCACGGGCCCCATCGCGAGCAAGCTTGCTCCTACAGGGATCGGGTTCGGCCTTGAGTCAGACGTTGTTCTCGACTTCGCTGAACTTTGACTTGGCAGTGTATGAGTGTTTTGCACCTCTGACCTCGGGCGGCAGCATCGAGGTGGTGAAAAACGTTCTGGAGTTGCAACACGGCGAACACGATATCGGCCTGATCAACACCGTGCCTTCAGCGTTGAAAGCCTTGCTGGAAGTCGACGGTCTGCCGAAATCGGTGCACACGGTCAACGTGGCGGGCGAAGCCCTCAAGCGTAGCCTGGTGGAAAACCTGTTCGAGAAAACCGGCGTCCAACGCCTGTGCAACCTCTACGGCCCGTCGGAAACCACCACCTACTCAAGCTGGGTGGCGATGGACCGTGAAGACGGTTTTGCGCCGCATATCGGTAAACCCGTCGGCAACACCCAGTTCTACCTGCTGGACGAACAGCAACAACCGGTCCCACTGGGCGTTCCGGGTGAAATCTACATCGGCGGCGCTGGCGTGGCTCGAGGCTACCTGAACCGCGATGACCTGACCGCCGAACGTTTCCTCAACGACCCGTTCAGCCAGGATGCTTCGGCGCGCATGTACCGCACCGGCGACCTGGGTCGCTACCTGCCAGACGGCAATATCGAATACCTGGGCCGTAACGACGATCAGGTGAAGATCCGAGGTTTCCGTATCGAACTGGGCGAAATCGATGCCCGTCTGGCCAAACACCCGGCCGTCCACGAAGCGGTGGTCACCGCTCGCGAAGACATCCCGGGCG
>NZ_JACAOS010000026.1 GCF_013386165.1 Pseudomonas gingeri | reverse complement strand
GAAGCGCTGAAGCGTAGCCTGGTGGAAAACCTGTTCGAGAAAACCTGTGTCCAACGCCTGTGCAACCTCTACGGCCCGTCGGAAACCACCACCTACTCAAGCTGGGTGGCGATGGATCGCGAAGACGGTTTCGCGCCCCATATCGGTAAGCCGGTTGGCAACACCCAGTTCTACCTGCTGGACGAACAGCAACAACCGGTCCCACTGGGCGTTCCGGGTGAAATCTACATCGGCGGCGCTGGCGTGGCCCGTGGCTACCTGAACCGCGATGACCTGACCGCCGAACGTTTCCTCAACGACCCGTTCGCAATTACGCCGAATGCCCGTATGTACCGTACCGGCGACCTCGGCCGCTACCTGCCAGACGGCAATATCGAATACCTGGGCCGTAACGACGACCAGGTGAAGATCCGTGGCTTCCGTATCGAACTGGGCGAAATCGATGCCCGTCTGGCCAAACACCCGGCCGTCCACGAAGCGGTGGTCACCGCTCGCGAAGATATTCCGGGCGACAAGCGTCTGGTGGCTTATTACACCTTGTCTGCCGAACACTCCTCGGTCGACATCACCAGCCTGCGCCATCATCTGCAGGAAACACTTCCGGAGTACATGGTCCCGGCCATCTACGTTGTACTGGAGAAGCTGCCGCTGACCCCGAACGGCAAGCTGGATCGCAAGGCCTTGCCGGCCCCGGACCTCGATGCGGTGATCAGTCGCGGCTACGAGGCCCCGCAGGGCGAAACCGAAATTACCCTGGCCCGGATCTGGGCCGACTTGCTCAAGGTCGATCGGGTGGGGCGTCATGACCATTTCTTCGAACTGGGCGGGCACTCGTTATTGGCCGTGAGCCTGATCGAGCGCATGCGCCAGGCGGGCTTGAGCGCCGATGTGCGGGTACTGTTCGGCCAGCCGACCTTGGCGGCCCTGGCGGCTGCCGTGGGTGGGGGCCGTGAAATCAGCGTGCCGGCCAACCTGATTGCGCCAGGCTGCGAACAGATCACCCCGCAGATGCTGCCGCTGATCAGCCTGACCCAGGCGCAGATCGACCAGGTGGTGGCGAGCGTGCCGGGCGGTGTGGCGAACGTGCAGGATATCTACCCGCTGGCGCCGTTGCAGGAGGGCATTCTCTATCACCATCTGTCAGCCGGGGATGGTGACCCGTACGTGTTACACGCGCTGTTCACAGTGGCGGACCGCCAGCGGCTGGACGCTTTTGCCGAGGCGCTGCAACAGGTGATCGATCGCCATGACATCCTGCGCACTGCCGTGCTTTGGCAAGGCCTGGACGAGCCGCTCCAAGTGGTCTGGCGCCAGGCTCGACTGCACCGCGAGGCCCTGGAGCTGGACGCGCGTGCTGGCGCAGTGACGGACCAGCTCAAGGCGCGTTTCGATACCCACCACTCGCGACTGGACGTAACCCAGGCACCGCTGATGCAACTGGTGTTTGCCGAGGACGAAGCCGAGCAGCGCTGGGTGGCGATGCTGCGGTTCCATCATATGGCCCTGGACCACACCGCCCTCGACGTGGTGCGCGATGAAATTCAGGCGCATTTGTTGGGGCAGGCCGCGCAGTTGGGCAGCCCGGTGCCGTACCGCAACTATGTGGCTCAGGCGCGGCTGGGTGGGAAACTGGAGGAAGAGGAAGCGTTCTTCCGCGACATGCTGGGTGATATCGACGAGCCGACACTGCCATTCGGATTGCAGGATGTGCAGGGTGCCGGTCACACCATTGAGGAAGCCACCCTGACCCTGCCGCCAGCACTGAGCCAGCGCCTGCGGGTTCGGGCGCGGCAACTGGGGGTGAGCGCTGCCAGCTTGCATCACCTGGCCTGGGCTCAGGTATTGGGCAAGGTTTCGGGCAAGCAGGACGTGGTGTTCGGTACCGTATTGATGGGCCGGATGCAGGGCGGCGAGGGCGCCGACCGGGCGCTGGGGATGTTCATCAATACCTTGCCGCTGCGGGTTACCGTGGGCGAGCAGGGTGTGCGCGCCGGGGTCAAGGCGACCCATGCGCGACTGACCGCACTGCTGGGTCACGAGCATGCCTCCCTGGCCCTGGCCCAGCGTTGCAGTGGCGTGGTTGCGCCAACGCCACTGTTCAGCGCCTTGCTCAACTATCGCCATAGCGCTGTCGGCCATGTTTCAGAACAGGCGACGCAGGCCTGGCAGGGCATCGAGATCCTCGGTGGCGAAGAGCGGACCAACTACCCATTGACCTTGAGTGTCGATGACCTGGGCGAGGACTTCAGTCTGAGTGTGCAGGTCAGCACTGAAGTAGGGGCCCTGCGGGTTTGTGGCTATATGGCGACGGCGCTGGAGCATCTGCTTCTGGCGCTGGAGCAGGACCCCGAGGCGCCCCTGAGCGACCTGTCGATCCTGCCGGTATCCGATCGGGAACAACTGCTGGTGGGTTTCAATGCCAGTACCCGCGACTACCCACGGACGCAGACCGTCCACGGCTTGTTCGAGGCCCAGGTCCGTGCCCGTCCCGAGGCTTGCGCGGCAATCCATGACGGTGTGGCATTGACCTACGCCGAACTCAATACCCGG
>NZ_JACAOS010000025.1 GCF_013386165.1 Pseudomonas gingeri | reverse complement strand
GTTGGCACCCCCATCGTGATCATCGTGGACGAGGCCACCATCCTCGCCGCCGACGATACGGACACCAACGGCCTGGTCGTGGCGTTCATTCTCTATGACGTGGTGGACAACGCATCCACTTGGAGTGCCGGGGTCCGGGTCGTGGTCGACACCGGAAGCTCACGCCTCATAGGGCCGTTGATCAAAGAAGCGGTGAATATGGTGCTGGATATGGATCGGTTAGGGGAGGCTGACCTGACCTTCCAGGTCTTTACGTTCGGTGGTGAGTTTGCAGTGGGCGACCAGATCGAAATGCGCTTGTCCGGCCTCACCGCGAGCGGTGAACGGGTGGATAAAACCTACCCGCCGGAGGTGATTACAAACGCAGCGGGCATCACCGAATTCACACGCCCCAGTACCGAGGTCCGCGCGCTGGCCGGGGGGATTCATGCGACTTTTTTCTATCGACTGATCAAGGCCGATGGCAGCGATGACCTGTTCTCCAAGACCTTTTCCCCGAAGGTAATTGGCCGCAGCACGATCCTTGCCGCCCCCATCGCCTACGACGAAATTGCCGGCACCCTCGACCCGGACTTGCCGAACACCCGGGTCGATATTCCCTGGGACGACGGCATGGCGCAGGGCAACGTCATCATGCTGGTCTGGGAGGGGACGACGGCGAACGGGATCCCCTACGCACCCGATTTGCCCTTGCATCCGATCACCGACAATGAGGTGGGGAAAACCATTCCGATCAGCGTCGACGGCGTGCACCTGAAGGCCATCGAAGACGGCACACTCGAGCTGTATTACTGGTTGCTGGACAATGAGATCAACCGGGCGGCCATCAGACACGAATCCCTGCACGCCGGCCCCTTCCGTATCGGGCCGTTCGTGGCCGAATTGCCCGCGCCGGTGGTCCAATACGAGAGCGGTGGCGTGCTGGATCCGGACGACGTGCCGTTGACGGGTACGCAGTTGACCGTGCTCCAGTACACCGGGCAAATCGAGAAGGACGTGGTGCACATTCTCTGGTGGGGCTCGATCACCGGGCGCTACCGGGACCAGATCACCCTCAATTCGGTCACGGATAAAATCGATGTGCCGTTCACGATCCCCAAGGCGCTGGTCGAAGGCAACCGCGGGGGCACCGTGCAGGCCCTGTACTGGGTCAAGCGGGCCAATGGGCATGTCAGCCCCTCAGCTATTTTGCTGATGAGCATTGGCGCCGCGATGGATCTGCTGGCCCCCAGCGTCAAGGAGGCCACCGGGACGGCCCCCACCCAGCAACTGAATCCGGTGGCGGCCAGCACGGCCCTGACCGTGGTTATTCCCAATTACGGCCTCCAGCCAGGCGATGAGGTCCGCGTGACCTGGGCAGGTACTGCTGGAGAGGGTTCCTATGTGACCCCGGTGCAAGAACTCCCCCCAAATCGCGAGATCGATATCCCGATGGAGGTAATCGCTTATAACCTGGGAGAGCCGGTGACGGTCAGCTATACCGTGACCCGTAACGGCGACGAATCCCTACCCTCGGACTTACTCACTCTGACCGTGCTGGACATGCCCGCCGATGCGCTGGAGCCAAGCAAGCCACGTATCCTGGAGGCCGCCAATAACGGCGCGGGGCCTGAACTAAACGTAAGCAATTTGACCGGCGACGCCACGGTACGTATCGACAGCTGGCCGCTTATTGCACAAGGCCAACGCATCTGGTTGCGCCTGGTGGGAACCAAGGATGATGGTTCAGGTTACGAGAAGCTCTGGGGCGGAGCGAGTAACTGGGTGAGCGCCGAGTGGTATCGGCAAGGATACGGTGAAAAAATCGTCCCCGAAAGCGAGCTGCGAGCACTACGCGACGGCAGCACATTGACGCTGGAATTCAAGGCCTCCTTTAACCAGAGCCTCGATGAAGATCAGGCCACACTCTTTCCGTTGCGTACCTATACCGTCAATGCAATTGCCCTGGAGGCGCCGAACATTAGCGATATCCGCGATTCCAAGCGCTCTATCGTCGACAAGATCACCGCCGATACCAGCGTCACTGTCACCGGCACCGGCAGCAGCGGGCAAGATATCCAGCTTAGGGACGGCTCCGACGACATTGGCCCCGTCATCACCATACCCGCCACCGGGACCACCTGGGATGCCACCCTGACGGGGCTGACCGTCAGGGCCTACAGCCTCAAGGCCCGGGCGCTCTATGGCACAGGCATACCCGATTCGCAGGCAAAAGCCTTTATCGTCACCACCGCCAGCATCCCGACCCTGGACAACGTCAAGGACGATAAAGGCGCCGAAATCAACGAAGGCGATTTCACCACCTCCCTCCTCATCGACGTGAACGGAACCGCCAGCAGGGACCAGGAGGTGGAAATTTACGATGGCAACGGGGCCACCGCCGAGTTGAAGGGAACCACCAAAGCCGACCCCGTCACCGGACGCTGGTCACTGCCCGATATTGCCGTAACGCCAAAAGTACACCGTTTCTACGCCAAGGCGCTCTATAACACGGGCGGCACTGTGTATTCGAATGTGCGGAACTTTACCGTCATCGATATCCTTAACCTGCCCCCCAGCGTCAAGGAGGCCACCGGGACGGCACCCACCCAGCAACTGAACCCGATGGCGGCCACCACGGAACTGACCGTGGTGATTCCGAATTACGGCATACAACCTGGCGATCAGGTCCGCGTGACCTGGACCGGCACCGCCGGAGCGGGCTCCCACACCACCCAGGTGCAAGCACTGCCCGACAGCCGCGAGATCACCCTGCCGGTCTCGGTGATCGCCTATAACCTGGGCAAGCCAGTGACGGTGACCTACAGGGTGACCCACAACGGCAAGGAATCCGATCCATCAGCCCTGCTCAACCTGACGGTGCAGAGCTTCACCGAGAATGATCTGCTGGGCTCCAAACCGAAGCTCCTGCAAGCGGCCAACAACGGCGAGGGCAGCGAACTGGACCTGAACACCCTCAACGCCGATGCCAAATGCAGGCTGACCATCTGGCCGCATCTTGCCTCAGGCCAGGACATCTGGTTGCGCCTCAAGGGTACGAAGGCCGATGGCACCGTCCCTTATGACCTGACTATCTGGAACCCACCGCCCAGGGGCCCAGCTACCAGTCAGAGCTGGCTCGACGCAGGCTTCTATGACACCACCGTCCCCTACAGCTATCTGAAAGACCTGAAGGACGGCAGTACGCTGACGATTGAGTTCAAGGCGGACTTGAGCCAGACCACCAACGAGGCCAATGCAACCACCTTTCCGCTGCGCACCTATACCGTCAGGGCAATTGCCCTGGTTGCGCCTACCCTTGACGATATCACTGACTCCAAAGGCTCTGTCGTTGGCGGAACCACCTTTGAGAGCAGCGTCACCGTGACCGGTACCGGCAGCAGTGGGCAACAGATCCAGCTTAGGGATGGTGACAGCAACATTGGCTCCGTCATTACCATACCTACCTCCGGCACCACCTGGGACGCCCCCCTTACAGGACTGAACCCCAAGGCCTATAGCCTCAAGGCCAGGCCCCTCTATGGCACAGGTCTACCCGACTCGGACGCCAAAACCTTCACCGTAGCGACCGCTGTAGTACCGGAGATCCTATCGGTGGTGGGCAGACCGAGCAATACCGAGATACCGGACAACAGCTCCACCATGGACACCCAGGTATTCCTGATTGGGAAATCCATAGGAAGCGAGAGCATCCAACTGTTCGACGGAACGACGCCCATAGGCATCTACACGGCCACCGGCGGGAACTGGAACACCAGCGATCTGATCCCCGTAGGGCAAGGGCGACACAGTTTCACGGCCCAGGCGCTCTACGGCAACAATCCGGTATCGCTCCCGCGCACCTTCACCGTTAGCGGTGGCGCTAGCCCGACCCTTATCGATATCAGCGACTCCAAGGGCTCTGTCGTCGGCAAGTTCACCGTCGAAAACAGCGTCACCGTCACCGGTACCGGCAGCAGCGGTGGAGAGATCCAGTTGCTGGATAACACGACCAACATCGGCAGCCCGTTCAGGGTGCCTGACAACAGCACGACCTGGAGCACACCGCTCAACAACCTGACCTCCAAGGCTTACAACATCAAGGCCAAAGCGCTGTACGGCAATGGTCTACCCGAGTCGGCGGTCAAAACCTTCAACGTCACCGCCATGGTGAGGCCGAGCATCACGAATGTGGGAACCGCCTCGGGGGCGGAAGTGCCTGACGGCGGGGTAACCGACCAGGTCAACGTCACTCTATTCGGCAAGGCTTCGATCAACCAGCGCGTCGAGATCTTCGACGGCACCACCTTGAAGGACACCGTCGGTACCAACGGCAGCGGCGACTGGAGCCTGCACCAGAACGGGTTGGAGCAGCGCTTGCACAGCTTCACCGCCAAGGCACTCTATGACAGCAATCCAGTGTCGGATCCCCGCACCTTTACCGTGCAGACTGCCACTCTCCCTCCGTACATCACTGCGGTCAGGGATCCCGCCACTAGCAGCTTAATCCCCGACGGCGGTTATACCTCCGCGACCACCGTCGACGTGATCGGCAGGGCCCCGAGCAATGAGCGTCTTCAGGTCTACGACAACACCACCTACAGAGCCGACGTCGGCGTCGATGGCAACGGCAATTGGAATCTGTTGGTGGGTGCACTCACCTCAGGGCCCCACTTATTCAAAGCCAGAGCGCTGTATGGCAATAACCCGGAGTCCAATATTTGGGGGATTAACGTCGAAGAGCCCGAAGTCGGCCCAAAACTGACCTTCCCCTACTTCCGGGCGAAAGGGATCACCAACAGTCTCGACTATCGGGCCGACACGACAAACAACAAACTGCCGGCCCCGTTCTTCAATATCATCGTCGGCTCTTACTACAACGCCGAGGTCATGGTCGAAGTGCATCGGGCGCTCGTCGCCGGAGAATCCTACAACATCGACTTCAATGTGACGCCCGTGGGGTCCGCGCGAATTTCAGTAGTCGGCCCCCTCAGCCCCGGCCAGTACTGGAGGATCGTGGGGCCCGGCACCAACTTCAAGTACATGAACACGACGCACATTATCGCGGCCGATCCAAATGGTAACTGGCCCCGCACGACCTGGGGGGTGGTCACTTAGGAAAAGGTGAGCGATTTATTGAGATCACAAAGGGGAGCCAGGCTCCCCTTTCACTATTTCCGTCAATTTGGAGGCAGCCGCCTGCCGTTTTTCTTTGCGGCACGTTTTAAGCCGTCAGACCCGCAGCCGCCAACCCAGCACATCCATCAGGTCGCAGCCATCGCGCAGGACCATCGCGGGGACTTGGATGATGTGTTATCCGGCGATTTTGACGATCACCAGGAACGGCTGCTGCCTGTTTCTGGTAGCGTTGAACAGCTTGCCCAGAATGCGATCATGTCGGTGGCGCGCACGATCAAAGTGGCGTAGCGACACTAATCTTTGTTATCTCAATGAGTTTCGATAAGGGGGATCCCCATGCGACCGTCCGTTGTACTTGATCTCAGTCGCGGCGCCATCCGTGAAGCGGTCAGTCACTTTCGCACGGCGAATCCGCGTATCTTCGGCTCGGTGTTACATGGCACTGACCAGGACGGGAGCGACCTCGATCTGCTGGTTGATACGCTGCCAGGTGCCACATTGCTGGACTTGGGCGATCTGCAAGACGAATTGCAATCACTGCTCGGTGTTCACGTTGACGTCTTGACACCTGGCGATTTACCGCTGAAATTTCGAGCCCAGGTGCTGGCTGAGGCTCAGCCGGTATGACCGGGAACCGTCTTCCTGATTACATCGATCACATACAGCAAGCGGCAACGGATGCAGACGCTTACTCAGGAGGAGAGTTGTAGGCATTTACCTGCTACGAGATGATCCGACCAACGGCCCCGCTTTTCCCCTCCGACCTGTCAGTTCTGACAGTAGGCAGCCTTCGTTTTCAGGCATTCAATAAGGACCAGTCCACCGATTCTCGACTGGAGTCTCGCCATGTCCCCCAAGAAGCCCCGC
>NZ_JACAOS010000024.1 GCF_013386165.1 Pseudomonas gingeri | reverse complement strand
TCGCTGCCTGCACCGATGTCGGATCCTGGTTGGGTGATGCGGGCCGCATCACCCCGTTCGCTGCCGGCGCCGATGCTGGATCCTGGTCGAGTGATGCGGGCCGCATCACTCAGTTCACTGCCGGCATCGATGCTGGATCCTGGCTGAGTGTTGCGGGCCACAACATCTGGTTGCCTCTGGCTTCTGGCTGAAGTCATGGATGTTTGCTCTGGCGAGGTTTCAGCAGATGTAGCATCTCGCTGAGCGTTTGATTCGCGGTCTGTATCGATTCAGGGCTACGTGGGGGTGCTACTTCCTTGGCCGGTTGGTCAAATATCTGCTTGGAGGGATTTTCAGATCGTGGGCCAGTAGTCGGATCAGGAGAGGCGGGGCTTGCTTTGTCATCAGGGTTCCAGCTGCTGTTGAAGTCACCGCGGACGGCCATGCCGACAAGTGACAGCAAGTAAGCCAAGGGGTTGTGAACCGTTCCTGAGTCACAGCGGTGTCCCCAATGCCGGATGACTGCGGGTTTCAACTCGGGTGGAACCTTCTGCATGGCCTCCAAGGCTCGATGCTTTTGATCAGGTGACAGGCGATGCAGGGCTTGAAGCAAATCAGCCTCGGCTCCTCTGGCATCGGGCTGTACATGTACAGAGCTTTTACAAACAACGTTGTTTGTATCTGTATACGTACTATATGAGTTCGGATGCCGAACTGAGTGTGAACTCAGTGTTTTCCGGCTGAGTTCGGATTCCGAACTCGGGTTCGGAGCACCATTCAGCCTAGAGTTGTCACTGAGTTCGGATGCCGAACTCAGTGACAACTGAGGGGGGTCTTGCTGAGTTCGGATGCCGAACTCAGGCTCTCTTAGGGCTGCGTTCGTCTGCTCTTTGATCCATGACTGGCTGTTCAGACGACCTTCGATAATGTCCAGACGACTCGGTAAGCGCTGACCGACGTCGGGATCGGCAGAAAATTCGTTCCAGGCGATTTCCGCGACTTCACGTATCACCTTGGTCGGGTGCTTCATGGAATGATTGAGCAGTTGCAGGTAATCCTTGTCGAACTCCACAGCCTCCGCCGGCGTCACAGGTTCGTCATGAAGTAAGTAGACGTTGCCTTGGACCTGTCCGCTGAGGTCATTACGAACGCGTCGGCCCAGGCTGAGCCAGCGAGTCAGGCGAAGAGTCACCAGTGCCTTGGAGATGGTTTCACGTGATGCCGGTTTCCCGGGTTGCATTCCCAGGTATGGCCTCAGTTGGTCATAGGTGGGGAACGCCGTTAGGCCGTCATCGTTGATCAGTAGGCGAAACACCTGCCAGGTGTTTCTCTCAAGCGGCGTCAGTCGGTCATCCAGAAGCAGGCGGCGAGGGACCGTCTCGTGAGGATTCCCGCTGAAGATGATGCCAGAGTAGGGGACAGAGCCTGCTATCCCGGGAGTCGCTGACTCTTTTTTCTGGAGCAAATGGGCCTCAAGATGGCCCGAAGCCGAGTCTAAAATCGTCGACAATGGAAACCGGGACTTCATAGTTCGGAGTCACCTTCCGCCGAAGTCACTACAGGTTGCTGCTGCCGTTGATGATTGGATGCTACGAGTTGGAGCTTGCGCGGGCTCCAGGAGTTTCCGTGAGCAGGCGGGTAGAGTCCCTCCTTGATCCAGGTCTGGATCCTATTCCAAATGATGGCCAAGCTCAGGTTTTCAGAGCTCTCATCTGCGTCGCTGCCCTGTGGTGAGTTCAATTCCTCGGCAACAAGCATGGCGATATCGAGCAACTGAACGCTGTCCTCCAGTTCGACGACCTGATGCTCACTCATTAGGTGGGTCCACCTGTACCAGAGCAGGGCGTCCATCTCTTCGCTGAATTCTCGCCACCGGCCTCGGCGTGCCGTTACCCCTATGATCATGCGTTGCAGGGCAACGTCCTGAGGCGATAGGCCGAAGAACTGTTGCAGCATTTGGGTCGTTGCCCCCAGACGCAAGGCACGCTCAATCATGCGTACCTCTTCATTGGAGCGCTCGGCGCCTGTAAGAAGCTTCTTCAGGATTTCCCCATCAATGGTGACGGTGCACCAGGACACGGGGGTGTTGAGCAGTAGGCTCAATACCGATGGTTGTTGGAGCTGGGCCAGTATTTCTGGCTCCAATCCCATTTCGATGCAGCGTCTCAGTTGGCCATTGCGCATGTTGTGCAGGATCTGCGACAGGATGGCTTCATTTATCGGTGACTTCATTTCGACTCCCTCCCATGATCGTCCGCTACTCGCTGTCAGTCGGTGGTGTGGTTTCAGTGAGTGACTGGATCTCCAGGTCAATTAATCTTCTGGCTAGGCGGATAACACGGAACAATTTCACCAAGGCACCATCACTCATTCGACCTGAGTCGCTTGGTTGCTGGTCTTTAGTGACTGGCCGTCCCAGCAGCAACTGGCCAAGGCCTGCCGCGAATTCGAAGTCAGCCAGTGCATCTACCTGGAGTTCGGGCTTTTGTTGGATCATGTTCAGAGCGATGGCAATCGAACCGCTCAAGGACTGGAGCAGCATCAAGGTGTGTTGGGCTGTAGCAGTGACGTCAAGCTCTTCCTCTGGATGCCGGTAGCTGAATCCAATCCCTCCTTCAACTTCGATGATTTCTCCAGGGGCCCCGACCGAACTGGAAATTTCACGGGCGAGTTGTGCGATGTGGACGCGAAGCAGATCCGGTGTATCTATCTCTCGCTCGATGTACCAGAGGTCTGAAATCGGGTGCAGTCCGCCGGCTTGCACAGGAATCGCCACCAGTGCGTTCGCCTCGAAGTCCGGCAGTTCTTCACCGTCGATTGCGGCGAGTCGTTGTTTCACCTGCTGGACGCGAGCCGAGGTCGTGACAGGGCTGGCCACGTGACCATCCAAACGGGCTTGCCGCTCCTCTGCTGACATCGGTGGAGGAGGTAGCTCGGTGGGGGGCTGCTTTTGTGTGGGGCTCCCTGGTGCTTTCGGCTGTTGGGGCGTAGGTACCGGTGGTTTTTGTACAGTACCCTGCGTGCTAGGGTTTTCACTGCCCGTCAGGGGCTGCTCAACCTGCCCGGATTCTGAGCCATATAAGGTGCTCTGAGGCATTTCGAGCACAGGCGTCGAGCGGCGGAGCTGATCTTGGTTCTGGGTAATTTCCAGCAGTATTTTCTCGTAACCGAGATCCAGTGGCTTTTTGAGTTGATCAATTAGCTCGTCCTGAAAGCGCTGGAACAGAAACTCTTCAGCATCGCCCTCGAATTGAGACAGGACATCTTGAAATATCGTGTCGAAGTCGAGGAGCTGTCCCTGTTCTTGGTAATTTCGCTCCCAGCAGAGTTGCGTGCTTTTTCGCAAAGCGAGCAGCTTAGCAACTCGGTCTACTCCGAGTCCGGAATACAGGACCGCAGGGATTGCAGGTAAAAGATAACGAATAGCGTCCTGCATTCGGCTGATATGCGGTTGAGAGACAGGGTAACCGTCAGCTGCCAGCTTCCGTGCAAGTTCACGCTGAGATATAGACCCACCTGCCTCTTCTTCATAGAGAGCTCGCGCTTTGTCTACTCCAATGGCGCGCTCAATGAACAGGAGCTGACCCTGCAGATCGTTTTCAGCCAAGTGCCCGGTGAGAGAGATGATCTCCCCACGAGCGATATCCCAAGGGCGAAACAGACAGTGGAACTTGAAGAACTTTTCGTCCCCGGTCTCACGGTACAACTCATTGAGAATCGCCAGGCGCGTGTTGCCACCATTCCGGATGCGGAATTTTTCTTCACCTGGACGCCGGGTGACCGGGGGAGGTGTATCAAGCCCGCGGTGCCGGATCGATTCTTTGATCTCGTCATATTTCGGGTTGCGCGTCGTGCGTGGGTTGGTGTCGTACGGCAGCGTCTCATCCAACGTCAGGAGCATTGGGGTATCAACGATGGGGTCGCTCATGCGTTGAGCTGCAGGAGCATTTTGCTGAAACCCCGGCTTCAGCAGCTGCTCCTTCATTGAGGTGATTGACGGTTTCATGCTTCATGTCCAGGTTGAGCTGCAGAGGTAGGGGCAGTCAGCAACTGGTCGATGATTTTGTTGGCTCGCTCAAGAGCCGATTCAAGCTCGGTGAAACGCTCCAGGCGATGAATAATCTCGGAGTTCATAGAGCGAACGTTGGCTCGTGCGTTTTGTGCAATTCGGTTCCGCATCCCATCCGGAAGACGGACGACGAATTTCTCTTCAAGTTGACGTTGTTGGGCGGTCATAGCGTTCTCCAATTCCAAATTCAGTTGGGTTCAACGGCGTTTCAATTGATCTCTGAGCTGAGTCGGCAGCCCCTTGATGAACAGGGTCCCAGCCTCTTCGTCGTATTCGATCTTCGAGCCCAGGAGGTGGGCTTCGAAGCTGATGGACAGACCTTCGGCTCGACCGGTGAAGCGACGGAATTGGTTGATAGTGCGCTTATCAACTGGGATCTCCGGCGACAGGCCGTAGTCCTTGTTTTGGATATGGTCGTAGAACGCCCGTGGACGATCCTCGTCAATCAACTCGGAGAGTTCTTCCAGTCCCATGGGCTCGCCCATTTTTGCCTGGCTGCTGGCGTAGTCCACCAGGGTCCAGGTTTTCTCCCGGGCATCGTCCTCGGGCAGGTCTTCGCTTTCCACGAAGTCGCTGAAAGCTTTGAGGAGGGTGCGGGTCTCGGCCGGACCGTCGACGCCTTCCTGGCAGCCGATGAAGTCGCCGAAATACTCCGTGGCTTTCTTACCGTTCTTACCCCTGATGAATGAGATGTACTGCTTCGATTGCTTGTTGTTCTGCCATTCGGAGATATTGATCCTGGCCGCCAACTGCAGTTGGCTAAGGTCCAGATGACGCGACGGGGTCACGTCTAGCTCGGCGTTCACCGACACGCCTTCGCTGTGGTGCAGTAGGGCGATCGCCAGGTAGTCGGTCATGCCTTGCTGGTAGTGCGCGAACAGCACATGGCCGCCCACCGAGAGGTTGGACTCCTCCATCAGATTTTGCAGATGTTCGACGGCAATCCGGCTGAACGCAGTGAAGTCCTTGCCGCCGTCCAGGTATTCCTTCAGCCAGCCGCTGAGTGGATGGGCGCCGGACTCGGCATGGAAGAAGCCCCAGGCTTTGCCCTGCTTGGCGTTGTAGCTTTCATTGAGCTCGGTGAGCAGGTGATCGATGGCCTGGGACTCGGCCAGCTCGGAGTCACGGGCATGCAGGACCGCAGGGTTGCCGTCGGGTTTTTTATCGATCAAATGGACAATGGCGTGGCGAATAGGCATCAGATTGTCTCCTGCGAATGCTGTGTCTGCATGCGATCCGCGCGGCGAGCGCGGGCGATTGCGTTCAGGCCTGAGCGGTAGTCGCTGGCCGTCGAAGAGGTGAAGATCGATCCACGACCGACCTTTGTTAACTTGATATGTCCGCCCGGCGTGCGGGTGACGGTCCAGCCGTTGGCAATCGCAAACTCCACCAACTGTTGGTGTTTTTTACGGGTGAGCAAAGAGCTATGCATGGACGTTTTCTCCCGTCTGTAATCGGGAGGTATCACCGGCGAGTGCATTCCCAACCTGTATGACGATGATCTCGGCTTCGTCACCGGGGAAGTGGGTCCCGAGGTCATGAAGGAACTGCCGTGTTGCCTCTCGAGGACCAGGCACACGAAAAATCACCGTGCAATGCTGAACATCGACCTTGGGCTCCAGGTGGGGCATCACAGCCATCTGCAGCGCGCAACGCTGCAAGTGACGCGGGATCCATACCGACCAGAAGTAACTGGACAGCAGCGCGCCGGCGCAAACCAGGTCGACGGAGAGTGTTCCGCAGGTTGTGTTGGTCAGCTCGACATAACCGAGTTGCACGAGCTCCAGCATGTCGCCCTTCATGCTTGCCGGCACCACCGTGCTGTGGTCTCGGGCAAGACGACCGATTGCCTGTGCAAGAGCATCCAGCTCCACTGGGTTGATGCCAGTTCTATGCGCGTGAACGACCGCCGAGTCTTCAAACGAGGCGTTGGCCGGGATTGACGGGAAAGCTGATGCGCTACTGTGCATGAGCCACCTCGTCCTTGAGCTCCACGACGTCGTAGCTGCCGCACTGCGGGCAGATGTTGACCTCGACCTCACCTTCAGGAGTAGTTGGTGCCGGGATGCAGTGACGCACCTGACGGAGCGGGTAGTGGGTATCGCAGCCACAGCACCAGTGCGTCACAGAGTTCGAATCGAGGACGGTCATACACCTGCTCCTTGCCAGCCACTGCTGGCACTGAGGTTCGCAAAGCGGGTTTGGTGAGGAATGAAGGCTGTTCGTACGGTCCCGGTAGGGCCATTACGAGCCTTGCCGATGATCAGTTCGGCGATTCCCTTGAACTCGGTTTGCGGGTGATAAACCTCGTCGCGGTAAACGAACAGGATGACATCGGCGTCTTGCTCAATTGCCCCTCCATCACGCAGATCCGCGTTGATAGGGCGTTTGTTCGGGCGGCGCTCCAGCTCCCGGTTGAGTTGGGAAAGGGCAATGACCGGGCAATTCATCTCTTTGGCCAAGGCCTTGAGCGACTGAGAGATAGCGCCTATCTCGTTGGCCCTGTTTTCTTGGCCTGGACAGCGCATAAGCTGCAGGTAATCGATCAGGATCAGAGACGGGTGACCGAAGCGACGCGCTGCGCGACGCGATTTTGCTCTAAGCGCCGCCGGCGTGAGGCCCGACGAATCGTCGATGACCAGGCGTTCGCCGTAGTCGTTGATTCGCCCGACAGCGAAGGTCAGCTTCGGCCAGTCTTCGTCATCGAGCTTGCCCTTCAGCAGTTTCCCTAGATCGAGGTGCCCGAGAACAGCCATCAGTCGATAGAGGAGGGCTTTCGCCGGCATCTCTAAACTGAAGACCTGAACCGTCCGGTCGGGCTTCTTGTGCAGGGCGGTGTCCACGAAGTTCAATGCCAAGGACGTCTTGCCCATCGACGGCCGAGCACCAACGATGATGAGATCTGCCTCCTGGAAGCCGGAGGTCATTTCATCCAGATCATCCAGCCCCGAGGGAACGCCCGTGACCGTGACGTTACCGTTGAAGTGCTCGTCGATCTGCTCGACGACGGTGTTCAGGCATTGGTTTACGTTCACAAAGTCCGATGAGTTCTTTCCTTCGCCGAGGGCGAACAGTTGCTGCTCGATCGACTCCTGAACCTCGGTTGCATCAGCTTGGGGGTTAGTCGCTTCGCGTGAGCATTGAAAGCCTACGGACATCAGTTGTCGAAGCTGTGAGCGATTACGCACGATGTGTGCGTAGTGCTCAATGTTGGCGACTGACGGGATGTTCTTGGCCAACTCGACCAGATAGGGCAGTCCTCCCACCTCGGAAGGCGTTTCCAGGGCGTCATGCACCGTCACTACATCGAACGGAACGGATTTGCTGGAAAGCGTTGCCATCGCTTTGAACAGCACCCGGTGCCCATGCTGAAAAAAGTCTTCGGGCAGCAACCTATCCGCGACAAGATCCCAGGTGTTGTTATCCAGCAATAGGCCGCCCAGGACACCTTGTTCCGCCTCTATCGAATACGGCGGTGACAGATCGAGGTGATTCATTTGCGTACCTCCTGCTCGATTTGCAGGAAGCCGCTACCGTTATGGGCGCCGAGCGCTTTGACCATATCGACTTCGACCTTGGCCGAATTGACCATCACCTGGGCGACCTCAGCGACAGCCTTGGCTCGATTGATGTCCAGCGGCTTATCGGGGTCAAGCAAGGACTCGATTGTAACGAACAAGTGGTTCCGCAGATCCTCAATCTTGTTTTTCATGCTCGACCTCACGAATGGCGCGCTTGAGCTTGCCGACGGCGCGAATGACCGATTTCAGCTCATCTGGATAGCGGTGGATGGTGTTACGCCTCATGCGCTCGGCACGGGTGATGAGTTCCAGGTTTTCAAGAACGATGCGGGTCTTGTTGCCGTCCTTGAAACAGAGGCAATGGCCGGCAGGTACCGGGCCGTTGTGCTCTTCCCAGAGCAGGACGTGGACTGATATCCAATCGGCTGGTGGATAGCCTGTATCGGTGACTTTGCGCTGCAGATAGCCATCGAGTGTGGTGCGGGTGCTGCCAATGGGGAGCCAGTTCCCTGGCTTGCTACCTTTCTTGAACTGCGTATCTGCAGAGTGTCCGTTTACGGAGAGCCCCTTCAGACCTTGATTCCAAGGACGATGACCCGTTGGGAATCGGCTGGCTTTGCCGCTGTTGTTCAATTGCTGGCCGCAGGCGGCAAGGCACTGTTTGAGGTACTTCTCGCTTTTGTGCAGACCCAGTTGATTTGCTTTTCTGTAGACCTGCGGCACCGTCGCGCCGAGATCCGCAGCAATGGATTCTGTAGGTTCGTCCGCATACCGAGCTTTGAGCACGCTCTCTTCGGCCAGGGTCCATTGGCGGCGGCGGGGGGCAGGGTGGCTTCTACTGATCCTTTCGGCGTGAGCTCGCTTCAATGCTGCCTTTGCCAAAGGTGAAAGTTTGATAGCAGCTGTCATCTGGCACCCCCTGCTGGAAGTGCATCTGGGGCACTCTGTCCTACACCTCGGTGCAAACGGACCTTCTGTCCTTGTGCCCAGCCTGCGCTCAGCGAGCCAGTGTCGTAGCCCTTGGCCTCAAGGGATTCAACACCCTGGAGGCTCATAGTGGGGTGGTGGAGCTTCAGATAAGCCTTGATCTCCAGGTCAGTCGTTTCATCCGTGGTACCGGAGATCTCAACTATTTTGTAGGTGACAGCATTCAACCAACCTTCGGCAAACAGTTGGCCGCGACGGCGTTTGGTTTTCAGCTGGCAGCGTTTTTGCTGGGCAACAAATTCCTGCCGAGCAGCCACCAACTGGTGGTGAAGTGCCGAATAGGCATGTGCTGCTAGCTCAGGGGAGATGCCCTTGCCCAAGAATTTGAAAGACCATCCTTTCAATACGTTGAAGTAGGCCAGGTATGAGCCGTCGAAGGCCTGTGCGCAGATAGATGCCAAGCGGTGCGCCCAGTCCTGCGGTGCACGTTTGGTTCCTGTCACGACACTGGCCTCGTTGATGGAATGTGCCGCCACTTCCAAGGATTCGAGGTTGTACTGCTTCATCAGCGCCCTGGCCTGACGCAGTGCGGTTTCGGCCTCGGTCGGTGAAGCACCTTTGGAATTCGCCAGCGCGAAGCACTTGGCGACTTTGTCCAAGACTTTCTGCTTGTCCATCATTTTGGCTGCTCCTCCTGGGTGAAGGTTGCGCAGCTGCAACGTGGGCAGACCTTATCGGATCGGCTGTGATCTTTCGGATGCGGCTTATCAGTCAGATCAGCACGAATACCTTTCCAGCGGCAACGCCGGCATTTCCAGATAGTCTCCATCAGACACCCTCCTGCTTTTCAGCGGGGGAGAGCGCTTCCGACCAAAGGCGGAGGGTTTCTTCTTCGTCTGCAGAAAGGAAAACCTGGGAAAGGCGGTCCGCGACTTTCTGTTTCAGGGCATCGAGTCGCTCCTGAACACTGGAGCCATCGTCGTAGCCGATCTCATGCTCTACCGTCTGCATAAATTCATTGCGCAATGAGCGCGCGATGCTCATCCAGTAGTCTTGCGGTTTGTTCCAGCCTATGAGCTTTCGGGTTGTGGTCGGGGAAAGGTAGTTTCTGAGATTGAGGTTGTACTCAAGGGCGGAGTAGAAATCCAGGAACTGGCCGGCGCGATTGAAGTTCAACGCGGTCTTCAGTATCTCCAGTATCTGATCCAGCGATTCGTATGGCAGAGGGAATGTTTCAGCCACAAGGCGCTTAGCTTGGGCATTCCGAGCCTCTTGGCGACGTTTGGCTTCGTTCTCGTCGCGCTTACGCTTCTCCTTCGCGTGCTCTATGTTGGAGTTCACGGATTCGATCAGATTGGCGGCATCACGCAGCAGGTCAATTTGATCCAGGCTCAGTCTGGCTCCAATCCGCCCGGGTAAGGTGTTCCCTCCAGTCAAACCACGGATCTCCCGGACGCTACCGGTGAGTTTGGCTTGCAAGCTGCGCAGACTTTGAGCGCTGTAGTGCTGGCCTAACTGCAGAACGACATCGGCGGTAATGCCGCTGGCGTCGGTAATGGATGGCTTCGCCATATCAACGACCCTCCTTCACCAGCTTGGCTACCCTTTCCTCGGTCAAGGCTTCGAAGCGATCACGCCATTCAGGGAAGATCTCGATAGCCAAGTTACGGATGGTAGTCAGTGCCGAAGGAGCAACTTGATCCGCAGGCTTTTTGTACTCCAACCGGTGGGCAGGCATGCCCCGGGAGGCGGCTTCGCGAAAAACCACGGCCGCAGGGATGGTGGTTTCCAGGACGTTGATTTCAGGGTTGCCCTCGAAGATTTCACGCACAGATCGTTCGATCATCTGTGCATCTTTAGTCCGGTCGAGGTTGTTGACCACGATATGAACAGGAGGGATGTTGAGACCGAGACGTCCGTAAGCACGCAGCCCATCCAGCATCTGCATAGTGCCGCGGCTGAACTCCCGTGCAGCGAGCATGTTCGGTGGAAGCGGCGATATAGCTAGATCAGAGGCTAGGATGACCATCTCCAGCATGGCCGAGCGGGCGCCCTGGGTGTCGATCAACACCAGGTCGAAATGATCTTTGAAGGCCGGCATCAGGCTTGCGAGGCGCAACCGTCCGTCGGGTGCCTGGAGCAGCAAATTTATGAGTTGGTTATTGGAGTCGTTCGACAGCACCAGGGAGAGGTTCGGGATTGAGGTGCTTGAAATAATCCGATCAAAATCCGTCACGTTGAAGGCGAGCAGGTCGTAGATGCCGCCCTGAGCTTCCTCTACCAACTGGTAATACGACGAAAGGGACGGCTGGACAGGGTCCAGGTCTATGAGGAGGGTTCGAAGGCCGGCATCCGCGCACAAAGCGCCGAGGTTGCCAGACGTCGTGGTCTTGCCGGTACCGCCTTTGGTCGAAACGACCGATGTGATTTTCATTTTTGGAGCCTCTAATGGGGGGCATTAGAGGCTGCGAAGCCATGCTCGTATCGTGGAGAGCCTTATTTTACGGGGGCTACAGCGAACCTGTAGTCCAATTGTCTTTTAACCAATTGGTCGTAGGTTCGAATCCCACACGACCCACCATATTTGTTGTAGAAGAAAATCCGGAAAGCCCACGAAAGTGAGGATTTCCGGATTTTTTTTCGTCTGTGCAAAAGTATCCCGATGCAGCGTGTCATGAGTGGGTGGGGTTAGCCCGTCATGTTCTTGCGGTTGAGCCAGGTGTCTATCTGCGCCTGCGGTATGGGCCTCGAATAGAAATACCCGCACCAACGAGCAGCCCAGGCACAGCAGGGCCTCCAGCTCATGGCGGGTTTCCACGCCCTCGACAATGCACTCCAGCTGCATGTCCATGCTCAGGAACCTGAAGTGTTTGCTTTGGAAATCTCGGATGTAACGGACATCCGAGATTTTCAGAGGATATGTATCCTGAATGAAATAAATCGCAACATTTGTTTACGCCATTGATACGTCTATCTACCATCGCGCCACTATTTTGATATTAGTTCTGTTTCGAGGGATCGAACGTGTCTCTATGCGACTTCGGGATGAGGTTGTGCGCTTTTTTGTGGTGAGTACCACTTGCGCCACTTGCCTCCTGACCGATGCGCCGACCTGACCCGCGATCACCCCGATCGCCTCCTCGAAGCCTATTGCCCACAGCCTGGAACGACCGGTCCCCTTCGCCGAGGGCGAGCCGCAGATCCGTTTCCGGATGCATTGCTTCCTTCAACCTTTTTTCGCCTTCGTGCACCGAGACACAACATGGACGTTCGTCAGTTCGCCTTCCTCGCGGGTCAGCCTTCTGCGGCCCTGAAAAACCGTGAACACTTTTGGGGACTGCCCAAACGCGGGTTGGCGTTCATCCTGGCGAACGCAATGTTCTGGCAGCCGTTGCTGGCCCAGGCGGACGGGATTGTGGTCAGTGCGCCGGGCACCACGCTCGGCCAAGCGGGCAATGGCGTCCCTATCGTCAATATCGCCGCGCCGAATGCCCAGGGTCTGTCGCACAACCAATTCAGCGATTACAACGTCGGGGCCAATGGGGTCATCCTCAACAACGCCACCGCGCGTACCCAGTCGACCCAGTTGGGCGGGATCATTCTCGGTAACCAGAACCTCAATGGCACGGCTGCCAATGTCATTCTCAACGAGGTGACCGGCGCCAGCCCAAGCCAGTTGCGTGGTTACACCGAAGTGGCGGGGCAGTCGGCCCATGTGATCGTCGCCAACCCCTACGGCATCAGTTGCAACGGTTGCGGTTTTATCAACACGCCGCAGGCGACCTTGACCACCGGCAAGGCCGTCATTACCAACGGTCAGGTCACGGGTTATCAGGTCGACCGGGGCAGTGTGTCCATCGACGGTGCTGGCCTGAATGCCAGCAACATTGATCAGTTCGAAATCATCACTCGCTCGGCCAAACTCAATGCCGAGATCAACGCAAAGAAGCTGGCGATCATTGCCGGTGCCAACGATATCGATGCCAAGACCCTCAAGGCCACGGCACGTGCCGCCAATCCGGCGGATGCGCCGCAACTGGCGATCGACTCCTCGGTACTGGGCGGTATGTATGCCGGCGCGATCAAGCTGGTGGGAACCGAAGCCGGTGTCGGGGTAAAGCTCGACGGCAAGATGGTCGCCAGTGGCGGTGATATCCAGCTCGATGCCAATGGTCATTTGAGCATGGTCGAGACCGGGGCGAGCGGGGCTATCGATGTCAAAGCTGCCAGCCTTGAAGCGCAAGGCCCGGTCTACGCAGGCACGACCCTGGATGTCAAAACCCAGGGCGATCTGACCAGCCAGAACAACCTGGCGGCCAAGGATCACATCGCCCTTACCAGCGGCGGCCAACTGACCAACAACGGGATCGTCGAGGCCGGGATCAACGCTGACAAAACCCGCAATGCGCTCGCCGATGTCAGCATCACCGCGCAGAACGTCACCAACACCGGCAAGAGCGTAATTGCCAGTCGTGACCTCATCGTCACGGCGGCACAGGCCCTGAACAACCAGGGCGGTACGCTGAGTGGGCAGCGACAAACCCGCGTTACGGCGGCGACCCTGGACAACACCCAAGGCCAGCTCACCGGTGACCTGGGTTTGAGTATCGACCTGAGTGGCGCCCTGGATAACCACGCCGGCATGCTTGGCTCCGGCAAGGCGCTGAACCTGACGGCGGCCAGTCTCGATAACCGTGCGGCGGGAACCGTGCTGGCGGCGGACGGTAGTCTGACGGCCACCCTCAGCGGTGCCTTCGACAACCGCGAACAAGGCAAGCTGCGTGCAACCTCCGGCATCGATCTCGGCGCCGGTAGTCTCGATAACCGGGGCGGCAGTGTGGTGGGCAAGGATCAACTGACCTTGCGCAGCGCCTCGGCGGATAACCGCGGTGGACTGATCCAGGCCGACAAAGACCTGAAACTGCAAGTCGCGCAACTGGATAACCGCGACAAGGGCAACCTGATCGGCAAGGCTGCCGTTGATTACGACGGTACTCGGCTGGACAACGGCGGGGGCCTGATCAGCGCGGTCGGTCCTCTGACTCTCAAGGCTCTGGTGATCGAAAATACCAAGGGCCGTATCGCCAGCCAGGACAACCTGTCTGCCACGGTCGACACCCTCAACCAGCAGGGCGGGGCACTGGTCGCCCAAGGCAGCTTGCTGCTGACCGCCAAGGACCTCGACAACCGCAATGGCGGCACTGTCGCGAGCACCCGGGCCCTGACCCTGAATATCGACCGCATCGACAACCGTGCCGGTGAAGTGTCCAGCACCGACAGCAGCGTCACGGTCAGCGGCCAACGGCTGGATAACAGCGACGGCGGCAAACTGCTGACCGAGACTGACCTTGGCCTCACCGTGGCGCAGTTGATCAATCAGAATGAAGGCCGCCTGTTCGCCAAGGGCACTACACGCCTGACCGGCAGTAGCCTGGACAACACCGGCGGCAATGTATCCGGCCTCAAGGGCCTGGATATTCGTCTCGACGCTGCATTGCTCAATAACACCGGCCTGCTCAGCAGCGAAGGGGGCTTGACCCTCAATGCCGCCAGTCTGGACAACACCGGCGGCAAGCTCGGTAGTGCGGGAGCGCTTTCGATCACCAGCCTGGGAGCCTTGCTCAACCAGGGCGGTTCGATCCTCACCGATTCGGGGTTGGTCATCAGCAGCGCCAGTCTCGACAACAGCCAGCAAGGTCTGATCAACGGCACCGGCGCGACCCGCCTCACCACCGGCACTCTGGACAACCGCCAGGGTGGTCGCCTCACCAGCAACGACAACCTGGACCTGAACGCAACCCAGGTCAGCAACCAGAGTGGCCGCATCGCCAGCGACAAGGCCCTGACCGCTAGCGTCACCGGCCTGGATCAACAAGGCGGCGAGCTGTTCAGCAAAACCCGTCTCGACCTGGACCTGAACAACGGCCAGTTGAACAACCAGAAAGGCCTGATCAACGGCCCAATCTTGGTACTCAAGAACCTCAACGGCGTCGCCAACCAGAACGGCGAAATCTCCAGCGCCCAAGCCTTCACCCTTACTGCCCAGAGCCTGGACAACAGCGGCGGTAAATTGCTGAGCAATCAGGGCCTGACCCTGAACATCAATCAGGCGTTGAACAACTTCAACGGGACCCTTTCCGCCGCCTCTCTTTATAGCCGCAGCGACAGCCTGGACAACAGCCACGGATGGATCAGCAGCCGGGGCGCCGTTGATCTCGGTATCACCAACGTCTTTATTAACCAGAACGGCACTCTGATCGGCGATGGCGCGCTCCTGCTGACCGCCAACAGCCTCGACAACAGCAACGGTGCGGTCTTGGGCAAGGCGGATGTCACTGCCAATATCTCCACCTTGAACAACCAGAACGGCCAGCTGATCGCGACCGGAGCTTTGAACCTGACCGGTTCCTCTCTCGATAACCGCCTGGGCGGTTTGGTAGGGGCGACAAAAGCGCTGAAACTCAATGTCGGTGATATCGACAACCGCGGTGGTGAGCTCTCCAGTGCGGCTGATATCAGCCTGATCGGCAGCGGCCTGAACAACAGCGACAGCGGCAAGGTTCTCGCCGAGACGACGTTGGGCCTTACGGTCACCCAGGTACTCAACCGCAATCTCGGTCTGCTCAAAGGCAATACAGGTGTCACGCTGGATGGCCAGACACTGGACAACAGCGCCGGGCAACTGATCAGCCGGCAGGACGCCCGACTCACCCTGAGCGGCGACCTCAACAACACTCAAGGCCTGGTCAGCAGCGAAGGCCAGCTGGAGGTCGCTGGCGCCAACCTGAGCAACAGTGGCGGCAACCTGTCCAGTGCCGGCCCCTTGAGCGTCAACGCCAGCGGCTCACTGGGTAACCAGGCTGGCCACCTGGTCAGCGACAGCACGATCAACCTGACCAGCACCAGCCTCGACAACACGCAACAAGGCGTGATCAGCGGCAAGGGGATGCTGGCTATCGGGACCGGGGCGTTTGATAACAGCACCGGCAGCCTGACCAGCGCCGACGGCCTGAGCCTGGCGGCCAAGCAAGTCACCAACCAGAACGGCGGCCGTATCGGCAGTGAAAAGGCCCTGAACGTCAGCGTCTTTGGCTTGGATCAACAGGGCGGCAAACTCTTCAGCAACACCTCGCTCAACCTGTCGATGAATCGCGGCCAGTTGAATAACCAGAATGGTCTGATCAACGCGCCTTCGCTGGTACTGGACAACCTCGGTGACGTGAACAACCAGGGCGGTGAGATCTCCAGTGCCCAGGCCTTCAGCGTGATCGCCGACAACCTCGACAACAGCAACGGCAAACTGCTGAGCAACCAGGCGCTGACCCTGCGGATGAACCAGGCCCTGACCAACCTCAAGGGCCAGATTGCGGCGGCTGCTCTGTATGTGCAGGCGGCCAGTGTGGACAACAGTGGCGGGATCCTTACCAGCCGTGGCGACTTGAGCCTGAGCGCTACCGGCCAACTGACCAACCAGAATCAAGGCCTGATCAACGCAGCCCAGGCACTGACCATCGCCAGCGGCAACCTGAACAACCAGGGCGGCCTGTTGCTTGGCGTCAGCGGCATCACCCTCGGCGCCATGGCCCTGAACAACAGCGGCAATGGCCTGATCAACAGCCAGAGTGGCTTGACGATTAACGCCATGAGCCTGGACTCCAGCACTGGCGGCGAAGTCTCGGCCAAGGGCGATATCGACCTCAATCTCGGCGCGCTGACCCAGAACGGCGGACGCCTGCTGGGTAATCAGGCCATCAACATCGACCTGGCTGATGGCGATTTCGACAACCGTAACGGCCTGCTCAGTGCCAACGGTCCGTTGACCCTCAACCGCCTGCGTGACCTGAACAACCGCAGCGGTGAAGTCTCCAGCATCCAGACCTTTGTCCTCAACACCCGCGCGTTGGACAACAGCGGCGGCAAGCTGATCAGCAACAACCAGCTGGGGGTGAGTGGCGAAACGTTGGTCAACCAGAGCGGTTTGATCTCCGGTTGGCAGGGCCTGGTGGTGACCGGTGGCAGCCTGGACAACCGCAACGGTACCTTGTCGAGCCGTAGCGGTAACCTCGACGTGAGCGTGACGGATGCCTTGCTCAACAGTCAGGGTGGCGCACTCGCCAGCCAAAAGGTCCTCACGGTCAATGCGGGCAGCCTGGACAACAGTGCCGGTTTTCTTTCCAGCGGCGCTGGGCAGCAACTGACCGTCAACGGTCTGCTGAGCAACACCCAAGGCGGCTCCATCGACAGTGGCGCAGCTCTGACGCTGAACGCCATGGCCTTGAGCAACAGCGGCACGATCAACGCACAACAGGGGCTGAATTTTACCGGTACCACCCTGGATAACAGTGGCGGCACCTTGAGCGGCAATGGCGCGGTCAATCTCGACTTGCTCGGTGCCCTGACCAACACCAACGGCAAACTCTCCAGCGGTGGCCCGTTGGTGATCAGCCGCAGCAGCCAGATCAACAACCAGGGCGGGCAGTTGGTCAGCCAGGGGCTGTTGAGCGTGCTGACCGGTGGCCTGGATAACCGCAATCGTGGCACCGTGGCGGCCAATGACGTACTGACCTTGACCGCCAGCGGTGCGGTGCAAAACAGCACTGACGGCCTGATCTACAGCCAGAACAGCGACGTGAATCTTACTGCGGCCAGCCTTGCTAACGGCAAGGGCGTGGTGCAAAGCCAGGGGGCATTGAACCTCGCCATAGCAGGCGATATCGACAACCAGAGCGGCAAACTCACTGCCCAGAACGGTGATCTGACTGTCACCGCCGCCAACCTCGATAACCGTGGCGGTACTTTGGCGAGTATCAAGGGCGCCCTCGAAGCACGCATCGTCGGTGTGCTGAAAAACGGCTACGACCTGAACAACAACCGTCAGGGCGGTATCACCCAGGCGCAGCGCCTGAACCTCATTGCGCTGGGCGGCATCGACAACTACGGCGGTCGTATCGCGGCGCAAACCGGCGATGCAGTGATCACCACCGCCGATTTCGATAACCGCAACGGCGGCCTGTATGCAAAGGGGCTGGTCAAGGTCAGCGGCAACAACTTTGACAACAGTGGCGACAACGATGGGCAGATCGCCGGTCAACAGATCGACCTCAGCCTCAACGGCGCACTGAACAACCGCCTGGGGATTATTGAAAGCGACAGCACCTTGAGCGTGCGTGCGGCCAGCCTGGATAACCAGACCGGGCAACTGCGAGCGCTGGGAACCAGCGGCAAGACCGACTTCCAGATCGGTGGGCTGTTCGACAACCGTAACGGCAAGATGGAAACCGCCAACAGCGATTTGACTGTGAATGCCGGGGGCTTCCAGAACCTGGGCGGTAGCTTGCTGCATGTGGGTAACGGCACGTTTGATATTGCCACCGCGAATATCTTGAACGCGGGCGGCAGCTTGGTGACCCGTGGCGGGCTGACGCTGACGGCGGATAACTGGACCAACAGCAGCGTGATCCAGGCCGGGCGCTTGACGGTGAACGTCAACACCCTGAACCAGACGGCGGGCGGGCAGTTGCTGGCGTCCACCAGCCTGACCGGCAACGGTGGCAACTGGAACAACGATGGGTTGATTGCCAGTGATGGCACGGCGAATCTGAACCTGAGTGGCAGCTACGGTGGCAATGGTCGCTTGAGCAGTCTGGGCACCCTTGGGCTGACAGCCGCCTCGGTGAATCT
The DNA here is from genome assembly GCF_013386165.1 of Pseudomonas gingeri. Taxonomy (GTDB): domain Bacteria; phylum Pseudomonadota; class Gammaproteobacteria; order Pseudomonadales; family Pseudomonadaceae; genus Aquipseudomonas; species Aquipseudomonas gingeri_C. The sequence continues at coordinate 55,316 of NZ_JACAOS010000024.1, read as the reverse complement.
GGGCGCTAACGGAAGTATCGCCGGGGGTGGAGACACCACGATCAATGTCGGTGGGCAGTTGAATAACTACGGCCGGTTGACCTCTGCAGCTGGGATGACTGTCAATGCGGGCGGTATCAGTAACTATGGGACTTTGGGTAGTTCACAAAAACTTTCGCTGAATACGCCAACACTGCTGAATGATCAAGGGCTGATCTTTAGTGGCGCGGATATGGATATAAAGGTCAATGATTTCACCAATCAGAATGCGGCCCTTTACAGTTTGGGGAGTCTGAGCGTTTCCGGCGTTCAAGGTGGTAAGGCCAATAAGGTCATAAATTTTTCTTCGTCGATACAGGTAGATGGCGATTTTTCGCTTGCTTCAGCAGTATTTGAGAATACGCGAAAGGCTACTGTCGGTAAGGAAAAACTCCTGTCAGGTGATATCACCGTTGAGTGTGCTGATGGTGACTGCTATACCTTGCGTTACTATGTTGATGAGAGCTACGTATCTGAGTCTACTTTCGAGGGGCAGGCAGCAACTGTATCAGTAGCTGGAAATCTAACCGGTGATGTAGGGCGTTTTACGAATTTTGCATCGAGTGTTGCGGTTGGTAAAAATCTGAGGATGAACGCCGATTCTTTTGAAAATCAATCTGTCAGCTCTGGAGCTTTTACCCGTTCTAGGGTTTATATGGCAGGGTCGTATGGAAAGGATGATGCAACAAACGACTTGTTTTACCACTTGGCCTATATAAATAACGGCATTTCTCCAAATGGCGACGGTGCGATGTTTGCCTATGCGGACAGAAATTCAAGGTATCAGCATCAGTATACTGGCGTCACCGCCGATAGTGATGGTGGCGGTGGGGGCGCTCCTACTGTTATGGAACGGCGTTTTCAAACTTTAACGCGGTGGTGGAATTCTCAGTTTGGCGTCGGCCCTGATGTTGCATTACCTTCTCTCATTGCATCTTATAGTTTGATGAGTGATGTTAAACAATATCAAACAAGTAGCTCGGTAGCCTCTGTCATTCAGGCTGGGCAGCTAGTAGAGATTAATGCAAAGAACTCCATTCAAAATGGTGATCTGAAAAGCTTGACTGCATTTTCTGCTCAAAGTCGGAGTAAGCAAGATACTGAGGTGAAGCCAAACCTCTCTACTACCGAAGTCCACATGAATGCACAGTTGCCACCGGATTTGGCCCAGCGACAGGTCAATCCTACGCTTCTGCCGAATTTTACTTTACCTTCCGGTCAAAACGGTCTGTTCCGCTTGAGCGGACAGGGTGGTACGCAGCAGCAGGCGGCTCAGGCCAATATCGGCTCACAAGGCTGGAGTATGCGTGGCGCTATCGTTGGCACGGCCCAGCACCAACAGAGCCAAGTGGATGTTCAGGCGCGTAATCCTGAGATAAATGATATCTCCCGGGCTATCGCCAGTGATCGGCAATTGACTCAGACCGCACGCCAGGCCACTGGCAGTGACGTGGGCGCCAGCACTATCAACGTCAACGTGCCTGCTGATATTGGTGGCGGTGCCATTCAGTTGCCTGGTAATACCGTCGGCAGCCAACCCTCTAGTGGTCAGTCTTTGGTCCGCGTTCAAGGACTGCCTGATCTGTTGGTCAAATCCAACCCGCAGAAATATCTGATCGAAACCAACCCCGTACTGACCGACCTTAAGCAGTTTATGAGTTCGGACTATCTGTTGGCTGGATTGGGCTACAAACCTGATGAAAGCGCCAAACGCCTGGGTGACGGTTTTTATGAGCAGAAACTGATTCAGCAGGCGGTGGTGGCCCGCACCGGGCAACGCTTTATTGATGGTCAGACCTCGGACGAGAATTTGTTCAAGTACCTGATGGACAATGCCATCAGTAGTAAACAGCAGTTGGGCTTGTCGATGGGCGTCACCCTGACCTCACAACAGGTTGCGGCTCTGACTCACGACATCGTGTGGATGGAGAAGCAGGTTGTAAATGGCGAGGAGGTGCTGGTGCCTGTGCTTTACCTGGCCCAGGCTACCAACCGCTTGGCGCCGAATGGCGCGTTGATTCAGGGCTCGGACATTACTCTGATTGCCGGGGAGAACCTGGAGAACAGTGGGACCTTGCGTGCCAGTAACAACCTCAAGGCCTCTGCGGACAATGATCTGGTCAACAGCGGCCTGATCGAATCGGGCAATCGCTTGGATCTGTTGGCGGGCAACAGCATCGTCAATAACTCAGGCGGCATTATTGCCGGGCGCGATGTGAGTCTTACTGCAACGCGTGCAGATGTGCTCAACCAGCGTGATATCAGCCACTTCGATTCAAGTTTTGCGCAAGATAGCCGGCACCGCGACGTCCTGGGCAGCTCTGCGCGCATTGAAGCCTCTAACGACCTGAGCATCAGCGCCGGTCGAGATATCTCCAACAGTGCATCTGTGCTCAGCAGCGGCTCGGACATGAAGCTTAGTGCCGGTCGAGACGTGAACGTCAACGCGCTAGTAGAGCGTACGATGAACGCTCAAGGCGATCACTACCTGAATCAGCAGATCACTCAGCATGAGGCGGTGGTGACGGCTGGACGGGATCTATCGGTGAGTGCCGGACGTGATATCAGTGCAATCGCCAGCCGTATTGAAAGCAAGCGAGATATGGCTCTCGCCTCTGATGGTGATATCCGCATTGAGTCTGCTGCGAACGAAAGCCAATTCGTTTCACGGGGTAGAAGCACACTGGAAACGCGCAGCGTCAGCCAGCAATCCAGTGAACTGAAAGCGGGCGGGAAGATTTCTGTCGATTCGGGTAAAGATCTCGACGTTGTAGCCAGTCGTATAAAAGCGGGTGGTGATATTGCCCTGGATGCAGCCCAGGACATGACCATCGCTTCAGCCAAGGATGAAAGCTCTTATTACTATTACAAGAAGAGCAGCGGGTCTTTTGGCCAAAGCAGTAGTAAGCAAGTAGAGAGCTACGACAGTAGGAACGTGGCTTCTGTCATCGATGCCGGACATGACCTCACCGTCAATGCCAATAAGGCTGCCGATGGCAGCGTCAGCATCAACGGCGGACGGGACGTCAGCGTTATCGGTAGTCAGCTCAAGGCCGGTAATGACCTGGTGCTGGCGGCGACCAATGATGTGGCAGTGCTTTCCGGTGTTGAAGAGCATGGCTCCTACAGCAAAAAGACCAGTTCCGGTTTCCTGGGGCTTACCAAAAGCGGAAAGAGTCAGCTAAAGACCAGCGCCACGCAGATCGGCAGCGAGCTGGACGCAGGTAACGACGTGGTGGTCGCGTCGGGTAACGACGTGCGCTTGCGTGCCAGCCAGATGGCGGCGGGCAACGATGTTGAATTGAGAGCGGGCTTGGTCAACAAGGCCGGTGATATCAACCTGGTTTCAGCCAATGACACCGCCTATAGCCGCACTGAGGAGTACAAGAAGAAGGCCGGTCTCTCGGTGTCGGGCGGCTTTATTTCCATTTCCTCGGCCAAGGAGGCGGGCCGTGAGGCTCAAAGCAGCACCAGCGTCGGTAGCCAGGTAACGGCTGACCGCGATGCTACGTTGCAGGCCGAGCGCGATATCAATCTGAGTGGCAGCGGTATCAAGGCTGGTCGCAATGTGAGCCTGGATGCCGGTCGCGATGTGAACGTCGTATCTGCGCAGAACAGTAGCGCCGAGCAGGACTGGAAAAAGAGCAAGCAGGTCGGGATTGGCGTTTCTAGCGACGATAACGGTGTAAGTCTCTTTGCCGGTGTTGATCGGACCAAAGAGAAAAATCGTCTTGAGCAACAGACGGCTGCGGCGAGCCAGATCAGCGCCGGGCAGGACCTGGCGATAACCGCCAAGCGCGATATCAACCAGATCGGCTCCGACCTCAAGGCATCCAATGACATCGATCTGACAGCTGGACGCAATATCAACATCGATGCGGCCCGCGAGACACAGTTGACCGAGCAGCAGCGCGAGTCCGAGCGTAATGGCCTGGGCGTCACCCTCAGCCACAACTTTGGCAATACCAAGAACGCTGTCAACGGTGCAGGTAAAGGAGAGGATGCCACTAGCAAGGGTTCCAGCACCCTGAAGGGGGTTGATGCCGTCAGCCAGTTCCTGGCCGGGCCAACCGCTGACACCAAACTCGGTAACAGCAAGCAGAGCAGCAGCCAGGTGGTCATCGAGCAGAGCAACCGCTCTTCGACGCTTGATGCCGGTAACGACCTGAAGCTCCAGGCCGGTAACGACATTACGGTGAAGGGTGGCCAGTTGCAGGCCGGGCGCGACATCAATGTCAAAGGTCGGGATGTCACCCTGGATGTGGCCAAGGGCAGCGTCAGCCAGGAAAGCACCCAGCATGAAAGTTGGGGCGGTATTCATGGCGGGACCAGCGGTGGCTTCAAGATCGGCATCGGTGGTAGCAACGGGGTTGCCACTGAGGACGGTGTTCAGGGTTCTTCCACCTCGACTCAAGTGGCAGCGGGACGAGATGTCAACCTGGATGCCAGCCATGATCTGAATCTGATCGGTACCCAGGCCAAGGCCGGTCGGGATATCACACTCAATGCTGGCAACGATCTGAATATTCGCTCTGCTCAGAACGAGAACAGCAGCGAGAGCAATCGCCACAATGGCGGTGGAGAGGTCGGCCTCGTCTTCGGGTCCGAAGGTGTCGGTGTCTACGCCAGTGTCAACACGGGCAAGGGGGACCTTGATCGTGAAGGCAAGCGCCAGCAAGAGGCTTATCTCTATGCCGGTGAGCGCCTGGGCTTTGCCAGTGGGCGGGACACTAATGTCGCCGGTGCCACATTGCGTGGTGATGAGGTTGTGGGGCGTGTAGGCGGTGATCTCAATGTTTCTTCTGTGGTCGATACCGGTAAGGTCAAAGGCCGGGAATTCGACATCAGTGTTACCGCGACCATCGGCCCAGGAGCGGGTGTTAGTGGGTCGGTAGGGTATGGCGAGACGACAGGCAAGACCAATTGGGTCGGACAGCAGACCAGCATCACCGGCAAAGACAAGGTTGATATTCGCACTGAAAATCACACGCAACTGGATGGTGCACTGGTTGCTGCCGACAACGGCAATCTCAAGTTGGATACCGGCACGCTAGGGTTCAGTGATATTGCCGGTGAAGACAAGGAGCACGGTTACTATCTTAATGTCGGCGGTAGCTACAGCAAGGGCGGCGGTAATGCGCAAGACAGCAGCCAGGTGGGTAAAGGTAAGCAAGGCGAGACGGGCTGGAGTGTCAATGGCTGGCAGTACGACAAGGAGCGTGAGCAGGTTGTACGTGCGACGGTCGGTACTGGTGACATTGTTGTCCGTAATGATGCGGGCACGGAAATTAGCTCTACTGTCGGGCTGAATCGCGATGTAGATAAGTCGTATGAGGTCACCAAAGATAAGGAAAGTAGAACTGATCTTTATGTGACGAGTTCATCTGTAGATGCGGCACTGGCGCCCAAGTCTGCGTTCGAACAATGGAAAAAAAATGTTGCTTTGTATGGTGAAAATAGTGAAAACGCTGCTATTAGCCTGATCGATTTGCTTATGGTTACAGCAATGTTGCCAGGAGGAATGGTCGACGGTAATGGTATGGAAGATGCCGTTTTCTATATGAAAGCGAGGGATGAACGTCAAAAGCTGATGAGCAGTGATCCCGTCAAAAGAGCTGAGGTGCTTAGAACTTTGCTGGCTGCAGCAAATGTGGATTATGATAAAAATACTGAGGCTCTTGTATCCAGACTGACCGAAATGTCTGGCGCGGATCTTAAGGGGGCGTTACAGGCAATACAGCTTCTCGCTGATCTAAATAGACAAGAAAAATTAGATATTTTGTATTTCGGTCCGTTGGCGCCACTTGCTCTGGGAGCGGTTTCGGCTTTAGGTGCGGCCCTTGCTGCTGCTTCAACGCCTGAGAATATGGAGCGAATGAGAGCGGCGGCAAATGCTGTTGCAAGTGCAGCGGCTAAAGGTGGCCGCTCGGCGGTAGAGCAGGCCAGGATATCTATTGGGATTTGGGAACTTCTAATTGGAACACATTTTCCTGGGCAGTTGCTTAACGATGAAAATCAAAAGCTGGTCAATCCGATTATAGATCTTCAAGGCCAAAATCCTACAAGCGGTGGTTTTGGAGTTGATGGCCAGCCATCCACTTCCACGAATACTGGTGGTAGTCAGATTGTTGACCCTAAGGGCTCTGTCTATACGACTCCGGTGTCTGATCTTCCTTCACCTGGCAATGTGTACAACAGTGATGGCAGTAAAATTACGTACGGAGAGCATGCTAAAATTAGGAGTACTGAGGGACGCCCAGTTGGTTCTGTAGTAAATGATATTCAAACAGCACGCCCATCAGATATTCTAGTTCAGGACGATGGGCGTTGGGTCATCAAAGGGGGAAATGGTCGTATTCATGTTCTAGAATCGAACGGAGAGGTGGTAACCTCGTTTTTGAACCCTAATGCGAATACAAATAGTAGGATTCAGAAAGGGGAGTGGGCACGAGCGTCTCAAGATGAGCTGAAGAGGTTTGAATCTCAATTCTCTGATTATGTGAAGTGGTGATTATGGAAATTTTGAATAAAGAATGTGTCTCTAGTGTAACGCTTTTTGATCTTAAAGTTTCAGAAGGCGAACTGATGGTTTTTGCCGATTGTGTGAGGATTGTTATGGAGAAGTATAGTGATTCTGAAATCGCAGATTTAACTATTTGCGAATCCAGAGAAGAGCTTTCTTATTTTTTATCAGGACTGACAGAAACGTTGAAGGAAATGGTACGTCAGGAGTATTTGCCTGAGCGGTTTAAAACCTAATGGAATTAAGTTGATAGGGGATAGATCATAGTTTTCTATTTTGCTGAGGCTTGGTCTGCCCCTAAGGGATCCCTACTTTTTCCACTCAAATCAGCTTGCGCTTGAAATGAATAGACTTGGCGTTCCAGATGATGCCATTGGCCGTCAGATGTTGGCTGAGCACTTGGCAGTTTCTGTAAAGACTGAGGGTAATGTGAAAAGTGAATTTTCTAATCAGTGTGGGAATTTTGAGGTCAGGGAGTCATTATTTATAGGGCCGTCAGATAAGGCGGCTACTTTCCAGAGTACATTCCAAATTCTTGGTGACGGGGTTCGTAAGCTCAGTACTGTCATACCACTCCATTGAGGACACTGTGATGAAATTTCCAAGCGTAAATGACTTTTTAGAAGAGTTTGGTATCGAGCCCGTTGAGGTAGATCCAAATTTGGCTTTATGTCGTTATGTGCAAAAGTCGCAGAGTGGTGGACTTGAGATTGATGTTTCTTTTAGTGCAGTGATGGAGTCATTTCAGGTTGTGCTACGGCTTGCCAATCAGGAGGTGGCAAATATTTCGTCAGAAAATGTAAAATTCATTGAGCTAGTACGTGATAGCGCAGGTGCAGGGGTTCGCGTAATTTTTGATATTTGTGAAACAAAATCTGAAGCTCGGATTACCTTTGAACCGGAGATAAGCTGTCGCTGGTGGATATTGCGTAATACATGAAATGAGATGTCAGGGAATAAGCCAAAAATAGCGAAAAAGGGACGAATTTATTTTTTCTTATAGAGCGGTGTGGATAAGGAAGATTTGTCCGCCGTGTCTGAAAAATAAATCTGCCCCGAATGGCAGGGAGTCACTATGACTACTAGTATTAAAACTCTAAGAGTATTTGATGCTTTTATTGACAATGAAGTGATCAATTTTAAGCGTGAGCTAGAGGCTGAGATGTTCGCTATTTCAGCTACAAGTTGGCTGGTTGAAGAAGGCGGCTATGGTGGTCTGCTAGCTACATTGAATTTTATATTTGAGCTAATTGAGAGAGAAGTGCCGGGGCATGAAATGTGGCTGTTTGTCGGTCAGTCTGCTTGGCAGCCAGATACACGGATTGTACGTTATAGGGAACTTTGGGGGAGCCTGAAGTCGAGAGGTTTAGAAGTGCTGGGCGAGCAGTTCCCGCAAAGCTATGCTGGTGAGGGAAATGGTAAAGTAAAGTTTTTTGGTGCTTTGCGATTGTCTAGATTGTCGGTGGAAAGTGTTTTAAGGTTAATGCTTGGTGAACGAAGCTCATATGTTGCTGTATTGCCTTCCGGTTTTGATATTGAATTAGCTTTGAGTATTGGGTGGTCTGGCAGTTTTGCGGAAGATCTTAGCTTCTTGCACCGTGTGAGTGAGTGTGGCGGATTGCTTTTTAAGTGTGTTGGCGAATTTGATGATCGTGAACGAGGATTTGTATCTGTTGGTCAATTAGAATCTATGCAGGCACTTTGGGAAAACGAGTAAACGGGGATTCCCGTTTCGGCGCATTTGGCCCGCCTATCTATCGCCGCCACTGAAGCACCTCTACATCAACATGAGGGGTAGGGGGCACACCACGATTCTTCGCAAAATTAGAGTTCCAAGCGGGGGGGCTGAAACATGATCTGTCTCCTGTTTTTTTGAATATAATCGTTTGCGTAAGGGGAAGATGTGAGTAAGTTGATTTTAGAGTTTTCTCCAGTTATTAAGCATGACCGAGCGATTGTTCCGGCAGTAACTGAATGGCTGTCGAGAATCTTTTTGAAGGTTGAGGAGTGTTCGGGAGATGTGGTAGTTGTTTTTGATGTTAAGTGGGATGCTAAAATTTTTGTTGAATGGCTGGCTAGTAATGAACGTGGTATTTTGTCTGAGGTTTTTCATTTGCCGGAAAGCACATCTTTGGCTCGGTCGGTTTTTGAAGCCTTAGAGCGTGATCTAACTAATGCCGAAGAGGACTATTTATATGGATATAGGACAAGACATGATCTTCGGTTTGCACTCAGAGGTGTGGATATTCCTTGTAGTGGTCTAATGAAACTGGACACCCATTTAGGCGAAAGTGCTCGTCAGATTGAGGTGCCAGATGACCGGGCCTCTCTAGGGGCGCTGATCCAGATGGCTTCTTATGCCTCAGGCGTAGCTCAGCAGTTGCCAATCAACACGCGAAATAACCTGCCGAAAAATCTCATATTTCCCACACGTTTCAGGCATGGGAGAATATTGTGTGCGCCAAACGCCAGGGCTACAGTTCGACTGTCGCTGCAAATTCAGCGATACGGGTTTCGCAGCCCGGTCGTAAACAGGCGCACAGCGCCGCGAAAGCGGTTTTTTTGTGTTCGCGTTATGGCGAGCTGTGTGCAGGAGGCTTCGGCCTGCCGGGTTCCTGTTTACCTGGTCTGCGAACCTGCGCTCAGTTCGCCACCCTTGCGTCGCAGCGAGGATGGATGAACTCCTTTTATTAAACAGGAGATTCACCATGGCTAAGAAAATCACTCCCGATCCGCCCCCAATTCGTAAAGCCCTCAGCACCGCTGACAGGGCGATGTATCTGCGTAAACTCTCTGATACCCCATTCAGCGAGCCCGAGCCGGCCCTGGCAAGCACGCCCCGTTTGCTTGATACCCTCGCGTTCACCTGCTCCAAACCCGTCACTCCCGAAGCCTCCTACAAACCCACGCTGTTTGCCATTCAATCCGGCGTAACTGCCCAGGACGCACTGACCTACGTTTCGAATCTGCTCGAAACGGCGGAGCTCAATGGCGACGAAATCAGCCTGCATACCAACCCCGTCGAGCGGGCGCTGTTCTGGGGCATGCTGCATTCGGTGGAGGTGGCACGTGCGGTGGTAGATGCGCTGCTTGAGGGGGCATCCCCGTCCAATCAGTAATCGTCCATGTTGGGCTTAGCCCAATCTGAAAAGGTTGGGCTTTTTTCATGTGCGCCCAGCATGGGCGCAATCTTGCGGGTGAAAGTCCCGCCGTGAGCTGACCACGGCGAACGAAGTGAAACGCAACTGCACGAGGGCGACCGAGTGTGGAGAGGAAGCGTGGAGCGAAGCCGAGAGCCGATGTACAAGAGCTGAATATGAGGCGAAGCCGATCCAGAGCGAGCGGGCAAACAATCGCGAAGCTCTAGTGATCAAAGGAACGGCGACGTAGATTCGGCGGTTGTGCGGTGAAGGATTGCGTTCTTACCTGGGGAGATCTTGCCTCATGCCTGAAAGGGCGACGGCGTAAGCCGGAGCGAGAAGTCAGCAAAGGCCGTAGTAGTCTTTTTTTTGACGAAGGGCCGAACGAGGGAAAGTGTTATAGGCCATGTTGATGCTAAATACCGGAAGTCAGATGCCTGCCAAACGCAGGGCGGACGGAGACTGCGAGCGGTGAAACCGTGACCATCCCCATCAGCGACGAGGTAAATTGCCCGCAAGATGACATCGAAAACGCAGGGCAAGGACTGCTGCAACGCGCCTTTGCGAGAGAGAACCTGCAACAAGCGTGTAAGCGAGTCAAAGACAACAAAGGTGCGGCGGGTATCGACGGTCTGGATATTGAACAGACCGCTGAACATCTGCTGACCGAGTGGGCCGGGACTCGCCAACAATTGTTGTCAGGGGGGGTATCGGCCCAGTCCGGTACGTCGAGTGGTCATCCCCAAACCTGACGGCGGCGAACGCGAGTTGGGCATCCCAACGGTCACCGACCGTTTGATCCAGCAAGCGTTGCTGCAAGTGCTGCAACCGCTGCTCGATCCCAGATTCAGCGAACCGGGCTACGAAACTGAGGACAGTCCGTTTTGCTTGCTTTGGTTTGACATCAGAATGAAAATCGAGGTCGCCCGCATCTGGGTACTTTATGGATTTTTGGAGAAGGTTTCGATGCCAGCAAGGACTAATGAGTATCAGAAGCTCGTAATGATAATAAACAAAGGCTTGTCTCAATCGGACGTAAAAGTTACTGAGTCAGCGATGCTGTATGACTCTGAAGCGGGATGTAACAGGGAAATTGACATTCTCATTCAGAGTAAAGTATCTGGGTATGACATAGCCGTCGGAATCGAATGTACGGCCGTAGCCAAGCCTGTTGAAGTGAGGCTTCTAGAGAGTTTTAAAGAAAAGCATCGAAAAGTTGGAATTAATAAAACAATCGTTGTATCAAAAAAAGGCTTCACCAAAAGCGCCAAGGAGTACGCTAATAAAAATCACATTAAGCTTTTGACATTTGATACGGCTGGCCGGGAAAAGTGGTCGAAGATATTTGAAAAATTCAAGCATACGTTCATTTATGGTCGATCTTACAAGATGAAGAATTTTTCTATCTTTGCAGATGAACAGGACGCGGACACGGGGTTTGTTTTTGACGACAAGGTTCAAGTTCTATGGAAAGATGCGTTCATTCCAGTGCACAGATTTTGTGCAGAATTGTGGAACGGCAGCGGTGCCGCCAAAAGCCAGGCTAAGTTACTGAGAGAAAACGAATTATCTGGCGAAGGGCCTTGGGTTGAACCAGGATTTGACCTTAAGAAGAATTTCATATTCAAAGACAAAAACGGCATTGAAATTCAACCCAACGAAATCAGCTTCAGAATGGAGTATGCGTCTAATTACCAAGAGCTGAGTTCGCGGGAGGTGGAATATGATGGCGAAAACTACGTTGTCGGTGCGTTTGACGACAAGGCAAAGAAGCAGTTCGCGCATTTTGCGCTGCGAGAACAAAAGGGTGTAATTACAGGGAGCGTTGAGGTCAGTGCAAATTTGATTCCTGATGTTTTTAATTCGAATCCCTAATTATCGTGCCGATGCAGTATCAGATAGCAAGGTGTTTGCACATTCGAACCCATCATCTGCAGGCTGGAAAGCAGGGAGACGAGACATAACTACCAAAAATGGGGCGTATTTATTTTATAGGAAATAAATACGCCCCATTTTTGCGTCCCTTTTTTGCTGCGGCAATCAGTTATTCGGTTGATCACTCCGACAAATGTGTGTGATTACACTACCTCCCATCTTCAGGGGGGTGTGTATTGATGACCAGGCTGGCTCAGATAATTTGGAAGCGCTTTGCTAGGTGGTGCTTATAAAGGTTTTTATTAGTTGGCTAGGCAACTATAAAATGAACGTGTCAGTGCTTGATAAGCGTTTTTTGTGAGCTAATCTTGATTTTGTTGCAGTGATGTCAAAATGATTTCTTTCGTTTTTCATTGGACTGTCGGTGTCGTCAGGGAGAAATGTATGAGCAATAAAAGTGTTATTTCTTCAAGTGGTCGACTTGTTTTAATAGTCGTTCCGCTGTTGGTCTCGCTTATGGTTGGTGGTTGCGCAAGTGTTCAAGGGAGTGCACCTGAAGGGGCTGGATATAACGTGCGACTCCCTATAATTCCCCTGGATGCCCCGAGACCCATAAAGACAATTGAGGTCTATGATGCAAAAACAAAGAGGCGTGTTGAGGCGGATGTGCTTTCCTTGAAGTCTTCGGAGATTAGAGGGCGGCTCACAACGTATGAGTCATTAACCACGGTGCAAAAACGAGATAGCTCCGGTGGCCTCACTTATTTGGGGAGCGGTGCGAAGGTCGCAAAGGGTACTTATATAGTTACATTTGACTATGTGAATTCAACTGTGCAGGATGTGGAGTTTAATGATGGAGTGGACAGGAGGGCCACTGGGAAAATAGGGGTTGGGCTGCGTATCACGGCTGAGATAACGACGCTGAGTAATGACGTCGATATTACGGGGCTGCTACCTATTGGCCTCGCTTTCAGGGATAACAAAGTGAGTGGAAGTCTTCGTTTTAATGCGTTTGGACTTAGTAATGATAAGGTTGCTTCCCTGGTTCCAGCTACTATGCAAAATGTTGATTTTATGGGTATTCAGAAAGCCTTTGAGGCGGCTGCAACAGTTCGATTGTTAATTGGTCTGGATGAAACAAAGCTAGAACCTAATCTGATTGGTGTCTCAGGTGTGCGAGTCGATGACGCTAAAAAAGCTTTGGATGCAGCCAAGATGAAGTTTGTAGGCCCTATATAAGTATGATACCTGATTTGAGTAGGGTGTAACGCCGGCAAAGGAGTGTGCAATATGCGCCTGATCACCATCGTTTTCTTGATAGTCATCGCCACTCCATTGCTTGTCTTCGAGATCCGGCCCCTGGGCCCTTCATAAGCGCGAATGATCCCGCCTCCAGCTGGCCGGTGCTAAGTTACAGCGCAGAGAGCGGTGAGTATCAGGCGGCTGCGCACTTAAGTTGATCGGTGAGCTGGTTAGGCGGTGCCCACGATGTCGTCGCGGACTTTCCCGCTCAGGACGCACCAAGTGGCCCAGGTAGCAAAGAGCCCAGCGGGTGGCTGGTCCCACTCAGGCCGAGAGAAAACTTAACGTCGTGTCCAGGATTGACTGACCACTACACTTTAGGACCTTCAGCGTCATGGACGAAGGCCGATAGATTGAGAGGAAGAGCTCTATCATAGGGCTCTGACACTCCCTCAACCCGAAGCAAGGATCGAACTGCAGATGCAGGATACTCACCGCTTGAACCAGGCTATCACCTCGTCCTACATCGAAACCCAAACACCCGGCCATGCTGCAACAATGAGGGCGCTCTGCACGCTTGCTCTTGTAGCTTTCGTACTGGTTATTGTTGGAGGTACCGCCGCTCAGTCCAACACGCCACACCCAACTCTGTTTATCCTCACACTCACATCATCTATGCTCATTGGTTTTTATATTTTGATGAGCCTGCTCGAAATAAAGCTTGACCAGAAACTTATGCACCTGAAATCGAGCTTGTTGATTTGGGCCGCGTTCTTTGGTGGATTAGGCATTTTCGCTAAGATCGACGCTCAAGCCGAAATTAATCAAATTTTTCATGTCGATCCATCGCTACTGCCCATGACGCTGACTGCGGCGACATTCATTCACGCTTTGGCTAAGCTTGAGCCCATTTTCTACCTGATATCTGTGGCGTCGTTTATTTTTTTTGCCCTTTCCAACAAGGCCTATCGCGAGGGGAAGCGAACTCTCAGCTATTCTGTTTGCCACCTAGCAAATTGTTTGGTATTCCTCATCATAGCCCTGCTGGTCACCCGAGTTATGGCGTCAGAGGAGCGACGTGGTGAGATCCTCTATCGCTTTGCGCACTTAGCGGACTTCAGTACTTTTTCACCTTGCGAAAATGTCAACTCTGAAGAGTTTGACGTGCTCTATCTTGACGGTAATAGAAAACGGGTACTCATTGCGCCAAGAATCAGCGACAGCGGGGATATTGAGCCAACGAAATACCCACTGTTGAAATATGTTCCGGTACCGAAAACATTCTTAACACGAGAGTGTGAGTACTTAAATTCTGCGGAGTGAGCCATTTTTTGAGTAAGTGAAGCATTTCTCTTTCTTGGGTTTCCGGTTCTCTTGTGGTTCAATTGAGCCGAACACATACCTTATGTTTCTGATCTCGGTCCGAGCAAGTGTCAGGCAATCGCCCGGGGGCTAACACGGCTGTTGAACTTCATACTCAAATGAACGGGAAGTCAGATTTCCTGTTCATTTACTGAGCCCTGTCAGCCGCCGACGTTGGCGACCTACCCATCCAGCACCGAGTCCATTTTCAACTGCGCCAGCTCGATCAGATGCACCACACCCATCGCCATCTTGCGGTTCGAACCGATTTGATTGTTGGCGTGCTCATAGGCCGTGGCCGCATCGGCTTGCGGAATCGAGTAGACGTTGGCCAGGGCCTCCTACTGGCTCCTGGATTCAGGTCGATGATCCTGCGCTGCTGTGAGAGGGGCAGGTTTCGAGCCTGTGTCCGGTCGGGTTGTAGTGAGACAAAGCCCGGTCGGCGATGCGAGGGGCAGTGGATTCGACGTTGGATGTTACGAGCGGGCTGGGGGGGATTTTGAACATAGAGTGGGTACTCCCGATCTGTTGAGGGAGCTGCTACATTCGCGGCTAAATGAAGGGGGGGCAGTCGTACGCAGGTTAGTCGACCGGTGATCAGGAAAACCGGCGCACCGAGGTGCCCTGCACACCCTGTCACATAAACTCTGGCGCACATAACCATGGGAGTGAACCAGTGAAAAAATGGATATTTACGGCCGCAGTGCTGATGGCCGTTACATTTACGACACAGGCAGCGGACGACGAGACTGACGCTCACATGCGCGAGGGGCTCGCGCTGGCAGCTAAGCAGTTGCCTATGCAGCTTCAGGGGTATACCACAGTGATTTCTATCTCTCTGGCCCCTGGACACGTAATTACCTATAGGTACGTAATGGATCTGGATGCCCTAATAAGCGACACGGCCGCGAAGGGGAATATGTCCCGCGAACAGCTGGTGCATAACCTTCAGGCTCGACTTGGCACCAACTGGGTCGGCGCTTGGGTAGACAAGGAAATCATGCCTTACCAGCTGCAAAGTCAGTGTGGTGACAATGCGATACTGACAGCAATGAAAATAGGGTATTCACTCAACCATACGTTCACCGATACGAATGGCACCTATCTTTTTGATCGGACTTTTACCCGGAGGGACTGCCGCATCTAATAAGCAGTTTTCCAAAATCAGAAAGTCTTTTTCAGGATTTCCCCAAGTGGCTGCGCTGGGAGCTGGTCAACAGGTAGACTAGCGTTTTAAGCGCCGGTTGGGAGTTTCGCATGGGCACGCAGGAAAACATAACGAGTGCCGGAAGAGATTCGCTACGGCTTTCCCGGTTGCGGCTGCGTGATTTTCGCTGCTTTGAAACGATCGATATCGACTTTCACCCGCAGCTGACAGTGCTGGTTGCGGCCAATGGTACGGGTAAAACGTCCATCCTCGACGCCATCGCCGTCGCCTTCGGTCCGTATGTAGGGGCGTTTGATGAGGCGGTGGGCAAGCATCTTGAACCGAGTGATATTCGCCAGTTTCGTGCCAGACGAACCGCTACTAACGAAATGGAATACGCGCCCCAAGGGGCTCTGCTCGAGGCTACGGGGTTTATTCCCGGCAGTCTGCTCAATCAGCTATCCGATGATTTGCTGCCCACCATTTGGCGCCGTCATCTTTCCAGCACGACCAAGACCAAGACCTCGGTCAAAGACGCCAAGGAGTTGGTAAGCTACGGCAAGCGCATGCAAGAAGCTTCTCGCACGCCGGACACTGAAGTCGTTCTGCCACTGGTTGCGTACTACGGCACTGGGCGGCTGTGGCAGCAGAAAAAATTAACAGATGCGAAAAACATTCAACGGACCTCTAGGACCGTCGGCTATACCGACTGCCTTGATCCTGCCTCCAGCTATAAATCGTTCGTACAGTGGTTTCGCTACTGGAGCCTGAATGCCAAGGAATCCCAACTCAAGGCGCTTGAAGCTGGGGTCAGCGTTGCCAAAACTGAATTCGACGCCTACATCCAGTCAGTGAGTCGCGCGGTGAACGCTTGCATCCAACCGGCAGGCTGGAGCGGCATCGAGTACTCCTTCACCCGCGATGCACTGGTTGCTCGCCATGAGCAATTAGGCGAACTCCCAGTCGAGTGGCTTAGCGACGGTATTCGCAACATGATCGGCATGGTTGCCGATATCGCATTCCGCGCGACCAAACTCAACGGCCACCTTGGTGCGCAGGCGGCGCAAGAGACACCAGGTCTACTGCTGATCGACGAAGTCGACATGCACCTGCATCCGGAATGGCAGCAAGTGGTGCTGCTCAACCTGGCCCAGGCGTTCCCGGCCATGCAGCTTATCGTGACCACCCACAGCCCCCAGGTGTTGAGTACGGTTTCCTCGGACTGTGTTCGAATCCTGCGCACTGAAATCGATCCCGAGACCACCAGCCGAGTCACCACCGTCAGCGAGCCGCAATGGCAGACCCGCGGCGTCGCCAGCTCCGACCTGCTGGCTCGTATCATGTGTGTCGACCCGGTACCCCATGTGCCTGAGGCCATCTGGGTTTCCGATTATCAGGCGCTGATCCAGCAAAATTTTCATGAGCAGCCTGAGGGGCGTGTATTGAGAGACAAGCTGGAGGCCCATTTCGGAGCTGAACATCCAGTCATTCGCGAGTGTGATCGACTGGTTCGTTTGCAGGGCATTAAGCAGCGCCTGCCTCGTGACCTTGGCAACGGGGAGCGTTGAGATGCGTCATCTGGATCGGCAGGACGAACCGCCCTCGGGCCTGAGGCATTACCGGCACGGCCAGGACACCTGGAATGCCACTTGCCCGACACAAGAGGAACGACGGGTTATATGGCTGTCGCTGGACTTAATGCAGGGGGGGCGATGTGCTTACTGTGAGGGGCCAATGGGTGAGGGTAATCGTCATATCGAGCACTTCCGTCAGCGCCGGAATTACCCTCAGGGTACGTTCGACTGGAGTAACCTGTTTGGTTCCTGCAACCGCGCTGGTACTTGCGGCAAGGCCAAGGACCAATGCGGAGCATACCCACTAGGGATGCTGATCAAGCCTGATATCGAAGACCCCGATGCATTTCTGGTGTTCACCCCCGGCGGCACTGTGGAGCCACGGGCGGGCCTGAGTGCGGGCGACCATCTTCGTGCCAGCGAAACCATCCGCATTCTTGTGCTGGACGGTGCCTTGAATCAGATTCGTCGCGCTGAGCTCTACGGCTACATCCAGACCATGGAGTATTTTGTTGAGTACGCCGAGGCGTTTCCCGACGACGAGGGTTGGGTTGAGGAGCTGGATCGGGAAGTGTGCGACACCGCGCATTTGCCGTTCGCGACGGCGATTAGGCATGTGCTGACGCGCCAGAGTGAGTGAACGCACGACCACACGCGAGTAATTGCCATCAGAAAGCCGATGGTCAGTGGCTTAAGGCACTGGAGCAAGCGTACCTGCAGACATTGCCCCAGCAGCCGATCGGCGTTTCTTGGTAAGCGCTCCATAATCTCCGCCCATTTCAAGATGGGCAGCGGGCTCACTCTTTGGCATTGCTCGACTTATCCACGCCGAAACACAAAGTAATCGTTTTTGAGCTGGGGGTAGCTCATCGGTGATCGGTACCGATCATGACCCGTACCTCGGCGGGGGCATGACAGGACGGTCGTGGACTGCTTCACTCTTTGCCGGACGCTGATCGATCCGATCTAGGTGTTCAGTCTCGGGAAGTCATGGTGCACCCTCTTGCTCGACGGTTAAGGATGCACCATGGCTCTCCGAGACTGAACACCTAGGTCGCCTGGGTCTAAGCGATTTGATAGTGCCGCTGGCTATACGATCTATCTGCCAGGCACGGCCGATTGTTGATTTTCGCCGTCGACTTGCTGGCCGAGCATGAGGGTGAGTACGACCATTCGATCTGGCGCTCGACAATCTCTCAGCACATCTGGGGGGAGCTGGGACGTGCAATTCGAATGATTCAGGCTGCCGGCGCCAACGGTGAAGATCTGCTGGCGTTCCGAGTCGAGCTTAAATATGCGCGCAACCACGTCGGCTCGCCGCTGCGACAGTGCTTGGTTGGAGTCATGGGGTGGGCGAACAGGTGTGGTGTCAGAGTAACCACGGACCTCAACTCTATTGACCAATAGGTTGGATGCCTCTACCCGAGCGAGCAGTCGGTTGGCGTTGTATTTGCCGTTTGGATTGGGTTCGGACGAATAAGAATCAAAAGTGATCTCGACGCTCATGGGCAGACAGCTTTCGATTCGCTCCGGCGTCTCGATGACCCAGACCCCTTCGGATTTGAGTTCGAACCGAAATTTTTTTTCTCCTGAGCTTCGGCGCACCGTCGCCTCGACCAGGCTGCGATTACCGACACCGTGCCAGAGCAAGTCAACATTGTGAATGATATGGGCTTGAGAGTTATCCAAATTACAGTCCAGTAATGGAAGTGCGAAGGCGTCAGCGGCAGTTTTAAAAGCGCGGTAATTGTCGTCATCCAACACGAGCGAAACCTGCCGATGGCTCAGTCCCATCTTTTCAACGCTTATCTTAACGAAGATATTGATCAGAGCGTGTCCGAACACCACGGGCAAGCCCATCGCGATCAGTAGCATAAGTAGGCGATAAAAGTTACGCCGCCGTCTGGCGACAGGTATTGTTTCTTGTGACGTCGTCGGTGCTTGGGTAGACGGCTTGATAAATCCGACCAGGACGAAGATGAATCCCGACAATAAATTGGAAATCGTAGGGATTATAGCGTCCTGTAAGTTTTGGATATGCTTGGCAAATGTGAAGTAGATTAAAAGCTCAATGAACAGCAACACCAAGCCGACAAAAAACTGAAACCCCCTGTCGGCGAGACCTCCATTACCATAGAGATCTCGGGTGAAGGGATACATTAAGCAGTAGATGATCCCAAAACCGAGCAGAATCCAGTAACCGTAGAGTGTCCCGAACAACGTAGCGGCAAAAACAAACACCAACGTATCACCCACGGAGAGCCCGCTGGGGAAAAACTGGATGTTGAAAACGCAATAGCAGGTGATGACGAGGATGCCGATCCCGATGATGTACCTTTCGTTGAAGGGCAAAACATTAGTGAGTCGCTTGAAGAGTCTGAGCATCGCTGGACAGCATTCCTTGACGTAAAGGTGGGGAGTTCAATGGTCTCGTGTGCAGGGAACGTATAGCTCGCAGGCAGGTCGTTACCGTATCTAGGATGCTCGATGATGGCAAATTGGCACTATTTTTTCATTCATGTCCGAAAAAACAGCTAGTGTGCTGTTCTCGAAATAACTTACCCATTAGCCTGTGAGGCCATTGCCTCACGGGCCCGCTGTATCTTGTTCAGAATATCCTCTCCTTTTGCGTTCCAGACATAGCGGGTTGGTTGCGCATTGCGCAGGGCCATGAACGCAATAATCGAAGCCTCCAACTCACGTACCGAGCCGAAGCTACCTTCGCGCAGGTAGACCGTGATGTCGCGGAAGAAGCGCTCCACCATGTTCATCCATGAGCTGGAGGTCGGGGTGAAATGCATGTGAAAGCGCGGGTGCTTGGCAAGCCACGCCCTGACCGCCGGTGTTTGTGGGTGGCGTAGTTATCGACGATCAGATGCAGCTCAAGATGCTTGGGCGTTTCACGATTGATCTGCTTGAGAAACACCAGCCACTCCTGATGCCGGTGCTGGCGTTCAATGCAACTGATCAAGCGCCCCTGAAGATAGTCCAGTGCCGTAAACAAGGTGACCGTGCCATGGCGCACGTAATCGTGTGTTTGAGTTCGGATATGACCGATGCCCAGTGGCAGTCCCGGCTGAGTTCGCTCAAGGGCTTGAACCTGACTTTTCTCATCGCAGCAGAGCACCAGCGCTTTGTCTGGTGGATCCAGATACAGCCCGATGACGTCCCAGAATTTCTCTTCGAAATGCGGGTCATTGGACAATTTGAAAGTGCGGGTCAGGTGGGGTTTCAAGTCATTGGCGGCCCACAGTTTATGGACGCTCGTGGCCGAGATCCCAGCGACTCGCGCCATGCTGCGGCAACTCCACCTTGGCTCACCTAACGGTGGCCGAGTGACGTTCTCCAGAACACGGCGCACGGCCTCTTCGGGAAACGAGCTTTTGCGGCCACGCCCTGGTTTGTCGATCAAACCGTCCAATCGCAGGGTTTGGAAACGCTGGCACCAACTGGTGACCGTAGGCAGTGAAAGTCCGGTCAGGCGAGCGATCTCCACTCGCGAGCAGCCTTGGGCTGCCAGCAGGATCACTCGGGCACGCCGACCGTCGCGTTGACTGATCGTGGCCGAACGAACTCGGCGGCTCAGTTCGGACTGCTCTTCTGGACTGAGAACAATTTCCTGGGCGTTCATTGGCGTTCCCCCGAGCGCTGGATGACAGGAGAAGTGTAGCCAATATCACAGGAAAATTATTTCGAGAACAGCACACTAGCGAAGTGTTCCATCATGTTCAAAGCGACCCCTAACCCATCTGCGACATCCTGCGCCGTCAGCATTGATCCTTGGGTCGTCGACGAGGCATCGTCTCACTATAAAACCGGTCCGAATGCAGCCTCTAAACCTGCCTCTTTCACAGCGCCGGGTGATCATCGGCCTGAACCCAGGAATACCGAGGACGCACTGGTCGACGTTTCCTCGATTTTGCAATCCGCAGCGGCCACGGCCTATGAGCATGCCAACAACCAAAGCGTTTCGAACCGCAAGATGGTGATGAGCGTGGTTTATTTGATTGAGCTGGCACAACTGAGGGTGAACTCAGTGCTGGATGCGTAAGCGTTCAGCGCCAGCGGCTGACCGCGCTCTGCAGAATGCCATTCGGGACAGATTTATTTTCAGACTCGGTGGGCGAGCCTCCCTTATCCGCGCCGACCCACAATATTTGTTGTAGAAGAAAATCCGGAAGGCTCGAAAGTGAGAACTTCCGGATTTTTTTTGCTCGTTATCGATGGGTGTTTTTTGATTCTTATCTGTGCATTTATCAAACAAATATTGTTCCGATTAGTGCATTGTTGCTGCAAGACCGGCTTCTTAGACTGAGCTCCAGTTAGCCAATCTCCCTCCAAAGGAAGCTCATCATGATCCGCTCCACTCTGTTTCAAGCGACCGCCTCCGGACGTTCGTTTTCCACCTTGTTCAAATCCGTCATCGCCGGTCTCGGCCTGATGATGGGCGCCGCCCAGTCCGCTAACGCCACGGATGCACCGGTCAATCCACACCCAACCATCCGCGCCATGTTCGGTGCCCAGCCGACGGATCATCTGGACCCGAAAACCACCGCGCTGCTGGTGATCGATTTCCAGAACGAATACTTCACCGGCCGCATGCCAATCCCGGATGGCATGAAAGCCCTGGAAAATACCCAGCGCCTGATCGCCTTCGCCGACAAGGAACATATCCCGGTGATCCACGTGCAGCACATTGCGCCTGCGGGGGCGGCGGTGTTCGCCATTGATGGCAAGACTGTCGACTTCCATCCGCAGATGACGCCGCGCCCGCAGGACAAGGTTATTCAGAAGACCACCGTCAGCGTATTCGCCAGCACGGATCTGGATGCTCAACTGAACAAGGCCGGAATCAAGACCCTGATCATCTCCGGCCTGATGACCCACGCTTGTGTGGCGGGTGCCGCCCGTGATGCCGTGCCGTTGGGTTATAGCGTCGTGGTAGCATCCGACGCCACTGCAACCCGTGCTATCACCCGTGCCAACGGCCATTCCGTGACCCCGGACGAGTTGCACAACTCGGCGCTGGCCGAGATCGAAGACACCTTCGGTTCGGTGGTGAGTACTTCGCAGATCGTTGCCTTGCCGGTCAAGTGATCAACCCTGACTTCGGAACGCCCGCTTCATGAACCAGTTATCCGCCATGCGCGCCTTTCGGTGCATTGTCGAAGCCAAGGGCTTCTCTGCCGCGGCAGAGCTCCTGGACACCACCCACTCGACGATTTCACGGCTGTTGCAACAACTGGAGACTGAGCTGGGCGTTCAGTTGATCAATCGCAATACCCGGCGTTTCAGTCTGACCGGGGCAGGGGAGCAGTACTACGTGGCGTGTGTCGATATCCTCGACCGGGTCGACGCGGCCTCCCAGGCCATGGCCCAGGGGCATCAACGCCCGGAAGGCCTTTTGCGGGTCAGCGTGCCCTTGGTGGTCGGCACCCTGGATCTGCCGCACTGGCTGCCGGGGTTCCAGAAGCGTTACCCCGATATCGAGCTGGAGCTGTGCTGCGATGATCAGTTCGTCGATCTGGTCGCCGAAGGCTTTGATGTCGCCATACGGATCGCCAGCAGCCTGGCGGACACCACCTTGATCGCCCGTACCCTGACGGTCTCCAAACAGGTTCTGGTGGCTTCTCCCGCCTATATCCGCAGCCAGGGTTTACCGCGTACGGCCCAGGAACTCGACAAGCATCGCTTGCTGACGTTTATCGGGGCGTCTTCGGACTGGGAGTTGAGCTCCGCTCGTGGAGCCATGGTCAGGGTCACGCCCGTCGGTCAGTTCCGCAGCAACACCATCAGCGCCCTGCACGCTGCGACACTCGCCGGCGCCGGCATCGCCTGTTTCACCCAGGCCACGGTGCGTAGCGACCTCGCCGAGGGAGGGCTGGTTTCGATCCTGCCGAACTACTCGTTGGGTGAACGGCATTATTACGCGATCTATCCGCAATCCCGTTATCTGGCACCCAAGGTGCGGGCGTTTGTGGATTTCATTGCCGATTACTATCTCAAGTGACTCAAGTGCACCCTCGAGAAGCTCGTCCGTCGCCTGCCGTCGTTTGTTCTTAAAGAAAGCAGCACCAACGCCGACATTGGTATTGAGCAGGCCTTTATTGTCGGTCGGCTACCTGAAAGGGACGAGCGCTGCACGCCTTCACTGCGCAGACAGAGAGGCATTGCGAATGATAAGACTGCTCCTGGATACGCTGCGGACCCTCATGTCCGTACCCCATGACAATCCCAACCTGCTCCGGGCTCAGTACGTTGCCTTGTCTCGGCAACTGCCGCTGATGTACCTGGTCTTGTTGCTCAACATGTGGGCGCTGGCCGTCACTCATCTGGCCACCGCGCCCTTTTGGTTGTCATTCGTCATCCCGCTGATCATGACGCTGGCCTGTGTGCTGCGCGCACGTATGTGGTTGCGTTGTTCCGGGCGCCTGCCGGCCGATGCACAGATCCTCGCCTCCCTGCGGCGAACCAATCATCTGGTGCCGATCGTGGCCGGCGCCTTCACCGCCTGGTCCTTGGCCCTGTACCCCTACGGCGACGCTTACTCACAGTCGCAAATCGCCTTTTTCATGGGGATTACGGTCATCGTCTGCATTTTTTGCATGATGCACCTGCGACCCGCGGCGTTGACCACCTCGCTGGTGGTCAACCTGGCGTTCGTGATTTTTTTCGCGTCTACCCACAACCCGGCTTTTATTGCCACGGCGGTGAATATCCTGCTGGTGTCGTTGGCGATGCTGATCATCCTGCAGCACCACTATCGTGACTTCACCCGTTTGGTGAATGTGCAGGCGCAAACCGAACAGCTGAGCAACGAGAACCTGCGACTGGCCAATCAGGACAGCCTGACCGGGCTGCCCAACCGACGACAGTTCTTCACCACCCTGGAGAGCGCCATGAGCCAGGCGATCGCCAAGGACAAGCGCCTCGCCGTCGGTATCCTCGATCTCGATGGCTTCAAACCCGTGAACGATCTCTACGGCCACAGCGTCGGCGACAAGATTCTGATCATGGTCGGTCGGCGTTTGCTGCAGTTGGCCGGGGCCACGCTGCATGTGGCACGGCTGGGTGGGGATGAGTTCGCCCTGGTGCTCGAAGGCGATCTCAGCGACGAAGATTTGCAGGCTTTCGGCAAGGCCGTCTGCGAGCAATTGCACGTGGAGTTTTTGCTGGTCGACGTGCCGATCCAGATCGGCGCCACCCTGGGCATCGCCACGTTTCCCCATGGCGCCGCCAGTGCCATAGAGCTGTTCGAATACGCCGACTATGCGCTTTATCAAGGTAAGCGCCATAACCCGGGGTCGATGTGCCTGTTTTCGGCCAGCCACCGCGAGCAGTTGCAGCGCGATGCCGTCACCGAGCAGGCGTTGCGCAGGGCGGTGCTGGACAAGGAGTTCTTCGTGCTGTTCCAGCCGATCCTCGACTGTCGCAGTCGTGAGACCATCGCCTTCGAGGCCTTGGCCCGCTGGAACAGCCCGGAGCTGGGCCAGGTCTCCCCTGCGCAGTTCATTCCCATTGCCGAACGCATCGGCCTGATCAATCGCCTCACGCTGCCCTTGTTGAGGCAGGCGCTGGGCATGGCGCGGATGTGGCCACACGGGATGCGGCTTTCATTCAATCTGTCGGTCCATGACTGCGGCTCTCGCGACAGTGTGCAGTCGATTATCGACGTGATCAACGCCAGTGGCTTCAATCCGGCGCATCTGGACCTGGAAATCACCGAAACCGCCATCATGCAGGACATCCCCCAGGTGCAATGGGCAATCGGGCAGTTTCGCAAGCTGGGCTGCGGTATCTCGCTGGACGATTTCGGCACGGGTTATTCAAGCCTGAGTCAGTTGCATGCCCTGGCGCTGACCAAACTCAAGATCGATCGCAGCTTCGTCACCGAGCTTCATACCAAGCCCGCGAGCTATAAAATCGTCAAGTCGCTGGTGGCCTTGAGCCTGGATATGGAACTGGAGTGCGTGGTCGAGGGGGTTGAGACGCAGGAGGAGCTCAATGCCCTGCGCAGCCTGGGGTGCATGCAGGTGCAGGGCTTTTTCTTCTGTCGTCCCGTGGCTTTCGCCGACACTCTGGTCTGGTTGGCGCAGGCTGAAGCGCGGCGTGGAGAATGGGTGGCCTTACAGGCGCGGGGTTCGGCGTAACCCGAGCGCCCGCCCCGACTTCGACAGCGTACTGTCGGTATTGCTCAGGGCTGGTCTACGGATCTGTCGATGGCCGAGTTCGCTATTCGGGCCTCCGCGCGGGCCTTGGCGGCTTCCTGGGCGCTGACAATCGTCTTGGCATCTTCACGTTCGAGGAAGCGTGCCATCGACTGGTCGCGTTGGGCTTGCATGCGCGCGGTCACCTTGCTGCTACCGCCTTCGGCGAGGGCCGCGGCGGGGGCGATCAGCAAGGCCAGGCTCAAGAACAGGTTGAAGGGCTTCATGATCAACGTAACCAGATTTCGCTGACCGAATGGTCTGCCGCCTTGCGCAGCACCAGATCGGCACGCTCGCGGGTTGGCAGGATGTTTTCCAGCAGGTTGACGCGGTTGATATCCCGCCAGATCTGCCGCGCGGCTTCGGGGGCTTCCTCGGGCGTCAGGTCGGCCAGTTTGCGGAAGTAGGCGCCGCGGGCGCGGAATGAGGTTTTCTGCAGCATCAGGAAGCGCGCCACGTACCAGTGTTCGATGTCTTGTTCATCGGCATCCAGGTACACCGAGAAGTCGAAGAAGTCGGAGACGATTGTAGAGGGCTTCTGCCCGTCGACGCCATCGGTCTGCAGGACGTTGAGGCCTTCGAAGATCAGGATGTCCGGCTGGTCGATCACCTGGTACTGGTCGGGCACGATGTCGTAGCTGACATGGGAGTAGATCGGCGCCTCGATATTGTGCTCGCCGGCTTTCACCGCGGCCAGGAACTTGACCATGTGCTTGCGATCGTAGCTCTCCGGAAAACCCTTGCGGTGCATGATGCCATCGGCCACCAGCTTGCTGTTGGGGTAGAGGAAACCGTCGGTGGTGACCAGGGCGACGTTCGGGTGATCCGGCCAGCGTGCCATCACCGCCTGCAGCACGCGGGCAAAGGTGCTCTTGCCGACGGCAACGCTGCCGGCGATGGCCACGATGTACGGGCCGCGGTGGGTCGGGCGACCGAGAAAGGTGTCGCGGATGCCCGTCAATTGGCGCGCGGCGCCGATGTGCAGGTTGATCAGCCGCGACAGGGGCAGATAGACGTTGGCGACATCTTCCAGGGAGACGTCTTCGTTCACGCCACGTAACGCCGACAGATCGTCTTCCGAGAGGGTCAGCGGCGTGCTTGCACGCAGTTCCGCCCACTCGTTGCGGGTCATTACGAGGTAGTCATCGGGTATCATCGGTTGCCGTCCAGGCCTCTTCAATGGGCGGATTATCCAACGCTTTGCCCCCACTTGTCCGAAGATCAGAATAATCTTTTGAATTGATTGGATATTCTGTAGCCTTGCGGCGCTGCAAAGCAGTCCATGCCTGATGGATTCACTCTCCCGGTCCATACGTTGCACCTAATATCCCGTCTCGGAAAGGGGCGGGGGCCGGGGTATACTCGACTTTCGCGCTCTCGCGCCTGCAGGTCTTGCGAACATGACGCAGATTTCCGAACGCCTTCTGGTTCAAGCCCACCTTGACGCCAAGCAACCCAAACCTCTGAGTGCCGCCGAAGAGGCGCAGCTACGCGCGGATATCGCCGCCGAGCTCAAGGCCCAGGACGCGGTGCTGGTGGCCCACTTCTATTGCGATCCGGTGATCCAGGCGCTGGCCGAGGAAACCGGTGGCTGTGTCTCCGACTCCCTGGAAATGGCCCGTTTCGGTGCCGCGCACCCGGCCAAGACCGTGCTGGTGGCCGGTGTACGTTTCATGGGCGAGACCGCCAAGATCCTCACCCCGGAAAAACGCATCCTGATGCCGACCCTGGAAGCGACCTGCTCGCTGGACCTGGGCTGTCCGGTGGACGAGTTTTCCGCGTTCTGCGACCAGCATCCCGAGCGCACGGTGGTGGTCTATGCCAACACCTCGGCGGCGGTGAAGGCGCGGGCCGACTGGGTGGTGACCTCCAGTTGTGCGTTGGAGATCGTCGAGAGCCTGATGGACAACGGCGAAACCATTATCTGGGCGCCGGACAAGCATCTGGGGCGCTATATCCAGAAGGAAACCGGCGCCGATATGTTGCTCTGGGACGGCGCTTGCATCGTCCACGAGGAATTCAAGTCCAAGCAGTTGGAAGACATGAAGGCGCTGTATCCCGAGGCGGCGATCCTGGTGCATCCGGAATCGCCGGAATCGGTGATCGACCTGGCCGATGCGGTAGGTTCCACCAGCCAGTTGATTGCGGCCGCGCAGCGTCTGCCGAACAAGACCTTTATCGTGGCCACCGACCGCGGCATTTTCTACAAGATGCAGCAGCTGTGTCCGGACAAGGTATTCATCGAGGCACCGACCGCCGGTAACGGCGCGGCATGCCGCAGTTGCGCGCATTGCCCATGGATGGCCATGAATACCCTTGAGCGCACCTTGCAGTGCCTGCGTGAGGGCACCAATGAGATTTTCGTCGACCCGGCGATCATTCCCCGTGCGGTGCGCCCGCTCAAGCGCATGCTGGATTTCACCCAGGCTGCGCGCTTGAAACTGGCAGGCAATGCCTGACGGGAATTTGTAGGAGCCGGCAAGCCGGCTCCTACAGGTTGTGTGTATCAGCCGCCCATCATCTCCTTGACCATACGCTCCTGATCAATCAGCTCCTTCTGGCGCGCATCAATGCGTGAGGCCAGTTGAAAGTTCGGCGCGCGGCGCTTGGCGAAGTCCAATTGCTGGATCGCCTGCTTGAAGTCACCCACCAATGCAAAGTACTCGGCGCGTGCCTGGTGCAGACCGATGATATTGCCGGACTGGCCACGGGTTTCGGCGAGCTGGTACCAGACGTCCGGATCATCCGGACGCGCCTTCAGCAAGTCGTCCAGGGCCTTTTCCGCCTCGGCCGGGTGGTTCTGCTTGATCAGCAGGTCGATGCGTTCCTGCTTGAGCGGATAGCTGGCGGGATATTGCAGCAGCATCTTGTCGACCCGCTGCATCGCTTCGGGGAAACGGCTGGCCGCCGTGTCCAGGTCTATCTGCGCCAGGTTGTAGGTGATGTCGTTGGGCGACTTGTCCAGCAGCGGCTTGAGGGTCGCACGCGCTTCGTTCAACTGCGTCCCCTTGAGCTGCGCGATGGCCAGGCCATAACGCGCCACGTCGGACTTGGGGTTTTCGTCCAGTTGCGCGCGAAAGCGCTTGGCCGCCAGGCCTGGCGAGTCTTCGTAGGAAAGTATCACCCGGGCCCGAATCAGTTGGTAACGCTGGCTGTCTTCAATACCGCCGGGCTTGGATTGCTCGGCCCGGTTGCGGGTGTCGGCGATCCGCGATTCGGTGACCGGGTGGGTCAGCAGGAACTCTGGCGGCTTGGCATCGAAGCGGTAGATACGCATCAGGCGCTCGAACATGGTCGGCATCGAGCGTGGGTCGTAACCGGCTTTTTCCAGGGTGAGGATGCCGATACGGTCGGCTTCCTGTTCGTTCTGGCGCGAGAATCGCTGCTTCTCCTGGAACGCCGCAGCCTGGGTGCCGGCGATGGTGGCGATGCCAGCGTCACCGCCGCCCGCCGCGGCGATGACGATCCCGGTCAGCAGTGCCGCCATCATCGGCAGTTGCATGCGTTGCTGGGCTTCCACGCCCCGGGCGAAGTGGCGTTGTGACAAGTGCGCCAGTTCGTGGGCCAGGACCGCAGCGTATTCGCCTTCGGTCTGGGCATTGAGGAACAGTCCGCCGTTGATCCCGATAATCCCGCCAGGGGCTGCGAAGGCGTTGAGCTGGTTGCTGTCGATCAGGATGAACACCAGGCGCCGGTCCTGGACCTGGCTGCTTTCCGCCAGCTTGTAGACGGTGGTCTCGACGTAATCCTTGAGCTGCGGGTCATTGAGTTGCTTGACCTCGCTGCGCAACAGGCTCAGCCAGGCACGCCCCAGCTGGAACTCCTGTTGCGGGGAGACAATGGCGGAACTGGCGTCGCCGAGTGACGGCAGGTCGTCGGCGAAGCCAGGAGAGGCGAGCAGGCAGGCGAGCGTCAACAGGGTGGGGCGCAGAAAGGTCATGCACAGGGCTCTGAGTCGACAAAGTCCTTACTGTAGCTGGACGCCGGGCTTGCGACCAGAGCCCCTTCCACTTGCGGTATCCTAGGTGCCTCGAATCGACCATCCGGCACCGCGCCAGGAGTGAAGCAATGACCGAAGTTGTAGAGCACGACGCCGAGCTGGACGCCAGTGGCCTGAACTGCCCGCTGCCGTTGCTCAAGGCCAAGCTGGAGCTCAATCGCCTGGCCAGTGGCGCGGTGCTCAAGGTGATTGCCACCGATGCCGGATCGCAGCGCGATTTTCGCACTTTCGCCAGGCTCGCCGGACACATCCTGATTCATGAAGAGGAAGCGTCCGGCGTTTATCGTTACTGGTTGCGCAAGGCCTGAGGCCCCGCGTCGGCTCAGGCCTTGTGCAGTGCCTGGGCCGCTGCCAGCACGGCATCGACATGGCCTGGAACCTTCACGCCGCGCCATTCCTGGCGCAGAACGCCTTGGGCATCAATCAGAAAGGTGCTGCGGTCCACGCCCAGGTATTCCTTGCCGTAGAGTTTCTTCAGCTTGATCACGTCGAACAGCTGGCAGACGGCTTCGTCCTTGTCGCTGATCAGCTCGAAGGGGAATTCCTGCTTGCCCTTGAAGTTCTCGTGGGACTTCAGGCTGTCGCGAGACACACCGAAGACTTCGGTGTTGGCCGCCTGGAAGGCCGCGTACTGGTCACGAAAGCCCTGGCCCTCGGTGGTGCAGCCCGGGGTGCTGTCCTTGGGGTAGAAATAGATCACCACCTGCTTGCCCTTGAGGCCCGCGAGGCTGACGGCCTGCCCACTGGTGGCCGGTGCCTGGAAATCGGCGACGGGTTGATCGATCACGACAGCCATGGAGGTTTCCTTACATTGGGTTCTGTGGGCGCCACGGTTCGATCAGCGCGTCGAGGTTCATCGCGTCGGCGAAGTCCAGGAACTGATCGCGCAACCAGCTGATCTGCACACCGGCAGGCAGGGTCACGGTAAAGGTGGCGTTGAGCATGGTGCCGCCGGTCTGGGGCGCCAGGTACGTGTCGCAGGTCAGGTTTTCCAGCTCGACGTTGTGGTCCATGAAGAACTGGCACAGCTCGTTGATGATGTCCGAGCGGTAGGCCGAGCTGACATAAGCGACGTACGGTAGCGCCTGGGGACGATTCTCCAGGGCGCCGCTGCGCACCACGCTGACGATGAAGGCGTGTTTCTTCGCCAGGTTCGGCAAACCGGCTTCAAGACGCGCCAAGGCGTCCCAGCTACCGGAAATCTGCAGGACCAGCGCGCTGTACTCGCCATGGCGGGTCAGGCGTGAGGTTACGACGGCGCAACGATTTTCATGGCTGGCGCGGCACAGGACGTTGGTCAGCTCCATGGGGTTGGCGCCGAGGGCACTGATAACAAGGAATTGTTCGCGGACTGTGGGGGTGGACATGCAGCATTCCTAGAGCGATGAGCGGTCGATACCTTGGCGTCGGTCGCGGGCTGGGTTCGGCTGTCCGGATGCGCATGGCGAGGCCTGGGATCGAGCGTTGGCGCCGGGTGCCGCCTCGCAGAGGACGGGCAGCGGCCAGGCCTGATCGGGCTTTGGGCAGCGAAAATGGAGGCTGGAACCCGGCACATGAGGGACTCAGTACCGATCAAAGTCTGAAGGGTAGCGAAAACCTGCGCTCAGGGGAATGCTCATAGACAGTACTTCGCTTGTACAAGCCTGATGGCGCCAGTACCATTACCGCTCTCTTTTTCCGGCAGGAGCGGTTGCATGATTGCGGGCAGTATGGTGGCACTGGTCACACCCATGGATGCACAGGGTCGTCTTGACTGGGACAGCCTGAGCAAACTGGTGGACTTCCACCTGCAAAACGGCACCAACGCCATTGTCGCGGTCGGCACCACAGGTGAGTCGGCCACTCTCGATGTGAACGAGCATATCGAAGTGATTCGTCGCGTGGTTGATCAGGTGGCAGGACGTATCCCGGTGATTGCCGGTACGGGCGCCAATTCGACGCGTGAAGCGATCGAGCTGACCATCAATGCGAAAACCGCCGGCGCCGATGCGTGCCTGCTGGTGACTCCTTATTACAACAAGCCGACCCAGGAAGGCTTGTACCAGCATTTCCGCGCCATCGCCGAAGCCGTCGACATCCCGCAGATCCTCTACAACGTTCCGGGTCGTACCGCGTGCGACATGCAGGCAGAGACCGTGATTCGCTTGTCGAGCGTGCCGAACATCATCGGCATCAAGGAAGCCACCGGTGATCTGGAGCGGGCCAAGGCCATCCTGGCGGGTGTCAGCAGTGATTTCCTGGTGTACTCCGGTGATGATGCCACCGCGGTCGAGCTGATCCTGCTCGGCGGCAAGGGCAACATCTCGGTAACCGCCAACGTCGCACCCCGTGAAATGAGCGACCTGTGTGCCGCTGCCATGGCCGGCAAGGCCGACGAGGCCCGGGCGATCCACCAAAAACTGATGCCGCTGAACAAGACCCTGTTCATCGAATCCAATCCTATCCCCGTGAAATGGGCACTGCATGAGATGGGCTTGATGCCGGACGGTATCCGTCTGCCGCTCACCTGGCTCAGCGCTGCCTGTCACGAACCGCTGCGGCAGGCCATGCGCCAGTCCGGCGTCCTGGTTTAATTGAGGAAATACCCCGCATGAAGCGATTGGCCGGACTTTCTGCACTTGCCTTGATTATCTCCAGCACCAGTGGCTGCGCCTGGATTTGGGGCCCGGAAGGTTATTTCCGCGACCGCGGCAGCGATTACCTGGATTCGAAACAGACGCCGGCCATGCAGCTGCCAGCGGGTGTCAGCGTCGATAAGCACCTTGACCCCCTGCTGCCGATTCCGCGCAACGTCGCCGACGACACCACCAAGGGCCCGTTCGAAGTACCGCGTCCGCTGCCTTTGCAGGTCGCGGCCAGCGCCAGTGACTACAGCCTGCAGAAAAGCGGCGATACGCGTTGGGTCATGGCCCAGCACACGCCGGCCGAAGTCTGGCCAGTGGCGTTGCAGTTCTTCCAGGACAACGGTTTCCGGATCGACGCACAGCGCCCACAGACCGGGGAATTCACCACTGCCTGGCAGCGTTCCGACGAACTCTCCGCAGCCATGGGCAAGCGCCTGGCCGCGGGTGACAACGAAACCCGCGTACGGGTTCGTATCGAACCGGGCGTGCAGCGCAATACCAGTGAAGTCTACGTGGTCAGTGCCCAGCGCCCGGTCGGCAGCACCGCCAACGTCGATTTCACTCCGCACTCGGTCAACCTCGGCCTGGACTCGGCCCTGGTCGACGAAATGCTCTCGAGCATGAGCCGCAGCGCCGAGAAGGGCGGTTCGGTGTCGTTGCTGGCCGCGCGTGATTTCGATACCCCGAGCCGTGTCAGCCTGAGCCAGGATGGCAGCGGCAACCCGGTGCTCAACGTCGGTGAAGACCTCGACCGTGCCTGGTCGAGTGTCGGCCGTGCGCTGGAGCAGGGTGAGTGGCGTGTCGAAGACATCAACCGCAGCCTGGGCCTGTACTACATCAACTTGGCGGAAAAATCCGAGAAGAAGAGCGAAGAGCCTGGTTTCTTCGGTCGTCTGTTCGGCAGCAAACCGAGCAAGGAAGAGATCGAAACCCGTGCCGTGCGTTATCAGGTTCGCCTGAGCAAGGTCGGCGACAGCGTCCAGGTCACCGTCGAGAAAGACATCAACACCGTGGCACCGGCCGATGTGGCCCGTCGCGTGTTGGGCGTGATTCAAGACAACCTGGGCTGATCGGTGCGCTTTGCCGTTCTCGGCAGTGGTAGCCAAGGGAACGGCACGCTGATCGCCAGTGAAGACACGCTGATCCTGGTCGATTGTGGTTTCTCGCTACGGGAAACCGAACGACGTCTGGCTCGCCTTGGGGTGAGCCCGACGCAATTGAGTGCGATTCTGGTCACCCACGAACATGCCGACCACGTGCATGGCGTGGGTTTGCTGTCTCGGCGCTACAATCTACCGGTGTACCTGAGCCGTGGCACCTTGCGCGGCCTGCGCAAGCCCATCGAGCCCGCCGGTTTCGTGGCGGGTGGCGAGACCTTGCAGGTGGGCGCCTTGAGCATCGAAGTGGTGTCGGTGGCCCACGATGCTCTTGAGCCGACGCAGTACGTGTTCAGTGACGGTCAACGGCGTTTCGGCCTGCTGACCGACCTGGGTTCCTATTGTGGCCGGGTCATGGACAGCTACAGCGGTCTCGATGCCTTGATGATCGAGTCCAACCATTGCCGCGACCTGCTGGGTCGTGGGCATTACCCGGCTTTTCTCAAGCAGCGGGTCGGTGGCGAGCTGGGACATTTGAACAACCACCAGGCCGCGAGCCTGGTGGCCGAGTTGGGCTGGCAAGACCTGCAACACCTGGTACTGGCCCACCTCAGCAGCAAGAACAACCTGCCGCGGCTGGCCCGGCAATGTTTTGTCGACACCCTTGGGTGCGACCCGGACTGGCTGCAATTGGCCGATCAAGATTCAGGGCTCGACTGGCGACATATCGCCTGGCCCAACAACTTAACAAGCGGAGCCCATCATGGAAAAACGTGAAGAACTCTACCGCGGCAAAGCCAAATCGGTTTACAAGACCGATGACGCCGACCGTTTGATCCTGCTGTTTCGCAACGACACCTCGGCGTTCGACGGCAAGCGCATCGAACAGCTGGACCGCAAGGGCATGGTCAACAACAAGTTCAACGCCTTCATCATGCAGAAGCTCGAAGCGGCCGGTATCCCGACCCAGTTCGACAAGCTGCTGGGCGATAACGAATGCCTGGTGAAGAAGCTCGACATGATCCCGGTGGAATGCGTGGTGCGCAACTACGCGGCCGGCAGCCTGGTCAAGCGTCTGGGCGTGGAAGAGGGCTTGAAGCTCAACCCCTACACCTTCGAACTGTTCCTCAAGGACGACGCCAAGGGCGACCCGTTCATCAACGAATCCCACGTCGTGGCGTTCGGTTGGGGGACTGCCGAGCAGCTTGTTCGAATGAAGGAGCTGTCGCTCAAGGTCAATGAAGTGCTGAGCCAGCTGTTCGACGAAGCCGGCCTGCTGCTGGTGGACTTCAAGCTGGAGTTCGGCGTATTCCACGGCCAGATCGTCCTGGGCGACGAGTTCAGCCCGGATGGCTGCCGCCTGTGGGACAAGGAAACACGCAAGAAGATGGACAAGGACCGCTTCCGCCAGGGGCTCGGTGATGTCATCGAAGCCTACGAAGAAGTCGCCAATCGTCTGGGTGTACCGCTGTAATCGACGCAAGCATCTGATAGCACGTAATTTTTTTGCAATTGGGGCTTCGCTTCCGGCAAAAGTGTTGTTATGATGCGCGCCGTTGGAGAGATGCCAGAGTGGCCGAATGGGACGGATTCGAAATCCGTTGTACCTTCACCGGTACCTAGGGTTCGAATCCCTATCTCTCCGCCATACTTGTACTTAAAGGCCCCATTTTATGGGGCCTTTTTGCTTTCTGTGGTTTCTGTTCCCCCATTTGTTCCCCCACTCTGCTTTTGTGTGATTTTGCTCCGCCGCCCTTTAAAGGGGTGTGAATGCAGCGGTGTGAGCGTCTGGCATAAAAATACTCATCAGATCGTATGACGTGCGCGACCTAGCCATCTGCGGCCTTGCTGTGCGTGGTCGGTCTGCACTCTATCGTCGTCATGTCGCAATCCCTGTATTGAGTCGCTGTGCCTGCTGGCTTTCACTAACAGTGATCGTCGGTCACTGGATTGGTCTTATCACTCATGAGTGCTGAAGTGGGCTCCGACCCTGCGCTTAGAGCCTTTTGGCTCTGAGGCGCAGGGTGGGCGACTGGGCTACATCAATGATCGCTTGGGGGATGTTTGCGTCGGTTTACTGCTGCCGGTCTCTGTCGCTGCCTCTTCCGGTGCGTGACGGGTGAAGTGTTTTTTCTATCATGCCTTGCTCGGACGCCATCGTTATTAGGTGCTCTAGGACTTGGGCTCGTTTCTGATCATGCTTTTTGGCCAGTTCATCAAGAAGAGTGATGACTGTTTTCGACAGCATGATGTTAACTTGCTTCTTGTCAGCGTTGCGATCATCGAACTGCTGGCGACTCCATCGCTTCTTGATCTCTTGGATCATCGTCTTCTGTTCATAGCTTCGAAGATAAGCTTGGTCGAAGAACATGAGCAGTTCTTGGTAGTTGCTGATGGGGCGCTGCTCTTCAGGTAGGGGGGTATGGTTTTTCTCTAGCCACTCCCAGGCACATTTGCAGCGTCGGGCGCCGTCCTTTTTGTCTTCGAACCACTCGAAGTCACGGTCCTTCGCTTTGTGTTTACACCAAGCGTTGCGAAGATCTTCGATGGCATCTGATTTAATTTTAAGGTTGACACCCCAGAGATCGAGCATGGCGATGAAGCGATTTTTGTCGGTGAGGTGCTCTAAACCGTCAGGTAGCTCCCGAGGAGGCCTTGAAGCAGTGATGCCCACAACTCTGTGCAGCAGCCATCGATACTGCCTTTCACCTTCGTCAACCCACTTTAACTTGGCGTCTGGAACCAGACGCCTGTCCTTTAGTGACGGGATGTCTGTGCGGAGATCAGTCTTGTCTTTCAGCCATCGGGCGATTTCATTTCGCATGGTCCTGCCGTTGCAGCTGGCAGGGTCGAAGCCGGCTTGCTCGTCGCGGCATAGGTGTAACCATAACCAAATGTCATGACGATTGTTCGGCTGGTGCTCGTCGAGCAGTCGTGCCAGCTCATCGTGCCAGTCATCGTTAAAGACAAGACCATCCTTCTTTCCCATGGCAAAAGCCTATTTGTAAATTCTCTGTTGAGAATTGTTATCATTTGAGTTCGTGATTCTATCTGAATTCTAGGTATAACCTATAGACTATCTATGGTAAATCAAATACGGCTCTATATTTACTCTATGAATATTCTAGGTTTTTATTTATCTTTGATAGTTAATGAATAAAGGCTTTGTAGCCGTTATTTTCAGTGTTTTAACAGTAGATAGCGGACCTTCACCATGTGAATCGCTACGGCTTTTAGGAAGGCCATTTTTGGGAGCTCTCATGAGGACGCCAGTGATGCTTTGCAATGCTCCTGGGGGATGTATCGAGTATTGGTGAGGTTGGCGGCGCTATGCGGGCGTTGATGGGCCGTGTCCGCCAGTCCCAGTGAGACTCGCTTACTACGCGGAGCGAATGATTGAGGTAGGCATCTGTCGTCTTGGGTGGACGGCTGAGGCGACGGTCATCGCCAGGTGCGTGCATAGACGATCCTTGGTCTATGCACGGCAGAATTGATTCGTCGTCGCGCATCCTGGTCTGGCTAAGGAATCAGTGAAACTGCCTGATGCGGAAATGGATGTGCTGGCTCAACCGCCACTGGCCATTTAAGCTCTTACGCTAAGTGACGCCAGTTTGCGGCCACTACTTCAGCGCAGGAGATGCCGGTGCTGATTCAGCCCCCCCCCCCCGAGAACTTTTCGGCAAACCAGGAGGGTTCACGCTCTGATGGGCGTGGCGCGTATTTCTTTACAGGATCTCCCAATCCTCTGAACGGAATACAGAGGAGCCAGTTCATGAGGATCATTCGCCTGAAAGACGTCAAGCACGCCACCGGCCTGGGTCGGTCCACGATCTACAAGTACATCAGCGAGGGGAGCTTTCCGAAGCCAGTGTCATTGGGTGACAGGGCTGTCGGCTGGGTTGAAAGCGAAGTGATGGGTTGGGTTATGGCCAGGATCGAGGCCCGTGATACTCACGAGTCTCTCGCTTCGGTGTCACAGCTAAAGGCTGCGTGATCAGTCGATGGGCTGAGCTTGCACCCAGTCATTCGGTCGGCGTTCGTGCTGATCGAATGGCTCCAATCAGTAGTTTATTTCCAGAGTATCTGAATCACTGAAATAGTCCCATTCATCCCTCGTTCTCTGGCACTTCGCTACCCCACTCCCTTGCGGGAGTGGGGTAGCAGATTTCGGTATTAGTATTATTTATATGATTTATAGTCGTAAGTAATATTTATACGAGATATTTGTAGCGTCAGCTCATACGTCTTGTTCATCCAATGCGGTTACCAATCTACAAGCTCCATTCAGAGACCTATCAGGCTTACCCCTCAATGGGGTAAGTGCCACGCGCTCAGTCATCCCGGCGTTGCTCATCCAGTGACAGGATCAGCGCCATACGCTGAGCCGAGGTCAGTCCCCCAGGTAGATCGAATCGTAAATAAATACCCAGCCCACTGAGTCTATGAATTCACTCAGCGGATCATCCTCCATGGCGCACCAGCCCAAGCGTCACCCCGGCAACAGCAACCTTCATCTGTACTACGAGAACACCTTCCGCGGTCTACCCGTGATGGCATTCCACGTCCCCTTCATTACTGAATACCTCGACAGCCTTCTTGAAACCACTCAGTTGGCACTGAGCGCCCATCGTCAGGTGTTCGCGCTACGTTTCGATCTGCGCTTTCCAAATGACTATCTGCCACCTGCATCAAGCAACGCCGTTATCTCCAGGTTTGTCGCTTCCTTGTCTGTAAGGATTGAAATTGCACGTGAGCGCGCCAAGCGTCTGAATGGCTCTGCCCATCAGACAAGCGTTCGCTGGTGCTGGGTCAGAGAGGTCGGACAGGAAGGGCGCCCGCACTTCCACTTCGTCCTGCTGCTCAACAGGGATGCGTTCCACACGGTGGGACGCTTTCAATCTGAGCGGGAGAACTTGTACACCCGCATCCAGGCCGCATGGGCCAGTGCGCTGAGGATTCACTTCGACTATGTCGAGGGCTTGGTGCATATCCCTGCAAACGCCACATTCCACCTCTCTCGGGATGATCCCGCAGAGATGAATCGGTACTTCCATCGAGCGAGCTACCTCTGTAAGGCCGCTACCAAGGACTACGGCAGTCGATGCCGGGCGTTTGGTTGCAGCAGAGGCTGAACCAACATCACTGGGCTTCGTGCCAGGGGTGAGTTACTGAGCTCATCCCATACTCAATGGATCTATTCTCCAGCAGGTACGAGCATGCTTCTTCCATACATCAATCCGCGACTTCCGTTATCTGAATCACACGTTGCTATCGCCATCGGCCGACTGATGGAGGCGGTCGCTTGCACGAGCGGGCCGGCCTACCTGGTCACCCTGGATGAGCTGGGCGATGAGCTGGTCAAATCGACAACGCTCTCCATGCTATTCGACTGCGTGCCGCAGATTAACGAGGAGTACGCCAATCGCTGCGATGACGAACATCAAGAGGTGTTCTGGATGGCGTACCAGGAGATTGGGCTCGAACGCACCCCGTTGGGGATGGTATACATGGACAGTACGGAAACGAGCTACCTAAGCACTGCTCAAGCGATGAATGCGCTGGTCGATAGAATCCGGCTGCTGCTCAGTGGTCAGGAGCTAGACGAGGCGACTGGATGAGGTGATGGTCGTCAGCTTGACTCAATGTTGGGCCATATGCACCAATAGCCCACAGACTGGACTCACGTATGTCGGCTAGGCACCAGCAGATGTGTCTCTAGCATTACTAGTCCACGCGGGCGTGTGGATTGCAAATCCATCTACGCTGGTTCGATTCCGACCTCACCCCCAACTCTTAAAGAACTTATGTGTTCCACAACGTAGCCAAAAACTCATAGTCTGTGAGCTCTTAGGTAATTAGATTTTTTGTAAAATAACGTTATTTTTTTTCTCGTGATACCGTTGCTATAGCTCAATCAATTTTGTATGCAATGTCATTGAGTTTCAGTAAGCAAGATAAAATGGAAATAATAATTTTTGACAATCGCTGACGCTTGCGTTGTAGCTGAATATTCTGTCTGCTACTATCGGAGTCTGAAATCTGCCTCTCACTGAAAAAATTACTGCCTATATAGACCATTGGAGCATGGAAGCATGACTGACACCTATGAGCTAACTCAGCTGGACTCTCACTCTTTTGAACATTTAGTTAATTACTTAGCCTTGAAGGTGTTGGGCAAAGGAGTCACGGGGTTCGCGCAAGGCGCCGATGGCGGTCGAGATGGGCTGCTGTCCGGTGAGGCTCCTTATCCATCAACAACTGATCGATGGAGTGGTGTCTGGTATATTCAATCAAAGTTCCATAAGTCGCACTTGTCCAAGAATCCTCAAGCTTGGCTCATCAATGAAGTTAAAAAAGAGCTCGCAGAGTTTGATGGGGCTGATTCTAGAGTCGCACCGGATATCTGGATCATAGCTACAAATATAGAGCCCTCCGGAACGCCGAATACTGGAGCTTACGATACGATTAAATCTTTGGTTTTTGAGTGCTTTGGCGATGAGATAAAGTTCGATATTTGGGGGGGGAGGAAGATATTGGATTTTCTTGCAGATGATCCTGCTGCCGCCTCCTATTATGGTCACTTTCTTACCCCGGGGAACGTGCTGACCGCAATGTACAATCAAATAGGTGAAGCATCTGCACAGGTAAAGCCTATTATAAATCACCTTATACTGGATCAGTTTAACGATCAGATATACACAAAGCTTGAGCAAGCTGGCTCCTCAGGCGTTAGGCCGAAAATTCATGAGCTTTTTGTGGACTTGCCTGCTGAAAATAAATGTGTTGATGATGAATTAAGTATAATGGAGACACTTGTAGCTACCTCTGCTAACGCTCATAGGCCTACTGTTTGGAATTCATATGGAGATGGTTGGCGTGCTTGGTCAAATATTCCCAAACGTGCAAGGGCCATTTTATTAAAAGGTGGGCCTGGTCAAGGTAAGTCCACCGCAGGGCAATTTTTCTCTCAAATTCAGCGTGCCACACTTCTACTTGACCCAAGTGCTCCGGTGGTTTTACCAGCTACGTTAGATGTGGCAAAAGAATTTCTTATAGTTGCTGAGGCGTTAGGGTTCAAACCAAGTAATCCAAGAATTCCAATTAGTGTTGAATTAAAAGATTATGCGTCATGGTATGGCGCAAGATCTGATGATGAGGCAAAAGGGGTTCTCTCTTATTTGTGTGAGAAAATTTCGCAGAAAATTGATCAGAAAGTTGAAGGTGGTACACTTAAAAAAGCCTTTTCTATAAGGAGCTGGTTTCTAAATTTTGATGGTCTTGATGAAGTTCCGAATGATGTAAAAGATGAGGTTGCAAATGAAATAATCAGGCTTACTAATACAGTATTGCCAGAACTTGATGCAGATATACTTGTTTTGTGCACTACGAGGCCTCAAGGCTATTCAGGACAATTTGAATATTTAAATGCAGCTACTTTAGATTTGGTGCCACTTCCTGCCGAAATCGCAATGAAGTGTGCTGAAGGCGTGATAAGGTTTGGTAGAAGTGATTCTGAAAGCGAAAATGCAATACAGGTATTGTCAGCGGCGATGGAGTCTGCTCAGGTAAGGGAGCTAATGACGACACCTTTGCAGTCGCATATTATGGCAGTGGTGGTCCGTGATGGCGGGCGACCGCCCGAGAAAAGATGGGAGTTGTTTGATAATTTTTATGATGTAATGAAAAAAAGAGAAAGTCTTAAAAACTTTCCGGATGTAAGGATTTCTAAGCTGTTGCGAGAAAATAGCGTTTTACTCAAGGCGATTCATGCACGCTTGGGTATCGCATTGCACGCAAGTGCAGAGATAAGTGATGGTGCGGACACTACATTAGATCGTGAGCAGTTTTGCCATCTAGCAAGACAAACCACGGAGCGTTATGTTGATGATAATGTTGACGACTTGGTTGAAACGCTGATGGAGGCAACCACGGAGCGACTGGTCTTCGTAAATACCCCTGAGAGTAATAAAACTGTCAGGTTTGATATACGGCA
Organism: Pseudomonas gingeri; assembly: GCF_013386165.1. Classification (GTDB taxonomy): domain Bacteria; phylum Pseudomonadota; class Gammaproteobacteria; order Pseudomonadales; family Pseudomonadaceae; genus Aquipseudomonas; species Aquipseudomonas gingeri_C. The sequence goes on along the minus strand of NZ_JACAOS010000024.1, from coordinate 14,514 downwards.
ATTGCAAGAGTTTTTTGCAGGTGAGTTTATTTATTCTAATGTTGATCCCTCTCGGCTGCGCTCTCGTCTTGAGGTGATTGGTGGAGACTCTCATTGGCGGGAGGTAATGCATTTTGTTGTAAGCGCTTTAATTGTGACAATGAGGCCAACAGAGCTGGCTGTTGCTTTAGAGGTCATCTGCAGTCTTGATGATAGTGACGTTTCCCATGCGATACGAATATTTAAGCGGCGGCTAGGTGTTGGTGCAATTTTAACGTTGCGTCTGTTAAATGAGGGTGTGCTTGAGCAGGATAGAATTACGCGGTTGAAATTTAAAGAGGCGCTGGTGCCTCTTTATGCAATGGTTGAAATGGAAATTATATCTGATATTTTGTCTTTGCATCACCCGCATACACTATCGTGGCTTTTAAATTGTATGGCTGATGCGCTCTTCGAATACAGTGAGCCAGAGCAAATTGGGGCTGCAATCGTCCTTGCTAGGAAGTTGCCTGATGACCACGCTAGAAAATCTGAGGTAAAGACCAAGATTTTTGGTTCCTCAGTAGATTATATAAATAGAATTTACAGGTCGTATTTGGCAGATCATTATTCTATGTATGCAGCCTCTGAAGGTGTATCGATTAGTTATTGGTTCTTAGAGGGCACTTTGCAGTTGCTTATTGAAGAAGCACCGAGTAGTGAAGTTGAGTTTTGGTCTATTGTGCGTATTTTGAGACGTGTAAAAAACGTGGAGGAAATAGCTAGGTCGATGGGGCTCTCAGAAGATGAAATTAAGCTACTTATGTTGCTCGTTGATCATGCGGATACTTCAAAATTCAATAAGCAGGTCCATGCTAAGTTGGATGGCATATCGATCCTAAACTATGAGCATGACTGGAAGACAAAAACTATTCCTGAGAATATGGATTTCGACATTGGTTGTTCAAGTATAAGGTCGCCAATTTTGAAGTTGATGGCAAATGTTGTCAGCTTTGCCAGGGGGAAACGCCTGCAGGACCTTTGTAGTATCTTGTCTACTATGGTGTCGTTTGGCCTGGGTGATATGTTTCTCCCACCATATATTCAAGTCCTGCTTCCGATAAATTTTGATACGGAAATGGCGGGAGATAAGTTGAAGGAGCAGTTGGGGTTCTTTAGCTCGATAAGTCAAGATGAGTTTGAACGTTTGTTGTCGGGGGGGAGGTTAAAAGGCTTTGATGTTCCGGCTGTTTTTGATGTTTTGGAAGTTGGGGTTGTCGACTCGGTGGAAACTCTTGAAATTATTTCCAGATATCATCCATTAATAGCTATATCTATCTGGTTGCAGTCAGAGCATTTTAATGAGGCTCCTTATAGATTCAGGTCTCGTGAATGTTTGGATTTGATGTTTGATGTGATCGTAAAAAACCCCAAGGTCATGGTATATTATTTTAGTACCTGGGGTTATATTTTTGAAGAATTACCAGAATTTTCTGAAAAAATCAGGCCGCTTTTTTTAAAGCTATCGTTGGATGGGCATGTTTCCTTTCAAAGAGGGCGTGCTAAAGCATTTATCCTGAATTTGCCTTTGGAAGTTGGTTTTTTATCTCTGATTGCTCGTATATTTATCTCTCCTGAACGCAGAGCTGGTATTGACGATTTTGATATTAGTGCTTATTCCTTGTTGGAGCAGTATGGGATAGATAATGACATGCTTGTCAGCCTTTTTACGAACGAGCAACTGGAAACGGTCTACCGTGCTGCAGCATTTTGCTGTTATATCTGTCAAGCGGGTGATGAACAATCAAATGTAGCTAATTCATTTTTTGAGAAAAATAATCACTCCTTGGTTTTGTTGTTTTGCGAGAGCAAGCTACCAGTTTGGTATGTGGGGAGTTTGGTGTACTCATTGGGTTTTTTTGATCCTAACAAAGTTGAAGTGATGGAGTTGGTTGGCCAGATTCTTCATATCTATCGGGAGGATTACTACTCAAGATCACATATTCAAGGTTTACTTTCAAATTGGAGGGAGCGCTCAAGCGCTCCAGTGCAGTCGCGAGCGATTTTAGATACATGGTTGAGTGAGTAGTTTTTAAATGGCCTCTGCAGTTCTACAATTGCCGAGGCCACTTCCTCTGTCGTGGTGTCTGGTCTACGGCTAAAGCATTTTTTGTTGTGGCGATGTTTATTGTGAGGCGATGATCTTCTTTTTAATTAATGTATGCGTTGTGTGTTTTCGGGGTTTGTCAGTTTTAATTCGGTGAGGTGGAGTAATTTGCTTTGTGGGGATTACTATTTAGCCTGTTCAGAGGTGGATCATTTAGTCGTCTCTCGTGTCTGTTGAGTTAGTGATCGACTTGCATGATTAATGTCCTGAATTTCACTTGTTTCTTTGGATTGGATATCGCGAAATTGGAAGTCTGTGTATCGCTGCGGCTAGTGTAGAGTCAGCTATGGCGACTGAGTTTATTACTGCTTTCTCTCGGGCTTCATTCTATCTGTTTTTCAGTGTGATATAACTCATTATTAGCCTGGGTTGGTTTGTGGTCAGACTTGTAACTTTTAATTTTATAATGGCTTTCGCTCTGTCAGGGCATCGAGGAAGTTGCTAAGGTCAGACGCATTTCTCCCATTCTCTGAGCAGATTGGCAGGTACTTGTTAGTCTTACCCTGTTTTACCGTCAGAAATCCGCTGTTGGCATCCGTTACAGATGTTTTGAGTATGTCAGCAGGGCGCTGGTCGGTAAGATAGGCAAGATCCATGAATCTTTGAGTTCTTGGAGAGAGTGGCCTGCTCATCGACCGCTTGGTGACGCCGCCGCGAAGATTGTCCGGCACCAGAATCTTCGAAGTACCGCCGAGAAAAGCCAAGCAGCGTACGTGCGAGCCCTGCTAGTCGAGCAGTTTCTGCGGCCAGGTGGATCACCAACACGCAGCAACCGCAGCTGCAAGCTCCCTCCATCCGCTGTTGGCGCTCGGCCAGCAGCGCCCTCACCCTTCACCTCAGAGTGTTGTCCTTCTTCAGGCCGGCCGCAGCCGGCGCCCGGCAAGGGCTCCGGCACATCCACCCGTATAGTGAGCGTCTCAGGCGGCCGCATCGCGCATCCCGCTAGCGCCACAACCAACCCAATCAGCATCAGCCTCATAGCCCCAACTCCTGGTCGATGATTAATGCGGCGGCCTGGGCCGGGTCACCGCCGGTACGCTCCTGGGCGTAGTGAGGCTCGGTTTGACCTTGACCTTGTCCGCAGCCAGTGCGGCAGCGTCCTCTCGCGCCTTCGCCGCTATGATCCGCTGCACCCGAAAACGAAAGAGCGGCAGCATCTGGGGGGGCTACTAATACAAGGGGCGGGACGCCGACGGTAGTGGAGTGGGGTCCCCGCTCGGGGGCGATCTCGATGAGGGCAAAATCGAATGGGCATGGCTCGACTGTAAAGCCCCCCACGCCTGTCCACCTTGCAGGTCACCTGTCGGATGACTACGAGATAAAGATTATTCCAACCCTCAACGGGAAGATGCGCCCTATTCTGGCTCATCTGCAGGCTTCACTCGGTACAGGAGCGCTCCATGCGTCTGAATTGAACATAAGGCAGAGGCTATGCTTTGGTTTTCTTGAAAGGAGTCGATGTCGTGCAAAGAAATTATTCGCTATCGGATGTGCTAGAAAGGATGTATGAAAACCAGCTCGCTCTGGAGGCTGCCGTGATGGAGCTGACGTTATGCGTGGAACAGCGGGATTCGGCAGAGGTTGGTAAGAATGTCCGGGGGGCGCTGCACACGATTGGCGAAAACGCAGGCCATATTAAGCAGGGGCTGGCTCGACTGCGGGGAATGGATGTTGGTTAGAAAATTACAATCCACCGAGTCCTAGTAGGTGTGTCATGCAGGCGATGGGTTTTCTAACTATTGTGCGGTAAATGGTTAATCTAAATGCTGCCAGAAGTAAGTGCTTAAACGATTTAACTAGGCAGGTGAATTAAGCAAGCAGCCAACTAGAGTTGGCTGCGCTTTTTGATTTTTCCTTCGATCATGGATTTTTGCCGGCGTTACACAAAGTTTCCCACTCGTCGAGCATATCAGCCATAATCAAGGCGCCTTCACCATTCTCCTTGTGGAACGCATTACTCCATTGATCGACACAACTATCTATACTGGCTTGATTGAATGACTTCGTTGTGACGCTCTGCAAGGCTGGAGCAGCCTTGCCACCCGCTTCCGGTCCAGTACCTTTCAGGTACGCGACGATGCGACCATCCTCAGCGTTTCCTAGGTAGTATCCTCGTAACAGAACCACGGGGGTTTTTTGGGCTTGCTGGATTTGTCCTGCGTATTCGTTGGTTGAGTCCCATAGGCCGCTGTCACGCTGATATTGATATTCGCAGATTCCTTGCTTGCAGAACACCGTGCCGCGAGTCTCTAGCACCTTTACGCTACCATCCTTCATCTTGTAGGGGAGTTTGACAGGGGTGTCTTCAGGCACGCAGTCTAACCAGGCCGAGTTACGTTTACTTGTAGGGCACTCTTCTATTTCGTTTGCTTGCCACGCAGCCGCTCCTAAGGAATATGTGTTGATGATCAAACCAAACAATGAGACTAATAGACGTTTTTTGCGCATTTATATGTTCCTTGTGTTTGAAGATGAATCGGCGGATTTGAGGTGTAATAGCGCGTATTTCGGTCCTGTGGTGTGCAGAGCTCAGGTCGGTCAGGTATATGCATGCCACTGCCCAATTTTGTTGAGGCGGATTATTTGAGTGGATACCATGTCTTGACTTCGTAGAGTAGCCAGGTACTTTGTCTAGCGCTTAGACTTCGGCGTAAAGGTCTAAATCGGAACGGTATGCGCTATAGACCGAGCCATAGCGCAATGCAGATAAGTATCAAGGTTTTATTAGAAGCCCTTGTCCTGTAGGTAAGCTCGCTATCGCTATGTTCATTTTTGCTGCCCATTGATCCATACCCTCTTTCTGAGGCTGGTATCCGTAGTAAGCATAGTCGTCTAGTAAAATTACTGCTCCGGAGACCAAGCGATCCCACAAAAACTCAATCGCAGCAACTTCAGGAACGGTGCAGTTCAGGTCGATGTGTAAATAAGAAATTTGGGTTGAGTCGATATGAGCGAGGGTGTCGGGAATGGATCCTTGTATGACCTTTGCATTAGGCCACTCTGAAAAGTTTTCCCTCACAGATTCAATATTTGACGTATATGTCCCGTCTTCAACTAACTTTCGGTTCTTGTCCGCGACGCCACCAATTTTTTCCTGCTCGGATAGATACCTGTCATCAATGCCAGAAAATGTATCAAGTAAGTAAAAGATTTTGCCTGTATTGTTCCAGTCCAGATCTTTCATGATCGCTGAGCTTAGAAAACCATAATTGACTCCACACTCAACAAAATCGCCGCTGTGTTTTGCGGCTGTCCGCGCCGCCCACAGCCCTATATGCACACGCCAAAACCATTTGTAGTCAGAGCCGACAGCTTCTACTCCGCGTGCATACGCTGTGATATAGCTCTCGTCGCTCATGAAATCGTGGTTATGCACTGAAGATAATCCATCCGAGGAATAACGCCCTTCTACCTTTGGATAAAGGGAGTTCGGGTCTCGTTTGTAGTTGCGATTTTCTCCACGGCCCCAAGCCAAATAGTGTTGTGCTGGGTCAAGTCCTGACATTCTGACATCGGGATGTAACTTTAGGTATTGTTCAGGAGAAAAATCTTCAGGCAAATTCATGGTATTTCCTTGTTAATGGTTTGATGGCGGTGAGCAGCTGTATTAGATGATTCAGATAAGTAAGGTGAGAGCGAAACTGCCAATCCACACGATGAAATACGCCAAGTTTTGATTCAGCATCTTGGCGCGTTGGTACAGGTAGACCGGTACGATAAATACCCAACCCTTGAAGCGGCGGGTGTCGTGCCCGGCTTTCTTAAGGCGTTTTTCATCGAACAGGCTCAAGGCGACGTTCAATATCACGGTGAGGTACCAGTAACGGCCATCACTCAGCGCTCTCTGACCACCTCCCGTGGCGCCCGCAACGAAGGCTTCCAGCAAGTAGCCAAGCAGCGGGGCTAAAGCCAGTAGCCATACCAGCGTGTTGTTGACGCTCGCGCCTGTGAGCGGGGGCGGGGAAGCCGTTTGGAGGTGCTGTAGAAACTCCGTCCTTTCGAGTTGAATCCAGTTTTCCAGCCCCTTTTTCCAAATGAGGCTGCCGTAGGTCAGCTTCCCTGAGCGGATGAGGGCGACTATTTGTTGTTCATTGGCAGCCTGACGTTGGCCTTTCTCTTCGTAAAACCATTGCTCACTGCTTGTTGCTTCCGGCATGGAAAATTCCTTGGTTTTGGATGTGGGCACAAATAGACGAATAGCAACCTTTAGGGTTGATTCTCAACCTGTTGAGTTCTTCATGTCAATGAGGTGATGCCCAACCATCTAGGTTGAGATGGGGAGGCGCCGTGATAGAGACTGATCAGAAATACTTGGCGGGTGTGGTGGGGCGTGCGATTGCCAAGCAACGCATTCGCAGTGGCTTGACGCAGGAGGAAGTGGCTGAGCGTCTGGGAATCGGCAACGAGGCTGTTTCCCGCATTGAACGCGGCATCGTGATTCCCAACATTGAGCGCTTGCTAGCGTTCGCGGGAATCTTTGACTGCGAGGCGGCAGAACTGTTGACCGAGGTCAGTTCGCGCCCGGACGACCAAGCCAGCCGGATCAGTCGGTTATTGACGCCTTTGAGCCAGGATGATCGACAGCTGATCCTCGATCTGGTTGAGCGTTTGGCTGAACGGCTAGCAAAGGCATGATCGGGGCTGTGGGGCTTTCAGGTCTCGGCGTTCTGATCGAACTTGGTCCCACAGCGTAAGCAGAGAAAGTCATAGTGGTTGAATTGATATTTCTGCACGTCTCTGGCAAATGCCGTCATGGCGGTATAGCCAGATGTCGCACTGGAAACGCTCTCGCCGATCAGGTCGAGCAGTTGCACGAGCAGGCTTTCAGGTCGGGTTTCCGGGTCAGTTACCAGGCCTTGGGTATGGGCCTGGCGCACACTGAGTAGAAAGCTATCAATGGTCCCAATGAGCATGACGGCAGCGTTAGCGGCCTCTTTGGACAGTACAGCCTTTGAATCGCAGATCAGGCAGCGTGGGGGCATGGTGGAGCTCCGGTGAAAGGGTTAAATCACTGAGAGAAAACCTATGGATGAGGGAGGCGTAGGCCTCCCTTTATGCGCGGGCTTTTCAAGCCACCAGTTGCAGGGCGGTGTTGAGCGCTCGTTGTTTGATGACTGCACCTTGGCCAAACCAGGCCGTGTCCATGCGGTACTCGTTGCTGCGAGCACGACGCTCGTGGTCGACATACTCGGTGACGGCGTTGAGCAAGCCCCAGGCCGTGCCCTTGGCCGCTTCCAGCTCCGCCCCTCGACCGTGACCTTCATACAGGCTCAGCACCTTAGTTAAGGCCCGCTCATTCGAGAGGCCGGTCCGCTCGGGGTTGCCCGTCTGCACCTCGCTTAACACACTGCGCAGAAAATCTTTGGCTTCACGGTCTTGGACTTTGCGTTCGGCGAGCATTCGCATGCGGTACATGAAATCGTCCCATTGCGAGACGGCGATGCCCAATTGCTGCTTCACTGCCTGTGGATTGAACCGAGTGCTGTGCGGGACCTTGATCGCCTGGCTGGCGCCATTGACCGCAATACTCAGGGTGTTATTGCAAACGACGCGAACGGTGGTTGGGGTCGCCGTGGTGGCCAGCGTCCCGTCGCAGGAAGTGGCCAGCAGTAAATAGCCATTGACCACGTCATTGCCTTTGAGCGCGGCTGACTGTCCAGTCCGTGCCAAAGCCCAGAGTTTTCGTCCGCCTTTCAGGACACCAGCGGTTTCCAGCTCATAACCTGAGCGTTCGGTCAGATCACGGTAAAACTCCAGGACCTCACGGGGTTGGACCACCTGGTAGCGTTTCGATACGACGGACAGGGCTTCTTTGCTATCCGAACGGTAGAGCACCTTCTGTTCGGGAAATGAGTGGATGGTACCGAGATGACCGACGGCATCCGCCATGTAACGCACCGGCGACTCCTGGATCTGCCAGTTCATGCCGGCTTCTTGTTGCCAGACTTCCAGCGGTTGTTTGGGCGAGAGCTGATTGCCCAGACCATGCCAGGGCGTAGCGCCAACGTAAGCCATTTGTTCGATGAGGTGTGCCATGGGGAGCTTCCTTTTCATAGGCGCACGGCGAAGCCGCTGAGCATTCAGCAGGGATCAGTCGACGTGCGGGGTGTTGATCGAGAGGGGGAGAAGCGATGGATCAGATGGTGAATAGCGATTGCTTCAAGCGGGAGAGGAGCAGTTCAAGCGGAATGACGGCAGCTAAACGAAAGTCCGCAGTCGAGGCAGAGGTAGTTGTCCAAAACCCGCTCATCGATGACTTCGCCGAGTTTGGCGCCAGCGATACAGCCGGTCGCCGCCCCGGCTAATCCGCCGAGAATGGCCCCGGCCATACCGCCAGCAACGACGCCAGCGGGGCCGGCGACAACGCCGATGACAGCGCCTACCTCGGCACCAGCCATGGCTCCTGTGATCCCTTGGGCGGCGCCACCGACGGTGCCGATAAGGGCGCCGATTTTCCTGGCGACATCTTTGGTGATGACAGCGGTGGAGTGACAGCGTGGGCATTGAGTGGTCATGTACAGGGTTCCTATCGAGAGAGTCGGGATGAAGTCATTGCACGGGCATAGAGCCCATCAAGCAAGCCGCCTACGCGACCTACCTGACTGGTGAGCTATCGAGGCTTGGGTAGTGATGCTCAATGCGCAGAGATGCCAATTCGTGATGTATGACTACGAATTTGTTGGCTGCGATTAGATGGGGGGCGAGTCCACTCATAGCGCGATGAGCGGAAAGGGCTGAATCTCCGGTGGTTTTGTAGACCGGTCAACGACCATGCAGAGTCGATACCGACCACTCAAAACAGATCACAGTGACCGCTGAAGTTTTGATCATTGGCTAGGGACCGCTGACGTCTCAGTACAACCTACTTTTGTATAGATACCAGACTGCTCCGGGACACCGTTGCCGACACTCGACAATGAGGCGTACAACTCGACCAGCGCCTGGCAATTTCCCTTTCGATGCAGGATTACGCTTTTAGGTGCCAGGCTCACCGAGCAAGCCTTCGCCTGTTTGAGTGCAAGGTACGCATCTTTTTCAGTCGGACTTAACAGGCTCTCTGTAGAGAAAGAGCAGCTGTCTATGATCAGCGTCTCTCCTAAAATACGGAAGGCCGGAGGTGCCTGATTTTGAGGTTCAGAATTGCTCCATTCACCTTCAGCCCATGTTCCGATAACGCTTTTTTCCATTTCAAACGATTGCTTGGGGGATGACTCTTTTTTGTCGCAGCCGCTGCCTAGCATCGCGGCGAGCAACACGAGTGAAACAGCTGAGACGCTTGTATACCGATTCATGATTTGCCTCCAACACTTGCCTGCCTTACATCAACTGCCTGGCTGATCGTCGTGATTGGCCGAAAACCACTTTCAACGAGGCCTCAAATCGCCTCGGCATGCCTCGGTAACCCTATGGAAATCAGTGCTGCGAGCAGTACGAACGTGCTGGATATCCATAGGCACACACCCAGCCCATACACTTGATAAACCCAGCCGGAGAGCACCGTGCCTATCAGTCGTCCCATGGCGTTGGACATGTAGTAAAAGCCCACGTCCAGCGAAACACCGTCTTCCTTGGCATAGGACACGATCAGGTAGCTGTGCAGTGAGGAGTTCACCGCGAACAGCGCCCCAAAGACCATCAGGCCTCCCAACAGAACCACTTGTTGCGATAACCCAGTATTCAATCCGAGGGCGATGGTCGCAGGCAGGCCAGCCAGGGCAAGCGCCCAAAGGAGTGCAGCGCGACCATCTGGAACATGCCCGCGCTTCTTGCCGGTAATACGTGGAGCGAACGATTGCACAGTGCCGTAGCCGATCACCCAGGCCGCCAGGAACCCGCCGACCTTCCAAAAGTTCCAGCCAAAAACACTGCTCAGGTATACCGGCAAGGCCACCACGAACCAGACATCACGAGCACCGAACAGAAACATCCGCGCTGCCGAGAGAATGTTGATCGCTCGGCTCTTGGAAAGGATTTCACGAAACTTCGGCTTGGCCTTGGCTTTGCCCAGGTCCTTTTTCAGCAGAGTCAGACTGCCGATCCAGATCAGCGCGAGGACGCCGGCCATTGCCACCAACGCACCTTTGAACCCCATCAGGGCGAGGAAGGCCCCACCGAGAAAGAAACCGACACCCTTAAGTGCGTTCTTCGAACCAGTGAGGATGGCTATCCACTGGTAAAGCTTGCCCTGTTGTCCATCGGACACCAGGAGTTTGATGGAGCTTTTGGCACTCATCTTGTTCAGGTCTTTGGCGATCCCCGAAAGCGCTTGAGCGCCCATTACCCAAGGAATGGTCAACCAGACCGAGGGTACTGCCAGCATCAGCAACGCCACGACCTGCATGCCCAGCCCAATGTTCATGGTTCTGTTCAGACCCAGCCGAGCCCCGAGATAGCCACCGACGAGGTTGGTGACCACGCCAAAGAATTCGTAAAACAGAAACAACGCCGCGATTTGAAATGGGCTGTAGCCCAGTTCGTTGAAATGCAGCACCACCAACATGCGCAAGGCGCCGTCGGTGAGGGTGAAGGCCCAGTAATTACCCGTAACGAGCAGGTACTGCCGCATTTCTGGAGCGAGGGCTGACAACGCTTTCATGACTGCTCCTCAGACTGCCAACCCGACCATTCTGGCCAGTTCGACGGTGCGGTTGGCATAGCCCCATTCATTGTCGTACCAGGCATAGAGTTTGACCTGGGTGCCATTGATAACCATGGTCGACAGCGCATCGATGATCGACGAGCGCGGGTCGGTACGGTAGTCGATGGACACCAGCGGGCGCTCCTCGAAACCGAGGATATCCTTCAGCTCGTTTTCCGAAGCATCCTTCAGGAACTGGTTCACCTCCTCGACGGTCGTGGCGCGCTCGACTTCGAAGACACAGTCGGTCAGCGAGGCGTTGGCCAGCGGTACGCGCACGGCGTGACCATTCAGACGTCCACGCAGCTCTGGGAAAATCTCGGCGATGGCAGTGGCCGAGCCAGTGCTGGTCGGGATCAGGCTTATGCCCGAAGCGCGTGCACGACGCAGATCCTTATGGGGTTGGTCGAGGATGCTTTGGGTGTTGGTCAAGTCGTGGATGGTGGTGATCGAACCGTGGCGAATACCCAGTTTCTCGTGGATCACCTTCACCACTGGCGCCAGACAGTTGGTGGTGCATGACGCCGCCGTGACGATGCGATGTTCCGCAGCATTGAACAGTTGATGATTGATGCCCATGACGATGTTCAACGCGCCTTTTTCCTTCACCGGAGCGCTGACCACCACGCGTTTAACGCCCTGGTCGAGGTAAGCCTGAAGCACAGCGACGGTCTTCATCTTGCCACTGGCTTCAATCACCAGATCACAGCCCGACCAATCGGTGTCGGCAATCGCCTTGTTGGCCGTCACCTTGATCCGCTTGCCGTCGATGACGATGCTGTCGCCTTCTGAGTCAGCTTGATAATTCCAGCGGCCATGGATCGAATCGAAGTTCAGCAAGTGCGCATGCGTTGCTGCGTCCCCTGCCGGATCGTTGATCTGGATGAACTCAAATTCTGGCCAGCTCCAGGACGCTCGCAGAGCGAGGCGACCGATTCGACCGAAACCATTGATGCCAACTTTGATAGCCATGTTGTTGTGCTCTGTATCTGTTGTCAGTGGGAGTTCGACTGGATGTCGAACTGGCCGATGTATTCGATATGGGCTGGATGCTGAACGGCGCGTGGGCGCAGCGACTGCACCTCGCGGATCGCTTCGTCGAACGGCATGCCGCACTCGATCAGCAATTGAGCGGCGATCAAGCCAGTGCGGCCCGAGCCACCCTTACAATGGATGGCAATGGTCTTACCTTCGGTCAGTAACTGCTTGATACGTTGATGGTGCTGTTCCCAGGCCGCCCTGAATGCCTCGCCAGGGAGCTGTTCATCCGCTACCGGCAGGTGAAACCATTCAATGCCCAGGAGCTGACATTCTTCAGGCAGCAGATCGATTTCGTTCTGAAGCAGCTCCTCGGTCGGCATCAGCGTCAGCAGAGCAACTGCACCTGCGTCCTTGAGGGTTTGCAACGCCTCGAAAGATCGGGTGCCCTTCGTACCTGGGCACGGGGTAAAAATCAGCTGGCCTTTGAGTTGCACCAGGGGCAATACGGAATAGGGGTGTTGTTGCACGGTGAAAATTCCTCAGATGGAGCGCTGATTGACACGTTTCATGAGTTCTTCCGCCGACTCCTTGCGCTCGGAATAACGATCAACCAGATAGTCCTGGCGGTCGCGAATCAGCAGCGTGAATTTCACCAACTCCTCCATCACATCAACGACACGGTCGTAGAAAGGAGAAGGCTTCATCCGACCGTTGTCGTCGAACTCCATGTAGGCCTTAGGTACGGACGACTGGTTGGGGATGGTGAACATGCGCATCCAACGTCCCAGCACCCGTAGCTGATTGACCACGTTGAACGACTGCGAGCCGCCGCACACCTGCATCACGGCGAGGGTTTTGCCCTGGGTCGGGCGGACCGCGCCCATTGCCAGTGGCACCCAGTCGATCTGAGCCTTGAAGACGGCACTCATGGAACCGTGACGTTCTGGAGAGCACCAGACCTGCCCCTCGGACCACAGCATCAGCTCGCGCAGTTCCTTCACACGTGGGTGATCGTCAGGTGCGTCATCTGGCAGCGGCAAACCTGACGGATTGAAAACCCGCGCCTCGGCGCCGAAGTGCTCCAGCAGCCGAGCTGCTTCCTCTACCAGCAGACGACTGAAGGAGCGCTCACGAGTCGATCCGTACAGCAGCAAAATGCGCTGCTTGTGAATGGAAGTCTTTTCGATACCGAGTTTGTCTGCCGAGGGAAGATCAACCAGTTCGGTATCGAGCTGGGGAATATGGTCATCAAACATAGTCTTTGTCCTGCGCAACGGCGCTCTTGGATTCGTCGAACCAGCGGCGCTTCAGCCAAAAGGCGACACCGACCAGGGAAATCAGCACCGGCACTTCCACAAGAGGGCCAATCACCGTAGCGAAAGCGACAGGCGAGGCCAGTCCGAAGGTAGCGATGGCGACCGCAATGGCGAGTTCGAAATTGTTACTCGCGGCGGTGAACGCCAGAGCCGTGGTACGTGGATAGTCAGCTTTGAGCAGCTTGCCCATCCAGAAGCTGAGGAAGAACATCACGACAAAGTAGATCGTCAGGGGGATCGCGATGCGCAGTACATCCAACGGCAGTTGCAGCACCTTGCCACCCTTGAGACTGAACATAGCGACGATGGTCAGCAGCAATGCAACCAGCGTTAGCGGACTGATTTTTGGGATGAAGTGCTCTTGATACCAAGTGCTTCCTTTGCGCGCGATCAGGATCTTGCGGGTCAGGAAGCCGGCCAGGAACGGCACGCCCAGGTAGATCAGGACCGATTCGGCAATGCTGATGAAGCTGGTCTCGATGACGCTACCTTCTAACCCGAACAGGGGCGGTAGGAGGCCAAGGAACACCCAGGCGTATAGGCTGAAAAACAGGATCTGGAAGATGCTGTTGAACGCTACCAGCCCGGCGACGTACTGATTATTGCCTCCGGCGATCTGATTCCAGACCAGCACCATCGCAATGCAGCGAGCCAGGCCGATGAGGATCAGCCCCGTCATGTACTCCGGCTGGTCCCGAAGGAAGATGATCGCCAACGCGAACATCAATATTGGCCCGATCACCCAGTTCTGGATCAGAGACAAAGCGAGGATGCGCTTGTCTTTGAAGACCTCCGGCAGCTCCTCATAGCGAACCTTGGCCAAGGGCGGATACATCATCACGATCAAGCCGATGGCGATTGGAATGTTGGTAGTGCCCACAGAAAGACTGTTGAGCCACTGCGGCCAGCCTTCGAACAGGCTACCCAGTCCGATGCCTAACGCCATGGCCAAAAAAATCCACAGGGTCAGGTAGCGGTCCAGGAATGAAAGGCGGCTTTTACTCATGACATATCTCCTGCTGTTAAAGCGTGCCGATCAGAGCCAGCTCAGCCTTGAGCTGCTCGGCACTCAACGTGGAAAGGGGTAAAGCCAGGAACGCTTTCAGTCGCCGGGTGATTTGCTCCAGGGTCACATCAAATGCGGCCTGAACCTCTTCTGGTGTGCCGTGAAAGTCCGATGGGTCAGCCAAGCCCCAGTGCCCCTTGACTGAGGGGCCGAAGAACACCGGGCACGCTTCGCCCGCTGCTTTGTCGCAGACCGTAATGACGAAGTCGGGAGCAAGGTTTTCATGCGCGTCGCTGGACTTGCTGAACAGCCCAGCCGTTGAGATGCCTGCCTTTTCCAGCGTTTTTAGGGCCAGCGGGTGCACTTCACCTTTGGGCTGGCTGCCAGCGCTGTAGGCTTTCATGCCCGCTGGGGCCAAATGGTTGATGTAGTGGTCAACTAATCCCGG
>NZ_JACAOS010000023.1 GCF_013386165.1 Pseudomonas gingeri | reverse complement strand
AGCATCTTGCCGCGACGGTGACCTTTGCTCATTCGCTGGAGCGACCGGAGCCGATTACCGAGCGCGAAGCACCGATCTATTTCCGTCTGGATTTCTTCCTTTAACACCCATCACCGCACTCGTTGCATAGAGACTCCTACATGGATGTTCGTCAGTTTGCCTTCCTCGCGGGTCAGCCCTCTGCTGCCCTGAAAAACCGTGAACACTTTTGGGGACTGCCCAAACGCGGGTTGGCGTTCATCTTGGCGAACGCGATGTTCTGGCAGCCGCTGCTGGCCCAGGCGGACGGGATTGCCGTCAGCGGGGGCGGCACGACGTTGGGACAGGCGGGCAATGGCGTGCCGATCGTCAATATCGCCGCGCCGAATGCCCAGGGTCTGTCGCACAACCAATTCAGCGACTACAACGTTGGGGCCAACGGGGTCATCCTCAACAACGCCACCGCGCGTACCCAGTCCACGCAACTGGGCGGGATCATTCTCGGTAACCAGAACCTCAATGGCACGGCGGCCAATGTCATTCTCAACGAAGTGACCGGCGCCAGCCCGAGCCAGTTGCGCGGCTATACCGAAGTGGCAGGGCAGTCGGCCCATGTCATCGTCGCCAACCCGTACGGCATCAGTTGCAACGGTTGCGGTTTTATCAATACGCCGCAAGCGACCTTGACCACCGGCAAGCCGGTGATCACCAACGGTCAGGTCACGGGTTATCAGGTTGACCAAGGCAGCGTTTCCATCGATGGCGCAGGGCTCAACGCCAGCAATATCGACCAGTTTGAAATCATTACCCGCGCCGCGACCATCAACGCGCAGATCAATGCCAAGCAACTGACGATTATCGCCGGGCGCAACGACGTCGATGCCCAGAGTCTCAAGGCCACAGCGCGTGCCGATGACGGCAGTGCCAAACCGCAGGTGGCGATCGACTCCACAGCGTTGGGCGGCATGTACGCCGGCGCCATCAAGCTGGTCGGTACCGAGGCCGGTGTCGGGGTAAAACTGGCCGGCAATCTGGCGGCCAGTGGCGGCGATATCCAACTCGATGCCAACGGTCAACTGAGCATGGTCCAGGCCACCGCCAGTGGTGCCATCAATGTAAAGGCTGCCAGCCTTGATGCCCAAGGTCCGATCTACGCCGGCAGCACCTTGAATGTGCAGACCACGGGTGACCTGACCAGCCGGAACAACCTGGCGGCCAGGGACAGCATCACTCTGGGTAGCGGCGGTCAGTTGACCAACAACGGCATTATCGAAGCCGGGGTCAATGCGGATAACACGCGTAATACCACAGGCGATGTCAGCATCACGGCGCAGAACGTTACCAACAATGGCCAGAGCGTGATTGCCAGCCGCGACCTGAGCGTCACGGCCACACAAGCCCTGAACAACCAGGGCGGCACCTTGAGCGGGCAGCGGCAGACCCGCGTCAGCGCCGCCACCCTCGATAACCAGAACAAAGGTCGAGCCCTGAGTGGCGGCACCCTGAACCTGAATGCCGGACAAGTGCTCAACGCCCAAGCTGGCCTGATCACCAGCAACGGCGAACTCGTCGGTAATGTCGGTTCGTTGGGCAACAACGGCGGCCAGCTTTCCAGCCTGGCCGGTGTCACCTTGACGGTCGCGACCCTGGACAACGTAGCCGGGCTGGTGTCGGCGGGCAATGCTCTGAGCATCAACGCCAGCGGTGCGCTCAATAACCGCGGGGGCAGCTTGTCGAGCGCGGGCATCGCCACGCTCAAGGCGAGCAGCCTGGACAACACCCAAGGTCAGCTCACCGGCGACCTGGGGTTGAGCATCGACCTGAGCGGCGCCCTGGATAACCACGCCGGCATGCTCGGCTCCGGCAAGGCGCTGAGCCTGACGGCGGCCAGTCTCGATAACCGTGCGGCGGGAACCTTGCTGGCGGCGGGCGGTAGTCTGACGGCCACCCTCAGCGGCGCCTTCGACAACCGCGAGCAGGGCAAACTGCGCGCCAGCCAGGCCATCGACCTCAACACCGGCAGCCTCGACAATCGCGGCGGCAGCCTCGTGGGCAAGGATCAACTGACCTTGCGCAGTGCATCGACGGACAACCGTGGCGGTGTGATTCAAGCCGACAAGGACTTGAAGCTCCTGGTCGATCAACTGGACAACCGCGACAAGGGCAATCTGATCGGCAAGGCTGCCCTCGGCTACACGGGCACCCGTCTGGATAACAGTGGCGGCCTGCTCAGCGCAGTCGGCCCGGTGACCCTTACTGTGCAGGAAATCGCCAACGCCGCCGGCCGTATCGCCAGCCAGGGCGATCTCACCGCCAACGTCGACACCCTGAACCAGCAGGGCGGGGCCCTGGTGGCCCAAGGCAGCTTGCTGCTGACCGGCAAAACCCTCGACAACCGTAACGGCGGCACGGTCGCCAGCACCCAGGCGCTGGTCCTCAAGGTCGACCAGATCGACAACCGCGGCGGCGAACTGTCCAGCACCACCCGCAGCGTCAATGTCACTGGCCAGAGCCTGAACAACAGCGACTGCGGCAAGCTGTTGAGCGAGACCGACCTCGGGCTGAGCGTCGCGCAACTGATCAACCAGACCCAGGGCCGACTGTTCGCCAAGGGCAACCTGAACCTGAGCGGTACGAGCCTGGACAACAGCGGCGGCAACATCTCCGGTCTCAAGGGCCTGGACATCCGCCTCGATGGTGCCCTGCTGAACAACACCGGGCTGCTCAGCAGCGAGGGCGCACTGACCCTCAACACCGCGAGCCTGGACAATAGCGCCGGCAAGCTCGGCAGTGGCGCGGCCTTGTCGATCACCAGCCTTGGCGCCTTGCTCAACCAGGGTGGTTCGATCCTTGCGGATCAGGGCCTGACCCTGGCCAGTGCCAGCCTCGACAACAGCCAACAAGGCGTGATCAACGGCAAAGGTACGACTCGCATCACCACCGGCACGCTGGACAACAGCCAGGGCGGTCACCTCACCAGCGACGACAGCCTGGAGCTGACCGCCACCCAGGTCAGCAATGGCGCCTCGGGTCGTATTGCCAGTGCCAAGGACCTGACCGCCAGCGTCACCGGCCTGGATCAACAAGGCGGCGAACTGTTCAGTAAAACCCGCTTGAGCCTGGACCTGCACAACGGCCAGTTGAACAACCAACACGGCGTGATCAATGGTCCGCTGCTGGTCCTGAACAACCTCAACGGTGTTGCCAACCAGAACGGTGAAATCTCCAGCGCCCAGGCCTACACCCTGGCCGCGCAAAGCCTGGATAACAGCAACGGCAAGTTGCTCAGCGACCAGGGCCTGGCCCTGCGCATCGATCAGGCCCTGAATAACCAGGGCGGCACGATTTCCGCCGCATCCCTCGACAGCCGCAGCGCCAGCCTGGACAACAGCCATGGTCTGATCAGCAGCCGGGGCGCGGTCGATCTGGGCGTGACCAATGCCTTCATCAACCAGAACGGCACCCTGATCGGCGACGGCGCTGTGCTGTTGACCGCCAACAGCCTGGACAACAGCAACGGTGCGGTCTCCGGCAAAGCCGATGTGACAGCGACTGTCGCCAGCGTAAATAACCAAAATGGCCAACTGATTGCCACTGGCGCCCTGAGCCTCAACGGCAACACCCTGGATAACCGCCAGGGCGGCCTGGTAGGGGCGACAAAAGCGCTGAAACTCAACGTCGATCAGGTCGACAACCGTGGCGGCGAACTCTCCAGCAACGCCGACCTGACCCTGACCGGCACACGCCTGGACAACAGCGACGGCGGCAAGGTCCTGTCCGACACGGCGCTGGGCCTCAAGGTGGCCCAAGTGATCAACCAGAGCCTGGGCCAATTGCGCAGCCAGGGCAGCGCCAGCCTCAGCGGTAGCAGCCTGGACAACAGCGGCGGCACCCTGAGTGCTCAGTCCGGTTTGGTCATTACCCTCGACAACGCTCTGACCAACCGGCTTCAGGGGCTGATCAGCAGCGAAGGCAACCTGACGGTCAGCGCCGCCAGCCTGGACAACTCGGCGGGCAGCCTGTCGAGCGCGGGGGCCTTGAGCCTGACCAGCACCGGGGCCTTGATCAACCAGGGCGGCCGGCTGGTCACCGACCAGCAACTGACCCTGAACAGCGCCAGCCTCGATAACCGTCAGCAAGGTTTGATCAGCGCCAAAGGCGCGATGGGTGTCACCACTGGGGCCTACGACAACAGCACCGGCAACCTGAGCAGCGCCGACAGCCTGACCCTCACCGCCGGGCAGGTCACCAACCAGGGCGGAAGTATCGGTAGCGAAAAGGCCCTGACCGCCAGCGTCAGCGGCCTCGACCAGCAGGGCGGCAAGCTCTTCAGCCACACCGCCCTGAGCCTTGACCTGAACAACGGTCAGTTGAACAACCAGAACGGCCTGATCAATGCGCCGTCTCTGCTGCTGAACAACCTCAAGGGCGTGAACAACCAGGGTGGTGAAATCTCCAGCGCCCAGGCCTTCAGTGTCATCGCCGACAGCCTGGATAACAGCAACGGCAAGCTGCTGAGCAACCAGGCCGTGACCTTGCGGGTCAATCAGGCGCTGACCAACCTCAAGGGCCAGATCGCCGCCGCCGCGCTCGATGTGCAGGCTGCCAGCCTGGATAACAGCGGCGGGACGCTCACCAGTCGTAGCGACCTCAGCCTGACGACTAGCGGTCTGCTGACCAACCAGAACCAGGGGCTGATCAACGCTGCACAAAGCCTGAAAATCACCAGTGCCGACTTGAACAACCAGGGCGGCACGCTGCTCGGCACTGGCGCCGTAACCCTTAATGCGATGGCTCTGAACAACACCGGCAATGGTCTGATCAACAGCCAGGGTGGTTTGACGATCACCGCCAACAGTCTGGATTCCAGCAACGGTGGTGAAGTCTCGGCCAAGGGCGATATCGGCTTGAACCTCGGCGCCCTGACCCAGAACGGCGGGCGTCTGCTCGGCAGCCAGGCGATCAATCTGGACCTGGCCGGCGGCGACCTGGATAACCGCAACGGCCTGTTGAACGCCCAGGGACCGTTGAGCCTCAACCGCCTGCGCGACCTGAACAACCAGAACGGCGAACTTTCCAGTAGCCAGAGTTTCAACCTCACTGGCCGGACCCTGGACAACAGCGGCGGCAAGCTGATCAGCAATAACCAACTGGGCGTGACCGCCACCAGCGTTATCAACCAGGGTGGTTTGCTCTCCGGCTGGCAGGGACTGGCCGTCAATGGCGGCAGTCTCGACAACCGCAACAGCGGCACCTTGTCCAGCCGCAACGGCAATCTTGATGTGACCCTCAGTGGCGCACTGCTCAACGGCAATGCCGGTGCGCTGGTCAGCCAGCAGGCCTTGACCCTCAACGCCGCGAGTCTCGACAACAGCGCCGGTATTCTGTCCAGCGGCGCGGCCCAGCAACTGACCGTCAGCGGTCTGCTGAACAACGCATCGGGCGGTTCCATCGACAGCGGCACGGCCCTGACGCTGAATGCCATGGCCCTGAACAACGGCGGCAGCATCAGTGCACAACAGGCCCTGGGTTTCACCGGGACCACACTGGACAACACCGGCGGCAGCCTGACCGGTAATGGCGCGGTCAATCTCGACCTGCTGGGCGTCCTCACCAACACCAACGGCAAGCTGGCCAGTGCCGGTCCGTTGCTGATCAGCCGCAGCAGCCAGATCAACAACCAGGGCGGGCAACTGGTCAGCCAGGGTCTGTTGAGCGTGCTCACAGGCGGTCTCGACAACAGCAATCGCGGCACCGTGGCGGCCAATGATGTACTGACCCTGACTTCCAGCGGCGCCGTGCAGAACAGCGGCGACGGCCTGATCTACAGCCAGAACGCTGACGTGAAGCTCAGCGCCGCCAGCCTCGCCAATGGCAAGGGCACCGTGCAAAGCCAGGGTGCGCTGAACCTGACGGTTACAGGCGATATCGACAACCAGAGCGGCAAGCTCTTGGCCCAGAACGGCGACCTGAACGTCGGCGCCGCCAACCTCGACAACCGTGGCGGTACTCTGGCAAGTATCAAGGGCGCTCTCGAAGCCCACATCGTCGGCGTGCTGAAAAACGGCTACGACCTGAACAACAACCGCCAGGGCGGCACCACCCAGGCCCAGCGCCTGAACCTGAGTGCGCTGGGCGGGATCGACAACTACGGCGGGCGGATCTCGGCGCAAAGCGGCGATGCAGTGATCACCACCGCCGATTTCGATAACCGCAACGGCGGCTTGTACGCCAAGGGTCTGGTCAAGGTCAGTGGCAACAACTTCGACAACAGCGGCGACAACGATGGCCAGATCGCCGGCCAACAGATCGACCTCAGCCTCAACGGCGCGCTGAACAACCGCCTGGGCATTATCGAAAGTGATAGCACCCTGAGCGTGCGTGCGGCCAGCCTGGATAACCAGACCGGGCAACTGCGGGCGCTGGGTGGTAGCGGCAAGACCGAGTTTCAGATTGGTGGGTTGTTCGACAACAGCAATGGCAAGTTGGAAACCGCTAACAGCGATTTGACTGTGAATGCCGGGGGCTTCCAGAACCTGGGCGGTAGCTTGCTGCATGTGGGTAACGGCACCTTTGATATTGCCACCGCGAATATCTTGAACGCGGGCGGCAGCTTGGTGACCCGTGGCGGGTTGACGCTGACGGCGGATAACTGGACCAACAGCAGCGTGATCCAGGCCGGGCGCTTGACGGTGAACGTCAACACCCTGAACCAGACGGCGGGCGGGCAGTTGCTGGCGTCCACCAGCCTGACCGGCAACGGTGGCAACTGGAACAACGATGGGTTGATTGCCAGTGATGGCACGGTGAATCTGAACCTGAGTGGCAGCTACGGTGGCAATGGTCGCTTGAGCAGTTTGGGTACCCTTGGGCTGACCGCCGCCTCGGTGAACGTTGGCAGTAGCGGGAGCATTGCCGGGGGCGGAGACACCACGATCAATGTCGGTGGTGTGCTGAACAACTACGGTCGCCTGACCTCGGCGGCCAACATGAGTGTCAGCGCTGCTGGTATCAACAACTACGGCACCTTGGGCAGTTCGCAGGCCCTGACCGCGACCACCGGGGCATTGCTCAATGACCATGGACTGATCTTCAGCGGCAGCGACATGGGCTTGCGGGTCGATTCGTTGACCAACAGCTACGGGAACATCTACAGCCTGGGCAACTTGAAGGTAGATCGCGACGGGCTTGGTGGCCTGGCCAGCAGCATCCTCAACAGCTCGGGCACGATCCAGAGCGATGGCAGCATGAGTCTGTCGGCGGGCACGATCAAGAACGTGCGAACTGTGCTGACCACCAACAATCTGGGCCTCTACACCGCTTCGATCACTGAAACTCAATGTATCGAAAGCTTTAACGCCAGTGACTGCAGCGACGGCAAGATGAACCACGTCTGGCAGATCACTCAGCGGGACAAGTTCGAAGTGACCGAGGCCAGTGCGGCCTCCAGCATCACGGCCGGCACCAATCTGAGTATTCAAGGCGGCGACCTGCTCAACCAGAGCAGTACCATCGCCGCCGGCGGCAGCTTCAGCGCCCAGGTCAATAACCTGACCAACAGCGGCCTGGAAACCGGTGAGACCGAAACCTCGCGTATCTTCGTGTCCGAGCGTACCCGTCACCCGGAAGGCTGGTACGCGAACGCCGCCGCCTTTACCAACCAGTACTGGTTTCAAAGTGCAGGCTACAACCCCAACAACCTGGGTGGTCTCCAGGCGGCCATGAGCGCTTTTATCGGCTCGACCGAGCGGGAGTGGGTACAACTGCGTACCACCCGTAAACTGGACTCCGGCGACCAGAGTTATGCCGCAGTGATCCAGGCCGGTGGTGCGGTCAACGTCCGGGCGCAAAGCGGCATCGACAACAGCGTCGTGCGTCCGGGCTACACCTACGTAGGCGCGGGTCCACGCACCGACACCCAGTCCTCGGGCAGCAATTTTTCCACGCGGATCACCGTCAACTCGCAACTGCCGCCGAATCTGGCGCAGCAGCAGGTCAATCCCCTGGCCCTGCCGGGCTTCAGCCTACCCACCGGGCAAAACGGCCTGTTCCGCTTGAGCGGGCAGGGTGGTTCGCTTCAGCAGGCCAGCCAGGCCAATCCTGGCTCGCAAAGCTGGAGCATGGGCGGCACGACGGTCGGTACCGCCCAGCGCCAGCAAAGCCTGCCGCAAGTCCAGGTGCGTGACGGCCAGATCGGCGATATCTCGCAGGTCGCCATCAATGATCGGCAACTGACCCAGACTACCCGTCAGGCCACCGGAAATAGCGTGGGCGCCAGCGCCATTGATGTCGGTGCACCTGTGGACTCCGGCAGCGGTGCCATTCAGTTGCCCGGCCATGACAGCAATATCGGTGTGAATCCAATCTCCGAGGGTCAGCCCCTGGCTCGCGTCCAGGGCTTGCCGGATATGTCGGTCAGGTCCAGCCCGCAGAAATACCTGATCGAAACCAACCCGGTGCTGACCGACCTCAAGCAGTTCATGAGTTCGGACTACCTGCTCTCGGGCTTGGGTTATAACCCGGATGACAGCGCCAAGCGCCTGGGTGACGGCTTCTATGAACAGAAACTGATCCAGCAGGCGGTGACTGCCCGTACCGGCCAGCGTTTTATCGACGGCCAGACCTCCGATGACGCGATGTTCAAGTACCTGATGAACAACGCCATCACCAGCAAACAGGCGCTCAACCTGCAACTGGGGGTGAGCCTGACTTCCGAACAGGTCGCGGCCCTGACCCACGATATCGTCTGGATGGAAAACCAGACGGTGAACGGCGAGCAGGTGTTGGTGCCGGTGCTGTACCTGGCCAACGCCAGCAACCGCCTGGCGGCCAATGGCGCGTTGATCCAGGGCAGTGACGTGAGCCTGATTGCGGGCAAGGACCTGAACAACGCCGGGACCTTGCGGGCCAGTAACAACCTGTCGGTCACGGCCGGCAATGACCTGACCAACAGCGGGTTGCTGGAAGCAGGTAATCGCCTGGATGCGCTGGCGAGCAATAACCTGGTCAACAAGGCGGGCGGCATCATCGCGGGCCGTGATGTGAGCGTGACCGCCACCACGGGCGACGTGATCAACGAGCGCACCATCACCACTCACGAAAGCGGCATCGGTGAGAAAAGCGAACAGCGTGGTTTCGCCGATAGCGCCGCGCGGATCGAGGCGGGCAACAGCCTGACGGTCAGCGCCGGGCGCGATATCGACAACAGCGGTGGCGTGTTGAAAAGCACGCTGGACACCACGCTCAAGGCTGGGCGCGATGTGAACATCACCTCAGCCGAGCAAGTGAACAGCCAGACGCTGGGTGTCCGTTCCAGCGACAAGAGCGTGGTTCAGAATGGCTCCAGCGTAACGGCTGGCAGGGACCTGACGGTCAGTGCCGGGCGCGACCTGACGGCCATCGCCAGTCAGATCGATGCCAAGCGTGACGTGGCGCTGTCGGCGGTCGGTGATTTGACCTTGGCTTCGGCGGCGGACGAGCAGCACTCCTTCGTCCAGACCAACAAGATCACCCGTCAGGAGGATCACACCCAGCAGGTTTCTACTGGTGTGACTGCGGGTGGCAGTGTTGCTCTGGTTGCGGGCAAAGACCTTGAAGTGACTGCAAGCCGTGTGAGTGCCGGCAATGAAGCTTACCTCTATGCTGGCAATGACCTGAACCTGGATACGGCGCAAAATAGCGACTATTCCTATTACTCCAAAACCAAGAAAGGTGCTTGGGGCAAAAAGTCATCGACGATGACGGAAAGCGGCAGTGAGCAAGCCGTTTCCTCCGTCATCCAAGCGCAAGGGAAGGCCACGATCGTTGCCGTGAATGACGTCAACATCACGGGCTCGTCTGTTAATAGTGACAAAGGAGCCCTGTTGGTTCGTGCGGGCAACGATGTCAATTTGAGCGCGGCGCAAAACAGCCAATTCAGTGCTTCGGCCGAGTCGAAGTCAGGCGGTTTCGGTTTTTCCAGCACCAGTAAGATGAGCAGTGACTCTTCCAGCAGCACGTCACTGACCGGAACGACGCTCAGTGCTGATAGCACACTGATTCAGGCGGGGCATGACCTTGCGGTGTCCGCCAGTAATGTTGTGTCGACTGAAGAAACCAACCTGCAAGCCCGTAACGATATTCGTATAGAAAGTGGTACCGAGCACTTCAGTGCACAACATAGCCAGTCAACTAAAGAGTCAGGCCTGATGGGCTCTGGTGGGATAGGCGTGACCTTGGGTTCCTCCAAGAATACCTATTCGCAAAGCACTGAAAGCCAGATGCAGAAAGCTAGCACCGTCGGCAGTGTGTTGGGCAGCGTGAACATCACCGCCGGTAAGGACCTGAGCGTCAAGGCCAGCGATGTGGTCGCGGATAAAGACATCAATCTTGCGGGACAAAATGTCTACATCACAGATGCAGCCAATGGCAGTTCTACCCAAACCACTCAAGAGAGCAGTAAAAGTGGCCTGACACTGGCCTTGTCCGGGGTCGTGGGCGAGGCTGTCAATACAGCGGTGCAAACGGTTCAGGCTTCAAAGCAGGAAGATGACTCTCGTCTCGCCGCACTCCAGGGGGTCAAGGCCGGGTTATCTGGGTATCAGGCCTGGCAAGGCGCTCAGGCGATTCAGTCCGGTGCGAGTACAGGCAGCTTTGTAGGTATTGCCTTGTCGCTAGGTACACAGAAGTCCAGCTCCAAGCAGGTTCAGGAGCAGAGTACCAGTCAGGGGGGCAGCCTGACCGCAGGCAAGGATCTGAACATCATTGCGGTAGGGAGCGGTCAGCCTGGTTCTGCGACGGGAGATATAGCGGTCGTCGGTGGCAAGCTACAGGCGGGCCACGATGTGTCGATGACAGCGGCTCATGACATTGATCTGAGCGCGGGTATCAACTCACAACGACTTGATGGTTCCAACAAGAGTGGTGGCGGGGCGATTGGGATTAGTTTGGGGGTCGGTTCCAGCGGTGCGGGTCTGAGCATATTCGCCAATGCCAATAGCGGTACAGGTAAGGAAACAGGCAACGGCAGCGCGTGGACAGAAACCACGGTTAACGCGGGTAATCAGTTGACCTTGAAAAGTGGCCGTGACACGACGCTGGAAGGCGCGCAAGCCACGGCACAAAAAGTGATTGCCGATATTGGCCGCAACCTGACCTTGACCAGCCTGCAAGACACCGATCGTTTCGATTCCAAGCAGGCCAATGCTAGTGCTGGTGGCAGTTTTACCTTTGGCAGCATGACGGGCAGCGCATCGCTTAGCGTCAGCCAGGACAAAATCAAGTCCAACTTCGAGAGCGTACAGGAGCAAACAGGCCTGTTTGCTGGCAAGGGGGGGTATCAGGTCAATGTTGGAGAGCACACGCAGCTTAACGGCAGTGTGATTGCAAGCACCGCCAGTGCGTATCAAAACAAACTGAGTACGGGCACCCTGGGATGGACGGGTATTCACAACGAAGCTGACTTCAGCAGCCAACATCAAAGTGTCAGTGGTGGTACCGGTGGCGATACGGGTTCAACGTTCATAGGGAATATGGGCAGCTTGTTACTGACGGGCGCCAACCATAGTGGGCATGACAGCAGTAGCACCTACTCGGCTGTTTCAGCGGGTGAAATCAATATTCGCGATCAGGGCAAGCAACAGCAGGATGTCGCCACGCTGAGTCGTGATGTCGAACATGCCAATAACGCCTTGAGCCCGATTTTCGATAAAGAGAAAGAGCAGAAACGCCTGCGTCAGGCTCAGTTGATTGGTGAAATCGGCAACCAGGCAATCGACATCATTCGCACCCAGGGTGCGATCGAAACGGCCAAGGCCCTGAAGGATCCACAGAAGGTTGAAGCGGCTCGTCAGCAGTTGGCCCAGAGCGGCAACACCAATCCCACAAATGAACAAATATCCACCCAGGTCACCAACGCCGTCCTGGAGGATTACGGTACGGGCGGCAATTATCAACGAGCGGCGCAGGCGGTCACGGCGGCGATCCAAGGTCTGGCTGGCGGTAATGTCGCTCAAGCACTGGTGGGAGCGTCGGCACCGTATCTGGCCGGTGTGATCAAGGCTAGTACCGGTGACAACCTTGAAGCGAGAATCATGGCTCACGCCGTGCTTGGCGCGGTATTGGCCAAGTCCCAGCAGACCTCGGCCCTGGCTGGGGCCGCAGGAGCCAGTCTGGGAGAGCTGATTGCGACCCAGCTTTATCCGGGCAAGCAGGCCAGTGAGCTGAGCGAAGTTGAAAAACAGAAAATATCGACGTTGTCGACATTGGCCGGTGGTTTGGTCGGTGGCTTGGTGGGGGGCGATTCGGCGAGTGCGGTAGCTGGAGGAAACGCGGCCAAGAACGCTGTTGAAAACAACGAAATCTCCTTTCCGTTGAATGCCGGTTATGGGGCGGCGGCGGCCAGTCTGGATGCTTATTTGGTTCAGCAGGGTGCGACCCCGGAACAAAGAAGCGAGGCCCAGAGATCGCAAGCCAGGGGTGATGGGTACGAAGGGCCAGGGCATGACTTTGTCGCGGGCTGGGTTTATGCTTCGGGTGGTGTGGGTGCTGCTGTTGTCCTTCCCGAATTGGCGATGGGATGCGCGCTGGCTCCGGCGATGTGCAATGAGACGGCTATCATTGCTGCAGAAATGGCGAGTGGGGATGCAGCGTTAGGTGGTACAGCGTTAGGGGTGTTTGGTGGGGGGGCTATTGCTCTAAAAGATGGTGCAAAAGCAACCTTGCCTGTGGCAACCGATCTTGGGAAAGTTTCATTTGATGCTGCTAACGGGGTCGGAACCATATACTCCCCGAAAGTGACGATGAATGCTGGTGAGGTTATATTTGACGACTTTGCTGTAGGCACATCGAAAGGTTTTATTGGCTATGGTCCGGATGGGGCCTCCGAATTAGTGGGGCCGCTTAAAAAACTCCTAGAATACACTCAGTCTCAAGGTGCCAAGACAGTCACCCTTAAAGGCTATTACGCGTCAGAGGAAGGCGCAGCATTAGGGGCAGGGAAAGTGGGCGAGCAATTCTCTTTTAGTTTTCCCGCTACCAAAGAAGGACTTAGAGATTTTTTGAAGGGGCTAAAGTAGTGAGCCATCCAAAGGCAGCGAGCAAACAACTGAAAAGCCTCAATGTGTCTGGTTATGGAGGCTATATACCTCTCAGTAGTGATTCCGAACTGGGTCAGGGAGTATATGAAATTGATTTGGATAACTGTGCCTTAAAGATTTTTGAAAAAGGCGTAGCTATAAAATCTAAGGAAAAAAATGTTGGTGTTCTTTATTCTGATATATTAAAGATCACTAGTTATCTATCTGCTGCGGTGTTTTCGCAGGCTTCGGCGACCCATAATGTGAATATTTCAATTCCTTTAGAAATTCATCTTTCGGAGGGTGTTGTGGTTTTTGAGGTTCAGTTGCTGGTTTATTCTAGGGTGCTAATTGTTTTAAATGATATGTGGCGAAGTTTGAAAAAGTAAAGGGTCAGCCAGCTTGGGGCAAAAAAAGCTAGGGATATTGTAGATGACGCAATCAAGGCATTACCTGCTCCAAGATAAATAGATACATCGTGGGGCGCGAGCACTTACAACAAGGACGGTGGTCTGATGACAGGTATTGAACACGTCTTCTATGGAGGAAAAGGGGACGGATTTGAATGGCACTTACTTAACGTTGTTTTTGTTTTGGGAGCCACTGCTTTCTGACGTCGACCCTTGCTGATCGACACGCCTTCATCAATATGGGGTAAGGCTTGGATCTTCGCTTTAGAAAGCACGGCTCAGCGATACTCAATCAATACGCGAAATAGCCTGCCGAAAAAACTCATATTTCCCACATGCTTCAGGCATGGGAGAATATTGCGTGCGCCAAACGCCAGGGCTACAGTTCGATTGTCGCTGCAAATTCAGCGATCGGGCTTGGTAACCCGGATTTGAGTAGGCGCACAGCGCCGCGATTGCGGCTTTTTTGTGTTCGCGTTATGGCGGGCTGTGCGCAGGAGGCTTCGGCCTGCCGGTTCCTATTCACCGGTTTACCAACCTGCGTACAGTTCGCCACCCCTTCGCTTGGTAACGAAATGTGGCGGGCTCCTTTATTGAATAGGAGTATCTCCATGGCTAAGAAAATTACACCCGATCCGCCCCCTGTTCGCAAAGCCCTCAGCACCGCCGACAGGGCGATGTACTTGCGCAAACTCCCTGATACCCCATCCAACGAGAATGAGTCCGAGCCGGCCCTCACAAGCACGGGCCGTCTGCTCGATACCCTCGCGTTCACCTGCTCCAAACCCGTCACTCCCGAAGCTTCGTACAAACCCACGCTGTTCGCTATCCAGCCAGGCATCAATGCCCAGGATGCGCTGACCTACGTTTCCAATCTGCTCGAAACGGCCGAACTCAACGGTGACGAAATCAGCCTGCATACCAACCCCGTGGAGCGGTCGTTGTTCTGGGGCATGCTGCATTCGGTGGAGGTGGCGCGTGCGGTGGTGGATGCCCTGCTTGAGGGGGCCCCCCTGTCTGATCAGCCATCACCCGCCTTGGACTGAGGCTGTTGCGCCAAGAGCCATCAAGTCCTTGGCAGCCAGAAACGACAAACCCCGCCAGGTGCGGGGTTTGTCGTTTTACAAGTCTGTCATTACCAGGCGTTCAGGACGCCTGCATCTCGCGTTTCTTCTCGAGGGTTTCCAGCTCGTTTTTATAATTATGAGCGTCGGTCTCGTTGTGAAACATGCCTACCAGGAGGTCCTGCTGGTGTACATCCCAGATTCGAATGCCGTGGGCAACGCCTTCATGGGACATGTGTGCATCATCGCGTTCGGTCACTTTTACGGTCATCTGCAAGCTCCAGTCTCTGTTGAACTGCGGCAACGCGTCGCAGGCCTCTGTTATATGATTCATTAGCCTCCTACGTAAATCGGTAACAGACGGAATTTACTCTTGTCAGAAACGCAATAATGGCCAAAGGCCCGGATTGCTTGGGTTTGCGCCTTTTTGGCTGAAGTTTTCTGACAAAAGTTTCATCTTGGATCCGCGGCAAAGCTGCGATCCAGACGCTTGGAAGCGCGGTTGCGGGAGGAGGGCGGCGGTGAATGTGAAATCGCCATCGCTGGCAAGCCAGCTCCTACCGGGATCGCGTCGATTGGCGGGCAAGGCGGTGTCTACACGCGTGACGCCGGTTTTATTGCGGGCATAAAAAAGCCCCGCACTCGCGGGGCTCATTCTGGCGGCTTGGATCAGCTGCCCTTGACCTCTTTGCCGGCCACGGTGCCTTCCTGGAGCATGATGTTGTACTCCTTGCCGTCGGTTTCCACCTGTTGCAGGCGGACCAGCAGGTAGTCCCAGTCCTTGGCGAACCACATGACGGTGGTGCGCTTGTTCTGCGTCGGGTCGCGCACGCGCTCGACCTTGATCGCATCGACCGAGCCAGCCTTGGTGCTGACTTTTTCCGCGCCCAGGACCCGGAAGTCGTAGGTGTCGGTGTCCGTGCCTTCGACTACCTGGTAGCTCATGCTTTTCTTGCCGGCCGCAACATCGCGTTGCAGGGCCAACTGATAAGTGGACTTGTCGAGCATGCCGCTGTTGAGCGGTACCTTGACCGGGTCACCACGGTCGGTGCCGGTGACCATCTTCGACGACCAGTCGAAGTCCAGGTTGATCTTCTTCGCCTTGCCCAGGCCGCCGCGTTCGAAGGTGTAGCTCTGTGGCAGCAGGGTGTCCTTGTCGAGGCGAATGGTGCTTTCCTCGGTCAGGCTGGCGATCATCATGGAAGCCTTGAAACTCAAGGTCCAGGTGCCGTTATCGTTTTTCGACAGGCTACGCTCGGCCGAACCGCTCATGGGCAGTTGTTTCCAGTCGGCGGTGTAGCTGGCGGCGAAAGGTTGAAGATCCGCCGCTTGCACTGCCGGCAAGGCGAGCAGGGTAAGAGCGAAGAGCAGGGCACGACGCATAAAATCTCCTAGGTTCGAATCATGTGGCCGCTGGCCGCGAGTAATTGACCGTCCAACGATGCACCCTGATCACCCAGGACCAAACGCCCCTCGGCGAACCAGCGTACCGCCAGCGGATAAATCCTGTGTTCCTGGGTGTGGACCCGTTGCGCCAGACTGTGCGCGGTATCGTCAGACTCTACCGTAACCACAGCCTGTACGACCAGAGGTCCGCCATCGAGTTCCTCGGTGACGAAGTGCACGCTGCAGCCGTGTTCCCGGTCACCCGCTTCCAGCGCGCGCTGATGGGTGTGCAGGCCTTTGTACTTGGGCAGGAGAGAGGGGTGGATATTCAGCAGGCGCCCCTGATAGTGGCGGACGAAGTCAGCGCTGAGGATGCGCATGAAGCCGGCCAGGACCACCAGTTGCGGATTGAAGGCGTCGATCAGTTCGATCAAGGCGGCATCGAAGGCTTCGCGGCCGTCGAAGGCCTTGTGGTCCAGGGCGCGGGTTTCGATCCCCGCGTCCCGGGCACGTTGCAGGCCGAAGGCGTCGGCGCGGTTGGAGATCACCGCAGCGATGCGGGCCGGGTTTTCACCGGCCCGCACGTTGTCGATCAGGGCCTGCAAGTTGCTGCCGGTACCGGACAGCAACACCACGACGTTACAGGTCGAGGTCATCGGCTCGGACATCAGTGAGCCTTGAGGTTCTTCAGCTCGACCTGGGCAGCGCCTTCGGCGGCCGTGGAGATCTGGCCGATGACCCATGGCTGTTCGCCGGCTTCACGCAGGACGTTCAGCGCGGTTTCAACGTGTTCCTGGGCGACGCAGATGACCATGCCAACGCCGCAGTTCAGCACGCGGTGCATCTCGGTTTCGTCGACGTTGCCTTTTTCCTGCAGCCAGTCGAAGACCGCCGGACGCTGCCAGCTGGCCACGTCGACCACGGCCTGGGCGCCTTTTGGCAGTACCCGCGGGATGTTGTCGAGCAGGCCGCCACCGGTGATGTGGGCCATGGCCTTGACCGCGCCAGTGTCCTTGATCAGCTTGAGCAGGGGTTTGACGTAGATGCGGGTCGGTGCCATCAGCAGGTCGGTCAGCGGCTTGCCGTCGAGCTGGATGGTTTCGATGTCGGCACCCGACACTTCGATGATCTTGCGGATCAGCGAGTAGCCGTTGGAGTGCGGGCCGGACGACGGCAGGGCGAGCAGGGCATCGCCGGCGGCGACTTTCGAGCCGTCGATGATCTCGGCCTTTTCCACCACGCCGACGCAGAAACCGGCCAGGTCGTAGTCTTCGCCTTCGTACATGCCGGGCATTTCAGCGGTTTCGCCGCCCACCAGGGAGCAGCCGGACAGTTCGCAGCCGGCGCCGATGCCGGTCACTACCTGGGCGGCGGTGTCGACATTGAGCTTGCCGGTGGCGTAGTAGTCGAGGAAGAACAGCGGCTCGGCACCGCAGACCACCAGGTCGTTCACGCACATGGCCACCAGGTCGATGCCGATGCTGTCATGTTTGTTCAGGTTCAGCGCCAGGCGCAGCTTGGTGCCGACGCCGTCGGTGCCGGAGACCAGGACCGGCTGCTTGTAACCGGCCGGGATCTCGCAGAGGGCGCCGAAACCGCCCAGGCCGCCCATGACTTCCGGGCGCGCAGTGCGCTTGGCCACGCTCTTGATGCGTTCGACCAATGCTTCACCGGCGTCGATGTCTACACCGGCGTCCTTGTAGCTCAGGGAGGGTTGCTTGCTCATGATCCAGGCCTTTAGGGGGGATTCAGGGGGTATCGACCGGAAGCGGTTGGGCTTCATGGGGGAAACGAACGGGTTCGAATTTCCTTGGGCCTGACGCTCGCCGGTCTGCGAAGGCGCGCGATTTTATCAGGCTTGGGCAGCAGCGGCCATCCTCGGGCCGACGGCAGGGTCATATCGTGTTAAAAAAATCCCTTTACGCTCGTGCTGGCCGCAATGGATGTGGCTGTATAAGGTATAGCCCTTGACCCACGATCTTTATGACGGGGAAAAACTTTTCAGCGATTGTGTGAATGATGGCACTGCGCAGCGGTCTCAAACCTGTCGCTTTGTATTCATGCGGTCTTTAACCTGCCGCTTCTGCCCGTCGGGAATTTTTCATGCGTCTGTTCAAACTATTGAGTGCCGGCTGTCTTTCCCTGTTGAGCCTGGCGATCCACGCGCAAACCCTGAATGGCTTGTACCAGGTGCGCGAACCGGTCAGCAGCCAGACGCCGGATGAACGCAACCAGGCCACCCAGCGTGCCCTGGATACTTTGGTGCTGCGCCTGACCGGCGACCCCAAGGCGCTGCAGAACCCCGGCTTGGCCGAAGTGCGCAAGGACCCGCAGCAAATCATCAGCCAGTACGGCTATGACGCCGGGCCACCGGAAAGCCTGCAGGTGGATTTCGATCCGCTGAGCACCGACCGCGCCCTGCGTGGCGCCGGGCTGGCACTGTGGGGCAGCAACCGGCCGGCGATTCTCGGTTGGTGGCTGAATGATTCGACCGAGGGCTCGAACCTGATCGGCGACGGTCAATCGGCCGCCGAGCCGTTGCGCCGGGCAGCGCAACACCGTGGCTTGCCACTGCGTCTGCCGTTGGCCGACCTGGATGAACAGATCGTCGCCACGGCGAAGAACCTCGAAGGCAGTGATGCGACGCCGTTGCACGCGGCGTCCGAACGCTATGGCGCCGATGCCCTGCTGGCGGTGCATGCCCATGAAGAAGGCGGGCAGTGGCAGGCGAAATGGCGCTTGTGGCTGGGCGACCAGAAGGAGCAGGGCACGGCCCAGGGCGCCGATACGGCGGCGTTGGCGGATGCCGTGCTGTTGGCGGTGAGCGAGCGCCTGGCACCGCGTTTTGCCACCAAACCCGGGGTATCGGCTGCACAACTGCTGGAAGTGCAGGGCATGACCCTGGAGCGTTACGCTGCTCTGGAGCATTTGCTCGAGCCCTTTGGTGGTCGCCCGCAAAGCGTGGACGGCGACCGGATCGTTTATCAGGTCAACGGCAGCGCGGAACAGTTGCGTGCGCAACTGGGGCTGGCGAAGTTGCAGGAAGTCCCGGCGGGTGAAGCGTTGCCGGCGGCGACGGCAGTTGCTCCGGCTCCGGCCGCCGCCCCTGGGAGCCCTGTCGCGGCACCTGTTACGCCGGTGGCGCCGACAGCGCAGTTGCGTTTCCGTTGGTAATTTTTCGGTTCTATCGAATTTCTTTCTATATATAAGGCTGGAGTCGTCCATGACCGACACACGTCGATGGTTTTGGTTGGGCGCGGCGATCCTGCTGTGCGTGTTCGTGTACCTGCTGCACCCGATACTCTCGCCGTTCCTGGTGAGCCTGCTGCTGGCCTATATGTTCGACCCGGTGGTCGATCGTCTGGAAAAGCTCGGGATGTCCCGTACCTGGGGCGTGGTCTCGGTGTTCGCGCTGTTTATCTTGGTGTTGATGACCCTGCTGCTGGTGCTGGTACCGATGTTGGCCAAGCAGTTCTTCCGCCTGTATGAACTGGCACCGCAGATGCTCGACTGGCTGCAGCACACCGCGATGCCCTGGGCTCAGCACAAGTTCGGCCTGGCTGACGGTTTCTGGAAATTCGACAAGGTCAAGGCGGCCATCAGCGAACACATGGGGCAGACCGGCGATATCGTCGGCGTGGTGCTGTCCCAGGCGACGGCTTCGAGCCTGGCGCTGATCGGTTTCGTCGCGAACCTGTTGCTGGTGCCCGTGGTGAGTTTCTATTTGCTGCGGGACTGGGACCTGATGATGGCGAAGATTCGCAGCCTGCTGCCCCGTGACCGCGAGGAACGTATTGTTTCCCTGGCGGGCGAGTGTCACGACGTGCTGGGCGCCTTCATGCGTGGCCAGTTGCTGGTGATGCTGGCGTTGGGCGGGATCTATGCCGGTGGCCTGATGCTGGTCGGCCTGGAGCTGGGCTTGTTGATCGGCCTGTTGGCCGGTTTGGCGGCCATTGTTCCTTATATGGGCTTCGTGATTGGCATCAGTGCGGCGATTATCGCTGGCCTGTTCCAGTTTGGCGGCGACCTGTACCCGATGGCGGGCATCGTCGCGGTCTTCATGATTGGTCAGGCGTTGGAAGGGATGGTGCTCACGCCGCTGCTGGTTGGTGATCGCATCGGCCTGCACCCGGTGGCGGTGATCTTCGCGATTCTCGCCGGGGGCGAACTGTTCGGTTTTACCGGCGTGTTGCTGGCTCTGCCGGTGGCGGCGGTGATCATGGTATTGGTGCGGCATATGCACGAACTGTACAAACGTTCGGACATGTACGGCGGTCGGGAAGACCCCGATCTCTGATCGTCGCGCGCAAACCTTTGATTTTGCTTGTGGTCTGTTGCATTGTGCGCCCAGCCTCACGGGTATAAACTTTGCAAACTTTACACAGAGGCCACTAACGGTTCCCGATAACCGTTCAGTCAGCATGAAACCGATTCAGCTGCCCCTAGGTGTGCGTCTGCGTGATGACGCCACCTTCATCAACTACTACCCAGGCGCCAATGCCGCTGCACTCGGCTATGTCGAGCGGCTATGCGAAGCCGACGCCGGGTGGACCGAAAGCCTGATCTACCTCTGGGGCAAGGACGGCGTGGGGCGTACCCACCTGTTGCAGGCAGCTTGCCTGCGCTTCGAGCAGATGGGGGAGCCGGCGGTGTACCTGCCGTTGGCGGAGTTGATGGACCGTGGTGTCGAGTTGCTCGACAACCTCGAACAGTACGAGCTGGTGTGTCTGGATGACCTGCAAGTGGTGGCCGGGCGTGCGGATTGGGAAGAGGCGTTGTTTCACCTGTTCAACCGTCTGCGGGACAGCGGCCGACGCCTGTTGATTGCCGCCTCGACTTCGCCCCGTGAACTGCCGGTCAAGCTGGCCGACCTGAAATCGCGCCTGACCCTGGCACTGATTTTCCAGATGCGGCCCCTTTCGGATGAAGACAAGCTGCGGGCTTTGCAACTGCGTGCTTCAAGACGCGGTCTGCATTTGACCGACGAAGTAGGGCATTTCATCCTGACTCGTGGTACTCGTAGCATGAGCGCTTTGTTCGACTTGCTCGAACAGCTCGATCAGGCCTCGTTGC
This sequence comes from Pseudomonas gingeri, assembly GCF_013386165.1. Taxonomy (GTDB): domain Bacteria; phylum Pseudomonadota; class Gammaproteobacteria; order Pseudomonadales; family Pseudomonadaceae; genus Aquipseudomonas; species Aquipseudomonas gingeri_C. The sequence continues at coordinate 37,364 of NZ_JACAOS010000023.1, read as the reverse complement.
AGGCCCAGCGCAAGCTCACCATCCCCTTTCTCAAAGAGACCCTGGGCTGGTAAAACCGGGGCTTTCAGCGCTTTTTCGCCAAAATCCAGACGTCACAAAACCCACGTCAGAAGCTTTTTTCAGGCGTGTGGGAACCGTTTGGGTATTAAATCCTTAGATGTTTTCAAGAAACGACCGAGTCACATCTTGTCCCATAAAATTTGCAAATGAGGGTGATAGAAGGCATAGTCACGCCTCCTAACAAATCAGCCACGGTCGTGCCCATGCTAAATCGCTTCGCACCCCTCGTGCCTCTCGCACTTGTTACCCTGTTGTTTGGTTGCGCGGCGCATACGCCGGTTTCGCAACAGCAGGTCGATAATTCGGTCAAAACCGCTTCGGTTTCTGGCGTCAAATCCGCGTCTGTACTGGACGATGAGCTGGCCACAGAGAAAGAACTCGCCTCGTTCGGCGAGGGTAAGCCTTATCAGTTGCCAGTCCTTGCTGACAGCATTCTCGAGCGTGGCATGTCCCTGATCGGTACCCGTTACCGTTTTGGCGGCACCAACGAGAGTTCCGGCTTTGACTGCAGTGGTTTCATTGGTTATCTGTTCCGTGAGGAAGCCGGGCTCGACCTGCCGCGCTCCACCCGCGAGATGATCAACGTGAAGGCACCACTGGTTGCGCGCAACAAGCTCAAGCCAGGTGATCTGCTGTTCTTCGCGACCAATGGTCGCCGCGGTCGTGTCAGTCACGCCGGTATCTACCTGGGCGATGACCAGTTCATCCACTCCAGCAGCCGCCGTAGCGGTGGTGTGCGGATCGACAGCCTGGGCGACAGCTACTGGAGCAAGACCTTCATCGAAGCCAAGCGTGCCCTCGCGATGGCCCCTACCACGATGACTACCAGCAACCGGTAATCACTCGGGCGTTTTCAGTGCCATCGGCCCCGCTGATGGCTAAATGCCAAGCCTCAGCGCCAGGCAAACTGTACAAAAAACGTCCGAAGTTAAAGTGATACTTGAAGTTTGGCGTATAGCCGCTAGAATCCTGACATATTGTTGAGTATCTGACCGCGCGAGCCTTGCTTGCGCGGTTTTGATTTCTCTACGCCACGGCAGAGAAAGCCGCATTCAGTCAGGATTTCTGCACATGTCGACCACGGCCCGTATTGCCTTGATTGCCTTCACCGCGTTGCTCGGTGCCTGTGCCGGCCACGCGCCGCCGCCGCCAGCGCCGGTGGCTCGCCCCGTGGTATTCGCCTCCCCGCAACCCTCCTCGCCAGAAGCCGAAGACGTGCTGTTCCGTGCCTTGGGCCTGGTTGGTACGCCTTATCGTTGGGGTGGTAATACGCCGGACTCGGGTTTTGATTGCAGCGGCCTGATCGGTTATGTGTATCGCGATATGGCGGGCATCAACCTGCCACGTTCGACCCGTGAGCTGATCGTGATGCGGGCGCCGAACGTGCCGCAGAACGCCTTGCAGACCGGCGACCTGATCTTCTTCGCCACCAACGGTGGTTCCCAGGTCAGCCATGCCGGCATTTATGTCGGCGAGGGCCGTTTCGTCCATGCGCCGGCCACTGGCGGCACGGTGAAACTGGACAGCCTGTCCAAGGCCTACTGGCAGCACGCTTATCTGAATGCCAAGCGTGTGTTACCGGCCGGGCACCTGGCGAGCAACCCTTAGTCACCGAGTTGCCGCGAGGTTGTCATGACCGCTCGCACCCTCAAGCTGGACGATGCCCTCTACGGCTATCTGCTGGACGTTTCCCTGCGCGAAACGCCGTTGCTCAAGCGTCTGCGTGATGAAACCCAGGCGCTGCCCATGGCGCGTTGGCAGGTGGCGCCTGAGCAGGGCCAGTTCCTCGCGCTGCTGGTCAAGCTGACCGGCGCCCGGCGTTTGCTCGAAGTCGGCACCTTCACCGGTTACAGCGCCTTGTGCATGGCCTCGGCCTTGCCGCAGGGCGGTAGCCTGCTGTGCTGCGATATTCCCGGGGGCTACAACGCCACGGCGCTGCGCTATTGGCGGGAAGCGGGTCTGGCCGAGCGCATCGAACTGCGCCTGGCGCCGGCGCTGGAAACCCTGGCGCAGCTGGAGCAGCAAGGGCAGGGCGGGCAGTTCGATCTGATGTTTATCGATGCTGACAAAGCCAACTATCCGGCTTACCTGGAAAGTGCCTTGCGTTTGCTGCGCACGGGCGGCCTGGCGATTTTCGATAACACGCTGTGGAGCGGGCGGGTGCTGGAAGTGAATGCGCCAAGTGCCGACACCCGGGCCATCCAGGCGCTGAACCGAGCCTTGAAGGATGACGCGCGGGTGGATCTTTCGCTGTTGCCGCTGGGTGATGGTTTGACGCTGTGCCGTAAAGTCTAGAGCGCTCGCTCAGGCTTCCTTGAACAGCAGGGCGATGCCGGGGTGATATTGGCCGGCTTCGTTGTGCAACTTGCGATAGGCGTAGGGGAAGTACCAGGCGACGGCGCAGCTGTGGGCTTTTTGCAGGTCATCGACCATGTCCTGCAGGTCCTCCGGGCTGGGGCTCTGCTGCGGCTTGAAGGGTGAGACGAACAGGCAGCCGAGTTTCAGGTGATGGGGCTGGCTGATCCTCTTGGCATCGCTCGTCACATCCAGCAGCGCCGGCATCGGGTTCAGGTTGTTGACCTTGGGCCAGCGTTGCGTGGCCTGGATATAGACTGACTCTTGCGCGGTTGAGATCTGCAGGTCGCAGTGTCCGCCACGGTCGCCCTCTTCGAACTGCTTTTTGGTCTGGAAGTGCTCCAGGGTGACCATTTCCGCCGCCCAGGCCGCGGCCGACAACAATCCCAGGTTGGCTCGCTCGTTGAACCAGTACGGCGCCTGACCGTCACCGAGCAGTTGGTTGTAGCGATCAATGCATTCGGGCCAGCGTTCCAGGGCGGGACGCAGGAATTCCAGTTTCGGATTGCTGATGATCAGGCCTTGCATGGGGCTCCCCTTTACTTATTCTTGGGCGGGTTGTGGCTATTTGATATCACCTTGTTCAACGTAGCACAAATTTTGGCGCCAGTTTTTTGAGCGAGTCGATGTTTTTGCCTGGCCGGGCAAGGATTGGTTTTCGTCATCGGGAGGATTTTCAGAACTCGTTGTGCGGACGATGGAATCGAGGGCATAAAAACATCAGGAAAGCGCTAGCAGAGGTGTTTTATGTCTCCTTCAAACGGTGGTGTGATCGATAAATCATTGTTCAAGGCCTTGGGGCGAGCGGTTGCCGAAAATGCTCTACGGCACGACGGTGATGCGACGCTGGATCGACGCAGTTGGCAAAGGATGGCTGAATTGGGCATGTGGAAGATTCCTGTCACCCGCGAGCTGGGTGGCTTTGGGGGGACCTGGGCGGAGTGTGCCGAGTGCCTGGACGAGGTGGCCAAAGAGTGTGAGGACCTGGGTTTCCTGATTACCGTCCTCGGCCATATAGGTTCATTAAAGCTTCTGTGTAGTCATGGCTCCGCGCAACAGATACAACGTTGGGTGCCGAGGTTGTTGAAGGGTGAAATTGCGGTCACGGCCATGACGGAGTCTTCGGGTGGTTCCGATCTGTCGAAAATGCAGTTGTCCGCGGTACGCGAGGGCAGTGGTTATCGTTTGAGCGGGCAGAAAAAGCATATTACCAATGCACCCGTTGCCACGATGGGGATGTTGGCGGGACGCATACCTGCACTGGGCCCGAAAAAAGACATCACGCTGTTTTTCATGGACTTGGATGCGCCCGGAATCAGTGTGGGCGAGCAAGAGTTCAACCTGGGTATTCGTACCAGTCCGACGGCGGATCTGAATCTGGTCGAGGTGGCCATTGATGAGGGCAATATCATCGGTGCTCCAGGACGGGGCCTGACGGTTTTATATGAAATCATTTCTTTTGAGCGGGCCCTGTACGGGATTATCGCGGCGGGCCTGATCGATGGCATGACCCGTTCCGCGATGCAGCGCAGCCAGTACCGGCAGGCGTTTGGGCAGGCGATCGGCGCGTATCAGTATATTCAAGGGCGTTTGACCGAGATGAAGATGTCTTCCATCGTGTGTCGAAACCTGGCCTATGAAGCCTTGCGTCTCCTGGACAGAAATGATCCCGAGGCCTCCATGGTCTGTTCCACTGCCAAGTATCAAGGGGCCGAGTGTTTGATGAGGTCGGCCGAGAGCCTGATGCAGGTACATGGTCACCTGGGCTATTCGGACCCCAGGATCGGGAAATACCTGCGCGATGCCGCCGGCCTGAAGATCGCCGGGGGAACCAACGATATACAGCGGATCAATATCTTCAATCAGATGTCGAGGTGTTGAGGGGCCAGTCGCTTTCAGTACAGGCCCGTATCATTGCAGACGCCAGCGTTTTCACGTCGTCGCTGGCCTGTGCGGATATCTTGATGAATAACCGGGCTTGCGGGAGGTCGGGAAGCTTGTGGTCATTCACGATGCCCAATGCATCGGGCACGTTTTGAGTCGGCATGACGCCGATGGCCTGGTCGGTCACGATGGTCGTCTTGAGGTGTGTGAAATCACCGGACGAACAGATCACCGTGAACCGTTGCGCGTTGTCCGTGAGTGTTTGTTGCGTGAGGCGCCGAATGACGCTGCCTTGCGGTGGAACGGCTAGCCTGATGATGTCGTTGCGGTACAGCCGCGAGCCTTTGGCCGATACCCAACTCAAGGGGATCACCGCTATCTCCAGTGCCCCAACCAATTCTGTTTGCAGTATGAAGGCGATATCCAGAAGGTGGTGCTCGACCATCCTTGAGAGGTTCATGGCGTCGTCATTAAAAAAAGAACACTGAATGTTCGAGGAGAACGTACTCCTGATGATCTTCTCTATGAGTGCCGGGTCGTGATGTTCGGGCAGGCCGATTCTGGCGTGAGGCGGGGGACGTTCATGGGTGATCGAGTGGATCAACTCATCGTTGAGCTTCAGGATTTGCTGGGCGTAATCGTAAACTTTCAGGCCGGCCGGTGTCAGGCGTATTTCTTTGCCCCGTTCCAGAAGTTTTTCATGGGTGATCTGCTCCAGTTTTTTTATTTGCAGGCTGATGGCTGATTGCGTTCGAAACAGCTGTTCAGCCGCTTTGGTGAACCCCTGGGTATTGCTGACATACACCAGGGCTCTGAGCAGGTCCATGTCGATATTGGTGAGTTTCATGGCCGGGTGTTCAGGGTAGAGAGATCATCAGCTTGGACGTTGCTTCTGCGACTGTCAGTCGTTACTGGCTGGTATTTCTGTCGGGAAATTCTTTTTCCGGTGTGCGCAGGGGATTACTGCTTTTGGGCGGCAACAGGGCGCTGGCGGCAATGGCGGCGAGGATGATTGCCATCCCTGCCAGCTCCAGGGGTGTCAGGGTTTCATCCAGCAATGACCACGACAGCGCCGTCGCGGTAACGGGCTGCAGGAGCAATACGATTGAGCTGAACGAGGCAGAGAGTCCTTTCAGCGACCGGGTCACCAGCAGTTGTCCCAGCACCTGGCCACAGAGAACCAGGGCCAGCAGCAGGGCCCAGGTGCTCAGGTCGCCGGGCAGCGGCGCTCCGGACAGTATGAAGACCGGGAACAGCAGCAGGCTGCAACCCACCGTGATGAACAGCATGATCAGTGCAGGCGCGCACTCATATTCCCTGACCTTCTTGATGGTCACGATATAGGCGGCGTAGAAAAAGGCCGCCAGCAACGCCAGGGCCTCTCCCCAGTAGTCGTGGGTCAGGGGTTTATCGAGGATGCACAGCACGTACATCCCGCCAATGGCCACCAGCAGGCAAACGAACTCCGTGACTTTCGGTTTCTCGACGATCCCGGCGATGCCCATGAGCACGACGAAGAAGGGCGCGCAGTTGGTGAGCAGTGTGGCGATGGCCACATCGGTGCGCTTGATGGCGAAGTGCATGACCGTCAGGTCGGCGGTAAACAAGATAACGGCCAGCAGTGTCAGACCGTAGAATCGCCCGTTTTTCGGAACAGGCGATGCCCTGGTGGTATTGAAGGCGCAGATCAGCAACATGAAAGGCGTCGCCAGCAGTACGCGATAAAAGGCGGAGACCTCGGCATCGAAAGGCAGGGCCTTGACGGTGACGGGAGCCACCCCGAGCAAGGCGGCTCCGGCCACCAGCCAGAGAATGAGCGATAGCCTTTTTTCAGACTGGGGAAGTCCTGGTGTCATGGTCAGGCTCCTGTACTTTTGTCCGCGACCCGTTCCTCGAACTTTTCGCGCTCGATGATGGCTCTTGTATGCGTACCTGAAAGAATGACTTCGAAACCGTCGGTGGCCTTGACGTCAAACGTGACGTATTTGCCCGTCACCGCCTTGACCCGGGCGCTGACGCTGATAGTGAATCCCAAGGGGGTCGGGGCCAGGTGTCGACTGTCGTGGGCGATGCCGAGGGTCATTGCGGTTGTGGGTAGCAGGTCTTCCAGGGCACGCATCGCGGCCAGTTCCGATAGCCACAGCAGTATTGGTGTGGCGAGAACCGGAATGTCATTGTTCCAGTGCGTGGCAAGGTCGCTGGGCGTTACGGTATGTAGAATTTCGCCCGTCCTGCCCATGAGCTCAGTCATGCAGTGACTCCCTGCGCAGATCATAAGGGGCACTGCGGATCACTTCGTCAAGCAACGACAGCATGTCCTCGAGCACGGTTTGTGGGGTGTTGAGCGCCGGTGCGAAGATCAGTGCATCGCCGTGTTCATGGGCGGCGAACCCGCTGGCGGGATAGAGATTCAAGCCTTTTTCCAAGGCGTGCCCGACCAGTTTTTCGGCGACATTGGCACGTTGGGGAAATGTCCTTTTACTGCGCTTGTCCCGGACAATTTCCAGTCCCCAGAACAGGCCTTTTCCACGAACCTCTCCGATCAGGTCCGAGGTTTCCATGCAGCGGCGCAAATGCGACTCGATGATTGTTGCCCGGCTGGCGGACAACTCCACCAATGCCTCTGTTTCCAGCACATCGAGCACCGCGTTGCCTACCGCCGCGCCCACCGGGTGATTGGAGTGGGTGTGGCCGTAGGAGAAGAGGCCGGTCCCCAGCTCGATGGCTTCCTTGATCGTTTCGCTGACCAGTAGGCAGGAGAAGGGGAAGTAGCCGGCGTTCAGGCCTTTGCCCAGCACGCTGATGTCGGCTTTGACGTCGCCATGCTCCATGGCCAGCCATGAGCCGGTCCTGCCCAGGCCAGTCAGGACTTCGTCGGCGATCAGCAGGATGTCGTGGCGGTTACAGATGTCGCGGATTTTTTCGAGATAACCGGTCGGTGGTGTAATCGCGGCCCCGGACGCGCCCGTGATCGGTTCGATCAGCAGTGCCGCGATGGCATCGCTGCCCACCTCGCCCAGCTCGACTTCCAATGCCTGGGCGCAGGCGAGCTGGCAGCTCTTTGGCGTTTTTCCGTAGGGGCATCGATAGCAGTAGGGTGTGGGCAAGGTCGGACGTTGCGCGGGGTTGCAAACCCCTCTGCGTCGGGGCCAGTGACCGGAAAGCGTCAGGCTGGCCTGGGTTGAACCGTGATAGCTGATGGTTCTGCTCAGGATGTGTTTTTTCTTCGGCAGCCCCACTTCGTCCCAATACTGAATCGCGGTCCGGCAGGCCGCCTCCACGGCTTCGGACCCGCTATTGACGAAAAAGGCACCGGCATAACCCAGTTTGCGGCAAAGCCGGTCGGCCAATTGTTCCGCTGGAAGATTGAGGAATTGGGTTCGGTAGCCGGCGCTCAGCTTTTGAGCTTGCTCGGTCATCCTGGCGAGGATGTATTCATGGCCATAGCCGAGCGAGCAGGCGATGGCGCCGGAACAGGCGTCGAGTATTGTCCTGTTGTCGTTCGTATGGATCGTACTGCCTGTGGCGGTATAGGCCGTGGGGCAGTGGTGGCGCAGGTTGGGTCTGATCAGGTGCATGGCCGTCACCTCGGGTTATTGTTCTTCCTGAGAGGCGAGTATTCCCGGTCATGTCGATCAGTAAAAATGAGTTTTCCTCGTGCAGGTCATTTCGAATGCTTATGGGGCGTGGATCGTTGTATCGCCAGTAGCCCGGCTCGGCTTTATTTGACGCTCCACCCCCAACCCTCTAACCTTCGCCGATTGTTTCAGGTGCTCTGTGGCGGCCAGCCGACAGGGTGAAACAGGGAAGCCGGTGAGCCCTTCGACAGGCGCGATTCCGGCGCTGCCCCCGCAACGGTAAATGAGTCAAGACCGCGCCTTGAGCCACTGTGTCCAATCGACATGGGAAGGCGCGCGGTCCCGCGAATACGCGCTTATGAGCCCGGAGACCGGCCTGATCCATCCCACAGCGTCACGGCGGGCGATGCTGGACGGCTCCGGCCGCGTTTTTCCCTGCCCCCCGTTTGCCTTATCCAGCCCCAACGGAGAGCTGCCATGAACGAATCCCCCGATCGCGACGAACGCCACCTGGCGCGCATGCTGCGCAAAAAGGCCGTCATCGACGAACGTATCGCCAGTGCGCCCAACGAATGCGGCCTGCTGCTGGTCCTGACCGGCAACGGCAAGGGCAAGAGCAGCTCGGCCTTCGGCATGCTCGCCCGTGCCATGGGCCATGGCATGCAGTGCGGCGTGGTGCAATTTATCAAGGGCCGCAACAGCACCGGCGAGGAGCTGTTCTTCCGGCGCTTCCCCGAGCAGGTGCGTTTCCATGTGATGGGCGAAGGCTTTACCTGGGAGACCCAGGATCGCCAACGGGATATCGCCGCCGCCGAAGCCGCCTGGGAAGTGTCCCGGGAAATGCTCCGCGACCCGAGCATCGGCCTGGTGGTGCTCGATGAACTGAACATCGCCCTCAAACATGGTTATCTGGACCTCGACCAGGTCCTGACCGACCTGCAAGCCCGCCCACCGATGCAGCACGTGCTGGTCACCGGGCGCGGCGCCAAGCCGGAAATGATCGAACTGGCCGACACCGTGACTGAAATGGGCCTGCTCAAGCACGCGTTCCAGGCCGGGATCAAGGCCCAGAAGGGCATCGAACTATGAGTCAAACGCGTCATTGCCCGGCGGTGCTGATCGCCGCGCCGGCTTCCGGCCAGGGCAAGACCACGGTGACGGCGGCCCTCGCGCGCCTGCACCGCAATCAGGGGCGCAAGGTCCGGGTCTTCAAATGCGGCCCGGACTTTCTCGACCCGATGATCCATGAGCGCGCCAGCGGCGCGCCGGTCTATCAGTTGGATTTGTGGATGGTCGGCGCCGAGGAAAGTCGCCGGCTGCTCTGGGAAGCCGCGGGTGAGGCCGACCTGATCCTGATCGAAGGGGTCATGGGGTTGTTCGACGGTACGCCGTCGAGTGCCGACCTGGCCCGGCATTTTGGTGTGCCGGTGCTCGGGGTCATCGACGGTACCGCCATGGCCCAGACCTTCGGCGCCCTGGCCCTGGGGCTGGCGCGTTACCAACCGGACCTGCCGTTCGCCGGGGTGCTGGCCAACCGCGTCGGCACCCTGCGTCACGCGCAATTGCTCGAAGGCAGCCTGACCGAAGGCCTGCGTTGGTACGGTGCGCTCTCCCGGGAAACCGGGATCGAGCTGCCGAGCCGCCATCTCGGCCTGGTGCAGGCCAGTGAATTGAATGACCTGGACAAGCGCCTGGACGTCGCCGCCGAGGCCTTGGCCGGCAGTTGCGAGGTGGCGCTGCCGCCGCCGGTGGCCTTTGAGGCGCCCGAGCTGGTGGTCGCCGAGCCGCTGCTGGCCGGCGTGCGCATCGCGGTGGCCCATGACGAAGCCTTTGCCTTCATCTATGGCGCCAACCTGGACCTGTTGCGGGCCATGGGCGCCGAGTTGCGGTTTTTCTCGCCGATCCACGATCAGGTCCTGCCCGAGGCGGACAGCCTCTATCTGCCCGGCGGTTACCCGGAGCTGCATCACCTGACCCTGGGGCAGAACGCAGCGATGCTGGCGGCGATCCGTGCCCACCACCAGGCCGGCAAACCCTTGCTCGCCGAATGCGGCGGAATGCTCTATCTGCTCGACGCGCTGACCGATGTCGAAGGACAGCGTGCCGAGTTGCTGGGCTTGCTGGCGGGGGAGGCGGTGATGCAGAAGCGCCTGGCGGCCCTGGCCTTGCAGGCGGTGACCTTGCCGGAAGGGTTGTTGCGCGGTCACACCTATCACCATTCGCTGACCACCACGGCCCTTGAGCCGATTGCCCGGGGCCTGAGCCCCAATGGTGGGCGTGGCGCCGAAGCGGTGTATCGACAGGGGCGGATGACCGCCTCTTATGTGCATTTTTATTTTCCGTCCAATCCGCGGGCCATTGCCGCGCTGTTGGCCCCGGATATCCACTTTGCCAAGGCCGGCGCACTCTCGGAGCGCGCGGACTTACCCGCGCGGAGGCCATGACCGACAACGCTTTTAGTCCTGAAGAACGCGCGGCGGTCTACCGTGTCATCGGTGAGCGTCGCGATATGCGTCATTTTACCGGTGGCAGCGTGGCGCCCGAATTGCTCTCGCGCTTGCTCGAAGCGGCGCATCAGGCACCCAGTGTCGGGCTGATGCAACCCTGGCGCTTTATTCGGATTACCGACCGCGAGCTGCGCGGGAAAATTCAGCAGTTGGTGGAAGAAGAACGGATACGCACCGCCGAGGCCTTGGGTGAGCGTTCCGATGAATTCATGAAGTTGAAGGTCGAAGGCATCAACGACTGTGCCGAAGTGCTGGTTGCCGCGCTGATGGATGATCGCGAGCGGCATATCTTCGGTCGTCGGACCTTGCCGGAAATGGACATGGCGTCCTTGTCCTGTGCCATCCAGAATCTCTGGTTGGCGTCCCGCGCCGAAGGCCTGGGCATGGGCTGGGTCTCGCTGTTCGAGCCCCAGGCCCTGGCCCGCTTGCTCGGTCTGCCGGCGGGGGCCAAGCCGCTGGCGGTGTTGTGCCTGGGGCCGGTCGAGGCGTTTTATCCGGCACCGATGCTGGTATTGGAAGGCTGGGCGCAACCGCGTCCTTTGAGTGAGCTGTTATATGAGAATTATTGGGGAGTGAGTCAATGAGTGTGGCGTTGTTGAGTGTCGCCGGGGTTGCGCTGGATGCGCTGCTGGGCGAACCCAAACGCTGGCATCCGCTGGTGGCGTTCGGCCGTCTGGCGGACCGTATCGAACAACGTTTCAATGCCGGCGGGCGCGGTTGGCGCAGTCACGGGGTCACCGCCTGGGTGCTCGCGGTGCTGCCGCTGACTCTCCTGGCCACGGCCTTGTCGTGGGCGCCCTATGTCGGTTGGCTCGTCGAAATCCTCGCGCTCTATTGTGCCCTCGGCCTGCGCAGCCTCGGCGAGCACGTCATTCCGGTGGCCCAGGCGTTGCGCAGTGATGACCTGGATCGTGCACGCCAGCGGGTGAGCTATCTGGTCAGCCGCCAGACCACGGAGCTCGATCACACCGAAGTGGCCCGTGCGGCCACCGAGTCGGTCCTGGAAAATGGCAGCGACGCGGTGTTCGCCGCCTTGTTCTGGTTTGTCGTGGCCGGCGCGCCCGGCGTGGTCCTGTATCGCTTGAGCAATACCCTGGACGCCATGTGGGGTTATCGCAACGAGCGTTTCGAGCGTTTTGGCTGGGCGGCGGCGCGGATCGACGATGTCTTGAACTATATTCCTGCACGCTTGGTGGCGCTGACCTACGCCTTGCTTGGCAAGACCGGCTTGGCACTGCAATGCTGGCGCCGCCAGGGACCGACCTGGGACAGCCCGAATGCCGGGCCGGTGATGGCGGCCGGCGCCGGTGCGCTGGGGGTCGAGTTGGGCGGGGCGGCGATTTATCACGGTGAAGTGCATCAACGCCCACAGCTGGGCGAGGGGGAGCCGGCCACGGCCGACTCCATCGACCGTGGCTGGCAGTTGGTGCAACGGGGTGTGTGGTTGTGGTTGCTGATTCTCTGTCTGGGAGCTGAGATTTATGCTTGAGCATGGTGGGCGCTTGCGCAAGGCGGTGGAGCACTACGGGATTGCCGAAGCCGATTGGCTGGACCTGTCCAGTGGCCTCGCGCCCTGGCCTTGGCCGATCCCGCCGATCCCCGAGCGTGCCTGGGCGCGCCTGCCGGAAACCGATGACGGCCTGGAACAGGCCGCCTGCACCTATTACGGCGCGCCCCTGGTGTTGCCGGTGCCCGGTTCCCAGGCGGCGATCCAGTTGTTGCCGCGCCTGCGTCGTTCCGGCAAGGTCGGTGTGCTGTCGCCCTGTTACGCCGAACACGCCGAAGCCTGGCGGCGCAACGGCTACATCGTGCGCGAAGTGCTGGAGCACGAAGTCGACTTTTTTCTAGATAGTCTTGATGTGCTGGTGGTGGTCAATCCGAACAATCCCACGGGCCTGAGCCTGGCCCCGGAGCAGTTGCTGGAGTGGCATGGCCGCCTGGCCCAGCGCGGTGGCTGGCTGGTGGTGGACGAAGCGTTCATGGACAACACGCCACAGCGTAGCCTGGCCGCCCACAGCCACAAGGTCGGGCTGATTGTGCTGCGCTCGTTCGGCAAGTTTTTCGGCCTGGCCGGCGTACGCCTGGGCTTTGTCCTGGCTGAAGCCCAGTTGCTCAAGTTGCTGGCCGAACAGGTTGGTCCCTGGGCGGTCAGTGGGCCGACGCGGGTACTCGGGCAGGTGTGCCTCGCCGACACCGCCGGCCATGAGCGCCAGCGGGTGCGCAGCGAACAGGCCAGTCAGCGCCTGGTGGAATTGCTGACGCGTTTCGGCCTGGCGCCCCAGGGCGGTTGCACGTTGTTCCAGTGGCTAGTGACGTCCCGGGCCGAGGCGTTGCATGAGTTCATGGCTGGCCGGGGCATTCTGCTGCGCTTGTTTGCCCAGAACAGTAGCCTGCGCTTCGGTCTGCCGGCCAATGAAGCCGATTGGCTGCGTCTGGAGCAGGCGCTGTCGGCGTTTGCCGGGGAGTTGGCATGACCACCCTGATGGTGCAAGGCACCACCTCCGATGCCGGCAAAAGTACGCTGGTGACCGCACTCTGCCGCTGGCTGACCCGTCAGGGCGTGCGGGTGGTGCCGTTCAAGCCGCAGAATATGGCGCTCAACAGCGCGGTGACCGCCGACGGCGGCGAGATCGGCCGGGCCCAGGCGGTCCAGGCCCAGGCGGCCGGGCTGGCGCCGCACACCGACATGAACCCGGTGTTGCTCAAGCCCAACAGCGACACTGGCGCCCAGGTGATCATCCACGGCCGTGCGGTGACCAGCATGAATGCCGTCGCCTATCACGACTACAAAGCCATCGCCATGCAGGCGGTGCTGGCCTCGCACCAACGCCTGAGCGCCGCCTATCCGGTGGTGATGGTCGAAGGCGCGGGGTCGCCGGCGGAGATCAATCTGCGCGCCGGGGATATCGCCAACATGGGTTTTGCCGAGGCGGTGGACTGCCCGGTGCTGTTGATTGCCGATATCAATCGAGGCGGGGTGTTCGCCCATCTGGTGGGCACCCTGGAACTGCTGTCGCCCAGCGAGCAGGCGCGGGTCAAGGGCTTTATCATCAACCGTTTTCGCGGCGATCTCGCGCTGTTGCAGCCCGGCTTGGATTGGTTGGAGCAGCGCACCGGCAAGCCGGTGATTGGCGTGCTGCCTTATGTGCTGGACCTGCATCTGGAGGCCGAGGACGGTCTCGACCAACGCCAGGCCGATAAGGCCGACCAGGTGCTGAACGTGGTGGTGCCGGTGCTGCCGCGCATCAGCAACCATACTGATTTCGATCCCTTGCGCCTGCACCCGCAGGTCGACCTGCAATTTATCGCGCCTGGCCAGGCCATTCCGCCCGCGGACCTGATTATCCTGCCCGGCTCCAAGAGCGTGCGCAGCGACCTGGCCTATCTGCGCCAGCAGGGCTGGGACACGGCGATCAACCGTCATCTGCGTTATGGCGGCAAGGTGCTGGGGATCTGTGGCGGTCTGCAGATGCTCGGTGAGCAGGTGCATGATCCCCTCGGGCTGGAAGGGCCGCCGGGTTCCAGTGCCGGGTTCGGGCTGCTGGCCCTGAGCACCGAGCTTGAACAGGAAAAACAATTGCGTAATGTGCGCGGTCGCCTGTCCCTGGAAGACGCCGAGGTCAGCGGTTATGAGATCCATGCCGGAGTGACCGTCGGCGCGGCGCTGGAACAGCCGGCCGTGCACCTAGACGATGGTCGTTGCGACGGTGCTCAAAGTGCCGACGGACAAGTGCTCGGGACTTACCTGCATGGTTTGTTCGAATCGCCTCGGGCGTGCAGTGCGCTGCTGCGCTGGGCCGGTTTGGCGCAGGTGCAGGAGGTCGATTATCACGCCCTGCGCGAGCGTGACATCGAGCGCCTGGCCGACCTGGTGGAAAAACATCTGGATACCGATCGCCTGCGCCAGCTGTGCGGTCTTGAATAAGGATATCTGTCTACCATGTTGCAACTGATCCTCGGCGGTGCCCGCTCCGGCAAGAGTCGCCTGGCTGAACGCCTGGCGGCGGAAAGTGCGCTGCCGGTGACTTACATCGCCACCAGCCAGCCGCTGGACGGCGAATTGAACGAGCGGGTTGCCCTGCATCGCCAGCGGCGCCCGGCCCACTGGCAGTTGATCGAAGAACCGCTGGCGCTGGCCCGGGTCCTGCGTGAGAACGCGGCGACCGACGCCTGCCTGTTGGTGGATTGCCTGACCCTGTGGCTGACCAATCTGTTGATGCTGGACGACGCCGAGCGTCTGCAGCTCGAGCGCGAAGCCCTGTTGCTGAGCCTTGCGCAGTTGCCGGGAGAAATTATTTTTGTCAGCAACGAAACCGGTCTGGGTATCGTCCCGCTGGGCGAATTGACTCGCCGTTATGTCGATGAAGCCGGTTGGCTACATCAAGCTCTGGCCGAGCGTTGTCAGCGTGTGGTGCTGACAGTCGCCGGTTTGCCCCTGACTTTGAAAGGAACTGCGTTATGAGTGAATCGTGGTGGCTGAACCCGTGCAAGGCGATTGATCTGCAGGCGCAAGGCGCGGCATTCGAACGTCAGCAACAACTGACCAAACCCACCGGCTCCCTGGGCCAGCTGGAGCAGGTCGCGGTGCAACTGGCAGGTTTGCAGGGTCGGCTCAAGCCGCGGGTCGACACCCTGTGGATCGCGATTTTTGCCGGTGACCATGGCGTGGTGGCCGAAGGGGTTTCGGCGTATCCCCAGGAAGTGACCGGGCAGATGCTCGCCAACTTCGTCGGTGGCGGCGCGGCGATCAGTGTGCTGGCGCGGCAGCTGGGCGCGCAGTTGGATGTCAACGACCTCGGCACTGTGACGCCGATGCTCAATCTGCCGGGTGTGCGTCATCTGCAGATCGGTGCCGGTACCGCGAACTTTGCCCAGGGCCCGGCCATGACCGAAGCCCAGGGCCGTCTGGCGCTGGAAGCCGGACGTGACAGCGTGCGGCGCGCGCTGGCGGCCGGGACTGAATTGTTTATCGGCGGCGAAATGGGCATCGGCAACACCGCCTCGGCCAGTGCCGTGGCCTGTGCGCTGTTGAAATGCCCGGCGGCGTTGTTGGCCGGTCCCGGCACCGGGCTTGATCCGGCCGGCGTGAGCCATAAGGCCCAGGTGATCGAGCGAGCGTTGGCGCTGCACGCCGAGCACACCGACGATCCGTTGCAGGCCTTGTTCCGTTTGGGTGGCTTCGAGATCGCGGCTCTGGCCGGGGCTTATGTGGCCTGTGCCCAGGAAGGCGTGGCGGCACTGGTCGACGGCTTTATCTGCACCGTGGCGGCGATGGTCGCGGTGCGTTTGAATCCCGAGTGTCGGCAGTGGCTGATCTTCGCCCATCGGGGTGCCGAACGTGGGCATCGGCATGTTCTGGAGAGCTTGCTGGCCGAGCCATTGCTCGACCTGGGCCTGCGTCTGGGCGAGGGCAGCGGCGCGGCGTTGGCGGTGCCGTTGGTACGCCTGGCCTGTGACCTGCACGGGCAGATGGCGACCTTTGCCGAGGCGGCCGTGGCTGATCGCCCGGCATGACCTTGCGCCTGGACCTGCTGCGTCACGGTGAAACCGAACTGGGTGGCGGCTTGCGCGGTAGCCTGGACGATGCCTTGACGCTCAAGGGCTGGGAGCAGATGCGCGCTGGTGTGGCAGAGCAAGGGCCCTGGGACCGGGTGATCAGTTCGCCCTTGCAGCGTTGTGCCCGCTTTGCCGAAGAGCTGGGCGCGAGCCTGGGGCTGCCGGTGGAGATCGAGCACGACCTGCGGGAGTTGCATTTCGGTGCCTGGGAAGGGCAGAGCGCGGCCGCGTTGATGGAGACGGATTCCGACGATTTGGGACGCTTCTGGTCCGATCCCTATGGTTTCACACCGCCTGACGGCGAACCGGTGGAACGCTTCGCCGCGCGGGTGTTGGCGGCGGTGTCGCGTTTGCGGCAGCGCTATGCCGGCCAGCGCGTGTTGCTGATCAGCCATGGCGGGGTGATGAAGGTCTTGCTGGCCCAGGCCCGCGGGTTGCCGCGTGAGCAGTTGTTGCAGGTCGAGGTGGCCCATGGCGCCTTGTTTGCCTTGCAGGTAGCGACTGACGATGGGCTGAGGGAAGCGCCGTGAATCGCGAGCCGTTCTGGATCGCCTTGCAGTTTCTCAGCAGCCTGCCGATTCGCTTGCCGGGGATGCCGGAGCCTCGGGAAATGGGGCGTTCGTTGCTCTGTTATCCGTTGGTGGGGTTGCTCTTTGGTGCCGTGCTTTATGCCCTTGATTGGATGTTGGCGGGAGCGCCGTTGTTGCTCCATGCCGCGCTGCTGCTGACGGCTTGGGTGCTGCTCAGCGGCGGCCTGCATCTGGATGGCCTGGCCGACAGCGCGGATGCCTGGCTGGGCGGCTTCGGCGACCGTGAGCGGACCTTGCTGATCATGAAGGACCCGCGCAGCGGGCCGATTGCCGTGGTCACCTTGGTGCTGGTGTTGTTGTTGAAGTTCTGTGCCTTGCTGGCGTTGATCGAGCAACAGCAGACGCTTGTGTTGTGGATTGTGCCGCTGACCGGCCGTAGCGCCTTGCTCGGGTTGTTCCTGACCACGCCTTATGTGCGTGCCGGTGGCTTGGGGCAGGCGTTGGCCGATCATCTGCCGCGCCGGGCAGGTTGGACTGTATTGCTGGCGAGCGCGCTGTTCTGTGGAGTGCTGGCCGGTTTCAAGGGCGCCTGGGCTTTAGGGCTGGCGGCGCTGGGCTTCTGCTGGTTGCGACAGTTGATGATGCGGCGATTGGGCGGCACCACGGGCGATACGGCGGGGGCGTTGCTGGAGTTGCTGGAAATGCTGGTGCTGGTGGGGTTGGCGTTGGTCTGATGGGTCTTCGCTGATCTTGCCAATGCCATCGCCAGCAAGCTGGCTCCTACAGAAACTTGGGCTCAACGCCATTTTTGTGGTGAAACACAAATTTGTAGAAGTCTGGGATCGACGCCATTTTTGTGGTGAAACACAAATTTGTAGGAGCCGGCTTGCTGGCGATGGCGTCCGGATAGGCGCCGCTGGATTCAAGGGTCTCATTGCTGCGATGCGGCGGCCCGACTTGTTTTCACTGTGTTACGGGTATATACACACGCGATGTTATCCACCGATTGTTTATGCATCAGCCTGCGTCGCGCCGCTCGTGGCGTCAGCAGGCATTACGACGGCGCTCTCGACGGCTTCGGGATCAACGTTGCCCAGTATTCTCTGCTGTGCAACCTCAAGCGTCTGGACCAGCCGAGCATTTCCAGCCTGGCCGAAGCCATGGGCCTGGATCGCAGCACCCTGGGGCGCAACTTGCGGGTGTTGGAGTGCGACGGCCTTGTAGCCTTGACCGAAGGTGTCGACCAACGTAACCGCCTGGTCCGGCTCACCGACGCCGGGAACGAACGGCTGTTGGCCGCCGAGCCTGCATGGGAAGCCGCGCAGCAACGTCTGGCCAACCGCCTGGGCGATGAAAAGCGGGCGGCACTGGTGGCCTTGTTGGAAGAGTTGGCAAGCGGCGGGTAATCGCCGTTTATTTGAATAAAACGGGTATATACCCGTTAGGGGAGAACAATAATGACATCGATGTGGCGTGCCAGTGGCTGGATTTTGCTCGGGAGCGCGCTGATCCTGGCGCTGTCCCTGGGTATTCGGCACGGTTTCGGGCTGTTCCTGCCGCCCATGAGTGCGCAGTTCGGTTGGGGGCGCGAGGTGTTTGCCTTTGCCATCGCCTTGCAGAACCTGATCTGGGGGCTGGCCCAGCCATTCACCGGAGCCCTGGCCGATCGCTTCGGTGCGGCCAAAGTGGTGGTGATCGGTGGTGTGCTGTACGCCGTCGGACTGTTCTGCATGGGCCTGTCCGACTCTGCGCTGACCCTGTCCCTGAGTGCCGGCCTGCTGATCGGTATCGGCCTGTCGGGGACCTCGTTCTCGGTGATCCTCGGCGTGGTCGGGCGTGCCGTGCCGCCGGAGAAACGCAGCATGGCCATGGGCATCGCCAGTGCTGCCGGCTCCTTCGGCCAGTTCGCCATGCTGCCGGGCACCCTGGGCCTGATCGGCTGGCTCGGCTGGTCGACGGCGTTGCTGGTGCTGGGCGTGCTGGTGGCGCTGATCGTGCCGCTGGTGGGCCTGCTCAAGGACAAGCCGCTGCCCAAGCTCGAGGGTGAGCAGACCCTCTCCGAAGCGCTGCGTGAGGCCTGTTCCCATTCCGGTTTCTGGCTGCTGGCATTCGGCTTTTTTGTCTGCGGTTTCCAGGTGGTGTTCATCGGCGTGCACCTGCCGGCCTACCTGGTGGACCAGCATCTGCCGGCCACCGTCGGCACCACGGTGTTGGCGCTGATCGGCCTGTTCAATATCTTCGGGACCTACACCGCCGGCTGGCTCGGCGGGCGGATCTCCAAGCCGCGCCTGCTGACCGCCCTCTACCTGGCGCGGGCGGTGGTGATCGCGGTGTTTCTCTGGGTGCCGGTCACGCAGTTCAGCGCTTACCTGTTCGGCATGGCGATGGGCTTTCTCTGGCTATCGACGGTACCCCTGACCAACGGCACCGTGGCGACGCTGTTCGGGGTGCGAAATCTCTCCATGCTCGGTGGGATCGTGTTCCTGTTCCATCAGTTGGGGGCATTCCTCGGTGGCTGGCTCGGCGGGGTGGTGTATGACCGTACCGGCAGCTACGACTTGATCTGGCAGGTTTCCATCCTTCTAAGCCTGCTTGCCGCCGCTTTGAACTGGCCGGTGCGTGAGCGGCCTGTGGCGCGGTTACAGGCACAGGCAGGCCTGGCATGAGTGCATTCTGGTCGCGGCTGCTGGCCTTGGCGGTAATCGCCTTGCTGCTGGCACTGTCCTGGTGGGGTTGGCACCAGGGCGGCCTGGCCTTGATGCAGCTGGGCATGGGTGCTTGCTAGACGCGCGCCGGTGCGAGTAACGTCGAGGTCCGATCTTTTTTCAAGGACGCTGGATATGGCGATGCGCTGGCTGGTAGTGCCTGCAGTGCTGATGGCTTTTTCGGGCGCAGCCCTGGCTGCCGATTGCCCCGAGTTGTTGCAGGGGCAGTTGCCGAAGTTGCGGGCCAAGGAGTCCATCGATCTTTGCCAGCGTTTTGCCGGCAAGCCGCTGGTGATCGTCAACACCGCCAGCTTCTGCGGCTTTGCCCCGCAGTTCAAGGGCCTCGAGGCGCTCTATCAGCGTTACAAGGGGCAGGGCCTGGAGCTGATCGGCGTGCCGTCGGATGACTTCAAGCAGGAGTCCAACGATGGTGCCGAGACGGCCAAGGTCTGTTATGTGAACTACGGCGTCACCTTCACCATGACCGAGCCGCAGTCGGTCAGGGGGCCGGATGCCGTGCACCTGTTCAAGGTGCTGGCACAGCAGAGCGCGGCGCCGAAGTGGAATTTCTACAAGTATGTGGTGGATCGCCAGGGCAAGGTGATCGCGCACTTCTCCAGTCTGACCAAGCCGGATAACCCCGAGCTGATCGAGGCGGTGGAAAAGGCCATTGCCTCGAAGCCCTGATAAACATCAGGCAATAAAAAACCGCATCAGACGATGCGGTTTTTTTCTATCCAGCTAACGAGCGGTTCAGGCCCGTCGTGAATCAGAACTTGTACGTCGCGCCCAGGCCGTAGCCCCATGCGCTGTTTTCGTACTCGGCGCTGTAGGTGCCTTTCTGAGGGTTGCTGAGGTTGACATCGACATCTTTTTCCTTGAGATAGGAAACGGCGAGGTCGATGGTCAGGTCGTCGGTCGGGCTCCAGCCTGCACCAAAGCTGATGGCCTTGCGATCACCCGTAGGGATGCGCACGGAACGGTCAGTGTTGTTGGTGGGCGATTGGTCAACCGAGAGACCACTGCGCAGCACCCATTCCTTGTTGACCCGGTAGGCCACGCCGATGGCCGAAGCCCAGGTATCACGCCAGTTTTGCTGCTCAGTGATGGTGGTGATACCGCCAGCGAGCGGCCCGCTCACACCCTGGTTGTTGATAGTGATGTTTTGCAGGCGGCTCCAGCGAGTCCAAGTGGCACCGCCATAGACAGTCCACTGATCATCCAGTTTCTGGGTGATCGAGAAGTCCAGGTTCTCTGGCGTGGTGATATCCAGGGAGCCCTTGTAGCGTGCGTCTGGAATAAAAGGACCGAGGCCGGTAACAGAGGTGTGACCATCCAGCGAGTAGCTGACCTTGGAGTGGTAGGTCATACCCAGGCGGGTGGTGTTGGTCGGTTGGACGATAACCCCGATGTTGTAGCCGATGGCTGTGTCGTCACCCTTGACGTCCACAAAGCCGGTACCAATCGGTGGTGCAGCCAGGGTGGAACTCAGCTCGCCACTCATACGGTTGATGGTCGGACCGAAGCCGACGGAAACTATATCGTTGAACGCATAGCTGACAGTCGGTTGCAGGGTGACAACCTTGACTTCGCTCTTTTGGCCGAAGTTACTACCGCCAAAGCCGCTTTCATAATCGGTTATCAGGCCGAAAGGCGCATAGGCACCCAGACCCAGGGCCCAGCCGTTACCCAGTTGCTTGACGAAGAACGCATTGGGTACAGAGGTGAACGGGACCATGTCACCGTCGCTGGTACCGGGATTGCCGCTGGCATTCCTGATATGGCTGGTGGCATCAATCGTTGCTACACCCGCAGTCACTTGATCGCGACCGAGCAGGGACATACCGGCAGGGTTGCCGTAAACGGTGCTTGCATCTTCGGCAGAAGAAGATCGACCCGCATAACCGGTCCCCATCCCGCTGATGCTCTGTTCGTTGAGCGCAAAGCCACTTGCGAACAACTGGGTGGATGCCAGAGCAACAGAAAGGCTGAGTGTGGTCTTGAGCATTACTTTTTTCATTATTAGAACTCCGTGGTGATCACCGAGGCGAAAATTACCAACATTTTCGCTTCGACGCTATAGGCTGAATGGCTGGAGATAGAGCGGTTTTGTAGGACAATCCGACCAAAGTCGCTGAGTTTTTTCAGAAACTGGGTTTTGGCACTAACAGGTGACGGAAGTGACCGAAGAGTCACAACTTCGCCAGGCGCGGGTGAAATCCCTTAAACGTCCTTGTGGCTGGAAAGTCTGTCTCCATATCCGCGCCATACCGAGCAGATCGTCGATAGCGGGCAGGTGAGGGTGGTGTTCTTCTACCAATAGCCAGGCGATGGCCGTGGCATAACGAAGATTGACCGCAAGTTCCAGATTTGGGCTGCTAAAAAAGGCGTGCTGACTGGCGAGACCGCGAACCAGACTGGCCAATTCCGGGTCCGGGGCCAGGTAGCGGTCCCATAACGCGGCGTGGCGGCTCTCGTCGATGCAGTACAGGCCGTGGCCACGGCGGTCGTGCAGGGCCGAGCCGAGGTCCGACTGGCTCGCTGCGATTCCCAGCAGCAGCGCTTCGGCGCTCGGGCTGTGGCGGCCCAGGTACAACAGGGTCGGACGAATCACATAAAGGCGCAGTTCCCTGGCGGCGATACCCATGACACCCTCGATGCTCCTGCCGGTGTAATCGGCGTTTTTTATTGGTCGGCGTGGCCTGGCCTCTGGTAGCGGTTGAGGCGTTCAGGCCCGCCGGAAGCGGCCCGGGCCGCTTGAGTTGAAGTGTAGTGTCATATCTTTGTTGTAAAGGACTGTTTTTAAAATATTTAAGCCATCTGAGCGCGGCCTATATATTTATTCGTGCTTAGTAATACAGCCAAAATCGCGAAACTTCAGGCAATAAAAAACCCGGCAACAAAGGCCGGGCTTTTGGGTTACAGCTTGTTTCGAACTTTAGGCAACCAGGGCCTGACGCGTGCGATCAATGACCGCCTGCAGCGGCTCGGCGCTGGAATACTGGTCGGGATACAGGCGTTCGCTGTGACGAGCGATACCGTGTTCGTTGACCAGCGTGAAGCTGAAGCAGCCTTTGCGAGCGGCCATGATCAGGCAGTTCATTGGTGCGAAGGCGTTGGTCAGGGTGCGAATGGCGTCCTGGGTATGGATTTGAGTCGACATAATTATTAGGTGTTCCTGCAAATGACACGGAATCTGATCCGTGCAACGTTAAAACGTTCCAGTAGCGTCGAACCATTATGGATCTGACGAAGAACCTGACTGGAACAAAGCCGCCAGTTGAGCGCATGAAATTAAGTGGCGCTGGGGCTGGCAGGTAGGTACTTAGGAGGGCAGGCAATCACAACAAGGGCAAAGGTTCTGGGCCCGGGGTGAAGATCCTGATCAATCTTGCAGGTTGGTTCGGTCAGAGTAATCGTATTCGACAGTCGCCTTCAAAGGCTGTACTGCGAGGATTTACCTGGAAACCATCGAGGGGTCGATCCCTTCTGTTGAGCGACTGATCCATTTTGGAGAGTGCTTAGAGGGAATGTTCGACCAGAATTGACTTTCAGCTTGGTACTAACGCTGCGGATACTAGCGCATTGAAACGGATAAGGGAAGTGTGTTAGCAAAAAATATTGCCCAGGGTGCTGCCCTGGCGTCGAGGCGGGATTGAGCCGGTGGGGCACTGCACGGAAGAGGGCGTGATGTGCCGTGTGGAAAAGCCCATGGCCGGGCCTGTGCAAAAAAGGTGCGTCGATATAACCGTTGCCGCACTACTTGTGCACAATCGGGCCACGGCTTGTCACCTGACTGTCATCTGCGCAATCTGTCCCTCGAATGCCTGTATCGCAAATACAAGTCAATGAAAAATATCGTCTTTTTTTATTGGTGAAAAAATCGACAGTTTGACTGCGAGCCCCATTCCATGCGGCTTTGCGAGGGTTGGAGAGGGGTTGTCCACTGAGTTATCCACAGCTTCTGTGGATTGTCCCAAGCGCTTGCTCTAGCACGGGCATGCCGCGTTTTTTCGACTTTACCCGTATGAAAAACAGCGTAGAGTGGCGCGCCCCGCGATCTGGCGTGCAATGCCACATGAAATTTCCCTTGGCGCTCTTGTCCCTGTTCAGGCCCGATACGATTTCTACTCGGCTCGACCTGTCCCTGGCCGATCACGTTGGTTACCCTTGATTTTTTACACTTCGTTGGCACCTCGGGAGTCCTTATGGCGTTGGATCTGACCAGTCTCTTGCTCGGTTTGGCGGGCGCGGCGTTGCCGTTGCTGGCACTGGCCTGGCAGTTGCAGCGCCGGGCGAGCGCTGCCCAGGCCGAGTTGGCGCTGTTGGACGAGCGTTTGAGCGGCGTCCGCTTGGGGCAGGACGGTCTTAACGCGCAGTTGGATGCCTGCCGTGACGAGGTCAGCGACCTGAGTCAGGCCAATGCGGTCAAGCAGGCGGAACTGGCGGCGTTGCGCCGGGAAGTCGAGTTGTTGCAGGTCGAGCGTGATAACGGCCGTGACGCCTCCCATGCCTGGAACCTCGAGCGCGCCCAGAAAGAGGCCGAGCTGCGTCGTCTGGATGCCCAGGCGGCGTCCTTGAGTGCCGAGCTGCGGGAACAACAGGACAGCCATCAGCAGCGCCTGGACGACCTGCAGGGTTCGCGGGACGAACTGCGTGCGCAGTTTGCCGAACTGGCCGGAAAGATCTTCGATGAGCGCGAGGCGCGGTTTGCCGAAAACAGCCAGCAACGCCTCGGACAATTGCTCGACCCGTTGAAGGAACGTATCCAGTCTTTCGAAAAACGCGTGGAAGAAAGTTATCAACAGGAAGCCCGCGAGCGCTTCTCCCTGGGCAAGGAACTGGAGCGCCTGCAACAGCTGAACCTGCGCCTGAGCGATGAGGCGACCAACCTGACTCGGGCGCTCAAGGGCCAGAAAACCCAGGGTAACTGGGGCGAGTTGATTCTCGAGCGTGTGCTGGAGCATGCCGGGTTGGAAAAGGGCCGCGAGTACCAGACCCAGGTCAGCCTGAAAGGGCCGGACGGCGAGCGTTTCCAGCCGGATGTGCTGATTCTGTTGCCGGGTGACAAGCAGGTGGTGGTGGATTCCAAGGTCAGCCTGACGGCCTACCAACAATACGTCGGCGCCGATGACGAGGCGATCGGCCAGGCGGCGCTCAAGCAGCATGTGCTGTCGCTGCGCAATCATGTGAAAGGCCTTGCCGGCAAGGACTACAAGCGTCTGGAGGGTCTGCACAGCCTGGATTTCGTCTTGCTTTTCGTGCCCATCGAAGCGGCGTTTTCGGCGGCCTTGCAGGCTGAGCCGAACCTGTTCCAGGAAGCCTTCGACCGCAATATCGTGATTGTCAGTCCGACCACTCTGCTCGCCACCTTGCGGGTGATCGACAGCCTCTGGAAGCAGGAGCGTCAGAGCCAGAACGCCCGGGAAATCGCCGAGCGCGCCGGTTGGCTGTACGACAAGTTCGTGTTGTTTATCCAGGACCTGGACGAGGTCGGCAATCGCCTCCAGCAACTGGACAAGGCCTACGCCGCCGCCCGCAACAAGCTGACAGATGGACGTGGCAACCTGGTCAGCCGCAGCGAGCAACTCAAGCTGTTGGGCGCACGGGCGAGCAAGAGCCTGCCGACGGAGCTGCTGGAGCGGGCGATGACCGACGAAGACGGCGTGCTGCAGTTGCCGGAGTAATCAGTCCGCGTTCAAAGAGGCAGGTGCCGGCTCAACAAGGCCCGCAGCGCCGCCGGTTTCACCGGCTTGGCCAGGTATTCCAATCCCGCCCCATGCACCTGCGCGACGGTCTCCGGGCGCAGGTCGGCGCTGATCACCACGCCCGGCAGCGGCTCCGCCAGGCGTGTGCGCATCCAGGTCATCAAGCCGGTGCCGGTCTCGCCGTCATCCAGGTGATAGTCCACCAGTGCCAGTTGCGGACGCAGGCCGCCATCGAGCAAGGCGGCGCATTCCTCGCGATTGCGTGCGGTCGAAACCCGGCAGCCCCAGCGGGTCAGCAGGCTGTGCATGCCGATCAGAATGCTGTCTTCGTTATCCACGCATAACACCTGGGCACCACTCAACGCCTGGCCGTTAACGGCGGCGATCTGGCCGGACGCACTCGCTGACTGGCTGGCAATCGGCACGTTGACGCTGAACACGCTGCCACGCCCTGGCCAGGAGCGCACTTGCAGGCGATGCCCGAGCACCCGGCACAGCCCGTCGGCAATCGCCAGGCCCAACCCCAGGCCTTTTTCGGCGCGAGTCTGGTGGCTGTCGAGGCGTTTGAATTCCTCGAAAATCACTTGGCGCTTGTCCTCTGGAATGCCCGGCCCGCGGTCCCAGACCTCCAACGACAGTTGCCCGCCCTGGCGCCGTACCCCGAGCAGGACCGGGCCCTTGGCGTAGCGGAAGGCATTGGTCAGGAAGTTTTGCAGGATCCGCCGCAACAGCTTGATGTCGCTGTTCACCGGCAAGCGGCTGCCGCGAACCCGGAAGGTCATGCCCTGTTCCTGGGCCAGGGCCTTGAATTCCGCGCCGAGGGTGTCGAACAGATCATTGAGGACAAAGGACTGCGGGTTCGGTGTGATCTTGCCGTTCTCCAGGCGCGAGATATCCAGCAGGTCGCTGATCAGGTCTTCGGCCGAGCGTAGCGAGCTGTCCAGGTGCTGGACCAGTTGCTGGGCTTCCCGGGACAGGCTGTCGTCCTGGTGGGAGAGGGCGGCGGAGAACAGGCGGGCGGCGTTCAGCGGCTGCATCAGGTCGTGGCTGACCGCCGCGAGAAAGCGGGTCTTGGACTGATTGGCCGACTCCGCCGTGCCCTTGGCCTCGGTCAGGGCGACGTTCAGTTGCGACAGTTCGTGGGTCCGTTCGGTGACGCGCTGTTCCAGGCCCTCGTTGGCTTCGGTGAGGGCTTTTTCGGCCTCGCGGAACGCGGTGATGTCGGTGAAGCTCATGACAAAACCGCCACCGGGCATCGGGTTGCCGATCAGCTCGATCACCCGGCCATTGGGGAACAGCCGTTCCGAGGTGTGCGCACGGCCCTGACGCATCCAGTGCAGGCGCCGGGCGACGTGCACTTCAGCCTCGCCGGGACCGCATAAACCGCGCTCGGCGTTGTAGCGGATGATGTCGGCAATCGGCCGGCCGACGCTGATCAGGCCGTCCGGGTAATTGAACAGTTCCAGGTAACGCCGGTTCCAGGCCACCAGCTTCAGGGACGGGTCGACCACGCTGATGCCCTGGGTAATGTTTTCGATGGCGCCTTGCAGCAACGCGCGGTTGAACTGCAGCACTTCGGAGGCTTCGTCGGCGATCCGGACGACATCTTCGAGTTGCATTTCCCGCCCTTCGATGGCCGCTTTCACCACTGCTCGGGTCGAGGAAGCCCCGAGTACCCCGGCCAGCAGGCGTTCGGTATGGGCGATCCAGTCGCTGTCGGCGTTCTGGTTCGGGTTGAAACCCTTGCCCTGGCGATAGGCGAAACGGATAAAGCTCTGGCGCGCGCGTTCTTCGCCGACAAAGCGCGCGGCGAGGGTCAGCAGGTCTTCGATCTGCACCGCCAGCATCGAGCGGGCGCCGGGGCGGGCGTTGAGTTCCTGGCCGATAAAACGTCCGGCCTGCCAGTGCTCGGAGACCCGCGTGCGCGACAGCACCGAGACCCAGGCGAACAGGGTGAAATTGCCCGCCAGTGACAGCACCACGCCCTGGGTCAGCGGGCTGATGGGCAGGTTCAGCGGGTTGCCGTGCAGCCAGGCCAGCCCTGGGAAACTGTTCAGTGACCAGCCCAGGCTGTGGGCGGCGATCGGCAGGATCAGGGTGTAGAACCAGAGGAAGGTCCCGCCGGCGATACCCGCAAACACACCTCGACGGTTCGCCTGTTTCCAGTACAGCGCGCCAAGCATGGCTGGCGCCAGTTGGGTCACGGCGGCGAAGGCGATCTGGCCGATGGTCGCCAGGCTCGCGGTCGAGCCCAGCAGGCGGTAGCTGACATAGGCCAGCAGCAAAATGGCAACGATGCTGACCCGGCGTACCGAGAGCATCCAGTGGCGGAATACTTCGAACGGCCGCTCGGAGTTCTGCCGGCGCAGCAGCCAGGGCAGCAGCATGTCGTTGGAGACCATGGTCGACAGCGCGACACTGGCGACAATCACCATGCCGGTGGCCGCCGAGGCGCCGCCGATAAAGGCCAACAAGGCCAGCGCCGGATGGGCCTGGGCCAGGGGCAGGCTGATGACGTAGGAATCGCGCAAGACATCGACGGGCAACATCATGCGCCCGGCGAGGGCGATGGGGACCACGAACAGCGCCGCCAGGATCAGGTAGGCGGGGAACACCCACTTGGCCAGGCGCAGGTCCTGGGGCTCGATGTTTTCCACCACGGTGACGTGGAACTGCCGGGGCAGGCAGATGATTGCCATCATCGCCACGCCGGTCTGTACCACCATGGACGGCCAGTTGACCGTTTCTTCCCAGTATTCGGCCAGCAGCGCCGAGGTTCTGGCCTGGTTGAACAGGTCGTCGAAACCGTCATACAGGCCGTAGGTGACGAAGGCTCCGACGGCGAGAAAGGCAAACAGCTTGACCAGGGATTCGAAGGCGATGGCCAGCACCATGCCGCGGTGGTGTTCGGTGGCGTCGAGGTTGCGGGTCCCGAAGACGATGGTGAACAGCGCCAGGATCAGCGACACCACCAGCGCCGTGTCCTGGGCGCGCACGCCCATGGCGTCGGCACCGGCGCCGATCAACAGGTTGACGCCGAGGACGATGGCCTTGAGTTGCAGGGCGATGTAGGGCAGCACACCGACCAGGCAGATCAGCGCCACCACCACCGCCAGGGACTGCGACTTGCCATAGCGGGCGGCGATGAAGTCGGCGATGGAGGTGATATTTTCCTGTTTGCTGATCAGCACCATCTTTTGCAGGACCCAGGGCGCCAACACCAGCAACAGCACGGGGCCGAGGTAGATCGGCAGGAACGCCCAGAGCTGGTCGGCGGCCTGGCCGACCGCGCCGAAGAAGGTCCAGCTGGTGCAATAGACGGCCAGCGACAGGCTGTACACCCAGGCTCGCACGCGGGGTGGCAGGGGCGCGCTGCGGCGGTCACCATAAAAGGCGATGGCGAACATAACGGCCATATAGGCCAGGGCGACGGCGGCGATCAGCCCGCTGGACAGCGACATGGAAACTCCCGGCAAAAGACATCCCGAGGGCAGTCCGGCCCTGGCGCTACAGTCTCGCACGATGGCCGGGCGGCGTCAGTGTCGACCAAGGTCGCAGCCCTGGGCGTTGCAGGATTGTGTCTCACCACAAAAATATCGTATTGCCGAGGCTTTCGTAGGAGCTGGCTTGCCAGCGATGAGGCCCTTGAGTCTTGCGGCGCTTATCTGGCCGCCATCGCCAGCAAGCCGGCTCCTACAGAATTGTGTCTCACCACAAAAATATCGTATTGCCGAGGCCTCCGTAGGCGCTGGCTTGTCGGGGCACCGCATCGCAGCGATGCCGGGCCTACCGCCGTCCCTCCCTGCAATCCACATCTTCCAGCCATACTGCATCCCATAATGGATAATCCTGTACCCGTTTCACCAAACCGGCGCGTAGCGGGTTGGCGACGATATAGCGGGCGACCGCCAGTAAATTCTCTTCGCGGCGAATCGCACGATCGTGAAAACCTTTTTGCCAAAGCCTTCCCGAGCGTCCCAAGCGGGCATTGATCTGTCGTGCACTTCTCGACTTGGTCGCGAGCATAAGCTCCGGCAAGGTGCTGTTTTTAAGCTCGATCAGCCAGTGGAAGTGATCCGGCATGACGACCCAGCTCAGAGAGTCGACCCGGCCTTCAGCTTGTGCCTGGCGAAACTGCTGCACCAGCAACCGGCCCACCGGCCAATCGGCGAGAAGCGGGTGGCGATCTTCAATGACGGCGGTCAGTAGATAGATCTGCCCGGACTGTGAATAGCGCCCAGCGCGCAGCCGGTTGGAGTGAGGTGATGTGGGCAATCCGTTGCCCTCCTGTCAGCGTGGGAGTCACTAGAAAAGCTAGTACGCGATAAGCAGGCAGGCCGAACAACTCTGGTTCCGGATGTGTATTGACCACCGTTATCGCCAGCGAGTCGGTTCAGGGGCCGTGGCCGCGCGATATTTTGCGGTGAGACGCGATCCTGTGGGGGCCGGCTTGCTGGCGATGGCGGCCGAGAGGGCGTCGCCAGGCTCAAGGGCCTCATCGCTGGCAAGCCAGCTCCCACGGAAGCTGTGCACGACGATACCCTTGAGGTGTACGCCCTTACTTGTGGGAGCCGGCTTGCTGGCGATGGCGGCCGGGAGGGCGTCGCAAGGCTCAAGGGCCTCATCGCTGGGAAGCCAGCTCCCACGGAAGCTGTGCACGACGATACCCCTGTGGTGTACGCCCTTACTTGTGGGAGCCGGCTTGCTGGCGATGGCGGCCGAGAGGGCGTCGCAAGGTTCAAGGGCCTTTGGCGGGCAGCAACGCCAGCTCAATCTGCCGATGCAATTCCTCGACACTCAATGGCGTATTGGCAAACAACACCCGGAACACCGTCGGGGCAACGATCAGGTTGAGCAACCGGTCGACGCTGGGCAGCGCCTCATCCGGGTAACGATCAAGAATCGCCTGCAACTGCCCGCCGAGAATCTCCGTGCAATAACCGGTGCTGGCGCTGCATTGCACATCACGCATCAACTGACGACCCGGCGCCGAACTCATTTCGTCCAGATACTGCTCGGCCCACGCCCGCAGATCGCCACGCAAGCTGCCCGTGTCGGCCGGATCTGCATCCGGGCGCATGCGGGCAAAAGCCACGTCCGCCAGCAACGCCGACAGATCACCCCAGCGCCGATAGATGGTCGAAGGCGTGACCCCGGCCCGCGCCGCGATCTGCGGGACCGTCAGGCTCGCGCGCTCCTGCTCGTCGAGAAGGGCATTGACCGCCGCGTGAATCGATTCCTGCACCCGGGCACTGCGGCCGCCCGGACGGATACTTTCTTTGATCGCCATGCCAAAACCTTAACACAAAGAATTTGCTTTAAGCGAAAGGCAGTAGCACACTCCGCAAAAGCAATAATTTAGCTTTTGTGGAGCGTGCCCATGTCCAATAGCCTCGAAGCGCCGGTTTCCAATCGTGGCAGCCAGGTGTTTCTGTCGATTACCCTGCTGACCTTTCTGGCCGCCTCCAGCGCGCCGACGCCCTTGTACCATCTGTATCAGGAAACCCTGCAGTTTTCCGCTGCGACCCTGACGCTGATCTTCGGGGTCTACGCCCTGAGCCTTTTGGCCGCGCTGTTGACCGTGGGTTCGTTGTCCGACCATCTGGGCCGGCGGCCGGTGATCTTTGCCGCACTGTTGCTGGATCTCGGCGCGATGGCGCTGTTTATCTCGGCTGACAGTGCTGTGTTGCTGATCGCCGCCCGGGCGCTGCAAGGCTTTGCCACCGGCATGGCGACCAGCGTACTGGGTGCGTCCCTGCTGGACAACGACAACCGCAAGGGCCCGTTGATCAACAGCCTGGCGCCCTTGCTGGGGATGGCCTGCGGTGGTCTAGGCTCCGGCCTGCTGGCGGAATTCGCACCACACCCCATGCAGTTGGTGTACTGGATTCTGTTCGGCTTGCTGGTGGTGCAGGCGGCTTATGTCTGGCGCTTGCCGGAAACGGTCAGTGCGCAGCCCGGCGCCCTGGCGTCGTTGCGCCCGACCCTGCACGTACCGCCGCAAGCGCGCAAAGCCCTGTGGATAGCGCTACCGGTGGACGTCGCGGTCTGGGCCATGGGCGGTTTTTACCTGTCGCTCGCGCCTTCGCTGGTGCGCGCCGCGACCGGTTCGACCTCCAACCTGATCGGCGGCGTGCTGGTGGCGGTGCTGACCCTCAGCGGGGTACTGGCGATCTTCATGCAGCGCAATCGTGAGGCGCAAAAGACCCTGCGCCTGGGCGCCGTGCTGCTGGCCATCGGTGTCAGTTTGATTCTGCTGGCCGTGCACACTGCCAGTCTCCCGCTGTTTATCTTCGCCACCCTGGTGGCGGGCAGCGGCTTCGGCTCGGGTTTTCTCGGGGCGTTGCGTAGCGTGGTGCCACTGGCCTTGCCCCATGAGCGGGCGGGGCTGATGTCGGCGTTTTATGCACTGAGCTACCTGGCCTTCTGTGTTCCAGCGTTGCTGGCGGGCAATCTCAGCCGCGGTTTCGGCCTGATCGCGACGACCGATGGCTATGGCGCGATGTTGATCGGGCTGGCCCTGGGGGCCTTGCTGATGTTGTTGTGGCGGCGCCCGGTCCGCGATCTGGTGGCCTGAGCCGGTCAGCCGGCTGATCGGTTATTGCAAGATCGACGGCTGGGCGCTGGTCAGACTGGGGTCTTTTACCGGAATGACCACGGCGGCCCATGACGACTCCCACACACTCCGGCATCCGCGCGCCATTGCCGGCGTCCACTCAGCTTGCCCTGAGGCTCCAGTCAGCGGACCTGACGCAAATGCTCGGCCTGTTGCAGGAGGTGGCCTGGCAACCGCTGTCCGCCCAGGCCCGTTTGTTCCTGCAGCCCGAGAGCCTGTTCGGCCTGCACCAATTGCTCTGCCATGTACTGCCCTCGCGGCGGATGCGACCCCAGGGCGCGGTGCCGATGGCCTTTGTTCTGCACACCCTCAGGCGGGCACTGTTGCACGAGTCCGATCCGCGACGCCGAGTCGAGCTGGCCCATGACTGTGTCGATGCATTGCTGCTCAAGACCGGCGGTGTGTGGATCGGCAAACGCATTGCCCGATTGCATGGTCTGGAGGCCATGGATATCGCGACCCAGGGGTTTATCGAGTTGATCCAGACCTGTGCGGCGATTCTTCGCGATCCTGTCTTTATCATGGCGCGCCTAGGTATCGGCGGCGGTTGGTTCGGCGCGGAAACCGGGGTTGCTGCGAGGCTGGGCAAGGCCGGTACTTATGGTTCCGGCGGGCATATCAACAGGGCGCGCTTTGCGATTTTGCGCAGTGCGTTGGTGCGGGGCGATGAGATCAAGCGACCGCCGCCAAGTGCGGAGCCGGTGTTGGATGCCACTTGGTTGCGCAAGGAGTCCCAACTGGATCTTTATCGTTTGGAGCGAGGGGCGGATACGCGAGCTTCTTTCGGCGGTTTGCGCCTGTTTGTGGAGTGAGTCATCAATATCCGCCAGGGAAATGGACTATTGGAAACGTCGCATAACTCGTAGGCGCAGGGCCAAGAGGATTTTGTAGGAGCGAGCTTGCTCGCGATGGATCTGAGAGCGCCGCATTCGCTCAGCAAATGCCGCGTTATCGTTAACGTCCATCGCGAGCAAGCTCGCTCCTACAAGGGGGCTGCGTTCGATGTTGGTTGAGCGGTGATCATCTCAGCGCCCGACAAACTGCGCCCGATAAGCCGACGGGGAAATCCGCAGCGAGGCGTTGAAATGCTGGCGCAATGACAGAGCTGTGCCGAACCCGGCTTCCAGGGCAATGGCTTCAATGCTCTGGGTGCTGCTTTCCAGCAGACGCTGGGCATGACTCAAACGTTGCCCCAACAACCACTGGCCAACCGTGGTCCCGGTCAGTTGCTTGAAGTGCCGGGTGAATGACCGACGACTCATCGCCGCCCGGTCCGCCAGCTCATCCACGGAGTGGCTGCGGGTGAAGTTTCGCCCGAGCCATTGCAACAGTTGTCCCATGCGATCCTGCTCACCGGCCAGGGCCAGGGGACGCTCGATAAACTGCGCCTGTCCACCCGAACGATGGGGCGCAACCACCAGGCGCCGGGCCACCTTGTGCGTGACCTCGGCACCGCACAGTTGTTGCATCAGGTACAGGCAGCAATCCAGGCCGGCGGCGGTGCCGGCCGAGGTCAGCAGGTGCCCGGACTCGGCATACAGCACATCGGCATCCAGCAGCACCCGGGGGTATTTACGGGCAAAGGTCGCGGCCCAGTTCCAATGGGTGGTGGCCTTGCGTCCGTCCAGCAGCCCGGCCTCGGCAAGGACAAAGGCCCCCAGGCACAGGCCGACGATCCGCGTGCCTTTGCCGTGTGCCTGGCGCAGCGCTTCCAGCAAGGGCTCGGGCGGCCGTTCTTCGGTGTCGCGCCAGGACGGCATGATGATCACGTCGGCCTGCTCCAGCACTTCAAGCCCATGGTGAACCTGGATGTCGAAACCTGCCGAGGTGCTCAGTGGGCCCGGTTCGAAGCCGCAGACTTTCAAGGAAAAGCGCGGCATCTCGATACCGTCGCACTGCCCGTCGAACACCAGTGTGGGGACGGACAAATGGAAGGGGCTGATGCCGTTGAAGGCGACTACAGCGATAGAGATCGTGGTCATCGGCTCTGGGCTCGGGCAGCGATTTGGCCTGATCTTATCGAAGATTGTCTTTCGGGCCACTTATTAATGAGTGGGCGGCGGGCAATCATGAGCCCTCACATCGACTCAGCAAGGACCCAGGCCATGCCCCCTTCTTCAATCCCGACCTCCAATCAGCCGAGGTTGCAACGTCCATGACCATGACCCGCAGCCGTGACTTTACCGGCAGCCGTCCCTGGGCAGCGCTGGACATTGCCAGCATGAACGGTATCAGCACCCGCTTGCACTGGACCGACCAGCCCTATATCTGGCACGTCAATGACGGGCAGGAGGTGTTTGTGGTGCTCGATGGGCAGGTCCGCATGCGTTATCGCAAGGACGGAATCGAGCAGGCCGTGGTGCTGGAAGTCGGCGATATCTTCTATGCTGAAACAGGCTGTGAGCACCTGGCCGAACCCTTGGGCGAGGCGCGGGTGCTGGTGATCGAAACCGAAGGCAGTCCATGATCGCTTATCTACAAAATAGATAACAGTTAGAGAAATTACCCGTTATATGGATATTCGATCCGGTTCTATGATGGCTGCAACCTCACCTGAGGACAGGAGTCAGTCATGCAAACGTGCCCCAATAGCGTCAAACCCGGAAACCGGCCTTTAGGCCACCTCCAGCACCCTCGCGAAGTCATTCGCCAGTTCACCCCCAACTGGTTCGCTGCCACCATGGGCACCGGTGTCCTGGCCCTGGCCTTGGCTCAACTGCCGGTTGAAGTCCCGGGCCTGAAGGCGTTTGCCGAAGGCCTGTGGCTGTTCAATATCCTGCTGTTCACGCTGTTCAGCCTGCTCTACGGCGCGCGCTGGGTGTTGTTCTTCCATGAAGCGCGGCGGATTTTCGGGCATTCCACGGTCTCGATGTTCTTCGGCACCATTCCCATGGGGCTGGCGACCATCATCAACGGTTTCCTGATGTTTGGCGTGCCGCACTGGGGCGACAACGCCGTGCAGGTGGCCGAAGTGCTGTGGTGGATCGACGTGGCGATGTCCCTGGCCTGCGGCGTGCTGATTCCCTACATGATGTTCACCCGCCAGGAGCACAGCATCGACCAGATGACGGCGGTCTGGCTGCTGCCGGTGGTGGCTGCCGAGGTGGCGGCGGCCAGCGGTGGTCTGCTGGCGCCGCACCTGCTCGATACCCATATGCAGTTCAACGTGTTGATTACCAGCTACGTGCTCTGGGCTTTTTCGGTGCCGGTAGCGTTCAGCATCCTGGTGATCCTGCTGCTGCGCATGGCCCTGCACAAACTGCCCCATGAAAACATGGCTGCTTCGAGCTGGTTGGCCTTGGGCCCGATCGGCACCGGTGCGTTGGGCATGTTGGTGCTGGGGGCGGACTCGCCAGCGATTTTCGCCGCCAACGGCCTGTCGGGTATGGGCGAGATCGCCAGCGGCCTGGGCCTGATCGCCGGCATCATTCTCTGGGGCTTCGGCCTGTGGTGGATGCTGATGGCCGTGTTGATCACCCTGCGTTATCTGCGTCGGGGCATCCCGTTCAATCTCGGCTGGTGGGGCTACACCTTCCCCTTGGGTGTCTACTCCCTGGCGACCTTGAAGTTGGGCAGCACCTTGCACCTGGGCTTCTTCAGCGGTTTTGGCATGGTGCTGGTGGCCTTGCTCGCGGTGCTCTGGCTGATTGTCGGTTCGAAAACCCTGCGCGGTGCCTATAAAGGCGAGCTGTTTGTTTCACCTTGCCTGGCAGGAATAGCGAAATAGTTGCCTGATTTTAGGTAAGGTTGTGGCCCGGGGGTGGTGATCCGCCTTCCAACAAGAAAGCCGCTCTCGGCGCCACTCAGGTACAGGGAAGATGAGTCACCCCTCACAGTTCAGCCTGCTGCGTACACGGCGCTTCCTGCCGTTCTTCGTCACGCAGTCCCTCGGAGCGTTCAACGACAACCTGTTCAAGCAGTCGTTGATCCTCGCCATCCTCTACAAGCTCGCCCTCACCGGGGATCGCGGTATCTGGGTGAACCTCTGTGCCTTGCTGTTCATCCTGCCGTTCTTCCTGTTCTCGGCCCTGGCCGGACAGTTCGGCGAAAAGTTCGCCAAGGACGCGCTGATCCGGGTGATCAAACTGGGTGAAATCGCGATCATGGCGGTCGGTGCCGTGGGCTTTGTGTTCGATCACCTGTCGTTGATGTTGGTGACGTTGTTCGCCATGGGCACGCATTCGGCGCTGTTCGGACCGGTCAAATATTCGATCCTGCCCCAGGCCCTGGCTGAAGACGAGCTGGTGGGAGGCAACGGCCTGGTGGAAATGGGCACCTTCCTGGCGATCCTGGCGGGGACCATCGGTGCCGGGGTGATGATGTCTTCGGCGCACTACGCGCCCATCGTGTCCTCGGCCATTGTGCTGGTGGCGGTGCTGGGTTACCTGGCCAGCCGCAGCATTCCCCGGGCAGCGGCGGCGAGCCCGCAGATGCGCCTGAACTGGAATATCTTCAGCCAGTCCTGGGCCACCTTGCGCCTGGGCCTGGGGCAGACGCCGGCGGTATCGCGGTCGATTGTCGGCAACTCCTGGTTCTGGTTTGTCGGGGCGATCTATTTGACGCAGATCCCGGCGTACGCCAAGGAGTGGCTGTACGGTGATGAAACCGTGGTGACGCTGATCCTCACCGTGTTTTCCGTGGGCATCGCCGCCGGCTCCATGCTCTGCGAGCGGTTGTCGGGACGCAAGGTGGAGATCGGCCTGGTGCCCTTCGGCTCGTTCGGGCTGACGCTGTTCGGCCTGTTGTTGTGGTGGCATTCCGGCAACCTGCCGCAGAACGTGCAGGCCAACGACTGGCTGGCGATCCTTGGTTATCACCAGGCCTGGTGGGTGCTGGTGGATATCCTCGGGCTGGGGGTGTTCGGCGGCTTCTATATCGTGCCGTTGTATGCCTTGATCCAGTCGCGGACCGCCGAGAACGAGCGGGCCCGGGTGATTGCCGCCAACAACATCCTCAATGCGTTGTTCATGGTGGTTTCAGCCATTGTCTCGATCCTGCTGTTGAGCGTGGCGAAGCTGTCGATCCCGGAATTGTTCCTGGTGGTGTCGGTGATGAATATCGCGGTCAACACCTACATCTTCAAGATCGTGCCCGAGTTCAGCATGCGTTTCATGATCTGGCTGCTCAGCCATTCCATGTACCGCGTCGAGCACCGCAACCTGGAGTTGATTCCCGATGAGGGACCGGCCTTGCTGGTCTGCAACCATGTGTCGTTTGTCGATGCGCTGCTGATCGGTGGTGCGGTGCGGCGGCCGATTCGGTTTGTGATGTATTACAAGATCTACCGTTTGCCGGTGCTCAATTTCATCTTCCGTACGGCCGGGGCGATTCCGATTGCCGGGCGCAGTGAAGATCTGGAGATCTATGAGCGTGCGTTCCGCAAGATTGCCGAGTACCTGAAGGAGGGTGAGTTGGTGTGCATCTTCCCTGAGGGCAAGTTGACCACCGATGGTGAGATCAACGAGTTCAAGGGCGGCATGACCCGCGTGCTGGAGGAGACCCCGGTGCCGGTGATTCCGCTGGCGTTGCAAGGCTTGTGGGGTAGTTTCTTCAGCCGTGATCCGGGCAAGGGCCTGTTCCGGCGCCTGTGGTCGCGGGTGACCCTGGTGGCGGGAGCGCCGGTCGGGGCCGAGGTGGCGGTGCCGGAGCAACTGCGTGAACAGGTGTTGCAGTTGCGCGGGATGGTCCGGCCATAGTGTTTCAGGCCGAACGCAAATCCCTTGTAGGAGCTGGCTTGCCGGCGATGAGGCCCTTGGGTCTGGCGCTGTCCTTGCTGACGCCATCGCCAGCAAGCCGGCTCCCACGGGACCGCGTTTCACCACAAAAATATCGTGCTGCCGAGGTCTCTGTAGGAGCTGGCTTGCC
>NZ_JACAOS010000022.1:41368-533869 GCF_013386165.1 Pseudomonas gingeri | reverse complement strand
GTAACTTCAACCACTTGCGCTTCCGATCTCTCGTCAGCGGGAGGCGAATTCTACAGCGTTACACGCTGCTGTCAACACCTCTTTTTCAGCGCTTCCGGACTTCGATGAACTGAAGTCCTGCTCTGTCGAAACCTACGTAACTCGTTGAATCTCAAGGAGTTTTCCGTTTCGACTGCGCCGGAAGTGGGGCGAATTATAGGCCTCCAGAATCTGCCGTCAACCCCTATATTCACTTTTATGTCACAAAGCCCGGAAACACTGCAAAATCTAACGTGTAGGAGCCGGCTTGCTGGCGATGGCGTCCTTAATAGGCGGCGCAAGTCTCAAAGGCCCCATCGCGAGCAAGCTTGCTCCTACAAAGGTCGAGGCAGCCCTCAAGTCTTGCAGCGTTCGAACCAACGCCATCGCCAGCAAGCCGGCTCCTACAATCAGGACCGTGTTGTCGTGGGGAGCGGCTTTCTTGCCACAAGCCGGGGAATGCGACGTGCCACCAACGGAATACGCAACACTAATAGCAGCGCACCTATACAGGCATACACCGTCCACTCCTTGAGGTCTGCCCGCACGATCCACAACATATGCAGCAACCCCAACCCGAGAATCGCATAGACCAGGCGGTGCAACTTCTTCCAGCGCGTACCCAGGCGACGCTGACTGTAACGGTTCGACGTCACGGCCAGCGCCAACAGGCAGAGGAAGCCCAGCGCACCGACAATGATGTAAGGCCGCTTGCGCAACTCAACCGCCAATTGCGACCAGTCCAGCCCAAGCACAAACACCAGGTAAGCCGCCAGATGCAGCACCACATAGGCAAAGCACCACAAACCCAATTGGCGCCGTACCGCGATCCAACCCGGCCAACCACTGAGTTTCTGCAGCGGCGTCATGCCCAAGGTCACCAACAGCAGAATCAGCGTCCCCAAGCCCAACCGGTCAACCATGACCTTTCCCGGATCCGGCCCCAGGGCCTGGCTCCAGGCCTGATACAACCAGAGCAACGGCCAGATCGCCGCTGCGATAAAGACGCCGACTCGCCAGAATGGATAGCGCATCAGTAGTTCTTCCGCAGGTCCAGGCCACTGTATAAAGAGGCGACCTCATCCGAGTAGCCGTTGAACATCTGCGTCTCGCGCACATTGGGACTGAACAGACCGCTGGGCAACCGCCGCTCCCGGGCCTGGGTCCAGCGCGGATGGTCCACGGTAGGGTTCACATTGGCATAGAAACCATACTCATCCGCGGCAATGCTCTGCCAGGTGGTCTTGGGCTGCTCTTCCACCAGGCTGATGCGCACAATCGACTTCACGCTCTTGAACCCATACTTCCAAGGCACCACCAGACGCAACGGCGCGCCGTTCTGATTCGGCAGCTCCCGCCCATACATACCCACCGCCAGAATCGCCAACGGGTTCATCGCCTCATCCAGACGCAGCCCCTCTACATAAGGCCAGTCGATCAGGGCAAAACCGGAACGCTGGCCCGGCATGCTCTTGGGGTCCTGCAGGGTTTCGAAACGAATGTACTTGGCCTTCGAGGTCGGCTCGACCTGCTTGAGCAACGCCGAGATGGGAAAACCGATCCAGGGAATCACCATGGACCAGGCCTCGACACAGCGCAGGCGATAGATACGTTCCTCCAGCTGGTAAGGCTTCATGAAGTCTTCCAGGGAATAACGCCCCGGCTTGCCCACCTCGCCATCCACCACCACCGACCAGGGTTCGGTCTTCAGGGAGCCGGCGTTGCGCGCCGGATCGCCCTTGTCGGTCCCGAACTCGTAGAAGTTGTTGTAGTGGGTTGCATCCTTGTAGGGGGTAATCGCTTCATCCTTGACCGTCACCGCGCCCCATTGGGTCCCGGGCAATTTCCCGGCAAACCAGGACGGGGCATTCCCCGCGTCCACATCGGCATACCGCGCGGCCTCGGCGGCACTGGCCCAACGCGGCAGGCTGCCGATCGCCAATCCGGCAACGGAGGCTCCGAGCAAGGTACGACGGGAGAGATAGAGGGATTCGGGCGTGACGTCCGACTCTTGGCAATCGGATCGCTTGGGAAGCTTGATGAGCATGGCAACTCCGTAGCATTGGTGGACTGATGCACCAATAGACTACGGAGTCTGCGGGAAATTACATCACTCGCCGGCTTTGTGCCGACGAAGATGCAACAGGTACTGGATCGGACCGGAAGCCGCGTAGGCGAGGAAAATCAGCAGCAGGATGCGCGGCGGATCGCTGAACACCACGGCGAACACCAGCACCACGGCCAGAATCGCCACGAAAGGCACGCGCCCCTTGAGGTCCAACTCCTTGAAGCTGTTGTACTTGATGTTGCTGACCATCAGCATTCCGGCCGCCGCTACCAGCAAGGCCACCAGGAACGACATCTTCGAACCCTGGATCCCGTAGTCGCTGAACGCCCACACCGTACCCGCTACCACACCGGCCGCAGCCGGGCTGGCCAGGCCGATAAAGTAACGTTTGTCGGCCGTGCCGACCTGGGTATTGAAGCGCGCCAGACGCAACGCCGCACCCGCCACATAGATGAAGGCGACCATCCAGCCAACCTTGCCCATGTCGCCCAGGGCCCAACCGAAGGCCAGCAACGCCGGGGCAACGCCAAAGGCGACCATATCGGACAGCGAGTCATACTCGGCGCCGAAGGCACTCTGGGTATTGGTCATGCGTGCCACGCGGCCGTCGAGGCCGTCGAGCACCATGGCCACGAAGATCGCAATGGCGGAAAAGGCGAAGTACTTGCTCGCCCCCGCCGGATCACCGGCACTGGCGGCGCTCTGCGCACTCATCGCACTGATAATGGCGTAGAAGCCGGCGAACAGGTTCGCGGTGGTGAACAGGTTCGGCAACAGATAGATACCGCGATGGCGGACTTTCTGGCCGTCGGCGTCATGCCCTTCTTCGACATGCTCGTCGATGGGCAACAGGCTTTCGGCTTCGGAACCCTGACCAGGCTCTTCGGGACGTTCAGTCATTGATATTACCTTGCAGCTAAATGAATGGTTTCAACAGCACTCGGCGACCGCGATGGGAGCGCAAAACGATCCAGCTTTATACCAGAAGCGCCCTGGCCTGCGGAAAAACCCAGGACAGACAGCTCGCTCAGCCCAGGACAACATGAGGCAGGAATCGACTGCTGTCCTTGGTAATCAGACTGTCGTCTTCACGAATGCCGATCCCGGCCGCCACATCCCCCACCACCCACGAACCGATCACGGTGTAGCTGTCACCAAACCTCGGCAGCGCTGAGAAAGCCTGCAGGATATAAGGCGCATCGGTGTAAGGCCCGTCCTCGGCCACCACCTGATCGTCGCCGGTGCGGATCTCGATGTTCGCCCCCTCACGGGAAAAGAACGGTTTGCGCACCCAACCCTTGGGCACGGGCTGCTGCGGATTCCGATCGACATAAGCGGGCAGCAGGTTGGGATGCCCTTCATGAAACTTCCACAGCAACGGCAAAATGCCCTTGTTACTGACAATGGACTTCCAGGCCGGTTCGATAAATTGCGTGTCACAACCGGGCACGGCCTGGCCAAACGCCTCGTGGAAGATATGCTCCCAGGCATGCAGCTTGAACAGTCGCTCGATCCAACGCCCGTCCAGGTCGACAAAACGCCCCTGCCCGGTGAGACCGATGTCCTCGATGTCGATATGCCGCGCTTCGATCCCAGCATGGGCGGCCATCTTGCGCAGGAAGTCGGTGGTGCCGCGATCTTCTTCCGAGCCTGACATGGACGAGAAGTAGAACGCCCCACCGGGAGGAAACGCCGCAAAGGCCCTGACCAGATCTTCGGCAAGGGTATTGAACTGGTTGGCATGGGCCGGCAGCACACCCCGGGCGATCTGCTCTTCCAGCCAGAGCAACTGCACCGAACCGGCTTCGAGCAGACTGGTGGGCGTATCGTAATTGGCCTCCAGGCATTTGGCCGGACCGCTGCCGTCATAGGCCAGATCGAAGCGCCCATACAAATGCGGGTGCCCCTGCTTCCAGGAATCGCGGACCAGATCAAAAAACGCCGGCGGTATGGCCAGGCTCGTCAGCAGCTCTTCGCTTTCGACGACGCGCTCGACCACCTCCAGGCACAGGTCATGCAGCGCCTTGGTCGGCGCCTCGAGATCGCGGGTGATCTGCTCTTCGGTGAACAGGTAATAACCGCGCTCATCCCAATAACGCTCACCGCCGATGGTGTGGAAGCCGAAACCTCCACGCTCGACGCTTTCACGCCAGCGCGGGCGTTCTTCGATAATGATCTTTTTCACCCTGGCCGCTCCCCTCAACCACCGGAACTGAAGAAGCTGCTGCTCTTGCCGCCCCAACCGCTGCGCGCGGTAGCCTGGCTGCCGAAACCGCCACGCGAGACCGTCGAGGAGACCGAGCCGGAACCGCTGCCCAAGCTCTTGCCAAGGGTGGCCGGGGTGTAGGTGTTGCTGGAACTGCTGCGGGCCTGGGTCGAACGGCTGAACGACTTGCCCTGTTCGATCTGCCGCGACAGCGTCGAACTGGTATAGGTACCGCGGTTGTCGCGACTGTCGTAGATCGGCTGGGAATAGTAACGCCCGCCGCCACCGCTGTTGCTGAGCAGGTTGCCGAGCAACAACCCGGTCAGCAGGCCGCCATTGCCACCCCCACCGGAGTTGCCGCCCGACTGCGCGGTCGCTTGTTGCTGGGCCTGCTCGAAGTCCTTGCGCGGCACATCACCGGACATCGCCAGTTCAAAGCCGCCCATCTTCGGCATGTACTTGCCGTCCGGAGTGATCTGGCAATAGCCGGGGACGAAGTCGCTGTCGCAGGACGCCTGGTCGTCATAGGTCGGCGCGATCTTCCGGTGGTCGGCCAGCGCCTGCATGAAGGCGTCGGAGCAGATCTCCACCGGCACTTTCGC
The DNA here is from genome assembly GCF_013386165.1 of Pseudomonas gingeri. Classification (GTDB taxonomy): domain Bacteria; phylum Pseudomonadota; class Gammaproteobacteria; order Pseudomonadales; family Pseudomonadaceae; genus Aquipseudomonas; species Aquipseudomonas gingeri_C. The sequence goes on along the minus strand of NZ_JACAOS010000022.1, from coordinate 528,975 downwards.
CGCGACACATTCCTCGACCGACTTGAAGTTGCTCTTGGTGTTGACGGCAACGGTGTCCTGGGACGCACCGCAGGCGGAAAGCGCCAACGGAAAGGTGCCGGCCAGCAACAGCTTTACGGAGCTACGGGTTCTCATCGAATGATCCTTATCCTTGCCCTGGGCTCAGGTTGACGGTGTCATGCAGGCCGAATTCAGCAGCCCGACACTGATAGCCACGGACGCCGAATAGATCGCCGCCGCCATCTCGCCGCGCACGATACGCGCGGACAATCCCTTGACGACCAGGCTGGTCACGACAAATGCGAGCAACTGCACCACCGCCGCGATCAGGACCCAGACCACGAAGTCCACGACACTGACGCTATAGGCAATGATATTGCTGGCCGGCAGGGCAAACCCCAGCAACGAGCCGCCCAACTGGATCGCGGCAGCGGTGTTGCCCTCGCGAATCAGAGCGAACTCCTTGTGGGGAGTCATGCGGGTATAGATGAACTGGAACAGCACGAACAGAACAGCCGCCACCGACATGTAGACGATGAAGCCAAGTAGGGCATGGGCGTTGAGCGACATGCGCAGCGCGTCGAGCATGGTGATTTCCTTGTCAGAGAACTTCGATATCAGTGATTTGCAGCGTCACGCCAACGGCAGTGGACAGGGTGATGACCCCTTCTTCGTCTTCCTCGACCGAAAACAGCAGGAACTCCCGGCGATTGAGCAGGCCGATCTCGCGCGCATAGAGCATGCTCAGGTGCTTGATCGAGTAGGCGCCGTCCGGACTCTTGACGAACTCCTGCATCGGCGTGAGTTCGGTCTGGCCGTCTTCGCCACCCCATTGCCGAACATATTCCTCGCCTTCGAGTTCGTAGAGCGGCATGCCGATCTTCGCATTCGGGCCGGTCAGTTGCAGCAACTGTTGCTTGCTGTTGAGGGTGGTGACGTCGTGGTAGCCGAACAGGATGAGGTCCTGAATGTCGTCGGCCCCTGGTCCATCCATGACCACTTGCAGGAAGTAATCCTCGTTATCGAGGTAAAACCGCTGCAAGCGCATCGATTGACCGAGGTCGATGTCGCCCACTGCCCAGACTTTTTCGTCATCCGGCAGCACCACATAAGACTGCCCCTCAAGCAACAGCTTCAAGGAGCGGTCCAGGCAGAGCATCCGTCCCGAGGCCAACCCCAGGGGATTGCCCGGCGCTGCCGAGGTCGCGCCCGCGGCCGGCTGCGGCGCCTCGAAGCCCATGACGCGCTTGATCCAACTCATCGTGTCTCTCCTTGCTGTCGCGACAACGCACTACCCCGCCCGTTTTCCAGACGGCAAAAAGGGCAAGGCGCTCGCGCGCTTGCCCTGTGACCGGCGGTTACTGGCCTGAGCCAGGATTCTGCCGGGCCTTCAAACGAGCCAGTACATCACTGCCGCTGCCCGATTTGGCACCGATTCCGGCGTCCTGCAGACGACGCTCCAGGTCACCGCCATTGGCCTCGTCGGCCAACTCCTGCGCGGCATCCAGCTTGGCATCCCGCTCGTCCTGGCGCTGCTTGATCCGCGCCAGCGAACCGACCGCGGTTTCCAGCTTGCCGTTCGCCCCGCCGGTCGCTGCGGCAGTAGCCACGCGGGCCTGCTGGACCGTTTCGCGAGCCTTGGCCATCTCGACCTGCTGCTTCAAACCCTTGATCTGGTTTTCCGCCTTGATCACCTGGGCATGCAGCATCTCGACCTGGGCGCCGAACTGATCGGCCAGGGTTTTCTCCTGATCGCGCAGGGCCTCGATCTCGGCCACCTTGTTGGCACACTCGCCGGCCAGGCTTTCCGCACCCTTGTCCAGCGCGGCCATGGCCTTGCCTTCCCAGTTGGCGATGTCGTTGTTCAAGCCGTCGAGGCGTTGCTGCGACAGCTTGTAGCGGGCCTTGATGTCCACCAGGCCATTCTTGGCCTTGGCCACGGCGTTCTCGGCGTCGCGCTGTTCCTGCGTGAGGATGCGAATGGCGTTGGCATCGACGATGGTCTCGCCGACCTCGGAAACACCACCACGAATGGCCGTCATGACTTTCTTCCAGATACTCATCGAAAACTCCTTGGGGACTTCATTAAACGTGGATGTGGTCTTCGAACGCTTCCACCGCGCGGATCACGTTCTCGGCCAGGGTGAAGATTTCCTGGACGATCACCGTGACCGTGGACGCCGCGCTCAACGCGCCGAACATGCAGTAGACCTCGGTGCCGTCCCCGACCCGCTCGATACCCACGGAGGACAACGGGAACAGGTCGCGGCTGCGCAGCACCAGGCTGTTGAAAACCGCCGGATCCTTGACCCGGCTCACCTCCACCAGCGTCGCGTCCACCAGGATCTGGTCACCGGACACGGCAAGATAAAGTGGCAGGTCGCCGAACTCGGTCATGCTCAGCTTGAGGCTCTGCTCCGCGTTCTCGGCGAGGGTCAGGACAATCTCCCCTCCGGAGACGACCTCCAGCTCCGACAGCGCCTTGTGCAGCGAGTTGATCGTCCAGTTGATGTTCTCAGTCATGAAAGCCTCCAGTTTGATCCGTTCACCCAGGAAGGGCTGGCGTAGCGCCTTTTCGATACCCCGCAGGGCCGTCGCATTCTCGGGAAGAATCCAGAATTCCCGTTTCACCAGACCCGCGTCGCGCAGACGTGTACGCATATCGCGGACGTAGTCGGCGGTGGTCTTGGTCTTGGCCGGTGATGACGACTTCTCACCCATCAGGGGCTGGTCGTCCGCTGCTTTTTTACGGGGCATCTGTTTTCCGAAAAATCTTACATGTAAGTAAATTACGTCCTTTATCCGGAATGTTCAACGCCTGACATAAAAGCTTTATGTGACAAAACAAAACGCCCCGACAAGTCGGGGCGTTTGTGTGCAGCCTTTTTCGGTGACCAGCCCCGCAGGGGCCAGGCACCGCTTGAGCGTCGACTCAGTTCTTGGCTTTGTCGACGATCTTGTTCGCACCGATCCACGGCATCATCGAGCGCAGTTGCTCGCCGATGATTTCGATACCGTGAGCGGCGTTGTTGCGACGCTTGGCGGTCATCGATGGGTAGCCGGTAGCACCTTCGCTGATGAACATCTTCGCGTATTCACCGTCCTGGATGCGCTTCAGAGCGTTGCGCATGGCCTGGCGGGATTCGGCGTTGATGACTTCAGGGCCGGTCACGTACTCGCCGTATTCGGCGTTGTTGGAGATCGAGTAGTTCATGTTGGCGATACCGCCTTCGTACATGAGGTCAACGATCAGCTTCAGTTCGTGCAGGCATTCGAAGTAGGCCATTTCTGGCGCGTAGCCCGCTTCAACCAGGGTTTCGAAACCGGCTTTGACCAGTTCAACGGTACCGCCGCACAGAACGGCTTGTTCGCCGAACAGGTCGGTTTCGGTCTCGTCCTTGAAGGTGGTTTCGATGATGCCGGTACGACCACCGCCAACGCCCGAAGCGTAGGACAGGGCGACGTTCTTGGCGTTGCCCGAGGCGTCCTGGTAGATCGCGATCAGGTCAGGGATACCGCCGCCTTTGACGAACTCGGTACGCACGGTGTGACCTGGAGCCTTCGGCGCGATCATGATCACGTCGAGGTCGGCGCGCGGCACAACCTGGTTGTAGTGGATCGCGAAGCCGTGGGAGAAGGCCAGGGTGGCGCCTTTCTTGATGTTCGGCTCGATTTCGTTCTTGTACAGCGCGGACTGGAACTCGTCCGGGGTCAGGATCATGACCAGGTCGGCAGCCGCAACAGCGCTGGCAACGTCGGTCACTTTCAGGCCATGGGCTTCAGCCTTGGCAACGGTAGCCGAACCTTTACGCAGGCCGACAGTCACGTCAACGCCGGAGTCCTTCAGGTTGCAGGCCTGGGCGTGGCCCTGGGAACCATAACCGATGATGGCGACTTTCTTGCCCTGGATGATCGACAGGTCACAGTCTTTATCGTAGAAAACTTTCATGAAATATCCTCTTTAGATCCAGGCCGTTCAGGCCATTCAAAGTTTAAGTTAGATGCTCAGTACTTTATCGCCACGGGCAATCCCGGTGACGCCGCTGCGTACGGTTTCCAGAATCGAGGCCGTCCCGATCGACTGGATGAAGCTGTCCAGTTTGTCGCTCGTACCGGTCAGTTGCACGGTATAAACGCTGGCGCTGACATCGACGATCTGACCGCGATAAATATCGGTAGTGCGCTTGATCTCGGCGCGCTGGGCGCCAGTGGCCTTGATCTTGACCAGCATCAGTTCGCGCTCGATGTGAGCGCTCTCCGACAGGTCCACCAGCTTGACCACTTCGATCAGCTTGTTCAGGTTCTTGGTGATCTGCTCGATCACTTCATCATGGCCCACGGTGGTCAACGTCAGACGCGACAGGGTCGGGTCTTCGGTCGGCGCCACGGTCAGGCTTTCGATGTTGTAGTTGCGTTGCGAAAACAGGCCGACCACACGGGACAGAGCGCCAGGTTCGTTTTCCAGAAGCAGGGAAATGATGTGCCGCATGATTAGGTACGCTCCGTCTTGCTCAGCCACATATCGCGCATGGAGCCGTCTTTGATCTGCATCGGATAGACGTGCTCGCTGGTGTCGACCGAAATATCGATCACCACCAGACGATCCTTCATGGCGAATGCCTCTTCCATCTGCGACTTCAAGTTTTTCGAGTCGGTGATGCGCATGCCAACGTGGCCATAGGCTTCCGCCAACTTGACGAAGTCAGGCAACGACTCCATGTAGGAGTGCGAGTGACGGCTACCGTAGCTCATGTCCTGCCACTGGCGAACCATGCCCAGAACACCGTTGTTCAGGATGACGATCTTCACCGGCAAACCATATTGCAGGCAGGTCGACAGTTCCTGGATGTTCATCTGGATACTGCCCTCACCCGTGACACAGGCAACGTCAGCATCCGGGAAGCTCAGCTTCACACCCATGGCCGCAGGAAAACCGAAGCCCATCGTGCCCAGTCCACCGGAGTTGATCCAGCGGTTGGGTTTGTTGAACTTGTAGTACTGCGCCGCGAACATCTGGTGCTGACCCACGTCGGAGGTGACAAAGGCATCGCCCTTGGTCACTTCGCACAGGGTCTCGATCACGGTCTGTGGCTTGATGATGCTGCCGTCGCCCTTGTCATAAGGGAACAGGCCACGATCACCGCGCCATTCGTCGATCTGCTTCCACCAACTGGCTACAGACTCCTTGTTCGGGGTCTCGCCGATATCCTTGAGGGTCGCCACCATCTCGGTCAGCACGCTCTCCACCGGCCCAACGATAGGCACGTCTGCCTTGATGGTCTTGGAGATCGAAGCCGGATCGATGTCGATGTGGATGATCTTGGCGTTCGGGCAGAACTTCGATGCACCGTTGATCACCCGGTCATCGAAACGCGCGCCCACGGCCAGGATCACATCGGCGTGGTGCATGGTCAGGTTGGCGGTGTAGCTGCCGTGCATGCCGAGCATGCCGACGAACTGTCGGTCGGTACCCGGGTAGGAACCGAGACCCATCAGGGTGTTGGTGACCGGCAGATTGAGCATTTTCGCCAACTCGGTCAGCGGCGCGGAGCCCCCCCCGAGGATCACGCCGCCACCGGCGTAGAGCACCGGACGCTTGGCCGCCAGGAGCATTTCGGCTGCCTTGCGGATCTGCCCGGAGTGACCGCGTACCGCCGGGCTGTAGGAGCGCAGCTTGGCTTTTTTCGGGAAGACGTATTCGAATTTCTCGGCCGGGTTGGTCATGTCTTTCGGGACATCGACAACGACAGGACCAGGACGACCGGATTGCGCCAGGTAGAACGCTTTCTTCATGACTTCCGGGATTTCCGAAGCGTGCTTGATCATGAAGCTGTGCTTCACGATCGGCCGGGAGATACCGATCATGTCGGTTTCCTGGAACGCGTCGGTACCGACCAGAGTGCTAGGCACCTGACCGGAGATGACCACCATCGGAATGGAGTCCATGTATGCCGTGGCGATACCGGTAATGGCATTGGTGGCGCCAGGACCGGAAGTGACCAGGACCACACCAGCTTTACCGGTGGCACGGGCATAGCCGTCGGCCATATGGGTCGCCGCCTGCTCGTGACGAACCAGGATGTGGTTTACATCCGGCTCTTTGAACAGGGCATCGTAGACATGAAGAAGAGCACCACCCGGGTACCCGTAGATGTATTTGACGCCTTCGTCACGCAAAAAGCGGACGAGCATCTCACCGCCAGATAAAAGCTCCACGTTGTTCACCTCTAAAACGCCAGAATACCGTCCACACCACTGGAGGACGGGTCTTAATAGGTTTACTTCTCAGCAGAGCATGAGCGACGGTAGTCGCCGACTACGTCAGCACTGACTGAGCAAGTATTGGGAGCGCCCCAAATGTTGCGGGGGTTTCCCACCCAGCGCGAGGTAACGCGTTGCGGGTGTAACAGGTCGGCGCGGATGTGCGCCTCATGATCTGCCGAGTGGGCCTGCTTCTGGCAGTCCCTCTACAGCGGACTTTGGATTGTTCTGATTCGTCCGGCCCAAGTCAAGTCATCTTGTGAGCTTTCTTCGAACTAAGCGCATGACAACGCAGAAGAAAACCTTTCCCGAGGGAATGTGCTACGTTGCTTATCGCATTGTCTGACAAGGAAACCTGATGCGTAGAAGCATTCTGATGACGGGGCTGCTGTTCGCCTTGAGCCCGCTGTGCCAGGCCGGCCAGATCTACAAATGGGTCGATGCCCAGGGCCAGACGCATTTCGATGCGCAGCCGCCGACCGGACAAACGGCGACCCTGGTCACCCCGGCGATCGGCAACGTCCCCGCACCGCCACCGCCTCCCGCTGTACCGGTGAGCAGCCCGGTGGGCGACCAGCAGGCCGTGGACGCCAAGGTCAAGAAACAGATTGCCGATCAGGAGGTGGTTCGCAAGGCCTATTGCGAGAAAGCGCGGACCAACCTGGCCCAACTGGAAAACAATGCGCGGGTGCGTGAAGAGGTCAATGGCCAGTTGCATCGCCTGAGCGAAGAAGAACGCCAGACGCGCCTGGTGGAGACGCGCAAGACCATCCAGGACAACTGCTCGTAACTGCAGGAGCTGGCTTGCCGGCGATGACTGCCGGAAGATCGATGCACGCCTCAAGGGCCTCATCGCCGACAAGCCGGCTCCTACACGTCAGCGGGTATCGGCAATCAGCTGGTCGAACTGCGCCAGCAACCGCTGCAAGCCGCGCCCCTGTCCCGGCCGCTGGGCATAGACCATTTCGGCCATGGCCAGAATCCCGGAAGCATTGGGCAGCGGCAGGTCGTCCTCGAGGATCACCTTCATCCTCGGCAGGAAGATCCATTGCAGCCACTGCTCGAACTCCAGCGTATCGACACTGAAAGGCTCGACACTGGCCAGAGCCTCGGCGCTGGGCGATACCTCATCCCAGCAGCCCTGGACGCGCAACTCCCGCTCGATCAGCAGGAGTTGCTCGGCAATCAACGGAAAACGCGCATCCATCAGTAACCGACCTTGGCCTTCTGCTGCGCCTGGGCGGCACCGGCGGCATCACCCTGCTTACTCCGCGCCTGGGCAATGATGCCCCAGAGGTTGGCCTGCAGGTCCGCACGACCGCTGGCGAAGCTCAGGCCACGACGGGCCAGTTGCTCGGCTTGCGGCGCATCGCCCTGGGCCATGCGTATCTGCGCCAGTCGATACAGGACTTGCGGTTCACGCGGGGCCACGCGCTGGGCGCGCTCAAGGCTCGACGAGGCGCCATTGAGGTCGCCGCTGGATTGCTGTTGCTGGGCGGTGGTCAACAATGCCAGGACCGGGCCGTCCAGTTGCTCGTCAGCGGACAGGCCGCCGCTGTTGCTGTTGGACGGAATACCGCTCGGCGCCACCGGGCTCGGCGCGTTGTAGGCGCCCTGATTGGCCGCCGGGTTGTAAGCACCCTGGTTATAGGCACCCGAGTCGACCGGTGCGGCCTGGATCGGCGCGTTGTTCGCCGGACCCGGGGTAATCGGCCCCGGTGTGAACGGTTCGGTACTGATCGGCGTCGACACGGCAGCGCCGCCACCCGGAATCATCACCACCACGCCGGAGTCCTGCGGCACCGCCTGGCTCTGGCTCTGGCTCGGCACCGGCCCTCGGGTCACGGTCTTGCGGAAACCGCCCGTGGACGAAATCCGCTCATTGTTTGAGACGGCCGTCCCCGAATCGACCACCGGGATCGAACCCCGGGGCACGGTGGAACAACCACCCAACACGGTCAGCGCTGCAAAAGCTGGAATCCACCACTTGTTCACGTCAAACCCTCTTCACTTAATTCAACCAGCCCTTGACCCAATCCATCACTTCGGTGGCCGGCGCAGGCGCCGTACCACCGCATCCGGCACCGGGTGCCGGTTCACTGCCGCGAATATACGGCATCTGTATCGCACCGGGGCAATTGGCATCGGAACCTTGCCCGGTATGTGGGTCGACCCATTCCTGGACCACGTTATCCGGTTGCGGCATATCCAACGGCAGCGGGTCGGCCTTGCGCATGAAACTGGTCCAGACCTGCAAGGCACCAGTGGCGCCGGTAAATGGCGTCTTGCCATTGTCATCGCGACCGATCCAGACCACCGCCAGCAGGTCCTGGCTGAACCCGGCGAACCAGCTGTCGCGGGAATCGTTACTGGTGCCCGACTTGCCGGCCAGCGTCAGGGTCTTGGGCAGCACGTTGTAGACACTGGCCCCGGTCCCCTCGCGCATCACCCGCTGCATCGCCGCCTGTATCAGGTAGATCGAACCCGGATCGAAGCGTTGCTGGATCTGGAACGGGTAACGTTTGAGCGGCTGGCCCTCGGCCGTCAGCACGCTGCGGATGCCACGCATCGGCGTATTGAAGCCGCCGTTGGCCAGGGTCTGGTACATGGTCGCCACTTCAATCGGGGTCATGCCGCCAGCCCCCAGCAGGATCGCCGGATAGGCCGGGAACTCGCGGGTAACGCCCAATTGCGCGAGGGTCTTGAGGACATTCGGCACACCGACCTCCAGGCCGAGGCGCGCCGTCGACAGGTTGTAGGAGTGCGCCAGGGCCTGATAGAGGAACAGCGTGCCATGGGAGCGGCGGTCGTAGTTCTGCGGTTTCCATATCTGGCCATCCGCGCCCTTCACCGAGAAGGGTTCGTCCGACAGCCAACTGGTCAAGGTGTACTGGCTCGGCTTCTGCAATGCGGTCAGGTACACCGCCGGCTTGATCAGCGAGCCGATGTTGCGCACCGCATCCAGCGCCCGGTTGAACCCGGCGAAACCGGGCTGGCGGCTGCCGATCAAGGCCTGGATTTCACCGGTTTCCGGGTTGGTCACGACCATGGCCGCTTCCATGTCCTCCGCGCCTTTACGCCCGGTCAGGCGCTTGAAGGTGTCGGTGACCGACGCCTCAGCCTTCATCTGCACGATCGGGTCGAAGCTGGTGAAGATGCGCAGGCCTTCCTCGGTCAAGTCTTCGTCGCGGTAGTCTTCACGCAGTTGCCGCTTGACCAGGTCGAGGAAGCCGGGGAACGAGCTGTCCGCCAGGCTGCCACGCGTGGTCACCCCCAACGGCATCTTCTTCGCCGCCGCCACTTGCTCGGCGGTCGCCACGCCCTGCTGTTCCAGCAGGTCGAGCACCAGGTTGCGCCGCTCCAATGCCCGATCCGGGTAACGCCGCGGGTTGTAGTAGGACGGGCCCTTGACCATGCCCACCAGCAAGGCCACCTGATGCAACTTCAGCTCCGACAGCGGCTGACTGAAGAAGAACTGGCTGGCCAGGCCGAAGCCGTGCACCGCCCGCTGACCATCCTGGCCGATGAAGACCTCGTTGAGATAAGCCTCGAGAATCTCCTTCTTGTCGTAATGCAGTTCCAGCAGCATGGCCATCATGGCCTCGGTGAGCTTGCGGCTCAGGCTGCGTTCGTTGGTCAGGAAGAAGTTCTTCACCAACTGCTGGGTGAGCGTACTGCCGCCCTGGCGCATCTGCCCGGCCGAGGTGTTGACCCAGATGGCCCGGGCAATCGATTTGGGCGAAACACCGAAGTGGTGATAGAAATCCCGGTCCTCGACCGTGACCAGGGTATCGAGCAGGTACGGCGGTACCTGGTCGATCTTGATCAGGATCCGGTCTTCGAGGTTCTTCGGGTACAAGCCGCCGATCAGCAGCGGCTCGAGGCGCACCACCGAGAGCTTCGCACCGCTGAGCGAGGACAGCTCGGCCACATAGTCGCCAGAGAAGCGCACGCGCACCGGCTGGGCCGACTCCATGCCTTCATAGAACTGGAAACCGCGGGTATTCAGGTCGACGGTATTGCCGCTGACGGCTGCCGTACCCGGGCCGTTGATCACGGCCTCGCGGCGATAGCCCAGGGCATCGAGTTCGGTGAGGAAGTCTTCCTTGCTCAACTTCTGGCCGGAGAACAGCTCCAGCGGCCGGGCATAGACCTTGGCCGGGATGGTCCAGCGCTTGCCGGAGAACTTCTCCTGCACGATGGCATCGAGGTAGACGGCAAAACCCGCCAGCACGACGAGGCCAACCAGGCTCAGTTTGATTGCCCAACCAAGCCAGGGGCGCAAGCGGCTGGCGGCAGGTTTGGATTTGGGACGGGAACGGGGGGATCGGGTACGAGTCATGGCGGCGGATTATACGCACTTTATTCATGATCAACATGTACGCCCGGCGGTTTGCACCAGAGCCTGCAGCGGCCATAATGACGGCCTTGAATTTACCGCCCCCTTGAAGGATCGCCTGTGAGCCAGTCCCTGATCGCCGCCCTGCAAAACCCGGCCCTCTACCCCCATCCGGTAGACGGTTTCCAGGTTATCGAAACCCATATTTCCTGGGTCCTGCTCACCGGGCCCTATGCCTACAAGATCAAGAAGCCGGTCAATTTCGGTTTCCTCGATTTCACCGAACTGAGCGGGCGCGCACATTTCTGTGCGGAAGAATTGCGTCTGAACCAGCGCCTCACCGACGACCTGTACCTGGAAGTCCTGCCGATCACCGGCAGCGCCGAGGCCCCGGCCCTGGGCGGCAGCGGCCCGGCCATCGAATACGTGCTGAAAATGCGCCAGTTCCCGCAAAGCCAACTGCTGAGCACCCTGCAGGCCAACGGCGAGCTGACCACCGCGCACATCGATGAAATGGCCCAGCAGATCGCCGCGTTCCACCAGAGCGCCCCCGAAGTGCCGAAAGACCACTACCAGGGCACCCCGGAAGCGGTCATGGACCCGGTCCGGCAGAACTTCGAACAGATCCGCCCGTTCCTCAGCGACAAGGCCGACCTGCTGCAACTCGATGCCCTGCAAGCCTGGGCCGAAACCAGCTTCGAGCGCCTCAAGCCACTGCTGGCCCAGCGCAAGGCCGAGGGTTTCACTCGCGAATGCCACGGTGACATCCACCTGGGCAACGCCACCCTCATCGACGGCAAGGTGGTGATCTTCGACTGCATCGAGTTCAACGAGCCCTTCCGCTTCACCGACGTCTACGCCGACACCGGCTTCCTCGCGATGGACCTCGAAGACCGCGGCCTCAAGAGCCTGGCCCGACGTTTTGTCAGCCAGTACCTGGAACTGACCGGCGACTACCAGGGCCTGGCCCTGCTGAATTTCTACAAAGCCTACCGTGCCCTGGTGCGCGCCAAGGTCGCGCTGTTCAGCATGTCGGCCGAAGATCCGGTGCAACGCGCCAGCAGCATGCGTCAGTACCGCAACTACGCCAACCTGGCGGAAAGCTACAGCACCATTCCTTCGCGCTTCCTGGCAATCACCAGTGGCGTTTCCGCCGTCGGCAAGAGCCACGTGGCCCTGCGCCTGGTGGAAGCACTGGGCGCCGTGCGCCTGCGTTCGGACGTCGAGCGCAAACGCCTGTTCGGCGAACAGTCGGTCGAGAACAAGGTCGGCGACGGCATCTATAACCACGATGCCAGCGTGAACACCTATAAGCGCCTGCATGAAATCGCCGACACCGTCCTGCGTGCCGGCTTCCCGGTGGTGATCGATGCCACCTATCTCAAGCGTGAACAACGCGACGCCGCCGCCCAGGTCGCCGAAGCCACCGGCGTGCCATGCCTGATCCTCGACTGCAACGCCCCGCAGGCCGTGATCGAAAGCTGGCTGGCGCAGCGTCAAGCCGATGCTGTCGACCCGTCCGACGCTACACTGGAAGTGATCGCCGCCCAGCAAGCAGGCCGCGAAGCCCTGAGCGCCGATGAAGTCCTGCGCACCAAGCGCGTCGAAACCCACGAAAGCGGGAGCCTCGACGCCCTGGTCGAGCAGATTCGCCAGCGCCTGCCAGGCCTGTAAAAACTATTTCAGCCGTGACGCCGCAAGTGCTTCACGGCTGAAACATAGTGGCATTATACTGGCGTCATAAATCCAACAGGAGACGTCTCATGAGCCATCCCAAGCTACTCGACTCACCCTTGTTTGCCCTGCTGCACAAGGATGACATCGCCGGCTTCAACAAGGCGCGTCCCAAGGACGGCCCGATCGACATGCGCGGCGGCGACTTCCGCGGCCTGGACCTGCGCGAACTGAATGCCGAAGGGATCGACTTCACCGATGCCTATTTCCGCTCCGCCGACCTGCGCGGCGTGGACTTCCAGAAATCCATCCTGATCGGTGCCAGCGTTGCCCATGCGCAGATTTCCGGCGCTTATTTTCCCGTGGAACTGACCCCGGCCGAGATCCTCATGTCGATGCAGTTCGGTACACGCCTGCGCTACAGCGCCTAGCCCTCCGGGCACCGCTGGGGATGACGGCAGCGCCTGCCATTTGCGGCCGGTTCATGACCCGGACCCTGCTCTCGCTGTACGACTTCTTCCTTTGCCCACCGCCCCTGTTCTGCGGGCCAGCGCAGGCAAAGGCTGAGGCTTAGAAGCATTTGCACCAACGCCAAGCAAAGAACCACGCTTTTTCTACTGACCGCTACACTCCTTTTCAGGCTTGCCTATTCTCGTCAACGCAGCGTTCGGCCGTCGCAAGGAGGCTTGATGAACGATGAACTGCAACACCTGAAAAACCTTGGCAAGACCTCGGCGCAATGGCTGCACGCAGTGGGTATCCACAGCGCATCGGATTTGCGTCGACTGGGAGCGGTGGATGCCTACCGCGCGGTGAGAACCCGTGGATTTCGGGCATCGAAAGTGCTGTTGTATGCGATTGAAGGGGCCTTGATGGACATTCATTGGAACGATATCCCTCAAGAACGCAAAGAAGCCTTGAATAAACAGTTGGAAGCGATATCGTCGCGTCACAAAAACTGATTTTGCAGGTTTGGCATGTATCTACTCGGGGAGCAACCGGCCTACGCCGATGAATTGATCAATCGTCTTCAGGCGATCCCGGCCCAATTGCTCAAAGGCTTGAACCCGTGCGCACCTCCCCTTGAGTTTGAGCAAATCGCTGACCTGGGTGCCTTTCTGCCCGCCGATCAGGTTTTCCTGATCGACAGCGGCCTGCTGCATGCGCGGGTCGATGAGCGTGCGCTGTTCTATTTGCACGAAGGCGACCTGGTCGGCCTGCGCCAGGGCATCGACTGGCCGCGCTGTGTATTGAACAGCGATAACCCCGTGAGCCTGATCCCCTATGACCGCCACGAGCTCTTCGCCCACATCTACGCCGACGAAAGCCGTGCCGAAGCGCTGTTGCGCTACCTGATCGGCCAGACAGCCCTGCTCTCCGACGCCGTCACCCGCCTGAAACAACCGGAGTTTCGCAGCAGCAACGGCTTCCAGCAGGTGGCCAGCGGCGAAGTGATGATCCGTCAGGGTGATGCCGCCGACCACGTATTCATCATTACCGAAGGGCACGCCGAGGCCTTTGTCGACGGGCACAAGGTCGGCGACGTGCCCAAGGATGAGATTTTCGGTGCCATGGCCGTGTTCACCGGCGAGAAGCGCAGTGCCAGCGTGATCGCCAACCAGCCCTGCACGGTCATGCTGATTCCCAAGGACCAGTTCCTCAGCCTGACCCAGAGCAACCCGCGCATCGCCCACAGCCTGATCGAAAGCATGGCTCGGCGCATTGACCTGTTGAACAAAGAGGTGACGCGCCTGAGTGCCGCCAGCACGACTCGCTGAAGCGTCAAGACCTCGACCACTCGTCGCCGACAGCACCCCGGACGAACGGTCGATAAAAAGACATTGACTTAGAAATGAGAATCGTTATGATTATCACAACTGATCGCGAGATCGGTTGGATTTTCTGGAAGGCCCTGGTTCGGACTCTCAGATTATCTCCTCATCAGGCTAATCACGGTTATTGACCCGGCTTTTTGCCGGGTCTTTTTTTGCCTGTCCGAAAGCTGGCAGCCCAACCTCTTCAGGCCTCTCCGACCAGCGGCAGCACCGGGCACGACAACCGCGCCAGCAGCTCATCCAGCAAGCCCGAAGCACCGAGCCGCACGTGATCGGCATTGATCCAGGCGGTCCCGAAGCGCGCGCGCGCCAGCTCGATATAGGTGCGCGCATCGTCGAACGTGCGGATGCCACCGGAGGCCTTCAGTCCCACCAGTCCGCCCCGCTCGGCAATAGCCTCGAGCATGATCCGCACGGCCTGCTCGGTGGCGTTGACCAGGACTTTGCCGGTACTGGTCTTGATAAAGTCGGCACCGGCGGCGATGGCATCCTGGCTGGCCTGGCGGATCATCTGGGGATCGCGCAGTTCCCCGGTCTCCAGGATCACCTTGAGCCTGGCACGTCCCGCGCAGACATCACGACAGGCGGCAACCATGCTCAAGCCGGTCTGCGCATCACCCATCAATAACGAGCGGTAGGGATAAACCAGGTCCACTTCGTTGGCACCGGCGGCGATCGCCTCCAGGGTTTCGCCGACCACTGCGGCGACATTCGGTCCGCCGTGGGGGAAATTGACCACCGTGGCGACCTGGATCGCCTGCCCGCCGAAGCTATCGAGCGCCCGCCGTGCCAGGCCGACGAAACGTGGAAACACGCACACCGCCGCCACCGGGCCAAAGGGTGTCTGCGCGCGCTGGCACAGCGCAAGGATGCGCTCGTCATCGTCGTCGCCACTCAGCGAGGTCAAGTCGAGCAGGCCAATGGCCTGGCGTGCCAGTTGTTGATCGGCTTCATTCATCTGCTTCATCTTCACTCCCAACCCGGATCGTTGCATAACCGTGACAAGCGTCCGAGGCACTTCCTCGGCAGCCGGATGGCGCGAAATACGCTAGGGAAGCAACAATAAAGGACTCGTCTGCGCCAGGGCACATGCCAACCCGAGACAAAGACCTGGCTCACAGAAGAACAGGAAATATCCCACCAAGGGTCGTTAACGGGCGATGATCAGCGGATGGCCGCGCTCGGGATGCGCCTGCACCAGCACTTCCAGGCCGAACACGGCCTTGAGCGGCTCAGGACGCAGCACCACGTCCGGACAATCCAGGGCATGGGGCCGGCCCTGTTCGAGCAGCAGGATACGGTCACAGTAACGAGCGGCCAGGTTCAGGTCATGAAGGATGATCAGCACCGCCGCGCCACGGTCGGCAAAGCTCCGGATGGCCTGCAAGGTGGTGTGCTGATGCAGCGGATCGAGCATTGAGGTCGGCTCGTCGAGCAACAGGGTCTGACCACTCTCCCCCGGCCACAGCTGCGCCAGCACCCGCGCCAGGTGCACCCGCTGGCGTTCGCCGCCGGACAAGGCCAGGTAGCTGCGCCCGGCCAGGTGAAAGGCATCGGCCGCCTGCAAGGCCGCCGTGACGATTTCCTCGTCGCGGGCCTGGCCGGTCTGGTGCGGCAAGCGCCCCATGCCCACCACCTCCTCGACCCGGAAGGCGAAATCCAGCGTCGAGGTCTGCGGCAATACCGCCAGGCGTTGCGCCCGCTCGGCCCCGCGCCAGTCGGCCAAGGGTCGTTGATCGAGCCAGACCTGTCCGACGCTCGGCTGCAGCTCACCGCTCAAGGCGCCGAGCAGGGTGCTTTTCCCCGCACCATTGGGGCCCAGGACACCGAGTATCTGACCGGGCTCGAGCGCCAGGTCGATCCCCTCCAGCACCGTCTTGAGCCCGCGACGGATCTGCAGATTCTGCGCACGCAGCATCAGGTACGTCCTCGCAACAGCAGGTAGAGAAAGAACGGCGCGCCGAGAAAAGCCGTGACGATACCGATCGGCAGTTCCGCCGGCGCCAATGCCAGACGAGCGATCAGGTCGGCGAACAGCAACAGGCTCGCGCCCGCCAGGATCGACGCCGGCAGCAGCACGCGATGGTCCGGCCCCGCGAGCAGGCGGACCAGATGCGGCACCACCAGGCCGACAAAACCGATCATCCCGGCCGCCGCCACCGCCGCGCCGACACCCAGGGCCGTGCAAAACACCAATTCGCGCTTGAGCCCTTCGACATCGATCCCCAGGTGACTGGCCTCCGACTCGCCCAGCAACAGGGCATTCAGCGCCTTGGCCCGGCGCGGCAACCAGAGGGCGACCGCCACCGTGACCAGCAGCAACGGCCACAGCCGTGCGTAGCTGGCGCCGTTGAGGCTGCCCAGATTCCAGAAGGTCAGGGTGCGCAAGGTCGCGTCGTCGGCCAGGTAGGTGAACAGACCGACCGCCGAACTGGCCAGCGCGGTCAGGGCGATCCCCGCCAGCAGCATGATTGCCACGTTGGTCTGGCCGTTGCGACGCCCGAGGCGATAGACCAGCGCCGTCACCCCCAGGCCGCCGAGAAAAGCGCAAACCGACAGCAGGTACGGACCCCAGGCGTCCGGCAGGCCACCGAAGGCGGCGCCACCGACGATGGCGATGGCTGCGCCCAACGCGGCGCCACTGGAGACGCCCACCAACCCGGGGTCGGCCAGGGGGTTGCGAAACAGTCCCTGCATGGCCACCCCGGACAGCGCCAGGACACCGCCGACCGCCAGGCCGAGCAAGGTCCGTGGCAGGCGAATCTGCCCCAGGATCAGTTCGGCCTGCTCAAGGCCGGCCGCCGGCAGCGGCAACCCCGCCAGGCGCAACGCCGCGCGCATCGTGTCGAGCAACGGCAGGCTGACCGGACCCAGTGCCAGCGACAACCAGGTCGCCAGCAGGCACAACAGGCCCAGGCCGATAAACAGCGTGCGTGGTTTGACCAGGGCGGTCATGGTTTGGCGGCTGCCGCCGGATAAAATTCATTCGCCAGTTGTTTCAGCGCCTCTGGCAGACGCGGCCCCAGGCCGCCCACCAGCAAGGTCGGGTCGAGTTCAAAAATCTGCCCGGCCTTCGCCGCCCGGGTCGAGGCAAGAATCGGATTTTCCTTCATTAGTGCCTGACGCGCCGCATCGCCCGTCAGGCTGCGATCGGCGAACACCAGCACTTCAGGGTTCAAGCCGGCCAGCGCTTCGACAGAAAACGGCTTGTAACCGCTGTGGGTTGCCAGGTTGTGGCCGCCAGCCAGGGTCAGCAACCAATCGGCGGCGGTGTCCTTGCCGGCGATCAACGGCTTGCCACCCGCATGCCCCAGCAACAACAGGACACCCGGCGCCGCCTGCTTCGCCTGAGCCTGTCGAACCCGTCCCTGCTGCTCGTCGAGTTGCTGTTGATACGTCTGGAACAACGCCGTGGCCTGTTCTTCACGCCCGAGCAATTTACCCAGGTGCTGCAGGTTGCCTTGCAGCGCCGACAGGTCCGCCTGGGCCGAGAACATTTCCACCGGCACACCGGCCTTGCGAATCTGCTCCAGCACCAGCGGCGGGCCCATTTCCTCAGTGCCCACCAGGATTTGCGGGCGCAGGCTCAGAATGCCCTCGGCCGACAATTGCCGCTGGTAGCCGATACTCGGCAAGGCCTTGAGGGATTCAGGGTGCTGGCTGGTGGTATCGACCCCGACCAATTTAGACTCTGCCCCCAGGACACTGACCCATTCCGACAACGCCCCGCCAGCGCTGACCCAACGTTGCGGCAGTTCGGTTGCCAGGGCGGCATGACTGAGCGTGAGCCCGGCGACGAGGACAAACAGGCGGGAATGCAGACGCATAGTGGATAATCCTGAAGGGAGGGCGTTTCTTTTACAGATCATTATCATTTGATAATTATTTGCATTTGAACGTCAACCCGAAACACATCCTGTTGCGTAATCGCCGACAAAAAAGCGTAAGGCCCTTACAAGGATCACTATGAAGTTTCTCTGCGACTCGAACACCCTGGCCGACAACAGCAGTCGAGGCTTTGAAGTGGACGGTCGGCCGCTATTGGCCGTGCGCCGTGCAGGGCAGGTCTATATCTACCAGAATCGCTGCCCGCATCGGGGCATCGCCCTGGAGTGGCGCCCCGATCAGTTTCTCGACCCCAGCGCCAGCCTGATCCAGTGCGCGACCCACGGCGCCCTGTTCCTGATTGAAAGCGGTGAGTGCGTGGCCGGACCTTGCGCCGGGCAGTCACTGCTGGCGATACCCTGCACGGAAGACGCCCAGGGCATCTGGCTACAACCTTGAGCCGTCAGAGCAGCACCGGCAAACGCCGGTCGACGCGGATCCCCTGCGGCGTCAGGCTCACCCCGTAAGCCAGCACCTCGACCCCGGCCGCCACCGCTTCACGCAGGGCCGTGGCATAACCCGGATCAATCTCCTCGGCCGGACGCACCGCTTCGATCCCGGTCAGGTTCACGCAATACAGCTGCACCGCCCGCACACCGTCCCGAGCCAGGGTCGCCAGCTCGCGCAAATGCTTGGCCCCACGCTGGGTCACCGCATCCGGAAAGGCCGCCACCGCGGTGCCGTCAAAGCCGAGGGTCACGCTTTTGACTTCGACAAACGCCGGCCCCGTCGGATAGTCGAGGCGAAAGTCGATCCGGCTGTTCTCCTGACCGTAGGCCACTTCACGCTTCAAGCCGGTAAAACCGTCCAGTTCGCGTATGACCCCGGCACGCAGCGCTTCCTCTACCAGGGGGTTGGCCCGCGCGGTATTCACGCAGGCCAGCCGACCCTGGGGGGTTTCACCGATTTCCCAGGTGCCGGGCAACTTGCGCTTGGGGTCGTTGGAGCGACTGAACCAGACCTGCCCGCCCGGCACCATGCAGTTGAGCATCGAACCGGTGTTGGGACAGTGAATGGTCAGCAACTCGCCGGAGGCGGTTTCGATGTCCGCCAGGAACCGTTTGTAACGCTGGATCAGACGACCTTCTTCGAGGGCAGGAGAAAAATCCATCAGCCTTGCCAGCTCTGCAAGCCGCGGGCAATCCGCTCCACTGCCTGCTCCAGTCGCGGCAGGCTCTGGGTGTAGGCAAACCGCACATGATGGCTGGCCAGGTGCCGACCGAAGTCCAGTCCCGGGGTAAAGGCCACGTGTTCGGTTTCGAGGAAGTGTCGGCAGAACGCGAAGGCATCACCGCCGAACGCGCTGATATCCGCGTACAAGTAGAACGCCCCCTCGGGCTCCACAGCGATCCCGAAACCCAGCTCGCGCAACGCCGGCAAAAGGAAGTCGCGACGCCGTCCGAACTCGGCCCGGCGCTCTTCGAGAATGCTCAGGGTCGCCGGCTCGAAACAGGCCAGCGCCGCGTGCTGAGCCATGCTCGGCGCGCTGATGTAGAGGTTCTGCGCGAGCTTTTCCAGGTCCGCCACCGCTTCCGGCGGTGCCACCAGCCAGCCGAGTCGCCAGCCGGTCATGCCGAAATACTTGGAAAAGCTGTTGAGCACAAAGGCGCTGTCATCGACTTCCAGCACGCTGGCCGCCTCACAACCGTAGGTCAGGCCATGATAGATCTCGTCCACCACCAGATGGCCATGGCGCTCCTTGACCGCCACCGACAGCGCACCCAGTTCGTCACGGGTCAGCAGAGTCCCGGTAGGGTTGGCCGGCGACGCCACCAGGGCGCCGACACTGTCCTGGTCCCAGTGGCGCGCCACCAGGTCGGCGGTGAGCTGATAACGCACCTCCGGCCCGACCGGCACCAGTTGCGCCGCGCCCTCGACCAGGCGCAGGAAGTGCCGGTTGCACGGATACCCCGGGTCGGCCAGCAGCCAGTGCTTGCCGGGGTCCACCAGCAGGCTGGTGGCCAACAGCAGCGCGCCGGAGCCGCCAGGCGTGATCAAAATCCGCTGCGGATCGATATCCAACTGGTAGCGCTGCTGATAGAAGCCCGCGATCGCCTCGCGCAGTTCTGGCAGCCCACGTGCTGCCGTGTAACGGGTCTTGCCCGCCTCCAGCGCGGCCTGGCCGGCACGGATGATCGGCGCGGCCGTGGTGAAGTCCGGTTCACCGATCTCGAGGTGGATCACATCATGCCCGGCCGCCTGCAACTCGTTGGCGCGGGCCAGCAGGGCCATCACATGAAACGGTTCGATTGCGCGACTGCGCGCACTGTAGTGCTGAGTCATTGGCCTTCCTTGATTTGGCAGGGGAATGGGCGATAGACCGATTCTACCCAACCTCGGCCACCCGAGCGTGTTTAAAGCATCCTACGCGCCCCGGAAGTTTGACTAAAATAAACAATTAACCATTGCTTCATGAAGCTGACGCCTTTCCTCCGGCATACATTCGACCGGCCGCCCCAACAATGGGCGTTCAGCCGTGACATTCGGCTCGACAAGTCCAGCCTCGACAACCGGGAGTAGCGCACCCCGATTCGATCTGGTAAGTTCGCCCGCTTGCAGCCGCAGGGCCGGCAGGTGTCGGTGATGTTGAAATCCTGCGCAATGGATTAGAAGAGTAGAGGCGGTCCATTCATGCCCACCCAAGCAAAGCAGCAAAGCACTGAGCCAAAGATCGGCGGCTTCGAACCCTATGTTGAAAGCAAGGGCGAGGAGTACATGGGCGAGCCCATGCGCAAGCACTTCACCAAGATCCTGCAGAAATGGAAGCAGGAACTGATGCATGAAGTCGACCGCACCGTTGATCATATGAAGGACGAAGCGGCGAACTTCCCGGACCCGGCTGACCGTGCCAGCCAGGAAGAGGAATTCAGCCTCGAACTGCGCGCCCGCGACCGCGAGCGCAAGCTGATCAAGAAAATCGACAAGACCCTGCAGCTCATCGAAGACGAAGAGTATGGCTGGTGCGAGTCCTGTGGCGTCGAGATCGGCATCCGTCGACTGGAAGCCCGACCGACCGCCGACATGTGCGTCGACTGCAAGACCCTGGCGGAAATCAAGGAAAAACAGGTCGGCAAGTAATAGCTGTCGAGACCTGAGCAAACGGAGCGTGCGAACGCTCCGTTTTCATTTGTGCCGCCGACGCGACCTGTCGCCTACGGACTCTCCAGTAAACGCCGACCCATGACTGCCACTCCCGCCTATATCGGACGCTTCGCTCCCACGCCCAGCGGCCACCTGCATTTCGGTTCCCTGGTCGCCGCCCTGGCCTCGTACCTCGACGCCCGCGCCGTCGGCGGCCGCTGGCTGCTGCGCATGGAAGACCTCGATCCACCGCGCGAGGAGCCCGGTGCCCAGGCGTCGATCCTCGATACCCTGCAGCGCTATGGCTTCGAATGGGACGGCGAACTGGTCCGCCAAAGTGAACGCCACGACGCCTACGCCCAGGTGCTCGAGCGTCTGTTCAGCCAGGGCCTGGCCTACGCCTGTACCTGCTCGCGCAAGGAGCTTGCGCCCTATCACGGGATCTATCCGGGCTTGTGCCGCAACCTCGGCCACGCCATCGACAATGCCGCCATCCGCCTGCGGGTGCCGGAGTTGAGCTACCGTTTCCAGGACCGGGTACAAGGTCAGTTCCAGCAGCATCTGGGCCGTGAAGCTGGCGACTTCGTGATCCGCCGTCGCGACGGGCTCTACGCCTACCAACTGGCGGTGGTGCTGGACGACGCCTGGCAAGGCATCACCGATATCGTCCGCGGCGCCGACCTGCTCGACTCGACACCCCGTCAGCTCTACCTGCAGGAACTGCTCGGGCTGCCACAGCCGCGTTACCTGCACGTGCCGCTGATCATCCAACCGGACGGCCACAAGCTCGGCAAGTCCTACCGCTCGCCACCGCTGACCGCCGACCAGGCGACCCCATTGCTGATGCGTGCCCTGCGGACACTAGGCCAACAACCGCCCGTCGCACTGGAACAGGGCACGCCCCGCGAGGTGCTCGACTGGGGCATCGGCCATTGGGATGCCACACTGATTCCCAGGACAGCGACCCTGGCGGAAGCGCAATTGCACTGACGCCCCTTGCAGGTTGGCGCCCATCCGTTACCATCGCCGCACGTTTTCGGGCACGCACACAATAAAGAGAGGCCGGGATGTACATCTATCGCTTGGTCCTGCTGCTGGTGGTCGGGATCTACCTGTTCTCGCCGGCCATCATGGACTGGTGGATCGACGCCACCGGCGCCTGGTATCGCCCTTATCTGCTCTGGCTGATCCTGATCGTCGTGACCTTCATCCTGCAGAGCCAAAAAGATGCCGATGAGCTTTAGCCTGACCCAGATGCTGCTGATCAGCGCCGCGTACCTGCTGGCGTTGTTCGGGGTGGCCTGGATCAGTGAACGCGGGGTGATCCCGCGCTCGATCATCCGCCACCCGCTGACCTACACCCTGTCCCTGGGCGTGTACGCCAGCGCCTGGGCGTTTTATGGCACGGTGGGCCTGGCCTATCAGTATGGCTACGGTTTTCTCTCCAGCTACCTCGGGGTCTCCGGCGCCTTCCTGCTGGCGCCGGTGCTGCTCTACCCGATCCTGAAGATCACCCGCACCTACCAGCTGTCGTCCCTGGCCGACCTGTTCGCCTTCCGTTTCCGCAGCACCTGGGCCGGCGCCCTGACCACAGTGTTCATGCTGATCGGCGTGCTGCCGCTGCTGGCGTTGCAGATCCAGGCAGTGGCCGACTCCATCGGCATCCTCACCCGCGAACCGGTGCAGCATCGGGTGGCCCTGAGCTTCTGTGCGCTGATCAGCCTGTTCACCATCTTCTTCGGCTCGCGCCATATCGCCACCCGGGAAAAGCACGAAGGCCTGGTGTTCGCCATTGCCTTCGAATCGGTGATCAAGTTGATCGCCATCGGCGGAGTCGGCCTGTATGCCTTGTACGGGGTGTTCGACGGCCCGCAGCAGCTTGAGCTCTGGCTGCTGCAGAACCAGACCGCCCTGGCCGCCTTGCACACGCCCCTGCAGGAAGGCCCGTGGCGCACCCTGCTGCTGGTGTTCTTCGCCTCGGCCATTGTGATGCCGCACATGTATCACATGACCTTCACCGAGAACCTCAACCCGCGCTCGCTGGTCAGCGCCAGCTGGGGCCTGCCACTGTTCCTGCTGCTGATGAGCCTGGCGGTGCCGCTGATTCTCTGGGCCGGGCTCAAGCTCGGCGCCACCACCAACCCGGAATATTTCACCCTCGGCATCGGCATTGCCGCCAACAACGAGGCCCTGGCCCTGCTGGCCTACGTCGGCGGACTCTCGGCCGCCAGCGGGCTGATTATCGTCACCACCCTGGCGCTCTCGGGCATGGCCCTGAACCACCTGGTGCTGCCGCTCTACCAGCCACCGGCCGAAGGCAATATCTATCGCTGGCTGAAGTGGACGCGGCGCGCCCTGATCGTCGCCATCATCATGGCCGGCTATGGTTTCTACCTGCTGCTGGGCGCCGAGCAGGACCTCGCCAACCTGGGCATCGTCGCCTTCGTCGCGACCCTGCAATTCCTCCCTGGCGTGCTCTCGGTACTCTACTGGCCGACCGCCAACCGACGCGGTTTCATCGCCGGCCTGCTGGCTGGGATCATCGTCTGGATGGTGACCATGCTGCTGCCGTTGATCGGCAACCTGCAGGGTTTCTACGTACCGTTGTTGAACATGATCTACGTGCTCGACGACACCAGCTGGCACATGGCGGCCATCGCCTCGCTGGCGGCCAACGTGCTGATGTTCACCCTGATCTCACTGTTCACCAGCGCCAGCCCCGAAGAGGCCAGCGCCGCCGAAGCCTGCGCGGTGGACAATGTGCGTCGCCCGCAACGCCGTGAACTGCACGCGGCCTCACCGCAGGAGTTCGCCACCCAACTGGCCAAGCCGCTGGGGGCCAAGGCCGCGCAGAAAGAGGTCGAACAGGCCCTGCGGGATCTCTACCTGCCTTTCGATGAGCGTCGGCCTTATGCCCTGCGCCGCCTGCGCGACCGCATCGAGGCCAACCTGTCCGGGCTGATGGGCCCCAGCGTGGCCCAGGACATGGTGGAAACCTTCCTGCCCTACAAGGCCGGCGGCGAAAGCTACGTCACCGAAGACATCCACTTCATCGAGAGCCGCCTGGAAGACTACCACTCGCGCCTCACGGGCCTCGCCGCCGAGCTCGACGCCCTGCGCCGCTACCACCGTCAGACCCTGCAGGAACTGCCGATGGGCGTCTGCTCCCTGGCCAAGGATCAGGAGATCCTGATGTGGAACAAGGCCATGGAAGAGCTCACTGGCGTGGCCGCACAACGGGTGGTCGGCTCTCGCCTGGGCACCCTCGGCGAACCGTGGAAGGATTTGCTGCAAGGTTTTATCAACCTACCGGACGAACACCTGCACAAGCAGCACCTGGCCCTCGACGGCCAGACCCGCTGGCTGAACCTGCACAAGGCGGCAATCGACGAGCCGTTGGCGCCGGGCAACAGCGGCCTGGTGCTACTGGTCGAAGACCTCACCGAAACCCAGATGCTCGAAGACAAGCTGGTGCATTCCGAACGCCTGGCGAGCATCGGGCGACTGGCGGCGGGCGTAGCCCACGAGATCGGCAACCCGATCACCGGCATCGCCTGCCTGGCGCAGAACCTGCGCGAAGAGCGCGAGGACGACAGCGAGCTGACCGAAATCAGCGGGCAGATCCTCGAACAGACCAAGCGCGTTTCGCGCATCGTCCAGTCGCTGATGAGCTTCGCCCACGCCGGCAGTCACCAGCATAACGACGAGGCCGTCTGCCTGGCCGAGGTCGCCCAGGATGCCATTGGTCTGCTGGCCTTGAATCGGCGCAACTTCGAAGTACAGTTCTTCAACCTGTGCGATCCCGAGCACTGGGTCGACGGCGATTCCCAACGCCTGGCCCAGGTGCTGATCAACCTGCTCTCCAACGCCCGCGACGCCTCACCGGCCGGTGCGGCGGTGCGGGTCAAGAGCGAAGCCTTCGAACACACCATCGACCTGATCGTCGAGGACGAAGGCACTGGTATCCCGAAGAACATCATGGACCGATTGTTCGAACCCTTCTTCACCACCAAGGATCCTGGCGAGGGCACCGGACTGGGCCTTGCTCTGGTCTATTCCATCGTTGAAGAGCATTATGGACAAATCACCATCGACAGCCCGGCTGACATCCAAAGCCAACGTGGCACCCGTATCCGGGTCACCCTGCCGCGTCATGTCGAAGCGACGTCCGCTGTGAACTGAGACCGTCGAGAGAACCGAATCAATGCCGCACATTCTGATCGTCGAAGACGAAACCATCATCCGCTCCGCCCTGCGTCGCCTGCTGGAACGTAATCAGTACCAGGTCAGCGAAGCCGGTTCGGTGCAGGAAGCCCAGGAACGTTTCAGCATCCCCTCGTTCGACCTGATCGTCAGCGACCTGCGCCTGCCCGGCGCACCCGGCACCGAACTGATCAAGCTCGGCCAGGGCACGCCCGTGCTGATCATGACCAGCTACGCCAGCCTGCGCTCGGCCGTGGACTCGATGAAAATGGGCGCGGTGGACTACATCGCCAAGCCGTTCGACCACGACGAGATGCTCCAGGCCGTGGCCCGCATCCTCCGTGATCGTCAGGGCAGCCAAGGCGCGCCGGCAGAAAAAGTCGCCGGCAAGGGCAATGGCACGGCGGAAAAAGCCGGTGCCAACAACACCAATGGTGAAATCGGCATCATCGGCTCCTGCCCGCCGATGCAGGACCTCTACAGCAAGATCCGCAAAGTCGCCCCCACCGACTCCAACGTGCTGGTCCAGGGCGAGTCGGGCACCGGCAAGGAACTGGTGGCCCGCGCCCTGCACAACCTGTCCAAGCGCGCCAAGGCACCGATGATCTCGGTCAACTGCGCGGCCATCCCGGAAAGCCTGATCGAGTCCGAACTCTTCGGTCACGAAAAAGGCGCCTTCACCGGGGCCAGCGCCGGTCGCGCCGGCCTGGTGGAAGCGGCGGACGGCGGCACCCTGTTCCTCGACGAAATCGGCGAGTTGCCCCTCGAAGCCCAGGCGCGTCTGCTGCGGGTATTGCAGGAAGGCGAGATTCGTCGCGTCGGTTCGGTGCAGTCGCAGAAAGTCGATGTGCGCCTGATCGCCGCGACCCACCGCGACCTCAAGAGCCTGGCCAAGATCGGCCAGTTCCGTGAAGACCTTTACTACCGCCTGCACGTTATCGCACTGAAGCTCCCAGCTCTGCGTGAGCGCGGCGCCGACGTCAACGAGATCGCCAGCGCCTTCCTCGCCCGCCAGAGTGCACGGGTGGGTCGCACCGACCTGCGCTTCGCCCCTGACGCCGAGCAAGCCATTCGTCATTACGCCTGGCCGGGTAACGTCCGTGAACTGGAGAATGCGGTCGAGCGAGCGGTGATCCTGTGCGAAAGCCCGGAAATTTCCGCCGACCTGCTGGGCATCGACATCGAACTCGGCGATCTGGAAGAGGAAGAATTCATCGGCCTGGCGCCGCAACAGGCCAGCACCAGTAACGCCAGCCACGAGCCGACCGAGGATCTGTCACTGGAAGACTACTTCCAGCACTTCGTCCTCGAGCACCAGGACCACATGACCGAGACCGAACTGGCACGCAAACTCGGGGTCAGCCGCAAGTGCCTGTGGGAACGGCGCCAGCGCCTGGGCATTCCACGGCGCAAGACCGGAGTGGCCAGCGAGAGCTGAACCGGGCGCGCGCCCACAGGTAACACTGCTTCTTGTGAAAAAACTGTTACCCCAGGATTTTCACGTAACAAAAGCCGGGTCTATCGGTAACGAAGATCCGGCTTTTTTTGCCCTGGAAAAAACCATTTTCTCGGGGAAACCCAATGTTTACGGGGTTTCGAAAAAGTTGGCACGGCACCTGCTATAGCTTTGGTACAAGAACAATAACAAGCAATGCACCAGACAATAAAAACAAGACGTATCGACTCACGCAAAATAAAAACAACACGGCGAGAGGCGTAGCTAACTGATTCTTTTGGAGAAGTACTGTAATTGGGGCTTGCCCCACGACCAGGCCGAGAACAATAAAAACTGCCCTCAAAGCAGCGCCTGAACTGGTTGGATCCTCTGGATCATGACACTACAGCGATCAAAGCAATCCGTTTGCTCTTGGCTCCCGATTGGGAGAGCCCACAGGCTTGAAGCCTAGTGGCACAGGGCGATCAACAAAAACAAGAAGCCCGCAACCATAATAAAAATAGAGCACGCAACTACTTCTGGGGGAGCTTCGGCTCCCCTTGTAGTTCCTGAACGATTCAGGCATTCCTCTCCCCCACCCTCAAGCGTTCAACGCTTGCCGCTCGGGGCTTGCAGCTCGAAGCTGCACCTTCCTACACCATCCCTCGACTAAATGCTAGAATCCTCGCCCATCGTGCGGTCATTCTTTGAAGTGGCCGAATATTCCTTCAAACAGTGCCTCCCATGCTGAAGAAGCTGTTCCAGTCATTACGTTCTCCCTCGCGTCGAACGCCACATAAACGCAGCACCCCTGAAGTGCTCAATAGCGGCCAACACTCGCTGCAAAAGGCCCAGTTCAGCCGGTACGCGGTCAACATCGTCGAACGCCTGCAGAACGCCGGCTACCAGGCCTACCTGGTTGGCGGTTGCGTGCGCGACATGCTGCTCAATATCACGCCCAAGGATTTCGACGTCGCCACCAGCGCCACGCCGGAGCAGATCCGCGCCGAATTCCGTAACGCCCGGATCATCGGTCGCCGTTTCAAACTCGTGCATATCCACTTCGGTCGGGAAATCATCGAGGTCGCGACCTTCCGCGCCAACCACCCGCTGGACGAAGACGAGGACAGCAACCAGTCCTCGCGTAACGAAAGCGGGCGGATCCTGCGCGACAACGTCTACGGCACCCTCGAAGACGATGCCCAGCGCCGCGACTTCACCATCAACGCGCTGTATTACGATCCGGTCAGCGAGCGCATCCTCGATTACGCCAACGGCGTACACGATATCCGCAATCGCCTGATCCGCCTGATCGGCGACCCGACCCAGCGCTACCAGGAAGACCCGGTGCGGATGCTGCGGGCCGTGCGTTTCGCCGCCAAGCTGGACTTCGGTATCGAGAAGCACACCGTCGCGCCGATTCGCAAGTTGGCACCGATGCTACGCGAGATCCCCTCGGCACGGCTGTTCGAGGAAGTGCTCAAGCTGTTCCTCTCGGGTTATGCCGCCAGCACCTTCGAAATGCTGGTCGACCTCAATCTGTTCGAACCGCTGTTCCCGGCCAGCTTCGAGGCCCTGGAACACAACCCGACCTACACCCACACGCTGATCAGCGAAGCCCTGATCAACACCGACCTGCGCATCCAGCAGAACAAGCCGGTGACCCCGGCGTTCCTGTTCGCCGCCTTGCTCTGGCCGGCACTGCCTGGCCGTGTGTTGCGCTTGCAGGCGAAGGGTATGCCGCCGATTCCGGCGATGCAGGAAGCCGCCCACGAATTGATCAGCGAACAGTGCCAGCGCATTGCGATTCCGAAGCGCTTTACCCTGCCGATCCGCGAGATCTGGGACATGCAGGAGCGCCTGCCACGGCGTAGCGGCAAGCGTGCCGACCTGTTGCTGGAGAACCCGCGCTTCCGCGCCGGCTACGACTTCCTGCTGCTGCGCGAAACCGCCGGCGAGGAGACCGACGGCCTGGGCGAATGGTGGACGGACTACCAGGATGCCAATGATGCCGGGCGGCGCGACATGATCCGCGACCTGGGCAGCAAGGACGACGGTACTGGCCCGCGCAAACGCCGACGCAGTACCGCCGGCAAGCGCAAGCGTGCTGCTGGTACGGACGAGTAAGTCGATGGAACACGTGTATATCGGGCTGGGCAGCAATCTGGCGGACCCGGCGGAGCAGTTGCGCAACGCCGTCCAGGCCCTGGGGCAACTGCCCGACACGCTGCTGGTGGGCGTTTCCGCGTTCTACCAGAGCGATTCGCTGCTACCCGGCCAGCCGCGTTACACCAATGCCGTCGCCGCCCTCGACAGCGGCCTGGCGCCCCTGGCGCTGCTGGACGCGTTGCAAGGCATCGAAATCGACCAGGGTCGTGAGCGCCATGAGCGCTGGGGGCCACGGACCCTCGACCTGGACATCCTGTTGTTCGGTGAGCGCCTGATCGACGAACCGCGCCTGAAAGTCCCGCATTACCACATGCAGGCCCGGGCGTTCGTGCTGTATCCCCTGGCGGAACTGGCCCCGGCCGATTTGCAGCTGGCCGATGGCCGCAGCCTCAAGGCGCTGCTGGCGGATTGCCCGTTCGTCGGCCTCGAACGCCTCCCAACAATGGCATGATCCACCTGTGTGGCGAGCGGGCTTGCCCGCGTTCGGCTGCGAAGCAGTCGCAAAACCGATCACCGCGGTCTATCTGACACAGCGCGATCACGGGTTTCAGGGCCGCTTCGCGCCCCAGCGCGGGCAAGCCCGCTCGCCACAGGTACTGTGCCAGTACACCACCGACCGCCGCGCCCTACCCTGCTGAATCGCATCAGTCGTGCCGGTAACACTCCCGGCGTAACATTGCGGTAACACACACGATTGACTTCCCCAGTTCTCCTCACGACTATAGGCGTCCCGTTGCCGCCCCTGCGGCGTTTAAAGGGCGCAATCCAGGCTTTTGCAAGCACGACATCAGAACGTGCGCCTGTATACACGACGAATCACGCGCGTTACTCGCAGTCATTTGCACGGCGCCTAATGAGGACTTTTTCATGCCAGACATTACCCTGACCACCCTGCAAGGCCTCAAGCAAAAGGGTGAAAAAATCACCATGCTGACCAGCTACGACGCCACCTTCGCCCACGCCAGCTGCGCGGCCGGTGTCGAAGTGCTGCTGATCGGCGATTCGCTGGGCATGGTTACCCAAGGGCATGACAGCACGCTGCCAGTCACCGTCGCCGACATCTGTTACCACACCGCCAGCGTCAAACGCGGCAACCAAGGCGCCTTTATCGTCGCCGACCTGCCGTTCATGGCCTACGCCACCCTCGAGCAGACCTTCCACAACAGCGGCCTGCTGATGCAGGCCGGGGCGCACATGGTCAAGGTCGAAGGCGCCGCCTGGCTGGCCGAATCCATTCGCCAACTGGCCGAACGCGGTGTCCCGGTGTGCGTGCACATGGGCCTGACCCCGCAGTCGGTCAACCTCTTCGGCGGCTACAAGGTCCAGGGTCGCGGCGAAGCCCAGGCACGGCAGATGCGTGCCGATGCCATCGCCCTGGAACAGGCCGGTGCGGCGATGATCCTGCTCGAATGCGTACCGAGCGAACTGGCCGCGGAAATTACCCAGGCGGTAAAGGTGCCGGTGATCGGCATCGGCGCCGGCAGCGCCACCGACGGCCAGGTCCTGGTCCTGCACGACATGCTCGGCCTGTCCATCAGCGGTCGCGTGCCCAAGTTCGTGAAGAACTTCATGGCCGGCCAGGACAGCCTGCATGGCGCCCTCAGCGCCTATGTCAGCGAAGTCAAAGCTGCCACCTTCCCAGGGACCGAACACGGATTCAGCGCATGAACACAGTCAAGACCGTTCGTGAACTGCGCGCCGCCGTGGCTCGCGCCCGCAGCGAAGGCAAGCGCATCGGTTTCGTGCCGACCATGGGCAACCTGCACAGCGGCCACGCGGCCCTGGTGACCAAGGCGGCCCAGCGCGCGGACTTCGTGGTGGCGAGCATTTTCGTCAACCCGCTGCAATTCGGCGCCAACGAAGACCTCGACAAGTACCCACGGACCCTCGCCGCCGACCAGGAAAAACTGCTCCAGGCTGGCTGCCATCTGTTGTTCGCCCCCAGCGTCGAGGAAATGTACCCCGGCGGCATGGGCGGACAGACCTGCGTCAGCGTTCCGCAACTGTCCGATGGCCTGTGTGGCGCCAGCCGCCCCGGGCACTTCGAAGGGGTCGCGACGGTGGTCAGCAAACTGTTCAACATGGTCCAGCCAGACCTGGCGGTGTTCGGCCAGAAGGACTTCCAGCAACTGGCGGTGATCCGTCAGCTGGTGCATGACCTGAACATGCCGATCCAGATCATCGGCGAACCGACGGTGCGCGCCGCCGACGGCTTGGCGCTGTCCTCGCGCAACGGTTTTCTCAGCGAAGAGCAACGGGCCAAGGCGCCGGCGCTGTATCGCAGCCTGAAGCAGATCGCCGAGGCCATCGAACAGGGCGAACGCGACTATCCCAAGCTGTTGGCCGAGCAGACCCGCGAGATCGAAAGCGCCGGTTTTCGCGGTGACTACCTGGAAATCCGCCACGCCCTGAACCTGCGCCCGGCCACCGCCGAGGACCGTGACCTGGTGATCCTGGTCGCGGCCTTCCTCGGCACCACGCGCCTGATCGACAACCTGCACCTGAACCTCGACAGCCCGGCCTGACCGCCCGATTGCCCGGCCCCACGGCTTCGGGCAAACTGCCGCCGCCCGGCGCCACGTCCCCTGAATGCGTGGCGCCGCTCGAGGATCCGACCAAGGAAACACCCCATGCACGCCATCATGCTCAAAGCCAAATTGCATCGCGCCGAAGTCACCCACGCGGTGCTCGATTACGAAGGTTCCTGCGCCATTGACGGCGAGTGGCTGGACCTGGCCGGTATCCGTGAGTACGAACAGATCCAGATCTACAACGTCGACAACGGCGAGCGCTTCACCACCTACGCCATTCGCGGCGAGGAAGGTTCGCGGATCATCTCGGTGAACGGCGCGGCGGCCCACAAGGCCGGGGTCGGCGACCGGGTGATCATCTGCGCCTACGCCCACTACAGCGAGGCCGAGCTGGTCAACTTCAAGCCACGCATGCTGTACATGGCCCCCGGTAACGAACTGAGCCACACCAGCCACTCGATTCCGGTGCAAGTCGCCTGATCGCCGCTCGGCCACGCCGGTAAAAACGCCTTTCAGCCCTGAGAGTGCGAAAAAGTACCGAGTAAAGGTCAGACAAAGCCAAGACAGATGCAGGCGCGAGCGGTACTGTAATCGCCCCTGCATCATTCAACCGTGCTGACGCAGGTTGCCGGACACTGCCACAAACAAAAGCAGGACGTTCCGGCGTTTCTGGTGTCCAAAAAGCCAAATGTCCAAAAGGCAGCTCTCGTAAAAGGAAACCCGCAGCGATGGCGTACTACCGCACTCCTCACGACGTGACCAACCTGCCCGCTTGGCAGGCGTTGAACCAACACCGCGACAGCATGCACAACTTCAGCATGCGCGAAGCTTTCAATGCCGATCCGCAGCGCTTCAATCAGTTCACCCTCAGCAGCTGCGGGTTGTTCCTCGACTACTCCAAGAACCTGATCACCCAGGAAACCCGCAACCTGCTGGTGGGCCTGGCCAATGAAGTCGACCTGCAAGGCGCGATCAAGTCGCTGTTTGCCGGTGAACTGGTCAACGCCTCCGAAGGTCGTCCGGCCCTGCACACCGCCCTGCGCCGCCCGGTGGGCGACAAGCTCTCGGTCAACGGCGTCAACGTGATGCCCGACGTGCACAAAGTGCTGAACCAGATGACCGAGCTGGTCGGGAAAATCCACGACGGCCTGTGGCGCGGCTACTCCGAGAAGCCGATCACCGACGTGGTGAACATCGGTATCGGTGGTTCGTTCCTGGGTCCGGAACTGGTTTCCGAGGCGTTGCTGTCCTACGCCCATAAAGGCGTGCGCTGCCATTACCTGGCGAATATCGACGGCAGTGAGTTCCACGAGCTGTCGGCCAAGATCCGCGCCGAGACCACCCTGTTCATCGTCTCGTCGAAAACCTTCACCACCCTTGAAACCCTGAAGAACGCCCGTGCCGCCCGTGACTGGTACCTGGCCCAGGGCGGCTCCGAAGCCGAGCTGTACAAACACTTCATCGCGGTTTCGAGCAACAACGCGGCCGCCGTGGCCTTCGGCATCCGTGAAGAGAACATCTTCCCGATGTGGGACTGGGTCGGCGGGCGTTACTCGCTGTGGTCGGCCATCGGTTTGCCGATCGCCCTGGCCATCGGCATGTCGAACTTCAAGGAACTGCTGTCCGGGGCCTACACCATGGACCAGCATTTCCAGACCGCGCCGTTCGAACAGAACATGCCGGTGCTGCTGGCCCTGCTCGGGGTCTGGTACGGCAACTTCTGGGGCGCGCAGAGCCACGCGATCCTGCCGTACGACCACTACCTGCGCAACATCACCAAGCACCTGCAACAGCTGGATATGGAATCCAATGGCAAGAGCGTGCGCCAGGACGGCACGCCGGTGTCCACCGATACCGGTCCGGTGATCTGGGGTGGCGTGGGCTGCAACGGTCAGCACGCGTATCACCAGTTGCTGCACCAGGGCACCCAGCTGATCCCGGCCGACTTTATCGTGCCGATCGTCAGCTTCAACCCGGTGGCCGACCACCATCAGTGGCTGTACGCCAACTGCCTGTCGCAGAGCCAGGCGCTGATGCTCGGCAAGACCCGCGGCGAAGCGGAAAGCGAGCTGCGTGACAAAGGCCTGAGCGAGGCCGAGGTGCAGAAGCTGGCACCGCACAAGGTGATCCCGGGCAACCGTCCGAGCAACACCCTGGTGGTCGAGCGTATCAGCCCTCGCCGTCTCGGCGCCCTAGTGGCGATGTATGAACACAAGGTCTTCGTGCAGAGCGTGATCTGGGGCATCAACGCCTTCGATCAGTGGGGCGTGGAGCTGGGCAAGGAGCTGGGCAAGGGCGTCTACAACCGCCTGACCGGCAACGAAGAGTCTTCGGCCGAAGATGCTTCCACCCAGGGTCTGATCAACTACTTCCGCGGCCGTCATCGCGGTTGATCGCACTATCCCGGGCAGACCTGTCTGCCCGGGATGTCACCAAGCTTGAACCCCACCGCAACAGGGCGCACCCTTGAGACTTGTCGTAGACAAGAACAAGGAACCGCCATGTTCGATCTTCGCACCTACCCCAAGGCCGATGCCGTGCGCCAGGCCGCACAGCTGAGCCAGGACGATTACCAGCGTCTCTACCGCCAGTCCATCGACCACCCCGACACCTTCTGGGCCGAACAGGCCAAACGTTTTCTCGACTGGTCAAAACCCTGGGACAGCGTCCAGCACTGGGACCTGCACACCGGTCAGGCCAGTTGGTTCAGTGGCGCGCAGCTGAATGTCAGCTACAACTGCATCGACCGCCATCTCGCCAGCCGTGGCGACCAGATCGCCCTGATCTGGGAAGGCGACAACCCCAGCGAATCGGCGCAGATCACCTACCGCAAACTGCACCACAACGTCTGCCGGCTGGCCAATGTGCTCAAGGCCCGCGGCGTAAAAAAAGGCGACCGGGTGTGCATCTACATGCCGATGATTCCCGAAGCCACCTACGCCATGCTCGCCTGTGCGCGTCTCGGCGCCATCCACACGGTGGTCTTCGGCGGTTTCTCCCCCGACGCCCTGCGCGACCGTATCCTCGATGCCGACTGCCGCATGGTGATCACCGCCGATGAGGGCGTGCGCGGCGGCAAATATGTGCCCCTCAAGCAGAATGTCGACCAGGCGCTGCTCAGTTGCCCGAACGTGAGCAGCGTACTGGTGGTCGAGCGCACCCAGGCCGACGTGAACTGGGTCCAGGGCCGCGACCTCTGGTACCACGAAGCCCTGCGCGGTATCAGCGCCGATTGCCCGGTCGAACCGATGGACGCCGAAGACCCGCTGTTCATCCTCTACACCTCCGGCAGCACCGGCAAACCCAAGGGCGTGCTGCACAGCACCGGCGGTTACCTGCTGCAGGCCGCCATGACCTTCCAGTACGTGTTCGACTATCGCCCCGGCGAAGTCTTCTGGTGCACCGCCGATGTCGGCTGGGTCACCGGCCACAGCTATATCGTCTACGGCCCCCTGGCCAACGGCGCCACCAGCCTGATCTACGAAGGCGTGCCGAACTATCCGGATGCCTCGCGCTTCTGGCAGGTCATCGACAAACACCAGGTGAATATTTTCTATACCGCGCCCACCGCCCTGCGCGCCTTGATGCGCGAAGGTCCGGCGGCGCTGGAGAACAGCTCGCGGGCCAGCCTGCGTCTGCTCGGCAGTGTCGGCGAACCGATCAACCCGGAAGCCTGGGAATGGTATTTCAATGCCGTCGGCGAGCAGCGCTGCCCCATCGTCGACACCTGGTGGCAGACCGAAACCGGCGGCATCATGCTCACCCCGCTGATCGCCAACAGCCGCATCAAGCCCGGCTGCGCGACCCAGCCGATGTTCGGCGTGCTGCCGGTCCTGCTGGATGAGCAAGGCCAGGAAATCAGCGGCGCCGGCAGCGGCGTGTTCGCGTTGAAAAGCAGTTGGCCGGGGCAGATCCGCAGTGTCTACGGCGACCCGCAACGCATGCTCGAGACCTATTTCAAACCCTACCCCGGTTACTACTTCACCGGCGACGGCGCCCGCCGCGACGAGGACGGCGATTACTGGATCACTGGCCGTATCGACGATGTGATCAATGTTTCCGGCCACCGCATCGGCACCGCCGAAGTGGAAAGCGCCCTGGTGCTGCATGAAAGCGTCGCCGAAGCCGCCGTGGTCGGTTACCCCCACGACCTCAAGGGCCAGGGCCTGTATGCCTTCGTCACGCCGATGAAAGGCGTCGAGGCCGACGACACGCTCAAGAAAGCCCTGCTGGCCCTGGTCGGCAAGGAGATCGGCAGCTTTGCCAAGCCGGACCTGATCCAGTGGGCCCCGGCCTTGCCGAAAACCCGTTCGGGCAAGATCATGCGGCGTATCCTGCGCAAGATTGCCAGCAACGAACTGGACACCCTGGGCGACACCTCGACCCTGGCCGACCCGAGCGTGGTCGACGGCCTGATCGAGCAACGCCTGAACCCCTGACCCCAGCGGCGGACGCTGTTCGCCAGCCTGCTGACCGAGTGCCCATGGAATTCCTTCGCAGCCGTATCGAAACCCAGCTCATGAGCCTGACCGGCCTGTCCCTGGGCATGCTCGACCTGGAAAACCCCAAGGGCGACCCCGGTCTCTTCGGCCCGGACTCGGTGAGCTGGCAGGTCCATGGCGACTTCAGCAGCATGCTCATCGGCGGTATCAGCGCGCTGATGCTGCAAGCCCTGCATCCGCTGGCCCTGGCCGGGGTCTGGGACCACTCCAACTTTCGCCAGGACATGCTCGGGCGCCTGCGTCGCACCAGCCAGTTCATTGCCGGGACCACCTTCGGCTCAACCAGGGACGCCGAATGGCTGATCGACAAGGTCCGCACCATCCACTTGCAGGTAGTCGGCACCGCGCCGGATGGCCGGCCCTACGCCGCCAGCGATCCGCAACTGCTGACCTGGGTGCATGTGGCCGAAGTCAGCAGCTTTCTCAAGGCCCATCTGCGCTACCGCAACCCGCACCTGTCGCCGGCGGATCAGGACCGCTACTACGATGAAATCGCTGTCATCGCCGAACGCCTGGGCGCCCAGGACGTACCGCGCTCACGCCAGGCCATCGCCGAATACCTGCAACGCCTGCGCCCGCAACTGCTTTGCGATGCCCGTAGCCGCGAAGTGTTGCGCCTGCTGCTGGCCGCCCCCGCACCAAGCCGCCTGGCCCAGCCGTTCGGCAACCTGATGATGCAGGCCGGTATCGACCTGCTGCCGGACTGGGCCGGCGAGATGCTCGGCCAGTCACAAAACCCGCTGCAACGCCAGGTCATCCGGGCCGGGGTCAAACGCAGCGCACCGTTATTGCGCTGGGCGATGCGCAACGGTTCCGCCCAGCGCGCCAAACGCCGCATGGGCCTGATCCCCTGAAGGCTGGTAAACTTGCGCGCCAAATCCGACCCCAAGGCGCCGTGCATGTCTTCCTTGAACCAGGCGCTGCGCGCCGCCCTCGATCATCGCCAGGAACTGCTGGACGAGCTGCACAGCCAGGGCACCGACTGCTATCGCCTGTTCCATGGCAGCCAGGAAGGCGCCGGCGGCCTGACCATCGACCGCTACGGCCCGCAGTTGATGGTGCAGACCTTCCACCAGAGCCTGGAACGCGACGACCTGCTCGCGCTGCACACCACGATCAATCAATACCTGGGCCTGGACACCCTGCTGGTCTACAACGACCGCTCCCGGGGCAACTCGCGTATTGATCGTGAAGACACGGTCTATCGCGCCGACGCCGCCGCCCTGGCCGATCTGGTCGGCCATGAAGGCGGCCTGAACTACCGCGTCCGTGGCCGTCATGCCGGCCAGGATCCATTGCTGTTCCTCGACCTGCGTAACGCCCGCCACTGGGTCCGCCAGCACAGTGCCGGCAAGCGTGTGCTGAATCTCTTCGCCTACACCTGCGGCGTCGGCCTCAGTGCCGCAGCCGGCGGTGCCCGGGAGGTCTGCAACCTGGACTTCGCCGAGGGCAACCTGGCGGTCGGTCGGGAAAACGGCCAGCTCAACCCACACCTGGCGCCGATGGACTTTATCCAGTCCGACTACTTCCCCGCCATCCGCCAACTCGCCGGCCTGCCCATCAGCCAGCGTCGCGGCCAGAAGCTGCCCAGCTACCCGCGCCTGGAACAACGCCAATACGACCTGGTGCTGCTCGACCCGCCGGCCTGGGCCAAGAGCGCCTTCGGCACCGTCGACCTGCTGCGCGACTACCAGAGCCTGCTCAAGCCGGCCCTGCTGGCAACCGCTGACAACGGCGTGCTGATCTGCTGCAACAACCTGGCGAAAGTCAGTCTCGAAGACTGGCGCGAACAGGTACTGCGCTGTGCGGAAAAAGCCGGTCGCCCGGTCCGTGAATGGCAGGTGCTGGCCCCCGCCGCCGACTTCCCTTCCCATGACCTGCAACCCCCGCTGAAGACCCTGGTGCTGCACCTGTAGGAATGACTCGCAAACGCCCCTTGCTCCCTCAAAACAAGGGGCTTGCTTCGGAACCGCAAACGCATGCCATACTCCAAGGCACCTCCGACTGAGAGAGACGACGCCTCACATGCCCAAAGGATTGAAACGCGCCCTCGGCGCCTTGTTGACCGGCCTCGCGCTGTACACCGTGCTCGGGTTCCTGATTATCCCGGGGGTTGGCCTGCGCATCGCCAACCAGCAACTGGCGCATTACGCCACGGTGCCTGCCAGCCTCCAGCGCCTGGAGTTCAATCCCTTCAGTTTCGAGCTGACCCTGTGGGGCCTGAATATCGGTGAGCCGGGCAAGGAACAGGTCGCCTTCGAGCGTCTCTATGTCAACCTGCAGATCGACAGCCTCTGGACCCACGCCCTGCACCTGGCCGATATCCAGCTGGACAAACCCAACACCGAGGTGACGTTCAGCAAGGACGGCACCCTGAACCTCGCCCAGTTGTTCAAGCTGCCACCCAGCGAACCGACGCCGGCCGACCCCAACGCCAAGCCGTTCCCGGTGCGCATCGATCAGATCGAACTGGCCGGCGGACGCCTGCATTTCCAGGACCTGCGTCCCAGCGAGCCGATCGAATTCACCTATACCCCGATGGACCTGGCGCTGAAGAACCTCAGTACCCTGCCTGAAGACAACGCCGACATGACCCTGGTGGCAATCGGCGGCGAAGGCGGACGCATCGACTGGAAAGGCAACCTCAGCCTGGTACCGGTCGCCTCCGAAGGCTCGCTCAAGGTCACCGACAGCCATATGAAGGCCTGGTGGCCCTATGTGCGCGATGCCCTGCCGCTGGTGCTGGAAGACGGCGTCGTGAACCTCAGCACGGACTACAAGTTCAGCCTCGCCAAAGACACCGAGTTGCAGCTGAGCAACACCACCGTCAGCGTCGCGCCCTTCGCCATGAAGGCGCCGGATGGACGTCCCCTGGTACGTCTGGAGCGCCTGGACGTCAGCGAAACCAGCGTCGACCTGGCCAAACAGCAGGTGGTGGTCGGCAAGATCCGCAGCAACAAGCTCGAAACCTGGGCCGCCCGCGAGAAAGACGGGCAACTCGACTGGCAGAAACTCTTCGCCGAACAACCTGCCAAACCGGCGCCCAAGGAAGCTCCGGCAACCTCCGACACCGCCAAGACCGAACCACCGGCGCCGAGCAAGCCGTGGCAAGTCCTGCTCAAGGATGTGCAACTGCGCGACTACCGCGTGCACCTGGCCGACCGCGCACCGAAAACCGCCGTCGCCCTGGAGGTGGGTCCACTGAACCTGGACCTGGAGAATTTCGACAGCCTCAACCAGTCGCCCTTTACCCTCAAGCTCGACACCGGGCTGGGCAAGCAGGGCAAGATCCTCGCCAGCGGCGAAGTCGACCTGAACCCGATCAGCGCCAAGCTCAAGGTCAATACCCAGGATATCGACCTGCGGGTGGCCCAGGCCTATGTCGAGCCGTTCATTCGCCTGGAAGTGCGCAGCGGCATGCTCGGCAGCGACCTCGCGGTCAATCTGAAAGGCGTCGATCCGCTGGCTTTCAGCGTGACCGGCAAGGCCCAGGTCGACCAGTTGCACACCCTCGACACCCTCAAGAGCCGCGACTTCGTGAAGTGGCAGAAGCTGACGATCGATGGCCTGAGCTATCAGCACGGCGACAGCCTCTCGATCGACAAGGTCAACCTGCTGCAACCCTATGCGCGCTTCATGATCAACGATGACCGCACCACCAACATCGATGACCTGCTGATCCCGCAACCGGCCACGGCCAAGACCGCGAACAAACCCAAGGCGCAATCCACTGCGGCGAACAGCAAGGCGCTGGGTATCCACATTGGCGGCATTGCCATCAACGACGGTTCGGCCAACTTTGCCGACTTCAGCCTGACCCCCAACTTCGCCACAGCAATCCAGCAGCTCAACGGCCAGATCGGCACCATTGACAGCCGCCAGCCGAAACCGGCGGACGTCGATGTCAAAGGCAAGGTCGACCGCTATGCGCCGGTCACCATCAAAGGCGCCGTGAACCCGTTCGACCCAATGGCCAGCCTGGATATCGCCACCAGCTTCAAGCGCGTCGAGCTGACCACCCTGACCCCCTATTCCGGCAAGTTCGCCGGCTACCGTATCCGCAAGGGCCGACTCAATCTCGACCTGCACTACCTGATCACCAAGGGCCAGTTGAAAGCCGAAAACAAACTGGTGGTCGAACAGTTGCAACTGGGTGAGAAGGTCGACAGCCCGGATGCCGTGGACCTGCCGATCAAGCTGGCGATTGCCTTGCTCAAGGACTCCGACGGCAACATTTCCATCGAACTGCCGGTGACCGGAGACCTCAACAACCCGCAGTTCAGCGTAATGCCGATTGTCTGGCAGACCCTGCGCAACCTGATCGTGCGTGCCGCCACGGCACCGTTCAAATTTATTGGCGGGCTGATCTCCGGCGGCGACTCCCAGGACCTGAGCAACGTGTCCTTTGCTCCCGGCTCCAGCGAGCTGAGCCAAGACGCCCAGTCGTCCCTGACCAAGCTGGCGGCAGCCTTGAAGGAACGTCCCAACCTGCGCCTGGAGATCGAAGGCACCGCGGCCCAGAGCAGCGATGGCGCGCTGATCGCCCAGCAGCGCCTGGATCGTGAATACCAGGCCACCTACTACAAGATGCTCCAGCGCCGTGGTGACAAGGTGCCGGCCCAGGCCACGATGATCCAGGTGCCGGAAAGTGAGAAAGCGCCGATGCTCGAAGGCATCTACCGCACCTTGCTCAAGCAGCAACCCCCTGCCGAATGGGCGAAATTGGGGAGCGACGAGCGTAGCGCCAAACTGTTGGCCGGGGTGATCAGCACCTGGAGCGGGAATGCCCCGCTGCTACGCAAGCTCGGCCAGGACCGCGCCAGCAGCATCAAGGACTTCCTCGTGGACAAGGGTCAACTGGCCGATGATCGCGTGTACCTGATCGACGCGAACCTCGGCGAGGCGCAAAGCGATGGCCGCGTCGTCACCCCATTGCATCTGGATAGCGAGTAAGCATGTTCAAACCCATGATGTTCGGCCTGGCGCTGGCCTTGCTCGCCAGTCAGGCCCAGGCCGACACACTGCGCTGTGGCAGCCAGTTGATCAGCGTGGGAGACCGCAAGTCGGAGGTGCTCGACAAATGCGGCGAGCCGCGCTCCCAGGACATGCTGGGTTATCAACGCAGCTTCGACCGACGCACCGAGGTGCAGATCGAAGAATGGGCCTACCCCCAGAGTGGCGGCATGGTCCAGTACCTGCGCTTTGTCGGCGGGCGCCTGGAGCGTATCGACAGTAAGCGCGGTCACTGAGCCACGCCCAAATAGAACAGGCCCCGACGCACAACGTCGGGGCCTGCGGTTGGTCACTCCCTGTGACCGATCATCTGAACCTCAAGGCTCGGCAAGCGTACTACAAAC
The DNA here is from genome assembly GCF_013386165.1 of Pseudomonas gingeri. GTDB lineage: Bacteria > Pseudomonadota > Gammaproteobacteria > Pseudomonadales > Pseudomonadaceae > Aquipseudomonas > Aquipseudomonas gingeri_C. Next base: position 487,703 of record NZ_JACAOS010000022.1, on the reverse strand, counting down.
CCACTTGCCTCACCCTAAAGCGGGCTCAGGCGAGTTCCCTGAGCGTTACTCGGTTTTCAGGCCTGCGGCCGAAACGTCTTTGACACCTTTGATTTTCTTGGTGATGGCCACGGCAGTGTCTTTCTGCGCGGAGGTCACCGGGGTCATGGACGACAGGGAAACCACACCTTTGTTGGTTTCAACCTTGATGTCGGTACCCGGAATGCCTTTTTCAGTCACCAGATCGGATTTGACCTTGGTGGTGATCCAGGTGTCAGAGCTCGCTTCCTCGACCTTGGTGACTTCACCGGCCGCGACAACCATCGGAGCTTGAGAAGTCGATTGGGCAGCGAATGCGGCATTGGCCAAGGTCAGGGTCAGAGCGGTGGCAGTAGCGGCAGCGATAGCGAACTTCTTCATACAAGTAACTCCTGTTCTTCTGGAAAATTCTGCGCCTCAATCCTGGCGGCAGGGTTATCTGTAAGGTTGCAGGCGCTGTGCCAACCCATGAAAACAGAATAATCCGTTATAAATCAACAAGTTAAAATTAACTGCAAAAATCGGAATCGTGCAGATTGCATGACCGGTCGCCAAACTGCATGCAAGTTGCGGGTTTGCCCGGCGAGCAACCCGCTGAAATCACGGACTTTTCCCGCGCCCATAAAAAAAGCACCCCGAAGGGTGCTTTTTCTCAGCCGGAAGTCGAAGCGCGATTAAACGCCCGACGCCTTGGCTGCTGCAACGTCCTTGATGGACAGCTTGATACGGCCGCGGTTGTCCACGTCCAGTACCAGCACTTCCACTTCCTGGCCTTCTTTCAGGATGTCGGTCACTTTCTCTACGCGAGCGTCGCTCAGCATGGAGATGTGAACCAGACCGTCCTTGCCTGGCAGGATGTTGACGAATGCGCCGAAGTCGACGATGCGCTCAACCTTACCGACGTAGATCTTGCCGATTTCAGCTTCCGCGGTGATGCCCAGGACGCGCTGACGAGCTGCTTCTGCCGCTTCCTTGGTTTCGCCGAAGATCTTGATCGAGCCGTCGTCTTCGATGTCGATCGAAGCCTTGGTCTCTTCACAGATCGCACGGATGGTCGCGCCGCCTTTACCGATGACATCACGGATTTTGTCGGTGTCGATTTTCATCGCGATCATGGTCGGAGCATTTTCCGACAGCTCGGTGCGGGACTGACCAATGATCTGGTTCATCTGGCCGAGGATATTCAGGCGCGCTTCCAGGGCTTGGCCCAGAGCGATTTCCATGATTTCTTCGGTGATGCCCTTGATCTTGATGTCCATCTGCAGCGCGGTAACACCTTTGGCGGTACCGGCTACTTTGAAGTCCATGTCGCCGAGGTGGTCTTCGTCACCCAGGATGTCGGTCAGGATGGCGAACTTCTCGCCTTCCTTGACCAGACCCATGGCGATACCGGCAACCGGTGCCTTCATCGGCACACCGGCGTCCATCAGGGCCAGGGAAGCACCGCAGACCGAAGCCATCGAGCTCGAACCGTTGGATTCGGTGATTTCCGATACCACACGGATGGTGTACGGGAATTCAGCAGCATCCGGCAGCATGGCCTGGACCGAACGACGGGCCAGACGACCGTGACCGATTTCACGACGACCTGCACCGCCCATGCGACCACACTCGCCCACCGAGAACGGAGGGAAGTTGTAGTGCAGCATGAAGGGGTCTTTTTTCTCGCCTTCCAGGGTGTCCAGCAGCTGTGCATCACGGGCAGTACCCAGTGTTGCAACAACCAGGGCCTGGGTTTCGCCACGGGTGAACAGGGCCGAACCGTGGGTCTTCGGCAGAACACCGACTTCGATGTTCAGCGGACGTACGGTCTTGGTGTCGCGGCCGTCGATACGTGGCTTGCCGTTGACGATGTTTTCGCGAACGGTGCGGTATTCGATTTCGCCGAAAGCCGCTTTCACTTCGCTGGAAGAAGGCTGGCCTTCTTCACCGGACAGCTTGGCAACGACCTGATCTTTCAGTTCGCCCAGACGTGCGTAACGGTCAGCCTTGACGGTGATGGTGTAAGCCTGGGAGATCGCGTCGCCGAACTCGGCACGGATCGCGCCCAGCAGCGCGGTGGCTTCTGGAGCGGCAGCCCAGGTCCAGGTTGGCTTGGCAGCTTCGGCAGCCAGCTCTTTGACAGCCTGGATCACCACCTGGAATTCGTCGTGGGCGAACAGTACGGCGCCCAACATCTGGTCTTCGGTCAGCTCTTTGGCTTCCGATTCAACCATCAGTACGGCTTCCGAGGTACCGGCAACGACCATGTCCAGGCTCGAAGCTTTCTGTTGCTCGTAAGTCGGGTTCAGCAGGTAGCCGGTGCTTTCGTGGAAAGCTACGCGCGCGGCGCCGATCGGGCCATCGAAAGGAATACCGGAGATGGCCAGGGCTGCCGAGGTACCGATCATCGCAGCGATGTCCGGATCGGTCTTCTTGCTGGTGGAAACGACGGTGCAGACAACCTGCACTTCGTTCATGAAACCTTCAGGGAACAGCGGGCGGATCGGACGGTCGATCAGGCGCGAAGTCAGGGTTTCTTTTTCGGAAGGACGGCCTTCACGCTTGAAGAAGCCACCAGGGATCTTGCCGGCAGCGTAGGTTTTTTCCTGGTAGTGCACGGACAGCGGGAAGAAGCCCTTGCTTGGGTCCGCATGCTTGGCACCGACAACGGTCACCAATACGCTGACGTCGTCGTCAACGGTGACCAAAACTGCGCCGGAAGCCTGACGGGCGATACGGCCTGTCTCGAGGGTAACGGTCGACTGACCGAACTGGAATTTTTTGATGACCGGGTTCACGGTGTCCTACCTTCTTTTGTGGCTCTTGGGGAACTTGTCTTCTTGCGAAATTCTTGGGCAACGGCGGGAATCGGCCCGACTGTGATTGTCCAGATACTGCCTTGGGGTAAAGCAGGTACTCAGATAAAACTAGAGGCTGGGAGCTTGCCATGCGCCTGCGGGAAACCCACTGACACACGGCAAACAACCAACCTCATAGCGCAATCGCTGATTAGCGACGCAGACCCAGGCGACCGATCAGAGCGCTGTAACGGCTCACGTCTTTGCCTTTCAGGTAGTCCAGCAGCTTACGACGCTGGTTAACCATGCGGATCAGACCACGACGGGAGTGGTGATCTTTACCGTTGGCCTTGAAGTGACCTTGCAGTTTGTTGATGTTGGCGGTCAGCAGTGCAACTTGCACTTCTGGCGAACCAGTATCACCAACGGCTTGCTGGTAGTCGGTAACGATTTGAGCTTTTTCTTCAACGTTGAGAGCCATGAGGCAATCCTTTTATCAAGAAACTGTTTCAAAAAAACAGTTTCAACAGGCCAGGGACAAATCCCTGTATCTATAAATGAGCAGTGACCGTGCCTGTTGACAGCCACCCTCTCCAGCCTGCTTTGACACAGACTGGTTTCCGGTCATTCTGACCGAATCAGTCGACGCGGCGCGATGCGCCCGTCTTCGCTCACTTCACCGATACCGATGAAACGACCGTTGTGATCCTGTACCCGCACCATGCCGAACTTCGGTGCATCCGGAGCACGTACCGGCTGGCCGTTGAGCCAGTAGAACGCACTGTGCTCGGAAAAATGCAGCAGCGGCCAGTCTAGCAGACCACTGTCCGAGGGCATGAGGAAGCGATCAACCGCTTCATTGCCACCTTCGGCATGCACGGCCTCGAGCTCTTCCAGCGTAACGGTCTGGGGCAAGGTGAAGGGGCCGGCCTGGGTCCGTCGCAATTCAGCCACGTACGCGCCACAACCGAGCTTCTCACCGATATCCTCCACCAGGGTACGAATATAGGTGCCCTTGCTGCAGTCCACCACCAGCCGGGCAGTATCACCCTCGCTGGCCAGCAATTCCAAGCGCGCAATAGTAACAGAACGCGGTTCACGCTCCACTACTTCACCGGCACGGGCCAGCTTGTACAACGGCTGTCCGTCACGCTTGAGCGCTGAGTACATCGGCGGTATCTGACTGATTTGACCGCGAAATTCCGGCAACACCGCTTCAATATCGGCACGACCAACGGTCACCGGGCGCGTCTGCAAAACGTCGCCTTCAGCGTCCGCGGTGGTGGTGGTCTTGCCCAGTTGCATCAGGGTTTCGTAACCCTTGTCGGAATCGAGCAGGTATTGCGAGAACTTGGTGGCCTCGCCAAAGCACAGCGGCAGCACACCGGTGGCCAGCGGATCGAGACTGCCGGTGTGGCCGGCCTTCTCGGCGTTGAGCAACCAGCGAACCTTCTGCAGGGCCGCGTTGGAGGTGAACCCCAACGGCTTGTCCAGCAGGATGATGCCGCTGACATTACGACGGATACGTTTGACCTGAGCCACCGATTACTCCCCGGCGTCTTCTGGAGTGCTGCCTGGCGCAGCGGCGTCGCCGACATGCTGGCTGTCTTCGGCCACGGCACGCTCGATCAACGCCGACAGGTGCGCGCCACGCACGACGCTTTCGTCGTAGTGGAAGTGCAACTGCGGCACGCTGCGCAGCTTCATTTCACGAGCCAGTTGCATACGCAGGAAGCCCGCCGCCGCGTTGAGCACCTTGATGCTCTGGGCGATGTCTTCCGGGTTGTCCTGGCCCATCACGGTGATAAAGATCTTCGCGTGGCCGACGTCACGGCTGACGTCGACGGCGGTGATGGTCACCAGGCCGACGCGTGGGTCTTTGACTTCACGACGGATCAGCTGTGCGAGTTCACGCTGCATCTGGTCGCCGATACGTTGGGTACGGCTGTATTCTTTTGCCATGTCTTGTTACCTGTAGCTGCCCTGCGGTGAAACCCGCAAGGTCTGAAAGCGGCAAACGCCCGGCCTGGCAGAAGCCGGACCGGGCGTTGCGTTTAGAGTCCTGCCGCTGTGCCGCGCATTTGCATGCGACGACTCAGCGTGGCCCTTGAAGTACGCGAGTCAGAGGCTGCGAGCAACCTGAACCTTCTCGAAGACTTCGATCTTGTCACCGACTTTGACGTCGTTGTAGCTCTTCACGCCGATACCGCATTCCATGCCGGCACGGACTTCGGAAGCGTCATCCTTGAAGCGGCGCAGGGATTCCAGCTCGCCTTCGAAGATAACGATGTCTTCACGCAGTACGCGGATCGGACGGTTACGGTGAACCGTACCCTCGATCACCATGCAACCGGCGATCGCGCCAAACTTCGGCGAACGGAACACGTCGCGGACTTCGGCGATACCCAGGATGTTCTCCCGGACGTCGCTGCCCAGCATACCGGTCAACGCTTTCTTGACGTCTTCGATGATGTCGTAGATCACGTTGTAGTAACGCATGTCCAGACCTTCCTGCTCGACGATCTTCCGTGCGCCAGCATCGGCACGCACGTTGAAGCCGAACAGTACAGCGCTGGAGGCCAGTGCCAGGTTGGCGTCGGATTCGGTGATACCACCGACACCGCCACCGACAACGCGCACTTGCACTTCATCGTTACCCAAGCCGTTGAGCGCACCTTGCAGTGCTTCCAACGAACCACGGACGTCGGATTTGAGGACGATGTTAAGCGTCTTCTTCTCTTCCTGGCCCATGTTCTCGAAGATGTTTTCCAGCTTGCCGGCGTGAGCACGGGCCAGTTTCACTTCGCGGAACTTGCCTTGACGGAACAGAGCCACTTCACGGGCTTTCTTCTCGTCGGCTACAACGCTCATCTCGTCGCCAGCGTCCGGGGTACCGTCCAGGCCGAGGATCTCGACAGGGATGGAAGGACCGGCTTCCTTGATTGGCTTGCCGTTCTCGTCGAGCATGGCCCGTACACGGCCATAGTTCGAACCGACCAGGACCATGTCGCCTTGGCGCAGGGTACCGTCTTGAACCAGAACAGTAGCGACCGGGCCACGACCTTTGTCGAGACGCGATTCAACCACGACGCCACGGCCAGGAGCCGACGGAGTCGCTTTCAATTCCAGGACTTCGGCCTGCAGCAGGACAGCTTCGAGCAACTCGTCCACACCGGTACCGACTTTCGCCGAAACCGATACGAACGGGGTGTCGCCGCCCCACTCTTCCGAGGTCACGCCATGAACCGACAGTTCGCTACGGATGCGATCGAGATCGGCGCCCGGCTTGTCGATCTTGTTCACGGCAACCACCAGTGGAACACCGGCAGCCTTGGCGTGCTGGACAGCTTCAACGGTCTGCGGCATCACGCCGTCGTCCGCTGCAACCACCAGGATCACGATGTCAGTGGCCTTGGCACCACGGGCACGCATGGCGGTAAACGCGGCGTGACCTGGGGTGTCGAGGAACGTGACCATGCCGCGATCGGTTTCAACGTGGTACGCACCGATGTGCTGGGTGATACCGCCGGCTTCGCCAGCCGCTACCTTGGCACGACGGATGTAGTCGAGCAGCGAGGTCTTACCGTGGTCAACGTGGCCCATGACGGTCACGACCGGTGCACGGGAGAACGCTTCACCTTCGAACTTCAGGGACTCGGCCAGGGAATCTTCCAGGGCGGTGTCGCTGACCAGGGTCACTTTGTGGCCCAGTTCTTCAGCAACCAGCTGGGCAGTTTCCTGATCCAGAACCTGGTTGATGGTGGCCGGAGTACCCAGCTTGAACATGAACTTGATGATCTCAGCAGCCTTGACCGACATCTGCTGGGCGAGATCGCCAACAGTGATGGTCTCGCCGATCTTCACTTCACGCACGATAGGGCCGGTAGGGCTCTGGAAACCGTGGGCGTTGCGTTTCTTCAGCTTGGCTTTGCCGCGACCGCCACGACGGAAACCGTCGCTTTCTTCGTCGGTAGTGCGCGGTGCCACACGTGGCGCCGGAGCCTTTTCCTTGACCGAAGCACGATGCGGAGCGTTCTTGCGCTCGCCATCGCCACTGCCGCTACGGCGATTGCTATCGTCGGCACGTGGTTTGTCAGGGCGACGCGGCTCTTCGCGCTTGCGCTCGGCGGCCGGTGCAGGTGCTGCCACTGGGGCTTCACGAACAGGTTCGGCAGCGACCACAGGAGCCGGGGCAACAGCCTCGACCACCGCAGCGTTCCCTGGAGCAGCAGCAGGCTGGCGGCGCGCTTCTTCTTCGGCGCGACGCTTGCTTTCTTCTTCAGCCTTCTGACGGGCAGCATTTTCTACTGCACGACGTTCTTCCAGTTCGCGTTTGCGCTCGGCTTCGATTTCTTCCGGGCTGCGCTGTACGAAGACTTTCTTCTTGCGTACTTCAACGCTGATGCTCTTGCTACCAGCTACCCGCAAGGTGCTGGTGGTTTTGCGCTGCAAAGTAATCTTGCGCGGTTCTTCCACTTTCGCCTTGTGGCTGCTCTTCAAGTGAGTCAGCAAAGACTGCTTCTCACTATCGCTCACACCTTCTTCGGCGGCGGTGTGCGGCAGACCTGCCTCACGCATCTGCTGCAACAGGCGCTCTACCGGTGTTTTGACCTCATCGGCCAGTTGTTTCACCGTGACTTGCGTCATGCACTTCTCTCCTCAGGCCGCGCCTATTACTCGAACCAATGGGCTCGGGCGGCCATGATCAACTTGCCGGCACGATCATCGTCAATGCCGTCGATGTCGAGCAGGTCGTCAATAGACTGCTCGGCCAGGTCTTCGCGGGTAATTACGCCGCGCACCGCCAGTTCCATCGCCAAATCCTTGTCCATACCCTCAAGCGAGAGCAGGTCTTCGGCCGGATGGGCGTCTGCCAGCTTTTCCTCAGTAGCGATGGCTTTAGTCAACAAACGATCCTTGGCCCGAGCGCGAAGCTCGTTGACGGTGTCTTCGTCAAAGCCATCGATGTTGAGCATTTCTTCCAACGGTACGTAGGCAATCTCTTCCAGGCTGGTAAAGCCTTCATCAACCAGTACCTGCGCCAGATCTTCGTCGACTTCCAGCTCGTCGATGAAGTTGCGCAGAATGTCACCGGTCTCTGCTTGCTGCTTAGCCTGGATGTCCGATTCGGTCATCACGTTCAGGGTCCAGCCGGTCAACTGGCTGGCCAGACGCACGTTCTGACCACCGCGACCAATGGCCTGAGCGAGATTGTCTGCGCCGACGGCGATGTCCATCGCGTGGGCATCCTCGTCAACAATAATTGCCGCGACTTCCGCCGGCGACATGGCGTTGATCACGAACTGCGCCGGGTTGTCGTCCCACAGGACGATGTCCACGCGCTCGCCACCCAACTCGCCGGAGACGGCCTGGACGCGCGAACCACGCATACCAATGCACGCGCCTTGCGGGTCGATGCGTTTGTCCTTGGAGCGGACCGCGATCTTGGCACGCGAACCCGGATCACGGGAGGCGGCCATCACTTCGATCAGGCCTTCAGCGATTTCCGGCACTTCGATACGGAACAGCTCGATCAGCATTTCCGGCGCGGTACGCGACAGGATCAACTGAGGGCCACGGTTCTCGGTGCGGATTTCCTTGAGCAAGGCGCGCACGCGCACGCCAACGCGGAAAGTCTCGCGGGAAATGATGTCTTCGCGGGCCAGCAGCGCTTCGGCGTTGTTACCCAGGTCAACGATGACGTTGTCACGGGTGACTTTCTTCACGGTGCCGGAGATGATTTCCCCCAGGCGCTCGCGATAGGCGTCAACAACCTGTGCACGCTCGGCTTCGCGAACCTTCTGCACAATGACTTGCTTGGCGGTCTGAGCGGCGATGCGACCGAACTCGATGGACTCGATCTTGTCCTCGACAACGTCACCAACCTTGGCACCCGGATGGGTTTCCGCCACTTTGCTCGGCCAGGTCTCGATCGCCGGATCATCAAGATCGGCTTCCTCGACGACCGTCCAGCGACGGAAAGTCTCATAGGCACCGGTGTGGCGGTTGATTTCCACACGCAGGTCAACTTCGTCTTCAAAGCGCTTCTTGGTAGCGGTCGCCAGAGCAATCTCCAGCGCCTCAAAAATCACGCTTGCCGGTACACCCTTTTCGTTGGATACCGACTCAACAACCAGCAATACTTCTTTGCTCATCGTACGCCTCGCCTTTCGCAAGCCATTGGATCCGCGGGATCCGCGTCTCAGTCAAAACTGGGAATAATGTTGGCCTTGTCGATCAAATCGATCGGCAACAGAAACTCGTGGTCTTCCACCTGCACCACGACGTCCTGCTCTTCCACTCCGCGCAGAAGGCCCTGAAAATTACGTCGACCTTCGAAAGGCGAGCGCAACTTGATCTTCACTTGTTCGCCGGCATGCGAGGCAAACTGTTCAATCGTGAACAGCGGGCGTTCCATGCCAGGAGAGGAAACCTCAAGGGTGTATTCACTGGCGATGGGGTCTTCGACGTCCAAAACACCACTGATCTGACGGCTGACAATGGCGCAGTCGTCCACCAGCACACCGCCTTCTTTATCGATATAAACGCGCAACACGGAATGGCGACCTTGAGCCGAATACTCAATACCCCAGCATTCATAGCCAAGGGCCACGACCACCGGGGCCAACAAGGCCTGCAACTGTTCTAGCTTGCTCGACACCTGAACCCCCTCGTGCATCTCTGTGCATGCAATTGAAATAAACAAAAAATGGGCGAATCGCCCATCCCTGAAACGCCGTCGAACAGCGGCGTCATGAAGTACCCAGCCAACAAAAAGCCCCTGAAAAGGGGCTCCGCTAAAACTGGTTGCGGGGGCCGGATTTGAACCGACGACCTTCGGGTTATGAGCCCGACGAGCTACCAGACTGCTCCACCCCGCGACAAAGCTGGGGCGGAAGTATACGACCGATCCCTTGCAGGGTCAATGTAACCTTCCACCTACAAGAAAGCCCGCAACAGCGGGCTCTCCTGATAATTGGTACCGAGAAGGGGACTCGAACCCCTACACCCTATGGGCACAACCACCTCAAGGTTGCGTGTCTACCAATTCCACCACCTCGGCAATACAACGTTTACAGCGTGAAACCCGTTTTACTTCTGCTCTGGAGCCTTGGGTACATCAGTCGGTGAGGCCGACTTAGGTTCCTGGAGCACCGGTACATCGTCAGATGCCGGTTTCTGCTTTGGCACTTCCAACACTGCCGGGTTTGGCAAACCTGCTTGAGTCAGCTCATGAGCTTTCTCTTTAGCAAAGTAACCTAACCCTAAGCTGGTTATGAAGAAACCTGCGGCAAGTATAGCAGTAAACTTACTAAGAAAGGTAGAGGAACCTTGGCTTCCGAACACAGTATTTGAAGCACCTGCTCCGAAAGACGCACCAGCGTCCGCACCTTTACCCTGTTGCAGCAATACCAGAGCGACAACGCCCAGTGCACCCAACAGATGAAGAACGACTACGACTGTTTCCAGCATTTTTTCAGTTTCCCGCGGCGCGACAGATCGCACCGAACTCATCTGCATTCAGGGAAGCCCCACCAATGAGCCCCCCATCGATATCCGGCATGCCGAACAGTTCGACCGCATTGGCCGCCTTCACGCTGCCGCCGTATAGAAGCCGCACACCTTGTGCGACCTCAGAATTCTCTGCCGCCAACTGCGCGCGGATGGCGGCGTGCACATCCTGCGCTTGTTGCGGCGAAGCTGTCAGCCCGGTGCCAATGGCCCAGACTGGTTCGTAAGCGATGACAGCCTTGGCAAAAGCGCCGACACCCAGCTCCTCGATAATACTGCCCAGCTGACGCGAAACCACTTCCAGCGTCTTGCCGGCCTCACGCTGCTCCAGGGTTTCCCCTACACAGAGCACCGGGATCAGACCACAGGCTTGCGCTGCCGCAAACTTGCGATTGAGCGTGCGATCCGTCTCACCCATGATCAGGCGACGCTCGGAGTGCCCCACCAACACCAGGGAACACCCTGCATCGAGCAACTGGCTCGGTGCAATCTCACCGGTCAGGGCACCCTGCATGGATTCCACTGCCGAGTTCTGCGCACCGACCGAAATCGATTTGCCTTTCAAACCCTCAACCACCTGGCTGATGTGCAGGCAAGGCGGGAATACCGCCACGTCCACACCGTTCGGCAAGGCCAGGTTACGCAGACCCTTGATCAGCTCGACGACGCTGGCGCGGGTACCGTGCATCTTCCAGTTACCAGCTACCATTGGGCGACGCATGCTGTACCTCGCAGGTCAAAGTGGGCGCAGATGTTACCCAACCACATCCTTACTGGCAAGCCGAAATCAGGCGCAAACTTCAGTCACCAGTTTTGCCAGGGCATCGGCGTGACCACGGACCACAACTTCGTCTTCGCCTTCGACCATGACCCGTACCAGCGGCTCGGTGCCGGACTTGCGCAACAGCACGCGACCACGACCATTCATGGCCTGGGTGACCTGCTCGCAGGCCTGCACCACCTTCGGGTGTTTGACCGGGTCGACGCCACCGGCGAAACGCACATTGACCAGCACCTGCGGGCACTTGCGCAGCGCTTGGCGCGCCTGGGCCAGGCTTTCACCGCGGCGCCGCAGGGCCATCAGGGTTTGCAGCGCGGCGATGATCGCATCACCGGTGGTGGTGTGATTCAGACAGAGAATGTGCCCGGAGTTTTCGCCACCCACCAGCCACTCACGCTCCAGCAGTTCGGCAATCACATAACGGTCGCCGACATTGGCGCGCACGAACGGAATGTCCAACTCCTTGAACGCCAGCTCAAGACCCAGGTTGCTCATCAAGGTCCCGACCACACCGCCGTTCAGCTTTCCACGCTCCGCCATATCCCGGGCAATGATGAACACCAGCTCATCACCATCGACCACGGCACCGGTGTGATCGACCATCAGTACCCGGTCGCCGTCACCATCGAAGGCGATCCCCAGGTCTGCCTGCTCAGCCAGCACAGCCGCCTGGATCGGCTTCATGTGCGTCGAGCCGCAGTTGTCGTTGATATTCAGGCCGTTGGGCGCCGCCGACAGGGCAATCACTTGCGCGCCCAGTTCACGGAATACACTCGGCGCGACCTTGTAGGTGGCACCGTGGGCGCAGTCGATGACAATCTTCAGGCCCGCGAGGTTGGTCCCGGTCGGCACACTGCTCTTGCAGAATTCGATGTAGCGACCGGCCGCGTCGTTGATGCGCGAAACCTTGCCGAGCTTTTCCGACTCGACCACGGTCATCGGTGCATCGAGCAACTCCTCGATCATCAGCTCGACTTCATCCGGCAGCTTGGTGCCCGCGCCGGAGAAAAACTTGATGCCGTTGTCGTCATGGGGATTGTGGGACGCGCTGATCACGATCCCGGCCTCGGCATGAAAGGTCCGGGTCAGGTAGGCGATGGCGGGTGTCGGCATCGGCCCCAGCAGCATCACGTCGGCGCCCGCAGCGGAAAGACCGGCTTCCAGGGCGGACTCGAACATATAGCCGGAGATCCGCGTGTCCTTACCCACCAGCACCCGGCACGCACCCAGCTTGCGGAACGCCATGCCGGCGGCCCAACCGAGCTTGAGCATGAACTCCGGAGTGATCGGGAACTGCCCTACGCGCCCACGAATACCGTCGGTGCCGAAGTATTTTTTCTTCATCAGAGCTCCATCGTTCTTATTGTGCAGCGTCAACGGCGGCGATCATGCGCACCACGTCGACCGTTTCAGCGACATCGTGCACGCGAAGAATTCGCGCCCCCTTGCTCATCGCCAATGCAGCCAGGGCCAGTCCGCCATAAAGGCGTTCACCGACCGGGCGACCAAGGGCCTGCCCTATCATGCTCTTGCGCGAGACGCCGACCAAGAGCGGCCGACCCAGGGTATGCAACGCTTCCATATGCTTGAACAGACTCAGGTTGTGCGCCAGGGTCTTGGCAAAACCAAACCCCGGGTCAAGGACGATGCGTTCAGCCGCGATGCCAGCGGCCGCACACAGCGCCATGCGCTCAGCGAGAAAGTCCACCACCTCACGCGCCACATCGTCGTAATGCGGGTTGTCCTGCATATTGCCCGGCTCGCCGAGCATGTGCATCAGGCAGACCGGCAAGCCGGTGGCCGCAGCCGCCTGCAGGGCACCGTCACGCCGCAGCGAACGCACGTCATTGATCAGGCCTGCGCCCAACCTCGCGCTCTCGAGCATGACCTCTGGCGTGGACGTATCGACCGAGATGATCACATCCAGTTCCCGATGGATACGCTCGACCACCGGCGCGACACGCTCCAGCTCCTCGAGAGGAGACACCACGGGCGCACCGGGACGGGTCGACTCGCCACCGATATCGATCAGCGTCGCACCCGCCTCGACCATGGCCTGCGCATGGCGCAGGGCAGCATCGAGGTGGTTGAAACGACCGCCATCGGAAAAGGAATCAGGGGTGACGTTGAGAATGCCCATGACATGCGTCTGGGCCAAATCAAGAACCCGGTTGCCGCAAGGCAACCGGGTCGAGGACTGAACAGAAGTCATTTCAAACCTTAATGATCAGCAGCAGGACCGCCGATCGGCGCTTCAGGTCGTTCGTTCTGGATCACCGGCGGAGTGCCCGACGTGCCCGAACCACCTTCCCAATCGCGCGGTTCACGCGGCGGGCGACCGGCCATGATGTCGTCGATCTGCTCGGCATCGATGGTTTCGTACTTCATCAGCGCGTCCGCCATGGCGTCGAGCTTGTCGCGGTTGTCGGTCAGGATCTGCTTGGCCGTGCCATAGCACTGATCAATGATGCTGCGCACTTCCGAGTCGATCAGTTTGGCTGTTTCGCCGGAGAAGCTGGTGCTCTGACCGCCACCGCCGCGACCCAGGAACACTTCCTGATCTTCATCGGCATACATCAGCGGGCCCAATTTCTCGGACAGGCCCCACTTGGTCACCATGTTCCGGGCAATCTGGCTGGCACGCATGATGTCGTTGGAAGCGCCGGTGGTGACACCGTCGAAGCCCAAGGTCATCTCTTCAGCGATACGGCCACCGTACAGCGAGCAGATCTGGCTGATCAGCGCACGCTTGGACAGGCTGTAGCGATCTTCTTCCGGCAGGAACATGGTCACACCCAGCGCACGACCGCGCGGGATGATCGAGACCTTGTAGACCGGATCGTGCTCGGGCACCACACGACCGACAATGGCGTGACCGGCCTCGTGATACGCGGTGTTCTGTTTTTCCTTCTCGGACATGACCATGGATTTGCGCTCGGCGCCCATCATGATCTTGTCTTTCGCCAGCTCGAACTCTTTCATCTCGACAATGCGCTTGCCGGCACGTGCCGCGAACAAGGAAGCCTCGTTCACCAGGTTGGCCAGGTCGGCACCGGAGAAGCCCGGCGTACCGCGAGCAATCACCGCCGGTGCGACGTCGTCGCCCATTGGCACTTTGCGCATGTGCACTTTGAGAATCTGTTCACGACCACGGATGTCCGGCAGGCCAACCACGACCTGACGGTCGAAACGACCGGGACGCAGCAGCGCCGGGTCGAGTACGTCAGGACGGTTGGTTGCGGCAATCACGATGATGCCGTCGTTCATTTCGAAACCGTCCATCTCCACCAGCAACTGGTTGAGAGTCTGTTCGCGCTCATCGTGACCGCCGCCCATGCCGGCACCGCGGTGACGACCGACCGCATCGATTTCGTCGATGAAGATGATGCACGGCGCGTGTTTCTTCGCCTGCTCGAACATGTCACGGACACGGCTGGCACCCACACCGACGAACATCTCGACGAAGTCGGAACCGGAAATAGTGAAGAACGGCACCTTGGCTTCGCCGGCAATCGCCTTGGCCAGCAAGGTTTTACCGGTACCCGGAGGACCGACCATCAGCACGCCGCGGGGAATACGACCGCCCAGGCGCTGGAACTTGCCCGGATCGCGGAGGAACTCCACCAGCTCGCCGACTTCTTCCTTGGCTTCGTCGCAGCCGGCCACGTCAGCCAGGGTGGTTTTCACCTGGTCTTCCGAAAGCAGGCGCGCCTTGCTCTTGCCGAAGCTCATCGGTCCGCCCTTGCCGCCCGCGCCGCCCTGCATCTGGCGCATGAAGAACATGAACACCGCGATGATCACCAGGATCGGGAAGCTGGCCACCAGTAACTGGGTCCAGATGCTCTGCTGTTCAGGCTGTTTGCCTTCGACCACAACGTGGTTGTCCACCAGGTCGCCGATCAGGCCGTTGTCCTGGATCGCCGGACGGATGGTCTTGAAGCTGTCGCCATCGTTGCGCTTGCCGGTGATTACGTAGCCGTCCACGGCAACGCGCTCGACTTTGCCATCCTTGACCTGCTGGATGAAGTCGGAGTAGTTGAGGGTCTGTGGCTCGTTAGGGCTGGAGAAGTTGTTCATCACTGTCACCAGGACAGCCGCGATGATCAACCACAGGATCAGATTCTTTGCCATATCGTTCAATTAACTACCCTCATGAAGCGGGATCCGCTACTGGCGCGCGCTTCGCATGATATTCACCGGCATAACTTACTACATTACCTACAGATCCTGCAGGCGCCGTCTGTAACCCTTTGTGAAACAATCACTACACAATATGCGCTTATTCTCACGGGGCGAAATACGAAAAACCTATCGCCCCTGCCAAGAACCTCGAGTTACTCGGTCCGTCCGCGAAAGCCACGGCCCAGCAGATACTGCTCGCGGGACCGATCACGGGAAGACGTCGGCTTGCGCGTCTGGACCTTGTCGAACAGCTTGCGGAAGTTCTTGTGGTACTCGTCGAAGCCTTCGCCTTGGAAAACCTTGATCAAAAAATCACCACCGGGGCGTAGGACGCGTCCGGCGAGATCGAGTGCCAGCTCGCAAAGAAACATCGAACGCGGCATATCCACTTCGGGTGTACCACTCATATTGGGGGCCATATCGGAAATCACAAGGTCCACCTCGGAATTTCCCACCGCTTCGAGGATTTGCGCCAGTACGGCGTCCTCGGTGAAGTCGCCCTTGATGAAGGTCACATCGGGGATGCTGTCCATGTCCAGGATGTCGGACGCGATCAGACGGCCCTTGCCGCCAATCAGACGACTGGTCACCTGGGACCAGCCACCCGGCGCAGCGCCGAGGTCGATCACGCTCATGCCCGGGCGAATAATCCGGTCCTTCTCCTGGATCTCCAGCAATTTGTAGCTGGCACGGGAGCGATAGCCGTCTTTTTGCGCCATTTTGACGTACGGATCGTTGAAATGCTCTTTCAGCCAATTAAGGCTAGTCTTGGAACGGGCCACGGGCCACCTCAAAAAAATAGTCGAATCGCGATTAACTGGGCGGTCCCGGACGCGCTCGGGTAAACTGGCCGCCGCTTTTTACAAGATCAGACGCAGGGGTCAGATTATGCCGCTCACTCAAGAGCAGAAGAAACAGTACAAATCCATTGGCCACCATCTGAAACCAGTATTGACTGTGGCTGACAATGGTTTGACCGAAGGTGTGTTAGCCGAGCTTGAACGCGCATTGGGCGATCATGAGCTGATCAAGATCAAGCTCAATATCCTCGACCGCGAATCGCGCCTGGAGGCCATTGCGCAGCTGTGCAAGACCGGCAAGGCGGATCTGGTACAAGTCATCGGCAAGATGGCACTGATCTATCGCAAGAACTTCAGCGTCAACAAGCAGTTGTCCAACGTCCACCGCTTCAAGTGACGTAGGAACGGGTCAGGGGTACGCAGCGCGTGCCCTGCCACTCTCGCCCGGCACCGGTTGCAGCACCAGCACCAGGCCGCAAAGGCCAAGCACCAGGTAACTGAACAACTGCCAGCGCAACGCATCCGGCAGCCAGGTCCGCACCGCAAAATACATCCCGCACGCATACAGCGACATCAGCAGCAATTGCCCGCGCGTATCGCGCCACAGGCTTGCCCGGCCTTCGGCCTGGAGCAACACCAGAATCTGCACGACCACACAGGCCGTTGCAAACCCTATCAATAAAGAGCCTAGCAGGCTATTGATCTCATCGATCAACAGCGGTGCCAGGCCTATTTGCGTCAACACCGGCAGCAAGCCGATGTGCAGCAGCCACAGGCCGCCCACCCAGAGCATCTGGGTCAGCTGCCAGAGCATGGCGCCCGCACGCAGCGGGCGCCTGCGTTCAGATGTGGCGGACTTCAACAATCTCGTACTCGATAACGCCACCAGGCGTTTTGACAGCCACCACATCACCCTCTTCCTTGGCAATCAAGGCGCGGGCCAGGGGCGAGCCGACAGAGATCTTGCCGAGTTTGAAGTCGGCCTCGTCTTCGCCCACGATGTGGTAGACCACGCTTTCGTCGGTTTCGACGTTGGCGATCTCCACGGTGGTGCCAAAAATCACCTTGCCGGTGTGCGGGATGGTCGTGACGTCGATGATCACCGCGTTCTGCATGCGGCCTTCGATGTCACGGATCCGCGCCTCGACCATGCCCTGCTGCTCACGAGCAGCGTGGTATTCGGCGTTTTCCTTCAAGTCACCCAGCTCGCGGGCCGTCCCGATGTCCTGGCTCAGCTTCGGACGGACGACCTTGGTCAGGTGAGCGTGCTCCTCTTCCAGGGCCTTGGCGCCCTGGACGGTCATGGGGTATTTGGTCATGCCTTCAATCCTGCGTGTAGATCCTGCAAGCGACGCACGGTCTTCTCCGGACCGAACTTGAGCGCTTCGCAGATGGCTTCGCCAGCAGCAATGGTCGTGGTGCAGTAGATCTTGTGCTGCAGCGCGTTACGACGAATGGAATACGAGTCAGCGATCGACTGACGGCCTTCGGTCGTATTGATGATCAGGGTGACTTCGTCATTCTTGATCATGTCGACGACGTGTGGACGACCTTCTGTCACCTTGTTGACCCGACGCACTTTCAGGCCGGCCGCTTCGATCAGCTTGGCCGTGCCGGCAGTTGCCACCACTTCGAAGCCCAAGTTGATCAGATCACGAGCCACGCCTGCAACCAGTGGCTTGTCATCATCACGCACGCTGATGAAAGCAGTACCGCCGGTCGGCAGCACTTCGCTGGCCCCCATCTGCGCCTTGGCGAACGCTTCGCCGAAAGTGTCGCCGACACCCATCACTTCACCGGTGGACTTCATCTCTGGGCCCAGGATCGGGTCCACGCCAGGGAATTTGGCGAATGGGAAGACCGCCTCTTTCACACTGTAGAAGTTCGGAATGATTTCCTTGGTGAAGTTCAGTTCCTTGAGAGTCTTGCCGGCCATGACGCGGGCCGCGATCATCGCCAGGGAGACACCGATGCACTTCGACACGAACGGTACGGTACGCGAGGCGCGCGGGTTGACTTCGATGACGTAGATGTCTTCGCCCTGCAAGGCCAACTGCACGTTCATCAGGCCGACAACGCCCAACTCCAGGGCCATTTTCTTGACCTGTTCGCGCATCTCGTCCTGGACGTGTGCCGGCAGCGAGTAAGGCGGCAGCGAGCACGCGGAGTCACCGGAGTGAACACCGGCCTGCTCGATGTGCTGCATGATCGCGCCGATCACCACGTCGGTGCCGTCGCAGACCGCATCCACGTCCATTTCGATCGCGCAGTTGAGGAAGTGGTCGAGCAGCACCGGGCTGTCGTTGGACACTTTCACCGCATCGCGCAGGTAACGCTTGAGTTCTTCTTCTTCGTAGACGATTTCCATCGCCCGGCCGCCCAGTACGTAGGACGGACGCACCACCAACGGGTAACCGATCTTGCTCGCGGCACGAATCGCTTCGTCTTCGCTGCGCACGGTAGCGTTTGGCGGCTGACGCAGGTTCAGGCGCTCGACCATCTGCTGGAAGCGCTCGCGGTCTTCGGCACGGTCGATGGCGTCAGGGCTGGTACCGATGATCGGCACACCGGCCGCTTCCAGGGCACGCGCCAGTTTCAACGGGGTCTGGCCGCCGTACTGGACGATCACGCCCTTCGGCTTCTCGACACGGACGATTTCCAGCACGTCTTCCAGGGTCACCGGCTCGAAGTACAGGCGATCGGAGGTGTCGTAGTCGGTGGACACGGTTTCCGGGTTGCAGTTGACCATGATGGTCTCGTACCCGTCTTCACGCAGTGCCAGGGCCGCGTGCACGCAGCAGTAGTCGAACTCGATGCCCTGGCCGATACGGTTCGGACCGCCGCCGAGGATCATGATCTTGTCGCGACCCGATGGCGCGGCCTCGCACTCTTCTTCATACGTCGAGTACAGGTAGGCGGTGTCGGTGGCGAACTCGGCCGCGCAGGTGTCGACGCGCTTGTAGACCGGGAACACTTCCAGCTTGTGGCGATGGGTCCGCAGGTTTTTCTCGGTCACGCCCAGCAGCTTGGCCAGACGCATGTCGGAGAAGCCCTTGCGCTTGAGGCGGAACATCAGGTCGCGGTCAATGGCCGACAGACCCAGGGTCTTGACCTTCTCTTCGTCCTTGATCAGGTCTTCGATCTGCACCAGGAACCACGGGTCGATCATGTTCATGCCGAAGATGTCTTCGACGGTCATGCCGGCACGGAAGGCGTCCGCCACGTACCAGATGCGCTCGGCGCCCGGCACGGTCAGTTCGCGCTTGAGCACGCTCATGCTTTCCGGGTTGCTCAGATCGAGCTTCTCGTCCAGGCCGCAAACGCCCACTTCCAGGCCGCGCAGGGCTTTCTGCAGGGATTCCTGGAAGGTCCGGCCGATGGCCATGACTTCACCGACCGACTTCATCTGGGTGGTCAGGCGGGCGTCGGCTTTCGGGAATTTCTCGAAAGCGAAGCGCGGCAGCTTGGTCACGACGTAGTCGATGGACGGCTCGAAGGACGCCGGGGTCTTGCCGCCAGTGATGTCGTTCGACAGCTCGTCCAGGGTGTAACCCACAGCCAGCTTGGCCGCGACCTTGGCGATCGGGAAGCCGGTGGCTTTCGAAGCCAGGGCCGAGGAGCGCGAAACCCGCGGGTTCATCTCGATCACGACCATGCGGCCGGTGTCCGGGCAAATGCCGAACTGAACGTTGGAACCACCGGTTTCCACGCCGATCTCGCGCAGTACCGCCAGGGAGGCGTTACGCAGGATCTGGTATTCCTTGTCGGTCAGGGTCTGTGCCGGCGCAACGGTGATCGAGTCACCGGTGTGCACGCCCATCGGGTCGAAGTTCTCGATGGAGCAGACGATGATGCAGTTGTCCTTTTTGTCGCGGACCACCTCCATCTCGTACTCTTTCCAGCCGATCAGCGATTCGTCGATCAACAGTTCCTTGGTCGGCGACAGGTCCAGGCCACGGGCACAGATCTCTTCGAACTCTTCACGGTTGTAAGCGATACCGCCACCGGTGCCGCCCATGGTGAAGGACGGACGGATGATGCACGGGAAGCCGAGCTTCTCGAGGACCGCGTTGGCCTCTTCCATGCTGTGGGCGATACCGGAGCGCGGGCAGTCCAGGCCGATGGATTTCATCGCCTTGTCGAAGCGCGAACGGTCTTCAGCCTTGTCGATGGTGTCGGCGTTGGCACCGATCATTTCCACGCCGAACTTCTCGAGGACGCCTTCGCGCTCCAGGTCCAGGGCGCAGTTCAGGGCGGTCTGGCCACCCATGGTCGGCAGCAGGGCGTCCGGGCGCTCCTTCTCGATGATCTTGGCGACGGTCTGCCACTTGATCGGTTCGATGTAGGTGGCGTCGGCCATGGCCGGGTCGGTCATGATGGTGGCCGGGTTGGAGTTCACCAGGATGACGCGGTAACCCTCTTCGCGCAGGGCCTTGCAGGCCTGGGCGCCGGAGTAGTCGAATTCGCAGGCCTGGCCGATCACGATCGGGCCGGCACCAAGAATCAGGATGCTTTTTATGTCTGTACGTTTTGGCATGGGTTTGTCACTCAAATCCGCAGGTCAGTCGGCAAGCCGTTGAACAATCCTTGAACAGACCCCGGGGGCCGCCGCCGTGCGGGGCCGCCCTGGGTCTTCAGGCGATCAACGGCGCTTGGCCATCTCATTGATGAAGCGATCGAACAGCGGTGCAACGTCGTTCGGGCCCGGGCTGGCTTCAGGGTGACCCTGGAAGCTGAACGCGCTCTTGTCGGTGCGCTCGATGCCTTGCAGGGAACCGTCGAACAGCGACTTGTGAATCGCCCGGACATTGGCCGGCAGGGTCGCTTCATCCACCGCAAAACCGTGGTTCTGGCTGGTGATCATGACAACGCCGCTGTCCAGATCCTGGACCGGGTGGTTGGCACCGTGATGGCCGTGACCCATTTTCAGGGTCTTGGCGCCGGAGGCCAGGGCCAGCAACTGGTGACCCAGGCAGATACCGAAGACCGGGATCTCGGTTTCCAGGATTTCCTTGATCGCCTGGATAGCGTAGTCGCACGGCTCGGGATCGCCTGGGCCGTTGGACAGGAACACGCCATCCGGCTGCAGGGCCAGCACGTCACTGGCCGGGGTTTGCGCCGGCACGACCGTGACGCGGCAACCGCGCTCGACCAGCATGCGCAGGATGTTGTACTTGACACCGTAGTCGTAGGCCACGACATGGTAAGGCAGCTCAGAAGCTTCGATCGTCGCGTGGCTGTCGGTCTTCAAGTCCCAGACAGTCGAGCGCCACTCGTATTGCTCGGTGGTGCTGACGACTTTCGCCAGGTCCATGCCTTTCAGGCCCGGGAAACCTTGCGCTGCGGCAATCGCCGCGGCTTCGGAAATGTTGTCACCGGCCATGATGCAGCCGTTCTGCGAGCCCTTTTCACGCAGGATGCGGGTCAGGCGACGCGTATCGATACCGGCGATAGCCACCACATTGTTGGCTTTCAGGTAATCGGACAGGGACAGCGTGTTGCGCCAGTTGCTCGCTACCAGCGGCAGGTCGCGAATGACCAGGCCGGCCGACCAGACACGATTGGACTCGACATCTTCCGGCGTCGTACCGGTGTTGCCGATATGCGGGTAGGTCAGGGTAACGATTTGCTGGGCGTAGGAAGGATCGGTAAGGATTTCCTGATAGCCGGTCATTGCGGTGTTAAACACCACCTCACCAACGGTTTGACCGTCGGCTCCAATGGCTTCGCCGCGAAAAATGCTGCCATCAGCAAGGGCGAGTATGGCTGGCTTAGTCAAGAAGACCTCCCGTAAATAAAGCCTGAAAGGGCGATCGCAGGTTGTAAAAAAGCGGAATGACGTATGGACACGTCACCCCGCTCGTTCACTGAATTATTCTGCGCGCTTTTAGTGGACACACTAAAGCTGTAGCTTACAGAAAAAGGCTTTTTTAATCCACCGCTAATGAGCCGAAAAGGCCAGGGAATGCGACAGGGCGTCGCCAAGCGGATTGAAACTGGGGATTGGAGGCCATCTTGCCACCACGACTCACGCGATCCCTGTAGGAGCAAGCTTGCTCGCGATAAGGCCCTCAAGCCTTGCGCCGCCCTTGCGGACGCCATCGCCGGCAAGCCAGCTCCCACAGTAAATACCGCGCCGAACCTGTCAGTGCAGTTCGAGCACGTCCTGCATATCGTACAGGCCTGGCGCCTTGCCATCCAGCCACAATGCCGCACGCACCGCACCCTTGGCGAACGTCATGCGACTCGAAGCCTTGTGGGTGATCTCCAGACGCTCGCCTTCAGCCGCGAACAACACCGTGTGATCACCGACCACATCACCACCGCGCACAGTGGCAAAACCGATGGTTTCCCGCTCCCGCGCGCCGGTATGACCTTCACGACCGTACACCGCGACTTTCTGCAGATCACGATCCAGTGCCTTGGCGATCACCTCACCCATGCGCAACGCCGTCCCCGAAGGTGCGTCGATCTTGTGCCGGTGATGCGCCTCGATGATCTCGATATCCGCATCCTCACCCAGCACCCGCGCCGCCATATCCAGCAGCTTCAGCGACAGGTTGACGCCGACGCTGAAGTTGGCCGCGAAGACAATCGCAATGTCCTTGCCCGCCTCGGCCAGCAAGGCCTTCTGAGCCGCGTCCAGGCCAGTGGTGCCGATGACCATGGCCTTGCCCGCCTTACGGCAGAACGCCAGGTTCTTCAGCATCACTTCCGGCAGCGTGAAGTCGATCAACACATCGAACTTGTCCGCCACCGCCTCCAGCCCTTCGGACAACGGCACGCCGATGCACCCCAGCGAGGCCAGCTCGCCGGCATCCGCACCGACCAGCGAGCTGCCAGGACGGACGATCGCCGCCGTCAGACCGGTGAGCGGCGCGCGCTGCTGCACCGCCTCAACCAGGATCTTGCCCATACGCCCGGCGGCGCCCATCACAGCTATACGTTGCATGCCTCGCTCCTTACAGGTCGCCGAAGAAACGCTTCATGCCTTCGAACCAACCGCTGGCCTTGGGCGAATGCGAGCTGTCGCCGTCCAGGGAGGAGCGGAACTCTTCCAGCAGTTCACGTTGGCGACGGCTCAGATTCACCGGAGTCTCGACGGCCACACGGCACATCAGGTCACCCGCACCACCACCGCGCACCGGGGCAACGCCCTTGCCGCGCAGACGGAACTGCTTGCCAGTCTGGGTACCCTCAGGAATCTTCAGCTTGACGCGGCCATCCAGGGTCGGCACTTCCAGCTCACCACCCAAGGCTGCATCGACAAAGCTGATCGGCACTTCGCAGAACAGGTGCTTGCCGTCGCGCTGGAAAATATCGTGCTCGCGGACATTGATCACCACATACAGGTCGCCGGTCGGACCACCCTGGGTGCCCGCCTCGCCTTCGCCGGACAGGCGAATACGGTCGCCGGTATCGACGCCCGACGGCACTTTCACCGACAGGGTCTTGTACTCTTCCACACGACCCTGACCATGGCAGGAGTCGCACGGATCGGAAATGATCTTGCCCTGGCCATGGCAACGCGGACAGGTCTGCTGCACCGAGAAGAAGCCTTGCTGCATGCGCACCTGACCGATACCACCACAGGTCGGGCAGGTGATCGGCGCGGAACCTTTCTTGGCCCCGGAGCCGTCGCACGGCTTGCAATTGACCAGCGTCGGGACGCGGATATTGACGGTCGTGCCACGCACCGCCTCTTCCAGGTTCAGCTCCAGGGTGTAGCGCAGGTCACTGCCGCGCTGTGCGCCGCCACGGGAACCGCCGCGACCGCCACCAAAGAAATCACTGAACACATCACCGAAGATATCGGAGAAGTTCTGCCCACCGAAGCCGGCACCACCGCCACCCATGCTCGGGTCGACGCCGGCATGACCGTACTGGTCGTAGGCCGCACGCTTGCTGGAATCGGACAGCACTTCGTAGGCCTCGTTGGCCTCCTTGAACAGCTCTTCCGACGCCTTGTCATCCGGATTACGGTCCGGGTGATGTTTCATCGCGAGGCGGCGATAAGCCTTTTTCAGGTCCGCTTCGCTGGAGCCGCGCTCGACCCCCAATACCTCGTAATAGTCACGCTTTGCCATGATTCTTTGCACTCTTGAGGATGTTCGGGACACCCGACTGGAACAGCCCCGCCCCTACCATCAGCACCCGAACGCTGTCGCATGCTGTAAAAATTTGCCTATTCCAGACACGCCAACGCGGGAGCAAGCTCCCGCGCGGCGACATCCTACCAGTCACCGCCTAAAAGCAGTCAACCGGCTGACCTACAAGTGGATTACTTGTGGTCTTTGACTTCTTCGAACTCAGCGTCGACGACGTCGTCCTTGTGGTGCGCTTCTTCCTGGGCAGGCTGTGCACCGGCTTCAGGCTTGGCGCCCTGTTCGGCATACATTTTCTGGGCCACAGGCGCGGAGACCTTGGACAGCTCTTCGACCTTGGCTTCGATAGCGGCCTTGTCGTCGCCTTTGACAGCGGCTTCCAGGGCAACCAAGGCAGCTTCGATCGCGGTCTTCTCTTCAGCGGTCACTTTGTCACCGGCATCGGCGATCATCTTGCGAGTCGAATGCACCAGGGCGTCGCCCTGGTTGCGGGCACTGGCCAGCTCTTCGAACTTGCGGTCTTCTTCGGCATTGAGTTCGGCATCGCGAACCATCTGCTGGATTTCTTCATCCGACAGACCGGAGTTGGCCTTGATGGTGATCTTCTGCTCTTTGCCGGTCGCCTTGTCTTTCGCGCCGACGTGCAGGATGCCGTTGGCGTCGATGTCGAAGGTCACTTCGATCTGTGGCACGCCACGAGGTGCTGGTGGAATCTCGGCCAGGTCGAACTTGCCCAGGGACTTGTTCTGTGCGGCTTGCTTACGCTCACCCTGCAGGACGTGAATGGTCACGGCGCCCTGGTTGTCGTCGGCAGTCGAGAACACTTGGGATTTCTTGGTAGGAATCGTGGTGTTTTTCTCGATCAGCGCGGTCATCACGCCACCCATGGTTTCGATACCCAGGGTCAGCGGGCTGACGTCGAGCAGCAGAACGTCTTTCACGTCACCGGCCAGAACGGCGCCCTGGATAGCAGCACCCATGGCAACGGCTTCGTCCGGGTTGACGTCTTTACGGGCTTCTTTACCGAAGAAGTCGGTCACCAGCTTCTGAACCAGCGGCATGCGGGTCTGACCGCCGACCAGGATCACGTCGTTGATCGCGCCGACGTCGATACCGGCGTCTTTCAACGCGATACGGCAAGGCTCGATGGTGCGCTGAACCAGGTCTTCAACCAGGGCTTCCAGCTTGGCGCGGGAAATCTTCACGTTCAGGTGCTTGGGACCGGTGGCATCTGCGGTGATGTACGGCAGGTTGACGTCGGTCGACTGAGCCGAAGACAGCTCGATCTTGGCTTTTTCAGCGGCTTCTTTCAGGCGCTGCATGGCCAGCGGGTCGCCCTTGAGGTTCATGCCGCTTTCTTTCTTGAACTCGTCGACGAGGTAGTCGATCAGACGAATGTCGAAGTCTTCACCGCCGAGGAAGGTGTCACCGTTGGTGGCCAACACTTCGAACTGGTGCTCGCCATCGACTTCGGCGATTTCGATCACGGACACGTCGAAGGTACCGCCACCCAGGTCATAAACGATGACGGTGTGGTCGCCGCGAGCCTTGTCCATACCGTAGGCCAGAGCAGCCGCGGTCGGTTCGTTGATGATCCGCTTGACGTCCAGACCGGCAATACGACCGGCGTCCTTGGTGGCCTGGCGCTGGCTGTCGTTGAAGTAGGCCGGAACGGTGATGACCGCTTCGGTGACTTCTTCGCCGAGGTAGTCTTCGGCGGTTTTCTTCATTTTCTTGAGGATCTCAGCCGAGATCTGTGGCGGCGCCATTTTCTGGCCGTTCACTTCAACCCAAGCGTCGCCATTGTCAGCTTTGGCGATTTTGTAAGGGACCATCTTGATGTCTTTCTGAACGACGTCTTCGTCGAACTTGCGACCGATCAGACGCTTCACCGCGTACAGGGTGTTATGCGGATTGGTCACCGCCTGGCGCTTGGCCGACTGGCCAACCAGGATTTCGCCATCGTTGGCGTAGGCAATGATCGACGGAGTGGTGCGTGCACCCTCGGCGTTTTCGATCACTTTGGCCTTGCCGTTTTCAAGAATGGAGACGCAGGAGTTGGTAGTCCCCAGGTCGATACCGATAATTTTGCCCATTTCACTCTCCCGAAACTTTGATTTTTTTGCCGCAGCGGTTATGGCCAACTGCGGTAGCACTTAAACGCTTGACTTGTAGATGGGGGCCTTGCGACCGATTTCAAGCCTGCTCGTCGATCGTCGGCGAAACCGGCGCCACTGCCTTGCTGACCACAACCATCGCCGGGCGCAGCAGGCGACCGTGGAGCTGGTAGCCCTTCTGGAACACTTTCAGCACGCTGTTCGGTTCGACATCGGCACTTTCCTGCATGGCCATGGCCTGGTGCAGGGAGGCGTTGAAGGGTTCACCGTGCGGGTCGATGGCTTCCAGCTGATAACGCTTGAGGGTGTCCTGGAACATCTTCAGGGTCAGCTCGATGCCTTCGCGCATCGGCCGGATGTTTTCATCGTCCGGATTGGACAGGTCCAGGCCACGCTCCAGGCTGTCGATGATCGGCAGCAGGTCGGCAGCAAACTTTTCCAGGGCGAACTTGTGCGCCTTTTCCACATCCTGCTCGGCACGCCGGCGGATGTTCTGCAGGTCGGCTGCGACACGCAACCCTTGATCCTGTGCCGCCGCCAGCTGCTCTTCGAGCACCTGCACGCGGGTGGCCAAATCGTCACCCTGAGCCTGTGCGGCCGAGCCGGCTTCCTGATTTTGCGAATCCAGAGTCTGTTCGTCAGCCATAAAAAACCTCCTTTCAATATCGTCCGCGAGCTCGACTCGCGCGTCTGCCCCGATATATGGGGCCGCAATTTCCAGGTTCAAGGGCTGCAACCCAGGCAATCGTGCCCCAGCCTATCGATGCAAGATTACAGATCGAGCTAAGAAACCTCGAAATTCAAGCCAATCGGACTAAGGGCAAGCATTGTCAGTACAAATCAAAACACTGTATAAATAACCAGACCTAAAGCCTGGGAGCGGTCTTTATGCTGGTGCACCTGTCCGTACATAACTACGCAATCGTCGAACATCTCGATCTGGAACTGGATCGCGGGATGAGCGTAATCACTGGCGAAACCGGTGCCGGCAAGTCGATCATGCTCGACGCTCTCGGGCTGACCCTGGGCGATCGCGCCGACAGCGGCGTGGTCCGTCCCGGCGCGGACAAGGCCGATATCCTCGCCACCTTCGACCTCGAGGACATCCCCGAAGCCCGGGCCTGGCTGGCCGAGCGCGACCTCGACAACGACGGCCCGTGCATCCTGCGCCGGGTCATTACCGCCGAAGGTCGTTCGCGCGGCTATATCAACGGTTCACCCTGCCCCCAGGGCGACCTCAAGGCCCTCGGCGAACTGCTGATCGACATCCACAGCCAGCACGAACACCAATCCCTGCTGAAAACCGATACCCACCGTCGACTGCTTGACGAATACGCCGGCGCCACCGATCTCGCCCGCCAGGTACAGCTGGCCGCCCAGCGCTGGCGCCAGACCCGCCAGGAGCTGGAGCGCCTCTCCAACTCCGGCGACGAACAGCGCGCCCGCCACCAACTGCTCAGCTACCAGCTCGAAGAACTCGAGAACCTCGGCCTGGGAGAAAACGAGCTGGAGGACCTGGAACAGGAACACAAGAACCTGACCAACGCCGAAACCCTGCTCGGCATTTGCCGACAGGTGGTGGAACAGTGCAGTGAAAGCGACTCCGGTAATGTGCTCAATGCCCTGACCGCCAGCCTCAATCGCCTGTCCAGCGTCAATAACGGCTCCGGCGCGTTGGGCGAAGCCACCAACCTGCTGTCCAGCGCGCAGATCCAGGTCGAGGAAGCCGTCGGCGAACTGAACCGCTTCCTCGACCACTTCGATGCCGACCCGGCGCGGCTGCAACAGCTTGAAGAGCGCCTGGACGCGATCTACACCCTGGCGCGCAAACACCGGATCCAGCCGACCGAAGTGGCCACCCTCCAGCAAAAGCTGCTGGATGAAATCGAAACCCTCAATGCCAACGACGAAGCCATCGAGCGCCTGACCGAAGAGCTCGCGGCCTATGCCCGGCATTATCAGGAGCGGGCACGGGATCTCAGCGATCTGCGCCATCAGGCGGCAAGCAGCCTCGCCAGCGCCGTGGAACAGGAAATCCAGCGGCTGGGCATGCCCGGCGGCCGCTTCAGCATCGAACTGCACGCCAACACCAGCAACGAGTTGCTGCCTTATGGCCTTGAGCAGGTCGAACTGCTGGTCAGCGCCAACCCTGGCCAACCGCTCAAGGCACTGGCCAAGGTCGCCTCCGGAGGTGAGCTGTCACGGATCAGCCTGGCGATCCAGGTCATCACCGCGCAAACCTCACGCATCCCGACCCTGGTGTTCGACGAAGTGGACGTGGGTATCGGTGGCCCGACCGCCGAGATTGTTGGCCAGTTGCTGCGCCGCCTTGGCGACCGCGGACAGGTCCTGACGGTCACGCACCTGCCCCAGGTGGCCGCCCAAGGACACCATCATCTGTTCGTGCACAAGATGCGCGGCAGCGATGCCACCCGCACAGCGGTCTCGAAGCTGAGCAAGACCGAGCGGATCGAAGAAGTCGCACGCATGCTCGGGGGCATTGACCTGACCAAGGAATCCCTGGCCCACGCGAAAAAAATGGTGATCACGGCCAAGGCTTGAGCCCGGAGATCTACTCCAAGAAAAATCCGGCAACAAAAAGCACGAAGGCGACCCTAAGGTCGCCTTCGATCGCTCCGCGAACCGCTATTCGCGACAGACTTACGACTTCTTCTTGCGCACGTACAGCACCAGGTTGTGATCCACCAACTCGAAATCGTGTGCTTCGGCGATAGCCTTCTGCAGCTTCTCGATTTCCGGGCTGGTGAATTCGATCACCTCGCTGGTATCCACGTTGACCATATGATCGTGGTGCCCGCCGTCCGCCAGCTCGAATACCGCATGGCCGCCATCGAAATTGTGGCGAACCACCAACCCGGCCGCTTCGAACTGGGTCAGTACTCGGTAGACCGTTGCCAGGCCAACATCCTCGCCAGCTTCCATCAGCGCCTTGTAGACATCCTCGGCGCTCATGTGACGCTGCTCGGCAGAATCGAGCATTTGCAGAATCTTGACCCGTGGCAGAGTCACTTTTAAGCCGGCTTTACGTAGTTCGCTATTTTCAACCATGGTCAGCTTTCTCGCGATGCTGCTTCGCAGCTTCTCTTAATACGGGTATGATCGGGGTTTACGTTGTCCCAGCCAAGATAGTGGAAGTCGCCCACCGATGCAAAACACCAAGCTGTTGCTAACCAGTTTTACCTTAGTGGGACTGCTCGCACTCGCCGGTTGTTCATTCCCCGGGGTTTACAAAATCGACATCCAACAGGGCAATGTCGTCACGCAGGACATGATAGACCAGTTGCGCCCGGGAATGACCCGCAAGCAAGTAAGGTTTATCATGGGCAACCCTCTGTTGGTCGATACATTCCACCCCAATCGCTGGGATTACCTGTATAGCCTGCAACCCGGTGGCGGTGAACGCCAGCAGGAGCGCATCAGCCTGGTGTTCAATGCCAACGATCAACTCGCCAGCCTGTCCGGCGACTTCAAGCCCGGCGTAAGCCGCGACGAAGAGATCCTGGGCAAGGACAGCGGCACGACGGTGAATGCTCCGGTGCAGAACGCCGAGAAGCCACAACCTGAGAAACCGGCCAAGCCGGGTTCGCTGCTGGATCAGATCCAGAAGGACGTCGACGGCGTGAAAGCCGTACCGGTCCCGGCTCCAGAACCTCTGGACACCACACCGCAGTAAAACGGCGACACAAAAAAGCCCGGCATGTCCGGGCTTTTTTTATGCCTACAGGTTTTGTGCCTTGGCCTTCGCCGCTTTTTCCGCACGCAGGCGCCGGACCTCCTTGGGGTCGGCCAGCAGGGGACGATAGATTTCGATGCGATCGCCCTCTTCCACCATACGGGTATCGGCATCGGCCATCGCCTTGCCGAAAATCCCCAATGGACAAC
Source organism: Pseudomonas gingeri (assembly GCF_013386165.1). Lineage (GTDB taxonomy): Bacteria > Pseudomonadota > Gammaproteobacteria > Pseudomonadales > Pseudomonadaceae > Aquipseudomonas > Aquipseudomonas gingeri_C. The sequence continues at coordinate 457,505 of NZ_JACAOS010000022.1, read as the reverse complement.
CCACTACATCCAGCCCGGGAAATTGCTCGGCGATCCCCGACAGGCGCACCGCCGCCCGCAAGGTCGTTCCCGCAGGCACCGAAACCGCCCGCAGGCACTGACGCCCGACGTCGGCGTAGACCACCTCTATAGCGATCAATGGCTCAGCCATGGAGTTGCTTGGCCCGCTGACAGAAAGCATCCACCAGGGTATTGGCCGCCTGGTTGAACAATGGCCCCAAGGTCGCCCGCACCAGAGGCCCGGCGTAATCGAAGGTCATGTCCAGGCTGATCTTGCAGGCTTTCTCGCCGAGGGGCTTGAACACCCAGACACCGTGCAACTGAGTGAACGGTCCTTCCTCCAGGTTCATTTCAATCGAGTGCCCCGGCACCAGCGTATTGCGGGTGACGAACTGCTGGCTCAGGCCCGCCTTGGCTACCCCCAGCGTGGCACGCATGTGCGTATCCGAGCTTTCCAGCACCTGGGCCGTCGAGCACCAGGGTAGAAACTCCGGGTAACGCGCCACGTCGTTCACCAGGTCATAAAGCGCCTGTGCCGGGTAAGGCAGCAAGGCCGAACGTTGAATATGGGTCGTCATGTCAGCGTTGATTCCACAGCTGGGCGGCAAACAAAAGTGCGCGCATTGTCCGGGATTCATCCTACGCGCTCAAGCACGCAGCTTCACCGTAGCCGAGTGACGCGCAACTCCCTATAATGCCGCCCCTATGGCTAAACAGAAGAAGCACCCCACAGGGACCATCGCGCAAAATAAAAAGGCGCGCCACGATTACTTCGTCGAACAACGGTTCGAGGCTGGTCTGGTCCTGGCCGGCTGGGAAGTAAAGAGTCTACGTGCAGGCAAGGCACAACTGGTCGACAGTTATGTACTGCTCAAGAACGGTGAGGCCTGGCTGTTTGGCAGCCACTTCACGCCGTTGACGACCGCCAGCACCCACGTCATTGCCGACCCGACGCGCACGCGCAAGCTGCTGCTCAACCAGCGCGAGCTGGAAAAGATACACACGGCCGTGCAGCAGAAGGGCCATGCCTGTGTCTGCCTGTCGCTGTATTGGAGCAAGCACCTGGTCAAGTGCGAGATCGCCCTGGGCAAGGGCAAGAAGGAATACGACAAGCGCGATACCGAGCGCGAGCGCGATGCCAATCGGGACTTGCAGCGCGCCGTACGCAACAAGGGCAAGGAAGACTGAGCCCTTGCGGGAACCTTGACCGGAACCTTGTAGGAGCCCTGAGACCGACGATATCTTGCGGTTGAATACGGACTTGTGGGAGCCGGCTTGCTGGCGATGGCGTCCGGATGTTCAACATCCCTGTCGCCTGCTAAATCGCTATCGCTGGCAAGCCAGCTCCTACAGGGACCGAGTCGATCCTGGCTGCGCTGGCCAGCCTGCACCAGGCGTTACAAGCCCTTGCGCCGCTCTGCCCGCGCCACTCGCTGCACTTCCTGGCGCACTTCCTCCAGCACCTCCTGCACGTACAGGATGTGCCGGCTGGACACGGCTCGCGCCTCTTCGGCACGCCCTTCGATAATCGCCAGGTACAACTCGCGATGCTGATTGATCAGCATGTCCCGGGTTTCGCTGCGCTGCTTGTACATGCCGCCAATGTTGGTCACCACATTGCGCTTGAGCAGATCGAACAGGCCACGGATGGTATGCAGCAACACCGCGTTATGACTCGCCTCGGCAATCGCCAGGTGAAAACTCGCGTCCGCCGCGCCCTCCTCCGCCCGACTCACCTCGTCCGCCCGACCATAGCAGCTCTGCAACTGCTCAAAGGCCACGCGCAGGCGCTCGCGATCCGCTTCGGTCGCCCGCAACGCCGCGTAATAGGCGCAGGACGCCTCCAGCGTATGACGAAACTCCAGCAGGTCACGCTGGGCTTCCGGGTTACTCTCCAGCAGATGCAGCAACGGATCGCTGAAGGTCGAACCCAGCGACTCCACGACATAATTGCCACCGCCCTGGCGGCTGAGCAGCAGCCCCTTGGCCACCAGCTTCTGGATCGCCTCACGCAGCGACGGCCGTGAGACACCGAACTGCTCGGCCAGCGCACGCTCGGCCGGCAACCGCTCACCGGCCTTGAGCGTGCCCTCGAGGATCATCCCCTCAAGCTGCTGGACAATATCGTCAGACAAACGGCGCTGACGAATCTGATCAAACCCCATCACTTACTCCTCACGATCCCGAACCCTTGCCGGGACTGCCTATTCTCGCCTATCGAGGCGGCGCCAGCACCTGCCAGTCACGACATAAATCACCCGTTCAGCCCTGCGCCGGACACCTATCAGACGAAAGTTTCAGAGCGGCAAATTGACACATACCCAACAAGGCTTTTAACCTAGCGTCCGGCGATTGTAAATTGGTATTACCAATTATCCAAATCATCGACCAGTGCCTGACCAACAACAATTAGGGGCCACCCCACTATGCAAACCTGGCAACAGCTCTACAGCCCTCTCGGCAGCCTCGGCCTGTCTGCTCTCGCAGCCGTGATTCCCATCGTGTTCTTCTTCCTGGCCCTGGCGGTGTTTCGCCTCAAGGGTCACGTGGCGGGCAGCATCACCCTGGCCTTATCGATCCTGGTGGCGATCTTCGCCTTCAAGATGCCGGTCGACATGGCGCTCGCCGCCGCCGGTTACGGATTCGCCTACGGCCTGTGGCCCATCGCCTGGATCATCGTCGCGGCGGTATTTCTCTACAAACTGACGGTCAAGAGCGGCCAGTTCGAAATCATCCGCAGCTCGGTGCTGTCGATTACCGATGACCAGCGCCTGCAAGTGCTGCTCATCGGCTTCTGCTTCGGCGCCTTCCTCGAAGGGGCCGCCGGCTTCGGCGCACCGGTCGCGATCACCGCCGCCCTGCTCGTCGGCCTGGGCTTCAACCCGCTCTACGCGGCTGGCCTGTGCCTGATCGCCAACACCGCACCGGTTGCCTTCGGCGCCCTGGGCATCCCGATCATCGTCGCGGGCCAGGTCACCGGTATCGATGCGTTCAAGATTGGCGCCATGGCCGGTCGCCAACTGCCGTTGCTGTCGCTGTTCGTACCGTTCTGGCTGGTGTTCATGATGGACGGCCTGCGCGGCGTGCGGGAAACCTGGCCCGCCGCCCTGGTGGCCGGCCTGAGCTTTGCCGTGACCCAGTACTTCACCTCGAACTTCATCGGCCCGGAACTGCCGGACATCACCTCGGCACTGGTCAGCCTGGTCTCCCTGACCCTGTTCCTGAAAGTCTGGCAACCCAAGCGTACCGCGGGGGCAAAGATTGCCGGCGCCGCTCCGGGCGTGGTGATCACCGCCAGCGTCGGCGGTTTCGGCCAGCCGCGCAGCAGTCTCTCCTCGCCCTACAGCCTGGGACAGATCCTCAAGGCCTGGTCGCCGTTCCTGATCCTCACCGTGCTGGTGACGATCTGGACCCTGAAGTCGTTCAAGGCGCTGTTCGCCACTGGCGGTGCGCTGTACAGCACGGTGTTCAACTTCGCCATCCCGCACCTGGATCAGTTGGTGATCAAGACCGCGCCGATCGTCGCGACACCAACCCCGATTGCCGCCGTGTTCAAACTCGACCCGATCGCGGCCACCGGCACGGCGATTTTCTTCTCCGCCGTGGTGTCGATGCTGATCCTGAAGATCGACTTCAAAACTGGTCTGACCACTTTTAAAGAAACCCTTTACGAGCTGCGCTGGCCGATCCTGTCCATCGGCATGGTGCTGGCCTTCGCCTTCGTCACCAACTACTCGGGCATGTCCTCGACCATGGCCCTGGTCCTGGCCGCGACCGGCGCCGCGTTCCCGTTCTTCTCGCCGTTCCTCGGCTGGTTGGGCGTGTTCCTCACCGGCTCCGACACCTCGTCCAACGCCCTGTTCAGCTCGTTGCAAGCGACCACGGCGCACCAGATCGGCGTCAACGACATCCTGCTGGTGGCGGCCAATACCAGCGGCGGGGTGACCGGCAAGATGATCTCTCCGCAATCGATCGCCGTGGCCTGCGCCGCCACTGGCCTGGTGGGCAAGGAGTCGGATCTGTTCCGCTTCACCCTCAAGCACAGCTTGTTCTTCGCCACGATTGTCGGACTGATCACCCTGCTCCAGGCCTATCTCTTCACCGGTATGCTGGTGCACTAAAGTGACAAGGGCCGGGGGTCCGTCGAAGCCCCCGGCAGCCGCTCCCTTCCACCCCACGCTGCGAGCCCCCATGATTATTTCCGCCTCTACCGATTACCGCGCAGCCGCCCAACGCAAGCTGCCGCCGTTCCTGTTCCACTATGCCGACGGCGGCGCCTACGCCGAGCACACCCTGCGCCACAACGTCGAGGACCTGGCCAACATCGCCCTGCGTCAGCGCGTTCTGAGGAACATGTCCGAGTTGAGCCTGGAAACCCAGTTGTTCAATGAGACCTTGAGCATGCCGGTGGCACTGGCGCCCGTCGGCCTGACCGGCATGTATGCCCGTCGCGGCGAGGTTCAGGCGGCCCGGGCGGCGGCGGCCCATGGCATTCCGTTTACGATGTCGACGGTGTCGGTCTGCCCGATCGAGGAGGTCGCGCCGGCCATCAACCGTCCCATGTGGTTCCAGCTTTACGTACTCAAGGACCGCGGTTTCATGCGCAATGCCCTGGAGCGGGCCAAGGCTGCGGGTGTCACCACCCTGGTGTTTACCGTGGACATGCCGGTGCCTGGCGCCCGCTACCGGGATGCGCACGCCGGAATGAGCGGCCCGAATGCGCCACTGCGGCGGGTCTGGCAAGCCATGACCCATCCACAGTGGGCCTGGGACGTCGGCCTGATGGGTAAGCCCCACGACCTCGGCAATATCTCGAAGTATCGCGGCAACCCGACCGGGCTGGGCGACTACATCGGCTGGCTGGGGGCCAACTTCGACCCGTCGATTTCCTGGAAAGACCTGGAGTGGATCCGCGAGTTCTGGGAGGGTCCGATGGTCATCAAGGGCATCCTCGATCCGCAGGATGCCAAGGACGCGGTGAAATTCGGCGCCGACGGCATCGTCGTCTCCAACCATGGCGGTCGCCAACTCGACGGCGTACTGTCCAGCGCCCGCGCCCTGCCGGCCATCGCCGACGCGGTGAAAGGCGATCTGAAGATCCTCGCCGACTCCGGCATCCGCAGCGGCCTGGACGTGGTGCGCATGATCGCCCTGGGCGCCGACACCGTACTGATCGGCCGCGCGTTCCTCTATGCCCTCGCCGTCGCCGGCGAAGCGGGTGTGAAGAACCTGCTGGAGCTGTTCGAGAAGGAAATGCGCGTGGCCATGGTGCTCACAGGCGCCAAGTCCATCAGCGAGATCAACCGCGATTCGCTGGTTCGTGAACTGGGCGCCTGAACAGCGCGCCCGGACGAATCACCGCCTGATTGAACGGGGCACGTAGCGCACCAGATGCCACGACCCCGTGAGGAGTTTGCATGAGCCTGCCCCACCCGTTCCTCCAAGCGGTCGAACGCCTGATCCCCCGCGAGCGCCGTTTCGACGATCCGCTCTCGACCCTGGCCTTCGGCACCGATGCCAGCTTCTACCGGCTGATTCCCAAGCTGGTGATCCGCGTCGAATCCGAAGACGAAGTAGTGGCCCTGCTCAAGCTGGCGAGCCGCGACCAGGTGCCGGTGACCTTCCGCGCCGCCGGCACCAGCCTGTCGGGCCAGGCCATCAGCGACTCGGTGCTGATCGTCCTCGGCGACCACTGGAACGGCCGCGAGATTCGCGATCAGGGCACGCAGATCCGCCTGCAACCCGGTGTTATCGGCGCCCAGGCCAACGCCTGGCTGGCGCCGTTCGGGCGCAAAATCGGCCCGGACCCGGCCTCGATCAATGCCTGCAAGATCGGCGGTATCGTCGCCAACAACGCCAGCGGCATGTGCTGCGGCACTGCGCAGAACACCTATCACACCCTGGCCGGCATGCGCCTGATCCTGGCCGACGGCAGTCGCCTGGACACCGAGGATGCGGCCAGTGTCACAGCCTTTCGCCAGAGCCATGGCCCGCTGCTCCAGCAGCTCGCCGCGCTGGCTCGGGAAACCCGCGCCAACAGCGAGCTGGCGGCGAAGATCCGCCACAAGTACCGGCTGAAAAACACCACCGGCCTGTCCCTCAACGCTCTGGTGGATTTCGATGAGCCGCTGGAGATTCTCAGCCATTTGCTGGTGGGCTCGGAAGGCACACTGGGGTTTATCAGCGCGGTGACCTACGACACCGTGATCGACCACCCGAACAAGGCCTCGGCGCTGATCGTCTTCCCCGATGTGGAGACCTGCTGCACCGCCGTCACAGTGCTGAAAAGCCAGCCGGTGTCCGCCGTCGAGCTGCTCGACCGACGCAGCCTGCGCTCGGTTCAGGACAAACCGGGCATGCCGGCCTTCGTGCGCGAACTCTCCGACGCTGCCTGTGCCCTGCTGATCGAATCCCGTGCAGCCTCGTCGTCACTGTTGCAGGAGCAACTGCTGCAGATCATGGCGTCGCTGGCCTCGTTCCCGGTGGAAAAACAGGTCGACTTCACCGAAGACCCCACCGAAAACGCCCGGCTCTGGGCGATCCGCAAAGACACCTTTCCCGCCGTCGGCGCCGTGCGCAAGACCGGCACCACGGTGATCATCGAGGACGTGACCTTCCCGGTCGAACAACTGGCCATCGGCGTCAACCGCCTGATCGCGCTGTTCGACAAACACCACTACGACGAAGCGATCCTGTTCGGCCACGCCCTGGAAGGCAATCTGCACTTCGTCTTCACCCAGGGTTTCAACAACCCTGCCGAAGTATCCCGTTACCAGGCGTTCATGGACGACGTCGCGCAGTTGGTGGCCGTCGAGTTCGGCGGCTCGCTCAAGGCCGAGCACGGCACCGGTCGCAACATGGCGCCCTTTGTCGAACTGGAATGGGGCCACGATGCCTACCAGTTGATGTGGGCCATCAAGCGCCTGCTCGACCCCCTGGGTATTCTCAACCCGGACGTGGTGCTCAGCGACGACCCGCAGATTCACCTCAAGCACCTCAAGCCGTTGCCGGCCGCCGACGAGATCGTCGACAAATGCATCGAGTGCGGTTTCTGCGAGCCGGTCTGTCCGTCGAAGGGACTGACCTTGAGCCCGCGCCAACGGATCGTGATCTGGCGGGATATCCAGGCGAAAAAACGCGCCGGGGTCGATACCACCGAACTGGAGGCGGCCTATCAGTACCAGGGCATCGACACCTGCGCCGCGACCGGGCTGTGTGCGCAACGTTGCCCGGTGGGCATCAACACCGGTGAGCTGGTGAAAAAGCTGCGGGGCGAACACGCCGATCACGGAAAAACCGCTGACTGGCTCGGCACGCATTTCGCCACGGTCCTGCAAGGGACGCGCTTTACCCTGCATGTCGCCAATGGCGCGCGCATGCTGCTGGGGGCACCGCGCCTGGCGAAACTGTCGTCGAGCCTGACACGTTTGTCCAAGGGTCGCGTGCCGCAATGGACCAACGCCATGCCGCAGCCGGAGCGTGCGGTGCGCTTCAGTCCGGCGGTCAACGACGAGCGACCACGGGTGGTCTATCTGGCCGCCTGCGTCTCGCGGGTGATGGGGCCGGCGGCAGGTGACAAGGAGCAGATGTCGCTGCTGGACAAGACTCGCGGACTGCTGGAAAAGGCCGGTTACCAGGTCGTGTTTCCGGACAACACCGACCAGCTCTGCTGCGGCCAGCCGTTCGCCTCCAAGGGCTACGCCGAGCAGGCCGAACACAAGCGCCAGGAATTGATCGGTGCGTTGCTGCATGCCAGCCGTGGCGGTCTCGACCCGATCTATTGCGACACCAGCCCGTGCACCTTGCGCCTGGTTCAGGACCTGGGCGATACCCGCCTCGACCTCTACGACCCGGTGCGCTTCATTCGTACGCATCTGGTGGAGCGGCTGGAATTCACGCCGCAGGATGCACCGATTGCTGTGCACGTGACCTGCAGCACCCAGCACCTGGGTGAGAGCCAGGCCCTAATCGACCTCGCCCGACGTTGCAGCCACAACGTGGTGATTCCCGAAGGTATCCACTGCTGTGGTTTTGCCGGCGACAAGGGTTTCACCACCCCGGAGCTGAATGCCCACTCGCTGCGGACCTTGAAGGATGCCGTGCAGTATTGCGATGAGGGGATCTCCACCAGTCGCACCTGTGAGATCGGCTTGAGCCAGCATGGCGGGATCGACTACCACGGGCTGGTGTACCTGGTGGACCGGGTGACCCGGGCCAAGGCGGCGCACGGATAAAAAATAGAACCCTGGCGACGGGGCGCGGTCAACCTCCTGGAGGCCTCGTAAAGACGGGGCCGTTGCCCATGTTCGGCAGCCGGTTGCGATGGCCACCGATGCCTGGATCCTCGGTATCAAGGAGAGACTCATGAACCGTTCCGTACTGCTTGGTCTATTCGTCACTGCTTCCGTTCTCGCCGCGCCTTCGTTTGCCTCGCCGAAGGATCAATGCCAGGTCAATCTGCTGACCCTGAGCAACGCCAGGGCCGAGTTGGGAACCAGCCAGCAGGCCAACCTCGACACCAGCGTCCAGCAGGCGAAGGCCGCCGAGGCGCAAAAAACCGACAAAGGCACTGACGACTGCGTCGCCATCACCGATCGGGCGATTCTGGAAATCCAGAACAGCAAGAAAGGCGGCTAGTAAACGCGGCTCGCGGCGGGATGGCCTTGCGAGCCAGATTGGCGTACACTGTGCATGCCTGCTGGTTACGTACAGCAGGCACGGGGCCGTTTAGGATTCGACGCCGGTCGCGAAACTCTAGGTGCATGCCGAGTTGGTAACAGAACTCGTAAATCCACTGTTGCAACTACTTATAGTTGCCAATGACGACCATTACGGGGAACAAGCTCTCGCTGCGTAAGCGGCGCTAGCCTTCCTCCTGGCTACTTCGGTGCCAGCAATCATTAGGGGATGTCTGTAAACCCAAAATGATTGTCATATAGAACAGAATCGCCGTGCAGTACGTTGTGGACGAATCGGCTAAAACTTACACAACTCGCCCAAAGCACCCTGCCCGTCGGGTCGCTGCGGGTTAACTCAATAGACACGGCTACGCATGTAGTACCGACAGCGGAGTACTGGCGGACGGGGGTTCAAATCCCCCCGGCTCCACCAAACACGCTACACACATCAGGCACTGAGCGATTCGCGAAAGTGCCTTTTTTGTGCCCGGAAGAATCGTTCTGGCTCGCTCATGCCAGCCTGTTGACCGCCTTTGCAGTGAATATGAAGTGCGTGCCACACGGCAGCTAATCGGCGCCGGGCTGGCCATCGCGCTTGAGGGTAAGGAAGATATGCCACAAGAACAGCTAGACCTGTTACGACTTCCAAAACCCATCCGGGACCCTATCAACGACCTGGTACGGGCCTTCAATGCCACCAGCACCGTCGCGGACGTGGAGGCGGAAAGGGCCATTCAGATTGAGCTGATCGGAGGTTTGGAAAGCGCCAAGCGCTTGCGGCCAGCCGATATCGAAGCGCTCTACATCATTTTTGACGATGCTGTGGAGGCGAAGCTGGCGCAGTTGCGATGAGCCTCAACCCTCAACTAACTCTGTGCCAACGGGTCTCCAGCGCTGATTGACCTGACAAGGGAAATCAACGCCCGAGACCCTTTGCACCATCAACGAGCGACAACGCCGATCTGCTGCAGGAACGTCAGGTTGTCTTCCAGATGCCAGTTTTCGGCGATCCGACCATTCGCGATACGGTAGATGTCGGTGGCGATGAAGTTTACCGCTTGTCCTTTGCCCTGCACGCCATTGAAGGTCCCGGTGAAATGCCCGGTGAAACGCAGGTGGGACACCACCCGGTCACCACTGACGATCATCTGCTGCACTTCACAATTCAAGTCCGGCACGGCGACATGGAAAGCCTTGGAGGCCGCCAAGGGGCCGGCAATGCCCTGTGGCCGACCTTCAGGCAACGCGCGGTCCATGAAGTCCGTTGCCAATGCTTCGCGCGCGAGAGCCGGATCGCCGGAGGACCAGAAGGTCGCATAACGAAGTGCAGCGAGGGTTTGCGCCTGGACTTGCGCCGGCTTGGCGCCGGGCTCAACCACCAGCACTTTGGGGGTGACCAAGGTAGGTTCGGCAGCCATGGCGTTCGAGCTCAAAATGGTGAACGTAAAAGCGGCGGTCAACAGGCCAGGAATCAACGAGCGCATGGTGTTTCTCCTGCGGAGATAAAAGGGTAATCGCTATAGCCCTTGGAGGTGCCGCCAAACAGAGTGCCGTGGTCAAGGGGTGCCAGAGGCAGGTCCTGCGCCAGACGCAAGGGCAAATCAGGGTTGCCTACGAAGGGCCTGCCGAAAGCGACCAGGTCCGCATAACCCTGGCCGATGACCCACTCGGCACGGGCGCGGTCGTAGTTGCCGGCGACGATGATCGGATGGCTGAAACGTTCGCGAATCGCCTGACGGAACGATTCAGTGAACACCGGGGCGTCATCCCAGTCGGCTTCCACCAGGTGCAGATAGCCAATACCCTTGCCCTCCAGGTACTCGGCTGCCTCCAGTATCGTTGGCAGAATATCCGGGCAGGCCATGCCACGAGCGGTCAGAAAAGGGGCCAGGCGGATGGCCGTGCGTTCGGCACCGATCTCGTCGCTGACAGCGTCGACGACTTCCTTGAGAAACCGCAGGCGATTGCTGCGCGAGCCGCCGTACTCATCAGTACGGGTGTTGGAAGTGGTACGTAAGAACTGATCCACCAGGTAGCCATTGGCGCCGTGGATCTCCACGCCATCAAAGCCGGCGCGCATGGCCCGACTTGCGGCCTGGCGAAAGTCTTCGACGATCTGGGCGATTTCCGTCTGAGTCAGCGCTCGTGGGACAGGGCAATCGACCATGGCGCCCTGGCCGGTGGTCGGGTCTACCTTCCAGATTTGTCCTTCGAAAGGCTCGGCAGACGGCGCCACCGGCAATTCACCCTGGTGGAAGTCCGGATGGGACAGGCGCCCGACGTGCCACAGTTGCAGGAAGATCCGTCCACCCTCGGCGTGCACCGCCTGGGTCACTTTCTGCCAACCCTCAACCTGAGCTTCACTGTGGATGCCGGGAGTGAACGAGTAGCCTTTGCCTTGCGGGGAAATCTGCGCAGCCTCGGTGACGATCAGCGCTGCCGAAGCTCGCTGGGCGTAATACTGCGCATTGAGGTCATTGGGAATATCACCGGGTTGGCTGCTGCGGGCCCGAGTCATCGGAGCCATAACCACGCGATGAGGCGCGCTCAGGCCAGCAAAAGCAATGGGAGTAAACAGTGTCGTGGGAGTGGTCATACTGAAAATTTCCTGGGCCAATGAAATGTGATGGGCTCAGTGTGCAATCAGGGATGACGATTGATAATTGGGTTAACCTTTGATGGATTTTCAAATATTTTGGAATAGTCATGGATAATCTGGGTGATATTCGTCTGTTCGTCGAAGCCGCACAGTTGGGCGGGCTGTCCGCCGCCGGCCGCAAGCTGGGCCTGTCGCCCGCTGCTGCCAGCGCGCGACTGCTTAAGCTTGAAACCTCTCTAGCCACCCGACTGTTCGAACGCACCACCCGACAATTACGGCTGACCGACGAGGGTCGGTTGTACCTGCAACACTGCCGTCAGGCGCTGCAAGCGTTGGATGATGCCCGCGCAGCACTGTCGGTGGAAAAGAAGGAAATTCGCGGCAAGATTCGCCTCTCGGCCACCTCGGACTTTGGTCGCCATGTGCTCAGCCCTTGGCTCGACGCGTTTACAGAACGCTATCCGCAAGTGGTTCCGGCGTTGCTACTGTCCGATTCGCTGTCACACCTGGTGAGTGATGACGTCGACCTGGTGATCCGCTTTGGTGTGCCACCGGACAGCTCCCTGATCGCGCGGCCCCTGGCAGCCAATCGACGTGTGCTGTGTGCCGCGCCAAGCTACCTGCAACGCAAGGGCACGCCCGAGCATCCGGAGCAGTTGGGTGAGTTTGATCACATCGTTGCAGGCCAGTCCGGCTGGTCTACCGAGTGGCGCTTGCACCGAGGCAAGGAAGAGGTGCTGTTCAAGGTGCCTCTGGACGCCGCCCGCGAAACCAACGACGGCGCCTTGGCACGCCAATGGGCCATCGCAGGCCACGGTATTGTCCTGAAGTCGATCTGGGACGTGAGCGCCGATCTTGCGGCCGGGCGCCTAAGCCTGCTGCTGCCAGAGTGGCAATCAGTGGAGGCGCCAGTACACGCACTGTACCCGCGTAGCCGTTATCTCGCACCACGGGTGCGGGCGCTGCTGGACTTTCTGCTGGAGCGATTTGAGCAGGCCTCTCGGGAGATGGCCGTCTAGACAAGCCCCTTGTCTAACCTGATACCCGAAGGCTGCCGGATCTGCTCGGCCAGCCACTCGCGCGCCGCAGCCATGGAGTCCACCCCCTCCTTGCGGATAGCATGATCAATCCGGGTAACCACGGCGTTGCCCAGGTGCAGGTCAGCCAGAATCGCCAGGGTCTGCGTACTCAACCGTGGCTCGGCGTCGCGGCGTATCAGCAATGTGGCGTCGTCCGCACCGCCCAACAGCCCCAAAGGCTCATGCAAGGCACGGATGCGATATCGATGATGCAGATACTGGGGGTGCCACAACGGCACCACTAACCAGCGTTCCTCGCTCACCGCCTGCTCGTAGCCGTCGAAGCACGCTGCCTCGCTGCCCGGTTGGAAATGGTATCCCGCCTGGGCCAGCCCATAGGCCTGCACCATGGACTGAGAAAAGCGGCTGATGCCTGCGCCCGGATTGATACCTTGCAGAGTACGATCCATACGCGCCAGTACATCGGGCTTGAGCAGGTCGGCGATCTCACTCACCGCTGATTCGGGCACATAGTCCGGCACGCCCCAGATGCAGTAGGGTTGGTAGAGCACACCCAGCTTGCGAGTGGCGTCTACCAAGGGTTTGAGGTAGGCACCGTGGCTGTCCGGCAACCAGGCGCTCACCAGAAAGTCCACCTCGCCCTCGCCGAAGCGGCGGAACATCTCTTCATGCGCAAAGGCCGACACGATGACTTCATGGCCTTCGCGCTCCAGGATCGCCTGGACCACCGCTGCGCTGGCTTGATGAAAGGACAGGTTGATGTAGCCCAGACGAATCGGCTTATTCATGTTGGCTTGCCTGCAATTAGGACAAACAGGACAGAACGAAACCCCTTCATGAGAATGCTCTCGGTAGTGAATGTCATACTATTTTCATTTCCAGCAAAAAATAGAAAAACAGCCGCAACGAGCAAACACTTTCTGGATTTTGACGAAGATGCTACGACTCGACGATCTTCAGGTTTTCGTTCAGACCGCTGAGGCTGGCAGTTTTCCTGCCGCAACCGGACAGATGGACCTCACGTCCTCCCTGGCCAGCAGTTGCATCCAGCGGCTGGAGCGGGAGTTGGACGCCCGCCTGTTCGTCCGCTCGACACGGCGTCTGCGGCTATCGGATGCCGATGTGGTCCGGCGCTGCAAAAACTGCGGGAGCTCCTGCAGTCCTGCTGCCAGGACAGGCTGCCAACGCCTTTGGCCTGGAAACAGTGATATTTCCAAATACTTTGATAATCCATCAAATGCCAGGCCAATTTTCAGATCCGCCCCCCTCTTTGCACAATGGAGCCACTTCATCGAAAGAGCTAGGCATCCCTATGCATCTGGATCACGCAAACATCGTCACGCCGGACCTCGACAGGACAGTTCGCTTTTTTACTGACGTGCTGGGATTCACAACAGGGCCCCGTCCGGATTTTCGGGTACCTGGGTACTGGCTGTATAGCGCAGGCCGGCCAGTGATTCATTTGACGCAGGCCACCCTCACATTACCTGCAGGAAAAATGTCCCCTCGCATCGACCATATAGCAGTACGAGTTGCCGATCTCGACGAATGGACCGCACTGCTCGGGCGCTTGAAATCCCACAACATCGAATACCAACTCAATGCCCGCAATGACGGCAACGATACCCAGCTTTGGGTAGCGCTGGCGGCTGGCGTGACCATTGAAATCATCGTCGCGAACGAAACCCTTTAAACCTCAAAGGGAAAATTCATGAACGATCTATGCAATACAGGTGGCTACTCTTTTAGCCAGGTAAGCATTCCCGGCGCAGTCTGCCCCAGTGAGTTGGTTTAGGGGGCAATACCAGAACGCTCGACTAACAACACAGCCGCGGCTCTTGCTGGACACACTCAACCAGAAAGTCCATCACCACCTTGACCGACGGCGAGCGACGCAGATCCGGATAGACCGTCAACCAGAGATCTCGAACCGGTGCCTCACTGTCCACTGACAGCCGCCGAAGCGCGGGATCATTGTCGCCCAGCGTGGTCGGCAGCACGACAGCCCCCACGCCAAATCGGGCGGCCATTTGCTGGGACATCAGATCGCTGGCCGAAAACACCACGGGGCGATGCCGGCGGATCTGGTGAAGCCAAGCTTGTTGGGGAAGGTGGTCGCGGCTTTCATCATAGGCAATAAAACTCCATTGCTCGGCCGGCCGCTCGCAGAACTCAGAGCTCCCATACAGCGCGAACCGCACGGCACCGATTTTTCTTCGTACCAGTGCGTCCTCCTCGGGGCGCACCGTGCGCAAGGCGATATCGGACTCACCTTTGTCCAGCGCCGCCATGGACAACGACGGCAGCAAGACAACATTCAGCTTCGGATGCTGCTCGCGCAACACCGCGATACGCGGTGCAATGCAATGGATGGCGATGGACGGCGGCGCGCTGACCCTGACCGTCCCGGCGATCTCAATCGAGGCAACACGGGACAATTGCTGCACCTCGGTAGCAATACCCGCCATGGCCGCGGTTATGCGACTCAAGGCACGTCCATCCTCGGTCAACGGTCGGCTCCTCGGCAACCGATCTACCAAGCGCAGACCAAGAGACTTCTCAAGGGCGTCTATCCGCCGCCCGACCGTCGCATGCTCCACTTGCAGCTCGCGGGCAGCCGCCGACAAGGATTCAGTCCGTGCTAGAACGGTGAAGAAATAAAGATCCTGCCAATCGAACATCGGGTTATTTCCGAACGCATGATGGGAATTATTTGGGAGTTATCGATCCGGGCAATGAGTTTTACCATGGATGAAACCCGAATGGCGACGCGCCGCAAAAACGGAGTCATCACGCAATGAAAGGCATCATGATTGAAAGTTACGGCGGTCCCGACGTCGTGCAAATCCGCACTGATCTGCCAATGCCCAAATCGACTCCCGGCCACGTCGTGGTCAAAGTCGCCTGCGCGGGCATCAACTTCATGGACGTGCACACTCGCCAGGGTAAATACGCCTCCTCCACGACCTATCCGGTGCGTTTGCCTTGCACCTTGGGTATGGAAGGATCCGGTGAAATCGTCGAGGTGGGCGAGGATGTCCATCACCTGGTGCCCGGTGACCGCGTCGCCTGGTGCATCTCCTGGGGCAGTTATGCGCAATACGCCAGCGTGCCCGCAGCGCGGGTCGCAAAAATTCCGGACGCGATTCCTTTCGACCTGGCAGCCGCCGCGATCTTCCAAGGGGCCACGGCTCACTACCTGGTTGAAGACATTGCCCAGTTGCACCCCGGCAGTACCTGCCTGATTCATGCGGCTTCGGGCAGCATTGGCCAGTTGTTGATACAGATGGCCAAGCGTCGCGGGGCAACCGTATTCACCACCGGTAGTACCGAGCAAAAATGTGCAATTGCCATGCAGCGCGGCGCTGATCAAACCCTGCTGTACGACGGGGGCCGTTTCGCCGAACGCATCCATGAGGCCACGCAGGGCAAAGGCGTCGATGTGGTGTTTGATTCGGTGGGCAAAAGCACACTGCGTGACAGCTTCAGAGCCTGCCGAACCCGCGGATTGATCATCAACTATGGCAACGTTTCAGGCTCGATTACCGACCTCGACCCTATCGAGCTTGGAGAAGCCGGCTCACTGTTTTTGACCCGCCCACGGCTGGCCGATCACATGAGCGACGGCCCAACTGTACAGCGTCGCGCCGATACGGTTTTTGCGGAGATCCTTGAAGGCTTCCTGAGCATCGATATCGAGGGCCATTACACGATGGACGAGGTGCAAGCGATTCATGCCCGTATTGAAGCCCGTGAGCAAATTGGCAAATCCGTGATGTGCATCGATCATGCATGCTGACGCAAAAAAAAACGGCCACCCAAAGGTGGCCGTTAGTCTTTCTGCCGACAGAGTCGAAGCCGGTCAACCGCAGCTTATTTGGCCATGGCCGCCGTGATTTTATCCACGTTGTAGCGGAACATCTTGGCATAAGTCGGTGCCGGCCCGTCGGCCGGTGAGAGCGCCTCTACATAGAGCTCGCCGCCCGGCTGGGCGTTCGTTGCCTTGGCGATCTGCTGGACCAGACGGGCATCATTGGAGTTCTCGAAGAAGTAGACCTTCACCTGCTCTTTCTTGATCTGGTCGATCAGCTTCGCCACATCGGCAGCAGAGGCTTCTGTTTCCGTCGAAATGCCCTGCGGCGACAAGAAGGTGACACCGTATTCCTGGCCGAAATAGCTGAAGGCATCGTGGCTGGTCAGCACTTTGCGCTTGGCCACGGGAATAGCGTTGATCTTGGTGTGTGCATAGGCGTTGAGATCCTCCACCTCCTTGGTGTAGCGCGCCGCATTGGCCTTGAAGTCGGCCGCATCTTCCGGATCGGCGGCACTGAGTGCCTTCTCGATGTTGGAGACCCAGACA
Organism: Pseudomonas gingeri; assembly: GCF_013386165.1. GTDB lineage: Bacteria > Pseudomonadota > Gammaproteobacteria > Pseudomonadales > Pseudomonadaceae > Aquipseudomonas > Aquipseudomonas gingeri_C. The sequence continues at coordinate 440,828 of NZ_JACAOS010000022.1, read as the reverse complement.
ACCACGTTGGCAGCGCTGTTCCACACATGTGGATCGGTGATGGTCTTGCCATCCTCTTCCATTTCCCGGGTCTTGATACCGGTGGAGACGACGACGGGCGAGCCTTGATAGCCGGAGGCCTTGACCAGGCGCTCGAACCATCCCTCCAGGCCCTCGCCGCTGACAAAGGTGACGTCGGCGGACTTCAGCATTTTCGCGTCACTCGGCGAAGGCTCGAACTCGTGAGGATCGCCATTAGGCGGGACCAGGCTGTTGACGTGGACATGATTACCGCCGACCTGGCTCACCACGTCCGCCAGCACGGTAAAGCTCGCAACAGCCTCGAGTGTCTTGGCCGAAGCAGGAGCGATACTTGCCCCGAGAGCAACAGCAACAAAGCAGCCCGATAATGGTTTCAACAGTTTCATGGAAGTTTCCTTAAGCGAGGGATCAGCCTCGGAGGTGTGACCGTGGGAACAGGCGTCGAAATACTCCGGATGGAGCGATGAGCAGCGAGAACGCGTAAAAGATGCTGGCGACCAGGATGATCGTCGGCCCAGAGGCAAACCCGAGATGGAACGACACGATCAGACCTATCAGGCCCGAGAGGCTGGCGACGACGGCGGCGATCAACACCATGAACGGCAGGGTGCGCGCCCAGAGCTGGGCGATGGCGGCCGGCAGCATCATGAGCCCCACGGCCATCAGGGTGCCGAGCGCCTGGAAACCGGCGACCAGATTGATCACCACCAGGAACAGGAACAGCAGGTGATAAAGCTGACCACGACCGCCTACAGCCCTCAGGAATCCAGGATCGAAGCACTCGGCGACCAGCGGACGATAGACCAGGGCCAGGATGACCAGCGTCAACGAAGAGATGCTGCCAACCAGGGTCAACGCGCTGGCGTCGATGGCCAGGATGGTGCCGAAAAGCACGTGGAGCAGGTCGATATTGGAGCCGCGCAGGGAGACGATCAGTACCCCAAGCGCCAACGAGGCCAGGTAGAAACTGGCGAAGCTCGCATCCTCGCGCAGAGAGGTGGTGCGGCTGACGATCCCGGAAAGAATGGCGACCGAGAGCCCTGCGATCAGTCCACCCAGACCCATGGCCGGCAGCGAAAGACCGCCAGCGATCAGGAAACCGATAGCGGCGCCAGGCAGTACGGCATGGCTCATGGCATCACCCACCAGGCTCATGCGTCGTAGCAAGAGCAGGACCCCCACGGGACCGGAACTCAGGCCAAGGGAAAAGGACGCGACCAAGGCACGGCGCATGAAGCCGTATTCGACAAAGGGGGCGATCAGGGCTGAATAGAGTGTCATACGTCCCCCGCTCCCTTGTCGTCGCAAATCGGAGCCAACTCCTCCCAGTTCTCGGCCATGGCCCGGGCACGCAAAAGGTTGGCGGAAGATAGAGCCTCTGCGGTCTCTCCCCATTCCACCGCTTGCCGCGCGATCAGCAGCGTTTGCGGGAAATGTGCCCGGACCTGATCGAAGTCATGGAGGACGGCGATCACCGTGCGGCCGTCGGCGTGCCAGTTCTGCACCACGCGCAGGAGATCCGCTGTCGTGCGGGCATCGATGGCGGTGAACGGCTCATCGAGGATGATGACGCGGGTGTCCTGCAGCAGCAGCCGGGCGAACAGGACACGCTGGAACTGACCGGCCGACAGCGCCCCGATCGAGCGCCGTTCGAAACCGCCGAGCCCAACTGTCACCAAGGCTTGGCGGCCCCGGTCGGCAGCCGCGGCGCTGATGCCGCCAAAGGCCCCCGTCTCGCGCCAGGCTCCCAGCATGACCGTATCGGCCACGGTCAGCGGGAAATGGCGGTCGATTTCAGCGGCCTGGGGAAGATAGCCAAAGTCCCTGGCCGTCAGGCCGCCGCGATCGATGGATCCGCTCGATAAGGGCAGTTCCCCCATCACCGCCTTGAGCAGCGTGGATTTTCCGGCGCCGTTAGGCCCGACGATTGCCGTCAGGCTGCCCGGTGTGAACCCCCCCGACAGGTGATGAACGGCCGGATGGCGCTCGTAAGCCACGGTCACGTTGTCGAGCCTGATGGCGGGCAAGGTCATGGCAGCGCCACTGCCCAGAAGATCGCCAGCCAGAGACAAGCAAGCACTGCGACGATGGCGGCCAGGCGGGAAATTGAAGCACGCGCCATAAGGGATGAGCGGAACGGATCAGACATGGTCAAGGATCAAGCTTCGTTTGAGTAAATTGAGATACGTTATAATGTAACATTTCGTGTTTGCATCTGAACATACTCGCCTCGGCATATGCAAGCGCGGCGCCTGCGCGAGTGCCTTGCACTGTGCACAACTTGTCGGTACGCGAACGGCTGATTGCCATGCCGCGCGGAGCCGGTCAAACCCTGCTGTAGACAGGGTCGCTTCTCCGACCGTGCCCGTGAGGCCACGCAAGGTCACTCACACATTTTTCTCTTACATGTAAGGGAACTTTCCCCTGTGGTGGTGTCAATTTGATAGCGCCCTTATAGCGCTGAAGCATATTGGCCCCAGCAGTGCCGGGCTGTTCCCTGGCAAATCATGGAAGGGTGTGATGAGAATCGTCATTGCAATGCTGTTGATGCTGAGTGGTTACGCTTATGCCGGCTGCAACAGCATCGGCGACAGCGACCAACGCCACTATTGCTATGCCAAGTTAGGTAAGGAGAGCTGTGGTTCGATCTCCAACAGCGACCTGCGCCATACCTGCGATGCAGAAACCGGCAACGGCAGTTGTGGCGCGATTTCCGACAGCGACCAGCGTGACTATTGCTACGCCAAGTCGGGTCATGGCAGCTGCCTTGCGATCTCCAACGGCGACTTGCGCAATATCTGCGAAGCGGAAACCAGCAAGGGCAGCTGTGGTGCGATCTCCAACAGTGACCAGCGCAACTATTGCTACGCCAAGACCGGCCATGGCAGTTGCCTGTCCATCTCCAACAGTGATCTGCGCGCCCAATGCGACGCCTTGAAGCCGTGACTGAAAGGTCTGCCGGGTGAGTCCTCCAACTCACTCCGCATAGACAGGCGACAAGCACTGCACACTTGAGATTGGGCATGTCCCAGTAAAGGCTTACTCAAAAAATTAATGACACCGATTTGACCGTTGTGAATTGTTAAAATTTACAGTCGTCACCGTGTGCCTTTCAAACAGCTATCGCCCGACTGTATCAGACGCTCTCTGCTCCATCAGAGTCCCGCCCAGTGGCTACTCACTTTTTTGAGCCTCTCTAAAATGAAAAACCCTGACAAAATTAGTGTTCACGAAACCTTCGATGGTTCCGTTCGGTACTCCGCACCGGTGTACCAGCGATACTATGTTTGGGGAAATGAACCATTACAGGCATTGCTGGAAGACATAGAAAGCTCTGGCGACGAAAACCCAGAGCAATTCATTGGTGCCACCGTTGTCCAGGACTTTGGTAAAAAAGGCGGTAACCAATCGCCTAATGAATACCTGATCATCGATGGCCAGCAACGCCTGACCACCATTTATCTGCTCATCTGCGGCCTGGTCTGGTCCTATCTCAAGGGCGGCATGGACGAAGATGCGCTGACGCTCGCGCAGACCTATTTGTCCTTCTCTGCGGGCCGCCATGCGGGCATGCCAAAGCTCCTGCCTACCGTCCAGGACCGTCGGCAGCTATTTAATATTCTACAATCCGAAATCACCTGTATTGAATGGAACTTCAAAGAGGAAAGTATCGATGAACACTCCAGCCGCCGGGGTATTTCAAATCAATGGGAAAACATCAAGCGGCAATTCGATGAAGATTTTTTCAGCGAGACAGGACGTATTTTAAAAAAGAAAATCGAGTACTTTCAGGAGCGCCTCCTGTCTAAAATCGTCTTTATTCAAGTCACCCTCGACGCCACGGACGACGCCAACAGCGTATTCTCGAAGCTGAATTATGAGGGCGTCAAACTGTCGCTGTCAGACCTGATCAGGAACGATATCATTTCCCGTGTCACAGACAAAAACCGGGGCGACCTGAACAAGTTTTATGAGTCCACCTGGAAGCCTTTTGAAAAAGCTTTCCCGGAAAATTCTTTTGATCAATACATCACCACTTATTCTTTCATAAAGTTCAATGGATCTGTCTCTAAGTCCAGGGCCTTTCCCGAGCTGCAGAAGGCCTGGTTCGGTATTGATCCGGGGGCCATCGTCTCGGAAATGAGCCGGTACGCAGACCTTTATTGTGCCTTGGTAAAATACGCGCCACTGAGGGGTATCAGCAAAGAAGTCGGGGAGCGCGCTCATCGATTCAGCCTGATGCCGAAAACCACCGTCACCTGGCCATACATCGTGGAGCTGCTAAATGCATCCCGTGAAGGAACAGCCGCCAAAAGCCACACGCTGCAGTGCTTGTCGATCGTCGAATCATTCCTGGTTCGTCGTGCCGTCGTGGGCCTGGAACCCACGGGCCTGCACTCCGTGTTCAAAGGCCTGTGGGGTAAAGCCGGTGCCGACCCGAAAAAGCTCAAGGAAAAACTGCTCACCGGCACCACACGTTGCCCTAACGATCAGCACATTCGGGAAACCCTGCGAAGCGGGGACATGTACTCGAGGAAAATCACCAAGTACCTGCTGATCCAGAGTGAGCTCCACTACAACAAGGAGAATGGCTATGACAACGCAACCGATGACTTCACCGTGGAGCACGTGCTGCCGCAAAGCCTGAATGCCAAATGGTCGACCTTGTTTACCAAGGAAGAACACAAGGCCCTCCTGCATACCATCGGCAATCTTGTGCCGTTGACTGAAGGGCAAAACGGCAGAATCAAGGACCAGGACTGGGCCAATAAAAAGGTCCATATAAAAGGCTCGAACTGGAAAATCACCCAGAAGGTCGCCCTGGCGAGAAATTGGGACAAGGCGCAGATCCAACGTCGAGCCAAACAGTTCGCTGACTGGGCGCTCAAGGAGTGGCCAGACGTCAAGTAACGCTGCCCACTAGGGGCGTAGCATTCCTTGTGTGAGCACGGGGAGCGCTGCGCCCTTGAGGCGTGTATCTGATTGAACGGGCACTCTATTTAGCTCGAATCCTCGGCACCCCGTGTAGCGATGGCAAACTTCCCGTTACGCCTGAGGTCCTTGGGCGCTATGACCTCCCCTAGCACCGAAAAAATACCCACACCGCCCGCAAGTGCCATGGCCCCTTTGGTCGTCAGCGCCAGCTCCAAAAGATCGGGGCTGAAAGCCGATGTCACCAGGACAACAAATGGGACAAGGGTCGCACCGTTGAGGAACGCCACGACACATTCGTCCTTTCTGATACTCAGGCGCTGCATGAAATAGCGGAGCACTACAGCGCTGAATCCGATGATGACAGTCCACGCATCGAGGGTCAGCTCTGCAACGAGCGCCGGTACCACCGTCAGATAATCGCGAGTGATTTGATTGCAATGAGCGTCGATCCCGCACCGATTGCGGCAAAACCAAAGAATGCAACGAGAGAGGAGGTATCGACACCCAGGATCCCGGCAACAGCGACGCCCACGAGGGCACCCGAGCAAACCAGGCGAAGCGTTCTGAAGTTGATGGCCATATCTCTATCTCCACGAGTGGTCGCCGCCTGATGACAAGACCGAAAGGCGACTGCAATGATCAAAGGCTAGCAATCCTCCAACTACCCATCCACTGCCGTCTCGTTAGAAATAATTTCCGAAACCACCAGTGCCTCGGACTGATCACATTGACGCAGATATTGCGAGGATCTGAAGCCTGGTGACAGTCCCTGAACCCGGCCGTCGGCGGTGGCTTTCGACCGGGCAGGAACACAATGCTCAGGACCGGCTTATGCCGCCGCAACCCCCGCAGCAATGGCATCCGCCCCGCTACTGCCAGTGAACAGAGCAGCCTCGGCGGCGCGACGACGTGTCAGACCAGCCATCACCTTGCCGCCAGCCTTGTTCCAACGCGCGAACTGCTCAACCGCCCCCGCCATGTCCTCGGCATTGATCAGGCTCAGGAGCGTCGAGGTCTGGAAGTTTCCGGCGCCCAGGTTGTAGACAAAGTCCACCAGCGCGTCGAACTGGCCCTGTGTCAGCGGCACGGTGACCGCTTTGGAGACGGCCTGCTCCCGCGATACAAGGTCGCTGGTCAGTTGCGAATCAGCCTGCTCCTGGGTCCACACCAGCCCGGGGGTCACTTCGGGACCGGTATGCCCCCAACCAATCGTCCACGGCGCGCCGCCGCTGGCCGGGTCCGGGTACGCCGTCAGCCGGCAACTCTCAAAATACTTCAGCACTGCGATACCGTTGGGCGATGTCTTCATGATCTCTCCATGTGCAAAAGAACCCGCGGTGCGGGCGTTGTTGTTTTACTTGTGTTTGCAGGAGGCAGCCGAAAGGCTCCGTGGATCACGGAAGACCTGAACGGTTCAAACAGAGAAAAGAGTTGTGCTGAAGGGCTGGTTTGTCGCATGCACCGTTGAATGGCAGAACCCACCAACGGTAATAAAAACAACATCCACGCGAGTAAAGAGTCCATTTTTACACTCACTGCCTTGCATGCGGATATGTAGCTGCTGGATCGAGAGTAGCATGGCTATTGGCCATCATCTGATAAATTGCATTCTCCGCCCTTCGCACACCGGGCTAGAGCATCGATAAAAATTTCATAAATTTACACTCGCCATTTTCTCTCACATTTTGTTACATTCGCCGAAATAACCACGGAGAACTCCCATGGACCCCAGCTCTAGTAGGCCGGTCACACTGACTGGAATGGTGCCACCTGGCAGGTAGGACTGACCCTGGTTGATCTCCCCCCGCTCGAACGCCCCGCGCTTTACGCAGTTCCCTTCAGTGTGACCTCCAAACAACCCGGACCGGCCTCGGTCAGCGGTTGAACAACCCAATTTATTGCGTTTCCCATAACGCCAGGAATGCCTGTCATTTCGTCTCCAACAACGCCCACGGTTTGTGGCCAGGAGAAGGAAGACCCGTGCACGTCTGTCCAATGGGAACCGAAAGCGGCTGCCAACGCCACGCTTTGGAGGAACTCACTATGTCCAACTTGAATGCAGAATCCGCTGTCCTCGACAGCGCCCATATCGGCGATATCCGCGGAGCCTTCGGCACCATTCGCCATGACGATATCGCCCCCCGCAACGGCTGGGCGCAGCGTCTCAAAACCCTGATGGCGATCCTCGGCCCAGGCCTGATCGTGATGGTCGGCGACAACGACGCCGGGGCGTTCAGCACCTACGGCCAGGCCGGCCAGAACTACGGCACGCTGCTGCTATGGACCCTGGCCCTGCTGATCCCGGTGCTCTACGTCAACCAGGAGATGGTCCTGCGCCTGGGTGTGGTAACCGGTGTCGGCCATGCCCGCCTGATCCTCGATCGCTTCGGCAAGTTCTGGGGCGCGTTCAGTGCCATCGACCTGTTTATCCTCAACGCACTGACCATCGTCACCGAGTTCATCGGCATCAGCCTGGGGATGGATTTCCTCGGGGTGCCCAAGGTCGCCGGCGTTTGCCTGGCAGCCGTGTTCATCATGCTGGCAGCGTGCACGGGCAACTTCCGACGTTTCGAACGGTTCGCCCTGGTCCTGGTCTTCGGCAGCCTGCTGCTGGTGCCGATCTTCCTGATGATTCACCCACCGATGACCCAGGTCGCCCATGACTTCTTCATTCCGCAACTGCCGGCTGACGGCAAGCTGTCGGATGTGTTGTTGCTGATCATCGGGATCGTCGGCACCACCGTGGCGCCCTGGCAGTTGTTCTTCCAGCAAAGCTATGTGATCGACAAACGCATCACCCCACGCTTCATCAAATACGAACGCGCCGACCTGTGGCTGGGCATCGCCCTGGTGGTGATCGGTGCGGTGGCGATGATTGCCTTCACCGCACAGGTCTTCGCCGGTAATCCGGAGTTCGGCAACTTCACCGACGCTGGCGCCATCGCAGCCGGCATCGCCAAGTACCACGGCCGTCTACCGGGCGTGCTGTTCGCGGTCGCACTGATCGACGCCAGTATCATCGGCGCCATGGCGGTGTCGCTTTCGACCGCTTACGCCCTGGGCGATGTCCTGAACCTGAAACATTCGCTGCACCGCAAACCCGGCGATGCCAAGGGCTTCTACCTGATGTACTGCGGCCTGATCGCCGTCGCAGCCGCTCTGGTGCTGATCCCCGGCGTACCGCTGGGCCTGCTGACCAACGCGGTACAAACCCTGGCCGGCGTGTTGCTGCCCAGCGCCACGGTGTTCCTGCTGCTGCTGTGCAATGACAAGGAAGTCCTCGGCCCCTGGGTCAACAAGCGCTTCACCAATGTAGTGACCGCAGTCATCGTCGCTATACTCGTGCTGTTGTCGGTGGTGCTGACCTCCGCCGTGGCCTTCCCGGACATGTCCGGTGAAACCATCACCGATATCCTGATTGGTGGCGGTGTCGTGGGCCTGGTCATCGCCATTGCGGTCAACGTGCTGCATGCCCGCGAAGCCGTGGACAAGGCGGGCCTGACCGATAAAACGCCCCTCTTCACCCAGGAGATGATGCACTCATGGCGCATGCCGCCACTGAGCAAGCTCAAGCCCATGATCCTGTCACAACGCAATCGGATCTGGATGGGGGTGCTGCGCGGCTATCTGGTCATCGCCATGGGCATGGTGATTTTCAAGGTAGTGCAGTTGGCGATGGCATAAAGGCTTCGCGCTGAAGGTAGAGACTGATGAATCGGGCCTAACGAAGCCCTGCCCTGAGCAGGGCTTCGTTAGGCCTGCGAGTTGATGGAAATCAACAGAAGGTCCTGGAATAAGACCGATAATGAAAGATTATTCAAGCCGGGTCGTTCTTCCCGGCCTGACTCCCGAACCATCACTCAATGATGTCATAATGAAATGTGACCATGGGGTCAGGGGAAGAGCCAATCAAATGCCTATGAACAGCACCAGAACACAATCGGGATTTACCCTGATCGAACTGATGATCAGTGTCGCCATCGTCGCGATCCTCGCCGCCATCGCCCTTCCGGCCTATAACAGCTACGTCATCAAGAGCAACCTCAAGTCAGCCGAGGCGGATCTGGTCGCACTGAGCCTCAACCTGGAAAACTATTACCAGAAACAATTGGTGTACCCGGTCTCAACCGCCAGCGGTGTGACCCAGATTCAATGTGCGCTGCTCGGCAGCCCGTCGCCCTGCACCAGCCCGACGTCAGGCTGGCAACCCAGCCAGGCCAGCAACTTCAGCTATTCCATCAGCGCCACCGCCACGACCTACACCGTCACCGCCACGGGCACCGGCGCCTCTGTCAGCGGCTGCACCCTTACCCTGGACCAGGGTAATAACCGCAGTCTCGCTTCCTGCAGTCCCTATAGTAGTTGGCTGTAATGCACAGCCGTGGCTTCACCCTGGTCGAGTTGATGATCACGATTACCGTCTTCGCGCTTTTGCTGGTCGTGGGTGTGCCCTTGACCCAGTCCTGGACCAACAGTGCTTATCAGCGCGATGCCGCCGGCCTCTTGAAACAAGGGATAAGCCGCGCCAAGTCGATCGCCCTGCGCAACCAGGGCGCCGTGCAGGGTAGCGCACCCGCCGCCGTGCTCTGTGTCTCCGGCCAGAGCTTTAAGTTATTGAGCCTCACTCCCGGGCAGACCATCGACTGTACCGTGACCACACCGATCCTCTGGAGTACCCCGCTCCCGACCGCCGCCGTTCTCCAGGTCGCCAACGTCAACCTGGCCTGCATCGCCTTCAACAACCGAGGTTTCGCGGTCAGCAGCGGTTCATGCACCACCGGCACGGTTCAAGTCACGGCCGGCAGCGAGATTGCAGTCAATGTCCCGCTCATCTAGATCGGCCCCGAAGCCACAACGCGGCGACATCCTGATCGAGTCGCTGGTCGGCATCCTGCTGATGATGATCATCGGTTTGGGGATCACCTATGTCGCGTCGCGGGTGGCGGTGAGCCAGCGCGACATGAAACTGGAAAATATCGTGGTCAGCCAGATGCGCGGCCTGCTGGAGCAGAACGGTGCGCTGTTGTGCACGACCAACGCCGCCCTGCTCGTCGTGTCCCTCCCCACCCAGACCACGACCCAACCGATCGTGGCGACCTGCACCATCCCCCCGGTCGTCACCGTCGGCACCAGCCTCATCACCGGCGGTACGCCGTTGAGCTCGGTGGTGCTGACCACCCGCACCCAGGACACCGCGATTTTCGGCGGCATCATTCGTGTCGGAGACGAGCCATGAGCCGCGCGCAACGTGGTTTCACGATGATCAGCATGATGGTCGGCACGGTCATTTCCATGCTCAGTATCCTGGCCATGCTCTCGCTGTATAAAAATCTGATCTATAGCTCGGTGACATCGATCCAGAGCGCCAGCCAGGATGGCCAGATCGCCTCGGCCCTGCTGACGGCTCAGCGAGAACTGATGAATGGCGGGTTCTGGAGTGGCAGCGCCACCGTGCGGGCCACCTCCGATATCGGCAATAATTTCGTGCTGCTGTCCGGCGCCACCCTGACCAATGGCACCCTGGCCGGCACCGCCACCGTGCAGACCAATTTCCCGACCCTGACCAGCGCCGCACCGAACGGCACCACCGGCAACGCGATTGTCTGGTCCTATCAGACCAGTGCCACGGCCACCGCCAGTTGCGCCGGGCTGCTGGTCATCAACGGCGCCCTGATCAGTATCAATGGCGGGACCAGTTGTACCCTGGCCGCAACACAATGGAGCAGCGCGACCTGGACCAGCACCACGCTGATCGCTGCCGGCCAGGGCACCACGCCGTTCTCGGTCGGTTTTGCGACCTGTTGGCCCTACGGTCGCAACACCGACAGCACCAATACGGCCTATCGCCTGCAAGTCGTCTTGAGCGCCAATAACAGCACGCTGGACCCCAACAGTACCAATCCGCAGCCCGCCTACGTCCAAAGCAAAGCAACGGCCTGCCTGATCAATTTCGAAAAACCCTCTTCCTGACCGAGCCTCCGATGCGAGCCACATCGTTCACCCTATCGACGCGCACCGCTCAACGCGGCATGGCCGCCACACTGATGATCCTGTTCGTCGGCATGGCCCTGACCGTGACCGCCCTGGGGATGATGTATGGCGTACGCGGCGCCCAGCAGCAGCAACTGGCGGCACACGCCAGCTCGCCGGCGGAGTCGCGGGTCTGGAGCGGCGTGGAATGGGTGCGCCTGTACTTGCAGGGGCAGTTGCTGCTGGACAGCACCCTGGCCAATGTCACCGTGGGCAACCTGCCCATCAGCGCCAGCGGGCTCACGGCGCAGATCATCTCCAAGGTCGCCAGCGGTAGCAGCACCCTGGTCACCGCCACCATTACAGCCACCAACACCCTGGCGACCAACACCCTGCAAGTGGTCTACCTGCTGACGCCGGCCACTGCCGCAAGCGCACCGGCCAGCGGCAACCTGCCACCGGCGTTGCAGTTCAACGGCGACTTCAACTACACCGGCGGCAGCCTGTCGGTCACCAACGGCACGACCCTGGCGAACATCGCCGTGACCGGCGTGCTGACCATTTCCAACGGTTCGACGGCCTATGTCTCCGGTTGCGCCAAGGGCGGTATCAACCTCAGTGGTGGCGGTATCGCGAGCAACGCGACCCTCAACACCGAGGGCACCTTCTCGATGAGCTCCAGCAGCCCGCCGGTCAACCTCACCGTCGGCGCCAAAACCATCAACATCACCCAGTCCGGCGGCAGTTACGCGGCGATCACCGCCGGAGCTTTCACGGCCAACGTCATATCGGCCGGCTCGACCATCGGCACCGGCCTGTTCGGCGGCATAAAAAACGCCGACAACTCGATCACCGCCGCCAACACCGGCACCGCACTGATCACCCTCACCAATGGCACGGTCTACACCCTGGACCTGACCAAGGTCACTCAATCCGCCGGGGTCATCACCACCACGGCCGGCGCACAGTTGATCTCCGGGACCGGCACCCTGCCCGCCACGATCTCGCTGACCTACAACGCGGTGTACGGCGGCGGCGTCAATTTTCTCACCGGCACCGTTGGCAGCTTGTGGGGCAACCTCCTCGCGCTGACCGGCTACAGCGCCACCTACAACGTGCTCAAGGCCAACAACAACGTCTCGATCCTCACCGCAACGGTGGGTCAGTTCCAGGGCGGCGGCACCTTGAGCGTCACGCAATACAACACGCCGTCGTTCACCACCGCCAGCCAGATCGCGGGGACGCTGCTCAACCAGAATGGCACGACCTACACCGGCACTCCGCTGGCGAACCTGACGCAGAACGTCGCCACCGCCTCGCCCGGCCTGCCCGGCGTGCCGTACTGCAATATCACCGCCACCGCGATAGACGTCACGCCGCTGCAAAGTCAGGCCAACTACGTGTTCTATTTTTCCGGGACCACGCCGATGCTGAAGATCCAGAACGTCAACACCGCCGCAGGCACGGCGGTATCGACGGGCCCCTACAACCTGGCGACCACCGACATGCGCACCCTGCTGGGGGCCAACTTCCTGAGCTGCAACTATGGCAATAACAGTTGCGGCAACAGCGCGACCCCCACCAGCGGCTGGACCTTCACCGGCATCAAAGCCATGCCGCCGGGTGTGCTGTGGTTCCAGGGCAACGTCACCCTCGACGGTGTGCAGAGCCTGAGCCGACTGACCAATACCGTGCTCACCACCGGCAGCGTCACCCTGACCAGCAACAGCTCGGTGCCCCTGTATTCGCCGAACTTCTCCGGCTACACCAACCTGTGCACCGGCTCCTTCTACCCGACCAACCTGTGCAACAAAACCGCCACCCCACCGGGACTGACCACCTGGACCGACTCGTCCAACGTTGTCCACAGCGGCTTGCCCATCGGCAACATCGCCATTGAAGCCAACACCGGGCTGAGCACCAGCGGCTGGACCCTCTACGGCAACGTCATCCTCGGCGGCCTGGTCAGTACCTCGGGGGCCACCACCTATATCAAGGGCGCTCTGTCCACCGGCAACAACGGCACCAGCGCGACCACCATTTCCCAAGGCGGCATCTCCATCGATGTGTCGAGCGTCACCGCCGACCAGACCGTCACCACTACCCCCACCGGCACGGGAAGCGGAAGCTCGGCGGTCCCGGCCTCGACGAAAGTGCGCTGGATCCAGGAGTATTGAGCAGCTCTTCCTGACAAACACTCGTCCTGGTTGCCGAAACGCCGATAGACCTCGCGCAAGCTTCAGTCCTGACAGATCGGCAATTGTTCCCGCCCGGGTGCCCGGACTATAGTGCCGGGCAAGTTCAAGGCAGGAGCCTACACAGTGCACTCTCGTTTTCCATCGCGGCATTTCTCTCTTCGCGCCCTGACCCTCAGCCTGGCGCTCAGCCTCGGCCAGGTGCCGTTTTCCTCCGCCGACACCAACCTGCCCGGCGCACCGGAAATCGGCACGGGCTATCGCACCAGCATGCTCACGCAACAGGCGGCCCACCACATGGCGGCGGCGGCCAACCCGCTGGCGGCCGAGGCCGGGCGCGAGATCCTGCGCCAGGGCGGCTCTGCCGTGGATGCCGCGATTGCCATGCAAGCCGTACTGACCCTGGTGGAGCCGCAAGCCACAGGCATCGGCGGCGGCGCCTTCATCATGGTCTGGGACGGCAAAAAAGTGCACGCCTACGACGGGCGTGAAACCGCACCGGCGGGCGCCACCGAGCGACTCTTCCTCAACCCTGACGGCACACCGATGGCCTTCACCCAGGCACAGATCGGCGGGCGTTCAGTCGGCATACCCGGGGTGATGCGTGCCCTCGAACTGGCCCATCGCAGCCAGGGCCGCCTGCCCTGGGCGAAGCTCTTCGAACCGGCCATCCGCCTGGCCGAACAGGGCTTCCCGATTTCGCCGCGCCTGCACAAGCAGATCGTCGCCAGTCCGTTCCTGCCCCACTCGCCCGCCATGGCCGCCTACTTCCTGAATGCTGATGGCAGTCCAAAAGCCGTCGGTACGACGCTGAAAAATCCGCAACTGGCCGCCGTGCTCAAACGTATTGCCAGCGAAGGCACGGATGCCCTCTACAAGGGGGTCATCGCCGAGGAGATCGTCGCCGCGGTCAATGGCAGCGCCAACCCCGGCACCCTCTCGTTGGCCGACCTGCAAGGTTATCAGGCCAAGGAACGCACACCGCTGTGCTCCGACTACAAGCAATGGCAGCTCTGCGGCATGCCTCCGCCGTCCTCCGGCGGGATTGCCATCGCGCAGATCTTCGGCACCTTGCAGGCCCTGGAGGCGCGGGACAAACGCTGGTCGCTGTCAGCCCTCGAGCCGGTGAAAACCGCGAGCCCCGCCGGTCTCGAACCGCGCCCGGAAGCCGTGCACCTGATCGCCGAAGCCGACCGCCTGACCTATGCCGACCGCGGCCTGTATGTCGCCGACAGTGATTTCATCCCGGTGCCGATCGCCGGGCTGATCGATCCCGGCTACCTTGCCAGCCGCGCCCGGCTGATCAGAGAACGCAGCCTTGGCCAAGCCGAACCTGGGGTCCCGGCCGGCATCCAGGTGGCCCTGGCCCCGGACCGCTCGCCGATGCGCATTTCAACCTCACAGATCGTCGCCGTGGACGACCAGGGCGGCGCCGTGTCGATGACCACCACAGTGGAAAGCTCGTTCGGTTCGCACCTGATGGTCGAAGGTTTTATCCTCAACAACCAGTTGACCGACTTCTCCTTTATCCCGAGCGAAAACGGCAAGCCGGTGGCCAACCGCGTCGAACCGGGCAAACGTCCACGCTCGGCCATGGCACCGACCCTGGTGTTCGACCGGGCGAACGGAGAGTTCCTCGGCACCGTCGGCTCACCCGGTGGCTCGCAGATCATCGAGTACGTCTCCAAGACCCTGGTCGGTTTGCTGGACTGGAAACTCGATCCGCAGTCAGCCATCAACCTGCCGAACTTCGGCAGCCGTAATGGCCCTACCGAACTGGAGCAAGGCCTGTTCTCTGCACAACTGGTCAAGGCGTTGCAGGACAAGGGCCATACGGTCAGCGAGATGGAGATGACCAGCGGCACCCAGGCGATCATGCGCGTGCGTGACGCCAAGGGTCAGTCGTCATGGGCCGGCGGCGCCGACCCTCGGCGTGAAGGCGAGGCCCTGGGCGACTGAACCGATCACGGGGTCTCTTCACATTCTGTTGAGAAGTCGCCCCGTATACTTCGCCCATCAACACACTAACTTGCAACCCGCACCCTCTCTTTCGGTATCACTATGCGAATGACACGCCCCTTCCTGCTCCTGCTTCTGCTGGGCGGCTTACTGTTCTTTTTCGGACTGGGTAACCACGAGTTGCAAGGTTCCACCGAGTCCCGGGTAGCCGGGATCGCGATGGAAATGCACCTGACCCAGGATTGGGTCACCCCGCACCTGCTGGGCGAACCCTTTCTGGAGAAACCACCGCTGAGCCTCTGGCTCGATGCCGGCGCCATCCAGCTGTTTGGCGGCACGACCCTGGCCGTGCGCCTCGCCTCGGCTTTCGCCGGCCTGTTCACGGTGCTCGCGCTCTTCGCGTTCCTGCGCAAGATCGGTCGTCCGACCGTACTGGCCTGGACCGCTGCCGCGATGCTCGCCACCATGGCCAGCTACCTGGGTAATGCACGACAGGTCGGCGAAGACGCCCTGCTCAGCCTCGGTGTGTGCCTGGCGTTGCTGGCCTTCTACCGCGCCACCGAACAACGTGCGCAAGGTAAACCGAGCCTGGGCGCCTGGGCGGTATTCATCCTCGGCATCGCGATCTCGACCCTGAGCAAGGGCGTACTGGGCCTCGCCCTGCCGGGCATCGTGATTTTCGTCTACCTGGTGAGTCAAAGCCTGATCGACAAGCGCTTGACCTTCGGCGATTGGCTACGTCCGGCGCTGTTCACTGTGCTCGGCTTGATTCCCCTGCTGATCTGGCTGGTCCTGCTCTACCAGCGCGGTGGCTTGCACGCCGTCGGTGAAGTGCTGTGGGCCAACAGCGTCGGTCGCTTCAGCGGTTCCTTCACCGCTGCCGGGCACTATGAACCCTTCCATTACTACCTGGCCAAGCTGCCGCAAGCCTTCCTGCCCTGGAACCTGCTGGTGTACCTGGGCCTGTGGAACCTGCGCAAGCGCCTGGTGGACAATCGTCACCTGCTGCTCGCCACCGTCTGGATCCTGGCCCAGTTCACCCTGCTGACCCTGGCCTCCAGCAAGCGCATGGTCTACCTGGTATCCATGGCCCCCGCCGCCGCCATCATCGCCGCCGAATACGCCGCAGTGATCCTCGAGTGGCTGCGCCGGCGCTCGGCCACCTCGCCCTTCAGCGCCACGTTGGTAAAACATCACCGCCCCCTGGCAATGGGGCTGATGGCGTTGGTGGTCGTCGGCTACCTGGTGGCGGCGGCGCTGGAGTCGCGCTCCGATGCCAAGGAATCCTTCAAGCCGCTGACCGACCGGATCATCGAACTGCAGGCCCAGGGCAAGCAGGTCGCGCTGTTCTATCCGGAAGAGCGATTGGCCTCCACTGTGTTCTATACCCAACGCCAGCAGCAGGTGCTGATGACCGAGGCCGAGTTGAACGCCTTCCTGGCCGCCTCGCCGGATCACGTGGTCATCGTCAACCAGGGGGTGAACGTGCCGACGCCGCCAGCGCCGATCAAGGTGTTGAGCAGCATCACCATCGGCGGCAAGCGCCTCTATCACTTCTACGGGCAGTAAATCACCCTGCTGGGCCCCCCCGTAATAGAGCCGGCGCCTTTGAGGCGCCGGTTTTTTTGCCTGGAAAATCGGTTTCGCAAACAAATAACACTATCCTCGTCACGGGGATGTCCTGAAACATGCCGCATGACAAAAAGCTTTCAGCTATTTGTGTTACCGCCGATACAAGCTCTACCAATAAATTCAGCTGGCTCCAAAAACAACACCTTCCAGCCACCCGATAGCACGCAACACAACGTTCCTGGAGGAATTTGATGAATAGCTGGTTTGGCAATATCAGCGTCAACCTGAAACTGGGCCTGGGTTTCGGCTTGGTGCTGCTCCTGACCACCATCCTCGCGCTGACTGGCTGGAACAGCCTGGGCGGCCTGATCGACCGCAGCAACTGGATGAGCGACATCACCCAGCTCAATGCCTCGCTGACCAAACTGCGCGTCGCGCGCCTGCAATACATGCTGACCAACGGCGACGAAACCGCCGCGCAGAACGTACAGGTCAACCTGCAAGCGTTCATCGACCAACAACAGAAGCTGATCGGCAGTTTCAAAAGTCCGGAAAACCTCAAACTGCTCAAAGAGCAGGCCGACATCATCACGCAATACCAGCAATCGCTGAACAAGATGCGCGATGCCTATCGCACGAGCAACGGCTCGCGCCAGACCATGAGCGACAACGCCGACACCGTCAGCAAGCTGATCACCACCATCAACGACCAGGTGCTGCACATGCAGCCTGGCGAAGAGGGTCGCTTCGAACGCTTCCAGGCCATCACCCGGGCCAAGGAACAGTTCCAGCTGACCCGCTATGAAGTGCGGGGTTATGCCGCCAACAGCAATCCGGACACCGAGCAGAAAGCCTTCAATCAGCTGAACGAAGCGATCGACGGGCTCAAGGCCCTGGAGCAAGCCTTCAGCAGCGCCGAACAGGCCGCCGTGACCCAACTCGAAACGGCACTGGGCAACTACCGCACCGCCTTGCAGGCCTACAAGACCGCCAACGCCGCCGCCGTGCAGGCGCGCAAGGAAATGACCGACCAGGGCAACGACATCGTATCGCGCAGCGAAGCGCTGTATCAGATTCAACTGGACCGCCGTGACATCGAAAGCGCCCAGGCCCGAACCTTCCAACTGGGCAGTACACTGCTGGCGTTGCTGGTCGGCCTCTTCGCCGCCGTGGTCATCACCCGGCAGATCACCCGCCCGCTCCGCGACACCCTGGCCGTGGTCGAGCGCATTGCCGCCGGTGACCTGACCCATAACCTGGTGGTGACCCGCCGTGACGAACTGGGTGTGTTGCAACAAGGCATCCAGCGAATGGGCAGCACCCTGCGGGACCTGATCAGCGGTATCCGCGACGGTGTCACCCAGATCGCCAGCGCCGCCGAGGAACTGTCGGCCGTCACCGAACAGACCAGCGCCGGGGTCAACAGCCAGAAAATCGAAACCGACCAGGTCGCCACGGCGATGCACGAAATGACCGCCACCGTTCAGGAAGTTGCGCGCAATGCCGAGCAAGCGTCCCTGGCCGCTGCGGCGGCGGACGGCGAAGCCCGCGAAGGTGACAAGGTGGTCGGCGAGGCCATCGCCCAGATCGAACGCCTGGCCAGCGAGGTCGGGCGTTCGACCGAAGCCATGACCGTGCTGCAAAAGGAAAGCGACAAGATCGGTGCCGTCATGGACGTGATCAAGGCCGTGGCCGAACAGACCAACCTGCTGGCCCTCAACGCCGCCATCGAGGCGGCCCGGGCCGGTGAAGCCGGTCGCGGGTTTGCCGTGGTCGCCGACGAAGTCCGCGGCCTGGCCCAGCGCACCCAGAAATCCACCGAGGAGATCGAGGGCCTGGTGGCGGCCTTGCAGAACGGTACCCAACAAGTGGCGAATGTGATGAACAACAGCCGCACCTTGACCGACAGCAGCGTCGCCTTGACCCGCAAGGCCGGCACCTCACTGGAAAACATCACCCGCACGGTGTCGAACATCCAGTCGATGAACCAGCAGATCGCCGCGGCCGCCGAACAACAGAGCGCGGTGGCCGAGGAAATCAGCCGCAGTATCGTCAATGTGCGTGACGTGTCCGAACAGACCGCCGCCGCCAGCGACGAAACCGCGGCGTCCAGCGTCGAACTGGCCCGCTTGGGCAATCAGTTGCAGATGATGGTGAGCCACTTCCGGGTCTGATCCCCGGTCTCGCCAAGCCCCACAGAAGGGAATCTGTGGAACCGGCGGACGTCGTCAGGCGCAAATCGCGTTGGTAAACACCAGCCGATTGCCGAACGGGTCATGCAGGGTCATATCCAGGCTGCCCCAGGGCATCGCCTGAATCTCCAGCGGTACTTCGCCGGTTGCCTTCTCCAGCAACTGCCCCCTGAAAGCTTCCAGTTCGTCCGTTTCAATCCGCAGCGCCGCACCCACTGCGGCATCGCCAGCGTGCTCGCTCAGATGCAGCACGCAATCCCCCCGGGACACTTGCAGGTACAACGGAAACCCGGGCTCGAAACGGTGCTGCCAATCAATGCGGAATCCAAGGAAATCAACGTAGAACGCCAACGCCTTGCCCTCCTCGAGGATCCGCAGGATGGGAGTGGTTTTACCGAAGCTCATGACGGGTCTTCCTGGCTGCCTGGATCAAAGCGCTTCGGCCTGGAAAGCCGATTCTTTAATAGCCACGTGCCACTACTGCAAAAAGCGCGAAGTGGCTCGCAAAAACTGCGTCGTAAAGCCTCTGGACGTGCAGGCAAGCAGGTCGATCCACCGCCTGATGGGCCGCCCAAGCCCGGAGCGATCAACCCGCTGTCGGGTTACACCATCTCGTTGAGAATCCACTCGGTCACCGACGTACGCTTGGGCGCCCAGCCCAGCAGCTCACGGGCTTTCTTGCCACGTACCCGACTGTTGGAACCCAGGCCATAGTTGGCCATTTCATAGCCCCATTCGGCTTCAGCGTCGGCCAGCGGCCAGTCCTGCGGTTCGCCCAGGTTCAGGGCCCGGGCCATGGCGCGGGTCATTTCGACGAACGCGGCCTCGCCACTTTCCACGAAGTAGAAAGCGCCCGCCGGGGTCTTGGTCAGAGCCAGCAGGTACAACGCCACCACGTCATCGATATGCACGTTGGACCAGATATTCCCGCCCGTGCCGACATGGCGTACCACACCACTCTTGCGGGCCTGCTTGAGCAGCCGCGGCAATTGCACGCTGTCGCGGTTCACGCCTTGGCTGTGGCCATAGATCAGTGTGTTGCAGAGCACCGCCGAGCGCACGCCGAAGGCCGCTGCGCCAAGGACCAGGTTATCGATAGCCACGCGCGCAGCCTTGTCGACGGTGGGCTCGGGCAGTTGGTCTTCGTAGTAGATGCTGTCGCTGGCCAGGCCACCAGAGGCGTCGCCGACGATGCTCGAACCGCTGGTGTGCAGGAACACCTTGTCGGAACCACGCAGGGCACCGAGCAAGGCTTCGACCGCACCACGATGGTCGCTGCTGGCGGCGTTGATCACCGCGTCGGCCTGACGCGCCTGCTCGGCGAGCAAGAGGCTGTCATCCAGGGTGCCGATCACCGGGGTAATGCCCAGCCGGCGCATTTCTTCAGCCTGCTCGGCGCTGCGCACCAGGCCCGTGACCTGATGACCGGCCTTGACCAGGCCGGTGGCGATGGAACCGCCGATAAAACCGGCAGCGCCGGTGATGAAAACGCTCATGGAAAAACTCCGTGCAAGGGTCAGTGATGGGTCCAGTATCGAAGACTTATCCGTGCCGAATAAGCCCATATGACCCAATTCACCCTTGCGCAGAGATCACGAATCCACTGAAAAGCCTGACCCTGCACAACCCCTGTAGGCGCCTACACGGCATAACCCGCCAGCTTGTCCTGAATAAAATCGAGAAAACATTGAATCCGCAACGCCAGTTGCGAGTTGCGGTAGTACACCGCGTGAATCGGCTGGCGATAGCCGCTATTGGCCTCGGGCAGAATCACCTGCAGACGCCCGGCCTGAATATCCTGATGGGTCATGAAATGCGACAGACAGACAATGCCCTGCCCCTCCAGCGCCAACTGCCGCAAGGTCTCGCCGCTGGAGGCGCTGATCCCCGGCTGGATCTGCCAGCGATCACCCTGGGCATGCCGCAACGGCCAGTGATTCAGACTTTCGGTCTGGGTAAACCCGAGCAGCGTATGTTCGGCCAGCTCGCTGACGCTGGCCGGCATTCCATGCTTTTCCAGGTACGCGGGGCTGGCCAGGATATTCAGCGGGCTGCTGCCCAGGGAGCGCGCATGCAGGGTCGAGTCCGCCAGGTTGCCGATGCGAATGGCGATATCGGTGCTTTGCTCCAGCAGGTCGATGATCAGATCGTTGCTGTTGAGTTCCAGTTGGATATCCGGATAGCGGAGACGAAACTCCGCGATATAAGGCACCACCGCATGCAACATGAAAGGCGACGCAGCATTGATCCGCAGGCGCCCGGCCGGCCTCTGCTGACGCAACGACAGGCGCTCTTCCAGCTCATCCATCTGCGCCAGGATCTGCTTGGCTCGCTCAAAGAAGAACTTGCCCTCCTCCGTCAAATCCATGCGCCGCGTAGTGCGATTGATCAAGGTGGTTTCCAACTTGTCCTCGAGCCGCGACAGACTCCGGCTGACCGCCGAAGGCGTCTGGCCGACCTGTTCGGCCGCCGCGGAAATCGAGCCGCACTCGATCACGCAGACGAAGACCTGCAATTCATCGGATCTGGCTTTCACTGGTGTCCCTCATGGAAAACTCGCTCGACAGTCGCCGTATTCCCCGGCCACTTTAATCTTGTCTGAAATGTATTAATCCAAACACAATTATTACTTGGGTATTGCTCGCCCCGGGTATGTCATCCCAGAACTAACCTGCCCCATTTATTCCCGCTTTGACGCCAATATCCCGACATCCGTCCCTATTTACCGGCATCTCGCCCCCTCAAGACATGCTGTTTCACGCCCAGGAATAATTCCTTATTCCGGAAACCACGATTATCAATTACTCTCAGCCACACAAGAATCACACTACAGAAGGCGGGCAGGGCTCTCTCTCAGATCAGAGAAAACTCCTACTTATTATGCCTACAGAAAAGACAGTTCAGCTTCCCCGATCTTTCGATGGTGAGGGAATGCATACAAGGCGAGTGCTTTAAGGATGCTTGTATTAATGCGTAACGGACTTACCCATGTCGCTTGATTTCGCCATTGATGTCCAAGACCTGAGCAAGTGCTATCAGATCTACGACGCGCCCAAAGATCGCCTGCTGCAAATGCTGCTGCGCAACCGCAAGCGATTCTATCGTGAGTTCTGGGCACTCAAGGCCTTGTCCCTGCAAATTCGCCGAGGCGAAACCGTCGGCATCATCGGCCGTAACGGCAGCGGAAAATCCACGCTCTTGCAGTTGATCTGCGGAACCTTGATGCCGACCCAGGGCAAACTTCAGATCCAGGGTCGGATAGCCGCCCTGCTGGAGCTGGGCTCGGGTTTCAATCCGGAATTCAGCGGTCGAGAAAACGTCTACCTGAACGCCGCAGTCCTGGGTTTGACCCCGGAAGAGGTCGACACCCGCTTCGAGGAAATCGAGGCGTTCGCCAATATCGGCGACTTTATCGATCAGCCGACCAAAACCTACTCCAGTGGCATGCTCGTGCGGTTGGCCTTTGCGGTGTCGGTGTGTGTGGAGCCGGACATCCTGATCGTCGACGAAGCACTTTCCGTGGGCGACGCGGCCTTCCAGTTCAAGTGCCTGAACCGCCTGGAGACCCTGACGAAAAGTGGCACCACGCTGCTGTTCGTGTCCCACGACATGAGCCTGGTCAAACGCTTTTGCCATCGGGTGATCTACCTGCGCCAAGGCCAACTGGTTGCCAGCGGCAGCCCCGAGGACATGGCCGAGCTGTACCTGCTCGATATGCGTGATGAACAGCGACGCTGGGCCTCCGGAGGCGATATCGCCGTGACGCGCAAGTCATTCCTCGACACCCGGGACGGTATCGCCTTCGGTACGCCGGAGGGGCATATCAGCAGCGCGGTGTTCACCAATACGCAAGCGCTGACCTCCTCCTACCTGTACGGCGAAAACGTCGAAATCCACGTCCAGGCGCGGATCCAGACGTCCATCCGCCAACCGTCAATCAGCTTCACCCTTCAAGAAGCCCACCTGCTGGTTATCGGCGGCGCCAACCTGGCGTTGTCCGTAGAGCCTGCGCAGGAGGGTTGGCACCACGCGTCCATCACCGTCACCTTCAAGGCGAAACTGGCGGCCGGTCGTTACCATGTCACCCTCAAGCTGATGGATGGGCTGGTCGAACACACCTCGCAACTGATCGAAAAACAAGTCGCCCCGCTGGCGTTCGAGATGCTGCCCAATGCCGAAGACTTTCTTGGGATTGTCGACCTCGGCATCCACGCCGTCGACGTATCGGCCCGTGCAACCCTTCCATCCAATAACGGAGCCACGCCATGCAAGTGACGGCACGTACCTGGCACGTAGGGATCTTCGGAACCTTCGATGTCGAGAACTATGGTGACCTGCTGTTCCCCATCCTCGCCGAGGCCGAGCTGAGCAAACGCCTTGGCTCGGTTCAACTCCATCGTTTTTCCTACAATGCGAAAACCCAGGCCGAGTGGCCCTACAGCGTGACTTCGCTAACCGAGCTGCCGGCGTTAGCCGAGCAACTCGACGGCGTCCTGATCGGCGGGGGGTTCATCATTCGCTTCGACAAAGTCGTCGCCCATGGCTATGGCCCCACCACCGCGGACATCCATCACCCCACGGGTTACTGGCTATCGCCGGCGCTGATTGCCCAGCAACATGGCACTCCAGTGGTCTGGAACGCCCCGGGCATGCATTGCAATGATATTCCCGAGTGGAGCACGCCCCTGCTCAAGCTCGCGCTGGAGCACAGCCAATGCGTGCGGGTCAGGGATGAACCTTCACGCGAAAGCCTGAGCGCACTCAGCCCGAACACTGACATCCAAGTGCTGCCCGATACAGCCTTCAACCTGCCTGACCTGATCGACGAACAGCACCCCAGCCCGGCCTTTAGCAAACTTCGCGAGACGTTCGGGCTCGATGTGCCGTATATCGTCATCCAGCCGATTCACGTGGTTGAGCCATTTTTGCAGCTGTTCGAGCGACACCCGCAAGCGCTGGCCGGTTACCGCCTGCTGGTCCTTCCGATCGGCCCGGTACTGGGCGACCATCATATGGTGGTGACGGAGCGGATACCCGAGGCCATCACCCTGCCGTTCTGGCCGGCGCCGTTGCTGCTGGCGGAAATCCTCGGCAACGCCCAGGCGGTCATCGGTCACAGCTATCACCTGTCCATCAGCGCCCTGGTGTTTGGCGTGCCGGTGTTTTCCACCGCGGACCTGAGCACCGGAAAATACACAGCGCTGGCCGAAATGGGGCAGATGCATGCCCTTCCAGAAGCGCAAGAGCTGACAGAACAGTGGTTCACCTCACGGATCGGCAAAACCCAGCCGTCCGCGCAGTTAAAAGCCACCCGGGTGGAACTGGCCGCCTATTGGGACCAGGTCGCGGCCATCATCGTCCAGGGGAAGACCTCGGCTCACCGCGCCCTCAATCGTTTCTGGCAACACCTGCCGACCTTGCTTGAAAACGGTGCCCCGCGGTCTTTGGCAGTCGTCGAGCCAACCCCTACGCTCGACTATATGAATATCGAGCTCAACGCCCGGCAGAAACAGATCTTCCAGTTGAACGAACAACTGGCAACGTTGCAAAACTCCAACAGCTTCAAACTCACGGCGCCTTTGCGCTCACTGGGGCGTGGTTTCAGAAAATTGAGAGAGCGATAAATGCAGCCCATCCTCAACCTGTCGGCGCTCAAACACGGCGCACTCAAGAACGACCCGTATTCATGGGCCGAGATCAGCAACCTGTATTCGGCGCAAGACGCGGCCGCCCTGGCGGCGACCTATCCCCACGATCATTTCAAGACCGTGACGGGCTATGGCGGCGAAAAGAATTATGACTACGAGGCTCGTGCCCTGTTACCCATGGGCAGCGAGACGATTGCCTACGAAGCGGACCTGAGCGATGTCTGGCGCCGGCTTGCCCGGGATCTGTGCAGTGCCGCCTATCGCGAGGCCCTGAGCGCCCTGACCGACCAGGACCTGCGACACGCACCGATGGAAGTGAACGTCTTTCACTACGGCCCGGGGGCCAGCCTGGGCGCCCACCCGGACCTCCCGGACAAACGGGTCACGCATATTCTCTATTTCAACGAGTCCTGGGACCGTGCCCATGGCGGCTGCCTGAACATCCTGCGCAGCAAGGACCCCGCCGAGGTGGCCGCACTGGTCGAGCCGTTGGTGGGCAACTCCGCGGTGCTGGTACGTTCGAACAACTCCTGGCACGCGGTCTCGCCCGTTATCCCGGAGCAAAGAATCTCCCGCCGGAGCATGACGGTGACCTTCTACCAGTCGGGCTCTGAAAGCTCGATGTGGCCGCCTGGCGATACCACGCCGCTGCACAGCTATCCCCGCGACTGATAAAAGAAGACCGGGGTTGGAGCCCTCCTCCCCGGTCACTTCAGGCCATCAACCGCCGATCAGCAGATGCCCACCCAGCAAGCCCATACCGATAAAGAACACCCGTTTGAACAACACGGCACTGACCCGCTGACGCAACCATTGCCCCAGCAACATGCCGACGATGGCGGGCACCAGGGCCAGCAATGAGGCGCCGAGAGCACCGTCGCCCAGCGCCCCACGCCAGAACAGACCGAGTGCCAGCGCCAGGGTCGAGACGGTGAACGACAGACCCAGCGCCTGCACCAGTTCATCCTTGTTCAAACCCAACGCTTGCAGGTAAGGCACGGCGGGAATCACGAACACGCCGGTGGCCGAGGTGATGATGCCCGTGACAAGCCCGCACGCCGGGCCCAACCAACGTTCCATTCGAGTGCCAACCCGCAGCGGTGGTAGCAACAGACCACTCAAGGCGTAGAGCAGCAGCGCGGCACCCAACGCCCGCACCACCCCGTGACCACCGTCCATCCCGCCCAACCACAGCGTACCGGCCCCCGTACCGAGAAAGATCGTCAGCAGCATCGGCCATAACCGTCGGAGCAGCGTCGACAGATGTCCGCCCGCCGCCAGCTGCCAGACATTGGTCAGGGTCGCCGGGATGATCAGCAGGGCCGCTGCCTGCGCCGGAAGCATAGCCAGACCGAGCAGACCCATGGCCACCGTCGGCAGCCCGAGGCCGATCACCCCCTTGACCATGCCGGCCATCAGAAAGGTGCCCAGCACCAGTAACGAAAGGCTCAGGCCGAGGGTTTGGTAAAACGCGAGGAATGTATTCATGCCCATAGACTGGACCCGGTCCGCGGGTTTGAAAATCTGTCATGCATTGAGCTAGCCTCTTGTAAAGAGAGAGGCTTAGCATGCACTTCGACCTGATCGACCTTCGGCTGTACCTGAACATCCTCGACGCGGGCAATATCACCGCCGGGGCCGCGCGCAGTCACTTGTCCCTGCCCGCCGCCAGTGCACGGATACGCGCCCTGGAAGCCTCCTTCGGCATGCCGTTTTTTCAGCGCGGTCGCCGTGGCGTCACCCCCACGCCCGCCGGCAAGGCCCTGGCCCAGCATGCCCGGCTGATGCTGCAACAGGCCGAACGGCTGCGCCAGGACCTGGCCGAGTACGCCCGTGGCGTGAAAGGCCAGGTCCGCCTGCTGGGCAACAGCGCCGCCGTCAGCGAATACCTGCCAGAACGGCTCGCCGACTTCCTGCGCACTCACCCGCATATCGACCTTGACCTGCAGGAACTGCCCAGCCAGCGCATCGTCCACGCCATCCGCCAGGGCGCGGCGGATATCGGTATTGTCTCCGACGCAGTGGATACCCAGGACTTGCAGACCCGGCCCTTTTGCGACGATCCGCTGGTGGTGGCGATCCCCCGGGACCACCCTTTGGCGCAACAAACGCACTTGCGCTTCAGCGACACCCTGCACCACGAACAGGTCGGCCTGCCCGCCGGCAGCGCCCTGGCGGCATATCTGGAAGAGCAGGCCCTGCATCTGGGCATGCGCCTGTCCCTGCGGGTGCGGGCCGACGGGTTTGACGGCGTGTTGCGTATGGTCGCCCGCGGCGCGGGCCCCGGCATCGTGCCCCAGGCGACCCTGGATCGCTGGCCGGGCAGCGCGCCCTTTATCAGCCGCCCACTGCCCGAGCCTTGGGCCCGGCGCAAGCTGCTGCTCTGCGCCCGATCATTCGAGCACCTGCCGGGCTATGGCCAGGCTTTGCTCGAAGCGTTATGCGCTCATGGGCAGGTCGATGTCGACCCTGGACAACTGCCCGGTGCCGGCGACCGCTAGGGTGCAGGCTTCCTCAAGCACCTGCGCCCGGAGTCCAGCATGTCCAATCCACCGATCACCGTTCTGCGCGACACTCACCCATTGCCGGTCCTCGATGCCTGCAAATGGGAAAAACTGGCGGGCGACCCGCACACCGTCAACCTCAACGCCTACACCAGCGAAGACGGCAGCAAGATCATGGGCACCTGGATCTGCACCCCGGGCAAATGGTACGTCGAGTACGTGAAGTGGGAGTACTGCCACTTCCAGGAAGGCTACTGCATCATCACCCCGGAAGGCCTGGCGCCGATCCACCTGCGTGCCGGCGATATCTTCGTGATCGAGCCCGGGATGAAAGGCACCTGGGAAGTGGTGGAAACCGTGCGCAAGTACTTCGTCTTCGCCTGATTCCACGACGCCGCAACTGGCCGCGGGTGAAACGACGGATGACCCTGTCCCCTCGTTTCACTCAGCCGCCATAGCCCCTCTAGACGGTTTCGCCGAGCGCGGAAACGGCCGTCCCCCGCCGATTGGCCAGCACATAGACAATCGCGCCACTGCCGGCACCGATCAGCCAGCCCCAGTCACCGACATTGAAGATCAAGCCGAAGGCGCCCAACAGTGCCAAGCCGATCGACAGGCTTCCCGAAACGATCAGCGCGAACAAGGCCTTGGTGTTCCAGCCGCCCTCGAAATACAGCGAGCCCTGAGGCGACAGCGTGTACAGATCCTCCAGCTTGATGACCTGGCGCTTCACCACGTAATAGTCGGCGACCATGATGCCGAACATCGGCCCCAGCACCGCCCCGAAGATACTCACAAAGATCGTGATCGCCTGGGGGCTCGATACGAACAGCCAAGGGCAGACCAGCACCGACAGGATCGAGGTGATCAAGCCACCCAGTCTGAAGTTGATTTTCTGCGGCGCCAGATTGGCGATGTCATAGGCCGGCGAGACAAAGTTCGCGACGATATTGATGCCCATGGTCGCAACGATGAAGGTGATCGCGCCGATGATCGAGACCAGTGGATTGTTGATTTTCTCGACAATCAGCACCGGGTCCATGATCGCCTCGCCAAACACCTTCATCGAACCGCCGGTCACAATCACCGTGATGATCGCAAAGACGATGAAGTTCACCGGCAGGCCCCAGAAGTTGCCCTTCTTCATCACCGCTTCACTCTTGGCGAACCGAGAGAAGTCGCCGAAGTTCAGCAGCAGTGCGGCGAAGTAGGCGACGATCAGCATCGCGGCGCTGGCCATCAGGCCGATCGACTCCAGCCCCGTGAAGTGTTTGTCGGAAAACTGCATCGAGAAGCTGTCCAGGCCGGTCTTCGAGATCATCCAGCCGGCCAGCGCGAACATGACCAGATAGACCACCGGGCCGCAGAAATCGATGAATTTGCGAATCGTCTCCATCCCGGCCAGGAAGATCACCAGCTGGAAGAACCACATGAAGGCGAAGCTGATCCAGCCCAGGGTGGAAAGCCCCAGCAGGCTGTTGTGGGTGAGATCCGCCGCTGAAGGCAGCACCGCAATCACCAGCACCTGCACGGCCTTGGAAGCGAAATAGGTCTGCACGCCATACCAGACGATGCCCACGACCCCACGCACTATCGCCGCGAGGTTGGCGCCCATGACGCCGAAGGACATGCGCGCGACCACCGGAAAGGGGATGCCGTACTTTTGCGATGGCCTGCCGATCAGGTTCATCAGGAAGTAGACGAGGGTGATCCCGACAATCATCGAGAGCAGCACCTGCCAGCCCTTCAGCCCGAGAAAGAACAGGCTGGCGGCAAAGGTATAGCCGCCGACCGAGTGAACGTCGGACATCCACATCGAGAACAGGCTGAATGTCCCCCAGGTACGTCCCTGCTGCGATGTGGGGGCGAGATCCTGGTTGTAGAGCTGAGCGTGGGCACCGGTGATGACAACCACCGGGACCTGATGTGCATCGATAGACATTGGGGTAACTCCCATGATTTTTCGCATTCTGATTGGCGTTATTTTGAATACATGTACGTGCGATATTGGCCACAACCGCAAACCTGATAGACACGCATCAGCAAAATACGCGCCAGAAAAATCATGAGCCGTCCTGTTCGTACGCGACGGTCCGATCTTGAAGGGGCAGTGCTGTGAGGAGGCTTTTCGATTGGCGCTACTAAACCACTGAAAATGGATACATCTGCTTGTGCAAATTGTTCATTCCCATGCTCGCTCAGCGTAGACGCTTATTTTCCGAGCAAGGCCATCGCCGTCTCTTTTGAGATTCGAAATCCCACTGAAGCCCCATTGAGGGGTCAGAGAAGGGGTCGTTTGGTAGCGCCAAGGCGCGAGACAGGTGCAGCCGTTGCGCCAATCTGGTGCCTGCAAGCGCCCGCTTGCGGCGCTGGGCCGCCCTTCGACCGAAAAACTATCGGTCTGATTAGTTAATTCAATCGCTCCCCCCTGCGGGCTGAAACATTATTGTGCCACCATCGTGACATTCAGAAAGAACCCGCCTTTTTTCCAGAAAACCCTCCCTACCCGACCCTGTTCAGGAGCCGTTCGTCATGCTGTTGAGGAACCTCAAGATCCCCGTTCGCGCTGCCCTGAGTTTCGCTGTCATCACCTTGCTGCTGGTGATCCTGGGGTTGTTCTCCCTGTCGAACATGCAGTCGATCCGTGGCCTGGCCGCGCAACTGGAAGAGCACTCCATGGCCGGCGTCATCGCCGCTGACCGACTCAACGTCGCGGGCCTGAAGCTCTTGCTGGAAAGCCGTCGCCTGATCGGCCAGACCAATTCCGCAACCAACTCCGCTGCGCATGACACCACCGTGCAGAACATTCACACCTTGCGTACCGATCTGCTCGCTCAACTGCAGAGCTACAACGCCTACATCAGCAGCGACCAGGAACGACAACTGTTCACGGTGGTCAGCGACGGCATGCAGCGTCTGGCCCGCCTGTCTGATAGCTGCATCGACCTCAGTCAGAAAGGCCAGTACCCCGAAGCGGCCGCCCTGCTGGACGAACAGGTGCCGCTGAATAAACAGATGCAGCAGGCGATCGACCAGTTGGTGCAGTTGAATATCGACGGTGCCAAACAGTCCGGCCGGGACTCCGACCAGACCTACCACAGCAGCTTCAACGTCATCGTCGCGCTGATCATCATCGCCGCCCTCGTCACCCTGGCCCTGGCCTTTTTCTTCACCCGCAGCATCGTCGAACCGCTGAAGTACGCGCTGGCGATCAACGACACCATCGCCCGTGGCGACCTGCGCAGCGAGATCGTGATCGAGGGCAAGGACGAGTTGTCGACCCTGCTCAAATCCGCCAGCACGATGCAGAACAACCTGCGCGAAACCATCCGCCTGATCGGCGACTCGTCCACGCAACTGGCCTCGGCCGCTGAAGAAATGAGCAGCGTCACCGGTGAATCCAGCCGCGGCCTGCAACGCCAGAACCAGGAGATCGAACAGGCGGCCACGGCGGTGAACCAGATGACCGTGGCTGTCGACGCCGTGGCCCGCAACGCCGCCTCGGCCTCGGATGCCGCACGCTCGTCCGGCCAGTCCAGCCAGGTCGGCTCCGACCGCGTCACCCACACCGTTGCCGCCATCGAGAAGCTCAGCGCCACCGTGCAAAGCACCAGCGGCGATGTCCAGCAACTGGCGGCACAGTCCCAGGACATCAGCCAGGTCCTGGAGGTGATCCGCACCATCGCCGAGCAGACCAACCTGTTGGCCCTCAACGCCGCCATCGAGGCCGCCCGGGCTGGAGAACAAGGCCGCGGATTTGCGGTGGTGGCCGACGAAGTGCGTGCCCTGGCCGGGCGCACACAACAATCGACAGGGGAAATTTCGCAGATCATCGAGCGCATTCGCCAGGGCACCGAGCAGGTCACCAGCGCCATGCAGGACAGCTGCCAGGAAGCCCAGGACACCTTGCGCATCGCCCACGAAGCGGGCACCGCGCTGACGGAAATCTCCACGGCCATCAACCAGATCAACGAGATGAACCTGCGTATCGCCGCCGGCTCCGAAGAGCAAGCCGAAGTGGCGCGGACCGTGGACCGCAACCTGACGAGCATTCGCGACCTGTCCGTGCACAGTGCCACCGGCGCCCAGCAGACCTCGGTGGCGAGTACCGAACTGTCGCGACTGGCGGCGGACATGCATCGGCTGGTGGCGCGCTTCAGTCTCTGAAGCCGGCACCTGGGCGGCTCAGAACAACCCGAGCTGCCCGCCGATCAGGGTACTGAAATCATCCTGCACAAAGGGCAGGATCGCGTCCGCCACCGGTTGTAGCTGCCGGCTGATGTAGTGGTCGTAGTCAATCGGCGCGCGGCGTATCTCCAGCGGCTCGGGACCGGCCAGGGTGATCACGTAGCTGATCCAGCCACCGCTCTGGTACTGCCGGGGTCGGCCCTGGGCATCGTTGTACTCATCGGCCAGGCGCGCCGCCCGCACATGGGGCGGCACGTTGCGCTGGTAGTCGCCCAACTGGCGGCGCAGACGCTTGCGGTAAACCAGGCGGTCATCCAACTCACCCGCCAGGGTCCGGCGCACATAGTCGCGCACATAGTCCTGATACGGCACCCGGTCGAAGATCCGGCGGTACAGCTCCTGCTGGAAATCCTGGGCCAGTGGCGACCAATCGCTGCGCACGGTCTCCAGCCCCTTGTAGATCATTTCCTGGGAACCATCGGCCTTGGTCACCAAGCCGGCATAACGTTTCTTGCTGCCCTCCTCGGCACCGCGAATGGTCGGCATCAGGAAGCGACTGAAATGGGTTTCGAACTGCAACTCCAGGGCGCTGTTCAACCCGAGTTCCTGTTGCAAGTGCTCGCGCCACCATTGGTTGACCTGAGCCACCAGGCTACGGCCGATCTGCGCGGCATCTTCATCGCTGTGGGCACGCTTGAGCCAGACGAAGGTGGAGTCGGTGTCGCCATAGATCACCGTGTAGCCCTGGGCTTCGATCAACTGCCGGGTCCGGCGCATGATCTCGTGGCCACGCAGGGTGATGGAGGACGCCAGGCGCGTATCGAAGAAGCGGCAGCCGCTGGAGCCAAGCACGCCGTAGAAGGCGTTCATGATGATCTTCAGGGCCTGGGACAGCGGCGCATTGTGCTCACGCTTGGCCGTCTCACGGCCCTGCCAGACACTCTCGACGATGGCCGGCAGGCAATGCCGCGTACGGGAAAAACGCGCGCCGCGAAAGCCGGCAACCGAGTCGCTGTCGTCGGGATGGCGCAGTCCTTCCACCAGCCCCACCGGGTCGATCAGGAAGGTGCGGATGATCGACGGATAAAGGCTTTTGTAATCGAGCACCAACACCGACTCGTACAAACCGGGTCGCGAGTCCATTACAAAACCGCCGGGGCTGGCTTCGGGAGTGCGCTCCCCCAGGTTCGGCGCGACGAAACCCTGGCGATGCATCAACGGCAGGTAAAGATGGGTGAAGGCCGCTACCGAACCGCCGCTGCGGTCAGTGGGCAGACCGGTGACCGTGGCGCGTTCGAGCAGGAAGGTCAGCAACTGGGTCTTGTCGAAGATCCGTGTCACCAGCTCGCAGTCCTTGAGGTTGTAGCGCGCCAGGGCGGGCTTGTCCTCGGCGAACATGCGGTCGATCTCGTCCATGCGCTGGTACGGATTGTCGATGGACTTGCCCTCGCCCAGCAGGTGCTGCGCCACGTATTCGAGGCTGAAGGAGGGAAAACTCCAGGTCGCCGAACGCAGGGCCTCGATGCCGTCGATGATCAAGCGGCCGGCGGCCGCCGCGAAGTAATGGGTGTTGCGCGCGCCGTTGTCGCGCCAGCCCATGACGTCGCCGCCACGGCCCAGGCGCAACGGCACCTTCAGGCGCTCGGCGTGTTCGTGCAGCACCCGCAGGTCGAACTGCACCAGGTTCCAGCCGATGATTGCGTCGGGGTCGTGCAGGGCCAGCCAGTCGTTCAGGGCTTCGAGCAGCTCGGCACGGGTGTCACGGTAGTCGAACTTGAAATCGACCGAAGTCGCGTCGCCGTTTGCCGGGCCCAACATGTAGACCTGACGCTCGCCGCAGCCTTCCAGGGCGATGGAGTACAGATCGCCCTGCATGGTGGTTTCTATATCCAGGGACACCAGTTTCAAGCGCGGTCGATAACCCGGCGCCGGCTTCATCTGGGTGTCGAGCAGCGGGCCGTCCGGATTGGCGGTGCCGCCGAACTGGGCCGGGGCGGTGATAAAGCGCTCCATCAGGTAGCGCTCGGGCGGACGGACATCGGCTTCATAGACATCGACGCCACCCTTGCGCAGCAGCTTCTCGATGTTCATCAGTTGCCGGTGCTGCTGGCAATACAAGCCAAGGACCGGGCGATGGTGGAAGTCGAGCAATTCCAGGGGACGTAGCTCGACCCCGCGCTCGCCGCGCAGCAAGGCTTCGGCGCGTTGGCGATGGGCGACGGGAATGAAGGCGACGGAGGGTTGCGGCGGTAGCCGGACATGCCGGGGACCGTTGTCGGTGGCCAGCCAGAACTCGACCTGCGTGCCCGCGGGGGTGTCGCGCCAGTGCCGGGTCAGGACAAAACCCTGCTGTAGATCCACCACCCACACCTCGAAAGCATTTTCAGGGGGATGATTCTACGCGCCCTGGCCCTTCAGGTGTCGTACATACCCAGAAGAACGCCACAAACCCTGTAGGAGCCAGCTTGCTGGCGATGAGGCCAGCAAGAACAACTCAAGGCCAGGGCCTCATCGCGAGCAAGCTCGCTCCTACAGGGGTTCGTGCAGGCCTCCTGGCGTCAGGGCTTGCGATACGCGTTGATAATCGCTGAGAAATCCTGGCCACCTTCCCCACGCAGGCTCATCGCCTGGTAAAGCTGTTGCGCCACGGCCCCCAGCACCACCGGCTGATGCGCCTGGCGAGCCGCTTCGGTCGCCAGCCCGAGGTCCTTCAGCATCAGCTCGGCACCGAAACCGCCGGTATAACCCCGTGACGCCGGCGCCGTGTCGACGATCCCCGGCCACGGATTATAGCTCTCCGAACTCCAGCAACGCCCGGTGGAACTGTTGATCACCCCGGCCAGCACCTGGGTGTCGATCCCCAGCGCCGCGCCGAGGGCCATCGCCTCACTGACGCCGACCATGGAAATCCCCAGCAGCAGGTTGTTGCAGATCTTGGCGATCTGCCCGGTGCCCACTTCGCCGCAATGGACGATATTGCGGCCCATCTGCGCCAGTACCGGCTGCAGAGTGGTGAACAGTTCTGCCGAAGCCCCGACCATAAAGGTCAGGGTCCCGGCCGCCGCACCGCCGGTACCGCCGGACACTGGCGCATCGGCCATGGCCACGCCCTGCTTGGCCGCCGCCGCCGCAACGTCCTTGGCGGTCTGCGGATCGATGGTGCTGCAATCCACCGCCGGCACGCCCCGGCCGATCCCGGCCAGCACGCCCTCTTCACCCAGCCAGACGCTACGCACATGCGCCGCCGCCGGCAGCATGGTGATCACCAGTTCGCTGCCCTGGGCCGCGACTTTCGGCGATTCGCTGATCGTCCCGCCGAGGGCTGCCAGTTCTTCCAATACGCTCTTGTTCAGGTCAAACAGGTTCAGGCTATGCCCGGCCTTGATCAGGTTGCGCGCCATCGGCGCGCCCATGTTGCCCAAGCCGATAAATGCAATCTTCATGGCAGATTCCTCGCTCAGCGCAGATTGATGGTGGTGTTCACACCATGGTTGACACTGTCATCGTCGAACCAGCGACTGGTGACGGTCTTGGTCTGAGTGTAGAACTGCACCACCTGCTTGCCGTACGGACCGAGATCGCCGAGCTTGGAACCGCGCGAACCGGTGAAGCTGAAGAACGGTACCGGCACCGGAATCGGGATATTGATGCCGACCTGGCCGACGTCGATCTCGCTCTGGAACTTGCGCGCCGAGGCGCCGCTCTGGGTGAACAGACCGGTGCCGTTGCCGAACGGGTTGGCGTTGACCAGGGCAATCGCTTCATCGAGGGTGTCGACTTCCAGCACCACCAGCACCGGGCCGAAGATTTCCTGGGTGTAGATCTGCATCTCGGTGGTCACCCCGGAGAACAGAGTCGGACCGACGAAGTTGCCGTGTTCGAAGCCCGGCACCGTGATGTCGCGACCGTCCAGCTCCAGCTTGGCGCCTTCCTTGATACCGCTTTCGATCAGGCCCAGCACGCGCTCTTTCGCCCGTTTGGAAATCAGCGGACCGACATCCGTGCCCGGCTCGCTGCCGGCATTGACCTTGAGTTTCAGCGCCAGGGCCTTGAGGTCCGGCAGCCATTGTTTCGCCGCGCCCACCAACACCACCACCGAGGTGGCCATGCAACGCTGGCCCGCCGCACCGAAACCGGCACCGACCAGGGCATTGAGGGTCTGTTCGCGATTGGCATCAGGCAGCACCACCGCGTGGTTCTTCGCGCCCATCATCGACTGCACGCGCTTGCCGTGACGGCCGGCGAGGTCGTAGACATGGGTGCCGACGGCGGTCGAACCGACGAAGGAAACGGCCTTGATGTCCTTGTGGGTGCACAGTGCATCGACCACGTCCTTGCCCCCGTGCACCACGTTCAGCACACCCGGCGGCACACCGGCTTCCAGCGCCAGTTCCACCAGCAACAGCGTCGACAGCGGGTCCTGCTCGGACGGTTTGAGGACGAAGGTATTACCGCAGGCAATCGCCATCGGGAACATCCACAGCGGAATCATCGCCGGGAAGTTGAAGGGGGTGATCCCGGCGCAGACACCAATGGGCTGGCGCAGGGTATAGGTGTCGACACCACCGGCGACGTTCTCGGCGAACTCGCCCATTTGCAGGGTGCCAATGGAGCAGGCGTGCTCCACCACTTCCAGGCCGCGGAAGATATCGCCTTCGGCGTCGGCAATGGTCTTGCCCTGCTCGGCGCTGAGGACCACGGCGATGCGTTTGGAGTGTTCGCGGATCAGCGCTTGCAGCTTGAGCATGATGCGCATGCGCGCGCCAATCGGGGTCAGCTTCCAGGTCTGGAAGGCGCGGTGCGCGGCGTCGATGGCGGCGTTGACTTCAGCGGCGGTGGCGAACGGGACTTTGGCCAGGACTTCCTGGGTCGCCGGGTTGACGATGTCGTGCCATTCGCTGGTCTGGGATTCGACCCACTCGCCATTGATCAACAGCTTGGCGGTCTTGAGGGTGGTGTCGGACTTGAGAGAAACGTTCATTGAAGTCTCCTGAATTATTGTAGGGGCGAATCCTGGACGGGCGGTCCGAGGCGGGCGAGGCAGCGCCCGAGCATGGTGACTGGACTGTTTTTGGAGTATAGATGTGCGTTCTTCTAATAAGAATGCACATAAAAACCGGACCAACATGCAAAAAAACATCACGTCTTTGGGTTCATTGAACTGGGACGACCTGAAGTTTTTCCTCGAGGTCGCCCGTACCCGCAAGGCCAGCAGCGCCGCCAAGCGCCTGGCGGTGGACTACACCACGGTGTCGCGACGGATCAGCTCGCTGGAGGGTGCATTGGGCACCTTGTTGTTCGAGAAGTCGCGGACCAATGGCTTTGTGCTGACGGCCGAAGGCCAGCGCCTGCTGGGGTATGCGGAGTCCATCGAAAGCACCTTGCACATGGCCTGCGAGCAGGTCTCGGGGTCGGGCGTGGCGCTGTCGGGGCATGTGCGCATGGGCTGCACGGAAGGTTTCGGGAGCTTTTTCATCACGCCGCAGTTGAGTCATTTCGTCGACGCCTACCCGGCGATTTCCGTCGATATCCTGCCGTTGCCACACTTCATCAGCTTGTCCAAGCGCGAGGCGGATATCGTTATTGCGCTGGAGCGCCCGGAGCATGGGCCGTATGTGTGCTGCAAGCTGTGTGACTACCGCTTGCAGTTGTATGCGACCCAGGAATATCTGGACCAGCATCCACCGATCCGACGCGCCAGCGATTTGGGGCGGCATCGGTTTGTCAGCTATGTCGATGACCTGGCGTTCAGCAATGAGCTGCTGTACCTGGCCAATGCCCTGCCGAATGCCACGGCGAATTTGCGCAGCACCAGCGTGATTGCCCAGTTTGTGGCAGCGCAGCAGGGTCGGGCGCTGGCGATCCTGCCGTGTTTCCTGGCGGCCCAGGACCCGAGGTTGCTGCCGGTGCTGGCGGATGAAGTGAATATCACCCGGCAGTTCTGGATGTATTGCCGGGAGGATCTGCGCAAGTTGAAGCGCATTACCTTGTTGTGGGATTACATCCGTGAGGTGACGGAACATAATCAGGCGCTGTTGATGGGGGAAACGCGGAGCATGGTTTTCCACGACTGAGACTGGGCGCGATGACCTGTAGGAGCGAGCTTGCTCGCGATGAGGCCCTTGAGGCTTGCATTGCTTCTGAGGCCGTCATCGCGAGCAAGCTCGCTCCTACAGGGGTCTTGTGGTGCGTCAGCTCCAGCTGTTTTGTCCCATCAAGCCGGCAAGGCGCTTGGCTGACGATCCGTAAACCGCCCCTGCATCGCATCCAATGCATCGCAGCCATCTTGCAACAACAAGTAAGCACCTGCGGCGAAGTGCTGGAGATCGCGGTCGCAGGTATTGCCGATGCTCATGCACGTCAGGCTTTGGCTCAGGTCGCGAGCGGCCTTGAGGCGCTGTATGGCGAACTCGTAGAGGTCTCGCACCGGGACATCGAGCCTGAGGTAGAGCACGGGGGTTTGGGTGAGGTTGCTTTGCAGCGGGTGGAAATTGGTCATGGTGTAACTCCGTAATAGTCATAGAGTCACCAGCATCTGCGGCTAAACAAACGAGGGTGGCAGCTGTACGCGGGTTAGCCGACCGAGACTATTACGAAACTCGGCACACCCGTAGGTGTCCCACGCACAGCCGCCATAGCAAAAAAACAGGCAGCAAAAAGCGCCGACATGATAAGGCGCTTCTGCGTTTCGTAACAGTTTCGATCGGCTAAGACCGGTCACCGATTCGTCGATGACCACCGAACTATAGTCCAGTGAATCGCCGAATAGCTGCCGCTTTTACACCCTGAAATACGTGCCAGTACTGCTGCCAGCGATGGCATTTTCACTCTCTGTGACCAGGCTTTCCGCCTTGCACAAGCCTTCAAACACCGGCCAACTTCAACCGCCGAGCATGCTCCACAAACAACCGGATCGGCTCCGCGCCCTTGCCCACCAGCCCCAGCGACTGGTTGACGATATCGAAGTGATCCAGCGGATAGTCATCGCCGATCACCGTGCCCAGATGCGAGCTGTAGCGGCCGACCATGCCATCGCACTGCCCGGCCTCGCGCACGAAGGTTTTGGCGAACAGCCGGCAACTGCGGTTGGTGCCATCGAACAGATTGCGCCCGCGATCCGTGATACCCGGCTGCAAGGTGCCGGACCAGGAGTAGTAACGCACCCCATTCACCAGCTCATCGCCCTGCCCGCCCCAGCTCTGCGGCAATCCTTGCGGGTATTGCCGATTGAACAGCTCGACGCCTTCGCGGGTCAGCGACTGGTGTGAAGCCGGCAAGTCCATGGGCAGGCGCAGCCCGTGATGACCGGTGTCCAGCCAGCCCATCACGCGCGCCACGACACAAAGCACCAGGCTGAGCAGACGCGCACGCAGCCCCTCGCGGGGGTAGTGTTTGTCGAAATAGTCCGCCAGCTCCGAGCCATGATTGGGGCCGGCGACCGAGGTCACCGAGGCCACCCACTCCGGCCGTTTCGCCGCCGCATAACGGGCGGTCAGCGCGCCCTGGCTATGGCCGATCAGGTTGACCTTGTCGGCGCCGGTGTCGCGGCGGATCTGCTCGATCCGCGCCAGCAATTGTTCACCGCGCACTTCACTGGAATGCAACGGCGAAACCGCCACCGGAAACACCTGCGCGCCACCGCGCCGCAACGCCGGGACAATCCCGTACCAGTAGGGGAAAAACACCAGGCGGACAAAACCGAGCATGCCCGGCACCAGCACCAGCGGATAACGTGTGGCAAGTTCTTGCGACATTCCGTGAGCGTCCCTGAAGATCAAGCACTAAAGCCTGGCTGCACTGCGAAACTCAAAGCATCGGCATTGAAGATGACAAATACAGGGTGGCGAACGGGCCTGGAACTACCAGGCCGTATCTTCAGCCCTTCACCGTCTTCGGCGCCTTGCCCGCCCGCATCTGTTCCAACAGCGGCGCGCATTGGTTCGGTTCATCGCCGCTCGGGGCCACCAGCGCCAGCAGCCCCGCCGCCGGCCCGGCGATCACACCCAGGGCCAGCATGCCCGCGCCGCGCAACATCAACGGCACCGCCTGCACACCCGCATCCGGCTTGATGAACTTGCCCCGGACATACAAGGGCGAGCGCAACGACAACAGGCGGAAGCCCTTGGACTCCGGAGTGACCTTCAAATCCAACTGCTCATTGGCAAAGTTGGCCGTGCCATCGATGTAGATGATCGCGTTCTCGGTATCGAAGACAAACAGCCGGGTGGTCGCCAGACCGCTCTTGATCCCCAGGTCCGCCGCCGCGCAGTTGATCTTCACTTCCTTGTCGCCAAAGATTTTCCCGACCACGTAGTTACCCACGTTGAGTCCGGCGATCTCCATCAGCCCACGGCTGATGGCACCATCGTTGACCAGCATCTTCAGGTCGCCATTGGAGGTGCCGAGCAACTTCGCCACCGAGTTGCCGGTGCCGGCGATATCCGCATCGCCATTGAGTTCACCGAAGCTGGTCTTCATCGGCTCGAAGGTCGGGAACAGTTGCTTGAGTTTGAAGTTGCGCGCCGTCAGTTTGGCCCGGCCCTGCATCGGCGTGGTGCGGCCATTGAGACGGATCTGCGCGTCGAGCTTGCCACCCGCCACGCCGAAACGCAGGGGCTCGAGGCTCAACTCGCCGTCGGTGAGCATCAGGTGGGTATACAGGTCGGTGAACGGCAACTCACTGCTGTGGACGATGCGCTTGCCGGTGAATTCGACGTCGGCGTCCATGTCGCGCCAACGCTCGGTACGAAACTCTTCCACCGGCAGCACCCTGTCCGCCGGCTGCTTGCTTTCGCCGCCACGGGCCTTCTGCTTGGCGTTGGAGTCGGCGCCGATCAGCGGCGCCAGGTCGGTCATCAACAGTTGATTGGAGACCAGGGTGCCGCTGAGTTTGGGCCGCGGCTGGCTCGCCAGATAAACCAGGCTGCCATGAATATCGCTGGTGCCGATCTTGCCGTTGAAGTTCTCGTAGGTGAACGCAGCGCCTGCTGGATCGCGCAGCTTGGCGATCAGATGGCCATCGGTCTCATACGCCGGTGAATCCGGCAGGGTGACGCCGGTCAGCGGGTACAGGTTACCCAGGCTGGCTCCCGACAGCGTCAGGCGCAGGTCGAGGGCGCCGAGATTGCGCGGATCGGTCAGGGTCCCGGCGACGGCGATACGGGTGTCGGCGATCTTCACATCCGCCTGGACCGGGAAAGGCTTGGCCGCGTCCTGCAAGGCCAGCAGGCCGCCGATCTTGCCACTGCCGGCGAGGTTCTGGCCGTGGTACTGACCTTTTACTTTCAACGCAAAAGCATAGTCCTGGGGAGCCGCGCCCTTCTCCAAAGCCTTCTTCGCCGCCTTGTCGCCGACGATATCGCCAAACGGAATCGATTTGCCCAAGGGATCGATCACCAGGTCCAGATGCGCTTTCAGGCTCTGGTCGTCGAAGGTCACGTGGCCCTTGTCAAAACCGATGGCACCGATATCCACCACCCAGCTGGACGGTTCAGCCTTCGGGTCCGTGGGGTCGAACTGAAAGGTCCAGCTGGCACGGCCATCGGCCAGGCGTTCGAGGTTGGCATTGGGCTCGGTCAGGTCGATGCGCGGGATGACCACCTGCTGCGCCAGCAACGGCAGCGGCGAAAGGCGCAACTCGACCCGCTTGAGCGTGACCATCTGCGGGTTCTTCGACCAGTCGGGATTGCCCAGGGTCAGGTCCTCGGCGATCAAGTGCGGCCAGGGCACCCACGCCCGCCAGCCGCCTTCGTCGGCTTCACGCTGCCAACGCACGCTCAGGTCACCATTGATGGCGAAGGGGCGATGGAGGATGGCCGAGACCTTGGCATTGATCGGCGGCTTGACCCGGTTCCAATCGAACAAGGCGATGACGGCAACCAGCACGGCCAGCAGAAGGACAAGGCTGGCGCCGGTCCAGGCAAGAATCTTTCGAGTGCGCGTCATTGCACAGGGCTCCTATAACGGCTGAGCGTCCAAAGTTCGACGCATTATGCCTTTACGACCGGCAAACGCCCGACAAGGTTTAACGCCAAAAACCATTAATCGACAAAGGCCGGGAACGAACGGTCCTGACCAATCCGCCAGCTTTTCGTTCACTGCATGCCCCCATGTGGCGCGGCAGTGAGTCGAAAATACCCAACACAGGGCAAAGGTAACGCGCTGCAAGCCCCGGTCTAGAGGGGTTTGGGTAGAACAATCAATTCCGTTGATTATTACCATTGTGCTTATGAACTTTTATATCGATTTTGCAAGAGTAGCATTAGCTCTGTACCCACTTTATCGCCCTCCTACGGAGCACCCAATCATGAAACGCCAATTGATCCTCAGCCTCACCCTTGCCGTCCTCGCCGCCAACGCCTACGCGTTGCCAGCCCGTGAAGAGGCGGCTCCACAGGCTCAAGCCAGCCATGCAGCCGTTAGCCAAGTGTTGAATACCCTGGCTTCCGATGGTTCCGAACACACCACCTTCAACAAGAAGGAAGACAACCTGAGCGAAGGCGGTTCTGATCGCACTCAACTGGGTCGAGCCCTGGCTTCCGACGGTTCCGAACACACCACCTTCAACAAGAAGGAAGATAACCTCAGCGAAGGCGGCTCTGATCGCACTCAACTGGGTCGAGCCCTGGCCGCCGATGGCTCCAGCAAGACCGCTATCGGTAAAAATGACGAACTCGCCGAAGGTGGCCGTGCTCGCCTGGAAGAGAAAGGCCTGGTCCAAGACGGCGGTGACCGCGTGATCGAACGCAACGGCAGCCTGAGTTAAGGCCTTGCTGGCCTGGAACAAAGCCCGATCCCCTGGATCGGGCTTTGACATTTCAGGGCCCTGAATATTCGAAACGCCCGCGATTACCCCTTCTCTTGGTTCGACGCCGGCAAAGCTGATTTGCTAGAGTGCGCCGCTCTCTTCATCCAGAAAATACCCTTGCGATGCTGCCCCGCGCCGAACAGAAACAACAGACTCGACACGCGCTCATGGACGCTGCCCGGCACCTGATGGAATCCGGCCGTGGCTTCGGCAGCCTGAGCCTGCGGGAAGTGGCGAAGACCGCCGGGATCGTGCCCACCGGCTTCTATCGGCATTTCGATGATATGGACCAGCTCGGCCTGGCCCTGGTACGCGAAGTCGGCCAGACCTTCCGCGAAACCATCCGGCTGGTGCGCCACAACGAGTTCGTCATGGGCGGCATCATCGATGCGTCGGTGCGGATCTTTCTCGATGTGGTAGCAGCCAATCGCTCGCAGTTCCTGTTTCTCGCCCGTGAGCAATACGGCGGCTCGCTGCCGGTGCGCCAGGCCATTGGAGCACTGCGGGAAAACATCAGCGCGGACCTGGCGACCGACCTGTGCCTGATGCCCAAGCTCGACCATCTGGAACAGGCCGGACTGACGGTGATGGCCGACCTGATCGTCAAAAGCGTGTTCGCCACCCTGCCGGACATCATCGACCCGCCCTCCGATCCTCTGCCGGATCACCTCACGCCCCAGGCCAAGATCACCCAGCAACTGCGCTTCATCTTTATCGGGTTGAAGCATTGGCAAGGGCTGGGTAGCACCGAATAGTTGGGACGGGTGCCCTGCACCCAGCCAGAATTCAATGCATCCCGGGTGACGGCTGCCTACGCGATGTTGCAGACGCTTCACCGCCCCTTGTAGGAGCCAGCTTGCTGGCGATAGAACCCGAAAAGCACCACAAAAGCGCGCCAATACCACTTGCGCACCATCTTGAAACATCTAGAAACATGGCTACGCTCCCTTTTCAGGCACCAAGTGCTTTCTGACGGGGCTTTCCTACGACGTTGCAGGCGATTGGCAAGCCCCTTGCTCTAGCTCAACCATCGCTCATTGCCGGAAGCCTCCTGATGTTGGTGATTCATCGCAGAATCGAACCGCAATCCACCTGGGCCGCCGAACTGCACCTGAACTTCGAGGCCCGCAGCAAAAGTCGCCTGCGCTGTTTCAGTGCCGACGGTGAAGATGTAGGACTATTCCTTGAGCGTGGTCAGCCGCCGCTGTACGACGGTGAATACCTGGAAGCCGAAGACGGCCGTATCGTGCGGGTCTGCGCACGCCCCGAACAACTGCTGCACGTGACCTGCCGCAATGCCTTCGAACTGACCCGCGCGGCCTATCACCTGGGCAACCGCCATGTCGCCCTGCAGGTTGGCGATGGCTGGCTGCGGTTGCTCGACGACTACGTGCTCAAGGCCATGCTCGAACAGCTCGGCGCCAACACCGAAACCCTCGAGGCGCCGTTCCAGCCGGAGCATGGTGCCTATGGCGGCGGCCATCACCATTCCCGTCACGGCGACGAAGACTTCAACTATCCGCCGCGCCTGCACCAGTTCGGTGTGCGCCTATGAATCCGGCCTGGGCGCTGTTGCGCCTGGCCAGCCCGCAATTACCCATCGGCGGCTACAGCTATTCCCAGGGCCTGGAAATGGCCGTGGAACAGAGCCGGGTCAAGGATTCCGCTAGCGCCCGGCGCTGGATCGCCGATCAATTGCTGCTCAACCTGGCTCGCTTCGAAGCGCCGCTACTGCTCGCCCATTGTCAGGCGGCGGCGGATGAGCACTGGGGCGAGCTCAAACAACTTGCTGAAGAACACCGCGCCAGCCGCGAAACCCGCGAGCTGCACCAGGAAAGCCGACAGATGGGCTACTCGCTGCAGCAATTGCTGACGGGGCTGCCAGAACTGGATGACGCCGCCCGGGCGTTCCTCGCGCAACAACCCGAACCCCATCTGGCCCTGGGCTGGGCGCTGGCCGCCCGCGCCTGGCAAATCAGTCCCCAGGACGCCCTCGCCGCCTGGCTCTGGAGCTGGCTGGAAAACCAACTGGCTGTGCTGATGAAAACCCTGCCGCTGGGCCAGCAAGCCGCCCAGCGCCTGACCAGCCAATTGCTGCCCCTGCTGCAACAGGCCCAGCAAGCGGCCACGACCCAAGACTTTCAATCCATCGGCAGCGCCGCCTTCGGCCTGTCCCTGGCGTGCATGGCCCATGAGCGCCAGTACAGCCGCCTGTTTCGTTCCTAGGAGAAGATGATGAACGCACAACCTCTGCGTGTCGGTATCGGCGGCCCAGTGGGCTCCGGCAAGACCGCCCTGACCCTCGCCCTGTGCCTGGCCCTGCGCGACCGCTACAACCTGGCGGTGGTCACCAACGATATCTACACCCGCGAAGACGCCGACTTCCTGGTGCGCAACGAGGCCCTGGCCCCGGAGCGGATCATCGGCGTGGAAACCGGTGGCTGTCCGCACACCGCGATTCGTGAAGATGCCTCGATCAACCTCGAAGCCGTCGATCAGTTGAACCGCCGCTTCCCGGGGCTCGACCTGATCCTGGTGGAATCCGGAGGCGATAACCTCTCGGCAACCTTCAGCCCGGAACTCTCCGACCTGACGATCTACGTGATCGATGTGTCGG
The DNA here is from genome assembly GCF_013386165.1 of Pseudomonas gingeri. Lineage (GTDB taxonomy): Bacteria > Pseudomonadota > Gammaproteobacteria > Pseudomonadales > Pseudomonadaceae > Aquipseudomonas > Aquipseudomonas gingeri_C. The sequence goes on along the minus strand of NZ_JACAOS010000022.1, from coordinate 396,220 downwards.
CCGGCGACAAGCTGCCACGCAAGGGTGGGCCGGGGATCTGCAAATCCGATCTGCTGGTGATCAACAAGATCGACCTGGCACCGCTGGTGGGTGCCTCCCTGGAGATGATGGACAGCGACACCCGGCGCATGCGCGGCGACAAGCCGTTTGTCTTCAGCAACCAGAAAACCGGACATGGCCTGGACGCCATCGTCGCCTTTATCGAACGACAAGGCCTGCTGACAGCGGCCTGATGCCTGGGCCCCCCTCTCTCTCAACACGCCGGAGCTGCGCCCATGACATTGAATAAAATCCTCAGCACCCTCGCCCTGCTGCTGATGCCCGCCGTCGCCTTCGCCCACCCGGGCCATGGCGACAGTGGCTGGGGGCGGGTGCTGCCGCAAGCCGCGGCACCACTGGTGCGCGTGGCCGGTGTCGCGGCGGCGGCGACCGGCGGCTCCTACAAGGAACCGTATTCGCTTAACTGACTGGCATTGGGGCAAGCCCGCCCACCACAAGGAACAGCATCCTCCGTGACCGCCTGTTAACATGTCGCGCAAACACCCCCTTGCCCGACGATCCCAGCCGATGCCCGATGTTTCCAGCTCTGCCTGCACACCAGAATTGAAGACCCTGTTCGCGACCGTGCAACAGCACTTTCGCCAGACCATCGTGCCGCTGTGGCAAGGCCCCGGCTGGAACGCCGACATGGCACTGCCCTACGAAGCGCTGGACGCCGAGCATCGGCCGTTGCCAGCGCAACGCTATCGCGCCATGGCCTGCGCCCGTCAGCTGTATCTGTTTTCCAGCCTGATCGGCGACCCCGCCTTCCCGACCGCAGATGAACGCGCCGGTGCGCTGTTCCGCTCGTTGCAGCGGCACTTCCACGATGCCGAGTATGGCGGCTGGTTCTACAGCATCGACCCGCAAGGCAAACCGCTGGACACCCGCAAGGATCTCTACACCCACGCGTTCATCCTCTTCGCCTGCGCTCATTACTGGGCCAAGGTTCGCGAACCGCTGGTGGAGTCGGTGCTCAACGCCGCCCTGGAAGTGATTGCCGTGCGTTTTGCCAATGGCGACGGTTTGTATGAAGCAAGCCTGGAACGCGACTGGTCGCCGTTGGGCAGTGGGCCCTTGCAGAACCCGCTGATGCACTTGGCCGAAGCCTTCCTGGCGATCTTGTCGGTGCGCGAAGATGCAATCACCGAGAACGCACTGCAGGCCCTGGCGGCCGGCATGCAGCAACGCTTTATCGACCGCACTCACGGCGTGATGCTGGAGAAACCGCTGGGGGCTGTGGATAACTGGTTCGAACCGGGCCATCAGTTCGAATGGCTGTTCCTGCTGGAATCATCGCCTTTACTGCGCGGCACGGCGCTGCATGGCTCGCTGGATCGTGCGTTCGCCTTCGCCGAACAGTCGGGGGTCGATCCGCAAAGCGGCGCGGTCAGCGGCATGCTCGACACCAACGGCAGCCTGCGCGATGGCACCCAGCGGATCTGGGCCCAGGCCGAATACCTGCGGGCGCTGACGTTGCGTGTGGATAACTCGGCGCGCCTGCAGCACCAACTGGCCGCCTTGCAGCAGCACTTCCTGCACGCGGGCGGCTGGCATGAATGCCTGGATGCCAAGGGCGAGGTCAGCCGGCGCGATATGCCGTCGACCACGCCTTATCACCTGGCAACCTGCCTGAGTGGCCTGGCCGACTACTTCGGCTAAGCCCTCGGTCCCCCTGTAGGAGCCGGCTTGCTGGCGATGGCGCCAGTTCAGACGGCGCAAGGCTCAAGAGCCTCATCGCCGGCAAGCCGGCTCCTACAAGTTTTGTAGCGGTCTCAGACCCGATATCAGCCCTTGTTCCGCTCAATGGCAAACCCACTCCAGGTCTGGCTCACCGGCATCAGTTCCAGGCTGTTGATATTCACGTGGGCCGGGGTGTTGAGCACCCAGAAGATCGTATCGGCGATGTCCTGCGGCTGGATCGGTTCGGCACCGGCATAGGTCGCATCGTAACGCGCCTGGTCACCGGCAAAACGCACCAGCGAGAACTCGCTTTCACACAGCCCAGGCTCGATATTCGTCACCCGCACGCCGGTGCCCTGCAGGTCGCAACGCAGGTTCAGGGAGAACTGTTTGACGAACGCCTTGCTCGCGCCATAGACATGGCTGCCCGGGTACGGGTAGTTGCCGGCAATCGACCCCAGGTTGATGATCCCCGCCCCACGGCCATGGGCGATCAAACGTGGCAACAGCAGACGGGTGCTGTACATCAGGCCCTTGATGTTGGTGTCGACCATGGTGTCCCAGTCGTCCAGGTCACACTTGGGCGCCGGATCGACGCCCAGGGCCAGGCCCGCGTTGTTGATCAAGCCACGCAGCTTGGCGAAGCTCGGCGGCAGATTGGCGATGGCCTCTTCCATGGCCTTGCGGTCGCGTACATCCAATACCAGGCCATGCACTTCAGTCTGCTTCGACAGCTCCGCGCACAGGGCATTCAGGCGCTCTTCGCGACGGCCGGTGAGCACCAGCTTCCAACCGGCCTCGGCAAAACGACGGGCACAGGCCTCGCCAAAACCGGAAGTCGCGCCCGTGATAAACAACGTGGATGTCATGGAGTTCTCCTTGCTCGGCCCTCTGGGCCACCAGAAATGAATACGGTCGTTGCGCAGCATGCCTCAACGCCCGCCCGTGAAGAAATGGAATATTGAAAAGCATGAAGTTGTACGAAAAATGATCATCAACGGCAAAGCCATATAACACGTGGCCTGGAGCCTGCTGTACGCACCTTATCCACAGCCCCGTCCACAGTATCCGGGGGCAACTCGAAAACCCGCCGATCCCCGGCACACAAGGCCTCCAGCGCTACTGCCAAAGTTTTTCCCTTGACCCCGCAACATCCGTTGTGCAGCCACCCCTGAAAAAGTCCCCACGGACGATTTTTCGCCAGTGGCTCCAGGCCAGTAACTACGCCGCCCAGGGGCATGTTTCCAGAGTTTGCCCACAGAGTTATCCACAGGTAGTGCAGGGGCGCTCCCGGGCGCAGGGCGTGACAATATACCTGTTGACAAAATGCCTCGGCGCATTGCAAAACGCCACTGATCAAAAAACAACCAGACCGCTGCAAGCCACGGTTTCAAAGGCTCTCAGCCAGCTACTCCCACGTTACCCACAGCCACCTCCACAGCAAACGGGGACAAGTCAAATTGATGACAAAACAATCATTTGCAGCGGTTTCATGTCGCACTTTGGCAGGTTGTTCAGATTGTTTTCCACAATTTCGGATCCAGGCTGTGGACAGACAAAAAAACGCCCCGGATCCGAGGATCACGGGGCGTTTCAGAAGGTTCACATTACCTGTAGGAGCTGGCTTGCCAGCGATGAGGACTTCAAAGGCGATGCAAGTCTCCAAGGCCTCATCGCCGGCAAGCCGGCTCCCACAATGACCGCGCCAGGACAGAACTCAGTGCCCGCCCAGGTAGGCGTTACGCACCTCTTCGTTGACCAGCAGCTCTTTACCGGTACCACTGAGGCGAATCTCGCCGTTGACCATCACATAGGCCCGGTCCGACAAGCGCAGCGCGTGGTTGGCGTTCTGCTCCACCAGGAAGATGGTCATGCCCGAGGCCGCCAGCTCGCGCAGGGTGGCGAAGATCTGTTTCACCACGATCGGCGCCAGCCCCAGACTCGGCTCGTCCAGCAACAGCAACTTGGGCCGGCTCATCAACGCCCGGGCAATCGCCAGCATCTGCTGCTCGCCGCCGGACATGGTCATGGCGCGCTGGTTACGGCGCTCCTTGAGCCGGGGAAACAACTCGAACATGCGCTGCATGTCCTCGTCGACGAACCGGTCGCCAATGGGGATGGTGCCCATCTGCAGGTTTTCTTCCACGGTCATGTCCGGAAACACCCGGCGGCCTTCCGGCGACTGGGCGATACCGTTGGAGGCGATGTAGTGGGACGACTTGTGGGTAATATCGACACCGCGGTAGATGATCTCTCCCGCAGCGGCCCGCGGCTGGCCGAAGATCGACATCAGCAACGTCGACTTGCCCGCACCGTTGGAGCCGATCAGGCTGACGGTTTCGCCTTCATTGATGTGCAACGAGACTTTTTTCAGGGCCTGGATCGGTCCGTAGAACACTTCCAGGTTCTTCAGCTCGAGGATAGGTTGACTCATACCAGTTCCTCTTCATCGGCGCCCAGGTAGGCAGCAATCACTTTCGGGTCGTTGCGAATGGCTTCCGGGCCACCTTCGGCAATCACGTTGCCGTGGTCCAGCACCACGATGTGGTCGGAAATACTCATGACCATGCCCATGTCGTGTTCGATCAGCACCACGGTCAGGTCGTGCTCGTCGCGCAGCAAACGGATCATCGCGCTCAGCGCTTCGGTTTCCTGAGGGTTGAGGCCCGCCGCCGGTTCGTCGAGGCAGATGATCCGCGGCCGCGTGCACATGGCCCGGGCGATTTCCAGACGGCGTTGCTGGCCGTAGGACAGTTCACCGGCCAGACGGTTGGCGCAGTCCACCAGGTCGACCACTTCCAGCCAGTAGAACGCGGTGTCCAGGGCGTCGCTTTCAGCCTTGCGGTAACCCTTGGTATTGAGGATCCCGGAGAGCATATTGCGGTTGACCCACATGTGCTGGGCCACCAGCAAGTTCTCCAGCACCGACATTTCCTTGAACAGGCGAATGTTCTGGAAGGTCCGGGCCAGGCCCGCACGGTTTACCAGATGGGTGCCGCCGAACATCTTGTAGTAGAGCCGGCTGAAGAAGGTTTTCGGCGAAGCGAAATCCCCCAGGCGGAAGGATTCGCCCAGCAGCTGGATCACGTTGGTGCGCTTGTCGCGCACATTCAGTTCGATCTTGCCGCCGGTGGCCTTGTAGAAACCGGTCAGGCAGTTGAACACCGTGGTCTTGCCCGCGCCGTTAGGACCGATCAGGGCAAAGATCGAGTTGCGTTTGACCTGCAGGCTGACGTCGCTGAGGGCCTTGATCCCACCGAAGTGCATCATCAGCTTTTCGACTTTCAGAACGATGTCATCACTCATGGTGAGCCCCTCCCACCAGAACGCCCTTGCGCGGGGTGACCCCGGTGCGGCTGATGCGGATCAGGCCACGTGGCCGCCAGATCATCATCAACACCATCAAGACGCCGAACAGCAAGACGCGGTACTCGGCGAAGCTGCGCAGCAACTCCGGCGCCACGGTCAGTACAAAGGCGGCGATCACCACACCGATGGTCGAACCCATGCCGCCCAGCACCACGATGGCAAGGATCAGCGCCGACTCGAAGAAGGTGAAGGAGGTCGGGTTGACGAAGCCCTGGTAGGTGGCGAAAAACACCCCGGCCAGACCGGCGGTCGAAGCCCCCAGGGTGAACGCCGAGAGCTTCACCAGCACGTGGTTCAAACCCATGGAGCGGCAGGCGATTTCGTCTTCACGCAAGGCTTCCCAGGCGCGGCCCACCGGCATGCGGGTCAGGCGATGCTTGATGTAGAGCACGGCCAGTACCACCAGGAACAACACCGCGTAGATGAAATAGTATTTCACGTCCGGGTTGTAGGCGATGCCGAAGAACTCATGGAAGGGAATCCCGCCCTCCTTCGCCCGCTTGCCGAATTCCAGGCCGAAGAAAGTCGGCAGCGGTGCCGCCATGCCGTTCGGACCGCCGGTCAGCGACAGCCAGTTGTTGAGGATCAGGCGAATGATCTCGCCGAAACCCAGGGTCACGATGGCCAGGTAGTCACCGTGCAGGCGCAGGACCGGGAAGCCGAGGATGCAACCCGCCAGTGCCGCGGTGATGGCGGCCAGCGGCAAGACGCTCCAGAACCCCAGGCCCAGGTATTGATAACCCAGCGCCAGGCCGTAGGCACCGATGGCGTAGAACGCCACATAGCCCAGGTCCAGCAGGCCGGCGAGGCCGACCACGATGTTCAGGCCCAGGCCGAGCAGGACGTAGATCAGACCGAGGATCACCACGCCCAGCAGGTAGGAGTTGGAGAACACCGGAAACACCACCGCGATCACGATCAGCAGCGGGATGACCCAGCGCAGGCTCGACTTGTGGTCCGCCGGCAGCACATGCACGCCGGAACCGGTGCTCTCGAAGCCTTCGAGAATCCGCAGGCCCTTGGACGTTTGCAGGAACAGGCTGAGGGCAAAACGGCCGAGCATCACGATCGCCACCAGCCAGGCGACGCGGGTGGGTTGCAGGTTGAAGCTGTAGCCCTCCAGGACGACCCCGACAATGGGGCCGAAGACAATCAGTGCGACCAGGCCGGCGAGAATGGCGTCAACCAGGCTTTTTTTGATATCGAGCGATTTTTGAGTGGTTGAGGACATTGCTTACACCTTCGACACAAGAGGACGGCCCAACAGGCCTTGCGGCCGAAAGACCAGTACCAGGACCAGCAGCGAGAAGCTGAAGACGTCCTTGTAATCCGAGTTGACCAGGCCGGAGAACAACGATTCGGAGATGCCGAGGATGATCCCGCCCAGCATGGCGCCCGGCAGCGAGCCGATACCGCCAAGCACCGCGGCGGTAAACGCCTTGATGCCGATCACGAAGCCGGCGTAGAAATCGAAAGTGCCGTAGTTCATGGTGATCAGGACACCGGCCAGGGCCGCCATGGCCGCACCGATGATGAACACATAGGAGATCACCCGATCGGTGTTGATCCCGAGGATCGACGCCATCTTGCGATCTTGCTGGGTCGCGCGACACATGCGGCCCAACTTGGTGTACTTGATGACATAGGTCAAAAGGCCCATGCCGAGGAACGCAGCCACCAGGATAAAGACCTTGGTGTAGGTGAGCTGGACAAAACCGGTGCCGACATCGACGCGCCAGGCGCCGGTGAGCAGCGTCGGTACGCCTTGTTGCTTGGCGCCCTGGGCGATCTGCGCGTAGTTCTGCAGGATCAGCGAAATACCGATGGCGCTGATCAGCGGTGCCAGTCGGGTGGAGTTGCGCAGGGGCTTGTAGGCGATGCGTTCGATGACCCAGCCATACACCCCGGTGACGATGATGGTGAAGACCAGTGTGCCGAGCATCAGGAGCGGGAAGGATTCAATACCGAAGTAAGCCAGCAGAGCCAGACTGATTGCCGCGAGGTAAGCGGAAATCATGTAAACCTCGCCGTGGGCGAAGTTGATCATGCCGATGATGCCGTAGACCATTGTGTAGCCGATGGCGATCAGGCCATAGACCGACCCGAGGGTCAGGCCGTTGACCAGTTGCTGCAGGAAAATACCATCCATAACGCAATCTCACGCATTTGAGAGACTGCACAGAAGCGCACCGCGACGGCCGGGGTTCAACCGCCGTCGCAGCACAGCCATGTGCAGTTCTACGAGAAAAGACAGGTACTGCACGGACACGCTTGGCGACTGGCCGGCGCACGGGGCGCCAGCCGGGTCAGGCCTTCATGTCACTTCTGTTTTTCCAGCTGATGGTATTTACCGTCTTTGTCCCACTGGTAAACCACGTAGTCGGAGACTTTCAGGTCGCCCTTGGCGTCCCAGGTCTTCTCGCCCATCACGGTTTTGACCGGGTGCAATTTCAGCCATTTGGCTGCGTCTTCACCTTTGTTGGACTTGGCACCGTTGAAGCCGGCAGCCAGGGCCTGGATCGAAGCGTAGGCGTACAGGGTGTAGCCTTCTGGCTCGGTACCGGCTTTGCGGAAGGCTTCAACGACAGCCTTGCTGTCCGGCAGCAGGCGTGGGTCGGCGCCGAAGGTCATCAGCACGCCGTCAACGTATTGCGGGCCGCCAGCGGTGGTGACCAGCTCATCGGTGACGATACCGTCATCGGACATGAACTTGACGTCTTTCAGGCCTTCGGTACGCAGTTGCTTGACCAGTGGACCGGCTTCCGGGTGCAGGCCGCCGAAGTAGACGACGTCGGCGCCGGCGGCACGGATCTTGGTGACCAGGGCGCTGAAGTCTTTCTCGCCACGGGTCAGACCTTCATAGATCACCGGGGTCACGCCGCGCTTGATCAACTGGGCCTTGGTGGCATCCGCCAGGCCTTGGCCGTAGGTGTCCTTGTCGTGGATGACCGCGACTTTCTTGCCCTTGAGCACGTCAACGATGTAGTCGCCGGCGACGATACCTTGCTGGTCGTCACGCCCGCACATACGGAACATTGCACTCAGGCCACGTTCGGTCACCTGTGGGTTGGTGGAACCCGGGGTGATTGCGATGATGCCCGCTTCGTCGTAGATCTCCGAAGCCGGGATGGTGGAAGAGGAGCAGAAGTGCCCGACAACGCCGGCGACTTTCTGGTTGGTCAGGTCCTTGGCGACCGTCACGGCCTGTTTCGGCTCACAGGCATCGTCGCCCTTGACCAGGACGATTTTCTCGCCGTTGACGCCGCCCGCCGCGTTGACCGCATCGGCCGCCGCTTGTGCACCTTTCATGTACTGCAGGCCAAATGCTGCGTTGGCACCGGTCATCGGACCCGCTACGCCGATCTTGACATCAGCCTGGGCAAACGCAGAAACACCCAACGCGGCAGCCACTGCGAGGGCTACAAAGCCTTTCTTGTAAAACGTCTGGGACATGAGGTGGTGCTCCAAGGTTTTTTTAGTTGGCACTGCGACTTCAATGAATGCTCAGAGCAAGGGGCGTGCCATAGGTTTTTTGTTCTGCAAAAAGTCGCTGTCTTATTGTTTTATGGACTGTTTCGGACCCTTTTTAACTGGGCGTGCAACCGTCTAAACCGCTGAAGGTGAAACCTTTTAAGAAAAAAGGCGCAACCCGACGGTGCCACTATTGCAACCATGGCGCCGAAGGGCGTGCAACCACCCTGTAACAACGTGCGTCACCGAAGTGCACACTCGCGGTGCGCAACTGCTACATCGCGCACCATTACAGGCTAGCCGTGTCGAACAAAAGCGCCGTCCGATTGAGCATTTTTTGTTGTATCAAATGACAACTCGCAAGCACTGGCCCGCGTGATACAGCGAAAAACCCGCCTCATAGAGGCTACTGCGCAAGCCCACCGCAGCTATCGGCCGCATAGGTGCGAAGGGAATCGGCAGGGCTTGAGGATTTCCGTTACACAGGTAATCGGCGAACGCCTTGCCGACCACCGTCCCCGTGGTCACCCCCCGGCCGTTGTAGCCGGTGACTGCCACTAAACCGGGCGCCGGTTCGAACAGGCGCATCAGATGGTCGGGGGTGAAGGCGATACAACCGGTCCAGGTGTACTCCCAGTCGACCTTTTTCAGGTAGGGAAAATAGTGCTGTTGCACCCGATCAGCCCAGGCCCGCAGGAACCACGCCGGTTTCTGGTTGCCGTTGCCCAGGCTGCCCAGCAACAGGCGACCGTCGGCATCGCGGCGAATACTGCTGAGCACCTGGCGGGTATCCCAAGAGCCCTGCCCGCCCGGCAGGATCTGCCGCGCGGCCTCTTCGGTCAGCGGGCTGGAGGCGACCTGGTAGTAGTAGCCCGGAAAGAAGTTGCGCCGCAATTCGGTCCATTCGCCTTCGGTGTAGGCGTTCGAAGCCATCACCACCTGTTCGGCGCTGACCGCGCCCTCGGCGGTCTGCACCGACCAGCGCTGGCCCTGGCGCTCCAGGCGGGTCACCGGGGAATGATCGAACAGTTGCGCGCCGAGCCGCGATGCGGCTTTGGCCAGGCCCGAGGTATAGGCCATGGGGTTGAGGGTGCCGGCACGCCGGTCGAGCAAGGCGGCGGCGATCTTTTTGGTCCCCGTGGCGATTTCGCAGTCCTGGCCGGTCAGCAGTTCCACCGGTGCACCGCGACGTTTCCACTGCGCTTCACGGCTGCGCAGGTCGGCCTCGCCCTTGGCGTTGTGGGCCATGTGCAAGGTGCCTTCGCGGCGCAGCTGGCAATCGATGCCATGCTTGTCCACCAGGCTGAAGACCAGGGCCGGCGCCGCCCCCAACATGCGGTTGAGCTGACTGCCCACCGCCTCGCCGAAACCGGCTTCGATCTCGTCAGGGGGAATCCACAGCCCGGCATTGACCAGCCCCACGTTGCGCCCAGAACCGCCGTGGCCGGTGCGATGAGCTTCCAGCACACAGACGCTCTTGCCTTGTTCACGCAGGTGAATCGCGGCCGAGAGGCCGGTGATCCCTGCGCCGATGACACAGACATCGACCTTGAGCTCGCCCTTGAAGGACGGAGCTTCTGGCCGCTGCGGCGTCAGTTTTTCCCATAGACATTCTTCGCGTAACGGCATTGCCAGACTCCGAAAATGAAACCCAACAAACTCCTGAACTGAACACTGTCCCCGCGCCCCCTGTAGGAGCGAGCTTGCTCGCGATGGACGCAAGAACGCCGCGTGTTTCCAGATACGGCGCGTTATCGTTGACGTTTATCGCGAGCAAGCTCGCTCCTACAGGGGTGTGGGGGGCGTCTCCGGTGTTCAGTCGAAGGTAATGCCCTGGGCCAGCGGCAATTCCAGCGAGTAGTTCACGGTGTTGGTCTGACGGCGCATGTAACCGCGCCAGGCGTCCGAACCCGACTCACGACCACCGCCGGTCTCCTTCTCGCCGCCAAAGGCGCCGCCGATCTCCGCGCCGCTCGGGCCGATGTTGACGTTGGCAATGCCGCAGTCGCTGCCCACCGCCGACATGAACTGTTCGGCCTCACGCACATCGGTGGTGAAGATGCACGAAGACAGGCCTTGTGGCACCGCATTGTTCAAACGCAGGGCTTCGGCGAATTCGCTGTAGCCGATCACGTAGAGAATCGGCGCAAAGGTTTCGTGGCAAACCACTTCACTCTGCTCCGGCATCTCGACGATGGCCGGCGACACGTAATAGGCATTCGGGAAGGTGTCCTGCAACTGGCGCTCGCCACCGAATACCCGGCCGCCTTCGCTCAAGGCCTGCTCCAGGGCGTCCTGCATGTTCTCGAAGCTCTGCTTGTCGATCAGCGGACCGACCAGGTTGCCTTCCAGCGGATGGCCGATGCGCACCTTGGAATAGGCCGCTTTCAGACGGGTGACAATCTCCGCCTTGACCGACTCATGGGCAATCAGACGACGCAAGGAGGTGCAACGCTGACCAGCGGTCCCGACGGCGCTGAACAGAATCGCCCGCACCGCCATGTCCAGGTCGGCACTTGGGCCGAGGATCATCGCGTTGTTACCACCCAGTTCCAGGATGCTGCGGGCAAAACGCGCAGCGACTTTCGGCGCCACTTCGCGGCCCATGCGGGTGCTGCCGGTGGCGCTGATCAGCGCTACACGCGGGTCATCCACCAGCGCGGCACCGGCGTCGCGGCCGCCGATGATCACCTGGCTCAGGTACTCAGGCGCATCGCTGAAGTTCTTCAGGACGCGCTCGAACAGCGCCTGGCAGGCCAGCGCGGTCAACGGCGTCTTCTCCGAAGGTTTCCAGATCACCGAGTTGCCGCAAACCAGTGCCAGGGTGGTGTTCCACGCCCAGACCGCGACCGGGAAGTTGAAAGCGCTGATGACGCCGACCACACCCAGCGGATGCCAGGACTCACGCATATGGTGGCCTGGACGCTCGGAGGCGATGGTCAAACCGTACAGCTGGCGCGACAGGCCCACAGCGAAGTCGCAGATATCGATCATTTCCTGCACTTCACCCAGGCCTTCCTGGGTGATCTTGCCGGCTTCCCAGGAGACCAGCTCACCGAGGTCGGCCTTGAATTCGCGCAACACTTCGCCGAACTGGCGCACCAGCTCACCACGGCGCGGCGCCGGCACCTTGCGCCAGGCGTCGAAGGCATGCTCGGCACGGCTGACCTGCTGCTCGACCTCGGCCGGGCCTTCCCAGTTCACGCCGGCGATGCGGCTGCCGTCGATGGGCGAATGCACGGGCTGTTTGCCCTGTTGATACAGCGCCGGGTTCACACCAAGACGATCAAGCAATGCGGCAACCATGGAGGTCACTCCTGTAGGCGAAAAACGGAAAGCTTCAGTCGCAAAAAACACGACGATTCAGGCCTTCATTTGTAGCGGCCTTCAGCTTTGCCAACAAACGACGATTAGGCGAGATATCATTCCATTTATTCATGCAGCGCAAGACAGAAGAAAAAGGCCCGTCCATGCTGAATAAAAGATACCTGCCTTCGATCACGGCCCTGCAATGTTTCGAGGCCGTCACCCGACATCTGAGCTTCACCCGCGCGGCAGAAGAGCTGAACCTGACCCAGAGCGCCGTGAGCAAGCAGGTCGCACAGCTGGAAGAGCTGTTGCAGCACCTGCTGTTTCGCCGGGTACGGCGCCGCCTGCAACTGACGCCGGCCGGGGATCTGTACCTGGTGGAAGTCCGAAAAATCCTGACCCAGGTGGAGATGTCGACCCACTACCTGCGTTCCTACGGCGGTGAAACCGAAGTCCTGCGGGTGTCCACACCCTCGACCTTCGGCGCTCGCTGGCTGGTGCCGCGACTCAAGGGCTGGCGCCTGCGTCATCCGCATATCCACCTGGACCTGTGCAACGAACAGGAAGCCGACGACCTGTTGCAGGGCCGCAGCGACCTGGCGTTCTATTTCGGCCAGGGTTCGCGGCCGGGTACCGAATGCGTGAGGTTGTTCGGTGAAGAGCTGGTGGCGGTGTGCGCGCCGGCCTGCCTGCCGGAAAAACCCTTCAGCGATCCGACCCAACTGAGCGAGCTGGTCCTGCTGCAGAATGCCTCGCGCCCCCAGGCCTGGCACGACTGGTTCGACAGCCAGGGTTATCACACCGAGCACAGTTACCACGGGCCGCGGTTCGAGACCTTCTATATGTGCATCCGGGCGGCCCAGGTCGGCTGCGGCGTGGCGTTGCTGCCCAGGTTCCTGGTGGAAGAAGAGCTGGTCGAAGGCAAGCTGGTGCTCGCCTGGCCCCATGCGATGCCCGGCCATGACGCCTATTACCTGGCCTACCCGGAGCATTCGGCGGAGGTGCCCAAGGTGCGGGATTTTGTCTCCTGGATGCTGGAGCAGCTCGACCCTCTCACTCAGACCTGATCCCCCGGTGATTGTGGCGAGCGGGCTTGTCGGAACGCCGCTCTCGGCTGCGAAGCAGTCGCAAAACCTGCCCTCGCGATCTGCCAGATACACCGCGCGCAACGGTTTGAGGGCCGCTTCGCGCCCCAGCGCGGGCAAGCCCGCTCGCCACAGAGGTGGGTCCGGCATGACCTCTCGCTAAAAATCGCTGGTAAAACGGCCAACGGATATGCGCCACTAGCGGTCTTCATTCAAGAACTGCCAGGACGCCGATGCCACGCGCGACCGGCATGGAGATACCCGTTATGAGCGATAAGGCCTTTGGCGATCGCATTGTGCAGAACCTGCTGGACACCGACTTCTACAAGCTGACCATGATGCAGGCGGTGCTGCACAACTACCCCAACGTCGAAGTCGAATGGGATTTCCGCTGCCGCAACAGCGAAGACCTGCGTCCGTACCTGGCGGAAATCCGCTACCAGATCGAACGCCTCGCCGAACTGAGCCTGAGCGCCGACCAGCTGGGCTTCCTCGAACGCATCAGCTTCCTCAAGCCGGACTTCCTGCGCTTCCTCGGCCTGTTCCGCTTCAACCTGCGTTATGTCCACACAGGAATCGAGAACGGCGAGTTGTTCATTCGCCTGCGCGGCCCGTGGTTGCATGTGATCCTGTTCGAAGTGCCGCTGCTGGCCATCGTCAGCGAGGTGCGCAACCGCTATCGCTATCAGGAAACCCTGCTGAGCCAAGCCCGCGAACAGTTGTACCGCAAGTTCGACTGGCTCAATGCCAATGCCTCCACCGAGGAACTGGCCGAGCTGCAGGTCGCCGACTTCGGCACCCGCCGGCGCTTCTCCTACCGGGTCCAGGAAGAAGTGGTCAGCGTGCTCAAGCACGATTTCCCAGGACGCTTCGTCGGCACCAGCAACGTGCACCTGGCACGCGAATTCGGCATGAAACCCCTGGGCACCATGGCCCACGAATGGATCATGGCCCACCAGCAACTCGGCCCGCGGCTGATCGACAGCCAGATCGCCGCGCTCGACTGCTGGGTCCGCGAATACCGCGGCCTGCTCGGCATCGCCCTGACCGACTGCATCACCACCGATGCCTTCCTCAAGGACTTCGACCTGTACTTCGCCAAACTCTTCGACGGCTTGCGCCACGATTCCGGCGACGCGGTCACCTGGGCAGAAAAATGCATCAATCGTTATCACCAGTTGGGCATCGATCCCATGAGCAAGACCCTGGTGTTCTCCGACAGCCTCAGCCTGCCCAAGGCCCTGGGGATATTTCGTGCATTGCGCGGTCGGATCAATGTCAGCTTCGGCATCGGCACCAACCTCACCTGTGATATCCCGGGGGTGGAACCGATGAGCATCGTGCTTAAAATGACCGCCTGCAACGGCCAGCCCGTGGCGAAGATTTCCGACGAGCCGGGCAAGGCCCAGTGCAAGGACCCGAATTTCGTGTCCTACCTGCGCCATGTGTTCCAGGTCACCGACTAGAAAATCGCCCAGCCGTACCCGATCAACCCGTTCCAGACCCCATCCCGCAAGGAGTGAATCATGCAAGCCGTACAGCGCCAGATTGCTGAACAGCTCAAGGTCCAGCCACCGTTCGCCGACCAGGCCGCCCTCGAAGCCGAAGTGGCGCGACGGATCGTCTTTATCCAGGATTGCCTGCTGAGCTCCGGGCTCAAGACGCTGGTGCTCGGCATCAGCGGCGGCGTCGACTCGCTGACCGCCGGCCTGCTGGCCCAGCGCGCCATGCGCGAGTTGCGCGAGCGCACCGGCAATCTGGATTACCGCTTCATTGCGGTGCGTTTGCCCTACGAAACCCAGTTCGACGAACACGACGCCACGGCGTCGGTGGACTTCATCGGCCCCGATGAGCGCCATACGGTGAACATCGGTCCGGCAGTCAAGTCGCTGGCCGCGGAAGTCGCCGCCTTCGAAGGCAAAGCCGCGGTGGCGCGGGATTTCGTTCTCGGCAACACCAAGGCGCGGATCCGCATGGTCGCGCAATACACCATTGCCGGTGCCGCCCACGGCCTGGTGATCGGCACCGATCACGCGGCGGAAGCCGTCATGGGTTTCTTCACCAAGTTCGGTGACGGCGCCTGCGACCTGGCACCCTTGAGCGGACTGGTGAAAAACCAGGTCCGGGCCATCGCCCGGCACTTCGGCGCCCCGGAGTCCCTGGTGGAAAAGATCCCCACCGCCGACCTCGAGGACCTGGCACCGGGCAAGCCCGACGAAGCCTCCCACGGCGTGACCTATGCCGAGATCGACGCCTTCCTGCACGGCGAGCCGGTGCGCCAGGAAGCCTTCGATATCATTTGCCGGACGTACGAAAAGACCCATCACAAGCGCGAGATGCCATTCGCGCCATGATTCGTCCGGCGGGAATGTCGTAGGAAAGGTCTATTTTTCCGCGTAACACTTGAGGCAGCATCGGGCACTGGGCAGTCTTCGCCGCATCTAGTTGGCAGGGCTCCCTCCGATGCTGCTCAATCGCAAATACCCCAAGTGGCAAGCGCAAACCGTGCTCCGTCACCCCTGGTTTTTTCCGCTGCTCGGTGCTCTTGGGGTGATCTGCTGGGTCGCCACCGCCGCCAGTACCCCCGACAACCAGGCCGCCGGCCAACCCAGCAAGGCGTCTTTTTTGCTGATCGCGCAGATGCCGGCGCAAATCGCCTTGCGCGCCAACGCGCACTACATCCCGAAAGCCAACCAGACCGGCTGCCCCTATCAACCGCCAGTGCTGCACTTCAATACCTTGCTCGCCGACACGCCCCACAGTTCCGACTTCAAGGTCCCCCTGGGCTACGAATTGCCTGACTGCCAGCTGTATCTGAGTGAAGTGGACTTCGAGACCGAGGGCTTTTACGGGCCTGACAACCTGAACCGCAGCATCACCCATAGCGGCTCGATTGCCGTGCGTGACAACCTGCGACCGGGGGTATCGGGTTTTCCAACTTCAGGGGAAAAACACTATGACGGCTTGTGCGGCTGGGAGATTACCAACCCCGACGCCCTCTTCGGACCGGGCCAGGTTCTCACCTGCCATGCGCTGGACGATCAGGGGCGGGTGATTGGCGGCAATCGCAAACCCTCCAAGCTCGGCGGAACCCTGAGCCTGGATGACCTGCAAGGCAAACGTATTCGCCTGAATCTGAAAATGAAGGATCAACCCTGACCCGCGCCGCTGGGGTCAGGGTTGCAACGCGGGTTACTTGAGGACGACCGCGCCTTTCATGATCGAGTTGTGGCCCGGGAACGAGCAGAAGAACTCGTAGCTTTCACCGGCAGTCAATTTCGACACGTCGAAGGTCACAGAGTCCTTTTCACCGGCACCAATTATCTTGGTGTGGGCGATGATGCGGGTGTCGCCGTCCTTCAGGTAATTCTTGTCGATCCCGGCACCCATGCCATCAGCGGCGATCCCGGCCATGTCGGAGGCCTTGCTCAGCACCCAGTTATGGCCCATGACGTTCTTCGGCAGGCTGCCGGCATGGCTCAGGTTCACGGTGAAATTCTTGCAGCTCTTGTCGATGCTGATTTCCTTGACGGTGAAGGACATCTGGTCGGTGGAGTCGACATCGACCGAGCAATCGGCGGCAAACAACTGGCCACTGGCGAGGGCCAACAACGATACCGCAACAACTTTGGCGAACATGGTGAATCTCCAAGGCAGGGTATTAAAATCAAGGGTCAAACGGGGAGATTGCCCGAAATCAGCGGCAGTTCTCCTGATCTGTATCAACAGATTGTATACAATCCTAAGCTATCGCTTCGATGGATACAATCAAACAGCCAGACGAACTGGCGCCCCCTAACATTAAGACGTTCTCACTCAACGGAGCGTCTACCATGTCTATCAACAGCCTGCTGCAAAGCTTGCTCGCCGCTTACGCCTGTGGTGCCAGCGGTACCTTTGAAGGGCCTTCGCGCGAGGTTTAATCCTTGGAGAGTTGTCGGCCAGCCTTTACTCTGGGGTCAAGCTTGTCGCGAAAAACCATTGTTTCGTGTGCTGCGCCACGAACACAGGCAGAATACGCGCCGCTCAACCTCACCTTCGACCCCAGAGGATCGCCCATGGCCAAACCCAATTACTCCTTTGCCAAACGTCAGCGCGACCTGGCCAAAGAGCAGAAGAAAGAGGAAAAACTGCAACGCAAGAAAACCACCGCAGAAGAAGAGGCTGCGGCCCTGTTGAATCCGGAAGCGGAAAGTGCGGAAACCGAGGCGCAGGACCCAACGCCAAACGCCTGATCGATTGATGCTGTCTTGCCCGGCAACGCGCAACCACGATTGACGTAGTCCCTGTAGGAGCAGCCGGTCGACGCTCGATTGCTCGCGATGAGGCCCCCAAGCCTTGCGGCGTTCTTAGTAACGCCATCGCCAGCAAGCCGGCTCCCACATTAGGACCGCGTCTCACCACAAAAGTATCGTGTTGCCAAAGCCTCTGTAGGAGCTGGCTTGCCAGCGATGAGGCCCTTGAGCCTTGCGGCGATCTTACTGACGCCATCGCCAGCAAGCCGGCTCCTACAGGGGGGCCGGTTTAGCCGGCGGGCCGCCCCACATCCCCCATCGGCATCACCGTCACCTGGACTTCCGGGTCATGGCTGCCGCCCCCCAGAATCACCCCACGCAACGGCGACACATCGGAAAAATCCCGGCCCCAGGCCAGGGTGATGTGCTCCAGGGCCGGCTGCACATTGTTGGTCGGATCGAAATCCACCCAACCCGACACCGGACAGAACACCGACACCCAGGCATGGGAGGCATCGGCGCCGATCAGGCGCGCCTGGCCAGGCGGCGGCTGGGTCAGCAGATAACCACTGACATAACGCGCCGCCAGGCCCCGCGAGCGCAGGCAGGCGAGCATCAGGTGGGCAAAGTCCTGGCAGACCCCGCGCCGTCGCTCCAGCACCTCCACCAGCGGCGTGGCGACCTGGGTCGCTTCGGCATCGAAGGTGAACTCACTGAAAATCTTCTCCATCAACGCCTGGACACCCACCAGCAACGGACGCCCGAGCGGGAAGCAGCTCTCGGAAAACTCGACGAAGCTTTTCTTCAGATGCACGTAGGGCGATTCGAAGCGATAACGGCACGCCTCGAGAATCTGTGGATTCAACCCCTGGCCGCTATAGGTCAGGGCGTTGCGGGTGTCCTCCCAAGCGGCGGACAGATTGAAATCCACTGCCGGTCGCGCCAGCACCTCGACATTCAGCCAGGCATTGACCAGCAGTTCGTCATGGGGCCGCTCGAATGCCAGCCGGGTCAACGGATTGCCGAACACATCGAGTTCATCACGGCGACTGGTGGGCTCGGGGCTGATCTTCAGCATCTGCTCGCTGCACACTTGCCAGTCACAAGCCCGCGGCCACAGGTGGGCGAGCTGCTGGGCCAGGGACACCGGGCTGTCGTAGTGATAATGGGTATCGTGGAAAATCTGGTAGAGAGCACTCATCACACGGACACCGTCTGCTGGCTGACATCGTCGACATGGGCAAAATGCCGCAAGGCCAGGCGATCGGACACCTGGCTGCTGGCATCGGCGACCTCTTGCAACAGCTCGGCCAGACCGTCGAGCACATCACGCACGCCGGTATCGCCGAACAGGGCGCTTTCCAGGTTGCCCAGGTCGAAACGCCCCAGGCGCTCGACCAACTGGTTCAGCCCCAACTCCCGTGGGACACCGAAGTCATCGTTCAAACGGCGCAAGGTACGACTGACCAATTTCAGTTGGAACAACACGGCATGGGGGTTCTGCTCATCCAGCAGCAGCAGGTCGAGCACCGGGATCAGTTGAGGCACCGCCAGGTAGCGCGAACGGTAGGTGATGCTGCTGTTGCCCAGTTCCAGCAACCATTCCAACCCGGCCTGATCGAACACCGCAATGCCGCGCAGGAAGGCCGCGAGGCTGCTGCTGAGAAATTGCAGGCGCTCGATGCGCCGGCCGATCATCAGGAAACGCCAACCCTCGTCGCGGGTCATGTCGTCCAGGGCAAAGCCGGACAAGGCCGCCAGGGACATCACCAGGCGGTTGAGGAAATCCAGCAGCTCGCCGAAGTTCGGGTCTTCACTTTCCAGGCTCATCGCCTCGCGTTGCAGCTCCACCAGCGCCTGCCAGTTTTCCCGTGACAGCTTGCCGCGCACCTGGGAGGCCGCCCACTGCAAGCGCTGCAGGTTGGAGCGCAGGCTGAACGGCCAGTCGTCGCCGAGCAGGGCCGCCAGCAGGCGTTCGGGCAACTCGCCTTCGTCCGGCAGCAGCATCAGGCTTTCGCCGAGGTCCACCGCCGCCTGCAAGGCTTGCGGATCGTCGCCGTCGACGTAACGCGCCAGCATGATCCGCAACAGGCGCGCACTGTCATCGCAACGCTCGCAGTAGCGGCCGAACCAGAACAGGTTTTCCACCACCCGCGACGGCAGGTAGGGATCGCGCCGCACCAGATCGCGAACCCCGAGGGCACGCTGGGTGCGCCAATGCTCACCGCTGGGCGTGCGCTCGCTGAGCACCCAGGTGTCCTTGCTGGCGCCGCCGCGCTGCATCGACACCACCTCGGCGTCGGCCTCGGCCGCCACCCGCGTCAGGCCACCGGGCAACACCCGGTAGCCGTCGGCGCTGGCCGCGGCATACACGCGCATACCGATGGCCCGTGGTTGCAGGGCACCCTCCTCGGCTTGCCAGATCGGCGCCTGGGACAGTTGCGCCAGTTCCTGGGCGACATAAGCGTAAGGCCGTGCGCGTATACGCTCGGCCAGGGCCAGGCGTTGTTCGTCATCGAGGTCACGGCCAAACACCGGGACAAAACTCTGGGACGGAAACGCCGGTTTGATCAACAGTTCAGGCAGTTTTTCCAGGGCCTGAGCCAGCACCGGCGGCTCGCCGCACCACCAGGTGGCGATGGACGGCAGGATCAGTTCCTCGCCGAACAGGTGCTGGTTGATCCTCGGCAGGAAGCCCAACAGGCCAGGGGACTCCAACACGCCGCTACCCAGGGCATTGGCCACCAGCACCCGGCCCTGGCGCACGGCCTCGAGCAAACCGGGCACGCCCAGGGCCGAGTCGGTGCGCAACTCCAGCGGATCGCAGAAGTCGTCGTCGAGCCGGCGCATGATCGCATGCACCCGTTGCAAGCCACTCAGGGTCTTGAGGTAGACCGTGGCGTCGCGCACGGTCAGATCGCCGCCTTCCACCAGCGGATAGCCCAATTGGCGCGCCAGGTAGAGGTGTTCGAAATAGCTTTCGTTGAAACGGCCCGGGGTCAGCAGCACCACCAGCGGCGACTCGGCATCGCTCGGCGCCTGGCGCACCAGGGTCTCCTGCAAAGTGCGGAAGAACCCGGCCATGTGATGCACCCGCAGGTCGCGGTACAGGTCGGGGAAGGCCCGCGACACGATGGTGCGATTTTCCAGGGCATAACCGGCGCCGGAAGGGGCCTGGGTCCGATCCGCCGTCACCCACCAGCGACCGTCGGGCGTGCGCGCCAGGTCCACGGCGAACAGGTGCAGAAAGGTCCCGGCCGGCGGCTGGATGCCTTGGCAAGGCCAGAGAAAATTGTTGTGCCCGAACACCAGCTCGGCGGGCAACAGGCCGTCGCGAATCAGGGTTTGCGGGCCATACAGGTCCGCCAGCACCGCGTTCAGCAGCCGGGCACGCTGGGCAATGCCCGCCGCCACACGCTGCCATTCGTCAGCGGGAATGATGTGCGGCAACAGGTCGAGTTCCCAGGGCCGATCAGCGCCCTTGGGGTCGGCGTAGACGTTGTAGGTCACGCCGTTTTCCTGGATCTGCCGGGCCAACAAGGCCTGGCGCTGAGCCAGTTGCAAAGGCGTGCTGCGTTGCAATTGGTCAACCAGCGGCTGCCAATGGGCACGCACAGCTCCGCCGTCGTCCAGCAATTCGTGATAGGTCCCCGCTGTCAGCGGGTAGCGGTCAAGCAGGTCGGGCATGGAAAGCTCGGCAGACGGCAAGGGCAATCAGGTTAACGCAGACAGATGACGCACGGATACGCGAAAACTCCGTGCGCCCTGTCAGATTTATGTGTGTCGCAAGTCCAATGTCATCGGCAGTTCGTCGTTGATCTTCAACGTCGGAATCGGCAATGTCCCGGGACTGTGACCCAGGCGGAAAAACCGCGCCATACGCCGGCTTTCCGCTTCGTTGGCGTTCACCGGCAAGGTTTCGTAGTTACGCCCGCCCGGGTGGGCGACATGATACTGACAACCGCCCAGGGAGCGATGCATCCAGGTGTCG
Organism: Pseudomonas gingeri; assembly: GCF_013386165.1. GTDB lineage: Bacteria > Pseudomonadota > Gammaproteobacteria > Pseudomonadales > Pseudomonadaceae > Aquipseudomonas > Aquipseudomonas gingeri_C. The sequence continues at coordinate 375,038 of NZ_JACAOS010000022.1, read as the reverse complement.
AGCAGGTCGAACACCAGCGGCGCGTGCACCGGGATATTCGGTTGCAGGCAGTTGGCCGGCTGCCAGGCGCGATAACGCACGCCGGCGACAAACTCGCCCACTCGCCCGGTCGGTTGCAGCGGCACCGCCACCCCATTGCAGGTCAGCAGATAGCGTTGCGGCGCAAGGCCGGTCAGCTTGACCTGCAGACGCTCCAGGGACGAATCCACATAGCGCACCGTACCGCCGACCGCGCCCTCCTCGCCCAGCACATGCCAGGGTTCGAGGGCTTGGCGGACTTCCAGCTCGATACCGCTGACGGCGTAGTCGCCGACCTTCGGAAAACGGAACTCCAGGTGCGCGGCAAACCATTCGGCACGCAGGGGATAACCGGCGGCGTTGAGGTCGACGATGACATCGGCGAAGTCCTGCTCGATAAAGTGCGGCAGCAGGAAGCGGTCGTGCAGCTCAGTGCCCCAGCGTGCCAACTTGGGCGGTGCATAGGGCTCGCGCCAGAACCGCGCCACCAGCGCCCGCAACAGCAGTTGCTGGGTCAGGCTCATGCGCGCATGGGGCGGCATTTCAAAGGCGCGCAGCTCCAACAGGCCAAGGCGACCCGTGGCGCCGTCCGGCGAGTAAAGCTTGTCGATGCAGAACTCGGCACGGTGGGTGTTGCCGGTCACGTCGATCAGCAGGTTGCGCAGCAGGCGGTCCACCAACCAGGGCGGACACTCCTCGCCCGGCTCTGGCATCTGCGCGAAGGCAATCTCCAGCTCGTACAACGAGTCGTTGCGCGCTTCGTCCACCCGTGGAGCCTGGGACGTCGGGCCGATAAACAACCCGGAGAACAGGTAGGACAACGACGGGTGGTTATGCCAGTAGCTGATCAGGCTGCGCAGCAGGTCGGGACGCCGCAGGAACGGCGAGTCCGCCGGTGTTGCGCCACCGAGGACAAAATGGTTACCGCCGCCGGTGCCCGTATGACGCCCGTCGATCATGAATTTTTCGGTGGTCAGGCGGGTCTGGCGCGCTTCCTCGTAGAGGAATTCGGTACGCTCGACCAGTTCGTCCCAAGTCGCGGACGGCTGCACATTGACCTCGATCACGCCCGGATCAGGGGTGATCCGGAAATTCCCCAGGCGGGCATCGTGGGGGGGCTCGTAGCCTTCCAGCAATACCGGGCAATGCAGCTCCTCGGCGGTCGCTTCAATGGCGCTGACCAGCTCCAGATAGTCCTCAACCCGTTCCAGCGGCGGCATGAACAGATACAAACGCCCACCGCGGGCTTCGGCGCACAAGGCGGTGCGGGTCAGCCAGGCGGCGGACTCGTCAATATTCGGCACCCGCTCTTCGCCGACCACGGGCTCGCCGTGGACCTTGAGTGCTTCGGTGCCTGGCAACTCGGGCAAATCCTGGTTCGGATCGGTCGGGTGCACGAACGGATATTCCGCCGCCGTCACCCACGGCTGGGAGGCCAGCGGCAGACGGTAACCCAGGGGCGAATCCCCCGGCACCAACCGGCAATGGCTGTCACGCAGGTACCAGCGCCCGCTCTGCCAATGGTCATTGGCGGCGGTGCGAGCCAACGGCAGCACCTGGCCAATGACCTTGTCCAGGCCCTGGGAGAACACCTTGCGCAGCCGTGCACGCTCCAGCTCGTCGTCCAGGCGCGGATCTTTGGCGCTGACGTTGATCGGCAACTGCCCTTCGCGCCAGAGATAATAGAAATTGTCTTCGTAAGCCGGGAATACAAAGCGTGCCGGCAGTTTCAGACGCTCGGCGATACTCGCCAGGAAACGCCCGGCCATTTCGCCATCAGCGCCGTAGTCTTCCTGCTCGTCGGCAATCAGCGCGCTGTTGTGCCAGATCGGCACGCCGTCGCGGCGCCAGTAGCTGTTGAGGGACCAGCGCGGCAATTGCTCGCCCGGGTACCACTTGCCCTGGCCGAAGTGCACCAGGCCTTGCGGGGCATAACGCTTGCGCATGCGCTGGAACAGTTCGGCGGACAGCCGGCGTTTGTCCGGGCCGAGGGCGGCGGTGTTCCACTCGGCGCCATCGGGGTCGTCGATGGAGACGAAGGTCGGCTCGCCGCCCATGGTCAGGCGCACATCGCCTTCGAGCAGGTCGGCGTCGATTTGCCGACCCAGGGTCTGGATCGCCAGCCATTGCTCCTCGGTGTAGGGCTTGGTGACGCGCGGCGCCTCCCAGATCCGCTCCACCGACATTTCGTGGCTGAATTCGCTCTCGCAGGGTTCCACCAGGCCGCTGATCGGCGCCGCTGATGAAGGATCGGGGCTGCACGCCAACGGAATATGCCCTTCCCCGGCGAACAGCCCGGAAGTGGCGTCCAGGCCGATCCAGCCGGCCCCCGGCAGATAGACTTCGCACCAGGCGTGCAGGTCGGTGAAATCGACCTCGGTGCCGGACGGGCCGTCGAGGGCTTTGACATCGGCGGTGAGCTGGATCAGGTAGCCGGAGACGAAGCGTGCCGCCAGGCCCAGATGCCGCAGCAGTTGCACCAGCAACCACGCCGAGTCGCGGCAGGAGCCGGAGGCGTTGTCGAGGGTCTGCTCGGGCGTCTGCACGCCGGGCTCCATACGGATCAGGTAGCCGATGTCTTCGCTGAGGCGCTGGTTGAGGGCCACCAGGAAATCCACGCTGGGCAACGGCGTGCGGTCGATGCCATCCAGGTAGGCCTGGAACTTCGGCGTCAGCGGCAGCTTTTCCAGGTAGGGCGACAGCTCGTGCTTCTCATCGGCGGCGTAGGTGAACGGGATCTTCTCGGCGTAGGGCTCAAGGAAAAAGTCGAACGGATTGAACACCGCCATCTCGGCGACCAGGTCGACCTCGATACGCAGCTCATTGGTCTTTTCCGGGAACACCAGCCGCGCCAGGTAGTTACCCTGGGGGTCCTGCTGCCAGTTGATGAAATGCTGTTCGGGCGCAACCTTCAGCGCATAGGACAAAATCCGCGTGCGACTGTGGGCTGCCGGACGCAGGCGAACGATCTGCGGACCGAGCTCGATGGCGCGTTCATAGCGGTAATGCGTGACATGGTGCAATGCGACATGGATCGACACGGCGTGCCTCCTGCGAGCCTGGGCTTGAACCGACGTGCGCAAGACTTATGCCACTTGGCCAAGCCCTGCGCTTTCGGCATGAGTCGTGCTCGCTCAGCTAAGCACAGCACCAGAATGGCGCCAGCCTAAGGGCGTAGTGCAGAGAGTCGCACAGAAACGGGGCGAATGTTCGAACCGTGTTCTCAGCGCGATTTTCGCCGGGGCTTCAGGGCTTGTTTCAGGGCTTCGCGCTGATGGCGGATGTCGACGAGCTTGCTGCGCATTTCGCGATGACGTTTGCTGTTGAGCAGCAGCAGGCCCAATAGTGGGAACAGCACCGCCAGTGCATAGATGACTTTATGCGGACGGTCCTCGATGGTCGGCAATACGCCCAACAGGCACACAACCAGTACCCCGACCACGCCCCACACCCACTGCGGCCGGCCGCGCACCACCATGAAATTGCAGTGCACCACGACCATTGTGAGCGCCGCGCCCCCCAGGACCGACCAGGTCGCTTGCTCGCCGAGTGAGGCCTCGGCGAAATAGGACATAGCCACCAGGGGAATAGCACAGGCCAATGAGAACAGCGCCGAAAAAATACCGCCGATAAAGGTCGGGAAATAGCGCGCCAGGAAACGTGGCAGATCCACCAGGAACATCATGCTCTACGCTGCGCCAGAGCACGCCGCAGCTTCTCCCGCTGCGCGCGGATATCCACCAGTTTGCGCCGCATGTCTCGCTGCCCCTGGCTATTGAGAAACAGTAACCCCAGCAAGGGAAACAACAGCGCCAGCCCATAGAGCCCACGATGCGGGGAATAGGTGATCATCGGCAGCACGAACAACAGGCAGGCCGCGAATACGCCGATCAGCAACCATACCCAGCGTGGCCGCCCCCACAGCACCATGAGGTTGCCGTGCACGATCAGCAGCGTCATGACCGCCCCGGCCAGGAGGATATATAACCCGCTGTCGGCCAGGGGCAAATGCTGGAAGTAGGTCACGAATGCCAGGACGACACTCAACCCCAGCGAAAAATAAGCCGCAAAGATCCCGGCAATAAATCCAAGAAAGTGTTCGCGGAAAAAGCCACGTAGCGTCAGTGCCTCACTCACTCGTCGAACTCCTCGTAGAGTCCCACGGCAATGGTTTTGACATTGCCGGACACAGCGCTTCCGGTCAATCCGATGGCCGCGCCGAGGGAGTCCTTGATCTGGGTGATCGTGCCATGCTTGAGCTGGGTGGGGGTGTAACGCTTGGGCAACTCGCCGGCCAACTGCTTGAGTTTGAGCATCTTCGAGGTCAATTTCGGGTCATTGATGCTGAGCAGTTCCTTGGTCAGCTTCGCCCGCTCCTGCCGGCTCAGACCCCGCAGTACCTCGCGCAGGGTTTTCCCGGTGGTAGCCTTGGCGATCCGCACCAGCTTGATGGTGGTCAGGGCGGAAGCACCCACCCCCACCAGCGAGGCCGCATCCAGCCCGATGGAAGCGTTCTGATACCAGGCTTCGCTGTCCAGCCAGTCATTCACTTCGGGCTTGGCGATTTCCAAGCCCGTGCGGACAAGGCCGTTGACGCACTGCAAGCTGCTGGCACCGGCTGCGGTATAGGCGATGGCGACCACCACCCCGCTGGCACCGGCCGTAAAGGGCACCAAGATGCTGCCGCTGGCGATCACCATCCAACTGATCACCGCCCCCGCGCACGACAGCGTAGTGTTCACCGCCTCCATCGCCAGACGCGACTCGCGCGGATTGTTTTGTACCTGCTGGGCGAACTGCGTGGGCGCGATGTACTTCTGCGCCTCACGCAAGATGATCCGCTTGGGCTGGATGCTGCAGATCGGTTGGAACTCACGCAGGGTCACGACATTGAAATCGGCATCGATATACACCACGCCCGCGCCGACAATGCCTGGATCGGCATCGATCGCGGCAAACAGCCGTGGCAGGTTGATCTGGCTTTCGATGCGCTGGCGGGCGAGGAACTGGGAAGGGTTGCTGTCCATGCCGATGCCGGGTAGCGGGGTGCTCACGCGGTGTTCATCCTTGAGTCGAGCGGTGGAAATTCGCGGCAACCTTAGCAAATGAAAGAAGCGCCCGATAGAAAGCAAAACGCCAGCATCCGTGGCCCGCAAGTGAGTTCGTCTATCCACTGTGGCGAGCGGGCTTGCCCGCGCTGGGCTGCGAAGCGGCCCTAAAACCAGTGTTCGCGGTATGTCAGGTAGAACACGGTGATCGATTTTGCGACTGCTGCGCAGCCGAGCGTGGGCAAGCCCACTCGCCACGTATCTCGGTCAGACTTGAGATTGTCCTTACTGACTGGCATTGGGCTTGGAGGCTTATTCTCGATCCGCCACCCGCTCGCAAAACCTCTGGTATAGCCGATGAAGGTCTAAACCTGCACAAATTTTCTGATACACCCTCCACCGAGTCTGAATCGCTCCCACCCAGCACGCCCCACTTGCTCGATACCCCGGATGCTCTGCTTGAGGGGACGGCCCGGTCTCAGGTGTAAAGGGCAGTCAGCAAAACGCCAGCACGAGGCTGGCGTTTTGCGTCTAACTTGCAGCTTGTCGCTCAGCGCTGCTTCAGCGCGGCACCACCGGCTTGCGGGTCGGCTTATTGCCTTTGCCCTTGGCCGCGTCGGCACGCTCCTTGGCCGCCTGCTTGTTGCGGGCAAACGCGGCGGCCTTGGCCTGTTCGCGTTTGTCCCAGGCGTTACCGCCGTCACTGGCACGTGGCGGCAAGCCGGTGTGCTGGGTGAGGATCTTGGTGGTGGTTTCCTTCGCTACCTTGTGGCTGCCAGCCGGTGTCGAGTTCTTCCGGCGGGCGCTCTGGTAGCTGTCGGTCGCCGGCTGGTGCAGCGGGATCAGTTGATCCTTGCCCGGCCCGATCAGGTCGCCACGGCCCATGCGCTGCAAAGCCTCACGCAGCATCGGCCAACCCTTCGGATCGTGGTAACGCAGGAACGCCTTGTGCAACCGGCGCTGCTCCTCGCTCTTGACGATGGTCACCGCGTCACTCTTGTAGGTGACCTTGCGCAGCGGGTTCTTGCCCGAGTGGTACATGGCCGTGGCGGTGGCCATCGGCGACGGGTAGAACGCCTGCACCTGGTCGGCACGGAAACCGTTGCCCTTGAGCCAGAGCGCCAGGTTCATCATGTCTTCGTCGGTGGTGCCCGGGTGCGCGGCAATGAAGTACGGAATCAGGTACTGCTCTTTCCCGGCTTCCTTGGAGTACTTCTCGAACATGCGCTTGAACTTGTCATAGCTGCCGATGCCCGGTTTCATCATCTGGTTGAGCGGACCTTCCTCGGTGTGCTCCGGGGCGATCTTCAGGTAACCGCCGACGTGGTGGGTCACCAACTCCTTGACGTACTCCGGCGACTCGACCGCGAGGTCGTAACGCAGGCCGGAAGCGATCAGGATCTTCTTCACACCCGGCAAGGCGCGGGCACTGCGATAGAGCTGGATCAACGACGAGTGGTCGGTGTTCAGGTTCGGGCAGATACCAGGGAACACGCACGACGGCTTGCGGCACGCGGATTCGATTTCCGGGGTCTTGCAGGCAATGCGGTACATGTTCGCGGTCGGGCCGCCGAGGTCGGAAATCACCCCGGTAAAGCCCGGCACCTTGTCGCGGATCTCTTCGATCTCACGAATGATCGACTCTTCGGAACGGTTCTGGATGATCCGCCCTTCGTGCTCGGTGATGGAGCAGAAGGTGCAGCCGCCGAAGCAGCCACGCATGATGTTCACCGAGAAACGGATCATGTCGTAGGCCGGGATCTTCTCCTTGCCATACGCCGGGTGCGGGATGCGCTGATAAGGCATGCCGAACACGTAGTCCATTTCGTCGGTGGTCATCGGAATGGGCGGCGGGTTGAACCAGACATCCACGTCGCCATGTTTCTGCACCAGCGCACGGGCGTTGCCCGGGTTGGTTTCCAGGTGCAACACGCGGTTGGCGTGGGCATACAGCACCGCATCGCCACGGACCTTTTCCACCGACGGCAGACGGATCACGGTCTTGTCGCGGGTCATCTTCGGACTGGCCAGGATCTGTACGACCTTGGCTTCCTCCGGATCATCAACCGGCCCCTTTTCCTGCTCGATGGCGCAGGCCTGGGTGTCCTGGGTGTTCACGTACGGGTTGATGATCTTGTCGATCTTGCCCGGCCGGTCGATGCGCGTGGAGTCGACTTCGTACCAACCCGCGGGCGTGTCACGGCGAATGAACGCGGTGCCGCGCACATCGGTGATGTCTTCGATCTTGTGGCCGTAGGACAGGCGCTGGGCGACTTCGACAATCGCCCGCTCGGCGTTGCCGTAAAGCAGGATGTCGGCGCTGGCGTCGATCAGGATCGAGTTGCGCACACGGTCCTGCCAGTAGTCGTAGTGGGCGATCCGACGCAGCGAAGCCTCGATACCGCCGAGGACGATCGGCACATGCTTGTAGGCTTCCTTGCAGCGCTGGCTATAGACCAGGCTGGCGCGATCCGGACGCTTGCCGGCCATGCCGCCCGGCGTGTAGGCGTCGTCGGAGCGGATTTTCTTGTCGGCGGTGTAGCGGTTGATCATCGAGTCCATGTTGCCGGCCGCGACCCCGAAGAACAGGTTCGGCTCGCCGAGCTTCATGAAGTCGTCCTTGGACTGCCAGTTCGGTTGGGCAATGATCCCGACGCGGAAGCCCTGGGACTCCAGCAGCCGGCCGATGATCGCCATGCCGAAGGACGGATGGTCAACGTAGGCGTCACCGGTGACGATGATGATGTCGCAGGAATCCCAGCCAAGCTGATCCATCTCTTCCCGACTCATGGGCAGGAAGGGTGCTGGCCCGAAACATTCGGCCCAATACTTGGGATAGTCGAATAACGGCTTGGCTGTTTGCATATCGATGACCGGTGTGAAGATGAAAATTCGCGGGCGCGGAATATAGCACAAATTTTGATCAAGTCCGACGATAACGCTCGGTTTTACCCGCGCCGATTTCTCCAGTACAGGCTGACAACTATCTAGTGCAGCCTTATCAACGCTTTGTCGTTAGCTGACGCTTCAAAAATCCGCCAAGGCTACCGACATGACGCCCTCCTCTCCTCCGATCCCCAGCGAACAGTCGCATTTCGAGGTGATCAAAGATCATTTGCCAGAGTGGCTACTCGAGGCTTCCCGCGAACAACGCAACGCCTTGCGCCAGAGCCTGATAGCCAGTTGCAATTCCCGGCATGAACTCAAGCAGATGATGGCAAAACTGCAATCGCCCGCGCAATTCGTCAAGCCGCTGCTGGAACAGGCCATCATCTTCAATTTCCGGCTCACGCTGGACGTCGAACAGGCGACCTTCGTTCATGTGCGCAAAAACGACTATTTCTTCGGCTTGGTCTCGGTCCAGGGCGAGACCCGCGAGCAAACGCTGCTGTCCGCGGCCCTGCAAAACTTCGAAGAATCGCTGACCAGCGCCGACAGCTTCGCCACAGGCTCGGGGATTTACCGGGTGCCTGGGGTCCAGGACAGCAAAACTGCGATCAAACCCGAAGAGTTCGCCCTGGTCTGTCGCCAGCTCGACTTCGGCAGCCTTTATCAGGCTCACCTGCGCTCTGTTCTGAAGGCGACCGCCCAGGCCGATCAGGACGCCGCAGACAGTGCCCAGGACACGCTGATCAAGAGTTACAGGGACGCTTTCGCCGTGACGATACACTTGGCCATTATCCGAAAAGAGCTCTCGACGACCTGCCATCGGGTACTGCTCGACGTCCTGCTGGGTCAGTATGTGGTCCGCTATGGCACGCAACCTTGCTCACGGCTCGGACTCCTTGGCATGGACGTCAGCGAAGTGCTGGTGATCGGCTTGGACGCCGAGGAGGGGACGAGTCCGTGCCTCGTCTATATACCGCAGGACCCGATCGGCACCTTGGCACGCTACGCCTCAATCGAGGATTTCGAAAACGAGCTGAGCCGCAGGCTGCTGTCGCACAGCTACCGGCGTTTCTTTTCACGATTCCTTCCGTTCAGTCATCAGGGACAGCTGCTCAGCCAGATGATCCGCCAGGCCATCGTGCAGAAATGGCGTCCGCACATCCGCCATATCCCGCCGCCCGGGCCTGCTTTCCTGACGCTGCACCCCATCGCAGGCAACGTATTCAAAGGCCTGCACGACCAGCGCGTGCAACAGATCGAACGGCACGGACGCATGGTCGTCATCCCCACGGCGGATACCGATGCCCAGGCCCGCCAACACCTGCTGGAGGCCTACGAAAACGCCGGCCTGAATGTCCTGGTCTTCGCCGCATCGTTCATCCCGGTGATCGGTGACATCCTGCTGATCTTCACGGCGGCACAGTTGCTCCAGGAGGCCTATCAAGGATTCGATGCCTGGCGGCGCCATGAGAAGGTGGAAGCACTCAACTACCTGATGGACGTCACCGAACAGGTTGCGCTCATGGGCGCAAACGCGGGCGCCCTCAAGGCCGGTCGTTTCGTCAACTCGCTGCTGCGCGTCAAGCTTTCGCCCAGCCAGTCCGGCTTGTGGAAACCGGACCTGACCCCCTATCGCCAAGCCCTTGAACTCCCTGAAGCGCTGCTCCCCGATGAACAGGGCTTGTACGACTATCAAGGCAAGCACTATCTGTCACTGGACGAGCAACTCTATGAGGTAGGCTCTGCCGGCACCCCACCGGAGTGGTCCATTCAGCATCCCGACGACCCATGGGCGTATTCACCGCCTTTGCTGCACAACGGCAGCGGGGCTTGGCGCACCCTGTATGAAAACCCACAAGACTGGAGCGAATTGAAGCGGCTCAGGCGATTGGGACCGTTCGCGGCGAGCACCTCGCCCGAAGACCTGGCGCCGATCCTGCACGCCAGCGCCAGCGATTCGAACCTGCTGTTTGAACTTCATCGCGACAACCAATCGCCGCCGGCACAACTGGTCGATACCCTGAAACGCTTCCGGCTCGACAGGCAGGTCCAGCATCAGCGACTGCTGGAAAGTCCCCCGGGCACCGACGGCGCCGGCCCTTCCGTGACCGCCGAGCAAAACACATCGACCCGCTTCGAGGACCTTTATCGACAGAGCGAACAGGTCGAAGGGCCTTTGCCCGAGCAGATCCGCCAGGACTTTCCGAACCTGCCGAAAAGTTATGTAGAGGCGATGGCGAGATCCATCAATCCCGCCGAAGCCCGGCAAATCCTGGACCAGAAAAGCCTGCCGGCCTACCTGAAAGATGAAGCCGAGCTTTCCCAGCAGAACGTGGAGACCGCCCGACTCAATGAGGGCCTTTATCTGCACGCGACCTTCAATCCGTCCTCGGATCAAATGGCGCTCCAGACGCTTGAAGCCCTGCCGGGCTGGTCGGGCAATGTTCGCCTGGAACTGTATTCCCACACACTGGCCAACCCGCCTGCCGCCAGCGTCGGGGACGACAGCGCAACGATCGTCAGGCGCCTGCTCCGGGAAGGCTCACGCTATCGGGTCTACGATGCCGACGGCGAGCAAATCCTCGCGCCGAGCGACCTCTATTCGGCCATCGGGAGAAGCCTGCCCGCAACCGAACTGGAGAACCTGGGCTTCATCGGCCCCAACCGAAACAGCGCCCTCAAGCAGTCACTGATTGATAAAATCACGCAACTGGATGCTTCGCCCCGGCGCGTACTCCGAATTCCTGCCTCTCCCCCCTCGCGGCCTTACCGGCCCGGCCGTGCACTGGATACTCACTTCGCCCTGGAAACACCACCGAGCGACCTGAAGCCGGTGGGCGACGGCTTGTATCAGGGGGCCTTTTCCCGTCGTTACATCGAGGAAGGCGAACGGTATTACGAGGTCAAGCCCTCGGACCTTGGCTGGAAGTTGATCGACGCCCGTAGCCCTTTCCGTTTTTATCGTCCGGTGCTGCGGCGCAGGGCCGGGCACTGGGAAATCAATACCGACATCGGCCTGAAGGGCGGCGCTCCGGGTCCGGTACACAGCAAGATCGAACTTGTGGAAAGTGAATCCAGCATGGTGTCGGCGCTTGAGTACATCAAGCCCGAGCCCTTCACCCGCACAGACCTGGAGCGCATGAAAGCCATCAAGTCCTATCAGCGGGCGCCCAACAGGATGGGCGACTATGACCGCGCGAACAATGGTCGCTATCCATTGCGGGACCTGTCGGGGAATCCGCTACGCATCAAGAAGATCCAGCACACCAGTGAGATCGCGGACTCGGGCGTACGCTACCAGGCCAAGGACATCCTGCCGTACTTGAAATGGGGCAGCCATGAAGAGGTCGCCAAGCTTTATGAAGAGAAGCTGCTGCTGCGCCCGTTCACCGAAGAGGACGCCAAGTTTACCCAGGAAAAAAGCATGGTGGGCCAGGCCATGGTCGTTGCCAGAAGGCCCTTGAAAGCCGGGGAAGCCATCGGCGTGTATGGCGGCAACTTCCTCCCCTTTCATGTCAGCAATGCGCGCCAGGATCCGTTCGTGATCGACATCCTGCCCGCCCCCCTCTCCCGCAGGCCGAAATGGGATCGGCTGATGCTGTCGGGAGACAACATCATTTCGCGTATCAACTCCATTTTCGAATACGAAGAAAACCTCCCGGTCCGCCAAGCCGGCAGCGGCTACAACGTCGAGGGCGCGACGTTCCCCGTCGATGTCGATATCGGCGGGGGGCGTCTGGAGCAGTTCCTGCTCAGCGCGTTCTTTACCACCCGGGACATTCCCGCCGATGAAGAGCTGCGCTGGAATTACGGTTATACCGAAGCGGGGGTTCGGACCACGTTCGCCGCCTCCGAGACGAGCCCGGAAACCGGCACACAAGCCCACGGCCCCCTAAAGTCAATCCGAGAGTGAGCAGTGCCATGCCCACGACACCCGAAGAACAGGATCACAGTACAGCGCCCCATTACACCTTCATCAGATCGCGCTTGCCGGCCTGGCTGAAAAACGCCAGCGCCGAACAATACGCCGGCCTGCGCTCGGCTATACAGGAAAGCAACATCTCCAGGATCTTTTCCGCGCACATCCTGAGCCATCTCAAAAGCATAGAGGCCTTTGCCGAACCCATTCTGGAGCTTGGCCTGAGACCGCTCTCTCCCGATCTCACCGACATGCAGGCCGCCACCCTGGTCAAACGCTGGAAAAGGGACAGCTTGCTGGGCATCCCCCTCTACGATGCCAGCCCCGAACACTCATTGCTGGAGGCCGCGCTCTACAATTTCGAGGAATGGGAAACCCGCGACAATGGTTTCGGCAGCGGATCGGCCATCTATCCCTCAGGAAAAGCCGCAGGCCTGAAAAGCAGCCTCACACCCAAGGCGTTTGCCCGGCACTGCCGCACGCTCAATCTCGGGCTGAAATACCAGCATCACCTCAAGCAGATACTCGACCTGGACCGCCCCGCCGACGAGATCATGCTCTTCGCTCACAAACGCGAGCATTTTGTACGCCATGAGTGGAGCCGCTTCAAAGTCGCGCTATGGATAGCCCTCATGAAAAAAGACATCACGGACGCCTGTGCGGTCCGCTTGAAATACTTTCTGTTGCCGGTCAGACAAAGAATCGGAAAGCTTCCGCTCTATGAAGAGGTGAAATTGCTCGGCCATACGTTGCCCGGCGTCATTCATCTCTCTTCCGACCCGGACGACAACAGCGGCCCCTGCGCCATCTACTTTTCAGACCACCCCGAGGCGGCGCTCAAGGAATACCCGTCGCTTGTCGAGTTTCAAGAGGATTACCTGGAGCAACTGCGCTCGGTGGATTTCCGGCAATTGATCAGCCGACTCATGCCGATTGACTATCAGGGCAGACTGTTGGCGGCGAAGATCAGCCAAGCCGCCAGCGGACGCTCGCCCGCCCAATTGAGGGATCTCATCAGCCTGGCAACGATTGACGGCGAGTTGTTCGAAGAGATTCATTGGCAGCGCCTGCGACGTCTTGAAAATGACGTCGGCAGACTGGCTACTCCCCGCGCGCAGGCCAATGCCATCAGCCGCGAAGCATTACTGGATGAATACCACAGCGCGGACCTGGACCTGCTGTTCGGCCTGAAGGCGTTCATTCCCCGATTCCACCAGACCCTGTTGGCACCGCCAGGTAGCCAGCTCACGGCCATTGTCTATCAGGACTTCTCTATCTGGAGCGCCTGGGAAATGAACGCCGGATTGATCCATTTGCTGAATGTGGCCGAGACGGCGAAAAACAGCCGGACATTCACCGCGGCAGAGGGACTGCCCGAGTTGATCCCCGTCCGCTTTCAGGGGCGCACGCGCCTTTGGAACCCGGACCTGACCCCCTATCAATCAGCGATAAGACCAGCTGATGAGCATTGGCAAGCGGACTCCCTGGGTTTGTACCCATGGGCGCAGGCTACCGTCCTGAAACTGGACCAGCAGTATTACCAGGTCGAGCACAATGAAGACACCGACCGCTGGCATATCGTGCTGACGGATTATCCAGGCGTTTACGCGCCACCACTGCGGCACAACGGCGTCGGCGCCTGGCGGACGATCCACGAGGACGTCTCGATGTGGTCGCAACAGCAGTTGATCACACGCCTGGGGCCACCCGCCGACAGATTGTCCGAATCCCTTGCGAGCGCCGCTCTGACGTTCAGTGGTACACGCCTTGACACACTGCGCCAGATTCATCACTACAGCCGCCGAACACCGCCCCTGCTGCTCGATAGCCTCAAACGCCTGTGGATCTTTCAGGAAATAGAGCGCTTCGATTTCGACCGGGCCAGGGGCAACGTGGTCTCGCAACTGTCTCCCAGGATCCAGTCCTATCTGCTGACCAGGCTGCCCGGATGGCCCAAGGGAAAAATGCTGGAAGTCTTGCGTGGCAGTTCGCAGGGGGCCATCCAATATGGCGCGGGGTCGAGTACGGTAAGTATTTCCGAGGAGCACTGGATGGCTGGAAAGCTGCTCGACGTGCTGCTCAAGGCACTCGACCCGGGAGAAATCGACGGGTTGCTGGAAAGCAATACTCACCAACCGGGTCAACTGAACCCATTGGCGCTGAATCTGCTGGTCCAGGCGAAACTACAAAGCCAGGCCCTGCTCGAATACCTGTATATCGAGACGGAACAACCGGACACCGCCACGCAACGACGAATACGCCAAGAGAATGCCGAACTCCCCAAAAGTCATCTGGCCGACGCGATTTTCTCATTGGACATCCAGGAGCAAAGCGCATCAGAAACAGGGTCGTCGCTAACAAGAGAGATTGACCGAGCCCTGGAACAGGTTCACATCTCCCGGGTATTCGAAGGTCTTTATCCGGGTTGGCCACACCCCCAGCAAAGTGATCGGCTGGCTTTTTCACTGCTGGAAACCCTGGGCGCCTGGCCACAGGATATTCGTCTTGAACTGTGGGACACGGACATCGACATCGACGCCGCCCTGGAGAGCATCGGGCGCCTGGACAGCCTGACCTACAGGTGCCTGAAGAAGACCGGAGCTTTCTACCTGCTTCAAGACCGCCAGGGCAACACGCTGTCCGGCCCGCACGACCTGTACACGGGCGCCTGGCTGGCGATGCCGAAACTGACGCAGCAAGCCCTGAACAGCAGGCTTGACATAAGCCTGGACGAAAAACGCGCGGCGAGGGATCTGCAACAGGCTGTCTTTTACAACGCTTCGATATTACGCAGTGAGGCGCCGGCTCTGCGCGTCGCGCAGCACACCCTCGGAAAGCCAGAGCTGGGCTTGCGCACTCGGTTCCCGGAGAGCTTCGCCGTGGGCGGAACCACAGTGTCCGGTCTGGACCTGCGCGAAGACGGTATTTTCTGGAATCTGAACAATAAGCCCCTGGCCGCCCATGCTTACTCGCACTACATCCGAGACGGCGGCCGCTACTACCCGGTCAGGCAGACCCCCGAGGGCTGGCGACTGCTGAATGCCAGGACGCCCTACAGCTTTTATCAACCGTTACTGCAACGCAAAACCAACGGTGGGTGGATGTTGCATCCAGGCACCGACCCCGCCGATCTCACGGCAGGCAGCCTCTCGGTGCAGACACAAGGCAGTGCGCGGTCCAGCCATCTCGACGACCGGAGCTTCACCCAAGCTCAACGAGTGCGCATGCGCAGCCGGAAATCCTACCGCGACCATTTGAACTCGCCCCTCACCTATGATCGCGTCGACAACGGTCGCTATCCCTTGCGTGATCTGGACGGACACCCCATGACCATTGTCGCCATTCACTACTCAGAGGCTGAAGGGAGCCACCAGTCAAAAGCGCGCGCTCAACAAGTCATTCCGTATCTGCAATTGCACGGCTATGAAACGGTCGCACGGCTCTACGAAGACAAGCTGGAAATAGGACGGTTCGAACACGACGACATCAGCTCCACGCAGGAAGAGCATCTGGCCGGGAGGTTTCTGGTTTCAGCCAAGCGCCGCATCAGGCGCGGTGAAATACTGGGAGTTTATGGCGGTATGTTGATTCCGCTGATCACCAGCCACCACCGTCGCGACCCGGGTCCGAAAAGACTCCACGCTGGAATTGATCCGCTTTCGCACCGGCCGGCCAGAACCGGCCGCTCCCTGCCTGTCCGGCGATAACATCCTGTCGAGAATCAATACGCGCTACGAATACAGCAACCATGTCCCCATTCGCCAAGCCGAGATCGGCTATAACGTGGAGTCGGTCGCATTCGCGGTCGATATCCAGGGCCGAGACGGCAGCCTCGAAAAAGACCGCTACTTCATCACCGCGCTGTTCGCCAGCCAAACCATCTTCAGCCTCAGCGAGTTACGCCTGAATCACGGTTACACCTGGGAGCAGATTGAGACCCTGGAGATTTTACCGCGCAGCCCTTAGCGCGCTAACGGGATAACACCCCAAGCCTCGTCCTCACACGTGAGGCCCTTACTCGTCATCGTCGAAGTTGTAGCTGCCCGGCGCCAGGTTCTCGAAGCGCGTGTACTTGCCGATAAAGGCCAGGCGGATAAAACCGATCGGGCCGTTCCGCTGCTTGCCGATGATGATTTCGGCAATGCCCTTGTGTTCGGTTTCCGGGTGATAGACCTCATCGCGGTACACGAACATGATCACGTCGGCGTCCTGCTCGATCGCTCCCGATTCCCGCAAGTCGGAGTTCACCGGGCGCTTGTTCGGGCGTTGTTCCAGGGAGCGGTTGAGCTGGGACAGGGCCACCACCGGGCAGTTGAATTCCTTGGCCAGGGCCTTGAGGGACCGGGAAATCTCGGAAATCTCGTTGGTCCGGTTATCGCCGCTGGAGCCGGGGATCTGCATCAGTTGCAGGTAGTCGATCATGATCAGGCCGATATCGCCGTGCTCGCGTACCAGGCGTCGGGTCCGCGCACGCATTTCCGACGGGCTGATACCGGCCGTATCGTCGATAAACAGCTTGCGGTCGTTGAGCAGGTTGACCGCCGAGGTCAGCCGTGGCCAGTCGTCGTCTTCCAGGCGACCGGCACGGACCTTGGTCTGGTCGATCCGGCCGAGGGAGGACAGCATACGCATGATCAGCGATTCGCCTGGCATCTCGAGGGAGTACACCAGCACCACCTTGTCGCTGCGCAGCACCGCGTTCTCCACCAGGTTCATGGCGAAGGTGGTCTTGCCCATCGACGGACGGCCGGCGACGATGATCAGGTCGGACGGCTGCAGGCCGCTGGTCTTCTCGTCGAGGTCGGTGTAGCCGGTGGACAGTCCGGTGATGGCGTTGTCGGTGTTGAACAGCGTATCGATCCGGTCGATGGCCTTGGTCAGCAAGTCGTTGACGCTGACCGGACCGCCGGTCTTGGGCCGCGCTTCGGCGATCTGGAAAATCTGCCGCTCGGCCTCATCGAGAATCTCCGAGGCGCTGCGCCCTTGCGGGTTGAACGCGGTGTCGGCGATTTCGGTGCTGATGCCGATCAGTTGGCGCAAGGTCGCCCGCTCGCGCACGATCGCGGCGTAGGCCTTGATGTTGGCCACCGACGGAATGTTCTTCGCCAGCTCCGTCAGATAACCCAGGCCGCCGACCTGGGAGGTCTGCCCTTCCTTGTCCAACTGCTCGGACAGGGTGACCACGTCGATCGGCATGTTCTGATCGGCCAGCTTGGCGATGGCGCGGAAGATCAGGCGGTGGTCATGTCGATAGAAATCGCCGTCCGAGACTTGATCGAGCACGCGCTCCCAGGCGTTGTTGTCCAGCATCAGACCACCGAGCACGGCCTGTTCGGCCTCGATGGAATGCGGCGGCACTTTCAGCGCGGCGGTTTGCAGGTCGTATTGCTCGGGAGCGGAGATATCGTTCATGGCCACTTGGAATCAGGGGGTTTGCAAAAGGACGTTGCCCAAAAAACAAAGGGCACGACCTGAATGAACAGAGTCGTGCCCGATGTTAACCGTCTGGCGCGCAAGTCGCCAGACGATTGGGTACTGCTTAAGCAGCCACCACAACAACGCGTACGGTTGCTTCGACTTCGGCGTGCAGGTGCACGGCCACGTCGAATTCACCCACGTTGCGGATGGTGCCGTTCGGCAGACGAACTTCGCTTTTTGCCACTTCAACGCCGGAGGCGGTCAGGGCATCAGCGATGTCGTGGGTGCCGATCGAACCGAACAGCTTGCCTTCGTCACCGGCGGTGGCAGTGATGGTCACTTCCAGCTCAGCCAGTTGGGCGGCGCGCGATTCAGCCGAAGTTTTCTTGTCTGCTGCGGCTTTTTCCAGCTCAGCACGACGCTCTTCGAACGCAGCCAGGTTGGCAGCGGTCGCAGCGGTGGCTTTGCCGAATGGCAGCAGGTAGTTACGACCGTAACCGGCCTTAACGTTTACCTTATCGCCCAGGTTGCCCAGGTTGGCGATTTTTTCCAGAAGGATCAGTTGCATGTGGAAATCCTCTTAACTTTTAACCTTCACCGTTCGCGGAACCGTTATCGGCATCTTTCGACGCCAGGCGTCCGCGAAAATCAATCAGGCTGTCGACAATGGCCAATACCATGAGCAACGGACCGAGCAAGTGCATGAATGGCACGAGCGTGACGTACAACCCCACCAGCCAGAAACTGGCCAGCTTCTTCTGCGCCACCAGCCCGTGAATCAGGGCCAGGCCGGCGAAGACCAGCGGAACACTGCACAGCGGCAACAGAATCAATGCATGCAGGCCGATGAACGGCGAGACAAACATGACGGCCAGCAGCGACAGCGCCACTTTCTTGGGGATTCGGATGGCGCGAAACTCGCGCCCGAAACCACCAGGGTTGTACAACAACGCTTGCCAATAGCGCCCAAGAATCAGGCACATCACACTAAAGACCTGCAGCGAGATCGCCGTCGAGGTGATCAAGAGGGGCACGGCCAGTGACGCGAGGAACGCTCGCTGATCTACCGACAACTTGTGGTAGACCTCACCCAGAGCCAGCGGCACGACTTGTTCAAACGTCTGCGCCAACCCTTCGATGAAGGGACTGAAAATCGTCCCCAGGCTCACTGCACATACCAACCCTACAGCCATGCTGACCAGCAGCACGCGGTTCCAGGAGTAGCCAGCGCGTAAAACCAGCGCCAGGCTGCAAGACCCGAGCAGCACCAAAAGGGCCGTGGGATCTTTCTGGATGTTGAAGTGCCAGAACAGCAGCACCGACAACACACCCAGACCAATGACGCCAAGGGCGTCCGAACCGCGCCGCAGGAGCACAAGGCACCCGGCGGCGGCACTCAACCAGAACAACAGCGGCAATGCCGCAGATCCGGCCACGACGAGCATGGCCTGCATACGTCCGCGCATGATGAATCCAGCTAAGGCGCGCATGCATTCAATCCTTTACTGCGTGTCGACTGCCCGGTCTCAGCGGCCGTGGCTGTCGGTGTAGGCCAGCAGGGCCAGGAAGCGGGCGCGCTTGATAGCGGTGGCCAGCTGACGCTGATAACGAGCTTTGGTACCGGTGATACGGCTTGGAACGATTTTGCCGGTTTCGGATACGTAGGCTTTCAGGGTGTTGAGATCTTTGTAATCGATCTCTTTCACGTCTTCAGCGGTGAAGCGGCAGAATTTACGACGACGGAAGAAACGTGCCATGTAATTGGCTCCTCAAAAGGTCCGTGGATTACTCGTCAGCGTTATCGCTGGCGTCGCTGTCATCACCATCAACGCCATCGGCGTCGGAGTGCTCAGGACGGTCGCGACGCTCACGGCGCTCACTGCGGTTTTCTTCAGCCTTGAGCATCTCGGACTGGCCGGTAACGGCTTCGTCGCGACGGATGACCAGGTTACGGATCACAGCATCGTTGTAGCGGAAGTTGTCTTCCAGCTCGGCCAGGGCCTTGCCAGTGCATTCAACGTTCAGCATCACGTAGTGAGCCTTGTGAACATTGTTGATTGCATAGGCCAGTTGACGACGGCCCCAATCTTCCAGACGGTGGATTTTGCCGCCGTCTTCTTCGATCAGCTTGGTGTAACGCTCTACCATGCCGCCGACTTGTTCGCTTTGATCCGGGTGGACCAAAAAGATGATTTCGTAATGACGCATGAATGCTCCTTACGGGTTGTAGCCTGCCGCTCAAAAACGGTCAGACAAGGAGTGAATGACACTTGTGTGTCTTGCCTGGAGTAGGCACAGATGCGCCAGCCATCAAGGCAAGGGGCGCAATTGTAGAGAAGGGGCGAGAGGGGTGCAAGACAATTGGTGATTATTTGAGCAGCCCGGTGCGCAACGAATGGCCAATTCCGTGGGAGCCGGCTTGCTGGCGATGCAGACGCCGCGGTATTTCAGGGACACCGCGTTATCGTTCATCGCCGGCAAGCCGGCTCCTACAGGGGGTGCAAGCGGTCAGGCCTTCTTGCTGGCAGCCTTGACGCTACGCTGACGCAGCGCTTCGAACAGGCACACGCCGGTCGCCACGGAGACGTTGAGACTGCTGACGCTACCGGCCATCGGCAGGCGCACCAGGTAGTCGCAATGCTCGCGGGTCAGGCGACGCATGCCCTTGCCCTCGGCACCCATGATCAGGATGGTCGGGCCGGTCAGGTCCTGCTGGTACAACTCCTGCTCCGCCTCGCCCGCCGTACCGACGACCCAAAGGCCGCGCTGCTGGAGCTTTTCCAGGGTCCGCGCGAGGTTGGTCACGGCCACCAGCGGAATCACTTCCGCCGCGCCGCAGGCCACCTTGCGCACGGCCGGCGTCAAAGTCGCCGACTTGTCCTTGGGCACCACCACCGCCAACGCACCCGCCGCATCGGCAGTACGCAGGCAAGCGCCGAGGTTGTGCGGGTCGGTCACGCCGTCGAGCACCAGGATCAACGGTGCGCCTTCAGTGCGATCGAGCAGTTCGTCGAGCATCGCCTCACCCCAGACCTGGCTCGGACTCACGTCCGCGACCACGCCCTGGTGCACGCCCTCGACCCACGCATCCATCTCGCGACGTTCGGCCTGACCGACCGACACGCGGTTCTCCGCAGCCAGGCCCAACAACACCTGGACCCGCGGATCACTGCGGCCTTCAGCCAGCCAGATCTGCTTGACGCGTTTCGGGTGATGACGCAACAACGCCTCTACGGCATGTACGCCGTAGATTTTTTCCAACTGACTCATGACTTGCCCTTGGGTTTACGCGCCCCGCCGCTTTTCGCGGGACCAGCGCCCGCTTTTGGCGGGCCTTTACGATGCTTGCTCGGCTTTTCCGACGGCGCCCCGCGAGCGGGCTTTCCCTCGGTCTTGCCTTTACCGCCGTTCTTGGCTTCGGCCAACAACGCCTGCTTCATTTCGCGACTCTTGCGCACTTCGGCGTTTTTGGCCGCCGCGTCGCTTGGGCGATAAGCCTCGTCCGACTTCTTCGCCACCGCACCACGGCGCCCGGCCTTGGCCGGCTCCGGCGCTTTTTCGACAGGCGCTGGAGCGGAGGTTTCAGCCCCACGCTTCTTGCGACCGATCGGTGCGCTGAGGGTTTTCTCGGCCATTTCGAAGTCGATCTTGCGTTCGTCGAGGTCGACGCGCATGACCTTCACTTCCACCGTGTCGCCCAGACGGAAGCTGCGACCGGTGCGCTCGCCCGCCAGACGGTGATGGACCGGATCGAAATGGTAGTAATCACCCGGCAAGGCGGTGACATGCACCAGGCCTTCGACGTAGATATCGGTCAGTTCGACGAACAGGCCAAAACCGGTCACGGCGGTGACCACACCCGGGAACGACTCGCCCACACGATCTTTCATGAACTCGCACTTGAGCCAGTTCACCACGTCGCGGGTGGCCTCGTCGGCACGTCGCTCGCTCATCGAGCACTGCTCGCCCAACTGCTCCAGCGCCGCTTCGTCGTACGGATAGATCCGCGCTTTCGGAATGGTCATCGCGCCGGCACGACGTACGTGCGGCGTGTCTTGCTTGGAGTGGATGACGCTGCGGATCGCGCGATGCGTCAGCAGGTCCGGGTAACGGCGGATCGGCGACGTGAAGTGGGTGTAGGCCTCGTAATTCAGGCCGAAGTGGCCCTGGTTATCGGCGCTGTACACCGCCTGGCTCAGGGAGCGCAGCATCACGGTCTGGATCAGGTGGAAATCCGGGCGGCTCTGGATACTGGCCAGCAAGGCCTGGTAGTCCTTCGGCGACGGACCGTCCTTGCCCTTGTGCAGGGACAGGCCCAGTTCACCGAGGAAGGCGCGGAGTTTTTCCAGGCGCTCCGGCGGCGGACCGTCATGCACCCGGTACAGAGCAGGAATCTCGTGCTTCTTGAGGAACTCGGCGGTGGCCACGTTGGCCGCCAGCATGCATTCCTCGATCAGCTTGTGGGCGTCGTTGCGGGTGGTCGGACGGATTTCCGCGATCTTGCGCTCGGAACCGAAGATGATCCGCGTTTCCTGGGTTTCGAAGTCGATGGCGCCACGGGTATGACGGGCCGCCAGCAGGACCTTGTACAGGGCGTAGAGCTGCTTGAGATCCGGAACCACTTCCGAATACTCGCCACGCAGCTTCTTCGCTTCGGTGGTCTTCGGCTGCTCCAGGATCGCGCTGACCTTGTTGTAGGTCAGGCGGGCATGGGAGTGGATCACCGCTTCGTAGAACACGTAGTCGGTCATCTGCCCGCTTTTGTTGATGGTCATCTCGCAGACCATCGCCAAACGGTCGACGTGCGGGTTCAGCGAGCACAGGCCGTTGGACAATTGCTCAGGCAGCATCGGTACGACGCGCTCGGGGAAGTACACCGAGTTACCGCGCACCTGGGATTCGGCGTCCAGCGCCGAACCGATCTTCACGTAGCTGGAAACGTCGGCAATCGCCACGTACAACTTCCAGCCGCCGGAGAACAGGCGCAGCTTGCCCGGCTTGGCTTCGCAGTAGACCGCATCGTCGAAGTCGCGAGCGTCTTCGCCGTCAATGGTGACGAACGGCAGATGGCGCAGGTCGATGCGCTTCTCTTTGTCCTTCTCCTCGACTTCCGGCTTGAGCTTGGCAGCTTCCTTGAGCACGGCCTCGGGCCAGACGTGGGGAATGTCGTAGGTGCGCAGCGCGACATCGATTTCCATGCCGGGCGCCATGTAGTTGCCCACCACTTCGATCACATCGCCCTGGGGCTGGAAGCGCGGCGTCGGCCAGTGGGTGATTTTCACCTCGACGAACTGACCGACACGGGCGTCGGCATTGCGGCCCGGGGTCACCAGCACTTCCTGCTGGATCTTCGGGTTATCCGCCACGACAAAGCCGATGCCGCCTTCTTCGAAGTAACGCCCGACGATGCTCTCATGGGCACGGGACACGACTTCGACGATCACGCCTTCACGACGCCCACGGCGATCGAGGCCGGAGACCCGCGCCAGGGCACGGTCGCCATCGAACACCAGGCGCATTTGCGCCGGGCTCATGAACAGGTCGTCGCTGCCGTCGTCCGGGATCAGGAAACCGAAGCCGTCGCGGTGACCGGCGATGCGGCCCAGGATCAGGTCGAGCTTGTCCACCGGCGCGTAGGTACCGCGGCGGGTGTAAATCAGTTGCGCATCGCGCTCCATGGCACGAAGGCGACGGCGCAGAGCCTCGATCTGATCTTCAGTGGTCAGACCGAACTCATCCACCAGCTCCTCGCGACTGGCCGGCGATCCACGCTCGGACAGGTGCGCCAGGATAAGCTCGCGGCTAGGAATGGGGTTTTCGTATTTTTCCGCTTCACGAGCGGCCTCGGGATCGAGGGACTGCCAATCGGCCATTAGATAAATTTCACCTTGTCTATATGCGGGTTAGTTTGGCATACGCGTATTGAAACGGGAAATTTCAGGCACACAGGCCGCCTTAAAACCCATTTGTCAGCGTGAAAAATGCCGCCTGAAGCACATTGAAGCGTTTTTCTTGGTTTTTTTCATGACAGGGGTTTACAGTTAAAAGGCGCGTCCGTATAGTGCGCGCCATCGACGACGGAGACGTTGACGATACTGCCCAGATGGTGAAATTGGTAGACACGCCAGCTTCAGGTGCTGGTGACCGCAAGGTCGTGGAAGTTCGAGTCTTCTTCTGGGCACCAATTCAAATTTCAGAGTAACACTCTGGAATCTCACAAAAACCCGCGAAAGCGGGTTTTTGCGTTTCTGCCCCTGCCATTTCCTGAACTCGGTGCGCCCGCCCCTCACGGAAGCATGACGAACGGCAAACTCGCACCCGAGATTTAATTAAAAGCAAAAACAGGGGTTTACAGATCAAAAGCCGCTCCGTATAGTGCGGTCCATCAACGGCGCACAACGCTGCTGATGCTGCCCAGATGGTGAAATTGGTAGACACGCCAGCTTCAGGTGCTGGTGACCGCAAGGTCGTGGAAGTTCGAGTCTTCTTCTGGGCACCAATTCAAATTTCAGAGTTTATCTGGAATTTACCAAGAACCCGCGAAAGCGGGTTTTTTGCATTTCTGTTCCCCGCAATTTCTTGGGCACTCGACACTTCTGTGGCGAGCGGGCTTGCCCGCGCTCGGCTGCGAAGCAGCCGTAAAACCGATCAACTCAATCTGCCTGATGCACCGAGTTCAGAGGTTTTGGGGGCGCTTCGCACCCCAGCGCGGGCAAGCCCGCTCACCACAAAACCGCGTTCGACTTCACCGGCACAAGGGCTAGCACCGCCACCGCAGACAGGCCCTCCTCCAGCAAACAGTCAGGCCCGGAACTGCCCCAGACTCGCCTTGAGCTGCCCCGCCAGACTGTCCAGCACCTTGCCGCTGGCCGTGGTCTCCACCACCGCCTGCGCCGCGCGCTCGGCCTGGGCATGGATCACCTCGACCCGCCCACGCACCGCATGCGCGCCCTCGGCCTGGTGCGCCGCCGCCTGGGTCGCCAGACCAATCGCCGCGTGCACCTGCTCCACCGACGACTGCACGCTCTGCTGCAGCTTCACACTGCTGCGCAACACCGCCAATCCTTCACTGGCCTGGCGCCCTGCCTGACCAATGGCCGCCACGGCCTCCCGCGCACCCTGCTGCAAGGCACCGATATGCGCCTGGATATCGCCGGTGGAGCTTTGCGTCTTGCTCGCCAACGCCCGCACCTCATCCGCCACCACGGCAAACCCGCGACCGGTTTCACCCGCCCGCGCCGCCTCGATGGCCGCGTTCAGGGCCAGCAGGTTGGTCTGCTCGGCAATCCCGTGAATCACCGTCAGCACCACTTCAATCTGTTCACTCTGCTGCGCCAACCGCTCGATCACCTTGGCACCGGTATCCACCTGCCCGGCCAACGCCTCAATCAGATTGCCGACCTGGGTCGAGGTCCGAGTGTTTTCATTGGTCGCCTGGCGAATATCCACCACCTGCTTCAACGCCGCCTGCATCGCATGGCTCTCGGCCTGGGCGTCATCCGCCATCTTCGACAGCTCGCGCAAGCTCTGCGCCACTTCGTCACGCTGCAATCCGGCGGCAGCATCGGCCCCGGCGTTGCGCAAGGTCATCTGGCCGATTTCCACCCCCGTACGCTGGGCCACATCACCCGCCTCACGCACGATGGGCTGCAGCTTGTCGACAAAGCGGTTCACCGCCGACGCCATGTCGCCGATCTCGTCATTGCTGCTGAGCTGGACACGCTTGGTCAGATCACCCTCCCCGGCCGCCAGGTCATTCAACGCAGCGATCAGCAAATGCAGTTTGTTGACCACCCGCCGCCCCAGCACCACCGCCAGCAACAGCAAGACGCCGAGACCGACCAGGGCCAGGCCCATGCCGATCCGCCAGCGCAAGGTTTGCGCGGCGTCCTGCACCGTTGCCGTGGTATTGACCTGCATTTGCGAAGCCGTGGCCTGTGCCGACTGCAAGCGGGCCTGCATCGCCTTGGAACTATCCGCAGCAGCCCCTTGCAGGCTGTCGCCCACCAGCTTGTCGCTGCTGGCGATCAAGGTACTGAAACGCTGGTCCAGCGCCTTCAGGTCCGTCTCGACCGAGGCCGTGGAAACGCCCATGCGCACCTTGCCGATTTCCACGCCGTTGGGGCTGATCGAAGCCTCGAGGTAATAGACCGAAGGATCATTCTTCGCCGCGTTGAGCACCTTGTCCAAGGCCCGCTCACCCTCGCCCTTGGCCAAAAGGGCCTGGTTGATCGGGTTTTCCCGGTTCAGGTAGCGGGTCAGGTGCTCGCCGGTGGCATCGTCATAGACCACGAACAGTACGTTCGGATTGCGCTGGGCACGTCGGGCGAATTCGGAAAGGGTGGGGACGTCGTTGTCCCACATGGCCCGCGGGGCCACGGAGGCGAGCAACTGCGCCATGTCGTTGGCCGAATCCCGTAGATCCTTCTCCAACGCCGTACGCAACTGGGCCTGCTCATCCTTCAAGCGCGAGGACAAGCCGCTGGTCAGGCGCTGGCGCGTGCTGACCGAAAGATTGTCGAGACTCGACGTCACTTCCTTGCCAGCCTGCTCCAGCTCGCCGGACAGCTTCTGGCTGTCGATCCCCAGACGAGTGCCCAGATCAGCCTCCAGCGCAGTGACTGTGCTTCGGGTCAGAGCAACCGCCACCAGCACCTGCACCAAAAGAGCGATACCCAGGGTAACGAACACAGGCCGCAGTAAACGGCTTTGTAACAGTGAGAGAACGGCCGACACTGGAGATTCCTCGACTTTGGCGCCATTAATTTGATGGCACCCTTTTTAGAGGATAATCCCAGCAAGGCCCGTGCCGAACAACAGGCAGAAACGACAAAGGACCCCAAAAGGGGCCCTTTGTGATCTACATCAATCGCTTATCAGGCGAACGGGTGACGCAGAACGATGGTTTCGTTGCGATCCGGACCTGTCGAAATAATGTCGATCGGCGCGCCAATCAGCTCTTCAACACGTTTGATGTAGGCACGGGCGTTAGCTGGCAGCTCCTCCAGGGTTTTGGCACCCACGGTCGATTCGGTCCAGCCCGGCACTTCTTCGTACACAGGCTGCAGGCCCAGGTAGCTGTCAGCGTCAGTCGGGGCAACGTCCTTACCCTCTGCATCTTTGTAGCCGACACAGATGTTGATGGCTTCCAGACCGTCGAGTACGTCCAGCTTGGTCAGGCAGATGCCCGAGATGCTGTTCACATCGATAGCGCGACGCAGGATGACCGCGTCGAACCAGCCACAACGACGAGCACGGCCAGTGGTCGCGCCGAACTCGTGACCTTGCTTGGCCAGGTGCGCGCCGACTTCGTCGAACAGCTCAGTCGGGAATGGACCCGAACCTACACGGGTGGTGTAAGCCTTGGTGATGCCCAGAATGTAGTCCAGGAACATAGGGCCGACACCCGAGCCGGTGGCAACGCCGCCAGCGGTGGTGTTGGAGCTGGTCACGTACGGGTAGGTGCCGTGATCGATGTCGAGCAACGAACCTTGGGCGCCTTCGAACATGATGTCTTTGCCAGCGCGACGCAGGTCGTGCAGCTCGGCCGTCACGTCCAACATCAGCGGCTTGAGCAGCTCAGCGTATTCCTTGCACTCGGCCAGAGTCTTGTCGTAGTCGATGGCCGGCTCTTTGTAGTAACCGACCAGCATGAAGTTGTGGTATTCCACCAGCTCACGCAGCTTGTCCGAGAAGCGCGGCATGTTGAGCAGATCGCCAACACGCAGGCCACGACGCGCAACCTTGTCTTCGTAGGCCGGGCCGATGCCGCGACCGGTCGTACCGATCTTCAGCTCGCCACGCGCCTTTTCACGGGCCTGGTCCAGCGCGACGTGGAAGGACAGGATCAGCGGGCAGGACGGGCTGATACGCAGGCGCTCGCGCACCGGTACGCCTTTCTCTTCCAGCTTGGTGATTTCCCGCAGCAGGGCATCCGGTGCAACCACAACGCCGTTACCGATCAGGCACTGCACGCCTTCGCGCAGGACACCCGACGGGATCAGGTGCAGGACGGTTTTCTCACCGTCGATCACCAGGGTGTGGCCAGCGTTGTGGCCGCCTTGATAGCGCACCACGGCGGCAGCATGTTCGGTCAGCAGATCAACGATCTTGCCTTTGCCCTCATCACCCCACTGGGTGCCCAGGACTACGACATTCTTACCCATAACACTTGTCCTCATTCGCGCAAACTTGGTGCCGGCAGCCGCCGGCGGGAAAACTCAAGAAGCCAGCGGCAATACTTGCCAAAGCCCGTTCTGCTGAATCAATTGCCGGTCGCAGTCCGCTTCGCGGGCGGCGGCCAATGGTTGTCCGGGCAAGCCCTGGACCACACGCTGACCCTCACCGCGCAACTGGCAAACCAACTGCCAGAGTGCCGCATCCGTGCTGTCAGGCATCCAGATACCGCCAGACGGTAACTCGATCTCGGCACGCCCCAGGGTCACCAGGGTTTTCAAATCGGTGGAAAAGCCCGTCGCCGGACGCGCACGCCCGAAGTCCGCGCCGATGTCGTCGTAGCGACCGCCCTGGGCGATGGCCTGGCCGACACCCGGGACGAACACCGCGAACACCACACCGGTGTGGTAGTGGTAACCGCGCAGCTCGCCCAGGTCGAAATACAGCGGCAACTGCGGGAAACGCGCGGACAGCCGCTCGGCAATCGCCAGCAGGTCGTCCAGCGCCGCCGTCACCTGTGCCGGTGCACCGGCCAGGCGCACCCGCGCCGCTGCCAGGACTTCGCGACCACCACACAAATCCACCAGCGCCCGCAGCATGGCCGCCAGATCGGCCGGCAGACCTTCGGTCAACTGGATCACTTCATCGATCGCCTTGCGCTGCAGGGCATCGAACAACTGTTGCTCCACCTCACCGGACAAGCCGGCGGCGCGGGCCAAGCCACGGTAGATACCGACGTGGCCGAGGTCCATGTGCACATCCGGCACATCGGCCAGTTGCAGCATCGCCAGCATCAGGCTGATGACCTCGACGTCGCTGCTCGGACTGGCATCGCCGTACAACTCGGCGCCCAACTGGATCGGGCTGCGTGACGAGGACAAAGCCCGCGGCTGCGCATGCAGCACGCTGCCGGCGTAGCACAGGCGGCTCGGGCCTTCGCGACGCAGGGTGTGGGCGTCGATACGCGCCACCTGCGGCGTGATATCCGCCCGGAAACCCATCTGCCGACCCGACTGCGGGTCGATCACCTTGAAGGTGCGCAGGTCCAGGTCCTGGCCGGCGCCGGTCAACAAGGATTCCAGATACTCGATATGCGGGGTGACAACGAACTCATAGCCCCAGCTCTGGAACAGGTCCAACACCTGACGCCGCGCCACTTCGATGCGCGCCGCTTCAGGCG
This sequence comes from Pseudomonas gingeri, assembly GCF_013386165.1. Lineage (GTDB taxonomy): Bacteria > Pseudomonadota > Gammaproteobacteria > Pseudomonadales > Pseudomonadaceae > Aquipseudomonas > Aquipseudomonas gingeri_C. The sequence continues at coordinate 346,390 of NZ_JACAOS010000022.1, read as the reverse complement.
GCAGTACTTCTTCGATGCCATCTGGCAGAAGCCAGCGATCTACCGTTGCCATTACGCCTTTCCCCTAATGATCCGGGCGGCAAGCCCACAGGCGAGCCTTGAGTGAAGCAGAAAATGGTTAACGCGCGCGCAAGAACGACGCGACGAACAGCCTGAAACCGGCTTCGTCTACCACTTTCCTCGAAAAACCTGTCGGGTCGATCAACCCGTTGTCTGCCAACCTGCTTCAGCTAATGAAGCATGCAGACGCAAAAAAGCCGGGAATTTCCCGGCTGCCGCATCATACACCCGTTTTCCGAAAGGATCACCCCGCCCGGCGTTTTAGCTGCCGGGCGGAGGGGGAACACGATGCGTTCTGGATCAGGGCTTGGCTTTTTCCAGGTAACGGAAGAAGTCGCTGCTCGGGTCCAGTACCAGTACGTCGCTCTTGTCCGCAAAGCTTTCACGGTAGGCGCGCAGGCTACGGTAGAACGCGTAGAACTCCTGGTCCTGGCCGTAGGCCTTGGAATAGATCGCGGCGGCCTGGGCGTCACCATCACCACGGGCTTCTTCCGACTGGCGATAAGCTTCGGCCAACAACACACGGCGCTGGCGATCGGCGTCGGCACGGATGCCTTCGGCCAATTCGTTACCCTTGGCGCGGTGCTCACGGGCCTCGCGCTCACGCTCGGTGCTCATGCGCTCGAAGACGCTGCGGTTGACTTCCTTCGGCAGATCGATGGCCTTGACCCGGACATCGACGACTTCGATACCCAGCTCCTTGGCGGCCATGGCGTTCAGCGAAGCAGTAATGTCAGCCATCAGCGCATCGCGCTCACCGGACACCACTTCGTGCAGGGTGCGCTTACCGAACTGGTCACGCAGGCCCGACTCCAGACGACGGGACAGACGCTCGTCGGCAATCTGCTTCAGACCCGAGGTCGCGGTATAGAAGCGCTCGGCGTCCTTGACCCGCCACTTGGCGTAGGCGTCGACCATCACCGCTTTCTTTTCCAGGGTCAGGAAACGCTGTGTCGGTGCATCCAGAGTCATCAGACGGGCGTCGAACTTGCGCACCTGGTTGATGTAAGGAATCTTCACATGCAGGCCCGGCTGGACATCGGCCTCGACCACACGACCGAATTGCAGCAGGACAGCCCGCTCGGTCTGCAACACGATGTAGAAGCAGTTCCAGGCAGCCACCGCCACTATGACCCCGAGGATCAGGGCGATCAGTGATTTATTGCTCATCAGCGGCTCTCCCGGGTACGTGTGGGTTGCGGCTCGGTGATGTGCGGGGTGACATCAGTGTTGCCACTGGCCATCGGCCCCACGCCCTTGGCCGGCGAACTGCCGCCCGAACCGCTCTGGATCATCTTGTCCAGTGGCAGGTAAAGCAGGTTGCTCTGGCCGTTCTTGTTGCCGGTCACGAGTACCTTGCTGGTGTTGCTGAAGACTTCCTGCATGGTGTCCAGGTACAGACGCTCACGGGTGACTTCCGGTGCCTTGCGGTACTCGGCCACCAGCTTGGTGAAGCGGTCGGCCTCACCCTTGGCGCGGGACACCACTTCGTCGCGGTAACCATTGGCATCCTCAAGGATACGCTGGGCCTGACCACGGGCTTCCGGCACCACGCCATTGGCATAACCTTCGGCCTGGTTGCGCGAGCGCTGTTCGTCTTCGCGAGCACGGATCACGTCATCAAAGGCTTCCTGAACTTCACGGGGCGCCGCAGCGCTCTGGACGTTCACCTGGGTCACGGTGATACCGGTGCGATAAGTGTCGAGGAACCGTTGCAGGCGCTCCTTGATCTCACTGGCCATCTGTACGCGACCTTCGGTCAGCACCTGGTCCATCGCGGTGGAACCCACCACGTGGCGCAGGGCACTGTCAGTGGCCTGTTGCAGACTGATTTCCGGCTGGTCGACGTTCAGCACGAAGTCCTGCAGGTTGCTGATCTTGTACTGCACGGTCAGCGGCACTTCGACGATGTTCTCGTCTTCGGTCAGCATCTGGCCCTGCTTGGTGTACGCCCGCTCACGCGTGACGTTCTCCAGGAACTTCTTGTCGATCGGCGGGAAATAGATGTTCAGGCCCGGCCCTACGGTTTCGTAGTACTTGCCGAAGCGCAGCACCACGGCCTGCTCCTGTTCATCGACGACGTAGACCGCGCTGTACAGCCACATGGCCGCGAGCACGACAAGGCCGATGCCGAGCAGACCGAAACCGCCGCCCTTGCCACCGCCCGAACCGCCATCATCACCGCGTTTCTTACCGCCACCGAACAACCCGTTCAGGCTCTCCTGCAGCTTGCGGAAGGCTTCGTCGAGATCCGGCGGCCCCTTGCGGTCGCCGTTGTTACGGCGCTTGCCACCCCAAGGGTCCTGATTGTTCGAGTTGCCACCCGGCTCATTCCAAGCCATAGCGCTCTCCATCTGATAAAGCAAAGACGCGCCCGCGGCGCGCCGACCAATGCTACAGAATGCCTGTCAACGCGGCACAACCGCTTTCCCAGGCTTTTATTGCAAAGTGTGTTGTTCGATGAATTCCGGCGGCTTCATCCCTTCGCGCGAGACCACTCGATTGAGCTCGGCCCTGGGCAAACGGACGGACAGCAGACAACTGCCTTCTTCGTCGTGTTCTTCCTTCTGCACTGCGCCCATCTCGAAGAACTGTGCACGCAGTCGAGCAAAACGCTGCGGCAAGCGCAAGGTGCCGACGAACAAATCGTTGCCCAGCAACTCGGCAATCGCCTGTTCGAGCAGTTCCAGGCCCTGCCCGTCCCGGGCGCTGAGCCAGACCCGCTGCGGCTTGCCGTCTTCATCACGCTGGATTTGCGGTTCGACGCCCTCGAGCAAATCGAGTTTGTTGTAGACCTCCAGGATCGGCAGATCCTGGGCTCCGATCTCGCCCAGTACCACCATGACCTGCTCGATCTGCAGCATCCGGTCCGGCTCCGCGGCGTCGATCACGTGCAGCAGCAGGTCGGAGTTGCTCGACTCTTCGAGCGTAGCCCGGAAAGCCTCGACCAGCTTGTGCGGCAGGTGCCGGATAAAACCCACGGTGTCGGCCAGCACGATCGGGCCGAGGTCGTTGAGATCGAGACGGCGCAGGGTCGGGTCGAGGGTGGCGAACAACTGGTCCGCCGCATACACCTCGGACTCGGTGACCGCATTGAACAGCGTCGACTTGCCGGCGTTGGTGTAGCCCACCAGCGACACGGTCGGGATATCGGCGCGCTTGCGCCCACGGCGAGACTGTTCGCGTTGGCTGCGGACTTTCTCCAGCCGCCCCTTGATCTGCCGCAGGCGCACCCGCAACAGTCGCCGGTCGGTTTCCAGCTGGGTTTCACCCGGGCCGCGCATGCCGATACCGCCGCCCTGGCGCTCAAGGTGAGTCCAGCCGCGGACCAACCGCGTACTCATGTGCTCAAGCTGGGCCAGTTCGACCTGGAGCTTGCCTTCATGGGTGCGGGCGCGCTGGGCAAAAATATCGAGAATCAGGCCCGTGCGATCCAGTACGCGACACTCGAAGACACGTTCGAGGTTACGTTCCTGGCTGGGCGTGAGGACGTGATTGAAAATCACGATATCGATCTGTTCGGCCTTGACCAGGTCGCGAAGTTCCTCGACCTTGCCAGTGCCAATCAGATACTTGGCGGTTGGCCGATGACGCGGCACGTTGAAAAACGCGACGGTCTCGGCGCCTGCCGATGCTGCCAACTCCTGAAACTCCTGCGGATCTTCGCGCGCCTCAGGGTCCTGACCTTCCAAGTGAACGAGAATGGTCCGTTCACCACCACCGTGGCGCTCAAAGAACAAAGGAGACTCCTATCAGGCGTTACCCGGCTCAGCGTCACCCTGTTCGTTTTCGGTTGCGCTAGGCAGACGAATTGGACGAACCGGCACCACTGTCGAGATAGCGTGCTTGTAGACCATCTGGCTGACGGTGTTCTTCAGCAGGATCACGAACTGGTCGAAGGACTCGATCGTGCCTTGCAGTTTGATACCGTTGACCAGATAGATGGAAACCCCAACCTTCTCTTTACGCAAGGTATTCAAGTAAGGGTCTTGTAGCGAATGCCCTTTTGACATGTGCCGCACTCCTTTAAGGATCAATAATAAAAAATGGGTAAATGGATGGCTTGTACCGCCTTTCCCCCAAGGATAGACGGCAATTGCAAGGACTCAGCCCAATATGGAGATCGTCCCAAGGTATTTCAAGGCGCGTGGCAGATTGTCGCAATCCAGGCTGTCCAGCCAGTGCAGATCCGTCCAGCTGCGCAACCAGGTGAACTGGCGCTTCGCCAACTGGCGCGTGGCAATGATGCCGCGCTCCTGCATTTCGGCTGACGTCAGCTTGCCCTCGAGGTGCTCCCAGACTTGTCGGTAGCCCACAGCACGTATGGACGGCAACCCGACATGCAGGTCACTTCTCCTACGCAAAGCTACGACCTCGTCTACGAACCCCTGTTCCAGCATTTGTGTGAATCTTTGTGCAATTCGGTCGTGCAGAACCTGGCGATTCGCCGGGGCGATGGCCAGGTTGGCAACAGTATAGGGCAATTGAGGCCGTCCCGAAGCGGCTGCGTCAGTACTTTGCGCAGATTGTCGCTGGCGGTGGGCGGTCATGCTCGATCCGCTGACCCGATAGACTTCCAGGGCCCGACTCAGACGCTGGGGATCATTGGGGTGGATGCGTGCCGCCGAAACCGGGTCGATGACCGCCAACTGGTCGTGCAGGACCTGCCAGCCCAGGCGTGCGGCCTCTTCTTCGATTTCGGCACGGATCTGCGGATCGGCCGCCGGCATCTCCGCCAGGCCCTCCAGCAACGCCTTGTAATAAAGCATGGTGCCGCCCACCAGCAGCGGAATCTTGCCGCGCGCGCTGATCTCGGCCATCGCCGCCAGGGCATCGCTGCGGAATTCGGCCGCGGAATAACTTTGCGCCGGGTCGAGAATATCGATCAACCGGTGCGGAAACTCCGTCAGCTGGGCTTTCGAGGGCTTGGCCGTGCCGATGTCCATGTCCCGGTAAACCAGGGCCGAGTCGACACTGATCAGCTCGCACGGCAGCACCTTGGTCAGTTCAATGGCCAGGTCGGTCTTGCCCGCCGCCGTGGGGCCCATCAGGAAGATGGCCGGTGGTAATGCCTTGGAAGCCGTCATCAGCGACCACGCAGGAACAGTTTGTCCAGATCATCCAGCCCGAGCTGGGTCCAGGTCGGCCGACCGTGGTTGCACTGGCCGCTGCGCTCGGTATTTTCCATATCCCGCAGCAAGCCGTTCATTTCCGCCAGGGCCAGGCGCCGATTGGCGCGGATCGCGCCGTGGCAGGCCATGGTGCCGAGCAATTCGTTCAGGTGCGCCTGGATCCGGTCGCTGGTGCCGTATTCCATCAGGTCGGCCAGTACATCCTGGACCAGGCGATTGGCCTCGGCCTGCTTGAGCAGGGCCGGAATCTGCCGGATCGCCAGGGTTTCCGGGCCCAGGCGCTGCAATTCAAAGCCCAGGCGCTGGAACCAACTGACGTGCTCTTCGGCACAATCGGCTTCGCGCTGGCTGACCGCCAGGGATTCCGGCACCAGCAATGGCTGGCCGCTCAGGCCTTCACTGGCCATGGCGATCTTCAGGCGCTCATACATGATCCGCTCATGGGCCGCGTGCATATCCACCAGCACCAGGCCCTGGGCGTTTTCGCTGAGGATATAGATGCCCTTGAGCTGCGCCAGCGCATAACCCAGCGGCGGCACATCGCCCTGGCTGTCGGGCAGGGTCGGCGACGCCACGGCATCCGGCAATGGCGCAAAAAACTCGCGATAGACGCCCTGGGCCTCGGCGGCAGGCGGCATCTGGGTCGATTGCGGGCGGTACTGATATTGATAACCGGCACCGGACCCCGATCCGGCCGTCGGCGCAAACGCCGACGAAGGCTGAGCCTGGGGCTGTTCCAGCAGATTGGCCGCCAGGCGCATTTCGCCCTGGGGACCGAACTCACCGGCCTCGATCCCTGTCGGTCGGACCATGCCGGACACTGCGGCGGGCGCGGCCAGATGATCTTCCGGACGCACATCGCCCAAGGCGCGATGCAGGGTGCCGTAGAGGAAATCGTGGACCATGCGCCCGTCGCGGAAACGCACTTCGTGCTTGGTCGGGTGCACGTTGACGTCCACGACCGACGGATCAACCTCGAAAAACAGCACGAAGGTCGGATGTCGGCCATTGAACAGCACATCGCGATAGGCCTGGCGCACCGCATGGGCCACCAGCTTGTCGCGCACCGCGCGGCCGTTCACATAGAAATACTGCAAGTCCGCCTGGCTGCGGGAGAAGGTCGGCAAGCCCACCCAGCCCCACAGGTGCAAGCCATTGCGCTCCACTTCGATGGGCAAGGCCTGTTCAAGGAAGCCCGCGCCGCAGACCGCCGCCACCCGCCGGGCACGGGCCGCATCGTCATGGGCCTCGTGCAGGCTGAGAATGCTCTTGCCGTTATGGCGCAGGTGAAAGGCCACATCGAAGCGCGCCAGGGCCAGGCGCTTGATCACTTCCTGCAGGTGATCGAATTCGGTTTTCTCGGCCTTGAGGAACTTGCGCCGGGCCGGGGTATTGAAAAACAGGTCGCGCACTTCCACCGACGTTCCCACCGGATGGGCCGCCGGCTGCACCCGGGCATCCATGTCGCGGCCTTCGGTTTCCACCTGCCAGGCCTGGTCGGCGTCGCGGGTGCGGGAGGTCAGGGTCAGGCGGGCGACGGAGCTGATGGAGGCCAGGGCCTCACCACGGAAACCGAGGCTCATCACCCGTTCCAGGTCTTCCAGATCGCGAATTTTGCTGGTGGCGTGACGCGCCAGGGCCAACGGCAGGTCGTCGGCAGAGATACCGCTGCCATCGTCGCGCACCCGTAGCAGCTTGACGCCAGCCTGTTCGACATCCACATCGATGCGCTTGGCGCCGGAGTCCAGGCTGTTTTCCAACAGTTCCTTGATCACCGAGGCCGGGCGCTCAACCACCTCACCGGCGGCAATCTGGTTCGCCAGGCGTGGGCTGAGCAGCTCGATACGGGCGCTGCTGTTCAGGGTTTCGCTCATTGTTTGGCCGCCAGTTCAGCACCGGGAATGGTCAGGTTCTGCCCCACCTTCAGCTCATCGCTGGTCAGGTTGTTGGCGCTGCGCAAGGTCGCCGCCGAAACCTGGTAACGCACGGCCAGCATGGCCAGGGTCTCGCCCGGCGCCACGCGATGGTCACGCGGGCCCTCGGCGATCTTGCCGGAGTCCCGCAGCCAGGCGATATAGGTGCCCGGCGGTGGGTTCTGCTGGAAGAACTGGCGGATACCGGCGCTGATGGAACGCGCCAGTGCCTGCTGGTGGTTCGAGGAGGCCAGCTTGGACGCCTCGTTGGAGTTGGAGATAAACCCGGTCTCCACCAGGATCGACGGAATATCCGGCGACTTCAGGACCATGAACCCGGCCTGCTCGACGCGCTGCTTGTGCAACGGCGTGACCCGGCCGATGTTGCTCAGGACCTTCTGGCCGACGTTCAGGCTGGAGGTCAACGAAGCGGTCATCGACAGGTCGAGCAATACGCCGGCGAGCATCTTGTCCTTGTCGTCGAGGCTGACGTTGCCAGCCCCCCCGATCAGGTCGGAGCGGTTTTCACTGTCCGCCAGCCAGCGGGCGGTCTCGGACGTGGCGCCACGATCGGACAGGGCGAACACCGAGGCACCGAAGGCTGCGGCCGAAGGAGCGGCGTCGGCGTGAATCGAGACGAACAGGTCGGCGCCCTTCTTGCGGGCGATCTCGGTACGGCCGCGCAGCGGGATGAAGTAGTCGCCGGTACGGGTCAGTTCGGCGCGATAGCCCTTCTGGCCGTTGACCTGGCGTTGCAGTTCGCGGGCGATGGCCAGCACCACGTCTTTCTCGTGCTGACCACGGGAGCCGGAGGCACCCGGGTCTTCGCCACCGTGGCCGGCATCGATCACCACGATGATGTCACGCTTGCCCGCCGGGGCCGGCGGCAGCTTGATGGCCGGCTCCGTCGGCGTCACCGGGATCGCCGGTACCGTCGCCACGGCAGGTGTCGGCGCGACGGGCGGCGCGGCATCGGCGGCATTGTCGAACAGATCGACCACCAGGCGGTTGCCATACTGCGCGTTCGGCGCCAGGACGAAGCTTTTCGGGGTGACGGCCTTTTTCAGGTCGACCACCACCCGCAGGTCGGTCGGCGTGCGCTGGGCGGCCCGCACGCTGGTGATCGGGGTGTTGGCAGTCGGCACGTTCAGCGGGCCGCCCAGGGTCGCGCCGTTGATATCGATCACCAGCCGATCCGGGGAAGTCAGGGTAAACACACTGTGCTGCACCGGGCCGGACAGGTCGAAGACCAGGCGCGTGTTGTCCGGGGCCCGCCACAAGCGAACACTCTTGACCTGTGTCGCCGCTACGGCGTCAACGGCCAGTGCCGCCAGCAACAATCCCACGACAACAACCAACGCGCGAATGCGCATACCAAACCCCATCATTTATTTAATTTCCAATGCCAGATCGGCACACCAGGAGTCGCCTCGAGCGCCCTGGGACAACAGATACAGCGAACGGCCGCCATTATGCGGGCTAATGGTAATGGTCAGGTCAGGCTTTGGCAAAAAGCCCTGGCCCTGCTGCGGCCACTCCACCAGGCACAGCGCCGCGCCGTCGAAGTAGTCGCGAATGCCCATGTATTCCAGCTCTTCCGGGTCGACCAGGCGATACAAGTCGAAATGGAAGGCACGGATATCACCGATTTCGTACGGTTCAACCAGGGTAAACGTCGGGCTTTTCACTGCGCCGACATGGCCCAGGCCGCGAATGATGCCCCGGGACAAGGTGGTCTTGCCGGCGCCGAGATCGCCTTCGAGGAAAATCACGCCGACACCACCGGTGACCTCGGCAAGGGTCCGGCCGAACGCGACCATGGCTTCTTCATCAGGCAGTTGAAGGGTTAGTTCAGACACGGTGATTGCTCCTCCAGCAACTGTCGAATGACGGGAATCAGATCGCTGGCCGCCAGTCCACGGCCGTTTTTACCCAACTGCTCACCGGCGCTGGCGTGCAGCCACACCGCCAGGCAGGTGGCTTCGTAAGCCGGCAGACCCTGGGCACGCAGGGCACCGAGCAAACCGGAGAGGACATCGCCCAGGCCAGCGGTGGCCATGGCCGGATGGCCGCGCTCGCAGATCGACAGGCGCCCGTCCGGCGCGGCGATCAGGCTACCCGCGCCCTTCAGCACGCAGACCGCCTGGTACTGCTGGGCCAAGCGGCGAGCGGCAGCGGGACGATCAGCCTGTACGGCCGCCGTCGAAATACCCAACAGCCGCGCCGCCTCCCCCGGATGCGGGGTGATGACGCTGTCCGTCGGTAACGCAAAGCCGCCAGCAGCCAGCAGATTCAAGGCGTCAGCATCCCAGACTTGCGCCAAGCCGGCATTCGCTGCCAGCGACAACAGGCTGCGGCTCCAGGCGGATTGGCCGAGTCCCGGGCCGACCACCAGCACGCTGGCTTGGGCCAACACGGTCATCAGTTGATTGGCCGATTCGATCCCCAGCGCCATAAGCTCCGGCAGCCGAGCCAGCGCGGCGGTCACATGCTCGGGACGCGTCGCCAGGGACACCAACCCCGCGCCATTGCGCAAGGCCGCTTCGGCCGCGAGCAGGATGGCACCGCCAAAACCCCGGTCACCGCCGACCAACAGCACATGGCCGAACTGCCCTTTGTGGGCGTCCAACGCTCGTGCGGGAAGGCTCGGCAGGGTGGCGAGGGTCAATGACTGAATATCGGAAAAAGGCGCTTTGGTCTGCGGCATACGTCGTCGAGCTCTGATGTCTGGCAGAATTATACGCACCAAAGCCTAGGTTTCTCCTGTCTCATGCCTGTAATTAGCGTCGACCTCCCCGCCCTCGCCCAATCCATCAAGGAATGGGGTCGTGAACTGGGCTTCCAGCAAGTCGGTATCGCCGGTCTTGAGCTGGGCGAGCATGAGCAGCACCTGCAACGCTGGCTCGATGCCGGCTACCACGGTGACATGGAGTACATGGGTGCCCACGGCAGCAAACGCTCGCACCCCGACGAACTGGTGCCCGGTACGTTGCGGGTGGTCTCGTTGCGCATGGACTACCTGCCGGGCGATACGCAGATGGCCCAGCGCCTGGGCCAACCGGAAAAGGCCTATGTCTCGCGCTACGCCCTGGGTCGTGACTATCACAAGCTGATCCGCAAACGCCTGCAACAGCTCGCCGAACGTATCCAGCAGGTCATCGGGCCCTTTGGCTATCGCGCCTTTGTCGACAGCGCCCCGGTGCTGGAAAAGGCCATTGCCGAACAGGCCGGGCTCGGCTGGATCGGCAAGAACACCCTGGTGCTCAATCGCAAGGCCGGTAGCTATTTCTTTCTCGGCGAGTTGTTCGTCGACCTGCCGCTGCCGGTGGATGCGCCCCATGCCACGGAGCATTGCGGTCGCTGCACGGCGTGCATGGATATCTGCCCGACAGCGGCCTTTGTCGGGCCCTATGTGCTGGATGCGCGACGCTGCATCTCGTACCTGACCATCGAGCTGAAAACCGCGATCCCCGAGGATCTGCGCCCGCTGATCGGCAACCGGGTGTTCGGCTGCGACGATTGCCAGATGGTCTGCCCGTGGAACCGCTTTGCCCGACCGTCCGATGAAGGCGACTTCAAACCCCGGCACAGCCTGGACAATGCCGGGCTGGCCGAGCTGTTTCTGTGGGACGAAGAGACCTTTCTCAAGAACACCGAGGGCTCGCCGCTGCGCCGGGCCGGTTATGAGCGCTGGCTGCGCAACCTGGCAGTGGGCCTGGGCAATGCACCCTCGACCATCGTGGTGCTCGAAGCCCTCAACAGCCGCCGGGATTATCCCTCGGACCTGGTGCAGGAACATGTGCACTGGGCGCTGCGCCAACATGCGGGCCGTGCGCTGCCGACGAACTCAACACCCTGACCCCAAGGCTCAGATAGACACCGCAAAACCGCTGACAGAAGCCTGAAGTTCGATATCGCAACGACTGACTTCTCTCCTGAGCAACAACAGGGAACATCCCGTCGAGTTTCTCAATGTGATCTGCGACCGGTCACCCACCACCGCCATCACCGGGTAGTTCTCGCCGCTCTTGAAGCGGATATCGGCGGGCAACTGAACGGTTCGCACCACCTGCTCCAACGCGCAGGCGCCGTGGCCATCGGCGTTAACCAGATCAAGCCGAAAGGTGCTCTTGCCCTTGAACTTGGTGACCTCCAGGGAAGAACCGGACAAGTCCAGCTCCCTCAGCGCCTCACGGGCATCCTGGCCGGACAGGTCCAGGCTCACTTGCGGCAGCGCCCCGGGTGGAACGACCAGTTCCGTGCGGCTGCCAAAGTTCGAGTCAAAGTCCTTTGACGTCATCACGCTCTTCTTGAATTGCAGCGTATAGGGCGTCCCGGGGTGCAACCTGACCTGGTATTTATTCCGGGCCTGCTCCTGGGGCGACTCTCCCACCGCCCAGCCAAAGGGATTGGCCTCCAACAGCAGATGAGGGGTGGCACCGAACAGCAGGATCGTCGGGACCGGACCAAAATCCAGCACCTCCAGGCGTGTGTTCGGCGTGGCAGGCATCGTCACCATCAGCTTGCGCTCGCGCCCTCGACGAGCCTCCCGACGTCGCAGGTACCAGCCTTTGTGGACGTGCTCAGCCGTTCCCCTGCCCTTGGCGTCCGCCCAGGAGCGCAAATCGTCCGGGCTCAACCCCCTTGGCGACAACGTATACCCCATGGGTTGGGAACCCTGGCTGAGTGCACCGATGCCCTTGAGCGGGTTGGTCTGGTCGCGGTCGTCCGAGTCATTGATCATCGGCGTCAGGAACAGATCGACGCCATCCTCCTGTACGCCCGTGGTGACCTGGCCTTGCCCAGGGTCGCGATAACCGTCGAACAGTCGATCCGCCGCCTGGCGCATCTGCTGTTGGGTCAGGATGCCTTGCAATGCCGAAGCACCGAACAGGTTGCTGAAAAACAGACCGACTTTCTCGTCCCAGCGATAGTTATCCAGTTGCGCAAGACTGACGATCGCATTCAGGAGAATATTCACGACGGCCAACGCCATGCCCACCAGGATCAACGCAACGCCCACCCCCGGTACGCCGATCAGGATAAATCCCGCCAGGTTCACCCCGAACGAGACCCCGTCGATCACCGTCATGGTGATATACAGAGCCTGCTCTTCGGCGCTCGTCGCCAACCGCGCACCTTCGACGTTGCGATACAGGCTGACCGCCGTGAACAGCACATCCAGGGGCAGCAGCACCTTGTTCATCTTGAAGAACAGATGATCCAGCCTCGGTTGCCAGAGCGCCCGCGAAGCACTGGAGGCCAGGCGCAAGGCCAGCGCCGGCCCGATATCGCTGGTGAAATCAAAGACCCCCTTGACCACTGCCAGGGAATCGCTGGTGGTGAGCAGGCCCGATCTGACCGAGGAAAAATCGAGATGGAAGGGCTGGGTGCGGAAGTCCACGAAAACCCCGAATGCCCCGAGCAATCGACTGGAGCCGGCGGCCACCCGTGCAGTGGTCTTCAGGGCGATGGGGGACAGTTGCTTTTTTTCGATGGCGTTTTTGGCGCGACCCAGGTTTTCCTGGGTCTCTTGCAGGTTTCTCAAGGACGCCGAGTCCCGCAGCAGCGCCTTTTTTTGTCGCAGGCTGTTTTCCAGTTGCTCGATGGCGGGAAGCATTCTGCTGTCCTCGCCTGATTCGAGTACCGCCCTGAGGTCCCGTGTCGATACACCGAGTTGTTCACTGCCCAAGAGACTGCGATAGAGGGGCGCGCCAAGCAATATCCGGCGCCCATACCAATCGGTAACGGGTTGTTGAGCCGTCCTGAAAATAGAGTCTGGCACACCACTCTCAAGGAACAGGTGAATCCTGTCCACCTCAATCCCGGTGATCTCCCTGTACTCCTGTTTGGTGGTGAAAAACAGAATCTGCGCCAACTGTTGATTATAGTAGGACGTCGACGCGTAATTATCAGGCTGCACACCATACACCTGCGTATCATGCGAACTATAGAATGGGAAATCCTGAAACTCCCTGTCGACAATACCCAAGTGCTCGCGAAAGCCTTTCAGTATCAACTGCCGCTTGTAATGATAGCGGTGATCTGCCGGATCAATCAAAAACTTGATTCTATTTTCTTTTCGCAGATCTTCCAGGGCCTGCTTGAACTGTCGACTATTGATCTGCGCATCAATATCAATAGTCCCGTCAGGTCTGCGAGAGCGATAGCGGTTTTTTATTCCCGCATAATAGCCGTGCAACAGACGCATGGTTTCAAAGGTGTTGACCGGTAAAAACGCCCCAGTTCCCCCGGGCCTGATGGAAACCCTCTCATAAGCCAGGTGTTCCATGCGGGCAACGTGCTGCGCCTCTGTCGAAGGCAAAAACAGCGACGAAGTCATTTCACTCATGCTCAATGTCTCTGCCCTTCTCCTCTTCCTTTCCTCTTCAAGATCGTGCTCGTAAACAGCATAGTCAGAGGTTTTTTCCTGTTTAGCCTGGTCAAACTCGGCCTCTGATACAACACCGCTCTCAAAGGCCGGTTTGACCAGGCCGGTCACGGAAAACACATGGGTTTCCTGCAAGAAGCGCTGGACCACGGGATCAGCAAAATCCAAAGTAGCCGACTTCGATATAAAATGACGAAACTCGTCCGCTGGCATGTCCTTCATGATATTCAGCACCACCCCGGGAAGTGGCGGCATCCGATCCTTCGATTCCAGCACACGGAACGGTACCAGGACCGCTTTTCCGGCAGCCATCAAAGAAGAGTGAGGGCTACAAATAACGGTGATATTCGGGATCCAGCGCCGGGTGACACCGTCGCCTCCCACGACATTAAAGCGCCCGGCCTCCAGGCAGCGCTCGACAAAAAGAACCGCGACATACTCGGCCATGGCCTTGGGGAAATTACACGCCGAAAAATTGAGATACTTGATTTCCTTGAATCTGGCCGAGCGCTCTCCAAACGCCGCGGTAAAATTACTATAGATCCAGCCGGCTATTCTCTCAGCGCTGGAGACGCCCGCCAAACCCCAGACATCCGCATGACCGACTATATTGATGATGCCGTCGAACGGAACGCCAACTCCCCCTGGGCTGATATAGTCAATCGAGAGGACATCAATCGGCTTGGGCCGGCCGCCGCCCAGCAATGTATCGATATCGTGTGATCGCGCCCGGTGGTAGCTGCTGATGCTATAGACGCCCAACTCCTGATCACTGCCAATCAGTCGATCCAGGTTATCCTTTCTGAAACGTACAAACTCCTTGTCCAGATTAGCGATATATCGATGTGCAGCCTCTGGATCGGCAGGTATGGCCGTGTTGGGCTCCAGCATATCGACAATGGTGGGGAACGTGAGTGCACTGATCCGCCATGCATCGCCATGGGTCTGTCGAACCGTCTGCCTGAACGAAATAGCGAACTTGATTAAATCCTCGGGACTTTGCAGCACGCCTTTACTTTTGTAGGAAAAATAATGCTCGATAAATATCAACGGATATTGCTCTTGATAGGACATCAGAGCCCAATACAGCAGGGGAGCGGCAACATCTTCACCAATCAGCAGATTGAGGGACGCTCCCACCGCACGTTTTACACGACCACTTGACCGGGATGGCGTCACCGGCAGGTTGACCCCCAGAAACTCCCGCTCTTGTTTTTGCGCAATACCCAGGTAATGGAGAGAAATCAAGCCCCTCAGAAAATTCAACTCATGCTGTTTTTGAACCGCGTTATTACCCTCGACCTTGGCCATTGCGATGAAGTCCTTGAGCAATGCCAAATGGACCCGCGCACGCGCGGCATCCTCTCTTGCACTCAACAAACCCGGCTCCAGCTCCGAGTACGTCGCCCGCAATGCCTCGCTCATGTCCTTCCAAAGCAGCAAGGACTGGATATCCCGAGTAAAATCGAAGCCCCATTGGTGCCGAAAACAGGGGTAGATCACTCTCTGCTCGCCAATTCCCTGGGTGTAGATATCGCCCAGCGTGTAGGTTCTCCCGGCCAGCATTGCCGTTATTTTTGTATCTTTCAGATGAAGATCCGGAAAAACAACCGCGTAGCGCCTCAAGATTTTCAGGACGGACTGAAGATAGGCCAGGCTTTCCTTGTCCAGCCCCCGGCCTGATATTTCATATTGATTCAGGCTGTAGTCGAACGATAACTTTTGCATACGTCCACCTAAACCTTCAGTGATTTTTTATATTGTTCGACCAGAGGCTGGAGCGAACCGGAAAAGCTCAGGTGGGCTAATGTCTTCACGTTATAGTCCTTGTCGACCTTGTCCCCGACCGTCAGCAAGCCCTCACGTCGCCACAACGCGCTACGCCAAAGACTCAAGTCCCGGATCGAAATCATCGGACCGTTAGCGCTTTTCTTTCCCAGGCCCAGCGTCAGGATGACTTCATCGATGGTTTGATTTTTTTGAGGTCCTGCCTGACCGATCGCATAGGTCAAAGAGGCTTCCAACTCGGCACAAAGATCACTGTCCGCGCCGGCGGCGAACAGGTTGAAGGCCCTCCGATCATCGCTCAGGGAAAGCAGCAGGAAACAGGGGAAGTCCTTCAGCTCTATCGCCCCACGGTCGTTACCCTGATCGTCGCGCAAAAGCATCTTTGCCTCATGGCTCAGCTCCCCACTCGCTGAATCCACCTTTATTCGCCTCAGTATTTGAACAGTGAAGACGACGTTGTTCTGAGGTACGGAGGCCTTGCAGGTGAGCACACCGATATCTGCTCGATGGCTGTAAAGTGCCTTTTTATCTTCGTTCAGCTTGAGCTGAAGCTGGCTCATGGTGGTCTTCAGTTGCCCCGCCACTTCAAAGTTCGACACGCTCAGTTGCCCGATAAACAGCGGAAGCTGGCTCGCCAGCGTGCTGGTCTTGATGACGTCCACGAGGGTTTGATCTTTATAGTCAGCACTGGGTACAAAAGACCCGGACGGATCAAAACGCTCTACGTCCCGCACAATCCTTTTAAGGCGCAAGCCGTGTTGTCGCCTTGAGAAAACAGACTCTGACAAGCTCCAGCGCTCGATCAGCGAGGCGACGGTCTGGAGTTCGAATGAGCGCAGTTCCTGCACCCACAGATTCAACATGAAACTGGCGCAGGCACCGCGATCTGCCGAAGGCGTCAAGGAAACAGAGACTTTATTTTCGAATGCATCGAAACACAGTCCCTGAGTCGTCTCGATAGCGAAATGAGCGTTTTCCACGGAATAAAACAAATCGTTGCCGAGCAGCCCCCATCTGTTTTTCTTAAAGGGGTAATAGGCGGACAAGCACTCCAGCGGCAATTGCCGGTATGCAAAGCTCTTCAATCGTTGTTTTTTTTCTTCCAGGTAATCCCTGAAAATCTCTTTTCCCTCTGGCTGGGCATTGCCCACCCACGCCGCCACTCGCTCCAGGCGCAAGGAATGCTGGCCATTCTTGATGGACACGGGAATGGTATTGAACTGAAATTCACTGAATCCCGAGAAAAAATCCCTGAACCCGTCACCGAAATCACTCAGGATATAGGGCTCCTCCCCGGTCTTCTCGGTATTCCAGACCTTGATGGTCGAAAGACCGTCCTTGGTTTCCAGCTTGATCACACAGGGCTTTTCATGGGAGAACATCAGCGCCTCGGTTTTTCCCGAGACCATTCGGGCAGCGACTTTCAACGCGCTTTTACTGCGCCGACTCGCCGCTGAAACCTGCCCCTGTTGATTTTCTTCCCAGACCCTGAGCATCAGGTACAACTGATCGTTCAAGCAGACCAGGGTAAAACTGCGACCCAGCCGATAGGAAAAGGCTCTTTCATCCGCAGCACCTGGCCGTTGCTCAAGCACATAATGATCTTCCCTTTCTTCGCCCATCCAGATATTCGGCTTGGCCACCAGGCTGGCGGAATCGGCATCATTGGCCTTCCAGACAGCGTTAATGGCGGTAAATTCGAAGGTGAACGCATAGTCCTTTTCTCCATAAAAAGGGCACGCCACCTTATAACGATCCTCGTTCATCTCGAACCGCTTGACTTGTGCAGACATCAGGGACTCTCCTTATTCCTTTTCGACCACGTCATACTGGTTGATCTGATCTTTCAGATACGCCTTCGAGTGCTTATCCTCGGCAACTCTGTCGGCCAATTGAACAAAGCCTTGTTGAATAGCCGGTTGCGGCAAAGCCGATTGCAAACGATAGGCCTCCTCTCGCTGACTCAACTGCGACTGTCGCAAAAAATCAATTAATTGATCGGCGCTGAACATGCCCTCCTGAAGCAGCAGGCTGAGCCGGTTTTGCGCGGCGCGTTGCCATGCCACGATGCCCTTCAAACAAAGGGTCAATAGCTGGTTTTCCGTTTCCAGAAAGAAGAACAGGTCGTTATCTTTTATTTGCGCGGTTCTGAAACTGACTGCGGCTGCCGAAAGGAAGTTGAGTGCCTCTTTTTTTGTCGACAGGAACAAAACCTTGTCGCCGCCCAGCACACCGGAAACTTCAATGGTATTCCTGTAACCATTGGCAATCACATTGTCGGTGCCGCCCTGGTCGAGATAGAAGAAGTTCTCAGGCAGGTTGCCGACCAACTGGGTTTCATGTCGGCCGCCATGCAGATAGGCCACGTCGCCACGGGCAATCAGGATATCCTGGCCGTCTTCGCTGGGATAAAGCGCTGTATCGGGTTTGCCCAGAATGCTGTTTCGCGACACGTACTCTGTCTTGCCGCTCCACTGACGAAGCACGGTGTGCTCACCCAGCGTTTCACGACTGAGGTCGACTTGCCTGCGCCAGTAAACTTTTCCGTCGGTTTGCGAAACCTCCAAGGTGTACAGACGCCCCTTTATCTCGATTTCCAGAAACTCGCCGAACGGCTCTTTCAGGAAATTGACCAGCGTCAGCGAACCCTCCTTGAGTAACGCCTTACTGCCCTCCAGGCTGGCCCGGACCGCCGAATCCTGGATCGACGCCAGCTCCTTTTCAGGATCGACCAGCAGCGCCCACTCCAGGACGATACTGCCCCAGCGCTCGTCCTCCGGACCCGGCACCTGTATCACAACGTTTTCCAACTCGACCCCCATGAGTTTCAAACGAGAAGGCGCCAGCCCTTTCTGAAGATCTTCCTCCGCGGCGAAATCAAAGGTGGTGTGGGAGTCCCACATCAGGTAAATCGTGTTCGGTGAACCTCGACCTTGAACGTTGCTGCGTCCCTGCCCCACATACAGGATATTGCTGAAGAGCGGGTCCAGTTCATATGCGTGATTGCCTTTCAGGCAGGGAATATAGGTATAAGGATTAAACTTCCCTTCGACGTTCAGGAAATACGGGGCGTCATAGGTTCCGCCCTCAAACTCCCTTTCTGCACGGTATGAGTAAGGTGAGGGGGTTGCCGAAAGCGCATCTTTTCTCATCCAGATACAGAGCACCAGTATTTCCACGCCCCGCCACCAGGCAGGCACAACTTCGATGCCGGTTTTGTGCAACCAGCGCGTACTGAACAGCTTGCTTGCCGTTTTCGAATAGCCATGGACAGAGACATTCTTCGCCACCGCGTCGGGAAAGGCTGCGCTCATGAGCACATCCTTTGCCATTCTTTCAAACGAGAAGGGAATCGCCGTATAGGCCAATGTATGCTGCTCAAGAAACGCCGGCAGTTTGGAGCCCTGGACCACGGGATCGATATCCAATCCGTCATAGGGCAGATCCACCTCTTGGGCAATCTGCGCAAATGTCAGCGTGCGATTGAAATAAAAATCGACTCCGGAGAAAAATACTTGATCCATTTCCGGCAAGGCAAGAGGTGAAGTCAAATGGATCCGATAATAACAAACCGAGGTATTTTCTTTTAAAGGGTCCTTGATATCCATCTCGAAAAAATAGGGATCGCCCCGCGTGTCCAGATTGAACAGTCGCCTCGAGGCCAGCGCCTCGACGACTTTTCGAAAGTGGCAACGCCCGACATAGGTTTCCTCGCTCAGCGGCTGATAATCCGTGCCGAGCATCTCATAGGAAAAATTGACCCATTCCTCTGGGGCCTGCTCAAAATATGCCAGGCCCTTGAGACGCAAAAAAGACTCTTGATCACGATAGGCAACCGACGCGAGCGATGCCATATCAATCAGCAGTCCATGCTCTGTTTTTTTAACCGCCGTCGAAAGATCAAGGTGATGAACACTGTTATAGGACACCTCACTGCCCGAATCATAAAAGAGCCTGAACCGGGGGAAATCGACATTCAAGTACTTGAACAGGCCTTCGCCATTCAGCAAAAATTTCATATTGAGCGATTCGAGCGCATGGCTTTTATTGATCGATTTCATATCAATGAGTTGACGGCTCGACGCGTTGACCCTGACCTGCAAAAAATCCTTTTTTTCATCCTCCAAGGCGTCTACCCGCGCGCCCCCACGGGTCGTAATGCGGTAGGAAAACTGCAGGGAACTCAAACCAAAGGCTGAAGTTGTTGCCGCCGCCAGGAGCACGAAGCCTTTTGACCGGGTATTTTTTATCTCCGCAAAACTCAGGTACCCAATGGTAGGGTTCGTCGGCTGTCCATCATGCCGGGTCAGCCTGATTTCGTAATTAATGAGGGTATCACCGGGATACCGGTCGAGCTCCGCCAGCCTTTGCGCGTTGAATACCAGCGCCGTCGAGTCATAGGATCGACTGGTCGCGCTGCCCAACGGAACAGGCTGGTTGTTTCCCGGAACCAGCAACTCTGGCAGGTCCATTTCCAGAACGTTATATAAACGATTCCCATAATAGAGATCGGGATTCAGGGTAATGCTCTGGTTCTGCAGAACGATTTTTAAATGACGTTCTATATTTTCTTTTAATACTATTTCATCGTGTTTGACTTCGCGGACAAAAAAATTGCCCTCCAGGGACACCTGAAGTTTCGCTCGATCACGATCTTCGATTTTAAATGACTGCCGGTTAAGCGTTGTCACCCGTGGGTCCAGCCAGGTGAAGAGATCATGATACCTGAGCGAGGTATCCGTCAGAATCAACTCGACCTTGTCCAACCGGGAGTCCGCCGCCGGACTATGACCGGTAATCTTTATGACCTTCCTGTCACTCATCACTTATATTTCCTTTAAGTGTTTGAATTTATTTAAAACGCCAGGCTTGCAGCTAAACGGAAAGCGCAAAACCGCTGACCGGGGCCTGTATCTCAATCTCGCAACGGCGAACCTCGCGCCTCAACAACAGCAACGAACGCCCCGACGCGTTTCTCAGGGTGACCCGCGAGCCCTCCCCCAGCACCGCCATCACCGGATGTGTCTGGCCGCTCTTGAACTGGATATGTGCCGGCAGTTGAACGGTTCGAACCACCTGCTCCAGCGCGCAGGCGCCATGCCCTTCGGCGTTCACCAGGTCGAGCCGGAACCGGCTCTTGCCCTTGAACTTGGCGACCTCCAGCGAGGACTGCGACAAGTCCAGTGCCGCCATCGTCTCGCGATCCTGGCCGGACAGGTCCAGGCTCACTTGCGGCAACTTCTGGAACGGCTCCTGCGGGACGATCAGCTGCGTCCAGCCGTCAAAGTTCGAGTCAAAGTCCTTTGACGCCATCTCACTTTTCTTGAATTGCAGGGTGTAGGGCGTCTCGGCATGCAGCCTGACCTGGTATTTGTTCAGGGCCTGCTCCTGGGGTGACTCTCCCGCCGCCCAGCCGAAGGGACTGGCCTCCAGCAGCAGGTGGGGCGTGGCGCCGAACAAGAGGATCGTCGGGATCGGGCCAAAATCCAGCACCTCCAGCCCCGTGCTCGGCGTCGACGGCATCGTCACCATCAGCTTGCGCTCCTGCCATCGGCGAGAATCCCGGCGTCGCAGGTACCAGCCCTTGTGGACCTGCCCGGCCTTGTCCTTGCTCTTGGCATCCGCCCAGGATTCCAGGTCATTCGCGTCCAGCCCCAACGGCGACAACGTATACCCCCTGGGCTGCTGGCGAACGCTGGTGTCCTGGCTCACCATCCCGATGTCCTTGAGCGGGTTGGTCTGGTCGTTGTCGTCGCGGTCATTGATCATCGGCGTCAGCAACAGATCGATGCCTTCTTCATACAAGCCGCTACTGATGACACCTTGCGTGTGATCAGCATTGCCCTCGAACAGCCGATCCGCCGCCTGACGCATCTGCTGCTGGGTCAAAATACCCGGCAGCGCCGAAGCTCCGAACAGGTTGCTGAAAAACAGACCGACCTTCTCATCCCACCGGTAGTTGTCCAGGTGGGCCAGGCTGACGATGGCATTCAAGAGAATATTCACCACCGCCAGGGCCATCCCCACCAGGATCAACGCCACCCCCACCCCCGGCACGCCAATCAGGATAAATCCCGCCAGGTTCACCCCGAACGAGACCCCGTCGATTACCGTCATGGTGATATACAGCGCCTGTTCCTCGGCGCTCTTCGCCAACCGCGCACCTTCGACATTGCGATACAGGCTGACCGCCGTGAACAGCACATCCAGGGGCAGCAGCACCTTGTTCATCTTGAAAAACAGATGATCCAGCCTCGGCTGCCAGAGCGCCCGCGAAGCACTGGAGGCCAGGCGCAAGGCCAGCGCCGGCCCGATATCGCTGGTGAAATCAAAGACGCCCTTGACCACCGCCAAGGAATCGCTGGTGCTGAACAGGCCCGATCTGAGGGAAGAAAAGTCGAGATGGAAGGGCTGGGTGCGGAAGTCCACGAAAACCCCGAATGCCCCAAGTAACCGACTGGAGCCGGCGACCACCCGCGCAGTGGTCTTCAGCACGGCGGGGGACAGTTGTTTCTTCTCGACGGCGGCTTTGGCGCGGCCGAGGTTTTCCTGGGTCTCTTGCAGGTTTCTCAAGGACGTCGAGTCCCGCAGCAGCGCCTTCTTTTGCCGCAGGCTGCTTTCCAACTGCTCGATAGCGGGAAGCATCCTGCTGTCCTCGCCTGATTCGAGCAGCGCCCTGAGGTCCCGCGTCGACACGCCGAACTGCTCACTGCCCACAAGACCCTGCCGCAGAGCGGAGTCCACCACGATGGTGTTCGACTGGGGGCTCGCCTCTTGAAAGGAATGGAACACCTGCGGAGTGAACTCTACATGCGGTATGTTTTTGAAAAACTGCCGGGCGGCCGCATCGAGATTGATGTTGGTCATCTCGAAGTAATCCTGCTTATCGAGTAGAAACAGCTTCTTGTAAGCAAGCTGGTAATTGGTCTCGCTGCTCGGTACCGGGCTACCACACAACCCGAAAATCACGTCCGTAAAGCTCCTTATCTTTAACGGACCGGCAGGATCATAAGGATCAATCAGAACTTTCAACTTCGTGCTCGTATACAGGCTATAGCCGCCCACGAAATCACGTCGCGCCCTGGCCTGTTTCAAATTCGCCAGAAAAGCCACCACCTTTTTGATGGTTTTAATTTCACCGACCGGCAATAGCTGTGAGGCCTCCGCGATAGAGGCCACCTTGACCAATGAGCGAATCGCATCAACATTCTCGGGAAAATGTTCCTGGATGAGCTGGCTGTACTCATCAACACCCTGCTGCCGGGCATTAAAATACTCTGTGACAACCCCCCTGAAATACTTGATCGATACGGTTTCCAGCTCGGAACGCTCTGTCGGAGATATCCGACTCACCTTGAGCACGTTGGTGCTCTTCAAGTACTCCACGAATGAAGGGTTGCTCAAATCGGGATCATGACCCGGCCATTCAAAATGCTCGCTGACCGCCAGCTGAATATTGGGGTAGGTATTGATGAGGTGTCTGAACGCCTTGAGCACATGACCCGGAAAAACCAGATACTGCTCTTGCCAGCGGCTCGACAGGTGCCCGAGGGGTGGCTCGGCGGTTAAGACAAGCGATGCGCTGGGACTGCTGACAACAAGTACATTGGGAACTTTATCTTTTTCAAAATGAGGCCGGGCCTTCTCCAAAAGAAGAAGCGTGATGTGGGTGGCCAGCCCTTGAGAAATATGGCAGGACTGAAAATTGACAACTTTTAACTTTCTGAATCCGTCCCCGGCATAGGCAGTGAGTAAATTATTGAACAGCCAATCCGCAACCTTTTCTGCGTGCCCGAGAACGTGACCCTCTATATCAATGCCATGCCCTATAACATTGACAATCCCATCAAAAGGCACACCCTCTGCGGCAGAAGACGCATAACCTATCAGCAAGCGGCTATTGCTTAAGGTATAGGTGGTGTCCAGATTTAAATAAGGACGATTGCCTGGGCTGAGTGCGCCCGTCAGGATTCTTCCCCTGGCAGTCGTAAATTCCTCATGGACACTGAACAGCATCCGCCGCCATTCCGCCGAGTTTACGTTAGGTAGCGAAAGAAGCGTTTGTGCCAGGTTACGCTCTCGCAAGGCGGTTAATTGGTGAAGTCCGACAAAGTGAACAAGGGGAACTGAGCGGAGATTGATGGTTGCCAAGAAATCAATGAAATCTTTCCGTGTATTGATACGCCCTTTCCATCGCGTGTAGTACGTAGAAAGCATGTGCATGGACGCTCGGTCGGTCACACTTTGCGCAGCGATGACCTGATAGAGCCTGACATCGGCAACGTCATCCCCCACCAGGAGATTCAACGAGTGTTCGGCGGCTCGTTTGCGTCGGCTGTTTTTCGTCGTGGAGACCGTGGCATGCGTCAGGACCACCCCCCGCAACGCCCTTATCCTGGCCTGTGCGACGCCCACCTGACAAAGAGAAAGCAGTCCATTCAGAAACCCAAGCTCTTCTTTTTTCTCCCTGAAGTTACCGCCTTCCAACCGGGCCTGGGTCGTGAAATCCTGGGTCAGCAAAAAATTGATTCGGTGCTCTTCGGCGGCGGGCGTTTTTATCAACTGCGACTTCAGGGCGACATACTCATCCCGTGATCCGTCATTCATCGCCGTCCAGAGAGAAAAGGTCGGTATTTCCTTTATGAAATCAAATACAAACGTCTCCCGAAAGCAGGGATAAATAATGCGTTGCTCATGCGTCCCTTGCGTATAAATCCGACCTAAAACATAGGCCTTTTCACCCAGTGCCGCGTAGATCTCCCTATCCTTCAGATAAAGACCCGGTAAAGAAACAGCGTATTTCTTCAAGGTGCGCCGAACCGCATCCAGGTAGATCAGGCTGTCTTTGTTCAAGGCACTACCCGACACCTCATAATGGTTCGCGCCATAGTCAAACAGTAGCTTTGCGCCCTGCACCAGGGCGCGCGCAGGGCGGCTGCCGGGGGGAAAAGACTCAAGCATCGCAATATCCTTATTACTCTTGATGAGTCACAAGGCTACGCGCAGTCCTTTTCTAAAGAAAAACGGAATTTATTGATCAGACCCCGGCACAACGAATCAACAATAAGGGATCAAACAATAGATAGATAGGCCCACTAGGCCTGGTCATTATAAACAAACTTTGGCATTTCCCAATGAAAGCGAATCGCCAATAAGCGGAGCAGAAAACCACCGGACAGCGTGATCAAAATCGCCTGTTCATTGGGCAACTGCCAGTAGGTACAGCCGAGAAAACACCAGGCAGCGGCGAACGAGACGCTGGCGTAGAGTTCACGACGGAAGACCAGGGGAATATCGTTGCAGAAGATATCTCGAAGCACCCCACCAAACACCCCGGTGATCACCCCACTGACCGAAGCCACCATCATGCCTTGCCCCATTTCCAGGGCGGTCATGCAGCCGATCAGGGTAAAGGCCACCAGGCCCAGGGCATCGAGCACCAGGAACAGTGAGCGCAAGTGGCGCATCAACGGCGCAATGAACACCGTCACCAGGGCCGCGACCGAGGTCAGCACCAGGTACTCCGGGTGCTTGACCCAGGTCAGCGGGTAATGCCCCAGCAACACGTCGCGCACCGATCCGCCACCCAGGGCGGTGACGCAGGCGATCAGCACCACGCCGAACCAGTCCATGCCGCGGCGTCCGGCCGACAGGGCGCCGGTCATGGCTTCAGCGGTAATGGCGACGAGGTAGAGCATCAGCAACATGATGGCGATCCGGGCAGGTAAAGGCCCGCAGTCTACTGATTTGCGCCGCGCCCCAAAAGGGCGCAGCTAACCCGCGGTGCGACTCAGAACTTGATGAAGTGCTTGCGGTAGTGCTGCAACTCGGCAATCGACTCGCGAATATCGTCCAGCGCCAGGTGCGTGCTGCCCTTCTGGAAGCTGTCACGCACTTCCGGTGCCCAGCGTGCGGCCAACTCCTTGAGGGTGGAGACATCCAGGTTGCGGTAGTGGAAATAGTTTTCCAGGGCCTTCATGTGGCGCGCGAGAAAACGCCGGTCCTGGCAGATGCTGTTGCCGCAGATCGGCGACTTGCCTTTCGGCACCCATTGCTCCAGGAAGGCGATGGTTTGCGCTTCGGCTTCGGCCATGTCGATACGGCTGTCGCGCACACGCTGGGTCAGGCCCGAGCCACCATGCTGACGGGTGTTCCACTCGTCCATGCCGGCCAGGATCTCATCGCTGTGATGGATCGCGATCACCGGGCCTTCGGCCAGGGTGTTGAGATTGCTGTCGGTGACGATAGTCGCCATTTCGATGATGACGTCGGTGTCCGGGCTCAGGCCGGTCATCTCCAGGTCGATCCAGATCAGGTTCTGTGGGTTTTGCATGGGGGGGGCTCCTCGGCGTAGCCGCACAGTTTAGCGCAGGCCGCGCTTGCCGGGCGTGCTAAACTCGCGACCGCTTGACCCTCCCCGCCGATTCAACGACACGGAACACCCATGGCCAAACGCCAGCTCAACCGCCGCCAGAACTGGCGCATCGAAAAGATCCAGGGCGAACGCGCCGCACGCGCCGCCAAACGCGAGTCCCAGGCCGTTGAGGCACTGGAAGGCGGCGACCTGGGCACCGAGCAGACAGGCCTGGTGATCGCGCACTTCGGCGTGCAGGTCGAAGTCGAGGCGCTGGAAGGTGAGCTCAAGGGCCAGGTATTCCGCTGTCACCTGCGGGCCAACCTGCCGGCGCTGGTCACCGGCGACCAGGTGGTCTGGCGCGCCGGCAACCAGGGCATCGGGGTGATCGTCGCGCAACTGCCGCGCACCACCGAACTGAAGCGCCCGGACAGCCGTGGCCAGCTCAAGCCGGTGGCGGCCAACGTCGACATGATCGTGATTGTCTTCGCCCCGCTGCCTGAGCCCCACGCCAACCTGATCGACCGTTACCTAGTGGCCGCCGAACACGCCGGCATCCGACCGTTGCTGCTGCTGAACAAGTTCGACCTGATCGACGAGCAGAATGCCCCGGCGCTGAATGCGCTGCTGGCGGTCTACCGGCAGTTGGGTTATCCGTTGCTGGAAGTGTCGGCCCATCACGGCAACGGCATGGAACAGCTCCAGCAACAACTGGACGGGCGCATCAGCGTGTTCGTCGGCCAGTCCGGGGTCGGCAAGTCCTCGCTGGTCAACAGCCTGCTGCCCGAGGTGGACACCCGCGTCGGCCCACTCTCCGAACTGTCCGGCCAGGGCACCCACACCACCACCACCGCCCGGCTGTTCCACTTCCCCGGCGGCGGTGAACTGATCGACTCCCCGGGTATTCGCGAGTTCGGTCTGGGTCATGTGAGTCGTGCCGATGTCGAAGCCGGCTTTATCGAATTCAACGACCTGATCGGCACCTGCCGCTTCCGCGATTGCAAGCACGACCGCGAACCCGGCTGTGCCCTGCTCAAGGCCCTGGAAGACGGCCGCGTGCAGCAGCAACGGATGAACAGCTACCGCTCGATCATCGCCAGCCTGCCGCAAGACAGCTACTGAGGTGACCGAAACAACAAGGCCGCGATCATCGCGGCCTTCTTGTTTGACTTGGCTGTCTGGCTTATGAGCCCGTCTTGGGCTTGCCCGGCTCATCCATCTTCAACACCCCATCCTCGAAGATGTTCAAGCGTTGCCGCACCTCGTGGGCCGGCAGCGGCTGCTTGTCGGCCGGCACGGCGTTCGGGTCCACCGGCACCTCGCCCGGAGCCCCCTGCCCTTCGGTAGGCGTCGGCGCCGCGTCATCCGCGCCCTGCTCACCTTCGATCGCCTTCTGCGCCTTCTTGGTCAAGACCACGATATCGATACGGCGGTTGACCGGATTGAACGGGTCGGCCTTGTCGAACAGGGACGAGGAGGCGTAGCCCACCACCCGCGCCACTTGCTCGTCCGGATAGCTGCCAGCCACCAGGGCACGCCGGGCCGCGTTGGCGCGGTTGGCCGACAACTCCCAGTTACCGAAACCGCCGGTGCCGGTGTAGGGCTTGGCATCGGTATGACCGCTGACGCTGATCTTGTTCGGCACTGCCTTGATGGTGTCGGCCATGGCCAGCAGGATGTCTTCGAAGTAAGGCTTCAGACGTGCACTGCCGGAGTCGAACATCGGCCGGTTTTCCGCGTCCATGATCTGGATACGCAGGCCATCGGGGGTGATCTCGAACTTGATCTGGTCCTTGAACTTTTGCAGTTCCGGGCTCTCGTCGACCTTTTTATGCAGCTCCTGCATCAGCAGTTCCAGGCGCTCTTTCTCCACCTGCTCGGCCATGCTCTCGACCTGATCGGTGTCGACCGTGACCTTGTCCGGCTGCGGCTGGGATTTGACTTCCGGGCTGAGGGTCTTGTCCGGCGCCAGCACCGGCGAGCCACCCAGGTCGATGATGTAGGGCGTACCGCTCTCGGAGAAGCCGATCGGGTCCTTGAAGTAGCCGGCGATGGCGATCTTCTGTTCCGGGGTCGCGGTGGACAGCAGCCACAACACCAGGAAGAACGCCATCATCGCCGTCGCGAAGTCGGCGAAGGCGATTTTCCAGGCGCCGCCGTGATGCCCGCCGGCAAAGCGCTTGACGCGCTTGATTATGATCGGCTGATTGTTTTCCATGACTCAGCGACCGCGAACCGCTTGTTCCAGCTCGGCGAAGCTGGGACGGTGCTTCGGATACAGGACCTTGCGCCCGAACTCCACAGCCAGCGAAGGCGGCATGCCGGAGGCCGAGGCCACCAGGGAGGCCTTGATCGCTTCGTAGATGTTCAGCTCTTCCTTGGCATCGTGGGTCAGGGAAGTCGCCAATGGACCGAAGAAACCGTAGGCGGCGAGAATACCGAAGAAGGTACCTACCAGTGCCGCACCCACGTGCATACCGATGGCTTTCTGGTCGCCTTCCCCGAGGGAAGCCATGGTCACCACGATCCCCAATACCGCCGCGACGATACCGAAACCGGGCATGGCATCGGCCACGCCGGTCACGGCGTGGGCCGGATGTTCGAGCTCTTCCTTCATGGAGAACAGCTCCATGTCGAACAGCCCTTCGAGTTCATGGGGCGCCATGTTGCCGGAGGACATGATCCGCAGGTAGTCGCAGATGTAGGCGGTCATGCGCTCGTCTTTGAGCACTGCCGGGTACTTGGCGAAAATCGGGCTGGCGGCGGCATCTTCGATATCGCCTTCAATCGCCATCATGCCTTCACGGCGGCTCTTGTTGAGGATCTCGTAGATCAGTCCCAGGACCTCAAGGTAAAAGGTGTGGGTAAACCGCGAACTGAACATGCTCAAGGACTTCTTGATCACGTGCATCGTCATGTAGCCGGGGTTGGCCTGCAAAAACGCACCGAGGGCCGCACCGCCGATGATCATCACCTCGAAGGGCTGGATCAGCGCGGCGATCTTGCCGTGGGAAAGCACGTACCCGCCGAGCACGCTCGCGAATACGACGATGATGCCGATAATTTTAGCCATAGGTAGAGAGCACTTACTGAGTCGGGTTCAAGGTCATATTCGGAAGTTAATAAATCTCTTCTTCTCCTTATCGGCGAATCTGCGCCAGACTATAGCCAGTTCAGGCGAAAAGCCAGAAAACCGGCCATGTGCCAGCTTGCACGGTCGATTGCGCAGCGCCTGCCCAGCCCTTTACGGGCCTGTTAACAGTGATGATGATCGCGCTCGAATATGGCTAACGAAACGACTGTTTCCACGCAAAAACCCAACACGTTGCAGGGCTGGATCAAGCTGCTGCAAGCCGTGCGTTTGCCCGTCCCCCAGGACAGTCACGACCGGGTCTGTCGCGCCATCCGCGACAACCGCAGCTCGCTGCGCGATATCGCCGAACTCATGCAGGATAGCCCGGCCCTGGCGCTGAGTGTGATCTGTGAAGCCAACCAGCACACCCATGGCAGCATGACCGAGCCGGCGGAAAACCTTGAGGTGGCGATCAATCGCCTGGGTTTGAAGCGCACCGAGGCATTGCTCGCGCGCCTGCCAGCCAAGGCCCCGGAAGAAATTCCAGTGGCCTTGCGTCAGCTCCAACTGATCAGCCAGCACGCCAGCCAGCAGGCCAACGGCCTGTTCGCCGCGCGCCTGGCGCGCCTCTGGCAGGACATCCATTGGGGCAGCCTGTTGTTTCTCTCGCCCCTCTGGCCGCTGGCCCTGACCCACCCGAACCTGCTCGAAGACTGGGAGTTGCGGGTGATTCACAAAAATGAGTCCGCTGCTGCCGTCGAGCAGGAACTGTTCGGCGTACGCCTGCTGGACCTGTGCCAGGCCCTGGCCGATATCTGGCGCCTGCCGAACTGGGTCACCCAGGGCTATCAGGTGCTGAAGAACGAATTGCGCCCCCTCGCCAGGGCGTTGCACATCGCCCGTGACAGCGAGCACGGCCTGCACCAGCAACAGCAACTCGACGCCGATCCGGAGCTGCGCCGCTGGCTGAACCAACCCTCCAATACGGTATTGCTGGCCAACGGCCTGGCGCTCTCGGCACAACAGGCCTGGGACAGCCCCCATCACCTGCGCTGGCAATACCTGACCAGCCTGTACCTGCAACAATCCATGGACGACTTGCAGCAGCAACTGCACCAGCAGGCCGCGCAGAGCGCCAACCAGCACAGCATGCCGGACCTCTGGCACCCGGCCGAAGCACTGATCTGGCGCGGCAGCATGCGTCGGGTCCACAGCGGCCTGCTGCCGGCGGTCGATCCTTCGCCCCAGGCCCTGGCGCTGTGGCGCAAACACTGCGCCGAACTGCTCGCCGAACCCAGCCGGTTCACCAACGCCATGCACCTGACCGGCATCGCCCGCGACGCCCTGAGCACCTGCGGTCTGCGCCGGGTGATGATCCTGATGGCCGACCGGACCCAGAGCACCCTGCGCGTGCACCAGATCGCCGGGCTGGCGAAGGAGTCGGCCAACCTGGTGATCCAGGTCGGCTCGAGCCCGGTCCTGCAACGACTGCTGAGCCAGCCGGCGCAGATTCGCCTGACCCCGGCCAACAACGCGCAGTTCTCCGCCCTGTTGCCCGGCAACCTGCGGGCACAATTCCCTGGCGAACATCTGCTGCTGCGCTCCCTGACCAGCAAGGGCCGGGTGGTCATGCTGGTACTCGCCGACCAAGGCGGCGGGCCGTTCTCGGAAATGACCGTGCAGGCCTTCGGCAAAACCGCACAATGCATCGAGAAGGCGCTCCACGCCTTTACCAACCGCGGCACATGACGCTGCGCTACAATCCCCCCTTTTGCGCCCAGGAGACCTCACATGCCTGACTTCTCTGGCTTGCCGCTGGTGATCGAGCCCGGCGACCTGCTGCCCCGCCTCGACGCCCCTGAACTGATCCTGGTGGACCTGACCAGCAGCGCCCGCTACGCCAGCGGGCATATTCCCGGCGCACATTTCGTCGACCCCAAGCGCACCCAACTGGGCCAGCCACCAGCACCCGGCCTGATGCCGCCCAAGGCTCTGCTCGAAGCGCTGTTCGGCGAACTGGGGCATAACCCGAATGCGGTCTACGTGGTCTACGACGACGAGGGCGGCGGCTGGGCCGGGCGCTTCATCTGGTTGCTCGACGTGATCGGTCATGGCCGTTATCACTACCTGGATGGCGGCCTGCACGCCTGGCTTGGCGAAGGTTTGCCCGTCGACGGCGACATACCCGCAGCCAAAGGCGGCCCCGTGGCCCTGACCCTGCATGACGAACCCACCGCGACCCGGGACTACCTGCAAAGCCGCCTCGGCGCCGCCGACCTGGCCATCTGGGACGCCCGCGGCCCGCTGGAATACAGCGGCGAAAAAGTCCTAGCCGCCAAGGCTGGACACATCCCCGGCGCGGTGAACTTCGAATGGACCGCCGGCATGGACAAGGAACGCCAGTTGCGCATCCGCCGTGACATGCCGCAGATCCTCGCAGGCCTCGGCATCACCCCGGACAAGGAAGTGATCACCCACTGCCAGACCCACCACCGCTCTGGCTTTACCTACCTGGTTGCCAAGGCGCTCGGTTACCCGCGCGTCAAAGGTTATGCCGGCTCCTGGGGCGAATGGGGCAACCACCCCGACACCCCCGTAGAGATTTGAGATTCCCAAGGACCCTTGATGAAAAAGCGTTTGTTCATCCTCAGCCAGTACCTGCTGCCCCATCACCTGCTGTCGCGCCTGGCCGGCTGTATCGCCGAATGCCGCGTGCGCTGGTTCAAGAACGCCTTTACCGCCTGGTTCGCCAAGCGCTACCAGGTGGACATGTCCCAGGCCCTGGTCGAAGACCTGACCGCCTACGAACACTTCAATGCCTTCTTCACCCGCGCCTTGAAAGACGGCGCGCGCCCGTTGGATCAAACCCCGGGGGCGATTCTCTGCCCGGCGGACGGTGCGGTCAGCCAGCTCGGCCCGATCGAACACGGTCGGGTATTCCAGGCCAAGGGTCACAGCTACAGCGTGCTGGAACTGCTCGGTGGCGACGCCGCTGCCGCCGCGCCCTTCATGGGTGGCGACTTCGCGACCATCTACCTGTCGCCCAAGGACTATCACCGGGTGCATATGCCCCTGGCCGGTACCCTGCGGGAGATGGTCTACGTGCCAGGACGGATTTTCTCGGTCAACCAGACCACTGCGGAAAACGTACCGGAGTTGTTCGCTCGCAACGAACGTGTGGTCTGCCTGTTCGATACCGAGCGTGGACCGATGGCCGTGGTGCTGGTCGGCGCGATGATCGTTGCTTCGATCGAAACCGTCTGGGCCGGCCTGGTGACGCCACCCAAGCGCGAACTGAAAACCGTGCGCTACGATGAAGCCGCCCGCCAGCCGATCCATCTGGAAAAAGGCGCGGAACTGGGACGCTTCAAACTGGGCTCCACCGCCATCGTGTTGTTTGGGCCACAGCAGGTACAATGGGCTGAAGAGCTGGTCGCGGGCTCGCCCGTGCGCATGGGCCAAGGTCTCGGCGCGCCAGTCCAGGCTTGATGCAGCTCGGTTCTTTACAGCTCGTAACAGGCATCTCGAGCTGTAAAGACCGGAGTACGGACAACGGGTCGCAGCCGGATTCGACCGGCAAGGCTGCAGCTGTCCGGCAACCCTGCTAGAGTCATGGCATTATTTTGCCATCTTTTTTCTGTCATCCTGACCCATCGAGGGTTCAGGTTGTTTCGCTGCCGGAGCTGGGCCGCTGCATGAGTAATCCGAGTCCCCATCTGTTGTTGCGCGCACCGACGCCTACGCAGTTGAGCCTGTCTTTCTGCGATGCGACACCACGCGACCTCAAGCGCTGGATCGCCGGCCTGCCGAAAGCCAATCTCGGGGAAACCGCTCGCCTGCTGTATCAGGGCCTGGGCGAACTCAACCTGTTGCTCACCCCCAGCGAAAACCGTCTGCAACTGCTCGAACTGCTGCGCCCTGAGGTGTACTACGTCTGCAAGCACCTGGAGCGGCACTTTCTCAACCAGTCCATCGTCCTCGACGAACGCCCGAGAAAAGTTGCCAACCTCTGTCAGGCCCTGCAAAACCACCTGGCCATCGGTTACAAGCAGATCGCCATGCGCGTCGCCTCCAAGGGCGGCAAAGATCGCTCGGTCCTGCTGACCACCTCCATACAACGGGCCCTGCACTGCCTCAACGGCCCCCTGGTGCGCGCCAGCCAACTGTATTGTCCGGTGCCGGAAAGCCTCTGGTTCGAGGTGCACCAACTCTATCAACTGGCCCTCGCCCATCAGGTGCACACCACCCCGGTGTTCGACGAGCAGGCCAGCCAGGCGCTGCCCCTGAGCGTCGAGCGAACCTATATTGTCGCCCTGCTGCTGGGTTGCGCACGCAGCAACCAGCTACGCCAGAACAACATTGCCCGGCTGAGCGAAGTCCTCGAGCCCTGGAGTTCCCAGGTCAAGCTGCAAGGCGCCGAGCAGGCTTCGAGCCTTTTCGCCGTGTCGCCCGGGAGCGATGCCCCGCCACGCTATACGTCGCTGTTCGCCGTTGAGCAACTGCCGAGCCTGATCGGGATCGACACCCTGCCCCTGGTCGAGGCGATCAAGGACTACCTCGATCTGCCCGCCGACCTGCGCAGCCAGTCGCGCCTGCAAGTACCCGCCGGCTTGAGTCTCGACGTGCTGCAACACCTGAGCGCCGCGTGGGGCGAAGCCGCCGAGCGCACCTTCCAGCGCACCCCGGGCCAGGGCACCGTGACCCTGTGCGTCGGCATGAGTGCCCTGCACTTCTACCTCGGTGGCCAGCGCTCCTTCAGCGACATCCTCAAGATTCCGGCAGCCAGCAAGGCCGCGCAATTCACCGTGCAGTTGTCCAACAGCGCGGAAAAAGATGCCTGGAACAACGCCTTCGATGCCCAGCGCGCCGGTGGCTCCGACACCCTGCTGCCTTACGAGGAAATCCAGTATCACGTCAGTGATGCCGACAGCAGCCAGGCCGCCTTCAACAGCGCCGAAGATTTCCCCACCCATGGCCTGCAGATCATCAACCATAGCCCCGGTGGCTACTGCCTGGCCTGGCCCAAGGAAGTACCCGCGCAATTGCAGGCCGGAGAAATGATCGGGGTCCAGGACCCTTCAAGCCAGGGCTGGAGCGTTGCCGTGGTGCGCTGGATACGCCAGGTGCGCAGCGGCGGTACGCAGATGGGCATCGAGCTGATTGCTCCCCATGCCCAACCTTGTGGCCTGCAATTGCTCCGCGGTGGCGAAGGCCACAGTCAGTACCTGCGCGCCCTGCTGCTGCCGGAGATCAGCGCCATCGGCGTACCGGCGACGCTGCTGGCGCCGCGCCTGCCCTTCCAGGAAGGGCACAAGGTGGTCATCAACAGCAACGGTGAAGAGCGCCGCGCCGTATTAAGCAAGCGCCTGGCCAGCACCGGCAGCTTCAATCAGTTCGAGTACCGGCTGCTCGAACAGCCAGCGGCACCCAAGACCGATCCGAGTGCCGGTGGCCTGGGTGTTGCCGAGGATGATTTCGGTTCGCTGTGGAAAATCCTCTAGGCGCCGGCTTGCCGGCGACTCCATCGGACAGACGCTGAAATTCAGCGTTGGCCGTCCTGATCACGCACACCCAGCAGATACAACACGCCATCCAGCCCCAGAGTCGAGATCGCCTGTTTGGCCGAGTGCCTGACCAGCGGCTTGGCGCGGAACGCCACACCCAACCCGGCAATCGCCAGCATCGGCAGGTCATTGGCACCATCGCCGACCGCGATGGTTTGCTCCAGGCTCAGGCCTTCCTTCAACGTCAACTCACGCAACAGATCGGCCTTGCGCTGGGCGTCGACAATCGGCTCGATGGCCACGCCCGTGCATTTGCCGTCCACCACTTCCAGTTCGTTGGCAAAGACATAGTCGATGCCCAGCTTCGCCTGCAATTGCTTGGCGAAATAGGTAAATCCGCCCGAGAGAATCGCCGTCTTGTAGCCCAGGCGCTTCAACTCGGCAAACAGCACTTCGGCGCCTTCGGTCAGGCGCAGCGACGCACCGATGGCGTCCAGCACACTGACGTCCAGGCCTTTGAGCAGCGCCAGGCGCTCCTTGAAACTGGCACGGAAATCCAGCTCTCCGGCCATGGCCCGCTCGGTGATGGCCGAGACCAGTTCGCCGACGCCGGCAGCCTTGGCCAACTCGTCGATCACTTCGGCCTCGATCAGGGTCGAGTCCATGTCGAACACCGCCAGGCGCCGGTGACGACGGAACAGCGAGTCTTCCTGGAGGGCGATATCGGCACCCAGCTCCTGGGCCGCGTTCAGGAATTCACGGCGCAAGGCCTGTGGATCGGTCAGTTCGCCGTTCAGGGAGAGTTCGAAGCAGCTCTTGCTCAGCGCCGAGGCTGCCGCTGACGGCGAGTGCGCCGACAACCGCTCAATCCGCTCGACCTCCAGGCCGTGGCGCGCGGTGATCGCGACCACCTGCTGCAACTGCTCGGCGGTCACCTGGCGGCTCATCAGGGTCGCGACATGGCGCTTGCGGCCCGATGTCGCCAGCCAGTCCTGATGCTCGGCCTCGGAAAGCCGATTGAAGCGCACCTGCTGCGCCCGCCCGGGAATGTTGGCCTCAATGTCCAGGTGCGTCGACGCGGACCGCGCGGAGTCAGCAAATTCCACCAGAATGCCGAATGCCAGACTGCCGTGGATAGCCGCCTGACGGATATCGAGAATGTTCACTGCACCTTGTGCCAGCACGCCAAGAATGGCTGCGGTGAGACCTGGACGGTCCTCTCCGGTGATGCTGATCAGGACGATTTCGCGCAAAGCGCACCCCCGCTCGTTAAAAAAAACGCATTCTACCCACTTTCACTGACCATCGGGCACAGCCAGCGCTTTGCCGGTCTAGGGCCTCTCGCTATACTGCGCGTCAACTTCACGGACAAAAGAGCCGCGCTCAGTGAACCGGCCCACGCCAGTCAAAACCGATAACTTCTTCCTGCTGATCTTCCGGGCCTTGCGTCACCGTCGTGTACCGCTAGCCTTGCGCATCGCCAGCCACAACGTGATCCTCGTCGCGCTGGCGCTGGTGATCTACGCCTGCGTGATGGGATTGCAGTTCAAGGAAGCCATGCACCAGCAGGCCGATGCCCTTGGCCAGAGCCTGACCACCCAGACGGCGACTTCGGCCACGGAACTGCTGGTGTCCAACGACATCCTCAGCCTCAACGTGCTGCTGAACAACCTGACGAAGAACCCGTTGGTGGCCCACGCGGCGATCTACAGCGTCGACAACCGCATCCTCGCCGAAGCCGGCCAGCGCCCGAAAAACGGCCTGCTGGGTGAAGCCGAAGGGTTGTACCAGACCAAGATCACCTTCCAGGACGTGACCGCCGGGCATCTGCGCATCAGCCTGGACATGGCGCAATTCCAGCAGCCGATGACCATCAGCCTGCAAAGCATGGGCATTCTCAGCGCGATCCTGCTGGCGCTGGCCCTGGCCTTGAGCCTGCGCCTGGGCCGGCATATCTCCACGCCGTTGCTGCAACTGCGGGTCTGGCTGCGGGACATGGACGAACATACCCCGGCCACCCAGCGCCAGGATGAAATCGGCGACCTGGCGCGCCAACTGCATTCGCGCTTCGCCCCGGTCAAACCGGAGCCTGAGCCGGAGCCGGAAATCGACTACGACGAGAATGACTACGTCGAGGAAGAAGAGGACACCGAACCGGCCTTCCAGGTCCGCAACCTGCGCGATCCGAGCTTCGACGAGACGGCAGCGGCCCCGGCGCCCAAACCGGCGCCCCGGCATTTCGTCAGCAACGTGGAAGATGAACTGGACGACGACGAAGACCCATTCGCCGACCTGCGGGAAAGCCCCCAGGCAGCCAACGCTGTCGTGCCGAAGCCGCAACCAAAACCGCTGGTCCCGGCGCAACCGCAGCACAGTGCCGTGCTGGCGGTACAACTGGGCGCCCAGGA
Organism: Pseudomonas gingeri; assembly: GCF_013386165.1. Lineage (GTDB taxonomy): Bacteria > Pseudomonadota > Gammaproteobacteria > Pseudomonadales > Pseudomonadaceae > Aquipseudomonas > Aquipseudomonas gingeri_C. The sequence goes on along the minus strand of NZ_JACAOS010000022.1, from coordinate 309,767 downwards.
ACAACTGCGACGCCTGCCGCGCACTCGCCTGATGGAGCTGTTGCAGCGTTACCGTGATTGCCTGGACCAGGCCGCGTCGCTTTACGAGAGCGAACTGCACACCTTGAACGACGGCAGCACGCTGATGCTCTTCCACAGCGAAGACAGTGGCGACGACTACCTGACCAACGCCATCTGCTGCGGTGAACTGCTACGGGCCCTGGGCCATCAGTTGCAGATCGAAGTCGCCGACAGCGGCATCACCTTGCAACTGCAGTTGGGCCTGACACTGGGGGACGAGTTGTTCGGCCTGAGCCAGATCGACCTGCTGCTGACGGAAACCGCCCAGGATGCCCTGGCGCTGTCGCAACACAGCCGCAACCTGCTGCTGGTGGAGCGACGCATCAGTGACGACTCGCTGATTCGTCAGCGCGCGCGTATCCGCCCGATTGCCAGCCCCGAGGGCGCTTGCTGCGTGGAGCGCTTGATGGAGCCGTATCCATCGATGCTCGAGCGACAGTTGGCGCGGATGCACGAGACCCGGACCAAGAGCTGATCAAGTAGACACCGCAAACCCTGTAGGAGCTGGCTTGCCGGCGATGGCGCGCGCTGGATCGCCGCAAGGCTCAAGGTCCTCATCGCCGGCAATCGAGCGTCAACCGGCGCTCCTACAGGGGCGAGGCATGACAACAGTCCGGGTGGACAAACATACCCCCAACAAAAAGCCCGCATTCGATGCGGGCTTTTTGTTGTTTGGGCATTGGCCTCAGAAGCGGAACACTTCCATATCCGTGCGGATCGGCGAAGCCATCGGGATCTTCGGTTTCTCTGGTTCGACCTGTTTGGCCGGAGCCGGGGCCGCTGCCTTGCGGTTTTCCACCAGCGGCGCTTGATTGGCCAATGGCTTGAGCGCCACGCTCAGCTGCTCGGCCAGGCGCTGCAACAGCTCGCCCTGGGCCTGTACCTGCGCCGCCGAGGTGCCGGTGTGCTGCTGCTCCAGATGGACGATGCGGTTATCACGCACCTGTCCACGACGGTCAAGCAGACGCCACTGCGCATCGAGAATGGCCGGTTGCCGGGTACCGGAGTCCAGCCGGGTAATCGACAGCAGCACCTGCACATCCGGGGTGCTCCCGGCAATCGCCGGGGCCAGGACCACACGCTGGCTGTCCAGGCGCCAGGCCAGCTGGCGCACCAGCAACTGATTGATATCAGACGACAGGCTGCCGGCCCAGCGACCGTCGGTCGCCGCAGTCAGGCTGCCATCAGGCTGGCGTTGCAGCAGGGTTTCGCGTTGCAGGTAGTCGGCCAGGGAAATCGGGCCAAGCACCACCGACATCCCTGCGGTTTGCTGAGGCTGGCCGGGTGTGCCGCTGTCCAGCTGATACAAGGACACCGGCTGGTGCACGCTGCATCCGGCCAGGCCAAGCAGGCCGGTCAGCAGCACAATAAAAGGAAGGCGCAGAACAGTCATCATCCCATCCAGGTGGCCGCCATAAGGGCCTGCCACAGTCTGATCCAAAAATTCGTTTGGGCACGCCGCCACGCGGGTGCCGCAAGTGGCGCATATCATCCGTGAATATGCGCCATGACTCCAGTGCTGCGGTAGCGATCTTCCTGCTAATAGGCTGAACGAACGCTCTAAACCGCTTTAACCGAGACTTTCCACCAACAAAGCGTCAACCCGCTGGAAGCCCCGTGGCAGCTTGTTGCCACGCCGGCCACGCTCACCCTTATAGTGCTCCAGATCGTCGGCCTTGAGCGACAAGGTGCGCTTGCCCGCCTGCAGCACCAGGGTCGCGCCGTCCGGAATCACCGCCAGGTCAGTGACGTATTCCTCGCGGCTGGCTACGCGCTCACCGGGAATCCCGATGATCTTGTTGCCCTTGCCTTTGCCCAGTTGCGGCAGGTCGCTGACCTTGAAGATCAGCAGCCGGCCTTCGGTGGTCACCGCCGCCAACCAGTTCTGCTCACGGTCGGCCACCGGCTTGGGCGGCATCACCTTGGAGCCGTTGGGCAGGCTCAGCAGGGTCTTGCCCGCCTTGTTCTTGGCCTGCAGGTCTTCACCCTTGACCACAAAACCATAACCGGCGTCGGAAGCGATGACATACAAGGCCTCGTCTTCAGGCAGCATCACGCACTCGAAGCTGGCGCCCGGCGGCGGGGTCAGACGACCGGTCAGCGGCTCGCCCTGGCCACGGGCCGAAGGCAAGGTATGCGCCGCCACCGAATAGCTACGCCCGGTGGAGTCGATAAACACCGCAAACTGATTGGAACGCCCCGCGGCCGAGGTCTTGAAGCCATCACCAGCCTTGTAGGACAGGCCCGTGGCGTCAATATCATGGCCTTTTGCACAGCGAACCCAACCTTTTTCCGACAGAACGACCGTCACCGGCTCAGTGGGCATCAGTTCGTTTTCCGACAGCGCCTTGGCTTCGCTACGGGCAACAATCGGCGAGCGACGGTCGTCGCCGTAGGTTTGCGCATCGGCGACCAGCTCAGTGCGCACCAGCTTCTTCAACTTGGCTTCGCTGGCCAGCAGCGCTTGCAGCTTGGCCTGCTCCTTGAGCAGCTCATCCTGCTCATTGCGCAGCTTCATCTCCTCCAACCGCGCCAACTGCCGCAGGCGGGTGTCGAGGATGTAGTCGGCCTGGATCTCGCTAAGGTCGAAACGTGCGATCAACTCGGCCCGCGGGTGTTCCGCGGTGCGGATGATATGAATGACCTCATCCAGATTGAGGTAGGCGATCAGCAAACCGTCCAACAGGTGCAGACGCTTCTCGACCTTCTCCAACCGGAATTTCAGGCGACGACGCACGGTGTTGACGCGAAACTCCAGCCACTCGACCAGCAAGGCCCGCAAGTTCTTGAGCTGCGGCTTGCCGTCCAGGCCGATGACATTCATGTTGACCCGGTAGCTGGACTCCAGGTCGGTGGTGGCGAACAGGTGCTGCATCAGCTCGTCGAGTTCGACCCGGTTGGAACGCGGAATGATCACGATACGGCACGGGTGCTCGTGGTCGGATTCGTCCCGCAGGTCGGCGACCATTGGCAACTTCTTGGCCTGCATCTGCGCGGCGATCTGCTCCAGCACCTTGGACCCGGAAACCTGGTGCGGCAGGGCATGGACCACGATATCGCCGTCTTCGATACGATAGACCGCGCGCATGCGCACCGAGCCACGCCCGGTTTCGTAGATTTTCAGCAGGTCAGCCTGCGGCGTGATGATTTCCGCTTCGGTCGGATAATCCGGGCCCGGAATGAACTTGCACAGCTCCTCAACGCTGGCCTTAGGATCATCGAGCAGATGCACACAGGCGTTGGCAACTTCCCGCAGGTTGTGCGGCGGCACGTCGGTGGCCATGCCCACGGCGATACCGGTGGTGCCGTTGAGCAGGATATTCGGCAGGCGCGCAGGCAGCACCGCCGGCTCGTCGAGGGTCCCGTCGAAGTTCGGCACCCAGTCCGCCGTGCCCTGGCCCAGTTCGGCGAGCAGCACTTCGGAATACCGCGAAAGCCGCGATTCGGTGTAGCGCATCGCGGCGAAAGATTTCGGATCGTCCGGCGCGCCCCAGTTGCCCTGGCCGTCCACCAGCGTGTAGCGGTAGCTGAACGGCTGGGCCATCAGCACCATGGCTTCGTAGCAGGCGGAGTCGCCGTGAGGGTGGAACTTGCCGAGCACGTCGCCGACGGTGCGTGCGGACTTCTTGTGCTTGGCATCGGCATCCAGCCCCAGCTCACTCATGGCGTAAATGATACGCCGCTGTACCGGCTTCAGGCCGTCGCCAATATGCGGCAGCGCACGGTCCATGATCACGTACATGGAGTATTTGAGGTAGGCCTGTTCGGTGAAGTCAGTCAATGACCGGCGTTCTACGCCATCCAGGCTGAGATCAAGGGAGTCGCTCATGCGGGCCTCATCAGTTCGTAGTCTGGCGCGGCGGCTGTAGCGCCGCGCAAGTGAATTCGGTGGTGTTCAACGGGGCGGGCCCGGCAGCGCTCATTGGCCGCCGGGGCAATCGCGCATCAGGTCAGGACCTCGGCCAGGTCGCCTTTGGACTCGAGCCAGGTCTTGCGATCGCCGGCACGCTTCTTCGCCAGCAGCATGTCCATCATTTCCGTAGTGGCTTCGAAATCATCCAGGGTCAACTGCACCAGGCGTCGGGTATTCGGGTCCATGGTAGTTTCCCGCAACTGCGGCGGGTTCATCTCACCCAGGCCTTTGAATCGGGTGACCTGGGGTTTGCCGCGTTTCTTTTCCGCCACCAGGCGATCGAGAATGCCGTCACGCTCGCCTTCGTCGAGGGCGTAGTAGATTTCCTTGCCCAGGTCTATCCGATACAGCGGCGGCATCGCCACGTAGACGTGCCCGGCATCCACCAGCGGACGGAAATGCTGGACGAACAGAGCACAGAGCAGGGTCGCGATGTGCAAACCGTCGGAGTCGGCGTCGGCGAGGATGCAGATCTTGCCGTAGCGCAGCTGGCTGATGTCCGCGGCCCCCGGATCGACGCCGATGGCCACGGCGATGTTGTGCACTTCCTGGCTGGCGAGTACTTCGCTGCCGTCGACTTCCCAGGTGTTGAGGATCTTCCCGCGCAACGGCAGGATCGCCTGGAATTCCTTGTCCCGCGCCTGCTTGGCCGAACCACCGGCGGAATCGCCTTCCACCAGGAACAGCTCGGCACGCATCGGGTCCTGCCCGGCGCAGTCGGCCAGTTTGCCCGGCAGCGCCGGCCCCTGGGTCACGCGCTTGCGTTCGACCTTCTTGCTCGCCTTCAGGCGCCGGCCGGCATTGTTGATCGCTAGTTCCGCCAGTTGCATACCCAGCTCGGGGTTGGCGTTGAGCCACAGGCTGAAGGCGTCCTTGACCACTCCGGAAACGAACGCGGCGGCTTCACGGGAAGACAGGCGCTCCTTGGTCTGGCCGGAGAACTGCGGCTCCTGCATCTTCATCGACAGGACAAAGGCAATCCGCTCCCAGACGTCTTCCGGCGCCAGCTTCACGCCACGGGGCAGCAAGCTGCGGAATTCGCAGAACTCGCGCATCGCATCGAGCAGGCCCTGGCGCAAGCCATTGACGTGGGTTCCGCCCTGGGCCGTGGGGATCAGGTTGACGTAGCTTTCCTGGACGCTGTCGCCGCCTTCCGGCAACCACAGCAAGGCCCAGTCCACCGCTTCTTTATTACCGGCGAGGCTGCCGCAGAACGGCTCGTCCGGCAGGCGTTCGAACTCACTGACCGCATCCACCAGGTAGGAACGCAGGCCGTCTTCGTAATGCCACTCGACCTTCTCACCGGTGGCCTTGTCCTCGAAGCTGACCAGCAGCCCCGGGCACAAGACCGCCTTGGCCTTGAGCACATGCTTGAGGCGGCTGACGGAGAACTTCGGCGAATCGAAATACTTCGGGTCCGGCGCAAAGTACACACTGGTGCCGGTGTTGCGCTTGCCGACGGTACCGACCACTTCCAGCTCGGTGGCCTTGTAGCCATCGGCGAAGGTCATCTGGTATTCGTTGCCGTCGCGCTTGACCCTGACCCGCACCTGGGTCGACAGGGCGTTGACCACGGAGATCCCCACGCCGTGCAGGCCGCCGGAGAACTGGTAGTTCTTGTTGGAGAACTTGCCGCCGGCGTGGAGCTTGGTGAGGATCAGCTCGACGCCCGAGACACCCTCTTCCGGGTGAATGTCCACCGGCATGCCGCGACCGTCGTCGGAGACTTCCAGGGAATGGTCGGCGTGCAGGATCACCTGCACCGATTTCGCGTGCCCGGCCAAGGCTTCGTCGACGCTGTTGTCGATGACTTCCTGGGCAAGGTGGTTCGGCCGACTGGTGTCGGTGTACATGCCCGGGCGTTTGCGCACCGGGTCGAGGCCCGAGAGGACTTCGATGGCGTCTGCGTTATAAGAGCTAGCGCTGGGAGTGGCCATGGGGTCTCGTCGTCAGTCGTCTATGAATAGGGGTCATTCTCAGGGCTCCGCGCCTCAGGGCATCAGAGCTGCGAGAAATCAATCGCCTGGTATGTATCGGCAGCGATGCCGGCAAAGCTGAGCAAGGCCGGCAATTGTTCGGCAAAGCCCTGGAAACTATGATCGCCACCGGCCTGGATACGTAAGGCACAGGCCCGGTAATACTGCTGGGCGGCACGATAATCCAGGGTTTCGTCAGCGGTCTGCAGCCAGACCTGGAAACGTTGCGGATCCTGGGGAGCCGGGACTTCCAGTTCGGCCAGGGCCGTCACGTGGTCGTGGGTCAGGTCCCAGGTCTCGCCGCTGTAGAGGTTCTGCTGGGGACCGAGGTAACCGTCGAACATCCGGTGCGGCGCCACCGCCGGGTTGACCAGCAACGCCTTCAGGCCATGGCGCTCGGCCAGGCATGTCGCATAGTAGCCGCCGAGCGAGCTGCCGACCAGCAGTGGACGACCGAGTTCGGCAATCGCTGTTTCCAGCTGGGGCATCGCCTGGCGCGGATGATGGTGCAAGGCCGGTACCCGCAACTGCGCTTCCAGGCCCAGGCGTTCCATCAGTTGAATCAACTGAGTGGCCTTCTTCGACAGCGGCGAGCTGTTGAAACCGTGGATATACAGGATCGAACCGGGCATGTGATCACTCTCCATTGGCAGCCTCTCGCACAAAAAAGCCAGGCACCGCACAGGCAAAGACGCGCAGTTTAGCCTGACTCTGGCGCCCTGACTCGCCCCGAGACGTTTCCTACCTATTAAGAAGAAGTGGTCAGTAGCCGGTACCGCCGTAATCGACCTCGAAATCGAAGCCGTGGACCCGGGAAACCGCCGTCTCCAGCCGTCCGTCCGAATGCAGGCGCAGCCAGCGATAGCCCGGCGCCTTGTCGTCGACCGTGAAATCCTCGGTGCCCGGCGCGAACTGCACGCAGGTGGAGGGTGACGCCAGCAGGCGCACGCCCTTGCGCTCGCGGTCCAGTTCCTGGTGGATATGGCCCCAGAGCAGCGCCCGAACCTGGGGGAAACGGTCAAGCACGGCGAACAGGGCTTCCGGATTACGCAAGCCGATGGGCTCCATCCAGGCACAATCGATGGAAATCGGATGATGGTGGAAACACACCAGGTGATGACGTTGTGGCGCTTCGCTCAGCGATTGCGCCAGCAACTGCAGTTGTTCGTCCTGCAGATACCCCGGCACCGAGCCCGGCACCGCCGAGTCGAGCAGGACAATACGCCAGTTGCCGATATCCACCACTGCTTCGAGCAGATCGCTGTGGCGAGCGGCTTCGGCCATTTCCCGCAACTCGTCGTGGTTGCCGGGTAACCAGCGCGCCGGCGCGTCGATCGCCGCGCTCATCTCACGGAACTGCAGATAGGACGCCACCGTCCCGTCTTGGGACAGATCGCCCGTGGCCAGCAGCAGATCGACGTCAGGCTGTTCCGCCAGCACACAGTCGATGACCCGTTGCAGGCTGTTCCGGGTATTCATGCCCAACAGCGTGCCTTCCGCTTCGGCAAACAGGTGGCTGTCGGACAGTTGCACCAACAGCACCGAGTCCGCGGGGGTCGACTGAGTGGATACGCTCGGCAAAATGCTCTCCTGCAAAATACTGAGGGGTCGTTTCTGGACTGCTCGGTTAAAAACCGCACTGGACGCAATTATGGTCGGGGAATCGACAAAGAGGAAATAGGCGAAACGGACACACTTCACATTTAACCGGATACAACCTGGAAATCACCGCAGGCGTTCGCCACCGTGATGCTCGACCGCCAGTAGCATCAGCATAAGGTGCCGGGCCGTTACGGCACCTGCAGCCGCTCCCGTTTCGTGGGGGCGGCGAGGCCGTATGACGCCCGGATTACAGGGCCCTTCTATCCGCCGGAGCCACTTCAAGCTGCCCGACAAATTGCGCCCAGACCGTTTCCGGACGCATCCCCTCCACAAAACAGGCGGCATCCGCTCCGAACTTGCATTGCTGTCGATAGCAAGGCGCGCATTCGTATTCGGCGCTCAAATGCCGTTGATGCAATCCCGTCGCACCAATCAATGCCGGATCCGTTGGGCCATAAAGATGCACCGCCGGCTTGTCCAGGGCCGCCGTCAAATGCCCAAGCCCGGTATCAACACAAATAGCGCCCGCCGACTGTGAAATCATCGTCGCTTGCTGGGTGATCGATAAACGCGGCAATACGATCGCCTGTGGCGAAGCCTCGGCAAGCCGTATCGCGCGCGCCTGCTCATTGGCATTCCCCCACGGCAAAACAACCTGATAGCCGGCCTGCACAGCCAGCTTTATCAATTGCTGCCAATACCGCTCAGGCCAATGCTTGGACGCCCAGGTAGTACTGTGAACAAACACCACATAAGGCACCGGCAACACGACCGGCAACGCCGGCAATCGCTGTTGATCGATACCAAAGTCAGGCAATGAATCAGGCAGCGGGTAGCCGAGTGCCTGGGCAAACAGCTGACGTTGCCGGGCAACCGCATGCTGCTCCCGAGGAACGGCAAAGGTCTTCTCGCACACCCAGCTCGCGAACGCCTCCCGGGTACTGTGCTTGTCCATCCCACAGCGTAAGCCCCGGGTAAAACTCATGACCACTGCGCTTTTTAAATTGTTTTGCGCATCGATGACGACGTCATATTTTTTGGCCCGAACCTTTTTCCACAACTCAACAAGCTCACCCCGCTTGATGCTGCGCCACAGGTCACGACGCCAGCGACGATGCGCGGTTGTGACGACGGTATCAATCGCCCCGTGCAACCTTGGAATCTCTGCAAACGCTTCATCCACTACCCAGTCGAACTGAATATTCGGAATCGCCTTGACCGCATCACTGATAGCCGGCAGGGCGTGAAGCAAATCGCCCATGGAGGTGAGTTTGACAACCAGAACATTCATGAAGTGTTTTTACCAAAAAAACGCCTGCGCCAGGCTTTGAATTTTGCAGAAAACCGGTGGCGCGCAGCATGCTTGTTCAATACGGTCTCGTTAGTCACATAATTCATCTGCAAGACCTTGCGCGCCCCGATAAATGTTTTATGTCCATGCCAGCCATTTTCAGCCACTTTAAAAAGCAACATGGTACCGGCCGTCGGCGGGACTTCGGCGGCGTAATGGTCAAGGTCATGCTGATCATATAACAAACGCAATCGACCCTCATCGGCCGACCATTCATCGTTCAAATATAAAAGCACGGTAATCAACTTGCTTTTACTGTCAGTGTGAATACGCCCATCTTTATGATCAGCCTTGCCACGCACTGTGATCATGACAGGCTTGTCCGCGAGATCGATCGCAAACTTCTCGGCAATCACCTGACGAAAAGCATCGCTATGTAACTCATCGATCAACTTGGCGAACGCCGCCCCATAGCGAACACTCGCCAACGGAAAGCTGCCCGCATCCTCAATAGCCGGAAAGTCCTGCTGAACGTTGGCTAAAAAACGCTCGGACAATACATTGCCAATGATACTGTAAGGGAAGGGGGTCAACTGAACCGGGGTCGTCTCTATCGCGACAAGATCAATGATTTCACAAGTCGTCATACACTCATCCTTAAATCTTTTCCTCATCTGCTTTAACGGTCCCAAGGGACTTTTTATCCACTACCGCGCCGCGAGAGAATCTACTACGGCTATTGATCCTCGGCCCCCGAAAAACGAGGACACTGACTCACCAAGCGTCACGTTGAACCTTGAACAACCGCGCCGAATTTCAAGGGTATACCAGCCCACGGATGAAAATCAAAAGCCGCCCGGAAAAGAAAGATAGGCGACCGACTACCAAGCAGCCTCATCCCTCGCCGCGGTACAGGCCATCGGTTAAATATCCGGGGGGGTAAAATCCTGAGACGGGACGGCCCTCTAGCTAGCGAACCGCCTCGAATTCATGGCCACAGGCCAGGCAATGACTCAACCACTCGCCGAGGAATACATTGAGCTGGGCTTTTTCGTCCGGCTGGTGCATAGCCGAGTTCGGATACGGATAGATGCTGCGAAAACGCCGGGCGTGCTCGGCGCTGATCACCTCGGCCATGCGCGCGTCGTGGTAAACCTGCACCTGCAATTGCGGCACCGGCAACCACGGCAGGCTGTGTTCCTGTCGCACCAGCAGGGTGGTGGTGTAGGGATTGTCCTGCAACACTTCCAGCGCCAGCACGCCGAGCATCTGCTCGCCCTGGGTCATGGCAATGCGCCGCGCACGCTGCTGCTCGCGCATCTGCGGCAGCAGCCGCATGAGACGCGCATAGTTGGCTTCGCAGGCGGCCTGCAGCCCCGCCAGGTCGACCCGATAACGTTCGCGCAACAGACTTACGACCATAACCCCCTCACTTCAGCACGGTTCAATGCCAGCCATTGCAAGGCAATGATCGACGCCGCGTTGGCAATTCGCCCATCGCGCACGGCTTGCAGGGCATCTTCGAACGCCCAGACCGTGGCACGGATATCTTCATTTTCTTCTGCCAGCCCGTACAGGCCGCCAGCCCCTTCGGTGTTGCAGCGCCCCAGGTACAGATGCACGAATTCGTTGCTGCCACCCGGTGACGGAAAGTACTGGGAGATCGGCCACAGGGCCACCAGATTCAGGTCAGCTTCCTCTTGTGCCTCACGGTGGGCAACCTCTTCCGGTTGTTCGTCCTTGTCGATCAGACCGGCGACCAGTTCGATCATCCAGGGATTCTTGGCCTTGCCCATGGCCCCTACCCGGAACTGCTCCAGCAGCAGCACTTCATCGCGCCGGGGATCGTAGGGCAGGACACACACCGCATCGTGGCGGACAAAGACTTCGCGATTGATCGTATTGCCCATGCCACCAGCGAACAGTTCATGGCGCAGGTGCAGGCGATCAAGTCGGTAGAAGCCCTTGAAGCAGTTCTCCCGCTGGATGACCTCGACTTGGGTCGGGCCGGACTTGCTGGTGTCGGTCATCATGATCCTCATTGCGATAGCGGCGAGGCTCTCCCTCGACTTCGCGCCATCCTAACGCGCCGAAGTACCATGATGCAGCCCCTTTCCCCTCGCCGGGATAGACGGGCGCCCCCGAAACCTACTCTAATTAGCTTAGTGGCGAACCGAGTACGCCGCTGACAGTCGAAGCACGATCACCTGACCTTTCTTTCGCTGACGAAGGACACCCATGTCGTTTTTTAAAATCGCCGCGCTGACGGCCATCGCCCTGACCCTGGGCGCCTGCCAAAGCTTGTTCGAGCCGAGCCTGAAGACTCCGCTGAGCGTCAAGAGCGACATCTCCGAACAGCTCAAGCCGGGCTGCAACAATCCGGATTGCCCGCTGGTGAACATCGATACCGTGCATTTCCCCGATGAGCCGCAACTGGACGCCGCAGTGGAGCGGGCACTGCTGCAGATGGGCAGCACTTCGACCGACGTGCCGTTGCAGGCCTCGCTCAAGGTCTATCGCGAACAGTTCCTCGCCACTGCCGCCAGCGGCCACGGCATCTACTTGCAAGCCAAGGTACGCGAGCAGCATGACGGCTTGGTGATCATCGAGCTGGCCAGCTACCTGGACGACGGCGCCGAACATGGCATGCCGGGGCGTGGCTTCCTCACCTGGTCGCGCGAGGAGCACAAGGCCCTGGGCTTGCAGGACATGCTCCTGCCCGGCCAGGAAGAGACGTTCTGGAAGCTGGCCAAGGTCGCCCACAACAACTGGCAGATCAACAACCGGCTGGACCAGGACTTCATTGCGTCCTGGCCCTTCCAGAAAACCCCGAACGTCACCCTGGCCAGCGACGGCGTGATCCTCAAGTACAACGTGACGACCATCGCCCCCTACGCCATGGGCCTGATCGAGCTGAACATTCCCTATCAGCGCCTCAATGGCGTGCTCAAGCCCGAGCGGTTCCCCGCCCGACGTTGAATGCACGGCCGAGCAGCCCTTGCAGCAGCCCTGCCAGTACCAGTGACGGCAGGGTTGCGCCCACTTCAGGATGGAAGTTGGCCAGCAGGTGATAGGTCGACACGCCGCCCAGCCAGGCCAGCAGTGCCGGCCAGCGCAACAGCGACGAGGCGCCGCCGGCACTGCGACCGCGCAGGATGAAGTGATCCACCAGCACCACGCCGAACAACGGCGCGAACACCGAACCGATCAGCAGCAGGAAGTTCTGGTACTGCGCCAACGGTGCAAAGCAGGCGATCAGGGTACAGAGCACACCGATCGCCAGGGCCAGGTGCTCGACCTTCCAACGCAGCAGGATGCCGACGGAGACCGCCGCCGAGTGGATATCGGCAAAGGCGTTTTCCGACTCGTCGAGCAGGATCAGCAGCAGCGGAATGCCCAACCCGGCACCGGCCAGGGCCAGCAGCAAGGCATTGGTTTCACCGCTGGGAGCAAACGCCAGGGTGTAAGCCACGCCCAGGCTCATCAGCCAGAAGTTACCAATCAGAAAGCCCAGCGCCGTGCCGCCGAACACGCTTTTCGCGCGTTTGCCGAAGCGTGAGTAATCGGCGATCAGCGGCAGCCAGGACAACGGCATGGCAATCGCGATATCAAACCCTACGGCAAACGGCATCGAGCCGTCACCGGCCTGCGCCCACAGCGCCGCCAGGTCGGCCTTGGCGAAGAGGTTCCAGGTCAGCCAGAGGCAGGCCGCCAGCAACAGCCAGATACCCCATTTACGCAGGATCTTGCGCACGAAGGTCAAGGGACCGCTGACCGCCAGCAAGGTCGCCAGTGCACCGAACACCAGGGTCCAGAGCAGCGGGTTGGCCAGCAGGCTGCCTTCGCTGAACGCCCGGGCGCCCAGCAGGCTGGCCGCATCGCGCATGACGATGATCTCAAACGCGCCCCAACCCACCAGTTGCAGCAGGTTGAGCAGTGCCGGCAGGCTCGCGCCGTACTGGCCAAGGCTGAGCTTGAGCGCGGCCATGGAGGACAGGCCGGTGTCGCTGCCGATCACACCCACCGCGGCCAGCAGCAGGACGCCCACCACGGTACCGAGGAAGATCGCCAGCAACGAGCCGGACAGGCCCAGGCCCGGCGCCAGCAGGGCGCCGGTTTGCAGGACCATCAGGCCGATACCGAGGGAGAACCACAGGGAAAACAGATCACGCGCGCCGAATACACGCTTGTCGGCGGGGACCGCGAGATCGGGGGAGTAGGTGCTGCTGGGTGTGTTCAAGAGTGTCATCTCAAGGGAAGCAAAAATACCGGATGTAGATAGACCTGTGGCGAGCGGGCTTGCCCGCGCCCGGCTGCGAAGCAGTCGTAAAACCTGACATCTCGTTCTACCTGATACACCACGATCGCCGGTTTTAGGGCCGCTACGCGGCCCAGCGCGGGCAAGCCCGCTCGCCACAAAGGTTCGGCTCCCGCCAGGGAGCCGGTTTACTCAGACCTTCTGGTACAGCTGGCTGCCTTCGCGCTTGAAGCGCTCCGACTGCTCCGCCATACCCTGGGCCGCTTCCACATCGACCGCCTCGATCCGCTGGTTGGCCGCGTACTCACGGACTTCCTGGGTGATCTTCATCGAGCAGAACTTCGGCCCGCACATCGAGCAGAAATGCGCGACCTTGGCCGAATCCTTCGGCAGGGTCTCGTCGTGGTAGGACCGCGCGGTGTCCGGGTCCAGCCCCAGGTTGAACTGGTCTTCCCAACGGAACTCGAAGCGCGCCTTGCTCAAGGCGTTGTCACGGATCTGCGCGCCCGGGTGACCTTTTGCGAGATCGGCAGCATGGGCCGCGATCTTGTAGGTGATGATCCCGGTCTTCACGTCATCCTTGTTCGGCAGGCCCAGGTGTTCCTTGGGCGTGACGTAGCAGAGCATGGCGCAACCGAACCAGCCGATCATCGCCGCACCGATACCGGAGGTGATGTGGTCATAGCCCGGCGCAATGTCGGTGGTCAGCGGGCCGAGGGTGTAGAACGGCGCCTCGTCGCAGCACTCCAACTGCTTGTCCATGTTCTCCTTGATCAACTGCATCGGCACGTGGCCAGGGCCTTCGATCATGCACTGTACGTCGTGCTTCCAGGCGATCTTGGTCAACTCGCCGAGGGTCTCCAGCTCACCGAACTGCGCTTCGTCGTTGGCATCGGCAATCGAGCCCGGACGCAGGCCGTCGCCCAGCGAGAAGCTGACGTCGTAGGCCTTCATGATTTCGCAGATTTCGTCGAAATGGGTGTAGAGGAAGTTTTCCTTGTGGTGCGCCAGGCACCACTTGGCCATGATCGAACCGCCACGGGAGACGATCCCGGTGACGCGCTTGGCGGTCATCGGCACGTAGCGCAGCAGCACGCCGGCGTGGATGGTGAAGTAGTCGACGCCCTGCTCGGCCTGTTCGATCAGGGTGTCGCGGAACAGCTCCCAGGTCAGGTCCTCGGCCACGCCGTTGACCTTCTCCAGCGCCTGGTAGATCGGCACGGTGCCGATCGGTACCGGCGAGTTGCGGATGATCCACTCGCGGGTCTCATGGATGTGCTTGCCGGTGGACAGGTCCATGACCGTGTCCGAACCCCAGCGGATGCCCCAGGTCAGCTTGGCCACCTCTTCCTCGATGGAAGAACCCAAGGCGCTGTTGCCGATGTTGCCGTTGATCTTCACCAGGAAGTTGCGGCCGATGATCATCGGCTCCAGCTCCACGTGGTTGATGTTGGCCGGGATGATCGCGCGACCACGGGCGATTTCCTCGCGGACGAATTCGGCGGTGATCTGTTTCGGGATGCTCGCGCCGAAGCTGTGGCCCGGGTGCTGCTGCTTGAGCAGACCGGCGGCCCGGGCTTCTTCCAGCTTGAGGTTCTCGCGGATGGCGACGTATTCCATCTCGGCGGTGATGATGCCCTGGCGCGCGTAGTGCATCTGGCTGACGTTGGCGCCCGCCTTGGCCCGGCGCGGATTGTTCACATGAGCGAAACGCAGCTTGGTCAATTCCGGGTCGGCGAGGCGCTGCTGGCCGAAGTTAGAGCTCAGCCCGCTCAGGCGCTCGGTGTCGCCACGGCTGTCGATCCAGGCCGAACGCACGTCGCCCAGGCCCTTGCGCACGTCAATGCTCACGTTCGGATCGGTGTAAGGACCGGAGGTGTCATAGACCAGCACCGGCGCGTTGACCTCACCGCCGAAATCGGTCGGGGTCACATCCAGGCTGATTTCGCGCATCGGCACGCGGATATCCGGGCGCGAGCCCTGCACGTAGATTTTTTGCGAACGGGTAAAAGGCTTTACCGATTGCTCATCGACCTTGGCTGAATCGCTGAGGTTGGCGGCATCTTTTGGTTTTGTACTCATCACGGCTCTCCAGACGGCATCCAGGGGGATTGTCGGGACGAACCTGAAAGGCACGGACGCACCAGGACTGGTGCTGTGCTCGGTCCTCGTGAAGGCTGTTCGATTGTCGAACAACATCCCGGACGGAGCACAAGAGGACTCGCCGGGGGACGAGAAATCTTGTTCCCTACGCAGGCGCTAACCTGATCAGGTTCAACGGGATCCGGAATTATCCGATCTCAGCCTCATAGCAAGGCACCCCGACAAGAACAGGCCGAGTGTAGAGAAGACTGCGACATAATGCCATCTCCCCCTTATTCGTCTGGATAAATGGCAGATATGCAGGATTGTTGCCGACCCGCCACCGGCACTACACTCGCTACTTCTTGACGCTGGGCAAGCCAGGCAATAGCCTCGGCCATCGCATTACCACCGTAATATCTACTCTAGGAATCGTCTCATGCTGCGCAAACTTTCACTGGCCCTGGCCGTGTCTTGTGCGACCAACGGATTGGTCTGGGCAGCTGAAACGCCCCTGACGGCCAAGACCGACCTGGTCAGCGTGTACCAGGAAGCCGTGAGCAATAACGCCGACCTGGCCGCCGCCCATGCCAACTATGACGCGCAAAAGGAAGTCGTACCCCAGGCCCGGGCCGGCCTGCTGCCGAACCTCTCGGCCGGGGCCAACTTCAACAGTGTGCATACCTCGATCGATCAACCGGCGGCGTCGATGAACCGCAGCGCCAATATCTATCAGGCGACCCTGAGCCAGCCGATCTTCCGCGCCGACCGCTGGTTCCAGTTCCAGGCCGCCAAGGACATCAACGAGCAGGCGGCGCTGCAACTCTCGGCCACCGAACAGAACCTGATCCTGCAAAGCGCCGAAAGCTACTTTGCCGTGTTGCGGGCCCAGGACACCCTGGCCTCGACCAAGGCCGAGGAAGCGGCGTTCAAGCGTCAGCTTGACCAGTCCAACGAGCGCTTCGATGTCGGGCTCTCGGACAAGACCGACGTACTGACCTCCCAGGCCAGCTACGACACCTCGCGGGCCAACCGCATCGTCGCCCAGCGCCAGGTTGAAGATGCGTTCGAAGCGCTGATGACCTTGACCAACCGTCAGTACAACTCGATCCAGGGCATCGCCCACACCTTGCCGGTACTGGCGCCGACGCCCAATGACGCCAAGGCCTGGGTCGACACCGCCGCCCGCCAGAACCTCAACCTGCTGGCAAGCAACTACGCGGTCAGCGCCGCCGAGGAAACCCTGAAGCAACGCAAGGCCGGCCATGCGCCGACCGTCGATGCCGTGGCCCAGTACCAGAATGGTGACAACGATGCGTTCGGCCTGACCAACCCCAATGCGCTGGGCCAGAACTACGGCGGTCCGGTCAAGCAGACCAGCATCGGCCTGCAATTGAGTATCCCGCTGTACAGTGGCGGCCTGACCAGCTCGCAGGTGCGTGAGTCCTATTCGCGCCTGAGCCAGACCGAGCAGCAGCGTGAAAGCCTGCGCCGCCAGGTGGTGGAAAATACCCGCAACCTGCACCGGGCGGTGAACACCGACGTGGAGCAGGTGCAGGCGCGCAAACAGTCGATCATCTCCAACCAGAGTGCGCTGGAAGCGACCGAGATCGGTTACCAGGTGGGCACACGCAATATCGTCGATGTGCTCGATGCCCAGCGCCAGCTGTACACCTCGGTGCGCGACTACAACAACACCCGCTACGACTACATCCTCGACAACCTGCGCCTGAAGCAGGCAGCCGGCACCCTGAGCCCGGACGACCTGAGCGCCCTGGCGCATTATCTGAAGGCGGACTACAACCCGGACAAGGACTTCCTGCCACCGGACCTGGCGAAGGCGGCTGCGGCCAACCTCAAGGCCAATCCGAAGTACTGACAGGGCTCCGAGAACACTACAAAACTTGTAGGAGCCGGCTTGCCGGCTCCTACAAGGATCGCTAACGCGATCGCGCCAGCAATCGCCCCAACCCGTCCAGCAAACGCTGCAACGCGCCCTGGTTGGCACGCATCACCTTGAGCCCCGCCTCACCCATCTTCTGCGCATCACGCGGCAACTCGAACAGACGCTGCACCGCCACCGCCAGACCGTCGGCATCCTCCACTTCCTGCAACGCCCCCGCCTCACGCATCAACGCGGCGATCTCGAGGAAGTTGAACAGGTGCGGCCCGCTCAACACCGGCTTGCACAGCGCCGCTGGCTCCAGCAGGTTGTGCCCGCCGTTGGGCACCAGGCTGCCGCCGACGAACGCGCTATCGGCCAAGGCGTAGAGAAACAGCAACTCGCCCATGGTGTCGCCGAGCAACACCGCGGTTTGTGCACTGACCGGCGCACCACTGGAACGCCGCACCGTGGCAAACCCCTGCTCCTGGCACAACGCAAACACGCTGTCGAAGCGCTCCGGGTGACGCGGCACCAGAATCAGCAAGGCGTTCGGATAGTTGCCGAGCAATTGCCGATGGGCCGCCAACACCACCGCATCCTCACCTTCATGGGTGCTCGCGGCGATCCACACCGGCCGCTCCTGCGCCTGCCATTGCCCACGCAGTTCGGCAGCGCGTACCAGTAGTTGCGGATCGATGCTCAAGTCGAACTTGATCGACCCCGTCACCTCGACAGATTCAGGCCGTGCACCCAACTGCCGGAAACGCTCGGCTTCGGCTTCGGTCTGCACGGCGATCAGGCTCATTTCCTCTAGCATCGGCCGGGTCAGACGGGCGAATCGCCCATAGCCCCGTGCCGAACGCGCCGACAGCCGCGCATTGGCCAGCGCCACCGGAATCCCGCGCTTGGCGCACTGATGGATATGGTTGGGCCACAACTCGGTCTCCATGATCACCGCCAACTTCGGCCGCGCCGCATCGAGAAAACGCGCCGCCGCCCACGGCAAATCGTAAGGCAGGTAGCAGTGCTGGATTCGCGGCTCGTCGGCGAACAGTGCCTTGATCCGCTCGGAGCCGGTGGGCGTCATGCAGGTGACCGTGATCGGCAGTTGCGGATACTTCGCCAGCAACGCACGGATCATCGGCGCAGCGGCAATGCTCTCGCCGACCGACACCGCGTGCACCCAGATGCCGTCCGGGCGCAACGCCGGCAGGCCGCGGGCAAAGCGTTCACCCACGCGCCGGGCATAAGCCGGCGCCTTGCGAGCCCGCAGCCATAGACGCAACGCCACCAGCGGCAGCCCCAGATGAAACAAAAAGCTGTAGAGAGTTCTATTCATGGCGACGGAGTTTATCGGCTTTTTCAGCCGATCGCCTGCAAGTGCTCGGCAAACCGTTCGGCCAGCCAGCGCGCCGCCGGCCCCAGGGGTTCGTCGCGCCGCCAGACCAGCTCCACCACCAGCGCCGGCGGCGTCCATTCGCTGCTCAGCTCGACCATCTGGTTCTGGTACGCCGGGTATTGCACCACATGGCGCGGCAGCCAGGCCCAGCCCAGGCCACGCATCAACAGTTCGGCCATCACGTAGAAGGAGTCCGCCCGCCAGACCTGCGGGCTGAGCTGCTCGCCACCGGGATAACCACTCTGCTGCGGGGCGATGAGCAATTGCCGATGCCGGGCCAGTTGCTGGCGGTTGACCCGCAGCGACGCCGCCAGCGGATGATTGACCGCACACACCGTGACCATTTCGACACTGCCCAGCGCCCGCCGCTCCAGGGTCTGCGGCATCTGGTCATGGTGGAACAGCAAGCCCAGGTCCGCCCGTCGCTCCACCAGCTTGCGCGCGACATCGCCCTGGGCGCCGCTGGCCAGTTGCACCTCGACGCCGGGGTAGTGCTCCGACAACGCCTCCAGGCTGTCGAGCACCGGCTGATAAGGCATGGCCTCGTCCTGGGCCAGGCGCAAACAGGCCTCCTCGCCGCGCATCAGGGCCAGCGCCCGGCCATTGAGACGCTCGCACTGGCGCAGCACTTCCCGCGCCTCCTCCAGCAACGCGACCCCGGCCTCGGTCAACTTCGGCTGGCGACCGCTGCTGCGCTCGAACAACGCCACCCCCAGATCGGCCTCCAACAGGGCGATGCCGTTGCTCACCGCCGATTGCGCCTTGCGCTGCTCACGGGCCACGGCGGAAAACGAACGCTGCTCGGCAACGCCGACAAACAGGCGCATCTGTTCCAGGTTCCACTGAATACTCATGGCAAACCCATCTTATTTTCAGATAGGTAATGACTTTACCCCATCTGCGGAATCTCTAGAATGCCCACATTGTCAGCAAGCCCAAACACGAGAGATTGCCCCATGCACGCCTACTACTACCTGGCCATCGCCATCTGCGCCGAAGTCATTGCCACCGTTTCCATGAAAGCGGTCAAGGGCCTGAGCACGCCGCTGCCCCTGCTGCTGATCATCGTCGGTTATGCCATCGCGTTCTGGATGCTGACCCTGGTGGTGCGCACGGTGCCGGTGGGCGTGGCCTACGCGGTCTGGGCCGGAATGGGGATCGTGATGGTCAGCGTCGCGGCGCTGTTTCTCTACGGCCAGAAGCTGGATATCCCGGCGATGCTGGGCATGGGCCTGATCGTGCTCGGGGTGGTGGTGATCCAGCTGTTCTCGAAGACTGCAGGGCATTGAAGCAGCTGCGAGCCTCAAGCTTCAAGCGGCAAGCAAACGCGGCACCGACCTGCTTCTAACTTGCAGCTCAAAGCTTGCAGCTCGCCGCTACCCTGTATACTCGGGCCTTGTTTTGAACAATGAGGTCGTCGCATGCCATCCGCTCTTTCCACCGATGTCCTGATTGTCGGCGCCGGCGTTGCCGGTCTCTGGCTCAACGCGCGCCTGCGCCGCCAGGGCTTTTCGACGGTGCTGGTGGAAAGCGCCAGCCTTGGCGGCGGGCAGAGCGTCAAATCCCAGGGCATCATCCACGGCGGCGCCAAGTACGCCCTGCACGGCGCCCTGAGCGGCGCCTCGGAAGCCATCGCCGATATGCCCCGACGCTGGCGCGAAGCCCTGGCCGGCAACGGCGAACTCGACCTGACGGGCGTGCGCCTGCTGTCCGAAGCTCACTACCTCTGGTCCCCGGGCACCCTGGCCGGCAACCTCACCAGCTTTTTCGCCAGCAAGGCCGTGCGCGGCCGGGTCGATCAGGTCAAGGGCGAGCAACTGCCGCCCGCCCTGCAAGACCCGCGCTTCAAGGGCAAGGTCTATCGCCTGGCCGAACTGGTGATCGACGTGCCGAGCCTGATCAGCCGCCTGGCCGAGCTGGCCGGCGACGGCCTGCTCGCCGGCCAAGACATCGAACCGCTGCTGGACAACGGCCAACTGGTCGGCCTGCGGGTCGATGGCCGGGATATCCACGCCCAGCGCATCGTGCTCAGCGCCGGCGCCGGCAACGCCGCGCTGCTCAAGGCCCTGGGCCTGAGCCAGCCGGCCATGCAGACACGCTCCTTGCACATGGTGCTGGTCAAGGGCGCGAGCCTGAAACCGCTGTATGCCCATTGCCTGGGGGGCGGACCCAAGCCGCGCATTACCGTGACCACCCATCCGGCGGCCAATGGCCAGTGGGTCTGGTACCTCGGCGGCGACATCGCCGAAGCCGAAGGCGTCGCCCGCGAGCCCGCCGCGCAGATCGCCACGGCGCAGAAGGAGCTGGGCAACCTGCTGCCCTGGGTCGACCTGAGCCAGGCGCAATGGGCCACCTTGCGGGTGGAACGCGCCGAACCGCTGCAATCGGGCCTGACCCGCCCGGACAACGCTTTCCTCGCCGAGCAGGATCGCCTGCTGGTGGGCTGGCCGACCAAACTGGCCCTGGCGCCGGACTTTGCCGACCGTGTGCTCAAGAGCCTGGAGCGCGACGGTATCCGTCCCGGCCCGGCAGCCAGCCTGCCCGAATTGCCAAAGCCGGCCATGGCGCAAACCCCATGGGAGCAACTGCTGCCATGAGCCAGCCGACCCTCCACGACCTGCATCGAGCCCTCGGCAGCACCGGTTTGCAGGTCTCGCCCCTGGGCCTGGGCACCGTCAAGCTCGGCCGCGACCAAGGGGTCAAATACCCCAACGGTTTCAAGATACCGGACGATCAGGAAGCCCGTCAGCTGCTGCAACTGGCGCGCAACATGGGCATCAACCTGATCGACACCGCGCCGGCCTATGGCCGCAGCGAAGAACGCCTGGGCCCGTTGCTGCGCGGACAACGCCAGGAGTGGGTGATTGTCAGCAAGGTCGGCGAAGAGTTCGAAGCCGGTCAATCGAGCCATGACTTCAGCGCCGCCCACACGCGCTTTTCCGTGGAGCGCAGCCTGCAACGCCTGGAAACCGATTTTATCGACCTGGTGCTGGTGCACTCCGACGGCAACGACCTGGCGATCCTCGAACACAGCGAGGTCTACCAGACCCTCGCGGCCTTGAAGGGCGAAGGCAAGATTCGCGCTTTTGGTTTTTCCGGCAAGAGCGTCGAAGGCGGCTTGAAGGCTCTGGAACAAGGTGATTGCGCCATGATCACCTACAATCTGAACGAACAGGCCGAGAAGCCGGTCATTGACTATGCTGCCCGTCACGGCAAGGCGATCCTGGTGAAAAAGGCCCTGGCCAGCGGCCACGTCTGCCTGGACCCCGGTATCGACCCGGTCCGGGCCAGCTTCGAACTGCTATTTGCACAGCCCGGCGTTGCCAGTGCTATTGTCGGCACCATCAACCCGCTGCACCTCGCCCATAATGTGGCGACGGTCGCCCGGGTCATTCGCCAAAACTGATGCCGCCCAGGCGGCCGACCCCGACGCAAGAAGGAGCCGAGATGCCGCGGACGCTGATACGCAAGAACCCCAGCGACTTCAAGACCCTGCCATTACTCGTCGAGGCGACCCCCGAAGGCTTGTGCTACCAGAGTGTCGGGATGCCGCTGAACTTCGCGCAAACCTTGCACAAGCGCAAGCCGGTCTCGGTGCCCGACCCCGAGCGTTTCAGCGTGGAGCTGGCCAACCTCGGGGTATCGGTACGGCTGACGCTGCACTGGCACAACCGCGACTACTGGGTACTGGTCCGCCAGCGCCGCCAGGACCGTGGCGATGTGGTGCTCAAGCTGATTTCCGGTTATGTCCCGGCCCACGAACTGGCCATTCCACTGCTCACCGCGATTGCCGAAATCGCCGAAGAGTGCCTGCTGGAAACCCCGGAAGGCTGGCTTATCGGGCGCTTCAACGACACCTGGTTACCGGCCCCCTACTCGACGGCGCTGCACTATCGAGAAGCCCTGCCCTTTCGCCTGACGCCTTTGTCCGGCGCAGCACGACCCGTGCGTTGCGGCGCCCTGCAGTTGATGGAGCGACCGCAAACCTACGTGCACCTGCCAACGGCCTCATTGCAGTTGATCTATGACCTGCGGCTTGAGGTTCCCCGCGAGGCCAAGTCCCTGAGCCTGTTCCATGTCGACGAACGCCTGGAGAACGATCAACTGGTGGCGCGCCTGGACCGCAGCCGACCCGACCTGTACCTGATGCCGCTCAAGGACGGGCAGCCCTGTGCCGAGCTTTACACCCTGAAAAAAGATCAACTGCATCCGGCGAGCACCCGTGGCCTGTACCTGGCGGAAAGTTTTGCCCAACAGGAAGGCTGGGTGGTACGCGAGGAACGGATTCGCTGGAAGGATTGGGTCCATCAGCAAGGACTGGCGGAGCCTGAAAAGGACTCGAAGATCAGACGCCTGACCGGCAAGGCGCGGCAGATCCTGCGCAAGATCGTGCCGGTGAAAAGCGGACGCTGACACAGGAAGGGGAGCCGGCTTGACGACTCCCTTCCCGCGCTTCAGTTGCTGCGGATCTTCTCGACAATCGCCGTGGTCGAGCTGTTTTCCACCAGCCCCAGCACTTTCACCGTACCGCCATAGGCCGTCACGATGGAAGCGCCGACCACCTGGTCGATCCCATAATCACCGCCCTTGACCAACACATCCGGCTTGACCTGGGCCAGCAGGTTTTCCGGCGTGCCCTCGGGGAAGCTGATCACCCAGTCCACCGCACCCAGGCCGGCCAGTACGGCCATACGCCGATCAACGCTGTTGATCGGACGCCCCGGGCCCTTGAGACGGCTTACCGAAGCATCGTCATTGACCGCGACAATCAAGCGATTGCCCTGGGCTCGCGCCTGCTCCAGGTAGGTCACGTGACCGGCATGGAGAATGTCGAAGCAACCATTGGTGAAGACGATCGTCTCGTTGTGCGCGCGGGCATCGTCGACCGCCAGCAACAGTTGTTCGAGGCCCAGCACACCGCGCTCGGAACCTTCCTCACGCTGGATTGCCCGGCGCAACTCAGGCGCACTGATGGCCGCCGTACCCAGCTTGCCGACCACGATGCCAGCAGCCAGGTTGGCCAAGGCCACGGCGTGGGGCAGTTCTTCACCCGCGGCAATGGCTGCCGCCAGGGTCGAGATCACCGTATCGCCGGCACCGGTCACATCAAACACTTCACGGGCCCGGGCCGGCAGGTGCAGCGCCTGATGATCAGGACGAAGCAAGGTCATGCCATGCTCGCCACGGGTCACCAGCAAGGCGCCGAGGTCCAGGTCCTGCATGAGCTGGGCACCCTTGGCCACCAGTTCATGCTCATCGGCACAACCGCCGACGATGGTTTCGAACTCGCTGAGGTTCGGGGTGATCAGGCTCGCGCCACGATAGATCGAAAAGTCCTTGCCCTTGGGGTCGGCCAGCACGGGAATGCCCCGCGCCCGGGCGGCCTGGATAAGGACCTGATGATTCTTCAAGGCGCCTTTGCCGTAGTCGGACAACACCAGCACCTTGACGCCTTCGAGCAGGCTGTCGACTTCGGAGGCCAGGGCCAGGGCATCGGTGGCAAAAGGTTCTTCAAAGTCGATCCGCAGCAACTGCTGGTGACGGCTCATGACCCGCAGCTTGACGATGGTCGGCTGGTGCGCAATGCGCTGGAACAGCGCCCGGACCCCGGCGCCCTTGAGGCTGTTGGCCAGGCTGTCGGCGGCCTCGTCGTCACCGGTGACGCCCACCAGCGATGCCGGGGCACCCAGGGCAGCGATGTTCAGGGCAACGTTGGCGGCGCCGCCAGGACGATCTTCGATATGCTCGACCTTGACGACCGGTACCGGTGCCTCAGGAGAAATCCGTGAGGTACCACCATGCCAGTAACGGTCGAGCATGACATCGCCGACCACCAAGACAGGGGCTTGATCGAATCGCGGCATGGACAACTTCATGGAGCAACCCACATAAAAAATGAACAGGGGCGCGATATTAACACAGGGTTGCCGAAGGCTTGCCTAGACAAAAAACAGGGCGCAACGATCAGCATCGTTGCGCCCTGCTGACGGATCAGACGATCCCGGCGTGTGCCGGTTCGTCCAGGCCCATGGCATTGAGCCGGGCGTAGTAACCGTTCTGGGCCAGCAGCTCGGCATGGGTGCCGCGCTCGACGATACGGCCCTGGTCCATGACCAGAATCAGGTCGGCCTTCTCGATCGTCGACAAGCGGTGAGCGATCACCAGGGTGGTGCGCCCTTGCATCGCATGATCCAGGGCGGCCTGGATATGCCGCTCCGACTCGGTATCGAGGGCCGAGGTCGCTTCGTCGAGGATCAACAGCGGCGCGTTCTTGAGCAATGCCCGGGCGATTGCCAGACGCTGGCGCTGGCCACCGGAGAGCAGCACGCCGTTTTCACCAACCAGGGTGTCAAAGCCCTGGGGCAGTTGCTCGACGAAATCCTTGGCATAGGCGTCTGCTGCCGCGGCCTCGATATCGGCCCGGGGCGCGCCGGCCAGATCGCCATAGGCGATGTTGTTCGTCACAGTGTCGCTGAACAGCGTGACATGCTGGCTGACCTGGGCAATGTGTCGACGCAGGTTCAGCAGTCGATAGTCCTCGATCTCCACGCCATCGAGAAGAATCTCCCCGCTGTCATGGTGATAGAAGCGCGGGATCAAGGCCGCCAGGGTCGACTTGCCGCTGCCGGAACGACCAACCAGCGCCACCATCTGACCGGGTGCGACACTGAAGCTGACGTTATCCAGAACCTGACGTTCGGTACCCGGATAGGTGAAGCTCAGGTTGCGCACTTCCAGATGGCCCTTGACCGACTCACGCTCCACGGTCCCGGTGTCCACTTCAGGGGCAACGTCGAGTTGCTCGAAGATACTTTCGGCGCCGGCCACACCCTTCTGGACCGTGGAACTGACTTCGGACAACTGGCGAATCGGCTTTGGCAGCAAACCGGCCAGGGTGATGTAGGCGATCATGTCGCCCGCCGAGGCGTCGCCACGCAGGTAGAGCACCAGGAACAGGAGCACGGCCATGGCGCTGTAGATCACCATCTGCAGCATGGGCGTATAGATCGCACCGGTGCGGGTCATGCGCAACTGCCGGTCGGTGTTGCTCAAACTGGCCTTGAGGAAGCGCCGCTGCTCGTAGGCTTCACCGCCGAAACTGCGAACCACGCGATAGCCCTGGATGGTTTCCGAAGCAACGTGGGTGACATCGCCCATGGCGACCTGGATTTTCTTGCTCTGCTTACGAAACTTCTTGCTCGACGTGCTGACCATCACCGCGATCAACGGCAGGATGGCAACCATCACCAGGGTCAGGCGCCAGTTCATCCACAGCAGCGAGAGGAACAGGAACACCACGGTCATGCCTTCGCGGATCACCACCTTGATCGCGTCGGTCACAGCTCCAGTGACCATGGTCACGTTGAAGGTGATGCGCGAGATCAGATGCCCGGAGTTGTGGGTGTCGAAATAACGATTGGGCAAGGTCAACAGGTTGTTGAACAGCTCTACCCGCAAATCGTGGACCAGTCCCAGGGACACCCTGGCCAGGAAGAAGTTACCCAGGTACGAACCCAACCCTTGCCAGGCGGCGATCAGTACCAGCAGCAGGGGCACCGCCTGCAGCAACCGCAGGTCACGCAGGTAAGGCACTGTTGGGAACAGAGCAGCCTGCGGATCGGAAAGGCCGTCAACGAAATATTTCAGAATGTAGCCGAGCATCGGCTGGGTCGAAGCGAATATCAGGAAACCCACGATACTCAGGGCGAACAGGCCGATATAAGGCCGTACGTAGCCGAGTAGGCGGAAGTATACTTTCAAGCTCGAGGGGCTTGCGCTGAGACTGGATTCGGTCATATCACGCGGCGATTATGAAAAAGGAGGCTGACTTTAGCACAGCTTCCCGGCTGTACCTGCACGCGGTACAACCAACAATACCAGGCCTCGACCAATGACATTGCAATGCCGCCCACTTATCATGGGCACTGAACACTCTTGTGGAATGACCTGCCTGCATGCAAGCCAATCGTCTTACCTCTGCGTCAACGCGTATTTTCGACTTCCTGTGTCAATGGATTCTGCCGCTGGGCTTGCTGATCCTGCTTTCAGGGATGTTCTATCTCAGGAGCCGCAGTGCGCTGGCCACCTTTTACCTCGGGCTGTTCGGTATCCCCTCGCTGCTGATGCTCTGCCTGCGCCCAAGGGAAATCAAGACCCTGCTGGGAGAGCCGATTATTGCCGGGTTCCTGGCGCTCTGTATCTGGCTGTGCCTGAGCGTACTGTGGAGCCCTCCGGCAAACCCGGATTTCGGGATGATGAAAATCCCTCTGCAACCGCTCATGCTCTTCGCCGGTTGCGCCATGCTGCTGCAGTACCGCAATGAGGCCTTGAAACCCCTGATGTTCTGCGCGGCGATCATCGCCCTGGTCGCGACCATCAGCTATCTCGTGCCGTTCATCAGTACCTATGCGCCAGGTGAACGCATGATCGGAAGAGCAGCCTTCACCAACCCGCTGCTGAGTTCCCATCTGTTCGGCTTTTTCTGTATTTACTGGTTGTGCATGTGCATTACCACCCAGCGCCTGCCAACCCTCTGGCTCAGCGTGCCAGCCATGGCCATCATGTTGATCGCGATCATCGCAACGGGGTCGCGGACACCGCTGGTAGCCCTTGTGCTGTCCAGCGTGTGGCTAAGTATTGTCAGCCGCAATCGAAGGGCCTTGATCATGGTCGCGGGCGTGCTGTTGGGCTCAGCCGCCATCCTGCTGTTATTCCCGGAAATCCTCGGCGACCGCGGCGGCTCCTATCGCCTGCAGATCTGGCAAGTCGCCTTGGGGAAAATCGCCGAGCATCCCTGGATCGGTCACGGATACAACTCCGACCTGCATATTGATGTTGGTATCGGCTATCTGCTGGCGGAGCCCCACAATTTTGCCCTGGGGGTTCTCTACTACATCGGGATTATCGGCATGATCCCCTGGGCCTTCGTGTTGTTCTGGGGACTGCTCAGCGGCTATCGGCAGCGCCTCCAGCCACTCTTCGTCCTCGCCTCGACACTGCTGGTCTACGGCATTGGTGCCGGCCTGACCGAAGGCGGCGCAGTACTCACAAGACCGCGCGAGCACTGGTTCCTGCTGTGGATCCCCCTGGCCCTGATCGCGGGCCTGAGCATCGTCAATCGCCGCAATCAACTGGCAAAGAGCAAACAAGCTCAAATTTGAGTCATGTCCTGCTCGCTGACAATCCATGCCGTCGTGACCCACACGACGGCAAGAGGACCAACAAGCGAGCAGCGGGCATCAGATAGCGTTTAAGCCAACCCACGCTGCTATCCCTTATTCTGCGGCGAGAAAAACAAGCGACCCACACCCCGCCAGGTCTTGCTATCAAAGTATTTGAACGGGAGTTGCTTGAGCAACTCGCGAGCCAATGGCCGATCTCGACTGGCGGTTTTGACAAACATCGAGTTCAGGAATTTGTACCGCGCGATATCGTAGCCCGGATGGTCGCTGAACAAGGCATAGGTCTTGAGAACGTTATCGATCATGAACCGGTGGTTCTTGTACGAATTGGTCGGATGTTGGCGGTACTGGGCCATGACCACATTCAGGATATCGATGTAATAACCGGCGTGACTGATCTTGAGCTCGATGTACAGATCTTCCAGGGGAATCTGCGGATCGAAGCCACCGACCTTGTCCAGGGCCTCACGGCGCAGCATCAGCGTCGGTGCCGGCGGAAACGGCTTGAGCCCCATGAACATGTCGTCGAAGCTCAGACGCCGAAAGGGTAGATCACGGCGCTGGCGTTTTTCCGGCCTCAGCTCGCCATGGCTATCAATCAGCTCGATATTGCCGGCACAGATACCCACTTCGGGCTTATCGGCCATATAGGCAACCTGGGCGGCGATCCGATCAGGGCACATGATGTCATCGGAGCCGAAAGAGACAATCAGGCTACCCTTGGTCCTGGCAATGACACCGTTGAGGGTCCGCGTCAGCCCCTGGTTCTCCTGGGTCCGGAAATCAAAGCCATGCTCGGCCTGCAAGCGCGTGATGCGCTCGACGCTGTCGTCTTTCGAACCATCGTCGACCACCAGCAGCTCAATATTCGGATACGTCTGTCCAAGCACGCTCAGAATGCTCTGCTCGATGTAGGGCCCATGGTTGTAGGACGCAATGACGACTGATACCAACGGCTGCGAACTCATGCCCGGCCTACCTCACGCAGAGTGTTTTCAATCAGGTCCAGGTACTTTTGCCGGAACTCCGCCAGGGTGTGATTCTCTTCCAGGTAACGATAGGCCTGCTCGCCCTTGGCGCGCAGTTGCTCATCCGTCATTGCCAGGTAGGTATCCAGTGCGGCGGCCAGTTGCTGCACATTGCCCGGGTCGTGGGACAGGCCGCCGGCACCTTGCACCAGCGGCAACATCGCCGGGACGTTGGAAGCGATGACCGGCAAGTGCCCGCTCATCCCCTCCAGCAACGCCAACCCCAGCCCTTCGGTCAACGAAGGCATGGTCCAGATATCAAACGCCCGCACGTACTTCATGGCATCTTCGCGGAACCCGAGCAGATGCGCACGCCCCGTCAGTTCCAGGCGCTCGATCTCCGCCCGCAAGTCCGCTTCAGCGCGCCCGGAGCCGATAATCGCCACCTGTGCATTCGGGTACTTGTCCTTGAGCAAGGCAAAAGCCTGCAGCAAATGGTTATGCCCCTTGAGCGGCACCAGTCGCCCCAAAGCCCCGATGACCCTTGGCTCGGATGCAAGGCCCAACGCCTCGCGGGCCTCGTCACGTGTCAACTGCAACGCCTCGGACTGTTCGATATCGATGGCATTGGTGACATAGGTGGTGTTCTGCGGCGTGAAGCCACAGTTCAAGCCCACGAGATAGTCCCTGACTGCCGGCGAAACACCGACGAACTTCCAGCTCGGGCTGACCCAACGCTGATGATGGCTACGACGATAGCTGCGCTCGTACTCTTCAACGGCGTGGACGACCGCCATGCACAGTGGGATTTTGAGCCAGCGATTGAGCGTCAGCATCATGTTCACTGACTTGTAGCGGTTGCAAATCACCACATCGAACTTCTGCTCGCGGCAGTACTTGTAGATCCGCCACATGGCTCCCAGGCGACGCACGCCCTTGATGGCCGCATAGGAAAATTCGAAATACTTGGAGTGCTCCGCCACGCTCAAGGGTTGCCCTGGTTCCGGATGCCCCCGGAGAAAGGCTGACGTCACCTCGAAGCGATCGACTGGAAGCGATTTGACAATCTGCTCTCCCAGATCGGCAAAGTCATTTTCCTTTACCCGGTAATCCGGCAGTAGCTGCAAAACCTTGAAACGGGGCTTCATATATTCTCCATGCTGCAATGATAGTGGCGCCGCGACCATGAAAGTGGATCAATGGGCTAACAGTCCTGCTCGCGGCCAGCCTTACAAGCAGCGGAGCCTCAGCCGCCGAAAAAGACGACATCAGTCCTGTGAGTCATAGGCCTGCGCCCCGTCCTTGACCACTAGGATGTCTTCCATGATCAGGTATTGCAGGTCCGAACCGAAGAACATGTTCAGGGCATCGGTCGGCGAACAGATCATCGGTTCGCCGCGACGGTTCAGCGACGTATTCAGGGACACACCGTTGCCGGTGAGCACCTCCAGCGCCTTCATCATGTCGTAGTAGCGCGGATTGTATTCGCGCTTGAGCACCTGGGCCCGCGAAGTACCGTCCTCATGGACGACTTCCGGTACGCGGGTCTTCCACTCTTCAGCCACTTCGAAGGTGAAGGTCATGAACGGCGCCGGGTGATCGATCTTGATCATCTGTGGCGCCACGGTGTCGAGCATCGACGGGCAGAAAGGCCTCCAGCGCTCGCGGAACTTGATCTGGTGGTTGATCCGATCCGCCACGCCAGGGATGCTCGGGCAACCGATGATCGAACGACCGCCCAGGGCCCGTGGACCGAACTCCATGCGCCCCTGGAACCAGGCCACCGGATTACCATCGACCATGATCTTGGCGATCTGCTCCGGCATGTTATCGAGCTTGCGCCACTTCGGCGCATTCTCGTGACGCGCACAGGCGGCGATCACGTCTTCGTTGCTGTAGGACGGGCCGAGATAGACGTGTTCCATCTTCTCCACCGGCACACCACGGGCATGAGAGACATAGGCCGCCGCACCCACCGCCGTACCGGCATCACCGGAAGCCGGTTGCACGAACAGCTCCTTGACGTCGTGGCGGGCGATGATCTTCTGGTTCAGCTTGACGTTCAGCGCGCAACCGCCGGCGAAGGCCAGCTTGCCGGTTTGCTTGAGAACATCGCCCAGGTAGTAGTCGATCATCTGCAGCGAGATCTTCTCGAACAGCGCCTGCATGCTGGCCGCGTAGTGAATGTAGGGCTCGTCGGCAATATCGCCTTCGCGCTTGGGCCCCAGCCATTCGATCAGTTTCGGCGAGAAGAAGAAGCCCTTGCCCTTTTCCTTGTAGCGACGCAGGCCGACGACGTTGGCGTAGTCGGTGTTGATCACCAACTCACCGTTTTCGAACGAGGCCAGACGTGAGAAATCGTACTTGCTGGCATCGCCGTAAGGGGCCATGCCCATCACCTTGAATTCGCCGTCGAGCATTTCAAAGCCGAGGAACTCGGTGATCGCGCCGTACAGGCCGCCCAGGGAATCCGGGTCGAAGAACTCCTTGATCTTGTGGATCTTGCCGTTTTCGCCATAGCCGAAGAAGGTCGTGGCGTACTCGCCCTTGCCGTCGATACCGAGGATCGCGGTTTTCTCTTTGAAACCGGAACAGTGGTAGGCGCTGGAGGCGTGGGCCAGGTGGTGCTCGACCGGCTCGATCTTGATTTTCTTCGGATCGAAGCCCAGTTGCTCCAGGCACCAGACGATCTTGCTGCGATAACGCTTGTAGCGGCGGTTACCCATCAGGATCGCATCCAGGGCGCGATCCGGGGCGTACCAGTAACGCTTGGCGTAGTGCCAGCGAGCCTTGCCGAACAGGCTGATGGGGGCGAACGGAATCGCCACCACGTCAACGTCGGACGGTTTGATACCGGCCTGTTCCAGACAAAATTTCGCCGACTCGTAAGGCATGCGGTTCTTTGCATGCTTATCGCGTACGAAGCGTTCTTCTTCGGCCGCAGCAATCAATTTGCCATCGATGTACAACGCTGCGGAGGGATCATGACTAAGGGCGCCAGACAGGCCGAGAATCGTCAATGCCACAGGGGGTTAGCCTCTCAAAGTCTACAGACAGGCGACAGGGCGCCTGGAAAAAATGCGTTGCCACCAAAGGGGCGGCGAACAACTAAAGGGCGGGATTATAGCAAGGATTGCCCACTTAGGAGCCGACCGCGGGCAGACGAGCGCTCTGGCTCGCCTGTCCCGGCCTCCTGCGGCAGGGGCATCAGCCCTGGTGGGGCGCGGCCGAACGGGGCAAACGCTGATCGATCACCTGGTACAAAGCGCTGCTCGTTGGCCAGTTGCGCATGAAGCGCGCCCGGTCTCGGGCATAGGCCTTGGCGAAGCTGTGCGCCGAACTGTGTTGGCGCATCGAGTCCAGGTCGATCAGGGTCCAGCGGTCGTCCTGCCAGAACAGGTTATGCCCCTTGAAATCACCGTGACTGATACGCTCGCGAATCAACTCGGTGAACAGTTGCTCCAACCCGTCGAGCTCGGCCGACGGCACTTCGCCCGACTCCACGTAGGGCGCCAGGTGTTCGATCACATCCGCTCCGGACAGATGCTCGGTGAGCAGATAGGCGCGGCTGCGCAGCCAGAAAAACCGTCGTTCCAGCACCGCGAGGGGCTTGGGCGTGGAGAACCCGAGGAACGCCAGGCGATTGCCCTCGCGCCAGGAGTGCCAGGCTCGGCTCGGCCGCCAGAAACGCTTGAGCCAATGACTGAAGCCCTTGATGTTGTAGCGCTTGAGCACCAGCGGACGGCCGTCGACATCCACTCGCCCCACCGTTGCCGAACCACCATTCTTGTACAGCGGGCCTTGAGCGAGCAGCGCATCGGCCTGCTCCAGCACCGGTCCCAGCACCGCGCTTTCTTCGCGGCGAATCGCCCGCAGGCCGAAGGCGCCACTGCGCACGCTGAACAGCGAGCACTCGCGCGCGACCTTGCGCAGAAAGTCCTTCAACCGCCAGGCCCGGACCTTGTCCACCTGCTTGAGCAACGCCTCCAGCGGTAACGCATGCTCGCCATTGCTCAGCAGGTAATGCACCAGCAGCTCTTCGATAAAGGGTTCGAGCGCCTTGGGCAACTGGGCGAAAAACACCCCGAGGTTTTCCAGCACCTTCTCCCGCGACAACGGCTTGCCCGCCTGTTCGACACGGATCCCGCCCCCATCGATCAGATAGAGGGTACCGTCACGGAGCAGCAGATTGTCCAGGTGCAAGTCGTCCTGCCAGAGGCCCTTGCTGTGCATCTGCGCAATCGCCGTCAGCGCCTTGGCCAATACCGCTTGTTGCTCATCGGCCAGCAACGGCAGCGACTCGACCTTGCTCCAGGCGGTCGCCAGGCTCTCGGCGCCTTCGATAAACTCGAACAGCAACCAGCCGCCCTCGCCCTGCTTCAAGCCGTCGACCAGCAACAGCGGCGTGCTCAGGCCCTGCTCGGCCAGCAGCCGAACACCCCGCAACTCACGCTGGAAGTGCCGCGCCGCCTTGCGGCCCACCAGTAACTTGGCCAGCACCGTGCGCCCACGCCAGACCCCGGCACCGACATAACGCTGGCCAGGCAGCACGCGCAACAGGCTCAGCAACTGCAATTGTGCGCTACCGGCGGCGTCCTCCAGTGCAAGGCTCAAGGGTAATGCCGGAGCCCGTCCGGCCGCTTTCAATTCAGACAAATGCATCAACGAGTTCCCTTCACAAACGACGCAGGCGCAGCGACATCAAAGTGCGCCGCCGTAGCGCTGCTTGCGCTGGTAGAGTTTTTCCGCCTTGGTTTCCATCCAGGCCAGCAGCGCTGCTTCATCACGCAGGATCTGGCGCAACGGCTGCAGGAAGTAGCCCTTCAGGAAACGCAGCTTGTCGCGCTGGGTCAAACCGATATCCAGCGCCGAGAAATAGAGCCCGGCCAGATCCTTGTTGCGCCAGCGGGGCGTGATGGCCGCACGGGTCTGGGCACGATGCAGGTCGATGACCGAAATCTTGAGGTCATCGGCCGTGACCGGTTTGTCGGTATGCAGCAGGAAGTGGCAGATATAGCAGTCGCGGTGGTTGACCCCGGCGCGGTGCATCATGCCGGTCATACGCGCCACTTCAGCGATCAGCGCATGTTTGAGCCGAGGCTCGGGCGGCTGCGTGGGCCAGTCCATGCAGAAGAATTCAAGACTGATGGTCGGCGCCAGTTCTTCAGTGATGATGAACGAATGCTGGTCCGCCGGATTGTTGCCACGCTCGCCATAAGCCACGGCGGTCATGGTTGGCACACCGGCTTGCTGCAGGCGCTGGATCGCCTGCCATTCGAGGCCCGCCCCCAGGACCGGCAGCTTGGCGGTCAGCAGGTTCTTGAAAATCTCGCGCCAACCGATGCCACGGTGGATCTTCACGAAATAACCACGACCGGCCACTTCCGTACGCAAGGTGCGCCGCACCTCCATCTCACGGAAAATCTCGCCTTCCAGGCGCTCGACCTCAGCGAACGCATCGCGCCCACTCCACAAATGTTTGAACGGCTCAGCCAGGATCAGCTTCATCGTTATTACTCCTCCAGAATCTTGTCTGCTGCGCGTTGCGGCAGGCTGTAGAGGTCAGTCGTCTCGGCGAAGGCCAGACCATGCTGGCTCCACGTCAGGCGCGCAGCCTGATCGGACAACATCCGCGCCAGATATTGATTGAGCTGGGCCTGCCCGAAAGGCTCATCCAGCACCAGCCCGCTGTCGGCTTCGGCAATGTAATGGGCATAACCACAGACCGCGCTCACCAGCGCCGGCAAACCGGCCACCAGGGCTTCAAGCAGAACCATGCCGGCATTTTCGTCATAGGCCGGATGAATCAGCAGATCGGCACCCAACAGGAAGCGCGGGATATCGCTGCGCCCCTTGAGGAACTGCAGCCGCTCGCCCAAGCCCAGTGCATCACCCTGCGCCTGGAAAGCCTTGGCGTTGTCCTGGCCGATCACAAAAAATCGCGCGCGTTTTTTCAAGTCCGGCGGCAACGAAGCCATGGCCTTGAGGCTGCGATCCAGGCCTTTTTTCTTGAACCCGGAACCGATCTGCACCACCAGCAGGTCATCGTCAGCCAGCTTGAACTCACGGCGAAACTCGGCGCGGATCTCAGCGGCATCGGGCGGTGCCCGGCGATCCAGGGCAATCCCCGGCGGCAGCATGTGCAGGCGTTCCAGCGGCGTGTCGTAATACTTGATGAACAGCTCTTGCTCCGCTTCGGAGATCATCATGATTTCAGTCTTCGTATCACTGGCGAACACGGCCCGCTCATACGCGGCGAAATGACGATAGCGGCTCCAGAGGCGATACAACGGACCGTGCAGATTCTGCGCCTTGTCTTCAAAGCAACTGTCGGCGGCGTAATAGACATCCAGACCGGGCATTTTGTTGAAACCGACCACCCGATCCACCGGATCCTTGGCCAGATCGGCGTTCATCCAGGCCGTGAACTTTGCATAACGCCAATGATTGAACAACGCCTTGACCGGCACCACCCGCACGTCGAAGCCCGGCGGGATATCGCCGTCCCAGCGCAGGACATAGACACGGATCTGATGCCCGCGCTGCTGGCATTCCAGGGCGATGCGCATGAAGTCACGCTGCAAACCGCCAAAGGAAAAATATTTGTACAGTACAAAAGCCAGTTGCATCAGTGCTTATCCTCAGTCATTAACAGGGCGCTCAGTCGGCTGGCCACACGTTCGGGATTCAACCGTGTGAAGCACAGAGGCAACTCGCGTTTCAGATCGAAGCGCTGCTGGTCCTCCGCTGTCGGAACGTAGGTGCATTTCTTTTGAAGACAGGGCGAGCAGGAGAAATTGCTCGCCAGATGGATCTGCGAACGGCCATAGGCCCCCGTCAGCATCGAGCTGGTCGGACCGAACAACGACAGCGTCGGCACATCCAGCGCAGCCGCCAGGTGACCGAGACCGGTATCCACTGCCACACAGGCCGTGGCGGCGGCAATCACTTTCGCGACCCCGGCCAGATTCAGCCTGGGCAGGACCACGACATGTTTCAGGTTGCGGGCAATCCGCTCGGCCCGGGCCTTTTCCTCGGCATTGCCCCAGGGCAGCTTCACCGGCACGCCTAACTGGCCCATGCGCACGGCCAACTCGCGCCAGTAGGCTTCCGGCCAGTGCTTGGTGTCCCAGGTGGTGCCGTGCAGAAAGAGCACGAAAGGCGCCTTGCGCGGCAATTCGACCAGTTTGTCGACATCCAGGCCGTAGTCGCCGATGCCCCTGGGCAGGTCGTAGCCCAGCGCCAAGGCAAACAACTGGCGCATGCGATCAACCGCATGCTGATTGCGCGCCACCGCCAGGCGCCGCGAATAAAAGCGGCTGGCCAGG
Organism: Pseudomonas gingeri; assembly: GCF_013386165.1. GTDB lineage: Bacteria > Pseudomonadota > Gammaproteobacteria > Pseudomonadales > Pseudomonadaceae > Aquipseudomonas > Aquipseudomonas gingeri_C. Next base: position 273,823 of record NZ_JACAOS010000022.1, on the reverse strand, counting down.
GGCTCGCGGGCCGACTGCTTGTCCGGGCCGGCCACCGGGGCCTTGGCATAACGGGTCAGCAACGCGCTTTTCACCAGGCCCTGGGCATCGATCACCAGATCGTACGGGTGGGCGCGCAGGCTCTCCTTGAAACGCCGCCACTCGCCGCTCTTGATGGTCTGCCAGACATTCTCACGCCAACGGCGGATCGCCACCGGGATCACTTTATCCACCGCCGGGTGCCAGCCCGGGAGTTCGGCGAAGCCTTCCTCGACCACCCAGTCGAAGCGGATCCCGGGAATCGCCCGCGCGGCATCGGTGAGTGCCGGCAAGGCATGGATCACATCCCCCAGGGAGGAAGTCTTGACCAGCAATACGCGCAATTAGTGGACCTCGACCGCAGTACCTTGCAAACGCTGCAAGGCTTCGTTCACAGGGGTCGGCTCAAGCTGGCGCAAACAGTTGTAATGGCCGAAGCGGCAGGTCCGGTCGAAACAGGGGCTGCACTCCAGGCCCAGGCGAACGATTTCCACCTGGTCGGCCAGCGGCGGGGTAAACGCCGGCGAAGTCGAGCCATAGACCGCCACCAGCGGGCGGTTCAACGCGGCGGCGACGTGCATCAGCCCCGAATCATTGGAGACCACCGCATCGGCGCACGACATCAGGTCGATGGCCTCGGCCAGGGACGTGGCGCCACTGAGGTTCACCGCCTCCTCCCGCAGCCCCGGGATCAAGCGCTGGCGAATGTCCTCGCCGACGCCATGATCGTTCTTCGAACCGAACAGCCAGACCTGCCAGCCTTCACGAATCCGCGCCTCGGCGACTTTCGCGTAGTGCTCCGACGGCCAGCGCTTGGATTCGCCGAACTCGGCTCCTGGGCACAGCGCCAGCACCGGGCGATCCAGACTCAGCTCGAACTTGGCCAGCGCGGCCTCGCGGCTGGCCGGGTCGATCTGCAAGCTCGGCCGCGGATACGGCGTCGGCAGGCTCTCACCCGGCGCATAGGCCAGGGCCATGAAGCGCTCGATCATCAGCGGATAACGTGCTTTATCCAGCTTGCGCACATCGTTGAGCAGACCGTAGCGCAACTCGCCGCGCCAGCCGGTGCGCTTCGGCACGCCGGCAAAAAAAGGCACCAGCGCCGACTTCAGCGAGTTGGGCAACAGGATCGCCTGGTCGTACTGACCGACCAGGGACTTGCCGATGCGCCGCCGCGTGGCCAGTTCCAGCGCGCCGTGGCCGAGCGGAAAGCTCAAGGCGGCCCGTACCTCGGGCATGCGCTCGAGGATCGGGCGGCTCCACTCGGGGGCCAGCACATCGATCTCACACTGCGGATGACGCTGCTTCAGACACTGGAAGAGTGTCTGGGCCATCACCATGTCACCGACCCAGCTGGGCCCAACGATCAGAATATTCATAGGTTTCCACAAACGATGCGGGGAGGCTTCTGCCTCCCCGCCTCTAAAATTCTGTAGGAGCGAGCTGGCTCGCGATGGCCTCCCGGAGGTCGGTGCAAGATCAGGGGCCTCATCGCGAGCAAGCTCGCTCCTACAATAACCAGACTTCAGCTCAATCCCAGTTCGGCCCAGATCCGCATGACATCCTGTCGTTCGACGACGAACTGATCGCCGGTAATCACCCCTGCCTCCTTCTGCAACGCCTGACGGTGGGCGGCGGAACGATAAGCCTTGTAGGCCTCGCGCAGCAGGTTGGCGTCCGTGGCGGGGATCAGGCCCGCCTGCTCCAGCCCTTCGAGAATACGGATATTATCGGTATAGCGGAGTAACGCCGGGTGCGCTTTCGACCAGGCCAATGTCGCGTATTGCACCATAAATTCAATATCGACGATACCACCGGCATCCTGCTTGATATCGAAGGGTGCCGTGGCTTCGAAGGCATTGGTCGCCGTGCCCGCCGCGGTGGCCTTGCTCCCCAGGTTGTCACGCATCTTGGCGCGCATCTCGCTGACTTCCTGGCGCAAGGTCGGCAAATCCCGCTCACGCCCCAATACCGCCGCCCGTACCTTCTCGAAGGCCGTGCCGACCTCGTTGCACCCCACCAATACCCGGGCGCGGATCAGCGCCTGGTGCTCCCAGGTCCAGGCTTCGTTCTGCTGGTAACGCTCGAAAGCCCCCAGGGAACTGACCAGCAGGCCCGAAGCCCCGGACGGGCGCAGGCGCATGTCCACTTCATAGAGCTGACCGGAGTTGGTCTGGGTGGTCAGCAGGTGAATGATCCGCTGGCCCAGGCGGGTGAAGAACTGCGCGGTATCGATCGGCTTGGCGCCGTCGGTCTCGGCATTCGGGTCGCCGTCGTGGATAAACACCAGGTCCAGGTCCGAACCATGGCCCAGCTCGATGCCGCCGACCTTGCCGTAGCCGACAATAATGAAGCCCGGGTCGCACAAGCTGCCGTCGACGCGCCGCGGCGAACCGTAACGACCGACGGTCTGGCGCCAGGACAGGGCCAGCACCTGCTCGAGGATCGCCTCGGCGAGCCAGGTGAGGTAGTCGCTGACCTTCATCAACGGCAGGCTGCCGGAAATTTCCGAGGCCGCGACCCGCAGGCGATGCGCCAACTTGAAGTGCCGCAAGGCCTCCATCTGCTGCTCGAGGTCGTCTTCCGGGATCCGCGTCAGGCGTTCACGCAATTCCGCCGCCAACTCCGGCGCCAACGGCGGCTTGAACAGCCGGCCTTCGTTGAGCAACTCGTCGAGCAGCATCGGGAAACGGGTGATCTGTTCGGCAATCCACGGGCTGGCCGCGCACAAGGTCAGCAAGCGGCGCAGAGCGCCGGGGTTTTCCGTGAGCAGTACCAGGTAGGCCGAGCGCCGGGCCACGGCTTCCACCAGGGGCAACACGCGCTCCAGCACCAGATCCGGCTCGGCGTGCTCCACTGCCTGGGCCAACAGACGTGGGATAAAGGCATCGAGACGCTCCCGGCCGAGACGCTGCATGGCGCGCAACTGCGGACTGGTACGCAGCACCGTCAATTGCTTCAGGGCCTTGGCGGCATCCTTGAAACCACCCTCCTGCAACTGCCGACAGGCTGCTTCCTCGTCCTGGGACTCTTCCCACAGCGGCAACCATTCGCCACCGACCATTACTTCGCTCTCGGCGCCGTCTTCTTCGTCCGGATCGGCGATCACCTGGCGGAAATGCCAGTCGACCCGACCGCGCCAGTGCATCAGTTGTTCATGGAACGCCGCCCAACTGTCGAAGCCCATCATGAAGGCAATCCGCGCGCGGTCCTTATCGCCGTCAGGCAGCATCTGGGTCTGGCGGTCGGCAATCGCCTGGATCGCGTGCTCGGTGTAACGCAGGAATTCATAGCCGCTACGCAATTCGCCGATCACGGCCGGCGGCAGGTAACCCTGGCCTTCCAGGGTTCCCAGCACCTTCAACAGCGGTCGCTGCTGCAGGCTCAGGTCGCGCCCGCCGTGAATCAGCTGGAAGGCCTGGGCAATAAACTCGACCTCGCGAATGCCACCGGAACCCAGCTTGATGTTCTCGGCCATGCCCTTGCGCCGGACTTCCTGCTGGATCAGCTGCTTCATGGTGCGCAGCGCTTCGATGGCAGAAAAGTCCAGGTAACGCCGATAGACGAAAGGCCGCAGCATCTCCAGCAATTGCGCGCCCGCCACCTGGTCACCGGCCACGACCCGCGCCTTGATCATCGCGTAGCGTTCCCAATCGCGCCCCTGATCCTGGTAATACTGCTCCAGCGCATTGAAGCTCAGCACCAGCGCACCCGCCGAGCCATAAGGCCGCAAACGCATGTCCACGCGGAACACGAAACCGTCGACGGTGATCGGGTCCAGGGCCTTGATCAAGCGCTGGCCCAGGCGGATGAAAAATTCCTGGTTGTCCAGTGGGCGCTTGGTCCCGACCGTCTCGCCGCCTTCCGGGTAGGCAAAGATCAGGTCGATGTCGGAGGACAGGTTCAACTCCACGGCACCAAGCTTGCCCATGCCGAGGATGACCATCTGCTGCGGCTCGCCGCTGCGCCGTCCGGTGGGCGTGCCGAACTGCTGGCAGTGCCGTGGGTAGAGCCACTGATAACCCTGGTCGATACAGGCGTCGGCCAGATCGGAAAGGTCGCGACAGGTCTGCACCAGGTCCGCCTGGCGCGTCAGGTCACGCCAGATGATCCGCACCTGCTGGCGCGTGCGCTGTCGGCGCAGGGCCCGACCCAATTCGTCCTCGGTTTCAGCCTGCTGCAGCGCCGCGGCGACCTGCCCGCACATCTCCCCCGGCGCAAAGCCGCGATCAAGGTCGCCGAACTGCGCCAGCTCCAGCAACATCAAAGGGTCACGTACCGATTGTTCAATAAAGAAGTCGCTGGCCGCGCCGACCCGGGCGAACTGCGCCCAGCGCTCAGCGGGCCATTCGGCCAGCCCGTGATCGTCCTCCAGGGCGGCGACGGCGGCACGAAACGACTGCTCGGCACGACTGGCGGCAGGCAGGAGAATGGCCGGCAGATCGGCCAACGTTGGAAGGCTCATGGTCTATCCTTGGTGATCGAACAATCAGCCGCAGTCTGTGATAGCGAGAAACACGCTCTGGAAAGGACTGTCGAACAAAAGTTAGAAATAGCTGATAATGGTTATTTTTTGGCAGCCACCCTCAAAAAGATGGTCGCCTTGATTGATTTCCAACCAACAATATCGATTACGCTCACAACATAGCAGGAAGTTTTTGCTCGTCGCCCTGTAGTTTTACTACTCGTCTATACATTCGAAAGGCTGAAATGGCCGACGATTTGTAGTAAAACTACAGGACTCCGGTACAACCTCCGGACATCCAAGAATTTATGTCGTCTGCCCACAAGGCCAGTCGCAAACTCAGGCAACCGATTCTGGAAGCCTTTCCGCCCTGGAGCAAGCCATGCAAGACCTCGATCCCGTCGAAACCCAGGAATGGCTGGACGCCCTGGAATCGGTTCTCGACAAAGAAGGCGAAGACCGTGCTCACTACCTGATGACCCGTATGGGCGAACTCGCGACCCGCAGCGGCTCGCAACTGCCCTACGCCATCACCACGCCTTACCGCAACACGATTCCCGTCACCCACGAAGCACGCATGCCTGGCGACCTGTTCATGGAACGCCGCATTCGCTCGCTGGTGCGCTGGAACGCGATGGCCATGGTAATGCGCACGAACTTGAAAGATTCTGACCTGGGCGGTCACATCTCCAGCTTCGCCTCCAGCGCCACCCTGTATGACATCGGCTTCAACTACTTCTTCCAGGCCCCGACCGACGAACACGGCGGCGACCTGATCTACTTCCAGGGTCACACCTCGCCAGGCGTCTACGCCCGTGCGTTCATGGAAGGCCGCATCACCGAAGAACAAATGAACAACTTCCGCCAGGAAGTCGACGGTCAGGGCCTGTCGTCCTACCCGCACCCTTGGCTGATGCCTGACTTCTGGCAGTTCCCGACCGTTTCCATGGGTCTGGGCCCGATCCAGGCGATCTACCAGGCACGCTTCATGAAGTACCTGGAAGCCCGTGGTTTCATCCCGGAAGGCAAGCAGAAAGTCTGGTGTTTCCTCGGCGACGGCGAGTGCGACGAGCCGGAATCCCTGGGCGCGATCTCCCTGGCCGGCCGCGAGAAGCTGGACAACCTGATCTTCGTCATCAACTGCAACCTGCAGCGCCTCGACGGCCCGGTTCGCGGCAACGGCAAGATCATCCAGGAACTCGAAGGCGTGTTCCGTGGTGCCCAGTGGAACGTGACCAAAGTCATCTGGGGCCGTTTCTGGGACCCACTGCTGGCCAAGGATGTCGACGGCATCCTGCAACGCCGGATGGACGAAGTCATCGACGGCGAGTACCAGAACTACAAAGCCAAAGACGGCGCGTTCGTGCGTGAACACTTCTTCAACTCGCCAGAACTCAAGGCGATGGTTGCCGATCTGTCCGACGACGAGATCTGGAAACTCAACCGTGGCGGCCACGACCCGTACAAGGTCTACGCGGCGTACCACGAAGCGGTCAACCACAAGGAACAACCGACCGTCATCCTGGCCAAGACCATCAAGGGTTATGGCACCGGCGCCGGCGAAGCGAAGAACACCGCGCACAACACCAAGAAGGTTGATGTTGAAAGCCTGAAGCTGTTCCGCGATCGTTTCGACATTCCGGTCAAAGACGACCAGCTGGAAAACCTGCCGTTCTTCAAGCCGGAACCGAACAGCGCCGAAGCCCGCTACCTCAGCGAGCGTCGCACCGCACTGGGCGGTTTCGTGCCACAGCGCCGCGCCCAGAGCTTCAACATCCCGACGCCGCCACTGGATACCCTCAAGGCTATCCTCGACGGTTCGGGCGACCGTGAAATCTCCACCACCATGGCTTTCGTGCGGATCCTCGCGCAACTGGTCAAGGACAAGGACATCGGCCCGCGCATCGTCCCGATCATCCCGGACGAAGCCCGTACCTTCGGTATGGAAGGCATGTTCCGCCAACTGGGCATCTACTCCTCCGTCGGCCAGCTCTACGAGCCAGTCGATAAAGACCAGGTGATGTTCTACAAGGAAGACAAGAAGGGCCAGATCCTCGAGGAAGGCATCAACGAAGCGGGCGCCATGAGCTCCTTCATCGCTGCCGGTACTTCGTACTCCAGCCACAACCAGCCGATGCTGCCGTTCTACATCTTCTACTCGATGTTCGGCTTCCAGCGCATTGGCGACCTGGCCTGGGCCGCAGGCGACAGCCGTACCCGTGGCTTCCTGATCGGCGGTACCGCCGGCCGGACCACGCTGAACGGCGAAGGCCTGCAGCACGAAGACGGTCACAGCCACATCCTCGCGGGCACCATCCCGAACTGCCGTACCTTTGATCCAACCTACGGCTATGAGCTGGCGGTGATCATCCAGGACGGCATGAAGAAGATGACCGAAGAGCAGCAGGACGTTTTCTACTACATCACCGTGATGAACGAGTCCTACCAGCAGCCAGCCATGCCGGCCGGTGTCGAGGAAGGCATCATCAAGGGCATGTACCTGCTCGAAGAAGACACCAAGGAAGCGGCTCACCACGTGCAACTGATGGGCTCCGGCACCATCCTGCGCGAAGTGCGTGAAGCGGCGAAAATCCTGCGTGAGCAATTCAACATCGGCGCCGACGTCTGGAGCGTGACCAGCTTCAACGAACTGCGTCGCGACGGCCTCGCCGTGGAACGCAGCAACCGCCTGCACCCTGGCCAGAAGCCAAAGCTGACATACGTCGAAGAATGCCTCAACGGCCGCAAAGGTCCGGTGATCGCTTCGACCGACTACATGAAATTGTTTGCCGAACAGATTCGTCAGTGGGTCCCATCCAAGGAATTCAAAGTCCTGGGTACCGACGGTTTCGGTCGCAGTGACAGCCGCAAGAAGCTGCGTCACTTCTTCGAAGTCGACCGTCATTTCGTGGTGTTGGCAGCCCTGGAAGCCTTGGCTGACCGTGGTGAGATCGAACCCAAGGTGGTGGCGGACGCCATCGTCAAGTTCGGGATCAACCCGGAAAAACGCAACCCACTGGACTGCTGAGGAGACACCCTGTGAGCGAACTCATTCGCGTACCTGACATCGGCAGCGGTGAAGGTGAAGTAATCGAACTGTTTGTGAAGGTCGGCGACCGTGTCGAAGCCGACCAGAGCATCCTGACGCTGGAATCGGACAAGGCGAGCATGGAAGTGCCCGCGCCGAAAGCCGGTATCATCAAGAGCCTGAAAGTGAAGCTGGGCGATCGCCTGAAAGAAGGCGACGAACTGCTGGAACTGGAAGTCGAGGGCGCCGCGGCTGCGGCTCCTGCGGCGGCGCCAGCACCGGCGGCCCAAGCGGCCGCACCGGTTGCTGCCGCTGCACCGGTTGCCGCGCCAAGCGCTGCGCCTGCTGCCGCCTCGGCCCAGCAAGTACACGTGCCGGACATCGGCTCGTCGGGCAAGGCCCAGATCATCGAGATCTCGGTCAAGGTCGGCGACACCATCGAAGCTGATCAATCGCTGATCACCCTCGAATCCGACAAGGCCAGCATGGAAATCCCGTCGCCGGCTGCCGGTGTCGTGGAAAGCATCAGCGTCAAGCTCAACGACGAAGTCGGTACCGGCGACCTGATCCTGGTCCTGAAAGTCGCGGGCGCAGCAACTGCCGCGGCTCCAGCACCGGCCCAGACTGCCGCCGCTCCTGCCGCTGCCGCCCCGGCGCCAGCCGCTGCACCGGCCGCTCCGGTTGCCGACAGTGTCCAGGACATCCACGTGCCGGATATCGGTTCGTCGGGCAAGGCCAAGATCATCGAGCTGTCGATCAAGGTCGGCGACACCGTCGAAGTCGATCAATCGCTGATCACCCTCGAATCCGACAAAGCCAGCATGGAAATTCCATCGCCGGCCGCCGGCGTGGTGGAAAGCATTTCCGTCAAGCTCGACGACGAAGTCGGTACCGGTGACCTGATCCTCAAGCTGAAGGTCAAGGGCGCCGCCGCGCCAGCCGCTCCTGCTCCTGCTCCCGCCGCAGCCCCTGCCGCACCGGCAGCGGCTGCAGCAGCACCGGTTGCTGCGCAGGCTCCAGCCGCTGCGCCAACCGCCGCCCCGGCCAACCCGGGCGCCAAGGTTCACGCCGGCCCGGCAGTCCGCCAACTGGCCCGTGAATTCGGCGTCGAGCTGAATGCGGTCAGCGCCAGCGGTCCTCACGGTCGCATCCTCAAGGAAGACGTGCAGGTCTACGTCAAGGCGATGATGCAGAAGGCCAAGGAAGCACCGGCCGCTGCGGCTGCCGGCGCAACCGGCGGGGCTGGCATTCCGCCAATCCCGGTCGTCGACTTCAGCCGCTTCGGCGAAATCGAAGAAGTGCCGATGACCCGCCTGATGCAGGCTGGCGCCGCCAACCTGCACCGCAGCTGGCTGAACGTGCCGCACGTGACCCAATTCGACTCGGCGGATATCACCGAGTTGGAAGCGTTCCGCGTGGCCCAGAAAGCCGTGGCCGAGAAGGCTGGCGTCAAGCTGACCATCCTGCCGCTGCTGCTCAAGACCTGTGCTCACCTGCTCAAGGAACTGCCGGACTTCAACAGTTCGTTGGCCCCAAGCGGCAAGGCGATCATCCGCAAGAAGTACGTCAACATCGGCTTCGCTGTGGACACCCCGGATGGCCTGCTGGTCCCGGTGATCAAGAACGTCGACCAGAAGAACCTGCTGCAACTCGCTGCCGAAGCGGCTTCCCTGGCTGAAAAGGCCCGGACCAAGAAGCTCTCCGCCGACGACATGCAGGGCGCCTGCTTCACCATTTCCAGCCTCGGGCACATTGGCGGCACCGGCTTCACGCCGATCGTCAACGCGCCGGAAGTGGCGATCCTCGGTGTTTCCAAGGCCACCATCCAGCCAGTCTGGGACGGCAAAGCCTTCCAGCCCAAGCTGATGCTGCCGCTGTCGTTGTCCTACGATCACCGTGTGATCAACGGCGCAGCCGCCGCGCGCTTCACCAAGCGCCTGAGCGACCTGCTGGCGGATATCCGCACGATCCTGCTGTAACCGCGAACCCGGTCTCTTCTTCCCCCGGAGAGACCGAGCCCGCGTAGCGATTTCCGAGCGCCACGCTCGTACCTCAACCCCGCCAATTGGCGGGGCTTTTTTTGTCCGTTTTCCGGACAGTCGCCCAAACGATTCAGCTAACGCCGTGGGACTCGCGAAATAGACGGGTCACACCGCTCGTTCACTGAAGAAATTCTTCCTCCTGCCGATACATTGAAGGCACGGAGCCACTGTTGTGCTTGTCAGCCTGACCCGCTTAATGCAACCTTGCCCAACACGCCAGAAAAACGGTCTTTACCCAGCGTGACCCGTACTCTTGAAGCGAGCTCTCAATGAAAAGCCAACCGGATGTCGCCAATAGATTGGCGGCCGAGGTAGTAACGCAATTGCCGGTGCCCTCGCGGCTCGGCATGCTGCGTTTCGAACGGCTGAATGAAGCAAGCTGGGCCCTGCTGTTTCTCGATCCCAATTGCGAGCGCCAGTTCGGCCAGCCGGCCATCGAACTCTGCGCCCTGGTCGGCTCGCCCTATGCCAGCCTGATGGAGCCCGAAGCCCGTTATCGCCTGCACGACACCATCCAGCAGCAACTGCTCGACAGCCCGCATTACCTGATTCGCTACACCCTGCACACCGCCCAGGGGCCGCTGAGCCTGCTGGAAGTCGGTGAAGCCTACAAACAGCACAACCGCCACCTGCTGCGTGGCTACCTGCTGGTGGTCGAGGGCCTGCTCGGCCAGGAAGCGAGCTTGCCGCCCGCCGACCTGGAAACCCAGAACAGCCGCCTGCAGATTGCCCTGGAACTGAACCAGCGCGCCCAGCAGGAACAACTGCTCCACCTCGACCGGGTGCGCGCCCAGCAGGACCTGATCCTGCGTCTCGCGCGCCAGCGCTACAGCGCCGGAAAATCCCTGCTCGAAGCCGCCGAACTGATCACCCGTTGCGCGTGCGACATCTACGAAATCGACGCGGCGAGCATCTGGAACCTCGAAGGTAATCGCCTGGTGCCGATCTGCGCCTATTACCGCGATCGCCAACAATACGTGCTGCCGGAGGTCATCGACGCCAGCGGTTTCCCCAACTACCTGGAAGCCCTGCATACCAGCCGCGCCATCGATGCCCACAACGCGATCCGTGACCCGCGCACCCGGGAAATGGCCGAAAGCCTGCGCCCACGGGACACCAATGCCATGCTCGACGCCAGCATCCGCATCGACGGCCAGGTGGTCGGCGTGTTGTGCCTGGAACAGACCGGCAGGACCCGCGCCTGGCAGTCCGATGAAATCGCCTTTGCCGGCGAACTGGCGGACCAGTTCGCCCAGGTCATCAACAACCACAACCGTCGGGCCGCCACCAGCGCCCTGCACCTGTTCCAGCGCGCCGTGGAACAGAGTGCCAACGCCTTCCTGCTGGTCAGCAGCGACGGCGTGGTCGAGTACGTCAACCCCAGCTTCACCGCCATCACCCAGTACAGCACCGAGGAAGTCCACGGCCAGAAGCTCTCCGAGCTGCCGGCCCTGGAAAACCTCAGCGAACTGCTCTTCGACGCGCCCTCAAGCCTGGCCAAGAGCAACAGCTGGCAAGGCGAGTTCAAGAGCCGGCGCAAGAACCTGGAACCCTACTGGGGCCAGCTGTCGATTTCCAAGGTCTATGGCGACAACCGCGAACTGACCCACTACATCGGCATCTACGAAGACATCACCCAGACCAAGCTGGCACAACAGCGCATCGAACGCCTGGCCTACACCGACAACCTGACCAACCTGGGCAACCGTCCGGCCTTTATCCGCAACCTCGACGAGCGTTTCGCCCGCGACAGCGACTCGCCCATCAGCCTGTTGCTGGTGGACATCGACAACTTCAAGCGGATCAACGACAGCCTTGGCCACCAGACCGGCGACAAGCTGCTGATCAGCCTGGCCCGGCGCCTGCGCAACAGCCTGAGCCCGAGCGGCAGCCTGGCGCGCTTTGCCAGTAACGAATTCGCGGTACTGCTGGACGACACCGACCTGGAAACCGGGCAACAGATCGCCAGCCAACTGCTGACCACCCTCGACAAGCCGATGTTCGTCGACAACCAGTTGATCAGTGTCACCGGCTCCGTGGGCCTGGCCAGCGCGCCGCTGCACGGGCGCGACCCGCAGACCCTGATGCGCAACGCCGGCCTGGCCCTGCACAAGGCCAAGGCCAACGGCAAGCACCAGGTCCAGATCTTCACCGAGGCGCTGAACGCCGAGGCCAGCTACAAGCTGTTTGTCGAGAACAACCTGCGCCGGGCCCTGACCCAGAACGAGCTGGACGTGTTCTACCAGCCCAAGCTCTGCCTGCGCACGGGTCGCCTGCTGGGCATGGAAGCGCTGTTGCGCTGGAATCACCCGGAACGCGGCATGATCCGCCCGGACCAGTTCATCAGCGTCGCCGAAGAAACCGGCCTGATCATCCCGATCGGTAAATGGGTCGCCCGCCAGGCCTGCCGCATGAGCAAGCAACTGACCGCCTCCGGGCTGGGCAACTTGCAGGTGGCGATCAACCTGTCGCCCAAGCAGTTCTCCGACCCGGACCTGGTGGCCTCCATCGCCAGCATCCTCAAGGAAGAACAGCTACCCCCGAGCTTGCTGGAGCTGGAGCTGACCGAAGGCCTGCTGCTGGAAGCCACCGAAGACACCCACCAGCAACTCGACCAGTTGAAAAAGCTTGGCCTGACCCTGGCCATGGACGACTTCGGCACCGGCTACTCGTCCCTGAGCTACCTGAAGAAATTCCCGATCGACATCATCAAGATCGATCGCAGCTTCATCCATGAAATCCCGGACAACCAGGACGACATGGAAATCACTTCCGCAGTGATAGCCATGGCCCACAACCTGAAGATCAAGGTGGTGGCCGAAGGGATCGAGACCTACGAACAGCTGACCTTCCTGCGCCGCCATCGCTGCGACGTCGGCCAGGGCTACCTGTTCGACCGCCCGATCCCCGGTCTCGACCTGATCCAGCAGCTCAAACGTTACCCGCGCGGCCCTTTGGCCTGACAGCGCTGTAACACTCGGGCACACTGGCGGTCTACTTTCCTGTATCGCTTATCCCAACCTGACTGAGAGGACTGCGACATGGTCTTGCGCTCGGAAATACTGGTGAAAAAAAACGTGCTCCCCACCAAAGAACAAGCTCTGCCTGGCCGTGAAACCCCAATGACCGTGCCGGAGAATCATTTCGTCAACGGCAATCCACTGCTGGGCCCATTCCCCGGCAGCGTGGAATTCGCGATCTTCGGCCTGGGCTGCTTCTGGGGCGCGGAACGGCGCTTCTGGCAACGTGAAGGGGTGCACAGCACCTCGGTGGGTTACGCCGGCGGCCTCACGCCGAACCCGACCTACGAGGAAGTCTGCTCGGGCCTGACCGGCCATAGCGAAGTGGTACTGGTGGTCTATGAGCCGGAAATCGTCAGCTACGAACAGCTGCTGGCCTTGTTCTGGGAACTGCACGATCCGACCCAGGGCATGCGCCAGGGCAACGATATCGGCACCCAGTACCGTTCGGTGATCTACGCCACCAAGCCGCAGCAGCTGGAAGCGGCGCTGAAGAGCAAGCAGCTGTTCCAGGCCGAACTGAGCAAGGCGGGCCACGGCACTATCACCACGGAAATCGACGAAGCACCGACCTACTTCTACGCCGAGGCTTATCACCAGCAGTACCTGGCGAAGAACCCCGAGGGTTATTGCGGGATCCGTGGCACGGGCGTGACCTGCCCGATCTGAAGCGGAACAATTGTTGATCACCGACAATTGTGGCGAGGGGGCTTGCCCCCGCTGGAGGGCGAAGCCCTCCTAAAACCCGACACTGCATTGCCTCAGAATGAACGAGGCTGCTGACTTTACGGCTGCTACGCAACCGAGCGGGGGCAAGCCCCCTCGCCACAAAAAACCTTCACAGCAAGCCACACCCTCGCAGCAAACCCTTGCCAGCGTTGCAAGCTACTCCGCGATCAACCAATCCATCCGCCAGTCGCCCTGGGTCTGGCCCAGTTTCTGCGCCAGCCATGGCAGCAACTCCCGCAGTTCCTCCTCCAGCCCCCACGGCGGATTGGCAATCGCCAGGCCCGAACCGTTCAGGCTCGCCGGCGTATCCAGGGGATGCACCAGCAATTCCACCCGCAGCAGCTTCGGCGCGCCGCTACCGGTCAGGTCCTGGTAGAAGCGCTTCAACGCGCGCTGATCCTTGATCGGATACCAGATCGCCGCCACCGTCTGGCGCATGCGCCCGATGGCCTCCTTGAGCGAAGCGGCACAGCGCTGCATCTCATCCAGTTGTTCGAACGGCGGATCAATCAACAACACCGCACGTTTCTCCGCCACCGGCAGCAGCGCCCGCGCCACATGCCAGCCTTCGCCCAGGTGCACTGCCACGCGCCGGTCGCCCTTCATGTTGTCCTTGAGCAGCTTGCCGTCTTCCGGATGCTTCTCGTTGAGCAGGATGCGCTCGCGCTCACGGGTCAGGCGCCGTGCCAGCTCAGGCGAGCCCGGGTAGTAGCGCAATTCGCCGTCCGGGTTCATCTCATGCAGCACGCGCATGTAATCGGCGGTCACTGCGGGCAGTTCCTGCTCGCCCCACAAGCGGGCGATCCCCTCCAGGTATTCGCCGGTGCGGCTGGCCTGGTCGCCCTTGAGGTCATACAGGCCAATGCCGGCGTGACTGTCGAGATAGGCGAACGGCTGCTCCTTGCGCGCCATCAGGGCGATCAGGCGAGTCAGGATCAGGTGTTTCAAGACGTCGGCGTGGTTGCCGGCGTGGAAGGCGTGACGGTAGTTCATGGCGACTCCTGCGAAGGAGGCGAAGTTTACCTTGTGCCCGAGCCTACGTCAGGTCGCAGCGTACCGGCGGCATCGGAAGTGTCTGACATATTCCCGAGAGCCAGCAGTGATAAGGTCGTTTTCCCGCCTATCGGAAAGAAGGATCCGAGCAATGACCAGTCGCTACGCCAAGATCATCCTCACCCTGGCCCTCGCGGCCTTCGCCTTCATGGTCACTTTCAGCAACATCACCGATTACGGCTCCAACTTCGCCTTTGTCCAACACGTCCTGAGCATGGACACCACTTTCCCGAACAATGCCGCCATGTATCGGGCGATCACCACGCCCGCACTCTGGCACGCCGCCTATTGGCTGATCATCTTCGGCGAAGGCCTGACCGCCGCGCTGCTGACCTATGGTGCCCTGTCGTTGTGGCGGGCGCGCAAGGCCGATGCCGCCACCTTCGCCCTGGCCAAGAAATGGGTGATCGCTGGCGCAACCGTGGGTTTCCTGGTCTGGTTCTTCGGTTTCATGGTGATCGGCGGCGAATGGTTCCTGATGTGGCAATCACATATCTGGAACGGCCAGGAGCCGGCCTTCAAGTTCTACATGGCGATCCTCGGCGTGCTGATCTTCGTCAATCAGGCGGACAACGAGCCGGCTTAAGCCGGTTCACTTGCCGATTGAGCGCCAGTATCGGACACTGGCACGCCGGTTTGCGGTCCGACCGTGGGCGCAGAACCCAAGGTCATTGGCGACTCAGACACACGAGACCATTAAGCGACCGCATCTGCCTGGCAGTGCTCATTAATGGAATTTCACTGAGTCGAGACTTTATGAAAGACGCAACGATTGCGCTCCATCACGGTTTCAAGTCGGACCCGACCACCAAGGCCGTGGCCGTGCCCATCTACCAGAACGTCGCCTTCGAATTCGATAACGCCCAGCATGGCGCCGACCTGTTCAACCTGGATGTGCCGGGCAATATCTACACCCGGATCATGAACCCCACCAACGACGTGCTGGAACAGCGCCTCGCCGCCCTCGAAGGCGGGATCGCCGGGCTGGCGGTGTCCGCCGGCAGCGCCGCGATCCACTACGCGATCCAGACCCTGACCCGCGCCGGCGACAATATCGTCTCCACGCCGCAACTCTACGGCGGCACCTACACCCTCTTCGCCCACCTGCTACCCAGTTTCGGTGTCGAGGTGCGTTTTGCCCGCGACGACTCTGCCGAAGCCATCGCCGAACTGATCGACGAGAACACCAAGCTGATCTATTGCGAAAGCATCGGCAATCCGGCGGGCAATATCGTCGATCTCGAGCGCTTCGCCGAGGTGGCTCACGCCCGTGGCGTACCCTTGATGGTCGACAACACCGTGGCCACGCCGATCCTGTGCAAGCCGATCCAGTTCGGCGCCGATATCGTCGTGCACTCGGTGACCAAATACGTCGGCGGCCACGGCAACTCCCTGGGCGGAGTGATCGTCGATGCCGGCACCTTCCCCTGGGCTGACTACCCGGAAAAATTCCCCGGCCTGAATACCCCGGAAGCGGCGTATCACGGCGTGGTCTACACGGAAAAATTCGGGCCGGCGGCCTTTATTGCCCGCGCCCGCACCGTGCCGTTGCGCAATACCGGGGCGGCCCTGGCGCCGATGAACGCCTTCCTGCTGCTGCAAGGCCTGGAAACCCTAGCCCTGCGCATGGAGCGTCATACCGAAAACGCGATCAAGGTGGCACAGTTCCTCAAGGCCAACGAACAAGTGGCCTGGGTCAGTTACGCCGGCCTGCCGGACCACCCGCACCATGAACTGGCGCTCAAGTACATGAAAGGCAAGCCGTCGGCGATCCTCTCGTTCGGTCTCAAGGGCGGCTATGAAGCGGGGGTGCGGTTCTACGATGCGCTGCAGATCTTCAAGCGCCTGGTGAATATCGGCGACGCCAAGTCCCTGGCCTGTCATCCGGCCTCTACTACCCACCGGCAGATGAACGAGGAAGAGCAGGCCAAGGCCGGCGTGAAGCCGGAGATGATTCGGCTGTCGGTCGGTATCGAGGCCATCGAGGACATCCTCGAAGACCTGCAGCAAGCACTGCGCGCCTGAAACAAAACGCGGTCTTGTGGCGAGCGGGCTTGCCCGCGCTGGGCTGCGAAGCGGCCCTAAAACCGGTGATTGCGGTGTATCAGGCAGGCCGCGATCACCGGGTTTACGACTGCTTCGCAGCCGGACGCGGGCAAGCCCGCTCGCCACAAATCTCGGCCAACCTTGAGATGGCTCTTAACTGACGGACATCGGCCTCAGCCCCCTGCCGATCAGTGCTCCTGGCGGAACTGGTTTTCCGCTGCGGCGAAACGCTGCAGCATCAGCGCCGAAGGGCTGCCCATCTTGCTCACCAGGTAGATCGCAACACTGGCGAACAGGAAGCCCGGGATGATTTCGTACAGGCCCAGCAGATTGAAGTGCTTCCAGACGATCACGGTAATCGCCCCCACCAGAATCCCGGCCAACGCGCCATTGCGGGTCATGTCCTTCCAGATCACCGAGATCAACACCACCGGACCGAACGCCGCGCCAAAACCGGCCCAGGCATAACTCACCAGGCCCAGCACGCGGTTTTCCGGGTTGGCCGCCAGGGCAATGGCGATCAGCGCCACCAGCAACACCATGGCCCGACCGACCCAGACCAGTTCGCGCTGGGAGGCCGATTTACGCAGGAAGGTCTTGTAGAAGTCTTCGGTCAGGGCACTGGAACACACCAGCAACTGGCAGCTCAGGGTACTCATCACCGCTGCCAGGATCGCCGACAGCAATACCCCGGCAATCCACGGATTGAACAGGATCTTCGCCAGCTCGATAAACACCCGCTCATGGTTCTCCGCCACAGGACCGGCCACCTCGGGGTGCGCCGAGAAGTAGGCGATGCCGAAGAAGCCCACCGCCACGGTGCCGCCCAGGCAGAGGATCATCCAGGTCATGGAGATGCGACGAGCCTTGGCAATCGACTTCACCGAATCCGCCGCCATGAAGCGCGCCAGGATATGCGGCTGACCGAAGTAACCCAGACCCCAGCCCATCAGCGAAAGGATGCCGACGAAAGTGGTGCCCTTGAGCATGTCGAAGTTGGCCGGGTCCTTGGCTTCAATGGCCAGGAAAGTGGTATCGATGCCACCGGTGGCCAGCAGCACGATGATCGGCGTCAGGATCAGCGCAAAGATCATCAAGGTGGCTTGCACGGTGTCAGTCCAGCTCACGGCCAGGAAACCACCGACAAAGGTGTAGGCAATGGTCGCTGCCGCACCGGCCCACAGGGCGGTTTCGTAGGACATGCCGAAGGTGCTTTCAAACAGACGCGCGCCGGCAACGATGCCCGAGGCGCAGTAGATAGTGAAGAACACCAGGATCACCACCGCCGCAATGATCCGCAGCAGGCCGCTGTGGTCCTCGAAACGACTGGAGAAATAGTCCGGCAGGGTCAACGCATCGCCGTTGTGCTCGGTTTGCACCCGCAGGCGCCCGGCGACGAACAGCCAGTTCAGGTAGGCACCGACGATCAGGCCGATGGCAATCCAGCTTTCCGACAGGCCGGACAGGTAGATCGCGCCGGGCAAGCCCATCAGCAACCAGCCGCTCATGTCGGAAGCCCCGGCCGACAGCGCGGTGACCACGCTGCCGAGACTGCGGCCGCCGAGAATGTAATCGGACAGGTTATTGGTCGAGCGATAAGCCATCAGGCCGATCAGCACCATGGCGGCGATATAGATCACGAAGGTGATCAGGGTGGGGTTGCTTACACTCATTGAAAAATCCCTGGCATTGTTTTTATTGAGCGACGGTCCGACCGAGGCAAAGCATGATGTTTGTCAGACGATTAAACGCGACAGGCATTTATGACCGATATTTCCTCAGGGAAATCGTCCATCACTGCCTACGACATGTAGGAGGTTGCACTGCGGCGGCGAATGCTATTCAACAACCTGAATAAGGTGCAACCCATTTCGCCCGAATAAGTTGCACCTATTGAATTTTGCGTGCTTTCCGACGTTTTCCCGCACCTTTTCAGTGCGGGAAATACGCCAGCCGCCCGAAAAACCCCGGCCGAGAGCCCATAACAGCCTGCGGGAAAATAATTCCTGATCTGTCGCCATTTTTTCCTGAAAAAAATAGGTTGCACCCGGTTGCACCTCAGCCAAGCCAGCGCTACTCTTTCCGCCAGCTGATGCCACGCCATCGTGGTAACCATGAGGATAAGAAAATGGCTACGACCACCCTTGGGGTCAAACTCGACGACCCGACCCGCGAGCGCCTGAAGGCCGCGGCCCACTCGATTGACCGCACCCCCCATTGGCTGATCAAGCAAGCCATTTTCAACTACCTGGAAAAGCTCGAGAGCGGTGCAACCCTGGGTGAAATCAACGGTTCGTCCCGTAGCGACGCCGAAGACAGCGGCGAAACCCCGAGCGACCACGCCCATCAGTGCTTCCTCGAATTTGCCGAAAGCATCCTGCCGCAATCGGTACTGCGCGCCGCCATCACCGCCGCCTACCGTCGACCGGAACCGGAAGTGGTGCCGATGCTGCTGGAGCAGGCGCGCCTGCCCGCAGCAATGGCCGACGCCACCTACAAGCTCGCCTCCTCGATTGCCGAGAAACTGCGCAACCAGAAGAGCGCCGGGGGCCGTGCCGGCATCGTCCAGGGACTGCTGCAGGAGTTTTCCCTGTCGTCCCAGGAAGGCGTGGCGCTGATGTGCCTGGCCGAAGCGTTGCTGCGCATCCCCGACAAAGGCACCCGCGACGCCCTGATCCGCGACAAGATCAGCACCGGCAACTGGCAACCGCACCTGGGCAACAGCCCTTCGCTGTTCGTCAACGCCGCCACCTGGGGCCTGTTGCTGACCGGCAAGCTGGTCGCCACCCATAACGAGACCGGCCTGACTTCGTCCTTGAGCCGCATCATCGGCAAGAGCGGTGAGCCGATGATCCGCAAGGGCGTCGACATGGCCATGCGCCTGATGGGCGAACAGTTCGTCACCGGCGAAACCATCGCCGAAGCCTTGGCCAACGCCAGTCGCTTTGAAGCCAAGGGCTTCCGCTATTCCTACGACATGCTCGGCGAGGCGGCACTGACCGAGCACGACGCGCAGAAATACCTGGCGTCCTACGAGCAGGCCATCCATTCGATCGGCAAGGCCTCACACGGTCGCGGTATCTACGAAGGCCCGGGCATCTCCATCAAGCTCTCGGCCCTGCATCCGCGCTACAGCCGCGCCCAGTACGAACGGGTGATGGACGAGTTGTACCCGCGCCTGCTGGCGCTGACCCTGCTGGCCAAGCAATACGATATCGGCCTGAACATCGACGCCGAGGAAGCCGACCGCCTCGAACTGTCCCTCGACCTGCTCGAACGCCTGTGCTTCGAACCCCAGCTGAGCGGCTGGAACGGCATCGGCTTCGTGATCCAGGCCTACCAGAAGCGCTGCCCGTATGTGATCGACTACGTCATCGACCTGGCCCGCCGCAGCCGTCATCGCCTGATGATCCGCCTGGTCAAGGGCGCGTACTGGGACAGCGAAATCAAGCGCGCCCAGGTCGAAGGCCTGGAGGGCTACCCGGTGTACACCCGCAAGGTCTATACCGACGTGTCCTACATTGCCTGCGCACGCAAGCTGCTGTCGGTACCGGAAGTCATCTACCCGCAGTTCGCCACCCACAACGCCCACACGCTGTCGGCCATCTACCATATCGCCGGGCAGAACTATTACCCGGGCCAGTACGAATTCCAGTGCCTCCACGGCATGGGCGAACCGCTGTATGAACAAGTGGTCGGCAAGGTTTCCGAAGGCAAGCTGAACCGTCCGTGCCGTGTCTACGCCCCGGTCGGCACCCACGAAACCCTGTTGGCCTACCTGGTCCGACGCCTGCTGGAAAACGGTGCCAACACTTCCTTCGTCAACCGTATCGCCGACCAGTCCATCTCGATTCAGGAGCTGGTAGCCGATCCGGTGGCCAGCATCGAGCAGATGGCGACCCTGGAAGGCGGCTTCGGCCTGCCGCACCCGCGTATTCCGCTGCCGCGCGACCTTTACGGCCGCGACCGTGCCAACTCCGCCGGCATCGACATGGCCAACGAACATCGCCTGGCCTCGCTCTCCTGCGCCCTGCTGGCCAGCGCCCACAACGAGTGGAAAGCCGTGCCGCTGCTGGGCTGTGTTGCCAGCACCGAAACCCCGGTGCCGGTGCTCAACCCATCGGACCATCGCGACCTGGTCGGCTATGTCCAGGAGGCCACGGCCGAAGATGCCGACAATGCGATCCAGTGTGCCCTGAACGCCGCGCCGATCTGGCAGGCCACCCCGCCGGGCGAACGCGCGGCGATCCTCGAACGCGCCGCCGACCTGATGGAGGCCGAGATCCAGCCGCTGATGGGCCTGCTGGTCCGCGAAGCCGGCAAGACCTTCGCCAACGCCATCGCCGAAGTGCGTGAAGCCGTGGACTTCCTGCGCTACTACGCAGTGCAGGCGCGCAATGACTTCAGCAATGACGCCCACCGCCCGCTGGGCCCGGTGGTCTGCATCAGCCCATGGAACTTCCCACTGGCGATCTTCAGTGGCCAGGTGGCCGCGGCACTCGCGGCCGGTAACCCGGTACTCGCCAAGCCCGCCGAACAAACGCCACTGATCGCGGCCCAGGCCGTGCGCCTGTTGCTCGAAGCCGGAATCCCCGAAGGCGTGGTGCAACTGCTGCCAGGCCGTGGCGAAACCGTCGGCGCGCGCCTGGTGGGTGACGAGCGGGTCAAGGGCGTGATGTTCACCGGCTCCACCGAAGTCGCTCGCCTGCTGCAACGCAATGTCGCCGGTCGCCTGGACAACCAGGGCCGACCGATTCCACTGATCGCCGAAACCGGCGGGCAGAACGCGATGATCGTCGACTCCTCGGCACTGACCGAGCAGGTGGTGATCGATGTGGTGTCCTCGGCCTTCGACAGCGCCGGCCAACGCTGCTCGGCCCTGCGCGTGCTGTGCCTGCAGGAAGATTCCGCCGACCGCGTCATCGAAATGCTCAAAGGGGCCATGGCTGAATGCCGCCTGGGCAACCCGGAACGCCTGTCGGTGGATATCGGCCCGGTGATCGATGCCGAAGCCAAGGCGGGCATCGAGAAACATATCCAGGCCATGCGCGACAAAGGGCGCACGGTCTATCAGGTGGCCATCGCCGAAGGCGAGGAATGCAAGCGCGGCACCTTCGTGATGCCGACCCTGATCGAACTGGAAAGCCTCGACGAACTGCAACGGGAGATCTTTGGCCCGGTACTGCACGTGGTGCGCTACAAGCGCAAGGACATCGACCAGCTGATCGCGCAGATCAATGCCTCGGGCTATGGCCTGACCCTCGGCGTGCACACCCGCATCGACGAGACCATTGCCAAGGTGATCGACAATGTCCACGCCGGTAACGTCTATGTGAACCGCAATATCGTCGGCGCCGTGGTCGGCGTGCAGCCGTTCGGCGGCGAAGGTTTGTCGGGCACCGGGCCGAAAGCCGGTGGGCCGCTGTATCTGTATCGCCTGCTGTCGACCCGGCCGACGGACGCCATCGAGCAGTCCTTCGCTCGCGGCGACGCCCTGGCGGCACCGGATATGCGCCTGCGCGAAGTGCTGCTCAAGCCACTCAATGCCTTGCAGGCCTGGGCTGACAGCCAGAAGCTGGCGGACCTCGGCGCGTTGTGCGTGACCTTCGCGGCACAGTCGCAAAGCGGCATTACCCGTGCGCTCAACGGCCCGACCGGCGAGCGCAACAGCTACGCCATCCTGCCCCGCGAGCATGTGCTGTGCCTGGCGGATATCGAAGGTGACCTGCTGACACAACTGGCGGCCGTGCTGGCCGTGGGCGGCTCGGCGGTCTGGCCGGAGGGTGAGGTGAGCAAGGTGCTCTACGCCCGTCTGCCGAAGGAAGTGCAAGCGCGCATCCAGCGCGTGGCTGACTGGAGCAAGGACGAGGTGCTGTTCGATGCGGTGCTGCACCACGGTCATTCCGACCAGTTGCGTGGTATCTGCCAGCAGATCGCCCAGCGCAGCGGGGCGATTGTCGGGGTTCACGGCCTGTCCCAGGGCGAAACCGGCATTGCCCTGGAGCGCCTGGTGATTGAGCGGGCGTTGAGCGTCAACACCGCAGCGGCGGGCGGTAACGCCAGCCTGATGACCATCGGTTAAGACCTCCTGGAGAGCCGGGCGCCTGCAATGGGTGCCCGGCTTTAGAGTTTTTATCGCCAGGACGGCCGCCATCGCGAGCAAGCTTGCTCCTACAGGAATCCGGGTTGTACGCATCTTTTGTGCATGGCGAAAACCTGTAGGAGCAAGCTTGCTCGCGATGAGGCCAGCCCGAACAACATTACCCCCACATTCTGCCTCCCCATCACCCACATCAATCTTGCTAGGCAACCCTTATTCAGCCACCTAGACTCGGCCGACTCCCCAACAGGTAGGCCGCCATGTCCGAGATGCTGCTCAGTTCCCGCAATCTGGCTTTCGAGCTGTACGAAGTCCTCGATGCCGAGGGCCTGACCCAGCGCGAGCGATTCGCCGAGCACTCCCGGGAAACCTTCGATGCCGCCATCGGCACCGCCCGTACCATCGCCGAAAAGTTCTTCGCCCCGCACAACCGCAAGAACGACGAAAACGAACCGCGCTACGAAAACGGCGAAGCCATCCTGATTCCGGAAGTGAAACCGGCCGTCGACGCATTCCTGGAAGCCGGCTTTCTCAACGCCGCGCGCAGTTTCGAGGATGGCGGCATGCAGTTGCCGACCCTGCTGTCCCAGGCCTGCTTCGCCCACTTCCAGTCAGCCAACGCCGCCTCGACCTCCTACCCATTCCTGACCATGGGCGCGGCGAACCTGATCGAGAGCTTCGGCAGCGACGAGCAAAAACGCCGCTTCCTGCAACCGATGATCGACGGCCGTTTCTTCGGCACCATGGCCCTGACCGAGCCCCATGCCGGCTCTTCGCTGTCGGATATCCGCACCCGCGCCGAACCGGCCGCCGACGGTACTTACCGGCTCAAGGGCAACAAGATCTTCATTTCCGGTGGCGACCACCCGCTGTCGGAAAACATCGTGCACATGGTCCTGGCCAAGCTGCCGGACGCACCGCCCGGGGTAAAGGGCATCTCGCTGTTTATCGTGCCCAAGTTCCTGGTCAACGACGACGGCAGCCTCGGCCCGCGCAACGATGTGCTGCTGGCCGGGCTGTTCCACAAGATGGGCTGGCGCGGCACCACCTCCACCGCGCTGAATTTCGGCGATAACGGCGCCTGTGTCGGCTATCTGGTAGGCAAGCCGCACCAGGGCCTGAGCTACATGTTCCAGATGATGAACGAAGCGCGGATCGGTGTCGGCATGGGCGCGGTCATGCTCGGTTATGCCGGTTACCTGTATTCCCTGGAATACGCTCGGGAGCGTCCGCAAGGCCGCCTGCCCGACAGCAAGGACCCGACGACCGCGCCGGTTTCGATCGTCCAGCACGCCGACGTCAAGCGCATGCTGCTGACCCAGAAGGCCTACGTCGAAGGTGCCTTCGACCTCGGCCTGTACGCCGCTCGGCTGTTCGATGACACCAGCACCCTGACTTCGGAAGTCGAACGCCGGCAGGCCCATGAACTGCTGGACCTGCTGACCCCCATCGTCAAATCCTGGCCGTCGGAGTTCTGCCTGAAGGCCAACGAACTGGCGATCCAGATTCTCGGCGGCCACGGCTACACCCGTGAATACCCGGTGGAACAGTACTACCGCGACAATCGCCTGAACCCGATCCACGAAGGCACCCACGGCATTCAGTCCCTCGACCTGCTGGGGCGCAAACTCGCGCAGAACGGCGGCGCCGGCTTGAAGCAGTTGATTCGACTGATCGCCGACACGGCGAAACGCGCTGCCGCCTATAGCGCCCTGGACGCCTTGCGTCAGCCGCTGGAGGCGCTGGTGGAGCGCCTGCAAAGCGTGACCATCGGCCTGCTCACCGACCTCGCCCAGGGCAAGGTCAACAGCAGCCTCGCCAACTCGGCGTTGTACCTCAAGGCCTTCGGCCATACGGTCATCGGCTGGCGCTGGCTGGAACAGGCGGTGCGGGCCGAGGAAGGCCTGGCCAAGGGCAATCCGGCGGACCTGCCCTTCTACAAGGGCAAGCTGCAAGCGGCGCGCTACTTCCTTACTTGGGAAGTTCCCGGTTGCCATCATGAACTGGCCATTCTCGAAGCCCGCGACGATACCTGCCTGTCGATGCAGGACGCCTGGTTCTAAAGCTTTTGACAGCGGTACATTTCAACAGGTTAGAATCGCTGGCACGCAGACTGCATGGTCAGTCTGCGCCCAGCCTTTGCAAGCTTTCCTGGAGTACTGCCTTTGAATGCGACGACCATCAACAGCCTGTTCTTGATCGGCGCGTTGCTGGTAGGCGCAAGTATCCTGGTGAGCTCGCTGTCCTCGCGCCTCGGCATCCCGATCCTGGTGATCATCCTCGCCGTGGGCATGACCGCCGGCGTCGACGGCGGCGGCATCATCTTCGACAACTACCCCACCGCCTACCTGGTCGGTAACCTCGCCCTCGCCGTGATCCTGCTCGATGGCGGCCTGCGCACGCGGGTCGCGAGTTTCCGCGTGGCGCTCTGGCCGGCGTTGTCGCTGGCCACCGTCGGCGTGCTGATCACCACCGGCCTGACCGGCATGGCCGCCGCCTGGCTGTTCAACCTGAACATCATCCAGGGCCTGCTGATCGGCGCCATCGTCGGCTCCACGGACGCCGCGGCGGTGTTCTCGCTGCTGGGCGGCAAGGGCCTGAACGAAAGGGTCACCGCCAGCCTGGAAATCGAGTCCGGCAGTAACGACCCGATGGCGGTGTTCCTCACCGTAACCCTGATCGACATGCTCGCCAGCGGCCAGACCGGCCTGCACTGGAGCCTGCTCGGCCACCTGATTCGTGAATTCGGCATCGGCGGCATCATCGGCCTCGGCGGCGGCTGGCTGATGCTGCAAATGGTCAACCGTATCAACCTGGCCAACGGCCTCTACCCGATCCTGGTGATTGCCGGCGGCCTGGTGGTCTTCGCCCTGACCAACGCCCTGCACGGCAGCGGCTTCCTCGCCGTGTACCTGTGCGGCCTGGTGATCGGCAACCGCCCGGTGCGCAGTCGCCACGGCATCCTGCACATGCTCGACGGCATGGCGTGGCTGGCGCAGATCGGCATGTTCCTGGTGCTGGGCCTGCTGGTCACCCCCCATGACCTGCTACCCATTGCGCTACCGGCCCTCGGCCTGGCGCTGTGGATGATTTTGTTCGCCCGGCCACTGTCGGTGCTGGTCGGACTGCTGCCGTTCAAGGCCTTCCATGGCCGGGAAAAAGCCTTTATCTCCTGGGTCGGCCTGCGCGGCGCGGTCCCGATCATCCTCGCGGTGTTCCCGTTGATGGCCGGCCTGCCCCATGCGCAGCTGTACTTCAACCTGGCGTTCTTTATCGTGCTGGTCTCGCTGCTGGTGCAAGGCACCAGCCTGCCCTGGGTGGCCAAGCTGCTGAAAGTGACGGTCCCGCCGGAGCCGGCGCCGATCTCCCGGGCCGCCCTGGAAGTGCATGTCACCAGCGAGTGGGAGCTGTTCGTCTATCGCCTGGGGGCCGAAAAATGGTGCATCGGCGCCGCCCTGCGCGAGCTGAAAATGCCCGAAGGCACCCGGATCGCCGCGCTGTTTCGTGGCCAGCAACTGCTCCATCCGTCGGGTAGTACCACCCTGGAAGTCGATGACCTGCTCTGCGTCATCGGTCACGAACACAACCTGCCGGCCCTCGGCAAGCTGTTCAGCCAGGCACCGCAACGCGGGCTCGATCTGCGCTTCTTCGGCGACTTCGTACTCGAAGGCGACGCCCAGCTGGGCGCGGTCTCGGCGCTCTACGGCCTGAAGCTCGAAGGCGTCGACCCGAACACCCCACTGGGTGCCTTTATTGCCCACAAGGTCGGCGGCGCACCGATCGTCGGCGACCAGGTGGAGTGGAACAACACGCTCTGGACTGTCGCGGTCATGGACGGGAACAAGATTGGCAAAGTCGGCGTCAGATTCCCCGAAGGAAGTCGCCCGGGTCCGGGTCTCTTCCTCTAAACTGCCCACTTTCTTCACGCTGCTTGACCGGTATCTATGTCCTCCTTGCGCACTTTTCTTGCCATGGCCCTGCTGGGCCTGAGTCTTTCCGTCGGCACGCTGCAGGCTGCCGAGCCCCCCTCCGCCGAATCGGTCCAGCAGAGCCTCGACAAAATTGCCGACCGCAAGCTGGCTGACGCCGACCAGAAAGCCCTGCAAGCGGTGTTGCAGCAAACCCTGCTGTTCCTGTCGAGCACCGACGACTACGACAAGCGTCTTGCCGCGACCAAGCAGCAAGTCGCCGATGCGCCGCGCCAAACCGTCGAAAACCAGCGTGAACTGGCCCGCCTGAAAGTCACCAAAGTGATCCCGGTGGCCCAGCGCTATGCCAGCCAGTCGGTCCCGCAACTGGAACAATTGCTGACCGAGCGCACCACCCAACAGGGCGATCTGCAAAAAGCCCTGGCCGATGCTAACAGTCTGATCATCACGGCCCAGACCCGCCCCGAACGTGCGCAGTCGGAAATCAGCACCAGCCAGACCCGCATCCAGCAGATCAACAGTGCCCTCAAGCTGGGCAAGGACAGCGGCAAGTCCCTCAGCGCCGACCAGCGCAACCAGCTGAATGCCGAACTGGCTTCGCTCAACTCGCTGATCCTGTTGCGCCGCCAGGAGCTGGCCGGCAACAGCCAACTGCAGGACCTGGGCAACAGCCAGCATGACTTGCTGATGGAGAAAACCGCGCGCCTGGAACAGGAAATCCAGGACATGCAGTCGCTGATCAACCAGAAACGTCTGGCTCAGTCCCAGCAGACCGTCACCCAGCAATCCATCGAAGCACAGAAGGCCGGCGACAGCAGTGTGCTGGCCACCGAAAGCGCCACCAACCTGAAGCTCTCCGACTACCTGCTCAAAAGCACCGACCGCCTCAACGAGCTGACCCAGCAGAACCTGCAGACCAAGCAGCAGCTCGACAGCGTGACCCAGAGCGACCAGGCCCTGGACGAGCAGATCAGCGTGCTCAAGGGCAGCTTGTTGCTGTCGAAGATTCTCTACAAGCAGAAACAGGCCCTGCCGCGCCTGCAAGTGGACAAGAACCTGGCGGATGAAATCGCCGATATCCGCCTCTACCAGTTCGAGGTCAACCAGCAGCGGGAACTGATCAGCAGCCCGGCCACCTACGTCGACAACCTGCTGGCGACCCAGCCACCGGAACAGGTCAACGCGCAGTTGCGCAGGACCCTGCTGGACCTGGCCGTGACCCGCAGCGACCTGCTGGAGCGCCTGAACCGCGAACTGAGCGCCCTGCTCAATGAATCCATCACCCTGCAACTGAACCAGAAGCAGCTGCTCAGCACCGCCCAGAGCCTGCGCGCGACCCTGGATGAGCAGATGTTCTGGATTCCGAGCAACAAGCCCCTGGACCTGGACTGGATCGAAAGCGTACCGACACGCCTGCAAAAGCAAGTCACCACCCTGCCCTGGGCCTCCAGTTTCAGTGAGCTGACCGACGGCCTGGGCCAGCATCCGCTGTTGTTCCTGCCGCTGGTGCTGCTGATCGGCGCCCTGCTGTGGCGCCGCAAGTCCCTGTATGCGCGCCTGAGCAAGGTGCACAAGGACATCGGCCACTTCAAGCGCGACAGCCAGTGGCACACGCCGCTGGCCATCCTGGTCAACATTGCCCTGGCGATGCCCATTACCCTGGCATTGGCGTTGTGCGGCTACGCCCTGCAGATCGACGCCCGCGGCCAGAACGCCAGCCTGGGCGCCGCGCTGCTGCAGATATCCCTCGCCTGGCTGGTGTTCTACACCGCCTACCGGATTCTCGCCCCGGGCGGCGTGGCCGAGCTGCATTTCCGCTGGGAAAAACCCCAGGTCGAATTTCTCCAGGGCTGGGTCCGCAAGCTGGGCTTCGTGGTCCTGGCGCTGGTGGCCATTGTCTCGGTGGCCGAGCTGCAACCGGCCTCACTGGCCGGTGACGTACTCGGCATCGCCGTGGTCCTGACCTGCTACGGCCTGATGGCCTGGCTGCTCAGTCGCCTGCTGCTGGGCACTCCGAATCACGGCAGTGCCTCGCTATTTCGCAAACTGATCGGCGTGATCTTCACGGCGATGCCCATCGCGCTGTTTATCGCGGTGTGTTTCGGCTACTACTACACCGCCCTGAAACTCAGCGACCGGCTGATCGAGACCCTCTACCTGCTGATGTTGTGGCTGGTGATCGAAGCGACCTTCGCTCGCGGCCTCGGGGTTGCGGCCCGACGCCTGGCCTACCAGCGCGCCCTGAGCAAACGCCAGGCGGCCAAGGACGCCGGCGACGGCGAGTTGCTGATCGAAGAACCGACCCTGGACATCGAACAGGTCAACGAACAATCCATGCGCCTGATCCGCCTGGCCCTGCTCGGCGGCTTCGTCGCGGCGCTGTATTGGGTCTGGTCGGACCTGATCAGCGTGTTCTCCTACCTGGACAACATCACCCTCTACGAATACACCAGCGGCACCGGCGCGACCATGAGCATGGTGCCAATCAGCATCGGCAACGTCATCGGTGCACTGGCGATCATCGGCATCACCTTCGCCCTGGCGCGCAACCTGCCGGGCCTGCTGGAAGTGCTGGTGCTGTCCAAGCTCGACCTGGCCCAGGGCAGCGCCTACGCCACCACCACCTTGCTCTCCTACGTGATCGCCGGCATCGGCTTCGTCTCCACCCTCTCGACCCTCGGCGTGAGCTGGGACAAGTTGCAATGGCTGGTGGCGGCGCTGTCGGTGGGCCTGGGTTTCGGCATGCAGGAAATCTTCGCCAACTTCATCTCCGGCATCATGATCCTGTTCGAGCGTCCGGTGCGGATCGGCGACACCATCACCATCGGCACCCTGTCGGGCACGGTGAGCAAGATCCGCATCCGCGCCACCACCATCACCGACTTCGACCGCAAGGACATCATTGTCCCGAACAAGACCTTTATCACCGGGCAACTGATCAACTGGTCGCTGACCGACACCGTCACCCGCGTTACCCTCAAGCTCGGCGTCGACTACGGTTCGGACCTGGACCGGGTCAAGGAGCTGCTGCTCAAGGCCGCCCGGGACAACCCACGGGTGCTGAAAGAGCCCGAGCCCCACGTGTACTTCCTGAACTTCGGCGAAAGTACCCTGGACCACGAACTGCGCATGCACGTGCGTGACCTGGGCGACCGCAATCCGGTGGTCGACGAGGTCAACCGCTTCATCAACCGCGAGTTCAAGAAAGAGCACATCAACATCTCGTTCCGGCAGATGGAGGTCTATCTCAAGAACCTCCATGGCCAGGAATACAAGCTGGTGCCGGTGGAAGGCGAAACCCCTGCCGCCGCACCGCCGGCAGTGGCCAAACCCAGCCAATTGCCGCCGCCGGACAAACTCGACTGAGGCGCTACAAAGCTGGCGATCATGCCGTTTGCCTGTCGCCACTGGTGTCTGCCGGCTAATCGCAGCAGAATGCTCGGACATTCTGCTGGAGCCGGCCGTTGAAAGCCCTCGACGAACTGACCTTCGATAACCGCTTCGCCCGCCTGGGCAACGCGTTTTCCACCCATATCCTGCCCGAGCCCCTCGACAACCCGCGCCTGGTGGCGGTGAGTCCGGCGGCCATGGCCCTGCTCGACCTGGACCCGGCCATTGCCGAGGAACCGGTATTCGCCGAGCTGTTCGGCGGGCACAAACTCTGGGCCGAAGCCGAGCCACGGGCGATGGTCTATTCGGGGCATCAGTTCGGCTCCTATAACCCGCGTCTGGGTGATGGTCGCGGCTTATTGCTGGGTGAGGTCTACAACAACGCGGGCGAGCATTGGGACCTGCACCTCAAGGGCGCCGGACAAACGCCGTATTCGCGCATGGGCGACGGCCGCGCGGTGTTGCGCTCCTCGATCCGTGAGTTCCTCGCCTCCGAAGCCCTGCATGCCCTGGGCATTCCCAGCAGCCGGGCGCTGTGCGTGATCGGTTCCGACACGCCGGTCTGGCGTGAGAAACAGGAACGTGGCGCCATGGTCCTGCGCATGGCCCCCAGCCATGTGCGCTTCGGTCATTTCGAATACTTCTACTACACCAAACAACCCGAGCAGCAGAAGCAGCTCGGCGAGCATGTGCTGGCCCTGCATTTCCCCGAATGCCTGGAGCAGCCGGAGCCTTACCTGGCGATGTTCCGCGAGATCGTCGAGCGCAATGCCGAACTCATCGCCAAATGGCAGGCCTATGGTTTCTGCCACGGCGTGATGAACACCGACAACATGTCGATCCTGGGCATCACCTTCGACTTCGGTCCGTTCGCCTTTCTCGACGATTTCGATGCGAACTTCATCTGCAACCACTCCGACGACCAGGGCCGCTACTCGTTCAGCAACCAGGTGCCCATCGGCCAGTGGAACCTCAGCGCGCTGGCCCAGGCGCTGACGCCGTTCATCAGTGTCGAGGCGCTGCGTGAAACCCTGGGCCTGTTCCTGCCGCTGTACCAGGCCCATTACACCGACCTGATGCGCCGCCGCCTCGGCCTCACCAGCGCTGAAGACGACGACCTGAAGCTGGTGGAAAACCTGCTGCAACTGATGCAGGCCGGCGGCGTCGACTACAGCCTGTTCTTCCGGCGCCTGGGGGATGAGCCGGCGGCCCTGTCCACAGCGCGATTGCGCGATGACTTTATCGACATCAAGGGCTTCGATGCCTGGGCCGAACGCTACAAGGCCCGGGTCGCCCGCGAAGCGGACCAGGACGAAAGCCGGCGCAAGGCACGGATGCAGGCGGTCAATCCGTTGTACATCCTGCGCAACTACCTCGCACAGAAGGCCATCGATGCGGCGGAAGGTGGTGACTACGAGGAAGTGCGGCGCCTCCACGCGGTACTGAGCAAACCGTTCGAAGAGCAACCGGGTATGCAAGGCTATGCCGAGCGGCCACCGGAGTGGGGCAAGCATCTGGAGATCAGTTGTTCGTCGTAACCACCGCGTACCACTGTCCAAATGGAAGCCGGCCCCAAAAATGGGGCCATTGTCGATGACTTATCAGAATCGACGTCTCTCGCTCAGACCTTTCAGATAAACGTCTCCGCTGACACGCCAAAACGCTTGGCCAGCCAACGAATCTGCCGCAGATTGAGTTCGCGCTTGCCACTGAGGATTTCCGAAACCACCGACTGAGCCCCGACGCCCGGCAAGTCACTCTGGGTCAGGCTGTGCTCCTGCATGATCGAGCGCAGCACACTCACGCCGCTGGCCTTTGGCATAGGGTGATGCAGGTGATCATATTCCTCGATGTAGTCGCTGATGATATTCACCAGGCTCATGAGCGGATTCGACTCGTCTTCACCGATCGTTTCCAGCAACGCGTCGAGAGCCCCCACCAAGGCGTCGTAGTCGGCCTCGTTTTTTGGCTTGCGTAGCAACGGTTCCACAAAGGGCCAATGCTCGCAAGCCTGTTTGACGACAGCATTCATCAACACCTCTCCTTCCATTTACCTTTGTCATATTCACAGTGATCCAGCACATGTTTGATGTACAACTGCTGGGCGCCGTAGTGCACCCCAGCAATCAGGCGCAGCTTGTTCCCGCCGATATCAAACACATGCAAGCTCCCCACCTTGTCGGTCGCCGGGAACATCGCCTTGAGGGCCGCAAAGTTTCCGGGACTGCTTCCCTTGACCCTTCGACACCAAGCATCCAGCGCACTGGCCGTGTCGGGCCATTTTTCCTTGGCTTCACGGATCCGTTTTTCGGTAATCACGCGCATGCAACATCCTTATCGCATCTTGCTATGGAGACTAGCCGCCGAGTCCAATTATCGCAATCCGCTATGGACAGAAATAGACCGGCGGCGTGTCCCTTCAGGCTAGATTCTCAAGGCGACCTTCATCGTCTGAAAATGTGAGGGCATGCGACAAGGCTCCGAAACCTTGATAAAGCCTGCTTGCGACTCCAGATAGAGCCCATTGGCCACTTCTCTGGAGCCCCCCATGTCCGAACCCCTGCTGATCCCCTGCCCCCACTGCAACGGCCTCAACCGCATCCCCGCCGACCGCCTCGGTGACCAGCCGAAATGCGGGCGCTGCAAGGCCGAGGTCCTGCTGGATAAACCGTTCGAATTGAAACAGGGCGACTACGCCAGCCAGATCAAGGGCGACCTGCCGTTGCTGGTGGACGTGTGGGCGGACTGGTGCGGGCCGTGCAAATCCTTTGCGCCAGTATTCGAACAGGCGGCGACCCAATTGGCCGGCAAGTGCCGCCTGGCCAAGCTCGACAGCGAGGCCAACCAGCAGCTCTCCGCACAGTTGGGGATTCGCTCGATTCCCAGCCTGATCCTGTTCAGAAATGGCCAGGAAGTGGCACGCCAGAGCGGCGCGTTCCCCCTGCCGCAGTTGATGGCCTGGCTGCGCAGCCAGGGCATCTGAGCCCCGCGCCCGCCAGGCGCCAGCGAAAAGGCGTTAAGCGTTGTTTTCCAGCAGGGCGTGCAATTCGACGAACTGCTGGGTCAGCTTGTGCCGCGGGTCGAAGTGGATCAGCGGGCGGTTCGCTTCATGGGACTCGCGCATCTTCACCGAACTGGTGAGGTACACCGGCAACACCGGCAAGCCCTCGGCGATCAGGCTGTCGAGCATTTGCTGCGGCAAACTGGCCCGGGCCTGGAACTGGTTGACCACGATCCCTTCCACTTGCAGATCTTCGTTGTGATCTTCCTTCAGCTCTTCGATCTCGGCCAACAGACCATACAGCGCCTGACGGGAAAAGCTGTCGCAGTCGAAGGGAATCAATACGCGGTCGGCGGCAATCAACGCCGAAACCGCATAAAAATTCAGTGCCGGCGGCGTATCCAGATAGATGCGGTCGTAATCTTCCGACAACTCATCCAGCAGTTTGCGCAGCTTGTTGATCTTGTGTTTCGCCTCAAGCTTGGGCTGCAGATCCGCCAGCTCGGCCGTGGCGGTGATCACGTGCAGGTTGTCGAAAGGCGTCTCGTAGATGTCCACCTGGTTTTTCTTCGAGAACGGCCCGGACGAGAGGATCTGCTTGAAAAAGTCGGCGATGCCCATGGGAATGTCCTCGCCGGTGAGCCCGGTGAGGTATTGCGTGGAGTTGGCCTGGGCATCGAGGTCCACCAACAGGGTCCGATAGCCCTCGCTCGCGCTCACCGCCGCCAAATTGCAGGCAATGCTCGACTTGCCGACCCCACCCTTCTGATTGAACACCACACGCCGCATGACAAGACCTCCGTGTATCAATGGATCACCGAGTGTAGAGGGCTTGACCGCTACCGCGCCACCTTGGCGGGACGAGGACTACCTCTCAGACCACAATAACTTCACTCAACCGAGGTAATTTCCCTTTGATCCGGGAAATCTCTGACATACGTATCGAAAAAAATACGAATAATAGCCAGTTGCTAGCTATTCCTTCACGTTTTGCACATTTAATCGTGCAAAATGTAACCAATAATTTGCTACAGGCCTTGTGCACCGGGATAATGCGCGCCACTCGGCCATCGCGCCACGCCAGGGTTGGTAGGGGTTCAGGGATCAACCACAGCGTTCAAGGAAGCCCGCAGGGGCGGGAAGACATTCAGTGATCAACTTCAACATCGCCCAATGGCGCGCCTGGGCCCCGGGCCTGGAAAGTGCGGACGACTGGCAGGCCTGGAGCCGCCAGCCCTGCGTGCCCACGCCCAGCGATGCGGCACCGGATGTGTCCTTTCTGCCGGCCATGCAGCGCCGCCGCCTCAGCCGCCTGGCGCGCATGGCCTTCAGCGTCGGCTGGCCGCTGGCCGAGGGTCACGTACAACTGCCCCTGGTGTTCATCTCCCGACACGGCGAAACCCCACGCACCTTCGACATCCTCAGCGACCTGGCCGCCGACCAGCCACTGTCGCCGACCCAGTTCAGCCTCTCGGTGCACAACGCGGTGATTGGCCTGTGGTCGATCCTGCGCGGCTCGACCTGCGAAATGACCGCCCTGGCGGCCAACGGCGACGGCCTCGAACACGGCATGCTCGAAGCCGCCGCGCTGCTCGCTGAAGGCGCCCCCGCGGTCTTGCTGGTGATCACCGAAGAACAACCACCCGAGGCCTACCGCCACTGGATCGACGACGTGCCGTTCCCCTACGCCCTCGGCCTGCTGCTGACTCCGGGCGACGAGTGGCAGCTGTCCCTCGAAAGCACCACGGACGAACAGCCCCCGAGCGAGTGGCCCCATGCCCTCGATCTGTTGCGTACCCTGTTGGGCCAACACACCACCTGCCAACACCAATGGAAGTCCCGGGTATGGAACTGGCAACGCCGACCATGACCAAGCCCAGCGACGCCTATTACTGGCGCCTGCTGGCCACCGCCGTGAGCTTTGCCCTGTTCGGGTTGGGCGGCCTGTGCCTGCGCCTGGTGGTCTTCCCCCTGCTCGGCTGCCTGCCGGGCAATGCCGAACGCCAGCGCCTGCGCGCACGACAGACGGTCAGCCGACTATTCTGGCTGTTCATCCGCTTCATGGCCCGCACCGGCGTGCTGACCTATGAAGTCCAAGGCGCGGAAAAGCTCGGGCGCCCCGGCCAGATGATCATCGCCAACCACCCGTCGCTGATCGACGTGGTGTTCCTGATCGGCCTGGTGCGCCATGCCAACTGCGTGGTCAAGCAGAGCCTCTGGCAAAACCCCTTCACTCGCGGGCCGGTGCGCTCCACTGAATACATCAGCAACGACGGCAGCCTGGAGATGCTCGACACCGCCGCCGACGCCCTGCGAGAAGGCCAGACCCTGATCGTGTTCCCCGAAGGCACCCGCACCACACCGGGCGCGGCCCCGACCTTTCATCGCGGCGCCGCCGCGATTGCCCTGCGCGGTGCGAATATCATCACCCCGGTCGTGATCAAGGTCAGCCCCAGCACCCTGACCAAGGCCGAACCCTGGTATCGCATCCCACAACGCCGGGTGCACTTCAGTTTTCGTGTCGGCGCCGATATAGATCCACACAGCTTTGCCGCACAGGGCCCCGCGCCCCAGGCCTCACGCAAACTCAACGATTATCTGCACCATTACTTTATTAAGGAGCTCGCCTCAGATGAGCGATCCAACCCCCGCCCTGCACCTTGAGATCAAGGAACTGATTATCGAGGCCCTCGGCCTGGAAGACATCAGCGCGCAAGACATCGGCAACGAGCAAACCCTGTTCGGCGAAGGCCTGGGCCTGGATTCGGTGGACGCCCTCGAACTCGGCCTGGCGATCCAGAAGCGCTACGGCATCAAGATCGATGCGGACGCCAAGGACACCCGCAACCATTTCTCCAACGTGGCCAGCCTTGCGGCTTTCGTCACGGCAAAACAGGCAGCGTGAGGCCGTACCATGCAAACCCGTGACGATATCTTCAACACCCTGCGCGATGCCCTGGTCGAACTCTTCGAGCTGGAACCCGAACGCGTCACCCTGGACAGCAATCTGTACCAGGACCTGGAAATCGACAGCATCGACGCCGTGGACCTGATCGACCACATCAAGCGTCAAACCGGCAAGAAAATCGCCGCCGAGGAATTCAAGTCGGTGCGTACCGTCAACGATGTGGTCGAGGCGGTGTTTCGCCTGGTGCAACCGGCCGCATGAAACGCCTGATCGGCCTGGGCCTGCTGCTGGCGGGCCTGCTGTACCCCTTTGCGGTGTATTTCGGCATGGAGCATTTCGCGCCCTGGCAGTTCGGGCTGTTGCTCGGCGGCCTGTGGCTGGCCCGGGCCCTGACCGGCGAACGGCGACCCGGCAGCCTGTGGATGGCCCTCTGCGCCATCGCGTTCTGCGGCTTGCTGGCATTGCTCAACAACCCGCTGCTGCTGCGCTGGTATCCGGTGCTGATCAGCGCCTTCATGCTCGGCCTGTTCAGCCTGAGCCTGAAATTCGGCCCGCCGGTGGTCGAGCGGCTGGCCCGCCTGCGCGAGCCGCAACTGCCGCAAGTGGCCATTGTTTATACGAGACAGGTGACCAAAGTCTGGAGCCTGTTTTTTCTCTGTAACGGCCTGATCGCCGCCGCCCTGACCCTCTGGGCGCCGCTGAGCTGGTGGACGTTGTACAACGGCTTGATCGCCTACGGGCTGATGGGCTTGCTGTTTGCCATTGAATGGCTGGTACGACAACGGGTAAGAGGCCGCGCATGAATTGGATAAACCTTGAGCAGTTGTTGCTCAAGTCGCACGCACTCCGTGCGGTCACCCTTGATCCGCCGCTGGATCATGCCGGACTGACGCAACAGGCCTTGAGCCTGGCGGCCGGCTTGCAGGCCCGTGGCGTGAAACAGATTGCCGTGCACCTGGAAGACGCCGGGGACTTGGCCATCGCCTTGCTCGCTGCCTGGCGCGCCGGCGTTCGGGTGCTGCTGCCCGCCGACCTGCAAGAGCAGACCCGCCAACGCTGGGCGCCGGACGTCGACCTGTGGCTGACGGACCGCAGCGCCATCGAATACCTCAGCGCCGATCCCTTGAGACCGGCCGCGCTCGAGCTCGATGACTGCCACCTGAGCCTGTGCACCTCCGGTTCCAGTGGCGAACCCAAGCGCATCGAAAAAACCCTGCGCCAGCTGGCCAATGAAGTCCTGGCCCTGGAACAGCTGTGGGGCGCCGACCTCGGCCAGGCCTGCATCATCGGCAGCGTCGCCACCCAACATATCTATGGTTTGCTGTTCCGCGTGCTCTGGCCGCTGTGTGCCGGCCGGACCTTCGTGCGCAAGCAACTGGCCTTTCCCGAAGACCTGCAACGCGCCAGCCGTGAACACGCGCAATTCGCCTGGGTGGCGAGTCCGGCGCTGCTCAAACGCATGGGCGACAACCTCGACTGGCCGGCCTTGAGCCAGGTCCGCCAGGTGTTCTCCTCGGGCGGAGCACTCCCGCCGGAAGCGGCCTCCAGCCTGCAACAACGCCTGCGACAATGGCCGACGGAAATCCTCGGCAGCTCGGAAACCGGCGGTATCGCCTGGCGCCAGGGCGACCCGCTGTGGCGGCCTTTCGCCGATGTGCGACTGAGCCAGGACCCGGACGGCGCCTTGCAGGTGGCTTCGCCTTATCTGCCCCACGGTCATATCGAACAGACGGCGGACGCGGTGCGCTTCGAAGCCGATGGGCGGTTTGAACTGCTGGGTCGGCTGGACCGCATCGTCAAGCTGGAAGAGAAACGTATCTCCCTGCCGATGCTCGAACAGGCCTTGATGGCACACGACTGGGTCGCCGAAGCACGGCTGGGCGTGGTGCAGGAAAACCGCGCCTATCTCGGGGCGCTGCTGGTGCTCACCGCTCAAGGGCTGCACAGCCTGCGCAACCAGGGCCGCCGCGCCCTGACCGAAGCCCTGCGCGCGCACCTGCTCAAACATTGCGAAGCCCTGGCGCTGCCACGGCGCTGGCGTCTGCTGCGGCAATTGCCGCTGAACCCCCAGGGCAAGTTGCCGCAAGCCGAGGTCCAGGCGCTGTTGCGGGCTCCGCGTCCCAAAGGTCCGGAAGTGCTGGCGCAACAGGAGATGGATGGTGAATGGCTGTTGCAGTTGGCCGTTCCGCCGGACCTGGCCTACTTCAGCGGGCATTTCCCCGCTACTCCGGTGCTGCCTGGTGTCGTGCAAGTGGATTGGGCCCTGGACCTGGGACGCGAGCGTCTCGAACTGCCGGAAAAATTCGCCGGCATGGAAGTACTGAAATTCCAGCAACTGGTCCGTCCGGGCGATCGCCTTGAACTGAGCCTGCGCTTCGACCGCGAACGCAGCAAACTGCACTTCGCCTTCCGCAACGCCACCGCCGCCTGTTCCAGCGGGCGCATTGTGCTGGAGGCCAGCCATGCATAAGCCCTGCGCCGTCATCCCCGTCTATAACCATGAGACCGCCGTGCCCGCAGTGGTCGAAGCCCTGTTGCACGCCGGTCTGCCCTGCGTGCTGGTGGACGACGCCAGCAGCCCGGCCTGTGCCGCGGTGCTCGAACAATTGGCCAGCCACGAGGCCATCTTCCTGGTGAAACTGCCGGTCAACCAGGGCAAGGGCGGCGCGGTCATGGCCGGGCTGCGGGAGGCCTCACGTCTGGGCTTCAGCCACGCCCTGCAGGTGGATGCCGACGGCCAGCACGACCTGGCCGATGTCACCACCTTCCTCGACGCTTCACGCGAGCATCCCGAGGCGCTGATCTGCGGCTACCCGCAATACGACGAGAGCGTGCCCAAGGGCCGGCTCTATGCCCGTTACCTGACCCATGTCTGGGTCTGGATCAACAGCCTGTCGTTGCAGATTCCGGACTCCATGTGCGGCTTCCGGGTCTATCCGCTGCCGCCGGTGCTGGCCTTGATCAACAACGCCCGGCTCGGCAAACGCATGGACTTCGACCCGGAAATCCTCGTGCGCCTGGCCTGGCGCAACCAGCCCATGCGCTGGTTGCCGACCCGGGTCCACTACCCCCAGGACGGCCTCTCGCACTTTCGCCTGTTCCACGACAACGCGCTGATTTCCGGCATGCACACCCGGCTGTTCTTCGGCATGTTGCTGCGCCTGCCAAACATTCTCTGGCGACGGTGGCGGGCATGAGTGCCGAACCGAAACACTGGGCCGACCAGCAGGAACGCGGCAGCTTCTGGCTGATGAAACTCACCGCCTTCGGCATCAAGGTGCTCGGTCGCAAAGTGCTCAGCCCGGTGCTGCACGGTATTGTCCTGTACTTCTTCCTGTTCGGCCGCAGCGCCCGGCAAAGTGCCTGGCAATACCAGCAACGCCTGGCTGACTGGAGCGGTCAAAACGCCCTGCGCCCGACCCGCATGAAGGTCTTCCGGCAGTTCATGGCCTTTGCCGATGCGCTGCTGGACAAGCTCGACGTGTGGAACGGCAAGTTGCGCATCGAGCAGATCGAGATCGTTGACCCGGCGCTGCTGCGCGATCAGTTGCGCGGCGAGCGCGGGCAGATGCTGGTAGGCGCCCACCTGGGCAACCTGGAAGTCTGCCGCGCCCTCGCCGAACTGGGCGAAAAGGTCACCATGAACGTGCTGGTTCACACCCGCCACGCCGAAGGCTTCAACCGCCTGCTGGGCGAAGCCGGGGCGACCAACCTGCGGCTGATCCAGGTCAGCGAACTGGACCCGGCGGTCATGCTGCAACTCAGCCAGCGCCTGGACCGTGGCGAGTGGCTGGCGATTGCCGGCGACCGTGTGCCGCTGCAAGGTGCACGCCACGTGCGGGTGGATTTCCTCGGCCAGCCGGCCGCCTTCCCGCAAGGCCCGTGGCTGCTGGCCGGATTGCTGAAATGCCCGGTCAACCTGTTGTTCTGCCTGAAGCTCCAGGGTCGCTACCGCATTACCCTCGAACCCTTCACCGAAGCGGTGCAGTGGAAACGCAGCGACCGCGACCAGGTGATCGCCCACTGGGCCGCCCGCTACGCCGAACGCCTGGGCCAGTACTGCCTGCAGGCACCGCACCAATGGTTCAATTTCTACCCTTTCTGGAAATCCGATGACAACGCATCCGCTTGAGCCGGTCACCTTCGGCGAACTCCCGCTGCGCATCAAAGATGTGCTGGCCCTGGCCAACCGTCAGGTGCCCACCCAGCTGCAAGGCGACCCGGCGTTCCGCCAGCGCATTGCCAAGGGCGCGCAGTTCCTTGACTCGTTGCTGGACAAGGAAGGCGTGATCTACGGCGTCACCACCGGCTACGGCGACTCCTGCGTGGTGGCGGTGCCGCTGCAGCATGTCGAGGCGCTGCCGCGTCACCTCTACACCTTCCACGGCTGCGGCCTGGGCCAGTTGCTCGACCCGCAGGCGACCCGTGCGGTGCTGGCGGCGCGGTTGCAGTCGCTGTGCCATGGCGTGTCCGGGGTGCGTGTGGAACTGCTGGAGCGCCTGCAGGCCTTCCTCGACCAGGATATCCTGCCGCTGATTCCCGAAGAGGGCTCGGTCGGCGCCAGCGGTGACCTGACACCGCTGTCCTATGTGGCCGCAACCCTTTCCGGCGAACGCGAAGTGCTGTTTCGCGGCGAACGCCGCCAAGCCTGCGACGTGCACCGTGAACTCGGCTGGGACCCGCTGGTGCTGCGGCCCAAGGAAGCCCTGGCGTTGATGAACGGCACCGCCGTCATGACCGGCCTGGCCTGCCTGGCCTTTGCCCGCGCCGACTACCTGCTGCAACTAGCGACCCGCATCACCGCCCTCAACGTGGTGGCGCTGCAAGGCAACCCCGAGCACTTCGACGAACGCCTGTTCGCCGCCAAGCCGCACCCGGGGCAGATGCAAGTCGCCGCGTGGTTGCGCAAGGACCTGGCCATCGACGCACCGACCGCGCCGCTGCACCGTTTGCAGGATCGTTACTCGCTGCGCTGCGCGCCCCATGTTCTCGGGGTCCTGGCCGACAGCCTGGGCTGGTTGCGTGCGTTCATCGAAACGGAATTGAACAGCGCCAACGACAACCCGATCATCGACGCCGAAGAAGAACGCGTGCTCCACGGCGGGCACTTCTACGGCGGGCATATCGCCTTCGCCATGGACAGCCTCAAGACCCTGGTGGCCAACGTCGCCGACCTGCTCGATCGCCAACTCGCGCTGCTGGTGGACGTGCGCTACAACCATGGCCTGCCGAGCAACCTGTCCGGTGCCAGTGCCGAACGCGCGATGCTCAATCATGGCTTCAAGGCCGTGCAGATCGGCACCAGCGCCTGGACCGCCGAAGCCCTGAAAAACACCATGCCGGCCAGCGTTTTCTCGCGTTCCACCGAATGCCACAACCAGGACAAGGTGAGCATGGGCACCATTGCCGCCCGCGACGCGATCCGTGTGCTGGAACTGACCGAACAGGTCGCCGCCGCCACCTTGCTCGCGGCCAATCAAGGTGTCTGGCTGCGCAGCCAGGCCGACGATGCACGGCCGCTGCCGCCGGCCCTGGCGGCGATGCACGAAGCCCTGGCCAAGGATTTCCCGCCGGTGATCGAAGACCGCGCCCTCGAAGCCGAGCTGCGCCTGTGCCTGAAACGCATCGCCGAGCAACACTGGAGGCTGCATGCGTAGCCGCGGCGTGTTGCATGTCGATACCGAGATCCTGGTGCCGTTTTTTGACGTCGACACCATGCATGTGGTCTGGCACGGTCATTACGTGAAGTACCTGGAAGTCGCCCGCTGCGCGTTGCTGGACCATATCGGCCACAACTACACGCAGATGCTCGAATCCGGCTATGCGTGGCCGGTGATCGACCTGCAACTGCGCTATGTGCGCGGGGCGGTGTTCGGCCAGAAGATCAATGTGCGGGCCAACCTGGTGGAGTGGGAGAACCGCTTGAAGGTCAGCTACCTGATCACCGACCTGGCCAGTGGCGAACGCCTGACCCGCGCCAGCACCGTGCAGGTGGCCGTGGAGATCCAGAGCCGGGAAATGCAGTTGGCCTCGCCAAAAGTCTTCGTCGACGCTGTCGAAAAGGTGCTCGCATGAGCCCCCTCACCTGGATACAACACACCCTTTGTAGGAGCTGGCTTGCCAGCGATGGCGTCCGCAAGCTCTCCACAAATCTCGCGGGCCTCATCGCCGGCAAGCCGGCTCCTACAGGGGTCGTGCGCGACCTGTTGCTCGTGTTCTGCCTGGGCCTGTCCACCCACGCCTCGGCCTTCGACCTGCAACAGCTCAGCGAGCAGCTGGCCAAACCGTCGGTGATCCACGGCAGCTTTATCCAGGAAAAACACCTGCGCGCCTTGCCGCAACCGCTGACCAGCAAGGG
This sequence comes from Pseudomonas gingeri, assembly GCF_013386165.1. Lineage (GTDB taxonomy): Bacteria > Pseudomonadota > Gammaproteobacteria > Pseudomonadales > Pseudomonadaceae > Aquipseudomonas > Aquipseudomonas gingeri_C. The sequence continues at coordinate 231,736 of NZ_JACAOS010000022.1, read as the reverse complement.
CACCTTCGTCCTCGCCAAAGACCACGGCCTGCTCTGGCTGCTCAAGACCCCGTTGCAACAGGACTACCGCATCAGCGCCAAAGGCATCGCCCGGCGCGACCCGAGCGGCTGGCAAATGGTCCCGAACAAAAGCGCCGGGGCCGAACAGAACCGCTTGTTCATCGCCGTGCTGCAAGGCGACAGCAGCGGCCTGCAACGGGACTTCGAACTGCAACTGCAAGGCGAGGCCCAGCACTGGCAACTGACCCTGATTCCGCGCTCGGTACTGCTCAAACAGATCTTCACCCGGATCAATATCGACGGTGGCGATCTGGTGCAACGCATCGAACTGCTGGAAACCCAGGGCGACAGCACGGTCCTACGCATGCAGGACAGCACCTCGGCCCTGCCCCTGAGCGACGCGGAGCAGCACGACTTTGCCGAGTGAACGCCTGCTGCCGCGTCTGTTCCTGATCCTGCTGCTGGCCGTGCTGGCGCTCGCCGGCTGGCAATGGCGCCATGGCGCGCCCGTGTCGGCCGACCTCATGGAACTGGTTCCGGGCTCGGCACCCAATGCCCTGGAACTCAAGGCCGAACAGCGCATGCAGGAGCCCTTGAACCGGGAAATGCTGGTGCTGGTGGGCCAGGCCGATCGCCAGAAAGCCATTGCCCTGGCGCAACGGCTGGGTGAACGCTGGCAGGCCAGCGGGCTGTTCGAAACGGTGCAATGGAGCTTGCAGGCTGACCTCCCGGCCTTGCGCCAACAACTGCTGGCCAGCCGGCTGGCGATGCTCACCCGCGCGGACCGGCAACAACTGATCGAGCACCCGGCGGCGTTTATCCAGCAACGAGTCCAGGCCCTGTTCGATCCCTTTGCCGGGGTCAGCCTGGTGCCGAGCCAGGACGACTGGCTCGGCCTGACCGGACGGATCCAGGACAGCCGCCCGAAACCCGGCGCGGTGCAATTTGATATCGGCAGCGGCGCGCTGGTCGCCGAGGCCGACGGCAAAAGCTGGGTGCTGTTGCGCGCCCGGACCCAGGGCAACGCCTTCGACATGAAGCTGCCCGTGCAAGTCGCCGAGCTGCTCAAGCACAGTCGCGAAGAAGCCGCCCAGGACGACGCCCAACTGCTCGCCGCCAGCGGCCTGCTGTACGCCGCCAATGGCCAGCAACAGGCGACCCGGGAAATTACCTGGGTCGGCGGTGGCGCCACTGTCGGCATTCTCCTGCTGCTGTTGCTGGCCTTCCGCCGCTGGCGCGTCTTGCTGGCGTTCGTCCCGGTGCTGGTGGGCATGCTGTTCGGCACCGTGGCCTGCGTGGCGCTGTTCGGCCATCTGCACGTGATGACCCTGGTGCTGGGGGCCAGCCTGATCGGCGTGGCCGTCGACTACCCGCTGCATTACCTGTCCAAGAGCTGGAGCCTGAAACCCTGGCACAGCTGGCCGGCCCTGCGCATCACCCTGCCCGGGCTGAGCCTGAGCCTGGCCACCAGTTGCATCGGTTACCTGGCCCTGGCCTGGACACCGTTTCCGGCCCTGACCCAGATCGCCGTGTTTTCCGCCGCCGGTCTGCTCGGCGCCTACTTAACCGCCGTGTGCCTGCTGCCGGCGTTGCTCAAGGGCACCGACCTGCGTCCGGCGCAATGGCCGCTGCGGGTCTGCGAAGTTTTGCTGAGGCTGCGTGAAGCGCTGCTGCGCAAGGTGAGCAGCCGCCTGCTGCTGGCGCTGCTGGTGCTGTTCTGCGCCGGTGGCCTGTGGCACCTGAGTACAAAGAACGATATTCGCCAGTGGGTCGGCGCGCCGCCGCAATTGCAGGCCGAGGCCCAGGCCGTCGCACGGATCACCGGCTACCAGCCCACCAGCCAGTTCTTCCTGGTCCGCGGTGCCGATCAACAACAGTTACTGGAGCGTCAGGCCACCCTCGGCGAACGTCTCGAACAACTGGTGCAGCAGGGCAAACTCCAGGGCTATCAGTCCCTGGACCAGGTGGTCAGCCTGCCTCGGGAACAACAACAGTTGCACAATTCCCTCAAGCAACTGCCGGGGTTCTGGCAACCCTTGCTCGACCTCGGCGTACCGGCCGTGGCCTTGCAAAACGAATTGGCACAACTGCAAGCCTTGCCGATCCAGGATATCGACAGCGCCCTCAAAGGCCCGTTGTCCGAACCCTGGCGCCTGCTGTGGCTGGGCGCGGACGCCGACGGCGTGGCGGGCATGGTCAGCTTGCGCGGCTTGAACAACGCCGACCTGTTGCGGTCGCAAACCGTGGGTCTGCCGGGCGTCCAACTGGTGGATCGGCTGGGCGAGCTGAACAAGGTCTTTGCCGCCACCCAGGTCAGCGCCGCCGAACTGAAACTGGCCTCCTGCGTACTGATCGTGCTGTTGCTGATCCTGCCGTTCGGTCTCGGCGGCGCTCTGCGAATCGTTGCACTGCCACTGCTGGCGGCCCTCTGCAGCCTGGCCAGCCTCGGCTGGCTCGGTCAGCCGTTGACGCTGTTCAGCCTGTTCGGCCTGCTGCTGGTGACCGCCATCAGCGTCGACTACGCGATCCTGATGCGCGAGCAGATCGGCGGGGCTGCCGTCAGTCTGTTGGGCACCCTGCTGGCGGCGCTGACCACCTGGCTGTCATTCGGCCTGCTGGCGATTTCCAGTACCCCAGCGGTGAGCAATTTCGGCCTGGCGGTCAGCCTGGGGCTGGCCTTCAGCTTCCTGCTCGCGCCTTGGGCCGCACGTCCGAGCGACAAGACACCAGCGCCGCAGAACGCCCAGCCGATCACGGCCGCCAAGCGTGACGACAGCAAACCTATCCCTATGAATCCGTCGAACCCCGCAAGGAGCCTGTGTGCCAATGATTGAAATGGAGCGTCGCGAAGTCGTGGTGATTGGCGCCGGCCCTTCCGGCGCCATCGCTGCCGCCTTGCTCAAGCGCAACGGTCACGACGTGCTGATTGTCGAGCGCCAACACTTCCCGCGCTTTTCCATCGGTGAAAGCCTGCTGTCCCACTGCCTGGATTTCGTCGAAGAAGCCGGCATGCTCGACGCCGTCAACGCCGCCGGGTTCCAGTTGAAGAACGGCGCGGCCTTCGCCTGGGGCGAACACTACAGCGCCTTCGACTTCGGCAAGACATTCAGCAACGGCAAGCCGACCACCTTCCAGGTCCAGCGTGCCGATTTCGACAAGCTGCTGGCGGATCAGGCACAACTGCAGGGCGTGGAAATCCGCTACGGCGAAGCCGTGGTCAGCGTTGATTTCGACCTTCCACAACCGCAACTGCGGGCCCGTCGCGAAGACGGCAGCGAGTACCTGATCGAAGCCCGCTTCGTCCTCGATGCCAGCGGCTACGGCCGGGTGCTGCCGCGCCTGCTCGACCTCGAAGCACCCTCGAATTTCCCGGTGCGCCAAGCCGTCTTCACCCACGTCGAAGACCGTATCGAACACCCCGGTTTCGAGCGGGAAAAGATCCTTATCACCACCCATCCGCAAAAGCGCGATATCTGGTTCTGGACCATCCCGTTCAGCAATGGCCGTTGCTCCATCGGTGTGGTCGCCGCCGCCGAACACTTTGCCGGGCGCACCGATGACCTGGATGCCTGCCTCAAAGGCTTCGTCGCACAAACTCCGAGCCTGCAAGCGGTGATGGAAAACGCCGTGTGGGACACCCCGGCACGGACCATTGGCGGCTACTCGGCCAACGTCAAAACCCTGCACGGGCCGGGCTTCGCCCTGCTGGGCAACGCGGCGGAATTCCTCGACCCGGTGTTTTCCTCCGGCGTGACCATCGCCATGCGTTCGGCGAGCATGGCCGCCGGCCTGCTGCATCGTCAACTGCAAGGCGAAAGCGTTGACTGGCAGACCCAGTTCGCCGAACCGCTCAAGCGCGGAGTCGACACCTTCCGCTGCTACGTCGAAGGCTGGTACGCCGGGACTTTCCAGGATGTGATTTTTCATCCCGGCAGCTCGCCGGAAATCCGCGCCATGATCAGTGCGATCCTCGCCGGCTATGCCTGGGACGAGCGCAACCCCTTTGTCAGCGAACCTCGGCGCCGTCTGCGGATGCTGTCGGAAATCTGTGCGAGTACCCCGGCATGAGCAACCCCTACCTGAGTGACACCTACGTCGAAGAAACCCGTTTCGGTTTCTGGTTCCTGCGCAGCCACACCTGGCAGCACCACGTGCTGCGGGTGGCAATCAACGATCTGCGCGGTCTGTTCAGCGACGCCCTGCCGGCCAACCCGGTGATCCTCGATGCCGGTTGCGGCCAGGGCAAGTCCTTCCAGTATCTGCAGCAGGTCTTCGCCCCGTCGCGCCTGATCGGCCTCGACGCCGATCCCCAGAGCCTGAAATTGAGCGGCGAAGAAGCGCAACGTCGCGGCCTGCAGGTCGAGTTGATCGGCAGTGACTGCGCGACCCTCGACGTGCCCTCGCAAAGCGTCGATATCCTCTTCTGCCACCAGACCTTCCACCATCTGGTGCAGCAGGATCGCGCCCTGGCCGAGTTCTATCGCGTGCTGAAACCGGGCGGCTATCTGCTGTTCGCCGAGTCCACCGAAGCCTATATCGACACCTGGGTGATCCGCTGGCTGTTCCGCCACCCGATGCATGTGCAGAAAAGCGCGGCGCAGTACCTGGACATGCTCAGCGACCAGGGTTTCGAATTCACCCCGCAGAATGTCTCCTACCCGTACCTGTGGTGGAGCCGGTCCAAGGACTTCGGGCTACTGGAACGCATGCGCCTGAAGAACCCGCCGCCGATCGGCCAGCGTGAGGAAACCCTGGTCAACGTGGTCGCCCGCAAACCCCTCGGCGGGCCTGTCGAATGATCCGTGCCCTGTTGCTGGGCTGCCTTGTGCTGCTGAGCGCCTGCGCCAGCCGCGCACCGCTGCCCGTGCAAACGCCGACCCTGGCCTTGCCGCTGCAATTGCATATCGAGCGCGAACAGGCCGGACAGCGCCAGGACTGGCTGTTGGTGATCCAGCGCGAAGCGAACAGTCTGCGCTGGTCGCTGATGGACCCGCTGGGCATTCCCCTGGCCCGCCAGCGCCTGTCGGACGGTGAGTGGCAGGCCGACGGCCTGTTGCCGCCCAACCCCCAGGCCCGCGAATTGTTCGCGGCGTTGCTGTTCGCCCTGACCCCGGATACCGAACTGGCGGGCAACTACCCGACGGCGCAACACCAGGCCACGGAACGCACCCTCGATGCCCGCTGGCGAGTCAGCTATCGCCAGCCGCTGGACTTCACCCTGAGCCTGCCGGACAGTCTGCAATACCGCATCAGTCCGTTGAGCGAGAACACCCCATGACCGCCTACCTGAACGCCCTCGGCGTGATCTGCGCCCTGGGTCGCGACAAGCAGACGGTGGCCCGCAACCTGTTTGCCGGCGACTGCTCGGGCATGCGCGTGGAAAGCGGCTGGGTGCCGGAGCGCAGCCTGCCGGTGGCCGCCGTGCTCGGCGACTTGTCGGCGATTCCTGCTGAGTTGAGCACCCAGGCCAGTCGCAACAATCAACTGCTGATGGAAGCCACACAGCAAATTGCCGCGCCGATCCAGCGCGCCATCGACACCTACGGTCGCGAGCGGATCGGTATCGTCCTGGGCACCAGCACCTCGGGCATCGACGAAGCCAGCCGTGGCATCGCCAATTATCTGCGCGAGGGCCACTTCCCCGAAGGTTATGACTACCAGCAACAGGAACTGAGCGCCCCGGCGACCTTCCTCGCCGACTGGCTGCAACTGCGCGGCCCGGCCTACGTGATCTCCACCGCCTGCACGTCCAGCGCACGGGCACTGATGAGTGCCCGGCGCCTGCTTGATCTGGGGCTGTGCGACGCCGTGTTGTGCGGCGGGGTCGACAGCCTGTGCCAACTGACGCTCTGCGGCTTCACCTCGCTGGAGGCCGTGTCGGCGCAGCGCTGCAACCCGTTTTCGGTTAACCGCAACGGCATCAATATCGGCGAAGCGGCGGTGCTGTTCCTGATGACCCGACGGGCCGACCATGGCCCTGCCATTGCCCTGCTGGGGGCCGGCGCCAGTTGCGACGCCCACCATATTTCCGCCCCAGACCCAACCGGCCAGGGCGCCGTGCAAGCCATGCGCAAAGCGCTGAAGCAAGCCAGCCTGCAACCGTCCGATATCGGCTACCTGAACCTGCACGGCACCGCGACCCAGCACAACGACGCCATGGAAAGCCTGGCCGTGTCCAAACTGTTCCCGGCGAGCCTGCCCTGCTCCTCGACCAAACCCATGACCGGCCACACCCTGGGTGCCGCCGGTGCACTGGAGGCAGCGTTCTGCTGGTTGAGCCTGAGTGCCGACAACCCATCCGCCGCCTTGCCACCGCACCTCTGGGACGGCCAGGCCGACCCGGCGCTGGCGCCCCTGAACTGGGTCAAGCCGGGCGACCGCCTCGCTGTCCATCCACTGCGCCGCCTGATGAGCAACTCCTTTGCCTTCGGCGGCAACAACGTCAGCCTGATTATCGGAGACGCCCCATGATCGATTGGCCGCTCGCCGAATTGCTGCCCCATGCCGGGGACATGATCCTGATCGACCAGGTCCTATCCTTCGATGAAGAACAGATCCACACCTGCCTCACCGTACGCCCGAACGGCCTGTTCAATCGCGAGGACGGCAGCCTGCCGGCCTGGCTCGGGATCGAGCTGATGGCCCAGAGCGTCGCCGCCTATGCCGGTTGCCGCGCCCGTGGCGAGGGCAAACCGGTGGAGCTGGGTTTCCTGCTCGGCACCCGCAAGTTCGAGTGCAACGTCGAGCACTTTCCCGTCGGCAGCCAATTGCGCATCCACGCCTTGCGCTCGCTGGAGGACGACAACGGCATGGGTGTGTTCGAATGCCACCTGACCGGTCCCGACATCCATGCCAGCGCGCGCCTGAACGTGTTCCGTCCGCCCCAGGCCGCCGCTTATCTATCCGAATCACAGGAGTCGCGTCATGACTGAATCCATCCTGGTCACCGGCTCCAGCCGCGGTATCGGCCGTGCTATCGCCTTGCGCCTGGCCCGGGCCGGCTTTGACCTGGTGCTGCATTGCCGCAGCGGCCGCGCCGACGCCGAGTCCGTGCAGGCCGAAATCCAGGCACTGGGGCAACAGGCCCGAGTGCTGCAATTCGACGTGTCCGACCGTGAAGCCTGCCGCACCCGCCTTGAGGCCGATGTCGAAGAACATGGCGCCTACTACGGCGTGGTGTTGAACGCCGGACTGACCCGTGACGGCGCGTTCCCGGCCCTCTCCGAAGAAGACTGGGACCTGGTCCTGCGCACCAACCTCGACGGTTTCTACAACGTCCTGCATCCGGTGATGATGCCGATGATCCGTCGTCGTGCTCCTGGGCGGATCGTCTGCATCACCTCGGTGTCCGGGCTGATCGGCAACCGTGGGCAGGTCAACTACAGCGCCTCGAAGGCCGGCCTGATCGGTGCCGCCAAGGCCCTGGCCATCGAACTGGGCAAACGCAAGATCACCGTCAACTGCGTCGCCCCGGGCCTGATCGACACCGCCATGCTCGATGAAAACGTGCCGGTGGAAGAACTGCTGAAAATGATCCCGGCGCAACGCATGGGCACACCGGAAGAGGTCGCCAGCGCGGTGAATTTCCTGATGTCCGGCGAAGCTTCCTATATCACCCGGCAAGTGCTGGCCGTCAACGGAGGCCTGTGCTGATGAAGCGCGTCGTCGTCACCGGCATGGCCGGTATCACCTCCCTGGGCAGCGACTGGGCCAGCATCGAAGCCAACTTCCGCGCCAACCGCAGCGGCATCCGCTACATGGCCGAGTGGGAGCGTTTCACTGAACTGAACACGCGCCTGGCCGGGCCTATCGATGACTATGCGGTGCCGTCGCACTGGACCCGCAAGCAGCTGCGCAGCATGGGTCGGGTCTCGCGCTTTGCCGTTGGCGCGGCGGAAATGGCCCTGGCTGACGCCGGCCTGCTGGGCAACGACATCATCCGCGATGGACGCATGGGCGTGGCCTGCGGCTCGTCCACCGGCAGCACCGACGAGATCAAGGCCTTCGGCATGATGTTGATCAACTCCGTGGCCGAGGGACTCAACGCCAACTCCTACGTGCGCATGATGCCCCACACCACGGCGGCGAATATCAGCATTTTCTTCGGCCTGACCGGACGCCTGATCCCCACCTCCAGCGCCTGCACCAGCGGCAGCCAGGGCATCGGTTATGCCTACGAGGCGATCAAGTTCGGGCGCCTGCCGTTGATGCTGGCGGGCGGCGCCGAGGAACTCTGCCCGACCGAAGCCATGGTGTTCGATGCGCTCTACGCCACCAGCCTGAAAAACGATGCACCGCACACCAGCCCGCGCCCCTACGACAGCGGCCGCGACGGCCTGGTGATCGGTGAAGGCGGTGGCATGCTGGTGCTCGAAGAGCTGGAGCATGCCCTCGCTCGTGGCGCGCCTATTCATGCGGAAATCGTTGGTTTCGGCAGCAACGCCGATGGCCAGCACGCCACCCGGCCGGAGCAGAGCACCATGCGCCGGGCCATGGAGCTGGCCCTGGAAGATGCCGGCGTAACGGCGGACGCCATCGGCTATGTGAACGGCCACGGCACTGCCACCGAGCAGGGCGATATCGCCGAAACCCTGGCCACCAGCAGCCTGTTCGGCAAGCGCATGCCCATCAGTTCGCAGAAGAGCTTCTTCGGCCACACACTGGGTGCCTGCGGTGCACTGGAAGCCTGGTTCAGCATCGAGATGATGAACCGTGACAGCTACGTCCCGACCTTGAACCTCGACCAGATCGACCCGCAGTGCGGCGACCTGGATTACCTGCGCGGCGAGTTCCGGCAGATGAGCAACGAGTATGTGATGAACAACAACTTTGCCTTTGGCGGCGTGAACACCTCCCTGGTGTTCCGTCGTTGGCGCTGATTTTTTAACCCTCCTGGAGAAAACGGAATGTCTTCCCTGCTTCGTGTTGCACTTGTCACCCTGGCCCTGCTGCTGACCGCGGGCTGTACCAGCAAACCCATCGTCAACCCGAGCCGCACCCTCACGCCGCAAGTGCAGGCCAGCGAGGAAGAGGTGAAACAAGCGATTGTCACGGCCCTGACCAAGCGCACGTGGAGCGTGCAGCGCGTCAACCCGGGCCAGGTCCAGGCCGAGATCACTGTGCGTGAGAAATTCCACGTCGAGATCGACATCAACTACAGCGCCAACGCCTACACCATCGTCTACCGCGACAGCAGCGGCATGGGTTACCAGGACGGCAAGATCCACAAGAACTACCTGCGCTGGGTACGTTTTCTGGACCAGGACATCCTGGCCGAGCTGCGCGCCCATCATGACCAGCCCACCGCGCAAGCCATCGGCGTTGGCGAGGCGCAACCGCTTTCCCGGTAACTGAGTTTCTTCCCTGCATCACACAAGGAGTTGAGCATGAAAACAAACCTCTGGGCCGCGGCGGCCACGCTGGTCTTGTGCAGTCTGCCGGGCTTAAGCCAGGCCCGCGATACCCTGTTGAACCTGCCGTTCGACAAGGTCGTGGCTGAAGCGGTGAGCACCGGCAAGATTGATGGCAGCGTGAAGTTCTATCTGGCGGGCAATACACCCAAGGGCAAGGTCAGCGTGGTCAGCCCGGATGCGGTGACCAACAAGAAGACCAATGCCTTCAACAAGAGCGACGAGGAGGCCTGTGCCTGGGCCCTGCAGTCGGCGCTGATCACCCTGAACGATGCGGCGAAGAAGGTCGGGGCGAATGCCGTCACCAATATCGTCAGCTACTACAAGCGCAACGAAACCAAGAGCCCGAGCACCTATGAGTGCCATGCGGGTGCGTTTATCGGTGGTGTGGCGTTGAAGGGTGATTTGGCCAAGGTTCAGTAAGCTGCCGGTCGAGCTGAATACGCTTTCCCAAGCGGGCTTGCCAGCGATTGCGAGGTGACATCCACCGTCGCTATCGCTGGTGAATCATGGGACTACCGGCCCTGCAAAAGCTCGTCGACCACGGCCATGAATGCCTCGACCAGCAGCGTACGACCTTGTGCTCGGGTCAGGATCAGCAACTGCGCGTAGGCGTCGGGGTCTGCCAGCGGTCGGTAGGTCACCCCCTTCCTGGCCAGGCTCATGGTGCACTCGGGGACCAGGGCGACACCTTGGCCCGCGGCCACCAGGGCGATGATCGAGGTGATCTGCCGCCCGCACGGGCCCGGACGCATGGACAGGCCATTGCGTCGGTACAGTTGTTCGATGGAGTCATTGAGCCCGGAACCATAGTCGGCCGGAAACAGAATCAGTGGATGCGCGCTGAGCTGGGTCAGGGTGACTTCGTCCAGGCCGGCCAGCGGGTTATCGCTGCAAAGGGCGGCCACCAGGGGTTCTCTCCCATGGGACACAACCTGCACTTCGGTTTGCCCGCTGTCGGGCAGCAACCGGCTCATGCCGATATCGATGCTTCCCTCCACCACTTGCGAGTAAAGACTGCTGGAAGCACTTTCCACCAGTGTCAGGTGAACGTCGGGGAAGCGCTGGGCAAAGGCTTGAATCGTTTGGCTGAAGAGATCCGACAGCGCAATCGAGCTGGCGTAACCCAGCGTCAGTTGACCGGCCGATCCGGCGGCCAGCTTGCTGGCGATGACCTCGGTCAGATTGGCCTGTTCCAGCACGGCGCGCGCGTAAGGCAGAAAGTGCTGGCCTTGCGCAGTCAGCGTGACCGTACGGCTGGTGCGGTCGAACAGACGAAAGCCCAGTTCGGACTCGAGGGCCGAAATCTGTCGGGTCAAAGGTGGCTGGGCGAGGTGCAGGCGCAACGCTGCGCGGCCGAAGTGCAGTTCTTCGGCGACCGTCAAAAAATAACGTAACTTGCGTAGGTCGAGCATCCTGTTCCCTGGGTATTGATCCGTCCGAATTTGGTATTGGTGTTTGGCCGGCTGCGCATTCTATAAAGACCTTCGAGGATAAAACGAGAGGTCTTATGAGTTCGCGCTTGCATAGTGCCAGTGTCGCTCTGTTTCTGTGCGGCTGTGCGGCCTTTCTCAACCTCTATTCAACCCAGAGCATCCTGCCAGCGCTTGCGCTGGATTTTGAGGTGAGCGCCCGAGAGGCCGGATGGAGCATCACGGTGACCACCCTGGCGGTCGCCCTGACGGCGCCCTTTATCAGCCGCCTGCTCCATCGCTTCGAACAACACTCGGTGATTGTCGTCGCGGCGCTGCTATTGGCGGTGCCGGCGCTGCTGGCCGCCAATGCCGACAGCTTTGCCGAGCTGCTGGTCTGGCGCTTTATCGAAGGCATGCTGATCCCTGTGGTATTCGCCACGAGCGTGGCTTACATCGGTGATCGCTGGAGCGGTGGCACCGTCACCGAAATCACCAGCCTGTATGTGGCGGGTACGGTGTTGGGCGGTTTTGCCGGGCGCTTCGTGTCGGGGCTCATGACGGAGTACGCAGGCTGGCGTGAGGCTTTTGCATTGCTGGCGGCGATGAGTCTGTGTGTCGGTGTCGCCATCTACTTTCTGTTGCCCGCCAATCCGATCGCCGCGCCGAAAACCTCACCTGTTCGTCTGAGCGCGTTTCGCGAGCTGTGCAGCAGGCCTTTGCTGGCCGCGTATGGCGTCGGTTTTTGCGTTCTGTTCTCACAAGTGGCGACTTTTACCTACGCCGGCCTGTACCTCGGTCAGGCGCCATTCAGCCTGGGCGCGGGGGCACTGGGGACGATTTATACGGTGTTCCTGCTGGCCCTGGTGGTTATCCCGATTGCGGGGCGCTTGAGTAAATCGCGACCGCAATCCGAATTGCTGATGGGCGCGGTGCTGTTAGGTGTCTGTGGCTCGATCCTGACCCTGCTGCCTTCGTTGTGGCTGATCGTGCTGGGCCTGGCCTTGAGTTCGACCGGGGTATTCCTCGCCCAGGCGTCCGCCAATGCCTTCATCACCACAACGGCCCGAGACAACAAGGCCGGGGCGGTGGGGCTGTACCTGACGGGTTATTACCTGGGGGGGAGTTTCGGCGCCATCGCCCCTGCGCTGATCTGGACTCGTTGGGGCTGGCAGGGCTGCGTGGCGATGATCACCGGCTTCCAGTTGTTGTCGCTGCTGATCGCCTTGATCGGATGGAGACCTCTCAATTCCGATACAAGGAGCCCAGCGTGAATATAGCCAACTGGCTGAATACAGCCGGCCTTTGTCATCCGAAACGCCCGGCTCTGTTCGAGGGACAGCAGCCCGTTGCCAACTACGGTGCCTGGGTCGCCCTGGTGCGGCACCGGGCCGCCACTCTGATCAATGAGTATGGTCTTGCCCCGGGTGACCGGGTCGCACTGTTCATGAAGAACTGTTGCGAATACCTTGAGCTGCTCTACGCCATCTGGTGGGCGGGTGCCGTAGTCGTGCCGATCAACTGCAAGCTGCACCCCGTCGAGGCCAGCTGGATCGTCGATAACACACAGGCCCGGCTGATTTTTACCGATGGCGGCCAGGTGTTCTTGCCCGGAGCTCTGCCCCAGACCTGTCGAGAGCTGGATCGAGAGGACATGGGGGCACTCATGTCGATCACTTCCCAACAGGACAGCCCTTATCCGCGTCATACCGATGACCTGGCTTGGCTGTTCTATACCGTCGACCCCACCGGGCGTTCCAAGGGGGTGATGCTGAGCCACGGCAACTTGACGGACATGTCGCAGTGCTGTCCGATCGACGCTGATGAAGCGTTGGTCTATGCGGCGCCGATCTCTCACTGCGCCGGTCTCTACAGTCTGAGCCATGTGCGCCGGGCCGCTCGCCACGTTGTCCCAGCGTCTCGCGACTTCAAGCCCGACGAGTTGTTCGGGCTGGCGAGGCAGTTCGGCAATATCAGATTGTTCGTCGCCCCCGCCCTGTTCACGAGCATGGTCGAGCAGGCCCGCAGCCTGGGCTACAGCGGCGAGGGGATCAAAACCATCATCTACGGGGACATCCCCATAGGCTCGACTGACTTGCGCAATGGGCGGTTCAGGAACAGCTATGGTGATCTGCTCAAGACAGAACTGCGCCTGTGGTTGAAGGCCAGTGCAAACGACATTTCTGCCGCCTGAAGCCCACCTTCAACTTCAGGCAAAAACTTCCATGCCGGCAATGGTGCCGGGGTCCGCCGTCAGTGGCTTTCTACAGGTGAATAATCATGCGTGTCGAGTCCGATTCAATGGGTTCCATCGAGGTGCCCTCCGATAAATATTGGGGTGCCCAAACCGAACGTTCCATTCTAAATTTCCCGATTGGCCGGTCGCGTTTCCAATGGGGTACGCCGATGATCAAGGCGATGGGGCTTCTGAAGAAATCGGCGGCGTTGGCCAATCTCAAGCTGGGTGAGTTGCCCGAGGCTATCGCCCTGCCGATTGTCGCGGCGGCGGACGAGGTAATTGCCGGGCAGTTGGATGCACACTTTCCATTGGTGGTGTTTCAGACCGGCTCCGGGACCCAGTCCAACATGAATGCCAACGAAGTCATTTCAAACCGCGCCATCGAGATGGCAGGCGGCGTCATGGGGAGCAAGACGCCTGTCCATCCCAATGACCACGTCAATCGGGGGCAATCGTCAAACGATACCTTTCCGACCGCCATGTACATGGCCGTGGTCAGTGAGATCTTCGAAACCTTGCTGCCTGATGTCTCACGATTGCGCGATACCCTGGCCGACAAAGCCGTGCAGTATTCAACGGTGGTGAAAGTCGGGCGGACCCACCTGCAAGATGCTACGCCGATCACCCTCGGGCAAGAGATTGGGGGCTGGGTCGAGCAGATCGATTATGCGCTGGCGTCGATCAGGCACACGATGACCGGCCTCTACGACCTGGCCATTGGCGGCACCGCTGTGGGGACAGGCTTGAATGCCCACCCGTTGTTTGGTGAAACCTGTGCGGGTGTCATTGCCGAGTTGACCGGTTACCCGTTCAAGGCCTCCGCCAACAAATTCTTCTCCTTGTCCGCCCATGATGCGCTGGTGAACACCTCCGCTTCGATCCGCACCCTGGCCATGGCCCTGCTCAAGATTGCCAATGATGTGCGCTGGCTGGCGAGTGGGCCTCGATGCGGTATCGGCGAGATCGATATTCCGGAGAATGAACCGGGTTCGTCCATCATGCCGGGCAAGGTCAATCCGACCCAGTGCGAAGCGCTGACGATGGTGTGTACTCAAGTCTTCGGCAACGATGCGACCGTGGCATTCGCCGGCAGCCAGGGCAACTTTCAGCTCAATGTCTACAAGCCGGTGATGGTCCACAACGTGCTGGAGAGCATCACATTACTGGCCGATGCGTGTCGGGCCTTCAATGACAACTGCGCCGTCGGTATCGAACCGAACCTGGGGAAAATCAACGAAAACATCGAAAAAAACCTGATGCTGGTGACCGCACTCAATCGGCATATCGGCTACGACAAGGCGGCGGTGATCGCGAAGACGGCCCATCACGAAGGGAAGTCGCTGCGTGAGGTGGCCGAGGCGCTGGGCTGGGTTTCCATGGAGGACTTCGACCGGTATGTGGTGCCTCTGGAGATGACTCATCCTTAGCGGTCAGCCACTGCTCGCCCTATGATAAAAATGGAGCTTGGATTTAGTGGCCGCGTTTTATGGTGGCTGTGCGTGGGTGACCTTCGGGTCAGCCGGTGTGCCTGATGTTCCGGTCTTGCAGGCTCGCGTACAGCTGCCACCTTTAACTGACACGCGTAGGTGCTGGCGTTCTCGGCCATACACCTGGTGGAGATGGCGAAAGCCGAGTTGGATAATCTGCACCGCAACCCTCTCCACATCACCGCCGATCCCCATGTAGGAGCAAGCTTGCTCGCGATCGGGCGCGCAGCGGCCGCAATTGGCTTGACTCGGTGTGTCAGGAAAATCGCGTTCTGAGGTTTTACGACTGCTGCGCAGCCGATCGCGAGCAAGCTTGCTCCTACAAGTGTCCGCGTCGCTCAGGGTTTAGTGTTCTGCGACTCAATATTCTCAAGTCGATGCGTGGAGCTTCAAGCCCAATGCCTTGACCACTTTCAGAATGGTCCCGAACTCAGGGTTTCCTTCGCCGGATAGCGCGCGATAAAGGCTTTCACGGGAAAGACCCGACTCACGGGCCACTTGCGTCATCCCACGTGCTCTGGCGAGAGTACCCAGCGCCTTGGCAATAAACGCCGGATCATCACCCGCCTCCTCCATGCAGGCATCGAGGTAGTTAGCCATGTCCTCTTCAGTCTTGAGGTACTCGGCCGAATCCCATTTTGCAAATTGCTCGGTCATGCTTTTTGTTCCTTCCAGGCCTTGGCAATCAGAGAAGCTTGCTTGATATCGCGGCGCTGACTGCTTTTATCTCCGCCACAAAGGAGGATCACCAAATGCCGGCCTTGATAGGTGAAATACAGCCGATAACCAGGTCCATAGTCGATTCGAGCCTCACTCAGCCCATCACCCACTGACTTCACATCACCAAAGTTACCTTCGGCCATACGATCAATCCGAACCTGCACACGAACCCGCGCACGGCTATCGGATAACTCGCTGAGCCAATCGGAAAATACCGCACTTCGAATAATTTCAATCATGCGGCCCAGTGTCGCCCACAGGCTACACCAAGTAGATCAGTCGAATAAGCACCCTCTGTCAGAAATCCTTCTTGAGCTCAACAGAATCAAACTCGATCCTTCGTCAGACGTGTCAGCAACTCGATAAACGCCTTGGCCATCGGCGACTTCTGGTCCTTCCTCTGCACCAGCCACACTGCCGACACGGCGTCCGGGTCCAGCAACGGTCGATAAACCACCCCCTCGATCCGGATCCTCTGGTAGGACGCCGGCAACACCGACACCCCCAACCCCGCCGCCACCAGACCGATAATGGTCATCGCCTCGCCTGCCTCCTGGGCAAAGTGCGGGCTGAACCCGGCCTGCCGCGCCAAGGTCAGCAACTGCGCATACAAACCACTGCCGTAACTGCGCGGGAAAAACACAAAAGGCTCCAGCGCCAACTCGGACAAATACATCCCCTCCTCGCTGCCACTGGCCAACGGATGCTTGGCACTGAGCACCGCCACCAACGGCTCATGCATCAATTCCACGACACTCAAGGCCTCCGGTAGCGCCAAAGGCCGCATCAAACCCACCTCGATGGACTCATCCATCAAACCATCGGCAACCGTCTTGCTGCTCATCTCCCGCAGGTTCAGGTGCACCGCCGGGAACGCCTGGCGAAAAGCGAAAATCGCCTGGGGAATCGTCGAGTTGAACGGCGCCGACGAGGTAAAACCGATCTTCAATTCCCCCAACTCCCCCAACTGCGCCCGCCGCGCCACATCCGCCGCCTTGTCCACCTGGGCCAGCACCAACCGCGCCTCTTCCAGGAACAAACGCCCCGCCTCGCTCAACTCGACCCGACGATTGGTACGGTCGAACAAGCGCGCCCCCAACTCCTGCTCCAGCGCCTGGATCTGCTGGCTCAACGGCGGCTGGGAAATCCCCAGCACCTCGGCCGCACGGCCAAAATGCAGTTCTTCGGCCACCGCGATGAAGTAGCGCAAATGCCGCAATTCCATGAACACCTCATCAAGTCGTAAAACCTATCAAACAGGTCGAATAATATATTGGAAAGAATCGTTAGCCAGCT
Source organism: Pseudomonas gingeri (assembly GCF_013386165.1). Classification (GTDB taxonomy): domain Bacteria; phylum Pseudomonadota; class Gammaproteobacteria; order Pseudomonadales; family Pseudomonadaceae; genus Aquipseudomonas; species Aquipseudomonas gingeri_C. The sequence continues at coordinate 215,172 of NZ_JACAOS010000022.1, read as the reverse complement.
ATATGCTTTTTCCACTGCCCGACCGGTTGCTCCCCCCGAGGTCCCCGTGAAAACTGCTGTCGCTCCCCTCGCCCACGAAATTCCCCCCACTGCGCTGGACGATGTGGTCGCCCAACTCAACGACACCTATATCGAAAAAGGCACCCCGGCGTTTATGCGTACGGTGCTGGCGCTGTTCTCCGGCGGCTTTGCGACCTTTGCCCTGTTGTACTGCGTACAACCGATGATGCCGGTGCTGTCCAAGGAATACGGGATCAACGCCGCCCAGAGCAGCCTGATCCTCTCGGTGGCCACCGCGATGCTCGCCATCGGCCTGCTGATCACCGGCCCGATCTCCGACAGCCTCGGGCGCAAGCCGGTGATGGTGGTGGCGTTGTTTGGTGCGGCGCTGTTCACTATCCTCGGCGCGATGATGCCCAGCTGGCAGGGCGTGCTGGTGATGCGGGCCCTGGTGGGCCTCTCCCTCAGCGGCCTGGCGGCAGTCGGCATGACCTACCTGAGCGAGGAAATTCATCCCAAGCACATCGGTCTGGCGATGGGCCTGTATATCGGCGGCAACGCCATCGGCGGGATGAGCGGACGGCTGATCACCGGCGTGCTGATCGACTTCGTCAGCTGGCACATGGCGATGCTGGTGATCGGCATCCTGGCGCTGATCGCGGCGACGGTGTTCTGGAAAATCCTGCCACCGTCGCGCAACTTCCGCGCCAGCCAATTCAATACCCGCAGCCTGATCGACGGCTTTACCGTGCACTTTCGCGATGCCGGTCTGCCGTGGCTGTTCCTCGAGGGTTTCCTGTTGATGGGCGGCTTCGTCACCCTGTTCAACTACATCGGCTACCGCCTGCTGGCCGAACCCTACGGCATGAGCCAGGCGTTCGTCGGCCTGCTGTCCATCGTCTACCTGTCGGGTATCTACAGCTCGGCGAAAATCGGTGCCCTGGCCGACAAACTCGGCCGACGCAAAGTGCTCTGGGGCATGATCCTGATGATGCTGGTGGGCATCGCCTTGACCCTGGTGACGCCGCTGCCGGTGGTGGTGTCGGGCATCCTGCTGTTCACCTTCGGCTTCTTCGGCGCCCACTCGGTGGCCAGCAGCTGGATCGGCCGGCGTGCGCTGAAAGCCAAGGGGCAGGCCTCGTCGCTCTATCTGTTCTGCTACTACGCCGGTTCCAGCGTGGCCGGGACCCTGGGCGGCATGGCTTGGCACTATGCGGGCTGGAATGGCGTCGGCCTGTTTATCGGCGGGCTGCTGGTGGTGGCCTTGCTGGTGGCGCTGAAGCTGGCGCGGTTGCAGGCATTGCCAGGCAATGTAACAGTCTGATCAGAAGGTGGGTGCCAGCCAGGGCATAGGGGCTCGAACCGTCAGGAGAAAGCCCCTTGCGACCTTAGTCAGCCCGCCACGCAACCTGCGCCATCAACCCGTTGTCGCGCTTCTCCAGACTCAAAGACTGCAACACCGCGCCCGCTTGCTCGGTCTGATCCAACCACTGCAGCAAGGCCAATGCATTGCCAGCCAGCGTGACCCGCAGCGACTGGCCGTCCTGATCCAATTGCTGCAATTCCAAACCCGCCGCGATCACCGTTTCACTCAGACGGGTCGACAAGGATCGCGATGGGCTGGAGCGCTGACGCACAGGCTGCGCACGCTGGACTTCAGCCGCCAGCAGCAGGCGTTGTTGGTACAAGCGCTCGCCCCGCTCCAGGCGCTGTTGTGCCGGTTGCCACACAGCGCTGAACAAGGTCACCACCAGCAGGAAAACAGCCAGCCCGATCAGCATTCGCCGATCCCGAAGACCCAGGCCCTGCCACCTTTGCGTGAGCATTGTCGGTAATGCCAGTGACCTGATCATCCGTTTTTCTCCTCCAATACCAACACGGCCTGCACCCGCTCGCGATCCTTGCTGGCGCTGCCCAGCCTGATCGGTAAACCGCTGCCATGGCCGCGCTCGCGCAAACCCTCAAGCTCGCTGAAGCTGCCGGCCGTCAGCAGCAGCGTCCAGCCCGTGCCGGCCCGGTATTCGATACGCTGTACTTCAACCCTGCTGCCACCAACCACTTGCTCGATCAGTTGCAGCAGACGGCCCATCTGGCTGTCCGATTGCTCGCTCCGGCCCTGCAACGCCTTGAGCTGGGCCGAGAGGTCGACAATACGAGTCTGCTCGGGATACAGGCTCTGGAAGCGTTGCACACTCTGCTCGTACAACTGCTGTGCAGCACTTTCCAGGTAGTGGGCACGCGCCAGGGTAAAACCCCAGGACAGCGCGAATAGCGCCAGCGCCGACACCACCAGCGCTCCCCACGGCCAACGCGCTCGCACCTGACGAAACTCACCTTGCAGCAAGTCCAGCGCGCCCGGATGACCGGCCATCAGCAACGCGGCTATATCACCCTGTCGATCGGCGTCCATCCAACACAGCGCCTCCGGCAATCTCGGCCGCAGCACTTCAAGATCCTCGGGCGACAGCGCGAGCCGGGCCTCGATGGCCCCACCCAGCAACCAGCGTCCGGCCCACCAGACGCCATAAGCCTGATGATCCGGTAACAAATCGGCGTCCACCTTGACGCTGACCACCTGCAACCCCGAGCCCTGCAACAACGCCAGGATCGCCTTGAAGCGCTGCTTGTTGATCGCCAGCAACGGGTAACGCGATTCCTTGGACGCCACACCGACCGCGATATGCAGTCCATCCAGCTCCTCGGCCAATCGATCTTCAACGGCATAGGCCAGCGCCTGGACCGTGGGTTTGCGTCGACCGGGCCAGGGCTCGCTGCGCAAGTGGCTGCAGATTTCCATGGGCAGGATCACCCGCACCGATTGCCCCGCCAGGAACGTCGCCGCCTCAGCCAGGGTGATACGGCGGTACTCGCCTCCCACCTGCCAATAACCAACCGGCCAGGTAGCGTCGCAGGCGGCCAGGCCTTCGGCAGTGAGATAAAGCCAATTGCTCATAACGGAGATTCACCTTGAATCGGAGCCAGGAAGCGGCGTTGCAGGACACGCAGGCGACGGCTGTCGCGAGGCCGCTCAAGATCGCTGACCAGCCGCAGTCGCGCCGTGCCCGCACTGGCCTCGACCGTGACCCGGAACCAGCGGCTGTCGACGCCCAGGCCATGGCTGGCAATACCCAACCCATCCAGGCCCGGTGCACGGGTAAACTCATGGGCGTCGACATAACCTTCCTGCGGGCGCTGGGCAACAAAGTCCCGGGCACTGGCGACGGTCATGCCCTCCAGCGTCGCCAGCAGCGTGGCCGACGCGGTATTGACGTTCAGCGTCGCATCGGCCGGCAGCAACGCGACGAAGGGTTGCAGGCGCTGCAAAATACTCTGGTCGACGCCAGGCAACAGGCGCAACTGGCTGCTGTCGCTGACCTCGGTGCCCCGTAGCGGCGCCAGGTCGAATGCAGGGATCTCCAGCGCCGCCAGCAACCGAGCCCAGCGCTCCAGGCTGATTTCATCAGCCTTGCCGGGCAGCAGCAGGCGGGTCAGGTTGAACCGCCCGGCCAGGTCTTCGATCTCGATCCGCACCTCGACGCCCGGCAGCTCGAACGGCAGCGACGGATGCGCCCAGGGCTGGGAAAGATTGATCGTCTTCACCTCATGCGGATCAGGCGGCAGCAACAACGCTTGTGCCCAGCTCTCCCCGGCGATTGCCCACTGGCGCAATTGCACCTGATGAATATGCTGCGCGCCGCTCTGCACGGCCCGTGTATGACTACGCAACAGACCACCGACCACGAACAGGGCCAGGGTCATGATCAGCAGCACGCTGATCAAGGCCACGCCGCGTTGACCGGTTCGGCTCATAGGCCCTCCGGCAACAGGACCACACGGCGGATCTGCTCGAAGCGATCAACCGACAGGGTGATTTCCAGCGCCCGTGGATGCACGGCGCTACGGCCCGGCGTAGACGCGCCATCACTGCGCCAACCGACCTTGTCCACATACAATCGCCACTGCAAGGCACGGACATCCTTGAGTACCAACTGCTTGTGCGTCTCGGGCAGATCCAGGTGGCGCTGGTAACGCCACAACACGCCGTCCTCCAGGCGATAGGCAAGCTCCTGGCGCTCGCTGCGAGGCTCATCCAAGGGGTTGCGCGCATTGCCGCGTTGCAGGTTCAACTGCCCCGCGTTCAGTGTCACGGCCACGCCCTCTTTCGGGATCGTCGCCTGCATGACATCGCGCTCCAGCAGCGCCATCGCCCGTTGCAGGCGGCGCAAGCCCTGCTCATGCGCGCTGACCCGCGCCTGGGTCAGCAGCACCCCTTCGTACAGCCGATAACTGGCCAGGCCGATCAGGCTGAAAATCGCCAGGGCGATGACCAGTTCGACCAGGGTAAATCCGCCCTGTCTATTCATCCGGGGTCCGTACCCAGGCGCTGGCGCTATGCAGCACTGGCCCACCACTGTCCAGCCGCACGGCGATCTCGACCTTGAGCAGACGCGGGTCGGAGGCCTGCGTGACCACTTGCTCCAGGCGCCACTCACGCTGGTCGAAACCCACGCGTTGCTGCTGCCGGCCCTTGGCCGGAGGGGCCTTCAAGCGCAGTTCATTCAACTGATTGTCCGCCAGCCAGGTCGCGAACAACCGCTCCTGCAAAGTGCCGCTCTGCTGCACCACGAACTGGCTGGCGGACAGCACGGTCGCGGACAACAGGGCAAAGATTGCCAGGGCGACCATCACCTCCAGCAAGGTAAACCCCGACTCAGCTTTCATCGATGGCCGGATCACCGAGGCCGTCACCGGACACACTCAACCAGCGCCGCTGCGCGGATTCGTAATGCAGGGTGAAGGCGCTCATTTCATCGCTGCTCAGCACCAGCAGTTGCGGCTGGTTCACCCGGTCGCCCAACTTCAGCGGACGGCCCTCAAGCTCAAGACGAAAATACAGGCCGTCGGGCAACCGATAGGCCGCCCCCGCCGGACGCCAGTCGGGTCGTTCGAAGACCATCACCTGATAACCCTCGGCACCGATTCGCAAGCCATACTCCTGACTGTTGAGCACCGCGTATTCACGCAGATGTTGCAGCAGGTGCACCAGCGCACCGGCCTCCTGGCGCGCCTGACGCACCGGGCTGGGGTTCATGCCAACGGCGATCATTCCAGCCAGCACGCCGATCACCACCATGGACACCAGCAACTCCAGCAGGGTGAAACCACGGGAATGTCCGGGCATCGGTCAATCGCTCCAGTTGCCGATATCGGCGGCAAACTCTTCGCCGCCGGACACGCCGTCGGAGCCAAAGGAATACAGGTCGTAGCCCTTGGTCCGGGTGCCCGGGCTCAGGTATTGGTAAGCCGTGCCCCAGGGATCGACCGGCAGTTTTTTCAAATAACCCTGGGGGTTCCAGTTCCTCGGTTCAGGCACGCCCAGCGGGCGTTTGACCAACGCCTCCAGCCCCTGCTGGGTCGAGGGATACTGGAAGTTGTCGAGCCGGTACATTTCCAGCGCGGTGCCGATGGCCTTGATATCGGCATGGGCCGCCGTGACCTTGGCCTGGTCCGGGCGGCTCATGAACTGCGGCAGGACCATCGCCCCGAGCACACCGATAATCACCACCACGACCATGATCTCGATCAGGGTGAAACCGCGTTGTCGCTGCATTCCAAAGGTTTTCATAAGATCAGTTCACCAGTTGGTTGAGGCTAAGAATCGGCAACAGAATCGCCATGACGATCAACAGCACGATGGCGCCCATGAGCACCAGCATCGCCGGCTCGAACAGGCTCACCACCAGGGCGATACAGGCCGCGAGGGTTTTCTCCTGCTGCTCGGCGGCGCGGGCGAGCATGCGGTCGAGTTCGCCAGCGCGTTCGCCACTGGCGATCATGTGCAACATCAGCGGCGGGATATCACCGCCGCGCTCCAGGCCACGGGTCAGGGTGCCGCCCTCGCGCACCGAGCGCGCGACCTCACCCATACGGGCGCGAATCGGCAGGTTGCCGATCACCGCCGCGGCGATTTCCAGGGCGTCCACCAGGGGCACGGCGCTCTTGCCGAGCAACGCCAGGGTGCTGGCGAAACGGGACGCCTCCATGGCCTTGAGGACACCGCCGATCAGCGGCGCGCGCAGCAACCAGGCATGCCAGCGCCAGCGCACCGCGGGACGAGCCAGAGCCCAGCGCACCAGGAGAGCCAGCCCCGCCAATCCAATCAGCAACAACCCGCCGTAACGCTGCAGGCCGCTGCTCAGGGCGATCAGGCCCTTAGTCAGCAGGGGCAGGGCCTGACCATTGTTGATAAAGACCTTCACCACATCCGGCACCACATAACCGAGCAAGCCGGCGACGATGGCCAGCGAGGCAAACAGCAAGATCATCGGATAGACCAGCGCCATCTGGATCTTCTGCCGGGCCTGCTGACGGGCCTCGGTGTATTCGGCCAGCTGTTCGAGCACCGCGCCCAGGTGCCCGGCGCGTTCGCCAGCGGCGATGCTCGCGCGGTACATGTCCGGAAACGCCTTGGGAAAACCTCCGAGTGCCGAGGCCAGGTCATAACCTTCCATGACCCGGCTGCGCAGCGCCGCCAGCAGGTTGCTGACCCGGCGCTTTTCACTCTGCGCGGCCACCGCCCGCAACGCCTCTTCCAGCGGCAAGCCGGCCTGGATCAGGGTCGAGAGTTGCAGCGTCAGCAAGGCCAGTTCACCGGCCTTCAAGCCGGCCGAGCGCTGACTGCCGTTGCCGGTCACCGCCTGGCCGCGAGCGCTGTTCAACTGCGTGGGCAACAGGCCGCGCTCACGCAGCAACTGGCGCGCGTGGCGCGGGCTGTCGGCCTCCTGCTGACCGCGACAGCGGCGACCGTTGGCATCCTGGGCCTGATAATCGAACGTCGGCATCCTCAGTCCTCCTGGGTGACGCGCAGCAGTTCGTCGAGGCTGGTGTGGCCTTCGAGGACCAGCCGCAGGCCATCCTGGAACAGGCTGCGCGATGCCTTGCGAGCTTCACGGATCAGCTCCGGTTCACTGGCGCCGTTGTGGATAAGTACTGCCAGGGCCGGGGTAATGCCGATCAGTTCGTAGAGCCCGATACGCCCGCGATAGCCTTGCTGGCAGTGTTCACAACCGTTGGCCCTGAAGAGCCTGGGCGGGTTGCTCGCCTCGACACCCAGGCGCTGGCAGGCCGCCGCATCCGCCACATAGCCGCTCCTGCACGCTCGGCACAGGGTACGTACCAGGCGCTGGGCCAGCACCCCGACTAGGGACGACGCCAGCAGATAGGCATCCACGCCCATGTCGAGCAACCGCGTGACCGCGCCCACCGCGCTGTTGGTGTGCAGGGTCGACAGCACCAGGTGCCCGGTCAACGAAGCCTGCACGGCGATCTCGGCGGTTTCGCGGTCACGGATCTCGCCGACCATGACCACGTCCGGGTCCTGGCGCAGGATCGCCCGCAAACCCCGGGCGAAGGTCATCTCTACCTTGGGATTGACCGGCGTCTGGCCGATGCCCGGCAGGTGATACTCGATGGGGTCTTCGACGGTGAGGATATTGCGCGTCTGGTCGTTGAGGCTGCTCAGCGCCGCATAGAGGCTGGTGGTCTTGCCCGAACCGGTCGGGCCGGTGACCAGGAAGATGCCGTGGGGTTTGCCGAGAATCTGCTGGAAACGCTCCAGGGTCGGCGCCGGCATGCCCAGGCGTTGCAGGTCGAGACGTCCGGCCTGCTTGTCCAGCAGGCGCAGGACCACCCGTTCGCCATGGGCCGAAGGCAAGGTCGAAACCCGCACATCCACCTCATGCCCGGCCAGCCGCAAGGCGATCCGACCGTCCTGGGGCACGCGCTTCTCGGCGATGTCCAGCCGGGCCATGACCTTGATCCGCGACACCAGCAGGTTGGCCAGTTCACGCCTGGGCTTGAGCACTTCACGTAACTGGCCGTCCACCCGCATGCGCACCGACAGCGTGTGCTCGAAGGTTTCCAGGTGCACATCAGAGGCTTTCTCGCGCACGGCTTCACTGAGCAGGGCATTGATCAGGCGGATGATCGGTGCATCGCCCTCCTGCTCCAGCAGGTCGGCGGTCTGCGGCAACTGGTCGGCCACGCTCATCAGGTCCAGCTCGTCGTCCAGGCCTTGCGCAACCTGCTCGGCGGCACTCTGCCCGTCGCTGTAGGCGGCGGCGAGGCGCGCGGCGAACAGCGACTCATCGAGTACCTGCAACGGCAACCGACCAGGGATCAGGCGACGGGCCTCGGACACGGCGGCCAACGGCGTATCAGCGCGGATCGCCAGGCACGCCGCCTCGCCCTGCTGTTCCAGCAAGATCCCGTAGCGACGGGCAAAGCCGAACGGCAAGCGTGGCGTTGTCATGGCGCCCCGACCTTCTGTCGGCGCAGGTCGATCGGCGGCTCGTCATCGTCGCCGTCGAACAACTGCCGGGCCTCACGCGGCAGCAACAGCGAGTTGCTCTTCCCGGCGGCGGGCTGGCTGAGCTTGCGCAGGCCGTTGTAGCGATGCTCGCTGACCTCGGCGATATCCTCCTTGGAGCGGACGATGGTCGGCCGCAGAAACACCATCAGATTGGTTTTTACATGTTTCTCGCTGTTCCAGCGGAACAAGGCCCCCAGGTACGGGATATCCCGCAGCAGCGGCACACCGCTTTGCTGGACACTCACACTGTCCTTGATCAGCCCACCGATAACGATGATCTCGCCGTCGTCAGCCAGGATGGTGCTTTTCAGGGTGCGCTTGTTGGTGATCATGTCAGTGGGCGTCAGCGTATTCGGGGCGAGTTCGGAGTTTTCCTGCTCGACCTGCAGGCGCAGGGTCGACCCTTCGTTGATATGCGGACGGATCTTCAGCTTGATCCCGATATCATGGCGCGTGACCGTGTTGAAGGGCCGGTCGGTACCCGTACCGGAGGTCTGGTAGGAGCCGCTCTGGAATGGCACGTTCTGCCCCACCAGAATCTCGGCCTCCTGGTTGTCCAGGGTCAACAGGCTGGGCGTGGACAACACGTTGTTATGGCTATTGCTCGCCAGGGCCGACACCAGCATGCCGAAGCGATCGTTGCCGATGCGCAACACGGCACCATCGGGCAGCTTGGTCTCGCTGCCATTGAAATTCGGCAGGGTGATATTGGTTCCGGCAAAGCTCACCCCGCCCTGGGCACTCCCGGTGTTGGCGCCCCACTGCACACCCAGGGCCTCGTTGATATCCCCGGAAATCTCGACAATCGCCGCATGGATCAACACCTGCGAACGCGGCTGGTCGAGCTGGCGAACAATGTTTTCCATGGTACGGACCTGGCTCGGTTCGGCGATCAGCACCAGGGCGTTCTGGCTTTCATCGGCCTTGACCACGGCCTTGCTGGAAACCGCATCCCGGCTGGTGGCAGCCCCCGCTTCCTGGCCGAGCCCCTGGCCCATGGCATCCAGCACTTCGGCCAACTGCTTGGCATCGCTGTAGCGCAGGCGGATCACCCGGGCATTGTCGGCCATGGCCGCCGTCGGGGTATCGAGGGAGCGGGCCAGATCGCCCAGGCGCTTGCGTACGTCCTGGGTGCCGATAAGCACCAGGCGGTTGTTGCGCGAATCGGCAATGACCTGACTCCCCGCTTCGGCGCCTTGCCTCCCCAGGGATTGCTCCAGCATCCGCGCCAGCTCATTGGCCAGTCCATGACGCAACTGGATGACGTCATGGGCATTCTTCTGCCCCAGGTCCAGCTGCCGGACGATCTTCGCGATCCGTCGGACATTCGCCGCGCTGTCGGTGATGACCAGGGCATTGGCCGACGCCGATGGTCCGACATAGCCGTTGACCGAGACCAGTGGCCGCACCAGCCCGGCAATATCCGCCGCGACGCTGCTACCGAGCGCCACCACTTCGGTGACGAACTGACCCGTCTGGGCACTGGCGCTGTCGGCGCTGCTGGCGCGGGTGCGGGCATCGGCCACGGGGGCGATCAGAATGCGGTCGCCTTCGTCGATCACCGTGAAGTTATGCGCGTCGAGTACCGAATAGAACAACCGGCGGACCCCTTCACGATCCAGGGCCTGCTCGGAGAGGACGGTGATCCGCCCCTGCACCCGCGGGTCGAGCACCACGGTGGTGCCGAGAATCGAGGACATTTCCCGCACCACATCACGCAACTCGGCATCGTTCATCGCCAGTTGCCATTGCGGTTCATTGGCCCGCACGCCCGACGCCAGCATCAGGCCGACGATCAGACCCAAGAGTTTCAGGCAGCGCCGACCGGATTCGAAGGATGGGTTCATTTACTCACTCTGACGCGGTGTGGCCGTCGGCCGCAGATAAAGGGAAGACACTGGGGCGCCGGCGACGGGCTCCTTGAACGCCTGCAAGATGGGGCGGCCGGGGGGCTCCAGCGACAACAGCTCCTCGCGGCCATTGCGCCAGAGCACCACCCGACCGCTCTCGATCCGCCGCAGGACGCTGCCACCCGGCAGGCTTTCGCCCACCCGGTAGATGCGCTGACCACTGGCCCCCGCCAGCAGGGCTCGGGAATCGCCGGCGCTGGAGACAAAGCTGGCCTGCAGCTTCAAGGGTTCAGCACTGCGAGCCAGGGATTCCTGGGCGACCAGCCCCATCACCGTGGCGACGGCGGCATGATTGAGCGGCGCACGTTCGGCAGGCACGGATCGGCTGTTGGCTTGCACCGTGGGTAACGTCGGCAATGCCTGACGGAAGATCCGCTCGCCCCACAACGACAGCGCCGCATAACCCAGCGGCAGCGCACATAACGCAAGGCTCAGAAAGCCCATTCGCCCCCTGAGCGTTACCACAGCATCCGCCTGAGTATTCGATGACCGGAGACTTCATGACGAATAACCGCGCCAATATGCAAAACCACCAGGACGGCCAGAACAACGCAGGAAACATCATGGAGTTTTTTAAAAACAGCGATGAGGCCAGCACTATCAATCGGTGCGGGTATCAAGAGCAGGTCGAATAGATTGATGGCCCGGTCCATCATCATGACGCCCGTTGCCAACACGATGCCGGTCACCAGATAAATAACTTTATGAACCCAAAAAGCCGTCCATTGTGCGAGCGTTCTGGCCGTCTGTTCTCTCGGAGAAAAAGAAAGAAAAATCCTGACAACAAAAAACGGAATAAACAGCGCCGTGACAGACACATTAAAAGAACCTACGACTTGTTTAAGCGCCAGCGAAGTGCTCAAGAAAGCCACATAAAAACCGCTGACCAACGCCCATAAAATAATGGCGGCGGACAGCCAATGAAGAAAAATTTGTGCTCTAGAGTAAAACAATGGTGTTCACCCAAAAACCAGCCGACAACAACATCGCCAATAAACCGAATACACCGGGCTGCCCAGCAGCCCGGCGCTCAACCTTGAGGGATTACTTGACGGTCCAGGCGTCTTGCCAGCTTGGGCCGACACCCGGGATATAGTGGTGACTGTTGATCTTGCACCAGGCGCCTGCGGGGAATGGCAGACACTCGTAGACGTTACCGTTGGACAGGACCTTGGTCCCGGACTGATAACCTTCGATGCCTTCCGGATAGGCGAAGTCGTAATCCTGACTGCCACCCTCGCCGCCAAGCTCTACGGACACCAGGTCCTGGCGAGTGCTGCGACCGTCTTCAGTCACGCCCACCAGCTTGAGTTCATGGGTACCCGGCTCACTGCGCACGTCCACGTTCAGCCAGGTGCTACCAGCCTCAACCAACTGCGTCATGACGCCTACCGGCTTGTTGGCCGCATCGAAGACCGTGGCCTCGAGGTTCATTTTCCGGTTCGTGAGCACCGGGAAAGGCATCGCCAAGCGTCCTTCCTTGAGTTCCAAATCAGTGCCAATAGTGGAAATGCTCATACTCGCATCGGCGTCGTCCTGCATCTGCACATCGAGCTCATAGCGATTCACACCGCTTTCAGCCTTGGCGAACAGCTGGTTAACGCCCTTGATCGGCTCGATGGCACCGTTTTCACCACGGACACCGGCTCGGACCAGTGTCTGGCTCCGGTTGATTTGCTCGGCCAGCTTGAACGCCCAGTTCTCCGGCTTGCCGTCCTCGCTGTCGACGATGGTGATTTCAGCGCTGTACTCGGCACTTTCACCCTCGCCGGTCAAGGCCCGGGCCTTGACCTTGTCAGCGGCCAGCAGGGACTGGGTCGGCGTGATGTTGCCGACGGTTTTCCAACCGTCCGGCGCCTGTTCCTCAGCCACGATATTCACGTCGACCACGTTGTGGAACGCCCCGCCGGTATCAGCCACGGTCCACATCCCGAGGATCACGTGATACCCGCTCTTGTCGGCGGGTATCTCGCAGGGGTGTTTCTCACGGGCAGGCCCGTCACTGCCCTGGGGTTGGTCGGTGGGCAGCCGGCCGCCCGCGTCCACGGAGCAGAACGGCGTCAGGTCGAACGAAGCGCGTGCCAAGGGCTGGTTGGGGTTCCAGCCGTTCCTGGTGATGAAGTACTCATACTTGCTCGCCGGATGAGTGGCCCTGTAGTACCAGTCAAAGTTGATCGCACGGTCGGTGATTTCAGTCTTGTACCAGCGGCTCGCCGACTGGATATCCATTGGCGCGAACAACGCGATCGCACCACTGGCGATCTTGCCATCCGCCACGCCGGTCGCCGGGAAGCCCTTGGCGGTTTCACCGACGCTTTGCGGCTCGTATTGCGCCTGACCGCAGTCATTGTTCAAGCCTTTCTGGCAAGCAAAAGCCCGGGACGGCGGATCATTCAGGTAACCGTGCGCGGCGACATGCTGCGAGGCGACCAGGGTCGCGATCACCGCCAGGGAAGAGACACACCCCGACGCCTTGCCAAGTGCCGACATCTTTCTTTTCATTCGATTCAACTCCAGACTTATCCTGTTTATTGGGTTGCCAGACATCCCTCCAAGATGAACGCACCCTTTTTTACTTTCATCAGTGCTCAAATCGATCCACGCCGCCGTCCTGACTGCAAAGATCAACCGCGAAAGTTCCCTACTTCATCAATTGATTTTCAAGGTACGCATTGTACGAACTTGTATTTTTTTATATGTAGGAAAGGTCTTATGAGGGTGCGCGACAGCTCTGGACTTCACTTATTCATACAAGTGCTCGAACTTTGCCTAGGACTTTGTAACCAAACACAACAAACCACAAAGACATCAAGCAAATGTCTCCGCATTAACGTTCAGAAAAAGAATACTCCGACATCTTCAGGGAGAAAGACGGCATGGCACTTTGATAACCCGCTCAGATCCTCCGGCGGCCCTCCGAATATATGGCGACACATGAGCCAGTCGCATCAGGAAAGGAAAAGCCGCAAAGGGCTAAACGCAAAAACCCCGCCGAGGCGGGGTCATTGAAGAGGCAGGGTAACAATCAGCGATGGTACTGCGCGGAGAACTCGTGCACGGCATTGATAAACGCACCGGCGTGTTCCGGATCGACTTCCGGCGTGATGCCGTGGCCGAGGTTGAACACATGGCCGGAACCTTCGCCATAGCTGGCGAGAATCCGCGCCACTTCAGTACGGATGGCTTCGGGCTTGGCGTACAGCACGGTCGGGTCCATGTTGCCCTGCAAGGCCACCTGGTGGCCGACCCGACGACGGGCCTCGCCCAGGTCGCAGGTCCAGTCCAGGCCCAGGGCATCGGCCCCGGCGTCGGCAATGCTTTCCAGCCACAGGCCGCCGTTCTTGGTGAACAGGATCACCGGTACCTTGCGCCCTTCGTGTTCGCGGATCAGGCCGCTGACGATCTTGCGCATATAGGCCAGGGAAAACTCCTGGTAGGCCGCCGCCGACAGGTTACCGCCCCATGTGTCGAAAATCTGCACGGCCTGGGCCCCGGCAAGGATCTGGCCATTGAGGTAGGAGGTGACCGACTGCGCCAGTTTATCCAGCAACAGGTGCATGGCCTGGGGGTTGTCGTAGAGCATGGCCTTGGTCTTGCGGAAGTCTTTCGACGAACCGCCTTCGACCATATAAGTGGCCAGGGTCCAGGGGCTGCCGGAGAAGCCGATCAGCGGCACGCGACCGTTGAGCTCGCGACGAATGGTGCTGACCGCGTCCATGACATAGCCCAGGTCCTTCTGCGGATCGGGGATCGGCAGGGCCTCGATATCGGCCAGGGTGCTGACGACTTTGCGAAAGCGCGGGCCTTCGCCGGTTTCGAAGTACAGGCCCTGGCCCATGGCATCGGGGATGGTCAGGATGTCGGAGAACAGGATCGCCGCGTCCAGGCCCGGGTAGCGGTCCAGAGGCTGCATCGTGACCTCGCAAGCGAACGACGGGTTCATGCACAGGCTCATGAAGTCGCCGGCCTTGGCGCGACTGGCGCGGTATTCCGGCAGGTAGCGACCGGCCTGGCGCATCATCCACACAGGGGTGACGTCCACGGGTTGCTTGAGCAGGGCGCGAAGGAAACGGTCGTTCTTCAGGGCAGTCATGTCGGCATCCGGAAAAAAAGTGCGGGCATTTTCTCAGAGCGCGACGCAAAAGGCACGGCAAGAGCCGTGCCTTTTATCTATCGGGTCAATTTGTCGCGGGCATAACCCACACTTGTAGGAGCGAGCTTGCTCGCGATCGCGCCCTTCCAGGCGCCGCAAAATCCACCTGCCGGCGGATCGCGAGCAAGCTCGCTCCTACAGGGGCCGGGGTCGGCCATTGTGTGAGAATGACCGGCCCCAGGATCAGACATCGAGGTAGTCGAGGATCCCTTCGGCGGCATTGCGCCCTTCGAAGATCGCCGTCACCACCAGGTCGGAGCCACGCACCATATCGCCACCGGCAAAAATCTTCGGGTTGCTGGTCTGGTGCTTGAACTGCGCCTGTTCCGGAGCCACTACACGTCCCTGGCTGTCGGTCTGGATGCTGAACTGCTCGAACCATGGCGCCGGGCTCGGACGGAAACCGAAAGCGATGACCACGGCGTCGGCCGGGATGATCTCCTCGGAACCCGGGATCGGCTCAGGGCTGCGGCGGCCACGGGCGTCCGGTTCGCCGAGACGGGTCTCGACCACTTTCACGCCTTCGACCTTGTCTTCACCGACAATCGCGATCGGCTGGCGGTTGTAGAGGAATCTCACGCCTTCTTCCTTGGCGTTCTTCACCTCTTTGCGCGAGCCGGGCATGTTCGCCTCATCACGACGATAGGCACAGGTCACCGACTTGGCGCCCTGGCGAATCGACGTACGGTTGCAGTCCATCGCCGTGTCACCACCCCCGAGCACCACGACCTTCTTGCCTTTCATGTCGACGAAATCTTCCGGCGACTTTTCAAAGCCCAGGTTGCGGTTGACGTTGGCGATCAGGAAATCCAGGGCGTCGTAGACACCCGGCAGGTCCTCGCCGGCAAAGCCGCCCTTCATGTAGGTGTAAGTGCCCATGCCCATGAACACGGCATCGTATTCGGCGAGTAACTGCTCCATGGTCACGTCCTTGCCCACCTCGGTGTTGAGGCGGAACTCGATGCCCATGCCACTGAAGACTTCGCGACGATTGCTCAGCACGGTCTTTTCCAGCTTGAACTCGGGGATGCCGAAGGTCAGCAGGCCACCGATTTCCGGGTTCTTGTCGAACACCACCGGAGTCACGCCACCGCGCACCAGCACGTCGGCACAGCCCAGGCCCGCAGGCCCGGCACCGATGATCGCGACCCGCTTGCCGGTCGGCTTGACCTTGGACATGTCCGGACGCCAGCCCATGGCGAACGCGGTGTCGGTGATGTACTTCTCCACCGAACCGATGGTCACCGCGCCAAAACCGTCGTTGAGGGTGCAAGCGCCCTCGCACAGACGATCCTGCGGGCACACCCGACCGCAGACTTCCGGCAGGGTGTTGGTCTGGTGGGACAGCTCGGCGGCGGCGAGGATATTGCCCTCGGCCACCAGCTTCAGCCAGTTGGGAATGAAGTTGTGCACCGGGCACTTCCATTCGCAATACGGGTTACCGCAACCCAGGCAGCGGTGGGCCTGGTCGGCCGACTGCTGGGGTTTGAAGGGTTCGTAGATCTCCACGAACTCTTTCTTGCGCTGACGCAACAGTTTCTTCTTCGGATCCTTGCGCCCGACATCGATGAACTGGAAGTCGTTACTCAGACGTTCAGCCATTACAAAAACCTCATCAAACTCTTCAGGCGCATATCACTGCGGATTGGCACGGATGCTGGAAAGCAGCGATTTCAGGTTGGCAGCCTTGGGCTTGACCAGCCAGAAACGACGCAGGTAATCATCAAGGTTTTCAGCGAGGTTGCGACCCCATTCGCTGTTGGTTTCCTCGACGTATTCGTCCAGCACATGCTGCAAGTGGTTGCGATAGGATTCCATGGCTTCGCCGCTGATCCGCTGGATCTCGACCAACTCATGGTTGACCTTGTCGACGAAGGTGTTGTCCTGGTCCAGCACGTAGGCGAAACCGCCGGTCATGCCAGAACCGAAGTTGTAGCCGGTCTTGCCCAGGACCGCGACAAAACCACCGGTCATGTATTCGCAGCAGTGGTCGCCCGTGCCTTCAACCACGGTGTGGGCACCGGAGTTACGCACCGCGAAACGCTCACCCGCCGTCCCCGCCGCAAACAGCTTGCCGCCGGTTGCGCCGTACAGGCACGTGTTGCCGATGATGGCACTGTCTTGAGTCTTGTAGATGCTGCCTTTAGGCGGAACGATCACCAGCTTGCCGCCGGTCATGCCCTTGCCCACGTAATCGTTGGCGTCGCCTTCCAGGTACATGTGCAGACCGCCGGCGTTCCAAACGCCGAAGCTCTGGCCAGCGGTGCCCTTGAAGCGGAAAGTGATCGGCGCCTTGGCCATGCCCTGGTTGCCGTGACGACGGGCGATTTCACCGGAAATCCGTGCGCCGATGGAACGGTCGCAGTTGCAGATATCCAGGGCGAAGTCGGCACCGCTGAGATCGCTGATCGCCGGCAGGGCCATCTCGACCATCTTCTCGGCCAGCAGGCCCTGGTCGAAGGGCGGGTTGCGCTCGACCTGGCAGAACTGCGGCTTGTCCGCCGGGATGTGATCGCTGCCCAACAGCGGCGTCAGGTCCAGGTGGTTCTGCTTGGCGGTTTCGCCTTTGAGGATTTCCAGCAGATCAGTACGCCCGATCAGCTCCTCAAGGGTCCGCACACCGAGCTTGGCCAGCCACTCACGGGTTTCCTCGGCGACGTAGGTGAAGAAGTTCACCACCATGTCGACGGTACCGATGTAGTGATCCTTGCGCAGCTTCTCGTTCTGGGTCGCGACGCCGGTGGCGCAGTTGTTCAGGTGGCAGATGCGCAGGTATTTGCAGCCCAGGGCGATCATCGGCGCGGTGCCGAAGCCGAAGCTCTCGGCGCCGAGGATGGCCGCCTTGATCACGTCGAGGCCGGTTTTCAGGCCGCCGTCGGTCTGCACCCGGACCTTGCCGCGCAAGTCGTTGCCGCGCAGGGTCTGGTGGGTTTCGGCCAGGCCGAGTTCCCACGGCGCACCGGCGTACTTGATCGAAGTCAGCGGCGAAGCACCGGTGCCGCCGTCGTAGCCGGAGATGGTGATCAGGTCGGCATAGGCTTTCGCCACACCGGCGGCGATGGTGCCGACACCGGCTTCCGCCACCAGTTTCACCGAGACCAGCGCCTTCGGGTTGACCTGTTTCAGGTCAAAAATCAGCTGCGACAAGTCTTCGATGGAGTAGATGTCGTGGTGCGGCGGTGGCGAGATCAGGGTCACGCCAGGTACCGCATAACGCAGCTTGGCGATCAGGCCGT
Organism: Pseudomonas gingeri; assembly: GCF_013386165.1. GTDB lineage: Bacteria > Pseudomonadota > Gammaproteobacteria > Pseudomonadales > Pseudomonadaceae > Aquipseudomonas > Aquipseudomonas gingeri_C. The sequence goes on along the minus strand of NZ_JACAOS010000022.1, from coordinate 197,502 downwards.
TGACCTTGCCGCCGGGCAGTTGACCGCCTTCACCGGGCTTGGCGCCCTGGGCCACCTTGATCTGCAGCACTTCGGCATTGACCAGGTATTCCGGGGTGACACCGAAACGACCGGTGGCCACCTGCTTGATTTTCGAGCTCTTGATGGTGCCGTAGCGCGCCGGGTCTTCGCCGCCTTCGCCGGAGTTGGAACGCGCACCCAGGCGGTTCATGGCTTCGGCCAGGGCTTCGTGGGCTTCCGGCGACAAGGCGCCCAGGGAAATACCCGCCGAATCGAAGCGCTTGAGGATCGACTCCAGCGGTTCGATGTCGCTGATCGCCAGCGGCGTGTCCAGGGTTTTCACCTGGAACAGGTCACGGATCATCGAGACCGGACGGTTGTCCACCAGCGCGGTGTATTCCTTGAACTTGGCGTAGTCGCCCTGCTGCACGGCGGCTTGCAGGGTGCTGACCACGTCCGGGTTGTAGGCGTGGTATTCACCGCCGTAGACGAACTTCAGCAGACCGCCTTGCTGGATCGGCTTGCGCGCGCTCCAGGCTTCGCCGGCCAGCAGTTTCTGTTCGGCTTCGAGGTCGACGAAACGCGCACCCTTGATCCGGCTCGGCACGCCGCGGAAGCTCAGGTTGACCACTTCCTCGGACAAGCCGATGGCTTCGAACAGCTGCGCACCGCGATAGGACGCGATGGTGGAAATCCCCATTTTCGAGAGGATCTTCAGCAGACCCTTGGTGATGCCCTTGCGGTAGTTCTTGAAGACTTCGTAGAGATCGCCCAGCACTTCGCCGGTACGGATCAAGTCGCCGAGCACTTCGTAGGCCAGGAACGGATAGACCGCCGAAGCACCGAAGCCGATCAGCACGGCAAAGTGGTGCGGGTCGCGCGCGGTGGCGGTTTCCACCAGGATGTTGCTGTCGCAGCGCAGGCCTTTCTCGGTCAGGCGGTGGTGCACCGCACCGGTCGCCAGGGACGCGTGCACCGGCAGCTTGCCCGGGGCGATATGACGGTCGCTGAGGACGATCTGGGTCCGTCCGGCGCGCACGGCTTCTTCGGCCTGGTCGGCGATGTTGCGCACGGCCGCTTCCAGCCCGAGGCTCTCGTCGTAGTTCAGGTCGATGACCTGGCGAGCGAAACCCGGACGCTCGAGGTTCATCAGCGAGCGCCACTTGGCCGGGGAGATCACCGGCGAGCTGAGAATCACCCGCGAGGCGTGTTCCGGCGACTCTTCGAAGATGTTGCGCTCGGCACCGAGGCAGATCTCCAGCGACATGACGATGGCTTCACGCAGCGGGTCGATCGGTGGGTTGGTCACCTGGGCGAACTGCTGGCGGAAATAGTCGTACGGCGTGCGCACACGCTGGGACAGGACCGCCATCGGCGTGTCGTCGCCCATGGAGCCGACCGCTTCGTAGCCCTGCTCGCCCAACGGACGCAGCACCTGGTCGCGCTCTTCGAACGTGACCTGGTACATCTTCATGTACTGCTTGAGCTGCTCGACGTTGTAGAACGCCGAACCGTGGTCGTTGTCTTCCATGGTCGCCTGGATGCGCAAGGCGTTCTTGCGCAGCCACTGCTTGTACGGGTGACGCGACTTGAGGCGGTTGTCGATGGCATCGGTGTCGAGGATCTGGCCGGTTTCGGTGTCCACGGCAAAGATCTGCCCGGGGCCCACACGGCCCTTGGCGATAACGTCTTCCGGCTGGTAGTTCCACACGCCGATTTCCGACGCCAGGGTGATATAGCCGTTCTTGGTGGTCACCCAGCGCGCCGGACGCAGGCCGTTGCGGTCGAGCAGGCAGACCGCGTGACGACCTTCGGTCATCACCACGCCCGCCGGGCCGTCCCACGGTTCCATGTGCATGGAGTTGTATTCGTAGAACGCGCGCAGGTCGGCGTCCATGGTGTCGACGTTCTGCCACGCCGGCGGAATCAGCATCCGCACGCCCCGGAACAGGTCGATACCACCGGTCACCATCAGCTCCAGCATGTTGTCCATGCTCGAGGAGTCGGAACCGACACGGTTGACCAGCGGGCCCAGGTCGTCGAGATCGGGGATCAGGTCATTGGCGAACTTGGTGCGACGGGCCTGGGCCCAGTTGCGGTTGCCAGTGATGGTGTTGATCTCGCCGTTGTGCGCCAGGAAGCGGAACGGTTGCGCCAACGGCCATTTTGGCAGGGTGTTGGTGGAGAAGCGCTGGTGGAACACGCAGATCGCGGTTTTCAGGCTCGGGTCGCTGAGGTCTGGATAGAAGGCGGTGAGGTCCGCCGGCATCATCAGGCCTTTGTAGATCATGGTCTTGTGGGAAAAGCTGCAGATGTAGTGATCGGTGTCGGCGGCGTTGGCCACCGACGAGCGACGACGGGCACTGAACAGCTTGATGGCGAACGCCTGGTCACTCAGGCCCTCACCACCGATGAACACCTGCTCGATCTGCGGCAGGCGCTCCAGGGCCAGGCGGCCGAGGACGCTGGTGTCGATCGGCACCTTGCGCCAGCCCACCAATTGCAGGCCGGCCGCGAGGATTTCGCGATTCATGTGCGCACGGGCGGCTTCGGCTTTGACCGGGTCCTGATTGAAGAACACCATGCCCACCGCATATTGCTTGGGCAAATCGCTACCGAATGTCGCTTTGGCGACAGTACGCAGGAACTGGTCCGGCTTCTGAATCAGAAGGCCGCAACCGTCACCGGTCTTGCCGTCGGCGTTGATCCCACCGCGGTGGGTCATGCAGGTCAGGGCCTCAATGGCCGTCTGCAACAGGTGATGACTGGGCTCGCCCTGCATATGGGCAATCAGGCCGAAACCACAGTTATCCTTGAATTCATCTGGTTGGTACAGACCTGCTTTCATAGACACTTTCTCACCAGGCTGCCTCTTTATAGAGACAAATTTCTTTTCAATTCAACCATTTACCATCCGCGCCGAACGTACGCCAGCTTTGCAGGGGCAAAAGGGAGGTCATTGTACACACGGACATACACGCCCACAAATTTAACGACGAATCGTTGAAAATTCATGTCGCATTTATGAAAGGTTTAAAGCGATATCTCGTGCTAGTCAAAACATTTTTAAATTTTGACCGTGACGACTCAAAACCACTGTGACGCAGACACCACAAGGCACGCGGCTTTGAAAGCAGCATGCGCTTGCGGAAATTTTGAGGTGCTGGGAAGGCGGCCTGGATAAGGCCGCCGATTCTTCAGCGAGTTGTGGCCAGGTCCTGTTGGACGCTGGCGACAGTACGAGGCCAAGGTTTACCAGCCTGAACCTTCGCTGGCAAGGCCTTGATGGCGCTGACGGCCGCATCGCGGCTGGAGAAACTACCGTAGGTGATCACGTAAAGCGGCTTGCCGTTAAGGACTTTCTTGAAATAACGGTATTCGCCGCCCTGTTCCTTGACGAAATTTTGTGCCGTGGTTTCCGAGCTCGTGCCCAGGATTTGTACCACATAGTTGCTCGACGACTGACCGGCGTACCAGCTATGGCCAGTCGCGGCAGCCTTGGCGACCACGACAGGTTTCTCGGCAGCCCTCTCAACGGCCTTCTCCGGCGCCCTGGCGACCGGTTTTGGTACCGGAACCGGGGTCTGGGCCGGTTTGGCAGTGGCGACCTGAGCCGGCACCGGCTTGACCACCGGCGTCGGCGTCGGGCCCGCCGGCACGCCGACAGGCGGTGCAATGGTGGTGACGGTCGGCGGCTTGGCCGGACCACCATCAACCGGTGGGGCGATGCCATCATCGCCTTCCATGCTGCCACCCGCGGCCTCGGCCAGCGGACCGCGCATCACCGGCTGCGACTGGCCGACCAGCGGTAGCGGCATCGGCTGCGAATTACCGGCGAACTCCACCGTCGGGTTACCCGAGGCGTTCGGCTTGGGCGCTTGCCCCAGCGGCAGTTGCGCCTGCTCGCTGGCGGTTGTACCGGCAGTTGCCGGCGCCTTGTTGCGACCCGGAATCATCCAGGCGGCCGCCACGGCAACCACTACCACGGCGGACAACGCCAATACCTGCTTCTTAGGCATCTTGAACCCCATACTTGGACGCTTTACCGCGGAGCGGCTGGCGATCATCGCTTCGATCATGGCGTCACGGGCGACCTGGTTGATGTTGCCAGGCCAACCTTCGGCGCTTTCGTGAATCTCAGTGATCTGCTCAGCGGAAAAAAGTTCGATTCCCTGACCCGCGCCATCAAGACGCTGGGCCAGGTATTCACGTGTTTCTTCTTCGGTGTAGGGCTGCAATTCGATCACGTGGAAGCGTTCTTCCTCCGCCCCGTGCTGCTCCAGCGCCGCGATCAGCGACGATTCACCAAACATGAAGACATGCGGGCGGCCTTCCGGTGCGCCGGCCGCCAGGGCCAGCAGGGCCTCGATGGCGGACTCGTCGAGCGACTCGGCATCGTCCACCAGCAGGTAGACCTCCTGGCCGGTCAGCGCCAGTTGCACCACCTGGTTGAGGATCTCGCGGATCTCGGCCTGGGCGACATTCAACGCCTGGGCGATCTGCCGCAGCACACCCCCCGCATCGCCGGCACCACGCGCGGAAACCACCACGCTCTGCACCGACTGCTTGTTGGTGCTGGCCACCAAGGCCTGGCGCAGCAGCGTCTTGCCGCTGCCCTCCGGACCGGTGACCACCAGCAGCAGTTGGCTGTACCGGGCCAGGTGATGCAATTGCCCGAGCACAGGCTTGCGCTGGGCGGGGAAGAACTTGAAGCCAGGCACCCGGGGAGCGAAAGGGTCGTGACTTAACTGGTAATGGCCGAGGAAAGCCTCGTCGGCATGCAAACTGGTCATCGGAATCCTATCAACCTTTAAGCTGAGCCAGAGTGCGGTAGTCCGCCCCCAGCGTGGCCTGTAGAACTTCTTTCGGATAATCGTCGGTTACCACGGCTTCGCCCATTCGGCGCAACAGCACCAGGCGCAGGCGACCGTCGATCACTTTCTTGTCAATTGCCATGTGTTCGAGAAAATCGGCTTCGGTCATTTCCTCAGGCGGAATGACCGGCAAACCGGCACGCTGGAACAGACGAATACCGCGATCACGCTCCTGGGCACTGATCCAGCCCAGACGCGTGGACATTTCCAGGGCCATCACGGTACCCGCCGCCACGGCTTCACCGTGCAGCCAGACACCATAGCCCATGTGGGTTTCGATGGCATGGCCGAAGGTGTGCCCGAGGTTGAGCGTGGCACGCACGCCGGACTCGCGTTCATCGGCACCGACCACCGCCGCCTTGGCCGCGCAGGAGCGTTCGATGGCGGCCGTCAGGGCGCTCTGGTCGAGGGCGCGCAACGCGTCCATGTGCTCTTCCAGCCAGGTCAGGAAGGGTTCGTCACAGATCAGACCGTACTTGATCACTTCCGCCAGGCCCGCCGACAGCTCGCGCGGCGGCAGGGTGTTCAGGGTGGCGGTATCGATCAGCACCACATTGGGCTGATAGAAGGCGCCGACCATGTTCTTGCCCAGCGGATGGTTGATGCCGGTCTTGCCGCCCACCGACGAATCGACCTGGGACAACAAGGTGGTCGGCACCTGGATAAAATCCACGCCGCGCTGGTAGCAGGCCGCAGCGAAGCCGGCCATGTCGCCGATCACCCCGCCGCCGAGGGCGATCACCGTGGTGCGACGGTCGTGGCGAGCCGTCAGCAGGCCGTCGAAGATCAGTTGCAGGGTTTCCCAGGTTTTGAAGGCCTCGCCGTCAGGCAACACCACCGACACCACGGAGTAGGCCGACAGACTGCGGGTCAGGCGCTCAAGGTAGAGGGGCGCGACGGTTTCATTGGAGATAATGGCAACCTGCCGACCGGCAATGTGCGGCGTCAGCAGCCCGGGCTGATCCAGCAGCCCTTCGCCAATGTGAATCGGGTAGCTACGCTCGCCAAGATCGACCTTAAGTGTCTGCATGTGTCCCCACAGTGAAGATGGACGCGGGCGTCCAGTCTCAGGATTAACGATTGTCGGCGGCGCCTGGTATGGACGCGGCCCGATGGCTCTAAGCCATGACCGACACCGAGCATGGCGATTGCCGAGGATAGCGCATTTCCTCCCGCGCTTTAACGGGGAGGCAGCTGCTGCAAGCGTTCAAGAATGTCCAGCACCACCATGCGCGGAGGTCGTTCGTCGGTTTCAATCACAAGATCGGCGATTTCCCGATACAGCGGATCACGGATCGCCAGCAGGTCACGCAGGGTCTTGGCCGGGTCGGCGGTGCGCAGCAAAGGCCGGTTGCGATCACGCGCGGTGCGCCCGACCTGCTGCTCCACCGAGGCGTGCAGGTAGACCACCCGCCCCCCGGCGTGCAGGGCCTGGCGGTTTTCGCCGCGCATGACCGCGCCGCCGCCGGTGGCCAACACCACACCGTCAGACGCGCACAGCTCGGCAATCATCGCCTGTTCGCGGTCGCGAAAGCCCGGCTCGCCTTCCTTGTCGAAGATCCACGGAATATTCGCACCGGTACGCAGTTCAATTTCCTTGTCGGAATCTTTGAAAGGCAGGCGCAGCTCTTTGGCCAGCAAACGGCCTATGGTGCTTTTTCCAGCCCCCATAGGCCCTACAAGAATCAAATTTCGCACAGAATCAACGACTCACAGCAATCGCCTGGTTATTCATGATACGCGGAGTCAGGAATACCAGCAGTTCGGATTTTGCTTCCGAGACAATGTCTCGACGGAAGAGGCGGCCAACATACGGCACATCGCCGAGAAATGGCACCTTCTCTTCGGTTTTGCTCTGGGTATTGGAGAACACACCACCGATCACCACGGTTTCACCGTCATTGACCAGAACCTTGGCGTTGACCTGGTTTTTCTTGATCGGTGGAACGTTGTTCAGCACGTTCTGGTAGTCCGGCTCATCCTTGGTCACTTTCACTTCCATGATGATCCGGTTGTCCGGGGTGATCTGCGGGGTCACTTCCAGGGACAGCGAAGCCTCCTTGAAGGACACCGAGGTCGCGCCACTGGAGCTGGATTCCTGGTACGGAATCTCGGTGCCCTTGAGGATCTTGGCGGTTTCCTTGTCGGAGGTGACCACCTTGGGCTGGGAAACCACTTCACCGTTGCCGGTTTTCTCCATGGCACTGAGTTCCAGGTCCAGGGTCGTGTTGTTGGTCACGAAGCCGATGCCGATCCCGGAGGTGGCGGTGGTCGCCCCGAGGTCGACGAACGGTGTGCTGGCGCTCTGCCCGGTGAGGCTGGTGAGGGTCGGCGAGCCGCCCGTGGTATTCCAGTTGCCACCGCTGATCTTGCCACCCCAACGGGCGCCGAGCTGCTTGTCGTAACCGACGGTGGCTTCGACGATCCGCGCCTCGATCATTACCTGGCGCACCGGAATGTCCAACTGGGCGACGATGCGTCGCAGTTCGTCGAGGCGGTCCTGGGTCTGGTAGGCGATGATGTTGTTGGTGCGGTCATCCACGGTGATCGAGCCACGCTCGTCGGCCTTGGACTCGGCACTGGTCACCGACTGGAACAATTTGGCGATATCCGCCGCTTTGGCGTAGTTGACCTGCAACAGCTCGCGGCGCAAAGGCGCCAGTTCGGCAATCTGCTTCTGCGACTCCAGTTCCTGACGCTCGCGGGCAGCAATCTCGTCCGCCGGGGCCACCAGCAGTACGTTACCGATCTTGCGCTTGTCCAGGCCCTTGGTTTTCAACACCAGGTCCAGCGCCTGGTCCCACGGCACATTCTGCAGGCGCAAGGTGATCCCGCCCTGCACCGTGTCACTGGCCACCAGGTTGAGATTGGTGAAGTCGGCGATCAGTTGCAGCACCGAACGCACGTCGATGTCCTGGAAGTTCAGCGAGAGTTTTTCGCCGCTGTAGACGAAGCGCTCGGCATTACGCCGCTGCAGGTCGTCGACAGTGAGCGGGCGCACGCTGATGGTCAGCTTGTTGTCGGTCTGATAGGTCGAGTAATCGAAGGCACCGCTGGGCTCGATGGAGATATTGGCCTTGTCGGCGACGACGCTGGCGTTGACGAACTGCACCGGCGTGGCGAAATCCTTCACGTCCAGGCGCACCCGCAGGGGGTCGGGCAGTTGGGTCTTGGCGAAATCCACGCTGATCTTGCCGCCACGTTCCTGGATATCCGGGCTCATGGTCGGATCGGACAGCTCGATGACCACATTGCCTTCACCCTGCTCGCCGCGCTGGAAGTCGACATTGCGGATGGCCCTACCCACCGCCCCATAGGACTTGGTAGCCGTCCGCGCCGGCGACGTCACCGCAGCAGCAGGCCTTGCTGCACGGGCCTGGACCGGAGCGACCGAGCTGCCACCCTGCCCTACCACCACGAACAGGTTGCTGCCTTCGATACGCGTGCTGTAAGGCGCGAGCTTGGTCAGGTTGATGATCAGCCGCGTGCGATCCTTGGCCTCGACCACGGTCACGCTGCGGGCGTTGCCCACGCCCAGATCCTGGGTCTTCTTGAGCAACTGGCTGGTGACACCGGTCAGGTCCAGGGCGATCCGCGCCGGCTGGTCGGTGGTATAGCCGTGGGGCACGGCGGGAGGGCCGTCGAAGCCCAGCTTCAGCTCTACCCGGTCTCCGGGCAATGACGCCACATCCAGGGTTTTCAGGTTGGACGCCAGCACCATCGGCGACACCAGCGCTATCCATAGCGAAATGCCGAGGGATGAAATAATCCTGTTCATGTCGAATTCCACTATGAGTGCTCTTTCAAAGGGATGGAGCGCGGTCGTTCCAGCCAGGCGCCTTCGCCATCCGGAACGATCTCGATCACCTCAACCTGGGAGTCGGTGATAGCCACGATACGGCCATCATTGCGTCCCAGGTAATCGCCTACTTTCAATCGATGGACACCACCGGCCCCACGCACCAGGGCAAAGGTGCCGCTGGCATTGGAGAGGGTACCGACCATCTCGAATTGCTCGATGTTGAAGCCCTCGAGAAATTGCTTGGTCCGATTCGGATCAGGCTTGACCTCGTGGGAACCTTTCTGGCGGTTGACCAGGTCGATTTTCATCGGCGGCTGGAACGGGCTGCGCAACGCCGCGGCACTGTAGGTGAACATTTCGAAGGCGCGAAATTTCGGCGTCGGCTCGATACTGCCCGCCGGGCGCGCACGCACTTCTTTCATGTACGCGTCCAGGTCGCTGAAGTCGTTGCTGTTGCCGCAGCCGGCCAGCATCAGCGCCAGCAAGGCCATACAGATCGTTTGCAAGCGGCTCATTTCTGCAGCCCCTTGTCGTTGTAGCGATAGGTCTTGGCCAGGATGCTCATGCGCAACTTGTTGCCGCCGGCCGGTGACGCCGCGACCGGTTTGATCTCGAAATCATGCAGGGTGACGATCCGTGGCAGGGCCGCCACGCCGCTGACGAAGGTGGCCAGGTCATGATAGGCGCCGGTCACGGTGATCTGAATCGGCAACTCGATATAGAACTGCTGGGTGACTTCCGGCAACAGCTTGATTTCCTCGAACTCCAGCCCACTGCCCAACCCGGTGCGCGTGATGTCCTCCAGCAGTCCCGGCACCTCTGTGTCGCTCGGCAGTTGCTTGAGCAAGGTGCCGAAGGAGGTTTCCATCTCCTCCATCTGCCGGGTATAGGCTTCCAGGTTGGCGGCCAGGTGGGCCTTGGTGGCGAACTGCTCCTTGAGGGTCACTTCCGTCAGGCGCTGCGTGTCCAGTTGATCGGTCAGGTCCTTGATGTAGAAGTTGTAACCCAGGGCCAGTACCAGGATCGCGGTCAGTATGCCGCTGACGACCTTGACCACCACGGGCCAGGAGCCGATGTTCTGCAAGTCGAGCTCAGCGAGGTCGATCTTGCGCAGGTTTTCCATCCAGACGGAGACATTCATTTGGCTGCCCCCTCGGACTTCGGCTGGGTCTGGCGCACGCTCAACTGGAAGGTGTTGGCCTGGTCCACCGCACCGGCGGTGGTCGCCTTGACCTCGGTCAAAACCGGCGCCGTGAGCCAATCGGAAGCATCGAGATTACGCATCAGGTCCGAAACCCGGTTGTTGGACTCGGCCGCGCCGGTGATCGCAATGGTTTTATCAGTCATCTTCACTTCGGTGAAATACACGCCGTCCGGCAGGGTCCGCACCAGTTGATCGAAGATCCGTCCGCTGATGGTCCGGTTGCCCTGCAGGTCCTGGATGATCTTCATGCGCTCGATCAGTTGCTGGCGACGCGCCTTGAGTTCGCTGATCTGCTTGATCCGGCCGTCGAGCTGGGCAATTTCCTTGTTCATGTAGGCATTACGCGCGACCTGGCGGTCGACGGCGCCGCTGAAGTACTGGTCCGTCAGCAATACCACGCCGACCGCCGCCACCAGCACGCCGACCAGGGCGGTGAGGAAACGTTTGCGTCGCTCTTCGCGCAGTTGCTCGCGCCAGGGCAGAAGGTTGATCCGCGCCATCAGTCAAAACTCCTCAAGGCCAGACCGCAAGCGATCATCAGCGCCGGCGCATCGCTGGCCAGGGCCCCGGCGTTGACCTTGCTGCTCAAGGCCATGTCGGCGAAGGGGTTGGCCACCAGGGTCGGCGTACCGAGCCGCTGCTGAATCAGGTGATCGAGCCCGGCAATCGACGCGGTGCCACCGGCGAGCAGGATGTAGTCGACATCGTTGTATTGCCCGGAAGCGAAGAAGAACTGCAGGGAACGCGACACCTGCTGGACCACGGCATCCTTGAACGGCTGCAACACCTCGGCGACGTAGTCGTCGGGCAGGCCACCCTGCTTCTTCGCCAGCCCCGCTTCTTCGTTGGACAGGCCGTAGCGGCGCTGGATTTCCTCGGTGAGCTGGCGACCGCCGAACAATTGCTCGCGGGTGTAGATGATCCGGCCATTGTGCAGGACGCTGAGGGTGGTCATGGTGGCACCGATGTCAACCACCGCCACGGTCAGCTTTTCATGGTCGCTGGCCAGTTGCGCGGCGAGCAGCCCAAAGGAACGCTCCAGGGCGTAGGCCTCGACATCGACCACCTGGGCCTCGAGTCCGGCCAAAGCCAGGGCCGCTTCGCGAACCTCGACGTTTTCTTTCCGACAGGCGGCAAGCAAGACTTCGACACGCTCGGGATTGCGCGCCGAATAACCCTGGATCTCGAAGTCGATGGCCACTTCTTCCAGGGGATAAGGGATGTATTGGTCAGCTTCGATCTTCAGCTGGTTTTCCATTTCGTCATCGGAAAGCCCGGCGTCCATCTCGATGGTCTTGGTGATCACCGCGGAACCGGCCACGGCCACGGCCACGCCGCGCACATTGGTCTTGGCCTTGAACAGCACCCGTGAAAGGGCCTGCCCCACGCCTTCGAGCTCGGCGATGTTCTTTTCGACCACAGCATTGGCCGGCAAGGGCTCCACGGCGTAGGACTCGACTCGATATCGGTTGCCGGAACGGCTCAATTCGAGGAGTTTTACCGAGGTGGAACTGATGTCGATCCCCAGGAGCGAATGCGCTTTTTTGCCAAAGAGTCCAAGCACTACCGATTCCCTATTACTATCCGCGACTTACGGACCCTTTATGATGATGGGCATTTAATAGCAGTCTTGACATAAGCGCAAATGACGCTCACGCCCAAAAATGCTTATAATGCCCAGCGTTTTTTTCCGAACCGTAGAACCTGCGCTTGCTGCGAATTTAGCCTGACGCCTAACCCATTCTTTTATCTGGAAATCCACAAGCCTTGATTCGTCTGCTGAAGTTTTTCGGGTGGTCTTTCGTCGCCGTGTTCTGCGGGCTGCTGCTCGTCCTGAGCGGCGCTTTTCTTTATCTTAGTCCGGGCCTGCCGTCCGTCGAGACTTTGCGCAGCATTCAATTGCAGATTCCGCTCAGGGTCTACACCAGCGATGGCAAGCTGATCGCCGAATTCGGCGAGATGCGCCGTTCGCCGCTGAAGTTCGCGGATATTCCGCCGAACTTCATCAACGCCCTGCTGAGCGCCGAGGACGACAACTTCGCCAACCACTATGGCGTCGATCCCAGCAGCCTGATGCGTGCCGCGACCCAGTTGGTCAAAAGCGGCCATATCCAGTCCGGCGGCAGTACCATCACCATGCAGGTGGCGAAGAACTTCTTCCTGTCCAGCGAGCGTAGCTTCTCGCGCAAGACCAACGAAATTCTTCTGGCCCTGCAAATCGAGCGCCAGCTGACCAAGGATGAGATCCTCGAGCTGTACGTGAACAAGATCTACCTGGGTAACCGCGCCTACGGTATCGAGGCGGCATCACAGGTTTATTACGGCAAGTCGATCCGTGACATCACCCTGGCCCAGATGGCAATGATTGCCGGCCTGCCGAAGGCCCCGTCCCGTTTCAACCCGCTGGCCAACCCGGTACGCGCCAAAGAGCGCCGCGACTGGATCCTGGGCCGCATGTACAAATTGGGCAAGATCGATGAAGCCGCCTACCAGGCCGCCATCGTCGAGCCGATCAACGCCAGCTATCACGTGCCGACGCCGGAAGTGAACGCGCCGTACATCGCCGAAATGGCCCGTGCGGAAATGGTCGGTCGTTATGGGAGCGAAGCCTACACCGAAGGTTTCCGCGTCACCACCACCGTGCCGAGCAACCTGCAGGAACTGGCCAACCACTCGATTGAAGAAGGCCTGATCGCCTACGACCAGCGCCACGGCTACCGTGGACCGGAATCGCGCCTACCGGGCAAAACCCGTGACGCCTGGATTGCCGAACTGGGCAAGCAGCGCACCATCAGCGGCCTGGACCCGGCCATCGTCACCCAGGTCGACAAGACCAGCCTGCACGTACTGACCCGCAACGGCCCGGAAATCGTCAACTGGGACAGCATGAAATGGGCGCGTCCGTACCTCAACACCAACAGCCTCGGTGCCGCACCCAAGCAGCCATCCGACGTCTCCCAGGTCGGCGACCTGATCCGCGTCCAGCGCCAGGCCGACAACAGCCTGAAGTTCAGCCAGGTACCGGTGGCCCAGGGCGCGCTGGTCTCGCTTGACCCGCAAAACGGCGCGATCCGTGCGCTGGTCGGTGGTTTCGCCTTCGAGCAGAGCAACTACAACCGCGCCACCCAGGCCAAGCGCCAACCGGGTTCGAGCTTCAAGCCGTTCATCTACAGCTCCGCGCTGGACAACGGCTATACCCCGGCGAGCCTGGTGAACGACGCGCCGATCGTGTTCGTCGACGAATACCTGGACAAGGTCTGGCGTCCGAAAAACGACACCAACACCTTCCTCGGCCCGATCCGCTTGCGCGAGGCGCTGTACAAGTCGCGTAACCTGGTTTCGATTCGCCTGCTGCAAAGCCTGGGCGTCGACAAGACCATCGACTACATCACCCGGTTCGGTTTCAACAAGCAGGACCTGCCGCGCAACCTGTCCCTGGCCCTGGGTACCGCGACCCTCACACCGATGGAAATTGCCACCGGCTGGAGCACCTTCGCCAACGGCGGCTACAAGATCACCCCGTACCTGATCGACAAGATCGAAAGCCGCAACGGTGAAACCCTGTTCGTCGCCAATCCACCGAGCGTGCCGGCGGGCGCGACGGCCAGCAGCGGCATCGCGGCACCGAGCCAGCCATCGTTCACCGTCAACAGTACCGGCGAAGCTCCTGCACCGGCTGCCCAGGCGCCGGCGGTGGCCGAGCGGATCGTTGACGGACGTACCACCTACATCCTCAACAGCATGCTCGAGGACGTGATCAAACTCGGTACCGGGCGTCGCGCCCTGGCACTGGGTCGTAGCGACCTGGCGGGCAAGACCGGTACCACCAACGACTCCAAGGATGCCTGGTTCACCGGTTACAACGCCGACTACATCACCACCGTCTGGACCGGCTTCGACCAGCCCGAGAGCCTGGGTCGTCGCGAGTTCGGCGGCACCGTGGCGCTGCCGATCTGGATGGACTACATGGGCGCCGCCCTCAAGGGCAAACCGCCCCACACCCAGGCGGAGCCGGAAGGCATCCTCAGCCTGCGGGTGGACCCGATCAGCGGTCGCGCGGCCACACCGGGCACGCCGAATGCCTACTTCGAGCTGTTCAAGAGCGAAGACACGCCACCGTCGGTCAACGAGATCGGCAATGGCGGCAGCGCCCCAGGCAGCCCGCTGCCGGCGGACGAGGCGGCGCCAATCGATCTGTTTTAGAGGGGCAGCGGCAAGCTGCAAGAGAAATCAAAAGCGACGCAATGCGCTTTTCACTTGCAGCTCAAAGCTTGCCGCTTTGAGCCCATAAAAAAACCCGGCTGATAAGGCCGGGTTTTTTATGGGCGACTGCTTTTAGCCGTTGAACACATCATCCACGCTTTTCAGCGGGTAGTTCTTCGGATACGGCAGGGTCGCCACACCAGTCTCGATTGCAGCCTTGGCCACAGCATCGGAGATCAGGGTGATCAGACGGGCATCCATTGGCTTCGGAATGATGTACTCACGACCGAATTCCAGCTTGATACCGCCGTAGGCGTCGCACACTTCCTGAGGCACCGGCAGCTTGGCCAGTTCGCGCAGGGCGTTGGCGGCAGCCACTTTCATCTCTTCGTTGATGCGCTTGGCGCGAACGTCCAGGGCACCACGGAAGATGAAGGGGAAGCCGAGGACGTTGTTGACCTGGTTCGGGTAGTCCGAACGACCGGTGGCCATGATCACGTCGCTACGAGTGGCGTGAGCCAGCTCTGGCGAGATTTCCGGATCCGGGTTCGAGCAAGCGAACACGATCGGGTTAGCCGCCATCGACAGCAGGCCTTCTGCATCCAGCAGGTTCGGGCCGGACAGACCGACGAACACGTCAGCGCCCTTCAGGGCGTCAGACAGGGTGCGCTTCTCGGTAGCGTGGGCGAACACCGCTTTGTACTGGTTCAGGTCGTCACGGCCAGCGTGGATCACGCCAGTACGGTCAACCATGAAGATGTTCTCGATCTTGGCGCCCATGCTCACCAGCAATTTCATGCAGGAGATAGCGGCGGCGCCGGCGCCCAGGCAGACAATCTTGGCTTCCGGCAGGGTCTTGCCGGCGATTTCCAGGGCATTGATCATGCCGGCCGCGGTAACGATCGCGGTGCCGTGCTGGTCATCGTGGAACACCGGAATATCGCACTGCTCGATCAGAGCACGTTCGATCTCAAAGCACTCAGGTGCCTTGATGTCTTCCAGGTTGATGCCACCGAAGGTGATGGAGATACGCTTGACGGTGTCGATGAAGGCTTGCGGGCTTTCCGAATCAACTTCGATGTCGAACACGTCGATACCGGCAAAGCGCTTGAACAGCACGCCCTTGCCTTCCATCACTGGCTTGGAGGCCAATGGGCCGAGGTTACCCAGGCCGAGAATCGCGGTGCCATCGGAAATGACTGCAACCAGGTTGCCCTTGCCAGTGTACTTGTAGGCCAGCTCAGGATCGCGGGCGATTTCGCGTACTGGCTCAGCGACGCCAGGGCTGTAGGCCAGCGACAGGTCACGGGCAGTGGCGGTGGCTTTGGTGAGCTCGACGCTCAGCTTCCCTGGACGAGGATTGGCATGATATTCGAGAGCGGCAGTTTTCAAATCTGACATGTGGGCATTCCGCTTTTTACTGTGGGACTGACGGACCGCCGAGGATACGCGTGTCGCCAAGTCCTCACAAGACTGACCAGTCACAGGTGTCAAGCGCCTGTCCCTACGACTTTGGCCCAAGAGCCGCGGAATACAAGGCGACAACTGTTCACAATCGATCGTAAAAATGTCTACAATTTTTTATGCGACAGCCATCGATACAAATGCCGCCCATAAAAAAAGGCGTCCACGAGGGACGCCTTTTTCATCGGCCGGGAAAAGCCTGAGGCCTGTTTTCCCGGAGCGATCAGTCTCAGGCCTTTTTGGCGCCGAACATGCCGAAACGGTCGGCGAACTTCTGTACGCGGCCGCCGGTGTCCAGGGTCTTCTGCTTACCGGTGTAGAACGGGTGGCATTCGTTGCACACGTCGATTGGCAGTGCTTTGCCGTGAGTCGAACGGGTCACGAACTTGTTACCGCAGCTGCAGGTAACGTCGATGTCTACGTATACTGGATGGATATCGGCTTTCATGGGTACTTCCTCGGGCTGGCGTGCCGCCGCTCAACACTATTGTTGAACACCGCACGTAATTTAGCCGGCGATCATACCAGAGCTTTGCCATGACGCAAGCGGCCAGCAGGCCCCTCTGTCGGGAAGACACTGCCCGGGCCGTCTGCTAGGCTCGCGCCCTCCATAAAGCCTGACCCGAGAAAACCGCGTGCCCGACGCCATCCTGCGCCTTGCCCTGCCTTCGCCATTGCGTCGCCTGTTCGATTATCGGGCACCGGAAGGCGTGCCGCGCGCCGCGCTGCAGCCTGGCATGCGCCTGCGGGTGCCGTTCGGCCGCCGGGAAATGATCGGCATCCTGGTGGAGGTCGCCGAACACAGCGAAGTCCCGGCGGACAAGCTCAGGCGCGCCACGGCCCTGCTCGACGCCACGACGCCGCTGCCGCCGGCGCTGTTCAAGCTGTGCCTGTGGACCGCCCAGTATTATCAGCACAGCCTCGGCGACACCCTGAGCTGGGCACTGCCGGTACTGCTGCGCCAAGGTGAACCGGCCGAGGCCCGCCAGGAACGCTTCTGGTCGATGGTCCCCGGCGCGCGCCTCGACGATCCGCGCATTGCCCGGGCCCCGCGACAACGTGAAGCCCTGGCGACCCTGGCCCAGCATCCCCACGGCGTAGCCCATCAACTGTTGAGCAAACTGATGCTGAGCAAGGACAGCCTCGACCTGTTGCTGGCCAAGGATCTGGTGCAGGTCGAGGTTCGCCGCCACGCCCCCGGCGAACGCCACGAACACTGGCTGGCGCAACCGGAACTGCCGCTCAACAGCGAACAACGCGCCGCCTGCGAAGCGATCCGCGCCGGGCTCGACAGTTTTCACGCATTCTTGCTGGCCGGCGTGACCGGCAGCGGCAAGACCGAAGTCTATCTGCAACTGATCCGTGAAACCCTGGAAGCCGGCAAGCAGGCGCTGGTGCTGATCCCGGAAATCAACCTGGGGCCACAGACCCTGGCGCGCTTCGAGCAGCGGTTCAATGCCCGCATCGCCCTGCTGCACTCGGCGGTGAACGACCGCGAACGCCTGGACGCCTGGCTCGCGGCCCGCGACGGCGAAGCCGACATCATTATCGGTACACGTTCGGCGCTGTTCACCCCGATGAAAAACCCCGGGCTGATCATCATCGATGAAGAACACGACGGCTCCTATAAACAGCAGGAAGGCCTGCGTTATCACGCCCGCGACCTGGCGCTGGTACGCGCCCGCCAGGAAAACATCCCGATTGTGCTGGGTTCGGCCACGCCGTCCCTGGAAAGCCTGCACAACGCCTACACCGGGCGTTATGGCCTGCTGCGCCTGAACGAGCGCGCGGGCGGTGCCAAGCAACCGCGCTTCCTGCGCCTGGACGTTAAAAGCCGTCCACTGGACAGCGGCATTTCCGGCCCCATGCAGCAGGCCATCGGCCAGACCCTCGCTGCCGGCCAGCAGGTGCTGGTGTTCCTCAACCGGCGCGGCTTTGCGCCAACGCTGCTGTGCCACGACTGCGGCTGGATGTCCGAATGCTCGCGCTGCGATGCACGGATGACCGTGCACCAGCGCTCCGGCGAACTGCGCTGCCATCACTGCGGCTACGTCGAACGCGTGCCGCGCAATTGCCCGCAGTGCGGCAAGGTCGACCTGCGCCCGGTAGGGGCCGGGACCGAGCGCGCCGAGGAGCGCCTGGGCATCCTCTTTCCCGATTACCCGGTGCTGCGGGTCGACCGTGACAGCACCTCGCGCAAGGACGCGATGAACCAGCTGTTCGCGACCATCCAGAAAGGCCAGCCGTGCATCCTGGTGGGCACGCAGATGCTCGCAAAAGGCCATCACTTTCCCCGAGTGACCCTGGTGTCGATCCTCGATGCCGACGGCGGCCTGTTCTCCGGCGACTTCCGCGCCAGCGAACGCATGGCCCAGTTGATCGTCCAGGTGGCGGGCCGGGCCGGCCGGGCGGAGGAACCGGGCAAGGTGATTATCCAGACCCATCTGGCAGATCATCCGCTGCTGATTCAACTGACCGAGCAGGGCTATTTCGCCTTTGCCGAGCAGGCCCTGAGTGAGCGCCGGGCCGCGGGTTTGCCGCCCTTTGCGCACTTGGCGCTGCTCCGGGCCGAAGCCCACAAGCCAGGGCAGGCCGAGGGTTTCCTTGATGAGGCCTGTAGCGAGGCCGAGCGTTTGCTGGCTGAAATGAACCTGGGCGGCATCGAGTTGCTGGGGCCGGTGCCGGCACCCATGGAACGCCGGGCCGGACGTTACCGGGCGCAGTTGTTGTTGCAGGCCAATGGCCGGGCTTCGCTGCACCGATTGCTGAGCAGTTGGTTGCTGGTGCTGGAGCAAATGCCCAGCGGGCGGCAGGTGCGCTGGTCGCTGGATGTCGATCCGGTGGATTTGTATTGAGCCAACGGACGTCATCGCCAGCAAGCCGGCTCCTACAGGAGGCCGTGAGTTATCCACAACCTCTGTAGGAGCCGGCTTGCCGGCGATAGCGATCGAATAGGCACCGCGGCACCCCGCTCCGTCGACTAAGGTTGGCAAGCTCGCCCCGGCAACGGATAATGCCCAGTTTTTCCACCTGCGCATCGAAGCGCCGCCGCGCTTGCGGTCGAAAGAGAAGACCATGAAAGACACCATTCGCCAGCTGATCCAACAAGCCATCACCCAACTCGTCACCGAAGGTGTGTTGCCTGAAGGGCTGTCGCCGGCGATCCAGGTGGAAAACACCCGGGACAAGACCCACGGCGACTTCGCCAGCAATATCGCCATGATGCTGGCCAAGCCGGCCGGCCTGAAGCCCCGCGACCTGGCGGAAAAGATCATCGCCGCCCTGCCCGCCGCCGAGAGCGTGAGCAAGGCCGAGATCGCCGGCCCCGGCTTCATCAACTTCTTCCAGAACACCCAGGCCCTGGCCGCGCGCCTCGATGCCGCCCTGGCCGACGCCCATATCGGCGTACGCAAGGCCGGTCCCGCACAACGGGTGGTGGTCGACCTCTCGGCCCCCAACCTGGCCAAGGAAATGCACGTCGGCCACCTGCGCTCGACCATCATCGGCGACGGCGTGTCCCGGGTCCTCGAGTTCCTCGGCGACAGCGTGATCCGGCAGAACCACGTCGGCGACTGGGGCACCCAGTTCGGCATGCTGATGGCCATGCTCGAAGACAATCCCGACATGCTCAAGAGCGCCCTCTCGGACCTGGAAGACTTCTACCGGGCGGCCAAGAAGCGCTTTGACGAAGACCCGGCGTTTGCCGATCGCGCCCGCAAGCTGGTGGTCGACCTGCAAGCCGGCGACGAGACCTGCATCAAGGCCTGGAGAAGCTTCACCGATATCTCCCTGTCCCACTGCCAAAGCACTTACGAGTTGCTGAACGTCAAACTGACCATGGCCGACGTGATGGGCGAAAGCGCCTACAACGACGACCTGATCAATGTCGTCAACGACCTCAAGGCCAAGGGCATGCTGGTCGAGAGCAACGGCGCCCAGTGCGTTTTCCTCGACGAATTCAAGAATGCCGAAGGCGAGCCGCTGCCGGTGATCATCGTCAAGGCCGACGGTGGTTATCTCTATGCCACCACCGACCTGGCGGCCGTGCGCTACCGCAGCAATGTGCTGAAAGCCGATCGTGCCCTGTACTTCGTCGACCAGCGCCAGGCCCTGCACTTCCAGCAGGTGTTCGCGGTGGCACGCAAGGCCGGCTTCGTCGGCCACCCGATGGAAATGGAACACATGGGTTTCGGCACCATGAACGGCGCCGACGGCCGTCCGTTCAAGACCCGCGACGGCGGCACCGTGAAGCTGATCGACCTGCTGACCGAGGCCATGGACCGCGCTTATCTGCTGGTCAAGGAAAAGAACCCGGAGCTGGCCGAAGACGAACTGCGCACCATCGCCCGTGTGGTGGGCATCGGCGCGGTCAAGTACGCCGACCTGTCCAAGCATCGCACCAGCGACTACAGTTTCAACTTCGAACTGATGCTCAACTTCGAAGGCAACACCGCGCCGTACCTGCTCTACGCCTACACCCGCGTGGCCGGTGTGTTCCGTAAACTGGGCACGGATTTCAGCCAGGTCGAAGGGCAGATCGTCCTTGAAGCCCCCCACGAGCAGGAACTGGCCGCCAAACTGGCGCAGTTCGGCGAAGTGCTCGGCAGCGTCGCCGAGAAAGGCACGCCGCACGTGTTGTGCACCTACCTGTACGATGTCGCCGGGTTGTTTTCCAGCTTCTACGAGAACTGCCCGATCCTGTCCGCCGAAACCGCCGAACAGAAACAGAGCCGCCTGCGCCTCGCCGCGCTGACCGGTCGCACCCTCAAGCAAGGCCTGGAACTGCTGGGTCTGGAAACCCTGGAGCGTATGTAAGTTGGCTGCCAAGAAAACCCCTGCACCCAAACGTGGCGCCAGCCGTTACCAAGCTCCTGCGAAAAAGCCGATCCCGGGCTGGTTGTGGCTGGCCATCGGCCTCAGCGTGGGCGCCTTTATCGTCTTCCTGATGAAGCTGGAGCCGGGCAGGGGCGATGACGTCAAACGGGTCAAGCAGGAACAGCTGAAGGCGAGCAAGATCGCCGAAGCCAACAAGACCCCACCGAGCCCGACCCAGCCGGTGAAGCCCAAGTACGACTTCTACACCTTGCTGCCGGAATCGGAAGTCATCGTGCCGCCCGAAGCCGTGCCGGAAAAAACCCTGCCGACGCCGCAGACCGTGCCGACGCCGACCACGCCGGTGACCCCGGCCGAAGCGGCAAAGATCGACACGGCCCGGGCCCAGGCCGCGTTGTCCGGGATTACCCCGCCACCGCCACCTCCCGTGGCGGTGACAAAGCCGGCGGCGGTGACGCAGTTCTTCCTGCAGGCCGGCTCATTCCGCAAGGAAGCCGATGCGGACAAGGTGCGGGCGCAGATCATCCTGCTCGGCCAGGCGGTGGCGGTGGAGTCCGGAACCGTGAAGGACGAGACCTGGTATCGGGTATTGGTCGGACCGTTCAGCAACCGCGAACAATTGACCAAGGCCCAGAAACAACTGGCCGGCAGCGGCTTCAACAACCTGTTGTTGCAGCAACGGCAGAACCGCTGAACACACTGAAATTTGTGGCGAGGGGGCTTGCCCCCGCTGGGGTGCGAAGCGCCCCTAAAACCAGAGAATTCGTTGTGCCTGACACAGCGAGGTGTGCGGTTTTCCGACTGCTTCGCAGCCGAACGCGGGCAAGCCCGCTCGCCACAAAGGTTAAGTGCAGCCTTGAAGCCTGCGGCATAAGATCAAACACAGCATTTCCTACGCCGCTCATCCTCTAGTCCCGCCCACGGTTGAAAATCCCACCACCACCCCCATATGAGTTTCCATCAGGCATTTTCGCCCCGCTGCGTGGAGATTCTCCCTTGACCACCATCGTTTCAGTTCGTCGCCACGGCAAAGTCGTCATGGGCGGCGACGGCCAGGTTTCCCTCGGCAACACCGTCATGAAGGGCAACGCGAAAAAAGTCCGGCGCCTCTACCACGGTGAAGTTCTCGCCGGTTTCGCCGGTGCCACCGCCGACGCCTTCACCCTGTTCGAACGCTTCGAAGGCCAACTTGAAAAACATCAAGGTCATCTGGTCCGCGCCGCTGTCGAACTGGCCAAGGAGTGGCGCACCGACCGCTCCCTGAGCCGCCTGGAAGCCATGCTGGCGGTCGCCAACAAAGATGCTTCACTGATCATTACCGGCAATGGCGACGTCGTCGAACCGGAAAACGGCCTGATCGCCATGGGCTCCGGTGGCGGCTATGCACAGGCCGCAGCCAGCGCGATGCTGAAGAAAACCGACCTGTCGGCCCGTGAAATCGTCGAAACCGCACTGGGTATCGCCGCCGACATCTGCGTCTTCACCAATCACAACGTCACCATCGAGGAGCAGGACCTCGCGGAATAACCAGCCCATCCGGCTGCTCGTTCCCGCTTGAGGACCCACATATTATGTCCATGACCCCCCGCGAAATCGTCCACGAACTCAATCGCCATATCATTGGTCAGGACGATGCCAAACGCGCCGTCGCCATTGCCTTGCGCAACCGCTGGCGGCGGATGCAGCTCCCCGAGGAGCTGCGTGTTGAAGTGACGCCCAAGAACATCCTGATGATCGGCCCGACCGGCGTCGGCAAGACCGAAATCGCCCGGCGCCTGGCCAAACTGGCCAACGCCCCGTTCATCAAGGTCGAAGCGACCAAGTTCACCGAAGTCGGCTATGTCGGCCGTGACGTCGAATCGATCATCCGTGACCTCGCCGACGCCGCGATCAAGCTGCTGCGCGAGCAGGAACTGGTCAAGGTCCGCCATCGCGCCGAAGACGCCGCCGAAGAACGCATCCTCGACGCCCTGTTGCCACCGGCCCGCATGGGTTTCAACGAAGACTCGGCCCCAGCCCAGGACTCCAACACCCGCCAGCTGTTCCGCAAGCGCCTGCGCGAAGGCCAGCTGGATGACAAGGAGATCGAAATCGAAGTGGCCGAGTCGTACGGCGTCGAGATCGCCACGCCGCCGGGCATGGAAGAGATGACCAACCAGTTGCAGAACCTCTTCGCCAACATGGGCAAGGGCAAGCGCAAGAGCCGCAAGCTCAAGGTCAAGGACGCGCTCAAGCTGGTCCGTGACGAAGAAGCCGGGCGCCTGGTCAACGACGAGGAATTGAAGGCCAAGGCCCTGGAAGCCGTCGAGCAGCACGGTATCGTGTTCATCGACGAAATCGACAAGGTCGCCAAGCGCGGCAACGTCGGCGGCGCCGATGTCTCCCGTGAAGGCGTACAGCGCGACCTGCTGCCGCTGATCGAAGGCTGCACGGTGAACACCAAGCTGGGCATGGTCAAGACCGACCACATCCTGTTCATCGCCTCCGGTGCGTTCCACCTGAGCAAGCCGAGCGACCTGGTACCCGAGCTGCAAGGCCGCCTGCCGATCCGCGTCGAACTCAAGGCCCTGAGCCCGGAAGACTTCGAGCGTATCCTCAGCGAACCGCACGCCTCGCTGACCGAGCAATACCGCGAGTTGCTGAAGACCGAAGGCCTGACCATCGAGTTCCTGCCGGACGGCATCAAGCGCCTGGCGGAAATCGCCTGGCAGGTCAACGAGAAGACCGAGAATATCGGTGCCCGTCGCCTGCACACGCTGCTGGAGCGCCTGCTGGAGGAAGTCTCGTTCAGCGCCGGTGATCTGGCCAGCGCCCACAACGATGAGCCGATCCGCATCGACGCCGAATACGTCAACAGCCACCTCGGCGAATTGGCGAAGAACGAAGACCTGTCGCGGTATATTCTTTAAAGCGGCGAGCTGCCAGCTTCGAGCTGCAAGCTGATGTTCACTGGCTTGTAGCTTGTAGCTTGTAGCTTGTAGCTTGTAGCTTGTAGCTTGTAGCTCGAAGCTTATACTCCTCCCATGACTAGACTTCCTGTTTCCATCAACCTGCACAAAGCCTCGAAAACCCTGACCCTCAAATACGGTCCGGGCGAGGAATATCACCTGCCCGCCGAGTTCCTGCGGGTGCACTCGCCCTCCGCCGAGGTCCAGGGCCACGGCAAACCCATCCTCCAGTTCGGCAAACTCAACGTCGGCTTGAGCCAGCTCGAACCCGCCGGCCAATACGCACTGAAACTGACCTTCGACGACGGTCATGACAGCGGACTGTTCACCTGGGACTATCTCTACGAGCTGGCACGTCGCCAGGATGACTTGTGGGCCGATTATCTTGTCGAACTCAAAGCGGCCGGAAAATCCCGCGACCCCTCCGAGTCCGTCGTCAAGCTGATGCTCTAGCCCGGACCTCTGGTCGTTTTGGGGGGCATTTTCTAATCACATCTGATTCAATCCCCCACGGCGTGGCTAACGATTGGCCCGCTTGCGAAAAAAATCAAACTCGGGTAACCAATGGAACTGGCAAGTTCCGTGCATTTAACGATGCGCAATCAACGGTCACCCGAGCAGTAGTACTTGGCATTCGCTGTGCCATTTGCACAGCTGTACCCGGTACTCGTCTCAGGACAATGGAGCGTCGTAGATGAGTAACAAGAACAACGATGACCTGCAGCGGCAAGCCTCGGAAAACACCCTGGGCCTGAACCCCGTCGTCGGCTTGCGTAGAAAGGATCTTCTTACTTCTGCACGAATGGTATTGACCCAAGCCATCAAACAACCCATCCACAGCGTCAAGCATGTCGCCCATTTCGGCGTCGAACTCAAGAACGTGCTGCTGGGCAAGTCCGGCCTGCAGCCGGAAAGCGATGACCGTCGCTTCAACGACCCGGCCTGGAGCCAGAATCCGTTGTACCGGCGGTATCTGCAAACCTACCTGGCCTGGCGCAAGGAGCTCCATTCCTGGATCGACGAGAGTTCGCTGTCGCCACAGGACATCAGTCGCGGCCACTTCGTCATCAACCTGATGACCGAGGCCATGGCCCCGACCAACACCGCGGCCAACCCGGCCGCGGTCAAGCGCTTCTTCGAAACCGGTGGCAAGAGCCTGCTCGACGGCCTCTCGAACCTGGCCAAGGACCTGGTGCACAACGGTGGCATGCCGAGCCAGGTGAACATGGGCGCCTTCGAGGTCGGCAAGAGCCTGGGGACCACGGAAGGTGCCGTAGTGTTTCGCAACGACGTACTGGAACTGATCCAGTACAGCCCCATCACCGAACAGGTGCATGAGCGGCCGTTGCTGGTGGTACCCCCACAGATCAACAAGTTCTATGTGTTCGACCTGAGCCCGGACAAGAGCCTGGCGCGCTTCTGCCTGCGCAGCCACGTGCAGACCTTTATCGTCAGTTGGCGCAACCCGACCAAGGCGCAGCGCGAGTGGGGCCTGTCGACCTATATCGACGCCCTCAAGGAAGCCGTCGACGTGGTCACCGCCATCACCGGCAGCAAGGACGTGAACATGCTCGGGGCCTGCTCCGGCGGCATCACCTGCACCGCCCTGCTCGGCCATTACGCCGCCCTCGGCGAGAAGAAGGTCAATGCCCTGACCCTGCTGGTCAGCGTGCTCGACACCACCCTCGACACCCAGGTCGCGTTGTTCGTCGACGAACAGACCCTCGAGGCCGCCAAGCGCCACTCCTACCAGGCCGGCGTACTGGAAGGCAGCGACATGGCCAAGGTCTTCGCCTGGATGCGCCCCAACGACCTGATCTGGAACTACTGGGTCAACAACTACCTGCTGGGCAACGAACCGCCGGTGTTCGATATCCTCTTCTGGAACAACGACACCACGCGCCTGCCGGCCGCCTTCCACGGCGATCTGATCGAGATGTTCAAGAACAACCCGCTGGTGCGTCCCGACGCCCTGGAAGTGTGCGGCACCGCCATCGACCTGAAGAAAGTCGACGCCGACATCTTTGCCCTGGCCGGCACCAACGATCACATCACGCCCTGGAAGTCCTGCTACAAGTCGGCGCAACTGTTCGGCGGCAAGGTCGAGTTCGTGTTGTCCAGCAGCGGCCATATCCAGAGCATCCTGAA
Organism: Pseudomonas gingeri; assembly: GCF_013386165.1. Taxonomy (GTDB): domain Bacteria; phylum Pseudomonadota; class Gammaproteobacteria; order Pseudomonadales; family Pseudomonadaceae; genus Aquipseudomonas; species Aquipseudomonas gingeri_C. The sequence goes on along the minus strand of NZ_JACAOS010000022.1, from coordinate 172,026 downwards.
CCCGCCAGGCAATCCGAAGTCGCGCTATATGACCAGCAGCGAGATGCCGGCCAAGGCCGACGACTGGCAGGAAAACTCCACCAAACACACCGATTCGTGGTGGCTGCACTGGCAGGTGTGGCAGGCCGAGCGTTCGGGCAAACTGAAAAAATCGCCGACCAGCCTGGGCAGCAAGGCCTACCCGGCGGGCGAGGCGGCACCGGGCACTTACGTGCACGAGCGCTAGGGTTTCAAGAACACCGCAACACCTGTAGGAGCCGGCTTGTCGGCGATGGGGCCCTTGAACCTTGCAGCGTTCATACGGGCGCCATCGCCGGCAAGCCGACGCCCACAATGACCACGTTCAGTTTTTCCCCCTGAACCAACAGGGATAGCGTTAGATCAGGCAAACAGGTTCAACCACAGGGCTTCGAGCATGCCGCAACCGTTTATCTTCCGAACCATCGATCTGGATGGCCAGACCATCCGCACCGCGGTTCGCCCCGGCAAGCCTCATCTGACGCCTTTGCTGGTCTTCAACGGCATCGGCGCCAACCTGGAGCTGGTGTTTCCGTTCGTCCAGGCCCTGGACCCGGACCTGGAAGTCATCGCCTTCGACGTCCCCGGTGTCGGCGGCTCGTCGACCCCCAACCGACCCTATCGTTTTCCGGGCCTGGCCAAGCTCACCGCGCGCATGCTCGATTACCTGGATTACGGCCAGGTCAACGTGGTGGGCGTGTCCTGGGGTGGCGCCCTGGCGCAGCAGTTCGCCCATGACTACCCGGAGCGCTGCAAGAAGCTGATTCTCGCCGCCACCGCCGCCGGTGCCGTCATGGTTCCGGGCAAACCCAAGGTGTTGTGGAACATGGCCAGTCCACGGCGTTATATCCAGCCTTCCCACGTTATCCGCATTGCCCCGACCATCTACGGCGGCGCCTTCCGCCGCGATCCGCACCTGGCAGCCGAACATGCCGCCAAGGTCCGTTCGGCCGGCAAGCTGGGCTACTACTGGCAACTGTTCGCGGGGCTGGGCTGGACCAGCATCCACTGGCTGCACAAGATCCACCAGCCGACCCTGGTACTGGCCGGCGACGACGATCCGCTGATTCCGCTGATCAATATGCGTCTGCTGGCTTGGCGAATTCCCAATGCCCAGCTACACATAATCGACGACGGCCATTTATTCCTGATCACCCGGGCCGAGGCCGTGGCGCCGATCATCATGAAGTTCCTCGAGGAAGAACGCCTGCGGGCGGTGATGCACCCGCAACCGGCGCCCTTCAAGAACACCTAGGAGTCGTTCCCCGGCAGTAAGCGCATGCGGGCAGGACGTCCGTGTCGCGCACCAGATCCGTGACCGACAGAGCTGTCCGTCGCGGTTTCCTGTGTTGGTTGATAGCTTGATGACGAAGGAGTGTTGACTCATGCGAGACAAACCAGCGACGGGCTCGATGCCCGCACCCGCCGCGTTCATCAACGCACAGAGTGCGATTACCGGCCTGCGCGGCCGGGATCTGTTTTCCACCCTGCGCAGCGTAGCCGCCCATGGCCTGCGCAACCCGCTGCACACCGCCCGGCACGCCCTGGCCCTGGGCGGACAACTGGGCAAGGTACTGCTCGGCGATACGCTGCACAAACCCAACCCCCATGACCCGCGCTTCGCCGACCCGGCCTGGAGTCTCAACCCGTTCTACCGCCGCAGCCTGCAAGCCTATCTGGCCTGGCAGAAACAGGTGAAACACTGGATCGACGAGAGCCACATGAGCAACGACGACCGCGCCCGTGCGCACTTTGTCTTCTCTCTGCTCAACGATGCCATGGCGCCGTCCAATACCCTGCTCAATCCGCTGGCGGTCAAGGAAGTGTTCAACTCCGGCGGCAACAGTATCGTGCGCGGCATCAGCCACTTGGTGAACGACCTGCTGCACAACAACGGACTGCCCAGCCAGGTCACCAAGCACTCGTTCGAAGTCGGCAAGACCGTAGCCACCACCCCCGGCGCGGTGGTGTTTCGCAATGAGCAACTGGAGTTGATCCAGTACAAGCCGATGAGCGAAAAACAGTACGCCAGGCCACTGCTGATCGTGCCGCCGCAGATCAACAAGTACTACATTTTCGACCTGAGCCCGTCCAACAGCTTCGTCCAGTACGCCCTGAAAAATGGCTTGCAGGTGTTTATCGTCAGTTGGCGCAACCCGGATGTGCGTCATCGCGAATGGGGCCTGTCCAGCTATGTCGAGGCACTGGAGGAAGCCCTGAACGTCTGCCGGGCGATCACCGCCAGCCGCGAGGTCAACCTGATGGGCGCCTGCGCCGGCGGCCTGACCATCGCCGCCCTGCAAGGTCACCTGCTGGCCAAGCGGCAACTGCGTCGGGTGTCCAGCGCCAGCTATCTGGTCAGCCTGCTCGACAGCCAGCTGGACAGCCCGGCGACCCTGTTCGCCGACGAGCAGACACTGGAAGCGGCCAAGCGCCGCTCCTACCAGCAAGGTGTGCTCGACGGCCGCGACCTGGCGAAGGTCTTCGCCTGGATGCGGCCCAACGACCTGATCTGGAACTACTGGGTCAACAACTACCTGCTGGGCAAGGAACCGCCGGCGTTCGACATCCTCTACTGGAACAACGACAACACCCGCCTGCCCGCGGCCTTCCACGGCGACCTGCTGGATTTCTTCAAGCACAACCCGCTGAGCCATCCGGGCGGCCTGGAGGTCTGCGGCACCCCCATCGACCTGCAGAAAGTCACGGTCGACAGCTTCAGCGTCGGCGGCATCAACGACCACATCACGCCCTGGGACGCGGTCTACCGCTCGACCTTGCTGCTGGGCGGCGATCGCCGCTTCGTGCTGTCCAACAGCGGGCATATCCAGAGCATCCTCAACCCGCCGAGCAACCCCAAGGCCAACTACGTCAACAACCCCCGGCTGAGCAGTGATCCACGGGCCTGGTACTACGACGGCAAACAGGTTGAAGGCAGTTGGTGGACCCAATGGCTGAGCTGGATCCAGGAGCGCTCGGGGGCTCAGCGTGAAACCCAGATGCCCCTCGGCAACGCCAATTACCCCCCCATGGAGGCGGCACCCGGCACCTATGTGCGAGTCCGCTGACAGATACCGGCCACGACTGCCGGACAGCCGTGGCGAACGGTCGGAACGACCTAAGAAGACTGGATGAAAACCCGCGACCGGATCCTTGAATGCGCCCTGCAACTGTTCAACCAGAAAGGTGAGCCCAACGTTTCGACCATGGAGGTGGCCAATGAAATCGGGATCAGCCCGGGCAACCTCTACTATCACTTCCATGGCAAGGAGCCATTGATCCTCGGTTTGTTCGAGCGCTTCCAGGGCGAGTTGGCGCCCTTGCTCGACCCACCGGCCGATGCCCGGCTGGCGCCCGAGGACTATTGGTTCTTTCTACACCTGATTGTCGAGCGGCTGGCCCACTACCGCTTTCTGTTCCAGGACCTGTCCAATCTGTCCGGGCGCCTGCCCAAGTTGGCCAAGGGCATCCGCAACCTGCTCAATGCGCTCAAGCGGACCCTGGCGTCGCTGCTGGCGCGCCTGAAGGCGCAAGGTTTGCTGCTGAGCGAAACCCAGGCGCTGGGGCAACTGGTGGAACAGATCACCCTGACATTGCTGTTTTCCCTGGATTACCAGCGGATTCTCGGGCGCGAAGGTGAAGTGCGACTGGTGGTGTACCAGATCATGATGCTGGTGGCCCCGCACCTGCTGGGCCCAGCGCGGGTGGTGACGGAGCAGATGGCGTTGCAATACCTGGAGGATCACGACTGAGGCTCCGGCAGCGCCCTTACGGGCGCTATCTCGAGCAAGCTCGCTCCTACATGGGAATCGCGGGACGCCGAGCCTTCTGCGTTGAAACACCGCTCCCCCCTGTAGGAGCAAGCTTGCTCGCGATGGGGCCCTAAAGCCCTGCACCGCCTTCGCGAACGCCATCGCCGGCAAGCCAGTCCCACCTCACAGCACCACCCATAAAAAAACGCCCGACCTTCACAGGCCGGGCGTTTTCATGCGAACAACGACTCAGGCTTGAGAAGCAGGTGTCGGTGCGCTTGGCGCCGCCGTTGGGGCGGTGGCCGGTGCCGGAGCGGCAGAGTTGGCTGCCGATACCGGAGCTACAGCAGGCTTGGCCGCCGCAACAGGCGCCGGCTTCGCAGCAGCAGGCTTTTTCGCCACGGCCGGTTTGGCCGCTGGTTTCGCGGCGGGCTTGGCTGCCACAGGCTTGGCCGCTGGTTTCACAGCCGGCTTCGCCGCTGCTGCCGGTTTAGCGGCAGGCTTGGCGGCAGGTTTTGCCGCTGGCTTGGCAACCGCTTTCGCTGCCGGTTTGGCCGCTGCGGTTTTCGCCGCAGGCTTGGCAGCAGGTTTAGCTGCTGGCTTGGCCGCTGCTTTGACCAAAGGCTTGGCTGCCGCTTTCGCCGCAGGCTTGGCCGCTGCCGTTTTCGTCGAGGCCGCAGGCACCGAGTGACCGGTGAGCTTCTCGATCTGCTTGGTCAGGGTATCGACCTTGCTGTGCAGCGCTTTCACTTCATTGCGGCTCGGTACACCAAGGCGCGAAATGGCGCTGTTCAGGCGCTTGTCGAAAGCCCCTTCCAGCTCGTCCCATTTGCCCAGGGCACGATCTTTCACGCCACTGATACGCGACTTGGCCGAACCGGCGGTGTCTTTGGCCGCATCAACGGTTTTACCAACAGCACTCTTGGTGAGCTTTTCGGCTTTCTCACCATCCTTGACCAGCGTATCGAAGTATTTGCCGCCGTCAGTGCTCGCCTTCGAGTACACGCCTAAACCAGCAAGCCAGATTTTGCGGGAATACTCTTCAACCTTCCCGATCCACGAGCTGCTTTCTTTCTCGGTATTCTTTTTGCCAGCCATCCCGTTCTCCTTAATGTTTACGCGCGACACGTTCGAGCAATGCCGTCAGCTCATCGAGCTTAGCAGAGAGTGTCTCCACATCATGTTTAGACGGAATCCCGATGCGATTCAAGGCACTGGCGACACGGTTGTCGAAGGCCTTCTCGACCTTGTCCAGTTGCACTTCCACCTTGCCCTTGAGGCTGGTGACTTCGCTCTTCACGTTATCGATCTGGCTGTTGGCCGCATCACGCTGCACGCCAATCAGTTTTTTGCCTTCTTTTTCAACGTCTTGACCGGCTTCCACGAGTTCCTTGAAGTACTCGCTGCCTTCGCGGCCGACCTTGGCATAAGCGCCCAGACCCGCCAGCCAGATCTTGCGGGCATACACTTTCACCTCAGCCAGGGCGGTTGGCTGACCGTCGGATTTTTTCTTCAGACTTACTTTGGCCATGGTGCACCTCACACGTGAAGGGTTGGAGGATCTGCCCACCGAAATGGGGGCTTGTGCACAAAGTAATGACAAAAATTAGAATGGGCACCCTAACCCATGCGATGGCAGGGTCTTTTGTGGGGGCCGGCCCCCACAGGAATGCCTATCAGACCAGCACCTTGTCCAGGGCCTTTTCGATCTCGGCCTTGATGGTGCCGCTCATGGCCGACATCAGCAGCCCCAGCTCGACATCGATGCGGATCGTTGCTTCGCTCACATGCACCGCGCCTTTGACCCCGGAACGCTTGAGGTTCAGGGTATCGCCGGACCATTGCGGCTCCAGGCCATATTGCCCGGCCAACTTCTGCGCCACCTGGTCGGCCTTCTCGCGTGCACCGGCCTTGCCCAGGCCATGGGCGCGTTCAACACTAATACGGGCCATCGAATGACTCCTGCTCTATCGGGACTTGCCCGGAGCATCCTGACCCTGCTGCGTCAAAACGTCCCGGCGGTTGCCTATCTTACATGCACCCTTGCCAAGACAAAGCCGGCCACCGGGATTAGAATGCCCGCATTCTCTTCTGGTGACAGCGACATGACTGATCAGCGCAAAGGCAGCGATGCCGAACCCACCACGCACTTCGGCTTCAAGAACGTACCGGAAAGCCAAAAGGCGGAAAAGGTCGCCGAGGTGTTCCACTCCGTGGCCGCCAAGTACGACCTGATGAACGACGTGCTGTCCGCTGGCATGCATCGCCTCTGGAAGCGCTTCACCATCGAACTGTCCGGCGTGCGCACGGGCAACCGGGTGCTGGATATCGCCGGCGGCACCGGCGACCTGGCGCGCAAGTTCTCGCACCTGGTCGGCCCTACCGGTCAGGTGGTGCTGGCGGACATCAACGCCTCCATGCTCAAGGTCGGCCGTGATCGCCTGCTCGACCTGGGCGTGGCCGGCAACGTCGAGTTCGTCCAGGCCGACGCGGAAAAACTGCCGTTCCCGGACAACCATTTCGACTGCGTGACCATCGCCTTCGGCCTGCGCAACGTGACCCACAAGGAAGACGCCCTGCGCTCCATGCTCCGGGTCCTCAAACCCGGCGGTCGCCTGCTGGTGCTGGAGTTCTCCAAGCCGACCAACGCACTGATGTCGAAGATCTACGACGCCTACTCGTTCGCCTTCATGCCCCTGGCCGGCAAGCTGATCACCAATGACTCGGAAAGCTATCGCTACCTGGCCGAATCGATCCGCATGCACCCGAATCAGGAAACCCTGAAGTCGATGATGGTGGACGCCGGTTTCGACCGCGTGACCTACCACAACATGACCTCGGGCATCGTCGCCCTGCATCGCGGCATCAAGCCCTGATGATCCTCAGCGGCCTTCTCGCCGGCGTCGAACACGGCCTCAACCGTGTGTTGCGCCTCGACAGCACGGCCTTGAGCCGCCTGGGCCACCTGACCGGCAAAGTCATCGAAGTCGACTGCGCCAGCCCGGCCCTGAAGCTGTTCATCCTGCCCAGCGACGAAGGCCTGCTGCTGGCCGCGCACTGGGCCGCCGAGGCCGACTGCATCCTCCGCGCCCCGGCCGCGAGCCTGCTGAACCTGGCCCTGAGCCGCGACAAGACCGCCGTGTTGCATGGCCCCGAGGTGCACCTGGAAGGCGACAGCGCGGTGCTGCTGGACCTGGCCGGCGTGCTCCAGGACCTGGAGCTGGACTGGGAGTACGAACTCTCGCGCTGGCTCGGCCCGATTGCCACGCCCCTGCTCAGCGGCCACCTGCGCAGCCGCGCCGGCTGGTACAAGCAGGGTTTTGCCAGCCTCAAGCAGAACCTCGCCGAATACCTCAGCGAAGAGTCCCGCGCCCTGGTCGGCACCCACGAGGCCGAAGCACGCTTCGCCGAACTGGACCGGGTCAAGCTCGACCTGGAACGTCTCGAGGCGCGTGTCGAGCGCCTTTCCCGATCCCTCAAATCCAGCGATAACGCATGAAGCTGCTTGCCGTCCGCCGTCTGTTGCGCATCCAGCGCGTCGTGATCCGTTACCGTCTCGATGACCTGCTGTTCGAATTGCCCCTGCCCTGGTTCCTCCTGGCGCTGCGCTTTGCCCTGCCCTGGCGCTGGTTTCCGCGCAAGCCCCTGGACCTGAGCCGTGGCGCACGCCTGCGCCTGGCCCTGCAGGACCTGGGACCGATCTTCATCAAATTCGGCCAGATCCTCTCGACCCGCCGCGACCTGCTCCCCGAAGACATCGCCGACGAGCTGATGCTGCTGCAGGACCGCGTGCCGCCGTTCGACTCGCAGACCGCGGTCAAGCTGATCGAATCACAGCTGGGCAAGAGCATCAGCGAGGTCTTCAGCCGCTTCGATATCGCGCCCCTGGCCTCGGCCTCGGTGGCCCAGGTCCACGCCGCCCAACTCAAGAGCGGCGAAGAAGTGGTGGTGAAAGTCATCCGCCCGGGTCTCAAGCCGATCATCGCCCAGGACCTGGCGTGGTTGTTCCTGCTCGCCCGGGCCGCCGAGCGGGTCTCGGCCGACGCCCGCCTGCTGCACCCGGTGGACGTGGTCAGCGACTACGAGAAGACCATCTACGACGAACTCGATCTGTTGCGCGAAGCCGCCAACGCCAGCCAGCTGCGACGCAACTTCGAAGGCTCGGAAATGATGTACGTGCCCCAGGTCTACTGGGACTGGTGCCGGCCGAAGGTGCTGGTGATGGAGCGCATCTACGGCATCCAGGTCACTGACCTGGCGACCCTGGCCGACCAGCGCACCGACATGAAAATGCTTGCCGAACGCGGTGTGGAGATTTTCTTCACCCAAGTGTTCCGCGACAGTTTCTTCCATGCCGACATGCACCCCGGCAACATCTTCGTCAGCACCGTGAACCCGTGGAGTCCGAAGTACATCGCCATCGACTGCGGCATCGTCGGCAGCCTGACCCCGGAAGACCAGGACTACCTGGCCCGCAACCTGTTCGCCTTCTTCAAGCGCGACTACCGCCGCGTCGCCCAACTGCACATCGACTCGGGCTGGGTGCCGGCGCATACCAAGCTCAATGAGTTCGAGGCGGCGATCCGCACCGTGTGCGAACCGATCTTCGAAAAACCGCTGAAGGACATCTCCTTCGGCCAGGTCTTGATGCGCCTGTTCCAGACCGCACGGCGCTTCAATATGGAAGTCCAGCCGCAGTTGGTGCTGTTGCAGAAAACCCTGCTCAATATCGAAGGCCTGGGCCGTCAGCTATACCCCGACCTGGACCTGTGGAGCACCGCCCAGCCGTTCCTCGAACGCTGGATGCGCGAGCGCGTCAGCCCGAAAACCCTGCTGGGCAACCTGCATGGCCAGATCGAACAACTGCCGCACCTGGCCCAGATGACCCGCGACCTGCTCGAGCGCATGGCCCAGCCCCAGGCCAGCCAGCCCGCGCCGAAAGAAAGCAAAAGCAAGGACGACTGGCTCCTGCGCCTGATCGGCTCCGTGCACCTGGGTAGCGGCGCGCTTCTGGCCGCCGGTGGGCCGATGCAGGACCTGGGTCACTGGCCGGCGGGCCTCATGGTCATCATCGGCTTGTATCTGATCGTGCGCCGATAGCCAGTCAGGCCATGGGCTGGCACACTGTTCATTCGCCGAGACAGAACCACGCGGGTTATGTCCGGTTGTCGGAGTCGAAGATGAAAGACTGGCTGGACGAGATCAAATGGGACAGTGACGGCCTGGTGCCGGCCATTGCCCAGGATCACAAGACCGGGCGCGTGCTGATGATGGCCTGGATGAACCGCGAGGCGCTGCAACTGACCGCCAGCGAGAACCGCGCCATCTACTGGTCGCGTTCACGCGGCAAACTCTGGCGCAAGGGCGAAGAGTCGGGCCACGTGCAGCATCTGCACGAAATGCGCCTGGACTGCGACGCCGACGTGATCATCCTGATGGTCGAGCAGGTCGGCGACATCGCCTGCCACACCGGCCGCCACAGTTGCTTCTACCGCGTGTATGAAAACGGCGGCTGGAAGATCGTCGAACCGGTCCTCAAGGACCCGCACAGCATCTACGCAGCAGGACACTGAACATGACTGACACCCTGACCCGTCTGGCCCAGGTGCTGGAAGAGCGCAAAGGCGCCGCCGCCGACAGCTCGTACGTCGCCAGCCTGTATCACAAGGGCTTGAACAAGATTCTGGAAAAAGTGGGCGAAGAGTCAGTCGAGACTATTATTGCTGCAAAGGATGCCGCGATCAGTGGCGACTGCAGCGACGTCATCTACGAAACCGCCGATTTGTGGTTCCACAGTATGGTCATGCTCGCCCAACTGGGGCAGCATCCGCAGGCCGTGCTGGACGAGCTGGATCGTCGCTTCGGCCTGTCCGGACACGACGAGAAAGCCTCGCGCCCGTCCGCCTAATCAACTTTCGAGAGGAGCAGCACCATGGGCATTTTTGACTGGAAACACTGGATCGTCATCCTGGTTGTCGTCGTGCTGGTGTTCGGCACCAAGAAACTGAAGAACCTGGGCACCGACGTCGGCGAATCGATCAAGGGCTTTCGCAAGGCCATGAACGACGACGAAAAGCCGGCCGAGCCGGTGGTTCCTCCTGTCGTGCAACCGGCCCCGCCGGTACAGCCACAGGCCACCGCGCAGCAAAACACGCCGCACACCATCGACGTGCAGGCACAGAAAGTAGAAGAGCCCCGCAACAACTCGTGAGCACTGACTAATGTTCGGTATCAGCTTCAGTGAACTGCTGCTCGTGGGCCTGGTGGCCCTGTTGGTGCTCGGCCCCGAGCGCCTGCCCCATGCCGCGCGTACGGCAGGCCTGTGGGTTGGACGTTTGAAGCGCAGCTTCAACGCGATCAAGCAGGAAGTGGAACGCGAAATCGGCGCCGACGAGATCCGTCGGCAACTGCACAACGAGCATATCCTCTCGCTGGAGCAGGAGGCTCGCAAGATCCTCTCGCCGATCGCCACGAGCACGCCGGCCGAGCCGGTGGCGGAGCAGTCGATCGCCCCACCGATGGCAGCGCAAATCCCGCTGACACCGGTGAGCGCCGCCGAGCCGGTGCCAGTACTCGGTGCCGTGGAGCCCGCGCCGCACCTGACAGAACCCGCAAGCGCGACGCCCAGTGGCACGCCTGCGCCTCATGACCCTACATTGCCGCCGCGAGCCCCATGAGCGATATTCCGGAAAACGACCAGCACATGCCGCTGGTTTCGCACCTCACCGAGTTGCGCACCCGTCTGCTGCGTTGTGTCGCGGCGATCTTCCTGATCTTCGCCGGGCTGTTTGCCTTCACCCAGCAGATCTACACCTTCGTCTCCATCCCGCTGCGCCAGTACCTGCCGGCGGGTGCGACGATGATCGCCACCGACGTGTCGTCACCGTTCCTGACGCCGCTCAAGCTGACCATGATGGTCTCGCTGTTCCTTGCCATCCCGGTGATCCTGCACCAGATCTGGGGCTTTATCGCGCCGGGCCTGTACAAGCATGAAAAGCGCATCGCCGTGCCGCTGCTGGTGTCGAGCATCCTGCTGTTCTACACCGGCATGGCCTTCGCCTACTTCCTGGTGTTCCCGCTGATCTTCAAGTTCTTCGCCGCCGCGACTCCCGCCGGCGTGGAAATGATGACCGATATCACCAGTTACCTCGACTTCGTGATGACGCTGTTCTTCGCCTTCGGCGTGGCCTTCGAGATCCCGGTGGCCGTGGTGCTGCTGGTGTGGATCGGCATCGTCGACGTCAAATACCTGAAGAAGATCCGTCCCTATGTGGTCATCGGCTGCTTCGTGGTCGGCATGATCCTGACCCCACCAGACGTGTTCTCCCAGACCTTGCTGGCAGTACCGATGTGGCTGCTGTTCGAGATCGGCATCCTGTTCGGTGGCCTGGTCCGCAAACGCAGTGATCAAGAAGCCGCCGACCGCGACGACGCCCAGCCGCCAGCCCCGCTGACGTGAACCTGCTGCTCCTGGAGGAGGCCGACTTTACTGCGGCCGACCTCGTGGTGCTGCGCGATCGGCGCCTGACCCATATGCAGGAAGTCCATCGCGTGGCAGTGGGCGACAGCCTGCGGGTGGGGCGTATCGGCGGCCTGATGGGCAACGCCGAAGTGCTGCGCCTGGACGCCGGCGAAGCCGAGCTGCGGATCAGCCTGGATCGCGCACCGCCGGCAAAACTGCCACTGACCCTGATCCTCGCCCTGCCGCGCCCGAAAATGCTCCGGCGGGTGTTCCAGACCGTCGCCACCCTCGGCGTGCCCAAGGTGGTGCTGGTCAACAGCTACCGGGTGGAAAAGAGCTTCTGGCAGACACCTTTCCTCGAGCCCGCGGCGATTCGCGAACAGCTGATCCTCGGCCTGGAGCAGACCCGCGACACCGTGCTGCCGGAGATCATCATCGAGAAGCGCTTCAAGCCTTTCGTCGAAGACCGTCTGCCGGCCATCAGCGCGGGCACCCTCGGTCTGGTCGGTCATCCCGGCGACTACCCGTCCTGCCCGCGCGGCCTGGATGAGCCGGTGACCCTAGCCATCGGCCCGGAAGGTGGCTGGATTCCCTACGAGATCGACCTGCTGGGCAAGGCCGGGCTGCAACCGGTACAGCTCGGTGAGCGGATCCTGCGGGTCGAAACCGCCGTGACCGCCCTGCTCGCCCGGCTGTTCTGATCCAGCATTTTTTACGCCTGCCACGACACCTTGTAGGAGCGAGCTTGCTCGCGATAACGTCCTCCCAGACAGCACAACATCCGCCTGCTGGCGGATCGCGAGCAAGCTCGCTCCTACAAGGGGCAACAGGGCGTTCAGCCTTGGAAGTAAAAACCTTCAGATTTAAGAGACTTCTCCCACACACCCTTCAGGTCGCGTCTCCCGCCATCCAGCCGATGAGAGGACATCGCCCCACGCACTGCGCGTGAGGCCCATGGACTCATTTGTTTGGCAGGAGATTCACCATGTTCCGTTGGCTGACCCGCGCACTGCGCGACCGCAGTATTCGCTTCAAACTGGCCCTGGGATTTGGCCTCGTACTGCTCTTGACCCTGGCGGTCACCCTCACCGGTTGGCACGCCCTGGGTGCCATGACCGAACGCTCCCATACCCTCTCGAACATCGCCCGGCTCAGCCGCCTGAGCAGCGACATGCGTGCCGACCGCATCGCCTTCCGGGTGCTGAACGATCCCCAGAGTCATACCCGGATCGACCGCCAGCTGGCGAGCATCGAGAAACTGCTGGCCAAACTCCTGCCGCGCCTGACGGACCCGGGAGATCAGCAGATACTCAGCGACCAACAGCAAGCGGCCCGAGCCTTCCAGACCACCCTCGACGATCTCGATGAAAGCCTCCACGACCGCGAGCGCGCCCGCAAGCGGATGAGCGCCGCCCTGCTCCAGGCCACACAGGCCGTGGCACGCTTCGCCGCTCATCAACTGCGCGAGGCGAGCAAAAGCCCCCATGAGCAGCAGTGGCAGGCACCGCTCAAACGGGTCGAAGAATTGCACCAACGGGTCAACGACGCCCACGCCAGCGTGCAGACCCCGGCCTATCTGTTCGACTCTCTGCAAGCCTATTCAGAGCAGGCGCTGAAAGCGATCGACCGGCTTGGGCAACTTGAGACCCAGGTGACACCGCTGACCGCGCCACTGGCCGACGACCACAAACGCATGCTGCTGGAGCTGCGTCATTATCACGAGGCCCTGCAGCGGTTCAAGGATGCACAACTGCTCACCGAATCGGCCCACAACGTGATGGAAGGTTTGGGCAACCGACTGCTGGCCGGTAACGAGGAACTCAGTCGCAGCCAGACCCAGGCCCGCGACCGCCAGGCCCAGGCGGCGAAATGGATGCTGGCGAAAATAGCCCTGCTGGCCTGGTTGATCGCCACCCTGGCCGCCTGGTTGATCAGCCGCCAGTTGCTGATCCCGCTCTCACGCAGCCTGAAGCTGGCCAACCACATCGCCGCCGGCGACCTGAGCCGCGATGTGGCGGTCGATCGACAGGACGAGCTGGGTCAGTTGCAGCAGGCCATGCGCGGCATGACCCTGGGTCTGCGGGAGCTGATTCGCGGCATCGGCACCAGCGCTTCGCGGGTGGCCAGCGCCGCCGAGCACCTGTCGACCAGCACCGAACAGACCGACGCCAGTGTCAGCAGCCAGTACGCCGTCACCGAGCAAGTGGCCGCCGCCATGAAACAGATGACCGCCAGCGTGCTTGAGGTCGCCCGTCACGCCGAAACCGCCTCCGTGGCGGCGACCCAGGCCGACCAGCAGGCTCGCGAAGGCGACAGTGCCGTGGCAGATGCCATCGAGCAGATCGAACAGCTTGAGCAACACATGCAGCGCTGCTCCCAGGCCATGGACGGGCTCCAGCGTGAAAGCGAGCGGATCGGCAGCGTGCTCGATGTGATCAAGTCGGTGTCCCAGCAAACCAACCTGCTGGCCCTGAATGCCGCCATCGAAGCGGCCAGGGCCGGCGAGGCCGGCAGCGGCTTTGCCGTGGTCGCCGATGAGGTCCGCTGCCTGGCGCAACGTACCCAGGATTCGGCGCAGGAGATCAAGGACCTGATTGCCGCCTTGCAGGGCGGGACCCTGGAGGTCGCGGGCATGCTCGACAATAGCCGCAAGCTGACCCGCCACAGCGTCGAGTCGAGCCGCCACAGCGGCGGCAAGCTGGAAGCCATCAGCCGTAGCGTGTCGCAGATCCTCGGGATGAACGAACAGATTGCCGCTGCCGGCGAAGAACAGAGTGTCGTCGCCGAGCAGATCAGCCGCAGCGTGCTGCATGTACGGGACATCTCAAAACAGACTGCCAACGCCTGCGACGAGACCGCCGCCGCCAGCCTGCAATTGAGCCAGCTGGGGGCGCAGTTGCAGCGGCTGGTGGAGCGGTTCAAGGTCTGAAGACGCCAGCCCTTACCCGAATCCATTGTAGGAGCCGGCTTGTCGGCGATGGGGCCAGTAAGCCTTGCATCGCCTGATCGGCCGCTATCGCCGGCAAGCCGGCTCCTACAGGTTGGTGGAGCGCGTAAAATAGCGCCTGGACTCAATCGATCTCGGCCAGCCAGTCGCTCGCCTTGAACCACTTGTCATGGATGCGATCATAGGTGCCATCTTCGGCAATCTGGTGAAGAAAGTGATTGATCCAGTTGAGACTGTCGTGATCGCCCTTCTTCACCCCGAACGCCAGGGGTTCATAGGTGAACGGCTGGTCCAGGCACAACAGCTTGCCATCGCCCAGCTTGTTCACCGCCACCAGGTTGTAGGGCGCGTCATGCACAAAGGCGTCGGCCTTGCCGTCGAGCACGGCCTGCACACCGTCCTCCTCATTGGCATAGGTGCTCAGCTGGGCCGCGCCCATCATTTTCCGGGCGACAATTTCCCCCGTGGTCCCGGCCTTGGCGGCGATACGATAGCCAGCCTGGTTGAGGTCTTCGAAACCCTGCACCTGGCTGCCGAGCGCCAGGGGAATCAGCAACGTCTGCCCGACCACGATAAAAGCATCGCTGAAATTGAGCCGCAGGTTGCGCTCCTGGGTCAGGGTCATGCCACTGGCGATCAGGTCAAACTTGTTCGCCAGCAAACCGGGGAGCAGTTCGGCGTAAGGGCTGGAAACCAGCTCCAGCCTGACCCCCAGCGCCTGACTCATTTCACGCAACAGATCGATCTCGAAGCCGATGATTTCGCCGCGTTTACTCGTCATTTCGAAGGGGATATACGTAGGATTGGTCCCGACTTTCAACGTGCCGCGCTTGAGCGCATCGTCAAGGGCACCCGCCTGCGTCCCACAGGCGTGCGCAAACACAACGATGCCCGACAGCAGCATCGACAGAAACCTTTTCATCATGAAACTCCCCTGGGCCGCTTTTCCGATCGTGCCTGCCAGCCCTGCGGCGGGTGCGTGAACACACCGTCGCCGTAATCGGACGGGCACAATTTTGGGGGGCGATCCTAACGTACTCGGCGGCAGGGCAACACCGAGGGGAGGCGGGTCTTTTGTTACCAAATGACAAAGGGGCCGCGGTGTTTATCACACCGCGGCCCCTCGGGCGTCAGGCGGGCTGGGCCGCCGCTGTGGCCGGCTGCAGAGGCAGCAACGGCGCATGGGGATCAGCCTTGATCGAAGCACGCCAGGCCGCCAGCCACTCGGCATGGCCTTCGTCCCAGACCTGCGCATGCAGGCGGGTCAGGGCCACCGGATCGCTCAGCAGGTGCAGGCGTGACTGATTGTCCAGGCCCGAGGGCCCGACTTTCAAGGCATGCCGCACACGTTCGACACGCAGCCATTCGATTGGCTCGGACTGACCATGGCGAGCCGTCGCCAAGGCACAGGCCAAGGCATTCTGGCGCGGATCGACCACGGCCCGGACAAAGCCGTCATTCAGGGCATGCCAACGGTTTTCGTGGGTGTACTCATCCGTCGCCAGCAGCGCTTGCGGCGGGCTGTATTCCTCGGGAATCAGAAACAGGCTCTCATCCCTGGAACGCAAGCCCAGCTTGACCCGGCTGGAGATCACCGAAACCGGGATCGACAACATCAGCGAACCGACAATCGGGACCAACCACCAGAGGAAGCTCGGGTTGAGCCAGACCACCAGCAGCGCCCAGAGCGCGCCCAGCAGCGTTTGCGGGCCATGCCGGCGCACCGCTTCGCTCCAGGGCGTGGAGTCGTCGTCACGCTGCGGAGAGTTCCAGGTCGCTGCCCAGCCGAGGAACGCGGCCAGGACAAAACGGGTGTGGAAAATCATCCGTACCGGCGCCAGCAGCATGGAGAACAACATCTCCAGCAGCATCGACAGGGTCACCTTGAACTTGCCGCCAAACTCTTTCGCACCCTTGGCCCAGATCAGGATGATGCTCAGCAGCTTGGGCAGGAACAGCAGCACGATGGTGGTGGAGAACAGCGCCACCGCCTTGTCCGGATGCCATTGCGGCCACAGCGGATAGAGCTGGCGTGGCTCCATGAAGTACTGCGGTTCCATCAGCGTATTGACCGCCAGCAGGGCCGTCGACAGCACCAGGAAGAAGAACCACAACGGCGCCGACAGGTAGGACATCACGCCGGTGAGGAACACCGCGCGGTGCACCGGGTGCATGCCCTTGACCAGGAACAGCCGGAAGTTCATCAGGTTGCCGTGGCACCAGCGACGGTCGCGCTTGAGCTCGTCGAGCAGGTTCGGCGGCAGCTCTTCGTAGCTGCCCGGCAGGTCGTAGGCAATCCATACACCCCAACCGGCACGGCGCATCAGCGCAGCTTCGACGAAGTCGTGGGAGAGGATCGCACCGGCGAAAGCCCCTTTACCCGGCAACGGCGCCAGGGCGCAGTGCTCGATAAACGGCTTCATGCGGATGATCGCGTTATGGCCCCAGTAATGGGATTCGCCCAACTGCCAGAAGTGCAGGCCGGCGGTGAACAGCGGACCATAGACGCGGGTCGCGAACTGCTGCATGCGTGCATAGAGGGTGTCCATGCCCGACGCCCGTGGCGCGGTCTGGATGATCCCGGCATCCGGCGTCGCTTCCATCAAGCGCACCAGGCTGGTCAGGCATTCGCCGCTCATGACGCTGTCGGCGTCGAGCACCACCATGTACTTGTACTCACCACCCCAGCGACGGCAGAAGTCGTCGAGGTTGCCGCTCTTGCGCTTTACGCGGCGGCGGCGGCGGCGGTAGAAGATCTTGCCGAAGCCCGAGGCTTCGCTGCAGACATCCAGCCAGGCCTGTTGCTCGGCGACGCAGATATCGGTGTCGTTACTGTCGCTGAGGACGAAGAAGTCGAAGCGGTCCAGGTCACCGGTGGCCGCGACCGACTCGAAGGTCGCCCGCAGGCCGGCAAAGACTCGCGGCACGTCTTCGTTGCAGATCGGCATGACGATAGCGGTACGCGCATCCTTGGCGATCGGCTCGCTGCCGGCGCTGGCGCCGGAGATGCGGTACTTGTCATGCCCGGTGAGCAATTCGAGAAAGCCCATCAAGGCCGTCCAGAAACCTGCCGAAACCCAGCAGAACAGAATCCCGAACAGCACCAGGATGCTGGTTTGCAGCAAATACGGCAGCACTTGTTGTGCGGTCTGCAACAGCGGTTGATGCACCACTTCGTTGAGGTCGACGAACGCCCAGCCCTGGTAAGGCATGATGCCTTTCATATACCAACCGGCAACAATGGTCTGGCCGAGCATCAACACCAGCAGGATATAGCGGCGAATCGAACCCACGGTGCGCCAGCGCGCATGGGGCAGGTCGCGTTTGTCGTCCTTTGGCGCCGGCGGATTGCTCCGTCCGGTCATGCGCCGCCAGCCGCGCACCAGGATATTGGTGCGCCACGGCTCCGGTACCACCTTGGTCCGCTGGATCGGCGGCGTGGCCTTCAGGCGCACGCGCCCGGCGGCATCCACCGCGAGCATCTCGGCGTCTTCCAGATCGGCCGCCGAATCGAGGACCAGGCGCCGACCCACCGAAGCCTGTGCGGCCTCCGAGGGGTCAACCGCCGGCTGCTCGCTCAGGCGCTCATGCAGTTCAGCGAACGAGGTGCAGCTCGCCAGCTCCGCGCGCTGCTCGTTGCTCAGTGGCAAGTGCGCCAGGTACTCGAAAAGAGCCTCTGGCTGGACGTTTGGGTTACTCATCGGCAGGCAACTGATAGCTCCAGGTCTCGGTCAGGACTTGCTCAGTCGGCACCGGTTCCGGGGTGGTTGGGGCAGCCTCGGGAGCTGGCGCCGCAGCGTCATGCTCTTTCTTGTCCTGGGCCGGCTCTTTCTTGTCCTGAGCAGGCTCTTTTTTATCCTGAGCGGGCTCTTTCTTGTCTTGAGCCTGTTCTTTCTTCTCCAGGGCCTTCTCTTTCTCTTGCTGCTTGGCCGCGACCTTGTCGGCCTTGACCACCTGGGAGGAGACCGCAACCTTGGCCGGATCCGCCGTGGCGATGTCCTTGACCAGGTTCGCGCGCAGCTCGGTAGCCTTGCCCGGATCCTTGACCTTCAGACGCAGGGTCAGGCGCCAGCCCTGGGTTTCCGGGTTGTAGCGCAGGCTGTTTTCCACCAGTTCGGCGTTGTCGCCGACGCTGACCTGGCTGCGTACCGGCGCGTCTTCAGGCAAGGCCTTGAGGGACGGGCCTTCGAAGTCGATCAGGTAGGCCACGCTGCCGTCCGGTTGACGGATCAGGTTGGATTGCTTGACGTCGCCGGTGGACTTGAGGGTCTGCTTGACCCAGGCGCTGTCCGGCGAATGCAGGGACGCTTCGTCGGTGGTCCAGTGCAGGCGGTAGGCGAAGTTCATCGGCTGGCCAGCGTCGGCGCGCTCGGCCGGGTTCCAGAAAGCCACGATGTTGTCGTTGGTTTCGTCAGCGGTCGGAATCTCCACCAGGTCGACGGTGCCCTTGCCCCAATCGCCCTTCGGCTCGATCCAGGCGCTTGGACGCTTGTCATAGCGGTCGTCGAGGTCTTCGTAGTGACTGAAGTCACGACCCCGTTGCAGCAAGCCGAAGCCCCGTGGGTTTTCCACGGAGAAATTGCTCACCGCCAGGTGTTTCGGGTTGTTCAATGGACGCCAGACCCACTCGCCATTGCCGGCATGGATCGACAGGCCGCTGGAGTCATGCAGCTCGCGACGGTAGTTGAGAACCTTGGACGGCTGGTTGGCGCCGAACAGGAACATGCTGGTCAACGGGGCTACGCCCAGCTTGCCGACCTTGTCGCGCAGGTACATCTGCGCCTTCACATCGACGATGGTGTCGGTGCCAGGACGCAGGATCAGGCGGTAGGCGCCGGTGGCCCGTGGCGAGTCCAACAGGGCGAAAATCACCAGGTGCTTGTCGGTCGGCTTGGGCTGCTGGATCCAGAACTCGGTGAAACGCGGGAACTCTTCGCCGGACGGCAAGGCGGTGTCGATGGCCAAGCCACGGGCCGACAGGCCATAGGTCTGGCCCTTGCCGACGACGCGGAAATAACTCGCGCCGAGCATGGTCATGATCTCGTCCTGCTTGTCCGCCTTGTTGATCGGGTAAAGCACGCGGAAGCCGGCATAACCCAGCTGTTCGGTGGCTTTGGGATCGAACTTGACGTCACCGAAATCGAAACGGGTCGGGTCGTACTTGATCTCTTTCACATCATCGGCGGTGATTTCGTTGATCTTCACCGGCGTATCGAAGTGCATGCCCTGATGGTAGAACGACAGCTTGAACGGGGTCTTCTCGCCCGCCCATTCGGCCTTGTCGGTCAGGAAACGGATTTTCTGGTAGTCCGCGAACTTCATGTCACGGAACTCGTTCGGCAGATTGCTGCGCGGAGCTTCGTATTTCTGCCCAGCCAGCGTCTTGGCCTTGGCCGACACATCATCCAGATTGAACGCAAAGAGTTGGCCAGCGCTGAGCAGGCACAGCAGTGCGGAGCCCGCTACCAGTGCTTTTCGTAACCCTTTGGCAGTCAGTGTTGGAGCATTACAGGGACTAACAATCACGAGCAACCCTCGCCGAAAACAGATCAAAAACCAACGGCCAGCTATCTATATGCCAGGTTGGCGAGCATTGTTCCGACTCCCATGGGGGCAAATGATTCCCCAAACGGTCACGGACAAGTCTCTACCTAAGTCAAAATGGACCAACGAACGCCGATCCCCGTAGCGCGCGATTATCTAGTAGGCCGCGTTACAACGCATCAGGTGAAACAAAGTATTTATCGCGAAAACCTCCTGTTTTCAGCCAAATACGTCGTTTTTGGTGCATTCAAGTCTGTAACAGGAAGGTCACAGGGCCATCATTGACCAAGTGCACCTGCATGTCCGCCCCGAAACGTCCGGTCGCCACTTGCCCATGCAAGCGTTGCGCCTGTGCCACTACGTAATCGAACAGCGCCTCGGCCAGCGCCGGAGGCGCCGCCGTGGAGAAGCTCGGACGCAATCCACTCTGGGTATCGGCCGCCAGGGTGAACTGCGACACCAGCAGCAAACCGCCGCCGACGTCCGCCAGGGACAAGTTCATCTTGCCCTGCGGATCACTGAACACCCGATAGTTAAGCAGCTTCTTCAGCAGTTTGTCGGCGTGCGCCTGGGTATCACCGGGTTCCACCGCCAGCAGCACCAGCAAACCCTGGTCGATGGCCCCGACCACGTCGCCGGCCACCTCCACTCGCGCGCCAGTGACCCGTTGCAACAAGCCCTTCATGCTTCTTCGAGAGGCAGGTCAAGCAGGCGTCGGGCCATCTGGTCGGCCGCCCGCACCAGGGCATCGGTGATACCCGGCTCGGAAGCCGCATGACCGGCGTCGCGAATCACCTGCAATTCGCTGTTGGGCCAGGCCTGGTGCAACTCCCAGGCGTTGTCCAGCGGGCAGATCACATCGTAGCGACCGTGCACGATCACCCCTGGCAGGTGGGCGATCTTGCCCATGTCGCGGATCAACTGGTTGGGTTCGAGGAAGGCGTCGTTGGTGAAGTAGTGGCATTCGATCCGGGCAATCGACAGCGCGCGCTGCGGCTCGGCGAAGCGGTCGACCACCAGCGGGTTCGGGCGCAGGGTCGCGGTACGGCCTTCCCACAGGGACCAGGCCTTGGCGGCGTGCATCTGGGCGATCTGGTCGTTGCCGGTCAGACGTTTGTGGAACGCATTGAGCAGGTCGTCGCGCTCATCCAGCGGGATCGGCGCCACGTAGTCCTGCCAGTAGTCCGGGAACAGGCGGCTGGCGCCGGACTGGTAGAACCACTCGATTTCCTGTTGGCGGGCGAGGAAGATCCCCCGCAGGATCAGGCCATGCACCCGATCCGCGTGGGTCTGGGCGTAGGCCAGGGACAGCGTCGAGCCCCAGGAGCCGCCGAACAGCACCCATTTGTCGATTTCCAGGTGCTGGCGAATCCGCTCGAGGTCGGCCACCAGGTCCCAGGTGGTGTTGTTTTCCAGGCTCGCATGGGGAGTCGAGCGGCCGCAACCGCGCTGGTCGAAGGTGATGATGCGAAACAGGTTGGGATCGAAATAGCGCCGGCTCTGGGCGTCACAGCCCGCTCCCGGTCCTCCGTGAATGAACACCACCGGCAAGCCTTCCGGCGAGCCGCTCTCATCGACATACAGTACATGCGTTTCATCCACGGCCAGATCGTGCCGGGCGTAGGGTTTGATCTGCGGGTACAAAGTCTGCATCACGCGCTCCGTAGGGGTCGAGGTCATCCCTGATGGGGACTTCATATTATTCTGCCGTTCGGCATCATAAACCCGAAACGCGGAATCGGCATGCCCTTGTCAAAAGTGCGGGTGTGCAGGCGTATTTATCGCGGTTCCCCTCCCGTCGGACGCCGCCTAGCCGTTCGGTCAGTGTTCAAGTCGGTCCGATAAACGCTTCAATAGTCAGGTCATGTAGAACGGCAGGAGCCGTTAAGCCGGGGTATCCGTGAAAAAGTGAAAGGGAGTTTCCAATGCAACAAGACTGTTTGCCGGGCCTGCTTTCCTACCCGGAGAAGGCCATCATCCTCGCTGACAACGAAATGTTTATCCGCGCTCTCTCCGAACTGGGGCTGGACGCCGCCGCCATCGACTCGACAGAACCGCTGCCGGCGCAAAGCCTGGTGTTTTGCTTTACCAACCAGGGCGCCCGGCACTTCTATGAACGCGCGGCCAGGACCCGGGACAAACAAAGCATCCTCTGCCCGCTGCACGCCTTCGACCCGGGTCTGGAGAACGCGCTGTACAGCCTGATGCTGTTGCTGCGCAGCGATTTCGCCGACTGCCTGAGGCGCCAGCGCGAGCACCTCAAGCTCTTGAGCCGGCACCAGCGCCTGCACCTGGCCGGCGAAGGGTCACGGGCCGACGTCTGGTTGAAAAGCCGCTCGGCGCCCTACGTCACCACCCGCGACGAAATCGGCGACCGGTTCGTGCTGTCCGTTTCGGAGTTGTTCGAAGTGCACTACGCCCACATGCGTCCGGACAGCCCCGACCTCTTTCAATTGAACGGCATCCTGCGCATCAGCGGCCTGCTGACGTCCCAAGGCCGGCGCAGGACGCCGCTGGCCAGCGGCATCGACGAACAGTTGCAGGAGCTGATGCAACGTATCGCCAGGCACCAGGCCTGGCTGCACATCGAACATAATCAGGTGCGCTCGCTCAAGGTCGCCGGGCAGGAATACGCCGGCCTGCTGAGCCGCGCGGCAGGCGACCGGGGCCTGTACCTGAGCGAATTCGCCATCGGCGTCAACGACAGCATCGGGCCGAACATCAACTACAGCCACAACTCGCCGATGAACGAAGGCGTCAGCGGCGTGCATGTGGGCCTGGGGGATGGCGCCAGCGGTTATCACATCGACTTCCTGAGCCCGGGGGTCGAAGTGCTCCCAGGATAATTGCAGATACCGTCTTGCGCGCTAACGCGCACCAACCTTCGACTCGGTCCCTGTAGGAGCCGGCTTGCCGGCGATGGGGCCCTTGAGCCTTGCGGCGCTTGTTCGGACGCCATCGCCGGCAAGCCGGCTCCCACATCAAGACCGTATTCAACCAAGGACCGCCTCAGCGCCCGTAGTGCTCGCGCCCCCAGGTCAACAGGCCCTGCAGCAGTTCCTTGAGCACCACCCGGGTCGGCTCGGCCAGGTCGCTGCGGTAGTTGAACGGTTCGAACTCTTCCATGTAGGTGCACTGCCCCAGTTCGAGTTGCACCGCGTGGATGTTCTGTGCCGGGTCGCCATAGTGGCGGGTGATATGCCCGCCCTTGAAGCGCCCGTTCAGCACATGGCTGTAGGCCGGATGTGCGGCACAGATGCCTTCCAGTCGCGCCGCCAGTTGCGGATCGCAGGCCGCGCCGTTGAAGGTGCCCAGGTTGAAGTCCGGCAGCTTGCCGTCGAACAGGTGCGGGATCACCGAACGAATCGAGTGGGCGTCGAACAGCAAGGCATAACCGAACTCGGCCTTGAGCCGCGCCAGTTCCTGTTGCAGGGTCTGGTGATACGGCGTCCAGACCTGCTCCAGGTAGCTCGCCCGTTCTTCGGCCGACGGCACCTTGCCCTCGACGAACAACGGCACGCCGTCGAACAGGGTCGCCGGGTACAGGCCGGTGGTGGCCCCGACATACAGCGGCTTGTCGTCGGACGGCCGGTTCAGGTCGATGACAAATCGCGAGTAACCGGCCGCCAGGGTGCTGGCGCCCAGTTCGGCGGCGAAATCATAGAGCCGCGGGATGTGCCAGTCGGTGTCCGGCAGGCTTTGTGCCTCGGGGATCAACCCGGCCTTGACCGCCGGGGTCAGTTGCACACCGGCATGGGGCATGCTGATCAACAGCGGCACGCGACCTTGTTTGAAACTCAGAACGTTATCCACAGGACAGTCTCCTAGATCAGTACTTCGACACCATGGCGCACAACGCGCTTGCCCAGATCACCGCCCAGCCAGTAGGCCAGGTCCGCCGGCCGCTCGATCTGCCAGGCGACGAAATCCGCCACCTTGCCGATTTCCAGCGAACCGTGGGTAGCGCCCATGCCCAACGCCGTGGCGGCATGCTGGGTGACACCGGCCAGGGCTTCTTCCGGGGTCATGCGGAACAGGGTGCAGGCCATGTTCAGCATCAGCCGCAAGGACAGCGCCGGTGAGGTGCCGGGGTTGAGGTCGCTGGCAATGGCCATCTTCACGCCGTGCTTGCGCAAGGCGTCCATCGGCGGCAACTGGGTTTCGCGCAAAAAGTAGAACGCCCCGGGCAGCAGCACCGCGACGGTACCGGAGGCGGCCATGGCGATGGCGTCCTCTTCGGTCATGAATTCCAGGTGGTCCGCCGACAGCGCCTGGTAACGCGCCGCCAGGCTCGAGCCGTGCAATGACGACAACTGCTCGGCATGCAGTTTCACCGGCAGGCCCAGTTGCTGCGCGACCTTGAAAACCCGCTCGACCTGAGCCGGGGAAAACGCCAGGTATTCGCAAAAGGCGTCCACCGCGTCCACCAGGCCTTCGGCGGCCAGGGCCGGGAGCATCTCGCTGCAGATATGCTCGATATAGTCGTCGGCCCGCCCGACATATTCCGGCGGCAAGGCATGGGCCGCCAGGCAGGTGCTGCGCACGCTGACCGGCAGTTCGGCGCCGAGACGGCGAATCACCTTGAGGATCTTGCGCTCGCTGTCCAGGTCCAGGCCGTAGCCGGACTTGATCTCGACGCTGGTCACGCCGTCGCGCAACAGGCAGGTCAGGCGTTGCCGGGCACTGGCGAACAGCTCGTCCTCGCTCGCGGCGCGGGTCGCCCGCACGGTGCTGGCAATCCCGCCACCGGCGGCGGCGATCTCGGCGTAACTCACGCCTTGCAGGCGCTGTTCGAATTCACCGCTGCGGTTGCCGCCGAACACCGTGTGGGTGTGGCAATCGATCAACCCCGGCGTCACCCAGGCCCCTTCCAGGTCCTCGACCTGTGGATAATCCGCAACCGGCAGCTCGGCGCGCGGGCCGATCCACTCGATCTTCGAGGCCACGGTCACGATGGCGGCATCCTCGATGATCGAGTAGCTGCCTTGCGCCATGCTTGCAACGTGACAGTTCTGCCAAAGCGTTTTCATCCGGGGCCTCCGTTAGGTTATCGATGAGACAAAGCAGGGTCTTGCTGAACGCGTGCATCCCGGGCCGCCGCCGGCTTGACCCAGATCTGGTAGGCCAGCACCAGCAGGCCGATCCAGATCGCACCGACGATCAACGCCGGCCGGGTGTCGGGGAAGTAGCCCAGCACGCCAAAAATAAACACCATGAAGGCAATCGCCGCCATCGGCGCATAGGGCCAGAACGGCACCGGAAACTTCAATTGCGCGGCCTCTTCACGACTCATGGAACGGCGCATGGCGACCTGGGTGACCAGGATCATGATCCACACCCACACCGTGGCGAAGGTGGCGATGGAGGCGATCAGCAGGAACACGTCTTCCGGAATCAGGTAGTTGAGCAGCACGCCCAGCAGCAGGGCGGCGGCCATCACCAGCACGGTCATCCACGGCACGCCGGCGCGGGACAGTTTGGCAAAGCCCTTGGGCGCATGGCCTTGCTGGGCCAGGCCGTACATCATGCGCCCGGCGCCGAAGATATCGCTGTTGATGGCGGAAATGGCCGCCGAGATCACCACGATATTGAGGATCGTTGCCGCCGAGCCGATCCCCAGGTTCTGGAAGATCTGCACGAAGGGGCTGCCCTGGTTGCCGATCTGCTGCCACGGGTAGAGGGACATCAGCACGAACAGGGTCAGCACGTAGAACAGCAGGATGCGCAGCGGTACCGCGTTGATCGCCTTGGGGATCACGCGTTGCGGGTCCTGGGCTTCACCGGCGGTGACGCCGATGATCTCGATGCCGCCGAAGGCGAACATGACCACCGCGAACGAGGCGATCATCCCCGCCGCGCCGTTGGGCATGAAACCGCCATAGGCCCAGAGGTTGCTGATACCCACGCTCGCCGAGGGCGTGGCGGTGCTGATGCCGAAGAACAGGATGCCGAAACCGCCGAGGATCATCGCGACAATGGCGCTGACCTTGAGCAGCGACAGCCAGAACTCCATTTCGCCGAAGACCTTCACGGTGCACAGGTTCAGCGCGCCAATGAAGAAGACCACGCCGAGCACCCAGATCCAGCGGTCGACGTCGGGAAACCAGAAGCCCATATAGATGCCGAAGGCGGTGACGTCAGCCAGGCCGACGATGACCATCTCGAAGGCATAGGTCCAACCGAGGATAAAACCGGAACGGGGACCGATGTAGGTGCTGGCATAGTGGCCGAAGGAACCGGCGACCGGATCGTGCACGGCCATTTCGCCGAGGGCGCGCATGACCATGAACACCGCGGCGCCGCCGATCAGGTAGGCCAGCAAAACGGCCGGTCCGGCCATCTGGATCGCCGAGGCTGAGCCGTAGAACAGCCCGGTGCCGATCGCGGACCCCAGGGCCATAAAGCGAATATGTCGGGCTGAGAGCCCGCGTTTCAAACCTTTGACTTGCTGTTGCATTGCTCGTCCTTAATTATTCTTATCGGTAAAACTCGATGAGAATCAGACTGTTGGCGAGTGTCTTGCGGCCGCCCGGCCGCAAAAGGGGTCGCAGAGTACCCAACCCGGCACGCGCAGGCAAAACGCATCTGCCGGGTGGCAACAACCCGCAAACTGACTGGCGACACCCTTGTGGTGAGCGGGCTTGCCCGCGCTGGGGTGCGCAGCAGCCCTAAAATCAGCGCCCGCGTTGTATCTGATATAACGCGGTGTCCGGTTTTAGGGGCGCTTCGCACCCCAGCGTGGGCAAGCCCACTCGCCACAATGGATCTCCATGTAACGCCCTGCCCCAGTCTGTTCCCGTGCAACCGTTACAGACTTGGCAACAACTTCGCCGGGACCAGCGCATTCAGGCAACGGGACGCCAGCAGCTCAGTGGCCGCCTCGATATCCGGGGCGAAGAAACGATCCTTCTCGTAATACGCCACCTCTTCGCGCAAGGTCGCCCGCGCGGTTTCCAGGGCCGGCGAGGTTTTCAAACCATTGCGCAGGTCCAGGCCCTGACAGGCCGCCAGCCATTCAACAGCCAGAATCCCACGGGTGTTCTCAGCCATTTCCCACAGACGTTTGCCCGCCGCCGGAGCCATCGACACGTGGTCTTCCTGGTTCGCCGAGGTCGGCAGACTGTCGACACTGTGGGGATGCGCCAGGGCCTTGTTCTCGCTGGCGAGGGCCGCAGCAGTCACCTGGGCGATCATGAAGCCGGAGTTGACGCCGCCATTGGCCACCAGGAACGGCGGCAATTGCGACATGTGCTTGTCCATCATCAGGGAGATGCGGCGCTCGCTCAGGGAACCGATTTCGGCAATCGCCAGGGCCAGGTTGTCAGCGGCCATGGCCACCGGCTCGGCGTGGAAGTTGCCGCCCGAGATCACATCGCCTTCGGCGGCGAACACCAGCGGGTTGTCGGACACGGCGTTGGCTTCGATCACCAGCACTTCGGCGGCCTGGCGGAACTGGGTCAGGCAGGCGCCCATGACCTGTGGCTGGCAGCGCAGGGAGTACGGATCCTGGACCTTCTCGCAGTTCTCATGGGAGTCGGACACTTCAGTACGCTCGCCCAACAGGTGGCGATAAGCGCCAGCGGCGTCGATCTGACCGTGCTGACCACGGGCCGCATGGATACGCGGGTCGAATGGCGAACGCGAACCCAGCACCGCTTCAACCGTCAGCGCACCGCTGACCAGGGCACCGGCGAACAGGTCTTCGCCTTCGAACAGGCCGCGCAGGGCAAAGGCGGTGGACACCTGGGTGCCATTGAGCAACGCCAGGCCTTCTTTCGCAGCCAGGGTCAGCGGTTGCAGGCCGGCCTGCTTCAGCGCGGCGTGTGCGTCCAGCCATTCGCCCTTGTAGCGGGCCTTGCCTTCACCCAGCAATACCAGGGACATATGGGCTAGCGGCGCGAGGTCGCCGGAAGCACCGACCGAACCTTTCAGCGGAATGTGCGGGTAGACCTCGGCATTGATCAGGGCGATCAGCGCGTCGATCACCTGGCGGCGAATCCCGGAGAAACCACGGCTCAGGCTGTTGACCTTGAGCACCATGATCAAGCGCACCAGCGCATCGCTGATCGGCGCGCCGACACCAGCGGCATGGGACAGCACCAGGGAGCGCTGGAGGTTTTCCAGGTCTTCGCTGGCGATACGGGTCGAGGCCAGCAGGCCAAAACCGGTGTTGATGCCATAGGCGGTGCGGTTCTCGGCGAGGATCTGCTCGACGCAGGCGACGCTGGCTTCGATCTGTGCCGAGGCACTGTTGTCCAGGGTCAGCTTCACCGGCTGCTGATAGATAGCACGCAGTTGGGCCAGGCTCAGTTGGCCGGGAATCAGGTTCAACGCAGTCACATTCATGCTCCTTTTGAGAGTTTTTATTAACTACCAGACGCTCCGGAAGCTTCCGTTATCCGTCGCCAACTGCTTTTTGAGCAGAGGGCGCCTTGGCACGCTGGTTATTCGTGGAATCAGCGCAGGTCGGGAAACCTGCCCTGGATCAATACAGGGTCCTTGAGCAACGCCGCGGCGCTGGCAATGTCCGGCGCCAGCCAGCGGTCCTGGTCGTAGGCCGGAACGCGCTCACGCAGCAGTTTCCAGGCTCGCTCGGTGCCGGCGCCGAAGCGCTGCTCCTTGAGGAATTCGAAGGCCTGGGCCGCCAGCAGGTACTCGATGGCGAGGATCTGCGTGCAGTTTTCCAGGGCCCGGTGCAATTTCAGCGCGGCGTTGGTGCCCAGGCTCAGGTGGTCTTCCTGCAGGCCCGAGGTGACGTAGTTGTCGAGCACCGCCGGCTGCGCCAACTGGCGGTTTTCCGCACAGAGGGACGCGGCGACGTACTGCACGATCATCATCCCGGAGTTGACCCCGGGGTTGCTCACCAGGAAAGCCGGCAGGCCGCTGACATGGGGGTTGATCAGGCGGTCGAGGCGACGCTCGGCAATCGAACCGATTTCCGCCATGGCAATCGCCAGCAGGTCCGCCGCCAGGGCAACCGACTGACCATGGGGGTTGGCCTGGGACATCACCCGGTAGTTGTCCGGCGTGCCCAGCAGCAGCGGGTTGTCGGTGCAGCCGTTGAGTTCGATTTCGATCTGCCGGGTGGCGTGGTCCAACTGGTCGCGGGCAGCACCGTGGACCTGCGGGATCGAACGCAGACTCAGGGCGTCCTGGGTACGGATACCCAAGCTGGCGGCGATCACTTCGCTGCCGTCGAGCAGGCTGCGCAGATTGCTGCCGACCTGCTGCATGCCGGGGTGCGGCTTGAGCGCGATGATTTCAGCGTCGAACGCGGCGATCTGCCCGCGCTGGGCCTCGAAGCTCATAGCCCCGACCACATCGGCCCATTGCACCAGGCGGGTCGCGTCGGCCAGGGCCAGGCAGCTCAGGCCGGTCATGCACGGCGTGCCGTTGACCAGGCAGAGACCGTCCTTGGCCCCCAGTTGCACCGGTTGCAGGCCCTCCTCGGCCAGCGCCTGTTGCGCCGGAACGATCTGCCCGCGATAGCTGACCTGGCCGACACCGAGCAAGGCGATGCCGATATGGGCCATATGGGTCAGGTAACCCACCGAACCCTGGGCCGGCACTTGCGGGGTGATGCGCCGGTTGAGCAAGGCCAGCAGGGCTTCGACCACCTGGCGGTGCAGGCCGGATTTGCCGTGGCTGTAGTTGACGATGGCGGCGCAGAGGATCGCCCGGGTCTGCTCGTCGGGCAGCGCCGCGCCGACGCCGCAGGCATGGCTGAGCAGGGTATTGCGCGACAACTGGCTGAGCTGCTCGCCGGACAGCGACACATTGCACAGGGCGCCGAGGCCAGTGTTCACGCCATAGGCGCGTTCACCGCTGACGACGATGCGCTGGACGATGGCCTGGGCATTGTCGATCCGCGCCCAGGCTTGGGGCGACAGTTCGAGCCGCGCGCCATGACGGGCAACCGCAACCACATCCTGCCAACGCAATGGCGCATCGGCGATAACGATTTTTTCAGCCTGGGACATCTTCGACCTCATCCGTACAACCTGAATATTGATACAGCTTCACCGCCACCCTCTGTAGGAGCTGGCTTGCCAGCGATAGCGATGGCGAATGTCACATCGCATCGCCAGCAAGCCGGCTCCTACAGATCCGTGTCGAACTCCAATTTTGCGTACAAGCACAAAGCCGCAGTCGCTTACACCGTTGCCGCACGCCGCTTCACAAACCGATCCACATACTCATCCGCTGGCGAATGCAGGATCTCCTTAGGTGTCCCCACCTGAATCAACTTGCCATCCTTGAGAATCGCAATCCGATTGCCGATCCGCACCGCCTCATCCAGGTCATGGGTGATAAACACGATGGTCTTGTGCAGGGTCTTCTGCAGGTCCAGCAACTGATCCTGCATCTCCGCCCGGATCAACGGGTCCAACGCGCTGAACGCCTCGTCCATCAGGATGATGTCGGTGTCCGCCGCCAAGGCCCGGGCCAGCCCCACACGCTGGCGCATACCGCCCGACAGCTGGTGCGGGTACTTGTTCTCGTAGCCCTTCAGGCCCACGGTATCGATCCAGTGCAAGGCACGCTCGGCGCAGACCGACTGGCTCTCGCCGCGGACCTTGAGGCCGTAGGCGACGTTTTCCTGCACGCTCTTGTGGGGCAACAGGCCGAAGCTCTGGAACACCATGCTGATCTTGTGTCGGCGAAACTCGCGCAACGTCTCCATGTCGTGCTGGAGAATGTCCACGCCGTCCACCAGGATCGCGCCGCTGGTCGGATCGATCAGGCGATTAAGGTGCCGCACCAGGGTCGACTTGCCGGAACCGGACAGGCCCATGATCACGAAGATCTCGCCGGTATTGACGCTCAGCGACAGGTCGTTGACCCCGATCACGCAACCAGTCTCGGCCAGCACCTGGTCCTTGGTCTTGCCCTGGCGAATCAGGCTCATCGCGTCATTGGCGCGGGAACCGAAAATCTTGAAGACGTTCTTGACTTCGATCTTGCTGACGATGGGCTCGCTCATTTGCTCACCTCATGGCGTGGACGACCATAAGCCTGGGTAATACGGTCGATCACCACGGCAAGAATCACGATCGCCAGGCCCGCTTCCAGGCCACGACCGACGTTCAGGGTCTGGATGCCCACCAGCACGTCTTCACCCAGGCCACGGGCACCGATCATCGAGGCAATCACCACCATCGACAGCGCCATCATGGTGGTCTGGTTGATCCCGGCCATGATGCTCGGCAGGGCCAGCGGCAGTTGCACGCCGAACAGTTGCTGCCAGCGATTGGCGCCAAAGGCGTTGATCGCCTCCATCACCTCGCCATCCACCTGGCGGATACCCAGGTCGGTCAGGCGGATCAGCGGCGGTGCCGCGTAGATCACCGTGGCGAAGATCGCCGGGACCTTGCCCAGGCCGAACAGCATCAGCACCGGAATCAGGTACACGAAGCTGGGCATGGTCTGCATGATGTCCAGCAGCGGCATCAGCACCGAACGCAGGCGATTGCTGCGTGCCGAAAGAATCCCCAGGGGAATCCCGATCAACACCGAAATCAGCGTGGCCACCAGCATCAGCGCCAGGGTCTGCATCAGCTTGTCCCACAGGCCGACCGCACCCACCAGGAACAACAGGCCGACGATCACCAGGCTGGTCACCCACTTGCGGGTCGCATGCCAGGCGATAGCGCCGACGATGGCCAGCATCAGCCACCAGGGCGCCATGCGCAGCAGGCCTTCCAGATTGACGATGGCCCACAGCAGGGTGTCGGAGATCTGGCGGAACACATCGCCGTAGTTGGTCACCAGTGCATCGACCCAACTGTTGACCCAGTCGGCGATGGAAAATGTGAAACGTTCGGGAAACATTGGAAACTCTCGATCAAGTGGTTGTGGCGAACTTCCCGGCCAGCCTCTCGGTTAGCCGGGAGGTAGTCGACCTACAGAGCCGCGTTGATTTTCTTGGCAGCGTCAGCGCTGACCCAAGCCTGCCAGACCTCAGGGTGTTCCTTGAGGAAGACTTTCGCCAGTTTCGGCGATTCGATCCGCTCCCGGGTCATGCGCCCCAGGTTCTGGTTCAACAGATCGATGGGCAGGTTAGCCTTTTCCAGTACGGCGACCAGCTCGGGCGCTTGCTCGTGGAAGGCCTTGGACAGACCGACCTTGATGCTCACGCGCTTGTCGACGCCGGGTTTCTCCTCCAGCTTCACCAGGTCGACCTGGCCCATCAGAGGCGTCGGCGACCAGTAGTAGAACAGAATCGGCTCGCCACGCTTGTAGCTCGACAGCACGGCGGCGTCCAGTGCCGGACCGGTGCCAGGGCGAAAGTTGGTATAGGACTTTTCCAGACCGTAGCTTTTCAGCATCGCGCTGTTCTCCAGCTCACAGGTCCAGCCGGCCGGGCAGTTGTAGAAGCGGCCTTTGCTCGGCTCTTCCGGGTCCTTGAACAACGCGGCGTATTGGCCCAGGTCAGCGATGTGCTTCAAGCCCGGCGCCAAGGCCTTGAGATTGCGCTTGGCGTCGCCTTCGATCACGTAACGCGGTACGTACCAACCTTCGACCGCACCCACCACCGGCGCACCGACCCCAACGACCTTGCCGGCTTTTTCAGCCTTGTTCCAGACTTCGCTGCGGCCTACCCACTCCTCGGCGAAGACCTGGATATCGTTGCTGCTCAAGGCGTTTTCCATGGTGATGGAGTTGCCCGGCAGGGCGTCGGTCTTGCAGTCGTAACCCTTTTCCAGAACGAATTGCAGCACGTCGGTCAAGAACATGCCGCTTTCCCAATTCAGACCCGCGAACTTCACCGGTTTGCCGGATTCGCACCAACCGGCGGCCTGGCTGGCGCCGGCCACTACCAACAGGCCCAGGGACAGCGCCGTGGTCAGCAGGGTCTTGGTCATCTTCATTCTGTGCCGCTCCTAATCTTCAAAGGGTTAACGCCGGTCGAGAAACCTCCGGCCCGGGTTGGCCTGCCAGCAGGCCATGCCCACGCTTACCTGCGTGGACGCCCGGCTGCAACCGGTCAGTTCGACGCCGGTTGTGCACGACCATGGGTCTTGACCGTCGTTTGCGCGCCGGGTTCTACCGGCAGGATCAGACGCTCAGGAATTGCCCCATGCCACTTCTTCGCCGCGACGTAGTACAACGCCGCCGGCACCACCAGGCCGATGATCCAGGAGATATCAGTATCGCCCAGGCCCGCCACCAGGGAACCGGTATAGAACTGGGTGTTGATAAACGGCATCTGGACCAGCACGCCGAACACATAGATGCTGATGCCCAGCAGGTTCCAGCCGCCGTAACGGGCCTTGGGATCGGACAGCGCGGGAATGTCGTAGCGCTCCTTGGTGATGCAGTAGAAGTCCACCAGGTTGATCGCGCTCCAGGGCGTGAAGAACGCCAGCAGGAACAGGATGAAGGAGGAGAATTCCTTGAGGAACGAATCCTTGCCCAGCAACGCCAGGGCCGCGGACACGCTGACCATGATGAAGATGTACAGCAAACGCACGCCGCTGGAGATATGCCGGCTGCCACGGAAACCGCTGATGATGGTGGCGATCGACATGAAGCTGCCATAGGCGTTCAGGGTAGTGACTGTCACCTTGCCGAAGGCCACGGCGAAGTACAGCGCCGCCGCCACCGCCCCGGTACCGCCGAGGCTGACGATGAACGAGACTTCGTGGTGGGAGAACTGCGAACCGGCCAGGGCCGCGGCGAACACACCGAAGACCATGGCCGCCTGCGCGCCGATCACCGAACCCAGGCCCACGGCCCAGAAGGTTTTCACCGGCGAAGTGCTACGTGGCAGATAACGCGAGTAGTCCGCCACATAAGGCCCGAACGCGATCTGCCAGGATGCCGAGAGCGACATCGCCAACAGGAAACTCGCCAGGGAGAAATGCTTGTTGCCGAGCAATGCCGAGATATCGTTGCCGGCCAACAGTTTGTAGAACAGGTAGACGAAGGCAATCACCCCCAGCACGCTGGCGATCCGGCCGATGCCATGGATCACCCGGTAGCCGAAGATGGTGCAGACCAGGATGCTGGCGGCAAACAGCACGATGCCGACCCAGTCTTCCACGTGCAGCAACTGCGCCACCGCCTGCCCGGCCAGCAGCGAACCGCTGGCCGAAAAGCCGATGTACATCAGGCACACCAGCACCAGTGGGATCACCGCCCCATAGACACCAAACTGCACCCGACTGGAAATCATCTGCGGCAGGCCCAGTTGCGGACCTTGCGCGGCGTGCAGGGCCATGACCCCACCGCCGATCAGTTGCCCGATCAGCAAGCCGATCAACGACCAGTAGACGTCACCGCCGAGCACAACCGCCAAGGCGCCGGTGACAATCGCGGTGATTTGCAGGTTGGCACCCAACCACAGGGTGAACTGACTGAGTAGACGACCGTGTCTTTCCGCTTCCGGGATGTAGTCGATCGAACGCCTTTCGATCAACGGTTGGGTACTTGCACGATCATTTGAAACAGCCATGTATGTTCAACCTCTGATGGATTGTTTTTCGGTGTTTGCACAGTTCTTGTAAAACACGATCCCTGTTGACTCGCCACGATTCTGTGGGAGCCGGCTTGCTGGCGATCCAGGCGACGCGGTTTAACAGAGCATCGCGTCGATGCCATCGCCAGCAAGCCGGCTCCTACAAGGCCCGCATTCCCATCCAGGGTCTGTGTTCCAACAGGCGGTACGCCGCCTTATTTGCCGGTGATCATCGGCAGGTTCAAGCCTTGCTCTTTCGCGCAGTCGATCGCGATCTGGTAACCCGCATCGGCGTGACGCATCACCCCGGTGGCCGGGTCGTTGTGCAGGACGCGGGCAATCCGCTCGGCTGCTTCGTCGGTACCGTCACAGACGATCACCATGCCCGAGTGCTGCGAGAAGCCCATGCCGACGCCGCCGCCATGGTGCAGGGAAACCCAGGTCGCGCCGCTGGCGGTGTTCAGCAGGGCGTTGAGCAGTGGCCAGTCGGACACGGCATCGGAACCATCCTGCATCGACTCGGTTTCACGGTTCGGGCTGGCTACCGAACCGGAGTCCAGGTGGTCAC
Source organism: Pseudomonas gingeri (assembly GCF_013386165.1). Taxonomy (GTDB): domain Bacteria; phylum Pseudomonadota; class Gammaproteobacteria; order Pseudomonadales; family Pseudomonadaceae; genus Aquipseudomonas; species Aquipseudomonas gingeri_C. Next base: position 137,274 of record NZ_JACAOS010000022.1, on the reverse strand, counting down.
GACCGATCACGATCGGTGCCGACAGCTCGCCGCGACGCACCATTTCGTTGAACGCCAGGCCGAGCTTGGCGCGCTGACCCAGGCCAACCCAGCAGATACGCGCCGGCAGACCCTGGAAGCTGATGCGCTCGCGAGCCATGTCCAGCCAGTTGTGCAGGTGTGCGTCGTCCGGGATCAGTTCCTTGACCTTGGCATCGGTCTTGTAGATGTCCTGCGGATCACCCGACAGCGCGGCCCAGCGGAATGGACCGATGCCACGGCAGAACAGCGGGCGGATGTAGGCCGGGACGAAACCCGGGAAGTCGAAAGCGTTTTCCACGCCTTCTTCCTGGGCCATCTGACGGATGTTGTTGCCGTAGTCGAAGGTCGGGATGCCTTGCTTCTGGAAGTCGAGCATGGCCTTGACGTGCACGGCCATCGACGCCTTGGCGGCCTTCACCACGACGGCGGGTTCGGTCAGGGCGCGGGCACGGTACTCTTCCCAGGTCCAGCCGGCGGGCAGGTAACCGTTGAGCGGATCGTGGGCGCTGGTCTGGTCGGTGACCATGTCCGGGCGCACGCCGCGCTTGACCAGTTCCGGGAGGATTTCAGCGGCGTTGCCGAGCAGGGCAATGGAGATCGCCTGGCCGGCGGCGGTGTACTTGGCGATACGCGCCAGGGCGTCGTCGAGGTCGGTGGCTTGTTCGTCGACATAACGGCTGTTCAGGCGGAAATCGATGCTGACCTGCTGGCATTCGATGTTCAGCGAGCAGGCACCGGCCAGGGTCGCGGCCAGCGGTTGCGCGCCGCCCATGCCGCCCAGGCCTGCGGTCAGGACCCAACGACCTTTGAGGTTGTTGTCGTAGTGCTGGCGACCGGCTTCGACGAAGGTTTCGTAGGTACCCTGGACGATGCCCTGGCTGCCGATGTAGATCCAGCTGCCGGCGGTCATCTGGCCGTACATGGCTAGGCCTTTGGCGTCCAGTTCGTTGAAGTGCTCCCAGGTGGCCCAGTGTGGCACCAGATTGGAGTTGGCGATCAGCACACGGGGGGCGTTGCTGTGGGTCTTGAACACGCCGACCGGCTTGCCGGATTGCACCAGCAGGGTCTCGTCGTCATTCAGGTTAGTCAGGCTTTCGACGATCTTGTCGTAGCATTCCCAGTTCCGCGCAGCCCGGCCAATACCGCCGTAGACCACCAGTTCCTTGGGGTTCTCGGCCACTTCCGGGTCGAGGTTGTTCATCAGCATCCGCAGCGGCGCTTCGGTCAGCCAGCTTTTCGCGGTCAACTTGTTGCCACGGGCGGCGCGGACTTCAACATCACGGCGCTTGGTAAAAGTGGCGGTAGGTTTCTGGGTATTCTCAGTCACGAAACAACTCCTCTGCGATCGTCCAAACCAGCCCAGGCAGTGGGCGAGCGAGCCTGTGGGGGGAAGACCCCATCACAAGCGGAAATTAGGGTGGTGCGCCGATCTCCCTGATGACTCATACGCACACATCTTTACTTGTACATACAAGCATATGCAATCGAGCGGCCAACTTGGTAATCGTGAGCTGAAGATTTTTTCGGGATGGCCTGCAGAGGCCGTGGGGCGGGGATTTTGGCGGGGAACGAAAGCGCGGGAAGATGACAGACAGCCGGTCGGAGGATGTTACCGAGGGAGGGTTTTGCGCCATGTTGGGGCGTTCGGTAACAAAACAGGGCGGGATGGAAGCAAGCGTTCTTGTGGCGAGCGGGCTCGCCACAAGGGAACAGTCTGTCAGGCGGGAGTCAGCTCAATCACACAGCAGCGCCCGGTCACCGCCACTTCCAGCAGGCCGTCGTTACTGTCCAGTTGCAGGCAGTCATGCCGGCCCAGTACTTCATAGCCGCTGTTGCCCAGGCCGACATGCAATTGTTCGCTGACACTGAAAATCAGCAGCACTGCCGCCGAGCTGAAAAAGCGCTTGGGCTGCGCGGCATCGAGCCACTGCAAGCGCGCGCTATAGCGATCCGGCGCATAGATCAGGTTGAAGTCGCGGATCGACCCGTCGATCAGGGTGCAGCTCACCTGGCTCGCACCACTGAAGGCAAACGGGTCCAGCGGCAACAAGGCCCGCGTGCGCTGACCATCGACCTGCAAGGTCATGCCCGCGCCTTGCAGCACAGTAATGATCCGCTCATAGCCGGCAAAGGTGGAAAACCCGCCCGACTCGCCGATATCGGCAATCGACAGGCGCCAGCCGAAACCGTCCAGGCCTTCGCCCGCGTCCCGGGTGATTTCCTCGGTGCTACCGCCGCCGTTTTTCCACGGCATGCGCGGGTAATCCGCCGCGCGCAAGACTTTCAACTGGCTCATTTGCTAAAGCGTCCTTCCAGACGATGACGGGAACCGGGGTGGATCAGGCGGGCGGCGGTCACTGGCTGACGGCCGGACCAGGTCCGACGCCGAATCATCAGGCACGGCTCGCCCGGCTCGATCTGCAGCAGCTTGCACTCTTCGGCGTCGGCGAGGATGGCTTCGACCACGTGCTCGCCCTCGGTCAGCGGTGCGACCTGGGACAGATAGGCGTAAGGCGTCTGCAGGGTGAAATCCTGCTTGAGGTAGTCCGGCGCCACCAGCGCATTGACGAAACGATCCTCGATCTGCACCGGGATATCGTTCTCGAAATGCACGATCAGCGAATGGAATACCTTCTGCCCTTCACGCATGTCCAGGGCCACGGCACGTTCGGAACCGGCGGCCTCTTCGCCCAGAGTGATGATCTTGCAGGTGTGCCGGTGGCCGCGCGAAGCGATCTCGTCGGCGATGTTGTGCACTTCGAACAGCGCCGACTGGCTCTTGGGCTCGGCGACGAAGGTGCCGACACCCTGCATGCGCACCAACAGGCCTTCGGCGGTCATTTCCCGCAGGGCCCGGTTAATGGTCATGCGGCTATAGCCCAGTTGCTCCACCAGCTCGCTCTCGGACGGCACGCGGTAATGCGGCGGCCAGTTTCCGCTGTCGATCTGCTGACCGATCATCTGTTTGACGCGGGCGTATAGCGGCGCCGGACTGTCGCCCATATGGGCAGCCAGCGGGAGGTTGGCAGGCGGAGTCGGCACGGGAAATCCTTGTTTGATTCAAAGATGGCTAGCTTGCCGGAGTTTACCGGGCAGGCAAACGTCTGTATATGTATATACAAATAACACACGATGGGGTGCTGAACCATGTCCGCCTTCTTTGCCGAACGCGCGCTGCTGCCTAGTGGATGGGCCAACAATGTACGCCTGGAGGTCAACGCCGTGGGCGTCCTGACCCAGGTCCAGGCCGATTCCCATGCAGAAGGTGCCGAACGGCTGAGCGGCCCGCTGCTGCCGGGTATGCCGAACCTGCACTCCCACGCCTTCCAGCGCGCCATGGGCGGGCTGGCGGAAGTGGCGGGTAATCCCAACGACAGCTTCTGGACCTGGCGCGACCTGATGTATCGGCTGGTGGGCAAGATCAGCCCGGAGCAGATGGGCATCATCGCCCGCCAGTTGTATATCGAGATGCTCAAGGCCGGCTACACCTCGGTGGCCGAGTTCCACTATGTGCATCACGACACCAACGGCCAGGCCTACACCGACCCGGCCGAACTGGCCCTGCGCATCAGCCAGGCGGCCAGCGATGCCGGCATCGGCCTGACCCTGTTGCCGGTGCTCTACAGTCACTCCGGTTTCGGTGGCCAGGCGCCCAACGAAGGGCAACGCCGTTTTATCAACAGCACCGAGAATTACCTGAAGTTGCAGGCACGTTTGCAGCCGCTTCTCGCCAAACAGCCGGCTCAGGCCCTGGGACTGTGCTTCCACTCGTTGCGCGCGGTGACGCCCGGGCAGATCAATGAAGTGCTGGCCGCCAGCGACAAGCACTGTCCGGTGCATATCCATATCGCCGAGCAACAGAAGGAAGTCGACGACTGCCTGGTCTGGAGCGGCAAGCGCCCGCTGCAATGGCTGTACGACAACGTCGAGGTGGATGAGCGCTGGTGCCTGGTCCACGCGACCCACGCCGACGCCGAGGAAGTCACGCGCATGGCCCGCAGCCGGGCGATTGCCGGCCTGTGCCTGACCACAGAGGCCAATCTCGGCGACGGGATTTTTCCGGCCGTAGACTTTCTCGCCCAGGGCGGGCGGATGGGCATCGGTTCCGACAGCCATGTGTCATTGAGCGTGGTGGAAGAACTGCGCTGGCTGGAATATGGCCAACGCCTGCGGGATCAGCGGCGCAACCGCCTGTATCGCGCTGATCAGCCGATGGTCGGACGTACGCTGTACGACGCCGCGCTGGATGGCGGTGCCCAGGCCCTGGGGCAGGCGATCGGTCGACTGGAAGTCGGCAAGCGCGCCGACTGGCTGGTGCTCGATGGCAGCGACCCCTATCTGGCGACAGCCCATGAAGACGGCATTCTCAACCGCTGGTTGTTCGCCGGCGGCGACCGCCAGGTGCGCGATGTGATGGTCAACGGCCAGTGGGCGGTACGCGGTGGACGGCATGCGGGCGAAGAAGAAAGCGCCCGGGCCTTCACCCAGGTGCTGCGCGACCTGCTGAACTGACGGAACGCGATCCCTGTAGGAGCGAGCTTGCTCGCGATGGACGTCAACGATAACGCTGGGTACCTGATACCCAGCGGTGTCTGGACTACCATCGCGAGCAATCGAGCGTCGACCGGCTGCTCCTACATAAAAGCCCGTGCCTGACGGTATTTCGCGGTGAAACACGGCCCCCGTAGGGGCGGTGTTTCTGGGTTCAGTTGGGCATCTTCGAATCCGGCGTGCGCCAGATCAATCGGGTGGTGTCGTAACCCTGCTGGCGCGCCCGGCTCAGCAGGTCCTCACGGGTCTCCGCAGTGACCTTGGTCGAACGCGACAACAACCACAGGTAGCGACGATTCGGATTGCCGACAATCGCCGTCTTGTAGTCGTCGCTGACGTACAGGATCCAGTAGTCGGCCTTGGCCACGCCCGGTAACAGCGACGTGAACCAGTTATCGAACTTCACCCACAGCTTGTCGGTCTGCCCCGGCACCTGCGGCGTCGCCGTGCCCTTGGCTTCTTCCCAGGTCCACTGCTCGGTCAGGCAACGATTGAACACCGCCACCTTGCCATCGGCCATCAGGCTGTAGCGGGCTTCCGACTGCGCGCAATTGCGCTGGAAATACATCGGCATCCGGGCCAATTCGTACCAGGTGCCCTGATAACGGTTCAGGTCCACATGACCTGCGGTCTTGGGCGCCAAATCGTCGCCGGACGTAGCGCAACCGGCCAGCAACAAGCCGGCCAAAAGAGTGACCACTAAACGCAACATTATTCTTCTCCCGCGGGCGATCGCCCCGGTTTACTTCAGGCCTTGCCCGGAAAACATCAGGACTTTGTCACCGGCATACTGCACGCTGATAAAGCTGTTCTTGTTACCCCAGGTGCAACTGGACATGCCGAGTGCACCGGAACAGTCCGACGGCGAGCCGAGCAGTTTCTCGACCTCGACCTTGTCCATGCCCGCAGAGATTTTCGAGTAGTTTTCCTGATTGACCTTGCTGCACGCGACCAACAGCACGCAGAACGACAAAAGGGCGAGAGAGCGCAACGACATGGGGAACTCCTGGGGCTCAAAAGGTGGGCACGGCTGCCTACCGCAAGCTTAGAAGAGAAAAGAGCCATCTGGTTCCCGAGCCCAGGTGCTTTTCTTACAGCGATTTCCTTCAAGAGTTTTCAGGCACTTTATCCAGCGAAACCGGCATTTCGTCGGCTTTATCGCCTGGAGACTAATCTTCGGCGCAAAGATGTCGACATAATTGAGTAATAGTATTTTGCCTTCATGGAAGGCCCGTAGGCCTATATACAAGGCGCTACCTCCCGCCATGGCGAGCAATGGAAAAACAGGACAAGGACTTCCGACGCCGACGTTGACCAAGAGAAATTGCCCCACAGGTCATGACCTGTGGCAAATTGACGCCCCTCGTTGACCAGCCCCCCCTGTGGACAGCTCATTTCATGACCAAAAACCTCAAATTCAGCCATAAAATCCTGTTGGCGGCGGCCTTGGTGGTCGCGGTGGCGTTCGCCTGCTTCATTCTGTTCAACGATTACCGCCAACGCGAGGCCCTGCGCAGCAGCACCGAAGACTCGATGCAGGCATTGGGCAGCTTGACCACCAGCAACATCCAGACCTGGTTGGAAAGCCGTATTCAACTGCTGCAATCGCTGTCCCAGCAGATTGCCGTGGACGGCAGCTCCGCCGACAGCCTGAAACACGCCATCGGCCTGCCCACCTACGCCAGCAACTTCCAGCTCAGCTATTTCGGCAGTGCGCAAGGCGTGATGACTTCGGTTCCGGTGGGCAACCGCCCCGCCGACTACGACCCACGCTCACGCGGCTGGTACAAGGCTGCCACCGCCGCCCAGCAGACCATCGTCACCGAACCCTACATCGCCGCGTCCTCCGGCAAACTGGTGATCACCCTGGCCACCCCGGTGCAGAACCAGGGCCAGTTCATCGGCGTGACCGGTGCCGATATCGACCTGGGCAGCGTCAGCGCCATCATCAACTCGTTGAACTTCGGCGGCCACGGCCATGCGTTTATCGTCAGCGCCGACGGCAAGATCCTGATTCACCCGGACAGTAAACTGATCCTGAAAAACCTCTCTGACGCCTACCCGACCGATACCCCGAAAATCAGCACCGGGCTCAAGGAAGTCGAGGCGGACGGCAAGCATCAGTTCATCTCCTTCACCCACGTCAACGGCGTGTCTTCGGTGGACTGGTACGTCGCCCTGGTGCTCGACCAGGACACCGCGTTCTCCATGCTCAGCGAGTTCCGCACCTCGGCGATCATTGCCACGGTGATCGCCGTGATCATCATCATCGCCCTGCTGGGCATGCTGATCCGCGTGCTGATGCAGCCGCTGCACGTGATGGGCCGGGCCATGCACGACATCGCCGAGGGTGAAGGCGACCTGACCAAACGCCTGGTCATCCACGGCCACGACGAGTTCGGCACCCTGGGCATGTCCTTCAACCGCTTTGTCGAACGTATCCACACCTCGATCCGCGAAGTCGCCTCGGCCACCGGCCAGGTCAACGAAGTGGCCTTGCGGGTGGTCAGCGCCTCGAATTCGTCGATGATCAACTCCGACCAGCAGGCCAACCGTACCAGCAGCGTGGCGGCAGCGATCAACCAACTCGGTGCCGCGGCCCAGGAGATCGCGCAGAACGCCGCCCTCGCCTCGCAACATTCGAGCGAAGCCCGCAGCCTGGCCGAAGACGGTCAGCAGGTGGTGGAGAAGACCATCACCGCGATGCAGCAACTGTCGGCCAAGATCAGTGATTCGTGCGGCAATATCGAAACCCTGAACAGCAACACGGTGAACATCGGGCAGATTCTCGAAGTGATCACCGGTATTTCCCAGCAGACCAACCTGCTGGCGCTCAACGCGGCCATCGAGGCGGCGCGGGCTGGGGAAGCCGGGCGTGGGTTTGCGGTGGTGGCCGATGAAGTGCGCAACCTGGCGCACCGTACCCAGGATTCGGCGCAGCAAGTGCAGAAGATGATCGAGGAGTTGCAGGTCGGTGCCCGGGAAGCGGTCAGCATCATGACCGACAGCCAGCGCCAGAGCGACAGCAGCGTGGGCATCGCCAACCAGGCGGGCGAGCGGCTGGGTAGCGTGACCCAGCGGATCGGCGAGATCGACGGCATGAACCAGTCGGTGGCGACGGCGACCGAGGAGCAGACAGCGGTGGTGGAGTCGATCAACGTCGACATTACCGAGATCAACACCTTGAACCAGGAAGGCGTGGAAAACCTGCAATCGACCTTGCGCGCCTGCGCGGACCTGGAACAGCAGGCGGCGCGGTTGAAGCAGTTGGTGGGCAGTTTCCGGATTTAACGCTCCGGGGCTGGCACCCTTCCTGTGGCGAGCGGGCTTGCCCGCGCTGGGCTGCGAAGCGGCCCTGAAATCGGTGATTGCGGTGTTTCAGGTAGAACACGGTGATCGGTTTTACGACTGCTTCGCAGCCGAGCGCGGGCAAGCCCGCTCGCCACAAGAGTTAGAAGCGTGAACCCGGCTCGCGCAAGAACGCCAGCTCCTCGTCCGTGGACTCACGCCCGAGCATCAGATTGCGATGGGGAAAGCGCCCGAACCGGGCAATGACCTGGCGATGCCGTTCGGCATAATCCAGATAATCGGCAAATATCCCCCGATCCGCCTCCGACTGCTGCGCCAGCAGCGCCGCAAAACGCGACACCGCCTCGTCCTGCACCGTCAGCGCCTCGCAGTGCTCCAGCACCAGGTAGATAAACACCCGCTGCAACGCCGACAACTGCCGATCGAAACCCGTCGTTATCCCCTGCGCGACAAGCACCTGGGCACGCGCATCACCGGAAAAAGCCTTGGGGGTATCGCGGAAGATCATCCGTGGTAGCTGATCGAGCAACAGCACCACCGCCAGCCAGCCTTCGGGACATTGCGTCCACTCGGCCAAATCGCCAGCCAGTGCCTGCTCGACCCAGGCCCCGAAACGCTCGCGCGCTTCAAGGTCCTGGCTGTCGCGCTTGCCGAACCACAACCGGCCCTTGTCAGCCACCTGCCCGGCGGTCGTCTCGGCTGAACCGAACCACCACTCAAGCAAGGGCTGCCAGGACGCGGACATGGGTTCAGTCCTTGTGGTAGCCGGTGATCCGCGCCACTTCTTCCTTCGAGCCGAGGAACACCGCCACACGCTGGTGCAGGCCTTCAGGCTGGATGTCGAGAATGCGCTGGTGGCCGTCGGTGGACGCGCCGCCCGCCTGTTCCACCAGGAACGACATCGGATTGGCTTCGTACATCAGACGCAGCTTGCCCGGCTTGGACGGCTCGCGGCTGTCGCGCGGGTACATGAACAGACCGCCACGGGTCAGGATGCGGTGCACGTCCGCTACCATCGCGGCCACCCAACGCATGTTGTAGTTCTTTTTCAGTGGGCCTTCTTCGCCGGCCAGCAATTCGCCGACGTAGCGTTGTACCGGCGCTTCCCAGTGACGCTGGTTGGACATGTTGATCGCGAATTCCTGAGTGGAGGCCGGGATCGTGATGTCTTCGTGGGTCAGCACGAAGCTGCCCATTTCACGGTCAAGGGTAAAGCCTTTCACGCCATCACCCAGGGTCAGCACCAGCATGGTCTGCGGGCCGTAGATGGCATAACCGGCGGCGACCTGCTCGGTCCCTGGCTGCAGGAAAGCCTTTTCGTTCAAGGCTTCGTTCTGGCTCAGGTATTCGTTCGGGCAACGCAGTACCGAGAAGATGGTACCGACCGGGGCGTTGATATCGATGTTCGACGAACCGTCCAGCGGGTCGAATACCAGCAGGTACGCGCCTTTCGGGTACTTGCCGGGGATCTGGTAGGCATTGTCCATTTCTTCGGACGCCATGCCGGCCAGGTGACCGCCCCATTCGTTGGCTTCGAGGAGGATTTCGTTGGACAACACGTCGAGCTTCTTCTGCACTTCGCCCTGTACGTTCTCAGTTCCCATGCTGCCCAGAACCCCACCCAACGCGCCTTTGGAGACGGCATGGCTGATTTCCTTGCAAGCACGCGCGACCACTTCGATCAGGAAACGCAGATCGGCAGGGGTGTTGTTGCTGCGGGTCTGCTCAATCAAATAGCGACTCAGGGTAACGCGGGACATGGATGGCTCCGGAGATGGGGGGGGCTGAAAACCCGCGCAGTTTAACGCGAGTCGGCCTGTATTGCCTCCTGTCAGACCGAGTTCCGACACGGAGAGTTCATGGACCGGGTTGAGCGTAGTGCAAAAACAGCAGAAATCCCCTGCTCCGGATCATGACCACACACCCCGGGAACGACGCAAACCCTGTAGGAGTTAGCTTGCTGGCGATGAGGCACGCAAGCCCTGCGTCGCCCAATCGGCCGCCATCGCCAGCAAGCCAGCGCCTACACCTGCGGTTTGCGCAGCAAGCTGAAGGCCATCCCGGCCAAGGCCGCTACCCCCAGCAACAAGACGGCCCACAAACCGATTTTCTTCCAGTCGGTGCCCAGCGCAACCGGCACCACCGGAGGTTGCAGCGTGGTGACCGCCGCCCCGGTCGCCGTGGCCTGGCCCAACCCCGCCAGGCGCTGTGGGCTGTAATCGGGGATCAGGGTCGACAACGACAGGTTCGCCGCCTTGACCGTCGGGTTGCCCAGCGCCAGGGAAAACGGCGGCTCGCCACGGGCCAGGAACACCACTTGCGTGCTGCGCACCGCGAAACGCAAGGTCGGCGCCTGGGCGCCCAGGCCACCACCACGTTCGTCGACCACCAGCCTCAATTGCGCCACGGCACGGCCGGGCAACTGCAACTGATCCTGGACCACGTCCTGGCCATTCTGGGTCAGGCGGTAGAGCAAACCGCTGCTGAGCGTCTGCCAGGGCGCATTGCCATCCTGGCGTCCATACAAGTTCACCGGCGCCAGGCTGTTGGCCTGCGCCAGTTCGACCCGCACCTGTTCAAGCGGCAAACCGAGGGGCAACTGCCAGGTGTATTCCCCGGCCTTGGCGCTCGTGCCGGCCAGCGGCTGCGACCACACCAACGGCAATGGCAGGCTGCTGGTGGTGGAACTGGCCAACTGCGCCGAACTGAGCATCGGCGCCGCCTGCGGCGATTGCCACAGCAGGCGCAAGTAGCGCGCCGACAACCCCGGCAAGGCCACTTCATGCTGCTCCACCCGCTCATCGGCAAACGACAGACGCGCCACCTGCCCATCCCCCCAGGCCTGCCAGTGCTGCAAGTCGTCGCTGGCCTCGATGCTGAAGCGCTGGAAGCCGTCGCGCTCGCTGCCCCAATCCAGGACAAGCTGCTGCAACGGCGTCTTGATCGCGCTGGCATCCAACAGCCAGCCACGCAGCACTTTTTCACCCGCTGGCAACTGACCTGAAGGACTCACCTCCACCAGGGTCCCGTTGGCCGACGACTGGACCCGCACACTCGGCGTGGCCTGGGGCGCATCCGCCGAGTTGTACAGCGGGAACCACTTCACATCCGTCAGGCTGTTGCTCTGGGTCGCCTGCGCCTGTTCCCGCGCCAGGGCATAGGCCTGGGGTTCGCCCGCGGCATTGAACACTCGCACATCGCTGAGATCGGACTGGCGTGCATTCAACTGCAACGTCAGCGGCAATTCCAGGCGATACCAAGGCCCCTCGCCACTCAGGGTCAAAGGCACCCGGGTGCTGTAGTCGGTGGGTTTTTCCTGGGCGAACGCCGACAGCGCCGCACACAACCCCATGATGCCCAACCAGCCCGGGCTCGATTTGTGAATCAAGACGACACTCCTTCAGTTTCCCCGGTCAGCGGCTTTGGCTCCGGACGTTTTGGCGGTAGCGGCGCAAAGTAACCGACCACCAGCAACAGCACGCCCACGCCGATGAACGAGACAATCCGCGCCAGCCCGCCACGGTTGCTCAATTCGACAAAAAACAGCTTGGCGACCACCACGGCGATCAACGCCGCTCCCACCAGCCAGACTTCGCGGCGATGGCGCAGATGCCCGCCGATCATCAGGCCCAGCGCAATCAGGGTCCAGGCAATCGACAAGCCCGCCTGCACCTGCATCGACTCCAGCAGGTCATCCAGATTGAACGGCACGCCGCCCCAATGGTGCGCGGTGCGCATCACCAGCGCGCTGACAAAGGCGAACAGCGACAGCCCGGCCACGGCCTGGGTGACCAGCGCGGCATAGTCGCGACGCAAGGCCCATTGCGCCACGGCGCTCTGCGACCAGAGATAGATCCCCAGCAGGGCGAACATCAGCCCCAGCTCCAACGGGTTGAGCAGCGGCACATACGGCAACGGCTCGGCCTGCCCGTCGCTGAAGGTGTTCGCCAGCCAGAACCAGGCCAGCATCAACACGGCCAGGGGCAAGGCGGCGTAGAGGCGATATTCACGCGGGTACGCCGCCACCGGCCACGGCCATTGGCGGGGCGCGGCCATCAGCACCAGATAGAGGCTCGGCAGGATCGCCCAGCCCAGCCAGCGCCAGGCGTTGTAGTGCTCGGACAGGCTCATCAGGCCGAAACGCAGCTCCAGCGCCAGCACACCGAGGATCAGCCAGCAGCCCAGCACATGGGCATAACTCAGGGCTCGGGCAGGCAGGATCGGCGCCAGACGGCGCAAGGACAGCAGATGCACGACGAACACCGCCGCCCAGGCCAGCCAACCGTAATCGGCCGCGGGATGATAAGCCGGGTGCCAGGCACCATAGAGCACCAGCACCGCCACCGGCGTCAGCAAGGTGCAGAGCCGGCCCAGGGTCGGCCAGTTCAAGCGCGAGGCCAGCAGCGCCCAGAGCGCCACGCTGATCGCCGCCAACCCCAGCAATACCTGGGCCTGGAGATGCGTCGAGACAAACCGCAGGATTTCACTGACCCAGGCCAGTCCCCACCAGAGCGCGCCCCAGACCAGCAGGACATTGGATAGGCCGCCCAAGCTCAGGGCGTTGAAGGCCGCCGCCGGGGTGCCGCGCTGCAAACGCCAGGCACCGATCATGGCGGCCAGGCTCAGGACCATCGGCGTCCAGAAACCACTGTGGGCCAATGGTCGCAGCCCCTCGGCGGACAGTGCCTGGAACAGCTCCGGCTCGGCCATCAGGAAGGCCGCGCCGCCGATCACCTGCAACAGCAGGCCGAAGAAGAAACTCAGCCGTTGCTGCAAGTACAGGCTCAGCCAGATGATCAACAAGCCACTGGCGGCCCAGACCCCGCTGGCGGTTTCCCACGGCAGGACAAAGAGCACGGCGAGGTTGATCAGCACCAGCCCCGCCAGCAACACCACCGACAGGCCACGGAGCAGGCGAGCATCGTTGCGCACCATGTCGTCGCGAGCCGCCAGCAACATCCCGGCGATCAGCGACAAACCGATCAGCGAAGCGCTCATCAGGCCGCTCCAGCCGGCGTTGAACACCGCCGTCGAGTCACCCTGGGCACCTTGCAGGCGCAGCAGGAACAGCGCACCGCCGAGCAACTGCACGGCAAAGGCACTGAACAGGAAGCTGCGCGATTGCAGGCGCAGGCCGACAAATAGGGTCGCCAGCCCGGCCAACGCCCAGCTGATCGCCGTGCCCTGGGTAAAGAAGAACAGCGGCGCCAGCAGGTAGAGGAAGGTCAGGCCACTACAGGCCAGCACCGGGGCCAGGTTGCGCTCCCAGGACGAGAGCTGTTCAGGCATGGCCTTGCGCACTTGCTGGAAGCTGAAAAGCAAGGCCAAGCCCAGCAGCAGGGCACCTAGCGGGGCACCACTTAACAGACTGGTTTCACCGAGTTGCAGCTTGCCGAGAAACGCCAGCGCCGAGCCGATCTGCAACAACAGGGCAAACGCCCGGGCGAACGGCCGCTGCTGGCGCACGCCGAGCCAGAAGATCCCCGCCCCTTCCACTGCCCAGGCCGCTGACGTCCAGCGCGCATCCAGGCCCAGCGGGATCGCCAGGCTGGCGAAGATCACACCCAGGGCCAGGCAGGTTTCCCCCAGCAGCAAGGCGCGACCACCGGCGAGTATCCGCGCCAGCCCCATGTAGATAATCCCCAGGGCCAGGGCACTGAAGGCCGCCGCGAACTCCAGGTGCTGGACCACCGCGAATTGCAGGCCGAAGCCCACCAGCGGTGGGCCGAACAACATGGCGCCATCGACATAATCACCCTGGCGAGCCGACCAGCGCAGCAGCGCCTCACGGCTGTCGTCCTCGGGACCGGCGGCCATCTCGCGCAATTTGCGTCGGGCAAACAGCAGGCCGATCGCCAGGTACATCAGGAAGAACAGCACCAGGAAGGGTTCGGTGCTCCAGAGCAATTCCGGCTGATACGAACGCAGGCCCCAGGCGAAACCGATCCCGAAGGTGCCGACAAAACCGATCAGGTTGAGCAAGCGCCAGGTCTTGAACCAGGCAATCGCGAGGATGCCGGCATTGAGCAAGGCGAAATAGCTGAACAGCGCCACATGGTTGCCGCTGCCGGTGGAGGTCAGGATCGGTGCGGCGAAACCGCCCAGTGCGGCGGCGGCAGCCAGGCCAAGGGCGTCCTGGGTGATGGCGAGAATCGCCGAAAACAGCGTGACCGCCACCAGCAGGCCGAGGGCGGCCGACGGGTCGAGCAGCGGATGCAGGCGCATCGCGGCAAACACCGTCAGATACAACACCGCGATCCCGGTACCTTGCAGCATCAACGCGTAATTGCCGTTACGCAGGCGCAGCCACCAACCGAGCCCGAGCAGGCCCAGGGCGCAGGCGGCGACCCCGGCGTAACGGGCCTCGATCGGCACCACCATGCCTTCGGTGGCATAACGCAACAGGAAGGCCAGGCCGAGGAACAGCAGGAGCACACCGACCCGCAGGACCGTGTTGCCGCCGAACAGCCAGCTGCGCGCACCGGCCAGGGCACGTTCGATCAGATTGGGTTCTCGTGGGCCAGGAGGCGCTTGCGGCTCGCGGACCCGAGCCATGGCCGGTTCCGGCGCCCAGGCATCGACCTCAGGGTGCAGACTTTCGACTGGCGGCGTTTCATGCAGGGGCTGCTGGAAGTCGTCCGGCAGTTCCCAGACCAATTCGGGAACGGCGCGCAGGGCTTCGGGGATCGATTCAGCGGGTTGTTCGACCGGAGCCTGTTCGGCAACGGCTTGCGGCGTTTGCGCGGCTGCCTCGGGGGCGACCTCGGTCACCAGAGGGGCAACCGACGCCTCAGGCGTTCTGCTCGAGGCAATTTCAAGCTGCCGTACACGCAGTTCGACGGTCGCCAGGGCTTTACGCGCCTGCTCCAACTGAACCACCTGCGCCGCCGCTTGCCGACCCAGGCTTATCAGCCGAAAACCCTGGCCGATGCCCAGGCCCAGCAGGGCGCCGATCAGGGCGTCGGTAAACACCGAATCCACCAGCCAGCCGAGTGCCAGGCCCACCAGCATCAGAATCCATTGCATGCGCGATATCCCTATGCGGCGTCCGAAAAGATGCCGCGTAGTATATCGATCCGGCCCCCGGAAAGTGGGGCCGGACGCACAACTTGCCGCAAAAGATCAGTCCAGCGCTTTCCAGATTTCCGTGGCGTATTCACGAATCGTCCGGTCCGAAGAGAACCAGCCCATTCGCGCACTGTTAAGTACGGCAGAACGCCACCACTCTTTGGAGTCGTGCCAATGGGCTTCGACCCGGGCCTGGGCATTCCAGTAGGAATCAAAATCGGCGCAGACCAGGAAGCGGTCATAGTCGATCAGCGAATCCACCAGCCCGACATAACGGGACGGATCATCCGGTGAAAACACCCCACCACGAATCGCTTGCAGCACATCGTTGAGTCGATGGGAGGCGGCCACATCCCCCGCCGCACTGAATTCGCCGTTGCGTTTGCGCGACTCCACCTGCTGGGCGCTGAGACCGAAGATGAACATGTGCTCCTCGCCGATCCGTTCGCACATCTCCACGTTGGCCCCGTCCATGGTGCCGATGGTCAGCGCGCCATTGAGGCCGAACTTCATGTTGCTGGTGCCCGAGGCCTCGAAACCGGCAGTGGAAATCTGCTCCGACAGGTCCGCCGCCGGAATGATGCTTTCCGCCAGGCTGACGTTGTAGTTGGGCAGGAACACCACCTTGAGCAGACCGCGCACGGTCGGGTCGTTGTTCACCGTCCGGGCAATATCGTTGGTCAGCTTGATGATCAACTTGGCCTGGTGATAGCTGGCCGCCGCCTTGCCGGCGAAAATCTTCACCCGGGGCACCCAGTCGGTTTCCGGCTCGGCGCGGATGGCCTGGTACAGGGCCACGGTGTGCAGCAGGTTGAGCAACTGGCGCTTGTACTCGTGGATGCGTTTGACCTGCACGTCGAACATCGCCGCCGGGTTCACCGCGATCCCCAGGCGCTCATGGATCAACGCCGCCAGGGCGCGCTTGCTGTGCAGGCGCTGCTCGGCGAACTGCTTGCGAAAGCCGGCCTTCTCGGCAAAGGGCTCCAGGCCCAGCAACAGTTCCTCGGGGTTATCCAGCAGCTCGGGGCCCACGGCATCGACCATCATCGCGGTGAGCTTCGGGTTGGCCTGGTAGAGCCAGCGGCGGAAGGTGATGCCGTTGGTCTTGTTGTTGATCCGCTCCGGATAGAGTTTGTGCAGCTCGGAAAACACCGTGCTGCGCATCAGTTGGGTGTGCAGGCCGGAAACGCCGTTGACGCTGTGGGAACCGAGGAACGCCAGGTTGCCCATGCGCACCCGCCGACCGTTGTCCTCCTCGATCAGCGACACCGCGCGCAGGACGTCGAAATCGTGGGTGCCCTTGGCCCGCAGCGAATCGATGTGCTGGGCGTTGATCAGGTAGATGATCTGCATATGCCGCGGCAGCATGCGTTCCATCAGGCCTACCGGCCAGGTTTCCAGGGCTTCGGGGAGCAACGTGTGGTTGGTGTAGGAGAGGGTTTCCACCGTCACCTGCCAGGCCGCGTCCCAGGCGATATCGTGCAGGTCGACCAGTTGGCGCATCAACTCGGCCACGGCAATCGAGGGGTGGGTGTCGTTGAGCTGGATCGCCGCGTGCTCGCCGAGGCTGAGCACCGAGTCATGCATGTTCTTGTGCCGCCGCAGCAGGTCCTGCAACGACGCGGAGACAAAAAAGTACTCCTGGCGCAGCCGCAGTTCCTGGCCGGCCTCGGTGCTGTCGGCCGGGTACAGGACCCGGGAAATGCTCTCGGCCCGGGCCACTTCAGCCACCGCGCCGAGGTGGTCGCCGGCGTTGAAGCGCTCCAGGTGCAGCTCTTCGGTCGCCCGCGCCCGCCACAACCGCAAGGTGTTCACACTGGTCCCACGCCAACCCACCACGGGCGTGTCATAGGCCACCGCGCGCACGGTTTCCGACGCGGTCCAGACCTGGCGGGTCGCGCCGTTTTCGTCGGTGACAGTTTGCACATGGCCACCGAACCCCACGGGATAGATCACTTCGGCGCGTTCGAACTCCCAGGGGTTGCCAAAGTCCAGCCAGTTCTCGGTCTGCTCCTGCTGCCAGCCATCGACGATGGCCTGGCGGAACAAGCCGTGCTCGTAACGGATGCCATAACCGTGGCCGGCGATGCCGAGGGTCGACATGCTTTCCATGAAGCAGGCCGCCAAGCGCCCCAGGCCACCGTTGCCAAGCGCCGCATCGGGCTCCAGCAGGCGAATACGCTCCAGGTCCACGCCGAGCTCCACCATCGCCTCGCGAACCACCTCCAGCAGGCCGAGGTTGCTCAGGCTGTCGTAGAGCAGCCGACCGATCAGGAATTCCAGCGACAGGTAATACACCCGCTTCTGGCCCTTGCGGTAAATATGCCGGGTGTGGTCCATCCAGCGCTCGACCATATGGTCGCGGGCGGCCAAGGCAATCGCCTCGAACCAGTCATGATCAAACGCGTGGTCCGGGTCCTTGCCCACCGCGTATGTAAGTTTGGCGAGGACAGCGTCGCGAAAAGCAGCGACCTCGGCTTCACGGACAAGCGGTTCCTGAGACATCGATACGACCTCTAGCGAGATGGACGATTTGAAAGACGAGTTTTCTGAGCCTAGACGGTTCGACAGGGGGCGACAGCGCAGGTTCGGCGTTTTTTGCGGGAACGGTCTGGAAAAGCCGATGAACCGCTGTTGCCCCAAAAGCATGCAGTCATTTGGAAATCTCCCTGCAAACGCGCATTTGTATGAAAAACCGTCAAAAGGTTGTTCACAAATCCACCAGCCCCGGTATCATCGCGCGCCCTGATACACCCTGGACAACACGCCCGATGAAACCGACCCTGATCGCTGCCGCGGAACTCGACCGTCTCGAGACCTGGCAGAAATACTCCAGCCATATGTGCGGAGGCTGCATGTCCAGTTGCTGCACCTTGCCGGTGGAAGTGAAGATCAAGGACCTGATCCGCATCGGCATCGTCGACGAATTCGAGCGTGGCGACCCGCCGAAGAACATCGCCAAGCGCCTGCAGAAGGAAGGGATCGTCGAGCGCTACAACCAGAAGTCCGAGATCTTCACCTTGCAGCGCATGAGCAACAACGATTGCCTGTACCTGGATCGCAAGACGCGGTTGTGCACCATCTACGAAAAACGCCCGGACACCTGCCGTAACCATCCAAAAATCGGGCCACGCCCCGGCTATTGCGCCTACAAGCCCAAGACCCCGGAACGCCAGGCACCGCTGAAGACGCTGGAACGGTTCTAAGCCCACAGGCACCTGCTCACTACCTCAATTGCAGCTATTGCTCCGGGCATAAAAAAACGCCCCCGACCGCAAGGTCGGGGGCGTTTTTTATTCAGCCGGGGCTAAACGATCAAGCCTTGGCTTTCTTGGCAGCGCGGGTACGCTCGCTTTCGTCCAGGATCTTCTTGCGAAGACGGATGGACTTAGGCGTGACTTCGCACAGCTCGTCGTCCTGGATGAATTCCAGAGCCTGTTCCAGGGTGAAGCGAACAGGTGGAACCAGGGCGATGGTTTCGTCTTTGCCCGAAGCACGCATGTTGTCGAGCTTCTTGCCTTTGGTTGGGTTGACACCCAGGTCGTTGTCGCGGCTGTTCAGACCAACGATCTGACCGTTGTAGATCTCTTGACCGTGTTCAACGAACAGCTTGCCACGCGCCTGCAGGGTTTCCAGGGAGTAGGTCAGTGCCTTGCCGGTTTCAACCGAAACCAGAACGCCGTTCTGACGGCCGGACATGTCGCCGGACTTCATCACGTCGTAACGGTCGAAGATCGAGGTCAGGATGCCGCCACCGTTGGTCAGGGTCAGGAACTGGTTACGGAAACCGATCAGACCACGAGCAGGGATGTTGTATTCCAGACGAACACGGCCCTTGCCATCCGGCACCATGTTGGTCAGGTCGCCCTTACGCAGGCCCATCTCTTCCATCACCTTGCCCTGGGATTCTTCCGGCAGGTCGATGGTGACGTTTTCGTACGGTTCATGCTTCACGCCGTCAACCAGACGGATGATCACTTCCGGACGGCCTACAGCCATTTCGAAGCCTTCGCGACGCATGGTTTCGATCAGTACCGAGAGGTGCAGCTCACCGCGACCGGAAACCTTGAACTTGTCAGCCGAGTCGCCTTCTTCAACGCGCAGAGCAACGTTGTACAGCAGCTCTTTGTCCAGACGTTCCTTGATGTTACGGGAAGTCACGAACTTGCCTTCTTTACCGCAGAATGGCGAGTCGTTTACCTGGAAGGTCATGGAAACGGTTGGCTCGTCGACGGTCAACGGCTTCATCGGTTCAACGGTGTCCGGGTGGCACAGGGTGTCGGAGATGAACAACGACTCCATACCGCTGATGCAAACGATGTCGCCTGCGGCTGCTTCTTCAACGTCTACACGGTGCAGACCGTGGTGACCCATCAGCTTCAGGATACGACCGTTACGCTTCTTGCCGTCGGCGCCAATGGCGACAACCGGAGTGTTCGGCTTGACGCGACCACGAGCGATACGGCCAACACCGATAACACCCAGGAAGCTGTTGTAGTCCAGTGCGGAGATCTGCATCTGGAACGGACCGTCACGGTCAACCGCCGGCGCTGGTACGTTGTCGACGATCGACTGGTACAGCGGGGTCATGTCTTCAGCCATTTCGTTGTGGTCCAGACCGGCAATGCCGTTCAGGGCCGAGGCGTAGACGACTTTGAAGTCCAGCTGTTCTTCGGTAGCACCGAGGTTGTCGAACAGGTCGAAGATCTGGTCCAGAACCCAGTCCGGACGCGCGCCTGGACGGTCAACCTTGTTGATGCAGACGATCGGACGCAGGCCGGCTTCGAAAGCCTTCTTGGTCACGAAACGGGTTTGCGGCATAGGGCCGTCTTGAGCGTCAACCAGCAGCAGAACGGAGTCAACCATCGACATTACACGTTCAACTTCGCCGCCGAAGTCGGCGTGGCCCGGGGTGTCCACGATGTTGATGTGGTAGCCGTTCCAGTTGATGGCGGTGTTTTTCGCCAGAATGGTAATACCGCGCTCTTTCTCCTGGTCGTTGGAGTCCATCACGCGCTCGTCGTTGAGCTCGTTGCGCTCCAGGGTGCCGGATTGACGCAAGAGTTTGTCTACCAGGGTGGTCTTACCATGGTCAACGTGAGCAATGATGGCGATGTTACGTAGATTTTCGATCACTTGTGTATCTCGATCAGAGGATTCGGTGTGCTGACAAGTCTTGGCAGCGATTTACAGCAGAGTCCGGCAAGGCCGTTACAGCTTGACGGCGGCGTCGGGGGGCCGGTGACGCAAGCCACAGGCAAACAGCCCCGGGCACTTAGCTCGGTCGATAAACGCGCACATTGGCATGCCCCTCACTGAGCAAATGGTGGGCATGCAGGCGACTCATCACGCCTTTGTCGCAATACAACAGGTACTGGCGAGTAGGGTCCAGTTCCTTGAAACGAGCGTTCAGAGCATAAAACGGCATCGCTTGTACCTCGATGCCAGCGATCGCCAGCGGGTCGTCGTCCTGGGCATCCGGGTGACGGATGTCGATGACGATATGACCGGCCAGCGCCTCGCTGACTTCTTCAATCTGCAAATCCTGGCCCAACTCGTCGATCACCCGATCGATGGGTACCAGTTTGGCCCGCTCGAGCGCACGCTCGAGAATCGCCATGTCGAACTGTTGTTCTTCATACTCCACGCGGTTGCGCTTGGCGTGGGTCTTGGGGTTCACCGAAATGACCCCGCAATATTCCGGCATGTGCTTGGCGAAATCCGCCGTGCCGATCTGGGTCGCCTGGTCGATGATGTCCTGCTTGTGACTGGCGATCAGCGGGCGAATCACCAGCTTCTCGGTCACGCAGTCGATCACCGACAGGTTCGGCAGCGTCTGGCTGGATACCTGGGAGATCGCCTCACCGGTCACCAGTGCGCCAATGTCCAGGCGATCGGCCATGACGGTAGCAGCGCGCAACATCATACGCTTCAATACTACGCCCATATGACTGTTATCGACTTTACCGAGAATTTCTCCCAGCACTTCCTCGAACGGCACGCTGACAAACAGCACCCGCTGGGAGCTGCCGTACTTCTTCCACAGGTAGTGGGCGACTTCCATCACCCCCAGCTCGTGGGCGCGGCCGCCCAGGTTGAAGAAGCAGAAATGGCTCATCAGGCCGCGGCGCATCATCTGGTAGGCAGCCACGGTGGAATCGAAACCGCCGGACATCAGCACCAGCGTCTGTTCGATGGAACCCAAGGGGTAGCCGCCCAGGCCATTGTGCTGGCTGTGGATGACAAACAACCGTTGGTCGCGAATTTCCATCCGCACTTCGATTTCCGGCTCCTTGAGGGAGATCCCGGCGGCATTGCACTGTCGGCGCAACTGGCTGCCGACGTATTTTTCCACGTCCATGGAGGTGAAATCGTGCTTGCCGGCGCGCTTGCAGCGCACCGAAAAAATCTTCCCGGGCAGGGCGTCGCCGAAGTGCTCTTTGCACAGGGCGGTGATCGCGTCGAAGTCGCCCAGCGGGTACTCGTCGACCTGCAGGAAATGCGCGATGCCCGGCATGCAGCACAGGCGCTCCGTCAGCTCCTGCAAGGCCTTGGGCTCGCTCAGCGCGGTTTCCAGCTCGAGGTTGTCCCACACGCCGTTCACCACCACGTTCGGGTCCAGGTCGCGGAGCACGGTACGGATGTTCTTGGCCAGCTGGCGAATGAATTTCATCCGGACAGGGCGGCTTTTAATGGTGATTTCGGGGAAGACTTTTACGATAAGTTTCATGAAAACAGCGCGCGAAGGGCCGGCCGAAAAAGGGGGGCGCGGATTATAGCGGAAATTGCTCAAGGTTTAACCAGTTATTGTGCAGATGGTTTTACGCGCACCAAAATGGTTCGTTACGCATTATCCTGGAACCATATTGGTGCGACAAATGCCCGAAAATTCTCCTATGCTCGCTGCAACGCTTGAAATCGGGGCAAAAAACCCATCACGGGGCACTGGCATGCAATTTGCTCTCTTGTGAGGCAGGTTGCCTTGGCCGATATTCGCGCCGGCATCACCACTCTTTCAGGGCTAATTCCACTACCCAGCCCGAAGCCACCCGGAGGACACTATGTCGAAGTCGGTTCAACTCATCAAAGATCATGACGTTAAATGGATTGATCTGCGCTTCACGGACACCAAAGGTACTCAGCACCACGTGACCATGCCGGCCCGTGATGCACTGGATGACGAATTCTTCGAAATCGGCAAAATGTTCGACGGCTCCTCCATCTCCGGCTGGAAAGGTATCGAAGCCTCCGACATGATCCTGATGCCGGACGACAGCACTGCCGTACTCGACCCGTTCACCGAAGAGCCGACCCTGATCCTGGTCTGCGACGTGATCGAGCCTTCGACCATGCAAGGCTACGACCGCGACCCACGTGCAATCGCCCGTCGCGCCGAGGAATACCTGAAGTCGACCGGTATCGGCGATACCGCTTTCTTCGGTCCAGAGCCTGAGTTCTTCATCTTCGACTCGGTCAAATTCAAGTCCGACATCTCCGGCTCCATGTTCAAGATCTTCTCCGAACAAGGTTCGTGGATGTCCGACCAGGACGTGGAAGGCGGCAACAAAGGCCACCGCCCAGGTATCAAAGGCGGCTACTTCCCGGTTCCACCGTTCGACCACGACCACGAAATCCGTACCTCCATGTGCAACGCGCTGGAAGAGATGGGTCAGACCGTCGAAGTTCACCACCACGAAGTGGCGACTGCCGGCCAGAACGAAATCGGTGTGAAGTTCAACACCCTGGTCAACAAGGCTGACGAAGTTCAGACCCTGAAGTACTGCGTACACAACGTGGCGGATGCCTACGGCCGTACCGCTACCTTCATGCCCAAGCCTCTGTACGGCGACAACGGCTCGGGTATGCACGTTCACATGTCCATCTCCAAAGATGGCAAGAACACCTTCGCTGGCGAAGGTTATGCCGGCCTGTCCGACACCGCCCTGTACTTCATCGGCGGTATCATCAAGCACGGTAAGGCCCTGAACGGCTTCACCAACCCGTCGACCAACTCCTACAAGCGTCTGGTCCCAGGTTTCGAAGCGCCAGTGATGCTGGCCTACTCGGCTCGCAACCGCTCCGCCTCGATCCGTATTCCTTACGTCAACAGCCCCAAGGCTCGTCGTATCGAAGCCCGCTTCCCGGATCCGGCTGCCAACCCTTACCTGGCCTTCGCTGCACTGATGATGGCCGGCCTGGACGGTATCCAGAACAAGATCCACCCTGGCGACGCTGCTGACAAAAACCTGTATGACCTGCCGCCTGAAGAGGCCAAAGAGATCCCACAGGTTTGCGGTAGCCTGAAAGAAGCCCTGGAAGAGCTGGACAAAGGTCGTGCGTTCCTGACCAAAGGCGGCGTATTCAGCGACGACTTCATCGATGCCTACATCGAGCTGAAAAGCGAAGAAGAAATCAAAGTCCGCACCTTCGTACACCCACTGGAATACGAGCTGTACTACAGCTGCTAAGCCAGTCGCGCTCGCGCAAGCGGCGTAACAAAAGGCCACCTTCGGGTGGCCTTTTTCATGGCCGGAAATCGAGACTTCTTGAAACGCTTCAAGACTGGCAGGGCAATCCGACGCGGCGTTAACTAGGACTCCCGACATACCGACGGGAACCACAGGCACCGCGCATGGCGTGCGGTACAAGGACGTTAACCTGGAAGCCAGCCCATGAACCCGATCTCGACACCCGCAGCCCAAACCCCGCCCCAACCCAGCGCCCAAGTGCTGCTACGCAGCACCTGTTCCTGGGACGGCACACCTTACGAACGCTACCCCAAGGGCCCACCGGAACTGACCTTGTTGCAGGTCAATATTCCGGCCGACACCGAACTGGGCTGGCATATCCATCCGATTCCCAGCGCCGCCTACATCCTCTCGGGTGAGGTGTGGGTAGAGACCCGGGAAAGCGGCCATCACAGGCTCTTGAAACAGGGAGACACAATAGCGGCCCTGGTCAATATCCAGCACCGCGCCAAGACCGGCGCGACGCCGGTGGACCTGCTGGTGTTCTATGCCGGCACCGAGGGCATGCCGCTCTCGGAATCGAACCTTTGACCGGCCCCTGTAGGAGCGAGCTTGCTCACGATGACGGTGGCGAACATTGCCTCGCAATCGCCAGCAAGCCCGCTCCCACAGGTTTCGCCCTCCACTCTGATGCAGACCCGCATTTTCTTCATGAAAAGAAACTGGCAACTGGCGGCGCTTGTGACGTTTACTCAAGCCCCCTGCACCCACCCTCTGGACGAAGCTCGATCCATGCGCCTGACCAAACGCCTTGCCTGCCCGCTGCTACTGCTCTTTCTCAGCACCAGCGCCTTCGCTGCGGCCCCGAAAGCCACAGCCGCTCCCGCCTCCCTCGCACCCTTGCTCCAGGCCATCAGCGAACGCCTGGACATCGCCGATCAGGTCGCCCTGACCAAATGGGACAGCGGTAAACCGATCCAGGACAGCCCCCGCGAACAGCAGGTCATCGCCAACGCCGCTCAGGAAGCCGCCACCTATCAGCTCAACCCTGAAGACGTGAGCCAATTCCTCGCCGCCCAGATCGAAGCCAACAAATTGGTGCAATACGCCCTGCTGGCCAAGTGGCACGCCGCAGGCAAGGCCCCGACCATCGCCCGTCCCGACCTGGTCAAGCAGATCCGCCCGGCGCTTGACCAGTTGCAAGTCCGCCTGCTGCAACATTACGCCGCCTTCGCCAGTTCCCGGCAGGACCCGCAATGCCCGGCCTGGCTGGCCAAGGAGCGTCAGGCCCTGAGCACCGACAAGGTCCACGACCTGGCCCTGATACGCGCCGTGGGCGAGTTGTGCATCAGCGGACACTGAAGCCGTTGAAGGTTGTGCTCTATGCTGACACCCTGAAGCACCTCGGCGGGATGTCACCGCCCAGACCACTCTCGGGAGCGCCCATGGGTCGAAACCTTCTTTTGCTGCTGATGGCCATCGCCTTGCCGGCCGCCGCACAGATCTACAAGTACACCGATGCCAGCGGTAACACGGCCTATAGCAACCAGCCACCCGACGGCACCGCCGCACAAACCGTCGAACTGCCGCCGCTCAACAGCGTGGGCCAGCAGCCGTCGTACACGTTGCCGCTGCCCACGCCAGCGACACCCGCCCCAGCGGCGGCAGCCGCCAAGACTGGCGCGGCCTACAGCACCCTGGAACTGACGGATATCCCGACCCAGGAAGCCCTGCGCGCCAACAACGGGACCTTTACCGTCGGCGTGAAGCTGGAGCCACGCCTGCAACGCGAGCACCTGCTGCGCCTGGTGCTCGACGGCGCGCCCTACGGCCAGCCGAGCAATGTGCCACGCCTGCAACTGGTGAATATCGACCGCGGCGACCACACCCTCGGCGTCCAGGTACTGGCGGGGGAACAGGTCGTCCAGCAAAGCGCCACCGTGCCCTTTACCGTCCAACGGGTGCACCTGCCTTGAGCCGCTCATGATTCGAGCTCCAATCCGCCTGTTGCCACTGCTG
Organism: Pseudomonas gingeri; assembly: GCF_013386165.1. GTDB lineage: Bacteria > Pseudomonadota > Gammaproteobacteria > Pseudomonadales > Pseudomonadaceae > Aquipseudomonas > Aquipseudomonas gingeri_C. Next base: position 111,838 of record NZ_JACAOS010000022.1, on the reverse strand, counting down.
CTGACGCTGTGCGCCGGCTCGGCGCTGGCCGAGATCTATACCTACATCGACAGCCAGGGTAATCGGGTCTTCACCGACCAACGCCACGCCGGAGCCAAAACGGTGCCCTTGCCGCCGGTCAATCGCCTGTCGCTGACACCGGCGGCGCCTCTGCCTGCACCCGCCGCACCGGAAAAGCCCAAGGTCCAGCCGATCTTTCATTACCAGATGCTGCGCATCCTGGTGCCGGACCCCGACGCGACCATCCGCAGCACCGAAGGCAACCTGATCGTCAGCGTCACCAGCGAGCCCGGCCTGATGCCCGGCCACACCTATCGCTTGCTGCTGGACGGCAAACCCACCGCTGCGCCCGGACCCAGCCCGGTGTTCGCCTTGAACAACATCGACCGCGGCAGCCACCAACTCGCGGTGGAGATCCTCGACGACTTGGGCCGGATCGCCGAACGCACGGCCAACCAGCCCTTCCATATGGTGCGCATCTCGCTGGCGCAGAAACGCCAGGCCAATCCCTGCCAGACCGCCGATTACGGCCAACGACCGGAATGCCCGCTGGCGGACAAGCCCGAGGAAGAAAGCAGCAGCATCTTGCCGTTTCTCTGAGCGCCAACCACCAAGGCACCACATTGGTGCACTAAACTGCACACCTACCCGAACCAAATCCCATTTTGGTTCGAAAGTACCCGCCGTGCCTGGCAGAACGCCACTCAATCGAGCCTGAAACGCCCATTTCAGGGGATTCGCGCTTCTTTTCGGAGCCTTGGTTTGTTTTTTGCATTTTCCTCGTATCGGCGCCTTGTTCGCGCGCGCAAATCGGGACCGGCCCCGTTTGCCATGCTCCAAAAGAGGTCCCCATGACCATCAGCGACGCCCTGCACAGACTGTTACTCGACAACCTGACCACCGCGACCATCCTGCTCAACGCCGAACTGCGTCTGGAGTACATGAACCCGGCGGCGGAAATGCTCCTGGCCATCAGCGGCCAGCGCAGCCATGGCCAGTTCATCAGCGAACTCTTCACCGAGTCGGTCGAGGCCTTGAATTCCCTGCGCCAGGCAGTGGAACAGGCGCACCCGTTCACCAAGCGTGAAGCCATGCTCACCGCGCTGACCGGCCAGACCCTGACCGTCGACTACGCCGTGACGCCGATTCTCAGCCAGGGCGAGACCTTGCTGCTGCTCGAGGTCCATCCCCGTGACCGCCTGCTGCGGATCACCAAGGAAGAGGCGCAGCTGTCCAAGCAGGAAACCACCAAGATGCTGGTGCGCGGCCTGGCCCACGAGATCAAGAACCCCCTGGGCGGGATTCGCGGTGCCGCGCAGTTGCTGGCCCGCGAGCTGCCGGAAGAAAGCCTGAAGGACTACACCAACGTCATCATCGAAGAGGCCGATCGCCTGCGTAACCTGGTGGACCGCATGCTTGGCTCGAACAAGCTGCCGTCCCTGGCGATGACCAACGTTCACGAAGTGCTGGAACACGTCAGCAGCCTGGTGGAAGCCGAGAGCCAAGGCTGCATCAATCTGGTGCGCGACTATGATCCCAGTATTCCCGACGTGCTGATCGACCGTGAACAGATGATCCAGGCCGTGCTCAATATCGTGCGCAACGCCATGCAGGCCATCAGCAGCCAGAACGAGCTGCGCCTGGGCCGCATCAGCCTGCGCACCCGGGCGATCCGCCAGTTCACCATCGGCCATGTGCGCCATCGCCTGGTGACCAAGATCGAGATCACCGACAACGGCCCGGGGATTCCCGCCGAGCTGCAGGAAACCATCTTCTATCCCATGGTCAGCGGCCGCCCGGACGGTACCGGGCTGGGCCTGGCCATTACCCAGAACATCATCAGCCAGCACCAGGGCCTGATCGAGTGTGAAAGCCACCCCGGCCACACCACGTTCTCGATCTTTCTGCCACTGGAACAAGGAGCCACATCGACATGAGCCGTAGTGAAACCGTGTGGATCGTCGATGACGACCGTTCTATCCGCTGGGTCCTGGAAAAAGCCCTGCAGCAGGAAGGCATGACCACCCAGAGCTTCGACAGTGCCGATGGCGTAATGAGCCGCCTGGTCCGTCAGCAGCCGGATGTGATCATCTCCGACATCCGCATGCCCGGCGCCAGTGGCCTGGACCTGCTGGCGCGCATTCGCGAGCAGCACCCGCGCCTGCCGGTGATCATCATGACCGCTCATTCCGACCTCGACAGCGCGGTGGCTTCCTATCAGGGCGGTGCGTTCGAATACCTGCCCAAGCCGTTTGACGTCGACGAAGCGGTGTCGCTGGTCAAGCGTGCCAACCAGCATGCCCAGGAACAGCAAGGCATGGCCGTGGCGCCGACCCTGACGCGGACCCCGGAAATCATCGGTGAAGCACCGGCGATGCAGGAAGTGTTTCGCGCCATCGGGCGCCTGAGCCACTCCAACATCACGGTCTTGATCAACGGCGAATCCGGCACCGGTAAAGAGCTGGTGGCCCACGCCCTGCACCGCCACAGTCCACGGGCGGCCCAACCGTTTATCGCCTTGAACATGGCGGCGATTCCCAAGGACCTGATGGAGTCCGAGCTGTTCGGCCACGAAAAAGGCGCCTTTACCGGTGCGGCCAACCTGCGTCGTGGGCGTTTCGAGCAGGCCGATGGCGGCACCCTGTTCCTCGACGAGATCGGCGACATGCCGGCCGACACCCAGACCCGTCTGCTGCGGGTGCTGGCGGACGGCGAGTTCTACCGGGTCGGCGGGCATACGCCGGTCAAGGTCGACGTGCGCATCATCGCCGCGACCCACCAGAACCTGGAAACCCTGGTGCACGCGGGCAAATTCCGCGAGGACTTGTTCCATCGCCTGAACGTGATCCGCATTCATATCCCGCGGATGTCGGACCGTCGCGAAGACATCCCGACCCTGGCCAAGCACTTCCTCGCCCGCGCCGCCCAGGAGTTGTCGGTGGAGCCGAAGCTGCTGAAGTCGGAAACCGAGGAGTACCTGAAGAACCTGCCGTGGCCAGGTAACGTCCGTCAGTTGGAGAACACCTGCCGCTGGATCACCGTGATGGCCTCCGGTCGCGAGGTGCATATCAGCGACCTGCCGCCGGAGCTGCTGAACCTGCCACAGGATTCGGCACCGGTGACCAACTGGGAGCAGGCGCTGCGCCAGTGGGCCGACCAGGCGCTGGCCCGGGGCCAATCCAGCCTGCTGGACAGTGCCGTGCCGAGTTTCGAGCGGATCATGATCGAGACCGCCCTCAAGCACACCGCCGGCCGCCGTCGCGACGCCGCCGTGTTGCTGGGCTGGGGCCGCAACACCTTGACGCGCAAGATCAAGGAGCTGGGCATGAAGGTCGATGGTGGTGATGAGGATGACAGCGACGAAAGCTGAGTCCGCCACCGGCTTCAAACCAAACCCTCTACAGCCAGGCTGTAGAGGGTTTTTTGCTTTTTTGTAGGAGCAAGCTTGCTCGCGATGAACGATAACGCGGCGCACCTGAAAGACCGCGCCGCCTGCATCGCGATGCAATCGAGCGTCGACCGGCTGCTCCTACAAAAGGCCTGCGTGCACCACGGCAATGCGTGTTGAGCCAACACCGAGCAGGCACTCAAAGCTCACAAGCGTCTGCGACGCTTTCTCACATCATCGCGAAAGGCCCCGTATTCAGGGGCTTTCAGCGCATCCGCAAAAAAATCAGGGGCAGTTATTGGCTTTTTTCAAAACCTGGCACGCGCCCTGCAATAGCCCTAGTACAACCCAGTTTTGGGGACCTTGATACAGGCAGGTCAAGGACTCCCCTTCTTTACACCGGGACTCACACCGCTCACAGCGACGAGTCCCAAAACGCTTTTGGGAACCCTGGTACAGGCAGGCCAGGAATTCCCTCTTTAACACCCGGGCTCTTACCGCTCACAGCGACGAGTCCAGATGCTTTCGGGGACCTTGATACAGGCAGGTCAAGACTCCCCTTCTTTACACCGGGACTCACACCGCTCACAGCGACGAGTCCCAAGACGCTTTTGGGAACCCTGGTACAGGCAGGCCAGGAATTCCCTCTTTAACACCCGGGCTCATACCGCTCACAGCGACGAGCCCAGATGCTTTCGGGGACCTTGATACAGGCAGGTCAAGACTCCCCTTCTTTACACCGGGACTCATACCGCTCACAGCGACGAGTCCCAAGACGCTTTTGGGAACCCTGATACAGGCAGGTCAGGAATTCCCTCTTTAACACCCGGACCCGCAGTGTCGAGTCCAACAACCGTTCTGGGAGCTCCGGTACAGGCAGGCCGGAAATTCCCTCTTTTATTCCTCCCGGAGATTGATCGCCAATCTCCAGCGCCCGTCCACCTTTGCACCGGCCCAATCGCCATGCAGCGGACGCGCCGCCAGCAACGTCAGCAACAATCCCTTGTCACTCAAGCGCACACGCCAGTTGGCGTCCTTGCCAGCCACCTGCAAGTGGCCGTTCTGCGCCTTGCCCTCGGCGTCGAACAGCAGCGCCACCGTGCCGTCGACCTGCTCGCCGTGCACCTTGGGCTCGGCACTGAACCACAGCACCACCCCTTCGGGCACCACTTCGACCTGTTGCAATTCCAGGGACTCGGGCGCAGTCAGGCGACCGATCATCATCCCGACCATCAGGCCGACAATCGCCAGCGATCCCACTACCCGCGGCAATAGCTTCGATCGAGGGTCCTCTTCAGGGGTAGAATGCTGCCCATCTTCATCTTCGGAGCCGTGCATGTTTCACGTCATCCTTTTTCAACCAGAAATTCCGCCGAATACCGGCAACATTATCAGGCTGTGCGCCAACAGCGGCTGCCACCTGCATTTGATCGAGCCCATCGGTTTTGAAATGGACGACAAGCGCTTGCGCCGCGCCGGCCTCGACTATCACGAGTACGCCACGCTCAAGACCCACGCCGACCTCGCCAGTTGCCTGGAAAGCCTCGGCCATCCGCGCCTGTTCGCCTTCACCACCAAGGGTTCGCGGGTGTTCCACGATGCACGCTTCGCCGAGGGCGACGCGTTTCTCTTCGGCCCGGAAAGCCGTGGCCTGCCGGCCGAGGTGCTTGACGCCCTGCCCGGCGAACAACGCCTGCGCCTGCCCATGCGCGAAGGCTGCCGCAGCCTGAACCTGTCCAACACCGTGGCAGTGGCAGTCTACGAAGGCTGGCGCCAGCTGGGCTTTGCCTGAATAAAAAAAGCGCCGAATAAGGCGCTTTTTTCTGTAGGAGCAGGCAATCCGCTTATTGAACGGTTTGCGCGCCGTCTTCCTGCAGACGCTGCAGCTCTTGCGCGTACAGGGCATCGAAGTTCACCGGGGCCAGCATCAGTGCCGGGAACGAGCCACGGGTGACCAGGCTGTCCAGGGTTTCACGGGCGTACGGGAACAGGATGTTCGGGCAGAATGCACCCAGGGTGTGGCTCATGGAAGCCGCATCGAGGTTCTTGATCAGGAAGATACCGGCCTGCTGCACTTCAGCGATGAAAGCCACTTCTTCACCGTTCTTGACGGTGACCGACAGGGTCAGCACCACCTCGTGGAAGTCACCTTCCAGGGCTTTTTGACGGGTATTGAGGTCCAGGCCAACGCTCGGCTCCCACTGCTGGCGGAAGATCGCCGGGCTTTTCGGGGCTTCGAAGGACAGGTCGCGCACGTAGATACGCTGCAAGGAGAATTGCGGTTGGCTATCTTCTTCAGTAGCAGCAGTGTTCTGTTGGTCAGTCATCGCAGCAGATCCTTCTTGATCTTCAGGTCTTTAAAGGGTTGGGGGAATCAAGCTTCTAGCAACGCATCCAGCTTACCGGCGCGCTCGAGGGCGAACAGGTCGTCGCAACCACCGATATGCCGGTCGCCGATCCAGATTTGCGGCACGGACGTGCGCCCGGCCTTCTGGGACATTTCGGCCCGTAGCTGCGGCTTGCCGTCGACCTTGATCTCGTCGAAAGCAATATTCTTGCTACCGAGCAACGACTTGGCGCGCATGCAGTAAGGGCAGTAATCGCTGGAATAAACGACGACCTGGCTCATATCACTTCACCAGCGGCAGATTGTCGGCTTTCCAGGTGGAAATACCACCGGACAGCTTGGCGGCGATAAAACCGGACTTCAGCAGTTCGCGGGCGTGAGTCCCGGAGTGCTGGCCCTGGGCGTCGACCAGAATCAGGGTCTTGGCCTTGTGCTTCTCCAGTTCACCGATGCGAGCCATCAGTTTGTCCTGGGGAATGTTCAGCGCGCCGACGATGTGACCGGCAGCAAAGTCCTTGCTCGGGCGCAGGTCGATGACCACGCCCTGGTCCTGGTTGACCAACGCGGTCAGCTGGCCAGTGCTGAGGCTGGCGCCGCCGCGGCTCATTTCATGGGCAATCAGCAAGGCCAGCAGGAGCACGAAGGCGCCGGCTAACAGGTAGTGGCTAGTGGCAAATGCAATCAGGTGATCGACCATCAGGAGGTTCCAGGGCGTTAAAATGTGGGCCAGTATACACAGCCGTCAAGGTCGGCCAAACCCCGCCCGGCGGTGACTGCATTTGAACTTGGCTTTAAACTGCGACTCTTTTTTCAATGACCTTTCAATCCAGCCGCGAGTGCCGTCCATGACTACCACGCCTAAACCTTTGGTCCTGATCATCCTGGATGGCTTCGGTCACAGTGAGAGTCATGACTACAACGCTGTTTATTCAGCGAAAAAGCCCGTGCTTGACCGTCTCGTCGCCAACCAGCCGAACGGCCTGATTTCCGGCTCCGGCATGGATGTCGGCCTGCCGGACGGGCAGATGGGCAACTCCGAAGTCGGCCACATGAACCTCGGCGCCGGCCGGGTGGTGTACCAGGACTTCACCCGCGTGACCAAATCGATCCGCGACGGCGAGTTCTTCGAGAACCCGACCATCTGCGCGGCGGTGGACAAAGCCGTGGGCGCGGGCAAGGCGGTGCATATCCTCGGCCTGCTCTCCGACGGTGGCGTGCACAGCCACCAGGACCACCTGGTGGCCATGGCCGAGCTGGCCTTCAAACGCGGCGCCGAGAAAATCTACCTGCATGCGTTCCTCGACGGCCGCGACACCCCGCCGAAAAGCGCCCAGTCGTCCATTGAACTGCTGGATGAAAGCTTCCGTACCCTGGGCAAAGGCCGTATTGCCAGCCTGGTCGGGCGTTATTTCGCCATGGACCGCGACAATCGCTGGGACCGCGTGGCCCAGGCCTACAACCTGATCGTCGACGGCCAGGCCGAGTTCCAGGCCGCCAACGCCCAGGAAGGCCTGCAGGCCGCCTACGAGCGCGGCGAGAGCGACGAATTCGTCAAGGCTACCCGTATCGGTGAGAAAGTCACCGTCGAAGACGGCGACGCCGTGGTGTTCATGAACTTCCGCGCCGACCGTGCCCGCGAACTGACCCGGGTGTTCGTCGAAGACGACTTCAAGGACTTCGAACGCGCTCGCCAGCCGAAAACCGCCGGTTTCATCATGCTGACCCAGTACGCCGCCAGCATTCACACGCCATCGGCCTTCGCCCCGGGCAGCCTGGAAAACGTCCTCGGCGACTACCTGGCGAAAAACGGCAAGACCCAGCTGCGGATCGCCGAAACCGAAAAATACGCCCACGTGACCTTTTTCTTCTCCGGCGGCCGTGAAGAACCCTTCCCGGGCGAAGAACGCATCCTGATCCCGTCGCCGAAAGTCGCCACCTACGACCTGCAACCGGAAATGAGCGCGCCCGAAGTCACCGACCGCATCGTCGATGCCATCGAAAACCAACGCTTTGACGTGATCGTGGTCAACTACGCCAACGGCGACATGGTCGGCCACAGCGGTGTGTTCGATGCGGCCGTTAAAGCAGTGGAATGCCTGGATTTGTGTGTAGGACGTATCGTCGATGCCCTGGACAAGGTCGGCGGCGAAGCGCTGATCACCGCTGACCACGGCAACGTTGAACAAATGGAAGACGAATCCACCGGTCAGGCCCACACCGCCCACACCACCGAGCCGGTGCCCTTCATCTATGTTGGCAAACGTCCCCTGAAGGTCCGTACGGGCGGCGTGCTGGCGGATGTCGCACCGACCATGCTCAAGCTTCTGGGCCTGAAACAGCCGAAAGAGATGACTGGTACGTCGATCCTGACTGACGTCTAAATGCCGCAAATCAGGTAGACCGCAGGCCTGCGGCCTACCTCTTTATCGGAAACGCCTGAAAGCAACCGCTTTTGGGCGTTTTTTTTGCAGCCCGCGGCGGGCATACTAGGGCGTCTCGTTCCCAGGTGTCGCCCGCCCCATGCTTCGCGCCCTTATCGCCCTAGCCTTGATCTGCCTGCTCCAACCGGCCTTTGCCGACGAGCGCGCGCAAACCCAGCAGCAGTTGGACGCCACGCGTCAGGATATCGCTGAGCTGAAAAAGCTCCTGGGCAAGCTGCAGGAAGAAAAATCCGGGGTGCAGAAAGAGCTGCGCGGTACCGAAACCGAGATGGGCAAACTGGAGAAGCAGGTCGACGAGCTGCAAAAAGAGCTGAAAAAGAGCGAAAGCGAATTGCAGCGGCTCGATGGAGAGAAAAAAAAACTCCAGAGCGCGCGCATTGAACAGCAGCGATTGATTGCCATCCAGGCCCGCGCCGCCTACCAGGGTGGCCGCCAGGAATACCTCAAGCTGCTGCTCAACCAGCAGAACCCGGAAAAATTCGCCCGCACCCTGACCTATTACGACTACCTGAGCCAGGCGCGCATGGCGCAGTTGAAGAATTTCAACGAAACCCTGCGCCAACTGGCCAATGTCGAGAACGACATCAATCTGCAGCAAGCCCAGTTGCTGGTGCAGAAAAGCAGCCTGGACAGCCAGCGCGACGAACTGGACAAGGTTCGCAAGGAACGCCAGGCGAACCTGGCCAAGCTCAATGACGACGTGAAAGCCCGCGACCAGAAACTCGCCAGCCGCGAGCAGGACCAGGCCGATCTGTCGAAAGTCCTCAAGACCATCGAAGAAACCCTGGCGCGCCAGGCCCGTGAGGCGGAGGAAGCGCGTCAGAAAGCGCTGCTCGCCCAGCAGGAAGCCGAAAAAAAGCGCCAGCGTGAGGCTGCGGTCGCCAGCGACGACAGCCCTCGCGCACCGCGTAAAACCACGCCTGGAGCCCTGGTATCGAGTTCGGGAGAATCCTTCGGCGGCCCTTTTGCTTCAGCGCGCGGCAAACTTCCATGGCCAGTTGATGGTCGATTGCTTGCGCGCTTTGGTGAAACCCGTGGCGATGACGCCCGAACCAAATGGGACGGGGTAATGATCAGCGCCCCCGCCGGCAGCCAGGTGCACGCCGTGCACGGTGGCCGCGTGGTGTTCGCCGATTGGTTGCGGGGCGCCGGTTTGCTGGTCATTCTGGACCACGGCAACGGCTACCTGAGCCTCTACGGGCACAACCAGACGTTGCTCAAGTCCGCAGGCGATGTGGTAAAAGCCGGTGAGTCGATCTCTACTGTAGGCAACAGTGGTGGTCAGGAAGCACCGGCGTTGTATTTCGCTATACGTCAGCAGGGTCACCCGAGTGATCCGGCCCAATGGTGCCGCGCCCAAGGATAGGCCCGCATCTTAATCAGGAGTTCGTTCGACATGTTGCATTTGTCCCGCCTCACCTCGCTGGCCCTGACGATCGCCCTGGTGATCGGTGCGCCCCACGCGTTCGCTGCGCAACCTGCCCAGCCCGCTCCGGCTGCCGCTCCGGCCGTCACCGCCAAGGCCCCGCTGCCGCTCGACGAGCTGCGCACCTTTGCCGAGGTCATGGACCGGATCAAGGCCGCCTATGTCGAACCCGTGGACGACAAGACCCTGCTGGAGAATGCCATCAAGGGCATGCTCAGCAACCTTGACCCGCATTCCGCCTACCTCGGGCCGGACGACTTCGCCCAGTTGCAGGAAGACACCAGCGGCGAATTCGGCGGCCTGGGCATCGAGGTCGGTGCCGGCGAAGAAGGCACCCTCAAGGTCGTCTCGCCGATCGACGACACCCCGGCGTCCAAGGCGGGCGTGCAGGCCGGTGACCTGATCGTCAAGATCAACGGCCAGCCGACCCGTGGCCAGACCATGACCGAATCCGTCGACAAGATGCGCGGCAAGGCCGGCCAGAAAATCACCCTGACCCTGGTGCGCAATGGCGGCGTGCCGTTTGACGTGACCCTGACCCGGGCGATCATCCGCACCAAGAGCGTGCGCAGCCAGTTGCTGGAAAACGGCTACGGCTATATCCGCATCACCCAGTTCCAGGTCAAGACCGGCGAAGAGGTCTCCAAGGCCCTGGCGTCCCTGCACAAGGATAACGGCAAGAAGCTCAACGGCATCGTGCTCGATCTGCGCAACAACCCTGGTGGCGTGCTGCAAGCCGCCGTGGAAGTGGTCGACCACTTCATCACCAAGGGCCTGATCGTCTACACCAAGGGCCGCATCGCCAACTCCGAACTGCGCTTCTCGGCCACCGGCCACGACGAAAGCGAAGCGGTGCCGATGGTGGTGCTGATCAACGGCGGCAGCGCCTCGGCCTCGGAAATCGTCGCCGGCGCCCTGCAGGACCAGAAACGCGCCGTGCTGATGGGCACCACCAGCTTCGGCAAGGGCTCGGTCCAGACCGTATTGCCGCTGAGCAACGACCGCGCGCTGAAGATCACCACCGCGCTGTACTTCACCCCCAACGGTCGTTCGATCCAGGCCCAGGGCATTATCCCGGACGTCGAAGTCCGTCAGGCCAAGGTCACCGGCGCCCAGGACGACGACACCTTCAAGGAAGCCGACCTGCAGGGTCACCTGGGCAACGGCAACGGCGGCGCGGACAAGCCGAGCGTCAAGGCGGCCAAGGCCAAGCCGCGCCTGCAGGATGACGACTACCAGTTGGGCCAGGCCCTGAGCCTGCTCAAAGGCCTGAGCGTCACACGCGGGAACTGAGATGGGCCGCTGGCTGCTGCTGCTGATCGGCTGTTGGATCGGCGTTGCCCAGGCAACGCCGGTCGACGCGCCGGCTCCGGCCAAGGCCTACTTCACTCTGATTATCGATGACCTGGGGCAGAACCTGCCCCGGGATCGTCGTGTGCTGGCCCTCCCCGGGCCGGTCACGCCGTCGATCATGCCGGACACCCTCCACGCCGCCGAACTCGCTCGCGAGGCCCATGCGGCCGGCAAGATCGTCATGCTGCACATGCCCATGGACCCGGCCACCGGACCATTCGCCTGGCACCCCGACCTGCCCCTCGATGAACTGCAAGCGCGCCTCGCGGCAGCCTTCAAGGCCGTGCCCCTGACCAGCGGCATCAACAACCATGAAGGCAGCCGCATGACCGCCGAACCGGTGGCCATGGCCTGGCTGATGGGTGAATTGCAGCGGCGCAACAAGTTCTTCGTCGACAGCCGCACCAGCGCCAAGACCGTCGCCGCGGCCGAAGCACAGAAGATCGGCCTGCCCAGCGTGTCGCGGGATGTCTTCCTCGACAATGAACGCACGGAAGCGGCCATCACCGCGCAACTGGAAGAAGCGATCAGGCTGGCGCGCAAGCACGGCTCGGTGGTGGTGATCGGCCACCCCTACCCGCAGACCCTGGCGGTCCTCGAACGCGAGCTGCCCAAACTCAAGGATGAGGGTATCGACTGGATCGATATCAAGTCGATGATTGCCCTACGCGGCAATCAGGCGGGCGAAGCCCACGGCAAGCAGGGCGTTTATCACTGATTGGGCCTCTTAGAGGTAACGGCCAAAGGCCTGATCCACCGCACCTTCACGACGCAGCTGATCGAGTGCCGACTGCAACTTGGCGACAACAGCATCGGGCACTTCTTTGTTGAGGCCCAGGTAAAGGGAAGCCCGGTTGAAACGCAGCACCGTCTTCAGCCCGGAAACACCCACCTGCTTGGCCAGGTAGCGTCCGGCGGGATCGCCCGAGGCCCACAGGTCGATCTGACCGTCGACCAGCTTCTTTGCGTTGTCCTGATCACGCAGGGCGATCACCGGGTTGAACCCGTGTTGCGCGAGGTATTGGGCGATGGCGTCGCCCTTGTAGGCGCCGATCCGGTAGCGATGGGCCTGCTCCATACCCGACAAGGCGATAGGGCTGTCAGCCTTGCCCAGCAGTACCCAATCATCAGGGCCGATCGGCCCGACCCACTTGAACAGCTTCTCGCGCTCCGGCAGCCGGGCCATGACGAACACCCCGTAGCCGGGATTTTCCAGGGCGAGTTTGTAGATACGCTCCCAGGGGAAACGCAGGGTCAGGCTGTAGGAAATACCGGCACGCTTGAAGGTTTCGCGCACGATATCGGCGGCGATGCCCTCGATGTTCTCGTCACGGGCGAAGTTCTTGCCGTTTTTCGCCATGTTGTAGGGCGGGAAGTTTTCCGTCAGCAGGACAATGCCGTCATCGGCTGCGTCCGCCGCACCCGCCGTGCCCGACAACAGTCCGATCAGGCAAAACAGCGCAAGGAAAAAGCGTTTAGACATAGTAGGCAACCGGAATCCATGGCGGCCTCAAGAGTGACTTGAGGCCGCCATGCTGTCCAGTGGACTGTTGCCCTCAGCGCACCACGATACCGCGCGCGGCCATATAGGCCTTGGCTTCCGGCACCGTGTATTCGCCGAAGTGGAAGATGCTCGCCGCCAGCACCGCGCTGGCGTGGCCTTCAAGAATCCCGTCGGCCAGGTGCTGCAGGTTGCCGACACCCCCCGAGGCAATCACCGGAATGCCCAGGGCGTCGCTGATGGCCCGGGTCACGCCGAGGTCAAAGCCGCTTTTCATGCCGTCCTGGTCCATGCTGGTCAGCAGGATCTCACCGGCACCGAGGCCTTCCATCTTTTTCGCCCATTCCACCGCGTCGAGCCCGGTGGGCTTGCGCCCGCCGTGGGTGAAGATCTCCCAGCGCGGGGTTTCGCCCGGCAGCGAAACCTTCTTCGCATCAATGGCAACGACGATGCACTGCGAACCGAAATGCTGCGCCGCTTCACCGACGAACTCGGGGTTGAATACCGCCGCCGTGTTGATCGAAACCTTGTCGGCACCGGCATTGAGCAGGTTGCGGATGTCCTGCACGGTGCGCACACCGCCGCCGACCGTCAGCGGGATAAACACCTGGCTGGCCATGCGCTCGACGGTATGCAGCGTGGTGTCACGGCCGTCGACGCTGGCGGTGATGTCGAGAAAGGTGATCTCGTCCGCACCCTGCTCGTCGTAGCGCCGGGCGATTTCCACCGGATCACCGGCATCGCGGATGTTCTCGAACTTGACGCCCTTGACCACGCGACCGTTGTCGACGTCCAGGCAAGGGATGATGCGCTTGGCTAACGCCATAAGTTTTATCTCCGATAAAAAGCGGCAAGCTACAAGCGGCAAGTAAGAGCGGATCGCGGTTGCGCTTCTAACTTGCAGCTTGCAGCTTATGGCTTGAAGCTGGCCGCATAGCCATCACACAACGCTTGGGCCTCTGCCACATCCAGCGTGCCTTCATAGATCGCCCGGCCGGTAATCGCGCCGATGATGCCAGGTGCCTTGGCGTCCAGCAGGGACTTGATATCGCCCAGATTGTGGATACCGCCGGAAGCGATGACCGGAATCCGCGTCGCTGCGGCCAGGGCAGCGGTGAAGGGTACGTTACAGCCCTGCATCATGCCGTCTTTGGCTATATCGGTGTAGACGATGGCGCTGACGCCGTCGGCTTCGAACTGCTTGGCCAGGTCGATCACCTGCACGGTGCTGATTTCAGCCCAACCGTCGGTGGCGACAAAACCGTCCTTGGCGTCCAGGCCGACGATAACCTTGCCCGGGAACGCGCGGCAGGCTTCAGCAACGAACGCCGGGTCTTTCACCGCCTTGGTGCCGATGATCACGTAGCTCACGCCGGCCTTGACGTAGTGCTCGATGGTTTCCAGGGAACGGATGCCGCCGCCAATCTGGATCGGCAGGTGCGGGTAACGCTTGGCGATGGCGGTGACCACTTCGCCGTTGACCGGCTGGCCTTCGAAGGCGCCGTTCAGGTCGACCAGATGCAGACGACGGCAGCCGCCCTCCACCCACTTGGCAGCCATGCTCACCGGGTCATCGGAGAACACCGTGGAATCTTCCATACGGCCTTGGCGCAGACGGACGCAGGCACCGTCCTTGAGATCGATAGCGGGGATAATGAGCATGCTTTTTCCTTCGTCAAAAGAGCTGCAAGCTGCAAGCCATAAGCTGCAAGCAGGCACGCGTACTAATTCTTGCAGCTTGAAGCTTGCGGCTTTCAGCTGCTCTTTTCGAGCGCCCACAGGTCGCTTTCGATGCTTTCGAACCTTTCTTTAAGGTGCGTCTGCACATCGAAAATCGCCCTGTTGTAATAGTGCGGAGCAATTTCACGGGTAAACAGCTCGAGAATTTCAGCCGCTTCGAACGAACCGAGGTTCAATTCGAAGCGCTCTTCCATGAAGCGCTTGATCTTGTGATTAGCCTCACTCTCCTGTTCGGGAGTGAGGGTCAGGATCGGCGGCTTGATCTTCTTGCCGGCCATTTACCAGCGACCATCCCAGGCGGCGAAGTTCTGCAGCAATTGCAGGCCGTGGGTATGGCTTTTCTCCGGGTGGAACTGCACGGCGAAACGCGAGCCCTCGGCCAGCGCCGCGGCGAAGTCGACGCCGTAGTGCCCACTGCCCACCACCTGCCGCGGGTTACCGGCGGCAATGTAGTAGCTGTGCACGAAGTAGAAACGCGCCAGGTCCGGAATGTTGTGCCAGAGGGGGTGATCCACCGCCTGTTTCACTTCGTTCCAGCCCATGTGCGGGACTTTCAGGTGCTCGCCATCCTCATGCTGGTCCTTGGCGAAGAGCTTCACCTGACCGGGGAACAGGCCGATGCAGTCGACGCCGGCGTTCTCTTCGCTATGGTCGAGCAACGCCTGCATGCCGACGCAGATGCCCAGGAAAGGACGATCCTGGCTGACTTCACGCACCAGCGAGTCGAAGCCCAGGCGGCGGATCTCGGCCATGCAGTCGCGAATCGCGCCGACGCCGGGGAATACCACCCGGTCGGCTTCGCGAATCACATTGGCATCGCTGGTGATCAGCACCTTGCCGGCCCCTACGTGCTCGAGGGCCTTGGCCACCGAGTGCAGGTTACCCATGCCGTAATCGATAACCGCGACCGTCTGCATTACAAGACGCCCTTGGTCGATGGCATTTGCCCGGCCATGCGGTCGTCGAGTTCGACGGCCATGCGCAGCGCGCGACCAAAAGCCTTGAACACGGTTTCGATCTGGTGGTGGGTGTTGGTGCCACGCAGATTGTCGATATGCAGGCTGACCAGCGCGTGGTTGACGAAGCCCTGGAAGAATTCCTGGAACAGGTCGACATCGAAGCCGCCAACGGTGGCACGGGTATAAGGCACGTGCATCTGCAGGCCGGGACGGCCGGAGAAGTCGATGACCACCCGTGACAGCGCTTCATCCAGCGGGACATAGGCGTGGCCGTAGCGACGGATGCCTTTTTTGTCGCCGATGGCTTTGGCGAAGGCCTGACCCAGGGTGATACCGACGTCTTCCACCGTGTGGTGGTCGTCGATCTCCAGGTCGCCCTTGCACTCGATATCCAGGTCGATCAGCCCGTGACGGGCGATCTGGTCGAGCATGTGTTCAAGAAAAGGGACACCGATATCGAATCGGGCCTTTCCGGTGCCATCCAGGTTGATCGAGGCTTTGATCTGGGTTTCCAGAGTGTCGCGCTCGACGGACGCCTTACGTTCGGCCATCACCAGCTCCGCAAAATCATTGGGCGAAAAAGGCAACCATTATAGGGGCGCGGACGGCAAACAGAAACACACAAGGTGAACTCCCGGACGGGCTGAACCCAGGCGGGTCGGGGATGTACCTGTCAGGACAAGTCGAAACGCTGTCCGAAGAGTCGCGCAATGCAACGGCACTGCGCGACCTTGTAGGAGCCGGCTTGCTGGCGATCCAGGCGGCGCGGTCTGACAGACCACCGCGTCGATACCATCGCCAGCAAGCCGGCTCCTACAGGGTGTGGTGCTTAGTGGAACAGTACTGCAGTCTTCTGCAGGGTGACCCAAACGCCCCACGCCAACGGAATACCGACCACCAGCCAGGCGGCAATCGCCATCGGCTTGCTGCCCGGAGCGGCTTTCCATTCCAGCACGGTGCGGCTGTCGGCACCCTTGTCATGACCCAGCGCCTGCTCGGCGGCGAGTTCGGCGTCGGTCATGAAGTACTTGTCGGCCACCGGCCGCACCAACAGGTTGCAGATGAAGCCCAGCACCAGCAGGCCGGCGAGGATATACAAGGTGATGTCATAGGCCGCGGCGCGCTCGACGCCGACGCTCAGTTGATACTCACGCAGGTAGTTCACCAGCACCGGCCCCAATACCCCGGCAGCCGCCCAGGCCGTCAGCAGGCGACCGTGGATCGCACCGACCATCTGGGTACCGAACAGGTCCGCCAGGTAGGCCGGTACCGTGGCAAAACCACCGCCGTACATCGACAGGATCACGCAGAACGCCGCCACGAACAGCGCGACGCTACCCAGGTGACCGAGGCTCGGTACCGACGCATAGAGCAAGAAGCCCAGGGCGAAGAACACGAAATAGGTCGCCTTGCGGCCGATATAGTCCGAGAACGAAGCCCAGAAGAATCGGCCACCGATGTTGAATAGGCTCAACAAACCGGTGAAACCGGCCGCGATGGCGGCGATCTGGCCCAGTTGCGCGGCGTCCAGCTGGCCGAAGGTCAGGCCGTTGCCGAGCAATTTGCCGGCGAAGACTTCCTGCAACAGCGGCGAAGCCATGCCGAGGATGCCGATACCGGCGGACACGTTCAGGCACAGCACCAGCCACACCAGACGGAACTGCGGGGTTTTCCAGGCCACGTTCACGTGCACGTGACGGTGGGTGATCATCGCGTTGCTGCTCTTTTTCGCCGGTGCGGTCCAGCCCTCGGGCTTCCAGCCGGTCGGTGGCACGCGGTACGACAGCGCGCCGCCGATCATGAAGACGAAGTAGATCGCCGCCATCACCGCAAAGCTCTGCCACACGCCGACACTGGTGGGCGAAGCGAAATGGCCCATCAAGGCCGCAGCCAGCGGCGCACCAACCATCGCGCCGCCGCCGAAGCCCATGATCGCCATGCCGGTCGCCATGCCGCGCTTGTCCGGGAACCACTTGATCAGGGTCGACACCGGCGAGATATAACCCAGGCCCAGGCCGATGCCGCCGATGACCCCGGAGCCGATCCACATCAGCCAGATCTGGTGGGTATAGACCCCCAGCGCCGAAATCAGCAGGCCACCACACCAGCACAGTGCGGAGACCACACCAGCCTTGCGCGGACCGGCGCGTTCCAGCCAACCACCCCAGATCGCGGCCGAGCAGCCGAGGAAGATGAAGAACAGGGTGTAGATCCAGCCGAGCATGGAGATCGGCCAATCACACTGCGACGAAAACACTTGTGCGATAAAGCTCATGTCCGGCGCGCAAGCGACCGGTGCGGTGATGCCCAAGGCCTTGGACAGCGGTAACCAGAACACCGAGAAGCCGTAGGCCATGCCGATGCACAGGTGGATGGCCAGAGCGGCCGGCGGCACCAGCCAACGGTTGAAGCCGGGCTTGGCGATGATGCGTTCTTTTGACAGGAAAGCAGACTCGGCGACTTGAGTGTCCGCCGTAATACTAGTGCTCATTTGAAGTGTCTCCCCCAATTGGAATGATGGTCCGCCAGCCACACATCACTCCCGGCCTAGGTGCACGCAGGCTGGCCGTTTTATCGGATGATGCTTGTTACGCGACAATCAGTCGCAGAAGGACGGGCGAACCGAGAGAGGTTACCATTTACCCATGACAGAACAACCAGACTGATACGGCCTTTGTGTAATGCAACTGCACTGTTCTTGACATCCCCGACCCCATGGGAATGTCGACCCGCTCCTACAGAAAAGCCTGTCCCGGATATTCGAGGAATGTATGCCTATCGTTGTCGAGTCCCTCACCGAAGCCACCTACCAGGACCAGCAGGACCTGCAGAAAATCTACCAGGACGCACCGCCCTGGCTCGTCGCACCGCTCGCCGACGGCCAGCAACTGATCGAAACCGCCCTGGCCGATGGCAGCCTGATCGCCGGGCGTTTCAATGACCGCCTGCTGGGGGCGGCGCGCCTGGAACGAGGCGCGGAGTTCTGGCTTTTATCCCAACTTTGCGTCAGAAAAATCACCAGACGACGCGGGGTAGCCGAACGGCTGGTGGCAGAAGCCTCGCGAATGGCCGGGCTGGCCGGTGCGCAACTGCGACTCCAGGCGCCCGCCGGGCATCCCGAAGCCCAGGCGCTGGCGGCCAAGTTGCAGGTTGCCCTGGACCCGCTCTGAGGCGCATCCATGTCCTGCCGCCAACTTCGTGGCGCTATACTCGCGGGCTAAATTTCAAATTCCACTGACTGCAAGGACTCGCCCATGAAAGCGTTCGGCAAAATCCTGGGTCTGGGGCTTCTCGGATTGTTGCTGATCATCGTGGCGGCAGGCTTTGCCCTGACCCACCTGTTCAATCCCAACGACTACAAAAACGAGATTCGCCAGATTGCCCGCGACAAGGCCCACATTGAGCTGACCCTCAATGGCGACATCGGTTGGAGCCTTTTCCCCTGGCTGGGCCTGGAGCTGCACGATGCCAGCGTGGCGACCCTGGTCACCCCGACCCAACCGTTTGCCGACCTGCAGATGCTCGCCCTGTCGGTGCGCGTCCTGCCGCTGCTGCGCCGCGAAGTGCAGATGAGCGATGTCCGTGTCGAAGGCCTGAACCTGCGCCTCAACCGCGACAAGGACGGCCACGGCAACTGGCAGGATATTGGCCGCCCGGCCCCTGGCGCCAGTGTCACCGCGCAGACCGACAAGGCCGCGGAACCCGCCGGCGTCGAAGCGGAAGACAAACCCTCGCAACCGATCCGCCTGGACATCGACAGCCTGACCGTGAACAACGCCCGCGTCGAATTCAACGATGAAAAGACCGGCCGCCAGTTCACCTCGGAAAGCATCCAGCTGAGCACCGGCGCGGTGCATGACGGCAAGGAAATCCCGGTCAAGATGACCGCATTTTTCGGCACCAACCAACCGGTCCTGCGGGCCCGCACCGAACTCAGCGGCAACCTGCGCTTCGACCGCGTGCTCAAGCGCTACCAGTTCGAAGACATGCGCCTCGGTGGCGAATTATCCGGTGATCCGCTGCAAGGTAAACCACTGACCTTCTCCGCCCAGGGCCAGTTGCTGGTGGATATGGCGGCGAACGTCGCCGAATGGACCAGCCTGAAGCTGTCGGCCAACCAGTTGCGCGCCCTCGGCGAGCTGAAAGCCAATGACCTGAACAAGACTCCGCAACTCAACGGTACGCTGTCGATTGCCCAACTGGACCTGATGAAGTTTCTCGACAGCATCGGTCAGCCCCTGCCGACCGTGGCCGACGGCAGCCTGAGCAAGGTCGAACTGGTCACCCACCTCACCGGCACGCCCACCAGCCTGGTGCTGGATGGCCTCAACCTGAAACTCGATGACAGCAGCTTCACCGGCCGCATCGCCGTCGAGGACTTCGCCAAGCAATCCCTGCGCGTGCAACTCAAGGGTGACAAATTCGACGTCGACCGTTACCTGCCGCCGAAATCGGCCGACGCCGACAGCGCGTCGAAAGTCCGTCAGGCCGAGGTGCTGAACAGCGAAGCCAACGCCATCGCCAGTAACTCGCCCTTGCCGGAGTCCCCGACCAAGAGTGCCTGGAGCAGCGACAAGCTGATGCCGGTCGAGCGCCTGCGCAGCCTCGATGTGGACGCCGATCTCAGCTTCGACCAACTGACCCTGAAAAAGCTGCCGATCAACAACGCCGCCCTCAAGGCCACGGGCCTGGGTGGCGTGCTGACCCTCAGCGACCTGCGCGGCGATCTCTACAGCGGCAGCTTCAGTGCCAAGGGCACTCTCGACGTGCGTGCCGATGCCCCGCGCCTGAGCCTGCAAACCCGACTGAACCGGGTGCCGGTCGAACGGGTACTGCAAGCCCAGGGACAGAAGCCGCCGGTCAAGGGCGCCCTGTCCCTCAACAGCGACTTCAGCGCCACCGGCAACAGCCAGAAAGCCCTGGTCGACAGCCTCAACGGCAGCGCCAGCTTCGTCCTCGCCGACGGCCTGCTGCTCAACGCCAACCTCGAACAGCAACTGTGCACCGGCATCGCCACCCTCAACCGCAAGACCCTGAGCAGCGAACCCCGGGGCAAGGACACACCGTTCCAGGACCTCAAGGGCAACCTGAACCTGCACAACGGCGTGGCCAACAACCCGGACCTGAAAGTCCGTATCCCGGGCCTGAGCGTGAATGGCAGCGGCGATATCGACCTGCGTGTGCTGGGCATGGACTACCGCGTCGGCATCATCGTCGAAGGCGACAAGAGCGACATGCCGGACCCGGCCTGCCAGGTCAGCGAACGCTTCGCCGGGATCGAATGGCCGCTGCGTTGCCGTGGTCCGCTGGAGCTGGGCGCCAAGGCCTGCCGTATCGACAAGGACGGCCTCGGCCAGGTTGCCGCACGCCTGGCCGGCAACAAGCTGAGCGACAAGATCGACGAAAAACTGGGCGACAAGGTCAGCCCCGAACTCAAGGACGCACTCAAGGGGCTGTTCAAGCGATGAGAGCCGAGCAGTTTTCCAGCGCCGTGCTGGATTGGTACGACCACCACGGCCGCCACGACCTGCCCTGGCAACAAGGCATCACGCCGTACCGGGTGTGGGTGTCGGAGATCATGTTGCAGCAGACCCAGGTCAGCACCGTGCTGAACTACTTCGACCGCTTCATGGCCTCGCTGCCGACGGTCGAGGCCCTGGCCGCCGCGCCGGAAGATGAAGTGCTGCACCTGTGGACGGGCCTGGGCTACTACACCCGGGCGCGTAACCTGCAGAAGACCGCGAAGATCGTCGTTGCCGAACATGGTGGCGAGTTTCCCCGTGACGTCGAGAAGCTCACCGACCTGCCGGGCATCGGCCTGTCCACCGCCGGCGCCATCGCCAGTATCAGCATGGGCCTGCGCGCGGCGATCCTCGACGGCAACGTCAAGCGCGTGCTGGCGCGCTATACGGCTCAGGAGGGTTACCCGGGCGAACCGAAGGTGGCCAAGCAGCTCTGGGCCAACGCCGAGCGTTTCACCCCCCACGCCCGAGTGAACCACTACACCCAGGCGATGATGGACCTGGGCGCGACCCTGTGTACCCGCAGCAGGCCCAGCTGCCTGCTCTGCCCACTGAAAGTCGGCTGCGAAGCGCACATGCTCGGACTGGAAACCCGCTACCCGATTCCCAAGCCACGCAAGAGCGTGCCGCAGAAGCGCACCCTGATGCCGCTGCTCGCCAACCGCGATGGCGCCATTCTGCTTTACCGGCGCCCTTCCAGCGGCCTCTGGGGCGGTTTATGGAGCTTGCCGGAACTCGACGACCTCGATGACCTGCCGCACCTGGCCTTGCAGCACTCGCTGGAGCTGGGCCATCAGCAGGCGTTGCCGAACCTGACCCACACCTTCAGCCATTTCCAGTTGGCCATCGAGCCGTGGCTGGTGCAGGTCGAAGAGAGCGCCCATCACGTGGCCGAGGCCGACTGGCTCTGGTATAACCTCGCCACCCCGCCGCGCCTGGGCCTTGCCGCCCCGGTGAAAAAGCTGCTCAAACGGGCAGCCGACGTTTTGAATGCAGGAGAGTCGTCATGACCCGCACCGTAATGTGCCGCAAGTACCACGAAGAACTGCCCGGCCTTGAGCGCCCTCCGTACCCGGGTGCCAAGGGCCAGGACATTTTCGAACACATCTCGCAGAAAGCCTGGGGCGACTGGTTGAAGCACCAGACCCTGCTGATCAACGAGAAACGCCTGAACATGATGAACGGTGAAGACCGCAAATATATCCAGGGCGAGATGGACAAGTTCTTTTCCGGCGAGGAATACGCCCAGGCCGAAGGCTACGTACCGCCTGCCGAATAATCCCGTGTTTTCGAGGGTTGAGTCGTAAGCGACGGTAATAATTAAAATTTTTTTGAAAACTTGCTTGACGATCCCTCGAAAAACGCTTTTAATGCGCCCCGTTGCCCAGATAGCTCAGTCGGTAGAGCAGGGGATTGAAAATCCCCGTGTCGGCGGTTCGATTCCGTCTCTGGGCACCACTAATTAGTTTCAGGTGGTGTCAACGTCATCTGAAAGCCCACAAGAAACCCGCCTAGTGCGGGTTTTTTGTTGCCCAAATTTTCTTCGTCCTTTCCTGGACATCCTCGGCGCCCCAGGCCCGCACCCGACAACTGTCATGGTCGGCAAACAAGACAGTTCGTGGCGCTCATTCCCAACCGTACCGGTACTCGCCCCACCAGGCTGATTAGTGTGCGCATGTTCTTCAGGCACGCAGGAGCCGAGCATGAATATCGCCCACTGGCTGGACCAAGCCGGCGCCCTCTACCCGAAGCGCCCAGCTCTGTTCGAAGGACGGCAGCAAGTCGCCAACTATGGCGCTTTTGTCGACCTGGTCCGGTATCGGGCCGCGTATCTGATCAACGAGCACGGCATTGCCCCCGGCGACCGGGTTGCACTGTTCATGAAGAACTGCTGCGAATACCTCGAGCTGCTCTACGCCATCTGGTGGGCCGGCGCCGTGGCAGTGCCGATCGACTGCAAGTTGCACCCCGTCGAGGCCGGCTGGATCGTCGGCAACGCCGACGCCCGGCTGATTTTCACCGACGGCGGCCAGGTGTTCGCACCCGAGAGACTGCCCCTGGGCTGTCTGGAACTGGATCGCGAGGACATGGGCGCGCTCACTTGCGTCACTCCGCCCCCCGACACGCCGTGTCCGCGTCATATCGATGACCTGGCCTGGCTGTTCTACACCTCCGACACCACCGACAGTTGCAAAGGCGTGATGCTGAGCCACGGCAATTTGACGGACATGTCGCAGGGCTGCTCGCCCGCTGTCACTGCGATCAACACCGATGAGGCCGTGGTGTATGCCGCGCCGATGTCTCACTGCGCCGGGCTCTACAACCTGATCCATGTGCGCCAGGCTGCCCGCCACGTCGTCCCGGAGTCTCGCGACTTCAAAGCCGACGAACTGTTAGAGCTGGCGAGCGGGTTCAGCAATATCACCTTGTTTGTGGCACCCGCGATGTTCACCTGCATGGTCGAGCAGGCCCGCCGTGAGGGCTACGACGGCAAGGGCATCAATACCATCATCTATGGCGACGCGCCCATCTACCCGACAGAACTTCGCAATGTGCTGCTCAAGAACAACTATGGCGAGCTCCTCAAGACGGAGCTGCGCCTGTGGCTGAAGGCCAGTGCCAATGACGCCACCGTGCCCTGAAGGACCTGTCACGGATACCCGGCCGCCCCGGATTCCGACCCACCCCCCAAAGGAGCCGTCAGCATGACGCAAGCCAACGCAGCCCGATTTCCAGAGACCAAGAGCCAAGACCTGCAAGCCTACTTCCTGGGCCTGATCTCCGTAGCGGCCTTTGCCATGACCTTACCTGCGGCGAAAATGCTTGCGGGCGATCTGAGCGCCGTCCAGGTCGGGATCTTTCGCTCGGTGATCGCAGCCTTCGCCGCAATCCCGTTTTTGCTGATTGGCCGCGCCAGGTTTCCGAACCGCTCGCAGATCAAGCGCATGCTGCTGACCTCCACCGGGATCGTCTACGGCTTCCCGATCCTCACCGCGCTGGGCATGCAGTATGTGCCCGTCAGCCATGGCGGCGTGGTCCTCGCCGCCCTGCCGCTGTCCACCGCGATCTTCGGCACCCTGATCACCGGCTCACGCCCTTCCAAGGCGTTCTGGGCGGTCTCCAGCCTGGGCTTCCTGGTGGTGATGTCGTACACGGTGATGAAGTCGAATGTTTCCGATATCTACGTTGGTGATCTCGCCCTGCTCGGAGCTGTCGCACTGGCCGGCTTCGGCTATGCCCAGGGTGGCGCGCTGTCCAAGGAACTGCCGGGTTGGCAGGTGATGTGCTGGACCCTGGTCATCAGCCTGCCGGTGCTGCTTCCGGCCAGTCTATGGCTGTACGACGGCAACACCCTCGCCCACCTGCCCGGCAGCGGTGTCGCCGCCCTGCTGTTCCTGGCGCTGGTCAACTCGCTGCTAGGCTTCTTTTCCTGGAACCGCGCCCTCGCACTCGGCGGCATCCAACGCATCAGCCAGTTGCAGTTGCTGCAACCGTTCTTCACCTTCGGCTTCTCGATCTGGCTGATGGGTGAAGCCTGGAACTGGCTGACGCCATTAGTCTGCGCTATTGTCATCGTCTTGGTCTGGTTGTCCAAACGCACCTGAGCCTCTGCCCGGCAGCCGAGACGTCCTCATCCTTGAATGGAATCTCAAGCATGACTTCTTCGACATCTTTTTGTCCGAGCGGTGAGTTGCAGCAAAGGAGTGCATTGCGGGATGAACATGACATCCGGTTGACCGACCATTGCACCAGGGCCGTCCTCGAACTGCTGGCTCTCAAGCCCGGGGAACTGCTCCTGGATATCGGCTGTGGCGACGGCCACCTGAGCGAACAACTCCAACGTTACGGGAATCAAGTGGTGGGGTTCGACAGCGACCCAAGCCTGGTGTCGGCCGCCCGGGCCAGAGGGCTGGAGGCACGCCATGGCAATGCCGAGCAGTTGTACTTTTATCAGGAGTTCGATGCGGTCCTGAGCTATGACGCCCTGCACTGGATGCAGCGCTCGGACCAGGTGGCCGTCGGCATCTACGAAGCCCTGAAACCGGGTGGACGTTTTGTCGGTGAGTTCGCCGGAGCCGAGCACCAGACAGTGCTGCGGCGCGCACTGCGCGACTCACTGGCACGCAGATCCCTTGACTTCGAAGTCGCCGATCAGCTTTACCTGCCGACAGCCGGGGCCTACCAGCAAGTGCTCGAAAACGCGGGCTTCCACGTCAGCGCCATTCATTGGTTCGAACACCCGGTGACTCTGGACTGCTCGATTGCCCAATGGCTACAAATGTTCGGTAGCCGCTACCTGGCACTCTTGCCCAGCGAATCGCAAGAAGCGTTTCTGAATGAAGTGTCCGAAGAGCTGACGGCAGATTTACTGGACAGTAACGGCCAATGGACACTGGACTGCACACGCCTGCGGTTCAAAGCCGAGAAAAAGTGAGCTGGAGTTCTCCATGTCGACGAAAACCACTGGACTTGCACTGAAATCCTTTTATGCCGAGCCTGCCGTGTGGCTGAACCATGACGGCAGGCCGCTCCACTGGATCGAGAACATCAGGCTGACCATCAACGACTCGGAAGTGGATGACGAGTTATGCATCCAGCATCTGCAGGACAGCGATGAGGTCATCATCCTTGAGGGCACCATCTTCTCCTATCAGAACCTGAGCGAAGTCATGAGCCTGGAACGCTACTTCAAACTCTGGCAGCGCAGCCTCGGCTCGGTCTTCCTGGGCGCCTTCATCCCCGAAGCCCAGTACGAAAAGCTCAGCTCGATCATCGAAGCCGCCGGCGGACAAATACTGCGCAGCACGACCAGCGCCTGAGCCAAGGCGCCACGCTCTCAGGCATCGTGCCCGATGGGCAGCGACGACGCGACCAGACCGAGCTGCGCCTGGAGAAAGTGTTTGAACCCGGGATGATTGCAATGGCTGACGTTGAAGCGGATGTACTGGTCATACTCACTGGTATTGCTGAACAACGAGCCTGGCGCCAGCAGGATGCCGGCGCGATGGGCCTGTTCGACCAGGCCCGGTATATTCACCTGCTCCGGCAAACGCCCCCAGAGAAACAGGCCGTCCGCGCCGTGCTCCTCAAACACCACGCCGCAAGCCCCCAACCACTCACGCGCCCTTGAGCGCTCCCGCATGACCCGCTGACCCAGCCCGTCCAGGTGGTGCTGATAGCGGCCAGACTCCAGGGTGTAGGTCACGATGGTTTCGTCAATCGCCGAGCCGCACAGCAAGTTGTACATTTTCTGCTCAATCAGCCGTTCGACGAAGGCCGGCGGAGCCGCCACGTAGCCCAGGCGCAACGCCGGGCTGAGCACCTTGCTGAAACCGCTGATATAGAACGTCCTGTCGAGGCCATCCAGACTGGCAAGCCGCAGTGTCGACCTTGACGAGAGCCCACCGAAAATATCGTCCTCGATGATATGAAAATCATACTGCCGGGACAGCGACAGCAGCTTGAAGCCCTTCGCCGGCGAGGTGCTGCCACCGGTAGGGTTGTGCACCAGGGTCTGGGTCAGGAACAGTTTCGGTCGATACTTGATCAGCATCGCTTCCATCGCCGCCAGGTCCGGCCCGTCATCCAGGCGCGGCACCGTGATGATCTTGAAGTTGCGATCCTTGATCAGCTTCAGTTGCAGCAGCAGGTAGCTGGGGTCCTCCACCAGCAGGTAATCCCCGGGACTCAGGAGAATACTGCGCAGCAGTGAAAACCCATGGGTGGCGCCCATGGTGACCACGATCTGGTTACTGGCGGCGTTGATCTGGACCTCGCGCAACTTGCGCGCAATCACCGCCCGCAGGTCCTGGCTGCCGGCTGCCGGCGCTGGAGTGCTGCAGGAAAGTGTGTTACGAATCAGCCGCCCGGTCACGGAAGCCGGGACCGCGTCGACCAGCCAGGACGGAGGCAAGTAACCTGAACTCACGGGAATATCGTATTGCGTCGGGTCCAGGGCGCGGAAGAGAAAACTCGAGTGTTCACTGGAAGGCGGCACCAGTGTGTCGGTGTCCTTGAGGGGACCGGCCGGATTGCAGGCCAGGATGAAATAGCCCGCGCCCGGACGCGACTCGATGACGTGTTGCGCCACCAGGTCTTCGTAGGCGCTGCTCACCGTAAAGATACTGACGCCCAGTTGCTTGGCCAGCGCACGAAC
Source organism: Pseudomonas gingeri (assembly GCF_013386165.1). Taxonomy (GTDB): domain Bacteria; phylum Pseudomonadota; class Gammaproteobacteria; order Pseudomonadales; family Pseudomonadaceae; genus Aquipseudomonas; species Aquipseudomonas gingeri_C. Next base: position 85,004 of record NZ_JACAOS010000022.1, on the reverse strand, counting down.
AGAAGGGAGCCGCCCGCCCTGAACCCACTGAAAGGATTCAATGCGGGCAATGATCGCGTTTCTGATCTGGTCCACCAGCAGCGTCTTGCTGTTGCGATCTATCTGGAACATGGCATTCCTTTGTTGAAACAGCCGCCGTCCGAAGGTTAGCGTCTCGTGCACCGATAGCCACGGCAGTATCGGCGATCAATTTGCCCAGCTGCAAGCACTGTATCAGGGCGCAAAAAGCGCTCAGGGATCAGCCCCCCCTTTCCATGCCAGGGACCCGCTCAATGAGTTCGATCACCCGCCAGCCATGCCTCTCGCCCACCGCCTCCCGCGCCGAGACTTTCAGTGAACGGGCCGCTGATGGATTTGCACTGGGCGGTTTTGCCTGGCGCCATGGCGACGGTGATGCGACACGCCCGGTGGTGATCATCAACGCCGCCACTTCGGTGCGCTGCCGCCATTATTCGCGCTTTGCCGACTACCTGTTTGCCAACGGCATGGACGTCATCAGCTACGACTATCGCGGCATCGGTGAATCGCGTCCGGCGACGCTGCGCGGGCTCAAGGCTTCCTGGACCGACTGGGGCGCGCTGGATTTCGAAGCCATGCTGCAGCGGGCCGCGCGCGAGCATCCTGGTCAACCCATCGATGTGGTCGCCCACAGCTTCGGTGGTTGCGCGGTCGGGCTGGCCGCCTCAGGGCATTGGATTCGCCGGGTGGTCAGCGTCGGCGCGCAATTCGCCTACTGGCGCGACTATGCGCCCGCCACCCGCTGGAAGATGTTCGGCAAGTGGCACCTGATCATGCCGCTGCTGACCGGCCTCTACGGCTATTTCCCGGGCAAGCGCCTCGGCTGGCTGGAAGACACCCCCGCCGGGGTGGTGATGGACTGGGCGACACCGACCCCGGACTACGCCAAGCGTCCCAGCGGACGAAAACTCGCCATGCTGCCCTTTTCCCGCGTAAAGGCCCGGATCCTCGCCATCAGTCTCACAGACGATCCATTCGGTACGGTGGCGGCGATTGAGCGGCTACTGGCCTACTTCACCACCAGCCACCGCACCCACCTGCGCATCGCGCCTGAGGATATCGATGAATCAGAGGTGGGACATTTCGCCTTCTTCCGTAGCCAGTATCAGGAAAAGCTTTGGCCGATTGCGCTGAACTGGCTGGAGCAGGGGGAGTTGCTGGCGGGAACGCCGGGGACGATTGGCATTGTCGCGGTTCACGGGGATAATTCCTCGCTTACCTCTTTGTGAAAGCACCCCAGTCCATGGCATCCCAAGACAAGCAACACAAACGCGCGCAACGGGCGAAAGCCAAGGCCAAGCAGAACCGGACCAAGCGCGCCAGTGCGCCCGCCGAGTCGCTGCCGGTGGATGATGATCGGATCGATTTCGAGTCGGTCGACCTGACGGATCTGTTCAAGCGCATGCGCGCCGCCGAAACCACCAGCCAGCAGGCCATGTGCATGGCTTTCCTGGAAGACCCGTTGCTGGCGTTGGTGCTGGAGCAGGAAGGCGAGGAAGAAGCGACGGATTTCATCCTGTCCGCACTGATCGAATATCGTCAGTGGACCAGTGAAGCCAGCGAGGAAGCAGCGCTTGCCTGGATCGAGAGCCCGGCGTTTCAAGCTGATTATGTGGCGGCGTCGCAGGCGCTGCAAAAAGCCGCCGACTAACCGCCACAACGCCTCAGTTCAACACCGCCCGCCCGGCTTTCTCAAGCCGGCGACGGCGTGCCACCAGCAAACCGGCGGCCACCACCAGCACACTGAGCAAGCCCGTGGCGAGGATCTCGACGCGATGGGCTTCCTGGCACAGCATCACGCCCAGTATCGCGACGATGAACACAATCACCGCCCAGGTCAGACCCGGGAACAGCCACATTTTGAAGTCGATCTTCTCGCCCCTGTCCATACGCTGGCGGCGCATGCGCAGTTGCGACACCGCGATCACCAGGTACACCAGCAGCGCAATCGCGCCGGAACTGGCCAACAGGAACTCGAACACCGCTGCCGGTGCAACATAGTTGGCGAACACCGCCAGGAAGGCCGCTGCCGTCGACAGCATCACCGCCCAGTAAGGCGTGCCGCTGGCATTGGTGCGCTTGGCCACGGCCGGCGCATCGCCACGCTTGCCCAGGGAGAAGAGCATCCGCGAAGCGGTATACAGCGCCGAGTTCAGGCAACTGGTCACCGCGACCAACACCACCAGGTCAACGATCAGCTTGGCATTGGGAATGCCCATGCGATCCAGCACCACCTGATAGGAACCGACCGCCGCCAGGCTCGGGTCATTCCACGGCACCAGCGACACCACGATAAAGATCGACACCAGGTAGAACAGGCCGATCCGCCAGATCACCGAGTTGGTGGCCTTGGAGATTTGCTTGCCCGGATCTTTCGATTCAGCCGCGGCAATGGTGACGATTTCCGTACCCATGAACGAGAACATGGTGGTCAACATGGCCGCCAGCACCGCGCCCAGGCCATTGGGCATAAAGCCCACGGTATCGACCAGATGCGACACGCCGCTGACCTGGCTGCCAGGCAACCAGCCGAAGATCGCCAGCAGACCCAGCACCACGAAGCCGATAATCGCAATCACCTTGATCAGCGCAAACCAGAACTCGAATTCGCCGTAGTTCTTCACGCTGAACAGGTTGGTCGCGGTCAGCAACAAGGTAATGATCAGGGTAAAGGCCCAGATCGCCACATTGGGGAACCAGGCATGCAGGATGGTTGCGGCGGCGTTGGCCTCCAGCGGAATCACCAGCACCCAGAACCACCAGTACAGCCAACCGATGGTGAAACCGGCCCAGTGCCCAATGGCACGGTCGGCGTAGGTCGAAAAGGACCCCGTGTCCGGCGAGGCCACGGCCATTTCGGCGAGCATGCGCATCACCAGCACCACCAGGGTCCCGGCGGCGGCATAAGCCATCAGTACCGCAGGTCCGGCTTCGGCGATCGCGTGCCCGGAACCGACAAACAGCCCGGCACCGATCACCCCGGCAACCGACAACATGGTCACATGCCGCGGTTTAAGGCCCTGCTCCAGATTATTGGAAACTTGCGTCCTGCTCATTGAGACTACCTATGCAATGAAGAGCGCGCCCTACACACCGGAAACCCTGTAGAAGGAATCCAACGGGGGCGTATTTTATTTTTTACGCAAAATTTGCGCCAAAATGTTACATGACTCCGATTTCCGCGGCCTGCACGCCCGACCAAAGGGCGTTCGTAACCCATTGAGATAGATGGCTATTTGCCAAGACGTTACCGAGACACCCAAATTTAGACTCGCAAGTCGCACCAGAAACACTCAAAAAATAGCGTAACGCCCCATTTCAGGGCGAACCTATGCCCGCTCAGCGGGTTTACCCTTCCCACCCTTGGCCAAAGCTGGCACCATCGCGCCCCTTTTTAAGCGACTGCCGAGTCAGCAAGACGGATAAAACGGCTGCTCGGTTGTTGCCGGGGCGACAGACTGCTGTGCCGATGCGACAACCTGTCACCCATCCGTCCTGCACCGGCTTTTCCCTATGCTAGCTTGGCGCTCGCCAGGAAGGCCGCCAATAGCAGGAGCACGACAGAGACATGAGGACCGCACATGGCTGAGGCCACGCCCGCGCTTGAAATCCGCAACTTGCACAAACGCTACGGTGAGCTTGAGGTACTGAAAGGCATCTCGCTGACCGCCCGCGACGGTGATGTGATCTCGATCCTGGGCTCCTCCGGTTCCGGCAAGTCGACCTTCCTGCGTTGCATCAACCTGCTGGAGAACCCGCACCAGGGCCAGATCCTGGTCAATGGCGAGGAACTCAAGCTCAAGGCCGCGAAAAATGGCGAGCTGGTGGCCGCCGACGGCAAGCAGATCAACCGCCTGCGCAGCGAAATCGGCTTTGTGTTCCAGAACTTCAACCTCTGGCCGCACATGAGCATTCTCGACAACATCATCGAGGCCCCGCGCCGGGTGCTCGGCCAGAGCAAGGCCGAGGCCATCGACGTCGCCGAAGGCCTGCTGGCCAAGGTCGGGATCGCCGACAAGCGCCACGCCTACCCCTCCCAGCTCTCTGGCGGCCAGCAACAGCGTGCAGCCATTGCCCGGACCCTGGCCATGCAACCCAAGGTCATCCTGTTCGACGAGCCGACCTCGGCCCTCGACCCGGAAATGGTCCAGGAAGTCCTCAGCGTGATCCGTGCCCTGGCCGAAGAAGGCCGCACCATGTTGCTGGTCACCCACGAAATGGGCTTTGCCCGCCAGGTGTCCAGTGAAGTGGTGTTCCTGCACCAGGGCCTGGTGGAAGAACAAGGAACCCCACAGCAGGTTTTCGACAACCCGCTGTCGGCGCGCTGCAAACAATTCATGTCCAGCAACCGCTAACGGAGCAACACGCATGCAGACCTGCAAAAAATTCCTCCTGGCCGCTGCCGTCTCCATGGCCTTCAGCGCCAGTGCCTTTGCCGAAACCCTGAAAATGGGCATCGAGGCCGCTTACCCACCGTTCAACAACAAGGATGCCAGCGGCCAGGTCGTGGGCTTTGACAAGGACATCGGCGAGGCCCTGTGCGCCAAGATGAAAGTCGAATGCACGGTCGTGACCTCCGACTGGGACGGCATCATTCCGGCCCTGCAGACCAAGAAGTTCGACTTCCTGATCTCCTCCATGTCGATCACCGACGAGCGCAAGCAGGCCGTCGACTTCACCGACCCGTACTACTCCAACAAGCTGCAATTCATCGCCGCCAGGAAAGACGCCGACTTCAAAACCGACAAGGCCTCGCTCAAGGGCAAGATCATCGGTGCACAGCGTTCGACCCTGGCCGGCAGCTGGCTGGAAGATCATCTGGGCGACGACGTCACCATCAAGCTCTATGACACCCAGGAAAACGCCTACCTCGACCTGCAGGCCGGGCGCCTGGACGCCATCCTCGCGGACAAGTACGTCAACTACGAATGGCTGAAAAGCGACGCTGGCAAACCTTACGAGTTCAAGGGCAACCCGGTGGAAGAAAGCGACAAGATCGGTATCGCTGTCCGCAAGAAGGACAACGAACTGCGTGAGAAGCTGAACGCCGCGCTGAAGGAAATCATCGCCGACGGTACTTACAAGAAGATCAACGACAAGTACTTCCCGTTCAGCATCCTCTGACGCCCCGATGGCCGGCACCTCAACGCAAGGTGTCGGCTGTCCCTGGTAAAGCCTGCCTCTGCCCATGAATATCGACCTCTATGGATTCGGCCCGGCGCTCGCCGCCGGCGCGCTGATGACCGTCAAGCTTGCGCTCTGCGCCCTGTGTCTGGGACTGGTGCTCGGGCTGCTCGGCGCCTTGGCCAAGACTTCACCCTACAAACCGCTGCAATGGCTGGGGGGCGCTTATTCGACCCTGGTCCGTGGCGTGCCGGAACTGCTCTGGGTGCTGCTGATGTATTACGGCACCGTCAATTTGATGAGCGCATTGGGCGAGGCATTCGGTAACCCCGAACTGGCCTTGAGCCCATTCGCTGCCGGAGTCACGGCCCTGGGCCTGTGCTTTGGCGCCTACGCCACGGAAGTGTTTCGCGGGGCGATCCTGGCGATTCCCAAGGGGCATCGGGAAGCGGGGGTCGCACTGGGCATGTCCAAGGTGCGGATCTTCACCCGGCTGATCATGCCGCAGATGTGGCGCATCGCCCTGCCGGGGCTGGGTAACCTGTTCATGATCCTGATGAAGGACACCGCGCTGGTCTCGGTCATCAGCCTGGAAGAAATCATGCGCCAGGCGCAGAACGCGGTGCTGTTCAGCAAGCTGCCGTTTACCTTCTACCTGGTGGCGGCCTTCATGTACCTGGGCCTGACCGTCCTGGCCATGACCGGCATGCATTTCCTGGAAAAACGCGCCGATCGCGGTTTTGTGAGGACCACATAATGGAATGGGAAGTCATCTTCAAATGGCTGCCGAAGTTCTACCAGGGCGCGGTCCTGACCCTGGAACTGGTGGGCATCGCCGTGGTGCTGGGGTTGATCCTGGCGATACCGCTGGGCATCGCCCGTGCTTCGAAGCTCTGGTATGTAAGGGCATTGCCCTACGGCTATATCTTCTTTTTCCGCGGTACGCCGCTGCTGGTGCAGTTGTTCCTGGTGTATTACGGCCTGGCGCAGTTCGACGCGATTCGCGAGAGCTTCATGTGGCCTTACCTTCGCAGTCCGTTCTGGTGCGCGACGGCCACCATGACGCTGCACACCACCGCGTATATCGCTGAAATCCTGCGGGGCGCCATCCAGGCGATTCCGCCGGGTGAGATCGAAGCGGCGCGGGCGCTGGGGATGTCGCGGGCCAAGGCGATGTTCTACATCATCCTGCCGCGCGCGGCGCGGATCGGCCTGCCGGCGTACAGCAACGAAGTGATCCTGATGCTCAAGGCCAGTTCGCTGGCGAGTACGGTGACGCTGTTGGAGCTGACCGGCATGACCCGGACCATCATTGCGCGCAACTACCTGACGGTGGACATGTTCTTCACGGCGGGGGTGTTCTATCTGGTGATTTCGTTCCTGCTGGTGCAGGCGTTCAAGCAGGTGGAGCGCTGGATGCGGGTGGACGCGAGCCAGGGGCGCTAAGCACGCCCAAACCGTTACTCAAGCTGTTCAGTTAATTTGGCCTTGCCGCAGGAGCACCCACCGGTTTGCAGCATGTATTTGCGACCCGGCTTCTCGCCGCGCAGAGCAAGAGCATGGCGGCTCACTTCCTCGGCACCGAGTGGCCCGCCGTGCCCCATATGAAAGCGTTGCATGCCCGCGTCGACCATGCCCATCAGTTCGGCGCTGACCGTTTGAGGATCGTCCTCAAACGGAGGGCGTATGGCGCGCCCTGTTCGCATCATGCCGCCCAGAAAAACACCTGACGCAATCAGGTCGCCGACGAGGGCATCCCCGCCCTCCAGTTCAACCGACACGGAGCCCGCAGTGTGACCCGGCGTATGCCTGGCGCTGCCCGCGATTCCAAAGCCACTCAGATCGAAACGCGCGTTGTCCTGCAGAAGGATATCCGGGGTGAAGGCCGTGTAAGGCTCACCCGGCACGCCTGATCGCAAGAAAAGCGGCCCCCACCAGTGGGCCACGCAATAGGTCATCTCCTTGCGCCGCTCGTAGTAGTCGAGGTCCGCTGCGTGGGCCATGATCGGCGCGCCCGTCAATTCACGCAGTCTAGCGGCCGACCCCGCGTGATCCGTATGGGCATGAGTGACGACGATCAACGTGATATCGCTCAATGTTCGACCGTGCTGCTTCAACACGCGTTCGATCTTGGCTTCTGACCCGGGAATCCCCGTGTCGACCAGCACACAGCCCTTTGCGCCGATGACCAGATGGCAGTGAACCATGCCGAAGGGAAGAATGGGGACCGTGATGATTTGATGTTCGTTCATGGGTTTGCTCTTTCGCAGGTTCGCGGTGTCGGTAAGGAAAAGGCACGGCTAAAGCGGCTGATCCGAGAACAAATTATCGTTGGGCAGGCTCAGTGACGGAGTGTCAATATTGACTATAAAATTGCCGAAATAGCCAAATCGCCTGCTTCTTGGGAAATTCGATGAAAACCGTGCGTATTGCCGTTCTTGCCTACAGCAGTTGCATGCCAACCCAACTGTTTGGCATCGCGGATGTCCTGCGCATTGCCGGCGACCTCGATAAAAGCCTGGGCGCCAAGCGAGGGGTCAGCCTGAATGTGGAGCTGATCAGGCTGCCCGGACAGAAAGTAACGGTCTCAGGCGGTTTTGTGCTGCCGCTCAAACGCCCCGTCGGGCACTACGATCTTCTGATCATTCCCGGCTTCGAGACTCAGCGGCAGCAAGACTGGGCGGCGAAACTCGGGCCGCTTTCACGAGAGCGGGATTTCATTAGTCGCAGCTTCGCTCGCGGCACCGCGGTGGCCGCTGTCTGTGTCGGTTCGTTTCTGCTCGGCGAGGCGGGCCTGCTGGATGGGCGCAACGTCACGACCGCCTGGTTATTTGCCAGCGATCTTGCTGCTCGCTATCCGCAAGCGAGGGTGAACGCCGACGCTATCCTGTTGGAGGACGGTGCCGTGGTGACGTCCGCAGCAGTCAGTTCCGCCTTCGATCTGGCCATCCATCTGATCAAGCGCTATTTGGGTGCAGAGGTTGCTACCGCGACCGCTGCGGTCACGCTATTGCCGACGCAGCGGGCGAGCCAGTCGCCTTATGTCGACACCCGTTTGCTTCAGCGCGAACTGCCCACTTTTTCGCAAAACCTGATTCAGTGGTTTGAGCACAGATTGACTGAAGACTACGACTTGAAGACGGTCGCGCAGGCGTTCCATATCAGTGGTCGCACGCTGATTCGCAGGACCAATGCCGAAACCGGAAAGTCGCCACTGACGCTCTTGCAGGAGGCAAGAGTCGAGCAATCCAAACGCCTGTTGATAAGTTCCAACTGGCCATTGGCGCGGATCGTGGAATCGGTCGGCTATGCAGACCTCGCGAGTTTCACACGACTGTTCACGAAACTGGTCGGCGAGACGCCCGTGAAATATCGGCGTCGCCGTGTCCCGGCCAAAGCCTGAGGCCTGGCTGACGAAGACCGGTAACGCCAAGAGCCACTGCCCCCTGTAGGCGCTAGCTTGCTGGCGATAGCGGTGTAACATTCACCACCGCTATCGCCAGCAAGCTGGCTCCTACAGGTTACGTGGCGGCTTTGACATTGGTGCCACCCCGGAACCCCCAACATGCCCACTATCCTCCAAGGCCTCAAACTGCAAACCCGCTTCAAGGCCCTGGACGAATTCCTCTCGGCACACCAACACCTCTGGCGCCCACGCCCCTTCACCCATCTGCACCTGCCGTGGGAAATCCAACACCCGGAACTCGCCAAGTGGTTACGCCAGCGCAGCCTCGACGACGCCGAAGCCAGCCATAACCACCCGGAACACCTCGCCGCACCCGCGCCGCTTCCCGCGCTGGCAGCCGAATCCGCCGCCTTGGCCGCCATCGGAACACTCCCCGACAACGCCCTGCCGCCGGCCAATCACCGCCTGAACGTCGACGTCCCCGGGCGAAAATGGCAACAAATAGAAGCCTTCGCCGCCCGCCTCGACTTTGCCCAATCGCCCACGCACTGGCTCGATTGGTGTTCCGGTAAAGGCCATTTGGGCCGCCGCCTGCTGCAACCCGGCCAACAGCTGACCTGCCTGGAATACGACCCGGCCCTGATCGCCAGCGGCCAGCAGCTCAGCCAGCACCATCGCCTGCCGGCTCAGCATCTGCAACAAGATGTCCTGACCTCCGATGCCGCTGCACGCCTCAGCGTCGACCACACCCCAGTCGCCCTCCACGCCTGCGGCGACCTCCACGTGCGCCTGATGCAACTCGCCAGCGCTGCTGGCTGCCGCCAACTGGCCATCGCACCCTGCTGCTACAACCGCGTCAGCGCTACGCACTACCAGCCCTTGTCCGCTGCCGCCAAAGCCTCGGCCCTGCACTTGTCGCTGGACGACCTGGCCCTGCCCCTGAGCGAAACCGTCACCGCCGGCGCCCGGGTCCGTCGCCAACGCGACACCTCCATGGCCCGGCGCCTGGCCTTCGACCTGCTGCAACGGCGTCTGCGCCAAACCGACGATTACCTGCCCACGCCCTCGCTGCCCAGCGCCTGGCTCGACAAACCCTTCGCCGACTACTGCCGCGACCTGGCCGCGCTCAAGGAGTTATCCACAGTCGGCGAGCAAAACTGGACGCAATTGGAGGCCGCAGGCTGGCGACGGCTGGCACAAGTGCGCAACCTGGAGTTGGTGCGCGGCCTGTTCCGTCGCCCGCTGGAACTCTGGCTGGTGCTGGATCGCGCGCTGTTTCTGGAAGAACAAGGCTACGCCGTACGCCTGGGCCTGTTCTGCGAAAGCCCGCTGACACCGCGCAACATGATGCTACTGGCAGAGCGCTATTAACCCTTTCTTGACGCTACGCAGCCTGTGGATAACTCTGTTGATGCTTTTCCCGCAGACGCCCGGAAAACAAAGCCTACAGAGCAAAAAGCCACCTGGTCATTTTTTGTTCACAAAATAAAGCACCAGAAAAACAGGCAGTTGCGCGTTTATGAGAACGTGTCCACAAATTTGCATCTTCACCGCGCTAACGACCATCCACTTGTGCATAAGCATTCCAGTCAACGGGCATAACGCGGTTTTTTTTCGAGCCAGCGCCCATCTTGAAAACGCCACAAACCTGTGGGAGCCCGGCTTGCCGGCGATGGCGTACGATCAGGCGAGACAAGACTCACTGGCCTCATCGCCAGCAAGCTGGCTCCTACAGGTTCTCGTATCAGCCCCAAGCCCCGCCAATAACGCTTCACGAGCAACGGCCAGGCCTTGCTCAACCGCCTCACCGCCGCGTACCGAACCCTGCAGATAGATAAACGTCAGTTGATGAATGCCAATGGAATTGAGGATCGCCTTTAAATAAGGCGTAAGAAAGTCCGGCTGACGAGCCTGCTCGCCCTGAATGAAGCCGCCGGAACTGACCAGCACAAAGGTTGGCCGATCCTTGAGCAGGCCAAACTTCCCCTGCTCACTGTTCACCCCGAAGCTGCGCTGAATGCGCACCACATGATCGATCCACGACTTCATGGTGGCAGGCAGCGTGAAGTTATGCACCGGCGTGCACAGCACCAGCAGATCGCTGTTTTCAAGTTCGACGATCTGCCGCTCGGACGTGTGGATGGCCACATTGCTCATCCCGGCGACCGAGGTCACCGCCGTCGCGTAGTCGGCGGTCAAGACGGGCAGCGGCTCACTGCCCAGTTGACGCTCGGTCAGTGTAGTGAGGCCTTTCCAGTCCTGAAGCACCTCGCTGGTCAACTGATAACCGCGGGCCGCCTCGCCATGGGGGCTGAAACTCAACAGCAGGGCGCGACTCATACCGCCGCCCCCACACCCAGGTCCTGGGAAAAGTGCATGCCCTTGGCCAGCAATCCCTGGCGGAAATAGAACCGCTGGGCCAATGGCATATGCATCCCCGTGTCGAGCACCAGATAGCGATAACCCAAGGCCCGCGTGCGACGACGCACCTCCTCCAGCAGCGCGGCACCCAGCTCGCGACGCTGTTGCGAGACCGTCACCACCAGGTCATCGACATAGACGAAACGGCCATAGAGAGTGTTCTCCGTCATCCGAAAGCCGGCCAGGCCAATCACCTGCCCGCGCTCACGCAGCGCCAGCAGGCGAAAGCCCTGCTCGCCCTGACGGAAGACCTGTTCAACGAAGGACTCCCTATCAGTCAGATGCGGCCGCAGTTCCTGCATCACTGCAAAACACTCACGGCACTGGTCCTTGCTTTCAATCAGTACGTATTCGAGATCATTGACCACTGGACGCGTCCTCATGCTGGCGCACGCTGGCCGGTACCAAGCGAAAACCGACACCGACGCGGTTGAGTGCGTTCATCAGGGCGATCGCCAGGGTCAGGTCGGCGAGTTCCTTCTCACCGAACACCGCAGCGGCGGCCTGGAAGTCCGCGTCCGGCACCTCGGTTTCGTGCACCAGGGTCACGCTTTCGGCCCAGGCCAGGGCGGCACATTCACGGCGATCGAACAACGCACCGCCTTCGCGCCAGACGGGAACCAGCAGGACCTTGTCGAGGCTCACGCCCAGCTTGATCAGATCCCGGGAATGTTGGCTGATGCAGAAAGCACAGCCGTTGATCTGCGAAACCCGCAGGTACACCAGATCGATCAACTCCGCTTCAAGCCCACAGCTTTCCAGATAGCTCTTAACACCAAACAGCGCTTTGTAGCCCAGGGGCGCGGCGTCGAAGTAGTTGAGACGTTGAGTCATGGTTAGTTCCTCTTTAAGGTCGGTGAAAACATGGCCTGCAGTCTGCGGCGCACCGAACCCGGTCAACAGGGCCAAGAACGAGCAAGCCGTTTGGGACATAACCCTGCTGAATCCGCGCATCCATGGGTTTAGACTTGGGCCGTTCTGCCTGATCACGGAAACCCCATGCCCACTGTCAAAGTCGCCGCCGAACCGGGCTTGCCCAAATACCTGGTGGTCTATCGACGTATTCGTAGCGCCATCGACGAAGGCCAATTGCGGCCCGGTGATCGCGTGCCTTCCGTGCGCGCCCTGGCGACCGAACTCAACCTGGCGCGGGGCACGGTCGAAACGGCCTACGAACTGCTGATCAGCGAGGGCTACCTGACCGCACGCGGACAGGCCGGGACCGTCATTGCCCTTGACCTGCCGGTGAAAGCGGCCCCAAGCCCAGCACCGGGAACCGTCATGTCGAGCGGACGGGATCAATCGTTGCCCCTGCAAATGGGGCTTCCGGCGCTGGATGCTTTCCCACGAAAGCTCTGGGCCCGCCTGATTACCCAACGTGCCCGACAAAGCGATATCGCCAGCCTGGGCTTCGGTGACCCAAGGGGTTACGCGCCGCTGCGTTCGGCCATCGTCACGTACTTGGGGCTGTATCGAGGCGTGCAATGCACAGCGGACCAGGTGTTTATCTGCACCGGTTACAACGCCGTGCTTGAGCTGGTCTGCGAAAGCCTGGAAATGACCGGCCAGGGCTGCTGGTTCGAGGACCCCGGTTATATCCATGCGCGACAGCTACTGCTTAATCGCGGCGTGCAGCTGGTTCCGGTGCCGGTGGATGCCGACGGTTTGCGCGTGGACCAGGGTATTCGCCTGCATCCGGCGGCGCGGCTGGCGGTGGTCACCCCGGCCCATCAAAGCCCATTGGGCGTGGCGTTGAGCCCGGAACGTCGGCGGGAGCTGCTGGATTGGGCGCAGGAACAGTCAAGCTGGGTGCTGGAGGACGACTATGACAGCGAGTTCCGCTATCGGGGCCGTCCGTTGCCGGCGCTGAAGAGCCAGGACGAGCATGACCGCGTGCTGTACGCCGGGACCTTCAGCAAGATGCTGTTTCCGGGAGTGCGGCTGGCGTATCTGGTAGTGCCTAGGGAACAGGTCGAACGCTTTGAACAGGTCACCCGCCTGTGGCGCAATCGTTGCCCGGAGCTGTTGCAGGGGACGGTCAGCGATTTTCTGAATCAGGGTCACTTCACCCGGCATCTGAAGAAGATGCGCCAGTTGTACAGCATGCGCCGGGCGTTGCTGGTCAAGGCGCTGGAAGAGGTGGGCAGTGGGATATTGAAGGTCGACCCGCAAGCTGGGGGCATTAATCTGTTGGTGCGGGTGTTGGTTGATCTGCCCGATACGCGGATAGCCGAACAGGCGCGTGCGGCGGGATTGTCGATTGGGCCATTGTCGCGTTGGCAGGTGGAAAGCGGGGAGGAAGGCGGATTGTTGATGAGTTTTACCAACGTCGTGTCGGCCGAGCAGGCGGCTGAAATAGCGGGCCGATTGCTGGCGGTTATCGTGGCTGCGCGGGCGTTGGATCGGGGTATGACCTAGAGGTGTGGGCAGGGGCGGAACGCGAGAACGCCACCTTTGCAAAAATAGTCAGATATCAGGGGTTTACAGACGCTCGCCAATCGCTATAATCGTCGCCCTAACACGCCGGTATAGCTCAGTTGGTAGAGCAACTGACTTGTAATCAGTAGGTCCCGGGTTCGACTCCTGGTGCCGGCACCACATTCAAAGCCCCGCAATGCGGGGCTTTGCTGTTTCTGGGCCTTTGCTTTGGCGCTTTCAGAAAACTGAAAACGTCCACAAAACGTCCACACTCAAAAAATCCTGGGCACCCATCAGGTCGAGACGTAACAAGCGTCCACGTCGACGGGGTCTGCTTCTAAGGCGACGAGTGCCGCTGACGCAGAGCCAAATAGGCAACTGGATACGCTATACTCTCGGGCACACATCCGTGGAGAGCAGACGTGGAAAAGCTGAGTTTTCAAGCCAAAAAAGCCTACTTCGCCAAACACCGTAAATCCAACTTCGCGGCCAGCTTGCGCCTCGAGGGCTTTACGACCTCCCCAAATGACGATCACAAGCTTCCCACTCGCGAAGCGGCGCTCATGGCCGTTCGGCAAATCAAAGCTTGAGTAACGACAAATACGGGGTCGATCAGGATCCCTACTGTTACCCGGGAACAAGCATCCTCAAGAACCTGCTTGATTTGCATGATGAGGACGACCTCAACGAGGCCGAACGTTATCTCACCGAAGCTGCCGCAGAGCGGCTTGAGTTCATAGAACCGCCATACAGCCTGGATACTCTGAAACAAATTCATCGCACCCTATTCCCAGCTATCTATAGTTGGGCCGGCGAGATCCGGACGGTGAAGATCAGCAAAGGTGGAAATCAATTCTGTGTGCCTGATCGCATAGAGCCAGAAGCCGCCAGAGAATTCCGAAACCGTTGGTAGCTCTGAGGAACAAGAACCATGAATATCGTGGTCTGTCCCTGATTTCCTCCCGGCTCACATCGCATTTTTCGCCCATGGTGATCCTCTTTACTCCCGACAAACTCATCTTTTTCTGACAGACAACAAAGATTTTTCCTGCCTGCACGCATCGCACACCAATACTTCATCAAGATGAGAAATTGCTCTCTATAAAACTTATATTTCCTACGCATTTTGGTCGTGGGAGAATATTGTGTGCGCCCACTGCTGGGTCTACATTCCTGTTGTCGCTGCAAATTCAGCGACACGGGTTTCGCAGCCCGGTAGTGAGCTGGCGCACAGTGCCGCGTAAGCGGTTTTTTTATGTCCGCGTTATGGCGGGCTGTGCGCAGGAGGCTTATGCCTGCCGGTTACCTAGCTCACCGGTCTGCGAACCTGCGTACAGTTCGCCACCCTTGTTTCGCAGCGAGTATGGTGATCCCCGAACTTGAGCAAGGAGATTCACCATGGCCAAGAAAATCACCCCCGATCCACCTCCAGCTTCCAACGATTCTGTGAAATCAACGCGGCCAGACGCAACCCGCCTGCTTGATACCCTCACCCTGACCGTTTCCAAAACCATCAATTACGCCGACCCTCTCAAACCCACGATCTTCGCCATCCAACCCGGCGTCCGGGCTCAAGACGCGTTGATCTAGGTTTCGAAACTGCTCGAAGTCGCCGAACTGAATGGCGACGAAATCAGCTTGCATACAAATCCGGTGGAGCGCTCTCTGTTCTGGGGCATGCTGCACTCGGTAGAAATGGCACGCGCCGTGGTGGATGCCCTGCTTGAGGGATCGTCCCCGCACCATCACCCATCACCGGCATTGGACGACCAGCCCGTTTGATTGACGCGGCTCATGCTGCGGTCGGGTTTCTGCTCAGCAGGCGACCAGACGCGCCACACGCATGAAGGACAATCCTCATCGGCAGTCATCGCTTTCAGTGGCTGCCTTTTTTGCAATTGATCCTCTCAGCAACTGGCCAGACATTGCCTGCGCGCCCAACCGTTACAATTTCACATGAGCTCGACGTTGACGGGCTTTTGCTCCTACCTATAATGCATCCCAACACACCCGCCAAGCCTAGGTTGACCCACAGTCAGCAAGCTCAAATCGTGCGGTTTTTTTTTGCCTGGAGAAAACTACATAAGGAAGCCAGAAACAGACCACGATTTCTGGTTGGCGTGATCAAGCCGGAAAAAAATTAATCGTGGTCCGTCCCTATCACTCTCCAAAGACGACGGGTGTCTTCCAAGTCAGCGTGTAATCGTGGCCCAAGTGGCCATGGAATCCGTACGCCTCCTCGTCAACCGAAAGGTAATGACCGCCCCGACGAAAGACGCAGCGCGCTGAAAGCACAACACCTGGTGGGCCTCAACAGCTTGGGCACCAGATCTATGCAGCGGGACAACATTTGGAACAAGTTTGGCATTTTACTCTGTTGCGCGTTTGGCTATATTTTCAGCAAATAACCCCATTCAAAGCGCTAGAAATAGAGTTTGGACTTGTCCTGCGAAACCGTGGGACAGAGATGACGAAGTATCCCAGGCATTGAAACCAATCGTTGATATTGATCGCTATACCCATGCCCGTGGTTTGAGCGGCGATATCAAAAAGCTCACTGACGACTATCAAGCAGCCGCCAAGCAATTTTTCGCCACAATACGCAACTTCCGGTGAACTCAAGCCTAAGGCCCCCCTCCTCAACCGATGACAGAAAATACAGAGCCTCAAACAACGAAAAAAATCAGCACTCGAATCAGCCCCACCACTGAATCTGGCGAAATCTTAGAAGAAGTCTCCGCGGTGCGACAAACGTTGAGGGGAATAGGTGCCAGAAGCTCTTGAGGCGCCTCCTTAGGAATGCAGCCCCAAAGTTCTGTAGACCTCAAGCAAGCGAGATAGATCAACCGCCGTTCGTTCCCTTGCCGTTTGTCGGAACTGTCATTTCTGACAGTATCGGCGGATCTGACGATGGGTTCAGAATTTAGGTACCTGGAAAAGAATTTTTTAATTTAAAAATAAGGTTGGTTTTTAAAATGAATAAAAAACTGATGGGTGTATTTTTTCCGCTAATTTTTTTAGCCATATCCTCCCAACTTCACGCGGCAACACCTTCTACGGCACAAAGCAGCATCGTTGTCGACGGTGCGACATTTAGAAGTGAATATGCGAATGTGAATGGCATTCGCCTGCACTACCTGATGAGCGGCAACGGTGAAAAGCCAGTTTTGCTGGTGCATGGTTTCCCAGGAAGCTGGCGTAATTGGGAAGCGCTGATGGGGAAATTAGCGCGTGCTGGTTATACCCCTATCGTTCCTGACTATCGCGGTGCTGGAGAAACGGATATTTCAGAAAGTGGCTATGACAAAAAGAACATGGCGCGAGATTTACATGAACTGGTAACTCACTTGAAAGTAAAACAGGTCGATATAGTTGCCCATGACATGGGGTTGATTATTGCTTATGCCTATGGCGCGCTTTACCCGAAAGAAACCAAGCATATCGTCTTGATGGATGGATTTATTCCAGGCATTCCAGGATGGGAAATCCCTTACAATGGAAACCCTGAAATGGGCGTTGCCAGCAAATGGCATTTCCGTTTTTTTGGCAAGACAGCGGTAAAAATGATTCAAGGGCAAGAAAAAACGTATCTGGACATGTTTTTTGATGACTTTGTATTCAAGGGCAACCCTAAAGTACATGATGACGTGCGTGATGCATTGGTAAAAGATTATTCCCGGCCTGGCCGCATGGAGGCAGCATTCAAGCTTTATTCCGCCTGGGTGGAGCATGATGCAAATGACAATAAGGCATTCGCTAAAAACAAACTGACCATTCCAGTACTTACCATCGGAGGAGACCATTCGAGAGGTAAGACATTGGCCGATCAAGTCAAGCACATTACTACCCAACCACACTCATTGGTATTAAAAAATACAGGACACTGGGTACTAGAAGAGCAAACGCAGGTCACCAGCCAGGCTATTCTTGATTTTTTGAAAAGTGAAAATAATACAACTACTCAATAATCAATAAGAAAGGCTTATCAGGGGTTTTCCTCGCAAGGGCTCTGCCACGTTGAAGTATTTCGTCACGCCCAGAGGGGACAAACTTGAAGATGAAACTCTGCTCGCCGATCTGCAGAACGATACCGCAATGACATCAATGAATTTCCTGCCCCCAATCAGGAAAATAAGAGCGGCCTCCAGTTAATTTTTCGTACATCCGGTTCGTTGATTCAGCCCCGCTCCGCGTCTAATGTTGGAACATCGCTGCAAAATCAGCGATGCGGACTGGGCACCCGTGGTTTATTTAGGATTAATCGCACAATGCCGTGAGAGCGGTGTCGTTGTGCCTGCGTTATGGCGGGCTGTGCGTGGGACACTTTGTGTGTGCCGGGTCCTAATCCCCCGGTTTGTCCACCCGCGTACAGCTCGCCACCTTTTCACTGGACAAGAGAGAATTGGCGAACTCCCCTTAAGTAATTCGGAAGGAGTTTTACTCGTGGCCAAGAAAATCCCCCCCGATCCACGCCCGTTTCGAACAGTTCAGTGAAAGCTACGCGGCCAGATGCGGACCGCCTGCTTGATACCCTCACCCTAACCGTTTCCAAAACCATCCATTACGCCGACCCTCTCAGATCCACGATCTTCGCCATCCAACCAGGCGTCAACGCTCCAGTGGCCGGAAACCAGCCAAAAGGAAGCAGGCTCAGTTGGGGCTAGACCTCGACAAACTTCCACAGACTCAACTGCATCTTCGCAAGCGTCGAAACGAGCAGGGGTTTATCTGCCGGCGCCACGCACAGCGAGTATTCCGACCCATCGGCCACGGACTCCAGGCGCACGCCCTCCATGACGCTGGTCCTTATCTTCCACATCTGTGTTTCCTGGGAGGGGTCGAGAGGCCAGAGTTCGAGCCCACCCTGCACGGCGGTGAGCACCTTGTCGGGCTGGTAATTGTTACGCAGGTAGTAACTGCCATTGTCCGGGTTCAGCGTCAGGTGCCATTGCATGCCGCTGGTCCCCTTGGCTTTGTCCTCCAGGAACGCCGCCGGGTGGAGCGCCCCGCTGTAGGTATCCAGCGCCTTTCCGGGATGGCTTGCCGGCTCCAGGGTATAGGTCTTGCTCTCGTTCAACTCAGGAGCATCGTTGAGTTCGATGATCAGACTGCACAGGTCCTGCTCAATGAAGTCCAGGTACACCACATTCGGTCGCAGCCCTCCTTTGCACTTCTGCAGGAACTGCGCAAGCCTGGGGTGCAGGGTGTGGGCCAGCGCCTGGATATCCAAGGTGTTCCCAACCGCCCCCGTCGCGAACCACGACAGTACGAAGAGGAAGCTGTTGCCCTGACCGCCATTGGTGACCAGCTTGTGCTGCTGATCCGTCACTACCACGCCGGCATCGACATTATTGGCGTACCGGTCATACACCGTCAGCCCAGCGGCCTTGCTCGCCGTCTGGTTGGCATCCCCGCGGGTCGCCCCGTCCGCCACATCGTGATAGGCATACAACTTCGGGTCGGCCTGCAGTTGGCCTGCGAAATCAGTGTCGAAGACACAGAGCGCATGCCCCGCGAAATCCGCCAGTCTCTTCCGGGCCAGAACGCCGCCAGGGTTCGGAGCCTGGTAGAAGGCATTGCCGAGCCTGTTCTTGATGACCGCTAGAAGGGAGTTCATGTTGATCAGGTCCCCGGTGTGGGACCACTTGAGGATCACGCACTCCTTGGCGTTCGTCTGCAGGAAGGACTTGATGCCATCCAACACAACCTCCACACGCTCACCAAAGGCACCGAGCGAGTTGCTGTCATTGCTGAAGTGCCCGAAGTGGTAGTCACCATTGGCACGTCGGTGCACCCGGAGGTCGAAATAGCGCGAGCCCGCGTTCAACTGCTCGACGATGCTCAGCCGCTGGGTTTCAGCAGAGCTGCCGCCGCCGCCGAGACTACCGCTGCTCTCGGTCTTGCACATCCCGGCGTCGTGGCTCCCGGGCATCACCACATCGTTGAGCGTGACCCAAGGCCGCTTGGCGAGCAGCGCCTCCATCCACTTGCTCAGCGATGGACGCTTGCTCTGGCCAATATAGATGCCGAGCGTGCCGTGACTGCTGTCGCCGATATCGCCACCGCTGGTCTGCCAGACGTCCAGATCGGGCCGTGCGGGAACGGTCGTGAGCTTTTTCCTGCCGACGTCCCGCGACTGCCAGAGATCCAGCGCGCAATGGAAAGTCGTACCATCCTGCAGGTCCACCTTCAGTGTGAAAGGGCTGGGGCCACCATTTTCCATCTCGACGTAGTCCCCCAGGGAACTCCTCGCCGCCAAGTACCCGTTCTTCAGCCATTCCGACGGGTTGTGCTGTGCGAAACCGCTCTCGGTCGATTTTTCAACCCAGAGGTTCAGGTGTGAATCCGTCAGGTTCGTGATGTAGAACCTTGCGCGTTTGGTCATGGCATTGCCTTCGATGTTCGGGAAACCCTTTGAATGATGTGCGCTCCCGCCTGCAGGCGGAACGCAGCACATCGCCGCGTACGACCACAAAGCACCACGATCGAAAAATGCCAGCAGGGATAGGAAGGCCCGTCAGGGACGGGGGCGATCTGGACATCCATGTCTGCGCCATCCACCTGGGCGATAGGCGGGTATCGAAGGGGCGTTCACCAGCCAGTCATAGGGACGGCACTCCCATGCCGGGAGCAGCCCGCAAGGGCCAGAAGCCCTGGAGGGGAAATCATCGCCTGCTCCGCCAATCCCTTTGCCAGCACGGCTGGTCAGTGATCCAGCGTAGCTCGGACGCGCCGAGGCGCAAGGCACTTTGCTGAACCAGGTGGAGCTGGCCGCTCTGGTCGCTTGCGCTCAAATAAACGCGAAGTGTGTAACCATCCTCACTCGCCGTTGAACTGACGTCCGGAAGAGTCGGCAATAACTGCCAGGCCTTTCTATCGCAGAAAAAACCATCGCCCCCCCATACGGGCTTCGGATAACATGCCGTTCACCCACGCAATGGCTGGCATGTTATTGCATTCAACAACAATGGAATTGCAATATGGACATCAACGAACAGCGTTCATACGGGCCATTTGAAGCGAATAGTACTCTGAGCTATATCAACACTCACGAAAAGCTCTCCGCCTTCATCATTGCAACATTTTTCATGTTTTGTGCGCAACGCTACATCAATTTCCCACAGCTCAACGGTGACGCATTCATCTACTGGGATCTCAGCTCATCCATATGGAATTTTTCGTTCCCTCAAACAATACGCGGCTATTTTTACCCGTTATTATTATCACCCGCAAAATTTATCTTTGAAACTTTCCCAGGCACTGGCTATCTGGCCTTGCACCTGATGCAGGCGTTAGCCTTTTCATTTTCACTGACCCTTCTGCTTCCCTATATATTTACTCGTTTAATCGGGGGGCGAGTCTCCTTGGTCAAACGCCTTATCGTCCCTTTTTTGGTGGCGATTTTTTTCCCGACACTGATTGCCTACACACTCAGCGACCTTCCTGCGCTTTGCCTGATTCTTGCCTGCTTGGCCACGATCCTGTTTGCCTCGGAGCGAAACAGCTTTATGGAGTCAGGACTGCTGATTTTTTTAGCCGGTATCATGGCCTACGGGGCCTATAACACCAGAACCATCTACCTCTTCACCATGCTCCTGTTGACCCTGCTCATACCCACGCTGGTGTTTAGAAGCGCCCCCCTTTCCAGGCGAATCATGCTCGCGATAGCCTTTATTCTAGGCGCCGGTCTGACGGCCATCCCTCAAGCGCTGATCAACGTAAAACACTTGGGCTCAGCCACACCTATGGTGGTCACCGACGTCAGAAACGCGTCACTCTTTGCCCGTCAATTGAAGTGGGGCATCACTATTCAACGTTATGAAACTGGCTACGATGTAAAATCGGGAGCCATATTTCCGATTTTCCACCTCGACCCTGCCGGAGAAGAACTCTTCAAACGCCTTGACTTGGGAAACGTAAAAACGAGCATTCAGGGATATTTCAAAGCATTGATTTCGGAGCCATTCGGATTTCTGAAAATATACACAAGACATCTCATCAATGGCCTGGACGTCAGGGATGATGACACTTATACCAAAGTCCTCTCACAGGAAAAAAATCTCCGCTCCCTGGCGTCCCTTTTGACTTCAATATTTGGACTTTTCTGTTTGTTCTACCTGATGGTCAGACGGTCAACCTCAGGTAACATACCGGCTACCGCAGATAAAACGGATTTTCGCTGGGTATGGCTTTTTGTAATATTACTCCCCGTCATGGCGATAATACCTGGAGCCATTGAAACACGGTTTTTCGTGACCCTGCACTTGATGGCCTATTGTGCTATTGCCTATGGTTTCCCGGACATCCCAATCCGGTCATTGTCAACAACAAGGAAAATGCTGCTAGCACTCCTGTATGGGGCCATCGTAACGGCTTGCTATATCAGCGCCGCACAATCGGTCTCGACTCCAGGACAACAGCAGATACCAGACGACTACAAACGCTAAAGCGTGGCATGACACTGGCGAGACACAAAAATACCAAACAAACACATGAAGCAAGCAACGGTAGATAAGTGCTGATCTAAACGTCTTGAGGAAACCCTCAAGGCGTTTAAACCACCCTGGCGAGAATACCTTACTCTTGCACTACCGACTGGTTCCCCACAGTAGATGATGCACTTTGTTGCTCCGGAGTTTTGCCTTTATTGCCCACACTACCTAGCCATCTAATCGCTTTTCTGCATGGTGTTTCGACGACAAAAAACACAAATATAGACAGCACTATCAAAGCGATCACATAGATATAAAATTTGACGACCGCCGACGCTTCGAAAGTCGGCTGAGCGAAATTCAAATACCATACGTATAGTGGGTAATGAAGAATGTACACAGCGTAGCTGGACTCACCCAATAAAACACCGGTTCTGCCCGAAAGGAAACCGATCACTCTGCCCTGACTTTGCATCAGCGAAAGTATCAGCGCACAAAACGGCACGACGATAAAGGGCAAGGTGTAATGAAACCATGCAAACAGGATCACCGCATAAATCGCCGGAAACTTAAAGAAGCGCAGTGCGTTGGGTGTGATCACCCCAAATTTAAGTAATGCCCCCAGCGAAGCGCCCACCATGAAAAAAGGCAGATTTCTGATCGGAAAATACGGACCCAACACTATTTTGGCAGCCTTATAGAGCAACGGGGATCCGTCTAGGCGTGGCACATATAATGGGGCGTACTCAAGCACAAGATAACTGAACAGGCTTATCGCAACCGCCATGGGCAGCCGTTTCTTCGTAAGTACGAAAATAAACAGCGGAAACATCAAATAGAAAAACGCCTCAGCTGAAAGAGACCAGCCAGGGTTGTTCATCGAAATAGCGTGCTCGGCCCACCATGCTTGAGTCAACGTCACATTAAGAGCAAGAACGATGTGCTCCGGCACACCCAGATAATAAGAAAATATCAACCCCAGCAGATAGAGCGGGTATATTCTGGCAAAGCGTGCAATCCAAAACGTCCCGATTTTGAATTGACCAGGCTCATTTGAAGAGTAGACCACAGACAGCACAAAACCCGACAGTAAAAAAAAATACTCTACGGCTTTTGGGCCCTGCCGAAACAGCTCGGACACCGCTTGATTGTTGAACGGATAGAAGGGCGCACCGAAATGGAACGCTACCACCATCAGTGCTGCAATAAATCTGGTAAATGTCAGCTTGGAAAGGCTGGATAGCACATCCATATTGTGCGTCCGCGATAACTGCTGCATAAATTGTATCCGCTTATCAAAAAAAGGGATGAATGCCCCAACCTATCGGCAGGGAAAGCAAAAACCTGACCCTACTTTTCAAAAAATAGTTTTCATGGATTCTGTAACGCCTAGTGGCCCGAGTGACTAACCCATTAACTTATTTTTGATCGCACTCAATATTGCTTTATGCGCCGAGCTGATGATGGCCTCAACCGTTTATGCCACATCAAGTCGCCTTGGGCCAAGGGTCATATCGACGGGCTTCTGCTGCATCTGTTCGCCCATTGTATGTTGCAAAACCCAGCAGCCACCACCGCCTCCCCCGCCTCCCCCGCCTACCAGATCTGGTAGGTGCCAAACCCCCGCCGCTGCTCTATATAAATCGACGCCCGCCGTCCTTCATCAATAGAGAAGCCCCTATGCACATGGAAGAGCACACCCTGTCCTCAATGAGCGACAGTCTGCGGCTGTCACTCGGTCAATACCGCTACCAGCAGTTCGTCGAGAAGCTGGGTTGGCAACTGCCCCTCCCCCCGGATGCACCCGGCTGTGAATGGGACGCCTATGACCACGCCCAAGCCCGCTACCTCCTGGCTCTCAACCCAACCCGCGAACTGATCGGCTGTGCCCGGCTGATCCCCACCACCGCGCCCAACCTGCTCGAAGGCGTGTTCAGCCACACCTGCGCCGAGGGCGTGCCGGCCAGCACCTTTATCTGGGAAATGACCCGCTTCACCACCTCAACCCCGGAATTGGCCATGCCCTTGTTCTGGAAGTGCCTGGACACCGCCCATCACGCCGGCGCCGAATATATCGTCGGGATTGTCAGCAAGATCATGGAGCGCTATTACAGAAAGAACGGCGTCCACTACGAACGCCTCGGGGAGATGATCTGGCACCAGGATGAACGGATTGTCGCCATACAACTACCAACGGAACGTAAACGTCACCTCAGCAGTCTTGCGTCAACGCTCTTTATGTCAGAAGGATTAAAACAAATAGCCTGACCCTCCAATTACCCTGTCGCAGAACAGGCCTGCCCCTCCTGTTCCGCAACAAACACCGGATCAGTTCATATATAACCCAGGGCAACGGCATAGGTCACCGCCTGCACGCGGTTACTGGCACCGATCTTGCGCTGAATGTTCTTGTGATGATAATTAACCGTATCCGTGCACACGCCCATGATCACCCCGATTTCTTCTGACGTCTTGCCATCGGCCGTCCAGCGCAATACTTCACTTTCCCGCTCGGTAAACGTGATCTCATTGTCCCGTTCCAACATCCCTTCCAGTTCCGACAACTTGGCATAAGCGGCATCGGCAAAGGCTCGGGTAATAGGCGCCAGCTCCGTAAACTCATCGGCACTGATCTTGCCGTTCTTACGCGCCAGGCTCAGCAACCCCACCCGACCTCGCGCATTGAACGACGGCTGGGCCAGGCCATGGCGCAAGTCCGAGTCATTGGCCTCCGACCACAGGCCGGGGCTGCCCTTGAAGATGTCGTCGCTCCACAAAATCGGCGTAGAGGCCAGCCGGCTGTGCTTTACCGTGGGGTCGATCACCGCGTAGTTCATGGTTTGATAACGCGTCACCCACTCCACCGGGTAGTTGCTGTAGAGGTGGGTTTTCGGCCGCATGAACGGTGTGAGGCTGCACAGGCCGTAGGCATAGAAGTCGAATTTCAGATCCGTGATGGCGTTCAGCGCGATACCCGTAAACTCCTCCATGTTCATGGCTTTCGCAAAAAGCGAATAGAAATAAATATCCCAAACCCAAAGCTGTGCTAAGTCCATTTTAGCTACCCAAGATGAGAATCGGTTCGTCATCCTAGTCCAGCTGATCGCACTGTCAATGGGGACACGTGTAAAAAAACCATAACCATTTGCGCTAACTATAGAGCGACCTCTTTTATATTTAGTTAGTGGCCATCTGCAACTGCCGAGCCGCCCACCCATGGTGCAAATTCACGTCTAGTCCCCGAAGACGCGCGGAGGTTAAGCCGGACGCAAAGACTTCACACCTACGAAATCTGGTAGCTTAACTTTCTCAATCACCCCCCTGTATAAATCCCCTCCAGCAAGTTTGTCTCAACAGGAACAATCAGTCCCGCCGTGACTGAGCGGTATTATTTATTACATGATGCTTACCCTTTAACCCCAGTTCTCCTGGAACAGGCCCGTTATATAAAGATCATTCACCCTTGCCGTCACGTAACTGTCTTTTAGTGCTGAACGATTCGGCGACTTGAACACGCCCAAAGGAACATGAGCATGACAACTACCGAGATCCAGAGCGGATTTGCCGATGCACCCGAACTACGGCGCAAGAACCGCGCCACCGTCGAGCAGTACATGCAGAGCAATGGCAGCGCACGCCTGCGCCGCCACGAACTGTTTACCGAAGACGGCAGCGGTGGCTCCTGGAACACCGCCAGCGCCACCCCGCTGGTCTTCCACGGCCACACCAAGCTGGCGGCACTAGGCGTCTGGCTGAACCAGTGCTTCCCGGACTGGCAGTGGCACAACGTGCGGATCTTCGAAACCGCCGACCCGAACCACTTCTGGGTCGAAAGCGACGGACGCGGCACCGTCAACATGCCCGGCTACCCCAAGGGCTATTGCGAGAACCATTACATCCACTCCTTCGAACTCGAGGACGGCCGCATCAAGCGCAACCGCGAGTTCATGAACCCCTTCGAGCAACTGCGCGCCCTCGGCATTCCCGTACCGACCATTCGCCGCGCCGGCCTACCCGCTTAATCCACAACAGAGGCAAGAACATGACCAATCCAGACAGACACGATGGGTTTGCCAGCAGCACCGAGCTTCGTCGCAAGAACCGCCAGGTGGTCGAGCAGTACATGCACACCAAGGGCCCGGCCCGTCTGCGTCGCCACGAGCTGTTTACTGAAGATGGCAGCGGCGGCCTGTGGACCACCGACACCGGCGCGCCGATTGTCATTCGCGGCAAGGACAAGCTCGCCGAGCACGCGGTCTGGTCGCTGAAGTGCTTCCCGGACTGGGAATGGTATGACATCCGCATCTTCGAAACCGATGACCCGAACCACTTCTGGGTCGAATGCGAAGGCCACGGGCAGATTCTGTTTCCCGGATACCCGGACGGCTTTTACGAGAACCACTTCCTCCATTCCTTCTCCCTCGAGAACGGCAAGATCAAGCAAAACCGCGAGTTCATGAATGTGTTCCAGCAACTGCGGGCCCTGAATATCCCGGTGCCCGAAATCAAACGCGAAGGCATACCCACCTGAACGGCACTGCGCCAGGGGTCTCATCATGGAAACGATTGTGCGACGAGTTCTGGGTTGTGAAGCATTGCAGCAACCCCAGTGGAGCGATCTCTCACGCCTGAGGGACGTACAGCAACACCTGAGAGACAGCCAGTCCTTGATCAGGGCCCAGGACATCCTGGCCCTGCGGGCTCTCCTGGCGCGGGTCGCCGAAGGCGAAGGCAAGGTCATCCAGTCCGGCGATTGCGCCGAGGATATCAACGACAACCAGCACGGCGCCGTGGCCCGCAAAGCCGCAGTGCTGGAGATCCTCGCCGGGGCCTTCGGCCTGGTGACTCAACAACCGGTGATCCGGGTCGGACGGATCGCCGGGCAGTACGCCAAGCCCCGCTCCAAGCCCAACGAACTGATTGGCGAGATCGAGTTGCCGGCGTATCGCGGCGACATGGTCAACAGCCACGCGGCGCATTCGGACAGCCGCCAACCCGATCCGCAACGCCTGCTCAAAGGCTACCAGGCCGCCCGCGAAATCATGGAGCACCTGGGCTGGCAGGACCGCCTCGCCGAAGGCGCAGCCGGCGGTTCCCCGGTCTGGACCAGCCACGAGATGCTGCTGCTCGATTATGAATTGCCCATGCTGCGCCACGACGAACAGGGCCGGACCTTTCTCGGTTCGACCCACTGGCCGTGGATCGGCGAACGCACCCGCCAGGTGGATGGCGCCCACGTCGCCCTGCTGTCCGAGGTGCTCAATCCGGTAGCCTGCAAGGTCGGTCCGGACATGACCCCTGCGCAACTGCTGACCCTGTGCGAACGCCTCGACCCGGCCCGCGAACCCGGGCGACTGACGCTGATTGCACGGATGGGCGCCGAGAAGGTCGCCGAACGTTTGCCGCCCCTGGTGGAGGCGGTCCGCGCCACGGGGCACAAGGTCATCTGGCTGAGTGACCCGATGCATGGCAACACCATCCTCGCGCCCTGCGGCAACAAGACCCGCATGGTCGAGACCATCGCCCGGGAAGTCAGCGCCTTCAAGCACGCGGTGCTCTCGGCCGGTGGCATCGCCGGCGGCCTGCACCTGGAAACCACCCCGGACGATGTCACCGAGTGCGCTTCCGATGCGGCCGGGCTCCATCAGGTCAGCGTTCATTACACCAGCCTGTGCGACCCGCGACTGACGCCCTGGCAGGCAATCACCACCGTCCTGGCGTGGAAGAACCCACCCGCGTCCCCCCATGCAACCTTTTGACAGGAGTCTGTTGCGATGACCGGTATTCCCGCGATTACCCCCTATGCGCTGCCCACCGCCCGCGACCTGCCGGCCAAT
Source organism: Pseudomonas gingeri (assembly GCF_013386165.1). Lineage (GTDB taxonomy): Bacteria > Pseudomonadota > Gammaproteobacteria > Pseudomonadales > Pseudomonadaceae > Aquipseudomonas > Aquipseudomonas gingeri_C. The sequence goes on along the minus strand of NZ_JACAOS010000022.1, from coordinate 57,348 downwards.
CTGGCCCAATGGCGGATCGACCCACAGCGCGCCGTGCTGCTGATCCACGATATGCAGCGCTACTTTCTCCGGCCGCTGCCCACGCCCCTGCGTGACGAGGTGGTCGGCAATGCCGCGCGCATCCGCCAATGGTCGGCGAGCCAGGGCATTCCCGTGGCCTACACCGCGCAGCCCGGGAGCATGACCGAGTCCCAACGCGGCCTGCTCAAGGACTTCTGGGGTGCGGGCATGCAGGCCAGCCCCACCGACCGCGAGGTGGTCGACGCACTCAAGCCGGCCCCCGGCGACTGGTTGCTGACCAAGTGGCGCTACAGCGCGTTTTTCAACTCGGACCTGCTGGAGCGCATGCGCGCCCATGATCGCGACCAGTTGATCCTCTGCGGGGTGTACGCCCATGTCGGCGTGCTGATTTCCACCGTGGATGCCTACTCCAACGATATCCAGCCATTCCTGGTGGCCGACGCCATCGCCGACTTCAGCCGCGAGCATCACTGGATGGCGCTGGAGTACGCCGCCAGTCGTTGCGCCATGGTCGTCACCACCGAAGAGGTGCTGCCATGAGCCTGGCCGCCGAACCGCTGCTCGCCCAAATCCTGCGTGCGGACCCACCGCCCTTCGCCCTGTTGTACCGCCCGGAATCCGGTGGCCCGGGCCAGGTGGATGTGCTGCTCGGCGCGGTCTCGCAGCCGCCATCACTGACCCAGGTCGAGTTGCGCGAGCCGTTGGCCGGCGCGGCGCGGCTGGATACGCTGGTGATCATCCCCTATCGGCAGATCGCCGAACGCGGCTTCGAGGCGGTCGATGACCAGGCCCCGCTGCTCACCCTCCAGGTGGCCGAGCAGGCGCAGATACGCCTCGATACCTTGCTGGAACGGCTGCCCGAAGCGGGCATCGCCTTGCTCAACGAACGCTTCGACCTCAGTGAGGCGGCCTATTCGGAGATTGTCAGCCAGGTGATCGACAACGAAATCGGCACCGGCGAAGGCGCCAACTTCGTGATCAAGCGCACCTTCATGGCCGATATCGGCGACTACGGGATCGACCGCGCCCTGACCTTTTTCCGTCACCTGCTGGAGCGGGAAAAGGGCGTCTACTGGACCTTCATCATTCACACCGGTGAACGCACTTTTGTCGGCGCATCGCCCGAGCGGCATATCAGCCTCAAGGACGGCCTGGCGGTGATGAACCCCATCAGCGGCACCTACCGTTATCCACCGACAGGCCCGAACCTGGGCGAAGTGATGCAGTTTCTCGCCGACCGCAAGGAGGCCGACGAGCTGTACATGGTGGTGGATGAAGAGCTGAAGATGATGGCGCGGATCTGCGAGGACGGCGGCCATGTACTCGGACCCTATCTCAAGGAAATGGCCCATCTGGCCCACACCGAATACTTCATCGAAGGCCACAGCCGCCGCGATGTGCGCGAGATCCTGCGCGAAACCCTGTTCGCCCCCACCGTTACCGGCAGCCCACTGGAAAGTGCCTGCAGGGTGATCCGTCGCCACGAGCCCGAGGGCCGCGCCTATTACAGCGGGATCGCCGCATTGATCGGCAGCGACGCCCAAGGCACCCGTACGCTGGATTCGGCGATTCTGATCCGCACCGCCGATATCGACCGCGAAGGCCGGCTGAAGATCAGTGTCGGCTCGACCATCGTCCGTCATTCCGATCCCCAGGCCGAGGCCGCCGAAACCCGGGCCAAGGCTGCCGGGCTGATTGCGGCGCTGAAAAACCAGGCGCCGGCGCGCTTCGGCTCGAATATCCAGGTGCGCGCCGCCCTGGCCAGTCGCAATGCGCTGATCGCCGATTTCTGGCTGAGCGATGCACTGGAACGTCAGCAGTCCCAGGCGGATCTGTCGGGGCGCCGCGTGCTGATCGTCGATGCCGAGGACACCTTCACCTCGATGATCGCCATGCAACTGCGGGCCCTCGGGCTTGAAGTGAGCGTGCGTAACTACAACGACGCCTACGCCTTCGACGGCTACGACATCGTCATCATGGGCCCGGGGCCGGGGAATCCGACCGCGGTCGAGCAACCGAAGATCGACCATCTGCACCTGGCCATCCGCTCGCTGTTGGACGAGCAACGGCCGTTTCTCGCGGTGTGCCTGAGCCACCAGGTGCTCAGCCGCTGCCTGGGCCTGGACCTGCAACGCCGGGCCATTCCCAACCAGGGCGTGCAAAAGCAGATCGACCTGTTCGGCGCCCGCGAGCGTGTGGGCTTCTACAACACCTTCGCCGCCCAGAGTGGAAAGGACCGGATCGAGGTCGACGGGCTCGGGCTGGTGCAGGTCAGCCGTGATCTGGAAACCGGCGAGGTGCACGCGCTGCGCGGACCGCATTTCGCCTCCATGCAGTTTCACCCCGAGTCGGTGCTGACCCAGGAAGGGCCACGCATCATCGCCGACCTGATGCGCCACGCGCTATCGGCGTAACCCCCCTTGAACACAATGGAGCTAGCCATGCACAGGTATGTAGTGATCGACGCGTTTGCCAGCGTCCCGCTGGAGGGCAATCCGGTCGCGGTGTTCTTTGACAGTGACGACCTCCCCGCCCAGCGCATGCAACAGATCGCCCGGGAGATGAACCTGTCCGAGGTGACCTTCGTCCTGACCCCGCGTCATGGCGGCGATGCGCGTATCCGGATTTTCACCCCGGTCAACGAGCTGCCGTTCGCCGGCCATCCGCTGCTGGGCACCGCCATTGCTCTCGGTGCCGAAACCGACAAGGACCGGCTGACGCTGGAAACCGAGATGGGCACCATTCCCTTCGAGCTGGAACGCCAGAACGGTCGAGTGGTGGCGTGCAGCATGCAGCAGCCGATTCCGACCTGGGAGTCTTTCGAGCGCATGCCGCAACTGCTTCGGGCGCTGGGGATAGCCGGCTCGACCTTTCCGGTGGAGATCTACCACAACGGCCCCCGGCATGTGTTTGTCGGCCTGGAAAGTGTCGCGGCGCTATCGGTGTTGAACCCCGATCATCGCGCGTTGGGGCAGTTCCACGACATGGCCATCAACTGCTTCGCCGGTTCCGGCCGGCGCTGGCGCAGCCGGATGTTCTCGCCGGCCTACGGGGTGGTCGAGGACGCGGCCACCGGCTCGGCCGCCGGGCCCTTGGCAATTCATCTGATCCGCCATGCCCAGGTCGACTACGGCCAGCAGATCGAAATTCTCCAGGGCGTGGAAATCGGTCGCCCTTCACGGATGTTCGCCAGGGCCGAGGGCCACGGCGAAACGATCACCGCGGTGCAGGTCTCGGGCAATGGCGTGGCCTTCGCCCAAGGCACGACGGTCATATGAATACCCCAGCCATCGGAGGCTCCCAATGAGCGCACACCTGCTGTCGGAATCCCTTACAGGCACCATCGAGGCACCGTTTCCGGAGTTCGAAACGCCGCCTGCCACGCCCTTTATAGTGCTGCGCAACTGGCTGGAACGCGCCCGGCGTTATGGTGTACGCGAACCCAAGGCCCTCGCGCTGGCGACGGCGGATGCCCGGGGGCGGCCTTCGACCCGGGTGGTGGTGATCAGCGAAGTGTCGGACACCGGGCTGCTGTTCAGCACCCATGCCGGCAGTCAGAAAGGTCGCGAACTGAGCGAAAATCCCTGGGCCTCCGGCGTGCTGTACTGGCGCGAGACCAGCCAGCAGATCGTGCTCAATGGCCGCGCCGAACGGCTCAGCGATGCCCGAGCCGACGCCGCCTGGCGCGGACGCCCCCACGTGACCCACCCGATGTCGGCGGTGTCCCGTCAGAGCGAAGAGCTGAGCGATGTCGAGGCGCTGCGTGAGAGGGCCAAGGCGTTGTCCGGCACACAAGCCCTCTTGCCACGCCCGGACGGTTACTGCGTGTTCGAATTGCGGCTGGAATCGGTGGAGTTCTGGGGCAATGGCCAGGACCGGCTGCATGAGCGGCTGCGCTATGACCGCACCCCCGAGGGTTGGGTGGTGCGGCGTTTGCAGCCCTGACCCAAAGCCCGGGGCGGGTTCGGCGATGATGCTGAACGAGTTGCCGGGTTTGAATCAGAGAGCGGCGGCTGCGCAGTCATGGGCATGCCGCTCTCCAACCGCTCAAAAAAGTCCTTCGTTCAGGTACAATCAATTTCTCCGCCAGAAAACATATAACCGGGTGAGTTGATGTCCGCGAACGCGAATGAACGCATTGTTTTCCTCGATTACATGAGGGTATTTGCATTCATCAGTGTTCTCATCGGCCACAAGTTCGAACCTGAAATGGCGGCGATGCTGTCGGCGTCCACCGACAATGCCGTGCTTCACACAATAGCCAATTTTTTCTACAACATTTGCTATGGCGGTGCCGCAGGCGTTATCGTATTTTTCATCACCTCCGGCTACATAATAACCCACGTATTACAAACCGAATCACCCTCTGTTTTTCTGATCAAGCGCTTTTTTAGAATATATCCTTTATACATCGCCGCACTGATCATTGAAGCACTGACTTACTACCCGCTTACCGGCACCCTCGAGACCTCGCTAAAAGTCTTGATTCCCAGAATTTTATTGATCGGTGATTTTTTCGACACCCCTTACGCGCTGGGCGGCGTCGAGTGGACGTTGAGAATCGAGCTGATGTTTTATCTGTTCATGACCCTTTTGAAGGCGACTGGCATCCTTGGGAGAACGACATGGCTGCCGCTGGTCCTGCTCGCAGCGACCTTGACCCTCTACGCACTGCCGCAAATCCCAGCGGCAGACCAATGGCTGCATGGCTACTTCACTTTATATGCACCGTTCCTGTTTATCGGCATATGCTTATATTTGCTGCAAACAAAAAAATCCCTAGCCTACCTCTGCCTGCCGGTCATTATAATCATTACTGAATTTTTTATCAGAGAGCTGGCCATCCTTCATCCTGCATGGTCAGTGTTCAATTTCGCAATACCTGCCATCCTTATATTTATCAGCGCATGGCTTGGCCGAAAACACTTACCCGACAGCAGGGCGCTAAGGCTCTTGTCGAACATGACCTACTCCATCTATTTATTTCACAATTGGTTGTGGAAGATCATTACCAAGACCCTCAAAACACATGAAATAGACTATTTACCCGTAAAACTCCAAGCGCTGATTGTTCTATTTCTTGTGTGCTACCTGGCCCACAAGACAATAGAGCTTAACGCGATCAAAGCCGGTAAATACTTGACTGTGTATTTCAAAAAGAAAAAAGCCTGCCCAGCAGAAACGTCACAAGCAACCTGACCGATGATATGGCCCCCTCACCTCGCGGTGAGGAGGGCCGATATCAACCATCACTTCAGACCCGGGCCATCGGAAAAGACCGGCCTGGGCCTCAGTGATGCGCCCCCATCGTCGTCCCCCCCACTCCATCCGGCAGCTCGATACTCACGTTCTGCATCATCCCCTGATCCTCATGATCAAGAATGTGGCAGTGCAACACGAACTCGCCGATATAGCGTTCGTAACGGGTACGCACATACAAGGTGTACACACCGCTGCCATCGGTCTTGCCTTTGACGAACAGCGTGTCTTTCCACACCCCTTTCATGCCGGCATATTGCGCGTCGTTCTTGTCGGTCTTGTCCACGGCACCTGGCGCGCTGAGGTCGACGCCATCTGGGCCGATGATTTTCTCGATCTGGAACGGGTTCACGTGGATATGGAACGGGTGACTGGCAAAGGCCGATTGCAGGACCCAGGTTTGTGCATCACCCAGCTTCAGATGACGATCGATCACCCCCGGCTGATAGGGCACGGCATTGGCCGCAGTAGTCCCCACGGCAAACTTGGTGTGCTTGGGATCCTTGGTATCGATCAGGAACACCAGTTCCTGCTGACCTTTGATTTCGCTGTCGGCGATAGTCGGGTGTGGGATGAACTTGTCAAAGCGCAGGTCCTTTTTCAGGTCCGCCACCACCGTGGCCTTGATGTCCGCCGGCATATTGCGTTCCGCGGCAGCCACCAGTTCCTCGGTCAGGCGCGCCTTGGTGTTCGCCACTTTCGCCCCGGGGCCCACGTCGACAAAGCCGAGCAATTGACGACCGCTGGCCTGCTGGCTGACCCCACCTGAAGCCGTGGAAGGTTCATCCGTCACGCAGTAGCGTCCAGGCTCGGGAAAGACGATCAACAGGTCGTTGCGATAGCCTGGTTGCAGGGTAATGACCTGGCGACTCTGGGCCTGTTCCATGGTCAGGCCGTCAGAGGCGATCACCTGGTAGTCGACCGGCTCGCCGGTGCATTGTTCGGCGATGAATTGAGCCGACGCCAGGGCCGCGACCCCCTTGTTACTGCCCAGCTTGGCGCCGTCGCTGTCCTTGAGTTTACGGAACATTGGCCGGATGGTGTCGCGAATCCCCGCGTGCACCAGGCGCCAGCGTTCCACCTGACCGGGCCTGGCACCGTCGAAGATAGGCTGCACCAAACCGTTGACGCTGGTATAGCGCCCCGAATCGGACCAACTGGAAGGCTGGAGCTGGTCGAACGACTCGACAACCCCCACTTCGCCCGGCTTGCAGGTCCAGTCGATGACTTTCTTGTCATTACCGTCGGCGTCCTTGAGGGGCTTGCCGTCCTTGTCCCTGGCGATGTTGTAGCGGAAGTTGCCGGCCGCGTCCTTGCACGCGTAGGGAATTTGCTGGAACACCAGCAAACGCTCCTTGAACGACTGGCCATCAGCGCCCTTGAGCAAGGTGTCGATATCACCATTGGTGTCGGGGGTCGGCTTGCGATCGCCGTGAATGATCAGCGCGCCGGCCATGCCGCTGGCGACCTGGATCGCGGTCGAGCCGTGGCGATGCGGGTGGTACCAGAAGGTCCCGGCCGGGTGGTCGGCCGGGATGTTGTATTCGTACTGGAAGCTGACGCTGGGGTTGATCGACAGCAGCACGTTGTCGCTGTTGCCGGTGGGGCTGACCCACAAGCCGTGGGAATGCAGGTTGGTGCCGTTGAAACAGTGCGGCACGTCCGGCTTGCTGTCGTGGGCGGTACAACTGGGGTCGGCCGGCAACTGGTTGTTGAGGGTGATACGAACGGTGTCGCCCGGCGTGGCATCGATGGTCGGTGCGATAAAGGGCGCGTTGGGGTTGACGCCCTTGCCGACGTAACTACGCAACGACACCGGAACCTGGGCACCGGTAGCCGGATCGAGGATCTGGTTCTGGGTGTATTTGATGATCAGGTCCAACTGCCGCTCACGTCCGACATGGGGCTGGGGAGCCAGAGGGACAGCGTTGGACTTGAGCAGCAGCGTGCCTTCAGTAACCTTGGCGGTCGGTGCCTGTTGCTCCAGTGACGGGGGATTATTGAACAGCCTGGAAGCTTCCACCGCCTGCGCCGTGCTCCCGCCCCCCATCACCGCCAGGGCCAGCAGCCCCAGTGAGTAGGGATAACGGGACCTGCCCTTGTGCATTCCTGTCATGGTGTTTCTCCTGCGGATCAACCGTGAACATCGTGGTTTGGGCACAGGAAAGAGGTGGCTGGCAGGCGCAATGGCATGAACCTCCAACAGCAGCAATCCGTGCTGGCGTAACGCTAGTGCGTTATGCGCAGAATGCAATGTTTATTGGGTTTCAACATGTTTTGGCCTGGAAAGTCAGCGCACCACGGGCGATGCAAAACCCTCGAATGCCTGCCGCAAGGCCTTGGCATATTCACGGCTGCCCAGGGTCATGCTGTTGATATGGTTGCCGCCTTTTATCAGCAGCAATTGCTTGGGCTGCGCGGCGGCTTCATACAGGGCCTTGCTGAAACGCGAGGGAACGTAGGGGTCGTCAGTGCCGTGGACGATCAGCACGGGAATATCGATCTGGTTGATCTTGTCGATGGAGTCGAACTTCTCCGACAAGATCCAGCCGACCGGCAGCGAGGTCGGGATCGCTGCCCGAGCCGCGTCGCCCAGGTCGGTAAAGGTCGACTCAATGATCAGCCCCGCGGCCTTGGACGCGTCCTTGTCGCCGGCCAGGCGCTCGGCCAGGTCCACCGCCACCGCACCGCCCAGGGAGTGGCCGTAGATATAGCGCTTGTGGGCATCGGGTTGCAGTTGCACCAGGCGTTTCCAGGCATTGCCCGCGTCCTGGTACACGCTGCGTTCGGAAGGCAGGCTGCCGGGACTGTCGCCAAAACCACGATAGTCGATGGCCAGCACCGAGAAACCCAGGTCCCGCAGTTGCGTGATCCGCCCGACCTGCGCCGTCAGGTTCCAACGGGTGCCGTGCAGGTACAGGATGGCCGGCGCATTCGCCCGGTTCGACGGCCACCACCAGGCATGCAGGTAGTCGGAACCGGCCAACCCGCCACTGACCGGAATCTGCAACTCCCTGACGCCCGTCGGCACGCCGTTGAACCAGCTCGCCGTGCCTGGCTGGATATTGAACAGCAGTTCGCGCTCTTTATAGGCCAGTCGCGAACAGCCATAGGGCAGGCCGACCGCAAGAAACACGGCCAGCAATCCCAGGGACAACCAGCGGCGACGGGCGATAAAGGTTCTGACGGTCATGGCGCCCGGGTCTCGGTTTCAGGAGAAGCGTTGGTTCACAAGGCCCACAGACTACTCGCAACTTCGCGCACAAACAAAAACGCCCCGAACCAGTCGGGGCGTTTTGTTCAACCTGGGATCAGGTTGCTACAGCCTTGTCGCTCGATCAGAACACGTTGATCGGGTAGTCGACAAAGATGCGTACTTCGTTACCACCGACGTTGTAGTCCTTGGATTTCTCAGACACACGCAGGACCGAGCTACGCAGCTTCACGCTCAGGTCTTTGGCCGGGCCGCTCTGGACCACGTACTTGATCTGGTTGAAGATTTCACGCTCGCTGCCGCCAGTGAAGACAGTACCGGCGCTGTTGACGCTGGTAATGTTGTCGCCGCGCACGTAGGCGAAGTTGTAGCTCAGGCCCGGAACGCCGTAGGCGCCGAAGTCCAGGCCGTAGCCCAACTGCCAGGAACGCTCGTCGGCAGCGTTGAAGTCCGACCAGTAGGAGTTCGCCAGGTTGATGGTGTTGCCGCCATCGCCAACGCGATCCTGACCCTTCTGGTAGCCACCGTACGGGTAGCCCAGCAGGCTGGAGCCGGTGCTGCTCTGGTGTGCGATGGTGAAGGAGTGAGCACCCAGGGCGTAGGTAGCGGCCAGGCTCCAGATCTTGTTGTCACGACCTTGAGCACCTTGGTCCGCTGCGTAGCCACGGTCCAGCTGGGTACGGTAGCCGTTGAAGTCCAGGGTCAGGGACTGATCCGAGGCGATCGGGAACGCGTAGTTCAGGTTCACGTACTGCTTCTTCAGCACTTCGTCGACGTCGGAAGCGTACAGGGATGCCTTGAACTGATCGGTGAACTGGTAGCTACCACCCAGGATATCGATACCTTTCAGGCCACCGCTGTCACGACCTTCGGCGCTCTTGCGCGATTCGGCGGTGAAGTGACCGGCGTTCAGTTCCAGGCCTTTGATCTCCTTGGAGGTGATCAAGGTACCGGTGTAGCTTTCCGACAGCAGGCGGGAGTTGTCGTAGTTCAGCAGCGGCAGGGACGGCATCTGGTCGCCGTAGGTCAGCACGGTGTTGGACAGACGGAATTTAACCGCGGCGCCACCCTGGGCCAGATCCTTGGCCGGATCGCCGTTGTTGTCCTTCTTGAAGAAGTCGATGCCTTGCGCGCCGGTTTCGCCGCGGCCGCCGTCCAGACGCACAGCGTACTGGCCGAAAGCGTCAACACCCACACCTACGGTGCCTTGGGTGAAGCCGGACTTGAAGGTCGCGATAGCCGCTTGGCCCCATTCGATCTTGTCCGGGTTGCCGCTTTTGTAATCACGGTTGATGTAGGCGTTACGCAACAGAACGTTCAGGTGGCTGTCGTCAACGAAACCCTTGGAGTCCGATTGATCACTGGCCATGGCCTGGGTAGCCCCGAGGATGCCCAATGCGAGCAGACCGATCCGTTTGTTCAACATGTTTTTCTTCCTTATTCGCTAGGTGAAACGCCCTGCGGCTTCGAGCTGAAACGTTGTGTGTGGGTGCTTCAGACAAAAGCAAAAAGGCCCGCCTGCACGAGGTGCAGCGGGCCTTTTATTATTTTAGGTGTATGGCGTATAGCCACAGGCGTAAGGAGAATCCTATCTGCGACATGAGTATTGTGTCAATTTCGTGAAACATCAGTGAATAGAAGGAATTAGCGGGTCGACCTCGAAAAAAGGCATATCCGCCAACGACTGTCATTTATCACCGAGCGACAACAGGCTGCGTCGGTTTCAGGACGAACAACCATCCAGGCCACAGGATGGCCCCATGGCGGCAGGGGTAGCGGGGATCAGCGATTGACTGAGCCAGGCGGCGAATGCGTCGGGTTTGCCCAGGTAAGGACCGATATCGATCAGGCTGAAACGACCATCCTGCTCCAGTGCCAGTGTCGGAAAACCCTGGCCGCCGACACGGGACAACAAAGCCCGACTTTGTTTGAAGTGCTCCGCCGCCACCGCACCGCTATTGGCTTCAAAAGCGGCCTTGAAGGCTTCGGGTTCGAACCCCATCTCGGCGGCCAGCGCCAGCAACACCTCGACATCGGCCACGCGTCGGCCGTCGACGTAGTGCGCCGTCTGCTGGCGCCCCAGCATCTCCAGCCCGCGGCCTTGCAGTTGCTCGGCCGCGAGGACCGCACGGGTCGGCGGCGTGGAGTCGAAGATCGCCGTCGAATCACGCAACAACCCGTCGAAATAGGCCTGGCCAAACGGCTGGCCCGTGTACTCGGCAATCCGCCGGTCATGGGGCATGACGTAGTCGCGCAGGTTCGAGGACACGAACTGGCGGTTGTTGCCGGCCATCATGCCCCCGCCATGCAGGACCACCGGCAACACCTGCCGGGCGGCCTGGATCAGCGGTTTGGCGCCATAGCACCAACCGCACAACGGATCGTAGATGTAGTGAAGGGTGGCGGGGGCGGTCATGGCAATCTCCAAAAAAGTCATCAACAAGCAATGAGTGAAGACTAGCCCGCCGCCACCACTGGAAAAACGCCGAAATGGCTCTTGGTTTATTTCAAAAACCGGTCAGATCAGCCCAGGTGAAACAATCGGGACATATTTGGACACAAACCTGCCGACACGCTACTGGGAATTGTTATTAATAGATAACAATACTCATTACAATTCGTACCGCTTCACCTTATCTCTCTCACGCGCCTACGGATACACCCTTCCCCATGCCTGCCCTTTATCGCCTGACGCCCGCTACCCTCGGGCTTTCTGTCCTGCTGTCCGCTGGATTTGCCTGCGCCACGAGCACCACCCTGCCGGAGCTGTCGATCAGTGCCGAGGCCGACCCGGATGATCCCCGCGTCCGCGACGTCAGCACCGCGACCCGTACCGCTACACCGGTTCGTTATGTGCCCCAGGCCATCGATTCGGTAAAAACGGCGAATGTGCTCGATTACGGCACCAATGACCTGGGCAAGGCATTGAGCGGCATCCCCAATGTCAGCAGCGGGGCGGACACCCGTTTCGACAGCCTGAGGATTCGCGGTTTCGACGCCAGCAACGACTTTTACCTGGACGGTATCCGTGACGACAGCCAGTACGTGCGCGACCTGCATAACATCGAGCGGATCGAAGTCCTCAAGGGCCCGGCCGCAGTGCTCTATGGCCGTGGCAGCCAGGGCGGGATCGTCAACCGGGTCAGCAAGTTGCCGCAGTTCGGCCGCCGCTCCACGGTCGAGGTGCAAGGCGGCAGCGATGACCTGCGCAGCCTGTACACCGACCTCAGCGTCGACCCCACGGAAAACCTCAGCCTGCGCCTGAATATGGGCAACCAGGACGCCAACAGTTTCCGCGATGGCGTCAGCGGCAACCGCCAGTTGTTCGCCCCCTCGATGAGCTGGCAATTGAGCCCGGACCTGAACTGGCTGGTGCAATACGAATACAGCCGCTACAACCGCACCCCGGATCGCGGCATACCGGGTGTCAACGGCCGACCTGCCGATGTGGGACGCGACACCAGCTATGGCGACCCACGGGATTTCATCGATGACAAGGCTCAATCCCTGCGCTCAAAGCTCACCTACGCCCTCAACGACACCTGGCAACTGCGCCACACCCTCGGGGTGTTCAAGCTCGACAGTGATTTCGACAACACCTACCTGACCGGCTACACCGCGGCGACCCGCAAGGTCACCCGCCAGCGCTGGCAGCAGGACCTCAACACCCGCAATGTCTTCAGCAACCTGGAGGTCGAAGGCGGCTTCGATACCTTCGGCCTCGAGCACCGCCTGCTGACCGGGTTGGAACTGGGCAGCCAGCGCCGTGATCCGAAGCTCTACACCTCGCTGGCCACCAATCGCGGCGGCCAGGCGGTGCCGGCACTCGACCTGTTCAACCCGAACCACAGCCTGAGCCATACCGGCCCCATGGTTGCCTCCAGCGACAACCATACCGAGGTCGAGAGCCAGGCGATCTACGTCCAGGACCAACTGCGCCTCAACGATCAGTGGCAGTTGCTGGGCGGCCTGCGTTACGACCGCTTCAATGTCGAAACCACCAACAACCTGCTCGCCCGCAGTGACCAGCGTGACAGCCAGAGCACCAGCCCACGGCTTGGCGTGGTCTGGACGCCGCTGCAGGATCACGCCTTCTACGCCTCCTGGAGCAAGAGCTTCTCACCCGTGGGCGGCGCCGTCATCGGTATCACACCGAACGCGGCCGGCAACGGCAATGACCTGAGCCCGGAAATGACCCGCCAGAAAGAGCTGGGGGTGAAAAGCGACTGGCTCGACGAGCGTCTGAGCACCACCCTGGCGGTGTATGAGCTGGAGCTCTACAACCGCCGCACCAGCGACCCGCTGAACCCGTCCATCACCCTGCTCAGCGGCCTGCAACGCTCACGCGGTCTCGAGCTGACCGGCACCGGGAAAATCGTCGGCAACTGGTACCTGCGCGGCGGCATCGGTCTTCAGGATGCGACCGTCGTCAAGGACAACAATGGCTTCGAGGGCAAGCGCGTCAGCAATGTGGCCAAACGTAACGCCAGCCTGTTCCTGACCTGGAAACCGGAAATGGGCTGGTACGCCGAAACCGGCCTGACCCTGGTCGGTGACCGTTATGCCGACAATGCCAACACGGTGACCCTGCCGGGCTACGGCACCTGGGACGCCCTGGGCGGTTTCCGTACCCGCGACTGGGACCTGCGCGCCGCCCTGAACAATATCAGCGACCGCACCTACTACGCGTCTGCCACCAGCGCCTTCCAGATCCAGCCGGGCGCTCCGCGCAACCTGGTGGTCACCGGCACCTACACTTTCTGAAGCGCATAAAAAAACGCCACTGCCTGGATCGCTCCAGCCAGCGGCGTTTTTGTGCAAAGTCCTTTTAACCCTGTAAAACCCCGAGCAAGGCCTCCAGTTCAGCTTCGCTGAACAAACCTGCGGGGTAACGGTCGATAATCATCCGACGAGGATCCTGACCACGGGTGGTACGCGTTCCATTGCTTTTCAACCACTGGGCCAGGACTTGAAGCGACTCGCTCGTCACCGACAGAGGGTGCGAAACCCGCTCACTGGCTACGTTCATCTCAGCGCTCTCCTGGTTCATGAGCGGCTAACTTACTTAAGGTTTATGACAGAACGTCGCACTGTAGAAGACCCTCCGTCATATAAAGAAAGCCGATACAAGAGATATGCCAAAGTGCCAGTTCAGCAGTCGGAAAACCTAAAAAAACCCGCAGCCCATAAGGGCTGCAGGTTCTATCGGGGTGTTATCTTATAACGATGTAAAAATGCCATCATTTGTAGCATTGCATGCTTTGTTACAACTTCACTCAACCTTTGTGTGGCGCAGGTTGCTGCTGTGTAAGGCAATGGATATTTCCGCCCCCCAGTAACAACTCACGGCCTGGCACCATCACCACTTCGTGCTGAGGGAACAGGTTCTGCAGGATTTCCTTGGCCACGCTGTCCTGGGGGTCGTCGAAGCTCGGCGCGATGATGCCGCCGTTGACGATCAGGAAGTTCACATAGGAGCCGGCCAGACGTACCGATGGGTTGCGTTCCTGGCTGCCCGCCACCGCGTCCACGCCGGCGCACTCTTCTTCGGTGGCATACAGCGGCCCCGGAATCGGCATTTTGTGCACTGTAAAGGTGCGACCCTGGGCGTCACGGCTACTTTCCAGCACTTTCATGGCCGCCTGGCAACGTGGGTAGTTGGGGTTCTGGGGATCGTCGGTCCAGGCCAGCAGGACTTCACCCGGACGCACGTAGCAGCAGAAGTTATCCACATGGCCGTCGGTTTCGTCGTTGAACAAGCCGTCCGGCAGCCAGATCACCTTGTCCACCGCCAGGTGCTCGGCCAGCACTTGCTCGATGGCTTCGCGGGTCAGGTGCGGGTTGCGATTGCGATTGAGCAGGCATTCCTCGGTGGTAATCACCGTGCCTTCGCCGTCGACATGGATCGAACCGCCTTCGAGCACAAAACCTTCGGTCTGATACCGCTGGCAGCGCTCGATTTCAAGGATCTTGCCGCCCACCTGCTCGTCGCGGTTCCACGGCGCATAGAGACCGCCGTCGAAACCGCCCCAGGCATTGAAGCCCCAATTGACGCCGCGCACTTCACCCTGGTCGTTGATGACAAAGGTCGGACCGCTGTCGCGGACCCAGGCGTCGTCGCTGGACATTTCCACCAGGCGGATATTCGGCATGTCCAGGCGTGCCCGGGCGTTTTCGTACTGCGCGGCGGACACCGCCACCGTCACCGGTTCGAAACGGGCAATGGCCCGGGCCACGGCGGCATGGGCGGCCTGCGCGGGCTTGCCGCCCAGGCGCCAGTTGTCCGGGCGTTCGGGCCAGATCATCCAGGCTTGGGTTTGTGGCGCCCATTCGGCGGGCATGTGGAAACCGTCGGCGCGCGGTGTGCTGTTCAAAGTGGTCATGGCGATCAGGACTCCAGGGATCCGTCGAGGGTTTTCAGTGCGCCGTAGAGGTTCGGCCGCCGGTCGCGGAACGAGCCCCAGGCACTGCGTGTGTGTTCCAGTTCGTTGAGGTCGAAGCTGTGGACCAGGATGCCTTCTTCGGTCTCGTCGAGTGCCTCGACTTTCTCGCCAAACTGATTGGCGATAAAGGATGAGCCGTAGAAGGTGATGTCGTAGCCGTCCTGCTCTTCGTTGCCGATACGGTTGCTGGCGACCAACGGCATCAGGTTAGCGCCGGCGTGGCCTTGCTGCACGCGCTGCCAGTGGTCGCGGGAAGAAATGCTCTTGTCATGGGGCTCGCTGCCGATGGCGGTCGGGTAGAACAGGATTTCCGCGCCCAGCAGGGCCATGCTACGGGCGCACTCGGGGAACCACTGGTCCCAGCAGATGCCCACGCCGATCTTCGCGTAGCGGGTGTTCCACACTTTGAAACCGGTGTCGCCCGGGTTGAAGTAATACTTTTCGTGGTAGCCAGGGCCGTCCGGGATATGGCTTTTCCGATAAATCCCGAGGTTGCTGCCGTCGGCGTCGATGATCGCGATGCTATTGAAACGCGCACGGCCGGCCAGTTCGAAGAAGCTGATGGGCAGCACGACCTGCAGTTCCCTGGCGACTTTCTGGAAGTGCTTGATCGCGATGTTGTCCTCCACCGGGGTGGCCAACTGCAGGTAGTCCGGGTTCGGCTTCTGGCAGAAGTACGGGGTTTCGAAGAGCTCCTGGATCAGGATGATCTGCGCACCTTTGGCAGCGGCTTCGCGCACCAGTTTCTCGGCGGTTTCGATATTGGCTTCGAGATCCCAGGAACAGGCCATCTGGGTGGCGGCGACGGTAACGATACGACTCATGGATCATCTCCTGGGCGAATGCGGTGGGCGATTCTAGGCATCGACCGATGACAGATTGAGAATGGCCGGACGTGGTGGGTCCGGCCGGGTGATGGCGACTTTATAGCCGATAAAAATCGACTTTTAAAGGTAAAAAAATAAAAACGTGCGTTCAATATGTTTATTTTGTCGATAAAAATCGAAATTTACGCTGCCTGGCCGGACGCCATCGCCAGCAAG
>NZ_JACAOS010000022.1:0-41333 GCF_013386165.1 Pseudomonas gingeri | reverse complement strand
GCCGGCTTGCTGGCGATGCTTTTTTACAATCCTTCGTCGAGCACCTTGGCCAGCATGTCGACAAAGAAATCCACGCTGCGGCGGGAAGTGCACATCGGCGGCTTGATCTTGAGGATGTTGAGATAGTCGCCGGTCGGCTGCATGAAGATCCCCAGCTCCCGCAAGCGGTCGCACAGCAGCGCGGTCTCTTCGGTCGCCGGCTCCAGGGTTTCGCGGTTGCGGATCAGTTCCGCGCCGAGGTAGAAGCCCGAGCCGTGCACTGCTCCCACCAGCGGATAACGGTCGACCAGCGCCTCCAGGCGCTCCTTGAAATAACCGCCCACCACCCGGGCGTTTTCCCAGAGCTTTTCCTCGGCCATCACGTCGAGTACGGCGATCCCGATACGACAACTGACCGGGCTGCCGCCGGACGACGAGAAGAAATAGCCCTCGGCCTCCAGCGCCTCGGCAATCTCCCGGCGGGTGATCACCGCGCCCAGCGGCTGGCCGTTGCCCATGCCCTTGGCCATGGTGATGATGTCCGGCACCACGCCCTGCTCCTCGAACCCCCAGAAGAACTTGCCCATGCGCCCATAGCCGACCTGGACTTCATCGGCGATGCACACGCCGCCCTGGGCCCTGACCAGGGCATAGACCTGCTGCAAGTAACCCGGCGGCAACGAGATACCGCCGGCGTTGCCATACACCGGCTCGCAGATAAAGCCCGCCAGTTGGCGATTTTCTTCCGCCAGCCTGGCCAGGTTGTGTTCCACGCTGCGCACGTAGTCCGGCGCGCTGGCGCTGCCGCGGAACGCCCCGCGATACGTGTTCGGCGCGGTCACCGGGTGCACCCAGTCCGGGCGGCTGCTCAGGGCCTTGGGGTTGTCGGCGATGGACGTGGACACCGCATCCGCCGCCACCGACCAGCCGTGGTAAGCCTCCAGCACGCTGAGCATGTCGCGCCCGCCGCTGTAGGCCCAGGCCAGGCGGATCGCCAGGTCGTTGGCCTCGGTGCCGCTGTTGACCAGGAACACCCGATCCATGGAGTCCGGCGCCAGGGCCAGCAGCCGTTCGGAAAACTCGGCCACGGCGGCGTAGTGAAAGCGCGAGTTGGTATTGAGCAGCGACCACTGCCGTGCCGACTCGGCCGCCATGCGCGGATGACCGTGGCCCAGCACCGCGACATTGTTGAGCATGTCCAGGTAGGAGCGGCCCTGCATGTCGATCAGGTGATTGCGCCAGCCGCGCTCGATACGCGGCGGGTCGACGTAGTAGTGTTTTTGGGTACGGGCGAAGCTGGCGGCACGCCGAACCAGCAGGTCTGCCGAGTCCAGTTCCAGCTCGGCATCGCAGGCCAACCCCAGCAAGGTCGCCGGCGACGGGCATAGCGCCTGCCAGGCGGCAGCCCGCGACGATGTGCAGAACAGCGGCGGCGTGAGATCGGCATGGCGGCACAGCTGCACCCGCACAGCGCCGTCGGCCTCGCCCAACACCTGGCCCTTGAGCACGGCGGCGCCGGACGCGAGGGACGTCTTCACCCCCCACAGCCACACGCTCAGTTGCGCACTGGCCAACAGTAAGGCGCCATCGGCCATGATCCGCAGGGTCCCGGCGAAGGGCGACTCCACGGTGGTGCCGCCCGGCACCTGCAAGGCCACGTGCAAGGGAAAGGTATCTGGCTCGGCGGCGCTGTCGGGCCGGGTGCGCGACAAGCGATATTGCCCGTAACGACTGGCCGCCAACCCATGGGCCGCAGCCGCCTCGGCCAGCAGGCGTTCATCGATGCCGCTCTGCTCCCAGTTTCCCGCCTCGAAATGCGGGCTGAGCACGCCCAGGTCGATCAAGGCGAACTCGCGGCCCACCAGCCCGGGCAACAAGGGCGCAAAGCCCTCGCCGGCAACCGGTGACAGGTGCTCTTCGACAGCCGTCAGTATCGCCGCCTCCATCAGCTCGAACGGCACCGAGGTGGCCACCTGGAAAATTTCCCACTCGTGGGCCAGGTTGTCGCGGCTGTAGGCATTGCCCGGGTCGATGCCGACCTGTTGTTCGCCGCTGAGCACCAGCACCGCCGCCCGCGCCACGATCAGCGGCCACAGCGCACGCAGTTCTTCGCGCTGCAACGGGTTGACCGCGTGGTAGGCCTGGACCGCCGGCAGAATCACAAACGGGTCGCCTTCGGCATGGTGCAGCAACGCCGCGCAGGTCACCGACAGGTCGGCAATGCGCCAGGTCCGGACCAGGTCGCCAAAGTCGATCACGCCCTGCAACTGCCAGTGGCGCTGGGCATCGCGCCGCCAGACCACGTTGTCGTCGGTGATATCCAGATGAATGGCCTGCACCGGCAAGGCCTCGACCAGGGGTTGCAGGTGCCGCAGGGCCTGTGCAGCAGAGTCGCGAACCGATGTTTGCCGAACCGGGTCCTTGAGCACCGGCAGCAGATGTTCGATCAGCGCACCGGCATGCCGGGGGTCCCATTGCAGGGTGCGGGTCAGACCCGGGTGCTGGAAGTCGGCCAGGGCCAAATCCATCTCCGCGCACAGTTGCCCCAGGCCCATCACCAGTTCGCGGCCCAGGTGCTTGAGGTGGGTCAGCGACTGGCCTTCGATGTACTCCAGCAAACGCAGGTGCAGGGGCACGCCTTCCAGCACCAGGGACAGCAGGTCCTGGCCGTTGCGCGCGGCAATCACCCGTGGCACCCGCAACCCGGCGTGCTCGCCCAGGTGCGCGAGGCCGGCATGCTGGGCCTGCAGTTCCAGCGTGGCGTAATCGCCATGGCAGATTTTCAGGACAAAACGGCCTTTGTCGCTGTCGACGCGGTAATTGAGGTCCTGCTGGCTGCCCAGGGCCTGCAGCGTTCCAGAGAGGCCGTAATGTTCCTCAAGCAGGTTCAGCGCCTGCTGCACCGAGACATCCGGGCTGGGCAAACTGGCGCGATGAATCAACGTGGTGAGCAACATGTAAGGACTCCCTGAAGTTTTTATTGGCTGCCTATATCGCCATTGGTGCCACCAAGACGCAAGAGTGGCGCTAAAGTCAGCCGTGTGAAAACGGATACATCGCCGTAGCACTTGCACCGCCGAACGCCTGCCCACAAGCTATGCTCCATTCAGCTTGAGTCTGCTTAAGGAAGAAGGCACACCGATATGCGTATTCTAGTCACCGGCGGCGCCGGTTTTATTGGCTCGGCCCTGATCCGGCACCTGATCCGCCACACCGGGCACGAAGTCCTGAACCTGGACAAACTCACCTACGCCGGCAACCTGGAATCACTGACCAGCATCGCCACCGACAGCCGCTATGAATTCGTCCAGGCCGATATCGTCGACCAGGCCACGGTCAGCGCGGTACTGGCGCGTTTCGAGCCCCATGCAATCATGCACCTGGCGGCGGAATCCCATGTCGATCGCTCCATCGACGGCCCGTCGGACTTTATCCAGACCAATATCGTCGGCACCTACAGCCTGTTGGAAGCCGCCCGCGGCTACTGGTCGAAGCTGGCCGAACCCGAGAAAAGCGCGTTCCGCTTCCACCACATTTCCACCGACGAAGTGTATGGCGACCTGCACGGCGTCGATGACCTGTTCACCGAAACCACCCCGTACGCCCCCAGCTCGCCGTATTCCGCGAGCAAGGCGGCGTCCGACCATCTGGTCCGCGCCTGGCACCGCACCTATGGCCTGCCGGTGCTGCTGACCAACTGCTCGAACAACTACGGCCCGTACCACTTCCCGGAAAAGCTGATCCCGCTGGTGATCCTCAACGCCCTGGCCGGCAAGCCGCTGCCGGTGTACGGCGATGGCCTGCAAGTGCGCGACTGGCTGTTCGTCGAAGACCACGCCCGTGCCCTGTTCAAGGTGGTGACCGACGGCGTGGTGGGCGAGACCTACAACATCGGCGGGCATAACGAGCAGAAGAATATCGATGTGGTGCGCGGCATCTGCGGCCTGCTGGAAGAGCTGGCACCGGCGCGTCCAGCCGGCGTGGAAAAATTCACCGACCTGATCACCTTCGTCAAGGATCGTCCGGGCCACGACCTGCGCTACGCCATCGACGCCGGCAAGATCGAGCGAGAGCTGGGCTGGACCCCGGAAGAAACCTTCGAAAGCGGCCTGCGCAAGACCGTGCAATGGTATCTGGAGAACCTGGAATGGTGCCGTCGCGTCCAGGATGGCAGCTATCAAGGAGAGCGCCTGGGCGCGCTCGACCATAAGGAATTGTTGGCATGATGAAAGGTATTGTCCTCGCGGGTGGCTCGGGTACCCGTCTGCACCCGATTACCCTTGGCGTTTCCAAGCAACTGCTGCCGATCTACGACAAGCCGATGATCTACTACCCGATCTCGGTGCTGATGCTCGCCGGTATCCGTGAAATCCTGGTGATCTCCACCCCCCAGGACCTGCCGCAATACCGCAACCTGCTGGGCGACGGCAGCCAGTTCGGGGTGCACTTGAGCTACGCCGAGCAACCGTCTCCGGACGGCCTGGCCCAGGCCTTCCTGATCGGCGAAGACTTTATCGGTGATGATCCGGTGTGCCTGATTCTCGGTGACAACATCTTCCACGGCCAGCATTTCGGCGAGCAGTTGAAGCACGCCGCACGCCGGCCGAGCGGCGCGACGGTCTTCGGCTACTGGGTCAAGGACCCGGAACGCTTCGGCGTCATCGACTTTGACAGCGAAGGTCGCGCCCTCTCCATCGAGGAAAAACCGACCAAGCCGAAATCCAGCTATGCGGTGACCGGTCTGTATTTCTACGACAACTCGGTGATCGAGATTGCCAAGGCGGTCAAGCCTTCGCCCCGTGGCGAGCTGGAAATCACCGACGTCAACAACGCCTACCTCAAGCGCGGCGACCTGCATGTCGAACGCTTCGGACGGGGTTTTGCCTGGCTCGATACCGGGACCCATGACAGCCTGCTGGAAGCCTCGCAGTACGTGCAGACCATCGAGCATCGCCAGGGCCTGAAAGTCGCCTGCCTGGAAGAGATCGCCTACCAGAACGGCTGGATCGACCGTGAGTATCTGCTGGAGCGGGCCAAATACTTCGGCAAGACCGGTTATGGCCAATACCTGTTTACCGTCGCGGGAGAGCATCGATGAAAGCAACGCCAACACGCCTGCCGGGGGTACTGATCCTCGAACCCAAGGTCTTTGGCGACGAGCGCGGTTTTTTCTATGAAAGCTTCAATGCCCGGGCGTTCCAGGACGCCACGGGGCTCGATGTGGCGTTCGTCCAGGACAACCACTCGCGCTCGCAGCAGGGTGTCTTGCGTGGCCTGCACTACCAACTGGAACACACCCAGGGCAAGTTGGTGCGGGTGATTGCCGGTGAAGTGCTGGATGTGGCCGTGGATATTCGCCGTAGCTCGCCCCATTTTGGCCAATGGGCAGCGATGCGCCTGTCCGCCGAAAACAACCGCCAACTGTGGATACCCGAGGGTTTTGCCCACGGTTTCGTGGTCCTCAGCGATTCCGCCGAGTTCCTCTACAAGACCACCGACTATTACACCCCCAGCGCCGAACGCTGCATTCGCTGGGATGATCCAACCCTGGCCATCGACTGGGAATTCGACGGTGTTCCCCAGCTGTCGGCCAAGGACCTGAACGGTAAACTCCTGCACGAGGCCGACCTGTTCGAATGAACACCTCACCCCTGAAAATCCTTATCAGCGGCCAACACGGCCAGGTCTCCCGGGCGCTGCAACAGCGGCTCGCCGACCTGGGCGAGCTGATTGTCCTGGGGAGCGACCAGCTCGACCTGGCGCACCCGGAACAGATTCGTCAACACGTCCGGGCCCAGCGCCCCGACCTGATCATCAACGCGGCGGCCTACACCGCGGTCGACCAGGCCGAAAGCGAAGTGGACCTGGCGTTCGCCATCAACGCCACGGCGCCGGGCGTCTTCGCCCAGGAAGCCGCGGACCTGGGCATCCCGCTGATCCACTACTCCACCGACTACGTGTTCGACGGCAGCAAGGAAACGCCCTATAGCGAAGACGACCCGACCAACCCGTTGAGCGTCTACGGTGACAGCAAGCTGACCGGCGAGCGGGCCATCTCTGCGGCCCACGGCCAGCACCTGATCCTGCGCACCAGTTGGGTCTACTCCAATCACGGGCGCAACTTCCTGCTGACCATGCAACGCCTGTTGCAGGAAAAGCCCGAGTTGCGCATCGTCGCCGACCAGATCGGTGCACCGACCTGGGCCGGCACCATCGCCAACAGCACCCGCGCCCTGATCGAACGCTGGCAGGCCGGCCATGCCGGGGCCTGGGGCACTTACCACCTGACCGCCAACGGCGAAACTTCCTGGTTCGGTTTTGCCCAGGCCATCGGCGAGCAACTGCTGGCCCTGAACAAGCCCTGCGCCTTGCTCGAAGCCATTCCCTCCAGCGCCTACCCGACGCCCGCCCGCCGGCCGTTGAACTCACGCCTGGATTGCAGCCGCCTGTTGCACGAATGGCAGGTTGCCCAACCCGACTGGCACACCGCATTACGCGAGTGTCTTGCGGAGCAGGGCTGAGACATAATGCGTCGGACTCTACCGGCGCATTCTCTTCATGATCACGAGCCCCACCCTTCCCCGCAGACCCCGTTGGCGCAGCCTCGCCCTGCTGTTCCTGTGCCTGGCGCCGCTGTTGTGGCCGCTGGAACACCTGGCCGAGCGTTACTACCGCAACGAACTGGTGAGCCAGAACCGCCAGACCCTCGACCTCTATGTCGCCAACCTGCTGGGCACCCTGCACCGCTATGAGGTCCTGCCGCAGATCCTCGGCGACCTGCCAGCCCTGCGTGATGCCCTCGAGGAGCCGGAGCACGGCCTGCGCCTGAGCAATGCCAACAGCCTGCTGCAAAGCATCTGCGCCCAGAGCGGCGCCGAAGTCATGTACCTGATGGACACCAACGGCAAGACCCTGGCGGCCTCCAACTGGGACAAGCACGACAGTTTCGTCAATCGCAACTTCGCCTTCCGCCCCTACTTCACCGAAGCCATGGCCGGGCGCCTGGGGCGCTTCTTCGGCCTGGGTACCACCTCGGGCAAACGCGGCTACTTCTTTGCCGCGGCCGTGCATGAAGGGCAGAAGATCATCGGGGTGCTGGTGGTCAAGGTCGATCTGGACCGCACCGAAAGCCTCTGGGGCAAGACCCCGGAACAGTTGATGATGACCGACCAGAACGGCGTGGTCATTCTCACCTCGCACTCGGAATGGCGTTTCCGCTCGACCCGCGCGCTCAGCGAACAGGAGCGCGACGCGATCACCGCCGTGCAACCTTATCCGACCCGCAACCCGCAGCCGCTGAACCTCAATCCCGATGCCTGGCTGACCCAGACCCAGCAGATCGAGGAAACCGGCTGGAACGTGAGCATCCTCGCCCCCCGGACCCTGGTCGATCGTCCGGTGCGCACCGTCGTCGCGGTCGGCGGCGCGACCCTGCTGGTGCTGATGCTGCTGCTCGGCCTGATGATGCAGCGGCGTCGCCATTACCTGGAACGGATCGCCTTCGAGGCCAAGGCCCGGCGTGAATTGGAAATGCGTGTCGCCGAACGGACCAGTGACCTGGAAGGCCTCAACCGCCGCCTCAAGCAGGAAGTGCTGGAGCGTGAACACGCCCAGCAGGAGCTGGTGCGCGCTCAGGACGACCTGGTCCAGGCCGGCAAGCTCTCGGCCCTGGGCACCATGTCGGCGAGCATCAGCCACGAACTCAACCAGCCGCTGGCGGCGATCCGCAGCTACGCGGAAAACGCCGAAGTGCTGCTCGACCACCAACGCACCGACGATGCCCGCGGCAACCTCAAGCTGATCAGCGAACTGACCGGACGCATGGCCTCGATCATCGCCCACCTGCGCGCCTTCGCCCGCCGCGACCGGCATGCCCCGGAAAGCGTGGCCCTGCAACCGGCCCTGGACGATGCCCTGGCCTTGCTGGCCAAGCGCCGGCGGGCCATGGAAGTCGAACTGATCCGCGACCTGCCGGCGGCGGCCCTGTGGGTCCAGGCCGGTGAAACCCGCCTGCGCCAGGTGCTCGGCAACCTGCTGGCGAACGCCCTCGATGCGCTGACCGAAAAGGGCCCGCCGCGTAAACTCTGGTTGAGTGCGCAATCCTCCGAACAGGGCGTCAGCCTGACGATTCGCGACAATGGCCCGGGCTTCTGCCTGGAGGCCCTGGACCGCGCCGGCGAGCCGTTCTACACCACCAAGACGCGGACCCAAGGCCTGGGCCTCGGCCTGGCCATCTGCGATTCACTGATGCGTGCCTTCGGCGGCGAGCTGCTGTTTGCCAACCACCGTGAAGGCGGTGCCTTGATCACCCTGCGGATGCGCGCCGGCGCGCCGGGGGTCAGCTTGCAACCACCCGAGGACTCGAGTGTATGAAAATCGACCACCAGATCCAGGTGGTACTGATCGACGACGATCCCCACTTGCGCCAGGCCCTGGGCCAGACCCTGGACCTGGCCGGCCTGAAGATCCTGACCCTGGCCGAAGCCCAGGGCCTGGCGGCGCAGATCGAGCGCGACTGGCCGGGGGTGATCGTCAGCGACATCCGCATGCCGGGCATGGATGGCCTGGAACTGCTCAAGGAACTGCATGACCAGGACCCGGAACTGCCGGTGCTGCTGATCACCGGTCACGGCGACGTGCCCCTGGCCGTGGAGGCCATGCGCGCCGGCGCCTATGACTTCCTCGAGAAGCCTTTCGCCAGCGATGCCCTGCTCGACAGCGTGCGCCGGGCCCTGGCCTGGCGCCGCCTGGTACTGGACAACCGCAGCCTGCGCCTAGCCCTGAGCGACCGTCAGGAACTCAGTGCGCGCCTGGTCGGGCACTCGCCGCTGATGCTGCGTCTGCGCGAACAGATCGGCGCCCTGGCGGCGACCCGCGCCGATGTATTGATCCTCGGTGAAACCGGCGCCGGCAAGGAAGTGGTGGCGCGGGCGCTGCACGACCTGTCGAACCGCCGTAACGGTCCCTTCGTGGCGATCAACGCCGGGGCCCTGGCCGAATCCGTGGTGGAAAGCGAACTGTTCGGCCATGAACCGGGGGCCTTTACCGGGGCGCAGAAACGCCGGATCGGCAAGTTCGAATTCGCCAACGGCGGCACGCTGTTCCTCGACGAAATCGAAAGCATGAGCCTGGATGTGCAGGTCAAGCTGCTACGGCTGTTGCAGGAGCGGGTGGTCGAGCGCCTGGGCGGCAACCAGCAGATTCCCCTGGATATCCGCGTGATCGCCGCCACCAAGGAAGACCTGCGCCAGGCCGCCGACCAGGGACGATTCCGGGCCGACTTGTATTACCGGCTGAACGTCGCGCCGTTGCGGATTCCGCCATTGCGCGAACGAGGTGAAGACGCGCTGATGCTGTTCCAGCACTTTGCCGACGAAGCCAGCACCCGCCACGGCCTGCCGCCCCATACCCTGCAACCGGCGCAGCGCGGCCTGCTGTTGCGGCATGCCTGGCCGGGCAATGTCCGCGAACTGCAAAATGCCGCGGAGCGCTTCGCCCTCGGCCTGGAACTGGCCCTGGACAATACGCCGGAGAGTCTCGATGCGAACATTGCCGGGCATCCGGGCGGCAGCTTGAGCGAGCAGGTGGAGCACTTCGAGAAATCCTTGATCGCAGCCGAGCTGGCGCGCACCCATGGCTCGCTGCGCAGCCTGGCCGAGGCGCTGGGGATTCCGCGCAAGACCCTGCACGACAAGCTGCGCAAACACGGTTTGAGCTTCGACAGCGTCGGCACCGCCGCCAGCGACGAACTCGAATGAATCACCGCCAAGAGGTCAGTGCATGAACCGCGACAGTCGTTACCTGGAATCCGTTCTCCATCACGACATTCCGCTTACCCGCGACATGAAACTGAAGGTCGTGGACTGGCAGGCCGGGCAATTGCGCCTGCACCTGCCGCTGGAACCCAACGTCAACCACAAGAGCACCATGTTCGGCGGCAGCCTCTATTGCGGCGCGGTACTGGCCGGCTGGGGCTGGTTGCACCTGAGCCTGCGCGAAGCCGGCATCGAGGATGGGCATATCGTGATCCAGGAGGGGCAGATCGGTTATCCGTTACCGGTGACCGGGGATGCCCAGGCGATCTGCGACGCGCCGCAAGAGAAGGTCTGGAAGAAATTCCTGGCGACCTACCAGCGTTATGGCCGGGCGCGGCTGACGCTTGAGACGCGGGTGGTGAATGAGGGCAGTGAGGAGGCGGCGGTGCGTTTCAGCGGGCAGTACGTGCTGCACCGCTGACAACACAACCCCATGTAGGAGCCGGCTTGCCGGCGATGGCGTCCGTTTGGGCGGCACAAGACTCAAGGGCCTCATCGCCGGCAAGCCGGCTCCTACAGGGTTCAACGGTGTTTTCAATCACGCAGTAAGCCCGGCAACTGCCCGCGCCATTGCGCATTGGCCGGCAGCGCCAGGAAAAACGGATTGAGCAACGACTCCCGCGGCGGATAGCTGAAGCGCTCGCCGCTCAGTTCCAGCACCTCGCCACCCGCACCTTCCAGTACACCCTGGGCCGCCGCCGTATCCCACTGCGAGGTTGGCGCCAGACGCGGATAAAAGTCCGCCGCCCCTTCGGCCAGCAGGCAGAACTTCAGCGAACTGCCAACATTCGCCAAGGCCAGCTCGCCAAGACTGCTGCTCAACCCCGCCAGCAACTTCTCCTGCTCAGGGCTCGAATGCCGACGACTGGCGACCACGGTAAACGCCTCTCCCGCCGCCGGTACGTCACGCACGCGAATCGGTAGCGGTGCGGCATCAGCGTCCGCACGCCACGCACCCAAATCAGCGCCGCCGAAATAGCAGCGGCCATTGGTCGGCATCGACACCACGCCAAACACCACCCGTCCCTGCTCGATCAACGCGATGTTCACCGTGAACTCTTCGCTGCCGGCGATAAATTCCTTGGTGCCATCCAGCGGGTCCACCAGCCACCAGCGCTGCCAGCCGGCGCGCACCGCCAGGGCAATATCCGCGTCCTCTTCGGACAACACCGGAATGCTCGGGTCCAGTGCCGTCAGGCCGTCGAGGATCAGATGATGGGCGGCAATATCAGCGGCGGTCACCGGCGACGCATCGGCCTTGTCCATGACCTGCACATTCGCCCGCCAGAACGGCAGGATAACCTCACCGGCCCGGCGCGCCAGTTCGATGACCGGGGCCAGGTGCGGGTGCGGCAGATTCGAAAAAAACTCACTCACGATTGAAACACTCCACGCTGGGTCAACAGG
Organism: Pseudomonas gingeri; assembly: GCF_013386165.1. Taxonomy (GTDB): domain Bacteria; phylum Pseudomonadota; class Gammaproteobacteria; order Pseudomonadales; family Pseudomonadaceae; genus Aquipseudomonas; species Aquipseudomonas gingeri_C. The sequence continues at coordinate 30,132 of NZ_JACAOS010000022.1, read as the reverse complement.
TCTCGCACCAGGTACAACGCCGCCAGGGCACGGCCCTCGCTGAACTGCGGGTTCTGCACCAGCGCGGACAATTCACGCAGGTTGACGCGCTCGACCCGCATCGGCTCCGGCTCGTCGCCTTCCAGGCGCTCCTCGTACAGCTCGGTGGCCAGGACCACCTGAATCTTCTGGCTCATATAGCCGGGCGACAAGGACAGCTCGGTCAAATGCTCCAACTGCCGCGCGCCATAACCGGCTTCTTCCTTGAGCTCACGCTCGGCTGCCGCCAGCACGTCCTCACCCGGCTCGATCAGGCCCTTGGGCAAGGACAGCTCGTACTCGTCGGTGCCGCCGCAGTACTCCTCCACCAGCAAGGCATGCTCGGCATCGATCATCGCCACGATCATCACCGCTCCATAACCGGCGCCCCGGCCGACCAGGCGTTCGTAGGTCCGTTCAACACCATTGGAAAAGCGCAGTTGCACTTCTTCGACGCGGAACAAACGGCTGCTGGCGACAATCTCGCGGGCGAGGACGGTGGGTTTCTGGCGCATGGGGCGGCTCCTGGGCGTGAACGGGTTACTATACCGTGGCTTTCCGATTCTCTGTTGCCTCCTGTTTTTTACCGTTCGAGAAGTTTCCCATGCCCTCATTGCCCTGGCGCGACATCGACACCGTTCTGCTGGATATGGACGGCACCCTGCTGGACCTGCACTACGACAACCACTTCTGGATGGAGCACCTGCCCCAGCGGTACGCCGAACTGCATGGCGTCAGCCGGGAACTGGCCGAGCAGGAACTGATGCCCTTGTTCAAGGACAATGCCGGCCAGTTGAAGTGGTACTGCCTGGACTTCTGGAGCTCCGAACTGAAGCTGCCAGTGCGTGAGTTGAAGCTGGAGACGGCGCACCTGATCGCCCTGCGCCCGGATGCCGATACCTTTCTGGCGGCGATCCGCCAGGCCGGCAAACGGGTCATCCTGATCACCAACGCCCACCGCGACTCCTTGTCATTGAAGCTGGAGCGGATCGAGCTGGCGCCCTATTTCGAACGGCTGATCAGTTCCCATGATTACGGTTTTGCCAAGGAAGACCCGCAGTTCTGGGACGCCTTGCAAGCCGATATCGGCTTCGACCCGGCCCGCAGCCTGTTTATCGATGACACCTTGCCGATCCTGCGCAGCGGCCGGCGTTTCGGCGTGGCCCACCTGCTCGCGGTCAGCGAGCCGGACAGCCGCAAAGGGCCGAAGGACACCGAGGAATTCGAAGCCGTGGGTGATTACCGGGCATTGATCGAAGGCCTGGAATAACGCAATTTGAACTTGTGGCGAGCGGGCTTGCCCGCGCTCGGCTGCGAAGCAGTCGTAAAACCATCGTCCCGGCTACACCTGATACACCGCGATTACAGGTTTTGGGGGCGCTTCGCACCCCAGCGCGGGCAAGCCCGCTCGCCACACTCCTCAGTCAGGTTTGAGAGTTTTCTTAACTGACCGGCATTGGCGCAATGCCCTGCGCTAACGCGGAATCTTCAGTTCCTGCCCCGGACGAATATTGTTCGGGTCCGGCACTGTCGCTCGGTTGGCCTCGGCGATTTCCGGCCACCGCCCCGCATCGTGCAATTTCTGCTCGGCAATCATGCTCAGCGTATCGCCCGGCTGCACCGTGTAGGTGTCAAACAGCGGCACCGAAACGAGCGGATCCTCCACCGGCGGAACTTGCCACGGGTTGTCGGGCGGTTTGTCGGCCGTGGGTTGTGGATGCAAGAGGTTCTTCAGCGTATCTAAAAGGCTCATGGCTCTTTCTCCTTGGATGTAAACGCCAAGACGCGAAAGACCTGATCGGTGACGTCCGGCAAGGTTCCGATCCACCAATCAACAAGCATAGTCCAGGCGCGCTAGAATCCACCGCTGTACAGCCCGCGGAGCGACGATGGACATCAAACAGCTGAAATTCCTGATTGCCCTGGACGAGACCCGGCACTTCGGCCAGGCGGCCGCGCGCTGCCATATCACCCAGCCGACGCTGTCCATGCGCCTGCGCAGCCTGGAAGAAGAACTCGAACTGCAACTGGTCAACCGCGGCCAACGCTTCGAAGGTTTCACCGCGCCCGGCGAACGGGTACTCGCCTGGGCCCGCACCGTGCTCGCGGCCTACGACGGCCTGCAGGCCGAAGCCGCGGCCTGTCGCGGCAACCTGGTCGGCACCCTGCGCCTGGGCGTCGTGCCGTTGTCCAGCTTCGATCCGGTACAACTGATGCAACGCCTGCACCGCGAACACCCGAGCCTGCGCTTCGAACTCTCGGCCTGGAGCTCCGAGCAGATCCTCGAACAACTGGCGAGCAACCGCCTGGACCTCGGCGTGTCCTACCTGGAGCGCCTGGACACCGAACGCTTCGAAGCCCTGACCCTCGACGAAACCCCCATGGGCCTGCTCTACGACCAGCGTTTCTTCAGTTTCAGCGAGCAACCCCTGAGCTGGGAGGCGCTGATCGAGCTGCCCCTGGGCATGCTCACCAGCGGCATGCACTTTCGCCAGTCCATCGACCACAACTTCCACAGCCGTGGCCTGACCCCACAACCGTTGCTGCAAACCGATGCCGTTCATCAGTTGCTGCAAGCCGTCCACGGCGGTCTGTGCTGCGCCATCATGCCATTGCACGGTGGCCTTGAAGACCTGACCGAGCATCTGCGCCTGCAACCCATCGCCGAGGCCCGCACCCTGGCCCGCCTCGGCCTGATCATGCGCCGTGGCGCACCGCGCTCGGCGCTGGCGGAAGCCTGCTTCGCCCTGTATCAAAATTGATCAGCCAGGAAGCTTGATCGACGCGCTCTATCGGTAGATCAGTACTAGCGATTAGACGCGACCCTTTGTCGCGCCTAGTCTTGACACTGGATATTCCGCCGGTAAATACCTCATGAACCCCAAGGACCCGGCCTGCGAGCTCCCTGCCGCCTCGACAGCCGTGCCCGCCGCCAGCCAGAGTTATCAGTACAGCAGCCTCGATCACAGCGAAAGCGCTGAGACGGCCCTTGCCGAAGAAGTGGCCCTGGCGATTGCCTACAACGGCATCAACCAGGCGGTCATGCTGGTCACTCCGACAGACCTCGAAGATTTTATCGTCGGCTTCAGCCTCGGCAGCGGCATCATTGCCGACGCCTCTGAAATCTACGACCTGAAGCTCAGCGGCAACGGTTCGGCCCAGTACGCCCAGGTGGAAATCGCCAGTCGTGCGTTCTGGAACCTCAAGCAGCAACGTCGCCAACTGGCCGGTACCAGCGGCTGCGGCCTGTGCGGCGTGGAAGCGCTGGAGCAGGCACTGCCCGAGCTGAGCGTACTGCCCGGCGCGCCCTTGCCGCCGGCAGAATGGCTCGAAGGCCTGCGCCAGCGCATCAGCGCCTTCCAGCCCCTGGGGCAATATTCCGGGGCGGTGCATGCCGCCGTGTTCATGAACGGCCAGGGTGAACTGCTGCTGGGCCGTGAAGACATCGGCCGGCACAACGCCCTGGACAAGCTGATCGGCGCGCTGATCCGACAAAACATCCCGACCGCCGGCGGCCTGGCAATTGTCACCAGCCGTTGCAGTCTCGAATTGATCCAGAAAGTCCTGCGCGCCGGCATCCAGACCCTGGTCAGCCTGTCGTCGCCCACCGGCCTGGCCCTGCAGTGGGCACGCCGGCACAACCTCAATCTCATCCACCTGCCGCAGAAAAATGCGCCGCGGGTCTACAGTCCTGCGATGGAGAAACCCGCGTGAGCAATCATCAACAAGCCGATCAGACACCGACCCCACGCTACAAGCCCTACAAAGGGGCGGCGGGGGGCTGGGGCGCGCTGATCAGCGTGGCCCAGGCCTGGCTGACCAGCGACAACGCGCTGAAGAACCTGCGCATGATGCTCAAGACCAACCAGAACGGCGGCTTCGACTGCCCGGGCTGCGCCTGGGGCGACTCGCCGGAAAGCGGCATGGTCAAGTTCTGCGAGAACGGCGCCAAGGCGGTCAACTGGGAAGCCACCAAACGGCGCGTGGATGCGGCGTTCTTCGCCAAGCACAGCGTCACCTCGCTGTTCGAGCAAAGCGACTATTGGCTCGAATACCAGGGTCGCCTGACCGAACCGATGAGCTACGACCCGCTCACCGATCGCTATAAGCCCATCAGCTGGGAGGCCGCCTATGCCATGGTGGCCAAGCACCTGCTCAACCTGACCAGCCCCGACCAGGCCGAGTTCTACACCTCGGGCCGGGCCAGCAACGAGGCGGCGTACCTCTATCAACTGTTCGTCCGGGCCTTCGGTACCAACAACTTTCCCGACTGCTCGAACATGTGCCACGAGGCCAGCGGCGTCGCCCTGGCCCAGAGTGTCGGGGTCGGCAAAGGCACCGTGACCTTTGACGACTTCGAACACGCCGACGCGATTTTCGTCTGGGGCCAGAACCCCGGCACCAACCACCCACGGATGCTCGAACCGCTGCGTGAAGCGGTGAAACGCGGCGGCCAGGTGGTCTGCATCAACCCGCTCAAGGAGCGCGGCCTGGAACGTTTCCAGCACCCGCAGCACCCGCTGGAAATGCTCACTAACGGCGACAAGCCGACCAACACCGCCTATTTCCGTCCGGCCCTGGGCGGCGACATGGCCGTGCTGCGCGGCATGGCCAAGTTCCTCCTGCAATGGGAACGCGAAGCCCAGGCGGCGGGCGAACCGTTGGTGTTCGACCATGACTTCCTCAACGAACACACCGCCAACGTCCTCGACTACCTGGCCGCCATCGATGACACGTCCTGGGAGCAGATCGTTTCGCAATCGGGGCTGACCCTGGTGGAGATCGAGCAAGCGGCGCGGATGTACGTCAAAGGCAAGAACGTCATCATGTGCTGGGCCATGGGGATCACCCAGCACCGGCACTCGGTACCGACCATCCAGGAAATCGCCAACCTGATGCTGCTGCGCGGCAATGTCGGGCGGCCCGGCGCCGGCCTGTGCCCGGTGCGTGGCCACAGCAACGTGCAAGGCGACCGCACCATGGGCATCAACGAGCGTCCACCGGTGGCCTTCCTCGACGCCCTGGAGCGACGCTTCCAGTTCAAGGTGCCACGCAGCAACGGCCATAACGTGGTCGAAGCCATCCACGCCATGCTCGATGGCCGGGCCAAGGTGTTTATCGGCCTGGGCGGCAACTTTGCCCAGGCGACCCCGGACAGCCCACGGACCTTCGAAGCCCTGCGCAACTGTGAGCTGACCGTGCAGATCAGCACCAAGCTCAACCGCAGCCACCTGACCCATGGCAAGGAAGCGCTGATCCTGCCGTGCCTGGGCCGCACCGACATCGATATCCAGAGCGAAGGCCCGCAGGCGGTTACCGTCGAAGACTCGTTCAGCATGGTCCACGCCTCCAACGGCCAGTTGCAGCCACAGTCGAAACTGATGCGCTCGGAGCCGGCGATCATTGCCGGCATCGCGGCGGCCACCCTCGGCGCCAAGCCGGTGGACTGGAACTGGCTGGTGGCCGACTACGGGCGTATCCGCGACCTGATCGCCGATACCATTCCCGGCTTCAAGGACTTCAACCAGCGCCTTCAACACCCTGGCGGTTTCCACCTGGGCAACTCCGCGGGCATGCGCCGCTGGCACACGCCGTCGGGCCGGGCGAACTTCCGCTCGAACATCCTGCCGGCCGACCTGATCCACGAGCGCATCCATGCCACCGGCAAGGTGCCGCATCTGATCATGCAATCGATGCGTTCCCACGATCAGTACAACACCACCATCTACGGCCTCGACGACCGTTACCGTGGGGTCAAGGGCCAGCGCGACGTGTTGTTCGTCAATGAAGCGGACATCATCCGCCTGGGCTTCAAGCCGGGCCAGAAGGCCGACATCGTCTCGCTCTGGGAAGACGGCCGCGAGCGCCGGGTCAAGGGCTTCACCTTGCTGGCGTTCGATATCCCCGCCGGACAGGCCGCCGCCTACTACCCGGAAGTCAACCCGCTGGTGCCGCTGGAAAGCATCGGCGACGGCAGCCACACCCCGACCTCCAAGTTCGTCGCCATTGTCCTGGAGCCGGCCAGCGAAACCGGGCTGATCCTGGCCAAGGCGAGTTGATCGAGGCCCCGCGACGCGCGCTATAACCCGAGCGTCGGATAGCCGCCCGGACCATAGCAAAAGGCCATTCGACAAACCGATGGCCCTTTACTAAAGTCTGCGGGCGGTGCCCCACATTCACTCAGGCGAATGTGCTGTCTGGCACCCGCCCAGGGATCCTGCCCGCAGGTCGGGCAACGTCCTCTTTAGCACGGATTGCGGAGAGCCTTCATGTCGATCACGCCCGGCCATACCACGCACCATCACGGCGACACCCCCTCCTCCCCCAGCCAAGACAAGCGCATCGTCAGCGCCGCCATCCACCCCGCCATTGGCGTGGCGCGGGTCGGCAACAGCGAGGCGGAATACTTTGTCGGCCCCCAGGTGACCTCCCCGCGCCCCGAACCCCAGGGGTTCTACCGCGATGCCCAGGGCGCGCTGAAGCGCCAGGCCGCCGAGTTCCGGCTGTATGGTTACAACCTGGCCGGAGAAGTGGTCGCTGAACTGACCGTCGAAAACGCCGATATCGTCTGGTCGGCCCATGTCGCCAACAGCAAGGCGCAGTGGTATCAGTGGCAACTGGCAATGGACATCCCCGAAGCCGCCACGGTGGTGCTGCCCCTGCGCAACGCGAAGATCACCGACCCCACGGCCCGCGCGGCCCTGACCATCGACGGCGGCCTGCAAAACATCAGCGGGCCGAACCAGAGCGGTGTCGAATTCAACGGGCAATACGAAGGCACTCCGGTCAATCTCGGCGAACTGCGCACCGATGCCCAGGGCCGCCTGCTGTTCCTCGGCGGACGCGGCGTCTCGGCCTCGCCCAAAGGCACGCCGATCTTCAACCCGCTCGACGGCAACAGCTTCATCAACGCCGACGGCTGGTTCGACGACACCTCCGACGGCCCGGTCAGTGCCCAGGTCAGCATCGGCGGGCGCTCGATCCCGGTGGAGTCGGCCTGGGTCGTCACCGCCCCCCCGAACTACGCACCCCAGGTCAAGGCCGTGCGCACGCTGTACGACCTGACCTACGACCTGTTCATCCAGGCCGGTTGGCTGACGCCGAACACCTCGGTGTCGTTCCGCACCGATGTCTACCCGATCCTGCAACGCCTGTCGGGCCTGCAATGGGTCAACCAGGGCTTCGCCACCCAGTTCGGCCATAACGGCCGCTACAACTTCGAGGACCCGAGCTTTATCGCCCAACTGGCGAGCAAGCCGGCCCCGGGCAACTACGACCTGTTCGCCGAAACCCGTCGGCAGATTCTCAACAGCTTCCGCCAGCCCGATCCGAGCGATGGCAACGTGTTGCCCTGGCCCTGGATCTACGGCGACTTCATGAGCTCGGTGCCGAACCAGAGCCCACGGCAGAATTCGGCGATTACCCAGACCCAGTACCTGGCCCTGAGCAGTTGGGCCGCCGGCAACTTCGAAGCCGACTGGACCCGCGAACCGCCGCCGGGGCACCTCGACTCCGTGCCTTTGGCCGAACAGCCGGCGATGCTCGACCGCGCGGCCCTCGACTTCTGCCTGGCCGACGCCTTCCACCCCGGCTGCGAACTGACCTGGCCGATGCGCCACCTGCCGCTGTACGCCAAGCCCTGGCGCATTCGCCAGCGCGCAGCGGGCAGCCCGCAACCGGACTACGGCGCGACCCTGGATCAGACCCAGGCGCTGGCCGTCGGCGGTCCGCTGTACGGACAAGCCCCCGGCGACCTGAACCGCTGGATGGGTCTGCCCTGGCAAGCCGACACCGCTTATTGCCGGGGCGGTTATGACCAGGCCTACAACCCGTTCACCTCGACGTTCTGGCCGGCCCGCGTGCCCAACCAGGTCCTCAGCGATGCCGATTACGATCTGGTCATTGACCCGGCGGTGGCGCCGGAACAGCGCCGTGACGCCTTTGCCGAACGCAGCAACTGGAACGCGCCGCTGGACATCAACTATCCGAAAAAGACCCCGACCGCAGTACAGATGCAGACCATGGTCGATATCTTCGGCTCCATGGGCCTGCTGGAAGTGCGCCAGGGTGTCCCCGGCAATCCGTTGTACCCCGACACCATGATGGTCGCCAGCTATGGTCCGGCCATTACCCAGGCGCAGACCTTTGCCAGCCCGCAATTGGCGGCCGACTTTGCCGCGGCGGGCAGTCCGCCGAGCGCGGGACCCCGTCCGCCCAAAGGCGCCAACTTCGGCAGCCAGGAAGAAGCATTGCAGGCACCTCGCGGCGTCAACCCCGGGAAACGTCCGATCTAGATGGAGCGCTACGACGTCGCCATCCTCGGTGGCGGCCCGGCTGGCTCGGCGACTGCGATTACCCTCGGTCGCCTGGGCTGGCGCGTGCTGTTGGCCGACTCGACGCCCGCCGGGCGCTTTCGGGTGGGCGAGGGTTTTCCACCTTCGGCACGTTCGCTGCTCAGTGACCTGGGGGTACTCGACAGCTTTCTCGCCTCCAGGCATCGCACCAGCTACGGCAATGTCTCCGTGTGGGGCTCCGACGAGCCCCACACGGACGACTTCATTTTTCATACCCACGGCCAGGGCTTTCAACTGGACCGTGCCGCTTTCGACAACCAGCTGCGCCTGGCGGCTCGGCAGGCCGGGGTCTCGGTTCACACCTCCACGCGAATGAGCCAGACCGCCGACGGGGAAGGTTTTCACCTGCAACTGACGCGCGACGGCCACGAACACCTGGCCCACAGCCGCTGGCTGATCGACGCCGGCGGCCGCCCGGCCGTGCTCGCACGCCAGCAAGGTGCACAGCGCCTGACGGATGATCGGCTGGTGGCGTTCTATCTGTTGCTGCACAGTTCGCAAGGCACCGACCAGGACGGCCGAACCCTGGTCGAGGCGGTCGAGCACGGCTGGTGGTACAGCGTGCTGCTGCCCTCGGGGGAACGGCTGGTGACCTACCTCAGCGATCTCGACCTGCTGGATCGCCAACAGTTGCTGAGCAGCGAAGGCCTCTGGCAACAGCTGGCCCAAACGCGCCTGCTGTGGGGATTGTGCCAAAGCCACGGCTACCGCCCAGGCACCTCGGTCCACGGCATGGACGCTGGCAGCGGGAGGCTTTCAGAGTTTCACGGCGAACGCTGGGTAGCCGTTGGCGATGCCGCGCTGTCCTTCGACCCACTGTCCTCGCAGGGTATCGCCACCGCCCTTTACTGTGGTCAACACTGCGCCCAGGCCGTGCATGCCGCGCTGCAAGGCGATGCGCAAGCATTGCCCGGCTATGCCGATCTGCTGACACGGATCTACGCCGCTTACCTGAACAACCGGCAGCAGTTCTATGGGATGGAAAAGCGTTGGAGCGAATCGGCTTTCTGGAGCCGGCGCTAGGTCCGGAAAAACGCTGTTCGGCGGCGCAGAAGGCACAAAACGGGCGGGTTCAAGGGACGTAGGACCGACTAAATTCGACTAAGTTCCCGTTTAAAAACAGTAAGTTATGATTTTGTATACAATCCGTGTTACTCGTCGGATTACCATTGTAACTATTCCTACACAAGCCTCAGGATCGCGCCGTCATCCCTTGGAGGCTCCTCTCACATGAAGTTCTCGTCGATTCTTTTGTTGTCCCTGAGCCTGGCCAGTGGCCTCGCTTGCGCCGGTGGTACCACCGAAGCCGGTATCGGCGGCGCCTTGGGCGGCGTGCTCGGTTCCGCCGTCGGTCAATCCCTGGGCGGCAACACCGGTTCAACCATCGGTGCGGCCCTGGGCGGTGCCGGTGGTAGCGCGGTTGGCGCCAACAAACACAGCCGTGGCGAAGCCGCCATCGGTGGCGCACTGGGCGCGGCCGGCGGCAACGTGGTCGGGCGCAGCATGGGCGGCAGCAACGGCGCCCTGCTCGGCGCAGCCGCCGGCGGTGGTGCGGGCGGCGCGCTGGGCAACTACATGGGCAACGCCAGCAATCGCGAAGATCGCAGCTACCGGGGCGATCGCCGCGACTACCATCGCAGCCACGGTCATGGCCATCGCAAACATCGCCGGCATTGGGATCACTGACCACCCGGTCAATGCATAACGCCCGTCAACCCGCGTCCGATCATGCAGTTTGCATGGGCTTCAGACCCTCTAAAAAAACCAACCTGTTGATAACGCTGACAATTCAGCGATAAAACGGGTTGGCATGCGCTCTGCTCTGTTCTGAATGAAGGCTGCACGTCTTTCATTCATGGAGCAGAACAACAATGATCGAGCACACTCAATACTCATCTGCCATACGCCACGATGCGTCGACTCACTCAGGGGTTTCCTGGGCGGCGATCTTCGCGGGCGCCGCCGCCGCTGCGGCACTCTCCCTGCTGCTACTCATGCTCGGCGCCGGGTTGGGCTTCTCGACGATGTCACCCTGGGCCGGTGAAGGTCCCAGCGCCAAGGGCCTCGGCGTGTCGGCGATTATCTGGCTGGCCGTGACCCAGATCCTCGCCTCCGGCATGGGCGGCTACCTCGCCGGTCGCCTGCGGGTGAAATGGGCCAACCTGCATGACGACGAAGTCTATTTCCGCGATACCGCCCATGGCCTGCTCGCCTGGGCCGTCGCCACCCTGGTGACGGTGACCCTGGTCGCCGGGTCCGTCAGCGGCTTGGTGAGTGGCGGGGTCAAGGCCGGTGCCGCCACGGCAAGCAGCAGCGCGCTGCAGAGCAAGGCCGCGGACAGTAGCAACTACTACATCGACAAACTCTTTCGTGACGACCGTCCCGTGGCCGTCACTGAAGACGCTGCCCATGGCGTGGTCACGCGCATCTTTGCCCGCAACCTGGGTGTCGGCGCATTAAGCGTCGAAGACCATGCCTACCTGGCGCAACTGGTGACCCAACGCACCGACCTCTCCCAAACCCAGGCGGAGCAGCGGGTCGACCAGGTCTACGGCGAAGCCCGCCAGGACCTCGACGCCACCACCAACAAAGCCCGACAGGCAGCCGACAGCGCGGCGAAAGTGGCTGCCTGGTCGACCCTGTGGCTCTTTATCGCCCTGCTGATCGGCGCCTTCTTTGCCAGCCTGGCCGCCACCTTCGGCGGACGCCAGCGCGATGGCGTGCACTCCGTGGAAAGCGCCGACTACCCGACCCACGCCACCACGCTGAGCTAACCCAAGGAGAACAAAAATGCGCTCACTACTGCTGTTTTTTCTAGGCGTACCGATCCCTGTGATCATCCTGATTGCACTGTTCGTACACTGACGCGGCACGTTATAAGGCGGCCACCTAAGCCGCCTGCAACAGGCCATTTTGTAAGAACTGGCTTGCCAGCGATGACTGCCGGAAGAGCAACGCAAGGCTCAAGGCCTTATCGCCAGCAAGCTGGCTCCTACAAGGTTCGTGGCGTTCTCAAGACGTTACATTCCATTACATCTTTTCTGTTACCAAACCTTAAGCCTAATTCCTAGAAGCCGCCGATTAGAGCCTTTGCACCATTCCCTCAGCAGCCAGCGCCGTTGCTGAATGACGGTTCAGACAACTCACCCGGCCGGCCGTTTGAAACCCCGGCCGCGTCCCCGAAAACCGGGCCTTTCGTCCTACAGGATTAAGGGTTATCCCGATATTGATATCAATATGCTACCGATATGATCCGCCGTCCTTGAGCTATGCAATGGAAGCAGGAGATGCGGATCTACTTTGGAGTTTGGCTAGGCATCGGGCTCAGTACCCTCGGGTTGTTCTTCAATCAGTCCCTTCTTATCGGCACCGGCCTGCTCATAGTCGCGGTGGCCTCCCTGGCCTTGCGCGCCACCCAGCTGTCGACACCGGCCACCCTCCCCGCCCTTACGCCAGTACCCGATACTGACGAGACCGACCTCGACCTGCATACCTTGCTGCCCGCAGTCGCCCCGGCCTGGAGCGCTGGCATCGGCCAGAGCCGCGATCTGCTGCAAGCCAATATCAGTGAGCTGTTCCAGCGTTTTGCCAGCATCGCCACACGCCTGGAAGGCGGCCTGCACAACTCCGAAAATATCCTCGGCAGTGGCGGTGTCGGCGAAAGCCTGCGCGACGCCAACCAGCGCCTGCATGAAGTGACGCAATCCTTCGAAGCCAGCAGCCAGCGCCAGCACGATCTGCTGGACACCATCAGTCACTTGGGCGACTACGCCAGCCAGTTGCAGCACATGGCCAAGCGGGTCCAGGAAATCGCCAGCCAGACCAACCTGCTGGCCCTCAACGCCGCCATTGAGGCGGCCCGTGCCGGCGAGTACGGGCGGGGCTTTTCAGTGGTCGCCGACGAAGTCCGCAAACTCTCCACCCTGTCCGCCGAAACCGGCCAGGGCATGGACGCCAAGGTCGGCGAAATCAACCTGGCGATCCAGACCACCATCGCCGAAGCGGCGGAACTGGGCACCAGCGAACAGGCCAACCTGGACTTCCTCAACCGCTCGGTGACCCAGGTCATGGCCCGCCTGGGAGACAACCTCAACGAACTGACCGACGCCTCCCGCGCCCTGCAGCAGGATGCCCGTGCGACCCAAGCCGACATCCAGGCAATCATGGTCAACCTGCAATTCCAGGATCGCACCGACCAGATGCTCGATCACGTGCAGATCGACCTCGCCCACCTGCTCGACGCCATTGCCCGCCAGGACAGCAGCCTCAAGGATCCGGCGGCCTGGCTCGAACGCCAGCGCCAGCGCTTCACCACCGATGAAGAACGCCATGGCCAGGCGCAGATGAGCGCCAGCAGCGAAGTGACCTTTTTCTAGTATTTCCGCCTTCCCCCTTTGCAAGAGTGATGAACATGGCCAAGACCATCCTGATCGTCGACGACTCCCTGTCCATGCGCCAACTGGTGAAGATGAGCCTGACCGCTGCCGGTCACCAGGTCATCGAGGCCTGCGACGGCCGCGATGCACTGAGCAAGCTCAACGGCCAGAAGATCAACCTGATCATCAGCGACGTGAACATGCCCAACCTCGACGGCATCGGCCTGGTGAAAGAGGTCAAGGCGCGCAACGAATACCGCTTCACGCCGATCATCATGCTCACCACCGAGAGCGAGCAATCGAAGAAAGCCGAGGGCCAGGCCGCCGGGGCCAGGGCCTGGATCGTCAAACCGTTCCAGCCCCAGCAACTGCTGGCGGCCGTGGAAAAACTACTGGGATGACCACGCCATGTTTTCGCTGACACCCGCCAGGGATGACACCCCCGCGCAACTGCACCTGACGGGCGACCTGACCCTCTACGAGGTCAGCATGGCCCGCGACCAACTGCTCGGCCTGCTGCCACTGCCGGCAGGCCCCTGGCAGCTGGACCTGGGCGACCTGAACGAGCTGGACAGCGCCGGGGCGCAATTGCTCCTGGCCATCCAGCGGGCGTTGTCGTCCATCGACCAGCCGACCACGGTGTCGCGGGTCTCGCCCCCGGTGCACGAACTGCTGACCCTGCTGAACCTGGAATCGCTGTACCCCGCCGTCCCCAACGAGGATTGACCGATGCTCAGTGGCGAACAATGGAACCAGCTCCTGCTGGGCTTTCTCAGTGAAGGCCGCGACCTGCTCAAGGAGGCCGAGGACAGTCTGCTGCGCCTGGAGGCCAGCCCTGACGACCAGGACGCGGTCAACCAGTTGTTCCGCGCCGTGCACACCCTCAAGGGCTCCGCCGGAATCTTCTCGCTGACGCCGCTGGTCAACCTCACCCACCATCTGGAAAGCCTGCTGATGTCGGTGCGCGACGGCCAGCGCGTGCTCACCCCGGCCCTGACCTCACTGATGCTCAACTGCATGGACGAACTGAGCGCGATGATCGAGCGGGTCGATCCCGACAGCGGCCTGCTGGACGCCGACGAAGCCCGCCAGGCACCCTTGCTCGCCGCGCTGTTCGAAGCCCAGGGGCACATCGCCGAACAGGTACCGGAACCCGAGACGGTCACCACGACACCCGCCGAGCTCCAACTCGTCACCTGGCAGATCTCGATTCGCTTTTCCGAAGAGCTGTTTCGCAACGGTTTCGACCCGGCCGCCTTCCTGCGCTACCTCAAGCGCCTGGGCGAAATCGTCAACCTGAAGACCCTCAGCAAAGCCCTGCCGGCGCTACAACAACTCGATCCGGAAACCTGTCACCTGGGCTTCGAATTCAGCCTGCGCACCGCCGCGAGCCAAAGTGAAATCGAAGACGTGTTCGAGTTTATCCAGGACTTCTGCACCCTGCGCCTGGTCCCGGAAGATCATCTGCCCGTGCCGGTGGCGGAAACGCTGCTGGAGGTGCTGACCACGCTCGAACCTGCTCCGCAAAGGACCCCGGTCAGCCGCGACCGCCGCACACTGGACACCAGCCTGGTCAAGGTGGCCGCGCACAAACTCGACGAGTTGATCAACCTGGTCGGCGAGCTGGTGATCAGCACCGCCGGGGCCCAGATGCACGCCCGGCGCAACGGTGACAGCGGCTGCCTGGAAAGCATCCAGGCGGTGCACCAGCACGTCGAGCAGATCCGCGAAACCGCCTTGAAGCTGCGCATGGTGGAAGTCGGCGAAACCTTCAACCGTTTCCATCGGGTGGTCCGTGATGTCAGCCAGGAGCTGGGCAAGCAGATCCAGCTGAGCCTGCGCGGCGGCGAAACCGAACTGGATAAATCGGTGATCGACAAGATCGCCGACCCGCTGACCCATCTGGTGCGCAACGCCATCGACCATGGCATCGAGTCCGCCGCCGAACGCCTGGCCGTGGGCAAACCCGCCGAGGGCAACCTGAGCCTCAATGCCTACCATGACTCCGGCATGATCGTGCTGGAAGTGCAGGACGACGGCCGCGGCCTGAACACCGCACGCATCCTCGAAAAGGCCATCGACAAAGGCCTGGTCGATCCGGATGCGCAACTGGCCGATGCGGACATCCACGGGCTGATTTTCGAAGCTGGTTTTTCCACCGCCGAACAGGTTTCCAACCTCTCCGGACGGGGCGTCGGCATGGACGTGGTGCGTAGCGCCATCGACCAACTGCGCGGCGTTATCGAGATCGATTCCCTGGCCGGCCAGGGCTGCACCTTCCGCATCCGCCTGCCGCTGACGCTGGCGATCATCGACGGCTTCCAGGTCAGCGTCGGCCAGGACAGTTTTGTCATTCCCCTGGACATGGTCACCGAGTGCATGGAGGCCAGCCCCGAGCAGCTCGGCCAGGGCTACCTCAACCTGCGGGGCAAGCCGCTGCCGTGCATCGCCCTGGACAGCCATTTCGGCCTGACGCCGAGCAGCGCGCGGCGCCGCAACATCGTCGTGGTCAGCCATGGCCGCCAGCAGGCCGGCCTGATCGTCGACCAGTTGCTCGGCGAATTGCAGACCGTGATCAAGCCCCTCGGCCAGATGTTCCAACACCTGCGCGGCATCAGCGGCTCGACCATTCTCGGCTCCGGCCAGGTCGCGCTGATCCTCGATATCGCCAGCCTGTTCCGCCATTTGCAGAGCGCCGCCGAGCCCACCTCGCCGTCCGCGCTCCATACCCCTTTGCCCAGCCTTTCAGGAGATTGATCATGCAATTCATCAGGAACATGAAGATAGGACTCCGGCTGACCGCGGGGTTCCTGCTGGTGGTGGTGCTGACCGCGAGCATCGGCGTGATCGGCATTCGCAACCTGTCCCAGGTCAACAACCTCTCGGACCGCATGTACGACCTCGACGTCACCGGCATGAGCCTGATGCAGGAAGCCAATATCCAGTTGATCGTCGTTGGCCGCGCCATGCGCCACACCCTGCTCGCCACCAGCCAGGCCGGGCGCGAACAGTCCGCCAATCAGGCACGGGCGGCGATGGAGAAGACCCGCAAGCTGATCGCCGACGCCCGTAAAGCCTTTATCACCCAGGACGGCCTGGCCCAGCTCGATCAACTCGACGCGCCGCTCAAGGACTACGAGAACGTGGTTCAGCAAGTGCTCGCCACCCACCAGCAATCCGGGATGCTGCAGGAAACCAGCGATGTCACCGAATTGCTGCCCAAGGCGGTGATCAGCGGTGACGTGGTGGACAACCTGATGGGCCAGGTCACCCGGGGCAAACAGGACCGCGCCGCCGAGGCCAACCAGCAGATCAACGACATCGCCACCCGCTCCCAGAGCCAGATGATCGCCCTGGTCATCGCCGCCACCCTGCTGGGGATCATGATCGGCGTGCTGGTGACCCGTAGCATTACCCGTCCGCTCAACGGTGCCGTGGCCGCCGCCAACCGCATGGCCGCCGGCGACCTGGGCCAGGACTTGCCGACCTCCGGCAAGGATGAGACCGGGCAGTTGCTGACCGCCATGCAGAACATGACCTTGCGCCTGCGCAGCATTCTCGGTGACGTGCGCAGCGCCGCCGACTCGCTGTCGTCGGCGTCCGAACAGGTCAGCTCGACCTCGCAGTCGCTGAGCCAGGCGGCCAACGAACAGGCCGCCAGCGTCGAACAGACCAGCGCCTCGGTGGAGCAGATGTCCGCCTCCATCGCCCAGAACACCGAAAGCGCGAAGATCACCGACGGCATCGCCGGCAAGGCTGCCAATGACGCCGTGCAAGGTGGCGGCGCGGTGAGCGACACGGTGCTGGCGATGAAACAGATCGCCGACAAGATCAGCATCATCGACGACATCGCCTACCAGACCAACCTGCTGGCCCTCAACGCCGCCATCGAAGCCGCCCGCGCCGGCGACCACGGCAAGGGCTTCGCGGTGGTCGCCGCCGAAGTGCGCAAGCTGGCTGAGCGCAGCCAGGTCGCCGCCCAGGAAATCGGCCAGGTGGCCTCCAGCAGCGTGCGCCTGGCCGAACAGGCCGGGCAGTTGCTCAATGAAATCGTGCCGAATATCCAGAAGACCTCGGACCTGGTCCAGGAAATCACCGCCGCCTCCCTGGAACAGAGTGGCGCTGCCGGGCAGATCAATATCGCCATGGGCCAGATGAACCAGATCACCCAGCAGAACGCCTCGGCCTCCGAAGAACTGGCGGCCACCGCCGAAGAAATGAACGCCCAGGCCGGGCAGTTGCAGGAGCTGATCGGCTTCTTCCGTTTCGACGGCGAAACCGCGCCGGCCTACAAACCGCAACCGCGCAGCTTCGACAGCTACACCCCGAGTACGCGGGACGGCTTCAAGGGTCGCGCGCCGGTGGATGAAGGCCAGTTCGTCAGTTTCTCTTGAGGGCCGGATCATGACTGCCAACCTGCGCCACGGGCTCCAGGCCCTGCACGAAGTGCTGCCGGCACCGAGTATCCAGCACCTGTCGTTTCGGGTACGCCAGGCCGCCTATGCGGTGCCGATCGACGGCGTGCGCGAGATCATCGAGTACGGCGATGTCACCGCCGTGCCGATGATGCCGGCGTTTATCCACGGGGTCATCAACCTGCGTGGCAACGTGGTGCCGGTGCTCGACCTGGCGGCGCGCTTCGGCTTCGAGCTGACGGCGGCCGGCAAACGCACCTGCATCGTGATCATCGAGCCGGAACTCGACGGTATCGCCCAGCGCATCGGCCTGGTGGTGGATGCGGTGGACGCGGTGCTGGATATCGACCCGCACCAGGTGGTGCAGGCGCCACCTTTCGGTTCCGGTATCCGCACCGACTTCATCGCCGGCATGGCCCGCCACGAGCAAGGCTTCACCATCATCCTGAACATCCCCCAGGTCTTGTCCCTGGACGATATCCGCCAGCTCAGCCTGGCCGTGGCCCAGGGCAGCTGAAATGTCCAGCCAACCCATGCTGCCCAGCCTCGGCGACAGCGAATT
Source organism: Pseudomonas gingeri (assembly GCF_013386165.1). Lineage (GTDB taxonomy): Bacteria > Pseudomonadota > Gammaproteobacteria > Pseudomonadales > Pseudomonadaceae > Aquipseudomonas > Aquipseudomonas gingeri_C. Next base: position 12,407 of record NZ_JACAOS010000022.1, on the reverse strand, counting down.
CCGCAGTCTGCAAAAGCTTATGGCCGAGGCCTCGGGGATTATCCTCGCGCCGAACAAACGACCGTTGGTGGCCGGGCGCCTGATGAAGCGCCTGCGCCATTACCGCCTCGACAGCTACGCCGACTACCTGCGCCTGCTCGATCAGCAGGTGCACCTCAAGGAACGCCGCCTGGTGGTGGACCTGCTGACCACCAACGAAACCTATTTCTTCCGTGAGCAGGCGCACTTCGACTATCTCGGCCAGTGGCTGGGCCAGCAGCGTGGCCCGCTGAAACTCTGGAGCGCGGCCTGTTCCTCCGGCGAGGAACCCTACAGCCTGGCCATGGTGGTCCAGGAACACCTGCGCGGCGGCGACTGGTCGATCCTCGCCAGCGACCTGAGCCAGAGCATGCTCGAGAAGGCCGGCGACGGCATCTACGACATGGCCCAGGCGAAGAACTTTCCCCAGGGCTGGCTGCACCGCCATTGCCTCAGCGGCATCGGCGAGATGAGCGGACGCTTCCGCGTCCAGGCCGCACTGCGCGAGCGGGTCAGCCTGCGGGAAATCAATATCGTCCAGCCGCTGCCCGACGGGCTGGGGCGCTTCGACGTGATTTTCCTGCGCAATGTCCTGATCTATTTCAACAACGACGAAAAACAGCGCATCGTGCAACGCCTGGTCAGCCAGTTGCGTCCGGGCGGGCTGCTGTTCATCGGTCATGCGGAAAGCATCCACGGCTTCGACGTGCCGGTGCGACTGCTCAACCCCTCGGTCTACGAACGCCTATGAATCCGCCACTGTTCCTGCGCCCCGGCGACTACTTCTTCGGGCGGCACCAAGGCAGTGTCACCACCCTGCTCGGCAGTTGCGTGTCGATCGTGCTCTGGCATCCCCGTTGGCAATTGCTGGCCGTGTCGCACTATCTGCTGCCCAACGATCCGAGCGCCCGCAACGCCCTCGACACCCGTTACGGCGAAGGTGTATTCCAGCGCATGCTGGCCGACATGCGCCGCCACGGCACCCACCCCCACGAATACCGCAAAAGCATTTTCGGCGGCGGCAGCCTGGTCCGCATCGACGGCCCACCCGCCCACCGGGTCGGGCACAACAACAGCACCTTCGCCCGGGAGCAATTCAGCCTGCGCAACTGGGCGGTGGACCACTGCGACCTCAACGGCCAGCACTACCGGCGCCTGCGCATCGACGGCGCCAGCGGCCTGATCGAGTGTCAACGCAACAGCGTGCAACCGCTGCGGCTGGGGATGCGTCCACGATGATCCGGGTCTTTATCGTCGACGACTCGGCCCTGGTGCGCCAGGTGCTGACCCAGTGCCTGGACAACCACCCGAATATCCAGGTGATCGGCCAGGCCGCCGACCCGCTCTATGCCATCGACAAGATGCGCCGCGACTGGCCGGACGTGCTGATCCTCGACATCGAGATGCCACGCATGGACGGCCTGACCTTCCTGCGCCAGATCATGGCCGAGCGACCGACCCCGACCCTGATCTGCTCGACCCTCACCGAAGACGGTTCGGCAGTCGGCGTCGAAGCCCTGGCCGCCGGCGCGGTCGGGGTGTTCACCAAGGCCCGGCTGGGGCTCAAGCAAAGCCTGCTGCAACTGTCCGGCGAACTGATCCGCAAGGTCGAGGAAAGCGCCCGGACTCGGCCTATGGCCCTTCGCCACAGCGTGCCTGCCGCAGAATCCATCGCCATACCCGCGATCAACCCGCTCAGGACCACCGACCGGGTGGTCGCCCTGGGCTGCTCCACGGGTGGCACCCAGGCCCTGGAATTCATCTTGCGGCAGTTGCCACGTGACTGCCCGGGGATTGTCATCGTTCAACACATGCCGGAGAAGTTCACAGCCGATTTTGCCAGGCGCCTGGACAAGCTCTGCCAGATAGAAGTGCGCGAGGCCAGACACCTGGATCGCGTCCACAGCGGCCTGGCATTGCTGGCACCGGGCGGCCTGCACATGCAGCTCAAACGCAGCGGCGCGCACTACCAGGTAGAGGTCCTCGACGGGCCGCCGGTCAACCGGCACAAGCCGTCGGTGGATGTGCTTTTTCGTTCAGTGGCCAGACAGGCGGGCGCCAACACCTTGGGCATTATCATGACCGGCATGGGCGACGACGGGGCGCGCGGGCTGTTGGCCATGCGCGAAAACGGCGCCTGTACCGTGGCCCAGGACGAAGCCAGTTGCGTGGTCTTCGGCATGCCGAAAGAGGCCATCCGCCTGGGTGCCGCGCAGTGGGTCGAACCCTTGGCAAAGCTTGCGAAAATGATCCAGCAGTTCGGTGACAGCGCCCGCCACGGCTGACCAGCACCCGGCATCCGGACCTTGCACCCGACATAAACCATCGCAGCCCGCCCAGGCGGCTGCGCCCTTCCCTTTGCTTCATTGGGCTTGAGCTTATGCTTTGTCGAATACTGCTTGCCGACGATTACCCGCTGTTTCGCGCGGGTATGAAGGCACTGCTGGAAAAACAACAAGAATACGAAATCGTCGGCGAAGCGGGCGATGGGCAGGCGGCGATCGAGCTGGCCTCACGGCTCAAGCCGGACATTGTGTTGTTGGACATGTCCATGGAGCGGATGAACAGTGTGGCGGCGCTCAAGGAGCTGTCATTGCGCGCGCCGCGCAGCAAGGTGCTGATGCTGTCGATGCACACCGATAGCCACTTTGTGATGAAGTGCCTGCAACTGGGGGCCCACGGCTATCTGCTGAAAAATGCCACGGTGCTGGAACTGGAGCTGGCGCTCAAGGCCTTGCGCCACGGCGGCCAGTACCTGTCCTCGGCAGTGGTGCCGCTGGTGGTCGACCAGGCCGTGCGCCAGACCCACAGCCAGCCGATCCGCGCCAGCCAGGTCGCGCTGACGGCGCGGCAACTGGAAATCCTCCGGCTGATCGCCCGGGGCGAGACCACCCGTTCCATCGCGGTCGGCCTCGGCCTGAGCGTCAAGACCGTGGAGGCACACCGCTCGCAGATCATGCACCGGCTGCGGATTCACGATATCGCCGGGCTGGTGCTGTTCGCCGTGCGTGAAGGGATCATTCAGCTCAACGACTGAAGCGCCTCGCGCAATGGCGCGGGGATGCTCACCGGCAGGTTCGAGGCGCGATCGACGAACACGTGGACAAAGCGCCCGGCCGCGCAGGCATCTTCTTCACCGGCCTTGAACACCGCCAGTTCGTATTGCACCGAGCTGTTACCCAGCTTGCCGACCCGCAGGCCGATCTCGATGCGTTCGGGGAAGGCAATCGAGGCGAAATAGTCGCAGGCCGAACTGACCACAAAACCGACGACTGCGCCGTCATGGATATCCAGGCCACCCTGTTCGATCAGGTAGGTGTTCACCGCCGTGTCGAAAAAGCTGTAGTAGGTGACGTTGTTCACGTGGCCGTAGACATCGTTGTCATGCCAGCGTGTGATGATCGGCTGGAAGTGACGGTAGTCGCTGCGTTGCGGCAGGCGGTCGGTCATGGCGGGCTCTTGGGTCATGGCTGCAGGTGCTCGCTGATAAAACGGAAATAGCGCTCGCGATAGGCCGGGATTTCATTGGCCAGGTGGTGCCGGGCGTCGGGCAGCATCAGTACCTCGGGGCGGTCGAACTTGCCGCGCAGCACGCTGAGGTTATGGGTCCAGTCGACGGTCATGTCGGCCTCGCCTTGCACGATCAGCGGCCGCCGCGGGCTTTTCGCCGCGGACTCGATACCGGGAATCCAGCGCGCCAGGGCTCCGACCCAGGCCGTCGGCAGGCGTTGCGGTTGCAACGGATCGGCTTGCAGGAACGGCATGAACGCCGGGTCGTTGGTGTTCTCGCTGAAACGCCGGGCGATGCCTTTGACGAAGGGCTTGAGCAGGTAGTAACTGAACTTCGACCAGTCCCAGGCCCGTGGCCGCACCAGCGGCGAGAGCAGGATGGTCTGGCCCTGGGCCGGGCTGGCGCTGCCGTGCCGGAGCAGGTGGTCGATGATGATCGCACCGCCGGTGCTCTGGCCGAACAAGTGCCAGGGTTGCGGCAGGTCAAGGCCGCGGGCCTCATTGAAGAGGCCTTGCAACGCCTGCTGATACTGGGCGAAATCGTCGATGCTGGCCCGCTCGCCGCTGGACAGGCCGTGCCCCGGCAGATCACAGGCGATCACCGCGAAGCCCTGGTCCAGCGCCCAGTCCACGACATGGCGAAACAGGCCCATGTGATCGTAGAAACCGTGGAACAGGAACAGCGTCGCCACTGGATCGACGGGCAGCCAGAGCTGGCTCACCAGGTCGAAAGCGCCGCTGCTGAAACGGCCCAGGCGACTGGCGACTGGCGGGCTGCGCTGGGGCAGGTCGAGGCCATAGAAGCGCTGATAGGCCCGTGCCTCTTCCGACAACGGCTGCGCCGCGGCCAAGGGTCGCAGGCTGGAACGCAGGGAATTGGCGGTAAAGGTGGCGGACATAGGCTTTCCAGGTAAAGGTGCGGCAACGCCAAAGGCGTTTTACAGACCTGCGATATTCATCTGTCAGGGCGGGCATGGCAAGCTACGCGACCTTCGAGGACCGAATCGTCATGCCCCTGATGCGTCACAAGAGATTACTTGCCGGCCTGCTCGCCGTGGTTTGCGCGACAGGGCTGTGGTTCGCCTATGCCTGGTTCCAGGGCCGCTATATCCGCGCCTTCAGCGAGCAGACCGCACTCTTCACCGGCGACAGCCTGAGCCTGCCGGCGGAGCTGGCCGGACCGGGGTCGATCCGCCTGGTGCACTTCTGGGACCCGAGCTGCCCCTGCAATGTCGGCAACCAGCAGCACCTGGCGGAATTGGTCGAGCATTTCGCGCCGCTGGGGGTGCAGTTCTACTCGGTGCAGAAATCCGCGACCCACGGCCAGTTGCCGAGCACCTTGAGTGCGATCAAGGCGCTGCCCGGCTTGCCGGGGGCCGAACACCTGACGGTCAGCCCGGCGGTGGCGATCTGGGACCGCGCCGGCAAGCTGGCGTATTTCGGCCCCTACAGCCAGGGCGCCACCTGCAATTCCAGCAACAGCTTTATCGAACCGATCCTGCAGGCGCTGAGCGAAGGCCGGGCGGTGAATGCCACCCACAACATGGCGGTGGGCTGTTACTGCCCATGGCAGCCGGCCCCGTAGGGCGAACCGGACTTTTTACAGTAATCGCCCGCCCGGCCGATGCATCCCCACACTCTCCTGTGCTAAACCTTCCCGAACCAGTCCCGGTAGCCACAAGGATTCATGCATGAAACGTAGCCTGACCGTTCTCGCCGTCCTGATCGCCGCCATTGCCGGGGGCGGCCTGTGGTACGTCCAGAGCAAACAGCCGATGCGTCAGGGCCAGGTCACGCTGCAAAACCTGCAAGGGCCGGTCACGGTGCGTTACGACGACCGTGGCGTGCCGCATATCCGCGCCGAAAACGACACCGACCTCTATCGCGCCCTGGGTTACGTGCAGGCCCAGGACCGACTGTTCCAGATGGAAATCATGCGCCGCCTGGCCCGTGGAGAACTGGCCGAGGTGCTCGGGCCCAAGCTGGTGGACACCGACAAGATGTTCCGTGGCCTGCGCATCCGCGAACGGGCCGACCAATACGTCGCCCAGCTCGACAAGCAGTCCCCCAGCTGGAAGGCCCTGCAAGCCTACCTGGACGGTATCAACCAGTATCAGGCGACGCACGTCAAACCCGTGGAGTTCGACCTCCTGGGCATCGACAAGCGGCCGTTCACCGCCGAAGACACCATCAGCATCGCAGGCTACCTGGCCTACAGCTTCGCCGCCGCCTTTCGCACCGAGCCGCTGCTGACCTATGTGCGCGACAAACTCGGCGCCGACTACTTGAAGGTCTTCGACCTGCAATGGCGCCCCCAGGGCGCGTTCGGCACCCCGACGCCGCTGGCCGATGCCGACTGGAAGAGCCTCGGTGCCCTCGCCCGACTGAACGACCAGGCCCTGGAACACGCCGGCCTGCCGCAGTTCGAAGGCAGCAACGCGTGGGTGGTTTCCGGCAACCGGACCAAGAGTGGCAAGCCGCTGCTGGCGGGTGATCCGCATATCCATTTCTCGACGCCTTCGGTCTGGTACGAGGCGCATCTCTCGGCGCCGAACTTCGAGCTGTACGGCTATCACCAGGCGCTGGTGCCCTTCGCCTTCCTGGGCAACAACCAGGCGTTCGGCTGGAGCCTGACCATGTTCCAGAACGACGACCTCGACCTGATCGCCGAGAAGACCAACCCGGACAACCCCAATCAGGTCTGGTACCACGGCCAATGGGTCGAGATGACCAGCACCCAGCAGCAGATCGCCGTCAAGGGCCAGGCACCGGTCACCGTCACCCTGCGCCGCTCGCCCCACGGCCCGATTGTCAACGATGCCCTGGGCACCATTGGCGGAGCCAAGCCCATCGCCATGTGGTGGGCCTTTCTCGAGACCCCGGACCCGATCCTCGACGCTTTCTACGAGCTCAACCGTGCCGACACCCTGGGCAAGGCCCGCGCGGCCGCGTCGAAGATCCAGGCGCCGGGGCTCAATGTGGTCTGGGCCAATGCCAAGGGCGATATCGGCTGGTGGGCGGCGGCGCTGCTACCCAAGCGTCCGGCCGGGATCAACCCGGGCTTTATCCTCGATGGCAGCACCGGCGATGCCGACAAGGACGGCTACTACCCGTTCAGCGCCAATCCCCAGGAAGAAAACCCGGCGCGCGGTTATATCGTCTCGGCCAACGCCCAGCCGGTATCGCCCACCGGGATGGAGATTCCCGGTTTCTACAACCTGGCCGATCGCGGCCAGCAGTTGAACCGGCAACTGAGCGACAGCAGCGTGCGCTGGAGCCTGGAAAACACCCAGAAGTTGCAGCTGGGCACCACCACCGACTACGGCCCGCGCCTGCTCAAGCCGCTGTTACCGGTGCTGCGTGAGGTGGTGAAAGACCCGGCGGAGCTGAAGCTGGTGGAACAGCTGGCGCAGTGGAAAGGTGATTACCCGATGAGTTCCACCACGGCCACCTTGTTCAACCAGTTCCTCTATGACCTGACCTATACCGCAATGCACGACAAGCTCGGCGACGACTATTTCAAGGCGCTGCTGAGCACCCGCGTGGTCGACGGCGCCCTGCCGCGCCTGGCCGCCGATGAGCGCTCCCCGTGGTGGGGCAAGGGCCGTGCCGAGACGGTCAAGACCGCCTGGCAGGCGAGCATCGCCCACCTCAAGGGACTCTATGGCGACGACCCGGCCAGTTGGGTCTGGGGCAAGGCCCATACCCTGACCCATGAGCATCCGCTGGGCCAGCAGAAGCCGCTGGACCGCTTGTTCAATGTCGGGCCGTTCGATGCACCGGGCAGCCACGAAGTGCCGAACAACCTGTCGGCGAAAATCGGCCCGGCGCCCTGGGCGGTGAGCAACGGGCCTTCGACCCGCCGGATCATCGACTTCGCCGACCCGGAGCACAGCCTGACCATCAACCCGGTGGGGCAAAGCGGGGTGTTGTTCGACAAGTATTACGACGACCAGGCCGAGACCTATATCGAGGGCGGGTATGATCAGGTGCGCCTGGATGAAGTGGAGGTGTCAGCCAATACCCGCAGTGTGCTGAAGCTGCTACCGGGCCGATAAAACCACTGCGGTCATTGTGGCAGCCGACTGCCCGTGAGCCTTGCATCGCCTTACCGGCCGCCATCGCCGGCAAGCCGGCTCCTACAAATGCGCTCTAGCCTCCCGCCCGGCGAAGCCGTCCTGGCGCCTCGCCGTAGATCTCCTTGAACTTCTTGCTGAATGCCGCCTGGGATTGATAGCCGACCTGGACGGCGATATCGCTCAAGCCCAGGTGCGAATGGCTCAGCAAGCCGTACGCCAACTCCATCCGCACCCGCGTCAGCAACACCCAGGGCGACTCTCCGGCCACCGCGGCGAACGTGCGCATGAAGGTCGCCCGCGACATATTCGCCAACGCCGCCAGGGCCTCGATGGTCCACTCGTGGGCCGGCTCGTCGAGCATCGCCTGCCAGGCCCGGCTCAGGCGCTTGTCGGCCAGTAACGCCAGGGTCCCGCTGGCCGGCGCCTGCTGTTGCAGATAGGCCCGCAGGATCAGCGTGAACAACGCCGACGACAGCGCATCGACCAGGAACCGCGCCCCGGTCTGATCGCCATCAGCCTCCACCCGCAACAGGCTCACCAGCGCCGCCAGCTGACCGTTGGCTTGCAACGCCTGGCTGGAAATCACCAGGTACTCCGGCAACGCGGCAAACAACATCGACTCGCGCTGGTAGTGAAAGCGCCCACAGAGAATGTCCAGGTCCACCTGTTCGCCACCCAGCCGATGCACCGGCAGCAAACCGCCACGGCTGATCCGCATCGCCGCCGGCGCTACCGCTTGCCCCGGGCTGCGCAACAGATGACTGCCGCCACCGGGCAGCACCAGGATATCGCCGGCGTGCAGGCGCAACGAACGGCCGTCCGGCAATTCGGCCAGGCAGTCGCCGGACAGCACCAGATGATAAGGCGCGACCCCGACGCTTTCCTGCCCGTGATCCATGGCCCAGTCGCCCTGCAACTGGCAGCGCAGGTCGAGGCAGCCGCGGACCCCGGCGAGGGTGATGAGTTTATCGATCGAATTCATTTGCGCGTTTCGGACAAAACCTTGAGTGAATCGAACAAGAGTGACGACACCGGACAGAGGAGACTGAGCTCGTTGCCAAGCCACTTTACCCTTACCCTTTCAGGAGTTACCACTATGTTTCTCAATTGGCCCGAACTGCTGCCAACCATCAAGAATGCCTTTGGTGCCTTGGGCAAATCCAATCCGAAGATGGTCCAGGCGTACATGAAGCTGGGCGAGGCGGCGGCGGAAAACAATGTGCTGGACGCCAAGACCCGCGAGCTGATTTCCATCGCCGTGGCGATTTCCACCCGCTGTGACGGTTGTATCGGTGCCCATACCGATGCCGCGATCAAGGCCGGTGCGACCCGCGAAGAAGTGGCCGCAGCCCTGGCCACGGCGATTTCGCTGAACGCCGGTGCAGCCTATATCTACTCGCTGCATGCGCTGGAGGCGTACGACACGCTGAAATCCTGAGGTTGTGGTGAGCGGCCTTGTCGGAACGCCGCACCGCCGCGCTGGGCTGCGAAGCAGCCCCTTGTAGGAGCGAGCTTGCTCGCGATGGACGTTAACGATGACGCAGCGTTTGCTGGACGAATGCGGCGCTCTCAGGTCCATCGCGAGCAAGCTCGCTCCTACATAGCATTAGGGCTTGCCCGCGAAGGCGTCTTCCCAGACACCCTCTGACTCAAAGCAACCCCGCAAAATGCCGCCTGAACTGCTGCGGCGTCACACCCAACCGCCGCTGAAACACGCTACGCATATGGTGTGCATCACGAAAACCGCATTCATAGGCCACGGTCTTCAACGGCGCCCCGCCGCTTTCCAGCATCACCCGCGCCGCATCCACCCGCGCCCGCTCGACAAACTCCGCCGGGGTCACCTGGGTCTCCCGGGCAAATACCCTGGAGAAATTTCGCGCACTCATATTCGCCGCCCGCGCCAACTCAGCAATGCTCAAATCCCCGGTCAGGTGCTCCAGCACATACTGCTGCGCCTGGGCCACCGGTGACGAGTCCTCGGCATAGGGCGCCAGGTACGGACTGAACTGCGACTGCCCGCCCGATCGCTGGGTGAACACCACCAGCCGCTTGGCGACCTTCAGCGCCACCTGCGCACCGTGATCCCGCGACAGCAGGTACAACGACAAGTCGATCCCCGCCGTCACCCCCGCCGAAGTGAACAGCCGGTCGTCCTGGACATACAAACGATCGGCCTCGACCCGCGCCGCCGGGCACAACGCCGCCAGCGCCGACGCATCACTCCAGTGGGTGGTCACCGTACGCCCGTCGAGCAATCCGGCCCGGGCCAGCATGAAGGCGCCGTTGCAGATCGAACCGAAGCGCTCGGCGCGAGCACTGGCCCCACGCAACCAGGTATGAAAGGCCTCACCAAAATCCAGCCCCGGCAAACTCGGCCCGCCGGCGCACAACAGCAGGTCATAAGGCTCCACGGCCTCGCTGAAATGCCGATGTGCCTGGATCGCCAGACCGTTGGAACAGGCCAGCCAGCCGTGCTCGACACCGATCACTTCCAGCCGGTATTGCGCCTCGGGGGGCAGGAAGCTGTTGGCTTCGGCGAAGACGTCCAGGGGCCCGGTGACGTCCAGGGACTGGACACCGGGAAACACCACCACGGCAAGGGTTCGGGTCATGGGCGGGCCTCAATGCAAGTCAGCGTTACGGTAACGCAAGCCTCCAGGCGATGCGACAGCCACTTCTATCGCGCACACGCACTGGCGTGGAACCCACCCCGAATGGCCGGATTCGCCACCTTGTGTCGATTGTTGCCATCACGCCCTGGCGCCACACTGAACCCATCAGCGCCAACCGGGCGCTCCCCCCAAGGAAATCTCGACATGAGCAACAACATTGCTGGCATCAAGATCCCCGACAGCGCCCTGGCCAAAGCCACCACCGAATACATCCGCGACGTGGAAAGCGATCTGCTCTACCACCACTCGCGGCGGGTCTTCCTGTTCGGCGCCCTGAGTGGGGAGCGCAAGCAACTGGCCTACGATCCGGAGCTGTTGTACGTCGGCGCGATGTTCCATGACCTCGGACTGGTGGAAGGCCATCGCAGCGATGACGAACGTTTCGAAGTCGACGGCGCCAATGCGGCCAAGGTGTTCATGAAGCCTTACGGGCTGTCGGATGACGATATCGAGCAGGTCTGGTTGTCGATTGCCCTGCACACCACGCCGGGCGTACCGCAGCATCTGCGGCCGACGGTGGCGCTGGTCACGGCCGGGGTGGAAATGGATGTGCTGGGGATGGATTACGCAGCGTTCCCAAGCGCCCAGCGCGAAGCGGTGGTGCATGCGCATCCACGGGGGGAAGGCTTCAAGGAGTGCATCATCTGCGCGTTTGCCGAGGGCCTGCGCCATCGGCCGCTGACCACATTCGGCAACGTGAAGACCGATGTGCTGAAGGACAAGGACGCGACGTTCAAGCCGATGAATTTCGTTGATGTGATCCGGCATTCGCCTTGGGCCGAGTAAATCTCCAAGGACGCCACAAACCTTGTAGGAGCCGGCTTGCTGGCGATGGCGTCAGTAAGAACAGCGCCAAACCCAAGGGCCTCATCGCCGGCAAGCCAGCTCCTACAGTACTGCGTCGTTCACTGCACTTGTGCACGACACAATATTGCAGGAGCAGGGCCTACGCGGTCTCTGCCACCTGGGCCCGACGCACATCCGGCTGCTTCCAGGAGTCCGCCGCGCTTTCTTCGATGGCCAACTGGATGGCTTTCTTGCGACGCTCTTCGGCCTGACGGCTGAAGTACCAGACCAGGAAGGTCACAATCGACACCGCCAACAGAATCAGGCTCGCCACCGCGTTGATCTCCGGCTTCACGCCCAAACGCACCGCCGAGAACACTTCCATCGGCAAGGTTGTCGAACCCGGCCCCGACACGAAGCTGGCCAACACCAGGTCATCCAGCGACAGCGCGAAGGACATCATCCCCCCCGCCGCCAACGACGGCGCGATCATCGGGATAGTGATCAGAAAGAACACCTTCCAAGGCTTGGCGCCCAGGTCCATGGCCGCCTCTTCGATGGACAGGTCCAGCTCCCGCAGACGCGCCGACACCACCACCGCGACATAGGCCGCACAGAAGGTCGTGTGGGCGATCCAGATGGTGACGATGCCACGTTCCTGGGGCCAACCGATCATCTGCGCCATGGCCACGAACAGCAGCAACAGCGACAGACCGGTAATCACTTCCGGCATCACCAACGGCGCCGTCACCAAACCACCGAACAGCGTGCGGCCCTTGAAGCGGGTAACCCGGGTCAGGACGAATGCCGCCAAAGTCCCCAGCGCCACTGCGGCCACTGCGGTGTAGCAGGCGATTTCCAGGGAGCGGGCCACCGAGCCCATCAGTTGGGTGTTATCCAACAACCCCACATACCACTTCACCGACCAGCCGCCCCACACCGTCACCAGCTTGGAGGCGTTGAACGAGTAGATCACCAGGATCAGCATCGGCAGGTAGATAAACAACAAGCCCACTACCAGCATCAGGCTCGAAAAACTGAAGCGCTTCATTCTTTGCCCTCCATTTCCTTGGCCTGACTACGGTTGAACAGAATGATCGGCACGATCAGGATCGCCAGCATCACCACGGCAAGGGCGGACGCCACCGGCCAGTCACGGTTGTTGAAGAATTCCTGCCACAGCACTTTACCGATCATCAGGGTTTCCGGACCGCCGAGCAGCTCGGGGATCACGAACTCACCCACCACCGGGATAAACACCAGCATTGCACCTGCGATGATGCCGTTCTTCGACAGCGGCACGGTGATCTTCCAGAAGCTGTTGAAGGTACTCGAACCC
>NZ_JACAOS010000021.1:62767-557313 GCF_013386165.1 Pseudomonas gingeri | reverse complement strand
CCACGCTGGCCGAGATTTTGTCGCTGGTTTTCGTTGCAAGCAGTGCTTTAAAGCTCATCTTTTCTCCTGGAGGCCCCTTAGGGCCGTGATTACAGTTTCGTTGATTTGCAGCAGGTCATCTGCTGCAGGTTTATTTAGATTACAGTCAACATGCAATTTATAGTACAGTCATAATCTAAAATGTCAACGGTGTCCGAGAAGGAGAACGCTCATGAGGGTTAGTAATGTGGAGGCGGCTCAAAGCCGCGAGAGAATCATCGAGGCCGCCGCCAGTCAGTTCAGAGCGCGCGGCTTCGACGGTATAGGAGTCGTCGACCTGATGAAGGCCGCCGGGATGACCAAAGGTGCTTTTTATGGGCACTTCGAGTCAAAAGAGGAATTGATGGCAATTGCCACAATGCGCGGACTGGATAGCCTGGTGGAGGGATGGCAACAGCTGGCGGAGACCGAAGGAGAAAATGCGCTGCATGCATTCGCCGCCGAGTATCTGTCCTTGGATCACCGTGACAACCCTGCTGATGGATGCACAGTAGCCACCCTAGGGGCTGAGAGCGCTCGTCACGGCGCGTTGGTACGCGGTGCATTCACCAAGGGTATACGTGCAGCTGCGGACCTGCTCACAAACCTAGTGCCAGGAAAGTCAGCGCGAGCCAGGAGAGAGAGAGCTTTGACGGCTTACGCGAGCATGGTGGGTGCAGTCGTCCTCGCACGAGCAACCGATGACCAGGACTTTTCCGAGGAGTTGCTGCGATCCGTACTGAAATCTATTGCACCTAATCGGACATAACTATCAAACAGTGGCTTAGGCTTAGCCGTATGCGTCCGAGCAAATCACCTACCCAGCTCTGCAAAGCCCAGACATGGTGTGCACTTCAAACGGCTTACGTATCTTCATCGAGAATCTGCGTTGAAATTCTGCACCCGTGCGACACGGTCAAAGTGAACTGGCCAACTGATAGTGTCGCTGCCTGCCCCGCATTCCTTAGAGACCTGCTGGGATGATCCTCATCGACGCTATCTGCCTCGCCATCGAGTTCTTGGAAATGCTTGCTGGCACTGAAACTGCGCTGCCCAGGCTGATCGCTATGTTCGGCGCGGCGCACCCGCACTGTGCTTATCTATTCAAGAGCTGAGATAGACCAACCCGTTAGGTGATCCTTTGACAGGTGAGCCTATATCAACTGCAGTAGCGCATGTTCTGACGGTGAAGTGGCAGCCACTTATGAGGCATCAACAATCCCTTCTGTGGCCTCAGCAAGCACTGCCCCACGTGACTCGGAATGCGCGCCGCCACCTCAACGATATGCGCATGCGTGATTTCTTTAGATTGAGCTTTACGATTTTCGATATGACGATCGTCATTTTTCTCTTGATTAAATGTCACCTATAATCTTAATCTCGCGAACAGGCACACCAATACAGTTACGTATCTGCCGCCCTCCATCGTGGCAATGCTGCCAAGGACTAGCCTACAGCAGCCCTGACAGGGGACACCGGCAGTGAACTCGGCGCGATTCAAGGATAGGAGCACGACATGAAATACACGTTATTTGGGAAGACCGGCCTACGCGTCTCGCAACTTGCGCTCGGTACAGGGAGTTTTGGAACCCGATGGGGCTATGGTGCCGACGCTGATGAAAGCAAGGCGATTTTCAACGCTTATGCGGAGGTAGGCGGTAATTTTATTGATACAGCGGATATCTATCAGTTTGGTCAAGCGGAGGAGTTTCTCGGCACCCTGCTCCATGGACGACGCGAGGAATTCGTCTTGGCGACCAAGTTCACCAATGGGGCTGAACCCAATGCGAACCCGCTCGTTACCGGAAATAGCCGCAAGGCCATGATTGCCTCCGTTGAGGCCAGTCTCAAACGACTCAAAACGGATCGGATCGACATCTACTGGGCGCATCATCCCGATGGGGTCACCCCTGTGGAGGAAATCATCCGTGGCTTCGAGGACCTTGCACGGTCCGGCAAAATCCTCTATGCGGGCCTATCAAATTTTCCGGCTTGGCGAATAGCCCGTGCGGTTACCTTAGCGGAGCTGAAAAACACAGTCCCAATTGCGGCCGCACAATTCGAACATAGCCTAGTTCATCGGACACCAGAGGCAGAATTATTTCCAGCGTCCCTGGCTCTAGATCTGGGCGTCGTTACGTGGTCGCCATTAGGCGGCGGTATGCTCACCGGCAAATACCGACAGGGCCAGAAGGGCCGCGCTGAAGGGTTCGGCGGCAAAGTATTTCAGGCTGAAGACTCGGCGCAGCGCACTCAAATTCTCGATACGGTTCTCAGCATCGCGGGTGAACTCGGTGCCTGCCCTGATCAGGTTGCCATTGCCTGGGCTGGAACTCACGGTGCTGTTCCAATTATTGGCCCGCGCACTGTTGCGCAACTCACAAGCAATCTAGGCTCGATCTCGCTGCAGCTTTCACCTGTGCAAGTTGGCCGTCTTGACAGCGTAAGTCGCATCGACCCGTCTACGTCGGCACGCAATGTAGTGGTCAACTGATCCTGGACACGATGTTAAGTTTTTCTCTGCCTGAGCCGGTGGCAGCCCGCCGTTAAACTGGTGCGCTCGAACCCAGTTGTACCGGTGCATCAAAAAATGGCTGATATCCCGCTGAGCTTCTTGAGCTGTCATGTAACCCACGGTCGGTATTCACTCGGTTTCAGGCTTCTGAACACCCGCGCCATCGGCGCCTTGACGCTCCTATGTCAACCGGTGCTCCTCGACTCGCCCAAGTCGGCCAAAATCAGTGGGTATAAGCCTCGGATGATGTAGCGCTTCAGACATCTTTGAATTTCTTTGCATGACAGCCCTTCAACCGTTCTACGCGCTACATAGCCTCTGGTTCTTGGGTCGCTGCGCATTCGCACCATAGCGATGGTCCACAGTGCATTGCTTGCTGACCAACTCCAGCTCGCGCATCAGGCTACGCACCTTGAAGCGGCCGATCTGCTCGCCGTCGTCCAGCATCATGACCATGACGCTGCGACTGCCGGGAGCACTGCGGCCTTAGCCGGGGGCGAGCGTCAGCCAGGAAGTGAAATGGTGGCAGGTACGCCATCGACTCAGATCCGTGCCGCACTCGGCGACCAGCCGCAGAGCCAAGTAGGGGCCGATTCCGTGGATCTGTGTCAGATCAACACCGACCAGTTGATAGAGCAAGGTACGTACATCGAAATTGAGCGCGTTGGGTTGTCGAGTGTTATGCCGTGGTTTTGGCAACGGCTCGACAGGTGATACCTTTTCTTGCGAGAGCTTGAGCAGCGTTTGTGCAATCTGCTGGTCGCAAACCAATAGCTGCGCTTGATAAGCGTCATACATGGACAGCGCCTGCGTCAAAGCGAAAACGTGCTCAGGCTGGTAGTTGCCGACCAGCGATGCCTCAATCACATCAATACCCGCCTTGCAGCGCTTGTCACTCAGCGCCGCTAACGAGGAAGGACTGCGCTCGCCTGCGACGATGGCGCGGATTATCCGCATCCCCGACAAGCCGGTGATATCGGCCACGACGTGATGCAATTGCAGGTTCATGTGCGTGAGAGCTTTTTGCATGTGCTGAATATGTGCGGCGACATAGTCGAGATGACGCTCCCGCAGCCTCAAATAGCTGCGTAAGGCCGAAATCTCACGATCCGGATGAAAGCTGGCGCGCAGCAAACCGCAGGCATGGAGTCGTTGTATCCACTGCGCGTCATTTACATCGGTTTTGCGTCCTGGCACTGCACGGGCGTCGCGGGCGTTGGCCAATACCACCTGAAGACCATGCGCTTCCAAAATTTCGTAAACCGGGATCCAGTAAACGCCTGTCGACTCCATTGCGACCGTCGTTATGCCGAGATTGACCAGCCAATTGGCCATGCGATCTAGATCGGCGGTGAAGGCCTTGAAGGTTTGAACGGATTCTTTGGCAAGGTCGGCGGGAACAGCCACCACATGAAAGCGTGAGCCAATATCAATGCCCGCTGCGCGATCATGAATGACCGGTAACCCTCACTGCTTGAGATCGTGCTTTTTCATGAGTACCTCCAGTCAAGTTGAACTGGACGGGGACTCGGATCAAATCACCTTCCTAAACGGGGTCACGGTACGCGCCACCACTAACGGGTCCGCAGCTTCCCCTGGGTCAAGTTTTTTGACGGGTATTTAGCCTCCAAAAAGCCAGCGACCACTGTCCAGTGGGGGAAGTGTAGAGCACGGTGTTTCTAGTTCAATGGGCCGCGGAGAGCCGGGGAGGCGGTTTTTTAAGATCGATTTTTCCCGCTCAAGGCGAGCAATCCGGGCTTCCAGTTCTTGGATTTTTTGCTGTTCCGGGGTCAACGCTTTGCTCTGCGGGGTGACGCCTTTGCGCTCCTGCTGAATCTGGTCGACCCATCGGCGCAATGCTGACTCGCCGACACCGAGCGAGCGGCTGGCTTCGATGAAGCTGTAGTTTTGCTTGAGCACGAGGTCGGCAGCCTCGCGTTTGAATTCAGCTGAAAAGGTACGGCGCTGTTTGGTCATCTGACACCTCGTTCTGGCGAGCATTCTCGCTTAAATGGGTGTCCGGAATCATTAGACCACTACACGACCGTACCGTTGGTCATAGACCCTGCTTCATCGTGCCAAGTGCACAAACAACAAAAAAACCACCGTGCAGACGGTGGGTTTTTTGTTTATCCATCACAGCGCAGACAGGTTTTAGAGCAAGCCTCAGTAACGCGCATCCTCAAGACCGCAAAAGGCGTCCACTGGGCTATGGGTGTTCCACGGCTGGCGCCCGAGAAGAGCCTCCACAACTGACGCCTGCATCGTATCCAGGGTCGAGTAGGCATTTATGTAGGTTGGGACTCGCGGTGCATCGTATAAATAATAGGGATGACCAAAGGAAATCATGACGCTGGGGATGTCGTGCCAATAGCGCTCCATGGATCGACCGAGCTTGCCCATCAGGCTGACCCAGTCAATGTAAATCCTCGACCTCGTCAGCAGAGACTCCTGACCAAACAGGTACATGATCAAATCAAACTTTTCAGCGCTCACCTCCGTTTCGCTGTTGTAGAGCGTGATGTCGAAACCCTCGGTTTTCAACAATGCCGGCAGCGTGAAATCGAACGGTGAGCCTTCAAGTAGCGGGTGGAATATCCCTTGGGTAATCACCAGTACCTTGCGGTGTTTTCCCCGGGTGAGCGGCAACAGGTGCTGTGTATCCTTGACAAGCGTGGGCACTCGAGCTGTCACGGCGTTGGCCTGCTGTCTGTTGGTGGGATTGGAGAAGGCTTGCTCGCACGCCTCCCACTCCGGCAGCCACGAGCGCTTGTGAAGACCCAGCGAAGCCTTCATACCCAACAAACGAGCGACCGCATCATCCAACCGTTGCTGACTCAGGCGTCCGTCGTGATAACCCGACAGCACCGCCTCGAAATCGGCATCCAGGTCCTTGACGAAGAGGATCATGTCGCAGCCGCTTTCTATCACCTCAGGCAGCATTTCACGTCTAGACCCCCATGCCCCCAGACCGCCCATCTCGGTGGCATCCGAGACAATGACACCATTGAATCCAAACTCCTCTCGCAACAACTGCTGATTCAACAGCCGGCTGATTGACGCGGGCCGGTGCGCCTCAACGCCCGGGTTCTCCACGACAGATCGAATGTATGCGGGAAAGGCGATATGCGCAGACATCACCGACATGACGCCCGCATCGATACTGCTCTTATACAAGTGGCCGTAGGTTTCACGCCAATCTTCAAGTGACAGCGGGTTCGATGTCGTGACCAAGTGCTGGTCGCGATCATCGTAGCCTTCACCCGGCCAGTGCTTCAACGTTGCCGCTACACCATTGGCCTGCATCGCCTGAACATGCGCATGGGCGTGGGCCTGAATCAGTTCAACGTTGCTACCAAATGAACGGCACCCAACGATGGCACTGCGAAAGGCTTTATTGATATCAATGACCGGAGTAAACGACCAATTTACGCCAATGCCACGTCCCTCCTGGGCGAGCAACGCCGTCATCTGCGCAGTCGCTTCAACATCATTCACCGCAGCAAGCGCCAACTGGTTCGGAATCGGTGTACCAAAGGAAAAGCTCTGGCGGCTGCCTTCCAGATCCGCACTCACCAGAGGGGGAATACTCAGGGCCGCCTCGAAGGTTTTCATCTGCTCCCACTCATAACGCAAATCGGCAGAATAAAAACGGGTAAAACCGCCGGGTTTGAACTGTCTGATTAGCTCAAAGTCTTTTTCGTCATTGCCCAACAACAGCAGATTGAACAGTTGGGCAATTTTTTCTTCGACCGATAAGGCTTGGTGCGTTTTTATCACCCAGGCCAAACTTTGCTCATCCAGATTGAAGGGAGACTTTTTTAAATACTCGAACATCAAACACTCCTAACGCTTATGACTACCCAAGAAAACACTCAACACCGGAGATTTTTCCGGCGGCCAACCCTGTTTTTTTCAAAAAAACTTTATAGGCAACTCACCGACCAGCAACAGCTCATTCGCATCCCCCGTCAATTGACCGCCCGTGGCCCGGTGAACGACATAACCCACCCTGATGGAGGCATCTTTGAGCTTCCCGGATTGAAAGACATAGGTCGGCGAGACGCCTATTTCATGATGGCGACCATTAGTGACACCGTTCATAAACCCCTGATAGACGCCACCTTTATAGTCCGAGCCGTCGATATCCCAGCCCGCTACTGCCCAGCTGTACAACAACAATCCAGGTAAACCGACATCAGCGAAATTACGCGTGTACATAACCTGTAGTGATTTCTCGTGGGGGCCTTGGTAGTCCGAGTACAAGGTATTGGAAAAATAAATACTGTTGGTCTCATTCAGGTAATCAAAAAGAGAATCACCCAACACCTGCTGATATTTGACCAGCACGCTGTGCACACCCCATTCGGTCGTCAATCCGACGATCGCCATATCAACGGTATCCTTACCGGCCAGCGCCTTACCTTGAGCATGACTGCTGTAATAAGCCAACTCGGGCGTGACATGTATACCGCCGTCGAAATCCAGGCGCTTTTTAGCTTCCAGCAAATATTGAGTGGCGACATCTTCCAATTGATTAACGTGAGCCGTCGCTGCAAAGCCACCCGAACCCGTAAACTCTGCGCCTGCATAACTGGCACGATCCACACGAATGGATTGTGCGTAGCTCATGGAAAGTGGCTCTTCATTGGTGCTGTTACGCCCAATCACCCGGGTGACACTACCGGCCTTTAAAACAAAGCCCTCCATCTCATGGCTCGCCAATGTTGCGCCATAAAAGCTAGCGGGGAATGTCCTGTTGTAGTTTGAGTGAAGCAAAGGAGAGTCGATGACTTGCCGGCCCAGTTTCAGTTCAGTTTCCGAGATCTTGAATTTCACATCGGCAACGGACAGCTTCGACCAGTTCCGGTTGGGCTCGCCTTCATTGTCGGTATTGGCCATATCCGCAGACAGCGACGTGGTACTGCGATTACCGTACACCGTCGTGCCATTCATCAAGCTGGCATCCACCCCCATCCCTAGGGGGCCTTGGGTGTAACCTGACGTGAAACTCAGCGTAGTGCCCAACGTGGCCAATTGCGCCGAACTTTTTGTGTAATTGAAAGGTTGCCCCTGTGAGTCTTTATCCTGGTAGCGTAAACCGGGTTCCGCATTGAACAGCCGACGAAAGTACAAGCGCTCAAATAAATTGAGATGACTACCGGCGAAAAACCCCTGCTCCTCAGCTTCATGTGCATTGGCCACATAAGCACTGACTTTCTTGATGGTGTCCGGTTGGCGTACTTCATCGTCCGGCGGCGACTCAGCATCATGTGGATCGAGCCGGGATGCTTCCGCATAAACTGCAGGAGAAAACAGCAGACAAAAAAATACCGACGCAAGCACTTTACTCGCAGAGACCATAAGCAACTCCCAGCAGAATATTTATCTGACATTTAGACACTTATTGAAAGGCGCCCTTAATAAAACCGCCATAACAAAGCCCTGCTGTTTACTTGACCCCTTTGACCCCATACACAGACAGCGCCGACAGCAGCGCAAAGCTCGCACTGCAGATCAGCAAGGAGGCGTAACCGCCCAAGTGAACGATGATCAGGGAGGCAATCAAGGGAGAGACAACCTGTGCGGCGGCGCTGGCAATATTCATAATGCCGAGGTCACGTGCCTGGCTGGTGGGATCAGGGAGCACTTCCGTCGCCAGCGCCGCATCGACCGCCATGTAGCATCCAAACCCAAGGCTGTTTAATATGCCAAACGCCAACATCCCATTGTAAGTGGGATAAATGAACGGAATCACCGCAGCACAACTCATGCACATGGCGGAAATGAAAACCAGAAAGCGCCGTTTCCCCAACCAGTCAGAAACAACACCACCCAGCAGGGTTGAAGCCGCCATCGCCATCATCGCGAAGATGTTGATCGACACTAGCGCTTGCGTCGGTGAAACATCTTCCGGAAGTTTTATAAAGTCTTTGAGCAGATAAAATTGATAACCGGCCAATGACATGAAGGCAATGACCATCAT
The DNA here is from genome assembly GCF_013386165.1 of Pseudomonas gingeri. GTDB lineage: Bacteria > Pseudomonadota > Gammaproteobacteria > Pseudomonadales > Pseudomonadaceae > Aquipseudomonas > Aquipseudomonas gingeri_C. The sequence continues at coordinate 548,794 of NZ_JACAOS010000021.1, read as the reverse complement.
TAATCGGCTGAAAAAAACCCAGAAAAAGTCGCGATGAGATAGCGCGGAAAAAAACTGCCTTGCCGCCACGATCAACGACACCCGGCTGGCCTTGGCTCCCCTGGAGACGGCGGTATCGGGATTCAACAGCACGAACAGAATCGCCGTCGCCAGCGTGATCCCACCCAACAGATAATACCCGGAAGTATCGCCGACAAACCTCGAAGCGATTGCCGTTCCGACGATAGAACCTGCGGGAAATGCCAAGCCCATCATCGAGGACGCCAATCCTCTCCAGCGTGAGGGTACACGGTCCGGAACGACGGCAAATATCGCCGACTGGTAGGTGTTCATGGAGGCCTGTAACAGGCACATCCCCAAAACAATACCAAAAACCGTTTGCTGCTCGGCCATGTAGGCCAAGGCCGCGAAGACGGCTATCGCGCCTGTGACAATCCATGGCGTACGTCGTCCGAATTTACCGACCGTTCTATCGGAGAGCATTCCAGCCAAGGGATTGGCGATAATCGCGACGATGGCGGCAATGCCGGTGACCATCCCCAGAATCTCGACCTTATGAACCGAGTCCAGCGACTCAACCCTGGTCGGCAATAGCACTTGTAGAATGGCAAGATTCACCACGTACATCGCTGTATTGCCCGCAAATATCGACAACATGATACGCACAAGCCAGCCATATCCGGATGAAACAAACGTGCCATCCGTTGCTTTACTCATCCCACTCATCAATTAACCCCACGTGTTTTTTATTATCATGGAAAATGCAGCAAAGCCGCCGGAGACAACTATCCCGAGGACGATTCGATGATAATTATTTTGATAGACGATACTTGACTCGGCGCGACATTTGCCTTGTCCCGGAGCGTCTTTATAGAGGCCGCTCGAGACCGCGACTGATATCGACATTCGGTATAGCTGCCGGCGCTCTTAACCTGCCGGCCAAGGCTTGCAGACGTCATCAATATTGGCGTTGGTGACGGCGGGCATTGGAAGTATCTTCATTTTCTCTAATGGTTTTCCCGCCAGATAGTCGACAACGTTATCGATTGCATAGCGCGCATCATCAACCGGAGACTGCAGAACGGTTGCATATAACTTGCCCGCTTTTATCAGACTCACGCCGGTAGGCTCACACCCGACACTGACGATCGAGAGCTTGCCAGGATCCATTCCTGCCCGCTCCAGCGCGACGATCGAACCGGCAACCATCGCATCTTCATGGGCGTAAATACCTTTGATGCTCTGCCCATAACGCGTCAGCAAGCCGGCTGTCGCATCCGTGGCAATCCCCTGATCCCAGTTGCCCGGTTGAGTTCCGACTATTTTTATATCAGGGGCAAGTCTGGCGAGCTCTTCGGAAAAACCACGACTGCGATCAATCACTTGAGCCTGCGAGACGATGCCCGTGATCGTGATCACATCGCCCTTGAGCGCAAATCCCTTGTCTTTGAAGCCATCCACCATCAACTGCGCTGCCAGGCGCCCCTCTGCTTCGTTATCCGCACCGGAATAACTTTTCCAATACTTCTCGAACTTGCGATCCGGCAATACATCCGTTAGCAACAGAGGAATACCCGCCTTGTCGATCTTGCGTATGGCCGGCACCAACGCCGCCCCGTCGATGGCCCACAGCAGGATCACTGCCGGTTTTCTAGCAATGGCCTGATCAATTTGCGATGCCTGTTGTGCAGGGTCGAATTTGTTGGTGACAACTTCAAGATCAAGGCCTTTTTCTTTGGCATAGTCACGCAACGAACTGTTGTAGGCCGCACAATAACTACACACATCATCCGCTCCGAGGAAAATCACCTTGGAGGATTTTGATTCTGCCTGAGCCACTCCCGCAGCAAAAAACACACAGGCACCCGCCAGCCGCAACAGGCGTCGCAATACATTAGCTTTGAACATAATCAACGCTCCGAAACATTGTCGTTTATAGGGAATTCAACCAGGAAATTTACGTGTTTTAAAACTCATTTTCCCAAAGAAACTACCGACATCCCTGTCAAACAACATCACTAACAGCAGCATCAAACCGTTGAATAGCAGAATAAGCGCCGAGTGGGTGCCCAACAGATTCAACCCGTTGTTCAAGACTCCCAATATCATCACACCGACCGCGATATGCAGCGGACGGCCCACCCCCCCTGACAAGGCCACACCTCCGAGGATCGCAGCAGTCGCCGCCTGAAGCAGAAGGTTGGAACCATATTGCGAGGAAGCACTGGCCAAACTGATGGACATCAAAGCACCTACCAGCGCAGCGAACCCACCGGAGAGTGCAAACACTAGATAAATGGAGCTTCTGACATTTACTCCGCTGGCCAGCGCTGCCTTGCGACGACTGCCCGTCGCGATGATATTTCTCCCGAGGCGGGTGAGCCGAAGCAACACCGCGATTCCTACAAAGCAGGTAATCGTGATCAGGCTTCGAGGTGACAATATGCCCAGCACTTGTTGATCCAGCGCATCGGAAGCATCAAAGTTGGAATAGCTCACCACCTGTCCACCTTCAATCCACACAGCCAGGCCGCGCAGTAAAATCATCATCCCCAGCGAGGTGACCAACGACGACACCGCCAGCCAAAGTGTCAGTGCGCCATTGAGCAGCCCCAAGAGCAGGCCGCATCCGATAGCCAGAGCCAAACCCTGTAGAGGCATGACATCGCCGGTCTTGACCATGATCAATCCTGCAACCGCGACAATCGCGCCAATGCTCAGATCGAACTCACCGGCAATCATCGTCAGCGACAGTCCCAACGTCACCAACCCAAGTAAAGCAAAGCTCTGCCCTAACGCGTACAGATTGTCTTTGGCGAGAAAGTCAGGGTTTGCATAACTGAAGAACACGATCAAACAAAGCAGCAGTAAGATGCGAACAACGGCTGAACGGGAATACGTAAAAATTTTCATGAGGTCAGTCTCCCTCTCAGCGGCACAGGCGCAACAACAAGGCGCCCAAGGCCACCGACAGCAGCACTGCCAGGCCTTTGACCATGAGTTGCACTTCATAGGAAAAGTTGTTGACCAGAAGAATGTTGCTGAGCAGTGCCAGAAACAGCGCCCCGACTGCGGCGTCCAGCACTCTTCCGCGCCCTCCCACGATTGCAATGCCGCCGACCAGCACAGCGGATATGGCATTGAAATCCAGCTCTGCACCTACCAGCAAATTACCCGTGGATGACTGAGCCGCGATCAGGATGCCGGCCCCGGCGGCTGTCATCGCCGACACCACGTTGGCCATGACTACCGCCGCTTTAGTCCGCAATCCAGCCATGGCGGCGGCAACCGGATTGCTTCCGGTCAACCGAAGCTCTCGACCCAGCCGCATGCGCTGTACAACCAGATCCAGTACCAACGCAACCAGCAAAAAGACCAAGGCCTGATTTGGCACGCCGGGCACGACGAGGCCCGATCCTAACCAGACGGTGTCACCCTGCCCCATGATGGTTCGACCGCCGGACAGGAGGGACGCAACACCGGTGACCACCGAGGCGACTGCAATCGAGGTAATGATGGAATTACAGCGCAGCCCTCCAATCGCCCACCCCTGGACCAATCCAACCATCAGTCCCATGCTCAGGGCTGCAACTGCGGCAAGGCCGACTCCCGCCTGGACACAGGAGGCGAAGATGATCGACGCGCAGGCCGCTGTCGCCCCCAAAGAAAGCGAAAAAAGGTTCCCGCTCAATGTAATCGTCGCAAGGCCGACAGCCGCAATGCCCACGGTCGCCGCCGCATAGATGATCGCCGCGATATTGCTGGCAGACGCAAAATGGGGAATCCAGAAAAGTGCACTGATAAACAGCACGAGCGTGGCCAGGCGGACCATGGTTGCGTGCATGCGAAGGGGCGAGAACCCCCTTGGCAACCGTCCGGTGCTCAAATGCGCCCATGCCAATTGCAAGCGGGTGTCGCGGGATGATTTGCTCATCATGCGCAAGCCTCCAGGTTGTCGGTGCCATGCAGAATGTCGTGCAAAACGTCATCGCCGGTAATCGTCCACCGAGGTTTGTCATTCACCACCTGACCGCGATACACCGTGATGACACGATCAGCGACCTCCATGACCTCCTCCAGATCCGATGAGTAGAAAACGATGCTCATTCCGGCATTCGTAAGGCCACTCAACCGTTCATAGATTTCGGCACGCGCACCGATATCCACACCTCGGGTTGGCTCATTGAGCAGCAGCACTTTTGGCGTCATGGCAATCGCTTTGGCCAGCGCAACTTTTTGCTGATTGCCACCACTCAATGTTGAGACATCGAGCGTCAGCCGACGCGCGTCAATCTGGAAGTCCTGGGCGAGTTGCAGGGCTTTGCGTTGTGCTTTCTCCCTCACCATGACGCCTGCGACGCTGATGCGGTCGAGCACTTGGGACGTGATATTGATTTCGATGCTTTCGTCGAGGAACACACCCTTCGCTGCCCGGTCTTCAGGTACATACGCGATTCCCGCCTGATAAGCATCATTGATACTGTTGAGGCTCAGGGACGATGCCCCCATGAAGATCTCACCCGACATCTGCTGATGCAGCCCGGCCAGCGCCTCAAGCAAAAGATCTGCCCCGGATCCCAATTGCCCGACCACCGCGACTGTTTCACCTTGCGCAAAGGAAAGGTTGAACGGCCCACACTTGCCATTGATCGCCAGTGCACGAACGCAGAGAGCGGTTTCCGAGCGGGCTTCCAACGCAGGCTTCGCATGATGGGCGCCGCGAATCACCTCACGACCAATCATCACCTTAACCAGCGCCGGGCCGTCCAACGCCGAAGTCAGCTCAGTACACACATGGCGACCATTGCGGAACACCGTCACCCGATCCGTCAGCTCGAAAATTTCATCCAGGCGATGACTGACAATCACGATCGTCGAACCACCGTCCCTAAGCTTGCGCAGGACTGCAAAAACCTTGCGAATTTCCACATCAGAAAGGGTTGCGGTGGGCTCATCGAGCAACAGCACTTTGGCTTCACTGGCAATGCCGCGGGCGATTTCCACCAACTGTTGCTCAGCAAGCGTCAGTTGCTGCGCCAGACTCGCGGAATCGACGTGTTCCAGGCCCACGATGTCCAACAAATTGCGCGCTCGGGCCTTCAGGCTGCCTCGCCAGTACAGAACGCCTCCCGGACAGTTGAGCATGATGTTATCCAGGACCGACAAGTGCGGAACAATCGACAATTCCTGGTGCACAATTGAAATCAGTTCAGGATCAACACGCACACCCAAACGCAGCGGTTTCCCGTGGACGATGATAGATCCACTATCAGGCTTTACCAGGCCGCCGAGTATTTTTATCAATGTACTTTTACCGGCGCCGTTTTCGCCACACAGGCCATGTATCTCACCCGAAAACAAATCAAAGCCCACCTGGCTGAGTGCTTCGACGCCACCATATTTTTTTGTTAACCCACTGGCAAGAAGTACAGTTACACCACTCATAATTATTACTCAACCGTAACCCATAATTTAAAACACACACTCTCCGCCCTCACAACACGGACGAAGAGCTAACTAAGTCAACCCATTCAAACCAGAACTTTCGGCAGATCGACACTCAAACCACTGACGACTGCCTTGTTATCCAGCATAGAAAGGCAACAGACATCCAACCTGTTTCCCCGCGACATTAGCTGGATTCATAGCGACAATTTCCAACGACTCATAACAGTGCGCAACGCACCATTTAAATGCAGAACACCGCGCCTTTCGACCTCAATGAACTGATCGAAACGATGCAGCGTCATTCACATATTAATTAAATAAAGTGTTTACGTAGCGCCTCTATGGGTGAAGGGTCCGCTGACGGCACGTTTTTTGCTCACATGCCTCCAATCAAGACGCCAGATGATCCAGCAGTGAGTAGAGCCCTATGACCGTCACGCAAAGCACAACCCACTTGAAGGCGAAGGAGCGGTTCGCGTTTTGGCAAGACGTCGCGTGCCAGACCTACGTGCGCGTACAGTGCGAATTGAGCGGCGATCGCCCCTTCAATGTCCATGTTGCCCAAACCGACATCGGCAACCTGAAGTTCACCGATCACCGCTGCAACATCGCGATGCGTTACACGCGCCAGGCCCAGGATTTTCGCGAAGACGCCTGCTCGGATTTTCAGTTCATGTTGCTGGAGAGTGGAACAGCCCACGTTACTCAGGAGGGCCGGCAAGCGCTGCTGAATGCGGGCGACATGGTGATCTACGAGGCTTCTCGGCCATTCACCGTGGACTTCCCGGCGCAGCACAAATCCCTCAACTTCAAAATCCCCCACCACCTGCTGTCGCCACGACTGACTCACGCCAGCGAACTCACCGCCATCACGTTAAAAGGCAGCAGCCCGGTTGGCCAGATGGCCGCAGCAGCAATACGCCATAGCGGACGCTTGCAGGAATTACCGACTTTTTCCGCGCAGAACCGCGCCGGCACCAGCTTGCTCGATATGCTCACCACCGCGCTGGACGTGGAGCTGAACCACTATCCGACGCTGCCTACGCGGCACCAACAACTGCTGACAACCATCAAGCTCTACATGATGGATAACCTCGACGATGCCGAGATGAACATTGAGCGCATTGCTCAACGACATAACGTTACTGCCCGGACCATCAATCGGTTGTTCGCCCAGGATGGCACCACCGCCATCCGCTGGTTATGGCAGCAGCGCCTCAATACCAGCCACAAAGCCCTTTGCGACGGGCATTTCAAACAAGTAACCGATGCCGCGCTGAGCTGTGGTTTCAGCGACTTTTCTCATTTCAGCCGATCTTTCAAAAAAGCCTTTGGGGTGTGCCCCCATACATTGATCCAGCGCTAACCCCCTACCCTCTTTCCAACGGGTGCCGTGGCTGCAGGATGTAGCCACGGCAACGCCATTCCCCTATCTGATTCGAAACGTAACACCTCGTTGCCTCGAACAGTATCGTTTATATATTAATTTTTTGTCGTTCCTAATCTATAACTTGTCGCCGTGAATCAGGGCATCCCTCTTTCATCCCGATAAAATCAAATCGCCATAAATTCTAAACAACGGACGATAGTCAATTAACCGCGAAGCGCCTATGCGCTTTAGCAGGCCGACGGCTGCCTGAATTTATTGCTTTAGACCTCTCGCCAACTCGAAAAATCAAGATCAACAATCTGAGGCCCTCCCATGACAGCCCTAAGAAAACTATCAAAACAGTCTGCAATATCGTTAAGCCTCCTCGCACTGTCGAGCACTACACCTTTTTTAACAGCCCACGCAGATGAGGCGTTTAGCAAAGATTCACGATGGATGCTGGGTGACTGGGATGGCACTCGGCAGAAGTTGCTCGATGACGGTTATTCTCTCATCGGGAAATATGTCGGTGAAACGGCAACAAACATTCACGGGGGCTACGACAAAAACAGCAAATTTGGTTACGCCGACCAATTTGTCTTTGGGTTGAATGTCGATCTGCAAAAGACGATCGGCTTGAACAATGCCGATGTTCAGTTGTTCATCACCGACCGAAACGGCAGTGACTTCACCGCCGACCGCCTGCCCGACCCGCGTACCGGCCAGGTAGGCTCCAGCATGGAAGTCGCTGGTCGAGGCCAGATCTGGCGCGTCTCCCAGCTATGGTTTCATCAGGTCTACCTGAACGGCGCTGTGGACCTCAAGGTCGGCCGCGGTTCACCCAGTGAAGACTTTCAAAGCTTCCCGTGCGACTTCCAGAACCTGTCGTTCTGCTCTGCTCAGGCGGGCGTTTGGGCGGCAGATGATTGGTACAGCTTTCCGGTTAGCGTCTGGGGTACACGGGTAAAGGTTCAAGTCGCCCCAGAGTTGTATCTGCAAGTCGGCGCCTACGAACACAATCGTACCGAGCTTGAGCACGACAACGGCTTCAAAATGAGCACCAGTGGAGCCAATGGCGTCAACGTGCCGATTGAGTTGCTGTGGACCCCTCAGCATGCTTTGCTCGGATTGCCGGGCGAATATCGTCTCGGGGCCTATCACATCAACATGCGCGCAAACGACATTTTCGAGGATGCAAACGGCCAGCCACGAGCACTTACCGGTGCTGCGCCAAGGACGCGTAGCGAGCGTACGGGGGTTTGGCTGATGGCTCGGCAGCAGATCGCTCAGTTTGGTTCCGACTCAAACCGCCCCGTCGAAGTTTTCGCCCAAGCCCACGCGAATGATCGAAACACCAGCTTCGTCGACCGTTTTTACAGTGCAGGTATTGTGGCCACCGGAGCCTTTGACTCGCGCCCAAAAGACCAGATCGGGTTGGCCGTTTCGAGTATTCACGTGAACAGCAAAATTCGCGAGGCTCAACAACTGCTGAATCAGAGCTCTGGCGCGTCAACCTACAGTGACCCTGAGTACGTGCCACTGCAGGGCACCGAATACGACAGTGAACTGTACTACGGCATTCACGCTACCAACTGGCTGACGATTCGTCCAAACATCCAGTTCGTGCATAACCCTGGAGCAGTCAAACAGGTTGATGACGCGTGGGTCGGCGGGCTTAAAATCGTCACTCAGTTCTGATCAGGCAACGCTTCGGCGTTTGAGATCTGGAGTGACAGCGCCGCTTGTAAGCGGCGCTGTCACAAATCCGTCCAATCAGAAAACCGTGTGGTTGTTGAGTGGCAGGGTGATTAACTCTACGTAAAAAAGACGACGCTGCACATTTGGCAGCATTGTTGTTACACCAAATTATAAGATCGTTTTAACAACGCTCAAACCACCGTTCGTTTCTGAACAGGCATTGCAATCATCGTCTCAAAATCGATGAATTTCTCGCTGTCGGTAATCACTCCGGGAAGCAACGAGGTGTAATTGGCATCTTCGGCAGTTGCATAGGTATAAATCGAAATTGCGTCGTAAGGCGCTTCACCTGGGATGCTGTAGATATCTCCGAGCGAATCGGCATGCCGAAGCGGAAATTGCTCATAACTCAGTAGCCCACGCGCCAAGGCAGCCATGACCTGCCCGTGCTCTAGGTACAAAGTGAAAAACTCTTCCTGAGTCAGCCCAGGCTTGCGACGCATTACGTATGCAATGGTGTGCATCGTGTTCACATCCATAAAAATTAAAGGACTATTGGAACCAAAAGCGTTGGCTGAGGCTTGACTCAAGGCGTCTGTCCAATTGGTTCAAAGCGACATATCGCTGGTTAGACTCGTAGCGCCTCCGACTCCAAAGCACCCGAAATGGGGCTTCCAAACCGCGCTCAACGCTAGAGTTTCCAAATGCCCACAGCCGAGGCGATCTGATGGATTGCTGCATACGGCGCTTTTGATACTCAGCCGATGAGCTTATGATCCCAGGGGCATACCCATCGTATGTGGCGCCAACTTTCAATGGCTGAAAGCACGAGCGCCATGACGAACGAGTTTTTCCGGAGGCGCTCCATGGCCATTGTCTATCCCACCAGCACTCTCGATGCGAAGGAGCGTTTCGACTATTGGCAAGATGTTGTTTGCTCAACTTATGCTCCAACAGCCAACCGAAAGCTGACAGATGATCAGTTCGACGGATCACTCGATGTCACTGTCAAAGGCGGCGTATCGTTCAGCCGGATCAAATCACTCCCGATCGAGTACGAACGCGGTCAGCGGGATGACGGGAACAATCATTATTTTGTATCCCTGTCCTTGTGCCCTGATGCCTACGTCAATCAGTGCGGGCGTATATCTCGGCAAAGACCAGGAGATATTGTTCTGTTCGATAGCTCGCGCCCTTATACCTGCACCTTTCCAACGGGTGACGATCAGATCGTCCTAGCGGTACCGCGTGCCCTGCTGCAGGCGCACATTCCTGACAATGAGCGATTCCTTAACCGTACGTTAGAAAGCCGATCGCCTCTCGGCAGCCTCGCCAAATCAATGCTTATGGAGGTGTGGAACACTCAAGCACTGCCTGACATTATTGGCCAGCGACTCAATGGTGCATTCCTTGACGTCCTGTCTAGCGCCTTTGAAACGGCCTTCGTCCCCGACACACCCGATCTTGCCTCACACCGAACCAGACAGCTTGAGCGTGTAAAGCAATTTATCCTGGCAAACCTGGAACAGACTGAACTGACAGTAGAAAAAATCTCCAGCGCAACCCACGTGACACCGCGAACATTGAGTCGCCTGTTCGCTACGGAAAACACCACTATCATTCGCTGGCTTTGGCAGCAGCGCTTATGCGCGAGCCACCAAGCATTGATAGCAGGGCGTTTCAACCAGGTCAGCGAAGCTGCCCTCAGCTTTGGCTTCACCAACCTCTCGCACTTCAGCCGTGCCTTCAAGCAGGCGTACGGCATGTCGCCACAGCAACTGCTGCATATCACCTAAGAAAAATGGCCTACCGAGCACAACGGTTGGCAGTTGAAGCAAAGCGTCACCTCCCTTCCCGGCACACCATTGACGTTGTGCAGGCAAAGACCTGTGTTCACTCTAAAAACTTCGGTCTCGCACCAGACGTTTGCTGTCCAATTTTTTCGTAGCTGCCGCCAATTGAAAAATCGAGGTCTATCATGAGCCGAGGCTACGTATACGTATTACTGTGCTACATCCTGGTCGGGATCAGTTACCCAGTCGCCAAAGGGGCAATGGCTGACATCCCAATTTGGCTATTCACCTCCCTGACCTTCGCCATCGGCTTCATTTTGCTACTACCCGTGGTCAAGCTCAGCGACAAGATTGCACTGCACAAGATCGGTCTGCGTGCATGGCTCGCAATCAGTGTTCAGTCTCTTCTGGGTGCTGTTCTCTACACCGTGTTCCTGCTGTACGGATTCGATTCGGCGACAGCAATCGTCGCTTCCGTATTCAGCAGTCTGGCTCCCGCCGCCGTACTGACTCTCTCTTCGTTTTTTCTCAAGGAAAAACTCAGCCTAAGGAAAGTTCTGGCAATCATTTTGGCCATCGCCGGTGTGCTAGTGCTGACGTTGCCGACTGCAGATGGAGCCGGCGAAAACACCTTTGCGGGCATTATCTTCCTGCTGCTATCGACCCTCTCTACTGCCGGTTGCGTGGTTTCGGCGAAAAAACTAGATGTTGATCTTCCACCTGCCACCATGGCAGCGGGCGTATGCCTTACCGGCACTCTGTTCACACTGCCTATGGCGATCGTCCAGGGGCTGTCATTCGATTGGCAGCATCTGACTACAGCAAACGGCTGGGTTATGGCTTATTACGGTGCTTTGGTGTGGGCCGTACCATACGTATTGTTCTTCAAAGGCGTGACTCGTATTCCTGCTAGCGCTACGGGCATGGCAGTAGCTGTGATCCCGTTGGCAGCCTCCTTTTTCTCGATCCTCTTTTACGGGGAACACCTGCGTGCAACCGACTGCATAGCCTTGGTCCTCGTGACCCTTTCCATCATTGCGGCTGAAGCCCGCGAAGCTTCTAAAACTGCATTGGCGCCTGCAGCCTGAGTGATTGCAGGGCTAATTCATTTCAATTCAAGCCAACCCGAAGGTGATTCAATGGCTAGTAACTCCGGCAAAACCCTTCGCCTGCTATTCCCACAATGGCAAGGCGGTAACAACGCTCCCTACTTTTTCGGGGCACATCTGTTGTCGTGGCTCGCGCCTGAGGCCACCGGCCCAGTTGAAGAAGTCCAGGTAGCCAAACCCGATGGTCAGCCTTTACAGATCGAGAACGGAATCGTTGCTCGTGGCGCTCTGCTTGAGCAACTGAGCCATGCTCAACATCTCATAGAGAAGCATCAGCCAGATCGCATGGTGGTTCTTGGCGGTGACTGCTTGGTCGACCTAGCGCCGTTCGCCTATCTCAATGAGCGCTATGACGGTGAACTGGCCGTGCTCTGGGTCGACGCGCATCCTGACATCATCACGCCCAAGGACTTTCAGCATGCCCATGCCATGGTGCTGGGCAACCTTCTGGGTGAGGGAGACGAAGATTTTGCCAAGACCGTAAAGCGCCCGATCAAACCTGCCAACGTTATGTACGCAGGCTTGCAAGAAACGATGGGCGTCGAATCAGCAATGATCGAGCGACTCAGCCTTCGTAGCGCAAGTCCAGATGACCTGGCTCATACCAGCGAACCAGTGATCAAGTGGCTCAAAGAAACGGGTGCTAAACACCTGGCGATCCACCTCGACTTGGACGTGCTGGACCCTGCCTTTTTCCGTTCGCTCTTGTTTGCAAAACCCAACATTCCGGAAGACACCTTCGACGGTATTGCTCAAGGCAAAATGACCATCGAACAGGTTGTGCGATTACTTCGCGACGTTTCAAAAGTAGTAGATGTCGTAGGACTTGGTGTCGCTGAGCATTTGCCTTGGGACGCGCTGGCCCTTAAGAACATGCTGGCAGACCTGCCGCTTTTGGGGAACGCCGCCAAAGACTAACTGAAACGGGCCCGATGCAGGCGCGGGCCCGATCCGTGGCTCTTGCCCTCAGGCAGGTTGTGGCGAAAGCAAGTGCTATCGCAAGTGTCCGGCTATCGCCAACTAATCGCGTACTGACAGAAGTCCATTCGATCGATCCCTGGTTGGAACCAAAACGACTTTATACCTCACAGTTGGCCAGGTGCATCGAAGACCGCGACATCTGCAAGAGTTCGGTTGGAGCTAGCATCGCAGCTCAAATACTCAGGAAAGCGGGCCATCAGACAGATACCGCCCTCCTCAACGCTCGCCTGAGTACCAACGAAGATCTTGCCAAGCGCCCCCCAAATTCTTCAAGTCTTTACCTAGGCGTTGAGAGATTGTCTGTCGAGATTCGCGCTATAGCAGAGGCGGTGCAGGCCTCTCCAGCGAAGCAATGAGATTCAGCTCATGGGCTCAGTTACCTGTAGTCCTGCAAAGCGTCGTGTGTTATTCCACTCAAAGGATAAAATGATGAAAGCCCTCGTTGTCACCCAGTTCGGGCAGACGCCCAAAATGGAAGTCCAGGAACGCCCGATACCTACCCAGAAACCGGGCTACACCTTGGTCAAGGTGCATGCGGCTACTGTGAACCCACTCTCCAGCCAAGTGAGCGCGGGCATCGTTGTTACCGCTAAAGCACCCATCGTACTTAGCAACGACGGATCTGGAGTTGTCGAGCAAAGCGATGCGTTCAAACCCGGTACCCGTGTAGCAATCTTTGGCGGTGGACAACTGGGTATCTCCGAAGATGGGTTGCAGCAACAGTGGGTGCTTGTAGAGAACAAACGCATCATTGAACTACCCTCGGACTATGACCTGGACGAAGGAGCAGCTCTGCCCATCAACTATGTCACCGCACATCAAGCGCTAACACGCGTCGGCCGTGTAGAGCCTGGTCAGACAGTGGTGATTTCCGGGGCCTCTGGTGCACTCGGACACGCTCTGACTCAGACTGCCATCGCGATGGGTGCCATCGTTATTGGAGTGGTTTCCACGCCAGAGAAAGCCAAGCGTGCTCGCCTCAGCGGCGCATCGACGGTCATCGACCTCTCGACTCAAAACCTGAAGGAAGCCGTTCTGGAGGCGACTGACGGTGAAGGTGCCCATCTCGCATTTGACCCTGTTGGCGGGCCGATTCTGGGCCAACTACTCAGCGCTGTTCGTACACGGGGTGCTGTGATTTCGATTGGGTTCGTAGGTGGTATGACAGCCAACATCGACGTTGCTGACGTTGTTATCTACGAGAAGCGAGTACTGGGTTACGACGCTTGGCTGGAATCCGATGCCGATGTTTCAACTACCCTGAGGACGATTCAGGAACGTATTGCAATAGGCGCTCTACGCCCATCGATCGACAGTACGTTTTCAATGGATCAGTTCGCCGATGCCTACGCACGACTGGGGCCTCGCGAAGCGATCGGCACCATCTTATTGAAGGTCTGAAAGCTCACTTCACACTGATCAACGGCCTGATCTGCTAGCGATCTTTGAATAGGCGAGACGCGACTAGCGACGATTGCTGAAAGCTTCTGCACCTCGGCAGTGTCAAGAACCGTTCCCATACAATCGGGGACGGCCCTAACGGGATCAAAACGCGTGGACGAAGCGCATCCTGAGCCCTCGGGTCTCGAATGCGTTGTCGACCTTCACATCCTGAATGTATTCCACTTGGAGGTTATCCTGCTTCGTCATCTGCTTCGCGATACCCAGCGCAACGGTCTGCACTTTGGTCTCGTCGTCCTGAGCAATGTTACTCAGCGTGGTCTCACCACCCGTGGCGTAGGTGTATTTGGCGGACGCCCACACTGTCGGGCTCAGGTTGTAAGCGTAGATCGCCTGGACGCTGAAAACTTTGTCCTTTTTCTGCTGCTGGCCTTGGTAGTCATCGTTCTTACCGAAAAAGTCCACGGCACCGATCAAGTCGAGAGTGGTTTTCTCACCGAATCCCTTGGTCAATCCAATCTCTGCCGTATAGCTCCAGCGGTGTGCGCCTAAACTGGATCCCGGGCTGTTGTCGTTATAGCTCCCGGTAGGAACGGTGACGTATGGGGTAAAAGCAACGTAGGTCTTACTTGCGGGATCGTTCACGAACCAGAAGGAGCTGAGTAAAACCATATCCCCCACGCTAGTGCGACGCCGATCTACTGCTCCAGGGATGTCTACGTTCAAATTCCCCATCGGCAGTATGATCTGCGGGTCGATGATCATGCCACCCACTTCCATGAAGTGGACATAGCGGGCAATGAGCATATCGGTCGAGAAATCCGCCCCGATATCTTTTCCGTCTGAAACGTACGTATTGGCTTGTTTATGGGTGTAGTACATCACCGCAAGGTCCACGCCGGCAGGAGCTGCTATGTAGTCACGAGCCATGGCGTCTCCCGCCGCATTCACTTCAGAGGAAATGAACGCAGAGAGGGGAATTGAAAGGGCAAGCGAGCAAAGTTTCTTATTCATTGGGCACTGTTCTTTTTATTAGATGCGGGTTTACACAACCGGCACGAGGGTGCCGATTGCTGATTGTTGTTTAGGGGGTAGAGAAAGCCCGGCAAGCGTGTCGCCTGCCATGTGCAGAGTCGTGCGTTACGTCTCAGCTTGGCTGGTAACGTATTGGGAATTCCGGTTTAGATTGCCTTTGCGCCTGTGGTCGTAGAGCCAGGCTCCGGCAAAGAATATGACAACCACTAAGGGCAGCAACGCCGCAGCTTGAAAGATAGAGCCAGCAGCATCGACCATGACCCGATCAAAGCTCGCGGTACCCTCTTTCAGCGCTTCAAATGCCGCGCTGCCACCGGCACTTGATATTTTTGCCTGGTCGAACAGCTTTCCGAAAATTGGCATGAACGTATAAGTCGATAGCATGCCCGCCGACGCGGTGAGACCGATCGCTAATGAGCCTCCCTGGGGAAACCGCTCAGACGTTCCAGCGAGCATTGTCGGCCACAGCACACTGGTCCCCATTCCAAACAAAAGAGCCGCGAACAGCCCCGTGGCGGGGCTAGCAGCCCGACTCAGCAGCGCTAGCCCTGCGAATGCGAACAGGCAGCCGAAAAAAAGAATCCCACTTGAGCCAAGGTGGCGATTCAAGAAGCCCGTAAAGAGCCTGACAACAATCTGCACGGTGTAGATAAAAGCCACCAACCAGAAACCTTGAATACCTACGATTTTCGTAAGCGTCAGATCAATCCAGCTACTAGGAACGAGCTCAGCCGCAGATGTGAAAAACATGGCGCACAGAAAGAGGAAGAATGCCGGCCGCGTCAGCGTGTGCTTGAACATGTCCCCAAAAGAAACGCCATTCGCCACCCTTTCGCTCGGTGGATACTTCACCCGAGCAATCAATACCAGCGAGATGCAGGCAGGAATAAATACCAGGCCAAGCTGTAGCCGCCAACCCAGCGCAAACTGCTCAACCACGACACATGCGGGCGCCGCGATCAGCATGCCCAAGGCAAACGCCGCGTGAAAAAGATTGAGCTTCGGTACTTTTTTCGTAGGGTAAATGGTCACTACAAGAGGATTGAGCGCAGCCTCGATCGAGCCCCACGCAAGCCCTTGGAATAACGACCCTCCCCACAGCAACTGGTAGGCATGCTCAGAACCCGGCGTCGCAGAAACCAATGTAAGCGTGCCAAGCAGGTAAAGGATCACGCTTAACACATGTGTACGACGCAATCCGATCGAATCGACCAAGGCCGACATTACAAAATTGGCGATTGCAAACCCCAGGAACAAGACACCCAGGACTTCACCGATCATTGCGCCAGAGGTCAGAGAATTCGTGGCGTCGAAGAAGTCATGCTTGATTGTGCTTGCAGCGTTGAGCCGTAACAGCACCTCAAATCCCATGCAAAATTGAGTAATGAATGCAGCGATAAATATCTGCAACACCGGAACGCCTTGCAGATGCCGAGGGAGTGGTGGATGAGCACTTTGCATACTTGATACTCCTATCACCGATGGACACTCGGTGAATGCACGTTATTGTTGTTGTCGTATGTCTAGGTAAAACAATCGCCATGAATAACTGTCTGCTCGTCCGAACCTCCCATCCTGCTAGCCAGGAAATAGGCGGCACGATCCGTGGTATCCCAAGCGAGACACCAGTCCAATTTCGTGCCGAATGTTTTATTGGTCAGTCGAGGGACACTACGCTGGGACTTGAATGTCTGCGTCGAGGTCGCTCGCTTTGACGAGTAGGGTCAGATTGCTGACTGATGAACTCAGCAGCACGTTCGGCAATCATGATGACAGGCGCGGTAGTGTTCCCTCGGGTCAGAACTGGCATCACCGACGCATCAGCCACCCTCAATCCTTCGATCCCGATTACTTTGAGCTCAAGATCTACGACCGCCTGCCGCCCGGTGCCCATTGCGCAGGTGCCCGCAGGATGGAACGCATTCTGGGCATGCTCGCGAACATACCGCTCGAGGGAGGCCTGGTCATCACCCACTGAACTGCCGGGCATCAGCTCTCCGTCGATGAAGCGAGCCAGCGAAGGGGCTTTGAGGAGTTTGCGCGCGAGCCTGAGACCATTGACCAGATTCTGGAGATCTCTTGGATCGCTTAGATAATTGGCATTGATGACTGGGCCATCTGCAGGATTGTTGCTTCTCAAGCGGATCTGGCCACGCGAATAGCTGGTCAGGCAGCAAGGAGCAACCGAATACCCATGTTCTGGGGCCTCATCGGTGAGCTTACCCCACGCAGTAGAGGCCATAGCCAGGGTGTGAATCTGAATTTCGGGACGACCATCCCCATCCAGATCGAAGAAACCACCACTTTCCACCAAACCCGAACTGAGAATCCCACTTCGAAACATGCTCCATTCCAGACCATGCTTGAGTGCCTTCCACCCCCTGTCCTGTCCCAGCAGGCTGATTGGGGCTTTGAGTTTGCCATCAACGGGGGCGACCAAGTGATCTTGGAAGTTTTCCCCAACACCAGGCAAATCCATGACCACTGGAATGCCATGCTCCTTCAGATGCTCTGCGTGGCCGATCCCCGAGAGCATGAGCAACTTGGGCGTGATCACCGTTCCCGCGCACAGGATGACCTCGCAACGAGCAATGATGGTGCTTTCCTGCCCGGCACCGTCGCTGATTACGACACCCTTGGCACGCTTGTCCTCTATAAGCACCCTTGAAACGCGAGTATTCGTTCGAATGGTGAGGTTCGATCTGGATTTTGCGGCGCGAAGGTAGGTTCTGGCAGAGCTGCCACGCTCACCATTACGACTGGTGATCTGGTAATAGCCAACACCAGCCTGGCGCTCACCATTGAAGTCATCGTTGTATTCGAATGGGGCTCCATTATCGTCAGAGACCTCTTGGGCAGCCCTGACGAATGCATCACTCAGCATGTGCCGGTGCTGACTGTCAGAAACAATCAGGGGGCCGTCATTGCCATGAAGAACGCCGCCTATACGCTGGTTATTTTCTGCTTTTTTGAAGTACGGAAGCACGTCATCGAACGACCACCCCTTGCACCCCATTCGTGCCCAGCCATCGTAATCTTCTCGCTGGCCCCGAATGTAGATCATAGCGTTAATCGAGTGTCCTCCTCCAAGAGTGCGAGCTTGCATCACCTGGATTGGACGATCGCTCACATGAGCAGAGGGTTCGGTATGGTAGGTACTGGTACGCTGTGTACCCATCATTCTGAAATACCCCCCATTCATTCGAATGAAGAGGTTTTTGTCATCGGGCCCTTCTTCGAGCAGAAGCACACGCTTGCTCGAATCTTCACTAAGACGGGAGGCGACAACGCAGCCACCTGCACCGCCACCGACGACAATGAAGTCGTAAGCGCTGCTACTCATATCATCACCAATCGCTGTTGTATTTATTAGAAGCGTCTGGGATGAAATGATAGAGGCAAGAAGCTGACTTCGGCTTGGGCAGGTGCGCCAAGTTTTTGGTTGGCTGCGCCAGCGTTACATATGGTCAGTGGTCAGTTCCACGCAACACTTGATTAGGGGTTATTCCGTAGGTCTTCTTGAAGACTTTGCTGAAATGCGAGAGATCATTGAAGCCACAAATCAGAGCAGCTTCGCTGACTTGCCGGACTTTTCCCTCGCTCATGGCTCTGTAGCTCGCTTCCACCCGTTGAGACCACAGCCAGCGATTTGCACTGGTGCCTTCAGCCGCAAACAATCGATTCAATGTGCGCATCGAGATGTTGTGCTTGATCGCCACCTCTGTAAGCAATAACTCAGGATCAGCCAAATGGTTGAGCATGTAACGTTTGATCTGTTCGATAGGGCCTCTGTGTGCCAACTCGCAAGTCGGATTGGCACCTGCATCAAAGGCGAACGCAATGATGTCGAGCATCCCACTGACAAGCCGGGAATCAGCCGCTGAGCCATAAACAGAGCCCCAGGCCAAACTTTCTCTGACCATCCCTCCCATCATGGAGCCAAGAGCGGTATTTGCCTTGATGGACAGCGCCATCATGGATTCTGCGCCGTGGATTCGTTCAAGCACATTGAGCCGAGGGATTTTGACTGCAATTGTTCTAGAGCCCTTGGGATAAACGACGCTCGAAGGAGCAGTGGCGCTATACAGGGCGAGATCACCTGGCATAAGCACGGCTTCTCTACCGTGCTGCTGAAGCATCCCGGTTCCAGTCACTTGCAGAATCAACTGAAAATGTTCGTCCTCATGCCCCTTGAGTTGCTGTGGGCCGCGGTAGTACTCCATGGGAGGGGAAACCACGTCGATAAGGCCCAACCGCCCCATCTGACATCCTTTCATTTCTCCATGAAACAGACCGTCTCCTTGCTGACGGCAATCGACAGTGAGAAAGGTCTCGCAGATGGCATCAGTCCAGTAGGCGAGGCGCTTGCGATGATCGATTTGGCAGGTATTGAAGGCATTGAGCATGGCGCACAGGCCTCGGATCAGTGATTGTTATTTTGTTAATATGTTAACTACAGATCCTTCTTCCAGTCAACGCACCTACCCCACCGGCCATCGTCTCATTGGCGCGGCCAGCATAACGGTTGGCGCGCAAAACCAAGCACCAGCAAAGTGTGGGTCGTAGCCTTCTACTCATCATTCCCTACAAAAATAAGAAGGCTTTAGAAAATGCAAACTGCAGAAGGCCCTTTTGGCCACAAAACCTTCGATTTCATTGTAGTCGGCGGCGGCGCTGCGGGCTGTGTCGTTGCAGCCAGACTCAGTGAAGATCCTAACAATCGAGTTCTGCTTTTAGAAGCAGGGCCACACGCTCGCCATCCACTGATCAAAATGGCTGGAGGGTATTTCAAGATTCATGGCACATCGCGCACGTTCCTTTTCAAGAGCGAGCCTATCCCCGGCGCCAACAACCGGCAGCTCTCATTGCTACAGGGGAAGACACTGGGTGGAGGCACCGCAATTAATGCGATGTGCTACAACCGTGGCCAAAAAGAGGACTATGACGGCTGGGCCGCAGAAGGATGTGAAGGCTGGAGCTACGATGAGGTGCTGCCCTTCTTCAAGCGTGCGGAAAACAACAGTCGCTTGGCCGGCCGATACCACGGAACAGAAGGCCCTCTCAGGGTCTCGGACGGTATTCACCGCCACGAGCTCAGCGGCGCGTTCATCGTAGCAGCCCAGCAGGCTTCCGGAGCTCCTGGGCTGCCAGCCGTTTTCAACCACGACTTCAATGGTGAAAAACAGAGCGGCGTGGGCTTCTATCAGACGATGAGCCATCGCGGAGAGCGCAGCAGCAGTTACGTTGCGTACATCCAGAATGCCGAAAAGCGCTCGAACCTGACTGTATGGACTGATTCATCAGCCCTCAAAATCCTTTTTAAGGGAACCCGTGCTGTTGGAGTGAAGATCCGTCGTGGCGATAACGTTCAGGACATCCATGCCAGCAAAGAGGTCGTGCTCTGCGCAGGCGCATTCATGTCGCCGAAACTGCTTATGCTCTCAGGAGTCGGCCCTGCTGAGCACCTGAAGCAGCACGGCATCGATATGGTTGCCGACATTCCCGGTGTTGGTCAAAACTACCAGGATCATGTACTGGTTCCGGTCGATGCTGATCTCAAGAGTCCGATCAGCCTGATGGGCCAGGATCGAGGCTGGCGAGCGGTATCGAACGGCTTGCAGTGGATGCTGTTCCGCACCGGGGTGCTCACCTCCAACATTGTCGAATGCGGCGCTTACTTCGATACCGATGGAGATGGGCGATCAGAGATCCAACTGAACGCCCTCGCAGCCTCTTCATGCGGCTGGGGTGAACCTATTCCGCAGGTGCACAGATTCTCTCTCGCACCGCTCAACAACGCGTGTTACTCACGCGGCGAAGTGTTGCTGCGCAGTGCTAATCCAGATGACATGCCAATGGTGTATGGCAACTACCTGAGCGCTCAGGAGGACGTGGACAACCTCGTTAAAGGTATCCGGCTGGCCCGGAAAATCATGGCCGCACCCGCCTTGGCCAAGTTCCTGAAAGAAGAGTCATTGCCAGGTAGCAGCGTCAGTGACAGCGACGCAGATCTCGAAGCGTATGTTCGCAGTCGGGTTAGCACTGCACTCCATCCAACCGGGACTTGTGCCATGGGAGCGGGCCCAAACGCGGTTGTAGATCCACAACTGCGTGTGTATGGGGTGCAAGGGCTACGAGTAGCGGACGCCTCGATCATGCCCCACATCATCAGGGGCAACACTGCCGCGCCCACCATCATGATTGCAGAGCGTGCGGCGGACTTCATACATCAAGAATCGACGTTTATTCGTCAAAAAACGACGGCATAGAGGTGCGTCATGAGTAAAATTTTTGAACCGATGACCCTTCGCGGCGTGACGCTGAAGAACCGTATCGTGATGGCCCCCATGCTCATGTATACGGGTCAAGAGGATGGCAAGGTCAATGACCTGCATCTAGCTCATTATGCAGCCCGGGCTTTGGGTGGAGTTGCCTTGATCACCTCTGAGGTCGTTGCCGTTACTCCTCAAGGACGTATCAGCCACACAGACCTGGGACTCTGGGAAGACTCTCAGGTAGAGGGGCTGGCTCGACTTGCACAGATGATCCGCACCTGTGGTGCAAAAAGCAGTCTGCAACTCGCACATGCCGGGCGCAAATCCTCGGTCGACGGCAAGATAGTAGGCGCCTCGGCTATTGCTTATAGCGACAAACACCGCACACCTTCCGCACTGGCCACGGATGAAATCAAAAACATCGTTCGGGCCTATGCTGAGGCCGCAGAGCGCGCCATCAGTACCGATTTCGATTGCCTGGAAATCCATGCAGCTCATGGTTACCTGATTCATGGATTCCTTTCTCCGCTCACCAATCATCGTGAAGATGAATACGGCGGTAATGAAGAAAATCGCAATCGCCTACTGATCGAGGTCGTCACCGCTGTCAGGGAGATTTGGCCACAGGATCGACCATTAATTGTCCGCCTGTCAGCAGAAGACAAGGCAGGCATCGGAGGCAACACCGTCGAAGTCACCACGCGTCTTTGCACTGCGCTTAAGAAGCTGGGCGTCGACCTTCTAGGTATCTCAGCGGGCGGCCTGACGCCTACCTTTGATGGCGAAATCTTTCCAGGCTATCTCGTGCCATACGCCACGCATGTTCGCCACGAGTTGAACATGCCTGTTGGTTGCAATGGCTCCATCACTTCCAGCGAGCTCGTCGAATCAATCCTTAATGCTGGATCCTCGGACGTTGTGTACGTGGGACGAGAACTGCTGCGTAACCCCTTCTGGCTGCTTGATGTTGCCAAGGCCGCAGGTGTCGAGTTGTCGCTCGCAATACCAACTTATGCGCGAGCAACCGGCCCATACGTGCGGGGGCATTGATGCCGTATACACCGCAACTCCCCGAACGGAGCAATCGAATGAACACTGAATGGCAAAAGCAGCTGGCAAGGCAGGAAATTCTGCACTGCCTCAATGAATACTGCTGGGGCTACGACTCCAACGACATGACGTTACTTGGCGGCGTACTCACCGATAACGCGAAAAGCGGAGGTGTTGTTTCGAATTCCAACGCGTCCTGGGGCCCATGGATTGGTAAGTCAACCGTAGTTCAAGCACTCAGCGAGATTCGTAATTCCCAACCCGATCGCCGGCGTCATGTCGTGGACACCTACATCTTCGATGAGCTTAGCGAACACACCGCGACAGCCCGCGTGTATGTCACGATTTTCTCATATGGGAATGGGCAGTCGCCCCACTTGGTTGCTACCGGGGAGTACAGCCTGGACGCCGTCAAAACACCCGATGGCTGGCTGTTTGAACGTCTTGAAGAAGTGCTGGATTGCCCTTTTTGATCGGTACCCATTTAGCTACTGCCTATAAAAACGGTTAGGAATTATCGATATGACCACTACGACAAAAAAACTCGATTGGGCCTATGCACAATCAGTCCTTGATGTGTTCCACCAATACGCCTGGGGTTACGACTCCAATGACCTCGAATCGATGGGTGCGGCCTTCGCTGAAGACGGTGTCACCGGCGGGGTGGTTACTAACTCCACTAGCTCGTGGGGGCCATGGAAAGGACGAAGTGAAATAGTCGCAGGTCTTCAGGCTATACATGACAGCCAAAACGACCAACGCCGTCACCAAATCACCACTCCCATGTTCCTTAGCTTGTCCAGCGAAGAAGCTGTGTTGAAGGCCTACCTTTCCTGCTTCGCGACCCCTCCAGGCGGCCAGCCGGCGCTGGTAACTACTGGGGAATATCTGGCTCAGCTCTCCTGCAAAAACTCCCGCTGGCAGATTGATCGCCTCGACGTCGTACTCGACGGTGATTTCTGATCATGCTGCCACCCATAACCGCTTCAACCCTTTGGATATAAGCTGATGACTACACTACTCGACTCCTTTCGCCTTGGAGATCTGGAGCTTCCCAACCGGCTCGTCATGGCACCTCTGACCCGTGCACGTGCCACGGCGGATGGCGTTCCCACTCCGATGATGGCCGAGTACTACGCACAACGAGCAACAGCAGGCCTATTGATTTCCGAGGCCACCAACGTAAGCCCCCTGTCGAACCCTTTCGAACGTGCTCCAGGACTATTTACTGCTGATCAGATTGAAGGTTGGCGACCTGTCACCTCAGCTGTGCACGACGCAGGCGGGAGGATTTTCGCGCAGCTTTGGCACGGTGGTCGCGCTGGCGCTATGGGCACTCTGAATTGGGCGGCACCGTTGTCGCCTTCAGGCTTCAATGATGACGTGGATACCGTTCACGTTTGGGCGCTTCTGCAAAACGACAACTACGTTCGCATCAGCGCGACCCCCTCCCGAGCAATGACGCTGGATGAGGTTCGGAGCACTGTTGCCGAATATCGAACAGCTGCAAAAAACGCTATTGATGCAGGCTTCGACGGCGTCGAAATCCATGCAGCCAATGGGTATCTTCCCCATCAATTTCTTTCGGCACATGTCAATCGCCGAGAAGACGAATACGGTGGCTCGATCGAAAATCGCGCGCGCTTTCTCCAAGACATCGTGGACGCGGTTGCTGAGGTAGTTCCCGTATCGCGGATCGGTGTCCGGATTTCACCCTTCACGACTTATAACAGCGCGCTGGACGACTTCACCGCTGACACCTATGCCTACGTCGGTCGAATGCTCCAGGAAAAAGGGGTCAGCTACATCCATATTGCTGACGTAAATGGCTGGTCTGGCGCTCCTGACCTAGAGAAAATATTGGCGATCCTTTCAGGAAATTTCGACGGCCCGTTGATCGCGAATGGTGGCTTGGACGTAAGTCAGGCCGCAGCTTTGGTAAAAAGTCATAAAGTCCCACTGATCGCGTTCGGCCGCTACTTCCTGGCCAACCCTGACCTGGTGGAGCGAATCAAAAATCAAACGCCGCTCAACGAACTGAACAACCAGCGACTGTATGCTGGTGGCGAGGATGGGTACACCGACTACCCTCGACACAGCTGACCTAATCGCAGTATCTCTGTAAAGAAGCCCGTGATTACGTGGGCTTTTTACAGCCAAATAGTTGGCTTTTTTTTCGTTGATTCGGCGTTTTGGTGCAATCGCGAGTGCCAGTACCATCTTCGAAGCAAGACATGCTCAGCGTCGAAATCAACATGCAGTCTCAAAGCAATGCCCGTGCGGCTCGAATACTAAGGTTTGATTTTCTTCAGATCTTCGAGCAATGCGAGCAACGCCTGCAAGTTCTGCTCGCCGAACTTCCTCTGGATGTCTTGATAGCCGCGCTCCATCCCCTCACTCATCGACAGAAAGCATTGATGGCCTTGCAGCGTCAGGCTGAGAAAGATGCGGCGCTGGTCCTCGGTGGATTTACGACGGACCACCAGTCCATCACGCTCCAGACGCTTGAGCACTCCGCTCATGCTGGGTTTGAGGATGCATGCCTGACTGGCCAGTTGATGACTTTCCAGCTCGCCTTGCTGGCGCAAAATACGGACGACCCGCCATTGCTGTTCGGTTAAATCATGCTGGTTGAGCCCTGGGCGAAAGAACGCCATCGCAGCTTCACGCGCCTGCAGCAGGGTCAGGGTCAGAGAGGGTCTTGGGTCGGCCATGGAATGCGCGCAGCAATGAATGATCCGGCAGCTTAAGGTTGGCCGCCGTGACGTGCAAGCCGCCGACTGACCGTCCTAGGCTTTTTCACCCATCGACGTCGCTTTCCGGCCACGAGCCAGGCACACCATCAGGTAGGCCGCGCAACTGCCGAGCCCCGCGATCGCCATCGCCACACACATCGGCACTGGCGTGCCGTCTACATAGAATCCGATCACGGTACTGAAGGCCGCCCCCAACGCAAACTGAGCCGGAACCGCCAGCCCCGCCGCAGCACCTGCTTGCTGCGGGAAGAGTGCCAGAAGGCTGGCAACACTGTTTGCACCCAACAAGCCCGTAACGCTTACGAATGCGATCACACAACACACGATTGCTGACAGCGGCGCGCCGCCCGCGAGCGGTGCGACCAGCGTTACCAGGTGCATCAGCGACAGCACCCGCGCCGCATCGTTGACGGCGAACACGTCACGTACGATAGGCCGGGCCAGAACGGATACCGCAGCCCCGCCCAATGCTTGGACAAAACGCCAAAAGATTAATTGGTCGATGCTGGAAGCCGTCGCGCAACCGATGCTCGCAAGCAAATAAAGGGCGATGCCTGCCAACAAAACCGGACGTCGTCCGAACCGGTCTGACAGCGGTCCATACACCAGCATGCCCAGGCACAGCCCAAGAAGGAAAACGCTGATGGTCATCTGTACCTGAGCTGCACTTGAGCCCAGATTTTGTGCGATCTGCCCGAGGCTAGGCAGATAAGTGTCTATAGACAGTGGCGCAAAGGCAACCAAAGCAGCGAGCAACACGATCAAGCGTTCTGAGCGGTTTCTTATCGACATGAGAACAGTGCGGGCAAGAAAATAAAAATAACGTTAACATATTAGTGTTATGACGCAAGACAACGAAACGCCTGCCCATGAAAAGTACAATCGATCCCTCGTAAAAGGTATGTTGTCGCCCACCCCGAATTTGCACTATTGAGGCCTGATCACAGCAAGCAGGCCGCCCATGCAAACGTCAACGCGTTCCCGATTGCCGCTGCCGGTATTCGCCAGGCGTCACTTGCGCATAGCGGACAAAGAAACGGCTAAAGTAGCCAGGGTCCTTGAAACCGAGCTGGTAACAGATCTCATTGACCGAGCTGCCGGTGAACAACAGCAGTCGCTTGGCCTCCTGCATGACCCGCTCAAGTACAAGGCGCTTGGACGGCAAATCGGCGATTCGTCGGCACACGTCATTGAGCCTTGCCTCAGTCACACCCATGGCATTGGCGTAAAGCCCAAGGGCCCAATGTTCGAGGTAGTGCGCCTCGATCAGTTCGTTGAAACGGTGGAAAATCTGCAAGTCTTCATGCCGCGCCGGCGTGGACTCCAGCGAGTTTGCGCACAGGCGCAGCAGGCTGAGCATGATCAGCCGCGTCAGACTCAACTGCGCCGCATCGAAGCCTGGCGCCGTGCTGTCCATTTCGGCCCGCAGCTCTTCAAACATAAACGCCAAACGCCGGGCCTCGCCCTGATATTCGGGTGCCAGCCGCTCCAGCGATACACACGCCGCAGCCAGCTGCGGGCCCGGTGCCAGGCTCGGATCGCTTTCGATCAATTGCCAGACCACCTGCTGACGCACCGTGAGCACATGGCCGTCCGCATCAGCTTCCGTGACAAACGAATGAGGGATTGTCGGCGGCGTGAGAAAGAACATGGGGCCCGCCTCCACGTACTGCTGGTCGTCCAGATAAACCCGCACCGTGCCGCTCTTGACGTAGTGCACCTGAAAGAAACGGTCGTGCCTGTGGACCGGCATGTTGCGCCCAAAGAACCCCGCCAGATTACCCAGCCTGTCGTAATGGACTTCGCTGTCGCTATAACGCTGGTCATAGACCTGACCAATGTTGATGTTGGGGATGGGATGGCGCTCGGTCATCGGTACCTGCTCTTTCTTGTTTTTTTGGTCTTGCTCAGTGCGCCCATGGTGCACCTGTCGCCGGTTTTTCTCCATCAAAGGTTGTCCTCTGCTCTTGACGATCGTTAACATATTAAATATAACGTTAACACATTAACAATTATTGCGAGGCGTCCTTTGCCTCGCCACTGCCAGGAGAAATGCATGAGCCATGCATTGCATGACGTTGCGACCGGAACCTTGCTCGGCGTTGCGTTGAACTATCAGGGTCTGGTGGACGAGCACCTCGCTCAGTTCCATGAAGCCCCGTACAAGCAGCCACCTGTCAAACCGGTGTTGTTTATCAAGACGCCCAACACCCGTAACGGTCATGACCAGGCAGTGACTCACCCTGGCGGCGATCTGCGCCTGCAACCTGGCCCGGCACTGGCCGTGGTCATTGGCAAAAGTGCCAGCCGTGTCAGTGAAGCCGATGCCTTGGCGTATGTCGCCGGCTACACCATCGTCAACGAGTTCAGCCTGCCGGAAGACAGCTACTACCGCCCTGCCGTAAAAGCCAAATGCCGCGATGGCTTCTGCGCCATCGGCCCGGAACTGGTTCCGCGTGACCAAGTCGCCAATCCGAACGACCTGTCGCTGAAGCTTTGGGTCAACGGTGAACTGCGTCAGCAGAACAGCACCGCGCATTTCGTGCGCAATGTTGCGCAGTTGATCAGCGAGATCAGCGAGTTCATGACGCTGCACGAAGGCGACGTATTGATCACCGGCACGCCTGAGGGCCGCGTCGATGTAAAACCTGGCGACAAGGTCGAAGTTGAAATCAGCGGCCTGGGCCGCCTCGTCAACCACATCGTGGCCGAGTAAGAGGAGCCCACCATGAAACACGCACGTATCCGTTATGAAGGTCAGGTTCACGCCGCCACCGTCGAAGACGACAACAGCCTGCGCCTGGCCGATGGCAGGCAGTTGCAAGCGTCTGAGGTCGAGTGGCTGCCACCGGCCACCGGCAACATGTTCGCGTTGGGTCTGAACTATGCCGACCACGCCAAAGAGCTGGCCTTCGCGCCACCCACCGAGCCGTTGGCGTTCGTCAAGTCGGCCGGCACCTACACCGGTCACAACCAAGTCACCTGGCGCCCCGACAACGTTGCCTACATGCACTACGAGTGCGAACTGGTCGCGGTCATCGGCAAGCCGGCCCGCAACGTCAAACGCGAAGATGCGCTGGAATACCTGGCCGGCTACACCGTGTGCAACGACTACGCGATCCGCGACTACCTGGAAAACTACTACCGGCCCAACCTGCGGGTAAAAAACCGTGACGCCACCACGCCAGTCGGCCCGTGGATCGTCGATGTGGCCGATGTGCCGGACGTCTCCAACCTGACCCTGCGCACTTGGATCAACGGCGAGCTGCGTCAGGAAGGCTCGACCAAGGACATGATTTTCGACATCCCCTACCTGATCGAATACCTGTCCAGCTTCATGACCCTGCAACCGGGCGACATGATCGCCACTGGCACCCCAGAAGGCCTGGCCGACGTGGTCCCGGGTGACGAAGTGATCGTCGAGGTCGAGGGCGTTGGCCGTCTGGTCAACCGCATCGTCAGTGAAGCTGCTTTCTTCAAGAACAAAGAAATTTAAGAACAAAAACTCGCAGAGCAAGAGGCGTAAACACCATGATCAAGCACTGGATTAACGGTCGAGAAGTCGAAAGCAAAGACGTATTCGTCAACTACAACCCGGCCACCGGCGAGCCTATCGGCGAAGTCGCCAGCGGCGGCGCCGCAGAAGTCGCGCAGGCCGTTGCCGCCGCCAAGGAAGCTTTCCCGAAGTGGGCCAACACCCCGGCCGCACAGCGCGCCAAGTTGATGCGCAAACTCGGTGAGCTGATTGAGCAGAACGTGCCGCGTCTGGCCGAGCTGGAAACCATGGACACCGGCCTGCCGATCCACCAGACCAAAAACGTACTGATCCCGCGTGCCTCGCACAACTTCGATTTCTTCGCCGAAGTCTGCACGCGCATGGACGGCCACAGCTACCCGGTCGATGACCAGATGCTCAACTACACCCTGTACCAACCGGTGGGTGTCTGTGGCCTGGTGTCGCCGTGGAACGTGCCGTTCATGACTGCGACCTGGAAAACAGCACCGTGTCTGGCGCTGGGTAACACCGCTGTGCTGAAGATGTCGGAACTGTCGCCATTGACTGCCAACGAGTTGGGCCGTCTGGCAGTTGAAGCCGGTATTCCCAACGGCGTACTCAACGTGATTCAGGGCTATGGCGCGACCGCTGGCGATGCGCTGGTCCGTCACCCTGACGTGCGTGCTATTTCGTTCACCGGCGGCACGGCCACCGGCAAGAAAATCATGCAGACCGCGGGCCTGAAAAAATACTCGATGGAGCTGGGTGGCAAGTCACCGGTGCTGATCTTTGAAGACGCCGACCTTGAGCGCGCACTGGATGCCGCCCTGTTCACCATCTTCTCGTTGAACGGCGAACGCTGCACGGCCGGCAGCCGGATTTTCATTCAGGAAAGCGTCTACCCGCAGTTCGTTGCCGAGTTCGCCGCTCGCGCCAAACGCCTGATCGTAGGCGACCCGCAAGACCCGAAAACCCAAGTCGGCTCGATGATCACACAGGCCCACTACGACAAGGTCACAGGCTACATCAAGATCGGTCTGGAAGAAGGCGCCACTCTCCTCGCCGGTGGCCTTGAGCGTCCGGCCAACCTGCCGGCCCACCTGAGCCGCGGCCAGTTCATTCAGCCGACCGTGTTCGCTGACGTGAACAACAACATGCGCATCGCCCAAGAAGAAATCTTTGGTCCGGTGGTCTGCCTGATCCCGTTCAAAGACGAAGCCGAAGCGCTCAAGCTGGCCAACGAAACCGAATACGGCCTGGCGTCGTACATCTGGACCCAGGACATCGGCAAGGCGCATCGCCTGGCCCGTGGCATCGAGGCCGGCATGGTGTTCATCAACAGTCAGAACGTGCGTGACCTGCGTCAACCATTCGGCGGTGTGAAGGGCTCGGGCACCGGTCGCGAAGGCGGTCAGTACAGCTTTGAAGTCTTCGCCGAGATCAAGAACGTCTGTATTTCCATGGGCAGCCACCACATCCCGCGCTGGGGCGTGTAACCGAATCATCGTTCGCGCCACCTCTGCGGCGCGAACGCCACGCACAACAAGAAAGGAGCCTCATCATGGGCAAGCTGGCATTAGCCGCCAAGATCACGCACGTTCCTTCCATGTACCTCTCCGAGCTACCGGGGCCGCGCCATGGCTTTCGTCAAGCCGCGATCGACGGGCATTACGAAATCGCCCGGCGCTGCCGCGAGCTGGGAGTAGACACCATTGTGGTGTTCGACACCCACTGGTTGGTCAACGCCAACTATCACGTGCTGTGCGGGCCTCATTTCGAGGGCGTTTACACCAGCAACGAGCTGCCGCACTTCATCAGCAACATGCCTTATGAGTTCCCTGGCAACACCGAGCTGGGGCTGCTGTTGGCCGAAGAGTGCAACCGTTTCAACGTTGAAACCATGGCACATCACAAGACCACCTTGGGGCCTGAGTACGGCACCCTGGTGCCGATGCGCTACATGAACAAGGATCAGGAGTTCAAGGTGATCTCGGTCTCGGCCCTGTGCACCTCGCACTTTCTGGCAGACAGCGCTCGCCTGGGCTGGGCTATGCGCAAAGCCGTGGAAGATCACTACGACGGCACCGTGGCGTTTTTGGCCAGCGGCTCGCTGTCGCACCGTTTTGCCCAGAACGGCCAGGCGCCGGACTTCGCCACCAAGGTGTGGAGCCCGTTCCTGGAAACCCTGGACCACCGCGTGGTGAACATGTGGGAGAACGCCGAGTGGGCCGAGTTCTGCGGCATGCTTCCCGAATACGCCTCCAAGGGTCACGGCGAAGGTTTTATGCATGACACCGCCATGTTGCTTGGCGCGCTGGGCTGGAGTGACTACGACGGCAAAGCTGAGGTGTTGACGCCTTATTTCGGCTCATCGGGCACCGGCCAGATCAACGCCGTGTTTCCGGTTACACCACAAAGCGGCGCAAACATTCCGAGTTCACAGGCCGCCAATCCAGCGGCGGTTGCATCCACTTCCCGGCTTTGATTCAAGCGCCTGCACTCCCTGTCTGGGGTGAATACTGCCCATGCGGCAGCACTCGCCTCAGGCGGTGAAGGCACACCACATGGAATGACTGACATGCCTCATTTGGTACTGCTTTACACCCCCGATCTGGAACAGCAAGCCGATCTCTCGGGCCTGTGCCGCGCCTTGGCCGACACCATGCTCGAACAACGTGACGAGGCAGGCAAAGCGGTGTTCCCCACCGGTGGCACACGCGTTCTGGCGTTCCCCGCGACCCACAGCGCGGTGGCCGATGGTCAGGGCAACTACGGTTTTCTCTACGCCAACCTGCGCATGGGCAGCGGCCGCAGTGCTGCGGTGCACAAGGCGGTGGGCGACAGCTTGCTGGCGACGCTGCGCGCCCACCTGGACGCCGTTCTGGAGCAGCGCCCGGTAGGCATCACTCTGCAGATCGACGAAAGCCATAGTCAGGTTTACGACGGCAAACGCAGCACGCTGCATCCGCTATTCAACAAGACCGTTTGACGCTGGGGCGCCTCAACGCCCCTGCTTCTCCATGCGCTTATCTCATTAAAAAAAGTACAAAACCATGAGCACAGCCAGCACCGCCACGCACACCGAAGGGGTCGCACGCGACCACACTCACCACCTCATCACTTGGCGGCTGATGCCGCTGCTGTTGATCTGTTACCTGTTCGCCCACCTGGACCGCATCAACATCGGTTTTGCCAAGGTGCAGATGAGCGCAGACCTGCAGTTCAGTGACACTGTTTACGGCTTCGGCGCCGGGCTGTTTTTCATCGCCTACGCGCTGTTCGGCGTGCCCAGCAACATGGCGCTGGAGCGCGTCGGGCCACGCCGGTGGATCGCGACGTTGATGCTGGTCTGGGGAGCCCTTTCGACCGCCATGCTCTGGGTCGACAGCGCCGGGGGCTTCTACACCCTGCGCTTTCTGCTCGGCGTTGCAGAGGCCGGGTTCTTTCCAGGCATTCTGGTGTTCCTCAACCGCTGGTATCCGGCCCGGCGGCGGGGGCAGATCACCGCGTTGTTCGCCATTGCGGTGCCGATGGCGGGTGTGATCGGTGGGCCCTTGTCTGGCGGCATCCTTGAACTGCTGCACCAGGTCGGTGGACTGCGCGGCTGGCAGTGGATGTTCCTGATGGAGGGGATCCCTGTGATGCTCCTGGGGCTGGTCGTCCTGAGGTGGCTGCCCGAAAGCTTTGAAACCGTGAACTGGCTGTCCGGTTCTCAGAAACAACACCTGCGCGATCAATTTGGCCAGGAAGAACAACGCAAGCCCCAGCACTCATACGCCGGCATCCTCAAAGACCCTCGGTTCTGGCTGCTGGTGGCGGTGTACTGCGCAGTGATGCTGGCCGTGAACACCCTGGCGTTCTGGATGCCCACGCTGATTCACGCCGCCGGCATTGGCAGTGACGGCAAGGTCGGATTGCTGAGCGCGATTCCTTACCTGGCCGGCTGCCTGTTCATGATCGGTTGCGGTCGCTCCTCGGATCGCCAGCGCGAACGGCGCTGGCACCTGTGTATACCACTGCTGATGTCGGCCATGGGTATCGCCTTGGCAGGTGTCGCACCGAGCAACGCAACCGTGGTGCTTAGCGGCCTGATCATTGCGGGGATGGGCGCCAGTGCCGCCCTCCCTATGTTCTGGCAGCTGCCACCGGCGTTTCTATCCCGATCCACGCAAGCCTGGGGCATCGCCCTGATCAGCTCACTGGGCAGTATTGCGTCTTTCCTGGCGCCTTATCTGATCGGCTGGATGCGTGACACCACGCACAGCGCCAGCCTGGCGCTCTATGCCCTCGCCCTGTTTATCGCACTCGGCGGCTTTCTGGTGCTGCGCACCCAGGCCGCCCTCGTTAATCCTCAATAAGAGATCCCGACCATGTTCGACTCAAGCCAGATCCTTCAAGCTGCCGCACAACTGGACAACGCAGAACGCTCCCGTGAACAGGTGCGTCAGTTCTCCCTTGATCACCCCAACATCACCATCGAGGACGCCTACGCCATTCAGCGCGCCTGGGTCGCGCAGAAAATCAAGGACGGCCGCAAGCTGGTCGGCCACAAGATCGGCCTGACCTCACGCGCCATGCAGGTCTCCTCGAACATCACCGAGCCCGACTTCGGTGCGCTGCTCGATGACATGTTTTTCGATGATGGCACAGACATTCCGTTTAACCGTTTCATCGTTCCGCGTGTCGAAGTCGAACTGGCGTTCATCCTCGGCAAGCCGCTCAAAGGTCCGAACGTAACCGTGTTCGATGTACTTGATGCAACCGAGTGGGTGATCCCGGCGCTGGAGATCATTGACGCCCGTATTCAACAGGTGGACCCGCAGACCAAGGCCACGCGCAAGGTGTTCGACACCATCTCCGACAACGCGGCCAACGCTGGCGTGGTGATGGGTGGGCGTGCCGTACGCCCCACTGAAATCGACCTGCGCAAAGTCCCGGCGGTGCTCTATCGCAACGGCGTGATCGAGGAGTCCGGTGTCTCTGCCGCCGTGCTCAATCACCCGGCCAAAGGCGTGGCGTGGCTGGCCAACAAACTCGCGGCGTACGACGTCACCCTGCAACCGGGGCAAATCATCCTGGGCGGCTCGTTCACCCGACCTGTCGCCGCCAATCCTGGTGACACCTTCCATGTCGACTACGACATGCTCGGTTCCATTTCCTGCCGTTTCGTCTGACCGGAGGACGTCTCTGTGAACATGCCTATCAACACCTTCAAGCAACGCCTGCAAAGCGGCGAGCCGCAGATCGGCCTGTGGCTGGGCCTGGCCAACGCCTACTGCGCAGAGCTGGCGGCCAACGCCGGTTTCGACTGGCTATTGATTGATGGCGAACATGCGCCCAATGACTTGCGCGGGATGCTCGGTCAACTCCAGGCCGTCGCTCCTTACGCCAGCCAGCCGGTGATTCGCCCGGTGATCGGCGACACGGCACTGATCAAGCAAGTGCTCGATATCGGCGTGCAAACGCTGCTGGTGCCCATGGTCGAAACCGCCGAACAGGCACGCCAACTAGTGCGCGCCATTCACTACCCGCCAAGCGGTGTGCGTGGCGTCGGCAGTGCCTTGGCCCGCGCGTCACGCTGGAACAGCATCCCCGGTTACCTGGATCAGGCCGACGCGCAAATGTGCCTCTTGGTGCAGATCGAGAACCGCGAAGGGCTTGAGAACCTGGACGCCATTGCCGCTGTCGAGGGGGTCGACGGCGTATTCATCGGCCCCGCCGACCTGAGCGCCTCAATGGGCTATCGCGGCAACCCTGGCCATCCAGAGGTGCAAGCCGCCATCGAGGATGCCATCGCACGCATCCAAAAAGCAGGTAAGGCAGCCGGAATTCTAAGCGCCGACGAAAAGCTCGCCCGACGCTACATCGAACTGGGCGCAGCATTCGTCGCCGTCGGCGTCGACACCACCGTGCTGATGCGCGGCCTACAGAGCCTGGCCGGCAAATTCAAAGACACCGCGGTGGTCAACACCACTGCCGGCGGCGTGTACTGAGACTGAGAAAAACAATGAAACTCAACGACCTGAAACTGCTGCGTGAACAAGGCTACATCAACGGCCAATGGGCGGAGGCGGATAACCATGCCCGCTTCAACGTTACCAACCCGGCGAACGGTGAGGTCATCGCCGAAGTCAGCTCCATGGGCCAGGCTGAAACAGCCCGTGCCATCGCAGCGGCACACACCGCCCTGCCCGCTTGGCGTGGCAAAACCGCGAAAGAACGTAGCACCGTTCTGCGTAAATGGTTCGACCTGATCATGGCCAACCAAGAAGACCTGGCCCGCCTGCTGAGCTGGGAGCAAGGCAAACCGCTGGCCGAAAGCCGCGGTGAAATCGCTTACGGCGCAAGCTTCATCGAGTGGTTCGCTGAAGAAGCCAAGCGCGTCTATGGCGATGTCATCCCCCACGACAAAGCGGGCCGTCGTCTGGTGGTGATCAAGCAGGCAATTGGCGTGGTCGCGGCCATCACACCGTGGAATTTCCCCAATGCCATGATCACGCGCAAGGTGGGCCCTGCCTTGGCAGCGGGTTGCACGGTGGTCCTGAAGCCGGCCTCGGAAACGCCGTTGTCCGCGCTGGCGCTGGCAGAACTGGGCGAGCGCGCAGGCATTCCGGCAGGCGTACTGAACATCGTACCGGGCAAGAGCTCGCGCGAAATTGGCGCCGAGCTGACCGGTAACCCACTGGTACAGAAGCTGTCGTTCACCGGTTCTACCGGTATTGGCAAGTTGCTGATGGCCCAATGCGCCGAAACCATCAAAAAAGTCAGCCTGGAGCTAGGTGGCAACGCGCCGTTCATCGTCTTTGAAGACGCCGATCTGGACGCCGCCGTCGAAGGCGCCATCGGCTCGAAATTCCGTAATACCGGGCAGACCTGCGTGTGCACCAACCGGTTGCTGGTGCAAAACAGCGTCTACGACGCGTTCAGCGCAAAACTGGTCAAGGCGGTGCAGGCGCTGAAGGTCGCCGATGCGGCCACCGAAGGCGCCCAACAAGGGCCGCTGATCAACGCCAACGCCGTAGAAAAGGTCGAGGAACACATCCGCGACGCACTCAATAAAGGCGCCACGCTGCTGACCGGTGGGCAACCTCACGCGCTGGGCGGCCACTTCTTCCAACCCACTGTGCTGGGTGATGTCACCTCCGACATGCTGGTCGCACGCGATGAGACGTTTGGCCCGCTGGCGCCGATCTTCCGTTTCGAAACCGAAGAAGAAGCCATCGCCATGGCCAATGACACCGAGTTTGGGCTGGCGTCCTACCTGTACACCCGCGACCTGGGCCGTGCCTGGCGCGTCAGCGAAGCATTGGAGTACGGCATGGTTGGGGTCAACGAAGGGCTGATTTCGACCGAGGTTGCGCCTTTCGGCGGTATCAAGCAGTCGGGGCTGGGCCGTGAGGGTTCGAAGTACGGGATCGACGACTACATCGAGCTGAAGTACATGTGCGTAAGCATCAAGTGAGTCAGCCAGTCTTTTGCTGGAAGTGACGACGGCTCTGCATCACCGGATACACCGCCGCCCAGGCGGTGTATCCACCCTCAATCGCGCGACAGGCCTGCACCCGACTGCGCCAGAATCGCCATCAGCAACCCCGGAAACCGCCCATCGAGCATCTCGCTTCGCAACGAGTTCATGTGCGTGGTGCCAACGTTGTGGGTGTAGACCAAGCCTGCATCGCGCAGCACCCGAAAATGATGCGACATGCTGGATTTGGGCCGCCCGCCGTCCAGCTCTCCGCAGGTTGCCTCAGCAACCGTCGACAGATAACGCACGATGTCCATGCGCACAGGATCGCTCAAGGCGTACAGCACGCGCTCGAGAATGAGGTCATCGGGGTCTGGGTGTTTGAAGGCTCGCATGACACAAATGATATCAAGGCTTTAACAAATTGCCATAGTTCGAATATGATCGAACAAACGAATCTTATTAAACGTCTCAAGGAGTACGCCAATGTCTGCGCTGTTCACCCCCTATACCCTCAAAGACGTGACACTGCGCAACAGGATTGCGATCCCGCCTATGTGCCAATACATGGCCGAAGAAGGCGTGGTCAACGACTGGCACCACGTTCACCTCGCCAGCATGGCGCGTGGCGGTGCTGGCCTGGTGGTGGTCGAAGCCACCGCCGTGGCGCCTGAGGGCCGGATCACGCCCGGTTGTGCAGGTATCTGGACCGATGAACAGGCGCAGGCGTTCATTCCGTCTGTCAAAGCAATCAAGGCGGCCGGTTCGGTGCCTGGCATCCAGATCGCTCACGCAGGCCGCAAAGCCAGCGCCAACCGACCTTGGGAAGGCGACGACCACATTGCCGAGGGCGATGCCCGCGACTGGCAAACCATCGCACCATCCGCGATCGCCTTTGGCGCACATTTGCCCAAGGTGCCAAAGGCGATGACCCTGGAGGACATTGCCCGCGTCCGCCAGAACTTCGTTGACGCCGCTCGCCGCGCACGCGACGTGGGCTTTGAGTGGATTGAATTGCACTTTGCCCACGGCTACCTGGGTCAGAGTTTCTTCTCGGAGCACGCCAACCAGCGCACCGACGCCTACGGCGGCAGCTTCGAAAACCGCACTCGGTTTATGTTGGAAACGCTGGCGGCGGTGCGTGAAGTCTGGCCGGAACACCTGCCTCTGACCGCCCGTTTCGGCGTGATCGAATATGACGGCCGTGATGAGCAGACCCTGACCGAATCCATCGAACTGGCGCGCCAGTTCAAAGCGGGCGGCCTGGACCTACTGAGCGTAAGCGTTGGCTTCACCACGCCTGCCGCCAACATCCCGTGGGGGCCTGCATTCATGGGCCCGATTGCTGAGCGCGTGCGCCGTGAAGCGGGCCTGCCGGTGACCTCGGCCTGGGGTTTTGGCACGCCACAACTCGCTGAGCAAGCCGTGGCCGCAGGGCAACTGGATCTGGTGTCGGTGGGACGAGCGCATCTGGCCGATCCGCACTGGACTTACTTCGCGGCCAAGGAGCTGGGTGTCGACAAGTCCGCGTGGACCCTCCCGGCCCCTTACGCCCACTGGCTGGAACGCTATCGCTGATTGCAACGATGTCCGGGTCTGTGCGTGAGACTTATCGCAGGCCCAGACCCGGACGTTGCCACACAGGGCGTTATGACATGGCGTCATCTCGCCCTGCTTGTTTACGCAGCCAGGCCGGTCAAGGTTTCATCCTCTTCAGCTCATTGAGCAGCACTAACAGCGCCTGTAACTTCTCATCGCCAAATCGTTCGAGCAGCCGCCGGTAGTTGTGTTCCATCTGGCCGCTCATCGCGTCGAAGCATGCATGCCCTGCTGCGTCCAGATTGACTAACACACGACGCTGATCGCTTTCGGATCTGCGCCGCACCACCAGATTCGCCGCCTCCATTCTAACCAGCACGCCGGTCATGCTCGGTTTCAGGATGCACGCCAGATCGGCCAGCCGATTGATCTCCAGTTCACCTTGCTGACTCAGTATCCGCACGATGCGCCACTGTTGCTCGGTCAGCCCGATCTCGTTGAGTGATGGACGGAAGAAACTCATCGCACTTTCGCGCGCTTGCAGCAGATTAAGTGTCAGTGATTGACGGGGTTGCGACATGGAATGGGCATCACATTAATTATTAACATATTAATAACGGTATCACGCAGACGCCCTCCTCGCTATGCCCCACCCTGCACTCATCACGTTTGAACAAAAAAAACGGCGCATAAAGCGCCGCCAAGGAAAGTGCAACCGGTCAGTGCTGAATAACCGTTTTCAATACTGTTTTGAAGGTGTCCAGTTGTTCGTCACTGAACTGACTGAAGACTTTTTCTTGCTGTTCCCGGGCAATGGTCCACAACGCTTCGGTTTCATCGATGCCCTTAACGGTCAAGCGCACGCGCCCTTCCTCATCAGACACCAAGCCTTTGCGCTTGAGGTTGGCCACGGCTTCGGTGATCTCGCGCTCCGGCATGGCAACTTCACGCAGCAGATCGGGCAGGCTCAGACCCGCATCGTTCTCCAGCACCATCAGCATTCGCGCCTCGCTGGTGCGCAGACCGGTGGACAACTGACGAGGCTGATAACTGGACTGATAAGCGCGCAGTGCCTGGGTCATCAGGTAATACAGGTTGT
Organism: Pseudomonas gingeri; assembly: GCF_013386165.1. GTDB lineage: Bacteria > Pseudomonadota > Gammaproteobacteria > Pseudomonadales > Pseudomonadaceae > Aquipseudomonas > Aquipseudomonas gingeri_C. Next base: position 510,280 of record NZ_JACAOS010000021.1, on the reverse strand, counting down.
GGCTCAGGCGCCCCTGGAAGTGGCTGCTAGGCGCCTGACCTTCTTCACGTTTGGTCATGCGTGTGTGTGGCAGCACCATTGAGTAGGCACCTTGGTGATAAAGCAGCGGCGCACGCCCGAAATCATCGAACGCCACGACCTTACCGATCATGATCCAGTGATCACCACCGTCCACTTGCTGGTACTTCTCGCAGTGAAAACGTGCAGACACGTCAGCGAACACTGGGGCGCCGCCTTCGCCGCGATCAAATTCAATCTCGGCGAAGCGATCATCCTTGGGCCGGGCAAAGTTGTTCGACAAGTCAATCTGATCCGCTGCGAGCACGTTGACCGCAAAGTGTGAGGCTTCTTCAAACACCTCATGGCTGGTGGATCGCTTGTCGATGCTCCATAAAATCAACGGCGGGTCCAGCGACACCGAGTTGAAGCTATTGGCGGTCACACCCACTTTACGGCCACTGGCATCGGCGGCGGTCACGACGGTCACGCCGGTAGCGAAGTTACCAAGGGCACGGCGGAAAGCGCGTGCATCGAATTCAGTTGCAGGCGTTTCACTGATACTGGACATGCAAGACTCCCGAGCAGGCCGTGCAAGCCCACTCTGATTTGTTTTTATTTAAGAGTGATTGGGTAGCGCGTGGCGGCTCAGACCATGGTTGGATCAGGCTCAAGGCCCATGAGTTCGCGACCAAGGATTTGCGCGCAGACATCGTAGTCGGTGTACGCGTGCGCGCCGGTCAGGTGCGAGTCACGGAATAGCCGTTGCAGCTCATTGGTTTCAAACCACGACCCGCCGCCCGCAGCTTCCATCAAGCGATCGACTGCCTGAATGCACATTTTGGTTGCGTAGCCCTGATTGGTACGCCAGAACGCTAGGGCGCCGCGGTCTGGATACTGGTGACGTTCGCTGTGCTCGGCAATCTGATTCCAGCTTTGTTCGAGCAAGGCGCGGGCAGCTGCCACTTGATGCGTGGACTCGGCCAACCGCATCAATGCCGGCGTAGCGGCACCCACCGCAGCACCGGTATAGGCGCGCACGCGGTTCTTGGTCTTTTCCTTGAAGACCTCAAGCATGCGCTCGGCAACGCCCAGGCTGACGGTCGAAAAACCGCTGGCGAAGTAAGGGCGGTACGGGCTGAAAAATATCTTGCTGTCCGGGTACAAACCAAATCCGGCGGACTTGCCTTCCATCATATCTTTGGCTTTCTGGATGCGGTGTTCAGGCACGAACGCCCCTTCCAGAATCAGCGTTTTGCTGCCGCTGCCACGCATGCCGACGGCGTACCAGTCATCGCGGATCTGGTAGTCCGAGCGAGGGACGACCGCGAAGCAGTAGTCCTGGGTGCCTTTGGTGTTCTTGCGGCGAAAGCCAACAATCGCCCATTCCGCGTGGTCACAACCACTGCTCCAGCCCATCTCACCACTGAACAGCACGCCATCCTCAACCTCTTCAGTGCGGCCAAACGGCGCGATGCTGCTGCTGGCCGTTGCGTCGGCGTCATCGCCCCAGACTTCGGCCTGCAACTTGGCCGGGAACATGGCCATCTGATGACTGTGCGTACACAGCAGGCTCATCGCCCATGCGGTACTCGCACAGGACCCTGCGAGTAAAGCGATGCAGTCGGCGAATTCAGGAAGAGAAATTTCCATGCCGCCAAACGCCTTGGGTTGAAAGGCACGGTGCATGCCGATGCTTTTCAGCAGCGCGATATTTTCAGGTGGGACGCAACGGTCTTTTTCGGCCTGGAAGGCATTAGCGGCGATGGCCGGCAGCAGAGACTTGAGGTCTTCCAACAGCGGGTTTGGCTTTTTCATGGACATACTCTTTATTATTGGATGTCGTCATTGGCTGCCCGCACGCTCTCTGGCAGAGCGCAGGTGTGATCTGAATCCACTCAGTGGACAGCTCGGTACCAGGTCAGTATGTGGCGCCACCACGTTGTGGAAAATGCATCTTCCAGATGGAAGATTGCACTTTCCATAGGTGCGTTTGCCAGGAAACACCGGCCCGGCCAAATATCGTTAGCATATAAACAATAATCCACCCGCGCCGCCCGCTAACAAGAGAAAAGACCGTGCCGCTCAGATTGACCGTGATTGATCAAACGCCTGTTCATGGCGACCGCTCGCCGCTTCACGCTGCGCACGCTTCAGTTGAACTTGCCACGGCCTGCGACCCCCTGGGCTACCACCGTTACTGGCTGGCGGAGCACCACAGCATTCAATGAACCGGACAAAACGTGTCCACGGTGGCCCGGCAAAACGGCATCAATGCCAACCAGCTCTTCCTGTGGCGCAAGCTGTATCAGGATGGAAGCCTTTCGGCGGTCAGTGCCGGCGAGGCCGTTGTAACAGTGTGGGAGCTAAACGAAGCGCTGAAGAAAATCCACGAATTGAAGCGGATGCTGGGCAAGAAGACAATGGAAGCGGAAATCCACAAAGAGGCCGTGGATATCGCCCGATCGCGAAAATGGATTGCGCACTCATCCTTGTTGTCGGGGGACGACCAGCAAAACTGGTCAGCGAATGTCTCGGTGCGTCGCGCTCGCAATTAGCGGTTCGAATCAAGCGGGTTGCTGCGCCGCGAGCGTGAAGTCCAGTCACTGGCCTCTATCAATATGAAGCGGGTCTACCGCGTCATGCGCGATCACAATTCGCTGCTAGAACGACGTATTAAGCAGTGCTGGCGTCCAGCCCCGACATGAAGGCCGAATTGCCGTCACGACCAGCAATATCCGCTGGTGCTCGGACGGCTTCGAGTTCTGCTGCGACAACGGTGCGAAGTTGAGCGTGACCTTTGCCCGGGATTGCTGTGATCGCGAAGCCATCGGCTGGATCGCTAGCTGCCTGTACCGATGCAAAACTGACCTACCAGGGATAGGGGCAAAGCTTTGGGTCTTTACATAACTCCGCCCCCCACACCAATGTTTTGACCATTCACCCAACTCGCTTGAGAGCTAGCAACAAAGCATACAACTGCTGCCACCTCTTGCGGCTCGCCTACTCGATTGAATGGAGACATTTCAGCCGCTATAGTTCGCAGGTCCTCAGTCAAAAGTTCGGTATTTGTAAATCCTGGTGACACCGCATTGACGGTGATATTACGAGCCCCAAGTTCTTTGGAGAGGCCCCGAACAAACTGTTCAACAGCGCCTTTACTGCCAAGATAAAGTGAAGTACCCGACAGTAGTAGTTTTGTCCCTCCTGAAGAAATAGCGATGATGCGACCGCCATCGTTAATTCTGAGTGCAGCTTGTTGCATGACAAAAAAAGCTCCACGCGTGTTAGTGTCAAAGGTAGACGTATAGTCTTCAATCGTATATTCAACAAGAGGCTTGTTGATTGCTATCCCGGCATTTGAAACAACGATATCGAGTTTTCCAAGCTTCGATTCCACCTCATCATATAAACGATAGATATCATCCATAATGGAAACATCAGCTTTGACTGCAATGGCTTTTCCGCCCAACGACTCTACAGATTTAACCACCTTATCTGCTTCATCTTTATTGCTACGGAAGGCAATGCAAACAGCTGCTCCTCGCTGCGCAAGCTCCAAAGCTATCGCGCGGCCGATGCCTCGGGACGACCCTGTGATCAACGCCGTTTTACCTTGTAGATATTGTTCCATAGTCACCTCTCTAATTAGTTTTGGTGTTTAGTATTTTCTTGGCTGTACATTTTGTTCGTCCAACGGAGCCCCAGTCTTTAAGTCACCCTGCACCTCACTGGTGATCCACTAGTTAATTTTATGGAGGCACAGGTTTCTTTTTTTCCAAATCAAGTGATGGCTGTGGTGTGTTTCTTGCGCAACGATATGAGGAAAAACACAACGATCAGGGCAAGGCCTACCATCACGGAGCTACTCTCCATTACCGCAGCCACCCCATGCGCGAGCAACGTCGGATCTTCTGTCTCCCCGCCGGCCGTGACATGGAAGACCACGATCAGTATCCCAAGCCCCAGCGACCCACCTAATTGTTGAGCGACGCTAACCAGCCCCGATGCCGCGCCAGCGTCATTAGGATGTACACCAACCACGCCCGCAGTGATCAGAGGGCTGAGTGTGCAGGCCTGGCCGATACCGACCAAAATCATCGGCAGCATGACGGCGGCGAAATAGTTGCTGGTGGCTGAGACATGGCCCAACCAGAACATCCCAGTCAGTGAGATCGCCAACCCAATGGAGGGCAGCCGAGTCACTCCGAACTTGCGCAGCAGCCGAGGTAGGAATAGCGCGACGGAGAAGTTACTGATGGTCGCGGGTAGGAATGCCAAACCGGCCTGAAGGGCACTGAAGCCCATTACGCCTTGTAGATACAACGTCAGGAAAAACCAGAAGCCCATCATTGAGCCAATGAACAACATTCGGCCAGCGTAGGCACCCACCCTTCCGCGATCTGCGAACAAGCGCAACGGCATGATCGGTTGCACGGCGTTCTTTTCAACCAGAACGAACAGAAGCAGAAGTGCTGCGCCTAATGACAGCGCGCTGATCGTCCCGATGTCGCTCCAGCCAGCAGTGGCCGAGCGCACAATTCCATAAACCAGGATGAACATGCCCAGCGTGGAGAGGATTGCCCCCATCAGGTCGAGTTTCCCACTGCGTACTGGTGTTTCCTCCAAAAACTTCCGGCTGGTGAAATACAGCAGAATGCCAATCGGCACGTTGATGAAAAACCCTACCCGCCATGACAGGCTGTCGGCGATCAACCCACCGACCACCAAACCCAAACTGGCCCCCACTCCCGAGATCGCACCATAGTAGGAAACAGCACGGGTTCGCTCAGGCCCTTCCGGGAAGTTGGTGTACAGCAACGAGAGTGTTGCCGGAGAAAGGATCGCGGCACCTAGACCTTGCACTGCCCTGGCACAAATCAACCACGATGCAGACTCTGCGAAGCCAATCGCCGCAGAGGCAACGACGAAAATCAGCAGCCCCAGTGTGAACATTTTCTTGCGACCAAACAGATCACCGGCCCTGGCGCCAAGCAGAAGCAAGCCACCCAGTGCGAGGGTATAAGCGCTTTGGACCCATGACAGGCCATCTGCCGTGAAATGCAGTTCGTCCTGAATTTTCGGCAGCGATGTAATGACAATCGAGACGTCAAGAATCGTCATCAAATAGCTGAGCAGAATGATCGATAGCACGGCCCATTTGCGGCCATCAAATACAGCTTCGGACTTCATTTACACTTCCAGATTAGAAAATAACGGACCCACTCTCGGAGTCGATTTATTTAAGCGGCAGGTCCAGACGCTGCCGTAGCTCAGCTGCCGACCCAATAGCCTGCCAACCGGGAGACCCCGGCTGGAAGCGTCGTGCCGCGTTGAGATCACCTACAACTACCGGCTCCAGGCCGATGTCGGTGATCAATCGAGAGACCACGACGATCGCGTCCTTGTCGTCACCAGCAATCGGTATCGCCAGCAATGGCTCCTTGCGGTGCGCTTGCTCAGCGATTGTGGAAGTACCCATGTTGTTAAACGCGCGTACGATCTTTGCACCAGGCAAAAGTGCGGCTGATACCTTGCCGATACCTTGCTCCTCTACTTGCCGAACAAGATCACCATCACGCCAGTCGTAAGCGTTGGTCGCGTCAATGACGATCTTGCCGTTCAGAGTCTGTGCGAGTTGCTGCCCAATCTCGGGGAGGGCCCGATACGGAACGGCCATCAGCACGATGTCGCCCTCACGGGCTGCTCGCTCGGGCGTTCCGACGCTGGCCAGCGAGCCAAGCCCTGCTGCCATGCCCTTCAGCTCATCAGGGTGCCGTGACGAGAAAACCACAGGGTATCCAGCGGCAACGAACAACTTGCCCAGCGTTCCGCCAACAGTTCCAGAGCCAATGATGCCGATCGTTGGCTTGGTGTCATTGGGTGCGCTGGCTTGAGCATTGGCTACTGTGGCAGCCGCAAACAGCGCGCACGCCAAGATGCAGGCGAACAGTCGACGTATCAGGTAATTCATGCTGTATTCCTCCCATAAAGGCTTGCGTCTAGTCAGCCAGGAAATGGCGTGCCACTTAGCTGCGTGCACAATGCAATCAGGCGGTTCTGCATCGACTCATCGCCCGCATCTGGATTCGATCTCTTTCGGTTCATGTGGTAGAAATTTCGCCCGCTGACGAGCGCGGCTGACTGGTCGCTAACGGCTAACCAAGCCTGTGTGAGGTGCCCTTGATTAAGGTCATCGGATGCACTCGGTCCCCCCATACGCGTGGGCACCCAGCCGGGCTCAACCGTGTTCGACCTTACGGTCGACCAGCTTCTGGCAACCGTAAATGCCAGCATCGACAACAGCAGCTTGGTCTCGCTATACGCACCGGAACCGCTCCAGGAACGCTTCGCCCAAAGCGGATCATCCAAAGCGGTCTTTCCATCCGCCGACTGCTGCATGCCTGAAGTCATGTAGATCAGCCTTTGTGGTTTTTGAATCAGCGCTGTCAGCACGTATGGTGCAAGCACATTGATGCTGAACAGGCGTGGCAAGCCGTCGTTAGTCAGTACGCGGCTGGTTTCATCATCGCCCAGACCTGCGTTGTGGAGGATGCTGTCAAAGGGGCCGATTGCATTGGCCTGTCGAGCAAGGTCCTTGATCTGCTCCAGACTCTCGAAGTCCCCATGCAACGCTGCTTCAGCTCCGGGTATCTCCTGCAATGCTTTCTGAGCACTGGCTGGCGATCTACCATGAAGCACGACGCGGTGGCCTTGCTCTACCAATAAACGAGCAGCCATTTGCCCCAGGCCGGTCGTCGACCCCGTTATGAAGATCCGTTTCTTTGTTGCAGTGCTGGTGTCATCGCCAACTGCTGCGGCCAGCAATGTCTGAGGTATCACTGAGGTTGCTAGCCCTGCGATGCAGAGCGTGGTCGCGTGAGCAAGTACTCGGCGACGTCCCAACATCGGATTTAAATACGCCATGTTTTTTCTCTCCATCGGCTCTATTGAGGGTTAGGACGCTGAGCAGCCAGCTCCAGATTGCCCTGGCGTCGGCCCAACCAAACGCTCATCAGTAACCAGAGAATCGATAGCGGGACCGCAACCATAGAAATGCCCGTAGCCGTCAGGCCCACGGCGAGTAAACCGGCATAGGACCAACTCGCTATCTGATCTCCCGCGCGGTAGATGGCGGTATCAATCAGGTTTTTGGTTTTGTACCGATCTTCTCTGCTGACCGAGGTAAATAGAATCTCCCGCGCAGGTCGAGTGAGGGCAAAATTGCAGACCCTTCGCGCCACTTGCACCGCCACAAAAACACCTACCGTCGGAGCCATCGCCAAGGCGGAAAATCCAACCACGCTTGCCAGTGGCAACAAGCAAAGGGTTACCGTCACACCGAGCAGTCTCAGCGCTTGGCTCGCCACGAACAGTTGAAAAATCAGGGTGATGGCGTTTACCCAAAAGTCGATGCTGGCGAAGAACGCTGTGCGTGCAGCTCTGTCAGCGATGTTCGCTTCAACGATGCTCGCCTGTTGGAAATACAGGATCGTCGAGGTGATCGAGTACAGCACTATGAAAGCCGCGATCCCCAGCAGATAGGGGGATTTCACGATATGAGAGATACCAGAAAATACCCCTCCTCCAACAGGCTGGTGAGGGTCTGACTTTCCAAGGGACGTCTGGAAAGAGTCGCTGATACTCGACAGGCGTTTGGATGAGAAAACAGAGACTTCCAGAAGTAACACAGACGCGACGAGCAGCCAGGTCTGACCGGCGCTTTCAACGAGCCCGGCGGTCAATGCAGAGCCTGCAATCCCACCGACTGTTGCCCCGGCGGCCAGAAAGCCAAACAGCCGTTTGCCTTGTTCAGAACTGAACACATCGACTACCAGCGACCAAAACACCGAAACGACGAACAGATTGAACACCGATACCCAGATGAAAAATGCCCGCCCAATCCAGACATGCTGCTCGGGTGTTGCATTGGCAAGCAACACGGCAAAACCTATGAGATTGAGCATGAAAAAACGGTATGCGATGGCAATGAAACGCTCGCGCGGCCAACTGCGCACGATGTAGGAATACAACGGGTGCAGCACCAGCATTGCCACCAGCGTTCCAGTAAACAGCCAAGGCAGATTGCGCACGCCACCTGCCACGCCCAGCTCGTCCCGTATCGGCCGCAACACGTAATAAGCAAGGAAGAGCGAAAATATGTATAGCCAGGACCATCCCAGCGCCTTCATCTCTTGCGGGCGAATATCGATGAATCTTCCGATCACCTTGTACATAAGCGAACGCTCGTCGCTCGAAAGCGCAGGTTGATAGTTCATTGGGCCTTCCGTCTGTTCTTCCTTTTGAGTCGCCAAATCGCTCGATGCAGCAGCGTGATTCGGTCTTCGGAACATGCACGCTACGTAGGAAACGCGCTGTCGAGGTCATCCAAATCTGATTGGGTCAGGCGCATATCCAGAGCGCGGGCGTTTTCACGGACGTGCTCAGCCGAACCCGTACCGGGAATTGAAATGACACCGCCATCGCGTAGTGTCCACGCCAACGCAATCGCCGCAGTGCTGCATTGATGTCGTTCAGCAATTTGTTTGAGGACCGGATTGCCGAGCAGTCCGCCCTTACCGAGTGGTGAGAACGCCATGATCGGCATCTGATGCTTTTGGGACCAGGGAATCAGGTCTGACTCAACCGCGCGATCCTGAAGGTTGTAGCGCACTTGGTTGGTGGCGCAGTTGCGGCCACCAGGGATGCTGTAGAGTTCCTCCATGTCCTTGACCGAGAAGCTCGACACGCCCCAGCGGCGGATCTTCCCAGCGGCTCGAAGATCCTCAAAAGTCTCCACGACCGTCTTAAGATCGGTCTGGAAGGTTCGCCAATGCAGCAGATAGAGGTCGATATAGCCAGTCTGCAACCGCTTCAAACTCTCCGCGCAAGAGGTACGAATCTGCTCCGCGGTGTGGTGATTCGGGAGCACCTTGGACACCAGGAAGACCTTATTGCGCTGGCCGGTAATCACCCGACCGACCATTTCCTCCGCGCTGCCATCTCCATACATTTCTGCTGTATCGATCAGCGTCAGCCCCAACGCAATACCGGTCCGCAGCGCGTCCTCTTCCTGGGAAGGGGGACGTCGACCCTCCGCAAGCTGGAACGTACCCTGACCGAGCGAGGGCACGCCAAGGCCGTCGGGAAGCTTCACTTCATGTTTGATTTCACTCGCCAAAACACTTCTCCCCAGCAGCCCTATTGCTGCTCCAGTCAAAAGGACCTTGCGCCTGGTTAATCCAATCATGGGTATTCCTCGCATTAGGTTGATTTCGTCGCAGGCTGGCGTGCGTGGTAGCAACGCAAGAGTCCTCACTTGACTGCGCCAAACCGAATCTCATGAATCATTTGCAGGTGGCTTCCAATCCCCACCCAGTTCACGTACGAGATCAATGCTTGCGATGAGTCTGCGAGTCTCGATATCGATGAGTGCTTCCTGACTTTGCAAATGCGCAATCTGCGCAGTGACTACCTGCAGATAGTCCACCGCACCACCACGGTATTGGCGTTCGATGATCTCGTCCGCACGGGCTGCTGCCTGTGCCGCGCCACGTTGTTTGTCACTCGCGTTCGCTAGCCGGTTTGTGAGGGTCAGTTGGTCCTCAACGTTCCGAAACGCGTCGAGCACTGTCTGTCGATACTCAGCGCTCGCTTGTTCAAACTCGCCTTGTGAGCGTTTCACTTCAGCTTTTCGGCTACCGCCGTCAAAGACTGGCAGCAGCGCAGCTGCGGGCCCTAACGCCCAGACCTTGCTGCCGGCAGAAATGAGATTATTGGTGGTCGATGCGAACCCGCCCGAGAGCCCCAGAGTAATGGACGGAAAGTAAGCAGCCCGTGCAACACCGATTCGTGCGTTGGCAGCAGCAACCCTGCGCTCAGCGGCAGCTATGTCAGGGCGTCGCTGAAGTAGTTCGGAAGGCGCGCTGACTGGGGTGGGACTCGGACTAGGTAGCTCTTTTGTCGGGGTTATCGCGAACGCAGAAGGCTGCTCACCCAACAAGGCAGCTATTGCATGCTCGTATAAGGCCCTCTCTGCGAGTTGTTGCTCTAACTCGGATTGCGCAGTGCCAAGCTGGGTGCTTGCACGGGACACGTCTGCCTCTGTAGTGGCGCCCCCGACAAAAAGCCGGTGGGTCAGATCCAGAGCGGATTGGTAGGCGGTAATCGTTTGTCGTAAAAGCACGATCCGACTGTCAGCGCCGCGCAGACGCAGGTAATTTTCGGCGACCTCGGCTTGCAGGCTGAGCTTGACGCTCTCCAGATCATAAACAGAAGCCTGCGCCTCGGCGTCGCCGGAGATCACAGAGTTCCTAACCCGCCCCCAGAGATCGAGTTCATACGAAACTGCACCGCCCAGGTTGTAGGCATTGCGGCGCACCGGTTCCCCGGTAAGATCCATTACCCGCTCTCTTGTTGCCCCCCCAGTCACATCAATTTGAGGGAATAACGCCGAGCGCGTGCGCCTTGCGACCGCCATCGACTGATCCATTCGGGCAATCGCCACAGCCAATCTGGGTGGATTCTGTTCGAGCCTGTGCACGAGAGCATCAAGTTCGGAATCATTGACGATGTCCCACCACGCGCCCCTTGAAGCTGTATCGGCAGGTCGTGCAGGAGTCCAAGGACCGGTCTCCTTGTACTCCGCTAGCGGTGCAGGGGTATTGGGCACTTTGTATTGCGGCGCAGTGTTGCAACCCACCAACAGAAAAGCAGCAGCGATCGGGGCGAGAAAGTCACGCATTTTTCACTCCTTGCGCAGGCGCCTGACGGGGTTTGATGTGATCACCCGTCTGGATTTCATCGGTCGGTGCCTTGATGATCCAGTCTTGCCTGCCAAGGCCTAGAACCTCCAACTCGCTGCCGAAATCAGTCACGATCGAGATCTTCTGGATACGCACCAACCCGTCCTGATCGGAGACTGCCACGGCAGTCCCTTCTTTTCTGAACATGATCGAGCTGGCCGGCACCCTGACGATGCCTGCTTGCGTACCGGACCTGTCATCAAGGTTGAAGGTCACCTGAGCGTATGCGCCGGGCTTCAATACGGCAGCTTGGTTGTTGTAGGTGAGCTGGATCATCATCGATCCGGAGTCGGAATTCACCGCCTCCGACGAACGCTCAATCACTGCATCAAATTGCTTACCTGGCAGGTCCGGTACAGCGAAGTGTGCGACCTGGCCATTGAATATTTGCTGGACGTACGCTTGCGGGATCTGGACACGGAGCCGCAATTTGGTTGCGTCCGAAACGGTGAATAGCGGCGCCGTCCCAGATCCGCCCGCAGCAATCAACGCGCCGATGTCAGTAGTGCGACTGGTCACCACGCCGTTGAAAGGGGCCACCACACGCTTGAATGCAGTCAAAGCGCGAAGCCTATTAACATCAGCCACCGCCTGATTACGAGCAGCGAGCTGGGCTGCAAACCTGCCGCGCCGCTCATCAGCGTCTTGTTGCGAGACGGCCTGACCGGCCAGAAGCTTGTCCCAACGCTGGCTGGTGGACTGCGCAAGTTTGAGTTCAGCCTCTGCCGTAGCGAGAGCCGCTTGAGAACCAATCAACTGTTGGTCCAAATCGGGAGTATCGATGTCTGCAAGCACTTGCCCTGCCTTAACTGGCTGGCCAATATCTGCATACCAACGGCTGAGGTAGCCGTTAGTCCGTGCATACACAGGGGATACTGCCCACGCTTCGAGTCGTCCTGGCAGAACTAGCGTGCCGCTCTTGGTGCTCGACGGCTGAATGATATCTGCCGTTCGCACGGCCGCAGCTTGATTCTGCTCCTGCAACTCATCGCGCTCTTGAACTCGCAACGCAGCACCCGCAGCCAAAGCCACGCAGACACCCGCAACACCGAGAGCCAATAGAGTTCTAGGGCGAATACTCTTGGGCGAGGTAATTTCGTCGTTATGCATGGGCGGACCTATTGGACTCTTGAGCGGCCCGGCGGCCGTGCAATATAGAAAAAAGCGTCGGTACGAAAAGCAGCGATGCAAACGTGGCGCAGATAAGCCCGCCAATCACGGCACGTCCCAGCGGTGCGTTCTGTTCGCCTCCATCACCCAGTCCGATTGCCATCGGCAGCATGCCAATGATCATTGCAAGTGCAGTCATGAGTACTGGACGCAACCTGGTTCTACCGGCCTCTAATGCGGCGCGAATGGCCTCCCCATGCTCTGCCATCCGCTCACGTGCAGAGCTAATGACCAGAATGCAGTTTGCGGTAGCAACCCCCATGCACATGATTGCGCCAGTGAGAGCCGGAACAGACAATGGAGTCCTGGTAATAAACAGCATCCAGCAGATACCGGCCAGGGCAGCAGGGAGCGCCAGGATGATGATCAATGGATCAGTCCAACTCTGGAAATTGATCACGATGAGAAGGTAGATCAGCACTACTGCCCCGAGGAGCCCTAATCCCAAGCCCACAAAAGCTGTGTTCATGGATTGGTATTGCCCGCGAAGCGTGGCTGTTACGGACGCGGGCTTGTCTGCGCTGAGGCGGTCCAGAATTTTCTGTACGTCCCCTGCCACCGCACCCAAATCACGCCTGTCGACACCGGCATAGATGTTGATGAGCGGCTGAATGTTGTAGCGGCTATCGACGACGGAAGATGTACCGCGCTCCAGCGTACCCAAGCCACCAAGGACCTGTGGAGTCCCTCCGCCTTCAGGAATAACCGGTATGCCGGAAATGTCCGTCAACGAGCCTAACTTGTGCTCCGGCGTCTGGATGACGATCGGGTAGGTCACGCCATTGGTGGGGTTGAGCCAGTAGACAGGGGTTCCCTGGGAGGTCCCCGCAACAGCAGTTGCAACGCTGTTCGTCACGTCGCTTTGGGTCAACCCGAGCTGACTCATGCGCGTCCGATCTGCGTTGAAGCGAAGCTCAGGGTATCCCGCAGGTTGGTGAATGCGAGCATCCACCAAGCCGTCGATCTTGCGTACCTCACGAAGAACGCGCTCAGCATACTGCCTCGACTCGGCCTTGTTCGGTCCAGTGAACTGGATGTCGATGGGAGCCGGTGCACCGAAGTTCAGAACCTGACTCGTCATATCAGCCGGTAGGAACGCGAACGTGGCCTCCGGGAAAAGATCAGGCAGCATGGCTCGAAGCCGAGTCACATACCCTTCAGTTGGATGGTGACCTGGCTTGAGCGAGATCATGATGTCGCCATCTTGAGGCCCAAGCGTTCCTGACGTGCTGTAGACCGTGTTGATAACACTGTTCGGAAGTCCGATATTGTCGGCAATCGACTCCAGCTCTTCGGCAGGAATGACTTCCCGTATCTTTTGCTGGATACGCTGGAACATTGCGGAGGTCTCTTCGACCCGAAGGCCCGGTTGACCCCGTACGTGCAATAACATTGAGCCAGAATCGACTTGTGGGAAGAATGTGCGGCCGAGAAACGGAGCCAGCGCGATGCTTGCAAGCGACACACCCACAAAAGCGATCACGAAAAGCCCACGTCGCTCCAAAACGTTTTTCAGTACATGTGTATAGCGCTCACGGAAAGCCGCAAAATAGCGCTCAAAACCTTTTTGAAAGGCTATCAGTCGACCGATCACGCCAGTACGCGTCTGCTGCTCTGACTCGGGCGAGTGATGCTTCAGCAGGTACATGGCCATGGTCGGAACCAAGGTCCGCGATAGTAGGAACGACGTGGTCATGGCGAAGATCACTGCTAACGCCATGGGTACGAACAGAAAACCCGAGACACCTGGTAGAAAGAACATCGGCACGAAAACGATACAGATGCACAGCAGCGCCAAAAATGCGGGCACTACGATCTGCTGAGCCCCATCCAGAATCGCCGTACGTACTTCCTTGCCCTCCTCCAAATGCTGCTCGATATTCTCGATCGTCACCGTTGCCTCATCGACGAGGATACCGACCGCTAACGCAAGCCCGCCAAGGGTCATGACGTTCAGCGTCTGGCCAAAAGCCGAGAGAACGGCGACGGAGCCAAGGACCGATAATGGGATAGACGTTGCGACGATAATCGCGGAACGCCATGATCCCAGGAAAAGCAAAATCATCAGGCTCGTCAGCGCAGCGGCTAGCACACCTTCATGAACCACAGCATCAACCGCTGCTCGAACAAAAAACGACTGGTCGTTCACCGGAGTGATGTTTAACTCGGGCGGAAGGCCACGTTTGATTTCCGGGATCATGTTCTTGACCCCCTGAACAATATCGAGAGTCGAGGTCGCCCCGGATTTGAGCACCGTCAACAGCACTGAACGCTGGCCGTCGACATGCACAACATTTTGCTGAGGGGCAGCACCGTCACGAACATGCGCGACATCGCGCATGCGGATGACCGCACCGGACAAAGTGCGGATAGGCAGGTCGTTCAATTGCTCTATTGTCGATGGGGCGTTGTTGAGCTTGAAGTTGTACTGGAACTCGCCAATCTTGACGAAACCCGCAGGGGTGATCTGATTCTGCGCAGCCAGCGCCGCAGTGACCTGAAGCGGCGACAAGCCGTAGGTTTGAAGGGCTTGAGGGTTCAGGTCCATCTGGATCTGCCGTCCGCTTCCCCCGTAAGGAAATGGCATCGCTACACCGGGCACTGTTACCAGACGGGGGCGCAGGAAACTGACGCCCATGTCGTACAAATCTTTCTCGCTCAGCCCATCGCCCGAAAGTGCCAGTTGCACAATCGGAACGGTCGATGCGCTGTAGTTCAAAATCAACGGGGGCGAAGTTCCTGCTGGTAGCTGTCGTAGCATCGTTTGCGCTGACGCCGTGACCTGGGCGGTGGCCAAGATCACGTTCGCACCCGGTTGCAGGAAAATTTTGGTGATGCCAATACCTGGTAGGGATTGCCCCTCGATGCGCTCGATATCGCTGACACCCGTGGTCAACGAACGCTGGTGAGGAATGACAATTCGGGAGGCCATTTCATCCGGAGACAAGCCGCTGTAGGTCCACGCAACGGCAATGACCGGTACGCGGATTTCCGGAAACATATCGCTGGGCATCCGAAAGATCGAGAGGATGCCCGCGAGCAGAATGATCAGTGCCATGACGATGAAAGAATAGGGTCGTGCAAGCGCTAGGCGCACAATTGCGCTCATCGGTCATTCTCCAATTGCAGATGGCGTATGACCGCCCAGATAGATTCAGGTGTAGTTGCTGGCAAGACTATTAATTTAACCAACGGAGTCGGATGCGAGTAGTTACTAAAAACCGGATGGGGCTGTGAATGCAGCTCAGCAATAGAACGGTCCAATTGAGCCGCATGAAACAATCAGTAACAAAGTAAACGTGCGCAGATTTAGCCGCACGCGAGCGTCACTGGGCTCATCCCGTCCGTTATAGCCCACTGGCGGCCTCCGTAAACTGCTAGCTCATACTCTCGATTTAGTAGTCCTGACAGGTGGGCCGGAACAAGACCTCGTTAATATCCACGTCGTCTGGCTGGCTCATCGCGAAGAGCACTACGCGCGCGAATGCCTCAGCGGGGATTGCCTTCGCATATAGCTGTGTCAGACGTGCCGAAACGACAGGGTCAGTGACTGTGTGCGTCAACTCTGTTGCCACCGCCCCAGGTGAGACAATGGTCGAGCGGATGTTGTAGGGCTTTACTTCCTGTCGCAGGCCTTCTGAGATAGCGCGAACGGCGTGCTTGGTTGCCGCATATACGGTGCTTCCAGGCCCCACCTTATGACCCGCAACCGAAGACACATTGATGATGTGTCCACTCTGCTGTGACTTCATGACCGGAAGCACGGCCGCGATACCGTAGAGCACGCCTTTGATGTTCACATCGATCATCTTGTCCCAGGCATCTACGTCCAAACGCTCTAGCAAAGAGTTCGGCATCAGGCCTGCGTTATTCAGCATGACGTCGACGCGACCGTGCAGTTTCACGGCTCGATCGATGAGGTTTTGTACTTCCTCCCGACTGGTGACATCGGTGGCAACGACTGCGTCCTCGTTCAAACCTAGCTCGCGCGCCAACGCCTGTAGTCTGTCCAGACGGCGGGCTCCAAGAACCACCTTTGCGCCGTGTTGAGCGAGTAGGCGTGCAGTCGCTTCGCCCAGGCCGCTGCTCGCTCCGGTAATGACAACCACTTTGCCGTCAATATTCTGATACATGGAACATTTCCTTTTGGCTTATCTCTGGACGCTGTCACCGGCCCGTTGTCGAATACAAAAGCCCGCAGCTTTGACGGTGTCGCGAGGAACAAGATCGACGTTAAGCACGCGGACGACCGAGCCGGACCAAGTGTGGATAGGCAGTTCGTTAAGCTGCTAAATGGTCAACGGACGTTGTTTGGCCGGAAGCTGCAACGCCTGTGCGCCCCCGACTAATAACCATGAGCTTTGATATCAGCGCTTTACTGACGAGGAGGTGTTGCTGGATTTCACGTTGTCGTGCATCCACTTCAGTATCAAATCTGCGATCTGCAAATTATTGCGGTCTTGCATGAGCATATGGCTGTTGCCGTGAATGCCAAGCTCCGGCGGGTGCAGCATTGTTGCCTGACCGCCGACCTCATTGATATGCTCGATAAACCCTTGGCACTGCTCGAACGTCTTCTGCCAGGAGAAGCCCGGCAAGCCGGTATCGGCATCCAGATGATCACCAAAGACAACCAGAATGGGGAGCTTTGCCAGCTTCTGGAAATTCTCCTCGGAGTAGGTGGGTTCACCGCAGGCTCCTGGTTCGATCAACACTAGGCCTTTGATATTTCGGCTATCTGTGAGCGCCGCTTCGAGAGGATAGGAACCCGCCTGGGAGTGTCCCATGAGCACGGCGCCGCCGGCTTTGTTGGAGAGGTCCGCAAGTGCTTTGTAATTGGGATTGGGGTTTGGCAATGACCAGTAATAATCAGGGACGGACTGCTTCGAAAACTCATTTAGAGCACTCAATGGGAACTGCTCGTCAGCAAAAGCTTCTCCGCTGGGCTTTCCAAACCTGAACAATCCCCAGCCGGCCTCGTTACTCAGACGGAAGACATTCGCCAGCTTGTCGATGCTTTGTACACCGGACCGCACATCATTGTAGGTCGCAGTGTCTACCCCTGAGCGTGCTCGGCCAATTTGATCCGGAACGTACACAGGATGCCCCCGTCGTACGAAGTACTCATCCCATCCCATGCGGCCATCAGGGGTGGTTTCATATGTCTTGCCACTCAGTGTTGCACCGTGAACCAGAATGACCGGAACGCCACCCCCCAACTCAGGGACCATGTACTGCACGTACATCTGGTTCACCTCGATCGTCCCACCTTTCTCAAATGGCTTTCCGAAAGGAGATGACAACTGAACCGGTGTCTCTTTTACGGCTTCACCACCGATAAAAAAGCTACCTTGGTCCTTGAGGATCAGAGGACCCGTTGGCTGAGCTGGAGTCGGCGGAGCAGCTGATACCGCACCCGACAGGAGCGCTGCTACAGCCATCGAAAGTAACTTGGCGGCAGTGCTGCCGTCTCTGGATAAAAGCTTCATTTCAATCCTCAATCATGTCGTGTCATCAGCTAGAAAGATCGCCTAAACGACCGACGTCTCTCAGGCTTGGGCTCACCCGTGGTAGGGCTTGACCGAGAATTCGGTAATCCCTTGACTCACAATTTCTGCATACCAATATTGTAGCGCTTGACAATTGCTGTGATAAGCTCAAGTAGAGCGCATGTGGTTGTGAACGGTGTTCATCAATAAACGACCGTTTATGCTGTAATCGCTCGGAAGCCCAGCACGGAACAGCTTCTGTGTCAGGCCCGCAGACTTTGACTCTGGATAGGATGGACTTATGTCGCGTACCAACATCAACGACCTCGTAGCCTTCACGTTGATTGCGCGAGAGCGAAGCTTTACGCGGGCAGCTTCTCAGCTCGGCGTGTCACCCTCAGCGCTCAGTCATACGATGCGGGCACTAGAGGAGCGGCTCGGCTTGCGCCTTCTGACACGAACCACGCGCAGCGTTTCGCCAACCGAGGCCGGGGAGCGAATGCTGGCAGCAGTGGGCACGCGGTTTGATGAAATTGAGGCTGAAATCGAAGCCCTTACCGAGCTTCGTGAGAAGCCCGCCGGAACGGTTCGAATTACTGCGATTCAACATGCCGCTGAATTCTATATTTTCCCGAAACTCGCGCAGATGCTGCTGGACTATCCCGACATCAAGCTTGAGGTTTCGATTGATTACGGCCTGACTGACATCGTTTCGGAGCGATTCGACGCAGGTGTCAGAGGCGGGGAGCAAATAGACAAGGACATGGTGGCTACGCGTATCGCGCCAGATATGCGCATGATTGTCGTAGGCGCTCCAGCCTATTTTGCGACCAGGAAAAAACCGAAGACCCCCCAAGAACTCACTTCCCACACCTGTATCAACATGCGACTGCCAACGATAGGCGGGTTGTACGCCTGGGAGTTTTCCAAAGGCGGTCGCGAGTTGAGGGTGCGGGTCGATGGCCAGGTCATCGTGAACAGTGGATCGACAATTATGAAGGCAGCCATAGCAGGCCTGGGGTTAGCCTTCCTGCCCGAGGAGCAGGTCGAGCCCTATATCGTCAGCGGGGAACTGGTGTGCGTGCTGTCGGATTGGTGCCCGAAATTTCCAGGCTACCACCTCTACTACCCTAGCCGCCGACAGCTATCCCCTGCGTTCAAGATGGTACTGAATGCCCTGCGTTACGATGGCCCCTTACAGAATGCTGCCCCGCGCCGCAAATGATACCAGACGGAAGAACCATGGAAGCTTCCGCCCAACCAGCCCATGCACACAGTGGCATGGCATTTCTCTTTTAGGTCAGAGAGTTATCTAAATTCACCCGTTCAGCCAAAGATTCCGAGGAAAAAGCAGCGACACATTAAACCAAACTAAAGTTTTATGAATAATTCACATATCAACATTCAAGTAATGTTACCGAGAAGACCGCCGACAACTTTTGATAAATTGACGGCGTGCCTTCGACTCACCAACAAAGTAGAAACCGCTGCACCTCAGAGCTATTGCGTGTGATTGAGAAAATACGACCCTGGCACTGATAAGAATGCAAGAGCACTCATCTCACGCGCCCTCCATCTTCCATACATCGCCATCAATCTTCACGCGGACCGCGCTGGGCCCAGCAAAATGCGTACCTAGGACGAGACGGCCACTTTCTGCGGACTTTTCCAGGATCCGACGACGGCTTGTGATAGCCAGCTCATCGTTCCAACAGGTATAACTACAAACATGAGGCTCGGCAGCCTGAAGAGGATGATGCATCACATCACCGCTAATCAAAGCCTCTTCTCCCTTGGATGAAATGATGATACTGCAGTGCCCTGGTGTGTGGCCAGGCGAATGCTCAAACCACACTTCGTCCGAGAGCATATGGTCATATTCGACTAACTGTGCCAGCCCCGCCTCAATGATGGGCTTGATGGAGTCTTGGTAGGTAGCTTCCTGTTCTTCGCCCTTATCAACTTTAGCAAATTCATACTCTCCGCGAGCAAAGAGATAGGCTGCATTAGGGAAGGTCGGCACCCACTTCCCATCGACAAGCATTGTGTTCCACCCGCAATGGTCTGTATGCAAGTGCGTACACAGTACGATATCTATAGATTCGCGTGGGAAGCCCGCCGCTTCAAGCCTCTCAAGAAACGGATTGTTCAACATGTTGAAAGACGCCCCGTCACGCTTTTTGTCGTTACCAACACACGGATCGACCATGATCCGCTTGCCCTGCGACTCTATGATGAAGGCCTGTATGTTGATTTTTATAAGACCCTCGGGCGTAGCAAATTCGGGTTGAAGCCAAGCGTGACGAAGCACGTCCTCTGGAGAAGCTTTGAGAAGTACTTGGGGGGGTAAAGTAGAGGTCGGAAACTCAAGCACGCGAGTAATAGTAACGTCACCAATCCTCCATGTTTTGAAGTTCAGCAAGTCAGAAGTGTCTGTGCCAATAACCATGGTATCGCCTACCAGCGGCTTTTCTACGGGCATGACTGCGCCGGTTTCATTCAGTTTCATGTTTATCCCTCTCTTATTTTTGTTGAGTAACAGCTCTGCCTCATCTGGACGGCTTTTATGCTTTGCTATGAACAGCGTTAACGTTTTCAACCTCGATTCGCCGCAGCACCCACCGTCGGAATACAGTTATACGGTACTTGCAGCGAACCCCTCGCTCGCTTTTACTAAGGCAACAACAGCTTTTTTTCAAATTAGCGTGTTTTCGATTGCCATATTGATGAAGTCATTTGCTTCTGATTCTGTACCCTTAAAGCCCGTGGCATATAAAAGAAACGGAGAAAATAGTGTCCAACCAAACATGAGAGCCATCGCGTGCGCGACCTCAAGCTGAGCATTATTAAGCCCCTCCCCCCCTTCATTTTCCTCCGTACGACGCTTTGTGAGACGAGAAACGCCACCGTCCTCAAGTGCAAATTCATTTGGCAAATGGCCGCTAATGAGCAACTGCGCAAGTATCTTCGTAAATGCAGGTCTGGCTGCTGCAATGGCAGCCATTTCCACAGCTGCCAGGGCTGAATCAGGAGCCGCAGAAGCGGCTTCTCTGAAAACAATTGCGTGATCAAGCAGCACTTCCCTTAACAGGCTTTCTTTACTTCCGAAATGTCGGTGCAACAGAGCATGGTTAACTCCAGCATGTGCCGCTACGTCCCGGACAGAGACCGAATCTGGCCCCTTCAGACCAAACAGCTCATTCGCAGCACTCAGCAACGCCGCTTTGGTCTCATCCTTCCCACGCGGCTTGGCCGCCTCCTTCAAATCCACGTTACTCAAAAACACCTCCAACTTGAGTCACGATGCATCACACCCTTAAATGCGAATTAGTCGCAACAACTTGTGTAGTCGTTAGGTTACACCATTTCCGCTTATGCCACGCAACCCTTTTTTACAAACGAAAAAAATGTCTGAGCAACCGTTGACAGGGTGTAACCCGATGGTTACATTTTAAGTGTAGTCGTACGGTTACACATCGCCAAAACCCATAAAAACAACCAAGCGGGTGGTATATGCGTTTCGCAAAAATTGTCGATGCCGAAGGTTCGGCGGTCATCGCTATCCTCCAAAATGGCCATGCCTACAAGGTCAGCAAATCAGCCAAAGCGTCAATCGCGGACATCATGCGGGATTTGGTCTCAGGTGATTTGGTCTCACGCCTTCCAAAATGTACGGAAGTACAATACGCCGCTAAAAGCTTGCTGCGCCCGATAGATGATGATGCCCGCATTCTATGCGCCGGCTTCAATTTCAGCGCTCACGCGGTTGAGTCAGACCGCGAACAGCCGAGTCATCCAACCTTTTTTGCGCGTTTTTCCAGTGGCCTGGTGGGTCCAAACGATGCCATCGAGCGCCCGTACGTATCCGACACCCTAGATTGGGAAGGTGAACTTGCCGTCATGATCGGCAAGGGTGGACGGGATATTTCAGTAGAAGAGGCATTCGAGCATGTCGGTGGGTATCTGTGTTTTGGCGACCACAGCATTCGCGAGTTTCAAACCCATAGCACTCAAGCAACTGCCGGCAAAAACTTTGATCGTTCCGGTGCAGCAGGGCCCTGGGTTGTGACTCCAGATGAACTTCCTCACCCAGATAGTTTTGAGGTATTTACCTCGCTCAATGGTGAACGAGTTCAGCACGGCCAGCTTTCCAATCTCCTCTTCAGTATCCCTGAGTTGATCTCCTACGCATCCAAGTTCATGGAGTTGCGCCCAGGTGATGTGATTGCTACGGGCACACCTTCTGGAATCGGTGCACGTCGAAATCCACCTAGGTTTCTTCAGGAAGGCGATGAGATCAGTGTTGAAGTCCCAGGCATAGGTACGTTGACCAGCCACG
This sequence comes from Pseudomonas gingeri, assembly GCF_013386165.1. Lineage (GTDB taxonomy): Bacteria > Pseudomonadota > Gammaproteobacteria > Pseudomonadales > Pseudomonadaceae > Aquipseudomonas > Aquipseudomonas gingeri_C. Next base: position 488,480 of record NZ_JACAOS010000021.1, on the reverse strand, counting down.
TCATCAACCAGAAGGGGATCTGAAGATGCATTCTCCAATATGGATAACTGAATCTGAAGTGGTCGGCCTCCTCAGTTTGGAAGAAGCGTTGATCCCATTACGTGAAGGCATAAGCCGCTTGGCCACGACCGATGCATCAACCTTCCCAAAAGCAATGCACGCGTGGGGAGGTGGAAGCCTGCACTCGTTGGGCGCGTTTGACCCAACCACCGGAATGGGTTGCTTTAAAAACTGGGTGAACACTCCGAATGGTGCTGTCGCCTACCTTTCCTTGTTTGATACAGAACAAGGAAAGCTGCTGGCAATTATTGAAGCCGGTGCGCTGGGCATGATGCGCACATCCGGAGTCACCGCATTAGCTACAGATGAACTGGCAGATCCTCATGCAGAAGAAATAGCAATCATAGGCTCTGGCCGCCAAGCCCTGCATCAGCTCGGTGCGATCGCCCTAGTCAGACGGCCAAGACAAGTAAGGTTTTGGTCGCCGACTCCTGAGAAATGTGCAGCAGCGGCCATCAATGCAGCTGAGCGATTCGGTGTAAATGCCATAGCCGCTGAATCGTTGGAGTCCGCCCTTGAAGGCGCTTCAATCGTCGCTACTGTCACCAGGGCACATGAGCCGTTTCTGAAACTGGAGCACTTGGCTCAAGGCACTCACCTCAACGCAATGGGTGCGATCCTTCCAGGCCACGCAGAGCTATTCCCGGAAGTGCTCGCTGCTGCAGAAATCATCGCAGCTGACAGCGTCTCTGGCGTTCAGCGGCTACGCGAACTTACCGATTCATCGGTACTGGCCCCTTCGCTTGGAACAAGAGTTCAAGAACTCTCGACACTACTTGCACAAAAAACAAATGGGCGCCCCGCCGCCCCCAGGTTGACCGTCTTCAAGTCGGTCGGCATTGGTGCATCCGATCTCGCTCTAGCCGGTGAAGTCTATCAGCGAGCCATTAAAACAGGAGGGGGACGTTCGTTTCCCGCTCCGACGTCTACGCAGCCAAGGTGGCGTCGCAATTAACTACCTGTAACCAATGAGGAATAAAAATAATGTCCACCTCTTACCTCTCTCCCAGCATCATTGATAGTCGAACATTCAGGCCTCGTGATAACGAGATGTGGCCCGCTCATATAGTGAAGGCAGCCGCAATAACCGAAGCAGTTGAAACGCTAAAACTCGGTGCTGCTGGCAGCAACGGCCGACGTGAAGGCCTCATCGCCCATCCCGCCAGCCGAGAGCCTGGCATTGGGCTCGCACCCAGCACTGCGGTGTCTTATGGAGTATTGCTGCCCGGAGAAAAAACACAGCCCCGGCGCACGAACGCTTCATCGTTCTCAATTGGCATCGAGGGTTCTGCGGTCGCCTATGTCGATGATCGCAAGTTTTCAATTGCTAAATGGGACGGGTGGAATACACCTGGCATGCGCATCGAGGTGCTTGAAAACAAGACTGACAAGCCCTTTATCTATGTGACCTATTCAAACGCTCCTTTCCTGCAGAAGCTCGAAGTCTTCTACGAAGAATATAATCCTCCTGAAGCCAGTCACATCTCGCAGACTCCCGAGTTTGCGGACAAGTTGGCGAAGCGGGCCCGAGCTAAAGACATGGCAGGAAAGCCGCGGGTAGTTGGCGACACAGGCGCCATGCTGCTGCCTTACGAACATTTGATCGATCCTGATTTCATAGAATCGCGTGCTCTGCACTGGCGATGGGAAGACGTTGCGCCGCACATGGGCTTGGTTCGGTCGCTGTCGCAGGGCTACAACGGCAGACCACTGTGGTGCCTTTACAACTCCGCTACGGGCTCTCGTAACGGAACCACCTTTTCGTTCTTCGCTACGATGACTTCAGCCGCTCCAAATTTCATCGGCCCGGTACATCGTCACGTCTCCTCCGCAATCAACCTGATTCTTGAAGGTAGCGGTTGGAGCATCGTAAATGGCGAGCGCATTGAGTGGGAAGCTGGCGACATCATGCTTTCCGCACCAGGTTGGTCCCCCCACGGGCATGCATTCGGGCCTCAAGGCGCCATTGTCCTGACCATCCAGGACCACCCGCTACATATCGGCGCGGAGTCCCTGATCTGGCAAGAAGACCTCAAAAATGGCCCGATTCTTTCATTGGGCGCACAGGCCGGCTTCGAAACCAACATCTCTGAATTTCGCAAGGCGGAGTAACGTATGTTCAACCCTGTTGAATTTGTACGGCTGCGCGATCGCTATCCGACCTACCGCGAAATGCGCGACAACACGCCGGTTATAAAAGTTGAAAATGGCCATGCGCCCAACTGGATCCTGACTCGTTATGAGGACGTGTCACTCTTGCTTAAAAACCCCCAAGCGCGGGTCAAACCCGCTGGCGGTGCCCCTGCATGGTTAGGCAACGGTGCCGCTGCGGCCATGTTTGATGCACAACTGGTACTTACCGACCCTCCGAACCATGATCGTTTACGTCGACTGGTAAGCCCTGCATTCACTGTTCAGGCCCTGCGCCCCTTGGAATCCTGGATCCACGAGATGGTCAATAACCGTGTCGAAGAGCTAGCGGGACGCGACTCGTTTGACTTGGTCAATGACCTCGCCTCATTTGTCCCTGCGACCACGATCCTCCATATTCTCGGCGTGCCCAGCACTGATTGGGAGCCTCTTATTTCAAGGGTGCCGGCGTTTTTACACTTGTTTTCGCCCTTCCCCATTATGGAGGAGCAGCGTGAAGCCTGCGAAGCAGCCTGCCAGTTCTATATTGATTACTTCGATAACATCGTCAAGGATCGCTGGTCAAACCCTGGCGATGACATCGTCGGAAAATTGATATCCGTCCACCAACAGGACCCTGAATTCACACGCATCGAATTGCTGAGCATGTTACATGCATTCCTGAATGCCGGTTTTGAAACCACCATGAGTGCTTTGGGCGGAGGATTGTTTGGAATGCTAAGTCAAGGCGATCCGTGGAAACAGCTATGTGAGGATCCGACGCTGGCAGGAGCTGCGCTGGAAGAAACGTTACGATTCGACCCCCCCGTTCATTTCATGCGGCGCTTCCCGGTAGAGGATACAAACTTCAGCGGCATCATTATCCCAGCTGGAGATTCCGTACAAGTGTGTCTGGCGTCGGCGAACCGGGATGAACGAAAGTTTTCTGACCCCGATCGAATCGATATCCATAGAGCGGACAAGAACCATGTCACGTTCGGTGGGGGGCGGCACTTCTGCATCGGTGCCATGCTCGCCAAGCTGGAGGCGCGAACAACGCTGGAGGCGATAGCGCGCAAACTTCCTAACCTGGAACTTCTTGATCTCGCACCTGAACGCCAGGAACACCTGATGTTTCATGCCATCAAAAATTTGAAGGTCAGTACCGGGTCGTACCGTATCTAAACCTATTTCCCTGCAACGGCGGGCTTGAACACGGATTCGGATTTTAGTCATACGAACCGGGTCCAAAGGAGTTTCTGATGATATCGCTAACTAAAACCGCTTTGCGCGGTTCTTACCCTCCTGTCGTGACCCCGTTCTTGAACGGCGAAGTTGACTACGACAGTTATTCAAATTTGATTGAGCATCTCATTCAGGGCGGCTCCCATGGTATTGTGATTAATGGCACTACTGCCGAACCCACAACACTAAGCTTGCAAGAACGCAGCAAACTTGTAGATGTTGCAGTTAAGACGGCTGCAGGGCGCGTACCTGTAGTCGCTGCCACAGGCTCACAGAATTATCATGAAACATTACAGCTCACAAAAGCGGCGATGCAATCGGGTGTCGATGCCCTGATGATAGTGACCCCTTACTTTCTTAAACCTCCGGTGCGCGGTCTCGTAGAGTATTACGTAAAGCTGGCAAGCGAAACTGACCTACCGGTGTTGATCTACCATATTCCTGGCAGATCCGGTGTATCGCTTCCACCCTCTTCGATTGAACAAATAGCTAAGCGCGCGCCTAACTTGGTGGGCGTAAAACATGCGTCCACTGATCTAGCGTTCGTTACTGAAACCCTCGTACGCCTCGGACCTGACTTTCGCATATTTGTTGGGTTGGAAGAGCTGAGTTTCCCAATGATGGCGATCGGCGCAGCTGGCCTAATGAACGCGGCGGGCAACATTGTACCCGCTAAGATTGCGGCGCTGGCTCAAGCTGCCATGAATGAGGATATGGCGAAAGCACGTCAACTTCACTACGAGCTCTTTGAGCTGAACCAAGCTATTTTCTGGGACACCAATCCGATCCCGATGAAATACATGCTCTATCGCATGGGTATTCTTCCCAATAACGAACATCGCTTACCGATGATGAGTGCAACGCCTGAGCTTGAATTAAGGCTTGACGTCTTGCTCAAAGATCTGAACATGCCGCTGAGTTCTGTCCGCTGATTAGGGGGAATCTGTATGAACTACCTGCGTAATATCTGGTATGCAGCTGCTTGGTCAGAGGAGGTAAATCGCACCCCTCTAGCCCGTGACCTGCTTGAAAAACCCGTGCTGATGTTTCGTGAAGTGGATGGCACTCCAGTGGCGATCGGCAACCGGTGTTCACACCGTTTCGCACCGTTATCTCAAGGTCCACTGGTGGGTAATTCCATCCAATGCCCTTATCACGGGCTTCGATATGACGGTACAGGCACTTGCGTCCACAATCCACACGGGAATGGAGAAATCCCCAACGCTGCTCGCGTACCGTCTTACATTATCGAAGAAAGGCACGGGTTGATATGGCTGTGGGCAGGCGATCCGGAGAAAAGTGACTCTACTCTGATCCCAGACCTATCGCATCTAGAAAACCCAATGCTGGGCACCGTCCGAGGCTATATGGACATGAAGGCCCATTACCAACTTGGCGTCGACAACCTGATTGATCTGAGCCATACGCAGTTTGTACACGGAGATATTCTCGGGTCAGACAACTATCACAGCTCAAGCGTAGAGGTGATTCAGCACGGTGAAACCGTATTGGTGAAACTCTCAATTCCGAATAGCGATGTGCCACCCATTTATCAACGCCACATCAGTAATCCCAAGGAAAAGGTTGATTACTGGCTTGACGCAGTTTGGTCTCCGCCCGCCATGGTGATTAATGACGTCGGCGTATCAGCACCAGGTGCCCCTAGAGACAGTGGTATTCGCTCGAAAGGATTGCATCTGTTAACGCCAGCGTCGGAACGCTCTGCCCATTATTTTTTTGCGCACTCGCGAAATACAAAAATTAACGACCCCGATTTTGACGAGCAAATTCGCGAATGGCATCGCGTGGGTTTTGGGCAGCAAGACAAACCGATAATTGAAGCCTCGGCCGCGATGATGGGCAACGAAGTGGATCCGATGAAGTTAGGAGCCGTGCTATTGCCCACCGATGGAGGTGCTCTACGCAGTCGGCGCATTCTGGCAAAGCTCATTGACACCGAGCGCAATGGCGTTGTGGAGTAACAATGACTATCTCTCGACAGTTTTTAAACTTAAAGATTACTGCCAAACGCCAAGTAGCAGACGATATCGTTGCACTGGACCTGGTATCAAGCGATGGTAAAGAACTCCCTGAATTCGAAGCAGGATCACACATCGACTTGCAGTTGGCAGAGGGGATTTCACGGTCATATTCGTTGTACGGCAGTAGCACTGAACGCCATGTCTATCGTATTGCAGTTTTACGTGAACCTGATAGTCGTGGCGGCTCTCGCTATATACACGATGCGCTGAACGTTGGAGACCGGGTGAACGCCACACCACCACGGAACAACTTTTCTCTGCATGAAGCCCCCCACCATGTGCTATTTGCGGGCGGGATTGGGGTAACACCAATGCTGAGTATGGCGTGGACCTTATGGGAGCGTGGTGAGTCATTCCATATGCATTACTGCGCACGCAGCTTGACGCGAATGGCTCTGCGCGACGCATTGACTACTGGACCATTCGCCAAACACGTAAGCTTGTATTTAAACGATGCCTCCCCCGCCGAGCAACTGGACATCGAAGCCGTCCTGACCAATGCACCACAAGGTACGCATTTTTATACCTGCGGCCCCGGTGGTTTCATCGAATGGATCGAAACGAAAGCCAGCCAATGCAGTATTGACCCTCAGTATCTGCACCATGAATATTTTACTGCCGAGGTCGATACAAAGGGTAATGAGTTCGAAGTTTTCCTGGCGAAGTCGAACATCACGGTCAAGGTTCATGAAAACGAGTCAATTGCTGATGCACTGTTCAAGGTAGGACTAGACGTTCCAATCAGCTGTGCTCAAGGCGTTTGCGGAACCTGTATTACACCTGTGCTCGAAGGCACCCCCGATCATCGAGATCAATATTTGATGACGTCAGAAAAGGAGTCCAACAAAATGATGACTCTCTGCTGCTCACGCGCCCTGAGTTCACGCCTGGTGCTCGACATCTAAATACACGAAAGGATTCTAAACAGCATCAACATAAGCGACGATTTAAATCGTCGCTCGGATCACCGCTGCCATAAATAAAGAACCTACAATAACAATAAAAGGCTCCTGAAATGAAAAAGAACGTCACGCAATACATCATTCTGGCCGCAGTTATTATTGCCAGCCCCGTAGAAACAGCCTCAGCTGTCGAAAACGGTGTTAGCACATACCCTGCGGGATCACTCACTATTTACAATGGGTTCATACCTGCACCAGGAACCTATATAAACATGTACAACGAGTACATCAACAAAGACAAAGTAATAGGCAATGATGGAAAAAAATCGTTCGACGCCAAAATCACCGGCAGCGGTCATGCAATACAAATAATTCATGTTTTTGACAATATTACATTCGCAGGTGCAAATGTCGGATTTGAAATAGATCAAACTTATCTAGACGCACGCTTTAAGTCGAGCGACATTGGAGTCAATACATCTGAGGGAGCGTTTGGTGACACTACGCTTGGCTTTCGTTTAGGCTGGCACGACAAGACAGTCCACCAGCAATTAATTATTCTGGGTGCGATTCCGACCGGCAGCTATGACAAGAGCGAAACATTCAATGCTGGCGTCAACTATTACTCGGGCATCGTACACTATGCTGTTACTTGGCTTCCAACCAAACACATTGAAGCCTCCGGTGAGTTGATAGGTGTATGGAACGCACCAAACAAGGATACTGATTACCGATCCGGCATCACTGCCAACATGAACTACAGCTTGAACTATCACTTTGATGACGGTTGGTTTTCCGGCATAAGTGGATATTGGATTAACCAAATAACGGACGATAAGCAAAATGGAGAGACGGTAAACGGTAACGGAAACCGGCTGCGTACTTTTGCGATTGGCCCACAGGCAGGCTATATCGCTCCAAAGTGGGCCGCTTATCTCGCTTGGCACCATCTAGCCTACGTACGTAACACCTCCGAAGGTGATGTAGTTTGGCTCGACCTTTCTTACAAACTTTAGAGATGGCCTTCTGGCGACTGAACGGGCCCCATGAAAGACAGGACACCGTTCCCCCCTTAAGATAAGGGATAGGCAAACGGGTATGTTTATGACTAACAGCAACGATAAGGGTGGCGAGCTGCTCGACCAGGAGCGGCGTCGCCGCTGGAGTACCGACCAGAAGCTGGCCATGGTTCGCGAGAGCCTTGAGCCGGGCCAAAGTGTGTCCTTAGTCACTCGGCGAAACGGCATCAACGCCAACCAACTGTTCCTGTGGCGCAAGTTGTACCAGGAGGGAGCCTGTCAGCGGTCAGTGCCGGTGAGGCCGTGGTACCGGCGTCAGAGCTGAGCGATGCACTCAAACAGATCCGTGAACTGCAACGGATGCTGGGCAAAAAGACGATGGAAGCGGAAGTTCTAAAAGAAGCCGTAGAGATCGCCCGGTCGCGAAAATGGATTGCGCACTCACCCTTGTTGCCGGGGGACGACCAGTGAAACTGGTCAGCAAATGTCTCGGTGTGTCGCGCTCGCAATTAACGGTTCGAACCAAGCAATCGGCATCGCCCAGAAGACGGCGACGCCGGACGGTGGACGACATGGAGCTGGTCGCTGAAATCCAGCAACAGGTCAGCGAACTGCCCAGCTATGGCTACCGTCGTGTCTGGGGATTGCTGCGTCGTACGCGTGAAACCCAGTTACTGCCGGCGATCAACGTGAAGCGGGTTTATCGGGTCATGCGTGATCACCACCTGTTGCTTGAGCGCCGAGTCAAACAGCCCGGCGTGCCGCGTCGGCACGAGGGTCGTATTGCTGTTACCACCAGCGATACACGTTGGTGCTCGGACGGTTTTGAATTCCGTTGCGACGATGGTGCGAAGTTGAGCGTGACCTTTGCTCTGGATTGCTGTGATCGCGAAGCCATCAGTTGGGTCGCCAGCCCGACCGGCTACAGCGGCGATGACATCCGGGACTTGATGCTGGAAAGCGTAGAGAAGCGTTTTGGCGATCAACTGCCGAACACACCGGTTCAGTGGTTGAGCGACAATGGCTCGGCCTATATCGCCGAGCAGACGCGCCTATTTGCCCACTAGATAGGCTTGCAGCCGGTGACCACACCGGTACGCAGCCCGCAGAGTAACGGCATGGCGGAGAGCTTCGTGAAGACGATCAAGCGAGATTACGTAGCGCACATGCCCAAGCCGGATCGGGAAACGGCGTTGCGCAATCTGACGATTGCCTTCAAGCACTACAATGAGCAGCATCCGCACAGCGCTTTGAAATATTGATCGCCGAGAGAGTTCAGACGCTTGGCCGCAGCATCAATTTAACGGGGAGTTGGTGTCCGGTTTGGTAGGGGCAAGTCCGCTGCGCTTCCACGAACACTTCAAGTCAAGAGATCAGCTCAAAGACGCCACGAGACGCATCATCTACCTTATGCTTGGCTAGCACAGGAGGATTTTTATGCGGCCCGAAGCTTAATCGTCTACCAAGCCCCATCAAGCTGAACGATTGAGATCCCCCGCCTCCTTATATTTCAGTCATAATCTATCCTGTCGTCAGGATCTGGGGAAACGAAGAATCTAATGAGAGTCAGTAGAGTGGAGGCGGCTCAGAGCCGCGAGCGAATCATCGAGTCAGCTGCGAATCAGTTTAGGCAGCATGGCTTTGACGGAATTGGTTTAGCCGAGCTGATGAAGTCCGCCGGGATGACCCACGGCGCTTTTTATGGGCACTTTGAGTCCAAAGAGGCGCTGATGGCGATAGCTGCAGAACGCGCAATGAATAATTCGGTTGACGCCTGGCAAGAATTGGCGAAAACCTCTGAGAAAGACGCATTTCACACAGTCGTTTCTAGTTATCTTTCTCCTGCGCATCGTGACAAGCCCGGCGCTGGATGCACACTTGCTGCATTAGGAGCTGAGTCCGCTCGCCACAGTTCTCCAGTCCGCGTCGCCTTCACTAAAGGCGTCCGCGCTGCTGTCAAACTCCTGATCAGCCTTGTACCAGGGGAATCAGAGCGCGCTCAGAGAGAGCGAGCTCTAGTGACTTACGCGAGCATGGTTGGCGCACTTGTTCTCGCTCGGGCCGTCGATGACGATGAGCTTTCTGAAGAAATACTGCGGTCCGTGCTCGTATCGATTGCTCCTAATAAGGCATAAAAATTAAATATTTGTGGAGTACGCACGACTCCGAAGAAAAAAATGCATGCTAGCAATCTGCCAGACATTCGATGTCGGTTACGTCTGCCCTCGACCTACAAGTATCACCTAACTAGAGCCGCCGGAAAGCTGATGCCTCCAATCATGTCAAGCAGCCGTCTTGCTTGGATTTCGGTACACCACGAGCCACGCTGTGAGCGATCACCAGCCCGGTAGACGTGGGCCCCTCGTTCGAGGGCGGCGAAGATTTAGTCACGCAAAATAAATGACAAGCAAAATCCAGACAATAGACTTCTATTGTCATTTATTTTTTGCTGTCAGCAACCATCGGAATGTCGCTTCAGACGATCGTTTTCCCTCGCGCTGACTGTCGAACGGTCAGGCTTTCGAGGAGGCAAGAAGCTGGAGACGGGGAAGCCGGCTCTATATATGATGGTAGAAATTTATTTTAGCGGGGTCGATATGCCTAGAGTTTCCCGTGCGCAGACTGAGCTCAACAGAGTGAAGATTATGCAGACCGCCACAAGGTTGTTTCGCGAGAGAGGCATTCAAGGCATCACCTTGTCGGAGGTGATGAATGAATCTGGCCTCACGAACGGTGGCTTCTATGGTCATTTTGCGTCGAAGGAAGCCTTGGTAAATGAGGCCTGCGCGCAAGCATTTGAGCAGTCGGCAATCGCATGGCGTGAGAAGGTCGCTGTGCACAGTAAAAAGAGCCGAGCTCGCAAGGCGATCGTCGATCATTATCTTGTCGAGCGTAAACGCGATCAGCACGATGGCACTTGTCCCGTCGTAGCGCTTTCAGGGGAAATGGCCCACGAAGATGAGCAGTCTGCAATTCACCAAACCTATCTCCGCGGCCTGAAAACGCTCATCTCAACTTACATGTCGACCATTGAGAGCGATGACTTGGCTGAGAGTGAAGGAGCCAAGAGACAAACCGCTCTGGTTGAGTATTCGCTCATGATTGGAGCCATGACTTTAGCTAGAGCAGCGGGCCAGGCGCCCATCTCAGGAGAGATTATCAAGGCAGCCAAAGCCTTTCTCAGCAAAGACTGTTGGACCCCGCCGCAAGCTAAGTGAATAGCTGTCAGTGCCAAGACCAGGCGCCACTTTGAAGGGGCCACCAGACTACGTGCCTGGTCAGGGGCGCGGCAGGCGTCCTTGAGGCCAATTTCCGGATAGGTGCCAAGGGAAATGCGTGCCTGCCTGCCCAGCCAGTAAAAGCGGAAGTGCCAGTATTTGCAGCCCTTGGGTCCCACGTACAGGGACAGGCCGTCAATATCTTTGAGAGCATAGGGTTTAGCGGCAGGCTTCGCCTGGCAAACAGCGGTATCGGTCAAGGCCATATTGCACCTCCTGTCTCGATGGATAGAGGAGATATGCCTTGATCCCAGTGCCGGACTCCAGCAAGAAACCGAACCGCAGCGCCGCCAAATCAGATGTACTTATTGATGTACTTAAAATTCGTGGCTGGGGGTGGTTTCCAGTGGACGCCACTGGAACGAAAAAAGACGCCGAAGCGTCTCTTTTCAATGATTTACAGACTTCTATGGAAGTCCATGGATTTCTGCAAACCTTAATGTGGAGCGGGAAACGACACGAATCCCCGCGCCGGATCTCCTTGAAAACCTTGGGCTTGCGTAAATCCCGTGGGTTTCGATGTGCTCAATTTTGTACTCATTCGGGGCGACTGGCAACCCAGTCGTGTGGAACCCTATCCGGCCATCATCATTTGAATAACCGTCAGAAGCAGGTACTGGGTCGCGCTTATGTCCCTCGCCCCTCCAGTAAGGGATAGCGTGCCAAAAATGCGGCGACGCGCTCAATGACCTCGCCCGGTTCGGAGTCAGGAAAAAAATGCCCTCCCGGTATCGAAAATGCCTCCATGACAGTACAGCGGTCTACCCAAGTACCCGGTAAATTATAGTGTTTGGCCATCGCACCCGAGGCGCCATAAAGGATCAGCGCCGGAGGAGTGATACGTCGCCCGGAGTCAGACATATCGTCTTCCAGATCCACAGTGAGCGTTGCACGATAGTCGTTGCAAAGCCCGGCGATCGTCGCGGAATCACGCCAGGCTTTCCGATAAGCCGCGAGCTGGTCGGCATCAAAATCGTTCACCCCTGCCGCGCCCCAACCGAAAAGGCAGGTCTCGAAAAAGAAATCGGGGTCCGCCTCAATCATGCGTTCCGGAAAGGGTGCGGGCTGAGCAAGGAAAAACCAATGCCAGTAGCTGCGGGCTACGTCCTTGCGTAGATCTGTCAACATCACAGCCGTGGGAACGATATCCATCAGCGTGACACTCGCCACCACCCCCGGATGATCCAGCGTCATCCGGTACGCAGTGCGCGCGCCGCGATCATGTCCAACAAGATGGAACCGTTCATGTCCGAGCGCACGCATCAACGCGACCTGATCGGCAGCCATGGTCCGAAATCCATAGTTCGACAGATCTGACCGAGCCAGTGGCTTGTCCGATGCGCCATACCCGCGCAAATCAGCACAGACAACCCTATAACCACGCGCGACCAGTTCAGGCGCGATACGCGCCCAAAGCGCCATGGTCTGCGGAAAGCCGTGCAGCATCAATATAGGTTCGCCCTTACCTGCGACAACGCAGGCAATTTCCAAATCGCCTACGGTCATTCGGTGCGTTTCGAAGTTCTCAAACATTGGGTCGCCTCTCGTTATCGCTGCACAACGCCGTTCCCCAACCTCTCGTCCATCCACGTATTGAAGCAATACCGATGGACGAGCGTTGTAGTTACATCATTTCGCATTCCTGGATGAGTGGTGTGGTCACGCGTTGACGTCAACCACCACACGGCCTTGAACTTTACCGTCGAACATCCGACCGACCACCACGGGCACCTCCGCAAGCCCAATCACCTGCGTCGTGCGCGCGAGCTTGCTCAGATCAAGATCACTCGCCAATCGCATCCAAGCCTGGAGTCGGGACTCGTACGGGGCATTGACGGAGTCGATGCCAGCAAGGGTCACGTTACGTAGAATGAAAGGCAGCACTGACCCTGGAAGATCCAGCCCCTGAGCCAGGCCGCAGGACGTCACCACACCGCGATACTGGGTTTGCGCCAATACGTTCGCCAGGGTATGACTGCCGACCGAGTCCACTGCGCCCGCCCATTTCTCAGAGGCTATAGGAGCTCCTGGGGCTGAGAGTGTTTGGCGGTCGATGATCTGTGCCGCACCCAGGCTGGTCAGATAATCTTGTTCCTCGACACGGCCGGTCGACGCGACCACGCGATAACCAAGACCGGAGAGAATGGCAATCGCGATTGAGCCCACACCGCCATTGGCGCCAGTGACGAGAATGTCTCCACGAGCCGGTGTAAGGCCACCATGTTCAAGCGCCAATACAGAGAGCATCGCCGTGTAGCCAGCCGTACCAATCGCCATTGCGTCCCAGGTCGAAAAAACGTCCGGAATCTTGACCAGCCACTCGCCTTTCACACGTGCCTTCTGAGCAAATCCGCCGTGATGGGTCTGACTCAGCCCCCAACCGTTGGCGACGACGCGATCTCCCACCGCAATGCCTGGATAAGCCGATGCCTCGACGGTGCCAGCAAAATCGATGCCGGCAATCAATGGAAATTGCTTGATGACGTCTGCGTACCCACTCAGGGCCAGTGCGTCCTTGTAGTTAACGGTCGAATAATCGATCTTGACGGTCACATCTCCAGGCATGAGATCTTGCTCATGCAGGTCAACGACACTAACCGAAATCCTATTATCGGTCTTTGTTGCGAGCAGTGCTTTGAACGTCATCATCTTCTCCTCAACGACCGAGATGGTCGAAATCAATTTATCTATCTTTGCTGCTGTCTTGCTTTCCACTCCAGAGGGTTTACAACCGCCGCATGAATCTGAACTAGAACATCTTCCTTACCCAATTCAGGTTCCGGCATTTCGGCAGCTCGTAACGCCACCGTCTTTCCATAACCATCGATAATGAATGCTTTCATGATGGGGCAGACCTCCAAAACTTCAGGTTGAAATCGGTTCGCGATAGCGTGTATTCGAACAGCGGTATGTCTGGTCGTGGCGACCTCTCACTTCTCGCGTAAGCAAGAGGCTCAGTACAGGACAGGTCATGTTTTTTCACCGTGCCTGGTCGAGGAACGACAGTGCCCTCCACACAAAGTTGACGTGATTCTGGAAAATCGCGCCGTGCCCGGCATCTTCGTAAATAACCAGTTGCGCGTTAGGAATACGGTGCGCCATATCAGTACTGAGTACAGTGGGCACCATGATGTCGTTATCACCATTGGCGATCAGTACCGGAATTCCGAGGCTGCCGAGATTCTGGGGGGACTGTCGCCCCCATGCCTTGATCGCCTTTAGTTGTCGTAACAAGGCTCGTGGCGTGGGTCCTTTGTCCCGACTCTCCTTGCGCTCCTTCAACCGCTTCAGAAAGGCTTTCGCCGCTTGGCGACCATTGGCCGTGGAGGTGAAGAACATATAGAATTTCGGATCGCGCAGTGTCAGCAAGCCTTTGATCATCAGTGGCCAGGATGCCGCCCCTACCTTGTCAATATCCTTGCCGCCTGCCGGCCCCGTACCGGTCAAAATGAGCTTTCGCACCAGATCCGGTGCTTTCAGCGCGATGTCTTGCGCCACGAATCCCCCCAGGGAAAAACCAAGCAGATCAACCTTCTCGAAGCCCAGAGCGTGGATCAAAGCGATCGCATCCAGTGCCATTTTATCGATAGTCACGGGTGCGGTTCCGCCCGACGTGCCGATCCCCCGGTAGTCAGTGGCGATGATGCGATGCCTGCTGGCCAGGCCATCGACGATCCGCGGGTCGAAGTTATCCAATACCGCGCCCCAATGATTGAGAAGAATCAATGGCACGCCACTGCGAAGTCCCAGGTCACGATAGGCAAACACAGTCCCCTCGACATTGATCGAGCGGTTCTCGGTATTTATATAGGACATACCCGATCCAGGATATTCGTCGGAATGGGTCATTGTTTACTCCTGGCTGATGTGGACCGGAAACCCTGGGATGGGAGGTCCCAGGCGATGTTCCGGTGATTGAAAGGTGGCCCTCCCCGGCCTCTACTACGCATCGCGGGAGAGGTTTATGAGGGCGTGCGATACCGCACTGCCGCATGCGCCTGCCTGATATCCGAAATCAGCCCCTGCCGTGCTGTTTCAAGGACATCCCAGCGTTCGGCATCGTGCAATGGCGGGATAGTCACCTGTTCACGCCGATCGAAGCCGACCAACGCTGCATCCACCAGCTCACCTACTTCCATCATGTCGGGCAGCGTAATGACGTCGATGCCCGCATGCCCCCAAAGCTCCGTGCGAGTTGCGGCAGGAAGTACGGCTTGAACATAGACGCCCTTGGGCGTGAGCTCCAGACTCAACCCCTGGGAGAGGAACAATACAAAGGCCTTGGTGGCACCATAGACCGACATGCCGAACTCCGGCGCCAATCCAACCACCGAGCCGATATTGATGATCGCACCTTCGCCGGCCTGTGCAAGCCGAGGGGCGACTGCACTGGCAAGCCGGACCAACGCGGTGGTGTTGAGTGCGACGAGCCGACCGACATCGTCGGTCGTCTGCTCGATGAAACGTCCAGACTGAGCAGCTCCCGCATTGTTGATAAGGATTCCGATTCGAGCATCATCGCGCAGGCGCTTCTCGACAGCGGCCAACTCGTTGGGCTGGGTGAGATCGGCCTGGAGGATATCGACGACGACGCCGTTTTCCTCGCGCAGGCGGGCCGCGAGCGCCTCCAGCCGTACTACGTCGCGAGCCACCAGCACGAGGTCGTGGCCGCGGCGTGCGAAGCGCTCGGCGTAGGTGGCGCCGATGCCGGTGGATGCGCCGGTAATGAGAACTGCGGAACGGGTGGTCATGTATTGGCTCTCTTCATCAGGTGAACCCATGCTTGGGCATGCAACATACAAATGGGGCTGTTCCAGCGTTACAGGGCGCTGGAGCTCGCGAGGGCCGGGTAGTCGATGTACCCCGCGGCACCGCCGCCAAAGAGTGTGGACGGATCGAGTGCCGCCAATGGCGCCGCTGACTTCAGACGCTCCACCAGGTCTGGGTTGGCAATGAACGGACGCCCAAAAGCAAAGAGGTCGGCTTTGCCTTCGATGAGCCGGGAGGTCGCGAGATCCAAGTCATAGCCATTGTTGGCGATGTAGGTGTTCTTGAAGCGCCGACGCAAGGCGTCAAAGTCGAAAGGCGCGACATCCCGCGGCCCACCGGTCGCGCCCTCGACGACATGCAGGTAGACGATGCCCAGGGCGTCGAGCTGGTCGACGGTGTAATCAAACTGCGCCTGCGGATCGCTACTCGAGACTCCGTTGGTTGGCGAAACCGGTGAAATACGGATGCCGGTACGCTCAGCGCCGATCTCGTCCACTACGGCCGCAGTCACTTCCAGCAGCAGACGCGCGCGATTCTCGATGGACCCTCCATAGGCATCGGTACGTACGTTGGCGCTGTCCTTGACGAACTGGTCCAGCAGGTAGCCATTCGCACCGTGGATCTCGACGCCATCAAAGCCTGCGGCGATTGCATTTGCCGCGGCCCGACGGAAATCGTTGACGATCCCCGGCAGCTCACTGAGCTCCAGTGCCCGAGGCTCAGAGACGTCCGCAAAGCCATTGTTGACGAACGTCTTGGTCTCGGCCCGGATGGCCGAGGGGGCCACCGGAGCGGCACCGTTCTCCTGCAAAGAGATGTGTGAGACGCGACCGACGTGCCACAACTGCAGGAAAATCCGCCCACCCTTTGCATGGACGGCATCGGTGACCTTGCGCCAGCCGTCGATCTGGGCCTGCGAGTAAATGCCGGGCGTGTCTTGATAACCCTGTCCCTGCTGCGAGATCTGCGTGGCCTCGGAAATCAGCAGGCCGGCTGACGCCCGTTGACTGTAGTACGTTGCAGCGAACTCACTCGGCACAAAGCCTGCGCCGGCGCGGTTGCGCGTCAGCGGCGCCAGGACAACCCGGTTGGAGAGTGTCAGGGAGCCAAGGGTGTAGGGCTCAAACAGAGTTTCGTTAGTCATGGCTTTTTTCCACGCTGATTGATGGTGATGGTGGGCGAAGCTTTATGATGATGATCATAATCCTACTCGTCAACGACTTTGATTACGATTGACATCAATGTATATTGACCGCCTGACTGTTGGCAGAAGCAAAGAGGCATCTGGATATGAAAGTCACCAAAGCGCAAGCGCAGGCGAATCGGGCGCACATCGTCGAGACGGCCTCAGTCCTGTTTCGTGAACGTGGCTACGATGGCGTGGGGGTGGCGGAATTGATGGCGGCTGCCGGTTTCACCCATGGCGGGTTCTACAAGCACTTCCGTTCCAAGGCCGATTTGATGGCTGAAGCCGCCGCGAGCAGCCTTTCGCAGACCCTGGCCAATAGCGCAGGCCTTGACGTCGTCGAGTTCATCAATCTTTACCTGTCGCGCGAGCACCGTGATGCCCGTGGCGTTGGCTGCACAATGGCAGCCCTCTGCAATGACGCTGCGCGTCAATCAGAGGAGATCAAGGCGACGTTTGCCGGCGGAATCGAAAACACGCTGGCATCCTTTGAGCGCGAGGGCGGGGCGCAGGTTGAAATGGATCAGCACAAAGCGCGGGCAAAGATGATCGACATGCTGGCCCGTACCATCGGCGCGGTCGTTTTGTCTCGCGCCTGTCCGGATGACTCGCCGCTGGCAGAGGAAATTCTCGACGTTTGCCGCCAGGAGATTCTCGCATCCCTGTCACCGTCGGCGGCTGATTAACAGTCCGATCCGGCCTCATCGTCAGATGCCCGTATACCGAGCGTAGATTTCGCAGAGAGTGCAGGTCGTTAAACGACTATGACAGATTTAGTAGCGGGCATAGGACTCCTCCATTTCGCAAATCTGGTTGCCAGTCTCGGCGGCAATCCTGAGCGCCTGCTGCGAGCTCATGGCGTGGATCCCTGCGCAGCCGGGGCCGCTGAACGTCTTATCAGCTACGGAGCAATGGCCGCAGTGATCGGCTCTGCGGCATTGGAGCTGGACTGCCCGGACTTCGGAATGCGCCTCGGCAAACGACAGGGCATCGAGATTCTGGGGCCGGTAGCGGTCCTTGTCCGTCACGCCGAGACCGTCGCCGACGCGATCGAGGGGGTCTCGCACTATCTTTACCATTGCGCGCCACCCGACATCGCCGAGCTGAAACGCGGACCGCGGTCGACGGTATTAACCTTTGAAATCGCGTTGCGGCAACTGTCTTACCGGGATCAGATGATTGAAAAAGGCTTGGTGGTCTCAATAGAGGCCTTGCGCCTGATGCTGGGTGAAGACTTTGTGCCGCTACGAGTCACGATGAAGCATCACCCCCTTTCTCCCCCCGAGACCTACCGCAAAGTCTTCGGTTGCCGCGTCGAGTTTGGCAGTGACTTTAACTCCGTGCATTTCCCCAGCGAAGTGTTGAATCGTGAGATTCGTGGGCGGGATCCCACGGTGCTGGCCCTCGCCGAAAATTACCTCTCCCAGATCGGACAGATGCTTCCTCTCGTCGACCACGTACGCGAGTTGATCCATCGCATGCTGCAGGTCGATCAGGCCGACCTGATCTCGGTTGCACAAGCCTTGATCATCCATCCTCGGGTCCTCCAGCGCAGGCTGGCCGAATCCGGCACCTCTTTCGAGAAGATACTCGATGACGTGCGCCGGGAAATGGCCTGGCAACTGTCGGCGCGGGGAATGCAGGTCGCGCAAATCGCGAGCCTGCTCGGCTACTCCGAACAAAGCAGCTACACCAGGGCTTGCCGCCGCTGGTACGGCGAGTCTCCGCGGCAGTTGATCACACGCCGCAATAACACCCTCTGAACGTCTACTCCCTGCGCAACGTCACCATTTTCCTGCCTGCCTCGAGGCGGTCTTGCGCTGAATGGCAAACCTTGCACAGCGACCTCTTGAGACGACATGAGTCGCGAAATGCCAAATAAAATTCGTGCAATGCCAAGTTCAGGGAGAGGTGATCTGACAAATTAATAAAACCAATAAAAAAGAGCGGGATGCCCTCCCGCCGCAGAGGATCAGAAAAATGAGCACTAACGCGTTCAGCATTCTTCGTGAGCTCTATCAATGCCCTATCGGAACGAGCCGACTCAGCAACGGCCGCGCCATACATCCCAAGTCACCACTCGATGGCCGGAGTTGCTCATGAGCATGCGCGCCGTCGTCATGCGCCACGGCAGCCTTGCGCTGGCCGAAGCGCCTATCCCCCGGCCTGGAAAGGGCGAAGTCCTGGTCAAAACCCTCGCGTGCGGGATCTGCGGAAGCGACCTGCACTGTGTCAAGCATGGCGCCCAGTTGCTTTCAAGCGTGAAAGAAGTCGCGGGTATCGACCTCTTCGATGTTGATGAGCCCGTTATCCTCGGTCACGAAATCTGCGGTGAAGTGGTCGACTATGGTGCGGACTGCCGCCGGACGCTTTCGCTCGGCACTCGGGCAGTCTCGGCGCCCTTCCTCCTGCGCCCGCAACCGGTGACCTTGGGCTTCGGTGGGCTCGATACACCTGGCGGTTATGCCGAGTACATGGTGTTGTCAGAGGACCTGCTGATTCCCGTTCCCGAGGCAATTCCCAACGACATCGCAACACTCGCCGAACCGCTCGCCGTGGCGCTTCACGCCGTTAACCGGGGCAACCTGGGGGCTGATGACGTGCCGATCGTCATTGGCTGCGGTCCTATTGGACTCGCGGTCATTGCGGTGCTCAAGATGCGAGGCATTGGTCCGATCGTGGCCGCTGACTTCTCGCCATCGCGACGCGCCATGGCAACGAAGCTCGGTGCCGACGTTGTGGTCAACCCAAGGGAAAATTCTCCCTATGACTCGTGGAAGGCGTTGGCGGGTACGTCGGACCCCGCCCGATATGGTCGGCAGACCGGGATGTTTGCCGGGTTCCCTTTCCGACCGTCAGTGATCTTCGAGTGCGTCGGCGTACCGGGGATTATCCAACAGGTTCTGGCTGGCGCGGCCCCCTGCTCCAAGGTGGTGGTGGCCGGGCTCTGCATGGAGCGGGATAGCTTCTATCCGTCCTTCGCCATCATGAAGGAAATCGACCTCGCTTTCAGTATCGCCTATTCGTTCGAAGAGTTCGCGCAGGCGTTCGACCATATTGCCTCGGGTCGCCTCCAGGTCGATGCGCTCATCACCAGCCATGTCGGACTGGATGGCGTACAGGATGCTTTCGACCGGCTCGCCGATCCGGAAAGAGACGCCAAGGTCATCATCATTCCATGAACGGCTGAGCGCGGCCGGCGAACAGTGCCGGCCGCTATCAACTGTCTGGGCTCACGCAACACCCTAACAATAACAAGGGCTATCCCATGACCAGTAAACAGGCTGCAAGCAAGGCTCCGGTTTTCTCACTACCGCAGGACCGATTGCTCACACTCAACGTCAATGACATTCCGATCCTTAAGGATGCGGCTGGCCCCGGCGTCAGTTTCCAACCGCTGTTCATTGACCCCGAGCTCGGTATCTGGACGGTGATGGGTATCTTTGCCCCGGGCGCGAAACTGCCCACTCACCTGCACACCGGTGGCGTCCATGGCTACACATTGAAAGGCAGCTGGATTTATACCGAGTATCCGGACCAGATTCAGACAGAGGGCTCCTATCTCTACGAACCCGCCTCATCGATGCACACCTTCTACGTTCCCGACACGAACAGGGGCGATACGGTCGTTCTCTTTATCGTGAATGGGGCCAACATCGGTTTCACTGACGACGGCCAGTTTCACTCAGTGCTCGACGCAATCACGGTGCAGAAACTGACCGAGCAATGGACCCAGGTGAACGGCACTGACGGTGTCCAATACCTGACTGGCGGTACCGCACGATACGCCCACAACTAGGTGACCGAGCTTGCCCACAATGAAGGTGTTTCAATGAATACCAGCAACTGGGAATCAAGAACTGTTCAAGCCAATGGACAACGTATCCACCTGACCATCGCCGGCTCGTCGGGGCCAGTGGTCCTGCTCTGCCATGGATTTCCCGAATCCTGGCATTCGTGGCGGCACCAACTGGCAGCCTTGTCAGCCGCCGGTTATCGCGCGGTAGCAATGGACATGCGCGGCTATGGCAGGTCCTCCAAGCCCAGCGAGGCCATCGCCTACCGTATCAGTGAACTGGTGGCGGATTGTGTCGGAGTCGTAACGGCACTCGGTGAGTCCAGTGCCGTGATTGTCGGCCACGACATCGCTGCGCCCGTAGCCTGGACTGCGGCATGGACAAGGCCAGATGTTTTTCATGCTGTTGTCGGCATCAGCATGCCTTTCGGCGGCCGTGGACTGGCCTGCCTGCCAGGCAACTCCTTTGGCGTGGTCCGCCCCAGCATCGCGGAGCGGGAAATCGCCGGACCGGACCTACTGTTTTATCAGGAGTATTTCTGCCTTCCCGACAATCGTGCACTACGCGATGCCGAGAGCGACCTTCGTAGCTGGCTCGCCAGTGCCTTCTACAGCCTGTCCGCTGACCGCCCCCTGCCGCCGGAGCTCCTCGGTGTTGATCTGACCCGATTGCCCGAAGAAATGCTGAAGCCATTCGTACGCGCCACGATGTGTGTGCCCCGATCAGGTCAATTCGACGACATGCTGGTGAAACCGGATGCGTTGCCCGCCTGGTTCAGTCAAGACGATCTGGATTTTTGTACCGCTGAACTGGAATACAGCGGACTTGCCGCCCCCCTCAATTACTACCGCAACGCCGACCTCGATTGGGAAGAACTGGGTCAATACGAGGGCAGGACAATAGACATGCCCTCGCTCTTTATCGGAGGGGACCGCGACGTTTCCACCATCTGGAGCCAGCAAACGATCGCCCGCGCGAGTGAGCGATGCACCGACCTGCGCGGAACGCTCATCATCAAGGACTGCGGGCACTGGATCCCGCAGGAAAAGCCCGAAGCCGTCAATGAGGCGTTGCTGACCTTCCTGCAAAGCCTGTGACCACTCACTGAGTGATTGGTCGGGCCTGGCTTGACTGGGCCCTCCCCCTACTGCACCAGAGCAACTCGTCTTGATCCAAGTCTTGAGTGATGGACGAGGTCGCCTTAAAAAAAGCTAACAACAACAATAATATAGCGGGTGAAAACAATGAAAATCACGACGTTCAGGACCGCAATCTGCCTCACGCTGGTACTCGGTTCGGAACACGCCGCAGCGCTTGACCTCGCCCCCGGCGACTATGTCCATCTGCCAGCCGGAACCGTCGCGCTGGTGCACTACGCCAACTACGCAACAGGCAGCCAGTTCAAGGACAAGAACGGCAACGAGGTCCCTGACTCCAGTGACCGGCTGGTCCTTGGAATAGAGCGTGCACTCTACTATGGCGAAACAAATGGTATCGACTGGGCGGTGCAGGCAGTCTTACCCTTCGGCAAGATCACAGACGCTAGAATAGGTGGCAGCGAGCTGCCCAGGAACAACGGCGTGGGCGACCTGACATTAGGTGCCGCGGTTTGGGCGATGCACTCCACGGACCCGACCGGCACCACGCTCGGTTTTACCAGCTACATCACCTTGCCGACCGGTACCTACCATCCTTTGCAAGCCTCGCTGGGCTCGGGAGCAGTCGCCCTGACGCAGCAGATCGGCTTCAGCCAGGGACTTGGCCATGGCTTCAAGCTGGACGCCTCGGCGGATGCCAACTTCCGCTTCGATCACACCAATGACGGCATCCAGGTCAGCCACGATCCCAACTATCAGCTCCAGTCGTATCTTAGCTACAATTTAACGCCGGCCACCGCCCTGTCCTTCGGCTATTCCGGCACCTTTGGCGGCAAAACGACCTTGAACGGCATCGACAGCGGTACCCGCACCCGCGAAGACCAACTCCGCGTCTTTGCCAGCACCTTCGTCGCGCCAACGGTGCAGATTCAGGGCATGGTGGGCACCGACATCAATGTGCGGGGGGGCTTCCAGCAAGACCTGATCCTCCAACTGCGTGTCGCAACCTTGTTCTAAGCCTCACTTCAGCCACAATGGGTACGTCGTCCCAAGCAAGGCGCCGTACTCATCGTGCCCTTCCTTGGGCTCCAAATTGAAGACACTTCCGAATTACAGCGATCCTGTACTGGTCATCAGTACTTCATCATCTGACTGCTCAGCTCGGAGCCCAAATTTCTGATACTGTTTAACATAGTGAATCACCTATTAAATAGATAAGTTGGCAACTTAACGGTTTAGCAGCCGATGACTGATAGCCTTCTTTAATCATTGAATCTGAATTGCGGTGGGTTCGAGAACCTGATCTCGCAGACGTTAGGTGTCAGTGGCAAGGGCTAGTGCGTCCTTGTAGTTAACGGTCGATATGTAGTGGTCAACTGATCCCGGACACCTTGATCACAAGTATTGCGACGGCCGTTTGAACTCGCCAGCTCCGCCGCACACGCTCACGCAAACGACCATACCCCAGAGACTAATGCTTGCTGTTAGCCGCTTGCCAAAGCGCCTCCAGCGTCCGCATTTGCTCAGCTTTTTGGCGCTGAACGCGATCATGGGACGCATGAACAGCCTCCTTCACCTCAGTGAAACGCGCCACAGACGAATCAAGCCCTCTGCAAGGGCCCATATCGGGTATCACGTCTCCTGGTTTTACGGTGGTGTTGCCTAAACAGTTCCCATCGAATGCCTTCATGCGGACGTTGAGAGAAGCTTCTTCCTGGATCATTTCCCGAATGGCTTGATCGATCGAATCACTTGCATTTCGGATGGGGGATTCTGAGGCAATAATCTGAGTCAACGCGACATCAACTTGCAACCCACGAGCATCAGAATCACCACCAGACGACATACGCTGAGCCCGTTGCATCCGCTCATTGACCGCCTTGCTCGCCCGAGTGAAGTAGGAGACGACACGCGGCTCCTCGCCGATTTGCTTTTTCGCTCTTGCCACGAACACATCAAGTGATTTTTCCAGATCCAGCGCGGATCGGTTCAGGACTTCCACCTGATCCGCCCTCACCTTCTGAAATTTGATCGACTGACTGGCTTTCTGCAACCGCTCTACTTCGGTGTTGAAATCGGCAACATTCCCACGCTCAAACCGATCGAGGGTCGTCATCCCAGTACTCGTAACCCCATTGAGTTCTAGACCTGAGTCGATGAGTGATCCGCTGACATTTTGCCCTGTGGTCTGACCGACCGGGAAAATCGTAAGGGTCAGATTATTATCGGCCACTGCGCCAATGACATTGACCGTTGCAGCGTCTATGACGCCGCCGGCTTTGAGACCGACGTGCTGCAGGCTACCCACGATTTTTCCGTCCGACGTTTGAGTCAACTGCAGTAACTCGGCATCTGACGGTCCCTTGGCAACATAGCTGCCGGAAACAGTGTGCTCAAAACAACCGGCCAACGCCAAGGTTAAGGACACGATCAGGACAACGCGTGCACGGTTTTCCATACCGTTCTCCTCCAGCCAGACACATCCAGTGTAGAGGGGCTGGAAATGTCCAATGAAGGATCTTTTCTATGAGCGCAAAACTGATGTCGAAACCCTGCAGTATCCGCACTCACTGAGCATTCCTTTCACCAGAGATGTCATTTTGACATCGCCGGCCTGGCGCGGTTAAATCTATTCGCGGTACGGCAGTCCTGTAGAAAACTGACTGTTATTTCTATTCGATGCCCTGTTATGGAGACCCTATGCGCACCTATGGCTTGTTGTACGCTCTACTGAGCTGGATGCTCGTCGGCTGCAGTATCCCTTATCAAACACCCGAAGCCTTAAGACAGATTGAACACGACCTGAAGATCCCCCAAGGTTCGGTACAGGCCCTGAGCCAGACCAACTGGTGCTACCTGCCCTATGGATCGGACCATGGTGGCGACGGCCAGTGCAGGGCCATACAAGGCTTGGGGATCCTCGCTGGCGACGGTTTGATACTGAGCACCTACTCCGGTGGCAGCTATCAGCGCTTCATCACCTTGCGCACCAGCGATGTGCTCTGCATCAAGACCTTCCGTGGTCGCGAAGCCGCCGAGAGCTTCTTTGCCTTCACCCGAGCGGGTGCCGCACAGATCATTCCGATGACCGCTAATGGGCACCTCAACACGCCGGTAAAAATCCAGTTTCTGGATTACCTGATCGGTCAGAACCAGCCGAGCGCCCTGGGTTCCGATAAGAGTTACGTCCGCGACACCGGCAAAAAGTCCTACTCCGCCGGAGTCATACAGGGCACAAAAATCCCCTACTTCTCGTCAGTAGCGGTCACAGAGGTCTTCAATCCCTGCCCAGAAAACTAGGAAAGCCCATGTATGGGCAGCTAGCTCACAATGCCCAAAACATCGCCCTGCGAGTGAGCGTCCGGATCAGTGCGGAGTCACTGTCCGGACGATCGTGGAATAGATGTCCGAGACGACACGACGTTTCTACAGTATCGGTCGATTGCTGCCAGTCAGCAGCCGACCCTAGTTAGGTTTCGTCACGAACCTGCATCAGCGCGAACCCCAGCAGATTCAGGCCACGCCACTGGTTGGGATTGTTCGCGTTTTCGTCGTCCTGGGCGAGCCCAATCCCCCAGATGCTATCCACGGGACTGGCCTCAACGATGATGCGAGATCCGGTCTCTTTGAGGAAAGCGTTCAATTCCGGGTTTTGGGAAAACTTGGCTTGGTTGGCTTGCACGACAATCGCATAGCGATGCTGCAGCCACAGCTCATCATTGAATCCGCGCACGTTGCGGCCCAGTGCTTTGGCTACATTGGGGGTGGGGGCCAGAAGCACTTGAGCCCGAATCTCCTGATCGCCAAATAAGGCAGCCTTCTGCGCCATCATGAAATGCTCGGCCGTTGGGTAATGTTGTCCCTCGACGACGAAATCGGCGTTGTACCACTGACTGAAGCACGAAGCCGTGATGCCCTTCTTGCTGCGTTGGTGTCCCCAGAAAAAAAGATAGTCGAGTGCCTCCCCTGAGTTGAAGCGGGTGCGCAGATCTTCCAGATAGTGGGCGTCGTGCAATGGGGCTTCCTTAGCGAATGGCTGTTGACGTAATAGATGGCTCACGAGGTGCCAGGGTAATGCTCGATTGAAGCGTTTTCTAGCGTTTGCTTGTGCCTTCACGATCAATCCGGGCAGGCGGCTGCACCTGCTTGCAGACAAGGTAATGCGGGCATCGACTGTCCTTTCGGGTCCTCTGTGGCCTCCCAGTTCCACCAACCCTCAACTCCGTAGACCTGGTCGTACCATTGGGTCTTTCGGGCCTTCTGCGCCAAGTACTCAGGCGTGTTCATGCCGAAGACCTCCAGGGGGAAATCCTGCTTCATGTCCAGTAGCCAGAAATCCGGGAAAAACTCGCACTCGTCGGCGTCGTAGCGAAGCGGTTTCTCGAAGCGGCGGCCGGCGGCGAACAGCTTGGCTTCCAGGATGGATTCGTAATCAGAGTCCAGCGGTATCCAGCGCTCGCTGACATGCATCAACGCCAGGTCCATCACCTGGGCGCGAGCACCGGGGTTACCGGCTTCAAGGTTGAGCTGAGCCATTGCCACAACCCGCTCTCCACGCTTCCAAGCGGCGAGTTCCTGCTTGAACCGCCTCTCGGTGTCTTGCCAGACCTCCGCGGGCACCTTCAGATAGGGCATGCCAAAGGGCCCTGCCAGCGGCAGCTTGAGGAGCGCGCCTTCGTGCTTGCCCGCATCGAAACGCGCCAATGGCGAGATGGCCATTGCGCGACGGTGGCGTTGGATCGCGTCCTGCACCACACTTTCGTTGGCGGTTTCAGCGCTGGAGCGAGGGGTAGCACTGAGCAGCAACACCTCACTCAGCGCCAGGCGCCCCACCTTGATCCGGCTCGCGGTTTTACGCAGCGCGCTGTGAACCAGTCCGCTGGTGCGCTTGCCGTCCATCGCGGGGTACCAGACGTTCAGCCGCGCCTCTTGCCACAGCAGGTGGAGTAAGCCCAAGAGAGTCATGGCAGGCTTGCGAGCACCCGCAGAGGGTTTCTGAATTGAACGGGGCTCGTGGGCGCTGCCGGCCTTGGCCGCTTGTTCGAGGAGGCCCCGCGCGAGCCGGATACGCAGAGTGCCGTCATCGCCCTCCTCGACCACTCCCCGCTCATAGCCTTGCATCCCTGACCGCTCTGGCGCAGGAGAGTAGAAGCGGCATTCGTTGGCGTGTTCGGGTCCCGTGCTCGCGAACCTGGCCAAGTGGAAGCCGTCGGTCTCATCACGGCGTTTGATCGCCAGCTTGCGCTCACCGTTGCCCGGGCACCGGCATGTGCCGTGGGCGCGACCATAGGCCTTCTCAAGCACAGACTTCCAGCCGGTGGCGAACTCACTGTCGGTCTGGAATATTGCAGTGAACGTTTTGCCGCCGATGGCGACCGGGAATCGCTCAGACACCATACCCAGGCTCTCCTTGCCTTACTCACTCAACAGGTAATGCGGTACGAATGTAACCCTGTCGGTCGTGCAGCTCTAACCCCTGGGACGTTACAAGGTATTTGGCACCGAATTTGTCACCGATCTTGACGTACGTCTTCCCCGTTTTTTCCAGCCGGTACCGGCCACTGCTGCCGTCGCCGTTTCGACGTACCAGATAGTAAGTTCCGCTGTCGTTCAAGATGGTAAAGACCGCATTACCAAACGCAGGGGAACCCAGATCGTCGTACCACTTTCCGACGGTCGATTCTGCAGCCAAGGCCACCACACACCATAGTGACAGGGCCGTCATGGCCATCCATTTCCTGTACATAGCATCCTGCTCCTTCGTCAATGAGTCCTTTGCTGCGACCAAGACGCTCTAGTCATCAACCACAACGTTCACAGCATACCCTGTCGCGGTCCATCAACACCCGCCCAGGTCACTCTCACTGCCCAGCAAACGACACACACCCGCGCCCCCTTACGCTCGCAAACGGCCGACCACCGTCCACCGGGGTAAGGTCCTCACCCCCGACTTGCGCTCTGCACCACCTGAAGATTGCCGCCCAGATCATTGACACTCAAGACGCTAGGCATAAGGCCACGAAAACCTGGGAAACGTCTGACTATCTCTTCCTGGGGGTTTGGATCGACTATCTGGGCTGGTTCGCTGTCGTTGACAGCACCTTCCCAGGTAGCCAGGACCTTCAAGGTTACAGTGGGCTTTCAAGCTCATCGGTCATCTGTAGTTCGCTCAGCATTCGGAAGCGCGAACAATCGTCGAGTCTCCTCGTCGACCGAATGCGCCCGCCACCGTGACGGAAATCCTCCGTCTGGTGGATCTCCTGATCGACTTTCCGTACAGGAGACAACATGACACTTGCGATCACGATCTACGACGCGTTGACGACCGCTAACCTTCCCCCTGACACAGCCAAAGCGGTGGTGCACGTTTGGGAGGCCGAAGAGAAAAAACTGGCATCAAAAGCTGACCTCAAGCGGGTCAAGACTCATTTGATACGGGCCATCACGCACTTAGGCGTTGAGCTGAGGGCAGAACTCAAGGACCCACGGTCGTCCACATTAGAGGTTCGCCATGCTCTGTAACCCACACCGCTTGCCGCTGCTTATCAAAATCGGCCTTTTAGCCGCACAAGCAAACGTCCACACGAGGTTGTACAAGAAATTCCCCATCGTCATGGGTCCCGCCGTCACTGACCCCTATGACTTTCTGGACGAGGAACTTTGGTATTGCGTAGATGAGCTCGTCAATGAGCTAGCGGAAATGGACCACCGGAACAGCTTTTACCCCGATGCCAGTCCTCTCCTCACCGAGTTCGGTTTGCTACGCGATTACTGGGACATACGAGACCGACTAGATCCCGATCCAGAAGAGAACTGATGGCCTGATCAAAAACGTGATGTTCTCAAACCTGCCCTCTTGGGTGAGACGAAAAGTACGTTCCCTGCCTTTCTTCGTTCCAACACCCGCGCCATCAAGAGGCGGGTGGTGGCACTGGGCGTGTTGCGTAAACGGATGTGCGTGCCGTCCGTGAAGCCCCAGACGGGCAGCACACTGGCACTCAAGGCGCTAGGCACAAAGCCACGAAAACCTAGGAAACGTCTGACTAGCTCATCCTGGCGGTTTGGATCGATTATCAGGACTGGTTCGCTGTCGTTGACAGCACCTTCCCAGGTAGCCAGGACCTTCAAGGCTACAGTGGGCTTTCAAGCTCATCGGTCATCTGTAGTTCGCTCAGCATTCGGAAGCGCGAACAATCGTCGAGTCCCCTCGTCGACCGAATGCGCCCACCACCGTGACGGAAATCCTCCGTCTGGTGGATCTCCTGATCGACTTTCCGTACAGGAGACAACATGACACTTGCGATCACGATCTACGACGCGTTGACAACCGCCAACGTTCCCCCTGACAAAGCCAAAGCGGTGGTACACGCTTGGGAGGCCGAAGTGGAAAAACTTGCATCAAAAGCCGACCTCAAACAGGTCGAGACTCATTTGACACAGGCGATCACCAACTTAGGCGTCGAGTTGAGGGCAGAACTCAAGGAGCAGCGGGCCGAGCAACGGTCGTCCACCCGGATCCTTCAATGGAGCATCGGGGTGACGTTTCTCTGTGTATCGGCCCCCTTTATCCGAAGTGTGCTCGGGGTATAGACCCGGCCATCTTGGTTTGAGCCACGGTAACAATCCTCAGCCACCCGACCTTCATCGGAGGCCCACTTGTGACAAGGCGCTGACACCGGCCCTGTCCTGATTCACCACCTATTCAACCCATACGGGGAGCACGCCCCCGTACGGGTGCAGTGTCTCTCCGTATTGGGCTTTTCTGGAGAGACCCTATGCAACTGAACGCTTTCACCCCGCAGCAACAGCAGCTGCTCAAACTGCCGATCGTGCTCAGTGAGCGCACCTGGCAGGAAGCCGTTTACACCGAACATCCTTTTGCATGGATGGAGTTTGAGCAACGTCTGACCGACGTCATACGGGCCAGTTATCGGGCCATTCTGGAACGGCCCGAGCTAAGGGTGCCTTACTGCTGTGACTTCGGCCTCTATCGCTTGCCACCCGAGCATCAGACGTCCGAGTTTCACTGGTTGGACCTGCGCCTGATCGTCGAGCAAGACCAGGGTGTTCCGGTGCGGCTTCGGATCATGCTCCGGCACGAAGACCCACAAGCCACCCAGCCGCCTCGACCTCAGTGCTTTGAGTTCGGTCGGGTGCTGATGACGCGCGGTGTCGCTGAGCTCGTGCAACGAGGACAGTTGGACACACAGCTTTACCTGAACCGGCATCTGGCCGGTGATTGGGGCGACTTGGAAGAAGAAGACAAACGGAGCAATGAACAGGCGCTGCACGACGGCACCCGATTGCTCTCGGCCTACGACATCGATGCGGGAGACAACAGAAGGCTCTACATCATCACCGAGGCGGACAGGCGCGTCACCACCCTGCTGCTGCCCTATGAGTACTGACTCATTTCCCCTGCCCCAGCCTGACTGAGACTTCTCGACCGTCTGCTCACCCTCCCCGGTGAGCAGACGGCTTCCCCCTTACCGCAACGTGGTGAAACCGAGGTGCTGGGCTCACTGGCGGTGCGAACACCGTGTCGAACCCCAGGTGCCCCGAGGCCTTGAATCCGTGAAGACGGTGCAAGGCCTCTGACAGCCCAGCGGATTGGCTTTGAATCCAGGAGGTCTTCAGTGTCCAGCTCTCTTGCAAGAGCACGCGCCTATGCGTTCTACAATCAGGAGGGTCGTTGCTGTTACTGCGACTACCCCATGTACGTCATCTCGCCCCAGAAATACGCGCAGCGCTATGGCTGCTCGATCAAACAGGCCCAGCAGATGCAATGCACGGCCGAACATCTGGTGGCCAAGTGTGAGGGTGGCTCAAACCGCGCCTCAAACATCGCCGCAGCCTGCAAGGTGTGTAACGTACGTCGGCATCAGGGCAAGGTCGCTCTGCCTTCGCACGCCTATCGGGCGCTCGTCCAGAGCAAAGTGCTGGAAGGTCGCTGGCACCCGTTTCGTCTGATGGGGTCAGTGGTTCATCCCATGGGGACCTAGCAGCCCGCCCATGGTCGTACTCACGACCATGGGCGGGTGCCTTGGATTAACCGCGAAGGCGGTGCTCAGTGAACTCATAATCTTCCTGGCAATCGCCGGAAGGGTCTGACGCCACATTCACGAAATGCACCGTGTCGGCATCGATCACCTTGTAGGTGTAGACATCGGGCAAAGGCACGCCATCGGTTCTCAACTCTCGCTTACCGTTGGCAGCAGACCAACGACCATGCTCAGTTTGAATCAGCTGGGTCTGCTGGGCATCCCAGAAAAAGGTGATGGAGAAGCTGCCGTCGGGTTTGAATTCATTGTTCCAAGAGAGGAACTGACACTTGCCGTTTTCTGCCCGTTTGCCTGTCCACGCCCCTATCAAGTAGGGATCGTTGGCCGGCTTGTTGGCGGCGCAGCCACCTAGCGTTGCCGCCAGGACGATAAGGGCCAGGGAGACATTCCGTTTCACGTAGTGCTTCCTTCTTCAAATGAATGCCGTGCGTTGCGAACACCTGGCGTTGATCTTAATTGTAACGGCTTCGGACTAGGAATGGCTCACCTGGAGAGCTGTCCCATGCAGTGGCTGTCCTCACACCGATACCGAGACGCAATCTGTGACGCCCGCCCGTAGAGCTTTGCCTGGCATTTTTGTGGTTTGCATTTAGTATGCTGTTCCAACTGCGACACAAAGGTGCCCCTGTATGCCGGGCCAGGTAATGAAAACGGAGAAAATACTGTGAGGCTCGACAAGCTGCGCCTGCAGAACTATCGCTGCTTTGGCGCGTTCGAGATCGACTTCGATCCGCACCTGACCATCTTGATTGCCTCCAATGGTGGCGGTAAGACCTCCATTCTGGATGCGGCCCGGGTGGCGCTATGGCCTTTCATCAAAGCGTTCGACTTGGGCAGCCAAGCCACTCACTCAGCCACGATCCAAATTGAGGATGTGCGGCTCGCGCAGTTCAGCAGTGGCAACATGGAGTCTCAGGTCCCTTGCTCGATCCAGGCCTGGGGTGTTTGGTCGGACAGTGCCCATCAGGAACAGTGGCTACAGCAGCGCATCAGCTTGAAAAAGTCCACCAACACCTTGGGTGATACCGGTGTCAAAACCCTAAACGCACACGGCAAAAGGCTTCAAGAGCAGGTGCGCAGCGACGCGCCGGTGACACTCCCGATGGTGACCTACCTGGGAACCTCCCGGCTCTGGTACGAGGGACGCTTCACTTTCGCAGCCGCTCAAACGACACTCGATAAAACTGAATACTCCAGAACATCCGGCTACCTGAACTGCCTGGCTTATTCGTCCAGTTTCAAGACGTTCACCGCCTGGTACAGCTGGATCTATCGCAGCTACCGTGAAGCCCAATTGATTGGGTTGGAGCGCAATACCCAGTTGTCCGACACCGGCCAGCGCTTTGAGCAGATCATCACCGCCATCAAAGGCGCCATTGATCAGTTGCTCAAGACTTCCACTGGCTGGCACAGCCTGGAGTACAGCGCCAGCCATCAACAGCAACTGGTCATGCACCACCCTGAGCAAGGGGTGCTGCCTGTGGACAGGCTCAGCGATGGGCTGCGCAACACCATTTCCATGGTTGCCGATCTGGCCTTTCGTGCCTGCAAACTCAACCCCCATCTCGGCGAACGAGCTCCGCAGGAAACTCCAGGCATTGCATTGATCGATGAAGTCGACATGTTTCTGCATCCCCACTGGCAGCAAACAATCATCGGCTCATTGCGAGCCGCTTTTCCCGCCATGCAGTTCATCGTCACGACGCATAGCCCGCAAGTCCTCAGCACCGTCCGGCGTGAAAACATCCGGGTCATCAGCAAGGACGCCGAAGGCCAATTTATTGCGTCTCAGCCGCTTGCCATGACCTACGGCGAGCCGAGCAACAGCGTGCTCCACAGTGTGATGCAAGTTGATCCGCAACCTCCGGTGGATGAGAAGCAGGACCTGCTTCAGCTCACCGAGTGGGTGGACAAGGGCCGCTATGATGAGGAGCCGGCGGTTGCATTACTGCATAAGCTGAGCAGCGCGCTGGGTGAACAGCACCCTCAGCTTCAGCGCTTGCAACGCAGCATCAGACGGCAAAAGGCATTGAAAGGATGAGGGCGATTCGAAAGCGTGTAGAGGTTCCCTTTCAGCTGTCCCACGCACACACCAACCAGCCAACAACCCATGACGCCGCCTCCAGCCGGTGGGGCAGATTCCAACACAAAAAGCCAGTTCTGGACGCCCTGCTGATTGAGCAGTACGGTTTATGCTGCTACAGCGAAATTCGCCCGGATCGGGTGGGCTTGGGTTTGCACATCGAACACGTCGAGAACAAAAGCCAGCATCCCCAGCGCACCTTCGACTACAGCAACCTGGCGGCCAGTGCCTTGGATAGCCAAAACGATCTGCAGTCACTCAAGACGCAAGGTACCGAAGTCTTCGGTGGCCACGCACCCGGCAAGTCAAAGGGTGTCGATATCACCCGTTTTGTATCGTGTCATCAGGCCGATTGCTCGCGCTTCTTCGCCTATCTATCCGATGGTCGTGTGGTACCGGCTGACGGGCTGTCTCCTCAGGATGAGGACCGTGCTCGCTACACCATCAACCTGCTCAATCTCAACAGCCCCTATCTTCAAGATTTACGTCAGCGCTGGTGGGAAGAACTGGAAACGCTTATCGAAGAACACCTTGAGCACGACATGGACCTGCATTGCCTGGCGGGTGTTGACCTCATCCCCATCGGTCCCGGCCTGAGCCCATTCTTCAGTATCACGCGCAACTTGTTCGGGCGCATCGCCGAGGAGGTCCTTGAACAAGATGCTCCTGACTTGCGATAACCAGGATGAATGTACTGTTTGTCTGCGGTAAGAATCGGCTCCGCAGTCCGACCGCCGAGCATGTGTTTGCTTCCTGGCCAGGAGTGGAAACGGCATCAGCGGGTGTTGGCAATGATGCGGATGTCCTGGTGGATGCTGAGGTCCTGGCATGGGCAGATCTGATCTTTGTCATGGAACCCGTCCATCGCAGGAAGCTCACTGCTCGATTTCGTTCTGGGCTGGCGGGTAAACGTGTGATATGCCTCGACATCCCGGATAACTTTGACTACATGGCGCCTGAGCTGGTCGAGTTGTTGCAGGCCAGGGTGCGTCGGTTTCTACCCACCTGATGATCAGTTGGCTGGACCGATAACTACGATCTGCGACAGACGACCCGCAGGTCAATTTGCGTCGCCGTGCCCAAGCAGAGCAAATCGCAATGACCACGAATGAGAACAAAATGGCGCTTCACCGTTTGATGCTTGAGGCGGCCGAGACCGGGCTGAGTCTCAACGATATCGAGCCGATTGGAACACGGCTCGGGATCGATTCTCGTCATCTGATTAACGAGCTCGCACTCGCGGTAGCGAACGGTTTTGACGCAATGACCCTCAACTTCGACTTCTGTAACCAGGTCATGAATGGCGTGGAGGGTGTAGTTGCTCAGTTGGCCATCGAGGGTGAAACACCAGAGCCCGCCCTTTCCATCTATCTGGCTTTCGATGCCGGCGAGTTCAAACGTTCTGGCGACGCGATCGATGTTTGCCCTGCTGAGAAATACACGAGGCCAATGATTGAGCGAATCTTGCTTGAGACCCCAGATAATCGGAGCTGACCCGATACCGAGCGCAATGCCTCGGTCGTACGGTCCAAGCATTCTGGCGCCTCAAACTCAGGGGTCAGTTTCACAGTGGCGGTGACACCTTACTTGGGTTTACCTGCACAGCGGCGTTTAGAAGCCGTGCAAGGTTCGCCATTCGAGTGATGTTCGGCGCACGCCTGGCAACAGTAGTGCTTGCCATGGCGCCCGCTCAGCAATCGCGCACGGGACTCGCGATCAGAAGGAAAATTAACGATAGGATAGGTCTCCCCATTTTAGAGGCGGCAGATTGGATGCAGACCTTTGACCCGATTCGGGATTTTTTCGAGCCACGGCAGGCGCGTCGGCTGAGCAACAGACTTCCCGTCGTTCACCTGCAGGTTGATCGCACCGAGTGCCACCGAGACACGTTTCTGTTCCCGGCCCCCATGACCTTCGCAACGGTCGTGGGCGACAGTCAGCCTGTCGGCACGATCCGGTATGGCATCAATCCTCTGGGCGATCGCCTCTACATTTCCGAGATCAAGATCGACCCTGCCCATCAGCGCCGCGGCTATGCCTTGTCGGTGCTCTGGTTGTTGCACCTCTCCCATCACCTCCCCATCGTCCCCCTTCACATCTGGGGATCGGCCTATCCGTTTTGGACGGCAGCGGGTCAACAGTTTCGGGCCGCCGGCGCAACCATCGAAAAAGAGTTGCGCGCCGGCGAACTCGAAGAGGCCAAGCAGCGCTGGCAGCACCTGGTGCCGGAGCTTGAACACCTTCGTCGGATTCGTGAGTACGAGGCATCGCCTGAGTGGGCATCCCTCCAAGCGAACCGGTCGCACTGATCCTTTGATCGTACCGAGCAACGCCAGTGCAGATGGCGTGGCGGCTGCCGATCTTCAAGACTTGGCCTCCATCCAGCACTGGAGTAGAGCGACAGTTTTTGGAGGACTGACATACGCCTCACAACGGCCTCACCCTCAGCCCAAAGCGCGTCTATCGTTGTCTCCGCACGAGGTAATCGGCGGTAGAATGAAATAGGATCCAAAGAATTCAGCTTTTGCCTCCACGACTACTCTCCGTACTGATGACGATCCCATGACCGAAGAATCAATCCAAAGAACCCTCTGGTACGAAACGAAGACTGACCGCATTCAGGTAACACAATCAGAACTCGTCGGACACGAAAGGTCTCTTGTCGTTCTCGGCGAAGCCGGCATGGGTAAAAGCCATCTGCTTGAGTGGCTTGCTTCTCATCCAGGTTACTCAACGTGTACAGCACGCCAACTCATCAACAGTCGCTCACCACAAAAGCTCCTCGGTGACGCTGCCATCCTCGTCATCGATGCGCTTGATGAAGTGAGCTCGCAGAAGCAAGGCGACGCCATAGATCTTGTACTTCAAAAGCTGGGCGAACTGGACTATCCAACGTTTGTGCTTTCCTGCCGGGTCTCTGACTGGCGCAGTGCAACTGGGCTTGAGTCCATTTCCGAGCAATACGATGAAAAGCCACTCGAAATGCATCTTGAGCCCTTTGGAGATGCTGATGTCGCTGCCTTCTTACACTCAGTATTCGGAGACGACTCGAGAACGGTGATCGAGCACTTCAACGCTCGAGGACTCAATGGAATGCTGGGAAACCCTCAGTCACTCCAAATGATTGCAGAAGTCGCCAAGACCGGACAGCTCCCAGAAACCCGTGGCGAGTTGTTCGAGGAAGCCGTCGATGTGTTGCGCAGCGAGCATAAGGAGGCAAAGGCTGACACCCAGCCTGCAAAAGAAACCGCGCTCGACGCAGCAGGTGCCGCGTTTGCCGGAATGATTCTGACCGGTAGCGACACCATCGTCAGAAAAGCTGCTGCAAATGTCGCCGAAGGAGAGCTTCAAATAACGGAGCTGTCCATGCTTCCTGGTGGGGAGGTAATCAAGAGCATTCTGGGTACACGGCTGTTCAAGGCCAATGGACCTGATAGGTTCAGTTATTGGCATCGTCGTATTGGTGAGTATCTGGGGGCTCGCTGGCTTTCGAAGCAGGCCAATACAAAACGAAAACGCAGACGGCTCCTTTCGATGTTCCAAAGCCTGGGCCTCGTCCCGGCGAACCTTCGTGGCCTTCATGCATGGCTCGCACGAGATCCTGCGCTCGCTCATGAGGTCATTGCCGCCGACCCGATGGGCGTTATTGAATATGGTGACGCCGATGCTCTCAGTGTCGAACAGGCCCGTACACTGCTCTGCGCGTTAGAAAAGCTGGCACGGCATGGCCCTCGCTTCTCCAGCTTTGGTAAATTCCCATTGCGCGGGCTGATGCAGCCCATGCTGCTAAACGAAATACGTTCATTGATCACTTCAGCAGAGACGCCATTTGCGCTACGTCTGTTGCTCCTAGATGCCCTAAAAGGCTCTTCTATTGCTCCGTACCTTGCGGATGAGCTGGATGCTCTCATGCTCGAAAAAACGGTATCTTTCGCACATCGAAAATCGGCAGGCAGTGCACTTATTGCATCCGGAATAGAAAAAGACTGGCCGCTTATAACTCGCAAACTTCTCGCTTACGGTGATAGCTTTTCTCTCCGCCTAGCCATCGAACTCATAGGAACAATTGGTTACGCGCTTTTTGACGACGACTTGATTAGCGACTTAGTCACGTCCTACACCAAGGACAAAAGAGCAACTACCGGAATACTCTGGCAGATGCGAAATGCCTTACCCCCATCGCGCATAGAAAATATTTTAGACCAAATAACAAAAAGAATAGCAACCTCTGAAAGCTCTCAAGAACAAGCTGCTCACCGCGAGCTCTCCGACTTCATATATCACTTGATCTTTCGACGCTCGGAGTACACCCCCCTTAACAACGAGAAGCTCTGGTCATGGATCAAAAATCTTGATTCCAGCATGGGCTATGCAGGCGAGTACCGAGAACGATTAACCGTGCTAATATCAACCAACAATTTTCTTCGACAGGCCATTCAGCGATTTGTATTAATCGAGGCTATAGATGAACATCATATTAGAGTAAGAGCCTTTCACCTAAGCAAATGCTTACCCTCTCTTTTCCCTAATACTGACGATGTGGCAGTCCTGCTCAAATCTCTAGATCCAGACGATCACAGCGATCAGCGTTGGCGCGACGTTATGCAGCTTGTTCAGCATGATGGGCATATTGGTGCTGACACTCGTGAGTTAGCAAAGCCATTTGCAAAGCATGACTCTGAGCTCCTTGCTTGGATCGACAGGCTAGCCACTCCCATCGTAGAAGACTGGGGGCTCAAACAAATGGAAAGCGAACGTAAGAGGCGCGCCCAGAGAGAAGTCAACCTCGAAAGCCAGCAGAAATTTTATCTAAAAAATATTGCCAATATGCGTAAGGGCCAATACAAATACCTAATCGCCCCAGCCAAAGCCTATCTAAAACTCTATAACGACATCGGTGATGACAAACCGGCCCATGAACGGGTTGACGAATGGCTTGGCCACGACATCGGCAGCGCTGCACACGAAGGTTTTGAAGCTTTTCTAAAGCTTTCCCCCCCAAAACCAACCGCCGAAGAAATAGCAGTATCTTGGGCTAACGGAAGAACCTGGGAAGCGACATATATTCTGGTCTCAGCTCTCGCTGAACGGTCACGAAAAGGTATTGGTTTTGAAGATCTCTCTGACGAACGTTTGATGGCAGCCTTATTCGAGCTACGTCATAGTAAAATTGATCACCATGCAGGATTTGACGGACTCGAAAAAGAGATAGAGGAGGCGCTTCAGAAGCGCGGCGCGTGGGAAAGCACCCTAAGGCTATACTATGAGCCTCAGTTCAAAGCACAGCGCGAATCAATTGATGGTCTGTATGCACTCCTCAGAGATGACACTCACGCCCACATTAGCACCAAGCTGGCTGCCGAATGGATTGAGCGTTTTCCTGACGTACAACTAGACGTCGAAACAAGCTTTATCCATCGTCTTCTTCACTCTGACCAGCATGATCGATTGCGCAGCATCGCTGCTGAGCGGATCGAATTGAGCGACGAAAGTCGCCAACAAACGTGGTTCGCTACAAGTATATACATAAACTTCGAACAAACGGCTCGCCTACGGAGCCAGCCAATAAATCCTGAACTTTTATGGCGTTTGAAACACTTAACAGGTGTGTATTTTGACAACAACAAAGACCTGACCCTCACCGCTAGCCAGCTTGAATGGATTATCAGCACTTTTCGTTTGCTTTGGCCATTCATCAATGGCGCCGAATTTGAAGTCTATGGTGGCGAAAGCCCTTGGGATGCCAGTGAGTACATCGTTCACCTCATCAAGCGCCTTGGCAACAACCACGATGATGAGGCGATCGCTGCAATACGACGACTTAGAGATCAACCGGCAGATGGCTATACAGAAACCATCCGTAGTGTCGCGGCAGAGCAGGCACAGGCACGTGTAGAAATTGACTATCGCCCGCCTTCACTGAGCGCTTTGAATGCCATCACTCGCGATATTGAACCAAGCAGTGCTCTTGATCTTCGAACCTTCATGCTCGAAGAGCTTGAAGTCGTTCAAACAAAAATCAAAAGTGACGATGCCGAATCATGGCGGGGATTTTACGATGACAAGTTTGTAGCTCGTAAAGAAGAGGAATGCAGGGATCACCTTTTAGGCCTTCTTCGGCAAGGTTCGGAAGGTATTGAATTAACCCCAGAAACGCATGTAGCAAACGATAAAGAGGTGGATATTACCTGCTCCACAGGATTGTTCAGGGTTCCTATCGAAATCAAAGGACAGTGGCATAGAGACCTCTGGCATGGCGCGGATACGCAGCTGGATGCGCTTTATGCAAGTGATTGGCGCGCCTATGGGTATGGCATCTATCTAGTGCTCTGGTTTGGCGACCGCCAGCCGCCCAAGAAAAAACTTAAGCGCCCAACACGAGACTTAGACTCACCTCAAACGCCCGAGGCGCTAGGGCAAATGCTCTCAGCCCGAAGCCAAGCCGTGAGCGACGGACATGTCGTTGTATTCGTTCTTGATGTGGCGCGATAAACGAATGGTTGATTTACCCATCCGATAGAATCTGTCGGTATCCGCCGGGATACGTAGGGCATTGTCACCAGCACCACCAGTTGACTTTGAAGGTAGCGATAAACATGGGAAACACCATCCCCTTTGGTGAACGTGACGGCGTGATGTATCGCGCATTCGAGGTCGACAACGGCTTGGCCTGCGGCTGTGTGTGCCCTGCCTGCCACAAACCCTTGAGCGCGGCCAATCAGGGCGAAATCGTCGCCCCCTACTTCCGCCATGTCCGGTGGGACGACTGTCTCTGGGGCCACAAGGAAGGCGTGCGCCGAGCCGCTATTGCCCTACTGATGCCGCCTCACACTTTATTGCTACCCGGTTTCCAGAGTCGGGTGTCGGTCGCGACGGTATCAACGCCATTGAGTCAGGAGATAGGGTTCAGTTCCTCCACCATCACGGCAGAGCGTGTGGAACGCTTTGTGGTCTTCGATGAGGTGGTCGCGCATGCCGTGCTTCACCTCAGGGACAAGCAACTGCTGGTACGACTCAAGACGTCCGCTCGCGCTGAAGGCCTGCGCTACAAACGCCTGGAAGCCCTTGAGCACTCCTCTCTCGAAATCGATCTCAGCGGGCTCAGCCTGGAGCAGATCAACGACCCAGCAACCTTTGAACACGCGGTACTGAACGACCTTGATAATCGACGCTGGATACGGTCGACCCGTGCCCTGGAACTGGAAGCGAGAACGTACAAAGCACTTCAGGCCCAAGCACAGGCAGCCGGCGCCCGCTGGACTGAAGAACAAGCGCGCTTGCAGGCCATCGCTGACGACCAACGTAAGGCGCAGGAACAAAAGGCCGCTGCTCATGCCCTGGAGCGGGAGGCGCATTGGGCAGCACAGAAAGTGGTGGCCCACAAACAATCATTGAATCCACGGCCAAGCAACACTGCCGGAATGCGTGAACGGCGCGAAGCTCAAATCGTGGGTACGACTATGAAGGTCTCCACCGAGTATGGGCACGGTACTGAATGCTCCACCTGCCACCTGGTCAGCCCACCCGGCACCACATTTTGTCTCTACTGCTCACACGACCAGAGCCACATGCAGTCGATCTCTATCGCAAGAGACTTTGCGACCACCGTTCACTTGCGTATGCGCAGCTCTGCAAAACCTGACCACTCCCTCAGGGCGGTACCAGTGCTGACGGTCGAGCCTGATCTGTAGCACTCCTCTCTTTTGTTCGGCCATCTGAAGAATGTCCACCTCTTATCTATGAACTTCTCACACGGCAGAGTTCACGAGCCATGAGTTGCCGGCAATACCGGCGCACACTCATACACCCACGCCCAGTTCTCCCATTCAATACGTACTACTGCATCGTCCGACCGCATGATAGAGTCCGCCTCCATTCCTCGGATGATCGTTGTAGATCAATCGCCAGGATGGACTAGGTGAGGACAAGGAAGATGAATGAAAGCCAGGCGGTGCAGCGTATTCATGCCTACCTTACTCACGACCTCGGATTTCCCACCGAACTGATTCAACGGGAATATCAGACCAGCCGCAACGCGCGTCTGGACTTGGTCGTGATACTGCACGGTCGCATCCAGATCGTCTGTGAAGCCAAGCGCCTCGACAAACTGCCTCCTGACACCAATCTGATTCCATTCAATGCCCTGATTCGCCAGATCCAGTTCGCGGCAATTGAAGTTGGGGCGCGTTTCTTCCTTGTTTCCGATGGCCTACAGATGCTCTGGTTCGAGACTGACGAATCGGGCCGCCCCTTACCGCTATCGGTGCCGAAGACATATTACGACCTGGTCGAAGGAGATTCCTACAGTCAATCGCGCGCCAGCCGGATAGCGGGAGTCAGGAGCACGTTGCGCAACATGCTGGAGCGCTCGCGCCAGCAAAAGTGGTCGCCTGAAGCCCTGGCTCTCATCCTCTTTGCGCACCTGCAGTGGCGACGCGGCCGCAACATATTCTGCGATCTGCTGATCGGAGGTTCCAATTCTCAAGTGGAGCTCGCTGCGGCCCGCCTGGAATGGTCGGACGCCGACTTCGTGGAAATGTTCGTCCTCGCCGCCAGGCATAACCCAACATCGCCGCGTGTGTACCAAGAAGCACTCGACTTGCTCGCCGCCTCAGCACTGGACAGTCTTGAGCCCGTCGACGCTCTGTCACTACTCGACGACATCCTAGGTCGCTATCCCACTTTATCGGGTGCAATCCGATTGCCGCGCTGGACCTCAGACCTGCTTGTGCGTCTTGCAGGCCTCGAACAGGGCGACCGGGTGCTAGATCTTCATTGCGGCCTGGGCAACCTATCAGCTGCCGTGCGCCTGGCGGGAACCACGTCGCCATCGAACATGGTCTTGTTTGCTCGCCATGCGACCGATGCCATATGGGCTAGTGTGCAGCAGTTGGTATTCGGTGCCGAACTGCCCTCAATATCGATCGGAGATCCGCTTGAGTCCACGCAAAGTGCGCACCGGCAGGACGGTCTGGCTGACCTTATCTTCGTAGCACCTCCCTTCGGCATGACCACACGGCACAAGCGATTTGACGACCGGCGAAGCGGCGGGCTGTCAAGCGAGGAGGCTTATCTTCACCATGCGTTGGAACACCTTTCGCCCACGGGCCGAATTGTGGCTCTGCTGCCGAACGGTCCGCTGGGCAATCCAGACAGGTCGCATCTGCGGAAACTCCTGCTGGATAACGGGCTGCAGGCCGTGATTGATATCGGTACCTTCCTGCCCGATTCGGGCTTGGCAGCTAGCATCATCGTACTCGACAAATCTGCCCACTCAAGAGATGCCCTGTTCTTCGCGAAAGTCCAGAGCCGCCAGCAACAGGACAGCTTCGACTGCACGTCATTAGCCGGGCTGCCCCATGTCTTGCAGCGATTCGGATCGTGGATGAAGGGTCATGAAATCGGGAACGACAACCTAGGCCTAACCGCAACGGCTCCCCCCGAAGAAGGAGTGCTGAGCGCAGGACCGTACCTTGCACGCCAAGCGCAACAGCAACTTCCTCTCACTTCATTCAAACATCACTCACTGGAAACCCTTGCCCTCATAACGAAAGGCGGTGCCATCCGTCGCTCGAAGAACGCTGGCGATGTCGTGTTCATTGGGCCAGGCGCAATACGGCCGCTGGAGATACAGCTGGATCCGCAGGATCGAGCGGACGAGGCCGAGGTGCAGCAATACCCTAATGCGGTCGCCAGCGAAGGCGATATCGTGCTGAACGGACTAAGCACCTATTTAGGTGCCGCTGCGCTCGTCGAGAGCGGCCGGTTCCCGATCAACCGGCATGTCTTCCGTATCCGCGTCCACAACACGCTAGTGCTGCCAGAGTTCCTCGCGATCGCGATCAACAGCCGCTATGTGCATGAGATTTTGATCGCGGGCGCCGGCGGAAGCGTAATGAAGATGTTGAGGTTGGAGGTCTTACAAAAAATTTTGATCCCTGTGCCTCCACGGGATATCCAGGCCGAGATCGTCCGTCGAGTCGTCCTCGCGAAAGAGGAACGCAACGTTGTCGAAAGGTCGCTTCAGCAGAAAGAGAAGGCGCTCTCGGTCCTTGTGCGCGATCTCGACCTCGGAGAGACGGCATGAAGTACCCCGTTCATGTCAGCGGCAGGGTCCTAGAGCAGACGCTCGATGCTGTGCTCGAGCTTCTGGGCGACTCGCAACACCTGCTGTTCGCCGCCATGGACCGGTTGACTGATGGCACGCCTTCACACGTCATCGCGCCGGTCGGCCCTGCCGAATTCGTCCGCAAGAGAAACGAAATCGCGAGGATCTTCCAATCGCCTATGATGCTGCGTGGCCTAGATATCGCGCTTCGACTGTTCGAGGAAGTCTACCGCCTCGTCAATGCGCAGGGCGGCGTGCCAGGATACCGACCGCTGGACCTGCTGGATCTGCTGCGTATCGAGACCGAACAACCCGACGAGACAATTTCGCTTTCCACTGACATGCGCTGGGTCGTGGAGTGGCCTGTTCGCTTACCGGTTGGCGATCCGGAGACTCGCATGAGCTGCGAGTGGCTCGCTCGCCCCTGGGGTACCGTCGTGCCACCTTACATCGTCAACTATCTCGCAAGCGCTGCGACGGCGCGACGGCAGAAGCGCAACGATGCCGCGGTGGCGCTGCTGTCGATCGCCGCCGAGGCGACGCTGCGCGACGTCCTCTCGAGTCACGGCTACTCCTTCACGCACGGTTCAGTATCAAAGGACGTCTACGCTTACAGTCGCGCGCAGGTCACCGCAGACCCCGCAGCAGGCACTTACATTGTGCAGTTCCACGACGCGATGCCATTTGGCGTCTCTGATTTTGGCAGCTCGTTTGCCGATGCATCGGTGGAGATAAAACTGAAACGGGTGCCAAAGAACAGGAACGGAACGCGCATCGATCTGAACATTGTCGCGCCGAATCCGCTCCATGAACACTGGACAACCTCTACGGTGGAAACACCTGGTGTCCGAACGGTTGGCGGACTCGGTGCGGCGTTGGACATCGCCCGGAACGAGGTAGTCTGTGTCACGGCGGAGGACCTCGCCCTCGATTTCGACGAAGTGCTGCAGGCCGTACGGAACAACCTCGTCCACCTATCGGGCGCCGCCCTCGACACACCGCTTCCGCGCTTCGACATCCTCAAGAGCGGCTTCACCTTGCGGGATTTTCTGCTGGAAGACCTGCTCGTACAAGATTTCGTCGCCGCCATCTCCAGGTTCGTTACGGTCCAATACGTCAAGCTCCGAAGCTCCGGGACACTCTACACCTGAGCCGCCAGAGAACACACCGTCGAGGGCGCCAGGTCTCGCTTGCACTCGCGGTGGGTCGCTCCAGCACCGACTCTGGTACCTCAGCGATCGCGATCCGCGCTTAGCGTTGCACGACTCGCGGGCGAAATTGGTGGCTACGGCCCTTATACCTAGTCAGCTGACTCGCTCATGTCGATTAGTTCAATCGTATTTGTTAGGGGCAAAGATTGTCGGGGGAAATTTCGCCGCAATTGCCGCGAAAGGTCACCAACGGCATCATTACGATCGAGTGCATGGTGGATCAACAACGAAACGACCTGCCGTACCTGTGTTTTGGTACCAGGCTTGCGATTGACTTCACGTCCGCGCAACGCGTTGCACCAACCAAGCTCTGCCTTTTCGACATCAATCTGATCCAGCA
Organism: Pseudomonas gingeri; assembly: GCF_013386165.1. Classification (GTDB taxonomy): domain Bacteria; phylum Pseudomonadota; class Gammaproteobacteria; order Pseudomonadales; family Pseudomonadaceae; genus Aquipseudomonas; species Aquipseudomonas gingeri_C. The sequence continues at coordinate 444,150 of NZ_JACAOS010000021.1, read as the reverse complement.
CTGGGGTTAACCCACCAGGCCCAACCTGCGCGAGGAGGCGTAGAAACAGAAGGCCATCACCGTAGGACGCCGGACTGAACTGCGACAGCGCTGCCGCAATACCTCCATAGTGCGGCTCTAGTAAGGCCGGAATCAATGTCGGTTCCAACTGAGAAAAACGCGCCAAAACATAGGTCCCTAGCTTCCAATCGACATGACCCCAATTGGAGATCGAAATGCGTTTACCCACCGCAACGTGGCGCAACGCACTCGCCGGGGCGAGCGCCGCAAGATGTGTCGACATGATGACGATGTTTGGCTCATTGCGCTCAACTAGCGATTCAATCGCCGGGCGTGAAGCAGGCAAGGAATATGCGATACCCAGCAGCATTCGCGCATCGCCAATATTTTCCGACCAATGTGTACCAATCGCCTGATCAATCGCGTCCCAATCGAGCGACAGCACGGTCGCCTCGAACTGCTTTGGCGAGGCCTTGCGCATAAAACTGAGCAGCCCGGCGGCAGACTGGTAGTTGCGTTGCGTGCTGCGGGATAATTTCGCCGCTAGATCCCGCGGCGACCAGCAAGCACAGATCTTGCGTCCAACTTGTCGCATTCGTCTTGTGGGCGCTAGCTTGCCCACATATATGCTGAGCGGATCGTAGAGTCGCAACGAGTTCCACACAATATCGTTCAGTTCATGAAACGATTCTTGCGGATCAGCACGCAGCCCGTCGGCGATTGCTGGGATTAGAGCCTCAATCAACACAGCCCCGAACTCTGGCTCGAAATAGCAGAAATGCTTGCAGAAATCGGCAACGATTGACAAATAGGCGTCCTTCGGCCAAGTCGAGACTGTACGATGACAAGCCTCGCGATCGACATGCTCAAGATAATAGCTCTTCCACGCATCATTCTTATCGAAAGGCATCATGGAGATGAGTTCAGCTATCTCACCAGCATGCAATGGTCCCGCCGTACTGATCGCTCGGGCCAGTGCGCGCGGATCGACCAATAAGACAATACTTTCGCCAAGAGCCTCATTGGTATTGTGAACATGATTGATGACCCGACCAATCGCATAGCACGCACCTTCAGGAGCCGCCTGAATCCATTTCGCTAAAATTTCTTTATGACTTGCAATTCGGTCCATCTCGTCATGCAGATAGCCATGCAAATTGCTAATCAGCCAACAGGCATCGCGGATGTCGAGCCGTGCGGTCGCAGCCCAGCAGCGTTCCAACACGGACACAAGCCATGCCGGTTGCACAAGCTGTCTCCAATGAGGGCCCCCACCCGCCCATGACAATTCGCGAAGCAACACACTCAGACCGATCAGAGGTGTCGCCTCGTCATGGAATATAGTCTCGAGTATACGAGCAATGGTCTGATGCTCTTCGACTGACTGCCCCGCCAGAATACGCTCAAGCAAAACGCTAGCGAGACGCTGGTGCGGGCACCGAAGATCGTCCCCATTCAGCAGAAGTCGCTGCGAGACCAACCAGTCGACTGCATGGTCCAAATCAACGATCGACGTCGCGCCACCAATCAGTTGAATCAGGGCGTCGCGTGAGCAACGAGCATCGCGGCTGGCAAGTTGACGAATTGCCGCAGCGGCAAGTACCAGGTCCGCTTTCGCGGCGCGAGCTGAACTCGACAACGCGCTCGCCCGCCGCCATCCTCCTCCGAGGATGAAGCAGAACTGCCACGGGTAGACTGCCTCTTTCTCCGCATCGTTAAGACGGTGGTCGAGTTGCTCCTCTCCTACACGATCTCCGACCCCATCATCTGCACGGCGAACAGCAGCAAGCGTGGTTTCGGGAGAGGCCCGCAGCCCGTCCGCGATGACGCGAACCGCACGCTTCGCATCAAGTTGGATCGCCCCCGGAGAGCCACCCTTATCCTCTGAAATCGTGTGCGCACTCAGCACCCAGACAGATGTCGTTGCGCGCTCCTCCAACTCACGTAGCAGCGCCGGACGAGCCAAATGCGCATCATCAACGAGATATAGGATTGGGGTTGAGCTCTCAACCAATGGAGGAACCTCTCCCGTGTGATCAGCAAATCGCAAAACTCGCCAACCACGTTCACGCATCTGCAGCGCCGCCTGAAGGATGCAAATAGACTTGCCTGCCCCGGGTACTCCAACGAGTCGGGCCGAACAGCCCCGCTCCAGGTCGGCAATAAGAACGGCCACTTCAGGAAGCATCGGGCAAGCGGCAACGTCCGCAGGCCCAAGAGGACGGCCCATCAGCGCGGGGCCAAGGTCGCGTGCAGTATCAAACTGAACCTCAGACCACAAAGAGTCCTCAGCATTCGGTGCTGCTACACGAGGCATGAACCCCATGAAGCCCCGCCGAAACTGATCGAGTTCGCGAGCACTTGGAAGGGCCTTTAGAGCCTCCAGTATTTTTTCAGAATTGCCCGCATGCTCGGAGTAGAACTCTTCAAGCACAGAAGGGTGACTGGAAAGCAGCGCCTGAACTGTTTCCCAACCGATGGCAACGACAGGAAAACGACCTTGCTTCTCGCGCCTCTCAGACACTAGCCGTGCATGCTCTTGGAGTGCCCCATCATTTGGCGCTGTAGTCGCGAAGGTCCAGTGGCCAAGCGTCGGCTTAAATTTTTCGGCCTTTGCAAGCTCAGCATTAAACTCGGCAATCGTTGCTTTGGCCCCATAAGCCTCGCTCTTACCCTTACATTGCACACCTGAAACCTTGCCCGGCGTAGCCTCAGGTGTACCGAAGACATCCACACCGTCTTGCCTCTGGCCACTCCGACCATTCTTTTGCGTCAGAGGCGCTTTCCAGACAGCAGCAAACAGCGCACGTATAAGGTCTTCGAACTTCTCCCAAGATTTTGGAGGCGCGATCTGCTTGTCAATAGGGTCCATTAATTCCGCCAGGCTGATCCGCTTCATTCATCTGCAACATTTCCCCCAAGACCCTCATTGGAACAAAGTGGATCGTTTTGCATCAGGTCGAAGATAGGGTAGCGAGCTTGCTGTAGAATTGCGATACACGTCATTTTGACGTACATTCGACCAATAAAAATCAAAATGACCTCAAAATGACGCAAAAGGAAAGCCCATGGCCAGAATCAGCATCCGCGACCTACCCGACGATTTGCACTACAAACTTCAAGAGGCAGCAGCTAGCCATGAGCGATCGCTCGAGAGCGAAATTCGCTTTGCACTCAAGCAGTACATCCATTCGTTCAGCAAGCCAGCACCAGAGCAGCTTTCGCTCCGCGAGGCTTGGCAGCGTCAAGTAGGCCAACGGCTTAAATTCCTCTTTGAGCGCTTGCGAGAAGACGGAGTATTTGCCTGGGGCGAGCATAGCGATACTCCACACTTAGCGCTGAGACTGGATGAGCCCTCCCCCTCTCTACTGATGGACTGCATCGATGGTCTATCGGCTCTGACCTTCGCACTGGCCGAAAAAATCACTCAACAATTCGGTTGCAGCCTAGAGTGGCTCCTAAGCGGGAAAGGATCGATGTTTCCCTATCCTGAGATAGGTAACAGTTACGCAGAATTCTTCGCACCTGCAATCGACCATGCAAACACCCATATCAAACTAGTACGCGTCTGTCAGGAGGAAGCTGGCGGCTCCTCTGGTCGACACGATGGAACGTTGATTATGTTCCGTGTCGAAAAAGGCAAGCATTCAATTGCTGCTGGCTTCAGTTCAACACGGTTTTATTTGGGGAGTGGAATGGGCGCTACCGGGCACGGCAACCTCGAGACGTTCGTCAAATTCATAAACCAGCATCCAGGGATTCGTTACGAAGCTCATAATTTCTGTGGCGAATTGGATGAAACAGGAATGTGGGAACACCATCCCAGCTATTACCTTAACGGTTTGGAACATGCTCAGTGGCTGAGACCATTACTAGATGGCACTTCGCCGAGCAGTATAAAATGGCAAGACTAATACGAGCCTTGCCAAGATAGGCCCTTTCCTTTGCAGAAAAGGCAGCAGCAAAAGCTGCCCCAGCCGATCTAGGCGACCTGACAGCCCGTCACCACCTAGTGTACTGTTCTCGAAATAACTTACCCATTAGCCTGTGAGGCCATTGCCTCACGGGCCGTTGTATCTTGTTCAGAATATCCTCTCCTTTTGCGTTCCAGACATAGCGGGTTGGCTGCGCATTGTGCAGGGCCATGAACGCAATAATCGAAGCCTCCAACTCACGTACCGAGCCGAAGCTACCTTCACGCAGGTAGACCGTGATGTCGCGGAAGAAGCGCTCCACCATGTTCATCCATGAGCTGGAGGTCGGGGTGAAATGCATGTGAAAGCGCGGGTGCTTGGCAAGCCACGCCCTGACCGCCGGATGTTTGTGGGTGGCGTAGTTATCGACGATCAGATGCAGCTCAAGATGTTTGGGCGTTTCACGATTGATCTGCTTGAGAAACGCCAGCCACTCCTGATGCCGGTGCTGGCGTTCAATGCAACTGATCAAGCGCCCCTGAAGATAGTCCAGTGCCGTAAGCCATGGAGCACATAATTGTGTGTTTGAGTTCGGATATGACCGATGCCCAGTGGCAGTCCCGGCTGAGTTCGCTCAAGGGCTTGAACCTGACTTTTCTCATCGCAGCAGAGCACCAGCGCTTTGTCTGGTGGATCCAGATACAGCCCGATGACGTCCCAGAATTTCTCTTCGAAATGCGGGTCATTGGACAATTTGAAGGTGCGGGTCAGGTGGGGTTTCAAGTCATTGGCGGCCCACAGTTTATGGACGCTCGTGGCCGAGATCCCAGCGACTCGCGCCATGCTGCGGCAACTCCACCTTGGCTCACCGAACGGTGGCCGAGTGACGCTCTCCAGAACACGGCGCACGGCCTCTTCGGGCAACGAGCTTTTGCGGCCACGCCCTGGTTTGTCGATCAAACCGTCCAATCGCAGGGTTTGGAAACGCTGGCACCAACTGGTGACCGTAGGCAGTGAGAGTCCGGTCAGGCGAGCGATCTCCACTCGCGAGCAGCCTTGGGCTGCCAGCAGGATCACTCGGGCACGCCGACCGTCGCGTTGACTGATCGTGGCCGAACGAACTCGGCGGCTCAACTCGGACTGCTCTTCTGGACTGAGAACAATTTCCTGGGCGTTCATTGGCGTTCCCCCGAGCGCTGGATGCGCAGGAGAAGTGTAGCCAATATCACAGGAAAATTGTTTCGAGAACAGCACACTAGATGTTAGACTCAGCTAGATAGTCAGTTATGATCTGTGCACCTCTTTCTGCTGAATCCAGCAGCAGCTTCTCATCCTCAAGTAACCCGATGTAAAATTCGTCAACTTTAGTCAAAGCTGGAATCTCTCTCTCGGACTCAGATTCGACTCTCCACACTCTAAAACTACTAATATCTTGTATCCTTTGACTGATACTGTGCTTATGAGCCTCTACCGCATCGCAAAGCAACTTGCGACGGAGTTTCAACTCATGCTCCGTAGCCAGCCCACTTTCAATAAATATCTTCGTTATTCGGGGCTCATCAAACGACACACTATAAACCTTTCGCAACAGTTCAAGATGCACTTCCAACTTATCCGCCAAACTTCTATCAAACTCCTGCTCCAGCATTGACATTTGAGACGACGTATATCTTCTTGCGCCAAAAAGCAGTATATACCTGATCTCATCGAGAGACTTGGGCTGACACTCTGCGATGAAAACGCATGCATCACATGTACTGCTTACAATTTCATTGATCAGCTTATTAATATCACCTCCCAGATCATCTTTAGCACCGTCTTCAATATAACTCAAGCCGGACATTTCATCATGCACCACCTCCATTAACACCTCTTCACTTACATCGATCAGCCGATTGCTTTTTAGTATATCCCCAGGGGAGATTTTTTGAGGCGCACTATCCGATAATGGAAATCCAAATTCTACGTAACTCTCCGCAATCAACTGCGAGCAGAACAGCTCATTGGCGCCCAGCTCATAAGACTCAAAAGGCGCAGCGCACAACAAAGCGCCTTTTAACGAGTATTTTTTATACAGATGTGATTTGGCAATCTCGGCCAACCTACTCATATCGGCATTATTAGTTCCTTCACGCAATCTAAGTATCTTTATGCTTTCTTTATCTCTTACAGCCCTGCCCAACACTGACGTCAACTTTACGCCAAGAGGAACAGACTCAATTAGTACCCCTCCGTCGTGCACAAAAATTGCTGCGTGACTAAACCCAGAGCGAGTCACGCTTTTGATTACGGTGCTCCTCCAATTCTCGGTGGTGCTTAGCAATATGTCACCGACTCTTATTTTCGACATATCAAAAATATAAGAGCGAATCGCATTCGATTTCATTTTTTTATTGACTTGAATATCCATACAACCCCTAAGCAGGAAATTTTGTGAGTGAGCAGTACCAATTTTATTATTCGATTAACTAAATCGACTCTGATACCCGAGCGAGGCCTCCCTTAAACGTTGGACGCAGTCCCTCTGTGGCCGTGGTTTTGCCATTCGTCCGGGATGCTGGTGAGCCTAAACCCATCGTAATAGCCCTCAACGCAAGGAAATTTTTATGCTTCTCGATACTGATTGATCAGCGAATTATATGTATAACACGGCGCTTTCTTCATAGCCAGACTTAGTGCAACTCGGTAAATATTTTTCAAGGCCAAACATTTGAAAACAACACAAACAGTACTTTCGATTTCGACGTTGAAATCTCAATAAGTTGATAAACCTACCGCTAGCATGATGTCGCGATTATCCGCCCCTTCCCCCTTGATAAACGCTCAGCCCCCCCCCCCGGCGACTTTCATAAGTATGGACCTTACATCTTGGCTCTCGCATTTCCTTTGCTGAGGACAATCAAGAGTTCGAGCCATCAGGAGGGCCTAGGGCCGAGAGAAAGTGACAGCTACTGAGGGTCAACTGAGCAGCGACCTCCATGAATTCATCCAACTTGGATCCGCGATTACGGACACGAGCGGCCCACTCTCGTGTCACTTTTCGGTAGGCCGCCTGGCGCTCCGCTTTCCACCCATCTTCGGATCGGACAGTCGAGGCGATATGTGCGATGAGTACGCGATCTATAGCCTGATCCTCAAATCGCTCATGGTGATGTACCGAGTGCCGAGCTCTCAATTCGCCATCAAATTCCTTATCGAAGAGCTTTATAAATTTTCCAATATCAATTCGATGTGTAGGGGCCGCCACGGTTAGCACGTTAAGATATTTCTTAAGGCGCTCCCTAAACTCATAGAAACGTCCAAAATACATTTCACAAATATTTGTAATGTGATCGGAGTGTGTGATAGGCAAACCGTAAAAAGGAAACCTTCGGAAATAGTACTCACATTCTTTGAGAGCGGCAATTGTTTGCTGTAGGCACAGGTATTGGAGAACCACCGCATGTTGCCGCTCTACGACCTCAGAAAAAACAAATGCGTTTTGCCCCTCTTCGTCAGCATCTGGCGACAAGTCGTCATCATAGAGGATGCGGCTTAATCGGGCACGTTTCCACTCCTTCCAGCCCGGGTAGTCTTCCAACCAACCTATCCATTGAGCGGCTGCATCAATCATGATCGTTCTATATCTCAGCGGTGGCCCCGCAGTAGTATCTTCCGATTTTATCATCGCTACTCCACTTTAAAGACTTTTCGAATTGAAGAAATGGTAGCCGCAATAGCTCGCCCCTTTCGGGGCGCTGATGTGTTAGCCTCTATCAACATATATCCCTACAAGCATCCCGAAATTCTCAAGGCGCATCTAGCCTAAGCTTTACTTAGGCTCTACCAGGGTGTAAACGCAATGCTTATTTCCAGGTGAGCTCGCATCAAATAGCCCAAGCTCCTCTCACAATCTTATCAATCTCTTCAATGTCGCAATGCTCCAACTAGACCGGGACGCGGTCAAATGCATTTTCATCCGGCTGACTTTCTGGCAACACACGGAATGCTGCAATTACCTTCGTATCGATGACTATCATTTTACGGTTTCCATATAAAAGCGATTAACAATAAGGCATATCGGCGGCTTATTAGAAAGGTTGAAGCTCTTCAATGAACACGGCTGGATCAGCACGAAACTATGAAATTTGATCTTGATCAAGCCCGCTTCGGCCGTCCATGGTCACGAGGCACACGAGTCAAGTTCGATGCCCTTGCCCGGTCACCTCCGATGAGTCTCAAAAAAAACCTGTCGCACGTAAACCAGTTTCATGGCTGCGATCGCTCCGCATTTTGAGCAGGATTCGGGTTTCTGTTACCCGGAGACTTCTCATGATGCTATTGCCCTCCCCTCGGTCACTTGGCTTTGCTGCCCTGCTGATCGTTCCCCCCGCTGGTTTCGCCAGCGCCTGGGTCATCACCGACTCGGCTCACCCTGTTGAGGTGGCCGAGGACATTCGTGTGACTCACCTGGATCGCCTTGATCACCTGGAAGTGGCGCTGTCCCAGGGACTGCCGGCAGACCCCGCTCAAGCACAGGCCCTCTTTCAAGCCAACATGACCACCGAGGCCGCGGCCGAGATCAGCCAGGCGCACCAGGACGTGGTGGATGCCTGGCGCCTGGGCATCACCAAGATGCCGGCCGTGGTGGTTGATCAGCACTACGTCGTCTACGGCGACCCGAACGTTGAACGTGCGCTGGCGAAGATCGAGCAGTTCAGGAGGGCGCAGCCATGAGCCGTCGTGTCGTCCGCTCGCGTGTGACCGCTTGGGGACTGGCCGTCCTGGCCCTTCCCTATTCAGCCCTGAGCCTTGCCCTGAACACCGCCACCATCGTGCCCACGGTCTCCTCCCCAGACTGCCTGGACTACCAGGTCGTGGGGGTGTGCTATTGGCTGCGGTGCACCACCTTCGGCTGCGACGTCAACACCTCGGCCAAGGTCCGGCATTACGTGCCCGATGCCGTGGTCTCCAGTTATTCCGTCACCGGCGAAAATCCCTGGACGGAAGTCAGGTTGCTGAGCCCGGTCAACCCGACAGCCCAGGGCGGTGGCAGTGGCACGACCAACAACACCCACGAGAACAACCTCTCGGTCTTCAAGAACGTCGATGTGATCGGTCACCCGGGCATCGCGGCGTTCAATGCCTTTGCCAGCGGTTCGGGTTACACCTGCGCGGGGGCAGGAACGCCCTACACCCCGAACTTTCTCAGCACCCTGGACCCGCTCGGTTGGCGCCACGGCATTCCGGAAAGCGTGTTCCCGCAGTCCTTGATCCCAGGCCTGCGTGAGATCGGCAGCCGGTTGTCGCTGAACCTGTGGGGCAGCGTGTACCCACGCAGCGGTTTTCTGCACCAGCCCGACGACCACAAGGCCTCGGCCGTGATGGCCCAGCGCGCCGGGGACATCGTGACCCGACCGGGCCAGGTGCATGTGTACCGGCCGCTCCTGGCGCTGCCCAGCCCGGGTTACTGGCCGGCGGGGGAATTGCGCGAATCCGATCCCCTGACGGGCAAGTGGCAATCACTGGCACCGGTACCCAGCCCTTCCTGCTCGGTCTTTCCAGACCCCGGCCCGCGCGTCCAGGCCATGGATGGCGCTTACGCCTGGTCGCTGTGGCGTCCCTACACCTGCTGCAAACGAGAAGGACAGACCTTTCTCGGCAGCACCGGTCCTCACTGATCCCACCCTCACAACGGAGCCTTACCATGACTTGGATGTCAGTTTTTCACCGGCCCGGCGCCCGCCCCTGGCTGGCCCTGCTCACCGCCCTCTCAAGCCCCCTCGCCTTCGCGGCCTCCCCCAGCCTCAGCAGCTCCGGCAACGTGATCGGTGATGCGGTGCTGTACCACATCGGTGGTGGCAGTGCCGTGTCCATGGGCCGTGCCGGCAACATGCGCAGCATCGGTGTGGGCGTGGGTTGGAACAGCAACCTCATGTGCGGCAACATGGACCTGTCCACCACCCTGCACAATCAGCTCAATGGGCTCACCGATGGCTTTCAGAGCATCATGGGCAGCCTGATTCAGAACGCCACCGGGGCGGTCGCTTCGCTGCCGGCATTGATCATTCAGCGGGCGGACCCGGCCCTGTACAACCTGCTCACCAACGGCATTCTGCAAGCGCGCTTGGACTTCGACCGGTCCAAGGCGACGTGCCGCGCCATGGCCGAGCGCATGATCACCGTGGCCGGCAACCAGAGCGGCTGGGGGTCGCTGGCCGAAGGTCAGGCCCTCAAGGAAGCCATCGGCCAGAACCGCGATGCCGTTGCAGTGACCGCCCAGGCCGAGTCGGACAAGGGCAACACCGGTGTTCCCTGGGTGGGCGGTGACAAAGCCGGTGGCCGGGGCCAGCCTCCCATTCGGGTGGTCAGCACCGTGACCAAGGCCGGCTACAACCTCCTCAATGGGCGCAGCGCCACCGAGACGTCGAGCATTGCGCCCGTCGACTGCAACGACGGCATGCTGTGCGGCACCTGGCGCTCCCCGGACGAAGCGGCAGCCTTCGCCAACCGGGTGCTGGGCGAGGTGGAACAACAGACCTGTGAAAACTGCACCAAGAGCAGTGCCACCGCCGGTGTCGGCCTCACGCCGCTGATTCAGGAAGAATACGAGGGCAAGCTCCAGGCGCTGCAAGACCTGATCACGGGGAGCAAGCCGCCCAACCATGACAACTTGTCGGCCGCGGGCAGCAGCTCCATGCCCATTACCCGGGGCGTGATCACCGCCTTGCGTGATGAGCCCGACCAGGAGCTGCTGGCCCAGCGCCTGGCCTCTGAGATCGCCGTGACCAGCATCCTGGAAAAAGCCCTGTTGCTGCAGCGCACCCTGCTGGCCGGTAAGAAAGAACCCAACGTCGCCGCCAACGAGATCGCCACCACCGCCGTCAACCAGGAACGTGAATCCCTGCAACAGGAAATCACCAACCTGCGCACCGAGCTGGAACTGCGTCGTTCGCTCACCAGCAATGCCCCCGCCGCCATCATCGCGCGCCACACCGAGCGCAAGGACAACTCGCGCACCATCTACGAAGGCGACCCGGAAACCAACCGCCTCGAGCAGGCCGAGAAGGACACCACCAGTCGCCGCACCCGGAGCTCCCAACCATGAACCCAAACAAACCGTTCCGATTTCGTGGTGCAGGCGTTTGGTGGCCTGTCGCCGTGGCGCTGTTGGTGGTCATCGTGGCAGCGCTGTTCAACCTGGGGGGCATTTACCTGATGCACAGCCTGCCCGCCTGGCAGGCCTGGCGCGCCGAGTCCTATGGGTACTTCCTGGTCTGGCGGGTGGCACTCTACAGCCTCGTGCTGTGGGGGTGGCTGTGCTGTCGAGCCCGGCTGATCAGCCGGGACCCCGAGGCTCGCCCAGGGCTGCGCAGGGCCGAGATCGCGGTGGGGCTGGCCTTTGTGCTGATGGAATTGTCCCGTGCCCACAGCCAGCTAGGAGGCTGACATGACGCTCTACACCAACGATTATCTGGAGTACTACCTGACCCTGGTGGGTTGGCTGGTCGGTAACGGCATCTGGGATGTGCTGATGGACTCAGGGCTCTTTGCCTTGCCAATCTTTGCGATCCTGCTTCAAGAGTGGCTCAAGGCCCGTGACGAAGGCGCCGATGAGGGCAACAAAGGCCTCTTGGCCAGCACACGTATCGAGAGCCGTCTCTGGCTGGCCACGGCCGTGATCATGTTTGCGGGGGTGCCCTTCATTGAACTCAACCTCACCACCCTGCAGTTTGACGACACGCGCTCGCAGCAGTGTCAGTACCAGGTGCCTGCGCCTGAGGACACCGGGTGGGGGCGCTCCTTCACCTCCCTGAATAATCAGAGTGCCCGTGTGCCGGTGTGGTGGTGGTTTGTGCACTCGATGTCCAAGGCGGTGACCGGTGCGGCGGTGGCCGCCATCCCCTGTGGCACGGACCTTCGGCAGATGCGCATGCAGGTCAACACCACCCGGTTGCATGACACGGTGCTCACCCAGGAAGTCGCGGACTTCACCAACGACTGCTACGGCTATGCCCGGGCCAAGCTGTTCATGAGCCGCCCGACCCTGAGCGACGAGCAGACCCACGACATCAACTGGATGGGTTCTCGCTACTTCAACGAGCAGTCCGGGTACTACGACACCTACCACTCCAAGACCCCGCGGACCGAGTGGCCTTACGACCCGGTCCGGGACATGGGACTGGCCGAGGTCAGTCATGGCGGCGGTTACCCGACCTGCAACCAGTGGTGGGCCGACAGTGACCAGGGGCTACGGGCTCGGTTGTTGACCCAGATCGACAGCAGCCTGCTGGAACGCTTTGTTCAGTGGGCCAACTTCGTGAGTCAGGAAGAGGTGAACGACGCGATCATTCGGCAGGTGGTGTCGCCGGCCAACCAACGGATGTCCCTGGGTAAGGTTTACAGCGACTACGGCGGGCAAGTGGGTGGCTCAATGTTCAATGACATGAGCCGTGTGACCGGTGCCGTTGGGGTCGGGGCGGGAGCCATGGTGTACTTCCCCGCGATGGATGTCGTGCGCCAGGCGCTACCCATGGTGATGGCGGCACTGAAAATGGCGTTGGTGATCTGCATACCGCTGGTGCTGATGTTCAGCACCTATGACCTCAAGGCAGCGGTCACCGTCTCTATGGTGCAGTTCGCGATGATCTTTGTGGACTTCTGGTTTCAACTCGCCCGCTGGATCGACACCACCATTTTGGATGCCCTGTATGGGTTCACATCCCCTCACGCCAATCTGAACCCCCTCCTGGGCCTGAACAACATGCAGGCCGACTGGCTGTTGAATTATGTGATGGCGGCGTTATTCATTATATTGCCGACGTTTTGGATGACAGCATTAACTTGGGCTGGAATCAATACAGGAGCAGCCCTTCGAGGGTTGTCAGATGGTACCAATGGTGCCCAGCAACAAGGAGCTAATGGTTCGAGCAAAATAAAGAGCAAAATGAAAAAAACCTCACCAAAAAAATAATAACCGGCATCTATAAGTCATGGTGAAAGGCTGGGTCATTGATGTTCTCAGGAGCATAAGGGTCAGGACATAGCTTTTCACCATCAAATACCACTATATCTTCATCAGTATCCAAATCAGCCATTAGCATTTCCTTGAGGACAAAAAGACTTATAACAAAGACCGCAATCCAAAACGCCAAATACAAGAAGCCTCCAATCAAGGCCAACCTAACCACTAAAAAAATCATAGTATTCATTGTTGGCGGCGAGCCTTTCTTCCCCATCCAGCGAGCCGCCTTTTCCTCAAATCTCAAATAGCGGCCAGACGCCCGGGCAATCCATTGCCCCATACGATAGAAAAGCCCCTTGTTCTTCGTTTCGGCTACCATGCTGTGGACCTCGCGTTGAAATTCCGTTCTTCGCCCACTCCAAATGGTGGGTGCGATTGTTCAGATCAGCTTTGCAGATGATCAAAAATTGCGCCTGTAGGTCTTTTCGGCAAATGCCGACGGATTAGCCTTTTAATTGATAGGGTGCCGAACGAGTATCACCTTGAAAGGCCACACGGCACTACCTTACCCGCCTCCGCTCCCACGTCGTATCTATCAGTCCAGACCCAGACAGATCGACTTTCTTTGAACAACAAAATGTGACCACTGACGTTCAATAACAGAGTGACAACAGCAGAGAGGTCATAATAAAATCCGAAAAGCGACTTGAAACTCAAAAAGACATTAAACCCTATTCGTCACGACAAAACTTTGGATCATTAAGATTTTCAGATGAATAGGGATCAAGGCAAACCTCGTTTGGATCTAAAGGCACTGCCTCCCCACCAGCGTCTGGCTCATCTCTCCAAATACTGCCCAGTGCCAAAAGCCCGATCATCAAGACCGCAACCCAAAACGCGAAATACAGAAACACTCCAACAAAAAACAGCCTCGCCGACCACTTCAAAACGGCCGCCAAAATGGCTGGCAAACCTTTGTTCTTCAGCCAACTCACGGCGATCACCTCAGACCTGAGGTAGCGGCCCGAGAATCGGCCCAGCCAATTGCCAATGCGATAGGCAGGTCCTTGATTTTTGATTTCATCTTCCAAGGGTTGTGCGTTGCGTCGCCTCCACCACTCCTGCAACGCTTGCATCTGCGCTTTTGAGTCCGCGACTAGCTGAGGGTCTGAGGTTGTTCTGATTGCCTTCACGACAGCGAACTGAGCGTCAAACCGATGCATCGTGTATCGGTAGTTCGAGCCGGCTTCTTCTTCGGTGTACTTGGACAGTGAGGCCTGCAGCACCGCGTTCGCCCCCCATTTCCTGGCCGTCTCTATTAGCAGCCGGCGGGCCTCGTTGGGGTCGCTGGATCTACTCCAGCCTTTGCCGGTGATGAGCACCGTCCGCATGCCTTTCGGCGGACCGCCTTTGGACCAAACGAAGTCGTTCGGATCCACGTAGATGGTTGTCGGGCCAAGCCCAGGAATCACACGCTTTGCCTTTAAGCCTTTGGCGGAAGATGTAGGCGTGAACGTGACATTCTGTCCCGTTGCCAGAGACGCTCTCCCTTCGACGTCTTGAAGATGGAAAAAGTATTGCTCGCCGTCTTCCCCCTTAATGAATCCGTACTCCCCAATCGGTACAACGTGGGTGACAACACCCGCGGTGCTACCGGCCGTTCTGTGCTCACGCTCCATGTCCATCACTCCAACCATCCCTATCGTTATCAGCCGCCGATAGCCCGCCTGTCGTTACTTCATCAACCACGGGGCTGAATCAGTCAGGTCTGACTGAGGCGTGCCTGCGGCCGCTCTCGCGCAGGATCGGGTGAAGGGAGCCATGCTCCCCTGACCCGAACGGTAACCGCCTCATACAGCGGTGACCGAATCAGCAAGCCCTCACACCAATTCCTCAGCCATCCAGCGCCGGACCTCGCACCAGATCATGCACAGGCTCAATGAGAGCTCGCATTCGGCCATCGACATGGCAACTTCCAACACGGATCGCAGGTCCCGCACGTCCGTCCCCTGCTCTTTCGTCAGTCGGGCCCAGTGCTGCCAAAGGCGGGTCTCTTCCTCAGCTTCGACGAAGCGCCAGCGCCCCTTACGAAGAGGAATCCCCAGAAATTTCCGTCGGGCGGCAACTTCCTTGTGCGTCAAGCCAAAGAGCTCACCGATCATACGCGCACTCGCTCCCAGGCAGAGCGCGCGGTAGATCGCGTTTTCGTCATCCATATTGTTGGCACGCGCCAGCAACCGATCGACGACGGCTCCATCCACGACGACCCTGAACCAGGGAACCGATGAGTTCGCCAGGGCCCCTATTTTATGGGGGTCAATCAAGCTTTTCAGATCCTTCTGCTTAAACCCCATCGCCAGGCAGCTGCGCAATTGGCCATTTTTGATGTTACTCATAATCTGAAAGGCGACAGCCAGATTCAAAGAATGCACATGTACCTCCACCACTCCATGGTTGTTACGGTCTGACTGACAAGCCGACCGTCTTCAAAGCTCAGCCATCCAGCGAGCCCTATGTCCTTTCACACTGTCCTCGAAGCTGGACTTTCAGTACCTCGACACCGGCCCAGCCCTCAAGGCGACTCACCAGCTCATACAGAAAACCACGCATCCTCAATTGCTCGGGATCGAGTTTGAGCTGGATCGTGTAGGTGTCATACCCCGTGGCATCAGGATCGAAATCCAAGTGTTTGCCCTCCCCTTGATCGCTCTCGCCTCCAAGGCCGAGAGACAGTGATAGCAATTGCTCATTGCTCAGGTTGAGCTGGACCGTGTAGGTGCCATTGCTCGTGACATCAGGACTCAAATCCATTTGTATGTTCTCCCTGTGATCGCTATCGCCTCTAATGGCTGATAGACAGTGATGTCTGAACGGACTGCTTCAATTTTCCTCTACGACCTTGCGAAGCCGTATCGGTCATTCATCGAATAATGCCTCACCACAACCGCTCAATTTTGTGGTGCCCTAATTATGTAGTGCCTCCGCTAAGAATCGGCTGTCAGAAAAAACGCCGCACCATGGGAGAAAAGCATGCGCCCGTTGTGAGTCGCTTGTTTTCGCGAGAAATTCGTTAAAATTCGCTCAGCCCTCCAGCCGATAACACATCGTCTGCACACGAAGAACGAAGCATCTCCTTACAATCAGCCGAGAAAGGGCTGGCTATCTCAGTCAACGGGTTTGGCCCGACTATTAGATCTGGATGACGGCTAGCAACAGCTTCTTCCCAGGTGGTTTTTCTTCATAGCCAACCTGCACTAACGGCTCATTGATCGGTTGAGGCTCACCCAGCCTTTACCCGTGTGAGCAGTCGTCAATAGACACCCCAAAAAGACCATGGCCGCTGTCAGCGGCATAGGAGACCGTAGTGCGAGATCCAGCATCGAAATATGATCTGAGTTCGACTGAAAGTCTGTTGAGTCGAGAAATTTCAAATCAAGGCGATAAGTTATGTGCCTCGATCAGAGAGCTGCACACGTCTATTAGACAACAAGGCGAAAAAATCGCCACACTCAGCAGAACCCTCAACGATCAGCGAGACAACCTCAGCAATGAAATTGCTAATAAAACCGCACTTAAAATTATTGCAGAACACGACAGGGTCAGGAAACAAAGGTCCGAAAATATCTGGCATTGGTTTTTTGGCATAAGCTCGGGGCTGGTCCTACTGATAACTATTTTCGTCCCAAAGTAAAACTTTGGCCGTCGGTACTGACGCCAGTATCAACCGACATTGAGGTTGCGACGCTACAAATGAGCCGTGTCGATAAGGCACCCTAAATCGGCATTTCCACGCAATGCAGCAGCGAACAGTTGAGGTTATGTCAGGGCGTCGGTATAGACATCGGCGCCCTTCCCTGCGAAGTGCTCCGGCTTAAGCGGCGTATCCATGAGGCAGATCCAGTGACAGAGCGTGCGATACAAAAATATTTCCTCCTGTACAAAAAACAGCCCTCGCCGCTCCCCGCGCGGCCTTGCGAAGCCCGCGTATATCTGCGCGCAACTAGCTAGGCCATTTCCTACATTTACACAGGAAGCGGCTGGCTATCTCGACCAGTGAGTTTGGATCGATGATTTGGTCTGGTTCGCTGTCGTTGGCAGCACCTTCCCAAGTGGTCGTGATCTTCGAGGCCACGGTGTGCAAATAGCACATTGATCATCCTTAGTTCGCCCAGCATTCGGAAGCGCGAACAGTCGCCGACATGTTCGCCGATCGAATGCCCCACCCCACCGTGACGGAGTCCTACCGTCAGGTGGTGCCTCCTCGTCACGTATTCATTGAGCAGGAGACACCATGAGCAGATCTATGACTCTGTATAACGCGCTGTCAGTCATCAGCGTACCACCGGATAAAGCCAGAGCCGTTGTAGAGGCTTGGGAGACCGAAATGAAAACAGTAGCGTCAAAATCCGATCTGATACGGGTGGAGAAACAGCTGGTTCAAAAAACCATAGATCTAGGTCGAGAGTTGCGTGGCTCGATCAAGGAAATTAGCGACACGGTCAAAACACATACCGTGCAGATAAATACGCTCAGCCAAGCGATTGTTACCCAGGGGACCGAGCTTCGCGCGGAGATGAAGGAACAGGGCAATGAGTTTCGGCTTGCAATGGAAAGACAGGGCAACAGCTTCTCTCTTGCGATGGAAAAACAAAGCAGCGAATTTCGACTTGCTATGGAAAAACAAGGAGGCGAACTTCGGCTTGCAATTGAAAAGCAAGGTAACGAGCTGAAAAAATCCATTTCGGACTTAACCGCTGACGTTGATAAGAAAATGACTGTCACATGCTGGAAATTCGGCATAATTTTCGCTTTCATAGTCATTCCATTAGGAAAATTCGCCTTCGATTATGTTGTTAAAGAATGGACGTTCTGATTCATCGTTTCACCACTCTACCGGCAGGTTTCGGCCTGTGGTTTAAACGCTTCAAGATGTGGGCGTTGCCTGCGTCGCTCTGATACACCACCATTTCTGCCCATGCGGGGAACACTCCCCGTCCGGGCGCAGTGTCTCTCCGTTTTGGGCTTTCCCTGGAGAGACCTATGAAACTAGATGCACTCACACCGCAACAGGAAGCATTGCTCAACCTGCCTGTCGTTTTCACGCCGAGGGCATGGCATGAGAGTGTTTACATAGCGCAGCCACTGAACATCGCCGAACAGGGCTATCGCCTGACTGCAGTGCTTCAGGCCGTTCGCAATGCCATCATTCAGGAGCGTTGGGATGATGAGCCATTGTTCTTTGATTTCAGCCATGAATGCTTTCCCTCCTCGGGTGAGCGATTGGCAAAAACCTGGTTGAAACTAAGCTTGGTCGTAGACCGTTCGGACGACGAACAGAATGTGCTGAACCTCATGCTCAAGCAGGAGGCCGAAGCGCTTGAAAAGCGGATTCCTGGAGAGCTCTTTGCTCTCGGCGAGCTCGTGATGACCCAGGGTGTAGAGGCACTCATACAACAAGGATTGTTGGACATAGCCCCGTATCTGGACCGTCACCTCTGCGGTGATTGGGGAGAGTTATCTGGATCGGACAGGGCAAAAAACGAACGGGCGGTGCTGACCGGCGCCAGCTTGTTCTCGGAATACGAAGTGGATGTTGGAGCCGTGAAAAAGCTCTGGATTGTCACCTCGGCAGACAGGAGATTCACCTCCCTGCTACTGCCCGTTGAACCCACCCTGCCCCAGCTTGGCTGAGGCCCACTGACCGTCTACCCGCCTTTTCAGGCGAGTAGGCGGTATTTTCGTTCAGTGGACTCTAGCCAGTAGAGACTGCGGCCCCTTCGGGCAGGGCTCTTACTTGCTTGAGCAACGGTAGCCAGAGGTTGGGAGGAGGAGGTAGTCGGTAATGCCTACACGCCATGACAAGAATAGGCCAGTGACTGAGCTTGATAGCAGATAGCGCGTTGAAGTGCTCATCGCGAGCGCACTCAGTAGCGATCATTTCAATGGCAGCGTTACCGTCTGCGGTTATAGGGATGTCTGTGAGCGCCATACCGTGACCAAGATTACCGCTGTATACCCTACCTTCGCTATCAGCGCCTGGTATCCACAGTTGCAGATTACAATGCGTAAGTCGCTCGTTGACGAGTTCGGAAAGGACCTGAGTGTATTCTGTTTCCCCGAGCGACGATGCCCAGATAACCAAAATAGGTATGAGGGTGCTACCTTTAGTCTGGCTTTCACGGTGCTCATCATTCTGCTCACGAGGATGATCGATCAACTCTCGATAACTCCCTTGGATCGTAGGGTACTGGCCATGCGTATTATAGGTGAACAGGAAATTATTTATTAGAGCATCGCAGTAACTTTGGGCTAGCGGTTGCCACTCCTTAATCATGGACAAAAATATGAGCGAAATACAAATATCAATGGATTGCTCATCAGCTATCGGGGAAAGTAAGCAACGGTTATTTTCGATGAGTTTACAAATTTGCGCCGCAAGAGCACTCGCCCTGGTTAAATCTCCATCACTGCATACACAAGGAATATCAGCCGAATTTTGCCCCCAAAGGAGCCATAAACCACGAAGAGACAATCTTCCAAGCGTCTCAAATAATTTAAGGTTAACATCGACAGCACATCCGGAATTTACGGCAGAAGAAACAGCGTGCCTGAATTGAACAAAGGGTAGCACCTTGTTACCAAGAAATTCGTCCCAAATTTGAAAATGTAGATCAACCAGTTCAGAGAAAGTTATTCCTATGTCCTCTGAAAATTTCCTATCATGTCCAATATCACCGTTAATAAGCTGCCACCCTTGTAGGATTGCCAGCTCACTAGCTCTATAGGGCGCCTCCAGATTACCTGAATCCCGCGCCCAAACGAAAATCACCCAGAGACAGATGTAGATTTGTCTAACGCTTGTGAGCCGCTCCTGTGGCGTTTCGTTTTTAGCAGACATCAGCCCCATGACCAACTGAGAGAAATGCTTAAAAGCGATTTCAGGCTCATCCAACATCGCGACAGATTTCTGGAAACTATTGCGAAGGTTTTCATTAACCAACTGCTGTCGAAGAATTCCTTCGCTCAGAAGCCCAGCTAGGTAGTCGCCGTTCCACTCTTGGAAGGAAATCCTGTCACTCGAATGCGCTTTGATGAATTGGTTCAAATTACCGCGCACGGCCTCTTGGACATCGCCGCCAAAACATAAACAAATTACAATTTTCAGATGCTCATGCTGTTTTGGGATTTGCACAGGGATGTAGAAGTCGAGAATTTCATTAATCGAGCTTCGAAGTGCCTGCAACGTCCCATCCCAATCGGCTCGTGTCAGATCGCCCTGCTTAATGGAAAAAAGGAATATTTTCTCCTCGCCTTCATCCGCCCCTAATGCAGCTACATCTACACCATACTGACGGGTTCCCACAGACGGACGCGAAATAACATTGTAGCCTAGCTCACTTAATAAGTCAGGCAAGACAACATCCAACTCGCGACGCTCACGTAGCGAGGCGAGATATTGTCGAAAAACGAGTTTCATTGAGAGCGCCTCTCAAGTTTGAAATTCAGCAGCGTGCTGCGAAGGCCTGCTGGATCCAAAATTTCTTCTCGTGGCAACTCAAATTGGCGGCTATAGGTCTTTAGCTCAACCTCTATCCGCCGAAGTGGAAGCGACGGCCGCCCACCTTGTTGAACTGACGCAGATAAATCTTTGACCCAACTCACCATGCCATTCCCATAGAGCAATACCCGATGAGAAACGAAATCTGCTAGAAATGAATGTTTAGTCCCCTTACGCATGGCATCGGCCATACTATCAGAGCGAAGTTGCCACTCGATCTGGCGCTCCCTTTCGGATGGTTGGAACTCAGGAACGAAGCCAATTTTTTCTATCCCGCTCAAGTAATCATCCAACCGAGCAAGAGCATGCCGAACCATTGGGCTTGCCTTGTCTTCCTTATCGTCCGCCACTGATCTGAGGTATTTCTCGGCCAAGCTCGGATAATTGATGAGCACAGGGTCAAACAAAAGCCCTCGTAACTCGTTAATCTGCGCAAACGACGCAGAACGCCCTAATGAGACCATCAGCGTTGCAATGTTCATAGGTTTCGAGAAAAAAGCTGCGATAGCCTTGCGTGCAACAAAACCGTAATCGAGTTCGGCGAGCCGAAATTGCGTGAAATCGATCTGAAACCGGTGTTCATCTTCCCCATCGAAGAGTCCGTCATTGAGCTCTCGACAGAGCGCATACTCCCCCGACATTAGCCAAGAAACGACCCATTCATCCAACTGTTTGGGTTTGTCATCACGAAGCCCCTGGATGACAGAGTCAAAATGACTGAAGGAGAATTTTTTTCCGTCTCGAAGCACCAATGTCTCTATATAATTTCGGGCGTGTTCTGCGCTCCCCTCCTCAATGAAGTGGGTGAGCGCCAGGTCAATCAAATTCAGTGTATCAACGTCTGGGTTAATACTGTAGAGAACACTCAGCAAGGACTCCCTTACCGTGATGTCGAAGCCCTTGAAGTTGAAAGCCAGTGCATACGCAACTTCACGCGCCACTTTGGATGAAGTGGGCGCCGTCGCCTGAGTCACCAAATCGTGTATCGTTTCAGCATGTACGACAGGAGCTGACTGAAACCACGAGAGTGCCGTTTTTAAAAGCGCGCTGCGAACCTCTTCCGATGTTTCGCGCGTCAGAGAAGACTGGAAAACACCTAGCACCCTGATCCATTCATCGTTTTCAACGAACGAGACACTTATCAATGCACGGATGACATCGATCCGCTGCAACTCGCTGCCAGAGACCAAGAACTCATACGCGCGATCAGAAAAGTAGGCTGAATCTACCCTGAGCCCGCACCGAATGGCTATGGCAAGACTATGATATTTCGCAGCGCTTGGGAATTCATCATCAATGAGTTTAAGCAGCTCCAGTGGGCGCTCCGGTGAAACTGAGCACCATACGCCCAGCGCATCTGTCGCGACCACAGAACCAACATTATCTGCTTCGTACAGAGCATCGAATGCGAATAGAATTGAGGCGGCAGGTGTATTGAGTTTTCCTAGAAGCCTTCCATAAATTTGTCGTCCATGCTCACGCACGTGTCCATGGAATAAGTCGAGAGCGCACGGTTCCAATACGTTCAGTAGCTCCACTTCTCCATCGTTATGTGCATCCGCTAAGACATCGGTCAGTGCATCATAGTCCTGATAGCTACACCCCCAAAAGTTTCTGAAAATAGCATCCAACAATGTGCCGCGCTCTGCCTCTGCCACTATGTCAGCACGTGTAGGTACGGTCATATTTTAGCTCCTTGCTTCGCGCGGCTTTATAACGTGTCATGAACGTAAAGCGGCGCCGTCAATATCTTGGAAGCTGACTTGAGCTAATCGCGCAAATCGTTGGGTACACTCCCTTGTTTACAGCACAGACTCAGCATCATTACTGAGCCAGAGCCCGCGCCTTGCAACCGTTGGGAGGGGCGATATTTGTTTCCTTATGTGTACAGGATCCAGGTTCCTCACCACGATAATCTGTGCAGCCCAAAAATTTCCTAGCACGACCATTACCACGTTCTTTCCTCCGATGCCTAGGCCAGCGTAGAGGAGTGCGGCTCAACCTACGAGAGTTGGCTGTTGGATCTGTTGCAGGCCGTGAGCAAAGCCCATCACCGGCAACCGGATGATCGGCAGCTTCATTTCGGGCTCTAGCAGCGGTTATACACCGGGCGTCGCACGAAGCAGTCCTCCCTGGAGCTGACACTCAATCTGGTGGAAACGGACCCAGCGATATCGTATCAGCTCCTGTCACTCAAGGATGAGCGGGTTGATTCCTGACCTGGGCTCACCCTACGGTAACACCTCACTCAAGCCCGACGTTGTCTGGCTTTTTTTATGTCTGTGACAAACGCCCACGGCCATGATGAGCCATCGCGGCAAAGCCTACGAACAGGCCCTCATTACCGAGGGTTTATAACTGAGCAAAACGTTGCGTCTGCATGGAATCGGATTACCCTCTGCGAACCGGCTCAATCGAAGCGGAAATGCAATGTAGGAGAGGCAAAAAATGGATGATTTTCAGCGTGCACTCACCATCACGATCATCAATGCCAGCGGTACCGACCTCCTGGTGAACTATGGCGTGTTGACGGGTGGCAACTGGTCAACAGCACCGGCTCCCGGCTCCGAGATCACACCGGCAGGCCAGCAGAGCTATGTGAATGGCACTTCTAACACTTTCAGTGCTCTTGGCGGCCAGATTCTGCTGACACCGGCTAGCGGCGGCACAATCAACCCGACCTGGTCCTTGCCTGTCGGTGGCCCAGTATCTAGCAGTGTGAACGCCACCTCTCTTACCGGCTTGGCTGTCACCAGCCAACTGATTAACACACAAACCAATTTTCCCACCCTACAGGTGATGATCACCAACGCCTCTACGTTCGGCTAGCGCTTCGAGCTCGGCAAAAGCGCCTTCGCTTAACACGCGTGGAGATGAAGGCTGACATTTCGGTGCCAGCCTGCTACCCATATGATTTGGCTGTAGGACGGAGTCACGTCACAGGTTCAAACCTACCCCGAATCCACTGGCAACATCCAAGATTGAAACCATCGGCCCTCGCATCGCCGACCGGGCGCTGTCTCACTAGAAAGAGCCATTACATCAGAGCGTGATTTACCTGATACTGCGCGCAGTCACTCGGCCTTAATCAGGGTCCCTCTCTCATGGACGACTTTTTGCAGACGATGGCTCTGCTGCGAGCACGGTATCAGCGCCCGCCAGGCTTCAACCTCTTCTCCGTACTCCGCAGCTCAAGTGATGAGGTTCGGCTTCACTCGCGCTTCCTCGCCTTCCTGCTCGACCCTAAGGCGACCCACAATCAGGGCACAGCGTTGCTGAATCTCCTGTTGAAGCGAGTGGGTATCCAGAACTTCGATTCAGAGCATGCAACTGTCGAGGTTGAGTACCAGAACATCGATATCCTGGTCCGCAACCCATCCAAGCAGGCCGTGATCATCGAGAACAAGATCTACGCCGGCGACCAGGACGAGCAGCTCTGGCGCTACCACCAGCGGATGCAGGCGGAAGGTTACCGCGAGATTTGGACCACGTACCTCACCCTCGATGGTGCCGAACCCAGTGAGCAGAGTCGCAAGTCCCTGCCTGTAATTCTTATCAACTACGAAGCCGAGATCATCGATTGGCTGAAGGACTGTATCCCACTGGTTGCCCGCGAGCCCGGCGTGCGGGAAAGCATTTTCCAGTACATCGAACTACTCCAAAAGCTGACCTCCAGTGACCAGGGCGAGATCTACATGAGCAAGCTGAAAGAACAGATCCTGCTGGGCGAGAACCTCTTCGTGATCGCCGACATCAACCATGCATTCAAGTCCGTACTGGCCGACCTACAGCTCGATATTTGGGCGCGCATGATCGCTTACCAAGAGCGTCAGTATCTGCAACTCGGAAAGCCCGAAATCACGGCCACGAAGGAGGCGGTTTCCGCCTATTACAAAAAGGCCAAAAACAGCAAATTCATCGGCCTCTACTTCCCCTTCAATTTTATGAAGGGTGGCGTGTACATCGAGCTCAACCACCGTCTCTACTGCGGCTACTACTGTGACGGTGAGCAGTTCCCGGAAGACCGGGAACGCCTATTTTCACTGAGTCCAGAACTCGCACCCAGCAATCGCAACTCTGGCCACCTGTTCTGGAAGTACCCTGGAGTCAATGTCAATCTCCATGCCCCATCCAATGAAGACCTGGCGCACCTTCGAGATCCGGAAACGAGGGAATCGATTGCCGTCAGTCTGATCGATGACGTGCACAAGCTATGGCACTGTGCTCACCAGCAGTTCGCCTAAACGCAGAGATTGCATTCAAAGCGTGCGGCTACACAGCGATAGGGTGATCAACCTTCATTACTGCCAACGCTCAGCGGCTGAAAACCCTCCAGAGCTGATCCAGCCGCGTCGTAAAACTCTGGCTCATCATCTCCCGGCGCATGCCCCACTCCGGGTTCACTGGGACGCTGGCCGAGCGTAGGGTTCCCCTGCCCCAGCGTCCGTTGATCTGGTCCAGGACCGCCATCACTTTTGAGGCTTCCGCGGGCTGGGAGGCGGCGAACAGGTCGTCGGTGTATTCACCCTGCTGGCAGAGGTTCAGCAACAGGACCTCGGCTTTGCTGTAGTTGAACCCAGGCCGAAAGACCTGATCGAGCGCATCGACGGCCGCCCTGGTCAGGAGGCGTACGTCGTCGGTGGGGTATGGCAAATCCACCACGACTCCATTGGCGTACTTGGCCTCCTCCGGGTTGAACATCCCCGTCCTGATGCTCACCCGAATTTTCTTGCACAGCGACCGCTGGGCCCTGAGCTTTTCCGAGGCTCGCATCATGTAGGTGGCCACTGCCTCCTTGATCGGTGACAGTTCCTTCAGGCGCTTGCCAAACATCCGGCTGCAGCAGATCTCCTGCTTGGGTGCATTGGGCTCATCCAGTTCCAGGCAAGGCGTTCCTGCCAGCTCCCGGGCGATCTTCTCGATCACCACGCTGAAGTGCTTGCGTAGCACCCAGGGATCGGCCTGTGAGAGCTGCCAGGCGGTTCTGATTCCCATGCCTTCCAGGTGCGCCGTCATCTTTCGCCCGATGCCCCAGACGTCCGACACGTCGCAAGCCTTCAGCAATTTCTTCCGGCGGTTCGGTGCTCGAACATCCAGGACTCCTCCCAACTGCGCCTGCCACTTCTTCGCGCCGTGGTTGGCCAGTTTGCTGAGGGTCTTGGTCCCCGCGATACCCACACCGACCGGAATGCCGGTGCACCTGAGCACCTGGGCCCGAATGCGGCGCCCCAGTTGCTCCAGGTTCTCGGTCATGC
The DNA here is from genome assembly GCF_013386165.1 of Pseudomonas gingeri. GTDB lineage: Bacteria > Pseudomonadota > Gammaproteobacteria > Pseudomonadales > Pseudomonadaceae > Aquipseudomonas > Aquipseudomonas gingeri_C. Next base: position 418,479 of record NZ_JACAOS010000021.1, on the reverse strand, counting down.
CGGTCAGCTCTGCAAACGCCTCATCGATGCTGTAGACCTCGACCGCCGGCACCATCGACTCAATCACCGTCATGACGCGCTGGCTCATGTCGCCGTACAACGCGTAGTTCGAGGAAAACGGCACGATGCCGTGCTGGCGGATCTTGTCCCGAATCTGAAAGTACGGTTCGCCCATTTTGATGTGGGGTTTCGCATCAGCAGAACGGGCGATCACGCAGCCGTCGTTGTATCTGAATGACCCTAACAGTTATTAAAGTATAAGATACTGATTTTTATAGGTTTTGTATTGCTAACATTTTTCTGTGTTTTTGGCATTGGTTTCGTAATTGCACTCCACCTGGCCACACATTTGCATTCGACTTGACCAGCACACTAGGCGGCCTCGACCGGCAGTGGTCGGCCAGAAGCCGACGTAATGGCGTTTGTGTAGTATCTGTCTCTCTTCCCACTGTATGAGGTGCCCGATCGCCGACACTCCCCATCCCCTACAAGAGCTGCCCTAGACCTGCAAAACGCACGTTCGCTTTTGGGAAAGCGGCTGAGCGTGCTGCTGCACGATCAGTACTATTTCAACGACGAGAAAGATCTGGGAGAAATAGGTTCTCTAGAGTGGCGGTTTGGCGAGCGAGAAGTTCTATCCATGTATCTCTTGAGTGATGGCGAGAGAGTAGGCGCGGACTTGTTGCCTTCTGATACACCGGCTTCCTTCGAGATAGAGCCGAACGTGACCTGCCCCTGGAAGAGGGAAAACCTACTTGCAGATCTATCAGCAACCCACCTCGAGAACACAAAAATTTGCGCAGTTGAGGGAATTCTTGACTCTTTCAACGGGCAAGAGCCTTGGCTGTCGGGATTCAGAGTTACGTTCGAGACCGGTGACTCACTGGTCTACCTTAACCAGGGCGACGACGCCGTCGTATTGATCAATGCGCTACCGCCAGTAAGTGTAGGCCTCGAAACCCGCTTCCTTACCTCAATTTAATGACAGCTATGGGTCGATTTCAGTCGATTACGACAGGCAGCTATTGGCCGATTCTGTTGAAAAAGTCACTCCTGCTTGGGCATCCACTCTTTGGGCCGTGAAAATACTATTTTTGCATGCTGCTGCGCCAAATCTGAGTTCTGAACATACTGTGCAAAACACAGATTTCAATCTCAGACGCGTATTTTCTGAGGTGGAAACCGAAGCCGACTTTTTCAACAGAATCGGCCGATTTCTGCCTGTCGCCGACGTCAGCAGTGGGTCGACTGCTGCTCTTCTTGACAGCCAGCAATCGGCCAGAAGTAGCCTTTCACGGCAGGCCGCTCTCGAACAGAAATTGCCTCTTAAATGAGTCTACGAAACGTGTGGCGATTCAGTGTGTTGGCCGGACGCATACGGCAGAACTTCGAAACGTTGCTCGACTTCGCACAACCTGGCAGGTATTGCGACAGTTGCCACAAGAGGAAAAGGCGATGTTAATGGCGTCGTAGCACAGACGGCGCGCCGATCACTCGGCACGCCGTTGTTGCAACTTCAGAACGAGGCTAACGTCAGATCTCGATTACTATCTTACCGATCTGGGCATTGGACTCCATGTAGCGATGGGCCTCAACGATCTGGTCAAACGGGAAGGTCTTGGCAATTAGTGGGCGCAGCGCGCCCTTTTCTAGCCCTTCGGTGATGAAGGCTTTAGCCCTGTTCAACCGGTCGACATCGCGTGTGATCTCGAACAATTGATAGCCACGGATTGTCAGATCCTTACCCAGCACCTCCATCACTGGGATGCTCATATCTGAGGTTTCCAGGGCACCGTATTGGAAGAAAATCCCCAGGAATGTCAGCGATCTCAGGATATTGGCCACTTCAGGGCCGCCCACTGGATCGAAGGCCATGCGCGCGCCCTTGCCCTCGGTAATCCGGTTTACCTCGGCCACAAGATCCTGCTCTGAAGTCGCGATGACATGGGCAGCACCGGCCTCTAGAAGCGCCTCTCGTTTTTCACTTGTACGGGTCAACGCGACTGGGATCGCACCCAGCCAGTTCGCGATCTGTATCGCCGCTAGACCCACACTGCTGGAAGCAGCACGAATCAACACAGTCTCACCCTTCTGAAGGTTACCGATATCCACCAAGGCGCCGTACGCAGTGACGTACTTCATCCAGGTAGCTGCAGCTTCGACGGACGATAAGCCCGCAGGCTGCGTCACCAACGCATGCACTGGCGCTACAACCAGCTCGCCATACATACCGTATTCAGAGAATGCGAACGCCGGGATCACATTGACCTCATCGCCCACGCCATACCCAGTCACATCCTCGCCGATCGATTCGATGGTGCCAGCCGCTTCATATCCCAAAATGGCAGGCATGTCAGGCGTGAAGGTGTACTGGCCCGATCGGTACATGGCTTCAGCACGGTTTAGGCCCAAGGTCTTAACCTTGATGCGTACCTCGCCCATACCGGGCGCACGTACATCAACCTCATCGATCTGAAGGACTTCAGGCCCACCCATACGGTGGAAACGAACCACTTTGGACATGGACAACTCCCGGATTATGGAAAACCGATAAGGTAAATCCTCCGGGTAAGACAAAGAAGATCAGTTGGAGATACAGATTGTTATCCTCAAAATACCAATCGCTGTCATTTTAAATTGTGCGTAGCCATCAATGCCTTCAGCCACTCCACAAAGACCTCGACCTTCGGTGGTAAAAGATCTCTATGGGGATACAGGATAGAGACGCGCTTGGCAGGGACAGGGTAATCCTTTAGCACCTGAACCAGAGTGCCTTGGACCAGATGATCTCGTACCGAAAGCTCCAAACCCTGAATCATCCCAAACCCGGCGAGCGCTGATGTCACGAAACCTTGGGTATCATTGACGTTTAACCCGGACCTCAAGCGCATTGGTTGCACCTTACCCTCAATGCTGAAGAGCCATTCAATGGCGCGGGTGGCGTGGCCTGAGAAGTAGTTGACGGCCTGGTGCTTGTCCAAGTCATCGAGCGTCTGAGGTTCTCCAAATCGCGCAAGATAGCTGGGGGACGCGCACGTGAGCATGGGAAGATTTCCTATGCCGCTAGCGATCAAGCTGGAGTCCTCCAGCGCGCCCAGGCGTACGACACAGTCCACGCCTTCGCTCAACATATCGATGGGTTTGTCGCTGGTGCCTAAGGTCAGTTCGATACCTGGATACAGGGTCTGAAAATCCATCAGCGACGGGATTATGAGCCGTTGTCCGAGTGCAACCGGCATATCAATACGCAGCTTCCCGGTCAAACGTGCAGGCCGATTCCCGAGTGACGACATCGTTTCGTTTACGTTATCCAGGATCGCTTTGCATTGCTGATAAAAGACATCACCCTCAGGCGTTACGCTGAGCTGTCGAGTCGTTCGGTTCAGTAATCGTCCCCCCAGGCGTTGCTCAAGCGATTGAATCATCTTGGACACCGCAGGTCTGTGCATCTGAAGGGCCTGTGCTGCTTTGGTAAAACTGCCGGTGTCGATGACGCTGACGTAAACCTGCATCGAATGGAAAACATCCATCAAAGGTACCCACTGAGACAGAAACTGAGCGTATCAAACAATTAGAGATCACTTTTTCAGGTGGTGCTTGCCCATCAATCAAGGTTGTTGTGCTGACGAAACAATACCATACGGTGTTTAGCGCAAACTCCTAGCCTTGACTGTGTAATGCGTTGAATCAGGATAGTGGTTTAGCAACAAACCCACCGGCAATAGCCGATTAAGTAAACGCATAATAGCCTCGGCGGGGCGCGGTAGGGACGGCAGTTACCTGCTGCCCCCGCACAGATCCGTTCGTGCGGAACTACCGCATACGGCTCCTGCCTCGGGCATCTGAGGGCAGACGGACAACAATGACCAAGGCGCAACTTCTCGCGGCATTAAAAATCAAATGTGGAGGCTGCCTCTGTCTATGGTGCTGAGTTTTCAGCACGATTGAGCCTGGAGTCATGCGTTCGTTTTGCAGTGAGTGTCGATTCAGCTAGATCTAAGGTCTGGAGAAGCTAACCCAACGGCTATCCAGTTCGTGGCTTCTGAGCACTGCGTCCATGAATGCCATCCCCTCGATACCGTCCGCGAGCGTCGGGGTTAGCAGCGCCTCCGGCGGCAATGATTCAAGATCCGGAAACGAACGTATCTGTGAAGCAAAATCGCGATAAAGCAAGGCAAATGCTTCCAGATAGCCTTCGGAATGCCCGGCTGGCACCCGCACGCCCCATGACCCTGTGTCGCCCATCCCCGGCCCGCCGCGTGTGAGTAACTGCGCGGGCTGGCCGTGTCGGGTAAACCATAGCTGGTTGGGATTTTCCTGGTTGAAGCTGATCGATGCGCGACTGCCCGTGATGCGGATCTGCAGCGCATTTTCCATCCCAGCAGCGACCTGACTGGCCCATAGCACGCCCCGTGCCCCACCTTGAAAACGCAGCATGGCCTGGACGTAATCATCCAGCTTGCGGTTGGCCACGAAGCTGGTCAGTTCCGCCGCCAGTGACTCCACGCGCAACCCGCTGACGAACCGTACCAGCTGAAATGCATGGGTCGCAATATCGCCCAGGGCACCGCCGGCACCGGCCATAGCAGGATCGCCGCGCCACCCCTCGTCAGGCAGCGCTTCGGTCAACCAGCCTTGAGCGTACTCAACATGCACGGTGCGCAGCTCACCCAGCTCACCGCTGTTGACCAGCTCGCGGGCATGGCGAATCAGCGGATAGGCCGAGTAATTGTGGGTGAGCATGAACAACCGGTTGCTGCGCTCGGCAACCTGCTGCAATTCATGGGCTTGCGCAAGCGACAGGCACAGTGGCTTGTCGCAGATCACGTGAATGCCTGCTTCGAGAAAAGCCGTTGCCACCGGGGCGTGCAGGTGGTTGGGGGTGACGATGGCCACCGCCTCGATGCCGTCTTCGCGCAATGCCTCGATCCGGGCCATCTCGCGGTAGTCGGAATAACTGCGTTCCGGGTCGATGAACAACTCACGGGCGCTGTCCGCTGCCCGTTGCGGGTTGGACGACAGCGCCGCCGCCAACAGCCGATACTGACCGTCCAGGCGCAAGGCAATACGGTGCACATTGCCGATGAATGCACCGGCGCCACCGCCGACCATGCCGATCCGAATAGGTCTGTTCATCAGCGCGACTCTCCTTGGGGCAGGCCAAGCATAGTGTTCAAGGTCGTGCGCGACAGCGGCGCCTTGGCGAAGTCATCGAAGCTGTGCTCGGTGACGCGAATGATCTGTTTGTCGATAAAGGCTGCACCTTCACGGGCGCCGTCCTCGGGATGCTTCAAGGCGCACTCCCACTCCAGCACTGCCCAGCCGGCAAAATCGTATTGCGCGAGTTTTGAAAAGATCCCGCCGAAATCGATCTGCCCGTCACCCAGCGAGCGAAAGCGCCCAGCGCGATCAGTCCAGCCCGCATAACCGCCATATACACCTTGGGAGCCATCCGGACGGAATTCGGCGTCCTTGACGTGAAAGGCGCGAATACGCGAATGGTAGCGGTCGATGAACGCCAGATAATCCATTTGCTGCAGATGCATATGGCTCGGATCATAAAGAATGTGGCAACGCGAATGCTGGTTCACCGCCTGCAGAAAGCGCTCGAAACTGACGCCGTCAAACAGGTCTTCCCCAGGGTGGAGCTCGTAGGCCAGGTCTACCCCCTGCTCGTCGAAGGCGTCGAGGATAGGCAGCCAGCGCCGGGCCAGTTCTTCGAAGGCGCCCTCGATCAGACCCGTCGGGCGTTGCGGCCAGGGATACACATAAGGCCAGGCCAGGGCACCGGAAAACGTCACATGAACATCCAGCCCCAGTCGCCTCGACGCCTTGGCCGCGCAATGCAACTGACGTATCGCCCAAGCCTGGCGAGCCGCCGGATTGCCGCGCACTTCGGGCGGGGCGAAGCCGTCGAACAGTTCGTCGTAAGCCGGATGCACTGCCACCAGTTGCCCCTGGATATGGGTCGACAGTTCAGTCAGCGCCAGGCCATGCCGATCCAGGGTGGCGCGGATGTCGTCGCAATAGGCTTGGCTCTCGCCCGCAAGTTCGAGATCAAACAGGGCACTGACATTGCTCGGGATCTGCACGCCTTTGAAACCAAGCCCGGCGCTCCAGCGCGCCAGGTTGTCGAGCGTGTCGAACGGCGGCTGTTGGCCCGCGAACTGGGCCAGGAACAGCCCGGGCCCCTTGAGGGTCTTCATGGTAACTCCTAATGCCGCCGGGCTTACGTACTGCCGCGCACGACCAGCTCGTGCTCGAGAAGTACGCCGCTGGACGGCTGGTTGGGATTGTTGATTTTATTGAGGAGCAGCTTGGCCGCGCTTTCCCCCAGCCGCAGCGAGGGTTGGGCAACGGTGCTCAGCGCCGGCTGAGTGGCGGCAGAGAACGGAATGTTGTCGAAGCCCATGACCGCCACGTCCTGCGGGATCGACAGCCGGGCTTCGCGGATGGCCAGCATCGCGCCGATGGCCAGCATGTCGCTGGCGGCGAGAATCGCATCCGGGCGCACCTTCAGAGCGAGCAGTTGCGAGGCGGCCAGGCGGCCGTCTTCCATGCCAACATCGCCGGCTACGACGATGCCGTCGAGCATCGGTTGCAAGCTGGCCTGTTCCAGCGCTTCGCGGAAGCCGCGCTCACGCTCACGGGCATAGAGGAAGCGCGGATCACCGTTGATCAGGGCGACGCGTTGATAACCGCGGCCGATCAAATAAGATACTGCCGCCCGCGCCGCTTCGGCGTTATCGATGCCGACATAAGGCACGGCGGCGTCGCGGTCGAACTCGCAGCAAGCGACCCACGGCATCAACGCGGCATCCTGGGCCAGTGCGTGCTGGGTGGTTTCCGGATCAAGGCAGATCACACCGTCAGCCTGATGGTTTTTCAGCATTTCGTAGAAGGTACGCCCGGCCTCGGCCTCAGCCCCGGTGTCACACACCAGCAGGCTGTAACCCTGACGCCGTGCGACATTATTGATGCCCCTGATCACCTCGGCGTAAAACGGGTTGCCAAGGTCCGGCACCAGCGCCAGCAGCAAGTTGCTGCGGGCACTGCGAAGGCTGCTCGCATGGCGATTCAGGGTGAATCCCTGTTCGGCGATGCAAGCCTGGACTTTTTCGCGTGTCACCGCGCCAACGCGCCCGGTGCCGTTGATGACCCGAGAGACGGTGGCGATGGACACACCCGTCAGCCGGGCGATTTCGTGAATAGTCATGTTTGTCATGGGTAAACGTTTACTCTTATGTGCATCAATATTCAAGGATAAGTCGCCACCAAGGTAATTTTTTCTTTTGCTTGTTGACGACGCAACAGATCATGGCCTAGGCTTTGATGAGTAAACGTTTACTCATAAAAACAAACTCAGGCCGAGTCGGCTCGCGTATTCCGGCCAGAAGGAGGAGATCCATGGACCTCGCAGTGCAGCTTTACTCGATAAGAAAACACTTCGCCAGCAACTCTGCCGCAACCCTGGAGCGCCTGGCAACGATCGGCTACAGGGCCGTTGAAATACCCCTGGACTTGAGCGGTGAAGATATATTCGGCATGGGCCAGACCAGCGCCAGCCAACTGGCTGCAGACCTCGCCAGCCAGGATTTGAAACTGATCGCCGCGCACTTGCGGCTCACCCACGATGACCAGTTGAGCCAGGCCATCGATTACCTGTTGCAGACAGGCTGCCGCAACGCGGTCATCCCCCTCGAGCTCCTCGACAATCAGCAGCAGGTCGATGCGTTGGCCGACCGCCTCAACGCCTTGGGCGAGAAGCTTCACAAAGACGGCATCAGGCTGTTCTATCACAATCATTTTCACGAGTTTCAGCGCTTTGGTGGGCAATCCGCCTTCGACACCCTGGTGCAGCGCACCGATCCCAAGCTGGTGAGCTTCGAAGTCGACACCTATTGGGCCATGCGCGGTGGGGTTGATGTACTGGCGCTGCTCGAACAGCTCGGCAGCCGCTGCGGGCTGATCCACCAGAAGGACATGCCAGCTGCGCTGGACAAGGTCGACATCCTGGCTGACTGGCCGGCCGAGAGAGCGATCGACCTGGACGCCATACGCGAATTCATCACGCCAGCGTATTTCACCGAAGTCGGGCATGGCGTGATGCCGGTCAGAGACATTCTTGCGCTCGCCGAAAGCCACTGTAAAAGCCAGGCGATCGTCGTCGAGGTGGACGCCACCGACATGGACGAGCTGGACAGCGTCGCCGTCAGCTATCGCAACCTGTCGCGCCTGATGGGCATCGTCTAAGAGGAATTTTCGCATGAGCAAGCGTTTGAAAGTAGGTCTGGTCGGCATCGGCGAAGTGGCCCAAGTGGTGCACCTACCGACCCTGGCGATGCTGTCGCATCTGTTCGAGGTCGTATCGATCTGTGATGTGTCGCAGGGCGCCCTCGACCACGTCCAATCGCGGTTCAACATCGCGCACGCCACGCAGCAACTGGAAGAGCTGCTGGCACAACCGGGGCTCGATCTGGTGATGGTGCTGAATAGCGATGAGTACCACGCCGATGTCGCGGTTCGCGCCGCCGAGCATGGCAAGCATGTGTTCATCGAAAAACCGGCCGCCCTCACCCACCGCGACCTGCAGCGCATCATCGATGCCGAGCAAGCCCACGGCGTGCGGATCATGATCGGTTACATGCGTCGCTACGCCAGCGCCTTCGTCCAGGCGGTCGAGCACATTCGCCAGATGGACAAGATCCTGTATGTACGGGTGCGCGACATCATTGGCCCGAATGCGTTTTTCGTCGAGCAGTCTGCAGCTTACCCAAAACGCTTCGATGACGTGGCACCCGAGCAAGTGACGGACCGCCAGGCCCGTGCTGCAGCGCAACTCGCCGAGGCAGTGGGTGATGACAGCCGCTGGTACCTGCCCTATCGCTTTCTCGCCGGGCTCGGCAGCCACGACCTGTCGCTGATGCGCGAAGCGCTGGGCATGCCGCAGCGAGTGCTGGCCGCCGCCAAGGCCGGCAATGGCCTGTTCTTCAACGCGCTGTTCGCCTACGACGGCTTCAACGTCAGCTACGAAACAGGGATCGACAGCAACGGTCGCTTCGATGCCTTGATCGAAGTGGTCGGTGAGCATTGCACCCTGCGCATTGAGTACGACACGCCGTATATCAAGGGCCTGCCGGTGACCCTGACTTACTGCGAAACCATCGACGGGGTGTATCAGGAACGGCGCGTACGCCCGACCTATGTCGACCCGTACACTCTGGAACTCGAATACCTGCACAACGCGATCGTCAGCGGCGCGCCGATCAAGACCAACCCCGCTGATGCGCGCGAGGACTTAGTGCTGTTTGACATGCTGATCGAGGCGCTGCAACGCAGTTGATCCTGATGCCCGCAGCATCGGCTGCGGTACATCACCCGGCATCCAGCAATCGATACAAAACCAATAATCAATCGAGGCTTGCCCCATGAGTCAAAACGTACGTTTCACCGAGCGCCTGAGTTACGGCGTGGGCGACGGTGGCATCAACCTATTGCTCGGTCTGGTCAGCACCTACCTGCTGTTTTTCTATACCGATGTCTTCCATTTGTCGGTCACCACCATCGGCGCGCTGTTCCTGGTGGCGCGTCTACTGGACGCCGTGGCCGACCCGCTCATAGGCATTCTGATCGACCGTACGCGGACCCGATTCGGCCAGCACCGTCCTTGGTTCCTGTGGTTCGCCCTGCCCTATGCGATCTGCGGCGTACTGACGTTTGCCACTCCGGATCTTTCAGACAACTGGAAGATTGCCTACGCCTTTGTCAGCTACACCTTGCTTGGCTTGCTCTATTCCACGGTCAGCTTACCGCTGACCTCAATGCTGCCGACCCTGTCAGCAGATCCTCAGGAACGCACCGAGATCAATGCCCTGCGGCAACTGTTCGGCACCGGCGGGATATTGCTGATCGGTTTGGTGGCGATGCCTGCCGTACAGCTTCTCGGCCAGGGTAATAATCAGCAGGGTTTCATGCTCACGGCGGCGGTATGTGCTGTGATCGCGCTGATTGCCCTGGGCACGACCTTCACCAACACCCGCGAACGGGTATCCGCCCACGCCGACTCGCAGGCCCTGACCTGGCGGCAATCCTTGAGTGCCACCCGCGGCAATTGGCCGTGGCTGGCAACCATGTCGATCAACTTACTGTTTTGGGTCGGGATGATTTCGGCGAGCCAGTTCACTGTGTACTACATGACCTATAACCTGCAACGCCCGGATTTGATCCCGGTCGTGATGGGCACGGCCGTGGTGCAGATGTTGACGATTGCCCTGTGCCCGTGGCTGACCAAGCACTGGGGCGTAAGACCGACCGTCGCCCTGGGCAGCCTGACCACCATCGCCGGAACGCTGGGGATGATGTGGGTGCAAGGCTCGGTTGGCTTCATCGCGCTGAACATCGTCGCCAAGCTTGGCATGGGCCTGGTGATCGGGCTGCTGTTCGCGATGATGAGTGAATCGGTCTGCTACGGCGAATGGAAAAACGGCGTGCGCGCACAAGGCTTCCTGTTTGCCGCCTCCAGCTTCGGGGTCAAGCTGGGCATGAGCATCGGCGGCGTGATCGGCGCCATTCTGCTGGCCTGGGGCAATTACGTACCCAACACCGCCATCCAGAGCGCCAACACGTTGCAGTGGCTGCAAGTAGGGTTTATCTGGGTGCCAGTGCTGACCTATGTCGGCATCTTCGCCAGCCTGATGATGTATCGCTTCGAACGCGGTTACAGCCAGGAGGGTTCCGCACCCGCCGTCCCGGTGCCTGAAGCGCAAGTAGAACTGTCGCGCTAAGCGTCCCCTCCACTCACGAGAATCCAGCATGAATCAATTGCACGCTCGTCTGGGCGGGGCGCTTTGCGCCTTTTTTTCAACCGCCGTTCCGGTCACCTGCTTCGCCGATGCGTTGCAAACTCCCTGGCCGGGCATGGTCCAGGCCGCGCCGGGACTGCTAGGTGACATGGGCGGTCTGCGAAGCAGTCTCGCAGCACAAGGCTTCACCTTCCAGACCGGTTACATGAATGAGGCTGCGAGCAACCTCAGCGGCGGCGCCGATAGTCACAATCATTATCTGTCCTACGGTGATGAGTTTCACCTGATGTTCCAGCAGGATTTTCAGCGCGTGGGGATTGCCGATGGCGCCATTGAGGGGCTGCTGGTGCAACGTAACGGCAATGACGACCTGACCCTCGCCCGCGTGGTCGATCCGCGCCTAGATCGCGTTTCGGAAAAGGCCCAGGAGGGACTCGGCCCGGGCAGTATACTGCGTCTGGGCTGGCTAACCTGGCGCCAGTCTTTTCTTGATCGTCGACTGCTGTGGCGGGTTGGCCTGCTAAACAAAGTCCAAGACTTCAGCCAGACCAACGAATGTGATTTCCAGCTGCTGCAACTCTGTGGCGGCCAGGCAGCGAGCGCTACCTGGCCGAACTGGAACGTGCACCTTTGGGGGACCTCGCTGCAATACCGGCTGACCGATGAGCTGACGATCAAGACTGCCGTGTACAAGGGCAATACCTCGCACATGAGCAGCAACGACGGCGGCTTCAGCACCGCCAGTGGAGGCGGTTACACCGTACCGTTGGAGCTGGCCTGGCAAACCGAAATTACCGGGCGCAAAGGGCAATATGAACTCGGCGCGGCCTGGACCAGCATGCCTGTGGCCGAGCGTTATTGGGGTGAAAACGGCGGCGCGGGCTGGAACGACCCGAACGGCTATCGCCAGCGCGGGCACAGTACCTATGCCTACTTTGGTTTGCAGCAGGATTTGACCGTTCGCCGACAACACACTGATCCAGGGATCTCATGGTTCATGTCCGGTGCTTATGCCGACCCCAGCGCATTCGACCTTGAGGCGAAAGTGAGCACCGGCCTGCGCATTCAAGGCCCTTTTGCAGAGCGGCGTCAGGACAAACTTGGGATCGGCTTCACCTGGCTCAAAGGCAGCCCTGACTGGGCTCGCTCGAACCGCGAACAGAACACCGCACTGCAGGCAGAGGATTTCGACAATCCGTTGCATCTCCCGGTCAACAGCTATGAGGTGGATTCGGAGGTCTTCTACCGTTTTAACCTAGCGCCATGGCTGTACGTGCAGCCCGGTATTCAATACTGGCATCAGCCTGGCGGTGTATCGCAGACTGACGATGTAGTAATTGCCGAGTTACGAACGGGAATACTATTTTAACGCACAATCAAAACCGAGTGCTTTAATTTCAACTCAGGTAATCTAGAGCTTAAACTGATCGTCGCCTTTACGTAGCCCAAGAAATCCAGTGCGAGTCGTTGACGTTTTCGTCGACGAACTCGACCTGAGTAAACTTGGCTCCGATAACACGATAAAAAATCTCCTATTGCAACATTTGGTTTTTTCGGTAACGACAACCAGAAAGTCATCTACTTCGCCCTGTGCTCGGCTTCACCTAAATTTTCCGGATTGGGAAGCGTCGGCGGTACCGATTCGAGTAGGTATGCGGTAGTTCCGTACATACGGATCTGTGTGGGGTGTAGCACGTTACTACCATCCCTACCGTGCCCCAAAGGAGGGATCGCCCAGTTTCCCCTGCTGTCGACGCTGGCAGAAAGTCAATGACAAGGCAGACCGACCACGGTCAGGAATTGGCAGGCCGCTTTTGGATTTTTGCTGCTTTGGGCTTCGCTGGCGAGGGTCGACCAGGGCTCGACACTCGGCGGCGTGCTTTCAACATGAAGGGCGGTAATGAGTGGCCGCCAATCTTCCCGTGGTAACCAATCGGCCAGATCGAGTATGACTTCATCTGACTCGCGCTTCTCAAGCGCGGCCTTGAGCTGCGCCGGTTTTTTGAATAACCAGGCTATTCGCCGACGCTTTTCCGGGACTGACAGGGTGGCGTGGCTGACCGCATCGATTGCGGCGAGTGTCCATTTCGGAGGAACAGGGGTTTGACCCCAACGGTGCAGCCTAGTCAAGTCAAATGATTGCACCGCGCCGAGGTAGTCATCGCGTTGGGCAGTGAAGGTGTCATAGATAAACTCGTCCACATCGTGTGGCGCGTCCCAGGTTGTGGAATGACCCTCTCTAGAGTTATCCGCAGCGTCCAGGCATGCATTCAAATCGCCTTGCAGGTCGCATTGCGCTTGCAGGGCCTGAGCGACCGGGGCATAGGCAGAGACCTCTTCGAGATAATAAGGAGCGCTTTTAGTCCAGGCCAGAAGATGAGGTGCAAGCCCACCACTACAACGATCACCCGACTCTGCATATGCCAGATAATACCGCCTCCCATCCTGAGTATCTCGCAGGCCCAATAGCCCGGCGCTAGCACCTCCTGCAAAGCGGACCGCCTCAATGGCACCATGACGCTCAAGCCGCGACTCCGTTACTTCAGGCCTATCGCCGCAGGGGTTCATACGCTCGTACCCCCACATAAAATCGTCGTTATCTACCGAACCCACCATGTTCCAAAAACCAGACACGACCATCGCGCAGTTATCGGACTCAGGTACGTCGAGCAACTGCACCGTCTCGAAATGCAGTTGTCTGGAATAATCACCCTCTTCATCAGGAGCCAGAAGTGACTTTAACAAGCCGTCGCTCGGCAAGAAATTGCACTTCACAGGCTCGAAGACAAACCGTGCAGCACTCGCCACGTCGGCAACCGGCGCTACAACACCCAACGCAAGCAGCTGGGCGTAAACCTTAGGGGCAGTGTTTAGCGCGCAAGCCTTGGGGAAAGAAAGCGGATGAACAACTGCACCCAATTGGATCAGCGCGGTTAGGTTGGTGATCTGATCAGCCTGGGGCGAATCTGAAACACTGGTACAGGTGAAGGGCTTGCGGCCAAACGGACGCATGAGCTTTTCAATAACGCTATCGGCGAGACCTGGTAGTTGCGCGGTCATCAGCGGCCAACTTTGCTGCAGGTCAGCAACCGGACGCCCGAGCCAGTCGCTGATTTCGTCGGGTTGATGGGAGTGCTCCCCCCCCTCAATGGCCAAGGTGTTTTCAACACGATAACCGTGCCTGAACAACTCCGGCCATAGCGATATCGGAACCGCGTAAAGCAGCCGCGGCACGTGCTGGCCGTCGAGCCGTAATGCGCTGCGCTGCAACAGGGCTGCCCCGATCATCTGCCGTTGTTCGATGGTCCTTACACCCTGCAAACCCGCGTGGGCTGCATCCGCAGACTTTGCCGTCAGTGTCTCATCCGGCACCAGGGCCAGAGCCCAGGAGAACGCCTCGAAAGAATCCGCTGCGGCGATTGCCAACCAACTATAAAGATTATTCGAATCAGCCAACCAAGGACTCAGGACCGTCGCCGGCAGGTGCTCAGCCAATGCCTTGCGCGCAGCGAAGGGCAAAGGCGCAGGGTCGATTCCACTCGAGGTTCTCGGCCTGGCCACCATCCACGGCAGCAGCACCTTAGCCAGCTCCTCTGGTTGGTCCGGGCGACGCAAGTCCGAGGCAAACAGGGCCTTCACGTCATCGGCAGAAGCCAGCGTCTGAAGCAAATAGCCGAATATCGGGGAGAGCATTTGCGTGTCGAGCTTTTTCCAGGCGACAAGGTCGACTGTTTTAAAAGAACCACGAGCGGACTGATCCTCGGAGGGATGAACACCCTGGCAATCGCCATACCTGTCCAGCTCGCCGGGCGCGGGTAACTGCCGGCTGTCCACCTCCAGCGCTTGCTGGACGGCACCTCGCTCCAGCTCGTACTTGAGCATGCAAGCACCCAGCTTGCCAGTCGGGGCCGCGAAGTGGCGAGCCAACAGTTCATCGAGCGAGGTGGGGTTCTGAACCAGATAGCGGTCAGTCAGTTGTTGAGCCGACAACCGTTGATACACCGGCAGCGCCAGCAGCGCATCAACGATGCTCCAATGGCCCATGTAGATAGCCAGGCCAAGAGCGTCTGGTTCGTGTAAAAAACCAGCGACCGTCGCCAATGGATCAGCACCTTGGCTTATCAACCACATGGCCACGTCTTTCATATTGGCGCGCACGGCATGCTGCAAAAGTGTGCCGTGGAATGCGACCTTTTGCATGTCGGGGTTCTGATTCGACAGGTATTCAATCAGGCCGGTTTCATCGGTGGCCTTAAAATCTTCCGGGGCGAAAACCTCCCATCTACCCTCGCCTTCCGGCTGGGCTTGCGGCATCGAAAGTAATGCACTGAAAGCATCGCTTGTGCCCTGGCTATCGTCTTCGTCGGCATAGGCCAGAACGCTACACAGCACCACCACAGCAAACAGAGCACGACTAAATAAACGAGACATGACAATCCTTGTCTTGGGTAACCAAAGGCTGCGTCAGATAAGCGCCCGGAGTGGAGCAACTGGAGGATGACTCGCGAAGACTCCCTGCCTTGTAGGGCGGGGAGTGTCGCATGAGGGCCATTTACTGCGCCATCATTGCCCTAATCATCGGAGATCAAACGCTATGGCCGGGCTTCGCCGACCGGAATGATCAGATGGCTCTGCCAGAGTAAGGCACTGGTAGCGCCAAAGCCCTGCCGGTTTTCACATGAGGCAAAGCAAGAACACCCGGTCCAACCGGCAAAACGAATAAGCCGGTTGATCAACATCAGTGACCTGGTTCAGCCCCTCATCGATGGATTGTCAGTGCATCATCCGCCTGAAATTTGAAAGGCTAACCTTGAAGACCGCGCAGTATCTCCACGACCCTGGGTCGTGTGTACTGCTCACTGGGTCGACTGGTTTCAGGGTCGTCAATTCGTCCCCACTCACCTTGATCGAACGCCTGATAAAGCGAAAGCGCGGGCTGCGGAAACTCGCCTGTCATGCCCAAATCAAAGATCGCGTTGGCGATTCCGTTCATGATGCTGCTGCAGGTCTCAAAAGCCAAGGTACCCGACAAAAACCCTTCCGCGACCTCAACCGAGAGCCTGCTCAACAGTACCGACGAACCGACGCCCAGCGTCAGGCAAGCCGCCTCTACATCAGCCAGTACCAGCCCATTCTGCTCGGCCTCAGCCAGAAACACATGAAGATCGTTATTCTGTGGCTCCCTGATCACGTTCACCCTCCTCCATAACCAATCGCACACTGAGATCAGTGCCATCAACCGTCATTTTCGTGAACAGACGCACGTCGTCTGGGGAGTACAGTCGATCGACCACTACCCCATTACCGTACTGTACAACCGAGTGGGACTGACGGCCCTATAGACCCCAGGCTGTAGTTCGAAAAATTGCCCAGTCAAACGCCACGTCTGATGCGCGTTCCGGGTATTCAGCTTTCATGTCCGCAAGGCATTTTTGCATGAGCCTCGAATCACCGGGCAAACCGCTGAGCTTTATTCCACGTAGCGCAGCCAAAGGTATGTGCGACCGACGATGGCCTGGATGACGGCTAAAGCCACTGATTGCCGGTTCTCATGACAGGTGTTGTAGAGCGCGCAGAAATCTGCTGCCACCGCATTAACTGTAACTAGATCTGGAGGCGCTGTACGCAGAAAGCCAAGATAAGACGCGCCCACACCCATCAATTCATAACCATGCGCGAGGAGAAAATGGCGTGCAACGGCAAAGTTTTGCGCGGGGCCCAGATCACTCGTGAAATATCCATTGGGAAACGCGGCGAGCGCCTGATAGGAATGCTCGACCGGTACCAGGAGGGCCGAGAGCGGCTGATCGAGCAGTGAAACAGGGTTTTCCTGATAACTCACCCACTCTTGCAGCCCATGTTCATCAAGGGTCAGGCCATGAGCGCAGGCCTCTTCGAACGTAGCCGTTGCAACCATTTCCGTGAAATTGCGAAAGCAGAGGGCGAACTCGGCCTTCGTCGTTGGATAACCAATGTACTCACCGTGTTCGAAGCATTCTGGAGGTAATCCAGCGATGTCGAGCGCCGTGGCATCGTCCAGCCCCAAACTATTGCGTGCATGCCCCGAGGTGTAGCGTGCCTGGGACAAGTCATCAAGCGAGAGGAGCGGCCTGAAACCAGGGTGGTTGGCGGCGATCGTTCGATACGCCTCGACTAAATCACCCATGCTGGAGACCTCGCTCAAGCTGTACTCATCGCATGTTCCTTCGGCCGGGTTTCCAGGCATACGGTTGCCGCAAAATCGGATATCCATCGAGTGGTCACCTGCTCCACGTTGGTTCTGAGGCGAGCGAATGAGTTTCGCTGCATACACTGTGCGACTAGAGCCCTCCCCAAAAAAGCGCCTAGGACGAGAAGTTACCCAGTATCACCAGAGGCTAGGTAGGGACGACCTGCACCAGGACCACCGCACAGACTAGCGGCGCCACGGCTTGGGCCAGGAGCACGGGTCACGCGGTCAATCCCAAGTGAACACCAAGCTGGACTAGGCTGTGACAGTCAAGGATAAAGGTTCCCAACATGGAATGTCAGGTTCGCCCAGCAACAAGCGAGGATGCAGCAGCGATCAGCCGTGTGGTGATCGCTGCTTTGCAAAAGTCGAACTCACACGATTACTCACCTGACGTGATCACTCAGGTTGAGAAGAGCTTTACTCCAGAAAAAGTCAGCGCACTGCTCGGTAAGCGCAAGGTGTTCGTCGCTTGGCTAAGCGAAGATATTGCCGGTACTGCAAGCCTTGAGGGTGATGTAGTCAGAAGCGTTTTCGTTGATCCAGCGTACCAAGGTCGTGGTATTGGTAGGCAGTTGATGGAGGTCATTCAGGCTACGGCAGCCAGCTCAGGTATTGGTGCTTTGCGGGTGCCGTCATCAATTACAGCGCAGAGCTTCTACGCAACGTTGGGTTATCAGAAAATCCGTGATGAGTTTCATGGGTCTGAACGCACGGTTGTTATGGAAAAACAGCTTGGAGGCTAGCTGCTCTCGACAATAGACTCACGGCCTATTGTTCAAACTCAATTGGCCATGGAGGCACCTCGCAGGTGACTGTTGATCCCAAACCTGATGACGTTCTCAGGCTCGAACACCTTCTATACGGTTACAACTACAGCGTTTGGCTCAATGTGTATGGTCCTCTCGACGCCGCTCTATCGCTGGAGGAGGCATTGAGGTCCTCGGTGTCCCTGTCCAGTATGGTGGGTGGCTCAAGACCCGTAGGCGTCAGCGAGGTGCGCGAGCACGTCCTTGAGTCGCTGTTTTACCCCGGTGATGCAGGCTCAGGTCCTGAGGACTTGGCAGGTAAACGGACAGAGATCACAGCCCTAGCTGAAAAGCTTTTGCAGAGTGCAC
Organism: Pseudomonas gingeri; assembly: GCF_013386165.1. Classification (GTDB taxonomy): domain Bacteria; phylum Pseudomonadota; class Gammaproteobacteria; order Pseudomonadales; family Pseudomonadaceae; genus Aquipseudomonas; species Aquipseudomonas gingeri_C. The sequence continues at coordinate 400,330 of NZ_JACAOS010000021.1, read as the reverse complement.
AAGTCGACAAGGCTGACGCGGTAAGTGCTTTCTGGTTTGCAAAGGGTCACCCAGCCTATCCGGTGTTCTGGGCGTTCGCCTACGACGTTCATGCGCTGGGCAAGCGCTGGATTCTTCTGGGTAGCAGTAGTGATTATCCGCATCCAACGTCGGTGGACTGAGCCAGCTTTGGACCTAGGTGGCGTGAAAACGCATGCACGGCGGCTGTCATGGACCGCTACCGAATAAAAGGACTTCTACAGCCTGAATGCCCGCCATGAGTAAATTGAAAACACTGATCGCTGAAGCTCGAGCCAGCCAACCCATTCATGAACGTATCTCGGCTGCCAACTGGGCACTGATCGCACAGCAATGCGGTCAGGCAGAGATTGCAGAGATCCAGGAGCGGATCGCTCATCTAAAAGTTGAACTGACCTCGGTAGAGGTATGGGACGGTGACACTCAGGATGACATCAACCTGGCTATTTATGCATTTACTCAGCTTCTAAAATCAGCGTCGAGCCATGGGTGAGTACCCGGCAGCCTATCAACATCTTGGCCCCCACCCAAACGAGCGCCGCCAGTGATATCGGCACCGGACGGCCTCAGGCTCGGTTGCTGGAAACCCTCCAGAGCAGGCCCCGCCGCGTGGTGATACTCTGGCTTATCATCTCCCGGCGCATGGCCGACTGCGCCCTTAGCAACAGACAGCAATCGGTCCAAGCTGTGTGAAAACCCTGATCAGTAACTGAAGCGCGCGTTTCTAACCAAAATCTGGAAATGCTCGGCTGATAAGCCGAGTCGGATTTTACGTAGAATCACGGTTTTCGGCCTCGTTTTGGCCATGTTCTGCGACCGAAAACGTTTTCACACAGCCTGGACCCGTTGCAGCCACTCAGCTCTGTGTGAATGTTCGATCTTTCACCCCGCACGGCAATCGTACTGGATGCTGAAAAATCGATTATCACGCCGCCACAGTTACGTCCGCCTGCCCACTTTGCGCGAGCGCCTTATGGACAAATCCTTCGGCTTTTTTGCGGCCAATGAAATCGCTTACATAAGCGGCAGCAGCCGAACAATGTCGGGGAACGGCCATCGCTTGGCGGATCGAAGTAAAATCGCCCTCCAACACTCTAAAACGAGCATCCGCAGCCGCCACTTTATCCAATGGTTGGCGCACTCCAGCTGCCGCATCCAGTCCTTGGGCGACGTAGAGGTCCACGGCGCCCGCTGAGGTTTCTGCCCTCTCAAGTTGTGCATGCTTCAGTGTTCGTGTCAGAAACAGGTCATAAGCTGCGCCTTTGCCAACGGCCAGGCGCAGCCCCTCCTGATCGAGGTCTTCGACGTTGACGTACGGCGAGTCAGACGCCACCAAGTAGGTCCCCTCAATGATCACATAGGGAGCGCTGAAGGCAATTTGCTCCTCACGTACAGGCTCGATTGCCAGGAACGCCAGACTCCAGACTCCCTGTTCCAATGCGGCAAATACCTTACCGGCGGCCTCGAAAGTCACCATCTCCAGCCGCACGCCCAGCTCTTCGGCCAAGGCCTTTGCCAAGGCCACAGACACGCCTTGGGGGGAGCCGTCAGCGCCCTTCTGCGCCAGTACCGGATTGCCGAAGTTGATCGCGGCACGCAGCACGCCTTGTGGGGCAAGCTCATTGAGGACAGCGCTGTAGATGGAACTCATTGACGACTCCAGGTGGTAAACAAAAGCTGATTGAGCGTTAGCTTACTGAAGATCTTCAGTGCGCTTCACGGCCGACACCCGAAAGCTGTTCAGGTGTTTCCTTATTGGTGACACGCATAAGGACAGCCATCAAGAATCCTGCCAATAGCAGAGCACTGAGGAACAGCAATCCATTGGCGGCGCTTTGACTGTTGCCCTTGACCATACCGATCAGCGAGGGACCGACAAAGCCGCCGAGATTGCCGATTGAGTTGATCACAGCAATCGAAACAGCGGCCGTAGAGCGGCTCAGGAACAATGTTGGCAACGCCCAGAACGGTGATTTGAAGCTGTACAGGCCGGACAATGCCAGGCAAATCATCGTCATTGCCAAGTAAGGGTTCTGCAATGTACCGGCACCGAGCAGACCCAGGGCCGCCACCAGCAATGGAATCGCTGAGTGCAGCTTGCGTTCATTGCGTCGATCAGAGCTACGCGACCAGAGAATCATGGCGGCGGTAGCAATGATGTACGGCAGCATGGCAATCAAACCGATCTGCGTATGGGTCAGGGATTCGGAGAAGCTTTTGATGATCTGTGGCATCCAGTAACCGATGCCCAGACTGCCGCACTGATAAACGAAGTAGATAAATGCCAGATACAGGACCTTGGGGTTGGTCATGGTCTTGACCACACTCAAGTTCTTGACGTTTTTGCGGCTCAGGCGGTCGCGCTCAAGCTCGGCCATCAACCAGTCTTTTTCCTCAGGTTTGAGCCATTTGGCCTGCTCAGGTTTATCCGTCAGGAAGAAGAAGCAGGCAACGCCCAGGAATACCGCAGGAATGCCTTCCAGAAACAGCATCCAGCGCCAGCCACTCCAGTTGAGCCAGCTGATGTTGTCCATGATCCAGGTGCTCATCGGCGCACCGATGATGTAGCTCGCTGGAATGGCGGCCGTGAAGAGTGCCACCGTCGTCGCCAACTCCTTGGAGCGAAACCAAAAGGTCAGGTAGACGATGATGCCTGGAAAGAACCCGGCTTCGGCCACACCTAAAAAGAACCGCAGCACGTACAACTGATTGGCGGTTTGAGCGAAGGCGGTCAACGCCGCGATGACACCCCAGGTCACCAGGATCCGCGCAATCCATACCCTTGCGCCAAACTTGTTGAGCATGACGTTGCTCGGCACTTCAAACAGAAAATAGCCAATGAAAAAGATGCCGGAGATAAACCCGAATGCTTCGCTGGACAGCGCCAGTTCTTTGTTCATCTGCAAGGCGGCGTAGCCGATATTGGCGCGGTCCAGATAGGACACGATGTACAACAGGAAAACGAACGGGATGATGCGTAGCGTGACTTTACGGACAATCGCGGTTTCATCGAGCGTATTATTTTTGTTCATGTGAACCTCACTTCAGGCCAGACATGGCTGGCCCTCGTGTACGTAAATCGGCGTTAGTTCAGGCCGAAAAAATCATGCAAACCGGGCTGCCTGTGGAAACCGAAAAACCGGTTTTTCTCAAACTGCCTTTTTTCGGATCAACTGCCATCGAGATGATCGTGTCGCTGTCCTCATTGAGCGCGAACAGGAATTTCTCGTTCGGCGTCAGGGTGAAGAAGCGTGGAGTCTTGCCATCTGTAGGCATGAACTCGACTGCCGCCAACATCCCGGTGCCTTGGTCGATGGAAAATGCCGCGACGCTGTCATAGCCACGATTGGAGGCATAGAGAAAACGCCCGCTGCGGTCCACTTCAATTTCAGAGGCGCGGCTATTGCCAGTAAAGGTCGCGGGCAACGACGGCAACACCTGTATAGGACTCAGTGATCCGTTTTGCGCGTTGAAGCGGTAAGTGGTTACGGTCGAATCCAGTTCGTTGACCACGTACGCAAATGGTGCACGAGGATGCAGCGCCAGGTGCCGTGGGCCTGCTCCCTCACGGGTGGTCACAAATGGCTGATCAGCCGGGAAAAGCTTGCCATTGTCGAAACGGAAGCTGAACACCCTGTCCAGGCCCTTATCGGGGACCAACACAAAGTTGCCGGTATGATCGAATGGGTTGAAGTGAGGCTTGGAAAACGGCTGTTCAACGCGGTGTGGCCCTATCGGACCTTCGAGCTTGAGCAACTGATTCATACTGCCCAGCGAGCCGTCTTCAGCGACATTCAGCACCGCCAGCGACCCACCGATGTGATTGGAGACCACCAGGAATCGCTCGCTTGGATCAAGCGCAAGGTGTACCGGATTTTTGCCTTCACAGCTCTGCTGATTGATGAAGGTCAGCTTGCCAGTGGACGTGTCGATGCTGAAAGCGCTGACGTCAGTCTTGTCCCCATGCACGGTATATAGCCGATCACAGGCTTTGTTGAGCGCCAGGAAAGATGGATTCACCAGATCCTTGACCACTTGAACCTGGGTCAACGTGCCCTTTTCCTGATCGACTTGGTAAACAGTGATGCCGTCGCCTCGGGCATTGCGCTCACGTGTGGTCCTAGACCCGACATAGGCGTACATAGGGGTGGTTCTCCGCGTAACAGCTGTTTTTTTGTTCAGAGGATCGGCAGCCAGAGCAATGCCTGACGGCAATAGTGCGCCCAGAATCGAGGCGCCAGCGACAGCGCCGATCTGCTTGAGAAGTGTCCGACGTGTCGCACCGACAGGCAGCAATCCATCAGCTTGAATTCCAGCGTCGAGGGGGCCTGCGTCTTTGTCATCGCCTTGCATAGCGGCGTCCTTATTATTGTTATTCGCAAATGCTTGGCCCGCGACCGAGCCAAACGGTCAAATCAGTGTTTGGTGCGCTGCACAACCTTTCGGATCACAAAAGGCAGGACACCGCCGTTGGCTAAATAACGAATCTCTTGCAATGAGTCGACGCGCACACCCAGAGACGCAGTTTGTTGTTCGCCGTTGCTGCGGTGGATCACCAGCGTCACGGGGTTGTCGCCGACCGTGAGATCATCGAGGCCGAGGAAATCGAAGCGCTCGTCACCGTTGAGCGCCAGATCAGTCACCTTCTGACCTGCCTGAAATTGCAGGGGGATAACCCCCATACCGATCAGGTTGCTGCGGTGAATGCGCTCGATGCTTTGCGCAACGACAGCTTTTACGCCGAGCAGCGCCTGTGCTTTGGCAGCCCAGTCACGACTGGAGCCGGCGCCATAGTTGATTCCCGCGAACACCACCATGGGTGTCTGGTGCTGCGCGTAACTCTTGGCGGCTTCATACAATGGCAGGCACTTGGTATGGTCGGTATTCCAGGCCCAAGCCCCAAGACCCGGCTGGGTGTCACCCAGCAGCAGGTTCTTCACCGACTTGTTGGTGAACGCACCGCGCAGCATCACTTCGTGGTTGCTACGGCGCGTCGAGTACTGATTGAGGTCTTGGGGATCCTCGCCTCGCTCCAATAACCATTGCCCCGCCAAACTGTTGGCAGGAATCGCGCCTGCGGGGGAGATATGGTCAGTGGTGACGTTGTCCCCCAACACCATCAAGGCGCGCGCGCCGCTGATAGCGAGGCTGTCTTTGGGATCAGCCTTAATATCAGCCAGATATTGTGGTCGACGCAGATACGTTGATTCAGGGCTCCACGGGAATTGCACACTGCCCTCAGCAGAAAGCGCCTGCCAGTGCCTTGTGCCATCCCACACCGTCTCAAGCCGTTGCTTGAAGAACTCAGGCTTGACCACCTCAAGTACTTGGCTGGCGATATCGGCATCGCTTGGCATCAGGTCGGCCAGAAACACGGGCCGTCCGGTCTGGTCGTGGCCAAGCGGCGCTGTTTCAAGATCGATGTCGATGGTGCCGGCGATGGCATAGGCCACACACAGCGCCGGAGACGCCAGATAACCCGCAGGCACTTTGGGGTTGACCCTGCCTTCGAAATTGCGGTTTCCAGACAACACCACTACACCTTTCAAGCCCTGATCGGCGAACACCTCAACATGCTCTTCGAGCTTGCCGGAGTTACCAATACAGGTCATGCAGCCGAAACCCGCGAGGTCGAAACCCAATGCAGAAAAGTCCTCAAGCAACCGTGCTTGCGCCAGATAATCCGCCACCACTTGGGAGCCAGGCGACAGCGATGTCTTCACCCAGGGTTTACGATTGAGACCCAGCTTGCGTGCATTTCGCGCCAACAAACCTGCCTGGATCATCTGCGACGGATTAGCGGTGTTGGTGCAACTGGTGATCGCCGACATCACGACGGCGCCATGGGTGATGGACTCATTGAACGAGGGTTCGAAAAAGTCCTGCTTAGCGGGGCCAGCAATTAACCCCTCACCGCCCAGTACTTCATTGCGAAAAGACGCGCCTGCGTTTGACAGTTTCTGGCGCTGATGCGGCTGATGGGGTCCGGCAACGCTGGGCTCAATGCTGGCGAGGTCCAGGTCGATCAGCTCGTCGAATACCGGTTCGGGCGACTCATTACGGCGCCACAACGGCTGAGCGCTCATGTAGCTGATGACCTTTTGGCGCAGTTCTGCGGGTCGCCCGCTCAATTCCAGATAGGCCAGGGTTTCATCGTCGAACGGAAAGAACACCACCGTCGCGCCGTATTCCGGTGCCATGTTGGAAACGGTGCCACGAGCCGCCCAGCTAAGGGTCGAAAGGCCTGGTCCGGTGAACTCGACAAACTTGCCCACTACCGACCGCTTGCGCAGTATTTCAGCAACGTGCAGCGACAGGTCGGTTGCCGTAACACCGGGGCGCATGACGTTGGTCACCCGAATGCCGACGACCTTGGGAAAGCTGATCGGCACCGGCTCGCCGACCATCGCCGCCTGACCTTCGAGACCGCCTACCCCCCAACCGAGCACACCGATGGCATTGATCATAGGGGTGTGGCTGTCGGTGGCGACCATGTCGTCTGGATGCAGCAACCGCTGACCATCCTGTGTACTACTTTCCCAGACCACCTGAGCCAGGGCTTCCATGTTCATCTGATGGATGATGCCGGTGCCGGGCGGAATCACACCAAAGTTGTCGAGGCTCTTCTGAGCCCATTTGATAAAACGATAACGTTCGCTGTTGCGACGAAAGTCGATCTCCAGATTCTGCTCGACAGCATTGGCTTCGGCGTAGCGCTCGACGATGACCGAATGGTCAATGGTCAGCACTGCCGGGATGAGCGGATTCATGGCTTGAGGATCGCCACCCAATTCGGCAACCACATCACGCATCCCGGCAAAATCGGCCAACGCCGGCAGACAGGTCGTGTCGTGGAACATCAGTCGATTGGGCTGGAAAGGCACTTCGCAATCGGGACCATCACCCGTTGCACGAGCAAGGACTGATGGCAGCGCCTCAGGCGAGCAGCGGGCGACGTTTTCCAGAAGGATTCGAATCGAGTAAGGAAGCTTTGCGACTTGCGCGGGGTTGAGCATCTTGTGCAAGTCGACAAAGACGAAGGACTGATTGTCGATCAGCAGATGATTGAGGAGGTCGCAGGCAGTCTCGGTCATGCTGGTATCGCTCGGCTTTTTATAATGGTCGCGGGATTCGGGGGCTAGCCGATCAATACCGCTGATGAGCCGATACTAGGAGCAGTGCGGGAAGATGAAAATTGATCATTTACCACGTCAGCGTTCTCCAATGGAGAACGCTCGTAACGTTAGGCGGATGAGAATTGCAGGTGATCAATGAGGGTTTTGAGTGTGGGGGACGCCGCATCGTATTTTTTGCACACCAGCATCAGCGAACGGTGCGCCCATGCCTCGTCCAGCGTTACCGCTTTGAGCTTATGGCTGCGCAAATATTGGTTGATCACGCTCCTCGGCAGTATCGCGACACCGAGTCCGGCAGAAACCATCCGGCACATACAATCGAAACTGCTGATACGAATTCTCAGTTTCAACGCCATACCCAGCGCCTCAGCTTGGGTGGTCAACAGCATGTGCATGGAGCTTTCCAGGTGCGGCCCCACAAACTCATGCTCCAGTACTTCGCTAAAGCGGATCGACTTACGTGCCGCCAGCGGATGTCCAGCAGGCACTACCAATGTCAGCTCATCCTTGCGGTAGGCAACCGTATCCAACCCCTGGCTCGGTGTCTGCGCAGCAATAATCCCCAAGTCTGCCCGGCCATCAGCCACGGCTCGAATCACGGCAGACCCTACGCGCTCTTCGATATCGAACTTGATCTGCGGATACAACGCCACGAATCGAGCAACGTCGTCAGGCAGAAACTGCGACAACGCCGAGGTGATCGCATGAATCCGGACATGGCCTTTGATACCGCTGGCGTAATCACCCAATTCGTTATCCAGCTGCTCCAGTGTCTGCTTCAACTGTCTGGCATAGAACAGCATCGATTGACCCGCTGGTGTCAGATCCACGCCTCTGGCGTTACGAATCAGCAAAGGCGATCCGACTTGAGCCTCTAGCTCCGTCATACGCTTGCTAATCGCAGAGACAGCCAAATGTTTGATGCGCGCAGCACGCGTCAAATTACGTTCCTGCGCCACCGTGATGAAGAGATCGAGGCTCGTGAGATCGTATCGCAACGCAATGACTCCAGTGTCGAAGACGCGAGTGAAACATGGGATGGCCAGGCGTCTCCAGCTAAATGCGACATTGCCAATGTCGCACTTAGACGAAAGCAGGGCGCACGCAAACAAAAACCTCCAACAGTCGCCAGTTAATGTGCCGGAGCATTTTAGTGGTATGTGTGTGTCGTGACTGGTCAACGAGAGTGCTTGAGCAGCTGCCTTGAGGAAGGGAGCGAGAAACAACGATGTTCGCCTAACGTCCAGTCGGCGCATCCAATACTCCATCATAGGAGAAGAAAAATAATGATCAGCCTGGACCCCGAAACCTCCACCAGCCAGTTGGCGCAAGGTTTCAAACCCCGCCACGTTATGATGCTTTCCATCGCAGGAGTCATCGGAGCAGGTTTATTCGTCGGTTCTGGTCACGCCATCGCCGCTGCTGGCCCTGCTGCCATTCTGGCGTACCTCTTTTCCGGCCTTCTGGTCGTGTTGGTCATGAGAATGCTCGGGGAAATGGCTGTCGCCAATCCAGATACCGGTTCATTCTCAACCTATGCCGACCAAGCTATTGGTCAATGGGCGGGGTTCACCATTGGCTGGTTGTACTGGTGGTTCTGGGTGTTGGTTACACATAGGGCGCTCGGATATTCAGGAGCTCATCCAATGAGATCTGTTGCTCGATATGGTCGGCGGCCGGCGACGGAAAGCCCGCCGGCACCTTGAAGGCGCAGAGAGGCAGCGCAATGCCGCCTCCTGCGAGAGGGCCTCGAATGGCAAAGCTCATGACGTACGACTTTCGATATGGCTGTACAAGCATACAGTTAGCGTTGTCGGTCGCTTGCGGTCAATTCAGTTGTAGGAGACTACGACAGGCGGAGGGCGTCAGCATGTGCGGACGATTTGCGCAGTACCAGGGCATGGCGGACTACTTGCGTGAGCTGAAAGCCGAGCAGGACGTCATCAGCGGCTATGACAATGAGCCGATCGCCCGCTACAACATCGCCCCCACCACCCGTGTCTTGATTCTCCACAGCGTCGAGGAGGGCCTGCGCATTGATCCTATCCATTGGGGTTGGGCGTCCTTCTGGGCCAAGGGCAAACGCCCTGACCCGATCAATGCCCGGGTCGAGACGGTGACCACCGGGAAGCTCTTCAAACAGCTCTGGCCGAATGGGCGTGCCCTGGTCGTGGCCGACGGTTGGTACGAGTGGGTGAAAGACCCTGGCGATCCGAAGAAGAAATAGCCGTATTTCATTCGGCTGAAAAGCCAGGCCCCGATGTTCTTCGCAGCCCTTGCCCAGGTTCACCCTGGGCTTGAACATCACGAGGGCGATGGCTTCGTCATCATCACCGCGGCCAGTGACCAAGGCATGGTCGATATCCATGACCGGCGGGGAAACTGTTGGGATTCTCAGTTCACTATGCTCAAGAACGTCAGCGGGATATCAGCCATTTTTTGATGCACCGGTACGACTGGGTTCGACCGCACCAATTTAACGGAGGGCTGCCACCGGCTCAGGCCGAGAAAAAACTTAACATCGTGTCCGGGATCAGTTGATCCACTACACTATGCTCGCTCAGCATAAGCCCCAAAATAAGCGTTTCTGCCCCAGTAACCAAAGAGTCAGATTCTACGCATACCAATCAGAGGAACATGCCATGTCGAGAGAGCACATTCCTGTCCAAGTACAACGAGCAGTTTTAGTGGAGGCGGGTCATCGATGCGCAATCCCGACGTGTCGATCAACCACTACAGAAATCGCCCATATCGTTCCATGGGCCGAAACACAAGATAACTCATTCGAAAACCTGATCGCATTGTGCCCAAATTGTCATACTCGATTTGATCAGAAAAAAGACATCGACCGCCTTTCTGTTCGGAAGTACAAACAAAATTTAGCCATCCTTAACAACCGTTATGGCGATTGTGAGCGACGCCTTTTTGCGATTTTAGCGAAAAGCGGGGAGCGCGTTTTTGTACTGGGACCAGGCGGCGACGTACTCGTGGCTAATGCGGTTCAAGACGGCCTCTTTGAGGACAAGCAGGTTAAGGGCATGTCCTTCGACATAAGCACCTCTGAAGGTTTTTCCAAACGGTTCCCCATGACCTTTACGTACTGGGTCACAGATGCCGGAATGACCTTCATAAAGCACTATATGGAAGGCTCCGACCTTAATTAAACTATCTTTAGCACACACCGACTACACTTAAATACCTGAATGGCGTCTGGTGCCATCAAATATCCCTGACCATAAAACCAAGACAAACTGCACAAGCCAAATTAGCTACAAGGAATGTAAAATTGCATAAAGACACAATCCAAGACACAGTAATTAATGCAGAGCACGAGATAGACTCCGAGTTCTTAAACTCCCCACTAATGAAACTTGATTACAATCAAGCAATCTGGACCTTGCTTTCGGCAATGGAAGACCGGCATCTAAAAATCACTACTGTTCATCCCTTGCCGGAAAAACAACTGCACGCCTATATTGACACACTGGTAAATGCTATCGCGCACCCGGTCCGAGCGCTCTTCCGTAACAGATCCAACTCCAACTCCAAGCTAGCCAAACATTTAATAAATGATCACTACCAGTGGTCGCAAAACTGGATTGACTCCTCAATAACCTATAACACATTCAATTTGATTTTTCCGCTCTGGCATAGAAAAAAATAAACATAACCATAACCATAACAGACAAGTACCTCAACACCGGCAATCTTGAAATCGAGAGCGAGAAATATGGGTACGAAGCATATAATCGAATCGTGCGAAAAGATGGAACCCAAGAAGAAACATTCTTTGACGTCGAAGCTGTTATTGAGCAAATCATACAAAATACCTCTATAAAAGGAGAGGCATTCACACTAAATTTCAACCCAAAACTAGTAGCCTTGCTAGTAAAAACACACAGTAAAAATTTACGTGGAAGACACGTTTTACCTTCGAGCTGGGTTGTAGGTGAAATCAGCTTCAATGATTTCAAAGTCATATTCACAACAATACAAGCAATGCTCTACGGATGGTTCATTGCTAGAGTTAATGTTGCGGGAAGAGGATTGCTTGGGATGGGCTACTCATCAGCGCTGTGGATTATTGACTCTGAAGAGTTGATAGCCAGGCTATCAAGATACACACATCTCGACAAAAAAATAATAGCTACCATTCTGGGATATTTAACATTCGCAAACCACAACATCAGAGATCCAGACATAGCCATTCAACCCCTATTAGAGATAAACAGCAAAGAGCTAGCATTATCTCCGCTGCTCTGGCTAAATACCAATGCTGAAAGAAATTTCTGCACCCTTCTAAATAAAATACCAACCGAACGCGAAACCTATTTAAACCTCACGCTAAACAAAGAAGCAATACTTTATGAAGAATTAAAGGACGTACTAGAGCACCTCGGATACGAAGTCACACACGGCACCCTAAGCTCGACTGACATTGATATAGCCATCATAGACCGCAAAAACAAAATCTGCGTCTGCATTGAGCTAAAATGGTTTATTGAGCCCGCCGAGATAAGAGAAATAATAGAAAAATCATTAGAGCTTGAGAAAGGCGTCAAACAGTCAACCATCATACTTTCACTGCTCAGAACTGGCGACAAACAACTAACTCACGACCTACTAAAAATAAACAACACGTATCGCACAGCGTCTTTTGTAGGCGCACGAAATTGGATCGGCCATAGCGATGTCCAAAGCAAAGAGATCCCAATAATTAAAATATGGCACTTCATAAAAAAGCTTATTGAATTAGGGAGCCTAAACGAGACTTTGAACTGGCTAGAATCAAAGAGCTATTTGCCAAAAAACGGAAAAGATTATTGGGTCATCCCAGTTAACCTAGACACCGGCTCCTGGAAAAGCAGATGGTATGGAATAGCTGATTGGCCACCAATAAAATGACCTGAGACTGTAATTATTACTACTCTGCTAGGGTTTATCAAATGACAGAACCGACAGAGCAAACGTGCTCAATCGTTTGCGGGCACCTAAGGGCATTGGCATCCTGTAATCAACGCAGGTACGAAGGATCGTGATGGACATTGAACGCCTACTCAGAAAAAGGCAGTTGAACGTACAGGAACAAAACGCCGTCAGCGCCTATAGGCTCATGCGCACGGCAAAAGCTTGGCTGGACGCCGGCGTTCCTGCTGCCCTGGCACATTATGGCGAAACCCAAGGCGTTAACTGGTCAGAAACCATTGTCCTCAAACTCGATATCGATTTCCCCGGAATGCCGCGTTTGTTTGGCCTACTGCTCACCCAGGCAGATCGCTTCATAGCTTTCGAACTCGATACTGACAGTGCTCACCAGCAGGTTAGCTCGGTGGATCGCTGGGAGGATGTCTCTGCCCACCAAGACGACTCAGCCAGCAACCGTGGCACAGGAAAGGGCTTTGCTACGATAGCGAGGCAAGTGAAGCGCGAACTGCTTGTCTGACCTAGGAGCAACAATCAGTTGCCTAACAGAGAGCGATGCGATCGTCAGGCTCAGTGATATGAATTCACAAAATTTCAGCAACGAGCCTTACCCTATGCTGACAGAGTATGGACGCAATGCGTTTCGTGACCTTGGACTCCCCTTCAACGTCAGCCTCAAAAAACATTTGGCCAAGACTGAAGAGTCCTTATTCTAGATTTCCCCTGGAGGCAGTCATGAGGCTATTTCGATTACTGAGAGAAGTATTGACCGCCAAACTCTTGACCTTCGCACCACCGACGATTTTTTCGACATTAGTGGTCGTCAGAAAAATTTACCTGTTCACTCCACATGATTTGGAGAACCCCAATAAAGTACGAAATCCAATTAATCACGCTTATTACAAACCGACTCGCGAGCGAATCGCACCGACGTTTGATACTACTTTTCATTCATCGCCCCCATCAGATCATTTTACAATACGCCCTACATGATCAAACTCCAAAACCAGATACGTGATTTAACTGACGCCTGGGCCACATGACTTTTGAGACAACAAATCTAAGGTAGCTAAAGAACCCGAAGGCAATATATAATCGCAACAACAAAGAATACATCCTACCGCCCCCACTCTTTCTTACTGCCGGAGTTTCTTGCTCAGTCGAGCGAAATAAAGAACCAATCAAAAATCCCCACATGATATCAAATATTCAAACATCGACTAAGCCACAACCCAAAAAAAACTTAACCTTCCGCCCACCTAACGAGCATATTTAACGATGATGAATTACGAACACGGACCTGCCGCCTACACCAAGTCCAGAGTCAAAAGGGTAACAACACACAACCAACACATGACCACTCAGATACGCGCACTGAATGGGGTGTTCACAAACGACTCAGTTGCTCAGGATCTTACTATATACATTATTGATGCTGTAGAGCGATGCCAACGTGAAATCGACGCACCTGAAGCCTCAACGCTTGCACTCATTTCAAATCTACGCTTTGTATTCGAAACCTGCATCACCGCTCGCCTGTTAAACCTAGAGTCTTCGTATAAATTTAAAATTCGTTTTTCTATTTATAAACATCAACTCGACAAATCCCGCAGCTTAGGACTTCAGGCAAACGCAGAAATCCAGCGTTTAAACAAGCTCAAACAGGCTGAAGACCAGATAGATGAGAAGTATAACTTAAGAGAACACAGCATCACAAACAGGCAAAAAATTGACACGCTCTATGAAGATTTAAACAATGAAATCTCAATTTTTCTCGACTCGGCCGAAAGCATGGGCGCCGACTTCCTTTGCCATAAAATCAAACAGTATATCCAGTCTCATGAAGCACGCGAAGCAGAAATAAAAAAAGAATGGGAATTAATAAAAAAAGAAATCCTTCAAGACCCCGAGGCGTTATCTTTTTTTGATTTCAAAGGACAAATAAGCAAAGTCGACAAAGAGCTCACAGATAAACGTACATGGAAGGAAAAAGCAATTGCAGTAGGGCTGGGAGAAATTCATGACTTTCTCTATGACTACACTAGCTCAATTATGCATAGCACTTCGTACTCACTCATGATTCCGAACGAGCTAGAGGCAGGTGAACGATTCATGATTGAAGGCCTCTCAGCTCGTTTCACTTATAGTATATTGATCGAATTATGCAAGTTTGCGAGAATACCAACCAATGCAACCATAATCGACACCAACCACAATACAAACTAACGCCTTATATTTTTCAGGCGAAACCTCATTGCCGCCTTCTGAACTATCTGAGACTTTTACCAATACACGTCTACAGTTAATTTTGTAAAAATCTCACGGCCAACTCAGTTGAGGGGCATTACGACAGGCGGAGGGCGTCAGCATGTGCGGACGATTTGCGCAGCACCAGGGCATCGCGGACTACCTGCGCGAGCTGGAAGCCGAGCAGGACGTCATCAGCGGCTATGACAACGAGCCGATCGCCCGTTACAACATCGCCCCGACCACCCGTGTTTTGATTCTGCACAGCGTCGAGGAAGGCCTGCGTATTGATCCTGTGCAGTGGGGTTGGGCGCCCTTCTGGGCTAAGGGCAAACGCCCTGATCCGATCAATGCCCGTGTCGAAACGGTCACCACCGGGAAGTTCTTCAAACAGCTCTGGCCCAATGGTCGTGCCCTGGTCGTGGCCGACGGTTGGTACGAGTGGATGAAAGACCCTGGCGATCCGAAGAAGAAACAGCCGTACTTCATTCGGCTGAAAAGCCAGGCCCCAATGTTCTTCGCAGCCCTTGCCCAGGTTCACCCCGGGCTGGAGCCCTACGAAGGTGACGGCTTCGTCATCATCACCGCGGCCAGCGACCAGGGCATGGTCGATATCCATGATCGGCGCCCACTGGTCCTGGCACCAGAACATGCCAGGGAGTGGATCGACCCTGCGCTCTCTGCTGTTCGAGCCGAGGACATCGCGAAAAACCTGTGCCTACCGGTCGATGCGTTCGAGTGGTATCCCGTCAGCACCGCCGTGGGGAACGTCAAAAACCAGGGGGCAGAATTGATTCTTCCACTGGATCACCACGCGATAAACCCGTTAGTGGGCTGTGCGCCAGTGAGTTGTTGCATCGCCAGAACCTGATCGACTGCATCTTTTATAGCTGCCTATACGGCAGTGAGCGAGCAACGAACTCCGCGTCCGCCCCGTCCGCATTTCTGAGCTGCCTGTGCGGCAGTGAACAAGGTGGCCGTTACCTATGCCCCTTTCAGTTATTTCTGAGCTGCCTGTACGGCAGTGAACAATCAGCATCACCTTCATCGAGTCAGGTGACCTTTCTGAGCTGCCTGTACGGCAGTGAACTAGAGCAGTTTCTCGCTAACTCTCTGTCTGTGAAGAAAAAAGAGCCACAATTCTCATTTTACCCCTCTTTTTACGCAGTTCTGTAACCCCTTGATTTCCTTAGGGGCTGCTACTCACCGAAAAAAGAGGGTCAGAAGCATTGAGTCATTCCCTGCGTACTTGGGGATGTAGCCTTGCGGACAAGATGCAGGACGAAGGCCGAGTTCTGACCGGTTCCGCGTCAACGCAGGAGGCTTTATTCGATCACGGACCAAGGGCAACGCGCCCTGCCCATCTGCCCGCCTGGCGTGCCACACCGTACGTGCTGGTCATACAGAACGAGCCTATACCGAAGGGCCACGCCGCATTGGTGCTCTTGCGCAGGGTCGGTACACAGAAATGAATCACGTGGGCACCAGCAAGTCTCCTATACCAATTGTGAAGCCGTATTACGGCCTTCTACCGCGCTCTGCCTCAACGCCAACGACCAGAAAAATCTTGTAGTAGTTGGGGTTTTGACAGTGCCCAGCAGCATTATTCATTGTGTGGGGGTGTACCGCTGACGTTGTCAGCCATATGCCAAGTAGCTGGGATCCGGAAAGCTACGATGCGCCATTGCGTATTGGTCCACTCCTCAGGTCGCCACGCTTCCGGTAGCGCGACCGGTCGACATCAGTCGATGGAAGCACCTCTGCTGCTCACTGTTTCATCCCCTACGGGCCTTGCCCGTAGGGGCCAGGCCCTCCCTGATAACCGGAGGTCTGTGAAAGATGGAAATGAATGTGTACCACGCGTTGCTTGCCGCGAAATACTCGAAAGAAGACGCCGCCTCAATCGTTGAAGCACTGGAGAGGAAAACGTATTCGACCTACCCCTTCGAGCCGGGTCGACTGCTTGCGACTCGTGGCGTCGATGAGCTTGAGAAAAACGGCCAACTCGTCGTATTACCGTGCCTGCTGCGGCACCTGGTCTGTGACTGGGGCGAGCTGGAGGATCGGGACAAAGAGGCCAACTTTCAGGCGATGCGAGAGGGCACTCATCTGCTCTCGACTTACAACATCGAGGCTGGAGACGAGACGAAGCTCTGTATCTACACCGCCGCAGACAGGAGCTTCACGCTCTTTCTGCTGCCCCATGAGAAGTGGGTCATACCCGCCCCAGCCTAACTGAGGCTCATGAACTGCCTGCTCACCTTCCCAGGTGAGTAGGCGGTTGCCCTGCCGAATGTTGTCGAACCAACGTGTTTGGCATCCAACAGTCTCTGCCTCACTGACCTTGGGCGCCTTCAGCCGCGCCTGACCACGGCTTCGGCCTCACTTCCACCCAAAGGGATCCTTGCCCTATAGGGCGAGATCCGTCCCGCCCCTGACACATCGTCAGGCAGATCCATTTCCCACGTTTCTCTCATTCAGTTTGGCAAACCCTACAAAGAGGCCACCCGACATGAAACACAGACTTGAACTATGCGCCAATCAACACGATGGCATAATATGCCAATATCCGAATCAACATCACTTGCACCCGGAGCGCATCATGGCTACCCGAAATGTCGTTCTCACTGATCACCTGGATAAGGTCATCAATGATCTCGTTATCTCTGGCCGCTACCAAAACGCCAGCGAAGTCATGCGCGAAGGGCTTCGCCTGTTGGAGCAACGCGAAGCAGAAGAGTCAGCCAAGCTTGAGGTTCTACGTCAGGCCACCTCAGTCGGACTCATGGACCTTGAGCAAGGCCGCTTCATCGACGTTGAAAGTGACCAGCTCGAACAACTTTTCGCTGACATCGGTGAAAAGGCGGCCGCATCAGTGACCGAGAAGCGTTGAACATGGCGAAGTACCGTATTGCTCATACGGCCCTAGTCGATGTTGAGGACGTTCTGAGGTACTCCCAGGCACAGTTTGGAACAAGCGCCAGGATCAGGTATCAGACTCTGATACGTACCGCGATCGAAGACCTTGCAGCCACACCGGACAGGGTCGGTAGCAGCCCCCGTGACGAAATCTCACCCGGTCTGAGAAGTTTCCATCTGATCTATGTACGTAAGCGCGCTGCAAGCTCCAGCGGCATTGTCCAAAGGCCTCGCCACGTCGTTTTCTATCGACGGGTCGACGACAGCATCATTGAGGTTGTCCGGATTCTGCATGACGCAATGGAAGCCAGATCACACCTGACTCAGCAATAGACGAGCCTCATCCTCGGCAACCCAATCTGGGTCCTGCCCCTAGGGCGGTCATACTTTTAGAACCGTCTCTTCGATTCAGGACGCCTTCACAGGCGTCCTTTTTTGATTCTGGCTCGACCTCTTTGACCCTTCGACACAGAGATCGATGGATCTCAGGTGCGAAGTATCAGGCTACGCGCTGACCTATTTTCCACACAAGAAAAGCTTGTAGCCGTTGGGGTTTTGACAACGCCCTACGACGTTATTCATTGTGTGGCGGTGTACCGTAGACGTTGTCAGCCACATGCCTCTGTAACTGGGATCCGGAAAGCTACGATGTGCTATGCGCATGGGTCCACTCCCAGGTCGCCACGCTTCATGGGTGCTCTGAACCCTACGCACATAACCTCTCTGTACGCGGTAAAGATCGCCAATTGTTCCGGTTAAACCAGGTGCAAGACCACCCCGTCAGCACCGACCAGGCCATGAGCATTGCGTTTAAAGTGAGGGTCAGACTGGCAGTGACTCTGAAAAAGCCATTGCACGCCCAAAAAAGGCCAATCCGCCTGTTTACACGTAAGGTTGCCTTCTGATCTATTCACTGACATTGAACAAACAGAAACCAACTTGGACAGTTCCATGGACACGCTCAGGTCGCCGAGTGAAGCTAAAAACTGGCTTCGCGCTCAAGGTATCAGCATTTCAGAGTTCGCTCGCCAGCATGACCTCGACTCTGCCACTACGTATCAGGTGTTGTCCGGCGCTAAAAAAGGGTATCGCGGCAAGGCCCATAAAGCCGCAGTCGCATTGGGCATCAAGGCCAATCCTGACCAGCTGTAGCCCGGTGGTCGCCGGCTCCACCCTAACTACGGTTTACCACTGATCCAGTGAGCCTCTGATGACGATTGCCCGGTAACCGCTCGCTTACTCAGTCACCGCTATCTCCAGAGTTTCACCGGGCGCTTACCCACAATTCACGTCGATGGGGCAATAGGTGTACCTAGACCAACTGTCCCCACACTTGAACGAGCCCGACAAAATGGGCCATCCCCAAACCTATGCAGATGGCCGAGCTGATCAGGATGAATCGGGTGGTTCTGCCAGTATTTTTCAAGATAAAAAATCCTGCGAACCCCCGTAGCAGGTAGATGAACGTTATAGCGCTGAGCACTGGGCGCAGCAGGGGTAACGGTCTAATCACCGACGCACCGGACAAGGCGTAGAGAGCCCAGACCGTGAGGATCAGCGCGATTGCCATCGTGATTATGGCGGGAAAGGCTCTTCCCGCCTCCGCTGCGCGAATAAAGCGTTTTCCTGCGCCGGCAAACCGGTATCCGGCAGGACCCAAAATGACAACGCCTATATGTAGAGCGGCAGCCATGGCACTGCAGGCTGCCCCTATGACCAGTGCTTGATTGTATTCGTCGACCACGTTTTATGCTTCCTTCAGTACCCGAGACAGAGACACCTCGGAACGGACCCGCATCGCCACTTCAGAGAGGGCAGAACCCGACGACGTCTATTTATTGCTCTTGCGGCGCAGCAGGACAAACAAACCCATCAGTTACATCCCTAGCACGACCATTACCACGCTCTTTCCTCCAATACCTAGGCCAGGGTAGAGGATGCCACACGCCTCTTCCCATCCGTTTGGGTCTGCTTATTTTTTGTCTAACGGGTGGTGACGTCCGTCACTCACCGGCACCATGCCCAAGGCGGCAGGGTCGACACCGTCCAAGCAGCCAATATTGTAGGCACACTGTGACGGATCGATTCGCCTGATGTGATGGGTGTAGACCCCACAGACGGAGCAGAAATAGTGGCAAGCCTGTTGGGTATTGAAGCGATAACTCTTCAGCACATCAGCCCCTTTCAGGATCCTCAGGCCCGTGAGGGGGACGGTGCCCATAACGGCACCTCTCCTCTTGCAGAGTGAGCAGTTGCATCGTTTCGGATCAACCACGCCATTCGGTAATTCCAGTTCGAGCACCACCGATCCACAATGGCAGGAAGCGTTGTGAACCGGTTTGATCTCTGTCTCACCAATACGCTTGATCATCGGTTTCATCCTTGTACGGTGCGGTTGATTGCGCAGTACCCGCAGATTATCGAAGCGCCAGGCTGGATGCACTCTGATTGACCAGGGTCTCAGCTTTGCAGGACAGACTGGATGATTTCACCGGACGGGCAGACCGTTTCGTCCCTACTGTTCCACGATAGGAGCGTCATGCAAAAGCCGCCCATCACGAAGGACTACACAGAGACCGCGCACCTGCATACGCATCGCCCAGCAAAGGCCTATCCGCGAAACAGCAAAATTCCCACGCTATCAGCGGAACCGAACTTGTAGTCCTGGCCCCTGCTCTAGTCGCTGCACCAACAACCTGAAAAAGCTTGTAGCAGTTCGGGTTTTGACATCTCCCTGTGGCGTTATTCATTGTGTGGGGGCATACCGCTGACGCTGTCAGCACCATGTCCATTTAGCTTGGATCCGAGAGGCTACGATGCGCCATTGCGCATGATCCACTCCCCAGGTCGCAACGCTTCCAGTAGCGCGACCGATCGACTGCTGTCGATGGAAGCTCTGCTGTTGCTTCACTGTTTCCCCCATACGGGCCTCGCCCGTATGGGCCAGGCCCTCCTTTAATTTTGGAGGTCCCATGAAAATGGAAACGGTTTTATACAACGCGTTGGTCGCATCCAACGTTCCAGAAATACACGCTACTGCCGTCATTGAGGCAATGGAGAAAGAGATGACCTCAACCCTTGCTAGTAAAACCGATGTCACCACCCTCCGTACCGAGCTGAAAGCAGACATTGCGGTGCTTCGTGCTGAATTGAAGATCGACATCTCCGATCTTCAGAAAAGCATCGTGAAGCTTGATGCCAAGGTAGACACCTTGGGCAAAAACCTGACGATACGTCTCTTGTTGATCATAGGTGCCTCAGCCGGCGCATCCTCCGGTTTGGTCACTTCCGGACTCAAATACCTGGCGTAAAACCCTCCGTTGTACCCACCTGTGCGGGGAAATCCTTCCCCCGCCGGGCGAAGTGTTTCTCCGCGTTCTGCTTTGTGAACCAGGAGAATCACCATGAAAGATGCACTGAGTTTTCTGCGTCAATACCTGCCGATCGTTCGCGATCCGTACAGCCGCCACTCGTTTATGCGTCTGCACACGTACCACAAGCAGTTCACCATCGTCTGCACAGGCATGATGAGCTCGCCGGAAACCAAACCCAGTGTCGGTTGCCACGAGACGGCAGACGAATACGTCGTGGGTTACCGAGGCCTGATCGAGGACGCCATCAGGCTCTGTGCATCACGCTTCTACGACCTGCATGCCTACCCGCACCTGAAGGCGACGAATGCGTTTGAACCGCGCACCCTTGAGATCTACTACACCCGGGACCTGGCCTATCAGCGAGGTTCAACCCTCTGGAGTACCGAGGGTCTTGAACGGGTGTTGTCCGGCTCGGTCACCGAATCGGGGATCGCCTGGCAGCGTCCCGGCACCACGGTCAATGACATTTCTGCTCTGGAGAAATGGATAGAGACCTTTCACGGCCAAGTCAGCGAGCACATCCGTGCAGGTGACTATGACCTGGAGCACTTTGCTCGTCGTGAAGCGAAAGCGTTGAAAGGCTTTTTCGTTTCCTTGAAATGGCGAGCCCACGTACGCAAGGCACTCATCGATACGGGTGCTCTCTTTTCCACGCGCTGACGCACAACGCTTGGCGATACCTCAGTCGCGGGTGACCAGGCGCTTTTCGGCCTGAATCACCGCGGCGCCTCACTGCACACACGCTCACCTGCACCGTGCTTTTTGCGGGTGTTTTTGCGGAGCATTGGACGGTTTGAAAGAGCCGCTCTGACGAACACCGACGTTCCATCAACCCACGCGGGGAAATCCTTCCCCGCTGGGCGAAGTGTTTCTCCGCGTACCCTTTCATGTCTCTGGAGAATCACCATGGGAAAACCACTGAATGTGTTGTGTCTACCGTTTCCGTTCATTCGCAACCCCTATACCCCCGGCTCGTTTCTGCGCCTGGACGCGTTCCAGCGTCAATTCACGGTGATTTGCACAGGCGTGATGCGCTTGCCAGAAGAATCGCCGCAGTTTGGTTGCTACACGATCACCGCGGCCTACGAGGTCGGGCACGGTGGTCTCATCGAGGAAGCCATTGCGCTCTGTACCTCACGGTTCGGTGAGCTGCATCGGTACCCGAAACTGAGTGAGGCCGCTTCATTCGACCCACGCACAGTTGAGGTCTACTACACCCGGCCCGAGGCCTCTCAACAAGGCACTTCGGTCTGTGACTGTGGTGACGTTCAACGGGTGCTCTCGGGGGTTGTCACCGCCTCAGAGATCGTTTGGCGACGTCCCTGCCGTACCGCCGATGAAGCGCTTTTACTCAAAGTGCAGATCGAGGCCTTGCTCGAACACGCCGACGAAAGCCTGCGCTCGGACGCCTTCGACTCGGCGAGGTTGGCCCGTCGAAAAGCCAGGGAGCTGAAAGGCTTTTTGGTTTCACCCAGGTGGCGAGCGTTGGCGTTAAAGGCGCTCAACGCGACAGGCGTCACCTGCTGCACGCACTGATGCTCACTATGAGCTGAAGCACCCATAACCGTCACCGGGAAATCACCTCCCGGTCGGGCAGGTGGTTTCTCTGAATGGGAGAACCCTCATGTCCCCACAACCGAACCCAGATCGCGCCGATGCGCTGAGGTACCCAGTGGTCTTCACGCCACGGCTCTGGGACACAGCGGTACACAACAACCCACATCCCAGTGGCTCGACCTTCGAAAGTCGGTTACTGGATCTGTTGCACGCCGTGTGCAAAGCGCATCAACCACAACCCGGCGCTCAACGGGTTGATTTCGAGCTCCACCCGCGACTACACACCGGGCGTAGCACGAAACAGCCCTCTCTGGCGTTGACACTCGAACGGGTAGAAACAGACCCGCAGACGCCGTATCTGCTGATCTCTCTCAGGGAAAAACAGGTTGATTCCTGACCCTGTGATAAACCCTCACCCAAGCCCGACGCTGTCGGGCTTTTTTATGCCTGAGGCAAGTGCTCATGACGACGATGCCCCGGTGGCAACAGCACCTTTTTGCCCCTCAGCTTCTTCACCTGAGATGAGCCACAGGTAGCCAGGTGTGGCGCTCATCCCCCTTCAAAGAGGCCAGCAAAACGCCTGCTGAACATCGATGTCTATTCGCCATTTTCATGACTGCGTGATATAGCAGAACAAAGTTTAGCGTGACATGGAACCTGGCTTCGCTCTGCGAGCCTGCTCACTCGAAGCGGCAATGAAATGCCGGAAGGATCAACAATGAATAACTTTGCTCGCTCACTCACCCTCACAATCACCAACACCAGTGGCGTCGATATGATTGTGAATTATGGAACACTGACAGGTGGCACTTGGGAAGCCGCACCGATCCCCGGAACCCTTATCTCGCCGACTGACCAGCAAAGTTACGTAAACGGTGCCTCTAACACGTTCACCTCTCTGGGCGGCACGCTGTTGCTGACACCTGCGAACGGCGGCATGATCAGCCCGAACTGGAACTGGCCCGCCGGTAGCCTCCCCTCTGGCAGTGCAATGAGCGCGAACACTGTAGGTTTTACTGTCAGCAGCCAACTCATTGGCATGCAGACCAATAATGTCACCCTGCAGGTGATCATCAGCAACGCTGTTACCGTAAAAAATATGGTCTAAACAGGTCTGCAGCCTTGGGCGCGCGCACGTGATAATAGCCTTCTGACGAAGCACTCTCGGCGATGCGTCGCCCTACTCATACCGTATTCACGTTGGACGATGCCAAGGAATGGGACCCAAAACAGAAGAGTTGATCGGCGTTCTTGATCAACTGGCGACCCTGCTGGAAAGCGATGGTGCCGTTCGCTGGAGCGTATGGATGCGCAAGGCCAGAGCACGATTGCTGGACTCGGACTACTCAGGTATTGAGTACCTTTTGTCGGCCTATGGCGGCATGGGCTCACTCAACGACCTCGTGCTTGGCCAAAGCCGTGTCGATGGCCTCTTTGCCTGGAGGCCTGGCTACGTTGAGCTGAACGAAACATTCAGTGAGCTACGTGAGCACGCCGCACAACTGGCGCGCACCATTAGGCACTCAGACTGGGATCGAGACAGGAAGGAAGCTGCCCTCACGCCTTCTGCTACGACACACGCGGAAGGTGAGCCTCAACAACACTTGCTGAACCACGGCATTGAAGCCTGCCCTCGTTGCGGATCAACCCTCCACGTTCGACAGAAATCCATGCTGATCAGCGCGGCCAGCCCCAAGAAGCGCTTTGCCGGGGAAGAAAGAACCGGTTATCGACGCATGGATCAACTGGCCGTTGATGAATGCAGGCTAGATCTACTGAGAAAGCCCCCACTGCAACAACTCATCGACGGCTTTTACTGCAACCACTACGGCGTCGGGTTTGTCGCAAGCGGACTGCTTCAAGCAGCTAGCGAGACTTCGCAAACGTAACGCTGCCCAATGGCCGCTACAGAGTTGACCCCTGCATTGCCTCCAGCACTGCGATCTAACGATCTTCAACATGGGTGCTGAAAGTCTCACACCCTCCAAGAACGCAGCTACGCTGGAGCAATCCACACGTTGATGGTGATTGATCAGCCCTGTCAAACACGAATGCCTTACAAGGCCTGTGGAGAGAGATCGCGAACTCAATCAGACAGGAGTCACCGCTCATGCTTTTACGTGACCTAAAACACGTCAGCCTCTTGCTCCTCACCCTGTTCATCGGCTCCTGTGCAACGACTAATCCGCCCAATGTGGCACGCTTGGCTGATGACGTGTTCATCGTCGCCACGCCGCTTCGCTACGCCATCACGACTACGTCTTACACCGTCGAAGTGCCACGCGGATTCATTACGGATCTTGCGAGTATTCCTCGCTCACTCTGGTGGTGGGAATCTAAAACAGACCGTTCAATGGCTCCCGCCATCATTCATGATTTTCTGTATTGGGATCAGGGATGCTCGAAGGACGAGGCCGATGCGGTCCTCTCACTGGCCATGGACGATAACGGTGTCTCCCCCACCAAGAGGGCACTCATTTACGCCGGCGTAAGAACCCCCATTGGTGAGAAGGCCTACAAGGATAATGCCTTGGCTAAAGCCGCTGGGGAGAGCCGTTACCTGACCTCGCGGTACACCGATGTGTTGCTGCTTCGCTCCACGGTACCCGATGACAACTTGGAGTCGATTTTAAAACGTGCCAAATCGGAAAAGGGGATATCGCCTTTGCGCACGAACTACAGAAAGCAGACGCAGCAAGCCTGCAAGGCCGCCTTGAGGATCCTGAGCAGCACATAAGCCGCACACCTATTCCTCATTAGAGGGCTGAGCACTGAAATGGCAGCCCCTCGTGCAGGGGCGTATTGACCGCAACAGGCTCAAACCCCACAACCATCACTGATATCAGAGTCTGCGTAGACGGGGACCGAGAATCCCCCGGCAATGGTGTATTAACGCCGTCTTCACAAAAGCACGTCGGACCGCTGTCGAAAGGTAATCACTCGTATCACTTATTCGGACTCATGCGAGACAGACAGGTCTTTCGAGCGGTAGAGAATCGTCCTCAAATCCCCTATCCTGACGCCCGCCGAAGCGCTGAAAAGCCTTCCTGGCACCAACCGGCGCCTGATCATTTCTTGATAGCGCCGATGAAAAAACCCGTACAGGACCAGTAGTCATGCTGCCGAACAGGACGTTCAAATACCTCTTTCTTCTCTCCGTTGCACTCACCTCCTCCTGCTCCACGATTGAGCCTCAAACCTCCACAACCCCCACAGCTCCCGCAGCCCCCAACGTTCAGGCCATACAGCCTGAGAGAGCCGCTGGAATCGATAACTGCTCGGTGGGATGTCCGGTGGGAGGTAGCGACGTAACGCTGGTCAGAACGGCTTACACGCTCAACAACGATGCCACCACCAAGTTCGCGAAGTGGGTTGCCTACCGGATCACCAAAGACACGCCGGCCTCCAATCGTCCTCGTAACTGGAAGAAGGACCCGGACATTGCGGCTGGCGATACGCTGGATCCGCCTGACTACAACGGCGCCAACGAGGCGCTGAAGACGGACCGAGGGCATCAGACCAACCTCGCGTCCATGGGCGGCGTGCCTGACTGGGAGGCGCTCAACTACCTCTCCAACATCACGCCTCAAAAAGCAGAGCTCAACCAGGGAGCCTGGGCTCGCCTTGAGGACCAGGAGCGTAACCTGGTGAGCCGTCCAGGGATCAATGCCGTGTATGTGGCCACAGGCCCGTTGTACGAGCGGTACATTGGCACCCTCCCCGGCACCACCAAAAAGCACACGATCCCGAGCGGTTACTGGAAGATCATTTTCACCAACACGACCCCCACCCTCACCACGTTCTCGGCCTTCATCATGGACCAGGACACGCCCCGTGCTGCCAACTTCTGCACCTACCAGGTGACGGTCGAGCAGATCGAGCAGAGAACAGGGCTCAAGCTCTGGTCACAGCTACCGCCAGAAACCCAAGGCCCTCTCAAGTCGACAGTTGGGCAGTTAGCCAAGCAGATCGGCTGCTAAAGGTCGGCGTACAGCGCACGCTCATCACCGCCCAACCTGTGCGGTGATGAGCGGCAGGCCCTCTGCCAAACGGTGTCGCTCATTCGGGCTCACCAGTGACGTTACACCCCTCACTCAAATCAGTACGCCCAGGGCGAGCTTAAGCACTCAGCCCCGGCGTGCAGTGACCAGCAGGTGTCGTTTGATATCTGGGCAAATTCAACGGATCGAATTCATGAACAAAGCTGTTTTCCTACTGATGCTCAGCGCCCTGATTGCAGGGTGCAAAAGCACCACCCCCAACGCTCAGGACGACAGTGTCGCAGGCCTGCGTTGCTGGCACTACCGGGACCAGAACCCCATCACCCAGGAGCAGGTCGAGTACATTCAGGCACGCAGCGAGAACGGTGACCCCCTGTGCAAGGGGATGCTCGGCAGTCTGTATGAGCGTGGCCATGGCGTACCGCAAGACATACCGAAGGCTAAAGCCCTCTATCAGTCCTTGGCCGAAGTGAACGCCTCGGCCTATTACCAACTCGGTCGCATGGAGGAAGAAGGTATCGGTGAGCCCACCAACTACGTGAAGGCCAGGCAGTTTTATCAGCTTGCTGCCGCCGAGCCCGGAAATGAAAACAACGCGACTCATTTGGCCAAGCTCATGGAAGAAGGAAAAGGTGGCCCCCAGGATCTTGAAGGCGCACTGGCGCTTTACGTGAACGCGATCAGGTACAGCGAGGATAAGGCTTGGAAGAGTGTTCAACGACTACGTGCCCAAGGTCTGGTGCTGACTGCTGAGCAGGAAAGGCACTACAACGAGATCTGGGTCAGCGGCGTACAAAACCAACTGGGCAGAAAAATATGGGAGTTAGAGCAAACCTTGTCGAAGCAGAGCAAGACAAGCGCTGCGAACAAACCCACCCAGCTCCAATTGGCATACATCCCAGGCTCTGTTGTGCCCCAGATATCGCTGTTGGAAAGCTCGGGCGACAGCACGGTCGACCAAGCTGTGCTGCAAGCCATGAGCGACTACCGATTTCCTGACGAGCCAATACAGCACCCAGGCGAGAAGACTTGGAAAGTCACTGCCACCGTCAACCCGAGCTCAAAGTGACAGGCTCCGGCGTTCGTCGCTTCCAGATCACTGCACTGGGCCAATTTCTGCCGACCCGGCATTTGAGTGGAGAGAGCAGCCCTACCAGGAACCACTGCCCTCCGGCTCAGAGCCCTCTTCACGCCTGCTGATCATCCGCCTCAACCACAGGCCGCTCCTGCGCAGCCATCACCACGAGCTCAACACGGTGCGGTAAAATTCCCACGCGAGTGGCCTGGACTTTCATTGTTCGGCACTCGACGCCTTTATCGTCCAGCCACTTGTCCATGAGGATTCGCCCCACGATCAGCACCCGCATCCCCTTGCGATAGAGTTCTGCGTAACGTTCAGCGTCCTTGTGCCACATATCAACGCCAGCCCAGTACCCGCCTCGATCTTCATACTCACCGTCGCCCCTGGGAACCGGATTGTCGAAGTACACATTCAATCGAAGCAGCCGGCGCGGCGCGTTGTTGCCATTGGGGAACTCCTTGAATTCAGGCTGGGTGCCGATGTTCCCTTCGCCCCAAAAGTTGGTCGCCATGATCAGTTCTCCTCCCTGTGATGACGGATATGTTGCTCCATTCGCTGGCGATAAACCTGATCAGCCACCTCCACCTTGCCCGCGCACAGATATGCCTGGCGACTGATGCTGTGGGCCAGGCTGATCTGCATATTGATTACGATCCGCTGGAGCTCCAGCGCATAGAGATCGGGAAGCAGGTTGATCGAGGTACGCATGTCGCCGATCAACTCCGCCCATAGGTCCACCCCCATCTTGGACCGATCCACCCGGCACCAACGCAAAAACACGGTACCTGCCCCCGTGGACTGCCGGGTCAACCGAATGGGCAGCAAGGTGAACGGATACTGCTCGGCTTGGGCCAGTACACCCTCAATGGCCAACTCGATCAAACTGCCGGTCAGTTCACTGCATGCCTCCCCGAATTGCAGCAGCTCCCCCTTACCCTTAAAAGGCTTTAAAAGCCCTTTGAAGAAGGCAGCGTGTTTCACTGCGCAGAAGGCTGTGTGTTGCAGTGGTCGGAAGGCATCGTGTTTAGCCTCAACTCCCGGCAATGTCGGCTGCTCATCAGCAAAACCACTTCTGGAAAAAGTCATCGCGTCAGCCTCCCAGGTACTCACGCACGATCCGTTCTTCAGCCGTGACCTCAGCCTCCTCAAGCAGCCCCTTATCACTCATCCGGCGCCGAATAATCGGAGGCGCAAATTCAGAACGGCACGTTCCCTCCAGCACCTCGGACGGCAGCTCTCCAAAGCGCTCCCGGGCCTCACGGGCCAACGCATTGTTGGTGATGAAGTCTTCACGGGTGACGCCAGAGAACTTGAACTGCTGAGCAAGGCCGCACAGGCTTCGCAGCACATGCCCAACGGCATCAATCCAATGCGCCATATCCCGGCGGCCGATCAAGGCCGTGCGATGAGCCAGCAGCAACCGGCGCACGATGTTGTCGTAGTCGATCAGCAGGTACACGGCCATAAAACTCAACGGTGTATTGATCGACAGCGGCAGTGTCAGCGGATGAACATTGAGGTTGTCGCCCACATAGATCGCCTTGGGCAGGCGGCTCATCAGTTGCTCCAATTGATCTTCGATCAGCGTCAACGCATCTTTCGAGTGCTCCAACTTTTCCTGGACACGGATCATCCAGAAGTCAGCGTAAGGATCATCTTGTTCGGCCCCCCGCTTGATTTTGCTCATCACATGGACAAAACCGCTGAGGCCGATGATGCCGTTCTTTTCTTCACTGGCCGATCGGCCTTGCCAGATACGCACAGCATGATGGGTGTGGAGCGTAAGCTCCATGGAACTGCGCAAAGGACCGAGATCGAGTTGAGGATTGGACATAGAAGGCTCCTGATACGTGGATATCGAGGCTTCAGTGTCATCAGAAAAAAACAGGATGTCAGTCAACAAACTGGTTTACCCACGACCGGTTTTATTGCCCGAAGGTCAAGAAAGAAAACGGAGGATACGCCCGGACGAACAGAGGCCCCTCGCTGGATGAAATAAGGGGCTCTATCTCGGTGCCTTACAGAGCCGTGCGTGGAGCGTGTAACCGACTCCACCTCTCGAGCCGAACATCAATTCCGGACAAGCGCTGCCATCGGCCGCAGTACGTGACCAGATGCCGATGACTCTCTACACTCCGACTGACACAAAAATCCCATTTGGATCGCTCGAGAAGAAAACCATGGACGTTCAGCATCGCAACAACATAAAGCAGGTAGGAGAAGGTCCCACGACGTTGATCTTCTCCCACGGCTTCGGCTGCGATCAGACCATGTGGAACTACCTGTACCCACACTTCACCGGGCGTTTCCGGGTGGTGTTGTATGACCTGGTCGGGGCCGGCCGCTCGGATCTCGGGGCCTACGACAAGCAGAAATACGATTCGCTGGCAGGCTACGCCCAGGACCTGGGGGAAATCATCAAGCAGTACGCCAGTGGCCCGGTCATCCTGGTCAGCCACTCCGTCAGCGCCATGATCGGCGTCCTGGCCGATCGCCAGGCCCCCGGCCGGATCGCCGCCCACGTGATGATCGGCCCCTCCCCCTGCTACATCGATGACGACGGTTACCTGGGCGGGTTCAAGCGCGAGGACATCCACTCGCTGCTCGACACCCTCGACAGCAATTACCTCGGCTGGTCGAGCACCATGGCCCCCGGTCATCATGGGCGCGCCAGGGCAACCGGCGCTGAGCGAAGAACTCACCAACAGTTTCTGCCGCACCGAACCCGAGATTGCCAGGCAGTTCGCCCGGGTGACGTTCATGTCGGACAACCGCAAGGACGTCAGCGGCCTGGGCACGCCGACCCTGATCCTGCAATCCAGCGACGACCTCATCGCCCCGGTCGGCGTGGGCGAGTACCTGCATGCCGCCTTGCCCGACAGCACGCTGTGCCTGGTGCCCAACGTCGGCCACTGCCCGCACATGAGTGCACCAAGTGCCTGTTCCGAAGCCATGGACCGCTTCCTGTCGCCCTGGGCCGCTCCCCATGTCGACTGAAGAGCCGCCGCTGCCCGATCTGCTGACGCTGTTCGAAGGTGCACCCTGCGGTCTGGTGGTGACTCGCGAGGACGGCACCATCCTGCGCGCCAACCAGACCTTCAGCCACTGGCTCGGCTTCAGCCAGGCACAACTGTGCGGCCGGCGCTTCCAGGATCTGTTGACCATGGGCGGGCGGATCTTTCATCAGACGCACTGGGCGCCCCTGATGAAAATGCAGGGCTCCGTCGCCGAAGTGAAACTCGATCTGCAGCATCACGACCGACACACCGTCACCATGCTGCTCAATGGCGTCAGGCGCGAGCAGGCCGACGGGGCCTTTTATGAACTGGCGCTGTTCGGCACCACCGACCGCGACAAGTACGAACGTGAACTGCTCAACGCGCGCAAAACCGCCGAAGACCTGCTGCGCCAGAAGAGCGCCGCCGAAGCGGCATTAAAGGAAGCCCAGGCGCAACTGAGCCTGGACTTTGAGACGGCCCAGCGGCGGGCATTGTTCGCCGAACAGATGGTCGCCATCGTCAGCCATGACCTGAAAAACCCGCTGACCGCGATCACCATGGCTTCGGACTTTCTCGCCCGAGGCGAGCGCACGGCCCGGGAAACCCGGATGCTCGACCATATCAGCCAGTCAGCGGAACGCGCCCGGCGCATGATTGCCGACCTGCTGGACTTCGCCCTGGCCAGGGTCGGCAAGGGCCTGGCCATCTCCCCCGCGCCACTGGACCTGCACAACGTCACCCGCCTGAGTGTCGACGAACTGCGGGTGACCTTCCCCACCGCGAAACTGCTGCACCGGGCCATCGGCACCGGCAGCGCTCGCCTCGATGCGGACCGGATTCAACAGATCATCGGCAACCTGGTTGCCAACAGCGTTGCCTACGGCGATCTCCAGCAACCGATCAGCATCACCTCGTGCCTGGAAGACAACATGGCCAGCCTCTGCGTACACAACGCCGGCCCCGCCATCCCGGATGACCTGAAGGCCGTGTTGTTCGAACCGATGACCCGCGGCACCGAGGGCGACAGCGACATGCGCAGCGTCGGGCTGGGGCTGTTTATCGTTCGAGAAATCGCCAAGGCCCACGGTGGCGAGGTGAGGGTCAGTTCGGATGCGCAGAACGGCACGACCTTCGATATCCGCTTTCCGATCATCCCTGCGGCGCCCTGATCCCTTCACAACCTTCCTACACTCTGTCTATTGAGCGGTCTTTGGCCGGCGGCCTAAACTCGCCGGCCCTCACACGAGAGATCCCCCCCTCATGACAGCACCTGCCTGCGCCGCAGCCGGCTCGGACCACCGTTGGCTCGCCTTGATCGTCCTCTGCCTCGGGGAACTGATGATTGTGCTCGACACCACCATCGTCAATGTCGCGCTGCCGTCGATCCAGACCGACCTGCACTTCACGCAAACGGCCCTCGCCTGGGTGGTGAACGCCTACATGCTGACCTTCGGCGGCTTTCTGCTGCTGGGCGGGCGCCTGGGCGATCTCTACGGACACCGCCGCCTGTTCCTGCTCGGCATCGCCTGCTTCACCCTGGCCTCGCTGGCCTGCGGCGTGGCCTACAGCCAGGACCTGCTGATCTGGGCCCGGGCCTTCCAGGGGGTGGCGGCCGCCGTGGTCAGCGCCGTGGCCCTGTCGCTGATCATGGACCTGTTCACCGAACCGGCCGACCGGGCCAAGGCCATGGGCGTCTACGGTTTTGTCTGCGCCGGCGGCGGCAGCCTGGGAGCCCTGCTGGGCGGCGCCCTGACCGGTTCCTTGAGCTGGCACTGGATCTTCCTGGTCAACCTGCCGATTGGCGTGATGGTGATCGCGCTGTCCCTGCGCCTGCTTTCCGAGAGCCTCAACCAGCACCCGTCCCGCGACCTGGACGTGGCCGGCGCGCTGACAGTCACGGCCTCGCTGATGCTGGCGGTCTACGCCATCGTCAACGGCAATGAAATGGGTTGGACCTCGCTGCGCACTGTCGCGCAACTGCTGATTGCCGTCGGCTTGCTGCTGGCCTTCCTGGTCATCGAGACCCGCGTGAAAACCCCGCTGATGCCGCTGCGCCTGTTCCGCCTGCGCAACCTGGCAATCGCCAATATTATCGGCGTGCTCTGGGCCGCCGCGATGTTTGCCTGGTTCTTCCTCTCGGCGCTGTACATGCAGTTGGTGCTGGGCTACACACCGCTGGAAGTGGGGCTCGCGTTCCTGCCCGCCAACGTGATCATGGCGGTCTTCTCCCTGGGGATCTCGGCCCGGCTGGTGATGCGCTTCGGCATTCGCCTGCCTCTGGCCGGCGGGTTGGCCCTGGCCAGCGTCGGGCTGCTGCTGTTTGCCCAGGCGCCGGTGGATGGCCAGTTCCTGCACCACGTGCTGCCGGGAATGGTGCTGCTGGGACTGGGGGCGGGGATTGCCTTCAACCCACTGCTGCTGGCGGCGATGAATGATGTTGCGCCGTCCGAGTCGGGACTGGCGTCCGGGATGGTCAATACCGCCTTCATGATGGGCGGCGCACTCGGGTTGGCGGCGTTGGCCAGCCTGGCGGCGGCACGCACCGAACAGCACCTGGGTATGGGCGTGCCGGCACTCTCAGCCTTGAACGACGGGTATCAGAGCGCCTTTCTGGTGGGCGCGGTGTTTGCCGCGCTGGGCGCAGGCCTGGCCGCGGCGATGACGCGCAGCAAGACGGGTGAAAACCTCGACGCTACCGCTTAGCTGGCGGCCTGCCGTTCCAGCCGACCGATATCGGCCATGAATCTTTCGGCCGGCAAGGGGTGTCCCAGCAAGTAGCCTTGCAGGGAGTCGCACCCCAGGCTGGTGAGAAAGTTCTGCTGCATATCGGTTTCCACGCCTTCGGCGACGATCCGCAACCCCAGTGCCTGCCCCAGGGCGACAATCGCCGAGACGATCGCCGCATCGTCGGAGTCATGCTCCAGGTCGCGGACAAAACCACGATCGATCTTCAGTTCGTTGGCCGGAAGGCGCTTGAGGTACATCAGGCTCGAATAGCCGGTGCCGAAGTCGTCGATGGACAGGTCAACGCCCATGTCCGAGAGTTTTTGCAGCACCGCCATGCTCGCATCGGCATCACTCATGGCGGTGGTTTCGGTGATTTCCAGGGTCAGGCTGTTAGCCGGCAGTTGATGCCGGGCCAAGGCGCCGGCCACGCTGTCGACCAGGCCCCCGTGGCAAAACTGCAAGGCCGAGAGATTCACCGCGATACGCCAGTCCTGGTAACCCTGCTCATACCACAGGCGCATTTGCCGGCACGCCTCGTCCAACACCCAGTCGCCGATGGGGATGATCAGACCGGTCTTTTCCGCCAGGGCGATAAACTTGTCCGGCAGCAGCAGCCCCTCTCCGGGATGCTCCCAACGCAACAGGGCCTCGGCACCGACCGGCGTGCCCTTGAGCGCGTCGAACTTGGGCTGGTAATACAGACGGAACTGCTGATGCTCCAGGGCTTGGCGCAGGTCCTGCAACAACTGCAACTGCTTGAGTGCATTGTTGTTCATCGACGTGTCGAAGAAACTGTAACCGTTCTTGCCGGCGCCCTTGGCGTGATACATCGCCACATCGGCGTTCATCAGCAGTTCTTCGGCAGTCTGGCCATTACCCGGGTACAGCACGATACCGAGGCTCGCGGAAATCAGCAGGTCGTGGCCAGCCACC
This sequence comes from Pseudomonas gingeri, assembly GCF_013386165.1. Lineage (GTDB taxonomy): Bacteria > Pseudomonadota > Gammaproteobacteria > Pseudomonadales > Pseudomonadaceae > Aquipseudomonas > Aquipseudomonas gingeri_C. The sequence goes on along the minus strand of NZ_JACAOS010000021.1, from coordinate 366,415 downwards.
CGGAACGGCTGGGAGACCAGACTGACCTGACGTGACGCGACTTGCAGCGCATCGTCCGGCTCGGCCAGTTGCACCAGCAGCACGAACTCATCACCGCCAATACGTGCCAGGGTATCCTGGCCGCGCAGGTCTGCACGCAGGCGCAGGGCGACTTCGCGCAGCAACTGATCGCCCATGTGATGACCAAACGCGTCGTTGACCGGCTTGAAACCATCCAGATCGATAAACATCAGCGCAAAGCAACTGCCTTCGGCCGTGGCCTTGTGCATGGCCTGGTCGATCCGGTCCGCCAGCAATACACGGTTCGGCAAGCCGGTCAGGGTGTCATGCAGCGCCAACTGGGTCAGTTCCTGGTTCGCCTGGCTCAGTGAGTCGGCCAACAGGGCGGTGCGGGCTTCGAGTCGGGCATCGAGCAGCGAGGTCAAGAGTGCGATGGACAGCACCGCCAGGCTGGTCACCAGCACCAGGTTGTCCAGGCCCTTGCCGGACAGCCCGCTGCCCACCGCGCCGCAGAAACTGCCCTCGGCGAAATTGGCGGCGGCCATACCGGTGTAGTGCATGCCGACAATCGCCAGGCCCATGATCACCGATGCACCGCTGCGGGCCAGACGCACATGAGGTGTATTACGGCGCAGGCGGAAGGCAATCCACAAGGCCGCCGCCGAGGCGACCACGGCAATCACCAGCGAAGCACTGAACAGGGTCGGGTCGTAATCGATGCCGGGCTGCATCTTCAGCGCCGCCATGCCGCAGTAATGCATGGCGCTGATGCCGGCCCCCATGATCAGTGCACCCAAAGCCAATTGCATCATCGGCAGGCGAGGCTGGCTGACCAACCAGAGGGCAAACCCGCTGGAAAGGATCGCGATCAGCAATGACAGTATCGTCAGCGGCACGTCGTAGGCCAGGGCGATGGGCAGCTTGAATGCCAGCATGCCGATAAAGTGCATGGACCATACGCCCACCCCCATGGCCATGGCACCGCCGGCCATCCACAGGTACACCGCCCGGCCGCGTGCCGTGGCAATACGCCCGGTCAGGTCCAGCGCGGTATAGGAGGCCAGGATCGCCACAAAAAGGGAGATAAAGGCCAGCGTGGAGGAATAGCTACCGATAAGCATGACGAATCTCTGAAACATCGAATCGGGCAAGCCCCGGACTCGGTGAAAAAACGGCGGATTGTACCTGCTTGCCCATGGAACGTACGGCGAAATATTGGCTACTGGCCATTATTCAGGAGGTGCCGCTCGCCGTACAGGCCAGCGCGCCGTGAAGACCGACCAACGGCGTTATTTTCGGTTATACGCAAGCTCGACCCCCCTCGACGTTATTTGACCTGTCGGACGATTAACCGATGATAGCCGATCATCGGTGAGTCGCTCCGTTCTTGAGACGGGCTCAACCCTTCTCTTTGGGAAATTCACGCTTGACCTTCTCGATATAACGCGCCACCGCCGGCGCTTTTTCGAAGCGCCGATGGATCAGCGACAACCAGGAACTCGCCTCGCAGCCGTGGATAGGCCGATACACCACATTCGGCAGGTTCACATGGCCGATCACCGACTCGGGCACCACCGCCACGCCCTGCCCCAGGGACACCCCCGCGATCACCGCTACCAGTCCGCCGGGCTGTGGCCCCAGTTTCGGCGCATAACCGCCCTGGGCGGCGACTTGCAAGGTGCCACTGATCTGCTCCGGGGGGATAAAGGTTTCGTTCTGCAGCTGTTCGGCACTGATCTGTTTAAGGCGACACAACCAGGCATCGTCCGCCACCGCCAGGACAAATCCCTCGGCGTTCAGGCGCACCGCCTCCACGCCCTCGGGCAAGGAGATCGGCGAACGCACATAACCGATATCGAAACGCCCCTCGGCGATCAGTCCCGGCAACGCTGCCATCGGGCTCTCGCGCACACTGAGGCTGACCTCGGGAAACTCGCGACTGAAAGCCTTGACCTGGCGTTGCAACACCCCGGAATAGACCGCCGACGCCACATAACCCAGTTCGATATGCCCCACTTCACCGCGTCCGGCCCGCTGCGCATTGCGCTGGGCGAACTCGAACTGGCGCACCGTCGCTTCGGCTTCCGGCAGCAACGCCGCACCGGCTTCCGTGAGCGAGACCTCGCGTTGCCCGCGCCAAAACAAGCGGGTGCCAAGGGCGCTCTCCATGTCCTGGATCTGTCGACTCAGGGTCGGCGGTGCAATATCCAGTTGCTCGGCTGCGCGGGTGAAATTGCGTTGCCGGGCCACCGCCAGGAAATAGCGGAAATGACGAATCTCCATACGGGTATTAGCTCAAAGGTAATGAAGTGCCAAGACTCAGCTAACAAAACTCTACACGGCCCACGATAAGCTGCTTCTACCGCCACAGTAGAGAGCTTGTAGCATGTACGTCAAACCCATTATCCCTTTGCTTTGTGCCTGTCTGAGCCTGTCCTGGGTGGCAGCGGCGGATGCAGCACCTGCTATTGCCCACAAGGCAATCCTTGATCTTGAACTGGCCCGCACGCTGGTCAAGGCCGCCGAGCAGACGGCCACCGCGAAAGGCTGGCCCTGTGCAATTGTGGTGGTCGATGACGGTGGCTGGCCGATCCTCAGCGAACGCATGAACGCCGCGCCCGTGGTCGCCGGCATTCAACTGGCCGAAGGCAAGGCCCGGACCTCGGCGTTGTTCAAACGGCCCTCGGGGGATCTGGAAAACGCCGTCAACGGTGGCCGTCAGGCCGCCCTCAGCGCCGGCCTGGTGATGATGAAGGGTGCCCAGCCGATTCGTCTCGAAGGCCAGGTGATCGGCGCCATCGGCATCAGCGCCGACACCCCGGCCCATGACGATGAAATTGCCCTGGCCGCCCTCACCGCCTTGTCGTCGCAGGCCCAGCCATGAGCCGGGTCAGCCCACGCTTGACGCTGCTGACCGCGTCCGGCGTCTGCTCGCTGATCGTCCTCGACACCAATATCGTCGCCGTCACCCTGCCGAGCATCGCCCGCGACCTGGGGGCCAACTTTGCCGATATCGAATGGGTCGTCAGTGCCTACATGCTGGCCTTCGCCGCCCTGCTGCTGCCCGCCGGCAGCATTGCCGACCGCTTCGGCCGGCGCAAAACCCTGCTCTGGGGCCTGACCCTGTTCATCCTCGCCTCATTGGGTTGCGGTGCGGCCCCCGACAGCCTGTTCCTCGATATCGCCCGCGCCATCAAGGGTGTCGGCGCCGCACTGCTGCTGACCTCAGCCCTCGCCTCCATCGGCCATGTCTTTCACGATGAGGTCGAGCGGGCCAAGGCCTGGGCCTTCTGGGGCGCCTGCATGGGCGTGGCCATGACCGCCGCGCCGACCCTCGGCGGGCTGATTACCCAGTACCTGGGTTGGCGCTGGATTTTCTACCTCAACCTGCCGGTGGGTCTGCTGTTGATGGCGATGGTCCGCCACGCCGTGCCGGAATCCCGCGACAGCCAGGCAGCGCGCCTGGATCCATGGGGCAGCCTGGCCTTCAGCGGCGCACTGCTGTGCCTGATCTGGGGCTTGATCGAAGCCAACCGCATCGGCTGGAACAGCCCGCTGACCTACGCCCGGTTGCTGGGTGGTGCGGCGCTGCTGGGCCTGTTCGTGTTCGTCGAACGGGTACAGCAAAGGCCGATGGTCGACTTGCAACTGTTCCGTCACCCACGGTTTATCGGCGCCCTGCTGGGTATGTTCGCCTATGCCGGCTGCGCCCAGGTGATGATGACCCTACTGCCGTTCTATCTGCAGAACGGGCTGGGGTTTTCCGCCGTGGCTTCGGGCCTGGGCATGCTGCCCTTTGCCCTGGCGATGTTGATCTGCCCACGCATCGGCATTCGACTGGCGCCGCGCTTCACTCCGGCGACGATGATGGCAAGCGGCTTGACCCTGGTCGGTTGCGGCAACCTGCTCAGTGCCTGGGCGGTCGGCAGTGGCAGCTACCTGCCGTTCGCCCTGGCGATTACCGTGACCGGTGCCGGCGCCGGACTGCTCAACGGCGATACCCAGAAGAACATCATGGCCTGCGTGCCACGGGAACGGGCCGGCATGGCCTCGGGGATGAGCACCACCATGCGCTTCAGCGCGATCATGCTGACCATCGGCGTCTTTGGCGCCCTGCTGGCCAGCCACACCGAGCAATTGCTCCAGGCCGGCCTCGCCGCACACGCCGCCCCCTGGCTTGATCAGGCACGTGCCATTGCTTCACGGGTCGTCGCCGGAGACATGCCGGCGGCCATGGCAAACCTGCCGGAGTCCGCACGCCAAGTGGTCCAGCCTTTGGCCCGCGCAGCTTTCGTCGGCGGCTTTGGCACAGTGCTCTGGGTCGCGGGGTTGCTTGGGTTGTCGGGAGCGCTGGTGGTCGGCAGTCTGATGCGTCATCCGCTGCCCGCCACTCCATCCCACTCATTGGCCATGGAGTAAATCCGCACGGGGCTCGTCGTACGGGCAGTGACGTTATTCAACTGCCCGAAGAGAGCCCCGGCAGAGAGAAGCGAGACGACCCTACAGCGTAAGGCGGGGTTGCGGCGGCTGGAGCGAGGCCAAGACCCGTTCGGTATTTTCCGTGCAACTGGCCCCTTCGGGCCGGTTGCGGATGCTGTTGACGATCCCCAGCAACTGCAATTTGCTATGGGACAGGCGCGCCTGCATGGCTTCGATCTGATCGATCTTGCGTTCCAGGCTGTCGACCATGGCTTCATGATCCAAGGTTCCCATCTCGGTACCCGGCACCAACGCCCGCAGTTCCTCAAGACTGAAACCCGCTTGCTGCGCGCACTGGATGATCGACAACGTCTGCAACACCTCAGCCGGGTACTCACGGTAACCGTTGGCCTGACGCTGTACCTTACGAATCAGCCCCTGGGCTTCATAGAACCTGATCTTCGAAGCTGCCAGACCACTGCGCAGGGCCAGTTCACCGATCTTCATAAGAGGCCTCGAATGGACGCTTGACATTAAAGTTAGGTTTAAGCTTAGCCTGAACTCCCCACTGCTCCGGAGTCAAGCATGTCACCCTTTCAAGCACTGCTTCTGCCCAACGGCGTACAGATCCCGAATCGCATCGCCAAGGCCGCCATGGAAGAAAACATGGCGGACCTGGATAACGCCCCCTCCGCTCAGTTGATGGAACTCTACCGTGCCTGGGCCGACGGCGAGCCGGGGTTGCTGCTGACGGGCAACGTGATGATCGACCGGCGCGCGATGACCGGCCCCGGCGGTGTGGTACTGGAAGATGAAGGACACCTGGAAAAGTTTCGCCGGTGGGCCGCCATCGGCCGGGCCAAGGGTGCGCAGTTCTGGATGCAGATCAACCATCCCGGGCGCCAGACCATGGCCAATCTCGGCCAGACCGCCTGGGCACCGTCCGCGGTGGCGCTGGACCTGGGTGGGTTCTCGAAGATGTTTGCCGCGCCACGGCCCATGGGTGAGGGCGATATCGAGGAAGTGATCAGGCGCTTCGCCAATAGTGCCCGTCTCGCCGAACAGGCCGGTTTCAGTGGTGTGCAGATCCATGCGGCCCACGGTTACCTGATCAGCCAGTTTCTTTCGCCGCTGAGCAACCAGCGCAGCGACCGTTGGGGCGGCTCGCTGGAAAACCGCGCACGCCTGTTGCTGTCGGCGGTCAAGGCAATCCGGGCGGTGGTTTCGCCGGGCTTTTGTGTGGCGGTCAAACTCAACTCGGCGGACTTCCAGCGTGGCGGCTTCGACGCCGATGATGCCCGTCAGGTAATCGAATGGCTCAACGACTTGCCGGTGGACCTGGTCGAACTTTCGGGCGGCAGTTATGAGGCTCCGGCCATGCAGGGCGAAGCACGGGACGGTCGCACCCTGGCGCGGGAGGCCTATTTCATGGACATGGCCGGTGAACTGGCGAAGGTGGCGAATATGCCGGTGATGGTCACCGGCGGCATTCGACGCCTGCCCATCGTCGAGCAAGTGCTGGACAGCGGCATCGCCATGGCCGGTATCGGCACGGCGCTGGCCGTGGAACCCCACCTGCCCCGGCTCTGGCGCGAAGGTCGCGACAGCCACCCGCAATTGCCACCGATCCATTGGAAGAAAAAGCCGCTGGCCTCCTTGGCGAGCATGGCGGTGGTCAAGTTCCAACTCAAGCGCCTGAGCAAGGGCCAGCGCCCTCACCCCGAGGTCTCGGCGGTATGGGCGCTGGTGCTGGACAGACTGTTTATCGGGCGACGGACAAAGCAGTACCGCGCGGCGATGAGTCGACTCTCGACGAACGCCTAGCCGACAAATGAGTATCGACGGGCAATTGAGGCGTAATCCTGCAGCATAGAGACACCAGAGCCAGAGGACGAGTCAGTGCTTGCAACGTAGTCTTCGCGCTGATAGATGCTGAAAATACGTGCCCCCCTCTGAGTCTCTGGCGCCTCATCGTCATCACGAATCAATAGGGCGACGAATTCGTTCAGATGCAAATCCTTATCCAACGTCTCCAACAGATTCGCAGACCTTTCAAACAACTTCGGCGCTGCCGTTGCAAGGGCCAACTGCACCATCAGAGCCTTATACCCTCGCGCCTCAAGATCCAGTAACTCCCTGGCGCGAAGACTGACCTTGATCAGGCGATAGGTATTCAGGAAGCGCAACGTGCGTCTGGGCGAGCCTCCAATACAGGGAGCAAGTTCCTTTAGAAGCCGCTCTTCCTGATCACTGATTGAAAGTGTATTGATAGATACTTCACTACGGGGGATCGGTACATGGTCAGGCTCCGACAACGGATTGAGACGACGCAGCCGGTCAACCAGAAAAGCAACGCTGACCTGATCGTCCATAGGCCTCATCCAGTACGGTATCTGGAAAATTTTCTCCAAGTAGTCGTTGGCAGATGCCATGCCCGTCCCACCTTCATCAGTTGCCTCGATCAGTCCGGAGTAATGTTTGACCAGTGCCTTTCGCACCCAGCGAACATCCACGGCCACCATGACGACAAAAATAGGAAAGGTCAGTAGCAGATGCACCGCCTGCAAGACATCAACGACCTTCTCTGGCGGACAACGATCCAGATCGTCGATGTAGATGACAATACGCTTGAATGCCTTCGGCTCTGTCGTTGCCCCATCCTTTTGCTTTCCAGCCCCTCGGTTCAAGGAGCCACTCAGTTCTTGTATTTCCTCTGATGACAACATTTCTTCGTGTGTTTGCAAAAAATGCCGCATGCGCTTGCTGAAAGCATCGTGTTCCTGCTCGGCCGCCCCATCGAAGTGTTGATCAGCCGAGACACGAGCCGAGAGCTCTTCGAAATCCTTGCGCACCGTCGCAATCAGTCCCAGATGTCGGGCGTAGTCGCCATCAACTACCCGGGCACGCACGAAATTCTTCAAGCGGCTGGCACCGGTCCCTTGCGAGTAATTATGTGACGCCTCGGCCAGACGCTCGCTGGTTGCCTTGACCAGTGCTTGAGCTTCCTCAAGATTCGCACTGGCTAGGGACAAATTTTCCTGTTGATCCTTGAGATCTTCGGCTTGGGAGATCAAAGAGTCATCGACCAGCTTATCGATCGAAGCTTTGGCAGACTCCAATCGACCCAGAATTTTTCTGGTTTTTGCCAGGTACTTACCCACGACGCTAGTCAATGCCGCCATACCCAAGCTGACAGAGAGAACCGCCTGATGCAGGCCGCCGAACACGGGTAGCCACTGGCTAAGTAACGCCTGTAACAACGAAGCGGCGACAGGTGCCAGCAACACCGTAAGGATCACGAACAAAACGGCAGGCCAGCGCTGGAGCTGAAGCTTCAGCCCGACAATCAGCAACCTGCCCCGCCTGGCCTCATTGGAAAGTGAAGCACTGACATGCTGGAAGCTTTTAACCTCGTCAAGCAGATCGGGTATGCCGACTTCTTGTGCAGCCGCTTTCAATGCGTCCCTGCTTTTCTTCAAGGAGGGGGACGCCTTTTCGTCAGTCAGTATCGATTTCAATGCCTTCCAGTAAACACCAGGGCTCCCGACCAATGATTCACGGGCCACCTTGAATTTATCCTCTGCCGCCAACAAGTCCCTCGTTGCATTACGCTGATCGCTACGACGAGCGACAAGCTCTCTGGCAGCCTCCAGCGTCAGCGAACGAGCAGTGACCAGCGTTTCCAGCAGGCTCTCGGGGTTGGCAGGATTATTTTCGCCATACCAGCGATCCAGCTCAGTAAACAGGTGGGAGACCAAGCTAGCCCAAAGGTTCGTCTCCGCGTAGTGCCAGGCGTTGAAACGAATCTGCACGATATCGGTGTGAAATTCTGCTGCCCCGGCCTCTGGAGCTCCTTTGTCATCTTTAGACGTCAGACGCTCGATGTGCTCATGAACCAACCTCATGAAAAATGACTTACCACTGCCCCAATCACCGAACAGACCAACGGCCAAGGGTGGTGTAAACGCCTTGGCAACGGCCATTCGAGCAAAGGCTTTAGCCTCGTCTGCAACCCCTAGACGGTCATCCAATCCGGCGGCCCATGGATCGTCGCTGTGGGTAGTCACGAAGTGGATGGAATCAACGTTTGCTGAAAGCAACTCATCCGAAGCGGCGACACTTATAGAGACTTCGCCGCTCAACTGACCATAGTCAGTCGGTGGAATCGTCAACATCTCTGGAGACAGCTCCGTTCCTAGGCCGTCATTAGTATTCATAGCCGTCGAATCCTTTCTCAGTAATGACGAACACTCTGCCACACATACTAACTCCAGCCCGGAATACACGTCACCTCACGATCACCTTCCGGCAAAGCGCAACCGCGACAACGTCTTCAAATCGCCATCCTGGTAATACCCATCGCTCCAGCTGTTGTCCGGCGACAACGGCTGGACCTGCTTGAGTTCCAACTTCTTCGCGTAATAGCGAAACCGGTAGTGCTCATAGAAACGCAGGATCTCCAGACCATAACGATCCGCCAGATCGACGTCGCCACGGATCACCAGGTAGTTTTCATCATTGCCGTCACTGGCCCCGACACTGAGGTTGTGACTGCCGCTGATAATCGTCGGTGAATCGGTGGTGAAATCAGTGACAACCGCCTTGGTGTGCACCAGCAAATTGCCCTTCTGGCCCTTGAGCCCTTCCTTGATCCAGCCTTCCAGGCCGGTATTGAGCAAGGCCGTGGCCACAAAATCGTCGGTGCGGTCGGCGTGAATACCGGAGATGCTGCTGGCGGTATTCTGCAGGCCGAAACGCAGCACATCGTCATGGGGCTTGCCGAGCAAGGCGTCGAGGATTTCCTGGGGCAAGGCGAAGGCCGTGGCGAACAACACGTCCTTTTGCGCCGCCGTGATGATCTGCACGAACTCCTTCAGATCGCCCTGTCCGGTGCGCGGGGAAAATCCGGCGAACAGCGGCTGGGCAGGGTTCATCGGATTGTTCTGGGTGATCCACTTGCGTGTCCCCGCCACATCCGTCGGGGCGGCCCAGATTTCCTCGAAGACCTGGGTGTACTGGGTGGCCAGACGGACATCATCCAGTACATGCACCACGTTGGCCTGACGGTACACGCCATTGGCGGTAAAGTTGGTGCTGCCGCAGAGCACCGCTTCAGGCCGGTACTCACCGCTGGCATCACGCTGGCTGAGCACGATGAACTTGTCATGGAAGATATTGCTGGTGACCCGCCCGCGCTTGCTCTCGGCCGGAATCGGCGTCAGGTTCTGCTCGTTCAGGGTGGTGTCTTCGTCACCGACCTTGGCGTGGTAGAGCACGCGAATCCGCACACCGCGTTGCTGCGCCGCATTCACCGCATCGACAATCGCCTTCAACTGATACTCGTAGATGGCGATATCCAGGCCCCACTGCACATCCGTCGCACGGGCAATAAACCCCAGCAGTTCTTCCAGCAGGCCGTTTTCCAGCCACAGGCGCGCGGCATCCGGCCAGGCTTCGATAGGCAGGTTCTTCTGGGTACTGATCAGTTTGTCCAGGTCCGGGAACTTGCGTTCAAATCCCTGGCTGGCCGCCACCGCACGGTTGAAGATCACCCGCTGGCCCTTGGGCAGGCCATTGTCGGTGGTCACCGTTACCGCCAGTGACTCACCGAGTTGCGGCGCATCGGGCGTGCCATAGGCCAGGTAGACCCGATAGTTGCTGGTGCTGCCGGGCTCGACGTTGTAGTCGGCCCAACGGAATTTCTGCAGCGGCGCCAGGTTGCTCGGGGTGGCGTGGTACTGGGGGAAGGTGTGCTCCTTGCCGGGGAACGTCAGGCTATTGAACAGGAACTGCCAGGGACCGCTGCCCTCCTGGCGCTCGATGGCAAAACCCAGCAGGCCGGCTCGCCGTGACTCGGCCAGGTCGATGGCCAACAACACGCCGCTGGTCCCGGCGTAGGCCTTGACCCGAAAGTCGTCCTGGGGATTGGTCTGAAGTACGCGCATGCATCACATCCTTGGAAAATCTGCTGAGGTGCACGAGGGTAGCGATTTTTTATGACCCAAGGCGATTCAAACGCCGGCTTTCAGCATGAAATTTTCCACCCCGGGTTTCTGCCGCCCTGCCTTGCTCAACCACAAGCGGCGGGTTACCGTCTGGCCCCATAGCCGGCGCCCCCGACGCCCGAACCAGAAAGGACATGCCATGGAATCTCCCTTGCACCCCAGCGTAGGGCCGGCCCTCAGCTTCAACGGCGGCTTCGTCGACACCCTGGGTTTTCTGGCCTTGCAGGGCCTGTTCACCGCCCATGTCACCGGCAACTTCGTGACCCTGGGGGTGAGCATTGTCCATGGCACCTCCGGCGCGCTGCCCAAGCTGATCGCCCTGCCGGTGTTCGTGCTGGTGGTGGGGCTGACGCACCTGGCCGCGGTAGCGATTCATAGCCGGGGACTCGCACCGTTGCGCCTGCTGCTGATCACCCACACCCTGATATTGGCGGCCTTTGCTTTCCTGGCGATTCTCTGGGGCCCCTTTACCGACGGCGATAGCGCGACGGCACTGATCACCGGCATGACCGGGGTCACCGCCATGGCGATTCAGAACGCGATTTCCCGCCAACATATGAAAGGCACGCCGCCGACCACCCTGATGACGGGCAACGTCACCCAGTTCGCCGTCGATGTGTTTGCCCTGTGGAGCGAGCGCGATCCCGAGCAACAAAGCGTGATCAAGCAACGCCTGAAACCGATCTGCACGACGCTGCTGGCCTTTGCCTCAGGCTGCGTCGGTGCCGCCCTGCTCTATCTGGCCTGGGGGTTATGGGCGCTGATCCTGCCGGTGGTGGTCGCCGTGGGCGTGTGCCTGGGTGTTTATCGCAGCGACCGGCCCAAGCCGTAACCAGCGTCAGTTCCTCAGTGTCCGGGCACCGAGGAGTGAGTGTGGGCCTGCAATGAATCGGGCACGCCGGTACGCACCAGCCCGCCCTCCTCGATCCAGGCGCAGGTTTGCTCATAGGCGCGCTGCAACAACGCGTCGGTCTGGCTGAAGTCAAAGACCGAGATCCCCAAGGGACACAAGGGCGCGACCACGTGAATCCCCGCCCGGTGCGCGTAGAGTTCGATATCGCGCACCAGTTGCCGCATGCTCATCAGGTTCAAGGTGTGCAGCGCCAGGGCCACCAGGCCGGCAGGCGGTTGTGGGCAAGCGCAACCGAACCCCGTCGGCACCACGATGATGCGGTTGGCCCCCAGGTCGACCGCGCTGGCAATCGGTGTATTACTCGCCACGCCACCATCGACCAACAGCTTGTCGCCGATCTTCACGAAAGGAAATACCAGCGGGATCGCCGCGCTGGCCAGTAACGCCTGTTGCGCACTGCCGCTGGACAACCGCTCTTCGGCCCCGGTCAGCAGATTAGTGGTGACGATATGCAGTGGCAGGACCGTGTCTTCGATCCGCGCCACGGGCAACGCGCGCTTGACCAGACGCTCCAGCGCCGTGGCCTGCAACAGAAAGCCGCGCCGATTGATCAACGCCCTCAGGGTGTCGAGCAACGACAGGGGAAACACATCGCCCTTGCGCAAACCACGCCAGAAGTCCGCCAGTTCCTCCACACCCTCCGCGGTGGGACGTGCGGCGAAATAGGCACCGTTGATGGCACCGACCGAGGCGCCTATCACCAGGTCGAAGCTCACCCCCGCTTCCACCAGGGCCTTGAGCATGCCCACCTGGACCGCGCCGAGGCTACCGCCTCCAGCCAGTACGAGGGCCGTTTTGACAGCGTGCATGGCGGAGCCTCGCGCGTACTCGATGACGGTCTCACAGGAGCATAGCTGGCGACTTGAAACTCAACGCAATAGCCAACTAGTATTCCGTCAAAGCTCGATAGTCCCTGGGGCTGCCAAGATTTCTTCACCGCATCAAAAGGACAGGATCAATGAAGCTTATCGGTATGCTGGACTCTCCCTACGTGCGCCGGGTCGCCATCACTCTCAAACACCTGGGCATCGCCTTCGAGCACCAGTCGATTTCGGTGTTTCGTGACTTCGAGCGCTTTGCGCAAATCAACCCGGTGGTCAAGGCACCGACCCTGGTCTGCGACGGCGGTGAAGTGTTGATGGATTCCGGGCTGATCCTCGAATACCTGACGCTGATCGCCGGCCCCGGCCCGACCTATGCCAACCAGGCCGAACAGGTGCGCGGGCTGCGACTGATCGGGCTGGCCCTGGCGGCCTGCGAGAAGTCGGTGCAGATCGTCTATGAGAAAAACCTGCGTCCAGCGGAAAAACAGCACGGCCCCTGGCTGGAACGGGTCGGAGGCCAGTTGGCAGCCGCCTACCGGCAAATCGAGAACGAACTGGCGCGCCAGCCGTTGCCTGAAGACGGCACGATTCGCCAGGAAGGCATCAGCCTGGCGGTGGCCTGGAGCTTCAGCAAGATGATGCTTCCCGAACAATGCCTGGCGGCAGACTTTCCGCACCTCGAACACTTCACGGCCTATGCCGAGGGCCTGGAGATTTTCCTCAGCGCCCCGGCCACCTGATCCCCACGTTTTCCTGTGCCCTTTCATCCTGTCGGCGACCCATGAGTTGGCCGTCGACGGGATACCGTGATGGCTAACTGGCATTTCGGCAGAACTCGACAATACTTGGTCGCGATCGGAATCCTCAGTCACTCTCCTCGAAATGGAGTTCGCCATGAAGTCGCAAGAACTGGAACTTGACGTGGCCGTGGTCGGCGGTGGCGTCTCAGGCTGCTACAGCGCCTGGCGTCTGCAACAGGTCCATGGCGATACACAGAACATTGCCTTGTTCGAATACGGCGACCGGATCGGCGGACGGCTGTTCAGTATCACCTTGCCGGGCCTGCCCAATGTGGTCGCCGAAGTCGGCGGCATGCGTTATATCCCGGGCCCCGACGGCCATGTGGTGGTGGACAGCCTGGTCAAGCACCTCAAGCTGCCCAGCCAGGATTTCCCCATGGGCGCGCCCAAGCCGGTCTATTCGAAGAACAACCTGTTCTACCTGCGCGGCAAGCGCTTCCGTTATCGCGACTTCGTCGAAGCCCCGGAAAAAATCCCCTATGACCTGGCCTGGTCCGAACGCGGCTTCTGCCCCGAGGACCTGCAGGTCAAGGTGATGAACTACGTGTACCCCGGGTTCGACAAGCTCAGCCTGTGCCAGCAGATGCAGGTCACGGTGTTCGGCAAGGAAATCTGGCGGTACGGCTTCTGGGATTTGCTCTACCGGGTGATGAGCAACGAGGGTTACCAGTTCATGAAGGACGCCGGCGGCTATGACGCCAACGTCGCCAACGCCAGCGCCGTGACCCAACTGCCGGCCACCGAATACAAGGACACCACCGAGTTCCTGACCCTGACCAAGGGCTTCCAGAGCCTGCCCCTGACCCTGGCGGCGAAGTTCGCCAAGCTGCCGGGCAAACTGCCGGGCAAGCAGCGGGTGCAGATGAACCAGCGGCTGACCGCCATCAGCTACGCCAAGGACACCGACTTTCCTTACCGCCTGCACTTCCAGGCCACCACCACGGTGGACGGCAGCACCCGCGACAGTGGCAGCCCGTCCGTGGTCAAGGCGAAGAAAATCATCCTGGCCATGCCCCGCCGTTCCCTGGAACTGATCGACTCGCCGTTTTTCAGCGATCCCTGGCTCAAGGACAATCTCGGCTCGGTGCTGGTGCAATCGGCCTTCAAGCTGTTCCTCGCCTATGAACAACCCTGGTGGCGCGCCCTCGGGCTGGTGGCCGGGCGCTCGGTCACCGACCTGCCAGTGCGACAGATCTACTACATGGGCACCGAATGCGAGCAGAAAGGCGGCGAACCGACGCTCAACTCATTGCTGATGGCTTCCTACAACGACATCGGCACCGTGCCGTTCTGGAAAGGCCTGGAGGGCGGCGCGCCGTTCGTTGGCCACACGCCCATCAACCTCGCCGGCCTGCTCAAGAGCGAGCCGGTGGTGCCCAGGAGCCAATTCACCGTCAGTGATGAAATGGTCAGGGTGGCGCAGATGCAGGTCACCCAGGTCCATGACCAGGTCGAACTGCCGCGTCCCTACTCGGCGGTTTATCACGCCTGGGACGCCGATCCGTATGGCGGCGGCTGGCATGAATGGAAAGCCAATTACCGGCTCGACCAGATCATCTGCCGCATGCGTCACCCCGTGGAAAATCAGCAGATCCATATCGTCGGCGAGGCCTATTCCTATGGCCAGGGCTGGGTCGAGGGCGCGCTGACCGTGGCCGAATCGACACTCCAGGACTTTTTCGGGCTCAAGCGTCCGACCTGGATATCCAAGCACTATGCCCTGCTGCCGGTGCCGACACCCGACGGTTGCGCCCTGCATCCGGGCCAACGCCCGGCCTGCAAGGACTGCGCGGACACCCTGAATGAAGTGACTGAATTTGCCTATAAGGGGATCGACCATGGCAATACGTAGAGACTTTACTGTCGCTGACTACCTGCTGGCGCGGCTCGTTCAACTGGGTGTCCACAAGGTGTTCCAGGTCCCCGGCGACTATGTGTCGGGGTTCATGAACGCCCTGGAGAAATCCAGCGATATCCAGCCAGTCGGCGAAGTCAATGAAATGAGCGCCGCCTATGCCGCCGATGGCTACGCCCGCTACACCGGAATCGGCGCCGTGTCGCTGCAATACGGGGTCGGCACCTTCAGCGCGGTGAATGCCATTGCCGGCGCCTATGTCGAACGCAACGCGGTGGTGGTCATCAGCGCCAGCCCATCGGCGAAAAACCGCCATATCATCTGGTCCGAGGATGTCCTGTTCCATCACTCCACCGGCGACCTGGACGTCGGACGCAAGGTCTTCGAAAACATCACCGTGGCCTGCGAACTGCTGGACGACAGCCGCACCGCGCCGGCACTGATCGACCGGGCGCTGGTGGCCGCTATCAGCCAGCGCCGGCCGATCTACCTGGAAGCCTGGAAGAACGTCTGGGGCGAGCCCTGCGAAGAACCGCTAGGCGAACTCTCCGCCGTACCGGCGGCCTGTGATCTGCCGTCACTGGACGCTGCGGTCGAGACCTCGGTGCAGCGCCTGCGTGAAGCGAAAAAACCCTTGATCATGCTCGGCATCGAGATCGCCCGTTTCGGCCTGCAAAAACAGGCGCTGCACCTGATCGAAGCCAGCGGCCTGTCGTTCACCACGTCACTGGAAGCCAAGACCGTCCTCGACGAGAATCACCCGCAGTTCATCGGCACCTATGCCGGCACGGCCTCACGGCTGTGGACCCAGGAGCTGGTGGACCAGACCGACTGCATCCTGGCCATCGGGGTGATCTTCACCGACGACTACCTGCAACTGCTGGAGAAGGATTTCGGCCAGATCATCCTGGTCAACACCCAGTTGGCCCGCACCGGCCTGCAGTATTACCCCCATGTTCCCCTGCCCCAGTACCTGACCGCCCTGACCAGCGCACTCGGCCTGGACAAGGATTTCCCACTGCCCTTGCGGCCACGGGAACCACTCTCACCGCTGCTGCACGCCGCCAGCAGCGATACACCCCTGGGTTACGAGCTGTTCCTCGACACCCTCGCCGATTTCGCTCGGGAACAACGCCTGTGGGACAACAGCGCGCTGATCCTCGGTGAAAGTTCGGCGCTGTATGCTGCCAGCAATATCATGGGCATGCCCGAAAACAGCTTTGTCGCCGATGCCATCTGGGGTTCCCTCGGGCATGAGACCGGTTGCGCCCTGGGGGTGGCCATGGGTGGTCAGCGTCGGCCGCTGGTGGTCGCCGGCGACGGCGGGTTCATGATGATGTGCCAGTCACTCTCGACCCTGGTGCGCAATCGCGTGAATGCCGTGGTGTTCGTCATGAGCAACGAGGTCTACGCCATCGAGCAGGCTTTCGTGGACATCAACGCCTTCAAGGAACACGGCAAGTTCGCGCCGTTCGACATCCTGCCCAGCTGGGATTACCTGGCCCTGGCCAAGGGGTTCGGCGCCAAGGGCTACAAGGTCTCGACCCTGGGTGAGTTGCGCGAGTTGCTGCTCAAACTGCTGGTGATCGACGAGACCGTGCTGGTTCAAGTGGTCATCCCGCAAAAAGACCTGGCGCCGCAGATCAAACGACTCGCGTCCTGAAAGGAGAAATCATTACATGGCTGTACTGCGTCTTGCTGTCGCTGCCCTGCTGCTCACCGGCCTGTCCGTGGCCCAGGCCCATACCCACGGCGCCGAAACCGCCGAAGGACCGAAGACCTTCACCCCGGTCTCGCCCGACACGCCGTACCTCGAAGTCCTGCACCAATGCGTCAGCCAGAAGGACACCGAGCAAGGTCAGTTGCTTTCGGGCCTGGGCGGCACCCGCTACCCGATGGTCAGCCTGAAGGACGCCGATCAGGTCGAAGCCTTCTATAGCCAGGGCATTGCCCTGCAATACGGCTTCAACTTCTCCGAAGCGATCCGCGCCTTCTACCAGGCCAGCCGTTTCGATGAAGGTTCGGCGATGCCCTATTGGGGCATTGCCCTGTCGGCCAACTCCAATATCAACAGCGACGCCACCCCCGGTTGCGACCAGCTGGCCTATCGTTCGGCGCAGATTGCCCTGGACCATGCGAATGCCCGCCTCAAGGACCCGGACGCCAAGGCGCACTTCAGCGACCAACAGTTGCAGCGTGAAGTCGATTACGCCAAGGCGTTCCTGACCGCCTACACCCTCAAGGACGGCAAGGTCAGCCTCGACGGCGATGGCAAGCGGCACTACGCCGACGCCATGAAGGAACTGTCACAGACCTACTTCGATGACCTCGATGCCGCGACCCTCTATGCGGACGCCCTGCTCAACCTCACCCCCTGGAAATGGTGGGATGGCGAGGCAGCGACCTCCGATGAGGTGCGGCCGACACCCGCAGCCTATGAGGCGTTGCAAGTGCTCAACCGCGTGCTGGTGCAGGACAAACAACACACCGGCGCCAATCACTTCTACATTCATGCCATCGAGGAATCGCCGTTCCCCGACAGCGCCATGCCCATGGCCAATCGTTTCCGCGACCAGAACCCGGCCATCGGCCACCTGGTGCACATGGCCTCGCATATCTACCAGCGCACCGGCAACAATGCCCTGGCCAGCGTCGCCAACTACACGGCGGTCTCGGTGGACCGGGCCTACGCCCATCAGGTTGGCCCGCAGAGCCCCTACCCGCTGCACTACCTGGGCCACAACATTCACTTCCTGATCTGGACCCTGTCCATCGAAGGCCGCCAGAACGAAGCCATGAACATGGCGGAGGAACTGGTGGAAAACACCACGCAGTATTCGGCGCTGGAATTTCTCTGCAAGCAGTACCCTGACGAGATCCGCACCAAGTCGGACTACTTCTATGCCGTGCCCTACTACTTCGCCGTGCGCTTTCAGGACTGGGCAGCCCTGGAGCGTATCGAACCGAAAATCGAGCAAGGCCTGAAGACCATCAACGATACCTGCACCCAGGCCGACAAGGATTGGAAGCCACTGACCGCGCCTTATACCCGGGTCATGGCGGCTTATGCCAAGGCCTATCAGCAACTGACCCGGGACGGGCTGGACAACCCGGCCGCCAATGACGCGCTCAAGGGCTACTGGCAGGCCGTGACGGACACCCTGAAAAACACACCGGACCTCAACTACGGCAACAACAAGGCGACGGAGCTGTTCCGGATCGCCAACCTGGTCCTGTTGAACAAGGCCCAGGACAGCAGCCACGGCAAGCTTGACCTGGCGTCATTGCGCGAAACCGCGGCGAAGGTGTTTGGCAAGGATACCTCGCAGGCCCTGGCCACCGATCTCAAGTCACTCCAGGGCAATAACCAGGAGCAGATCGTCGGCGCCTGGCGCAAGGCGGTCGCCATTCAGGATGCGCTGAACTATAACGAGCCACCGGACTGGTATTACACCTTGCGCGAATCCCTGGGTTACGCGTTGCTGGCCCAGGGCAAGGCCGACGAAGCGGAAAAGGTCTTTCGCGAAGACCTGGCGGGCAATCGCCTGAGTGGTCGCTCGCTCAACGGACTGAAGCTGAGCCTGCAACAACAGCAAGGCAAGCCGGTGCCGGCGCTGCTCGACCAACAGTTGAGTACCGCCTGGCGCAACGCAACCATCAGCGCCGCGCCATCAGGCTTCGTCACGCCCTGAAGGAAGCCGCTACAGGGGCCCTGGCTGGACGCTATTCTGCGGCGAGACGCGGTTCTGTAGGAGCCGGCTTGCCGGCGATGGCGTCAGCACGAACACCGCCAGACTCAAGGGCCTCATCGCTGGCAAGCCAGCTCCTACAGAGACCCCGGCAGCACGATAGTTTTGTGGTGAGACGCAGACCTTAGCCCGGCAGGCACTGGAAGTCGCCTGTCTGGGCGACTTGCTTGCCATGGGAGTCCATCAGACGGGCGTTGACTTCCTGGCCCAGGCTCGACTCCACCAACTTGTAGTGCTCACCGGCCTTGAACTGGTTGTAGCTGACTTCACCCGAGCAATCCTGCTGGTTGCCATCGCCCCACGGCATCTCCACCAGCATCACGTCCAGCTTGTGGGAGCCCGGCGGCACCTCGAAGAAGCGGCCGTCATCGATTTTCTGGCCATCGACCTTCTCGGCGAGCATATCGTTCGGCGCTTCATTTTGCAGACCGATCCAGGCCTCGCTCGGATCAGCCTTCGGCATCGGGCCGGCACACGCAGACAGGAGAAAGGCCAGGCCCAGGGTGGGCAGCAGCATCAGGGGTTTGAATGTCATGGTGTTCTACCTCAAAGATATAAAGCAGTTAGATGCAGGAAAACTTCTTCGACTCGGCCACGGTCGCGCCGTGGTCGTTCACCAACGAGACGCCGACATCGGCGCCGCCTCCCGACTCCAGCAGGTGGTAGCGCTTGCCAGCCTTGAACTGGTCGTACTCCACCCGCCCGGTGCACTCGGGCTGCTCTGTATTACCGTTGGCGCCCTGGACCAGGAGCACTTCAAGATCGTGCTTGCCCGGTGCCACTTCGAAGTAGCGGCCGTCGTCGACTCGCTTGCCATCCAAACGCTCGGCCAGAAGGTCGTCAGTCGAACCTTGTCCAAGACCGATCCAGGCTTCGCTCGGATCAGCCTTGGGTACCGGTCCCGCGCATGCGGAAAGCAGGCAGACCAGTCCAAGGGTCGGTATCAACATCAGCGGCTTGAGTGTCATTGAGTGAATCCCTCTCATGTTCAAGTGCAGTATCACGGGGCGGAAAGCCCGTCGGATCGGTGCTAAGAGTGGCGAACTAGAGGCATTTGTACAAATGAACACACATGAAGGGATTTTCAGCCCTTATCTAAAAGATCCTTCATGTTAGTGAAAGCCAAACGTTAAGTTCCAAACGCAAGACTGCCGGTGATTGCAATTCCACTCCCCGGAGGTTCAGGCATGCTCGGGCTGGTAAAGACCGCACTGCTCAAGCCCTACACGTTTATCGTGTTGGCAATATTCATCTGCATCATCGGGCCGCTGGCGGCCCTGCGGACCCCCACCGACGTGTTTCCCGACATCGGTATCCCGGTGGTCGCAGTGGTCTGGCAATACAACGGCCTGTCCCCCGAGGACATGGCCGGCCGAGTGATCTATACCTACGAACGTTCCCTCAGCAGCACCGTCAACGACATCGAACACATCGAGTCGCAATCGCTGCCGGGCATGGGCATCGTCAAGATCTTCTTTCAACCGGGAGTGGACATCCGCACCGCCAACGCCCAGGTGACCGCGGTCTCGCAGACCGTGCTCAAGCAAATGCCGCCAGGGATCACCCCGCCACTAATCCTCAACTACAGCGCCTCGACGGTGCCGATCCTGCAGATGGCGTTTTCCAGCCCGACGCTGTCGGAAGCGAAGATCCGCGACCTGGTACAGAACAACATCCGCCTGCCGCTGACCTCCGTACCGGGGCTGGCCATTCCTACGCCGATGGGCGGCAAGCAACGCCAGATCACCCTTGACCTCGACCCTCAGGCGCTGGCGGCCAAAGGCCTTTCGGCCCAGGACGTGGCCAATGCCCTGGCGGCGCAGAACCAGATCATTCCAGTGGGTACCGCCAAACTCGGCCCCTACGAATACACGGTGCTGCTGAACAACAGCCCGCAGGTCATCAATGAACTGAACGACCTGCCGATCAAGACGGTCGATGGCGCCACCATCACCATCGGCCAGGTCGCCCACGTGCGTGACGGCTCGCCGCCACAAACCAACATCGTGCGGGTAAACGGACGTCGCGCCGTACTGATGCCGGCGCTGAAGAACGGCAATATCTCGACCCTGTCCATTGTCGACGGCATTCGCAACATGCTGCCGCTGATCAACGAAACCCTGCCGCCGGAACTCAAGACCTCGCTGCTGGGCGACGCCTCGGTGTTCGTCAAAGAGTCGGTCGGCAGCGTGGCCCGCGAAGGGATCATTGCCGCCCTGCTGACCAGTGCGATGATCCTGCTGTTCCTCGGCAGTTGGCGTTCGACCCTGATCATTGCCGCCTCGATTCCCCTGGCAGTGCTCTCGGCCATTGCCCTGCTGGCGGCCACCGGACAAACCCTCAACGTCATGACCCTCGGCGGGCTGGCGTTGGCGGTGGGGATTCTGGTGGACGATGCCACCGTGACCATCGAGAACATCAACTGGCACCTGGAACAGGGCAAGGCGGTGAACGACGCGATCCTTGACGGCGCCAAGCAGATCGTCGGCCCGGCGTTCGTTTCGCTGCTGTGTATCTGCATCGTGTTCGTGCCGATGTTCATGTTGCAAGGCATCGCCGGCTTCCTGTTCCGGCCGATGGCCCTGGCGGTGATCTTCGCCATGGGCAGCTCGTTCATCCTGTCGCGGACCCTGGTGCCGACCCTGGCGATGTTCCTGCTCAAGCCCCATGTGGTCGAAGGCGGCAGCGGCCATCATCCTGAAGATGAATTCATCAACCACCACGAAGGTGAACAGCATTCACGGCAGCGCAACCCCCTGCTGCGGCGGGTACTGAATTTCCAGCAAGGTTTCGAGCGCGGATTCTCCACCGTGCGCGACGTCTACTACGGTTTGCTGACCCTCGCCCTGGGCGTGCGCAAGCGCTTCCTGCTGGGTTTCCTCGCCTGTGTGCTGGCCTCCTTCGCCCTGCTGCCAAGCCTGGGCCAGGACTTCTTCCCCGAAACCGACGCCGGCGCCCTCGCCCTGCACGTGCGCTTGCCGCTGGGCACGCGGATCGAGGAAAGCGCGGCGGCCTTCGACCGGATCGAAGCACGGATTCGCGAAATCATTCCCGCCGAAGAGCTGGACAATATCGTCGACAACATCGGTATCCCGTTGAGTGGTATCGACATGGCCTATAGCAGCAGCGGCACCATCGGACCGCAAGACGGTGATATTCAAGTCACCCTCAAGGCCAACCACCAGCCAACCGCCGACTATGTGAAAAAACTGCGCAGCGCCTTGCCGGACAGCTTCCCCGGCAGCCAATTCGCCTTCCTGCCCGCCGACATCAGCAGCCAGATTCTCAACTTCGGTGCCCCGGCCCCGCTGGACGTGAAAATCTCCGGGCGCAGTGCCGAAGAAAACCGCGTGTTCGCCCTGGAGTTGCAACGTCGCTTGAAACATGTGCCGGGCATCGCCGACCTGCGTATCCAGCAATCGGTGGGCTACCCTTCGCTGGAAGTGAAGGTCGACCGGATGCGTGCCAAGGGCCTGGGCATCACCGAGCGTGACGTCACCAACACCATGGTCGCCTCGCTGGCGGGCAGCTCCCAGGTAGCGCCGACCTTCTGGCTCAACCCGGCCAACGGCGTGTCCTATGGTGTGGTCGCGGCCACCCCGCAATACCGCCTGGACAGCCTGCCGTCCCTGGAAGCGCTGCCGGTCACCGGCAGCAATGGCCAGTCGCAGATCCTCGGCGGCCTGGCGACCATCAACCGGGTGGAGAGCCCGGCCGTGGTCACCCACTACAACATCCAACCGACCCTGGACATCTACGCCAACGTGCAAGGTCGCGACCTCGGCGCGGTGGCCCACGACATCCAGAAGATCATCGACGATGCTTCGTCGTTGCGTCCCAAGGGTGCGATTGTCAGCCTGCACGGGCAGATCGACGCCTTGCATGAAGCGTTCGGCGGCTTGAGCTTCGGCCTGCTCGGCGCCGTGGTCCTGATCTACCTGTTGATCGTGGTCAACTTCCAGTCCTGGGTCGACCCGTTCGTGATCATCACCGCCCTGCCCGCCGCCCTGGCCGGGATCGTCTGGATGCTGTTCCTGAGCGGCACTTCGCTGTCGGTGCCGGCGTTGACCGGGGCCATCCTCTGCATGGGGGTGGCCACCGCCAACTCGATCCTGGTGGTGAGTTTCTGCCGCGAGCGCCTGGCCGAACATGGCGACGCCCTCAAGGCCGCCCTGGAAGCCGGCTACACCCGTTTCCGTCCGGTCTGCATGACCGCCCTGGCAATGATCATCGGCATGTTGCCGCTGGCCATTTCCCAAGAACAGAACGCCCCCCTCGGACGCGCCGTGATCGGCGGTCTGATCCTGGCGACCACTGCCACCCTGCTGTTCGTCCCCGTGGTGTTCAGCCTGGTGCATGGCCGCCAACCCAATCGCGCCGTAGCTGGAGAAGAAACCCATGACTGATCGCAAACCCTCGGGCAAACGCCTGCTCTACATGGGCGTCGGCGGGCTGACCCTGGCCGCCTTGCTGGTCGCCAACGGGATTGCCGCGCGAACCCGCCATGAAAAAGAAGTGACCGCCTGGACCGAAACCGCTGCCGTGCCCATGGTCAGCGTGTTCCAGCCCAAGCAGAACGCCGCCGGCGATACCCTGCGTCTGCCCGCGCACCTGGAAGCCTGGAGCAAGGCGCCGATTCATGCGCGGGTCAGCGGCTACCTGAAGGACTGGAAAACCGACATCGGCACCCAGGTCAAGGCCGGCCAGGTGCTGGCGCAGATCGACAGCCCGGACCTCGATCAACAGGTCGCCCAGGCCCACGCCCATATGCTGCAGGAGCAGGCCAATGCGCGACTGGCGCAAACCACCGCGATCCGTTGGAAAAACCTGGTGAACACCCACTCGGTCTCGCAACAGGAGGCCGATGAAAAAAGCTCCAATGCCTCGGCCGCCCAGGCCAATGCCGAAGCGGCGCAGGCCGACTATGCGCGGCTGTCGGCGCTGGAAGACTACAAGACCGTGCGCGCGCCATTCGCCGGGACCATCACCGCCCGTAACACCGATATCGGCCAGTTGATCAAGGCCGACACCGACAGCGACCCGGAACTGTTCGACATCGCCGATACCCACCAACTGCGGCTTTACGTACCGATTCCGCAGAACTACGCCAGCGTGATCCATCCCGGCCTCGAGGTGAAACTGAGCGTACCGGAACACCCGGGCAAGACCTTCAGTGCCCGACTGGTGGGTAACTCCACCGCCGTCGACTCGCGCTCCGGCACCCTGCTTGCGCAATTCGTCGCCGACAATCCGGACAACGCCCTGCTGCCAGGGGACTACGCCGAGGCGACCATCCCGATCCCGGCGGACACCCATGGCGTCAGCATTCCGGCCAGCGCCCTGATCTTCCGCTCCCAGGGCACCCAGGTGGCCGTGCTGGACGCCCAGTCCCATGTGCACCTGCGCGACATCCACATCGGCCTCGACCTGGGTGAACGGCTGGTCATCGACCAGGGCCTGAAACCCGCCGACACCGTGATCGACAACCCGCCGGACGCCCTGCGTGAAGGCGACCCGGTGAAACTCGCCGACGCCGGAGGCCAACATGTCCCCAAGGCTTAAGCGCAGCGCCTGGCTATTGATCGCGACCTTGCAGGGCTGCTCCCTGGCGCCGACCTACAAGCCACCGCAACTCGACTTGCCGGAACACTACCGCGAGCAGACCAGCGACGGCCCGTGGCACCTGGCCCAACCGGGCGACAAGCTGTCGGAGCAATGGTGGTCGCTGTTCCAGGACTCACACCTCAACGACCTGCAGCAGCGCCTGCTCAAGGCCAACCCGGACCTGGCCGCCGCCCTGGCGCACTACGACGGCGCCCAGGCCTACGCGGGCCAGTTGCATGCCGGGCTGTTCCCGCAGATCACCGCCAGTGCGCAACCCCTGCGCCAGCGCCAATCGGACACCCGCCCGTTGCGCGGCAGCGACCAACCGGCGGTGTACAACAGCAACACCGCCGGCTTCACGCTGAACTTCGACCTCGACCTGTGGGGACGGATTCGCAACCAGGTGGCCGCTGGCGACGCCCAGGCCCAAGCCTCCGGCGACGACCTGGCGGTGGCGCGCCTGAGCCTGCAACAGCAGTTGGCGACCTTGTATATCCAGCTCAATGGCCTGGACGCCCAGAGCCGGATTCTCACCAGCTCCCTGGATGACTACACCCAGGCCCTGCAACTGACGCGCGATCGTTACCAGGGCAAGATCGCCTCGGAAATTGACCTGACCCGCGCCCAGAGCCAACTGGCCGAGGCCCAGGCGCAACTGGACGAAGTGCATGGCCAACGCAACCTGGCCGAACACGCGATTGCCGAGCTGGTGGGCGAACCGGCCAGTGACTTCCAGTTGCCGCCGACCCAGGCCATCCTGACGATTCCCAAGGTGCCGGGTGCCTTGCCCAGCGGCTTGCTGCAACGCCGCCCGGATATCGCGGCGGCGGAACGGCGGGTGTTTGCCGCCAATGCCGGAATCGGCGTGGCCAAGGCCGCCTGGTACCCGGACTTCAGCCTGACCGGCCTGCTCGGCGGCCAGACCCAGGGCAGCGGCAGCCTGCTGTCGACGGGGAATCGCTACTGGGCGCTGGGGCCACTGGTCAACCTGCCGATTTTCGACGGTGGTCGTCTCGATGCCCAGGAGCATCAGGCCAAGGCCGAATTCGACGAGGCCTCGGCCCATTACCGCAGCCAGGTCCTGCGCGCGGTGCGCGAAGTCGAGGACAACCTGGCGCAACTGCGGGACTTGCAGCGCGAAGCCGTGGATGAACAAGAAGCGGTGAATGCGGCGCAGAACACCCAGACCCTGGCGATGAACAGCTACGAGGCCGGGGCGGTGAACTACCTGGACGTGGTGACGGCGCAAACCGCGGCCTTGCAGACCCAGCGGCAGTTGCAGGCGTTGCAGACCCGCCAGTTGCAGGCCAGCATCGGCCTGATGACCGCGTTGGGCGGTGGTTGGAGCGCCCAGGGCTGACGCCCCTTCTCTCTATTGTCTGAACACGGCCCCCTGTAGGAGCCCAGCTGGCTGNNCAGCCAGCTGGGCTCCTACAGGCCCCATTTCCGCCCTGTGCAACTGCGCCACTTTCACCCCATCCCCGGCGCTAAAAACGCCTCCTCCTGCCCCGCAAGGCCCGCCAAACGAGGCTCACAACCCACCTGGCAACTTCCTGCACAGCCATGCGCAAGACCTTGCGCACTTTTCCTGAAAAAACGACCTAAAATCTAGATTCGCTCGAGAAAAAACATATAACTAACTGTTTTAAAACAATAAATAAAAACAGGCACAACTCTTGATCTGTAGACCTGCGAACCCATCGAGCTTCCCTTGATGGCATCCAGTACCTCTTCGGACAAGGAATTCATCCATGCCAACACCAGCCTACCTGACCCTGCAAGGCACCAAGCAGGGCCTGATCACCGCGGGTACCTTTACCCAGGATTCGGTCGGGAACATCTACCAGCAAGGTCATGAAGACCAGATCCTGGTCCAGGGTTTCGCCCACGACGTCACCATCCCCCGCGACCCGCAGTCCGGCCAACCGACCGGCCAGCGCGTGCACAAGCCGCTGATGATCAGCAAGGTCTTCGACAAGTCCTCGCCGCTGATCTTCAGTGCCCTGACCAGCGGGGAAAACCTGACCAAATGCCGCCTGGAGTGGTACCGCACCTCATCCTCCGGCACCCAGGAGCACTACTTCACCATCGAACTGGAAGACGCCATCATCGTCGACGTGCAGTCGCGCATGCCCAACTGCCAGGACCCGAACCAGGCGCACTTCACCCATCTGGAAGACGTGTTCTTCAGCTACCGCAAGATCACCTGGACCCACGAAGTGGCGGGCACCTCCGCCAGCGATGACTGGCGCACCCCGGTGGCCTGATTGCCCCTTGGCGTCGTTCGGCCTTGCCGGCGACGCCTTCCACCGTTCTCTCAAACCTTTTGGCGCGCCGCGGCTTCGGCCTTGACGAAGGTTTCGTACGGCCCTGATTTCACGCCAAAGCGTTTTCCAAGGAGGAATCCATGCCAGCGCCGGCCAATCAACCTCGCTTTATCCTGACCGTCGAAGACTTCGAACATCCACTGCAGATCGCCGCCTTCACTGGCCGTGAAGCCCTGAACCAGCCCTTCAGCTTCGATCTGGAGCTGGTAGGCGAGCGGGATCTCGATCTGCAAAGCCTGCTGCACAAGCAAGCCTTTCTCAGGCTCTGCCCCTCGGGTGCGGGTATCCACGGACAGTTCTATCGAGTCAGCCAGGGGACACGCGGTAGCCGCCTGGCGCATTACCAGGTCTGCCTGCGTCCGCGCCTTGCCGACCTCGAACACCGTATCAACCAGCGCATCTTCCAACACCTCAGTACCCCGCAAATCATTGCGCAGGTGCTCAATGACCACGGCCTGTTCAGCAACCACTATCGCTTCCACCTCAGTGGCCACTATCCGCTGCGGGAATATTGCGTGCAGTATCAGGAGTCCGACCTGCACTTCATCCAGCGTCTGTGCGAAGAAGAAGGCCTGCATTTCCACTTCCAGCATGCCCCTGACAGCCACATCCTGGTGTTCGGCGACGACCCGGTATTTTTCCCCGCACAAGCACCTCGGCGTTATCAAACAGACAGCGGCCTCGCGGCGCCGAGCACGGTCGTCAAGCGCTTCGGCGTCCGCCTGGAAACCCGTAGCAGCCGCGTCGCGCGGCGCGATTACGACTTCGAAAACCCCAGCAGCCCCCTTGCACAGACACGCCGCAGCGAACAACTGCCAGACCTGGAGGACTACGCCTTCCCAGCGCTCGGCATCGACCCGCAGCACCGCAAACAGCTGGCGCAGCGAGCCCTTGAGCGGCACCGCGGTGCCTTCCGCCAAGCCCAGGGCCAAAGCGATATTCCAGCCCTGTCGAGCGGACACCTGCTGACACTCACCGAACACCCACACACGGCCTGGAATGCCCTATGGCTGTTGACCGAAGTCAACCACGAAGGCCGGCAACCGCAAGTCCTGGAAGAACTCGCAGCCACCGCCGACACCTCTGACGGTTTCCAACAGGGCTATCGAAACAGCTTCCGCGCCCTGCCCGGCGATACGCCTTTTCGCCCCGCATTGAGTCACCCGAAACCCCGTATCGATGGCAGCCAGACTGCGCTGGTGACGGGTCCACCAGGCGAAGAGATCCATTGCGATGCCCATGGCCGGATCAAAGTGCAGTTCCACTGGGATCGGGCGGCGCCCAACAACGATTCCAGCAGTGGCTGGCTGAGGGTCGCCTCGGCCTGGGCCGGAAACGGCCATGGTGCGGTGAGCATCCCCCGTGTCGGCATGGAAGTGCTGGTGAGTTTTCTCGAGGGCGACCCGGATCAACCGCTGATTACCGGCTGCCTGCACCACGCCCGCAACCGGCCGCCCTACGAGCTGCCCGCCCACAAGACCCGTAGTGTCTTCAAAACCCTCAGTTCACCCGGCGGTGGCGGCTTCAATGAGCTGCGCATCGAAGACCGCAAGGGCCAGGAGCAGATCTACCTGCACGCCCAGCGTGACTGGCAACAGGTGGTCGAACACGACCAGATCATTCAGGTAGGTCATGAACGCCACGACCGCGTGACCGCCAACAGCTACCGCGAATTCAGGGCCGACGAACACCGCACCACCTCGGCCGATCGCAAGACCGATATACGCGCCGACGATCATCTGAGTATCGGCCAGAGCCGGCATGTCCGGCTCGGCCACGACTACCGACTGCAGGCTGCCGAGGAGATCCACCTCAAAAGCGGGGCCCGATTGGTGATCGAGGCCGGCCACGAACTGACCCTCAAGGTCGGCGGCAGCTTTATCAAGATCGATGGCAACGGCATCACCCTGAGCCCCGAACCGGATGCCGAAGCCAGGGCGGTGCCGGGTGTCGGCACGCGGATTGCCACCCTGCTGCCCGGCCTGTTCCAGGCCATTGCCCCGCCTCTCCCGGCGGCGCCCTTGTCCATGGCGCAACTGGCCACCCTGTTGCGTGGCGCGGCGTTCTGCGAGGAGTGCGAGCAGTGCAAGGCAGGTGTCTGTGAACTCTGAATGCCTGACACCCGAGCGCTGGCTGGCCCAAGCCCCGATGGCACCTCACGAGCGGCTCTATCTGGTATTCAGCGACGCCAGCGCGGCCAAACCACTGGCAGCCCTGCGCAGGATCGGCAGCGCCACGGCGCCTCTGCCGATCTGGAGGGACACACCTTATGCCGATTGGCTCGAGGTGATGCCCCATGTCCTCGAACTCACGGTGCACAGCCCGTTCCTGTCCTGGATTGCCGACAGCGAATACCGGGATTGGGGCTGGCTGGCGGTGTCCTCCAACACCCCGGAACAAGTGGTCGCGCACCTGCGCGGACTGACCCAGGTAAAGCTGCCAGCGGGCGGCCCGGTGTTCTTTCGCTTCTGGGATGGCCGCCAATGGTTACCGACCCTCGATTTTCTCGGCACTGAAGCCAGTCAACTGCTACCGGGCCTGAGCCGCTATCTCATCAATGGTCAGGCGCGGTCCCTCGCCCATTCGCTCAAGGCCGAAGCGAAGACTTATCCCTGGTGGGACGTTCCGCCAGCGCTGCTGCAACACCTGTCCGGACAGTGTCCCGAAACACTGATCGACAACAGCCTGCAGTGGCTGAGCGAAGACCACCCCGCGCTGCATGACGCCGCGCCCATCCCCCACCTGCGACACAAAATCGCCCGTTTCCTGGAGCGCTCGGCGCCCGGCCCGAGCCGGCAGGACGCCCTGCTCGCCTATCTCATCCGGGAGCTGGCGGTCGCGGAGCTTCCAGCCAGGGAGGCAGACCGATGAACCGCATCGACTATATCGAAGCACAACTCGACGGCTTCAACGACAGCCTGACGGTCTATCGCGAGCAGACCCGCAGTTGGTATGCCCAAGCCCTGGATCAGCTCAGCGATGCTACGGACCTGCCGTCACTGCTGGGCATGGACCGGGTCATCCGCTTCGGTGACAGCCACAAGGTCGTCGGCCTCCAGGACCGCGACTTCCTGTCCAACGTGGCGCAGTGCCCCGCCAACGGTGTGCTGACCCTTGAGAGCCGATTCGAGTCGGTCCATGAAATTCCACTGGGTGACCTGTTGGTCGAAGTCATGCCGGTCGACGGCGGTCCTTCGACCTCGATCCTGCTGGACGCCCAGGGCAAGGGCAGCTTCCAGGGCCAGCCAGGGCAGTTCTATCGCGTGCGGGTGCAGGGCGGCGCAACGCCCGAGCAAGTCGACGCCCTGTTCGCCGCCTACTCGGACCTGACCCGGGACCTGGAAGCCTGGTTGCGCCGCGAATGGAGCGGTTTCAAGCCGCACTGGTCGGCACAGACCACCTCGACGGCACTGCTGGCCGTCGGTGAGGGTTTGGCCAGTGGTAGTTGGGAAGCGATCAAGGGCGTCTGGGAAGGGATCGAGCTGCTGTTCGACATCCTCAAGGACCCCTTGGCCTATGTCGACCGACTGGGCAGCAGCGCCCAGGAACTGGCCGACCTCGCACGACGGGCCCCGGCCGTGATGGAAAAGGCGATGTTGCTGGCCAGCGACGAGGCCGCGCTCTTTCTGCTGTTGCGCACCGCCGCGATCTGGCTGGCATCACTGCCGCCGAGTCAACTGGCCGGGGATACCGCGCATGTGGTGGCGAGCACCCTGGTTTCCGTGCTGATCGACCTGCTTCTGGGGTTGGTACTTACCGTCGCGGCGGCGGGCGCCGGCGTCGCCTACCTGGCCCTGCGCCTGAAGAAATACGGCAGCCAGATGGTGGAAGCCGGAACCCGATTTATCCGGGGCCTGTTCAGCCTGCTCGACGGCTTCATGGGTTATGTCGGTCGTTACAAGGCTGTCGCCGCCCGGGGTGTTGCGGGCGCGCAGAAACAGGGCGTCCTGCAGATGCGTTGGGACGGGCGCAAGAACGCCACCCTGCGCCAGAGCGAACACCGCGACGACGTTCCCCGCCAGGCCGCCAACCCCAACGGCCAGAGCGCCGAACGTGCGGACAAGACCCAGACCCACGGCTGCCCGGTGTCGATGGTCACCGGCGAAGAACTGCTGACCCTGGTCGACGGCGAACTGGACGGCCCACTGCCGTTTGCCTGGAGTCGGCTGTATCGCACCAGCGCCGTGGAAACCTGCCGGGGCCTCGGTCCTGGCTGGAGCCATGCGCTGGCCCAACGCCTGGTGTTCGACGGTGACGAGGTCATCTGGACCGACCAGGAAAACCGCTCCATTCGCTTTCCTCGCCCCAGTGCGCAACGTCCGACCATCCACAACAGCCTGAGCGAAGCGGCGATCTACCTGGGCGATACGCCTGACGAACTGATCCTGACCCAAGCCGGTGATACACCCTGGTTCTATCACTTCAGGTACGACCGGCATGGCGCCCGGCTGTTTTCCCTCAGTGATCGGCATGGCAATCGGCTGAGCATCAGCCATGACCTCGAGGGTCGTATTCACCGCCTGGACAACGGCCTCGGGCGGGCCCTGCTGTTGCGCTACGACCGAAGCCGCATCGTCGCGGTCGAGTTCCAGCAGGAACAGGCCGCCACTTATCTCGCCGACGGCTGGCAGACGTTGCGCACCCTGGTGCGCTATCGCTACGACGACCAGGGCCGTCTGATCGAGGCCGCCAACGCCGTCGACGAGTGCGAGCGCTACGCCTATGACGAACATCACGTCATTCACGAACGCCAGTTGGCCGGCGGCGCCGCGTTCTACTGGGAATGGCAAGGCGTGGGCAAGCTGGCCCGCTGCGTACGCCATTGGGCCAGCTTTGCGCAGATGGACAGCCGCTACTCCTGGGACGACGACGGCAGTGTCACTGCCCATCACATTGACGGCAGCGAAGAAGTCTTTGTCCACGATGACCGCGCACGCCTGATCCGCAAGGTCGATCCCGAGGGTGCCGAGCAACACAAGGCCTACGACGCCCAAGGCCGGCTGATTGCCGAAAAGGATGCCCTGGGCGCCATCACCGAATATCGCTACAGCGAAGCCGGTCGGCTGCTGGCCATTGTTCCGCCCGAAGACGAACCGACCCTCTACGAGTATCACAACGGTCACGTATGCAGCGTGCAACGTGGCCGGGCACGTTGGAAATATGCCCACAACCCCCGGGGCGATATCACCCGCAAGACCGACCCTGCGGGCCAGGTCACCGAGTATGAATACGACCGCCGTGGCCTGCTGAGCGAGATCCAGCATCCGGACGGCAGCCGACACAGCCTCATCTGGGACCGACTCGGCCATCTGCTGGAAGAACGACTGCCCGACGGCAGCCAGCTGAAATATGGCTACGACGAACACGGTCGGCAAACCAGCCGCCAGACAGCGGACGGTGCCACCACCCGCTACGGATGGGACGCTATTGGCCGCCTGATCCAGGTTGAAATGCCGGGAGGTGCCAAACGTCGTTTCAGCTACAACGCCTACGGCAAGATCACGGCCGAGACCGACGAGCTGGGCCGGGTCACGCGTTATGAATACGCGGACAATCTGCATCTGGTCAGTCGCCGCCTCAACCCCGACGGCAGCCAGCTGAATTATCGTTATGACAATGCCCGGCTGCTGCTCAGCGACATCGAGAACGAACGTGGCGAGCGCTACCACCTCACCTATTACCCCAACGGCCTGATCCGCGAAGAAACCGGCTTCGATGGGCGGCGCAGCGCCTACGCCTACGACCTCAACGGCCATCTGCTGGAGAAAACGGAGTTCGGCGACGACGGCAGCGAACTCGTCACCGCCTACCAACGCGACAGCGCCGGGCGCCTGCGGCTCAAGAGCCTCGCCGATGGCCGCAAGGTCCACTATCACTACGATGGGCTGGGCCGCCTGGTCAGCGTCGACGACGGACACTGGCCGCTGACCTACGGCTACGACAGCCAGGATCGCCTGACCAGCGAACACCAGGGCTGGGCCACCCAACGCTATCGCTACGATGCCGTGGGCCAGTTGATTCACTGCCGTTTGCCGGACGGCAACCTGATCGACTATCGCTACCTGCCGGGCGGAAGATTGATCGGGGTCGATCTCAACGACCGGCACCTGACCCGCCACCGCTTCGAGGCCGGCCGCGAGCGCCTGCGTCAGCAGGGCAAACTGCTCAGTCATTATCATTACGACGAGCAGGGTCGGCTGCTGAAACACAGCGTCAACCAGGACAATAGCGGGCGTTACCAGCGTTTCTACGCCTATGAAGCCAACGGCAACCTGGCGAGCATCGACGACAGCCGCCACGGCCTGCGCCGTTACCAGTACGACCCGCTGGACCGACTGAGCGAAGTGCGCGGCGATCCTTGCGAACGTTTCGCCCACGACCCTGCCGGCAACCTGTTGGGCGACAGCCCGCGCATGGCGCGCACCCGGGGCAACCGCCTGTTGTTTCGCGGCCACAGCCATTTTGACTATGACGCCTTCGGCAACCTGATCCGAGAGCGCAATGGGACCGAGCCAGAACTCGTCACCGAATATCGCTATGACTGCCAGCACCGGTTGGTCGGTGTCAGCCTGCCGAATGGCGGCACGGTCAGCTACCGCTACGACGCGTTTGGCCGGCGTATTGCCAAGACCTGTGAAGACCGGACCACGGAATACCTCTGGCAGGGCGACCGGCTGATTGCCGAAAGCGGTCCGGCGCATTACCGCAGCTACCTGTACGAACCGGACAGTTTCCGGCCCTTGGCCCTGCTCAATGGCGAGGGGCCGGAACAGGTCGAGGCGTTTCATTACCAACTCGACCATCTGGGCACACCCCAGGAGCTCACGGACGAAGCAGGCAATATCCGCTGGGCGGCGCGCTACTACGCCTATGGCCGGATAGCCCACCTCGACCGTGCCGATATCGACAACCCGTTGCGTTTCCAGGGCCAGTATTTCGATACAGAAACCGGCTTACACTACAACCGCCATCGCTACTACAATCCCGAAACCGGCCGCTACCTCACCCCCGACCCGATCAAACTGGCCGGTGGGCTGAACGCCTACCAGTACGCGCCTAACCCTACGGGGTGGGTGGATCCGCTGGGGTTGAGCTGTGAGTGCCCTGGCCCAGATACAAAGAAAAACGACACAAACCGCTCCCAAGGACCTAATACTGAAAGTGGGGAGCCAAAGGCTCCGGATACAAATAGAGATAAAAGCTATCTCTATAGAGGAGAAAACAAATATCGTCCCAGTGAGATCTTCGAGCACGGCTTCAAAAGCAAAGGTGATAGCACAGACCTGTACTTACACGCACTAAACAGTAATGATCCGCCCAGCAACTTTATAAGCACCTCCACATCCAAAGACGTCGCAATAGATTTTGCAACCAATTTCCGAAGTAAAAAAGGATATTTATTTACTCTAAAAAAAATCCATGGCCGCGACGTAAACAAAGAGCTAGGAAAGAAATCAGAGCACCAATATGAAATGGAAATAGCCATACCGAACCGTATCAATAGCGAGGATATTTTAGGTGCTACCCCACTGAAACCAGACGGTAGCTACGTCGGGCACTCCATACCAAACCCTCGGAGAAAATAAATTGAAACCCATAAAAATCAAAATACTCACCAACAACAAAAAGCAAACTGCGACATTACTATGCGACACCAAAACAACATCAATAAAACTCATCATAAATGACAGCATTGAAAAAACCTATTTTGCTGAAGATTTTTACGAATGCCTCGGAAAAATCAGAGGCGAACACCCAGACATACAATTCCTTTGCAAAGGCTCAAAAATAAATGTTCGCCCATCAAGCATGTCATCACAAATGTCCCTTGGAATAAAAGCATATGAACTAACGCTAGGAAAAGCCTCCTCACCTAAAGATCTAGTAGACATATTTGACTATGAGGAAAACGATCTCACCAACAGCCGCGAAGAACAAGAAGCCTTTTACATAAAATGGCGCGAGACGCCAAAAACGTGAACCCCAGAGAAACCTTCGAAAACATGAGTGGAACGAGCTTGTTTTCTCTACAACTGCCCATACACTTCGCGCCCTGAATATAGAACTGCGCAGAGCACAAAAGACTATGGACCTGCTTGGAAACCACACGAAAGATCGCCATTAGCCCCAAGAACCGCTGGAAAACAGCCGAAAAAGCTGAGAAGGTCGTGTGCAAAGGTTTCAGACCATCAGCACGCGGATTACCGCGTAACCAGGTAATCCTTTATGGAAACCCAACACCTCCTGTATGCCGCCCCCCTGCTCTCCCTCGCCCTGCTCTGGACCGTCGCCGTGGTCACTCCGGGCCCCAATTTCTTCACCACCGCCCAACTCGCCGCCGGCAACTCGCGCAAACATGGCGTGGTCTGCGCACTGGGTATCGCCACGGGCACCATCCTCTGGGGTCTGGCCGGCGGGCTGGGGATCAAATCGCTGTTCACCGCCGCGCCATCGCTGTACCTGGCATTGAAAATCGCCGGTGGCGCCTACCTGATCTACCTCGGCATCAAACTGTTCCTGCGCAAACAACCCGCCAACGCCGGCCAGCAAGCCACCCTTCACGAGCCAAAACGCAGCCTGCTCTCAGCCTATAGTCGAGGCCTGCTGGGCAATATGACCAACCCCAAGTCGGCGCTGTTCGTCGCGACCATCTTCGCCACCACCATGCCCAGCTCCCCGCCCGCCCCGCTGCTGGCCATGGCCGTCGCGATCATGAGCGGCCTGTCCTTTTGCTGGTACACCAGCGTGGCCCTGGTGTTTGCCAGCACGCGGATGTCCGCTTTCTACAGCCGCTGCCGCAAAGGCCTGGATCGCTTCGCCGGCACCTGCTACCTGCTGTTCGGTGCCCATATGCTGGCCAATCGCTGAATCACGGTCGCAGAAGTTCGCCATCCACCGCGTCGCCGATTTTCAGGAAATGCCCGCCGGCGACATGGTGCAAGGTACGCAACTCGTCATGCCCCTCAAAATGCCAACGCCCCTCACTGAATACCCGCGAATCGGCCTGGGCTGAAATGACTTCGGCCAGGAACAGGTCGTACTGTTCATGGTTGCGCGGCTCCGGCAGCAAGCGGCACTCCAGCCAGGCGACACAGCCCTCCAGCATCGGCGCGTAGATCTTCTCGCCGGTAAAGGTTTCCAGACCGTAGGCATCGAACTTGTCGCGGCTATGACTCTGGGTCAGTTCCAGGCCAGAGGTGGTCCCGACGGTTTGCACGACATCGGCCTGAGCGACACAGGGCACATTGATCACGAAAGTGCCCGAAGCTTCCAGCAAACGCCGCGTCCAGGTCGACTTGTCGATCACCACCGCCACTTTTGGCGGCTCGAAATCCAACGGCATGGCCCAGGCGGCCGCCATGATATTGCGCTGGCCGTCGTGGGCAGCGCTGACCAATACGGTCGGGCCGTGATTGAGCAGGCGATAGGCTTTGGACAAAGGCACGGCAAGACGATAGGCAGCGGACATGAGCGATGTTTCCTGACAAAAATACAGAAGGAATATCCTAGGGGAGCACGCCAACGAAACACAGCCCCCCTCGGCCAAAGAAACTGCATTGCGGCGCATCAACGGCTGCCTGGGCAATTCAACCGCAAGAGTCGGAGTGTTTGCGCCCGGCAGCCGTTCCAGACTGCCAGCCCCGAATACGCCTCGAGGCGACCTCATGCACACCCGAATACAATCACTGGATTGGTCGGCGATCAGCCGCGACCTGGATCAGCAAGGCAATGCCTTGTTGCCCAACCTCCTCAGCCCTGAAGAATGCCTGGAGCTGGCGGCCCTGTACCCGCGCAAAGCGTCTTTTCGCTCACGGGTCGTCATGGCCCGCCACGGTTTCGGTCAGGGTGAATACCAATACTTCGCCTACCCACTGCCAACACGGGTACAACAGCTGCGCAGCGAGCTCTATCCACCTCTGGCGGTGATTGCCAATAACTGGCACGAGCGCATGCAGATCACCCTGTCCTTCCCCCCGACACACCAGGCCCTGCTTCAGCGCTGTCATGACGCCGGCCAGCAACGTCCCACACCCTTGCTGCTGCAATATGCCGCCGGCGATTACAACTGCCTGCATCAGGATCTGTATGGCGAACAAGTGTTTCCACTGCAAGTCGCGATTCTGCTGTCCCGCCCGGAAGAAGACTTCAGCGGCGGCGAATTCGTCCTGACCGAGCAGCGCCCACGTATGCAGAGCCGCCCCCAGGTGGTCCCATTGAAACAGGGCGATGCCGTTATCTTTGCCGTGTCGCAACGTCCAGTGCACGGCACGCGGGGCTTCTATCGCGTGAACATGCGCCATGGCGTCAGCCGCGTGAATGCGGGCCAGCGCCATACCCTGGGCATCATCTTTCATGACGCCACCTGACATCCCGCTCACTGGCAGTAGAATTCAACCGCAAGACTCGGAGTTTTCCCGTCTCGCCGCCCCCTTAAGCTGAGCGAGAACTGAATCTTCCGACAGGAGAACATCATGAAAACCTCGATCCAAGGAAAACCCGTGGAAACGGATCCGCGTTGGCAAGCGGTACTGGCACGGGACGCCAGCGCCGACGGGGACTTCGTCTACGGCGTCAAAACCACTGGCGTGTATTGCCGTCCCAGCAGTGGCGCGCGTCGGCCCAATCCGGAAAATGTCGAGTTCTTCGATAACCCCGAGCAAGCCGAAGCCGCCGGCTACCGGCCAAGCCGGCGCGCCGCCGCCGACCAGACGTCGCTCAACGAGCAACACGTGGCGCTGGTCACCCGGGCCTGCCAGCTTATCGATGGGTCTGAGAACTCACCGTCACTCAATCCCCTGGCCGAACAGCTGGGACTGAGCCCCTTTCACTTTCATCGGGTCTTCAAGGCAGTCACCGGCCTGACACCCAAGGCCTATGCCACGGCCCACCGCGCCGGCAAGCTGCGGGCACAACTGGCACGGGGCGGCTCGGTCACCGATGCCTTGTACGAAGCTGGCTTCAACGCCAGCAGCCGCTTCTACGAATCGTCCAATGCTGTGTTGGGCATGAAACCCAGCGATTACCGCGCTGGCGGTGCCAACACCGATATTCGTTTTGCCATCGGCCAATGTTCATTGGGGGCAATCCTGGTGGCCCAGAGTGATCGCGGCGTCTGTGCGATTCTCCTCGGCGACGATCCGGATGCACTGGCCAAGGACCTGCAGGACAAGTTCCCGCAGGCCCACTTTATCGGCGGTGATTCCGTCTTCGAGCAACTGATCGCCAAAGTGGTGGGTTTTATCGAAGCCCCGGCGATTGGCCTGGACCTGCCACTGGACCTGCGCGGCACGGCCTTTCAGGAACGGGTCTGGCAGGCACTGCGCAACATTCCGGTGGGCAGTACGGCAAGTTATGCCGACATCGCGCAAATGATCGGCGCGCCGAAATCCTTCCGCGCAGTGGCCCAGGCCTGTGGCGCCAACAGCCTGGCCGTGGCGATTCCCTGTCATCGGGTGGTGCGCAGCGACGGCAACCTGTCCGGTTATCGCTGGGGCGTCGAGCGCAAGCGGCAGTTGCTCGATCGGGAGGCGCAATAGATCACTGCAACACCGGGTGTGCGGCGCCCAGCGCCGCCTCACCCCGGCAGCACCGCGTGTCGAGCCGTTCGACCTTTCGAATAAAGATTGCAAGCTAACGATCTCCGCCTTTACCCTTGCCCACCCGCGTACCACCAAGGCTTCGGCTTCAATAATGTCCTCCGTCTTAAGCGTCCTGCTGCCTATCTTTGCCCTGATCCTGGTCGGCTTCATCTGCCGCCGGACCAACCGCCTGGGGCCCAACGCGGCGTCCGAGATCAACCGCATGGTGGTCTGGCTGTGCCTGCCGGCGCTGCTGTTCAAGGCCACGGCCACGGCGACCTGGGAACAGATCTGGCACCCGGGATTTGTCCTGGCGTTTACCCTCAGTACCCTGGCGATGTTTGTCCTGACCTTGTTGCTGCGCTGGCGCAAGGCCGGGCATTTCGCCGACGCGAGCATCGATGCCCTCAGCGCGTCCTACGCTAATACCGGTTATATCGGGATCCCGCTGTGCGTGATGGTGCTCGGCCAGAACGGCCTGGAGCCGGCATTGATCGCCTCCTTGCTGGTGGTCTGCGTGTTGTTCGGGCTGGCGCTGGTGTGTATCGAAATCGGCTTGCAGACCGAGCGTCAGGTGCACCGGATCATCTTCAAGGTGCTCCTGGCCCTGGCGAAAAATCCGCTGGTGGTTTCACCGCTGCTCGGTGCGCTATGGGCCTGGGGCGGCGCGCCGTTGCCGGCGCCTTTCGAGAAATTTCTCAGCCTGCTGGGCGCCGCCACCATCCCCTGCGCGCTGATTTCACTCGGGCTGTTCCTCGCCCACAAGCAACAAGGCCCACGTCAGGGCGCGACGATGCTGGTGCTGATCAAGCTGATCGCCCACCCGCTGCTGACCTGGTTCCTGGCCTTCAAGGTGTTTCATCTGCCGCCGCTGTGGGCCAATTCGGCGCTGCTCTTGAGTGCGCTGCCTACCGGCACCGGGCCCTTTATGCTGGCGGAGTACTACAAGCGTGAAGCTTCAGTGGTGTCGAGCACCATCCTGATTTCCACGCTGGGATCGCTGGTGACGCTGTCGATCTGTCTGTACGTGATCGGCAACTGAGGCCCTACACCTCAGACTTCACATCCTGTGCCAGTAGCCACTCGCGCGTGTCGCTGAGCACCGT
Organism: Pseudomonas gingeri; assembly: GCF_013386165.1. GTDB lineage: Bacteria > Pseudomonadota > Gammaproteobacteria > Pseudomonadales > Pseudomonadaceae > Aquipseudomonas > Aquipseudomonas gingeri_C. The sequence goes on along the minus strand of NZ_JACAOS010000021.1, from coordinate 327,234 downwards.
CTCGGCCAACTGCGGATCGTCACAAACCCGCGCCAGCACCATGGCACCCACCATTGCAGCCCAGCTCCCCGTGGCGGCGCGGCGCTTTTCTTCGGCCGTGGCACCGGGCATCGCCTGACTCAAACTGCCGAGCTGACGACGAATGCTGCCGGTCATCTGCGCCCGCGCCTCGGGGGCCTGGCGACTGGTTTCCGATGCCAGTCCGGCCATCGGGCAGCCACCGGCACAGTCCTTCAAGTGCGCGGCACTCAAATAATGCGTGACATAACCCACCAGGTCGGCGCCCGCCGGGACCGCCGTCGAAAATACATGGGCCAGGGACTGGGCCACCAGATCGTCCTTCGAGGTGAAATAGCCGTAGAAGCCGCCATGGGTCAGCCCGGCTGCCTTCATCACCTCAGACACCGTGACCGCCTCATAACCTTTGGCCCGAAACAGCCGACTGGCGGCTTCGAGGATATTGCGCCGGTTCTCTGCCACCTGCTCGCGACTGACTTTCATTGGAAACCTCCGTTAACAGGCTTGACAGTATACATGACAGCCATCATATTTGTTAAACATGACAACGGTCATGAATAAATCAACCCGCTGAGGATTACCGTCATGACAGTCAAACCCGCCGTTCTGATCACAGGTGCTTCCACCGGTATCGGTGCCGTTTATGCCGATCGCTTCGCCAAGCGCGGCCACGCCCTGGTACTGGTGGCTCGGGACAAGGCCCGTATGGACAGCCTGGCCGAGCGGCTGCGGCAGGAAACCGGGGTTTCGGTGGATGTGATCCAGGCCGATCTGACCGATGCCAGCGATCTGGCCCGCATCGAGTCACGGGTTCGCGACGATGCGACTATCGGCATTCTGGTCAACAATGCCGGGATGAGCGGAACCGGGACGTTCCTGGAGCAAGCACCGGATGCCGTGAGCCAGGTCATCAACCTCAACATCACCGCCCTGGCCCGCCTGACCAGTGCGATCACGCCACGCCTGGTCCAGGCGGGCGCGGGCTCGATCATCAACGTCGCGTCGGTGGTCGGCCTCGCACCGGAACTGCAGATGGCGGTCTATGGGGCAACCAAGGCGTTCGTGCTGTTCCTCAGCCAGAGTCTGAATATCGAACTCGGGGCCAAGGGGCTGTACGTGCAGGCAGTCTTGCCGGCCGCCACGCGCACCGAAATCTGGGAGCGCTCGGGCAAGCGGATCGAGGATCTGCCGGCGGTCATGGAGGTCGATGACCTGGTGGACGCGGCATTGGTGGGCTTTGATCGCCGCGAAACCGTGACCATTCCACCGCTGCCCGATGAAGGCCAGTGGCAAGCCCTGGAAGCCGCTCGCCTGGCGATGCTGCCGAACTACATGCAGGTCCTGCCAGCGGCGCGTTATCGCAACGGCGTCTGAAGCCAGCCGCCCAAAACAGATAGCCGTACCCTGTAGCGATGAGGCCTTTGAGCCTTGCGGTGTGCTTCCGGCCGCAATCGCCAGCAAGCCGGCTCCCACAAGATCGCGTCTCACCACAAAAGTATCGTGCTACGAGGTCTCTGTAGATACCGTCTTGCCCGCCAGCGCACAATGATGATCGACGCGGTCCCCTGTAGGAGCTGGCTTGCCAGCGATTGCGATGCCACATTCAACACCGCCATCGCCAGCAAGCCGGCTCCCACAAACCCCGGAGCTTGTCACCCCCGACACCCACACCCTCAGCGTGCAAGCGCTCGCTTGAAACCCAGCGACCAACCCTGCTGCATCCCCGCCGCCGCCAGCAGAATGGCGATCACGCCCACCCACTGCACCAGCACCAACTGATGACCGAAAGCGAACCAGTCGACGAAGATCGCCGCAATCGGGTAGATAAAGGACAGCGCCCCGGTCAGGGCCGTCGGCAGTTTCTGGATCGCGCCATACAACAGCACATACATCACGCCCGTATGCACCATCCCCAGGGTCAGCAAGCTCCCCCAGGCACTGGCCTGCTGGGGAAACGCCGAAATATGCGCCCAAGGCGCCAACAACAAGACCCCGGTGCACACCTGGACCAGGGCAATCAGGTGCGGCGGCGTACCCTTCAAGCGCTTGATGATCAGCGCCGCGATGGCATACAACAGCGCCGCCGCCAACGCCAGGCCGATGCCCAGCAGGTATTCACCCCCACTCTCCCCCGGCTGTCCGTGGGCACTGACAATCGCCAGCATCCCGACAAAGGCCAAACCCAGCCAGAACAGCTTCTGCGCGGTGATCTTCTCGCCGAGAAACACTGCCGCCAGGCCCACCAGCATAAACGGCTGGACGTTATAGACCGCCGTGCCGATGGCAATCGAGGCCCGGGAATAGGAAGCGAACAGCAACACCCAGTTACCGACGATGGCCACGCCGCTGAGCACCGCCAGCAGGAAAGTGGTGCGGGTCAGGATGCCGGGGCGCAGAAAACCCATGACGGCGCAGATCACCAGCAAGGTCAGCGCACCGAACACGCAACGCCAGAACACCACGTCCAGCACCGGCTGACCGGACACCAGCACGAACCAGCCGATGGTCCCCGAGATCAACATGGCCGCGACCATTTCCAGCGTGCCACGATGCAGTGATGTGTTCATGGGTGAGTTCCTCTGAATAGGCCCTGGGCAGATGGCAAAAGTATGCCCAGTCTCCAGCCCGCTTCTCCAGCGCTTGAAATAGGCTAAACTTTGCCTTTGCCTTTCTTATCAAGGTAATTTCAGCGATCAACCTAACGAGGCAGCCATGACTGACGAAATCGACCACTTGTTGATCAGCGCCCTGATGAGTGACTCGCGCCGCTCGCTCAAGGCCCTGGCGCAGGTCAGTGGGTTGTCCTCGCCCAGCGTCGCGGAACGCCTGCGCCGGCTGGAAGAGCGCGGCGTGATCAAGGGCTACACCGTTGATGTAGAGCCCAAATCCTTCGGTTACCTGTTGCAGGCCATCGTTCGCATTCGCCCCCTGCCCGGCCAGTTGCAGGAAGTGGAACGGCAGATCCAGGCGATTCCCCAATTCACCGAATGCGACAAGGTCACCGGGGACGATTGTTTTATCGCCCGCCTGCATGTACGCGACATGGAGCAACTCGATACACTGCTGGACCGGCTCAACCACCATGCCGAAACCAACACCGCCATCGTCAAGAAGACGCCGATCAAACGCCGCTTGCCGCCGATGACATGAAATGATCCCGCCGGAAAAGAACACCCTGATACATGGAAACATGCCCCCAGGCCGGTCGCCTTGAGCGCTTGAGCCGGCGACGGCACCCGATCGGCACGCTATAAGAAATCACCCACAGCCCCATAGGCCGAAACCTTCAATACACATCGGGTACCAACAGCTGGCGAAGGCCCGCGGCTGGGTTATCCTTTATCCACCTCCCCTCATCCATCGGACACGCTCCCATGCCCACTCTCACCCAAGTAGCTCCCGCCCGCGGCTGGTCGCTCTGGTGGAAACCGCTGCTGTTTCTCCTCGTCGCCGCCATCGGCCTGTACTACGTCAAATGGTCGCCCTACTACGCCAAGGCCTTCGTCGCCGCCGACAGCCACAGCATCGGCGCCTCGATCATCAACGACAACCCGGCCTCGCCGCTTTCCGCCGCGCTGGCCTACGCCCAGGTGTACTTCCTGGCGATCTGGAAAGCCGCGGTGCTGGCGGTGATTCTCGGTTCTCTGTTGCAGGTGCTGATTCCCCGCGACTGGCTGCTGCGCCTGTTCGGGCGTGCCGGTTTCGGCTCGACCCTGCGTGGCGGACTGTTCGCCCTGCCCGGCATGATGTGTTCGTGCTGCGCGGCACCAGTGGCGGCCGGGATGCGTCGGCAAAACGTCTCGGTGGGCGCGGCGCTGGCGTTCTGGATCGCCAACCCGGTGCTCAACCCGGCAACCCTGGTGTTCATGGGCTTCGTGCTCGGCTGGGGCTTCACCGCGATCCGTCTGGTGGCGGGCTTGGTGCTGGTGCTGGGGGTTTCGCTGGTGGCGCAACGGGTGGCTCGCCCGGAAACCTTGCCGGAGGCGGCGGTGGAAGCCGTGGTCGATGCCAGCAGCCCTGATCAGCAGAGTTTCATGGCGCGTTGGGGCAAGACCCTGTGGCAACTGTTCTGGACCACCATCCCGATCTATATCGTCGCGGTGCTGTTGCTGGGCGCGGCGCGGGTCTGGCTGTTTCCCCATGTTGATGGGGCCATGGGCAACAGCCTGCTGTGGCTGATACCACTGGCGATTATCGGGACCTTGTTCGTGATTCCAACGGCAGCCGAGATTCCCATCGTGCAGACCATGATGACCCTGGGCCTGGGCACCGCGCCGGCAGTGGCGCTGCTGCTGACCCTGCCGAGCATCAGCCTGCCGTCGCTGCTGATGCTGCGCAAGGAATTCGACGCCAAGGTGCTGATGACCGTGGCGGTGCTGACGATGCTGGTGGGTGTGCTCAGCGGCCTGGTGGCCGTGGTGGTCTTGTAAGCACCGGACTGCTGGCGATGGCGGTAGCGCATTCACTGCCGCTATTGCCAGCAATCGGGCGTCGACCGGCGCTCCTACGGGGGCCTCGGCAACACGATACTTTTGTGGTGAGACGCGATCCTGCGGAAGCCGGCTTGCTGGCGATGGCGGCAGTGAATGCACCACCGCTATCGCCAGCAAGCTCGCTCCTACATTTCCGGGAAGAGGCACTCAGCCCCTTGGGCGGCGGCTCCTGAGATACTCCAGCACCGCCGCCTGCTCCCCAGCGAACTCGATCCGCGCACCTTTGCTTTCACGCTGGAAGGCGTACATCGGATCGTAATACTCGTTCAGCAAACCTTCGATCCAACCCCGGTGCAGATCCACCGCACCGCTACGTTCCTGTTCCTCCAGCGCCGCCTGCATCAAGGCCTTCATCCGCTGGTGCCGCTCGCCGCCGAGGCGCTTGTGCACGTTGTCCAGGCTGCCCAGCAGACGCTCGGCAAACAGCCGGAAACCCTGCTCGGAATACACCGCGACGAACTCCGCGCAGAGCCCGACCACATAGTCCCGCAAGATCCGTTCGACCCGGCTCTCCAGGCTATCCTCGAGCCAGACCATGGAAAACTCTTGCATCCCCTGGTACAGCGCCAGCGGCAAGGCGCAGCGCCCGACCATACGGCTTTCATCTTCCAGCACAAAGGACTCGATGCCCCGGTCCTGCTTCTTCAGCAGGTCCACGGCCAGGCGATTCTCAAAGTCGATATTCGACGGCTGGCCGGTGGCGCGCTTGCCGAAGCTGGAGCCCCGGTGGTTGGCATGCCCTTCCAGGTCCAGGCTGTTTTCCAGCTGGACGATCACATCAGTCTTGCCCGTGCCGGTCATGCCCCCCAGCAAGACGAAGTCCGCCTGGATCACGGCCTGTTCAACCGTCTGCAGCAAAAAGCTGCGCATGGCCTTGTAGCCACCGCCGACGCGGGGGAAGTCGATCCCCGCGTCCTGCTTGAGCCACTGCTGGACGATCTGCGAGCGCAGCCCGCCACGGAAGCAATACAGCACGCCGTCAGGATGGGCGCGGGTGAAATCGGCCCAGGCCTGGAGCCGGGCCGCCTTGACCTCGCCGCCCACCAGTTGGTGTCCGAGGACAATGGCGGCTTGTTGCCCGTGCTGCTTGTAACAGGTGCCGACCCGTTGTCGTTCGAGGTCGGTCATCAGCGGCAGGTTGACCACCCCGGGAAAGGAGCCCTTGTTGAATTCGACAGGCGCCCGGGTATCCATCATCGGTGTGTCATTGAGAAACAGACTGCGGTAGTCGGTGATATCACGGGACATCAATACACCTCTACCGCGTGGCTCTGTCGCTCCACCAGTTGGCCGATGGGCTCAAGTTTCAGGCCCAGTTCGGCGGCCACGGCGAGGAACTCGGCCTCACCTTCGGCGGTAACCGCCACCAGCAACCCGCCGCTGGTCTGCGGGTCACAGAGCACGCGTTTGTGCAGCTCGCGCAGAGGGCCGACCTTGCTGGCGTAGCTGTCGTAGTTGCGCAGGGTGCCGCCGGGCACACAGCCCAGGTCCAGGTAATACTCGACCGCCGGCAGACGCGGGACCTGCTCATAAACGATGCGCGCGGTCAGGCCGCTGCCATCGGCCATTTCCACCAGGTGGCCGAGCAGGCCAAAGCCGGTGACATCGGTCATCGCGGTGACGCCCGCGAGCTTGCCGAAGCGACTGCCGGGTTTGTTCAGGGTGCACATCCAGTCCCGAGCCAGGCCGACGTCTTCGCTGCGCAACTTGCCTTTCTTTTCCGCGGTGGTCAGCACGCCGATACCCAGGGGTTTGGTCAGGTACAGCTTGCAGTCGGCCGTCGCGGTGTCGTTGCGCTTCATATGGCGCTTGTCCACCAGGCCGGTCACCGCCAGGCCGAAGATCGGCTCGGGAGCATCGATGGAGTGACCGCCGGCCAGGGGGATCCCTGCCGCGTCGCACACCGCACGGCCGCCGCGAATCACTTCGCGGGCCACTTCCGGGGCCAGCACGTTCACCGGCCAGCCGAGAATGGCGATGGCCATGATCGGATCGCCACCCATCGCGTAGATGTCGCTGATGGCATTGGTGGCGGCAATCCGACCGAAATCGTAGGGATCGTCGACGATCGGCATGAAAAAGTCGGTGGTGGAGACCACGCCACGTTCTTCATCGATGGCATACACCGCGGCATCGTCGCGTGAGGCGTTGCCAACCCAGAGTTTCGGGTCGAGGTTCTGCGCGCCACTGCCGGCCAGGATAACTTCCAGCACCTGGGGCGAGATCTTGCAACCGCAACCAGCGCCATGGCTGTACTGGGTCAGACGAATCGGTTCGCTCATCGGTACACCTCAATCCGTTTCAAATTCCACCGAGTTTAACAGAGCCACCGACACCCGACCCGGATCAGGCATGGCCCAATCGTGAGCTTGTCCGGCCCGATTGGCGCTCATGCCCGGGGAATTGCGGCTCAACATCGAGCTGCCCCACCGGCGAGCCACTGCCCGCCCCCCGGCCCCTGTATCGACCTCCAACAAAAACGGGAACCCTCCTACCATGAACAAGGCAAAACTGAGCCTCGCCTGGCAGATCGTCATCGGTCTGCTGCTGGGCATCGCCGTCGGCGCGCTCCTCAACCATTACAGCGCGGACAAGGCCTGGTGGATCGGCACGCTGCTGCAACCGGCCGGCGACCTGTTTATCCGCCTGATCAAGATGATCGTCATCCCGATCGTCATTTCCTCGCTGATCGTCGGTATCGCCGGGGTCGGCGACAGCCGGAAGCTGGGGCGCATCGGTTTCAAGACCCTGCTGTACTTCGAGATCATCACCACCGTGGCGATTATCGTCGGCCTGGTCCTGGCGAACCTGTTCCAACCCGGCCATGGCATCGACATGAGCCTGTTGGGGACCACCGATATTTCCCAATACGAGAAAACCACCAGCGAAGTGCAGGCCAACCACGCCTTCATCAGCACCCTGCTGAACCTGGTGCCGTCGAATATCTTCGCCGCCCTCGTGCGCGGCGACATGCTGCCGATCATCTTCTTCTCGGTGATGTTCGGCCTCGGCCTGTCGAGCCTCAAGGATGAACTGCGCCTGCCCCTGGTCGGTGTGCTGGAGGGTGTCTCGCAAAGCATGTTCAAGGTCACCCACATGATCATGCGCTACGCCCCGCTCGGGGTCTTCGCACTGATCTCGGTGACCGTGGCCAACTTCGGTTTTGCTTCGCTGTGGCCGCTGGCGCGCCTGGTGACGCTGGTGTACGCCGCCATCGCATTTTTCGGCGTGGTGGTGTTCGGCCTGGTGGCGCGGATCTGCGGCTTTTCGGTGTTCCGACTGATGCGCATCCTCAAGGCCGAGTTGATCCTCGGTTTCTCCACCGCCAGCTCGGAAACCGTGCTGCCGCGCATCATCGAGAAGATGGAAGCCTTCGGCGCGCCAAAGGCCATCAGCCGGTTCGTGGTGCCCACCGGTTACTCCTTCAACCTTGACGGCTCGACCTTGTACCAGAGCATCGCGACGGTGTTCATTGCCCAGTTGTATGGAATCGACCTGTCCATCGGCCAGCAGATCACCCTGGTACTGACCCTGATGGTGACGTCCAAGGGCATCGCCGGTGTGCCGGGGGTATCGTTCGTGGTGCTGCTGGCGACCCTGGGCAGCGTCGGTATTCCCCTCGAAGGCCTGGCCTTCATTGCCGGTGTCGACCGCATCATGGACATGGCCCGCACCGCGCTGAACATCGTCGGCAATGCCCTGGCGGTGGTGGTCGTGGCGCGTTGGGAAGGCCTGTACGATGACGCGGCAGGCGAACGTTACTGGCAATCGCTGTCGCAACCCAAGCCAGACGACGAGCAGGCGTTTGTCCCGGCGCGTTAAGGGATAGACTGGCGCGAGACACCTGAATGACCACGTTGGAGGTCGCCCCCATGGCGCATTTATCGCCCAAGCTCAGCGGCATGTCCCCCGACGTGTTCCGTTTCGAGATCAGCGAAAGCACCGGCTATGCCCAGGACTGGCACGCCCACGACTGCCATATGCTGCTGTTGCCGCGCCAGGGCGGGCTGTTCCTGTCGACCGAAAGCAACAGCAACGCGCTCCACGTCTCGCGCCAGGCGTTTTCCCTGGTACCGGCCGACTTCGCCCACTCGACCCAGGCCGCACCGGGTCGGGAAAAGCATGTGGTGCTCTATGTCGACTCGCACTACATCAACCATCAGGGCCGACTCGACGGCTACCAGGCCTTTGCCGCCCAGGCCGACCGCTCGGGGATCTGGCAAGGCAGCGAAACCCTCGACAGCATCCTGCGCCTGCACGACCAGCTCGCGGCCGGATGCTCGGCCGAAGCCTTCCAGCGCCAGGTCCCGCACCTCAATCACCTGCTGTTCGAAGAGTGCGCCCGGTTGATCGCCCACCAGCAACCACCGGCGCAACACAGTGACAGCCAGCGCAATGCCCTGCTGGTCCGCGATATCCAGCGCTATGTCCGCGAACACCTGCAGGACGAACTGAATGTCGACCTGATCGGCTATCAGTTCCACCTGTCGCGGCGCCACCTCACCCGCCTGTTCAAGGCCTGCACCGATGAAACCCTGGTGGACTTCACCAACCGCACCCGGGTCGAAACCGCTGCACGGCTGATCTCCAGCAGTTCGCTGTCGATCCTCGAGGTCAGCCTGGCCGTGGGCATCGACTCGCCGTCCTACCTGGCACGCCTGTTCAAACGCTACCTGGGCCTGGTGCCCAGCGACCTGCGCAAGCCGCACTGAGGCCATGGCCCAAACGTTCGCTTGCAGGACCCGATCCACCTAGAACCTGTCGCTGCCGCTTGCCAGAATCGACCTCATCCACCGTGTCGCGAGGTCAGGTATGAGTGATGTACAGGTTGTAGAAGTCTTCAAATCGAAACAGGGCGGCGGCAACCCGGCCCCCATCGCCGTCGAGGCCGACGGCCTGAGCGCCGAGCAGATGACCGCCATCGCCCGGTCCTACGGCCATGAAAGCGGCTTTGCCTTCACCCCCCGGGATCAGGCCAGCCACGACTATCATTTCCGCTTCTTCGTGCCCCTGCATGAAATGAGCATGTGCGGCCATGCCACCATCGGCACCGTCTGGCTGCTGCAACAACTCGGCAAACTCGATCGCCAGCAGTTGTCCATCGAGACCCAGAGCGGCACCGTGACCGCCCATATCCAGGGCGATCCGGGTAACGACGCGTTTATCGAGATTTCCCAGCCGGCAGGTGTGGTCAGCCGAGTCAACGACGCCGGGATACGGGCCCGGATCATCGAGGCCATCGGCCTGCAACCGGACGACCTGCTCGACCTGCCCTTCCTCAACGCCGCCACCAGTCGGATCAAGACCCTGATACCGGTCAAGACCCCGGCCTTGCTGGATGCCGCGCGCCCCGATTCGCCGCGCATCAAGGACTTGTGCGAGGAGATCGATTCCACCGGGCTCTACCTGTTCTGCCCGCGTCCGGACATCGCCCGGCAGTTCGACAGCCGGCAATTCCCCAAGGCCTCGGGCTATCCCGAAGACGCCGCCACCGGCATTGCCGCCACGGCCCTGGCGTTCGGTTTGCTGGAATACGGCATGATCGAGGCCGATGAACAACCGATCCTGGTGCACCAGGGCCGCGCCATGGGCCGACCATCGGATATCTACGTGCGCCTGGACCTCGGCGCGGGCAGTGAGCAGCCGGTCGGCTGTTATGTCGGTGGCTACAGCGCGTTTGCCGCCGAGCAGCAACCGGCGGGAGAGCAGCATGACCACTGAAAACCGTCAATGGCTGCCCTTCTCCGAGGTCCGGCAACCGTTCCAGGCACTGCTGCGGGCGATTTACCACGAAGCACCGCAAAGCTTCGTGGTACCAAAGCACTTCAAGTTGAGCGTGCGTGACGGCAATCTGTTGTGGGTGTCGGGCCAGGTCCCGCGTTTCGACCATGAGATCCGTCATACCGGGATCGTCGGCCAGGATATTTCCCTGGAGCAGGCGCGGGAAGCGGCGCGGCTGTGCACGGCGAACTTCCTGTCGATTGTCGCGGCAGCCTGCGATGGCGACCTGGAGCGCGTCGAGCAGATCGTTCGCATCACCGGCTATGTGCGGGCGCCCTCGGACTTCGGCGCCCAGTCGGAGGTGATCAACGCAGCCTCCGAGGTGCTGGTGCAGGTCTTCGGCGAGCGTGGCCGGCATGCACGTTCGGCCATCGGCGTCCAGTCCCTGCCAGGGGGGGCATCGGTGGAAGTCGAAGGCGTGGTTCGATTGCGCGGCTGAGACGGTGCTAGGCTGAACGTCCGTGATCCCTGATGAGACCCAGCCCATGACTGCTTCGCACACACCGTCGCCGGTGAACCTCGCGCAAAAGCTCGCCCTGTTCACTGAGCATTGGCAACCCAGGATTGTTGCTGAAATGAACGACTACCAGTTCAAGGTGCTGAAGGTCGAAGGCGACTTCGTCTGGCATTCCCATGCCGACACCGACGAAACCTTCATCATCCTTGAGGGGGAATTGCGCATCGATTTTCGCGACAGCCAGGTGCACCTGGCGGCCGGCGAAATGATCGTGGTGCCCAAGGGCGTCGAGCACAAGCCGTATGCCGAGCGGGAGGTCAAGATCTTATTGGTCGAACCGCGCGGGGTGGTCAACACCGGGGAAGAAGGCGGGGATCTGACGGCCAGCAATGACGTCTGGGTCTAAAACAACCCAACGCCGTCAGTTGGGATGCACCACAAAACCTGTAGGAGCTGGCTTGCCAGCGATGAGGCCGGCAAGTCTTGCATCGACTGTCCTGACGCCATCGCCAGCAAGCCGGCTCCTGCAGGGACCGCGCTACGTCCATGACAAGCGCGCGTCTCAGGTCAGGCCGACAACGAATAGATCAACGCCGAAATCGCCACCAGGCCCACCAACGTCACGAACACGTTGGACATCTGCCCCGAATACTTGCGCATCGCCGGCACCCGGCGGATCGCGTACATCGGCATCAGGAACAGCAGCGCCGCAATGATCGGCCCGCCGAGGGTCTCGATCATGCCGAGGATGCTCGGGTTCAGCGTCGCCACCAGCCAGCACACCACCAGCATGAACGCCGCGGTCATCCGGTCCAGGGCCTTGGCGCCCGGCTTGCGGCCGCTCTTGGCGATCAAGCCCTTGAGCCCTTCGCTGGCGCCGATGTAGTGCCCCAGGAACGATTTGGAAATGGCCACGAAAGCAATCAACGGCGCCGCAAAGGCGATGGTCGGATTGCTGAAATGGTTGGCCAGGTACGACAGGATCGACAGGTTCTGCGCCTTGGCTTCGGCCAACTGCGCCGGCGACAGGGTCAGCACGCAACTGAAGACGAAGAACAGCACCATCACCACCATCAGCAGATGGGCCCGTGACAGGATCTGCGCACTGCGCTCCTCGGCGTGGGCGCCATAACGGCGCTTCTGGTCAACCGCAAAGGCCGAGATGATCGGCGAATGGTTGAAAGAGAACACCATCACCGGGATCGCCAGCCACAAGGTGTGCAGCAAGGCCGACGGCTCCGGCGGACTGCCGGCCGTGGCGAGGATGCCGCCGTTCCAGTGCGGCACCAGGTACACCGCCAGGAACAGCAAGGCGACGATAAACGGATAGACCATCAGGCTCATGGCCTTGACGATCACCTGCTCGCCACAACGCACCACCACCAGCAGGCCGAGGATCAGCATCAGCGACAGCAGCGCCCGAGGCGGCGGGGTGATGTGCAGTTGGTGTTCGAGGAAACTGCCCACCGTGTTGGTCAGTGCCACGCTGTAGATCAGCAGGATCGGGAAGATCGCGAAGAAGTACAGCAAGGTGATCAGCGCCCCGGCCTTGAGGCCGAAGTGCTCTTCCACCACCTCGGTGATATCCGCGCCCTCGCGCCCGGAGAGCACGAAGCGGGTCAGGCCACGGTGGGCATAGAAGGTCATGGGAAACGCCAGCACCGCCAGGACCAGCAACGGCCAGAAGCCGCCCAGCCCCGCGTTGATCGGCAGGAACAAGGTACCCGCGCCGATGGCCGTGCCGAACAGGCCCAGCATCCAGGTAGTGTCTTGACGGCTCCAGCTGCTCAGCGCAGCCGGTGCCGATTCATAGCGTTCGTCGACGCTGTTGGCCTGGTCATTCATCCGGTCGAATCTCCGTTAGCCGGTCATTACCACGCGGCCGGGACGGATAAAAACGTGTCACTGGCAGCGTCCCGGCCAATAAGAGGGGCGCGATTGTCCGGGATTAAGCTTGAGAAGCAAAGGGTTAGCTGAGTAACGGTCGACTGGCACGGTGTTTCAAGGCGCGTCTATATGTTCCAACACCACCTCCAGCGGATGACGCAGTTGTCTGTCGGTCAAGCGTTTCACCTGGCTGCGACAGGAATAACCCGTTGCCAGCGCTTCGCCCTGTTTATCCAGCTTGCCAGCCCATGAGTGCTCGAAAATGGCCCGCGAGGTGTTCTGGTTACGCGCCTCATGGCCGTAGGTGCCGGACATGCCACAACAGCCCGTCGCCTCCGTGACCAGCTTGAGCCCAAGCCGGGCAAACACGGTTTCCCATTGAGCACTACTGGCCGGGACGTTGGTTTTTTCGGTGCAGTGCGCCAACAAACGGAATGTCCCGGTCGCTGGATGCAGGTCTTCGGGTAACGCATCGACGAGCCATTCCTGAGGCAGCAAGACCTTCGGGCAACCGTCGAGCCCCGGTACTTTCTGATATTCCTGGCGGTAGACCAGCGTCATCGCAGGGTCGAGGCCTACCAGAGGCACCCCGCAATCAGCGAGCAGCTTGAGCTGACTGCCGTTGCGAATCGCGGCCTTGGCGAAGGCCCCGAGGAAACCCTGCACGTGCAACGGCTTGCCATTGGGGCTATAGGGCGCCAGAAACACCTTGTAGCCCAACTGATGCGCCAACTGGATAAAGCTCGCCAGCAACGGCGTTTCGAAGTAACGGGTGAAGGCGTCCTGCACCAGCACCACGCTACGCTCACGTTGTGCCGCGGTCAGTCCACGCAGCGCTGGCACACTGGCGACCGTGACCTTGCAGCGATTCAATGTGGCCTGCAAGTCATGACGGTGGATCAGTGGACTGTCGAGCATGCCGACCTGGCTCTCGAGCAGACGGCTCACCCATTTCGAGCCCATCACCAGGTTGTACAGGCCCGGTGCGTGGGCCATGTAAGGAATGCTGAACTCCAGCGAGCCGATCAAATAGTCACGCAGGGGGCGTTGATAACGTCCGTGGTACAGCTCCAGGAAACGTGATCGGAATTCCGGAACATTGACCTTGACCGGGCATTGTCCCGCACAGGATTTACAGGCCAGACAGCCCGCCATCGCATAGTAGACTTCATGGGAGAAATCCGCCTCGCCGCGTAAGCGCGCCAGGTTATTTCGCAACCGCCTCGGCAACCCGCTCAGCCACGACAATTTGCCCCGAGCCACTTGCAATACATCAATATCGGCCGCGCCCTGCAGCCGCAACCACTCACGGATCAGTGACGCCCTGCCCTTTGGCGAATGCTGTCGTTCACGGGTGGCTTTCCATGAAGGGCACATCGCGTCGTTGGGGTCGTAGTTGTAGCAAGCACCGTTGCCGTTGCAGTGCATGGCGGTTCCGAAATTTTGCCAAACGCGCTCGTCGATTTGCCGATCCAGATCACCGCGCAGCGTCACTTCGTTGACCTTGAGCAAGCCTTGGGCCGCGTCCGGCGGCGTGCAGATCTTCCCGGGGTTGAGCTGGTTATGCGGGTCGAACGTCCCCTTGAGGGATTGCAGCGCCGGGTACAGTTCGCCAAAAAACGCGGGGACGTATTCCGAACGCAAACCTTTGCCGTGCTCGCCCCAGAGCAACCCGCCGTAGCGTCGGGTCAACTCGGCCACGGCATCGGAAATCGGCTTTACCAGCGCGGCCTGGGCCGGGTCTTTCATGTCCAGCGCCGGACGCACATGCAACACACCCGCATCGACGTGACCAAACATGCCGTAAGCCAAGCCATAGCTGTCGAGCAACGCGCGGAACTCAGCAATGTAGTCGGCCAGTCTCTCCGGCGGCACAGCGGTGTCTTCAACGAAAGGCTGCGGACGAATCTCGCCGTCAACGTTGCCCAATAGCCCGACCGAGCGTTTGCGCATGGTGTAAACACGACTCACGGCTTCGGCACCTTCGGCCAGCGTATGCCCCAAGCGCTCGATGGACAGGTCGGCCAGCAGATGCTCCACGAACGAGGCCACGCGGGCGTTCACTTGCGCCCTGTCGTCGCCGCTGAACTCCACCAGGTTGATGCCCAGCGTCGCACGCCCGGCGTCGCTGGGGAAATACTCGGCGACGCTGTGCCAGACGATGTCTTTCATCGCCAGCAGCAACACCTTGGAGTCCACGGTTTCGATGGACAACGGCTTGTGTGCCAATAAGGCATTGGCATCGCGCAGAGCATCCATAAAGCTGGCATAGCGCACGTTCACCAGCACCGAATACTTGGGGATCGGCAACACGTTGAGCTTGGCTTCGACGAGGTAGCCCAACGAACCTTCCGCACCACACAGCACGCTATTGAGGTTGAAACGCCCGTGCTCGTCGCGCAGGTGCGCCAAGTCATAACCGGTCAGGCAACGGTTGAGCTTGGGGAACACCGATTTGATCAGATCGGCCTGGGTTTCCTGAATGTGCCGGGCCACCCGGTATACCTCGCCGATACGGCCGGGCAGTGCGCACGCGACCTCCAGTTCCGCGTCGGACAAAGGCTGGCTGTGCATACGCTCACCGCCGAGCAGTACGCTATGCAGTTCCAGGACATGATCGCGGGTCTTGCCATAGGTGCAACTGCCTTGGCCGCTGGCGTCAGTACTGATCATGCCGCCGATAGTGGCGCGGTTGGAGGTCGACAACTCCGGGGCGAAGAACAGCCCATGGGGCTTGAGCGCAGCATTGAGCTGGTCCTTGACCACGCCCGCCTGCACGCGTACCCAACGCTCGGCGACGTTAATTTCGAGGATGGTGTTCATGTGCCGCGACAGGTCGACCACGATGCCGTCGGTCAATGACTGGCCGTTGGTGCCGGTTCCACCGCCCCGCGGGGTCAGCTTGATCTGGCGAAATCGCGGTTCAGCCATCAAGGTCGCGATGCGGGCGACATCGTCCGTATCCAGGGGGAACACCGCCGCTTGCGGCAGACGCTGATAAATCGAATTGTCGGTCGCCAGCACGGTGCGGGTGGCGTAGTCGGCGCTGAGCTGACCGCGAAAGCCACTGGCACGCAGGGCTTGCAGGAATTGCGGGTAGTGTGCCGCGAGTGCAACGGTGGGTAACTGAGCGATCATCGCAGGCTGTTCTCTTATCGGTCTAATCACGGAAAAATCAAAACACTTGTCGTTTGAGCATTAATGGCTCAGCCTCAGGTCGTCGACCATGCCAATGATCCTGCAGGCTCTGGCGTGGGACAAACGGATAATCCTGCCGCTATCGATGACTTTTACGAATGAATTACCGTCACCTCACCCCTTCGATGTCGTTGCTGCTGGCCTTTGAAGCCGCCGCCCGCCATGAAAGCTACACCCGCGCCGCGCTGGAACTGTCACTGACCCAAAGCGCGGTGAGCCGGCAGGTTCAAGCGCTGGAACAGCAACTGGGCCTGACCCTGTTTCGCCGTGAAGGCCGGCAAGTGCAATTGACCGATGTCGGCCGTCTTTATCAGCGGGAAATGAGTGAAGCACTCGGACGCATCCGTAGCGCCACGTTGCAGGCCATGGCCTATCAATCCGGCAGCGGCACTTTGCGCCTGGCCACCTTGCCGACTTTTGGCTCGAAGTGGTTGTTGCCACGCCTTCATGACTTCTACAAAACCCATCCTGGCATGCTGGTGCACATCAATTCGCGGATCGACGCCATCGACTTCGAAACCAGTGGCATCGATGCCGCGATCGTTGTTGGCAATGCCGACTTGCCGGGCCTGATCAACCATCGGCTGCACACCGAAGAACTGATGGTGATCATTTCCCCAGAAGCGGCCAGGCTCCATGACGCCTGGACGCCGCAGCACATTGGCGCACAGACACTACTCAACGTCGCAAGCAACGCCAACGTCTGGGGCGAGTGGTTCAGCCACCACCACCTGCCCCATCGGATGATGCGGCTGGGACCGAGCTTCGAACTCACCTCACACTTGATCCAAGCCGTCAGGGCCGGTATCGGCATCGGTCTGGTGCCGCGCATTCTGGTGGCCGACGAGTTGGCCAACGTCGAGCTGATCAGCCTTGACCAGCCCTTCGCCAGTCAGCGCAGTTACTACCTGAGCTACCCACCACGCAACAAAATGCTGCCATCGCTCGTGGCGTTCCGTACCTGGTTGCTGGAACAGATCTGAGCGATTACCGGCCCAGGAACGCGTAGCCAAAGCTGACAATCTTGGCGTCTTCGCCGAAGCCCCCCAGGAACGAAACGCCGACCGGCAGGTTGCCCTTGATGGTGCCCGCCGGAACCGTGACCTCGGGAAAACCTGTGGCAGAAGCGATGTACGACGACGCGTAGGTATCGCCGGAGGTGCAGACATAACTGTCATCGGTCACGCCATGCACCACCGAAGCCGGGCAGTTGATGGTCGTGAAGAACAGGCTGTCGACTTTGTTCTTCTTCATGATGTCCATCAGTTGCGTGCGCAACTGCGGGATTTTCCTCGAGAGGATGGAAATATACAGCGGCGAATCGGTGCTACCGGCATTCGCTACCGCTTCCAGTCCGGCCAACCGTGCCGGGTTCATGCCATGCGGTCCGTTTTCAGCCTGATTTTTCTTGGCCAGGTCGAGAAACTGCGCCAGCGTTCGCGGCTGGCTGGGGTTGAGGGTGGCGAGGTAGCGTTCGAATTGTGGTTTGAACTCGCTCTCCCCTACTGGGCCGAGCACATCGCTCCAGAGTGTTTCAAATGCTTTGGGCAACTCGATGGAAACGACATGCGCACCGCGTTTGCCGAGGGTCTCCTGCGCCGACTTGAACACCGCGTCAACCTCCGGGTTGGCGCCTTTGAAGTTGCTGATCACGCCAATGGTTTTACCTTGCAGGGAAGAACGGCTCAGCGCTGGCTCAAACTGTATTTTGTCTGCGGCCAGATCCAGGGTCGCCGGGTCGCTTTTGTCCTGGCCCTTGATCGCATCCAGCACGATGGCCTGATCCAGCACGCTGTTGGTAATGACACCCGCGGTATCGAACGCCAGTGAGAGCGGGATAATTCCGCTACGACTGATCAGCCCCAGGGACGGTCGAAAACCCACCGTGCCGGTGACGCTGGCCGGTGCGCGGATCGAGCCGCTGGTGTCCGACCCCAACGCAAAGGGCGCAAACGCCGCCGCCACCGCAGCAGCAGAACCGCTGCTGGAGCCGGAAGCGTCACGCTTGGTATTTTTCGGATTCAATGTCTGGCCGCCAAACGAGCTATAGCCAAACCAGCCAAAGGACGCAGCCAGTTCCGACAGGTTGGCTTTGCCGAGCAGAATCGCCTGCCCGTCGATCAACTTCCTGATGGTGAAAGCATCCTGGCTCGGTACGGACGAACGCAGCACATAGGAGCCCCCGGAGGTGACCATGTCGGCGGTGTCAAAGTTGTCCTTCACCACGAATGGAATACCGGCCAGCGCCGCGTACCGGGCATTGGGGTTTTTCGCCCGTTGCGCATCCCACTTGCGGGCCTGATCGATTGCTTGTTCATTGATAGCCACCAGCGCATTGATGTTTTGGCCCTGGTGATTGTTCGCCTGAATATTATCCAGATAGTGCTGGACCAGTTGCTCGGAACTGAGGGTGCCGTTATTCAACGCATGACGCATGTCGGCGAGGGTCATGTGATCGATACCGTTATCCGCCTGAGCACTGGCCGCCAGTAGCAAAAACGAACACGCCACGATTTTTTTATTCAACTGCATGGGTAATTCTCCTAATGAGTCCAGGCGAACGGAATGAGCTCATGTCCCAGGCATTTGGGATGAGCGTTAACACTAAGCGGGATAAAAAGAGGCCAGCGATATTCAGCCGGCCCGGACAATCATGATCAAACCGGGGGTCTTCAACGCCACCGCGAACTCACTGGAGCAACTGGTTCTTTATCAGAAACTCCCTGGACACGCTCTCGATAGATTCACGGCCAACATCGACTCGAGAATTGAGGCCTGCGATAGTGTTGTCGTCCAGTTTGGAAGAAAGCGCATTGAGCAATTCACCGATCTTCGGATTCGCTTTCAACACTTCAGTCCGAATCACTGGGGTTAGCGCGTAGCTGGGGAAAAAGCCTTTATCGTCTTTCAGCACCACAAAGCCGAAGGCCGGAATCCGTCCATCCGTCGACAGGACCAGGGCCAGATCAACCTGACCGTCTCTGAGCGCCTGATAGGTCAGACCGCCGTCCATACGAACGATGTTCTTGCGCTCAAATTCAAACTTGTACGCCTCTTGAAGAGGGCGCAGGCCATCGGGCCGCGAGAAAAACTCGGCGTTGGAGGCGAACTTATAGGACTTGCCGGCTTCGATCTTCTTCGAAAGATCGCTGATGGAGACGACGCCATCCTTCTCGGCCTCGTCCTTGCGCATGGCAAAGGCGTAGGTGTTATTGGCCTTGGACGGGGTCAACCAGGTGATGCCCTTCTGCGCGTCAAGCTCGCTGATTTTTTTGTACGTTTGCTCCGCGTCGAGTTTTTCCAGGATCTTGTTGTACGTAATCAGCGAAGTGCCGGTGTACTCCCAATACACATCGACCTGACCGTTCTCTTGTGCAGCGCGCAATACAGAAGAACCCAGGTCCGGACGTTTATCGACACTGTAGCCATTGGCGCTCAACAGCTGAGAAGTCATCTCGGCAACCAGTTGCTGCTCGGTAAACTTCTTGCCGCCGACCACAATCGCGCTATTGGCAGAAGCGCTGCCCACAACCCCTGAAACAAGACCCAGGGTAAAGATCAGACTGGCTAGCATTCGATAAATCATCATGCACCTCATATTATTGATTTTTGTCTATGGTCTTCAGATTCACTCGCGCCCGGCCAACCTCAAGCCCCGTGACACTGCAATGTTTTGAATCAAGCCGCAGCCCAGATCGACTGCGATCGCCAGCAGCGCGGTCGCTGTGGCACCGGCCAGCATCATGCCGAAGTCGTTCAGATCGATTCCGGTAAAGATCAACTCGCCCAGCCCGCCACCACCGACCAGGAAGGCCAGCGGCGCAGTACCGACGTTGATCGCCAACGCGGTACGGATGCCCGCGAAAATCACGTTCAGCGCATTGGGGATTTCGACTTTCCACAACGTTTCGCGGGGCGTCATGCCCATGGCTTCAGCCGCTTCGACCAGGTGCGGCGGCACCGCGCGCAAACCTTCATAGGTGTTGACCGCCACGGGTAACAGCGTCGCGACAAACAATCCGATGATGGCCGCGCCACTGCCGACGCCGATGAAGCTCATGGCCAACGCCAGCAACGCGAGCTTGGGGATCGCCTGCCCTACGTTCAGGACCTGCATGCTGGCCATGGCGTAACGCTGGTTCGCCGGCCTGCTCATCCAGACGCCCAACGGCAACGCGATGACCAGGGCCAGCACCCCGCTGACCGCCACGATCTGCAGATGCTGGAGTGTCAGGTAACTGATGTCCCCCCAGTAAAACTGCAGCCCTTCCCACAATCTGATCAGTAAGCCAGTCATGGTCAGTGCACCACCGGAGTAATGTTTTCAACAAGTCGCGCCAGGATGTCAGCCTGATGGACATAGCCGATAAAGCGTCCGTTGTTGTCGTTGCAGACGGCCCAGTCCTGACCGCGTCCCAACAGTTGCGAAAGAACCTGACGCAGATCATCCCCAGACTGGACGATCAGGTGCGTATGCGACGTAACACCGCTGTTGCCGCCAACGATCTGAATATGCTCCCGTGGCAGGACGTTACTGGCGACGTCAGCCGCGCGCAGCAGACGCAAGCGTTTCATGATCCGGTCAGCGCCCATGAAGTTCGCCACGAACTCGCTGTTGGGCCGAGCCAGCAAATCATCCGGGCTGCCCAATTGCTGGATTTTTCCGTTGTGGAACAGCGCAACGCAGTCCGCCATTTTCACCGCTTCATCGATGTCGTGACTGACAAACAGCACGGTCTTGTTGACGAGCCGCTGGATGCGCATGAATTCGTCCTGAATCACTTCGCGATTGATCGGGTCGATCGCGCCAAACGGCTCGTCCATCAGCATCACGGGCGGGTCCGCTGCCAACGCACGGGCCACGCCTACGCGCTGCTGTTGACCACCCGACAGTTCGCATGGGTAGCGCTTGAGGAATTTTGACGGGTCCAACGCCACCACTTCCAACAACTCCGCAGCGCGCTTGCGGCTCTTGGTCTTATCCCATCCCAGCAGATTGGGGACGACGCAGATGTTTTCCTCAACGGTCATGTTCGGGAACAAGCCGACTTGCTGGATCACATAGCCGATGGAGCGCTTGAGGGTTACGCTGTCCAGCTCGGACGTGTCCCGACCACCGATTCGGATCGTGCCCGAGGTCGGCGTGATCAGTCGGTTGATCATTTTCAGTGTCGTGGTTTTACCGCAACCCGATGGCCCAAGCAGTACGCAGATCTGCCCCTCTTCAACGTTGAATGAGACATCTTCCACGGCAGTGATTGAGCCGAATTTCTTGTTTAAATTTTCGATCTGGATCACGTCGTCGCTTCCTTCATTCGGCCAGTGGCCACTTTGTTCTTGTTCAAGCCTTTTGGCGTCAGGACACGCTGCAAGCCGTACAGCGCGTAATCGGCCGCAATGGCAATCACACTGATGACGATCGCGCCGGCCAGCAGCTGCCGGGTATCCGATTGCGCGATGCCGCGAATGATGAGACTGCCCAGGCCACCCGCGCCGATGTAGGCCGCGATCGCCGCGATACCGATGTTGATCACAGTCGCCATCCTGACGCCCGCCATAATCAACGGCACTGCAATCGGCAACTCAACCTTGCGCAGCCGTTGCCAGGTCGACATCCCCATGCCTATCGCCGCTTCGCGCAACGCCGGGTCGATGTTGGAAATCGCGGTGGTGGTATTTCGAATGATGGGCAACTGGGAGTAGAGAAACAGCGCAATGACCGCTGGCACGACGCCGATCCCATAGCCAATCAGCGACAGCGCCGGAATCATCAGCCCGAACAGCGCAGCCGAGGGAATGGTCATCAGGACAGCGGCGAAGGCCAGGACCCAACGGCGCGTTCTGGGGTGCTGGGATATCGCAATCCCGACCGGCACGCCGGTCAGAATCGCCAATCCCACCGCTACCGCCACGATGAGCAGGTGCTGCCCGAGTAGCCGACTGATCAGCCCGCCGTTTTCCAGAATGAAACTCAAGGTTTCCATGTGTTATGCCTTCTGTACGTCATTGTTGTTATTGTCGGCAGCACATCTGGAATTGAACGCCGGCCATGTAGGAAACATTACAGCGCTACCGCTGCCCCCCTGAGCTTTGGGTCCGACGATTTCTATCAAAAAATCGACGTCGTGCGACATGCCAGCGTGCAACGCAAGGTGAAGGGTCGATTGAAGAAAGAAGTCTGCAGGATCGCTAAATGACCCAGGTGTGCCAGGGCGTACCGCCTGTCGGACCAGTCATTAGCTTGCTATGCGGTTTTACCGGGAGGATCGACTCAGAGGTTTTTCAGGGGATCAGCGTTCATCGCCCCACACACTGAGTGAGTGCACTCAGGAATGTGCATCATCAAATTTCCGCCGTTCTTCGCCGGGCGTGCCTCCCCACATCCGACGGTAGGCAGCGCCCAAATGTGACGCTGAGACGAATCCGCAGCTGTAGGCAATGGACGCGATGGGCTGAGTGCTTTCACGCAGCAACCGGCGTGCTTCGTTCAGCCTGAGTTCCAGATAAAATTTCTTCGGTGTCATGCCGAAGTGCTGATGCCACAACCGCTCTAGTTGACGATGGGACAGATTGCAGCGGTCGGCGATTTCTTCGATGCCGACGAGACTCTCCAGATTGTTCTCCATGACGGCGATGGCTGCCGTCAGCCTGCGATCGTGAATCCCGAACCGCCACTGAATCGACATCCGCTGATGCTCTTCCGGCGCCCTTATCCTGGCGTGCAAGAATTGCTCGGCGATGCTCGAGGCCAGCTGGTTGCCGAAATCAAGCGCAATCTGCGCCAACATGAGATCAATGGCCGCCGTCCCCCCAGCACAGGTCCAGCGGTTGCCATGGTTGACGTATAGCTCCTTGGAGACCTCGATCGTGGGGAACTCCTCCGAAAACTGACCGATGGACTCCCAGTGCAAGGTGCAGCGCTTACCTTCCAGTAATCCGGCGCGTGCAAGGATGAACGTACCGGTGCTCAGCGCGCCAACGGTTATCCCGCGGGACGCCGCACGCTGTAAGAAACGCAGCATTTTCGGTGGTTTTTGATGTTCGATGTCCAGGCTCGCCAAGACAAAAATGCGGTCCAACTCCGGCGCCTGATCAACCGGCACGGTCTGGATTTCGATACCGCTGCTGGAGCTGACCGCTCCACCCGACTCCGTCAGCAGGGTCCACTCATAGAGCGTTTTGCCGGACAACCGGTTGGCCGCCCGCAAAGGCTCGCTGGCACCGGCCAGGGCCATCATGGAGAACTGAGAGAGGATCAGCAGCCCGATGCGCTTGGTTGTCTCGCTCTTCACATTCGTCGCTGATTCACTGGGGTCGGTCATCGCCAAATCCTTGTCAGGGTGGTTCAGCCGTTCAAAAGAACAGCTTAGGCCAGCCCGAGGCAGTGGTTTTGGACTCGCGATGTCAAGGCCTGGCTGCGAGACCTCAGTGTACGAGGCCTCACAGGATAATGCCTGACGGATCAGCCGCGTGCGCGGATGGCCTCATCAATGCTCTGGATCATCGACTTGAACACCGGGTTGTCGACCTGATTCTGCTGGCCATGCTGCATGTGCGAAATGATCAGCGCGCTCGGGCCTGCATCACCCGGATAGTTCTGGTGCAGACGCACAGACTCTGACGGCATGTGCAACGTGTTGTCGACACCGTGGACAATCAGCGCAGGTGGGAAGCCTTTTGCCCCTTCGATGAACTGCTCGGGGTCGTACGCCACATAGGATTTATAGGACTTCGCCGTCACGTGGGTGCAGCCCGGCCAACGGTCCGCGCCACCCGCTTCGGTGTAGCCGCCCAATTGCTGATCAACGTAAGCCTGGGTTTCAGGATCCAGTGGGTAGTAGCCGAGGCGGGTCGCATCGGTTCCTGTATCGAACGGAGGGATCGGCGCGTCATCCGCGAGCTTCTGAATGGCGGCGTCAGCCGCATCCTTGTCTGCACGCAACGCTTGCAGCTTGCGGATGTTGGTGTAGCTCATCGGCACCCAGAAGCGGATCTGTTCACCGCCTGCAGCAGCCAGTTCGGCCACCGCGCCGAGGCTTGCCACCGAGCCCATCGCCCACGACGCAACCACCGGCATCTCACCAAAGTTCACGCGCGCCCACTCAACGGCACCGAGCACTTCATCTTTCTGGTCTTCGAGGATGACGTTGGTGATGACCTTGTCGCCCGACTCAAGCGTATTGCGGATGTGCTTGTTAGAGAAAAATCCCGCTACATCGTAGGTCATGACGCGATAACCAAGGGCTGCCAGGGCGCGACCGAACAGCTGGCCGTACATCGTCACCCCACCGGTGAAGCCAGAGTTGAAAATGATCGGTGGCAGTTTTTGCAACGCAGCGTCTGGTTGTTCCGGCTGAAATACCGTGCCTTTGAGGCTCAGGGTTTCATCGTTGTATTTAACGGTGAAGTTGATTTCTTTTGTCGTAATGTTCGTCATTGCTAGAGTTCTCGAGGTTGGAACGTGGGCACAGATCAACTTACCAATTGGCCAAATGCTCCTCGGAGAAGTTGGTCAACCGGAATTCGGGTTTCTTTAGATACCTGTTCTGCAACGGCATCAACAAAGTTAAAAACCTTGTTCAAATCAAACAAATCGGAATACGCCACACCCTGGTTGTCAGTACCGACATGAGGTGCATCAGTGGCGTCCAGAAGAATCTTGTCCGCGCCGACCGCACCTACAATCTGCGTGACGAAACGAGCGGCTTCCCCGGGATGAACAGAGGTGCGATAACCAGGGCCTTTGAACCACACGTTGCCTCGCTCTCTGGCTTCAGCGAGGAGTGCGAGGTAAGCCGGTTCGGTAATGTCACGTTCGCCGTGACAGGTGCCCAGATGATCGATGATGACCCGCACATTGCGAGGAATCTGGCGCAATACGCGTAAATTCGTCTCGGCCTCCTGCGCATAAATGTGCAGATGCTGGTGCGGGAGCAAGCGCTCATAAAACGCCGACCATGGCCCATCACTGAACCTGGTATCAGAAACCGTTTCAGGCCTGGCATCATGCAGGACGATTCGAGCGCCAATCACCTGCGGGCAGGAAAGACGCTCCCGGGTGGCATAAGAAGGCTCCGCCTTGATGGTGCCCACCAGTTTGAAGTCCCCATAGCGCAGCGGATCTGTTGCCTGAAGGTTCTTGAGTTCCGCAAAGGACGCAAACACGTTTTCTGAATCGGGCAAGATACTCAGATGGACATTATTGATGAGCGTCGGCGCAACTCCGGCATCGATCAATCTATCCAGATAAGCCGTCAACGGATGCGGCTCAGGTAACTTATAAGGCAGTGAACCGGCCACTCGACGAAGATCTTCCGACGTATAGAAATGGACGTGACTGTCTATTCTTTTGGTTAACGGTTGCATGATTATTGTTTCCTGCTTTTGTGCGAAAACAATAATCGTCATCAGCGCTTCGCCGCTCCCGCCAATTCGACGTGTAGTATCAAAAAATCGCCATCTACGACTTTATGAGCAAGAAGGATTCAGGGCGCAGCGCTACGATTTGGATCGCCGAATGGGCTTCTAGACAGCGCTGCTGCGTTGCCTGCTGGATGTTGGCCCCGCCGCGTGAGTGTTTCGGCCAGTCGACTGGTTTGCGGAACGCCTGGGTAATGGCGAAATTTTGTTGTTGTGATAACGCAGGACACTGAGCGAGTTTGCCGGGTTGTCAGGTGCAGCATGATTCTCCGAGGCTGACCACCTGGTTCATGACAAGCGGTGGCAATGGCGTCAGTTTCAGGCATAAATTTGGCAGGCGACGTGCCAGTTAATGCCGAAACGCTACGAGTATTGATACACTGTAACAATTCATTCCAGCCTCTCCAGTTCAGTGCCTGCCCATGATCTCCGTGCAATCTCGTGCCTGCTTCACCGCCCTTCTCCTCCTGCTGGTCGGCCCATCGGCCCTGGCTGACGACCTGATGATCACCTGGCCCGGTGACTGGGAGGTACAGACCTTGCCGCCGGCCCAGAATGCCGCCGGTGAAGTGATCAGCGGCCTGCGCCAGCGTGCGGTGAAGAACGATGCCAACGGTGACCCGCTGATGGTCATGGAGTTGACCGAGTCGGCGCTCAATCCCGGCCACGAAGTCAACCTCCCCGGCGTGTTGCTGGAGATGCGCAAAGCGGTGCAGAAGAACTTCGTCGAGCGCGGTTTCATGAGTGTCTGCAACCGGATTCACGACAGCACCCTGGGCAGCATGGCGGCCGTGGAAACCACCTGCACCATCACCCAGAACGGCGGCCACGTGATGACCCAGACCCTGGTGGCTGCGGCTCGCGACGGCAAGGCCTATTCCCTGCTCTATGCCGGTTCCGCAGACGGTTATAAGAGCGTGGAGCCGGTGGTCAACGGCATCCGGGCGAGTTTGCGCCTGCAGCCCTGATAGTGCCCTACCCGGCCAGGAATCCCCGGGCCATGCCGCTGGCGGCAATCACCATCAGCATGATCAACAGCGCTTCGATATGGCTGATCCGGGCAAACAGTCGGGCACGGCCGATATCGATGGTCGAGCCCTTCTTCTGGGCGATACGCCACTTGATCAAGCTGATCATCGGCGACAGTTCCAGCAGCAGGATAATCACGAACAGGGTCAGCTTGAGGTGGAACAGCGGCTGGTGCAGGTAGTAGTCCGTGCCTTTCTCGAAACCAGCGAAAGCACGCAGGCCACCGGTGATCAGCAGGACACCGGCACTGATGCCCCAGAGGTTGTCCCAGACGAACACCTGCCGCAGCTCGGCCGGGCTGGTGCCGCTGAGGCGACGCAGGGCCCCGCCGCGTCCGAGTACCGCCGCCAGGGCGATACCGAACGCCAGAAGATGGAGTGCTGCCAGGGTCCAGTGCGCGAACATTGAGTCGTCTCCTTGAGTGAGCAAGACAGTTGTAGCTCAAATCAGCGATGTGTGGTGAGCGAGCAATCCCGCTCACCACAGGTCCAGGACCTGGGGGTTGGCTCAGGGCAGCAGGATCACCTTGTCACTACCGCCCTGGTTGACCTCGGCATAACGTGCCAGGCCCTCGGACAGCGGCGACTCCAGCAACCCTGTCGGCAGTTCCAGCAAGCCTTCATCGAAGAAACGGCCGAACTGATCGAGCATCCGCGCGCAGGCCTCGGTGCCGTAGAGCAACGAGTTGATACCGACCACCGAACCACCCTTGCGATACAGGGCCAGGGCCGGCAGTTGCACATGGCCGTCCACCGGCGCGGCGATGATGGCGATCCGACCGAATGGCGCCAGGGCCGTTACTGCCGCCGGCAACCAGAAGCCGGTGGTGTCGAAGATCACGTCGGCACCGCCAGGAAATACGCCGTTGACCGCCGCCGCCAGGTCTTCCGGCTTGTCCAGTTGAATGGCATCGAAGCCCTTGTCCTGAAGCGCCTTGACCTGCTCGACACGACGTACCGCACCCAGCACCCGCGCCCCAC
The DNA here is from genome assembly GCF_013386165.1 of Pseudomonas gingeri. GTDB lineage: Bacteria > Pseudomonadota > Gammaproteobacteria > Pseudomonadales > Pseudomonadaceae > Aquipseudomonas > Aquipseudomonas gingeri_C. The sequence continues at coordinate 299,971 of NZ_JACAOS010000021.1, read as the reverse complement.
GGATCTTCGCCAGGGCCAAGGCGGCGCTCCCCACGGCGCCGTTGGCACCGATCACCAGCAAGCGCGTGTCGGCATTCACCAGGCTGCGCTCCAGGGCATCCCAGGCGGTGGTGAACGGTACGCCGAGACTGGCGGCCTGGGCAAAGCTCAAGTGCGTCGGTTTGATCGCCACGCCGCTGGCGGACAAGGTCAGGTATTGCGCATGGGAACCGTCGCCGCTAAAACCCAGCTCCTTGCCGGTGCCCCAGACTTCCTGGCCGAGCAGCGATTGCGGGCCTTCGATGACGACGCCAGCGAAGTCCCGGCCGGGAATCCGTGGCAAGGTGGTGTAGGAGAAACGCCCCAGCACGTTTTTCACGTCGCTGGGGTTCAGGCCGGCCGCCTTGATCTGCACCAGGACTTCTCCGGCAGCAGGCACAGGGGTGGGAACGTCGACCAGTTGCAGGGCCGAGAGATCACCGGTTTTCGCAAATTGCAGGGCTTTCATAAAGTACGCATCCAGTCAGGGAAAGAAACAGCAGGATTCAGGACAGCCAGCCGGCGACCAATTGCTTGCCCAGGGGCCAGGCTTTTTCGCCCAGTTGCATGCCCAACAGGCCGACCAGGGCCACGGCGGGCGGCGCCGGGGAGCGGAAGTCGAGCCCGCCGTAAAGCAGGCCGACGGCGATACCGATGGCGAGAGAGATAAGGTAGCTCATGGCGAACTCCGGGCTCGGTGAAGGAATGCCCAGAGTCTATGACCGGTAAAGCGGGGGCGTCGGCCAAAGGCTTCTGAATTTCGGCCAAACCAGCGGCTATCGGCTGCTCACACACGGACCTGGGCCTGGCGGTATTTTACGGTGAGGCACGGGCCCGTGGGAGCCGGCTTGCTGGCGATGACGTCAGTAAAAACGCCGCCAGGTTCAAGGGCCTCATCGCTGGCAAGCCAGCTCCTACAGGGAGGAGCTCGGTCAGCTCGCCGGATAGTGGGACGGGGCAACCCCCAAGGCACGCCGGAACATGTCACTGAAGCTGCTCGGCGAGTAGCCCAGCTCCCGGGCAATCCGGCTCACCGGCACACCCTGGATCAGTTCCGCCACCGCCGTTGCCAGCTGCACCTGGCGCCGCCATTCGGCGAAGCCCATGCCCAACTCGTTCTGGAACAGCCGCGCCAGGGTCCGCACGCTGGCCCCTGCCGATTGCGCGTGCTCTTCGAAAGAGATGTCCAACGATGGCGCGCCCATGACCGCCTGGCACAGGTTCATCAGCCGGCGATCACTGTCCGACGGCATCGGCACTTTCAGAAACGCTCGCCGCGCCTGCTTGAGCTCCAGCAACGCCAGGTTGACCAAGGCGTCGTAATACTCGCCCTGGGGATCTTCGGCCAACGCCACCAGATGCACGATCAACTCACGCAGCAAGCCGCCGACCTCGATCACCTGGACCGTGCTTTCCAGGGTTTCAGCCAAGGCTGGACGCAGGTAGATATTGCGCATCTGCAGGTCCGACACCACCCGGATCCCATGGGGCACGCCAGGCGGCAGCCACACCGCGCGCTGCGGCGGGACCGCCAGGGCTTCGTGGGGCGTCTCGACCCACATCACCCCCGACATCGCATAAAGCACCTGGCCCCAGACATGGGCATGGGGCTCGATAAACAAGCCCCGCGGGTAGGTCCGGGCCAAAGGCTGGACCGGCCTGTCGGTGTCGCTCAGGTCCGGGGGTGCGGCCAGAGCCATGGATCAGCCAGCAACCGGCGTGCGCATGGTGACGAACTCTTCGGCCGCCGTCGGGTGCACGCCGATGGTTTCGTCGAAATGCTGCTTGGTGGCACCGGCTTTCAAGGCAATCGCCAAACCCTGGACGATTTCCCCGGCATCCGGCCCGACCATATGGCAACCCAGCACCTTGTCGGTCTTGGCGTCCACCACCAGCTTCATCAGGGTCCGCTCCTGGCACTCGGTCAGGGTCAGCTTCATCGGCCGGAAACGGCTTTCGAAGACCTGTACCTCGTGGCCCTGCTCCCGCGCCTGCTCTTCGCTCAGGCCGACGGTGCCGATATTCGGCAGGCTGAAGACCGCCGTCGGAATCATCGCGTAGTCCACCGGACGATACTGTTCAGGCTTGAACAGACGACGGGCCACCGCCATGCCTTCGGCCAGGGCCACCGGGGTCAGTTGCACACGGCCAATGACATCGCCCAGGGCGAGGATCGACGGCTCGCTGGTCTGGTATTGCTCGTCGACCTGGATAAAGCCGTTCTTGTCCAGCTTCACCCCGGTGTTTTCCAGGCCCAGGTTGTCCAGCATCGGACGTCGACCGGTGGCGTAGAAGATGCAATCGGCTTCCAACTCGCGACCGTCCTTGAGGGTGGCCTTGAGGCTGCCATCGGCCTGTTTTTCGATGCGCTCGATATCGGCGTTGAAGTTCAGGGCCAGGCCGCGCTTGGTCAGCTCTTCCTGCAGGTGACGGCGCACCGCACCGTCGAAACCGCGCAGGAACAGGTCGCCGCGATACAGCAGTTGGGTATCGGCGCCCAGGCCGTGGAAGATCCCGGCGAACTCGACGGCAATGTAGCCACCACCGACCACCAGGATGCGCTTGGGCAGTTCCTTGAGGAAGAAGGCCTCATTGGAACTGATGGCGTGTTCTTTACCAGGGATATCCGGAATCTGCGGCCAGCCGCCGGTGGCGATCAGGATGTGCTTGGCGCTGTAGCGTTGACCATTGACTTCGACCTGGTGTGGGTCCACCAGCTTGCCGTGGCCTTCAAGCAGCGTCACGCCACTGTTGACCAGCAAGTTGCGGTAGATGCCATTGAGGCGGTGAATTTCCTTGTCCTTGTTGGCGATCAGGGTCGCCCAGTCAAAGTTCGCCTCACCCAACGACCAGCCAAAACCCTGGGCCTGCTCGAAGTCCTCGGCGAAATGCGCGCCGTACACCAGCAGTTTTTTCGGCACGCAGCCGACGTTGACGCAGGTCCCGCCCAGGTAGCGGCTTTCGACCACCGCCACCTTGGCACCAAAGCCCGCAGCAAACCGTGCAGCACGCACACCGCCGGAACCGGCGCCAATTACAAACAGGTCAAAATCGTAGGCCATTTCAATCTCCTCGGCAGGCGCACAGCATAACCGCTGTAGCCTTCTGGGTCAGTGCCTGGATACATGAGGGCGCACAAACGAAAAAGCCACCCCGGAGGATGGCTTTCTTTCTACGAAGCGTTTTCTACAACAGCAGGCTGACTCAGTAAGCCTTGCCAGTCTTGTAGAAGTGCTCAAAGCAGAAGTTGGTCGCTTCGATGTAGCCTTCGGCGCCACCGCAATCGAAACGCTGACCTTTGAACTTGTAGGCAATCACGCAACCGTCCTGGGCCTGTTTCATCAGGGCGTCGGTGATCTGGATCTCGCCGCCCTTGCCTGGCTCGGTCTGCTCGATCAGGGCGAAGATGTCCGGGGTCAGGATGTAACGACCGATGATCGCCAGGTTCGACGGGGCATCTTCCGGCTTCGGCTTCTCGACCATGTTGCGCACGCGGTACAGGTCGTCGCCGATCAGGTCGCCTGCGATCACGCCGTACTTGTTGGTTTCCTGGGGATCGACTTCCTGGATCGCGACGATGGTGCAGCGATACTGTTTGTACAGCTTGACCATCTGGGTCAGGACGCCGTCGCCTTCGAGGTTGACGCACAGGTCGTCCGCCAGTACCACGGCGAAGGGTTCGTCACCGATCAATGGACGGCCGGTCAGGATCGCGTGACCCAGGCCTTTCATTTCGGTCTGACGGGTGTAGGAGAACGAGCACTCGTCCAGCAGCTTGCGGATACCGACCAGGTATTTTTCCTTGTCGGTGCCCTTGATCTGGTTTTCCAACTCGTAGCTGATGTCGAAGTGGTCTTCCAGCGCGCGCTTGCCGCGACCGGTCACGATCGAAATCTCGGTCAGGCCGGCATCCAGCGCTTCCTCGACGCCGTACTGGATCAGTGGCTTGTTCACCACCGGCAGCATTTCCTTGGGCATGGCTTTAGTCGCTGGGAGGAAGCGAGTACCGTAACCGGCTGCTGGGAACAAGCATTTCTTGATCATATAAGTCCTTGAAAGGGCGGTGTGTACAAGTTTCGGCGCAGTCTAATCAGGCGGCGGCCACCTTACAATGCCCGGCTGATAGCGAACTGACGTCAATCTAGAGAAATATGACGACAGATAGTTCCGGGATTGTGTCAAATATTGCTACACCCGGCACTCGGCGACCGGAGCCATCGTCGGTCTTTACGCATCGGCCATCAACTCTAGCCGCTATTGACGGCTTATGCCTTGATCTGAGCTATCATCAGCGACTTTCCTCAGACCATGAGACAGATCGATGTCGGCAGCAAAGAACGTGAACGGTTACCTGATCAATCAAGCAAAAGACGGCCAATGGTGGCTGACCGGTGCCGACGGCGAGCCGGTTGCCGGTCCGTTCCCGAGCGAAGCCCTGGCCATTGAAGTGGCCTCGGTGTTCGAAGATACCCCCGCCCCCGCCGCAAAGCGGCGTGGCAACAAGGACTGAAGCCGGCATGAACAAGTTCCTGGCATTGACCGCTCTACTGGCCCTTGGCGGCTGCGCCACCGCGTCCAAAACATATCTGGACAACGGCCAGCAGGGCCTGGCCATCGACTGTTCCGGCGAAGCCATGTCCTGGGCCAAGTGCTACGAGAAGGCCGATGCCTCCTGTGCCGGCACCGGCTACACCATCGTCGGCACCGACGGCACCCCCTCGCCCAAGGAAAGCGACAAGACCCTGGGCGTCGACGTGGGTAACTTCAAAAGCCGTACAGTGATCGTCAAATGCAAGTAAGCGCTGGCACTGCCAGGGCCGGTTCAGCCTGAAATACAGTGTTCCGCAGCATTGAGTACAGCCTTGGAGCGCAACGGGAAGTTCGACATGCTCTCGAAGACCTTGATGCTGCTGCCGCTGGAGCGCTCTTCGATAATCAGCACCGCCGACGGGCTGGTAGAGAAGCGGTCACGCACAACCACCTTGACCCCGTCCTTGTGATACGGCTCGATCAACGAAGGCCCGCGGTCCTTGGTCAGCCGCGTATCGAAGCACTGGGCATAAGCCATGGGCCTCTTGCCCGAGATCACGCTCATCGTCGGCGGTGACTGCTCGATGTCCGATACGCTCGCACACCCGCCCATGGCCAGAGCAACCAACACCCACACACCCCACTTCATAAGCAAATCTCCAATAAAGACGGTAGGACAGCATCCGGGCGATTTTTCTCCCGAGTCCAAGGATTTAATCCAACTTTTATGGCGACAAGCCTACACAATCCGTCAGACTGGGAACCCTGACGGTCGAATAAATCCGCTACCGCGCTAAAAACACCCCGTGCCACATGCTATCTTTTTGATTTTGTAGAAAAAGCCTTCTGGAGACGCCCTTGAAATTCATCCACCAGCGCGAGCACCTCAACGAAGACGACATCGTCGTGATCGAATGCTCCCAGACGTGCAACATCCGCCTGATGAACGACGCCAACTTTCGCAGCTTCAAGAATGGCGGTCGTCACACCTACCACGGCGGCGCCTTTGATACCTTTCCGGCGAAAATCACCATCCCGAGCACCGGTTTCTGGAACATCACCATTGATACCGTGGTGACCAAGCGCGCCATCAGCGTCACCCGCAAGCCCAACCTGACGCACTCGATTCGCATCATTCGTCGCTCCAGCTCGAAACTGCGCTGAATCGCGAACGCTGTCCATCTCCTCGTTACTGGAATCGCCGTGAACACCACACCCACTACCAAGTACGTCATCAAATACAAGCTCAACGGTGAGCGTCGCTTCGAATTCGCCCAACTGGAAAACGGCAGCGACGAACAAGCCCTGGCCGCGCTGAAAGCCATTCATGGCGACAGTGACGATGTGATCAGCGACGTGAAAGCCAGCAAGGCGCTGTAAGACCACGCCGCCCAACGCCTGCCATGACCCTCGACCTGTTTGCCGAAGCCGACCTGCAGCAACCCGAACGCCTCGAATCCATCGGCGCGCAATCCTGCGTGCTGCGCGGTTTCGCCCTGCCCTGGGTCGAGCGCCTGCTGCCGGCCCTGGCCGAGGTGCTGCTACAGGCACCGTTTCGACAAATGGTCACCCCGGGCGGTTTCACCATGTCCGCCAGCCTCAGCAGTTGTGGCGCACTGGGCTGGACCACCGACCGTGACGGCTACCGTTACACCCGCATCGACCCGCAGAGCGGCCGGCCCTGGCCAGCAATGCCCGAGGTGTTCCGGCAACTGGCGCAGGAGGCCGCCCAGGCGGCGGGCTTTGCCACATTCGTCCCCGATGCCTGCCTGATCAATCGCTACCTGCCAGGGGCGAAAATGTCCCTGCACCAGGACCGCAACGAACGCGATTTCGACGCGCCCGTGGTCTCGGTCTCACTGGGCCTGCCAGCGATCTTTCTGTTTGGCGGCCACCAGCGCAGCGAAAAGACCCAGCGCATCCCGCTGTTTCACGGCGATATCGTGGTGTGGGGCGGCGTCGACCGACTGCGCTTTCATGGCGTGCTACCCATCAAGGAAGGCCATCACCCGCAACTGGGTGCCGAACGCCTCAACTTCACCTTGCGCACGGCAGGATAGCCGCCTGCACCTCAGCGGTTGACGTCCACCACCACCCGACCGCGCACCTGCCCGGCAAGCAATCGCGGCGCAATCTCCAGCGCTTCGCTCAAGCTGACTTCCTGGCTGATCAGCGCCAACAGCTCAAGGTCGAGATCCTTTGCCAGGCGATCCCAGGCGACAATCCGCTGCGACCTGGGTTGGGTCACGCTGTTGATCCCGGCCAAGGTCACCCCACGCAGAATGAACGGCGCCACCGAAGCCGGAAAATCCATGCCCTGGGCCAGGCCGCAAGCGGCTACCGTGCCATTGGCCTGAATACCGGCGCAGACATTGGCCAGGGTATGACTGCCCACGGAATCGATGGCGGCCGCCCAGCGCTCTTTTGCCAGGGGCTTGCCCGGCTGTGACAGGCTCTCGCGATCGATGATCTCGGCGGCGCCCAGTTGTTGCAGGTAAGCATGCTCGGCGGTACGTCCCGTGGACGCCACCACCCGATAGCCCAACCGCGCCAGCAACGCCACGGCAAAACTGCCGACGCCGCCGTTGGCTCCAGTCACCAGCACATCGCCCTGATCGGGTGTCAGGCCGTTGCGTTCCAGGGCCAGGATACTGAGCATGGCGGTAAAACCCGCGGTGCCGATGGCCATGCTCTGCGCCGCCGTGAAGCCCTTCGGTAGCGGGATCAACCAGTCACCGTTGAGCCGGGCTTTCTGCGCCAGGCCGCCCCAATGCCCCTCGCCGACGCCCCAGCCATTGAGCAATACCGCGTCGCCGAGCTGATAATCGGCATGGCTGCTCTGCTCCACTGTCCCCACCAGATCGATGCCCGGCACCATCGGAAAGCGCCGGACCACCGGACTGGAACCGGTGATCGCCAAGCCGTCCTTGAAGTTCAGGGTGCTGTAGGCCACCCGCACCGTCACATCGCCTTCCGGCAACTGCGCCTCGCTGAGGGTTGCCAGGTTGGCCCGGTAACCGTCTTCGTCCTTTTCAATCAAGATGCCGTTGAACATGCTTGCCTCCAATTTAGACCGACCGTCTAGAAATAGACCCAAAAAAATCAACGTGCCAGACCGCGCACAAACCCCTGCATGAAGATTTCCAGCGGCGCATCGCTGCGCACCAGGCGGGCGCGCAACACCGCGCCCTCCCAACCTATCCAGAAAAAACTCGCCAACGCCTCGCAATCCGCCTGCGCCGACAACTCGCCCGCGTCTTTCGCCGCTTGCAAACAGCGGGACAGGCGCAGCTCCCAGCTACGAAACACCGCCTCCAACTGCCCGCGGTAACTGTCCGGCAACAGCGTCACTTCCTGTCCGAGGTTGCCCACCAGGCAGCCGCGTCGAAACTCATGCCGCGCCATGCCGGCCTTGGCCTCATCGACAAAACCGCGCAAGCGTTGCAACGGAGACAAGGACGCGTCCAGCAGCCAGCGGTCGAGCTTGCGGGCAAAATACCCGGCGTAATGCTCCAGTACAGCCTGGCCAAACGCTTCCTTGCTGTCGAAGTAGTGATAGAACGAGCCCTTGGGCACCCCTACCCGCTTGAGCACCGTATCGATACCCGTGGCCATGAAGCCTTGCTCGGTGAGGATCTCGGTGCCGCAACGAATCAGCATCTCGCGGGTTTGCAGGTTCTCCCGGGGGATCTTCGGCGGACGGCCAGGCTTGCGCGGTGCAGGGGTTATCGAAGTCATGGACACAATATAGACCGATCGCCTACAAAATACATACGACCAAAGACGTAACGGTGCCTCACTCAACGACACCGATATACACCGCCACGCTGTCAGGCCCGGTATAGGCTTCGAAATCCGTGGCGAAACGACGCTGCCCGGGATGCGCTTCGAAGTAGGACCAGATCCGCCCCCAGGTTTCAATCACGGTTTGCGGCATGGCGCCACGTCCCTCGAAAACCAGGTAGGGACCGGCCTGCACCTGCAGCGTTTCATAGCCGGGCGCCGGCGCGCTGACCGCCACGGCTGCCGTCACATCGAAATAACCGCTGGCATCGGACTCGTAGTTGGAATAAACGCCGTATACCAGCGAGTCCGGCTGCCGGGTACTGATGCGCTGCGCCAGCCCCTCTGCGTAAAAGCCGCCCCACAGACCGCCGATCCTGGCCGTCCGGGCTTGCTGTTCATCCTGATTGCGGGTGCGGACTTGCGGCCCGGACACCTGGAAAGTCGCTACTTCTACGCGTTTCACATCCATCTGAATCGTGCTCCTGGGAGGGTGTTTTGAAGTACGGCAACTTTAGGTGGATTCCACGGCGCCGTCACCGGGGGTCACTCTTTTTAAGCATTCAAATCAATAAGGCGACTGGCCTTGCGGACAGTATTCCTGATACAAACCTGTCCTGTTCTCGTCGTTATCCTTTTATCTGCCCCGGAGAAAAGTCGTCATGAGCACCTGGCCTGACACCCGTATTCTTGACCTGTTCGGCATCGAACTCCCGATCATCCAAGGGCCGCTGGCCGGGGCGACCACATCCGCCATGATGATCGGCGTCGCCAAGGCCGGCGGCCTCGCGTCACTGCCCTGCGCGATGCTGACCCCGGAGCAGATCCGCCAGGAAGTGCAGGTGTTTCGCAGTGCGACCCAGGCGCCCTTGAACATCAACTTCTTCTGCCATCAACCGCCAGCCCCGGACCCGGAGCGGGAGAAACGCTGGAAGGAGCGCCTGGCGCCCTACTACCGTGAACTGGGCGTGGATTTCAATGCCCCGACACCGGTCTCCAGCCGTGCGCCTTTCGATGAAACCAGCTGCCAACTGGTGGAAGAACTGCGCCCGGAGATCGTCAGTTTCCACTTCGGCCTGCCGCCCGAGGCCCTGCTCAACCGGGTGAAAGCCACCGGGGCAAGCATCGTCGGTTGCGCCACCACCGTGGATGAAGCGCGCTGGCTGGAAGAGCGTGGCTGCCACGTCATTATCGCCATGGGCAACGAAGCCGGCGGCCATCGCGGTATTTTCCTCAGCAACGACCTCAACACCCAGGTCGGGACCATCGCCCTGGTGCCGCAGATCGCCGATGCGGTGGATGTTCCGGTGATTGCCGCCGGCGGTATCGGCGACGGCCGCGGCATCGCGGCGGCCTTTATGCTCGGGGCCTCGGCGGTACAACTGGGGACGGCCTACCTGTTCACGCCGGAAGCCAAGGTCTCGGCCTCCCATCACCAGGCGCTGCGCACGGCGAAGGAAAGCGAGACGGCCCTGACCAACCTGTTCACCGGCCGGCCGGCGCGGGGCATCATGAACCGGGCGATGCGCGAACTGGGGCCGATCAGCGACATGGCGCCGGCGTTTCCCCTGGCCGGCGGTGCACTGCTGCCGCTACGGGCCAAGGGCGAGGCGGACTTCAGCAACCTCTGGTCGGGCCAGGCATTGCGCCTGGGCGTGGAGTTGCCGGCCGAGGCCTTGACCCGGCAGTTGGCGGAACAGGCCCAGGCGATCCTGGCCCGACATTGATCCCCTCTGTAGGAGCCGGCTTGCTGGCGATGGCGGCGGATCGGACGATGCAGGGCTCATGGGCCTCATCGCCAGCAAGCTGGCTCCTACAAAGGCACCCGCAGCAGGCTCACTCGCCACGGGAATAAAATCGCTATATATTCGGGTATATAGCGATTCACCCCTCTCAGCGCCGCACTCTTCTTATAACAAGCGGCGCATTTGCCTGTCCCCAACCTTTGAACGGAGCCGCTTCATGACCATTCGTGCCTCACGCTTTGCCCCGACTTGCCTGGCCGCGCTGCTCAGCGTGTTTGCTTTCAGTACGGCCCAGGCCGCTGAAGTCCAGGTGGCGGTCGCGGCCAACTTCACCGCACCGATCCAGGCCATTGCCGCCGATTTCGAAAAAGACACCGGCCACAAGTTGATCGCGGCCTACGGCGCCACCGGCCAGTTCTACACCCAGATCAAGAACGGCGCCCCGTTCGAAGTGTTCCTCGCCGCCGACGACAGCACCCCGGCCAAGCTGGAAAAAGAAGGCGACATCGTTGCCGGCTCGCGCTTCACCTACGCCACCGGCACCCTGGCCCTGTGGTCGGCCAAGGACGGTTACATCGACGCCAAAGGCCAGGTGCTCAAGGACAACCAGTACCAGCATCTGTCCATCGCCGACCCGAAAGCCGCGCCTTACGGCCTGGCCGCCACCCAGGTCCTGGCCAAGCTCGGCCTGACCGACAAGGTCAAGGACAAGCTGGTCACCGGCCAGAACATTACCCAGGCCTACCAGTTCGTCTCCACCGGCAATGCCGAGCTGGGTTTTGTCGCACTGTCGCAGATCTACAAGGACGGCAAGGTCACCAGCGGTTCGGCGTGGATTGTCCCGGCCGACATGCATGACGCCATCAAGCAGGACGCGGTGATCCTGGCCAAGGGCAAGGACAACGCCGCCGCCAAGGCGCTGGTCGAGTACCTGAAGGGCCCGAAAGCCGCCGCCATCATCAAGTCCTACGGCTACCAGCTCTAAATGCCGCTCACGAGTGCTGATTTCGCCGCGATCTGGCTGACCCTGAAACTGGCGTCCCTGGTCACGCTGATCCTGTTGCTGATCGGCACTCCGATTGCGCTCTGGCTGGCCCGCACCTCCTCCTGGTTGCGCGGGCCGGTCGGTGCGGTGGTGGCACTGCCGCTGGTACTGCCGCCGACGGTGATCGGTTTCTACCTGCTGATCGCCTTCGGTCCCCACGGCTTTATCGGTCAGTTCACCCAGTCCATCGGGCTGGGCACCCTCACGTTCAGCTTCACCGGGCTGGTGATCGGCTCGGTGATCTACTCGATGCCGTTTGTGGTGCAACCGCTGCAAAATGCCTTCAGTGCCATCGGCACGCGCCCACTGGAGGTGGCGGCGACCCTGCGCGCCAACCCCTGGGACACTTTCTTCAGCGTGGTCCTGCCCCTGGCACGACCAGGCTTTATCACCGCCGCGATCCTCGGCTTTGCCCACACCGTCGGCGAATTCGGCGTGGTGCTGATGATCGGCGGCAACATCCCGGAAAAGACCCGGGTGGTCTCGGTGCAGATCTACGACCACGTCGAGGCCATGGAATACCTCCAGGCCCACTGGCTGGCTGGCGCCATGCTGGTGTTCTCCTTCATCGTGTTGCTGGCGCTGTACTCGAGCCGCAAGACCAAAATGGGCTGGAGTTGAGCCATGGACGCCTCGATACAGGTTCGCCTGCGCCTGAGTTACCCGGACTTTGCCCTGGACCTCGACCTGCAACTGCCCGGCCGTGGCGTCACCGCCCTGTACGGACACTCGGGCTCGGGCAAGACCACCTGCCTGCGCTGCATCGCCGGCCTGGAAAAAGCCCCCGAGGCGTTTATCCGGATCAACGACCAGGTCTGGCAGGACAGCACGCGCAAGCTGTTCGTCCCGCCACATAAACGCGCCCTGGGTTATGTGTTCCAGGAAGCCAGCCTGTTCGCCCACCTGTCAGTGCGCGCCAACCTGGAGTTCGGCCTACGCCGCATTCCCCGTGAACAACGCCGGGTCGACATGGCCCACGCCACCGGCTTGCTCGGCATCGGGCATTTGCTCGACCGCCACCCGCAGCACCTGTCCGGCGGCGAACGCCAACGCATCGGCATTGCCCGGGCCCTGCTCACCAGCCCGCAACTGCTGCTGATGGACGAACCCCTGGCGGCGCTCGACAGCCAGCGCAAGAGCGAGATCCTGCCCTACCTCGAACGCCTGCATGATGAGCTGGATATCCCGGTGCTCTACGTCAGTCACTCCCAGGACGAGGTGGCACGCCTGGCCGACCATATCGTCCTGCTCAGCGCCGGCCGGGCCCTGGCCAGCGGTCCCATCGGCGAAACCCTGGCACGCCTCGACCTGCCCATGGCCCTGGGCGATGACGCCGGCGTGGTGATCGAGGGCGTGGTCAGTGCCTACGACGCCGAATATCAACTGCTGACCCTGCAATTGCCCGACAGCCTGCTGAGCGTACGCGTGGCCCATGCGCCGCTGGCGACGGGCAAGCGCCTGCGCTTCAAGATCCAGGCCCGGGACGTCAGTCTCAGCCGCCAGCCGGGCGAGCACAGCAGCATCCTCAATCGGTTGCCGGTGACCGTCACCGGGGAAATCCCCGCCGACAACAGCGCCCATGTGCTGGTCCGGCTGGAGGCTGCGGGCACGCCGTTGCTGGCGCGGATCACCCGTTACTCACGGGACCAGCTCCAGTTGGCGCCGGGGCAGACCCTCTGGGCGCAGATCAAGGCGGTGGCGGTGCTGGCCTGACGGCACCCGATTCCCGCAAAGGCGCCGGCACGTTCTACACTGCGGCTCAGCTCCCCAGCAACGGAGGACCCGATGACGGCCAAACCAGCAGCGACGCTTCTCGACACCACTGAAGGCCAGCGCCTGGCCGGCGAAGACGCCGCCCGCTGGCGCGAATGGGGCCCATATCTGAGCGAACGGCAATGGGGCACGGTGCGCGAGGATTACAGCGCGGACGGCGATGCCTGGGCCTATTTCCCCCACGATCACGCCCGCAGTCGCGTCTATCGCTGGGGCGAGGAAGGTCTCGCGGGGTTTTCCGACAAGTCCCAGCACTGGTGCCTCGGGTTGGCCCTCTGGAACGAGCGTGACCCGATTCTCAAGGAACGCCTGTTCGGCCTGAACAACGCCGAAGGCAACCATGGCGAAGACGTCAAGGAGCTGTACTTCTACCTCGACGGCGTACCCAGCCATGCGTATATGCGCATGCTCTACAAATACCCGCAGGCGGCCTTCCCCTACAACGACCTGGTCAGCGAAAACGCCCGTCGCGGCCTGGCCGATGCCGAGTACGAGATCCTCGACACCGGGGTGTTCGAGGACAACCGCTATTTCGATATCACGGTCGAGTACGCCAAGCAGGCCCCGAACGACATCGTCATGCGGATCAGCGTGCACAATCGCTTTCACCAAGCGGCGCGCCTGCGTGTGCTGCCGCATCTCTGGGCGCGCAATGACTGGAGTTGGAGTCCCCACGCCCGGCGACCGAGCCTGACCTTGCAAGGTGACACCGTCGCCGCCCAGCACGCTGGCTGCGACCCCATGCAAGCCAGTGCCTGGGGCGACGACGGCTTCGAATGGCTGTTCTGCGAAAACGAAACCAACACCCGGCGTCTGAACGGCACGCAAGCCGACGGCCCGTTCAAGGATGGGATCAACGACCACGTGGTGAACGGCGCCGAGAGTATTCGCCGGGATGCCGGGACCCGGGTTGCGGCGCACTTTTCCCTGAGCCTGCAAGGGGATGAAACCCGCACGCTGTACCTGCGCTTCGCGCCACCCGATGCCGAAAAAATCAACGCCCGCCACCTGTTCGAAACCCGCCGCCAGGAAGCCGATGACTTCTATGCCGCCTTGCAGCAGGGCATCAAGGACGCCGACGCGCGTAACGTCCAGCGCCAGGCCCTGGCCGGCCTGCTGTGGTCCAAGCAACTCTATTACTTCGATGTGAACCAGTGGCTCGACGGCGACCCGAACCAACCGCAACCACCGGCCGAACGCCTGCACATCCGCAACACCCACTGGCGGCACTTGTCGAACTTCGACATCGTGTCCATGCCGGACAAATGGGAGTATCCCTGGTACGCCTCCTGGGACCTGGGCTTCCAGGCCGTGGCCTTCGCCCTGATCGATCCGGGCTTCGCCAAGCACCAGTTGCTGCTTCTGGTCAAAGACCGTTTCATGCACCCCAACGGCCAATTGCCCGCCTATGAGTGGCGTTTCGACGACGCCAACCCGCCGGTGCATGCCTGGGCGTCGTGGCGGGTCTACCAACGGGAAAAAGCACTGACCGGCGTCGGCGACCTGGACTTCCTCGAACGGATCTTCCACAAGCTGTTGCTGAACTTCTCCTGGTGGGTCAACCGCAAAGATGCCGAGGGCCGCAACCTGTTCCAGGGCGGCTTTCTGGGGCTGGACAACATCGCCCTGTTCAACCGTTCCGACGACATCCCACCCGGCTACACCCTCGACCAGGCCGACGGCACCGCCTGGGTCGCCGCCTATGCCCTGGACATGATGCGCATTGCCCTGGAACTGGCCAAGCGCAACCCGGTGTATGTCGATATCGGGGTGAAGTTCTTCGAACACTTTCTCTATATCGCCGGGGCGATCAATCGGGTCGACGACAGCGCCGAAGGGCTGTGGGACAACCAGGACGAATTCTTCTACGACGTGCTGCAACACCCCGATGGCCGCAGCGAGCCGGTGCGCCTGCGTTCCATCGTCGGGCTGATGCCACTGTTCGCCGTGCTGGTCCTGGAGCAGCGCGAACACCAGGACCTGCCCGGCCTACGTGAGCGGCTGCTGGGTTTCATGCACCACCGGCCGGACCTGGCGGCGCTGGTCTCGCGCTGGAACGAACCGGGCGACGGCAATCGCCTGCTGCTGGCCCTGCTGCGCGGCGAACGCACCAAGAACCTGCTCAAGCGCATGCTCGATGAAGCCGAATTTCTCTCCGACTTCGGCATCCGCTCGCTGTCCAAGGCCTTTGCCGAGCAACCCCTGGCCATGCAGCTCGATGGCAAGACCCTCTGCGCCCGCTACCAACCGGCGGAATCCGACTCGCGCCTGTACGGCGGTAACTCCAACTGGCGCGGGCCGTTGTGGATGCCGGTCAACTACCTGCTGATCGAGTCGCTGCGCGAATTCCACCGTTACTACGACGACCACTTTTCCGTGGAGTACCCCAGCGGCTCCGGCTACCTGTCGTCACTGGACGAAGTGGCCGACAGCCTCGGCCAGCGCCTGACCTCGCTGTTCCTGCTGGACGAGAACGGACGACGACCGGTGATGGCCGCGTATGGGCAGTTGCAGGCCGATCCGGCCAGCCGCGACCTGGTGCTATTCCATGAATATTTCCACGGCGACACTGGGCGCGGACTCGGCGCCTCCCATCAGACCGGCTGGAGCGCGTTGGTGGCTTTATTGCTGCAACCCCAAAACTGATCCGCTGCCAGACTGAAAACATAAGTTCGATTAAATGCGTCAATGAATAGGTAGCCGAATGCCTCGACACCTATTCATTCCATTGAAATAAAACAACTTGGCCACGCAATACGCGCCGCTCTTTTCATTCACTTCAGCTTATATTCAGGTTGTTGCTACAAAGCGCTACATTTGATGTTGACTTCAAGCACCCCGTTGAGTAAATTCCCCCTGCCTGCTGCTCAGGCCTTTTTTCAACTCACAAAAGAACCCAATGGACACAGTATCTAGACGCTGTCCGGTTCCCGCGAATGCGGCTCACCGGGCGCTTAACCCAGAAAATGACGGGACTCGACGCACAGTCGGGTGAGCTGCGCCAGGGCTTGATGCTCTTTGCGTAATTCGCCTCTGCCGGCGCCAGTCCGGTCGTGAGGTGTGTTATGACTTTCAAAACCTTTGTAATGCCCGGCGTTCGCGCCTTTTCTTCGAACATGCGTGTCAAATTGTCCCGCGAGCCAGTCAAATCGGCCCGTGGCAACGCCCTGTTCGCGGCGCCCTCCTCCAAGGCGTCGGCACGCGCCTCCGTCGGCTGGCGTATCTGCCCGAGCACCGGCCAGCTGCAGCAACGCTGGAATTTCGATGACAGCCAGGACCCGCAGAGTATCGGGCTTACGCAGCTGTTCCAGCGCGCCGGCCTGACCTTGAACCTGTATGTCGAGGCCCGCGCCACTTAATTGTCTGGCGCTGACACAGACAACTACCGCCCCTGCACTTACCACTTGTAAGTGCATGGCATAGTTATGCCTTTCATTATTAAACATTGAGCACTTCATTATGGACGAAGCCAGTAGGCGGTTCGCTGTTCGTCATTCTTTCGTGAACGGGCAGCGAACGTTAAAACCTTATACACCCTCTTATTCGAATCACTCGCACCCGCGTGACTCGGCTTGTATTCGTTCGCCTGTCGAATAGGTGAATCGTCTATATGCCCGGTCACGAAGATGTGACAGAGGCATCGTTATGAACGCAGTCAAAGACCCTATCCGGCCAGCCGGAAACCGCGCGACAGAAGACACAAAATTGTCGATGCGCGCCGCTCGCGAATCGCAACACACCCTCTCAGCCACCCTGAGCAACGTCAACGCCAGCCGCGACGGCCTGACCGAACTGGACGCCGCCGGCCGCCTGCAACGCGAAGGCTTCAACGAAGTCGCCCACGACAAGCCGCCACATGCCCTGGTCCAGTTCCTCCAGGCGCTGAACAATCCCTTCATCTACGTGCTGCTGATCCTCGCCGGCATCAGCTTCTTCACCGATTTCTGGCTGGCCGAACGTGCCGGCGAAGAAGGCGACCTGACCAAGGTCATCATCATCATGACCATGGTGACCCTGAGCAGCACCCTGCGCTTCTGGCAGGAACACCGCTCGGCCAAATCCGCCGAAGCCCTCAAGGCCATGGTCCGCACCACCGCCACCGTGCTGCGCCGCGAGCAGATGGGCAACACACCGGCGCTGCGCGAAGTGCCGATGCGTGAACTGGTGGCCGGCGACATCGTGCACCTGTCGGCCGGCGACATGATTCCGGCGGATATCCGCCTGATCGAGTCCCGTGACCTGTTCATCAGCCAGGCCGTGCTCACCGGTGAGGCCTTGCCGGTGGAGAAGTACGACACCCTCGGCGATGTCGCGGCCAAGTCCGCGTCCGCCAGCACCGATCAGAGCAACCTGCTGGACCTGCAGAACATCTGCTTCATGGGCACCAACGTGGTCAGCGGCACCGCCAAGGCCGTGGTGGTTGCCACTGGCCCGCGCACCTACTTCGGTTCGCTGGCCAAGGCGATTGTCGGCTCACGGGTGCAGACCGCCTTTGATCGCGGGGTCAACAGTGTCAGCTGGCTGCTGATCCGTTTCATGCTGGTGATGGTGCCGATCGTGTTCCTGCTCAACGGCTTTTCCAAGGGTGACTGGAGCGATGCCCTGCTCTTCGCCCTGGCGGTCGCGGTGGGCCTGACCCCGGAAATGCTGCCGATGATCGTCAGCGCCAACCTTGCCAAGGGCGCCATGGCCATGGCCCGGCGCAAAGTGGTGGTCAAACGCCTGAACGCCATCCAGAACTTCGGTTCCATGGACGTACTGTGCACCGACAAGACCGGCACCCTGACCCAGGACAAGATCATCCTCGAACACCACGTCGACGCCGCGGGCCAGCGCAATGACGCCGTACTCGGCCTGGCCTGGCTCAACAGCCATCACCAGAGCGGCATGAAGAACCTGATGGACCAGGCGGTCCTGCAATTCTCCCGGGAGAACCCCAACTTCCAGGAGCCGTTCGCCTACAGCAAGGTCGATGAACTGCCCTTCGACTTCGTCCGCCGACGCCTGTCGATCATCGTCCAGGACAGCCACGCCGATCACCTGCTGGTGTGCAAGGGCGCGGTCGAGGAAATGCTCAGCATCTCCAGCCACGTCATGGAGGGCAACAACGTCATCGCCCTGGACGAGCAGCGGCGCAAGAGCCTGCTGGCCCTGGCCAATGACTACAACAAGGACGGTTTCCGTGTCCTGCTGCTGGCGACCCGCGATATTCTCAAGCCGCAAACCAAGGGGCAGTACAAGACCGCCGACGAGCGTGACCTGGTTATCCGCGGGTTCCTGACCTTCCTCGATCCACCGAAGGAAACCGCAGGGCCGGCGATTGCCGCCCTGCGTGACATCGGGGTCACGGTCAAGGTCCTGACCGGCGACAACGCCGTGGTCACCTGCAAGATCTGCCGCGAAGTCGGACTGGAGCCAGGCCTGCCGCTGCTGGGCCACGACATCGAGCACATGGACGAGGCGACCCTCAAGCTGCGGGTCGAGGAACGCACGGTGTTCGCCAAGCTGACCCCGCTGCAGAAATCCCGGGTGCTCAAGGCCCTGCAATCCAACGGCCATACCGTCGGCTTCCTCGGCGACGGCATCAACGATGCCCCGGCCCTGCGGGATGCCGACGTCGGGATCTCGGTGGACAGCGGCACCGACATCGCCAAGGAGTCGGCCGACATCATCCTGCTGGAAAAGAGCCTGATGGTGCTGGAAGAAGGTGTGCTCAAGGGCCGCGAAACCTTCGGCAATATCATGAAGTACCTGAACATGACCGCCAGCTCGAATTTTGGCAACGTGTTCTCGGTGCTGGTGGCCAGTGCGTTCATCCCGTTCCTGCCGATGCTGTCGATCCACCTGCTGCTGCAGAACCTGATCTACGACATCTCCCAGCTGGCCCTGCCGTGGGACAAGATGGACAAGGAGTACCTGCGCAAGCCACGCAAGTGGGATGCGAAGAACATCGGGCGTTTCATGCTGTGGATCGGGCCGACCTCGTCGATCTTCGACATGACCACCTTTGCCCTGATGTGGTACGTGTTCGCCGCCAACAGCGTGGAAGCCCAGGCCCTGTTCCAGTCCGGCTGGTTTATCGAAGGCCTGCTGTCGCAGACGCTGGTGGTGCATATGCTGCGGACCCAGAAGATCCCGTTCTTCCAGAGCACCGCCTCATTGCCGATCATCGTCATGACCTGCCTGGCGGTGTCCATCGGCATCTACCTGCCGTTCTCGCAACTGGGCACGTTGGTGGGCTTGGTGCCGTTGCCGCTGGCGTACTTCCCATGGCTGGTGGGCACTTTGTTGGCCTACTGCGTGGTGGCCCAGAGCATGAAAGTGTTCTACATCCGCCGCTTCAAGCAGTGGTTCTGACACGGTTCCAGAGATAACCCCGAACCTGTAGGAGCGAGCTTGCTCGCGATCAGCCGGCAGGCTGAGGCGACCTTGAGGTCGCCATCGCCAGCAAGCTGGCTCCTACAGGCTTCGCGCCGCTCGCGATATCGTCCGCCAAAAACCGGCCACCCCCGGAGCCCACCATGGAACCACTCTCGCAGTTCCTCGCCGTGCTCGACTACAGCTATCGGGCGCTGTCGGTCCTGTTCCTGACCAAAGCGGCAAAAGTGGTCAGGCGGGTCACCGTAAAGCTCTATGTTCGCGGGACGCTGACCGCTATCGAAATGCGCTACCTGCTGGCGTTCTCCAGCACCATCAGTCGTGTCTCGGTGAGGTTGCTGCGCCCACCCAGAAAGTAAAAAACCAGTACGTGGAGAATCCTCATGTCTGGAACCGCTCTGTTGATCCACCTCGCCGGCGCCATTGCCCTGTTGCTGTGGGGCACCCACATGATTTCAACCGCCTTGCTGCGCGGCTTCGGCACCCAGTTGCGCAATGGCCTGGGCCGCAACCTCGATAAACGCTGGAAGGCCCTGCTCTGCGGCATCGGCATCACCACCGTGCTGCAAAGCAGTACCGCGGTAAGCCTGATGGCCACCTCCTTCACCGCCGCCGGCACCCTCAGTCTCGCTCCGGCGCTGGCGGTGATGCTGGGGGCCAATATCGGCTCGACCCTGGTCGCGCAACTGCTCAGTTTCGACACCTCGATCGCCATCCCCCTGGTGCTGCTGGCGGGTTTCGTGGTGTTCCGCCTGCGCGATGACTCACGTTATGAAAGCATCGGCTGCGCCCTGATCGGCCTGGGCCTGATGCTGCTCGCCCTGAGCCTGCTGAGCGCCGCCCTCGGCCAGATGGAAAGCACGCCGCTGTTCCATGTGATCATGCAAGGCCTGGACGGTGACCTGCTGATCGCCCTGCTGGTGGCGGTGGTGCTGACTTGGATGTGTCATTCCAGCGTCGCGGTGATCCTGCTGATCGCCTCCCTGGCCGGCACCGCCACCCTGTCGCCGGTCACCACCCTGGCCCTGGTGCTCGGGGTCAATATCGGCGGCGCCCTGCCCTCGGTCATGAATGCCGCGA
The DNA here is from genome assembly GCF_013386165.1 of Pseudomonas gingeri. Classification (GTDB taxonomy): domain Bacteria; phylum Pseudomonadota; class Gammaproteobacteria; order Pseudomonadales; family Pseudomonadaceae; genus Aquipseudomonas; species Aquipseudomonas gingeri_C. The sequence continues at coordinate 279,619 of NZ_JACAOS010000021.1, read as the reverse complement.
CCCCGGTAGCCCGTCGCTTGCCCCTGGGCAATCTGCTGGTGCGGCTGTTCGGGGCGTTGCTGGTGCTACCGTTCGCCCCTCTGCTGGGCAAGAGCCTCGCCGACAGCGCAATCGCACCCGCCCATCTGGTGGTCTACCTGCATATCGCCTTCAACCTGCTCCTGGCCCTGGGCTTCATCGGCTGGGTGGACGGGCTCGCCAAGGGCCTGACACGCCTGCTGCCGGCGCCGGAGCAGGCCGCCGATCCGGGCATGCCGCAGTACCTCGACGAAGCCGGCCTGGAAGTGGCCAATATCGGCCTGTCGAATGCCGTGCGCGAAGCCTTGCGCATCGCCGACATGCTCTCGGTGATGCTCGATCGGGTGCTGCAGTTGTTCCAGAAACCCGGCGAAGTCTCGGCCGAGGAGATCCGTCAGCTCGACCAGTCCCTGGACCTGCTCAGCGCGGCGATCCGCGCTTACCTGGCGGATATCGGCCAGGACGGCCTGAGCGACGAGGATGCCGACCGCGCCCAGGAAATCCTGATGTTCGTGATCAACCTGGAGCATGCCGGCGACATCCTCTCCACCAACCTCGCCCAGTTGGCGGCGCGCCGCCGGCGCCGTGGCGAACGCTTCTCCGAGTTCGAGCTGGGGCACATCTATCCGCTGCACGAGGAGTTGCGCGAAAGCCTGAGCCTGGCGGTCACCGTGTTCCTGCGCGAAGACATCACCACCGCCCATCGCCTGGTCGAACGCAAGGAGGTCATTCGCCGTCTGGAAGCCAGCGCCAGCCGCGAACACTTCCGCAAACTCAGTGCCGACAAGAGCACCTGGGCCGAATCGGGGGATATTTTCCAGCGGGTCCTGCGCGATTATCGGCGCGTGCACCACCATATCGCGGCACTCGCCTATCCGGTGCTCGAACGCGCCGGGGAACGGCTCCTGGAGGCACGGCCCCTGGGCGCAAACGAACCGGCGCCCGGGCCTGTGCACGCCCTTGAGCTCCATGACCAATCCCTGCTCGACAAGGATAACTACCCATGCGCGTCCTGATCTGCGCCGGGCGCTATTACCTGAACGCCGCGATGTGCCGCAAGGTGCTGGAGGCGTATCACCAGACCCATACGATCAGCGTCCTGATCCACGGCGGCAACCAGTTCCTGGGCAGCGAAATCGAGGATTGGGCCCGGGAAAACGGCACGCACCTGGTGCGTTATCCGCCCAATTGGCAGCGCTATGGCAAGCAGGCCGAACGCCGGCGCAACCAGTTCATGCTGATGGACAGCGAGCCGGAGCTGGTGATCGCCTTTCCTGGCGGCAGCGACACCGAAGAGCTGGTGGCCCAGGCCAGGGCCATGGAGATCGGCGTCCTGTCCCTGGAGGAGTGAGCCGCCGGCTCATCAACTTTTTTGCAACACCCCTGCCCGGCCTTTCACTTCGGTAAAGGCCAGGCCATTGCCTGCACGCGGCCCCTGGCCGCTCACCCCGAAGGAGCATCAAGCATGAATGAAGAACCCAGTTGTAACCCGCACCACCACGACCTCCACACCCCTTTGCCCGCTTCACGACGACGCGTACCCGACGCGCGCTCGCGTGAGCCTATGATCACCGAGGCCTACCATGAAAAAATCCACTGCTCGCCGCACCAGCCGAACGACCAGCAGCACCGCGCGGCCAACGCCAACGGTTTCCAGCTCCCAGCTTAAACACTTGCCACCCGCCCAGCGCCGCGCCCTGCAGCGCGTGGTGGTCCTGGTCGGCGCCACCTTCGGCACCTTCCTGCTGCTTTCGCTCTACTCCAAGGCCCATGCGGCCGGCGGCTCCTACGTCGTCGACGATGGTGGGATCAATGACCCCGGCCAGTGCAATATCGACACCTGGTACAAGAGCGGCCGGCACAACGCCGCCAGCGGCGAAACCGTGCTGTCGGCGGACTGCACGCCCACCAGCCTGCCCACTGTGCAATTGGGTGCCGACATCAACCGCAGCCGCGACGATGGCGAACACACGACGATGCTGAGTCCGCATATCAAGGCCTCGATTTTCACCCGCGAAGACCTCGGACTCGAAGCCGCAGTCCTGGCCCAGGCCCACGTCGCCACGGATCGTCGACATGCCTTCGACGGCGCCGACGTCGCACTGCCCCTGACCTACACGCCTTTCGAAGCCTTGCGCCTGACCGTCAGCGCCGGCTGGTACCACGCCCATAACGACGGTGCGCCCAACGAGGGGCGGACCTGGGGCAGCGGTGTCGAATACGATGTGCTGAAGTCGCTGACCCTGGTGGCCGAACGTTTCGGCCAACAAGGCGGCGACCAGGGATGGCAGGCCGGACCGCGCCTGCATCTTGGCAAAAACTTAGATATCGACCTGGTGTCGGGTCAACACCTGTCGGGCGACCGTGACCGCTGGTTCACCACCGGAGCGACGCTGCGTTTCTAAGCGCCCCGCAACGAACCTGGCGCTTGCGCGTCAGGTTCATCGGCCTTATTGCCCAGGTACCTCATTCAGCAACAAGACCTGGCGCTCACTCAACAAATCGCCGATCGCCTCGGCCATCGCCCGGTAATGCGTGGTTCCGCGGTGGTGCTCGATGGCAGCCTGGTCGATCCAGCGCTCAACGAAGACAAAACGCTCGGGGTCGGCCTGGTCGACATGCAGGATATATTCACGGCAACCCGGTTCGGCACGGGATGGGACGACGCAAGCCTTGAGATGGGGCTCCAGCTCCGCGGCCTTGCCCGGTTTGGCATGAAGGATGGCCACAACGCGAATTTCATGGTTCATGATACTTCCTGGAATTGGCAGATAAAGTCGTGACCGATCATGAGCCCTTGCCCCGGCACCTTCAAGTCAAAGGCACGCATTTGCCATGGGAGCTGCGTTGCAGGGGTCGGGGTTTTCAGCGACAGACGAACGGCACAGCCCGGCAGTGCGCCGGGCCGTGTGTCTCAAGGTCTGAGGGGCAATTCTTCGTCAAGCTCCGACAGGCTCTTGCCGTCGTCGGGGTGTTTCCAGGTTTGCGGTGGCACCTGGTCATCGGTTTCGTCGCTCGGGCTCTCACTGAGCGGCTCTTGATCCTCATCCGGGATCGGTACCTTGCGCCAGGGCATGGCCTGGATGTGCTGGCACGCAAACGCCGTGAACGGGGAAGCAGGTTGAGTATCCATACGCACCTCGCATCAGCAACCCGGACCATCCGGGCTGTCAATTCAAGTGTAGGCAATGCCCGCCACCCCCTCCACTCTGTGTGAACCGACTGCGCTTACTTGGCGTCCAAAGCGTGTTTCGCCGCCTGCTCGATCAACGCGGCCACTTCCTTGGGGTGGGACTCGTAGACCGAATGGCTGGCGCCGGCGATTTCAATGGTGTGGCTGTTGGCGCGCTTGGCGTACATGCGCTCCAGGTCAGGGTTGATGATCCGATCGGACTTGGCCACGGCGTACCAGCTCGGCTTGGTTTTCCAGGCGGCCGAAGTGGCGGCGGTGGTAAACACCGATGCCGAGGTCAGGGCCTGGCTATTGGCCTCGAATTCGGCCTGGGCCTTGGGCAGGTCAGCGGCGAAATCGGCAGGATAGAACGCCGGATCCAGGTAGAGGAAGCCATCCGCGGTTTTCTTCACGGCCTTGGTGGCATTCGGGTAGAGCTTGCCGTTGGCGGCTTCGGTTTCACCGATATCCAGGGCATGGGCGGCGATATAGACCAGGCCCACCACGTGGTCGTCGGTACCGGCATCGGAAATCACCGCGCCGCCGTAGCTGTGGCCGACGAGAATGGTCGGACCGTCCTGCATCGCCAGGATGCGCTTGACTGCGGTCACGTCATCGCTGAAGGCAGTCAGCGGATGTTGCGCCACCGAGACGTGGTAACCGTCCTTGACCAGGATGTCGTAGACCGGTTTCCAACCCGCACCATTCACAAAGGCGCCGTGGACCAGGACGATATTGTGCACCGGGGCCGCTGCCGGAGCCGGGGCCGCCGTCGCGGTGCCGGCCATCGCCAGGGTCATGCAGGCCAGGGAGACAGCCGCCAACAGGGAAGGTACTTTCGCAAATTTCATGGGAACTCATCTCGCTCGGGAATTGGGTTATCGCCCGGCCTCATTGGCCATTGCGTTATGACAAAGTGGCTTGCCCTAGTCCGACGAGCGCCACGCCGAGTTATTCCACGAACCACCAAAAAATATTCGAAAAGCCCGTGCTAGCATGCTCGCCTTGCCCTGGGACAGGGGCCGACAGCGGAGAACAGAGATGGTTGAAGGTCAGCGATTCGCGGCGTTTCTATTCGATATGGACGGGACACTGCTCAACTCCATTGCCAGTGCCGAGCGCGTCTGGGCCCGTTGGGCAGAACGCCACGGCCTCGATGTGCAAGCTTTTCTGCAGACCATTCACGGCGTGCGCAGTATCGAGACCGTTCGCCGGCAGAACCTGCCGGGCGTCGACCCCGAGCGTGAAGCCGCGGCGATCACCCAGGCCGAAATCGACGACGTCGAAGGCGTGATCGCCATCGAGGGAGCCAAGGCTTTCCTCGCCAGCCTGCCGCCGGAGCGCTGGGCCATTGTCACCTCCGCGCCGCGCGCCCTGGCGGAGCGGCGGATGGCTGCGGCCGGCCTGGAATTCCCGGCGTTGGTGATCACCGCCGAAGACATCGCCCACGGCAAGCCGGCGCCCGACTGCTACCTGCTAGCGGCGCAGCGCCTGGGCGTTCGGCCACAAGACTGTCTGGTGTTTGAAGATGCCCCGGCGGGGATTACCGCGGGAGAAGCCGCTGATGCGCGGGTGGTGGTGATCAGTGCGACCCACGCGCATCCGATGGAAACGGCGCACCGGGTGTTGGCGGATTACCTGCAGGTCGCTGTCGACATCAACGATCAGGGCCTGGCGCTGGTCCAGGCCTGATCGAATCGGTCAGGCGTACTGCACGCCCAGCGAAGCCAGGGCCTTCCAGTAATCCGGGTAGGTCTTGGCCACGCAATCAGGGTCCTGAATGCGGATACCGGCGACTTTCAAACCGGCCAGGGCAAAGCACATGGCAATGCGATGGTCGGAGTGGGTGTCGATCAGGGCATCGCACGTGGTGCCGGCCAGGGCCGGATCGGCGGCCACCAGCAGGTCGTCACCTTCCACGCTCGCCAGGCCCGGACGAATGCCGTTGAGGCCGTCGAACAGGGCCTGGACCCGATCGCATTCCTTGACCCGCAGGTTCGCCAGTTCGACGAAGCGCACCGGGGTCTTATTGAACGCCGCCAGCACCGCCAGGGTCGGAATCGCGTCCTGCATCTGCGAACCGTTGATCACCGCCGGCATATGCGGGAACTGCTGGATCAGCTCCAGCGCCTTGGCATCCGGCTGGGTGAAATCTTCACCGGCCACGCCCAGGTCGATATGACCGTCGGTCAAGGCTTGCGCCGCCCACAGGTAAGTGGCCGCCGAAGCATCCGGTTCAATCCGGTAATCACAGGCCTGGTAGCCGGTGGCCGCGACACGCCAGAGGGTCTCGTCGAGCACGTCGACCTGGGCCCCGAAGGCCTGCATGCAGGCGATGGTCAGGTCGACGTAACCGCGGGCGCCGATGTCCTTGCCGGTCAGTGCCACTTCGATCGGCGACTCGCCGCAGGCCGCCAGCATCAGCAAGGCCGATACGTATTGGCTGGACAGGCCGCCGTCGATCTCGAAACGCCTGGCCTGCACACCGCCACGACCGTTCACGGTCACGGGTGGGCAGCCGGTTTCGCTGGCGACATCGAGGCCGCCACGTTGCAGGGCTTCGAGCAGCGGGCCGATCGGGCGCTTGCGCATATAGTGGTCGCCGTCCAGCACCACAGGGCCATTCACCGTGGTCACCGCTGCGGTCAGGAAGCGCACCGCCGTGCCGGCATTGCCGAGGAACAGGGGTTGCTCCGGCACTTGCAGCTTGCCGTTGCCGGTGACCACGAACGTGGTCTCGTCCGGCTCGTCGATCTGTACGCCCATCTGCCGCAGGGCGGTGGACATGTGGCGGGTGTCATCGCTTTTCAGCGCGCCGGACAGGCGGCTGGTGCCCTTGGCCAGGGCCGCGAGCAACAAGGCCCGGTTAGTGATCGACTTCGAACCGGGCGGCGTCACCTTTCCGTTCAGGGACGCGTTCGGCGGGATCACGGTGAGGGTTTGCTGCACAGCCATTCATCAATCTCCAGGCTCGAAAGATAAGCGCACAGGCTCGTGCGCCTCGACAGTCCGCCATGATGCCATTAATGCGCCCGACGGATCATCCGTTTCCGTCGTCGGCGGCGATGGCTTTCAGGTAGTTGTAAACCGTCGCCCGGGAAATCTCGAAGTACTCGCCGAAATAATCGACGAAATTGCGGATATCCAGCAGCCCGCTGGCCTTGGCCTCGATCAGTGCCAGGCGGATTTCCGCGCGGCCGAAGTCGCTGCGACGTACACATTGGCGGACCGAGACCGCCTCGACGATATCGTTGAGCTTTTCCCGCCAGTCGGCATTGAACAGGGCCTGCGGACGCGCCTGCGGCGGGTTGCCGACGGCAAAGCCGCTGAGCAGCTTCTGCACCTGGGACAGGGCCGTGACATCGAAATTCAGGCACAGCAGGGCAATGATCTCGCCGCTGTCAGCACGGGCGGCGAGGCTGATCGAGCGTAATTGGCGGTTGTTTGCGCCGTTTTTTTCATAGGGGCCGATAACATCCGCGCCCTGCTCCAGTTCAGCGAGGTCGTCGAGCAACGAGGGATCGCCGACCTTGCGCCGGGAGAAACTGTTGGCGATATGGCTGATCCGTCCGCTGCGGACATCGTGGACCACCGCTTCGAGGTCGGGAAACAGCAGGGCCGCAAAGCCATCGGCAGCGGCGTTCATAAAGGCGATATCGACCATGGAGGGGTGCCGATCCATTGAAAATCAAGTCGGAATTGTACGCAATGCCCTTTGCAGGAGCGAGCTTGCTCGCGATGGTCGTTAACGATGATGCGCATTCAGCTGATAAACGCGGCGCTCTTGAGCCCATCGCGAGCAAGCTCGCTCCTACAAGGTGCCTAGCGATCCGCCTTGCGCAACGACTCGATTGCCAAGCTGGCAATGGCAATGTCATGGGCCGCCAGTCCCGTCAGGTCGGCCACGGTCACGTCCTCATCACTGAAACGCCCCCGGGCCTTGCCCGCCAGCACCTGGCCCAGCGAGACATCGACCCCGGCAACGACCAACCCCGCCGCCAGGGCATGGGCCAACTCGCCACGCTCGGCGCACTGATGCCGATCATCGGTCATGATCACCCGGGCTCGCGCCAGGATCGCCGGGTCCAGTTCCTGCTTGCCGAGGCTGTCGGCCCCCAGCGCCACGATATGGGTGCCGGGACGTACCGCCGAAGCCGGGACCAACGCGGCAGTCGAAGGCGTGCAAGTGATCACCACGTTGCACTGCTCGAACAACTGCTCCACGCTCGACACCGCCTCGGCGATCAAGCCCTGATGGCTGAGACTGGCCGCCAGCCGCGCGGCCTTGTCCGGGCTACGTCCCCAGATGAATACCCGATCAACGCCAAGCATCTCGGCGCTCCAACGGGCCTGGTGCTCGGCCTGATGGCCGCTGCCGACAATCCCCAGCGCCGAGACCCGCGACGGAGCACCGGCCTTGGCCGCCAGCGCCCCGGCGGCAGCGGTCCGCCAACTGGTCAGCCAGCCCTCGTCATTGAGCACGGCCAGCGTCGCCCCGGTCCGGGCATCGAAGACCAGCATCAAGCCGTTATTGGTCTCCAGGCCCTTGCCCGCGTTTTCATAGAAACCCATGGCCACCTTGACCACAAACACCTGGCCACCGCGAAAATGGCCGAACTTGATATGACAGTCTCCCGGCGGATCCTGGAACAGCAACTCACCGCCACGGGGTGCGACGACCTCACCCTCGGCATGACGGATAAAGGCCTCACGGACTACCCGCAGCATGTCCTTGCGCCGCAGTACGTCGCGCAACTCCCCGAGGCCGTGGACCGGCAGCACAATCGGGCTCATGGGCGACGACCGCGCAAGTAGTTGGCAAACACCTCCAGCCCCTCCTCCATGTGCGCCCGGCCATAGCCGATGCGAAAGCGATCTTGGGGCACCGGCCCCAGCGCCGACTCATAGATGCTCGACGGCAATAACAGCACGCCGGTGCTCTCCACCAGGTCGCTGGCGAAACGCTCGACCCCTTCGGCCCCCAGGTAACGCGGGTAGGCAATGCAGCCACCGTCAGGGCGATACCATTCGAACAGCCCCTCGAACTCACGGAAGAACCCGTCCAGCAGCTTGAGGTTGTGGCGCATCAATTGGTGAATCCTTTCCAGGATCGGCTCCCGAGCCTTGAGGGCAATCCGCGCCAGCACTTCACTGGGGCCGGAGTTACAGATCGACAGGTAATGTTTCATGCGCTCCATGCGCGACAGCACTTCGCGGTCCTGACAGGCGATCCAGCCGATTCGCAGTCCCGGCAAACCATAGGGTTTGGACATCACCGCCAGCGACAGGCCGCGCTCGTAGACATCGGCCACCGCCGGCAGTTGCCCGCCCTCGCCCAGCCCCAACAAACGATAGGCTTCATCGCTGAACAGGTAGATCCCGTGCTGGCGGCACAGGTTGACCAGGGCATCGAAACGCTCGCGTTCGAGGATCTTGCCGGTGGGGTTATGGGGGAAGTTGATGGAGATCAGTCGGGTATTCGGACGGATCGCCGCCGCCACCGCATCGATGTCCAGCGTCCAGTCCTGCTCCGGGTCCAGGGCCACGCCCGTCACCTCGCAGAGACTCAAGGGGATGGTTTCCGAGGACTGGTAGTTGGGCGTCACCACAATGGCATGGTCGCCCTTGTTCAACAGCGCATGCATGGCCACGTAGAGCCCTTCCTCGGCCCCGGCGAAGCAGAGCAGATCGGCCGGGGTCTGGCGCTCGTAGGTCGAGGCGATCACTTCCAGCAACTCGGGCGCACCGAATGTCTGGGTGTAGCCCAGGGACAAGGTCTCGAAGGCTTCACGGTCCGCCACATCGGCCAACGCCAGCAGCTCCTGGATGGTCATGCTTTGCGCATCGGACGCGGTCATGTGGTAACGCGCAGAGAACTCCCACTTGGAAAAGTAGGTTTCCAGTCGGAAATCAGGAAGTGTGGCCATGCGATTTTTCCCCAGCTCGATTCAAGTCATGGCCTTTGCGTCAGGGGCAGCAGGCCTTGGGCCGAGAATACGAAAATATATACAATCTGTCTATTTTTTATATTTTGTATAATTCGATGTGCCAACCGCTCCAACCCGAGCATGACCGCGCCCCACCAAAAATGCTTTATCGCCTGAGAGTCAGTTAGGACCCCAAGCATCAATTCGCCAAGTTTTTTTACGGAAAATTGATAGCGACAAACCCTAAAAAGACGCAGGCCTTATCGGGCCATGATCATCCCCTACTTATACTGAAACTGTACCCACCGAGATCGGCCAGACCGATTGAAAGTGCACACTAACACCACAGGTATCGAGGACTGACATCATGTTACTCAGCGCCCTCCTGTTTGCAGCGATCATCGGCTTCTATCTGTTGTGCGGGCTGGTCGTCTACTTTGCCGACAACGTTATCACGCCCTCGAAAGCCCCGGATATCAAGCCCGCGCTGCCAAACCGGCACAGCCGCAACGGTTCCTGAAAGCGGCTCACCGAACGATTTAAAACAACGCTGCAGACGCTCTTGGCCCGCGGCCCCACTCAAGTACGACAAGAAGGAATACTCGACATGGCCATTGATCTGTTACTGGCGCTGGTGGTCGGCGTAGTGATCTATCTGTTCTACGCCGTTATCAACCCGGAGAAGTTCTGATTGCCTGTTTCTGTTTAATAGCGCACGCCAGAACAGTCCGCTGATTCAGGAGTTAATGCAATGTCACACCTCTGGCTACAAATCATCATTACATTGATCGCCACCCTGGCACTGAGCCTGGTGGCGGGACGTTATCTGGCCAGGGTGGTGACTGATCAGAGAACCGTGCTCGACCGGCTGATCGATCCGCTGGACAACCTGCTCTACCGGCTGATCGGCAAACAGGCCTGCAGCCAGGCGATGAACTGGAAAAGCTACACGTTGCACATGCTGGCGACCAACCTGGTGATGGCCCTGCTCATCTATCTGGTGCTGATCTTCCAGAATGTCCTGCCCCTCAACCCGCAGCACTTCGCCGGCATGGAGCCGATGCAGGCGTTCAACACCGCCATCAGCTTCGTCACCAACACCAACTGGCAGAGCTACGGCGGCGAAAGCAGCTTGTCCAACTTCAGCCAGATGGCGGCCATCACCTTTCCGATGTTCACCTCGGCGGCGACCGGCTTCGTGGTGGCGATCGCCTTTATTCGTGCCTTGCTGGTGACTGACGGCGGCGCCAATCTCGGCAACTTCTACCGTGACCTGATCCGCTTCATCACCCGGGTGCTGCTGCCCGTGGTGCTGGTGCTGAGTCTGTTCCTGATCTGGCAAGGCGTGCCCCAGACCCTGGATGCCAGCCTGGTGACCGACACCCTGCAAGGTGGCCATCAGACCCTGACCCTGGGCCCGGTCGCCGCACAGGAAGCGATTGAGAACCTGGGGACCAACGGCGGCGGCTTCTTCAACGTCAACGCCGCGCACCCGTTCCAGAACCCCAGCGCCCTGACCAACTTCGTGCTGCTCCTGCTGATGGCCAGCCTGCCCGCTGCCCTGGTGGTGATGTTCGGCCACATGATCAAGAACCATCGTCAGAGCGCGGTGATCTATGCCGTCATGGCCTTGATGCTGGTGGGTTTCCTGCTGCTCTGCGTGATTCCGGAACAGGCCGGCACACCGCTGCTCAGCCAGTTGGGGATCGACTCCCACGCCAGCGCCCTGCAGGCCGGCGGCAATATGGAAGGCAAGGAAGTGCGTTTCGGCATCGCCGCGAGCGGACTGTACGCCGCCTACACCACGGCGTTCACCACCGGCTCGATCAACTCGATGCACGACAGTTTCACCCCCCTGGGCGGTCTCTCGACCCTGGTGCAGATGATGCTGCAATGCGTCTTCGGCGGTAAGGGCGTGGGCTTTCTCAACTTCCTGATCTACGGCCTGATCGGCATCTTCGTCGCCGGCCTGATGGTCGGGCGCACTCCGGAGTTTCTCGGCAAGAAGATCGAGAAACGCGAAATCATCCTGGTCTCCCTGGCCATGCTGATTCACCCCCTGGTGATCCTCGCCCCCTCGGCCTGGTCGATGGTGATGCCCTACGGCGTGGCCGCGCTGGGCAATGCCGGGATGCATGGCTATTCGGAAGTGCTCTATGCCTTTACCTCCGCCGCCGCCAACAACGGCTCGGCCTTTGGCGGCCTGAACGCCAATACGCCCTGGTACAACGTCGCCATCGCCTGCGTGATCATGGTCGGTCGTTATCCCTCGATCATCTTCCTGATGGCGGTCGCCGGCTCCCTGGCGGCCAAGCCGACCCTGCAGCCCAACATAGGCACCCTGCGTACCGATACCCCGATGTTCGGCATCTGGTGGCTGGCGACGATCGTGATCGTCGGCGCACTGACCTTCCTGCCGGCGCTGGTCCTGGGACCGATCGCCGAGTTTTTCGCCATGAACAAGCACTTGCTGTTCTAAGGGTGAGGAGACTGAGATGAAAGTTGAAAAAGTATTGCCACTGGCTCCGCTGTCGCCCCCTGTGGCGGCCCGCAAGGCGCCACGCACGGACAACCGGCAGGAGCGTCTGCGGCTGATCCTGGTCGAGCCACTGAAAAAGTTCGACCCACGGGTGCAGATCAAGAACCCGGTCATGTTCGTGGTCTGGATCGGCACCCTGGTGACCGCCGCACTGACGATCAACCCACAGTTGTTCGGCCCATCGAATGCCACCTCGCTGTACAACGGCGTGGTGACCTTCATCCTGTTCATCACCGTGTGGTTCGCCAACCTCGCCGAGGCCATGGCCGAAGGCCGTGGCAAAGCCAAGGCCGCCTCGTTGCGCCAGACCACCACGCAGCTCAATGCCACCCGGCTGCTCGCCGATGGTCGCCTGGAAGTGGTGTCCGCCGCGGCGCTGCGCAAGGACGACCTGATCAAGGTCAACCGCGGTGAACTGATTCCCATGGACGGCGAGGTGGTGGAAGGCGCCGCCTATGTCGACGAGTCGATGATCACCGGTGAATCCGCGCCGGTGATCAAGGAATCCGGCTCGGACGTCAACTCCACGGTCACCGGGGGCACCAAGGTGATCTCCGACTCGCTGGTGATCCTGGTCACCGCCTCGCCGGGCAACACCTTTCTCGACCGCATGATCAGCCTGGTGGAAGGCGCCAAACGGCAAAAGACCCCGAACGAAATCGCCCTCACCGTGCTGCTCTCGGTGCTGACGCTGATCTTCGTCATCGTGGTCACCGCCATTGCCCCGGTGGCGAGTTACCTCAACGCGCAGATCAACGTCGCCGACCTGGTGGCGCTGATCGTCGCGCTGATCCCCACCACCATCGGCGCCCTGCTCTCGGCCATCGGTATTGCCGGTATCGACCGCACGCTGCGCTTCAATATGCTGGCGATGTCCGGCAAGGCCGTGGAAGCCGCCGGCGACGTCAACACCCTGCTGTTGGACAAGACCGGCACCATCACCATCGGCAACCGCCAGGCCACCGAGTTCCTGCCGGTCAAGGGTGTCACGCGCCAGGAGTTGCAACAGGCGGCCTACCTCGCCTCGCTGTTCGACAGCACCCCGGAAGGCAAGTCCACCAGCGCCTATGCCAAATCCCTGGGTATCCATGAAGAAAACCGACTGGAAGAAGCCGTGGGCATGGACTTCTCGGCGCAGACCCGCATGAGCGGTTCGGACCTCGCCGACGGCCGCGTGGTGCGCAAGGGGGCGGTGAATTCCCTGGTCAGCTACGTCAAGGACAGCTACGGCAGCGAGGTTCCCGCCGACCTCGAGCGCATCGCCCAAGGCGTCAGCAAGCAAGGCGCGACGCCCCTGGCGGTGGCCATCGACGGACGGATCCTGGGTATCATCAACCTGTCCGACGTGCTCAAGCCGGGGATCCGCGAACGGGCCGCGCAGTTGCGCGCCATGGGCATTCGCACGGTGATGGTCACCGGCGACAACCCGACCACCGCCAGCGTGATCGCCGCCCAGGCCGGGCTCGACGATTTCGTCTCCCAGGCCACCCCGGAAGACAAGCTCAGGCTGATCCGCAGCGAACAGGCGGCCGGACACCTGGTGGCCATGACCGGCGACGGCACCAACGACGCCCCGGCCCTGGCCCAGGCGGACGTCGGCCTGGCCATGTACACCGGGACCATGCCGGCCAAGGAAGCGGCCAATATCATCGACCTGGATTCCGACCCGACCAAGCTGCTGGACCTGGTCACCATCGGCAAGCGCATGTTGATCACCCGCGGTGCCCTGACGACCTTTTCCATCGCCAACGACGTGGCCAAGTACTTTGCCATTCTGCCAGCGCTGTTCATGGTCGCCCTGCCGGGCCTGGCGGCCTTGAACCTGATGCACCTGGCCACGCCGCAAAGCGCGATTCTCTCGGCGCTGATCTTCAACGCCCTGATTATTCCCGCGCTGATTCCCCTGGCCCTGCGCGGGGTCAACTTCATGCCCAAGAGCGCGGAAACGATGTTTTATCGCAACTTGCTGGTCTACGGCGTCGGCGGGCTGATTGCGCCCTTTATCGGCATCAAGCTGATCGACCTGTGCCTGGCGCCCTTCCTGTAGGAGGATCGGATCATGATCAAGTTCCTGTCACCGGCCCTGCGTGTCAGCGCGGCCACCTTTGTGCTCTGCGGCCTGATCTACCCTTTCGCCGTTACCGGGATCGGGCAGTGGCTGTTCCCCGCCCAGGCCAACGGCAGCCTGGTGAAAAGCGCCGAAGGCCAGGTCATCGGCTCGGCGCTGATCGGCCAGCAATGGGACGCGCCGCAGTGGTTCCATGGGCGGCCGTCGGCCACCACCGACACCGACCCCAAGGACCCGCTGAAAACCGTGCCGTCGCCCTATAACGCATCCAGTTCCTCGGGCTCCAACCTCGGGCCGACCAGCCAGGCCCTGAGCGATCGACTGAGCGCCGACCGCCATGCCCTGGAGCAGGCCCAACCGGAACTGGTCGGCCAGACGCTGCCCGCCGATATGCTGACCACCTCGGCCTCCGGCCTGGACCCGGACATCAGCCCGGCCAATGCGGCCTTGCAGGCCACCCGCGTGGCGCAGCAACGTGGCGCACCGCTGGATAACCTGCTGGCGCTGGTCCAGGCCAATACCCAGGGGCCGTCGCTGGGGGTGTTCGGGGAGTCGCGGGTCAATGTGCTGGCCCTGAACCTGGCCTTGCAACGGGACTATCCGAGTCACCCATAAGGCAGGACAATAGGCAGGACTTACTCCGCAATAGCGACACTGCCATGAACGTACAAGCGTCACGCAACGCCCCGTCCCTGTTCTGCCTGCTGATGCTGGCGATCAGTTTTTCAATGATCGCCGGCTGTTCGGGGAGAGGCTCGCAAACCCCGGTCGGGGGTTACGCCTGCTATGCCAAGGCCGTGCCGACCTTGGGAGATGGCGGATTGGCGTGGGGACCGAACGTGAAAACCGCCAGCGTCAAAGCGATGGGCAACTGCCAGCGCTTCGCCGCTGAATCGGGTGGCACACCTTCTACCTGCAAGGTCACCCTGACCGGCTGCCGTTAACAGGCATCAGCCCAGGGCGCGAATGCCCGGCGCCATGAACTCGGGCCCCACCGGGTCCTTGATGGTGTTGAGCAGGATCTGGTCGATCTGCTGCAGATCATCCGCCGACAGGCTCCAGCCAAAGGCTTCTTCGATGCCCTTCAACTGCTCGGGCTTGCGCGCGCCCCACAAGGCAACGGTCGGCCCCTGGTCGAGCACCCAGCGCAAGGCCAGGGCCAGCACCGATTTACCGTGCCGCTCGCGGGCGTACAGGTCCAGCGCCGCCACGGCCGCCAGGTACTGTTCAAAACGCGGAGCACGGAACTTCGGATCGACACCGCGGATATCGTCGCTGCCGAACGCCGTCGCCGCACTCATGGAACCGGTCAGCAGCCCACGGCATAGAGAACCATAAGCCAGCACCACCAGCGAATGCGACTTGGCATACGGCAGGATATCGCTGTCGATGGCCCGTTCGAACAGGTTGTAGGGCGGTTGCACCGTGGCCAGCGCGGTGTACTCGCGGAACTCGTCCATCTGCGTCGGTGAATAGTTGCTCACACCCACGGCCAGGATCTTGCCTTCCTGGCGCAGCTTCTCCAGTTCCAGCGCGGTCTCCTGCTGCTCGACCAGGGGATCGGGCCAGTGGATCTGGTACAGATCGATATAGTCGGTCTGCAGACGCTGCAGGGAGTCTTCGACTTCCCGGCGAATCCGCGCCGCCGTGGCATTGCGCCGGACCGAACCATCATCCCACTGCAAGCCGGCCTTGGTGGCGATCACCGCCTGGTCGCGCACGCCCTTCAAGGCCTTGCCGATCAGTATTTCGGAATGCCCCTTGCCGTAGACCGGTGCGGTATCGATCAGGTTGATGCCACGCTCAAGGGCGTGACGCAGGGTCTGGATCGAGACTTCATCGTCCGCGCCGCCCCACATCCAGCCACCCATGGACCAGGTACCGAGGGCGATGCGCGAGACCGGCTTGTCGATGCCGGCAATAGCGATATGTTCGATGCTCATGATGATCTCCAACAGAATCGAAACCTAAAAGGGTCATGATTTTAGGTCATCCATGGTTGAATAGGGCTCAACACCCCGTTCACCTCATTTCCTCGTAAAAAGGCCACGACATGGCAGTCTTCAACCGCTCCGAACTGGCCGACCTCAATGTGTTCATGGCCATCATCCGCCGCCGCAGTTTCCGCCAGGCGGCCCACGACCTGGGGGTCACCACCTCGGCGCTGAGCCATACCCTGCGCAATCTGGAAACCCGCCTGGGGGTCAAGTTGCTCAACCGCAACAGCCGCTCGGTGGAGCCTACCGACGCCGGCGCACTCCTGGCGCAGAAGCTCGCCGTCGGTTTCGCCACCATCCAGGAAGCCCTCGACGAGCTCGACCGTTATCGCGACGCGCCAATCGGCCGGTTGCGCCTGAATGTGCCCCGTGACGCCGCCCGCTTGCTGATCACCCCGGTACTCGGTGACTTCATGGCCGCCTACCCACAGATCAACCTGGACCTGAAGGTCGAAGACCGCCTGGTGGACATCGTCGCCGAAGGTTTCGATGCCGGTATCCGCTACGGCGCGACAGTGCCCCAGGACATGATTGCCGTGCCCCTGACCGGCGAATTGCGCTGGATCATGATTGCCTCCCCCGACTATCTGGCCCGCCGTGGCGTCCCGGAAAAACCTGCGGACCTGCTGGAACATGCCTGCGTGCGGATGCGCCTGGGGGACAACACCGCCTATAAATGGGAACTGGGCAACGGCCCACGACTGATCCGCCTGGATGTCCCCGGAACCCTGACCGCCTCGGACACCCAGGCGGTGATCGACGCGGCGCTGGCCGGTGTCGGCATTGCCTATTGCCTGGAGCAACGGGTTGTCCGGGAACTGGAGGACGGCAGCTTGCAGGAGGTGCTGCCGGAGTGGTCGAGCATGGGTGCGCCGTTCTGCCTCTACTACTCCAGCCAGCGCCAGTCGCAGCCGGGCTTGCGGCAACTGATGGAGATGATCCGCCAACACAACCTTCCCCTGTAGGGAGCCCTTTATCGGTAACGGACTCACAAACTCTCACGAGGGGGCTTGCGCACTCAATATTATGGTATACCATCATACCATCTGATCAACGTGCACCCAGGAGCCCCCTTATGAGTTTCGAAATCCGCAAGATCGTCAGCTACTCCGAACAGACCCTGATCGAAGGCGGCAAGGCCACGGACAAACCGGTGACCATGATCGGCCTCGCCGTGGTGATGAAAAACCCCTGGCTGGGTCGTGGTTTCGTCGAAGACCTGAAACCGGAAATCCGCGCCCACTGCTCCGACCTCGGCGCCATGATGGTCGAGCGCCTGGTGGCCGCCATCGGCGGTGCCGAGCGCATCGAAGCCTATGGCAAGGCCGCGGTGGTCGGCGCCGACGGTGAAATCGAACACGCCTCGGCGGTGATCCATACCCTGCGCTTCGGCAACCACTACCGCGAGGCGGTCCAGGCCAAGAGCTACCTGAGCTTCACCAACAAGCGCGGCGGTCCCGGCACCTCGATCCAGATCCCGATGATGCACAAGGACGACGAAGGCCTGCGCTCGCACTACATCACCCTGGAAATGCGTATTGAAGACGCCCCCCGTGCCGACGAAATCGTCGTCGTGCTCGGCTGCGCCGACGGTGGCCGCCTGCACCCGCGCATCGGCAACCGTTACATCGACCTGGAAGAACTGGCCGCCGAAAAAGCCCGGTAATCAACAAGAAAGGCAGGAGCGCTCCATGATTCGGCACACCGCTGAACGCACCCCGGCCGGCACCAGTTACCTGGCGACCGGCGAGGGCCCGCCCGTGGTTCTGATCCACGGCGTAGGGCTGAACAAAGAAATGTGGGGCGGCCAGATCGTCGGTCTGGCGCCGCACTACCAGGTGATCGCCTACGACATGCTCGGCCACGGCGCCAGCCCACGTCCCGACCCGGACTGTGGGCTGCCCGGCTATGCCGGGCAATTGCACGAATTGCTTGAACACCTGCAGTTGCCGGCGGCCCATGTGATCGGTTTTTCCATGGGCGGCCTGGTGGCCCGGGCCTTCGCCCTGCACTACCCGCAACAGCTGCACAGCCTGGTGGTGCTCAACAGCGTGTTCAACCGCAGTGAAGAACAGCGTGCCGGGGTGATCGCCCGCACCAGCCAGGCGGCGCAACACGGCCCCGATGCCAACGCCGAGGCGGCGCTGTCACGCTGGTTCAGCCGCGAATACCAGGCGGCAAACCCGGCGCAGATCGCCGCCATTCGCCAGACCCTGGCCGGCAACGACCCCCAGGGTTACCTGACCACCTACGAGCTGTTCGCCACCCAGGACATGTACCGCGCCGACGACCTGCACGACATCCAGGTTCCGACCCTGATCGCCACCGGCGAGCTGGACCCGGGCTCGACGCCGCAGATGGCCCGGCAACTGGCCGAACGGATTCCTCACGCACAGGTTGCCGTGCTCGCCGAGCAACGGCATATGATGCCCGTGGAGTCGCCGCGCCTGGTCAACCAGGTGCTGCTGGATTTCCTCGCCAACGCCCACGTCCGACCCAACCCGATAAAGGGGATCGTTGCATGACACTCGCCCGTTTCCAGATGTGCATCGACGGTGAATGGGTCGA
This sequence comes from Pseudomonas gingeri, assembly GCF_013386165.1. Classification (GTDB taxonomy): domain Bacteria; phylum Pseudomonadota; class Gammaproteobacteria; order Pseudomonadales; family Pseudomonadaceae; genus Aquipseudomonas; species Aquipseudomonas gingeri_C. Next base: position 261,330 of record NZ_JACAOS010000021.1, on the reverse strand, counting down.
TGCCCTGTCCGGCAAGACCTTCGACAGCCTCGACCCGGCCCTCGCCGAACCTTGGGCGCAGTTGCCCGACGCCGACGAAGCCGATGTCGAGCGCGCCGTCCAGGCCGCCCAAAGGGCTTTCGAGAACCCGGCCTGGCGGGGCCTCAGCGCCACCGCCCGGGGCAAGCTGCTGCGCCGCCTCGGCGATCTGATCGCGGAAAACAAGGAACGCCTGGCCCAGCTGGAAAGCCGTGACAACGGCAAGCTGATCCGCGAAACCCGTGGCCAGGTCAGCTACCTGCCGGAGTTCTTCCACTACACCGCAGGCCTGGCCGACAAGCTCGAAGGCGGCACCCTGCCGCTGGACAAGCCGGATCTGTTCGCCTACACCGTGCACGAGCCGATGGGTGTGGTTGCCGGGATCATCCCCTGGAACAGCCCGCTCTACCTGACCGCGATCAAATTGGCTCCGGCCCTCGCGGCGGGTAACACCATCGTCCTCAAGCCCTCCGAACACGCCTCGGCCACCGTCCTGGAACTGGCGCGCCTGGCCCTGGAAGCCGGCATCCCACCCGGCGTGGTCAATGTCATCACCGGTTACGGCGCAAGTACCGGGGCCGCCCTGACCCGCCACCCGCTGGTGCGCAAGATCGCCTTCACCGGCGGCGCCGCCACCGCCCGCCATGTGGTGCGCAGCAGCGCCGAGAACTTCGCCAAGCTGTCCCTGGAACTGGGCGGCAAGTCACCGAACATCATCTTTGCCGATGCCGACCTGGACAGCGCGATCAACGGCGCCATCGCCGGGATCTACGCGGCCTCCGGGCAAAGTTGCGTCTCCGGCTCACGCCTGCTGGTGCAGGACGAGATCTATGACGAATTCGTCGAGCGCCTGGTGGCACGCGCCCAGCGCATTTGCATCGGTAACCCCCAGGATGACAGCAGCGAGATGGGCCCCATGGCCACCGCGCAGCAACTGGCCGTGGTCGAAGGCCTGGTGGCCGACGCCCTGGCCGAAGGCGCGCGCCTGCGCCTGGGCGGCAAGCGGCCGGCGAACCTGGGCAACGGCTGGTTCTACGAGCCGACCCTGTTCGAATGCGACCGCAACTCGATGAAAATCATGCAGGAAGAAGTCTTCGGCCCGGTGGCCTCGGTGATCCGTTTCAAGGACGAAGCCGAAGCACTGGCCATCGCCAACGACTCGCAATTCGGCCTCGCCGCCGGCATCTGGACCCGCGACCTGGGCCGTGCCCATCGCCTGGCCCGGGACATCCGCTCGGGGATCATCTGGGTCAACACCTACCGCGCGGTCTCGGCCATGGCGCCCATCGGCGGTTTCAAGAATAGCGGCTACGGTCGCGAGAGCGGCATCGATTCGGTGCTGGCCTATACCGAACTGAAAACGGTGTGGATCAACCTCTCGTCCGCCCCCATGCCCGACCCCTTCGTGATGCGCTAGGAGACAGACGAAATGATCGAACCCGGTATCTACAAAGAAGTCATGGGCTCCTTCCCATCGGGCGTCACGGTGGTCACCACCCTGGACGCCGAGGGCGGCATCGTCGGGATTACCGCCAGTGCCTTCAGCGCCCTGTCCATCGACCCGGCGCTGGTGCTGTTCTGTCCCAACTACGCCTCGGACACCTACCCGATCCTGCGGGACAGCAAGCGCTTCGCCATCCACCTGCTCTCGGCGGACCAGCAGGCCGAGGCCTATGCCTTCGCCGGCAAAGGCAAGGACAAGGCCCGTGGTATCGACTGGCACCTGAGCGCCCTGGGCAATCCGCTGCTGCGCAACGCCACGGCGATCATCGAGTGCGAGCTGTGGCGCGAATACGACGGCGGCGACCACGCCATCATCGTCGGCGCGGTGAAGAACCTGATCCTGCCCGAACAGCCGGTAACGCCGATGATCTACCACAAGGGCAAACTCGGCCCGCTGCCCGCACTGGCCTGAGGTTTTGCCACGGCGCGAGCCGACGCGGGCGAACGACGCATGATAAGCTTGGCGATGATTTCGGCCCTCGATCGGCCCCACGAACTTTTAGAGCGGATCCCATGAAACGCCTGCCACTCGACGACAGCTTCAAGGTCAATCGCAACCCCGTCACCCTGCGCGAAATCGTGCTGGACAAGCTGCGAAGCGCCATCATGAACTTCCAGCTCATGCCCGGCGATCGCCTGGTCGAGCGCGACCTCTGCGAACGCCTTGGCGTCAGCCGTACCTCCGTGCGCGAAGCCCTGCGGCACCTGGAATCCGAAGGCCTGGTGGCGTTCGCCGATGCCAAGGGCCCGAGCGTTGCCATCATCACCCTCGACGATGCGGTCGATATCTACGAACTGCGCTGCGTGCTCGAAGGCCTGATCGTCCAGCTGTTCACCCTGCGAGCCAAGGCCAAGGATATCAAGGCCCTGGAAAAGGCCCTTGAGGTCAATCGCAAAACCCTCAAGGAGGGCGAACTGCAACAGGTGATCGATTCGGTGCAGGGTTTCTACGACGTCCTGCTCGAAGGCTCGGGCAACCGTGCCGCGGCCACCCAGTTGCGCCAGTTGCAAGCGCGGATCAGCTACCTGCGGGCGACCTCGGTGTCCCAGGAAAACCGTCGCGGCGCCAGCAATCAGGAAATGGAACGCATCGTCGAGGCGATCAAGAGCGGCGACCCGCTGGCCGCCCACCAGGCCTCGGTCGATCACGTGCGCGCGGCGGCCAAGGTTGCCCTGGAGTACCTCAAGCGCAAGCAGGACGAAGCGGGTCCAGCTCCCGAGATCACCGCCCCGATTGCCCTCAAAGAACCGCGCATGGGTCGCTGACATGTCCAGCCCACGCTTCTGCCCACAGTGCGGCGGTGCCGACCTCGGCCGGCAAGTGCCGCCAGGCGACACCCATGAGCGCCTGATGTGCGGGGGCTGCGGCTACATTCACTACGTCAATCCGAAGATCATCGCCGGCTGCATCATCGAGCGCGACGGCCAGTACCTGCTGTGCCAACGGGCGATCCCGCCCCGGCCCGGGACCTGGACCCTGCCGGCGGGCTTCATGGAAGCGGGCGAGACCACCGAGCAGGCGGCGCTGCGGGAAGTCTGGGAGGAAAGCGGCGTGCGCGCGGAAATCCTCTCGCCCTACTCGATCTTCAGCGTGCCGAAGATCAGCGAGGTGTACATCATCTTCCGCGCCATCGCGCTGGAGATCACCGGCCAGTTCGGCCCGGAAACCCTGGACTACCAGTTCTTCGCGCCCGAGGACATCCCTTGGGACAGCATCTACTATCCGGCGATCCGGCAGATCCTCGAACGCTATATCGAGGAACGCCAGGCCGGGGTCTACGGTATCTACATCGGTAACGACGACAGCGGCAAGATCCACTTTATCCGCTGAACGTCTTCAGGGCGCCATGCCCTCGACAATGATCACTTCCGCCTGCGCCGCGCCTTCGCGGTGCCCGCGCGCTTCCTGATATTCCGCCGAACGATAACAGGCCAGCGCCTGGTCGTAGGATTCGAACTCGATCACCACATTGCGCTGCGGTGTCGCCCTGCCCTCCAGCGCCTCGGCACGCCCGCCCCGTGCCAGCATGCGTCCGCCATAACGGGCAAATACCGCCGGGGCGCGGCTGGTGTATTCGGTGTATTGCTCGGGGTCCGTGACATCCACATGGGCAATCCAGTAAGCCTTCATCGATGACCTCATTGCTGGTTGATTTTGTATTATGGTATACCATAAATCACATTTTCAGATAGAGCGAGCGCCGGCATGGCTTTTGACAGTATCCAGGACATCATCGACGACTACCGCCAGGGCAAGATGGTCCTGCTGGTGGACGACGAAGATCGCGAGAACGAAGGCGACCTGCTGATCGCCGCCGACTGCTGCAGCGCCCAGGCTATCAGTTTCATGGCCCGCGAGGCACGCGGACTGATCTGCCTGACCCTGACCGACGAGCATTGCCGGCGCCTGGGCCTGGAGCAGATGGTGCCGAGCAACGGCAGCGCATTCAGCACCGCCTTCACCGTGTCCATCGAGGCCGCCCACGGCGTGACCACCGGCATCTCCGCCGCCGACCGCGCCCGCACCGTCGAGGCGGCGGTGGCGGCCAATGCCCGCGCCGAAGACCTGGTCCAACCCGGGCATATCTTTCCCTTGCGGGCCCGCGAAGGCGGCGTGCTGACCCGCGCCGGGCACACCGAGGCCGGTTGCGACCTGGCGCGCCTGGCCGGCTTGACTCCCGCTTCGGTGATCGTCGAAGTGATGAACGATGACGGCAGCATGGCCCGGCGCCCGGACCTCGAAGTCTTCGCCCGCCGCCACGGGATCAGGATCGGCACCATCGCCGAGCTGATCCACTACCGTCTCAGCACCGAACACACGGTGCTGCGGATCGGCGAACGGGAGCTGCCGACGGTGCACGGCACGTTCCGCCTGATCACCTTCGAGGACCGCATTGAAGGCGGCGTGCACATGGCCATGGTGATGGGCGATATCCGCCGCGAGACACCGACACTGGTGCGGGTCCACGTCATCGATCCGCTGCGTGACCTGGTTGGTGCCGAGTACACCGGCCCCAGCAACTGGACACTCTGGGCGGCCTTGCAACGGGTCGCCGAGGAAGGTTGTGGCGTGGTGGTGGTGCTGGCCAACCACGAGTCCTCCCAGGCGCTGCTGGAGCGGGTGCCGCAACTGACCCGACCACCGCGCCAGTACCACCGTTCGCAATCGCGGATCTATTCGGAGATCGGCACCGGGGCACAGATACTGCAGGATATCGGCGTTGGTAAACTGCGCCATCTGGGGCCACCGCTCAAATATGCCGGGCTGACCGGCTATGACCTGGAGGTGGTGGAAAGCATCCCCTTCCCACAACCCTGATACCCCGTAAAAAAGCGCCAAAGCCGGATCACCGGTAAGGCAAAATGCTTGCAGAAAGTTTGGAATACCATAATATGATATTCCGTAGACCGGAGATATTTGCCAAGTGCCCCCGACAGGGAAAGCATCCACGACAGCCCTTGGCACGGTCGCCTTAAAAAGCTCAGATGGACCTACTGCTCCCGATAGGCGGGCATCAACAACCCGCTCAAAAACACAACAAATGAGGGCGTGAAAATGGTGTTGAACAAAGGTGCAACCGCGACATTGCTCGCGGGTTTCCTGGCAATCGGCAGTTCCTTCGCCATGGCCGCCGACAGCGTCAACTTCGTCAGTTGGGGTGGCAGCACCCAGGACGCGCAGAAACAGGCCTGGGCCGATCCGTTCAGCAAGGCCAGCGGCATCACCGTGGTCCAGGACGGCCCCACCGACTACGGCAAGCTCAAGGCCATGGTCGAGAGCGGTAACGTGCAGTGGGACGTGGTCGACGTCGAAGCCGACTTCGCCTTGCGCGCCGCCGCCGAAGGCCTGCTCGAACCACTGGACTTCAGCCAGATCCAGCGCGACAAGATCGACCCGCGCTTCGTCTCCGACCATGGCGTCGGTTCGTTCTACTTCTCCTTCGTCCTCGGCTACAACCAAGGCAAGCTGGGCGCCGGCAAGCCCCAGGACTGGAGCGCCCTGTTCGACACCAAGACCTACCCGGGCAAACGCGCCCTCTACAAATGGCCGAGCCCCGGCGTGCTGGAACTGGCCCTGCTGGCTGACGGCGTACCCTCCGACAAGCTCTACCCGCTGGACCTGGATCGCGCCTTCAAGAAACTCGACACCATCAAGAAAGACATCGTCTGGTGGGGCGGCGGCGCGCAATCCCAGCAGTTGCTGGCCTCCGGTGAAGCGAGCATCGGCCAATTCTGGAACGGTCGGATCTACGCCCTGCAACAGGATGGAGCCCCGGTGGGCGTGAGCTGGAAACAGAACCTGGTCATGGCCGATATCCTGGTCGTGCCAAAAGGCACGAAAAACAAGGCCGCCGCCATGAAGTTCCTGGCCAGTGCCAGCAGCGCCAAGGGCCAGGCCGACTTCTCCAACCTGACCGCCTACGCGCCGGTCAACGTCGACAGCATCGCGCGCCTGGACTCGGTACTGGCACCGAACCTGCCGACTGCCTACGCTAAGGATCAGATCACACTCGACTTCGCATACTGGGCCAAGAACGGTCCGGCCATTGCAACACGGTGGAACGAATGGCTGGTCAAATGAAAATGGCGGCCACGCTTTCCCCTGACACCCGTCCAACCGGGAGCGCCCCAGGCGCTGCCGGCCTGGCCAGCAGCAAGGCGGCGGTCATGCAGCAGTCTTCCACGTATGCGCAGCGCTGGCGGGGGGCGGGTAATCTGTTACCCGCCCTGCTGTTCCTCGGCCTGTTTTTCCTCGCACCGCTGATCGGCCTGTTGCTGCGCGGCGTGCTGGAGCCCACGCCCGGGCTGGAAAACTATCAGCAACTGTTCGCCAACTCGGCCTATGCGCGGGTCCTGCTCAACACCTTTTCGGTGGCCGGGCTGGTCACGCTGTTCAGCCTGCTGCTGGGCTTTCCCCTGGCCTGGGCGATCACCCTGGTGCCCCGTGGCTGGGGCCGCTGGCTGCTGAGTATCGTGCTGCTGTCGATGTGGACCAGCCTGCTGGCCCGGACCTATTCCTGGCTGGTGCTGTTGCAGGCCTCCGGGGTGATCAACAAGGTATTGATGGCCATGGGCATCATCGACCAGCCCCTGGAGATGGTGCACAACCTGACCGGCGTGGTGATCGGCATGAGCTACATCATGATCCCGTTCATCGTCCTGCCGTTGCAGGCGACCATGCAGGCCATCGACCCGATGATCCTGCAGGCCGGGGCCATCTGCGGCGCCAGTCCATGGCGCAATTTCCTGCGGGTGTTCCTGCCGCTGTGCCGGCCGGGGCTGTTTTCCGGCGGGCTGATGGTCTTCGTCATGTCCCTGGGTTACTACGTCACACCGGCCCTGCTGGGCGGTGCGCAGAACATGATGTTGCCGGAATTCATCATTCAACAGGTGCAGTCGTTCCTCAACTGGGGCCTGGCCAGCGCCGGTGCCGCCCTGCTGGTGCTGATCACCCTGGTGTTGTTCTACTTCTACCTGAAGCTCCAGCCGGAATCTCCGGTCGGCGCCAGCAATGCGAGGTAAGTCGTCATGCTCCTGACCCCCAATGCCATGAGCCGGCGCCTGCGCCTGGGCCTCTACTTCAGCACCGGGCTGATCGCCCTGTTCCTGCTGTTGCCGATCGTGTTCATCGTGTTGCTGTCGTTCGGCTCCTCCCAGTGGTTGGTGTTTCCGCCACCGGGCTGGACACTGAAATGGTACAGCCAGTTCTTTTCCAACCCCGACTGGATGAACGCCGCCCTGGCCAGCTTGAAGGTGGCGATCCTGACCACCTTCTTCGCGGTCGCCCTCGGCCTGCCGACCGCCTTTGCCCTGGTCCGCGGACGTTTCCCTGGCCGCGAACTGCTCTACGGGCTGTTCACCCTGCCGATGATCGTGCCCCTGGTGATCATCGCCGTGGCGGTGTACGCGCTGTTTCTCAAGCTCGGCTACACCGGGACGCTGTTCGCCTTCGTGGTCAGCCACGTGATCGTCGCGCTGCCCTTCACCATCATCTCGATCATCAACTCGCTGAAGCTGTTCGACCAGTCGATCGAGGATGCCGCGGTGATCTGCGGCGCTTCACGCTTGCAGGCGGTGTTCAAGGTGACCTTCCCGGGGATTCGCCCCGGCATGGTCGCCGGGGCGCTGTTCGCCTTCCTGGTCTCGTGGGATGAAGTGGTGCTGAGCGTGATGATGGCCAGCCCGACCCTGCAAACCTTGCCCGTGAAAATGTGGACCACCCTGCGCCAGGACCTGACCCCGGTGATCGCCGTCGCTTCGACGCTGCTGATCGCCCTGTCGGTGCTGGTGATGGTGATCGCCGCCGCCCTGCGCCGGCGCAATGAACTTCGCGCCTGAGCGCCAAGGAGTAGAACATGAGTGCCGTGATCAAAGACCCCGCGCAGCAACCCGACCGCCCCCTGGTCAGCCTGCGCAACCTGAACAAGCACTACGGCGACTTCGCCGCCGTGGACAATATTTCCCTGGATATCCAGGAGGGCGAATTCCTCACCTTCCTCGGCTCCAGTGGCTCGGGCAAAAGCACCACCTTGTCGATGCTGGCCGGCTTCGAGACGCCCAGCAGCGGTGAAATCCTGGTGGGTGGACAGTCCCTGGTCAAGGTGCCGCCGCACAAACGCGACATCGGCATGGTGTTCCAGCGTTACTCGTTGTTTCCCCACCTGTCGGTGCGCGACAACATCGCCTTCCCGCTGACCCTGCGCAAGCTCAGCAGCGAGGAGCGCTCGCGCCGGGTCGAGGCCATGCTCAAGCTGGTGCAGCTCGAAACCTTTGCCCATCGCCGCCCTTCCCAGCTCTCCGGCGGTCAGCAACAGCGCGTGGCGATTGCCCGGGCGCTGGTCTATGAACCGCGCATCCTGCTGATGGACGAACCCCTCGGCGCCCTGGACAAGAAACTGCGCGAAGACTTGCAGGACGAACTGCGCCAACTGCATCGCCGGCTGGGTATCACCATCGTCTACGTCACCCATGACCAGGAGGAAGCCATGCGCCTGTCCCAGCGCATCGCGATCTTCAGCCACGGCAAGATCGTCGGCCTGGGCAGCGGTTACGACCTCTATCAGAACCCGCCGAACGCCTTTGTCGCCTCGTTCCTCGGCAACTCGAACTTCCTCAAGCTCAAGGCCCGGGGCAACGCCGCGGGGGATTTCGAGGGGCAAACCCTGGCAATCCGACCGACCAGCACAGCGTCCAGCGAGCAGCCGCTGTTGCTCATGGTGCGTCCGGAAAAGGCCCTGGCCCTGAGCCTCGAACAGGCCGCCGCCGAACCGCTGGCGGCAGGCTGGAACGAAGTGCCGGCCAAGGTCGGCGAAATGCTCTTCCTGGGCGAAAGCCAGACCTGCAGCGTGATCACCGATGGCGGCACGGCGATGACGGTCAAGGCGCTGTCGGCTACCGGCATGCCACTCAAGGCCGGCGACCTGGTGCGGGTCCGCTGGGCCAGCGCCGATGCCTGTGTCTATACCCAATGGAGCGAGAGCGATCTGAACAAGGCCGCCGGCGCCCATTGAATAAAACCCGGGCTCGGGTGTTATATCTGGGTGGCCTGGCACTCTTGGCCGCGCCACCCGGAGATCCGAATGAACATCCTGTTATCTGCGACAGCGCTGGCCAGTGTCCTCCTCAGCACGGCGACCCTGGCGGCGCCCCCGGACTGGCGGCTGGCCAAGGACGAAGACGGTATTCGGGTCTACCTGAGCCAGGTCCCCGGCTCGCGCTACCAGAGCTTTCGCGGCGAGGTGGCGATCAAGGCCGATGTCGACACCCTGAGCAACCTGCAGGAAAACCTGCGGGTCGCCTGCAAATGGCTGTATGCCTGCGCCGATATGCGCCTGTTGAAAAATGACGGCGACGACACCTGGGTCTATCTGACCACTGCGTTGCCGTGGCCGGCGCAAACCCGTGACATGGTGATTCACGTGCACAGCGAACGCGCCGACGATGGCAGCCTGACTCGACGCCTGGAGGCGGTGCCCGGCTTCGTACCCGCCGTGCCGGGGCAGATCCGTGTCAGCCAGCTGACCGGCACCTGGACCCTGCGCCCCGAAAGCGACACGCAAACCCGTGTAACTTATGAGCTGCAAGCCGAGCCGGCCGGCGATATCCCGTCCTGGCTGGCCAATCAGTTCGTGGTCGACGCGCCGATGGTCAGCCTCAGGACCTTGCGCGTGGTGGCCGAGCACCAGGGCGTGCGGCCGGCGGTGGGTGAACAGGCCCCATGACGGGAGCAGCGCTCCCCTGTAGGAGCGACCTTGCTCGCGATAAAACGTCAACGATAACGCGGGGTGTCAGATTGACCGTGGCGTTGCTGATGTTTTTCGCGAGCAAGCTCGCTCCTACAAGGGGACTGCGGTGGTTCAGGCCATGAGGCGGGCCTTGAAGCCTTCGATCCATTCGCGGACCATGGCCGAATACGGCGCATCAGGCCGGGCCATGGCCTTCATCTGCCCCAAAATCTGCTCCTGCAAAAACCGCAGACGCTTGGCGATACGTTCATCGCGCGAGCGTCGAGCCTGATCCTGCGCATCAAGAATCGGCACATCCGGGTCAGGCTCAAGTTCATCGGCCATCAACCTCATTTCCAACGCAAACATTTCCAGGAATTCCAGCTGACGCAGCAGACGCGTGCGCTCCTGCACCAGGCCCAGTCGGTTCAGACCGTAGACGTGAATCGAAAGAATGCCCTTGAGGCTCAACCCTCCCTCAAGGGCTTCCCGGATCATCGGCAGCATCGTCGCATCGACGTCGACGACACCTGGCAAGTCGGCACCCTGATGGGGCCTGGGCAATACCAGGCCGATCAGATTGGCCCGGTCGATATGAAACCTGAGGTGATCATCCGGATTATCGCGGCAAGGATCGAGCAGCAGCGGATACTCGGCGGCCAGATCGGCCGTCGCGGACATCGCACGCGGGCCCAGGATCGGAAAGCTGTCCTTCTTGCCCGTCAGGACCACGCTTGAATCGCTGAAGCCCTGGCGGTTCTCCTGCAACGTCAGCAGTTTGTTCGACAATCTGGGGGTGATCTGTTTGCGCTTGCGATTGCAGTCGATGCAACTGGGCAGCAGGTTGTCCCAATCCATGGCGACCCACCAGTAACCCGGATGGTCTGCCGATTCGCTGACGGCCCCTTTGGGCCGGTAATGTTCAACGTCGACGGGCGCTGTCGAGGCATAGAAGCTTTCGCAGTAGGCGCATTTGCCATGGAACAACTCATCCAGCTGCTTTTTTACACTGTCGGATTTGTAAACGGCAAACGCCGGAGGGCTGCCCGTCGGAGCGCTGAAGTAGCGTTGCAGCTTCTGCAATTCCTTCGCCGCAGGTGAAGTGTCGCCGGACATGGCGTCGGGCAGCTTGGCGGTCTTTCGGATCACGGCACGCATGATTCAGAGTGTCCCAAGCGCTTTGAGGATGTCCCTCTTGGATGACTCGCGCAGTTTGGCCAGCGTATCGCTGGAGACTTGTCGACGACTCTTCAGGTACTCCACCACCGCCTCCTGCACCAGACGTTGCACTTCCGTGGAACCAACCGGCAAGGCATCGCTGATATCGCGCTGGAAACGCTGCCAGGCCTTGAGCTGCGTCTCGGTCAGCGGCTTGCCTTGCTCCCGGGCCGCCAGGATATCCGTGAACATCGCCAGTTCACGCTCGGTGTCCGGCTGGTCGGTGGAACTGAGGCTGAAAAAGTCCGAGGTCAGCAACTGCTCGATGGTCAGCTGGCTGACATTGGGCAGGCGCACCACCTGCTCCACCATGACCGGCCACTCGCTGTCGGGATTGTCCTGGCTGGCGACCCGCTGCATGACGATCACCTCACCGTCCCGCATGCCCCGCAGGCACAGCGGATCGTGAGTGGTGGCGATAAAGGTCACGTTCGGCAAGGCGCTGCGCAGCGCGCCCATGATCTGAATTTTCCAGCGTGGGTGCAAATGGGCTTCGACCTCGTCGATCAGCACCACGGCCCAGGCGGTTTCCAGGCTTTCGAAGTAAGGGTTGATACGCCGGTTCATCAGGCCTTGGATAATGTCACAGACCATCGCCAGCACCGAGCGATAGCCCGAGGAAGCCAGGCTCAACGGCGTCCGGCACAGGGCCCGGCCACCGGCCGCCGCTGTGACGATCAGGCAGCGCTGGTTTTCAACGTCGCGCTCCATGACCTCGAATTCGCCTTCGATGGAGAGGATGTCCCGCAGCGCCCGCACCACACTGTCGAACTCGACCTGTTTGAGGCCCAGCAGCCACTTTTCCGGGTTGGACAGCAAGGCTGTCGAGTCGAACAGGTTGATGATCGATTTTTCCGCGCTGTAGCGGCGCACCTGCTTCTGGTATTGGCGAAAGGCGCCGTAGGCAAAGACCGGAGGTGTTCTGGGCGTACCGTCGAGCCAGAAGGCCCCTGCGGCAATGGTCAGTTTTCGTTTGTGGGTGTTCTGGAAGGTGACGCTCACCGTCGCCGAGGTGCATTGGGCAACCTGCCCCGCGCCCAACAACTCAGGATCGAGGGGCAGCGATGCAATATCGACCGGCAGTTGCCCGCGAGCCTCTTCGGTGCAGAGCGCCAGGGCCAGGGCTTCGAGGATGGAGCTTTTGCCGGCGGCGTTTTCGCCGAGGATCAGCAAGGCCGGTCGAAGAGGTTTTACATTCGCGGAGGAAGGCGCTTGCGCAAGTGGCATCGCCAGCTCGAGCTGCTCGATGCCCTTGAAGTTGTTCAAGCGAACCGACACCAAGGGAGAGTCGATCGGAGCCCGTCCTGGATCACGGGAAATCACCTTCCACAGGCGCTCCTCCAACTTGGCTTGAAGGCCCGCAAGCCGGGACTCATAACCTTTGCTACGGACGATTTTCTGGAATGTCGGCCCCATACCCACCGGCGACAGAGACAGTCGCGTGGCGCCAACCGGCATAAGCACCGAGGCAATGGAGCGACACAGCAGATACCAGAGACCACCGAACTCCAACGTTGCGAAGTCAAGGATCTGTTCGGCTTCCCGTCCTTGCGCACGGGGCTGAAGCAGTACCTCATCGGTCAAGGCGCGGAAGTATTGCCGCAGCCTGTCGCCACGTCGTTCAACCAGCTCGGGACGATCAAGCCGGAAATGGGTAATCGTTTCAAAGGCCCGCTCCGTCAGAGCGAAGAGCCTGCCGGAAAGATCGGGGCACAGGTGAGTCTCCAGACGCCTTTCCGCGCACGGGTCGAGCAGGAGACTGCGCTCTGCAAGCGGGTAGTGGCGCCATGAGCCGAGGTTTTCCGTTGCGTAATCGCGCAGTTGTCGTTCAGTGGGGATCGACATGCGCTTGCCCTGGACAGGGAAGTATCCAGGCCTTTGCGGGGTGCAATCCGCACAGATGGGATAGAGGTTTTCCCAGGCTCCGCCCAGCCAGACGTAATACAGATGAGCATCGGGCGTCTTCTCGACCGGGATCACCCCACTCTCCGGGCGAAATCGGTAGAGCGACGTGGGGACTGCGCTTTCACAGAACGCACACTTGCCGTCAAACAACCGGTTGAGGCCGGCATGGATCGACTCGAAATCCAGATCGAACAGGTCTTTCGGGACCCGGGTCTGCGCCCTCTTCCCCGGGTCGGCCAGCAAGCAGTCGGCCAGCGCTTGTCTGTTGGCGCAGGCCTCCGGGCTTTGCAACCCACTCGGCGGCGGCACGGAACTGCGATCAAAACGTTGCATGGCTCTCTTCCTTAAGCAGCCGGGGGAAGTCCGTCGCTCTCCCCGAAAAATCGACGATTCTAAACGGCCCCTCAAGAAAAACGTATTCACAACCGCCGCATTTCATCTCCAGCCTTCCGGCGCCTGGACGAATAGCCAACCAAAACTCAATGGAAACCCAAGGCACCGGCAAAGTATTCCGCCCGCTTGGCAAGCATGCTTGTGGCATTGATCGCCCTTATGCCGTTCCTGATAGCGCCAACGCGAAAGCCTGCCCATGAACGCAAACACCTCCACTCCAAACAGGTATCCGTTGCAAGATGCTGTACAAACTGCTCTGCATCATGTTGCCGTTACTGGCAATCAACCTGCTTTCGATCTGCGCCCTGATCAAGGCGCAAGCAGCGCTGTTCCGCGCCCAGGCCCAATTGGCCCATATCAGTCGCTTGACCTCTCTGGGTGAACTGGCAGCGTCCATCGTCCATGAGGTCAATCAGCCCCTGACGGCGATCAGCAGCAGCGCTGAAGCCTGCCGCCATTGGCTCGATCGCCCGCTCCCCGACCTGGACGAAGCACGCCAATCACTCGACCGGATCATCAGCTGTTCCCAACGGGCGAGTGAGATCATCCGCAGGGTCCGGACCTTTTCTCGCCAATGCGATCCGCTACGCCAGAGAGCATCGCTCAATGACATCGTCCAGGAGACGCTGGACCTGCTCCAATGCGAATTGGCCCGGCACAAGGTCTGTCCGAAAGTCGATCTCGCCACCTTCACTGAGCAGATCAACGCTGACCGCCTGCAACTGCAACAAGTCATCATCAATCTGATCATCAACGCTTGCCATGCCATGGAGAGGGTCGAGATCGGTGAACGAATCCTCTGCATTCGTACCTGGATCAAAGACAACGAAGCCGTACTGGAAGTCGCCGACCGGGGTGCGGGGATACCCGCCGATCTCCTGCCCCACGTGTTCACGCCGTTCTTTACCACTAAAAAAAACGGCTTGGGCCTGGGACTGTCCATCTGCCGCTCAATCATCGATTTTCACAACGGGCGTATCTGGGCAAGCGCCGCAACGGGCAAGGGCAGCACCTTCCTGTTTGCATTACCGGTGCTGGTCTCCGGCGACTTGCAGGCTCCACCGCCCCTTGGAAACAAGCCATGAACGCCACTGACAAAACCACCGACAGTGAGTCATTCGTCTTTATCGTGGACGATGACGAGCCACTGCGCGCCTCCCTCGGAAGTCTCTTGCGCTCCCTCGGACTGCGGGTCGAACTGTTCCATTCGACCGCGGAGTTCATGCAATACCAGCGCCCGGACACCACCAGTTGCCTGGTGCTGGATGTGCGACTGCAAGGCCGCAGTGGCCTGGACTTTCAGAACGACCTGGCCACGGCCGGCATCAACCTGCCGATCGTGTTTATCACCGGGCACGGTGATATCGCCATGACGGTACGAGCAATGAAAGCCGGAGCGCTGGACTTTCTGACCAAACCGTTTCGTGAGCAGGATCTGATCGATGCGGTTTACGCTGCCCATGCACGGGACAGACAGCATCGCGAGGCCGAGCGTCATACCGATCATCTGCGCAGGCGCTATTCGACACTGACAGCCCGTGAACAAACGGTCATGGCGCTGGCCGTGTCAGGTTTGATGAACAAACAAACGGCCGGGGAAATCGGCTTGAGCGAAATCACCGTGAAGATACACCGTGGCCAAGCCATGCGAAAAATGGGTGCCCGCTCATTTGCCGAGCTGGTGCGAATGGCTGCGGCCATTTCAATTCTCCCGCCTTCCCAATAGCAATACCTTGGTATACGAACATCACACTTCGTCATGCCTCGACTGCCCCTATGTAGCAGTGCTCCAGGCCGTGAGCGTGGATAACATCCCCCCGACGTATTCCCTCTATGTTCCAGGAGCAACCTAATGAAAAAGCAGATATTGATCATTGGCGCAGGATTCGGCGGAGTCTGGAGCGCCTTGAGCGCAGCCCGTTTGCTGGACAAGCACGATCGTCATGACGTCGATATCACCGTTTTGGCGCCTCAGGCCGAACTGCGGATGCGTCCACGCTTTTACGAGGCCAACGTGCATACCATGCAGGCGCCCCTGAACGACTTGTTCGACGCCGTGGGAGTGAAATTCGTACGGGGCTCGGCCGACCTCATCGACGAGAAAAACCAGCAGGTCAGCTACAGCGACACACACGGCCATCAAGGTCAGTTGAGTTATGACCGATTGGTACTGGCCTCGGGTAGCCGCCTCAATCGCCCCGCCACCGAAGGCATGAGCGAGTATGCGTTCGACGTCGACCAGATCGAAGAAGCCGCTCGTCTGGAAGCCCACATAAAATCGCTGAAGGATCGGCCAGCCAGCGTTGCCCGCAATACGGTAGTGATCGCCGGTGGTGGCCTGACCGGCATCGAAACGGCAACCGAAATGCCTGCGCGTCTGCGCGCGGCCCTGGGCAACGACGCCGAGATCCGAGTGATTGTCGTCGACCGCAGCCCTCAAATCGCCGCCACCATGGGCAACGAACTGAGTCCCTTCATTTTCGAGGCTTCAGAGCATCTGGGGGTCGAATGGGTACTCAATGCAAGCGTCGCCTCGATCGATGCCGAGGGGGTCACCCTTGCCGACGGTCAGCGCATCGAATCCAACACCGTGATCTGGACCGTCGGCTTCCGTGCCAGTCCCTTGACCGAACAAGTCAACGGTAACCGTGATCATCAAGGCCGGCTACACGTCGATCAGCACTTGAAGGTACGCAATCAAACGACGGTGTATGCCGCCGGGGATGTGGCGTATGCCGCGACCGATACGGCTGGCAACTTTTCAGTGATGTCCTGCCAGCATGCGATTGCCCTGGGCCGCTACGCCGGCAACAACGCCGCTGCGGACCTGCTGGGCGTGGAGCCGATGCCTTACAGCCAACCCAAGTACGTCACCTGCGTGGACCTGGGCAGCTGGGGGGCCGTGTTCACCGAGGGCTGGGATCGACAGGTAAAACTGATCAAGCACGAGGCGAAGGCGTTCAAGACTCAAATCAACACCGTGTGGATCTATCCGCCCGCGGCTGACCGTGCCACCGCGCTTGCCTCCGCCGACCCACTGATTCCGGTAGCCTGATCGCAAAACAGCCAGTCAGACATCCCCATCCCGGCCAGCACTCTCCTTGCTGGTTCGGGCATTTCCCAAGTGCCCGCCACGAACTTTCCGGCGGGCGCTTTTTTTTGGGAAAGCCATTTCAGCGCCGTGGCAACAGCCAGTGCCACAACCCGCTTTTCTTGAGCGCTTCAGGTTTTTGCGTGACGATGGCCTGACGAATGCCCTGACGCTGATCCTGCAGATGGCCCAGGGCAGATTTCAAATCGCTGGGGTGTTTCAACTGAGTGTCGAGCGCCGCTCTTTCAATCCGGAAAAACCGGCCACTGGTGATACTGCGAAACTCTCCCAGCGAGCGGCTTTCGGCAAGCACCCCCTCTTCGCCCATGACCTCCCCCGGCCCGATACGCATGGCCTCAACCCGTTTTTCAGCATCCTGAATCGAAACGGAAACCACCCCGGTACTGATAATCATCAGGCAATCGGCAACCGCACCGAAAGCCAGGAGCACCTCATCGGCCTGATAGTCCACCGGGGTCATCTCGCGGGCGAGACGATCACGTTCATCGTTGCTCAGTGAGCGGAAAATACGCACGTCCTCCAGCAACTGCCGTTGACGGTTCCAGGGCTGATTGTCCTGATCGGTGTCCCAGGAAACACCGGTGGCTTCGAGGTGACGATGGGCGAGATCGAACATCAGGTTGCACACTTCGGTCTTGTCTTGTTCCAACGCGATGTAGCCCTTGAGTTCGTACTCGGTGTACTCGAGATGAGAACTCTTGATCGAGACTTTGGCGGAAAACGCCGGTAACAACGCCTGAGTCCCGCGCAAGGTTTTTTTCCAGGGCATCAATGACGCGACGCGGACGCATGCTGCGGGGTACCGCAATGGTCACGCTGACACCTTGTGCGTTCCCGGGACGACTGAAGTTGATAATCCGTGCTTTCGCCGCCACGGAGTTGGGCACCACCGCGACGGCGCCCAGATCGGTGATCAAATGCGTCGAGCGCCAGTCAATCTCGACCACTTTTCCCTGGGTCCCCTCAATGGAAACCTGGTCCCCCAGTTGGTAAGGCTTGGTGGTGTTGATCACGATGCCCGAAAACAGATCGCTCAATGTGCTTTGCACCGCCAGGGCGATCACGATCGCCATCGCCCCGGAAGTCGCCAGCAAGCCTTTGACCGGCAGCTGCAAGACATAGGCGGCGGCGCCGATAATGCCGACCAGGAATATCAGCGCCCCCATCAGATCGTAGAGCAACCGGGCGTTGCGACCGGCGCGCGACATCAGGCCATTGCCCAGGATCACCGTCAGTGTCCTGGCCGCAAATAGCCACCAGCCGATGCCCAACACCGTGGCCATCAGGTTCAGTACCGGATCCTCCGGCCAAAGGGGGGGTTGCAAGGGGCTGATGCCGACAGACAGCATGACCCAGCAGAACAACACGAAAATTCCGACGCGCACGCACATTCGCAGGTTACGCCGCGAGGCACCAATCAACTGCCAGAGCGCCAGCTCAATCAGTATCAGGGTGATGGCCGCAATCAAGGGGTGAGCCTGCAGGAATGTAGACATGAATGGCTTCTCCAGAATCCTTTATGCCGTGCAAGGATTCAGTGAACAGGTGGCAAGCTGCGCGCAATCTCCTCTCCATCAATAGATAGATTAGCGTTCAGGGGAGAAAAACCGCGGCGGCCGTTGGAAGCGCTGGACGGATGGGCCTGAGCGGCCGTTTCTACCCATCCAACCGACGATGCACTTTAAGTCGCACACCGGCACCAGGCACTCCTGCTTCAGTGCTAAGCGCTCATACGTTGGTGTGCTTGTGCAACCCGTTTATTCCGGCAGCCCCGCCTTGCGCAGACCGTCCACCAGCGTGGCGAGATTCTCCGGCCGCTGGATCGGTAGCCACTCGGTAAGATTGGAGAGACGCAATGTAGGGTCGAGCTGACGGACATGCGCCATCGCGTGCTGCGCGTCGCTCATCCGACCGGCAAGTGCGTGGCTGGCCGCAAGGATGACAGCAGCCAACAGAAAACTCGGTAAATCGCGGAAGGCTTTCTCCGCCAATGACGACGCCGTATCAAAACGCTCGACGAAGAGATGCGCGACCGCCATTCCAGCTTGCATCCTGTACAGTTCCGGGTCGAGGGGGCTCAACCGCATGGCGTGCGTGAAGTATTCGATGGCCGCGTCGGTTTCGCCCTGCCAGAGTCTGAGGAACGCGCCGAGGTACCACGCTGCGGCAAGATTCGGATTGAGCATGAGTGCCCTGTCCAGCAATGCGATGCCGCCCTGGTGATCGCCGGCCAGATAGCTGAGCGTATGACCGCTTCTGGTGAGAGCGACCGCATCGCCCTTGTCCAACTCCACGGCCCGACGAGCCAGGCGAATAGCCTCCGCGATCTCCAGTGGATCATCAGTCATCCAGCGATTGGCCTTGCGCCAACTACGACACCACGCCGCCATCGCATAGGCTGATGCAAATTCCGGGTCGAACTCGATGGCCTTGTGGAAGAGCGGCACGGCCTGGTCGATAGACTCTTTGGTGCCATGATGAAACTTGGCCATTGCGCGCAAGTAATAATCGTAGGCGTCGAGGCTTTCGGTTGGCTTGCGTCTCGCACGCTCGATCTCCGCTCGCTCAAGCTGTGGTGCAATCGCGCCGACCACACTCTCGGTAATCTGGTCCTGGAGCTCGAAGATGTCTCCCAACACACCTTCGAAGCGGCCCGCCCAGTGGAGTTCCCCGCTGATCGCATCGATCAGCTGGCCGGTGATGCGCACCCGCTCCCCGGCCTTGCGCCAACTGCCTTCCAGTACATAACGCACGCCCAACTCGCGGCCGACTTGTTTCACGTCAACCGCCCGGCCCTTGTAGGTAAAGCACGAGTTGCGCGCGACGACGAACAGCCAGCGATACTGCGACAACGCCGCGATGATGTCCCCCACCACGCCGTCGGCCAAATGATCCTGTTCCAGGTCCCCGCTCAAGTTCACGAACGGCAGTACCGCAATGGACGGTTTGGCAGGCAGCGCCGGTGCGGATGCGCCGGCTTGAACCGCGCTGGCGGACTCGCTGCCGGAAAGGCCACAGTCCTCCAGTGACTTGACTTCCCTGACCTCGGCGATGAAGCGAAACCCCTTGCGGGCCACCGTTCGGATCACGCTCTGCTGCTGACCGTTGTCGCCGACGGCCTTGCGTACCGCGTTGATATGACTGGCCAGGGTCGATTCCGAGACGATGCGGCCGCCCCATATCGCATTGATCAAATCGTCGCGACTGACCACGCGCTCGCGACTGTGCGCCAGATAGACCAGCAGATCGAAGACCTGGGGCGCCGTCGCGATGACCTGGGAGGCCCGGAGGAGTTCGCGTCGATCCAGATCGAGCACGCACTCGTCAAACACCAATAACATTCAGGGTTCCTTGTCCCGTACTGACCCACCGGGCACATGCCCACCAATACCGACCGGCGCTTTGCGGTCAGGCTGAACCCTTTATAACACGGGCTCCTGGACAAATACCCAAGCCAAATTCAATGGAAACCCAAGGCATTGGCAAAGTATTCGATCGGGCTGACCAGCACACTCCCTGCATCGGTCACCGCAACGAGGATGATCGACACTCAAGCGAGGAGCGAGACATGAAAATTGTCGTGATTGGCGGTAAAGGACTTATCGGCTCGAATATTGTCAGCAGGCTGCGTCTCAATGGCCATGAAACGCTGGCGGCATCGCCGAGCACAGGCGTGAACACCCTCACCGGGCAAGGATTGAGCGAGGTGCTTGTCGGCGCCCAGGTCGTCGTCGACGTGGCGAACTCCCCCTCGTTTGAAGACCAGGCCGTCTTGGAGTTCTTCAAGACCTCCAGTCAAAACCTGCTGGCCGCCGCGGCGGCCGCTGGCGTGGAGCATTACGTCGCGCTCTCTATCGTTGGCACCGATCGCCTTCCAGAAAGCGGTTACCTGCGGGCAAAACTTGCCCAGGAAGAGCTGATCAAGGCATCGAAGCTTCCCTACACCCTCCTGCGCTCGACACAGTTCTTCGAGTTCGTCGAAGGCATTGTCAACTCAGGTGTCAACGGCGACACGATTTGCCTTTCGCCCGCCCTTATCCAGCCTGTCGCGGCGGATGACGTCTCGGCCGTGCTGGCCGATCTCACAGTCGGCGCACCGCTCAATGGCATCGTCGAGGTGGGGGGCCCCGATCGCTTTCCTCTCGATGAACTCGCACGCAAGTTTCTTGCCGCGCGCAACGACAAAAGGCCGGTCATCGCCGATGTGCGTGCGCGCTACTTCGGCAGCGAGCTGGATGATCGATCCCTGGTTACCGGCGATAACGCGCACATCGGCGCGACACGCTTCCAGAACTGGCTCAATCGTTCATCGACACAAGGATGAGCCTGGCGCTCATCAAGCATCACCGCCCGCCCTTGCGGGCTACACAGGCGTGCCAGCCAGACGCTAGCACGCTGGATACCCAGGTAGGACGTACCTCTCACATCGAGGATCCATCATGACCCAACGCATCGATTACCAGAAGCAATCCCCCGAACTGTTCAAGAAGTTCGTCGAGTTCAGCATGGCCTTCAAACAGTCCGCCATCGAGGAGCCGATCCGCCATCTCGTGGATATCAGGGCATCGCAGATCAACGGCTGCGCGTTCTGCCTGGACATGCACGTCAAGGAAGCCACGATCCATGGCGAGCGGCCGCTCAGGCTGCATCATGTCGCCATCTGGCGCGAGTCGACCCTGTTCAGTCCGCGCGAACGCGCGGCCCTGGCGTGGACCGAAATCCTGACCCAGATCCCTGCCCAGGGCGTGCCTGATGACCTCTATGAGCGTGTTCGCACGCAGCTGTCCGAGAAGGAATTGTCCGACCTGACCTTCCTGGTCATGTCGATCAATGCCTGGAATCGCATCAACGTGGCTTTCCAGCTCGTACCCGGCGCGTACGACAAGGCATTCGGTGTAGACAAGTCCGGCCTGTCCTGACCAGGCATCGAAGCATCGGCGCGGTCGCGCAAGGACGCCGCGCCGATGCGACCCCATTCATGACTACCAGGACGCTGTAATGACCTCACATTCGGTACGCTCGCCACTACAGCTGTGCGCAGCCGCAACGCTGTGTGTCGCCTCGCTGGTTGGCTGCACGGTGGGACCCGACTTTGTGAAGCCTGAGAGCGGGCTTGGCAAAACGACCCTGGTGCCCAGGCAGGAATCCGCCAGCACTCCCCTCACGTCCGAAGCCAGGGTTCCCTCCCAGTGGTGGCGGTTGCTCAACGATGCACTGCTCACCGAATTGCAAGCACGTGCGCAGGCTGAAAACCTGGATCTGCAAATAGCCTCCGAACGCATCGAGCAAAGCCGGGCGCAACTGGGTATTGCCTCCGCGCAGTCGCTGCCCAGCGTGGGAGCCGGAGCCAGCTACGACCGCGAGGGGCTCAGCGAGCATGGCAAGTTTGTCGCACTGGGAGCCTCCAGCAGCCCCTACGACTTCTGGCAGCTTGGCTTCGATGCCAGTTGGGAGATCGATCTTTGGGGACGTGCACGACGTCTGCGCGAAGGCGCCGCAGCGGCCCTGGAAGCCACGGTATATGACCGCGAAGCAGCTCGGGTGGCCGTGTCCGCCGAAGTGGCGCGCACCTATTTGCAGTTGCGCGGCACGCAGGCGCAACTGGACATCATTCAGGAAAATCTGACCATCGCCGAACACATTCTCGGCCTGATCGAAAGCCGCGAGCGTAATGGCATCGCGACTCGCTTCGAAACCTCATCGGCGCGCGCGCGGGTGGCGACAATCAAAGCCTCGGTTCCCGAACTGATCCAGCGTCGCAACGCCCTGATGAATGCACTGGCGTTGTTATTGGGTGAAAAGCCGCGGGCGCTCGATGCCCGGCTACGTGAAACCCTGCCCTTGCCTTCACTTGCGACCCGCATACCGATCGGTGTCCCTTCTGAATGGGCTCACCGGCGACCGGACATCCTGCGCGCCGAAGCGCAGCTGCATGCCGCCACGGCAGCCATCGGTGTGGCCAAGGCCGACTTCTATCCACGTATCGGCCTGAGAGGGCAAATCGGTGTGGAATCCTTCGAAAGTGGCGATCTCTTTAGTTGGGACTCGCGCTTCTTTTCCGTCGGCCCGACGGTTTATCTCCCCATCTTCCAGGGCGGGCGGTTGACGCAGCGCCTGGCCCTGAACGAGTCCCGGCAAAAAACCGCAGCGCTGGCCTATCGGCAAACGGTATTGCGCGCCTGGCACGAAGTGGACAATGCCTTGGATGCCTGGACGGCCCAGCAGCGTCGGCATGATGAGTTGCTGGTTGCGTATGAGCAGAACAAGCAGGCCTTGCAGGCTGCCGAGCGAGGCTATCAGGAAGGTGCCGCCGACTATCTGAGCGTACTGACGGCGCAGCTCAACGTGCTGGCCAGCCAAACCCGTCTCAATGACAGCACGACCAACGTCACGCTCACCGTGGTCAACCTCTACAAGTCCCTGGGTGGCGGTTGGGACCCGGACGCACTCAAGAATACGCTGCGGGCCGGCGTCGATGATTCGCCAGTGCCTTCATCGGATGATCCGGCTGCCAGGGTGTCACCGGCCACTTCACGCTCGAAGGCCGACCAATGAATGGCGCCGCATTGTCGCCAGAGGACGCTCCTGCAACCGGAGCGTCCCTGGCCAAGCCCTCGAAGCGCCCCATGGCAGGTCTGGTTGGTATTTTCCTGGCCGCCATGATGGCAGGATTGAACGCCCGCGTCGGCGCATTGGCGCTGGCCGATGTCCGTGGTGCGCTGGGTTTTGGCCTGGACGACGCCTCCTGGCTGACCACGGCATACAGTGCCGGGGAACTGATCGCCATGCCATTTTCGGCGTGGTTTGCCATTACGCTCTCGGTCCGCCGCTTCGAACTGTGGATGCTCGGTACTTGTACGCTGCTGGCAGTGCTCCTGCCGTTCATTCACGATCTGAACCTTCTGTTGATCCTGCGCTTTGTTCAAGGCGTTGCCAGCGGCACGACGATCCCGTTGCTGATGATGGCCGCGCTGAAATTCCTGCCACCGCCCATCCGCCTGTATGGGCTGGCGCTGTATGCGATGACCGCCACCTTCGCGCCCAATCTCTCGATCTGGCTGGCCGGGTACTGGACCGATGGGCTGCTCGACTGGCGCTGGCTGTACTGGCAGATCGTTCCCCTCGCCTGCGTCGCCGGATTGTTGGTGGGGTGGGGGCTGGCGCGTGAACCCATCCAGAATGCACGCTTTGGGCAGGCCAATTGGTCCGGCATGGCCTGCGGTGTGCCCGCGCTCGGCTTGATTACCGTCGCCCTGGATCAAGGCGTGCGGCTGAACTGGTTTGAGTCGCCGTTGATCACTTTATCGTTGATGGCGGGGCTGGCCCTGCTGGCCGTCTACCTGCTCACCGAGTGGTACCACCCGTCGCCGTTCATCAAATTGCAGATCCTGGGACGCCGCAACCTGGGACTGGGCTGCACCCTGTTCGTCTCGCTGCTGGTGGTGCTGATGTCCAGTTCACTGTTGCCGGCCAACTATCTCGGCGCACTGCAGAACTACCGGCTCGCGCAAATGGCCTCGATCGGCCTGATCATCGCCTTGCCGCAACTGGTCCTGGGCTTTGTGGTGGCGCTGCTGTTGTACCAGAAGTGGCTCGACGCGCGCATCGTGTTCGCCTCGGGGTTGTTCCTGATCGCGCTGGCGTGCTTTTGCGGTGCGCAATTGACCTCAGACTGGAACCGCGATCAGTTCGTCGTGGCGCAAACGCTGCAAGCCTTTGGTCAACCGATGGCAATCATATCGATGCTGTTTCTGGTCACCAGCGTGGTGCAGCCCCCCGAAGGCCCTTATGTCTCCGGCACCATCAACACGCTGCGCGCCTTCGGGTCACTGGTCGGGGCCGCGCTGGTCGGACAGCTCATCAGCATGCGCGGCCGCTTCCATGGGGAAATGCTGCTGGACCAGGCGGCCCTGGCAAGTAACGCCCTTGCGCAGGCGCCTGAACCGTCCCAATTGATCGGCATCATCGACCAGCAGTCGCTGGTGCTGGCGGTCGCCGATGCCTATCGCGTGCTTGGCATTCTGGCACTGCTGTTGGTTCCTCTCGTGCTGCGGCTGACCTATATCCCCGCACCCGATTTGCCCGCGGCCTCGCCCCCTTCTGCTATTTCACCTTCCTCAGACGAGTAATCCATCATGGCCTTACCGAAGAAAGCCAAGCTCATCAGTGCCGTGCTGCTGCTCGCCGTGGCGATTGGCGGCATTCTCTACCTCAATCGCCCCGAATCCCGCGCATCGACCCAGTCCACCGATGACGCCTACGTACAAGCGGACTTCACCGCGGTGGCGCCGCGGGTGTCGGGAACGGTTGACAAGGTATTGGTCGAAGACAACCAGCCAGTCAAACAAGGGGCGCTGCTCGCGACCCTTGATGATCGTGATTTCGTGGTTGCCGTGGAGGCGGCGACGGCCCAGGTCGCGAGTGCCCAGGCCGGTATCGCCAGCCTGGAAGCACACCTGGCCCAACAGGAAAGCGCAATACGCCAGGCACACGCGGCAGTCGCCGCAGACGACGCCGCACTCAAGCTGGCCAGAGTCAATCAGGCGCGTTATCGCAACCTGGCCAGCGACGGCTCGGGCACCGTGCAAGCGCGGCAGCAGGCCGAAACGCAATTGAGCATTCAACAGGCCGGCGGGGAAAAGAGCCAGGCGGGTTTACAGGCGGCTCGCCAACAGGTGGATGTCCTCAAAGCCGATCTGGAAAAGGCACGGGCGACACTTGCCCAAGCGCAAGCCGCGCAAGCCAGCGCGCAACTGAAGCTTTCCTATACCCGCATCAGCGCACCGATCGGTGGCACGATCGGACAGAAATCGGTACGTGTGGGTGCTTTCGTCGATATTGGAAAACCCTTGTTGGCGATTGTTCCGCTCGATGCGGTCTATATCACGGCCAATTTCCGGGAGACGCAACTGGCCCGCGTGCAGTCAGGCCAAACCGTGGATATCGAAGTGGATGCCTTGCCGGGCGAGGCACTGAAAGGAACGGTGCAAAGCCTGGGACCGGCCAGCGGCGCCAGCTACTCCGCCGTTGCGCCGCACAATGCCACTGGCAACTTTACGAAGATCGTCCAGCGCCTGCCTGTGCGCATTCGCATTGATCCCGAGCAACCTGCCGCAGCGAAGCTGCGAGTCGGCATGTCGGTAACAGCCAAAATCCGTATGGGCCAATAACACCCTGCCTCGTCGGACAAGACCTTGTTCGAACACTTGCCCACCGCCACCGCCCCGATGCGGACCATCATTCAGTCACCTCGAAAAAAGCTCTTGCAAGGATGGTATTACGGTATACCATAATACTTAAATCCCACAAAAAGCAGCTTCAGCCACCCGAGGGCCGTCCAATGATCGATGCCGCCATCTACAAACAAGTCATGGGCTCGTTCCCGTCCGGGGTCACGGTGATCACCACCCTGGATGACGACGGCCAGGTGGTGGGCCTCACCGCCAGCGCCTTCAGTTCCCTGTCCATGGACCCGGCCCTGGTGCTGTTCTGCCCCAACTACAGCTCCGACTCCTATCCGCTGCTGATCAAGAACAAGCGTTTTGCCATTCATGTGCTGTCCGGCGGCCAGCAGCACGAGGCCTATGCCTTCGCCCGCAAAGGCAAGGACAAGGCCCAGGGCATCCAATGGACCTTGAGTGAACTGGGCAACCCGCTGCTACCCAACGCCAGCGCCATCATCGAGTGCGAACTCTGGCGCGAATATGAAGGCGGCGACCACGCGATCATGGTCGGTGCGGTGAAGAACCTTATCGTGCCCCGCCAGGACAGCGGCCCGATGATCTACTGCCACGGCAAGATGGGCACCCTGCCCGTTCTCGCCTGAACCCGGACGCCGAGCTACAGACGGTCCTTGCTTCATGGCAATAATCAGTATTATGGTATACCAATAATTCAGCAGTCAGACCTGCCGGCCAACAACAAAAGATCCGAGGTAAGCGTCATGAAATTTTCCCTCTTCATCCATATGGAGCGTTGGGACGAAAGCGTCAGTCACCGCCAGTTGTTCGAAGACCTCAGCGAACTGACCCTGATGGCCGAGGCCGGCGGCTTCAGCACCGTATGGATCGGCGAGCATCACGCCATGGAATACACCATTTCGCCGAGCCCGATGCCGCTGCTGGCTTATCTCGCGGCCAAGACCCAGACCATTCACCTGGGCGCCGGCACCATCATCGCGCCGTTCTGGCACCCGTTGCGGGTCGCCGGGGAATGCGCCCTGCTGGATGTCATCAGCAATGGCCGGATGGAAGTCGGCCTGGCCCGTGGCGCCTACCAGGTGGAGTTCGACCGCATGGCCGGCGGCATGCCCGCCTCCTCCGGTGGCCAGGCGTTGCGGGAAATGGTGCCGGTGGTGCGGGCCCTGTGGCAAGGCGACTACGCCCATGACGGTGAGATCTGGAAATTCCCCACCTCCACCAGCGTGCCCAAGCCGATCCAGCAGCCCAACCCGCCGATGTGGATCGCCGCCCGCGACCCGGATTCCCACAACTTCGCCGTGGCCAACGGCTGCAATGTGATGGTCACGCCGCTGATGAAGGGCGATGAAGAAGTGCTGGACCTGAAGAACAAGTTCCAGGCCGCGCTGGACAACAATCCCGAGGTGCCGCGCCCACAATTGATGGTGCTGCGGCACACCCACGTACATGCGGTCGATGATCCCGAGGGCTGGAAAGTCGGGGCCACGGCGATCTCGAAATTCTATCGGACCTTCGACGCCTGGTTCGGCAACAAGCAGGTGCCGGTCAACGGCTTCCTGGCGCCCAGCCCGGAAGAGAAATTCGCCGAGCGGCCGGAGTTCGAACTGGACAATATCCGCAAGAACACCATGATCGGAACACCGCAGGAAGTGATTGCGCGGATCCGTTATTACCAGGAACTGGGGGTCGACGAGTTCAGTTTCTGGTGCGACAACAGCCTGTCCCACGAGGAAAAGAAAAAGTCCCTGGGGCTGTTTATCCAGCAGGTGGTGCCGGCCTTTCGCTAACCGGCCCGGTCCAGGGCGGCCCTGAGGCCGACTTCACAGCCGCTCGACACACCAGACGCCACAACCGTCCCACCTGCTGCGCTATGTCACACCAGCCGCCCGCACACAGGTGATATATTCGCGCCACTCTCCAGGGGCTTGATCCTTTCGTTCAAGCCCCTGATCGATCTCCTGCTGACCCAGACGACGGTGGCGCATTCAATGAGCAGTTCCCTTCCCCTCGCCCGTGATATCGATGGCAAGGCCATCGCCGCCCGGGTGCTCGACGAAGTCCGCGCGGACGTCGCCACCCTCGCCCAACAACAGGTTTTCCCGGCACTGGCGGTGCTGTTGGTGGGCGACGACCCGGCCAGCCACGTCTACGTGCGCAACAAACTGCTGCGGGCCGAAGAAGTCGGCATCCGCTCCCTGGAACATCGTCTGCCGGACAGCATCGGCCAGGCCGAACTGCTGCAACTGATTGCCGAACTGAACGCCGATCCGACAGTGAACGGCATCCTCGTGCAACTGCCGTTGCCCGCGCATATCCAGGAGCATGCGGTGATCCAGGCCATCGACCCGCTCAAGGATGTCGACGGTTTTCATCGGGAAAACGTCGGCGGCCTGGTCCACGGCGCCGAGGTGCTGACACCCTGCACACCCAGTGGCTGCATGCGCTTGCTGGAGGAAACCTGCGGCGATCTGCGCGGCAAGCACGCGGTGGTGATCGGCCGCTCGAATATCGTCGGCAAGCCGATGGCGACCTTGCTGCTGCAAGCCGATTGTTCGGTCAGCGTGGTGCACTCGCGCAGTGTCGATGCCCCGGCCTTGTGCCGGTTGGCGGATATCGTGGTGGCCGCCGTCGGGCGCCCGCAGTTGATCGACGCCAGTTGGCTCAAGCCAGGCGCGGTGGTGATCGATGTGGGCATCAACCGGATTGAAACCGAAACGGGCAGCCACCTGGTGGGGGATGTCGACTATGCCAGCGCGCGCCGGGTGGCCAGCGCGATCACCCCGGTACCGGGCGGGGTCGGGCCGATGACCATTGCCTATCTGATGAAGAACACCGTGATCGCCACGCAACTGCAACGGGCCTGAAAACAGGCTCGGAGAGGTTTTGTCGATTCAGCCCCGGTCAGCCGTAGCAATCAGCAGCGTGACGGGGGTATCGCCCCGTCACAGCCCAGCTCAATGTTTCCCGGGCAATGCCACCACGGCAAAGGCGTTACGCAAGCGCGCCATCTCCTCGTCTTTACCCACCGTGATCCGCAGCCAGTTCGGCCAGTCCGGCCAGATCCGTCCGACCCGGACACCGCGCTGCGCCAGCCCCTCGGCAATCCCGTCGGCGGGACGCCCCAGGTTGACCATGAAGAAATTGCCCTCGGCCGCCGTGCAGGCAAACCCCCGGTCGCGGAACCAGCCCATGGATGCGTCACGGATACGGGCGTTGGTACGCTTGCGTTCCGGCAACAGGGCACGGTCCTCCAGGCTGGCAATGCCCCCCAACAACGACGAGGCGGCAGCCACATTCTGCTCACCCAACACATTCAAGCGCTCCAGCAAGGCCGGCTGGCCGACGGCAAATCCAAGCCGCGCGCCGGCCATGCCGTAGATCTTGGAAAAGGTCCGCAGTACCAGCAGGTCCGGATGCTCCTTGACCAGCGCGACACAGCTGGGGGCGTCGCAATAGTGGATATAGGCTTCATCGACGACCACCAGCGACCCCGCCGGTTTGTCCTTCAACGCACGCTCGATCTGCTCGATGGGCGTCAGGGTGCCCGTCGGGTTGTTCGGATTGCAGATATAGATCACCCCCAGTTGCGGGTCCGCCGAGAGCATCGCGCCGATATCGTGGGCATGTGCGGCCGTCAGCGGCACCTCATGCACCGTCGCCTGGTGGGCCGCCGCAGCCAGTCGCGGGGCTTCGTAGGACGGCGTCGCCATCACCAGGCTGCGTGGCCCGGTAAACGCCAGCACCGCCTGCTGCAAGGCGACCTTGGAGCCGGCATAGATATCGATGCAGTTCTCGGGGACTCCCAGTTGCTGGGCCAGCAGTGTCACCAACTGGTACTGGAACGGGTAGGGATAACGCCCGGACAGGGCGATGCCCTGCTCCATCGCCTTGCGGGCCGACGCCGCAGGTCCCCAGGGGTTTTCATTGAAATTGAGATAGATCTCGTCGGACGCAGCCTTCGGCAGGGCCGGCAGCGCTTTGGCAAACGCCCCCGCCGAACTGCTCAACAATGGCAACGCGGCCATCCATCCAACCACTGAACGACGTGTGATATCCACCATATAAAGATCTCCCTTGATCAATCAGATCCGATGACCTTTTCAAGTCATTTGTAAAAATCTGTTATCAAGGGGACGAACGCTAAAAAGCACGATTTAGCGGTAATCGTGTACCAAGAAACCTACATGCCACTGGCAAAGGCCCGGCGCCCGGCCTTCATCTCGGTGCGCAATTCACCGATGAAGTTTGCAATCGAACGGATGCTGGTGAAGCTGCTGGTGGACACGCCATTGAGCTGCAAATCCACGCGACCCGAAATCGGATCGAAGATCTTGATCATCAAGGCACCGCCAGCATTCGCCGTGCAGGTGCAGGACAGCGGAAGAAAGCCGGATTCAATGATCTGGCAGAGCTCTGCTTTCGGGATCATGCGGTTCATCCTTGAGGTCGGTCTGGGTGGTTCTTGTCAAATCCAGCGTAGACCAGTTATTTCAAGCGCCACAGTAGAGGCCGGAAGATCGTTCGAGAGACTGTGATGGCTGTCACAGACTGGCCCTCCACTCCACCGCGCAAGCCGACGAACTGCCCCTCCCTGACCATCGCAACATCCTGTATCAACTCTGGATCAAAGCTTTTCCAGCAGAGGCCGTTAGCCCTATTGATAACACTTCTTATGGATGGATCGATATGGACATCAAGAGCTCAATTTCTCTGACGCCTTCCACCAACCCGTCGGCCCTCGCCGACAAGATGGTCAAGGCAGACCAGCCGCCGCCGCCCAGCATTATCAGCGACAAGGCCCGCGAGGCCCTTAAAGAGGCCCTCAAGAACGGCCCGCCGGCGGTGGTTTATCACCCCAGCGACGACGTGCCGGTCGATCCTCCCGTCGTGATCTACTCCGAGTCAGGCAACGTCCCCCAGCCCCCCGTGACACGCGGCTGACAAACCAGGCCTCGCGGCAGCGCGCTTCAGCGCTGCTGTGAGACAAAGCGGCCCTTCCCCGCCTGCTTCGCTTCGTACATCCGGCTATCCGCCTCGCGCAACAGTTGCGTCGAGGTTCTCGGGTCATCGCGCCCGAACAAGGCAATCCCGATGCTCACCCCCACCTGCACGGATGCCACACCGATCGACACCGGCGCATTGATCAGTTGAATCAGTTTCTGCGCCAATTGCTCGGCGTCCTGGCTCCCCCCGAACTGGCCCTCGACCACGGCGGTAAACTCATCGCCGGCCAGTCGAAACACCGCGTCCGTCTCCCGCAGGCAGGCCTTCAGCCTATCGGCCACGACCTGGAGCAACAGGTCGCCAATTTCATGGCCAAAGGTGTCGTTCACCGCCTTGAAGCCATCCAGGTCAAGAAACAGCACGGCCAGGGGAACACCGATCCTGCGTGCCCGGGCCATCGCATTGGGCAGGTATTCGAGCAAGGAGCGGCGGTTGGGCAATCCGGTCAGGGTATCGGTCAACGCCTCTTTTTCGCGGCGTTCGGCCATGGCCTTGCGTTCGGTAATGTCGTGCAGGAACACGCTGAAAAACCGCTGCCCGTCGATTTCCACGGGGCTGATCCGCACCTCGACGGGAAAGACCGTACCATCGCGACGTAGCGCCAGGATTTCCAAGCGTCGCCGCAGCGCCTCGTCATCACCGGTGATGAGGTACTGGCGCCATCCCGCCAGATGGGCCTCGCGCTTGGCGGCGGGGATAACCAGCGTTTCGAATGACTGGCCCAACGCTTCATCGCGGGACCAGCCAAAGGTCGTCTCGGCCATTCTGTTCCAGGCCCGTATCGCGCCGGCCTCATCAATACTCACATAAGCATCGCTGGCATGCTCCAGCACCGCAGACAGCTCCGCCTCACGCTGCCTGAGTTCGCGATCGGCCTGCAGCCGTTGAAGCATCGTATGGGACAGCATTTCATTGGCCCGCAGCAGTTCCGCGGTGCGTTCCTCGACACGCTGCTCCAGGCTATGGCGCAACGCCTGCAGGGTCGCCTCGGTTTCCTTGCGCCGCTGGATGTTCTGGACCGTCGCGATGTAGTACTCCAGATCACCGCTCACCGACAGCAGCTTGGCCACATGCAGGTCGACCCAGACAGAGGTACCGTTCTTGTGTCGGTACCTTTTCTCCAGTTGATAGCGATCGATCTCGCCGTGCGTCAACTGGCGCAACAGAGTCAAGTCACTGTCCAGGTCGTCGGGGTGAGTGATGTCCTGGAAGCTCAAGGTCATCAGTTCGTCGGCTTCGTAGCCGACAATAGAGCAGAAGGCGCTGTTGAGGCTGAGGAAACGCCCATTGCCCGCAACTGCAGCGATGCCCGTGGGCGCCAGGGCAAAAGCGGTTTTCAGGCGTGCCTCACTGGCCGCAAAAGCCGCCGCGGAGTGAGTGATGTGCGAGCGGGAAAGCATCGCCGCCTCACGCATCTGGAACTCCCGGCTGACCAGCCCGGCAAAATCCTCCAGGACCTGACGCCCCTCCTCGGTGAGCGTACGGGCCTCGCTGTCTATCGCACAAAGCGTCCCCAATGCATAACCATCAATGGAGCGGATCGGCGCCCCCGCGTAAAAACGGATATGGGGATTGCTGATCACCAATGGATTGGACGAGAAGCGCGGGTCATTCAGCGCGTCGGGGACCACCATGGTGTGCTCTTGCTCGATGGCAAGGGTGCAGAAGGAAATATCTCTCGGCGTTTGCGTGGCATCAAGACCCACCCTGGACTTGAACCACTGGCGGTCGCTGTCGACCAGCGAGACCAGGGCAATCGGGACCTTGAGGGTGTTGGACAACAACCGCGTGATGCGATCAAAAACCGGCTCTGCCGCGGTGTCGAGCACCTCCAGAGCACGTAGCAGCTTTAAACGTCCAGCTTCGGTATGGGGCAAAATGGACGACCTCTCTCAGCTGATTCGGCTGCGTTCTCTCTTCCGTGTCGAGAATAGTGCAGTGATTCGCTCTGGGCGTGCAGGGTGCCATTGGCCACGGTCGCCACGGCTTTCTGCTGACAGCATATGCCATTCTGGGTGGGCTTCAAGAAGGGGATGGCATTACACTGGCTTTGCTGATGGACGTGGGCGGCGGGGCCAGACCTAAGGCTTCTGGGGACGATGATAACAACTGAGGACCGAAACTGAAGCTCAAGACCGTTGGATGAGTAGGATAGGCGAGAGAAAAAGACATTCAGACCGAGGCTGGGTAGAATGCCCCACCTGTCAGCCTTGCTCATTTAACAATAGACCCGGATGCACAATGAATACACCTGTTAGCCGAATAATTTTTTTGGACTACATGCGGATATTCGCCTTTGCAAGCGTCCTCATCGGGCATAAATTCTATAAAGTCTTAATTGCCGCTCTTGCCGATCCCACCCTGCACACAACCTTCAAAACAATTATAGGATGGCTCGCCCCTCTCTGTTACGGCGGCGCCGCAGGCGTAGTTGTGTTTTTTCTTACATCAGGCTACATCATCACACACGTCCTTAGGTCCGAGGCGCCTGGGGAATTCTTGATAAAACGATTTTTCAGGATCTATCCACTTTATGCAGCAGCAATCATTATAGAGATGACTGCAGACTACTATATAGGGGGCGTTGCCATTCCACCGCCGAGCACGCTGATACCCCGTCTTCTGCTGATCGGTGATTATTTCGGTGTGCCTACGGCCCTTGGGGGCGTTGAATGGACCTTGAGGATTGAAGTTGCTTTTTATGTCTTTATGGCGATCACCCATAAAGTCGGGCTTCTTCAACATTCTCGTTACCTCCCACTGCTCTATTTGGTAGCCAGTGCAGCGCTGTGGATAGCGCCGAGCTTTCCAAACGCACCAAACTTGTCTTATGGGTATTTCACGCTCTATGCCCCCTTCCTGTTTGTCGGCTCACTGATTTACTTGTACCAGATGAAAATGGCAGAAAAATGGATAGCCGCTGCGGTAGCGGTACTGATTGTCACAATTTTCCTACTGAAAATCCCCTACTTGCAGCCCGCCTGGAAAGACAGTAACTACGCAATACTTGCGGTACTGGTATTCCTCTTTGGGCTCGCCACTCAACAGCATTTGCGCGACGGAGCCATTCTCCGCCTACTGTCAAACATGACCTATTCAATCTACCTATTCCACAACTGGGCCTGGAACTACATCAGTCTTTGCGTCGACAAAGCCGGCATCGACATGATCCCTTCCCGTCTACAAATACTGATTGTGCTTTTCCCACTGTGCTACCTCCTCCACATCACCATGGAAACCTATGGACTGGCTGCCGGGCGTCGGGCACTCTCTTTCTATCGAGGCCTTAAAAGCAAACAGCCTGCCCTGACAGAACCGACAAACTAAGCATCCGTCCAAAATCAGAAACAACAAGGGCTCACCTGCGAACGTCCAGGTGAGCCCTTAAATAGAAGATGTCCAACATCAGCTCAGTGGCGCAGCAACTTGCGCAACGGCACACCGTCCTTGAGCACGGGCGACTTGATGACGATGTAGCTGAAATATTTGGAGATGCCGATGTTCTTGTCCAGCAGGCTTTCGATCACTTCCTGATAATGCTGGATACTGCGGGTCATGAAGCGCACCAGGTAATCATAACCACCGCTGATCAAATGGCACTCGAGCACTTCGTCGACCAGGCGGATATTGGACTCGAACTTGGCGAAATCTTCGCGTTTGTGGTCGCTCAGGGTAATTTCGGTGAAGACGGTGACCGAATCGGTGATCTTCGCCAGGTTCAGGTGCGCCTTGTAGCTGGAGATATACCCGGCCGACTCCAGCCGCTTGACCCGTTGCAGGCAGGGACTGGCCGACAAACCCACGGCATCGGCCAGGCTCACGTTGGTCATGCGCCCATCTTTTTGCAGCTCAACCAAGATGCTGATGTCTATCCGGTCCAGTTTCGCTAAACCTTCCATTGCCTACCTCTTGACTGCCATTCGTAAGACAATCTTCTAGCAAAATCAGCGCCGTAAAGACAGCTGATGCTGCGTCACCAGATCCGCCATGCTGTTGATGCAGTAATCGGCTGCGCAGGGCGAAGGTTGTTTTGCCCGACCACGACAGATCAGGCACAGGTCAGTGATCGCCGGCCGGTCAGCCGAAGGTCGGGTCACTTGCAGAATGTGCGCCCTTTCAAGTTCGTGGGTCTTCAACCACTCGGGATCGAGCAAAGGATCGCCGGCCAATGAAATGAAATCATCGGGCATGATCCCCAATCGCTCACAGAGCAGACCCCGATCCTCGCTGTCCCGGTCCCCCCGCACCAGCAAACGATAGAACTTGCGCAGGTACAACATCGCCCCGGGGGCATCCTCGAAGAGCGACCAACTGGCCACCGAACGGGCAAAGCTCATCCCCTCCTCCCAACTGGCTTTCAGTCCCCAACGCTCGGCCAACTGGCGATGGGCGAAACACAGCAAGCCACTAAAGCCTAGTTCAGTGAAGCGAGGATAGAGCGTCCGCACGACCTCGGCGTATTCGCCCAGCACCTGCTCCTTGTCCGAATGACCGCCTCGACTGTCGAGCAATGGTTGCAATGCCGTCCAGACACCCGAATCCCGATCGACCAGAACCTCGTCGCAATCAATGAGCAGCGCCCGATATTCAGTCAGCCCCATGGTGTGCAAAGCCTCCGATGATACATTTCATCCACCCGTGCGCCATAAACGCTCACGGGCGATGCCTCACGGCACCGCTGCGAGCGACCACGAGCTCAGTTCAAGACCCGTGCCAATGCGCCTTCCAGAATCCGCAGCGCCTCATCGACCTGTTCCTCCGTGGTCACCAGAGGAGCGAGGAAGCGCAGCACATTGCGGTAGACACCGCATTTGATCACCAACAGACCACCGCTCCGGGCCTCATCGATCAATCGCTGGTTCAAGTCTGCGTCCGGAGTCCGCGCCTCGTCATCCTTGATCAACTCCAGCGCCAGCATGAAACCGCTGCCGCGCACATCGCCGATTTGCCGGTGACGCGCCTGCAAACGCAACAGCCCCTGGCGCAAACGCTCGCCCAGTGCTTCACCGCGGGCCAGCAATTGCTCTTGCTCAAAGACGTCGATTACCGCCAATGCCGCCGCGCAGGACAAGGCGTTACCGCCGTAGGTGCCACCCAGACCGCCGGGCAAAGGGGCGTCCATGATCGCCGCCTTGCCGACCACACCCGATAGCGGCAAACCACCTGCCAGGCTCTTGGCCACCGTCACCAGGTCCGGCTGGATCCCGGCATGCTGGAAACCGAACCATTTGCCCGTACGGCCAAAACCGGTCTGGATTTCATCGAGGATCAACACAATGCCGTGCTTTTCAGTCAGGGCACGCAGTGCCTGAAGAAACGCCACCGGGGCCGAGAGGAACCCGCCGTCGCCCTGCACCGGCTCGATGATAATGGCCGCTACGCGCTCCGGCGCCACCTGCGTGGCCAACAATTCGTCGAGGGCCTTGAGCGCCATGTCGCTACTGACGCCACGGTAGGCATTCGGGTACGGGGTATGGAAGACTTCCGGTGCGAACGGTCCGAAGTTCTGCTTGTACGGCTGGCTCATGCCGGTCAATGTGGTGCCGAGTAAAGTACGACCGTGGAAGCCGCCACGAAAGGCGATAACGGCCGAGCGGTTGGTGTGGGCACGGGCGATCTTGATCGCGTTTTCCACGGCTTCGGCACCCGAGGTGAAGAACGCCGCTTTGTACGCGTCCTGGCCGCCGATCATTTCACACAGGCGCTGGGCCAGATCGAGATAAGGTTTATAGGCAACCACCTGGAAACAGGCATGGGAGACCTTTTGCAACTGAGCCTGCACCGCAGCGACCACCTTGGGATGGTTGTGACCGATATTCAGTACACCAATACCGCCGACGAAGTCCAGGTAGCGCTTGCCGTCCACGTCCCACGCTTCGGCGCCCTGGGCGCGATCGATGACCAATGGGTGCGCGGTAACCAGGCCACGCGGCACGAATTGATCGCGCTGATGGAGCAAATGAGGGGTTTCGTCGACTTTGCTATTCATGGCATTTCCCATCGTGAGTCCGGCAACCGGGAGGTGGTTGCGATGATGTTCAGGTTAAGCCTTGCGCGAAACGATCTACGCCGAACTTGGCCCCTGAGAAATTCGGATCGACTGTTTTCACCCAGTCAAACGGCAGATTCCTTCAGCACGCCAAATCTGCCGGAGCATCGCCAATAGAGCGTTGCGCAACCCGTTTAACCCGGTGTTTTCGACAGATCCTGCGCTAGCATTGCGCGATGATGGAGAACACCTTCAGCCTTTCAGGAAATGCCCATGGCCCTGCTTTACAAAGCCGACCCCATACGCGGCGAACAGTGGAAAGCGCTGTTCGCCGAACACGCTCCGGATATCGAATGGCGCGCCTGGCCAGACATCGGAAACCCCGCGGACATCGAGTACCTGGCCGCCTGGCAAGCGCCCGACGATCTCGAGGCATTGCTGCCCAATCTCAAGGTGCTGTTCGCCCTGTCCGCCGGGGTCGATCAACTGGACCTCGGTCGTTTGCCCGTCAACCTGCCGCTGGTGCGCCTGCTGGATCCTGGCATCACCCGGGGCATGTGCGAGTACGCCAGTTTCGCCGTGCTGAGCCTGCACCGGGACATGCTCCGTTATCGCCAGCAGCAAATCGCGCGCTGCTGGGAAGCGCACTTGCTGCAACCGGCCCACAGGCGTCGGGTCGGTGTCATGGGCCTCGGCACCCAGGCCCGGCAGATTCTGGCGACGTTGCAGCCCCTGGGGTTTGCGTTGTCGGGTTGGGCCCGCAGTGTCCATCAGGTTGAGGGGGTGGAGTGTTACGCCGGCAACGAGCAATTGCCCGCGTTCCTCAGCCAGTGCGACATTTTGCTCTGCGTGCTGCCGCTGACCGAACAGACCCAGGGTATTCTCGACGGTAGACTATTCGAGCAACTGCCCCGGGGAGCGGCACTGGTCAATATGGGCCGTGGTGGGCATCTGGTGGAAAGTGACCTGCTGGTGGCCCTGGACAGTGGGCAACTCAGCGGCGCGGTCATCGACGTGCTGCGGCAAGAGCCGGCGCCTGCGGATCATCCGTTCTGGCACCACCCGAAGATTCTGCTAACCCCGCATATCGCGGCCATGACCCAGCCGGAAAGTGCATTCGGGGTGTTACTGGAGAACATCCGGCGGCATCAACACGGCGAGCCGATGGTCGGAGAGATCGATCGCACCCAGGGTTACTGACTACAGCAGAAATCCACTGTCGGAGCGGGCTTGCCCACGCCTACAGTGGATCCGTGCCGTGGTCAGAGCCGCTCGGCAATCGCCTTGCCCACGTCCTGCGTCGAGCCCTTCCCGCCCAGGTCCGGCGTAATCGGCCCATCGGCGATCACCCGCTCGATCGCCTGCAGAATCCCGTCATGCGCCGCGCGATAACGCTGATCACCGTTACCCAGGAAATCGAGCATCAACGCCCCGGACCAGATCATCGCAATCGGGTTGGCGATATTCTGCCCGTAGATATCCGGCGCCGAGCCATGCACCGGCTCGAACAGCGACGGAAAGCGTCGCTCAGGATCGAGATTGGCTGACGGAGCAATACCGATGGTGCCGGCGCAGGCCGGCCCGAGATCGGAAAGAATGTCGCCGAACAGGTTCGACGCCACCACCACATCAAAGCGGTCCGGTTGCAGCACGAAACGTGCACACAGAATGTCGATGTGCTGTTTGTCCCAACTGACGTCCGGGTACTGCTTGGCCATCAAGGCCGTCCTCTCGTCCCAATAAGGCATGCTGATGGAAATACCATTGGACTTGGTCGCCGCCGTCAGGCGTTTGCGCGGCCGGGTCTGGGCCAGGTCGAAGGCGAACTTGAGAATCCGATCCACACCGCGCCGAGTAAACACCGACTCCTGCAACACGAACTCATGCTCGGTGCCTTCGAACATCTTGCCGCCGACCGAGGAGTACTCGCCCTCGGTGTTTTCGCGGATCACCACAAAATCGATGTCCCCCGGCTTGCGTCCGGCCAAGGGGCACGGCACCCCGGGAAACAGGCGCACCGGGCGGATGTTCACGTACTGGTCGAAGTCCCGGCGGAACTTGAGCAGCGAACCCCACAGGGAAATATGGTCGGGCACCTTGTCCGGCCAACCCACGGCGCCGAAATAGATCGCGTCAAAGCCCTTGAGCTGTTCGAACCAGTCATCGGGCATCATCTGCCCGTGCTCCAGGTAGTAATCGCAGTGGGCCCAGTCGAGCACTTCGATGCTCAGGTCCAACTGCCATTTCTTCGCAGCTTGCTCCAGCACGCGCAACCCTTCGGGCAGGACTTCCTTACCAATGCCATCGCCAGCAATCGCGGCGATTCTGAATGCCTTGCTCATCAATCATGCCTCGCAAAATGTCTGTGCCATCGTGGGTCGGGGTTACAGCCCACCGATGTGGAAGGCTTTGACTTCCAGGTATTCGTCCAAACCGTACTTGCTGCCTTCACGGCCCAGACCCGACTGCTTGATGCCGCCGAACGGGGCGACTTCCATGGAAATGATTCCGGTGTTGAGACCCACCATGCCGAACTCCAGCGCCTCGCCGAAACGCCAGGAACGCCGTAGGTCCTGGGTAAAATAATAGGCGCCCAGACCGTAAGGCGTGGCATTGGCCAGCGCGAGGGCTTCGGCTTCATCGGTAAAGCGCATCAGCGGCGCTACCGGGCCGAAGGTTTCTTCGTTGGCCAGCAGCATGCCGGCGTGGGCCTCGCCGAGGACGGTGGGCTGGACAAACTGACTGTCACCCTCGGGAATCGCACCGCAGAGCAGACGCGCGCCCTGGCTCAAGGCATCGTCGATATGCCGGGCGACCTTGCTCACGGCGGCCGCGTTGATCAGCGGGCCGATAGTGACGTCGGTGTCCAGGCCATTGCCAATCTTGAGCTTGCCCACCTCCTCCACCAGCCGCTGGGCAAACCGTTCGTAAATGCCGTCCTGCACCAGAATGCGGTTGGCGCAGACGCAGGTCTGGCCGGCATTGCGAAACTTGCTGAGCATGATGCCGGCCACGGCCTGCTCCAGGTCGGCGTCATCAAAGACGATGAACGGCGCGTTGCCGCCCAACTCCAGACTCAGGCGTTTGATGTGTTCGGCGCTCTGGCGCATCAGCAGACGACCGACCGCCGTGGAGCCGGTAAAGGAAATCTTCCGGACCGTCGGGTTGTTGGTCAGCTCTTCGCCGATCCCTGCGGGCATTCCGGTCAGCACATTGAACACCCCTGGCGGAATCCCGACCCGCTCGGCCAGCACCGCCAGGGCCAGGGCCGATAGCGGCGTCAGGTCCGAGGGTTTGACGATGATCGGGCAACCCGCTGCCAGCGCCGGCGCGCATTTGCGGGTGATCATCGCGTTGGGGAAATTCCACGGGGTGATCGCGGCGCAAACCCCCACGGGTTGCTTGAGGGTCAACAGCCGGCGATCGCCGCTGGGGGCCGGCATGGTTTCACCGTAAACCCGTCGGGCTTCCTCGGCGAACCATTTGACGAAACCGGCGCCGTAGCGGATTTCACCTTTGGCTTCGTTCAAGGGCTTGCCCTGCTCGCAGGTCATGATCAGTGCCAGGTCGTCGAGGTTGTCGAGCATGGCCTGGTACCAGCGCTCCAGCAGTGCCGCGCGCTCCGCCGCGGGACGGGCGCGCCAGGCCGGCCAGGCCCGTTCGGCCGCTTCGATGGCGCGACGGGTTTGCGCGCCTTGCATCGCCGGTACGCGGGCAAGCAACTGGCCGTTGGCCGGGTCGATGACGTCCAGGGTCGCGGCATTGTCGGCGCCGATCCATTGCCCGTCGATATAGGCGAGTTCTACGCAAAGGCTGGGGTCTTTCAAACGATTCTTGAGCATGGTCGAGGTCCTGATCCGAGACACGCTCCAGTCTAGGGAGGTGTCACGGACGAGGATGCTGAAAGCGCCTTCAGGGCAGTGTCGGATGCTGAATTTTGTAGCAGAACGGCAGATTTCCGCTCGGTGGGAAAATCACAGTTTCAGGGAGCCCAGCAGTCCCTCCAGAAACCGCTCCCCGGCCTCCATCTGGCTGATCTCGATAAACTCGTCCGGCTTGTGGGCCTGTTCGATAGAGCCCGGCCCGCAGACCACCACAGGGACATCCAGACGTTGCTTGAACAACCCGCCTTCGGTGCCGAAAGAGACTTTGGCGGTGCCGGTGTCCGGCGCGGCAAAGTGCTTCAGAAAGCGCACTGCCTCAACGCTCGGATGGGTGTCGAGACCAGGATAGACATTGAGGGTTTCGATTTCGATGTCCGCAACACTGGACAGGCGCTTGGCTTCGCGCACGATCACTTGCGCACGCTCGCGCATCTGCTCCAGAAACTGATCCAGATCGTCCGCTGGCAGATTACGCACTTCAAAATCGAGGGTGCAAAGGTTCGGCACGATGTTCAGCGCCCTGCCGCCGACAATCTGCCCGACATGCACCGTGCTGTAAGGCACATCGTAGTCGGCATCCTGGGCACCCTGCTCCTGCAGTTGCTGCTGGCTCTGGCGCAGTGCGGCAATGAAATCACAGGCCACGTGGATCGCATTGACCGAGCGCGGCGCCAGCGATGAGTGAGCCTCCAGGCCCCGGCAGTAGGTGCGATAGGACCCCTTGCCCTTGTGCCCGAGCACGAACTGCATCTGGGTCGGCTCGCCGATCAAACACAGAAATGGCCGTACCGGTGCCAGGTGCAACACATCCAGCAAACGCCGCACG
This sequence comes from Pseudomonas gingeri, assembly GCF_013386165.1. GTDB lineage: Bacteria > Pseudomonadota > Gammaproteobacteria > Pseudomonadales > Pseudomonadaceae > Aquipseudomonas > Aquipseudomonas gingeri_C. Next base: position 220,053 of record NZ_JACAOS010000021.1, on the reverse strand, counting down.
CCGACGCAACCGGTCTCTTCGTCATGGGACAGCGCCAGTTGCAGCGGCCGACTCAACGGGCTGTCCGCGGCCTCGAGCATGGCATCGACGGCCAGGGCAATGAAGCCCTTCATGTCGCAACTGCCACGGCCATAAATCTTCCCATCCTGCACCGTTGCCTGAAACGCCGGGAAGGTCCAGGCCTGGCCCGCCGCCGGGACCACGTCGGTGTGCCCGGAGAGCAGAATCCCCGGCAACTCGCGAGGACCGGTGCTGGCGAACAGGTTGGCTTTTTTACCCGTTTCATCCTTGACGATCAGCGACTCGATACCCTTGCTCAACAACAGGTCGCGCACGTATTCGATCAGGGCCATGTTCGACTCCGACGAGACCGTGTCGAAAGCCATCAGGCGTTTGAGAATATCCAGTACACGGGGTTTCATGAGGCCTTGCTCCGTTGCTCGGCTGAAAGGGCGAACCGACGGATGGAGAACGGTTCAATAGAAGTGCTGGTGCTACCGGTGCTGATCAGTTCGGCCATCACATCGCCGACACCCGGGCCAAGCTGAAAACCGTGACCACAGAAGCCGAAGGCATAGAACAAACCGTCGACGGTACCGCTCGGGCCCATCACCGGCAGGGAATCGGGCAGGTAACCTTCGATACCGCTCCAGACCCGGATAATGTTCAGATTGCCGACCCCCGGTAGCAGACGACGCATCTGCCGGAGCTGGTTGAGGATGCTGCGGGGCTCGACCTGGGCCCGACGGGTCAGCATGTCCGGTTTGCTGCGGTAGCCGCCGCCGATGACAATGTTGCCACGGGGGATCTGGCGGAAATAAATCACTTCCTCGGGAATCTTGGTGTACACCCCGATCACCGTCGGCAAGGCATAAGGCACCGGCTCGGTGACTGCCATCTGTGGGCCATGGGTGTCCAGCGGTACCGGCTCGCCGAATTGCGCCGAGAGTTTCTGCCCCCAGGCACCCGCGGTGATCAGCAGGCGTTCGGCGCTGAACTGGCGACCGTCGGTGGTGGTGATGCTGAACTCAGCACCGACCTTCTGCACCTCGGCCACCTCGGTCTGCTCCTCGATCCGCGCGCCGAGACGCCGTGCCGCCCGGGCAAACGCCGGGGCCGCCAGACGAGGGTTGGCATGGCCATCGTGGGGCGCGTAGGAGCCGCCCTGCACATCCGGCCCGAGAAACCCGAAGCGCTTGCGCAACTCATCGCCACGCAAGATCTGCAAGTCCAGTTGCGCGGCCTCAGGGGCGTCTGCATAGGCTTGCAGCTCGGCGATCTCGTCTTCGCGGTAACACACGCGCATATGCCCGCTGGCAATGAACTCGAGGTCATCGTCAATCAGCTCCGGCAAACGCTTCCACAAGGCCCAGGAGCGGTTGGCCAATTCCAGCTGCCCCAGGAAACGCCCCTGACGCCGGACATTGCCGAAGTTCACGCCACTGGCGTACTGACCGATCTGGTCGCGCTCCAGCAGGATCACCGTCTGCCCACGCCGACGCAGGAAAAACGCTGCGGCCGCCCCCATCAGGCCGCCGCCGACAATCACTACATCGGCTTTCTGTAGCGTCATGGCGACACCTCCTCGGTGAGCATCGAAAGCGGTTTGACCGGCGCCTGGCCGCGCTGGCGGCCGACCTGCTGGACGCTGACGCCCGCCGCAGCGGCAATCACCTCGGCCCCGGCCTGGGAGCAGTAACGGCCCTGGCAACGGCCCATGCCGACTCGGCTGAAGGCCTTGGCCCGGTTGACTTCACAGGCGCCCTTTTCACTGACCGTACGCCGCAACTCGCCGGCACTGATCATCTCGCAACGGCAGACAATGGCGGCATCCGGCAAGGCTTTGGCTTGCGCCGACGGCCAGGGGAACGCCTGGGCCAGGCCAAGGCGAAACTGCTCCATCACCGCCAGGGCATGACGTTGTTCGTCGCGCAACCCGGCATCCACCGGTTTGTGCAAATCCTCCAGCAGCGCCATGGCCACCAGGCGTCCGGCGTGTTCGGCGGCATCCGCGCCACGAATTCTCGAACCATCCCCAGCGGCATAGACACCACTCACCGAGGTCCGGCCATCGTCATCGGTGGCCAGCAACCATTGGCTGGACGCCTCGTCGAAGCGCAGTCGACAACCGGCCAGGTCCGCCAATTGGGTTTCCGGGCGCAGGTGATAACCCAGGGCGATGGCATCGCACGCCACCTCCAAGGTTGTCCCTGCCGCCGTACGCACCTGCACGCCACGGACACCGCTGGCGGCGTCACCCAGCACCTGCTGGGGTTGGATGCCCAGGTGCAGAGGAATCTTCGCCCGGTACAACTGCGCCAGAAGTTTCATCCCGGTGAGCAGCAACCCGGGGCGCGCCAGCAGTTTCGGCAAAGCACCGATGCGTTTGCCCAGGGGCGAAGTGTCGAGCACCGCCGCTACGTTTGCACCCGCCTTGAGGTACTGGCTGGCGACCAGATACAACAACGGCCCGCTGCCCATGAACACCACGCTGTGACCGATGGACACCGCCTGGGACTTGAGTGCGATCTGCGCACCACCGAGGCTGTAGGTACCTGCCAACTGCCAGCCTTCGATCGGCATCAGGCGGTCGGTGGCACCCGTGCAAAGGATCAGCGCGTCGTAATCGACGGTCGAGTGTTTGCCCTGGCTGACGCAACACAGCTGCCCCGGCACAAGGTTCCACACCAGGGTATCCGGGCGGTAATCGATCGACCCGCGCAAGCGCTCGAAACTCAGGTGCAGGTCCCGGGCCTTGGCGGCTTCGGTGCCATACAGCGTGGCGTAATCGCGAGTAAAACCTTGCGGCTGTCGACGGTAGATCTGCCCGCCATCGCGATGATTTTCATCGATCAGGATTGGCTTGAAACCGGCGGCCAACAAGGTTTCCGCGCAGCGAACACCGGCCGGACCGGCGCCGACGATGACTATCCGTGCAGTGGCCATATCGCCTCCGGTTGTGTGGTGACGATATCCAGCCCTTCACGGACTTCGTTGGAGCACGCACGCAGACGTTCACCGCTGCGGGTCCAGACCCAGCAATCCTGGCACGCGCCCATCAGGCAGAAACCGGCGCGGCGCCCCGTGTCGAACTCCGACTGACGCAATGCCGTGCCCTGGGTCAGCAACGCGACCATCAGCGTATCGCCCTGCAAAGCCTCAATCGGTGCGCCGTCCACCTGCAATCTGACGATCGGCCGGCCCTGTTCGGCCAGCCTTACAAAACGCCCGTTCATGCATAGGCTCCCTGGGTCATGATATTCAAGTCCAGCTGTGTCTTGAGCAGCTCGGCGCTGTCGTGATGGCAGAGGATTTCACTGCCGCCATCAATGGTCCGACGGCTCGGCGCGGTGTGATTGCACAGACCGTCCACCCGTACCGGGCAACGATTGAGGAAGGTGCACAGCTCCGGCACATTGGCCTTCGCGCCGATGGGCGGTAGTTCCGCGCAGGGGGGGCCGCAGTGCTCCAGCCAGCCCTGGCGCAGTTCCGGTACCGAGTGAATCAACAGGTCGGTGTAGGGATGGAACGGCGCCTGGGCAAATGACTGCCGGGTGCCGGCCTGAACCTTGTGGCCGCTGTACATCACCACGATGTCGTCGCACAGCGCGCGCACGGTGGAAATGTCGTGACTGATGAACAGGTACGAAACCCCCAGCTCCCGGCGCAGGTCGCGCAGCAGTTCGAGAATCGCCGCGCCGACCACGGTATCGAGGGCCGAGGTCACTTCGTCGCAGAGGATCAGGTCGGGTTTGGCCGCCAGCGCCCGGGCCAGGTTGACCCGTTGCTTTTGCCCGCCGGAGAGTTCATTGGGACGCCGCTCGGCCATGGTTCTCGGCAACCGCACCAGGTCCAGCAATTCGCCGATACGCTCGTGCAAGGCAGCGCCCTTGAGGCCAAAATACATCTTCAGCGGTCGGCTCAGAATTGTACCGACACTGTGCATCGGGTTGAGCGCGGTGTCGGCGTTCTGGAAGACCATCTGAATGCGTCGAAATTGCTCGGGAGTGCGTTCGCCAAGACTACCGCCCAGGGGCTGGCCGGCGAACGTCAGTCCACCCAGCGCCGGGGTCAGCAGCCCCGCCACCACCCGCGCCAGGGTCGACTTGCCGGAGCCCGATTCGCCAATCACACCGATGGCCTGCCCTCGGCGGACCGTCAGGTCGATGTCTTCCAGCACGCGGATCGACGGCATACCCTGCAGGTTTTTGTTGCCATAGCCGGCGGTCAAGCCCTTGATCGTCAACAACGGTTCGTCTTCGACCAGGCCGCTGGGCGGACGGATCGTCGCATCGGGCCGCGCCGCCGCCAGCAGGCTGCGGGTGTACTCATGGGTCGGGCCTTTGAGCAATGCCGCAGTGCCACTCTGTTCGAAAATCTGGCCGCCGTTGAGCACCACGATCTGGTCGGCCATCTGCGCCACGACGGCGAGATCGTGGGAGACATAGACCGCCGTCGCCCCGCGTTCGCGGACCACCCGCTTGAAGGCCCGCAGTACGTCGATCTGGGTGGTCACGTCGAGGGCGGTAGTCGGTTCGTCGAGCACTACCAGCAACGGATCGCTGATCAAGGCCATGGCCGCCATCACCCGTTGCAATTGCCCACCCGAGACCTGGTGCGGGTAGCGCTGGCCGATGTGATCCGGGTCCGGCAGGGCCAGGTCGCGGAACAACCCGATGGCCTTGGTTTCCAGTGCGAGCCGGCTGCCAAGGCCATGAATCAGCGCACCCTCCACGACCTGGTCGATCAGCTTCTTCGCCGGGTTGAACGCCGCCGCCGCGCTTTGGGCGATATATGACACCCGGTTACCACGCAGACCTTGTAGCTCACGTTCGCTCAACGCCAGCATGTCGTGCTCGCCGACCTGTACCACCCCGCCCGACAACCGGCAGCCGCGCCGGGCATACCCGAGCAGCGCCAGGGCGATGGTGGTCTTGCCGGAGCCGGACTCGCCGATCAGTGCCAACACTTCGCCTTTTTCCAGGGAGAAGCTCACACCCTTGACGATTTCCACCTCGCCGCGCTCGCCACAGGCGACCACGCGCAGGTCTTCGACTCGAATCAACTCACTCATTTCAATGCCCTCCCGCACGGCGACTACGTCGGGACGACAGTCTGTCGATAAACAGATTCACACCGATGGTCAGGGTGCCGATGGCCAGGGCCGGGATCACGATGGCCGGCGCGCCCTGGTTGAGGCCGCCAATGTTTTCCCGTACCAGGGAACCGAGGTCGGCATCCGGTGGTTGCACACCGAGGCCCAGAAAACTCATGCCGCTGAGCAGCAGGACAATGTAACCGAAGCGCAGCCCGAGGTCGGTCAGCACCGGGTTGAGCATGTTCGGCAGGATTTCCATGCAGGCGATATACAAGCGATGTTCGCCACGGGTGCGGGCGACTTGCACGTATTCCAGCGCTTCGATGTTCACCGCCATGCTGCGGGCAATGCGGAAGGCGCCAGGGCAGAAACTCAACACCGCGGTGCAGATCAGCAAGGTGACCGAAGAGCCGAACGCCGAGACCATGATCAACGCCAGCATCTTGCTCGGGATCGAGATAAAGGCATCCATCAAGCGGCTGATCACTTCATCCAGCCATTTGGGCGACACCACCGACAGCAGCGCGCAACCGGTGCCCAGGCCGCTGGCCAGTACCGCCGCGATCAAGGCCAGGCCAACGGTGAAGCGGGCACCGACCAGGACTCGGCTGAGCATGTCCCGGCCCAGGTAATCGGTGCCGAACGGATAAAGCGCACTGAGGCTGTCGAAGACATTATCGGACACCACTTCACCCACCGGATGCGGCGCCAGCCAGGGACCGAAGATCGCCACCAGCAACCAGATCACGCACATCACGGCCCCGATCAGGCCCAGCCAGGCCGGGCCATGGGACACCTTGCCAGCCGAAAGATCGGGAGTGGCGGGCGTCGACTTCACAATGAGATTGTTCATTGGTTTCTCAGCCTCGGATTGGACAGGATCGCGCACAGGTCGGCAATCAGCACCAGCCCCAGGTACGCCGCGCAAAACAGCATGGTGCAGGCCTGGACCAGCGCCATGTCACGGTTGGTCACGGCATCGACCATCAAGCTGGCGATACCGGGGTAGTTGAAGATCGTCTCGACGATCACCACGCCACCCAGCAGATACGACAGGCTCAGGGCGATGGCATTGGCAATCGGCCCGATGGCATTGGGCAAGGCATGACGCAGGACGATGCGCATCGGGCCGACCCCCTTGAGCCGGGCCATTTCCACGTAGGGACTGTCGAGTTGATCAATGACGGCGGCGCGGGTCATGCGGGCCATCTGCGCGACGATGACACAACACAGCGTCATGACCGGCAAGGCGTAGGTCCGCATGAATTGCCACGGTGAAGTGATGTCGCTGGCATAGGACAGCGCCGACAACCAGCCCAGGTTCACCGCAAACACCAGCACCGCCAGGGTCGCCACCAGAAACTCCGGGACGGCGACCATGGCCAGGGTGACAAAGCTCAGGAAGCTGTCGATGCGTCCGCCCTGGCCCATGGCCGAACCGATGCCCAGAATCAGTGCCACCGGCACCGATACCAGGGCGGTGGCGACCGCCAGCATCAGGGTGTTGGGCACGCGCCCAGCCATCAACTCGCCGACGGGCATGGCATTGGACACCGAGATGCCCATGTCCCCCCTGAGCAGGTTCAGCAACCAGTGCAGATAACGCACCACACCGGGCTGGTCGAGCCCCAGCTTCAGCCGCAAGGCCGCCACCTGCTCGGGCGTGGCGAACTGTCCGAGCGATTGTTGCGCCGCGTCCCCCGGCAATACCGCCGTGATCGCAAACACGATCATGGACACGATCAACAAGGTCACGATCGCGGCGAGCAGACGCCGGCCGATCAACCACAGTGTGTTGCTATTCATCACTTGCCCTCCCGCACTGCCCAGCTGCAAACCGACCCACATCAAGCCTCCAGCCAGACCTGCTCGGCGAACATGTACCCCATGAAGCCACCCAGGGGGTTGGTGCCATAACCATTGACGCGCTGGTCGACGCCGTCGATGTTGCTGATAAACACCGGAATGCCGATACCACTGTGCTCATGCACCAGGACCTGCATGTCGGCGTACATCTTGCCGCGCTTGGCCTCGTCGGTTTCACCCCGGGCCAGCACCAGCAACTGGTCGAACTGATCGTTCTTCCAACCCGACTCGTTCCAGGGTGCCGTCGATTGAAAGAACTGCGAAAAAATCATGTCGGCATTGGGCCGTGGGTTGATGTTGCCGAAGCTCAGCGGATGTTTCGCCCAGTGGTTGGACCAGTAGCCATCACTTGGCAGGCGGTTGACGTCAAGTTTGAGCCCGGCCTGTTTGGCCGACTGCTGCAACAGCACGGCGATATCCACCGAACCGGTCGCTGCCGGCGAGCACATCAGTGGCATGCTGATATTTTCCATACCGGCCTTCTTCAGCAGAAAACGCGCCTTCTCCGGGTCATAAGGCCGCTGCGGCAAATCGGCATTGTAGAAACGCGAACCTGGCGCAATCGGCTGATCGTTGCCGACCACTGCATAACCACGAAATATCGCCGATTTGATCTGTTCCCGGTCCAGCAGCAGTTTCATGGCCTGGGTGAATTCAGGGCTCTGACCTGGCATCTGGTCCTGGCGGATGATCAGGTCAGTATAGTTACCCGACGGCGAGTCCACGGCCCGATGCTTGGCGCTGCCCTTGATGCGAGCCGTTGAGCGCGGGTTGACCTCGTTGATGATGTGCACGTCACCCGACAACAAGGCATTGACCCGCGACGGCTCGTCGGCAATGGCGATAAATTCGATCTCGTCCAGATACGGCAGGCCGGGTTTCCAGTAATTGGTATTGCGCACACCGATCGAACGCACGCCGGGCTTGAACTCCTTGGCCTTGAACGGGCCGGTGCCGATGCCCTGGCTGAAATCGCTCGTCCCCTCGGGAACGATCAACAGGTGAGAGATGGCCAGGATCGACGGCAGCTCGGCATTCGGGCCACTCAAGCGGACCTGTACCTGGTGAGTGTCGACGGCCTTGACTTCATCGAACTGCGCCGCCAGCGGCAGGACCTTGGAACCGGTGATGGGATCCTTGTGCCGTAACAGGGAAAACACCACGTCGGCGGCGGTCAGCGCCTTGCCATTGTGGAACGTCACGTCCTTGCGCAGGGTGATCATCCACAGCGTGGCGTCGGTGCTGTCGATACGTTCGGCCAACTCCAGTTGCGGCACCATATGGCTGTCGAAACGCGTCAGGCCGTTGTAGAACATGTAATGACGCACGTAGTCGGTGGACGACGAGCCTTTGGCCGGGTCCAGGGTATCGGCGGTCGAACTGGACGAGCCGGCGACACGGATACGTCCACCGGGCTTGCCTTTACCCGGACTTACGCCCTCTTCGGCAAACAGCTTGCCGGCTGCGCCGAACAGGCTGCCCGCACCCACCGCCGCCACCCCGGCCAAACCCAGCATCTGCAGGGCGTTACGCCGCGACATGCCACGATTGAGGCCCTCAAACACTCGCAGGCTGTCCTCACCGCCAATCAGTTGTGAGTCGATCTTGTTGTCAGTCATATCAGTTGTACCTGTCGAGAAGGAGAAGGTTCGAGTGCTCGCGGATATCCGGAGCGTGCTGGAAACGCAAACGACGGTGACACCACAACATCAATTCAATGCAAATAGTCCTGGAAGCGGTAATAGGCGCCCACCAGCGGCAGGAACCAGGGTTTGCCGAAGTGCCCGGGAATCGCCGGCCATTCGAGTTCGCGCCAGGGGTTGGCCTCGACGTTGCCGGCCATCACTTCGGCCATGACCTGCCCCATGTGCACCGACATCTGCACCCCGTGGCCGCTGTAGCCCATGGAGTGATAAACCCCGCCGTGCTGGCCGGCCCGCGGCAGGCGGTCGGAGGTCATGTCCACCAGCCCGCCCCAGCAGTAGTCGATCTTCACGTTGGCCAACTGCGGGAACATCTGCACCATGGCGGCTTGCAGGACCTTGCCGCTCTTAGCGTCGTTGACGCTGTCGGACATCGCAAACCGCGCGCGGCCACCGAACAGCAGGCGGTTGTCCGGGGTCAAGCGGAAGTAGTTGCCGATCATGCGGCTGGTGACATAGGCACGCCGGCCCGGCAGCAATTGCTCGATCAACGCCGACGGCAGGACTTCGGTGGCAATGACAAAACTGCCCACCGGCACGATCCGCCGCCGGTACCAGCCCAATCCGCCGTGCTGACAGGCACCGGTGGCCAGCAAGACTTGCCCGGCGTGCAGCGACCCCTTGCTGGTGTTGAGCCGATAGCCGCCGGCCTGGGCTTTCCAGTCCAGCACCGCAGTGCCTTGATAAATCAGGGCACCACGACGCGCGGCGGATTCAGCCAGGCCGACACCAAAACGCCCGACGTGCATCTGCACCCCATTGCGCTGCAGCAAGCCACCGTGGAACTGGGCAGAATTCACTTCAGTGCGGATCTGCTCCGCGCCCAGCAGCTCGACATCGGCATCGACTTCCCTGCGAATCAATTCACAGGTGCGCGCCAGCCCCTCGTAGTGCATCGGCTTGGCTGCCAGCTTGAGCTTGCCGTTGCGGACCAGGTCGCAGGCAATACCTTCCTGCTCGACCAGCGACACCACGCTCTGCACCGCACTTTCGTAGGCCTGGTAATAGGCCCGCGCCTTATCGGCACCGAGACTGGCGCTGAGGCCGGCATAATCCTGGGCAACCCCGGTGTTGCACTGGCCCCCGTTGCGCCCCGAGGCCTCGCCGATCACCCGCCCGGCTTCGAGCACCACCACACTGGCGCCCTTCAAGGCCAACGCCCGAGCCGCCGCCAACCCGGTGAAACCACCACCGACGATGGCCACATCGACCTGCCCGGGCAATGCGCCGAGCTGGGCACCGGTGAAGGCCGGTGCGGTGTCGAGCCAGTAGGATTCACTGCCCATGTCTAACCCCTTTTGCCTTGAAGAGCGCCGTTATGACTTACAGGCCGACCAGTGCCGGCAGTCCACCGATATCGGCGATCTGCTGATAGCCGTAGAAGGCATTGCCGGGGACTTCGTGGCCACGGGCGACAAAGGCCTTGTTCTTGATCTTCATATCGTGGGCCGGCATCAGGTCGTAACGGAAGCTCGACGACACATGCAAGATGTCCTCCGGGCCGCAGTTGAGGTTGTCGAGCATGTACTCGAACGCTGCCAGACGTGGCTTGTAGGCCTGGGCCTGTTCAGCGGTGAAGACCTTGTGGAACGGCGCACCCAGCTTGTCGACGTTGGACATGATCTGGCTGTCGCTGGCGTTGGAAAAAATTACCAGGGGGATCTTGTCGGCGATTTTCGACAGGCCGGCCGGCACGTCGGCATGGGGGCCCCAGGTTGGTACGGCGTCGTAGTAAAGCTGGCCTTCGCCCCTGTACTCGACGCCCCAACGCTTGCAGGTTCGCGCCAGGGCGGTCTTGAGGATTTCGTCATACGGCATCCAGTCACCCATGACCTGGTCCAGGCGATAGGCGGAGAAGTCCTTGACGAACTGGTCCATCTGCTCGGGCACGACACGATCGGCGAACAGCTCGCGAGTCATCGTTCCCATATGGAAATTGGTCAGGGTGCCATAGCAGTCGAACGTAATGAATTTGGGACGAAGAAAGCTCATTGAGTGCGGTCCTGAGGTTCGTTGAGGTCATGGTGTGGCACGCGTTCGCCTTGCTTGCGGGGCGGCGATGCAACGCTGCAGCACATCGTCATTACAACACCGTGAAATCAGCAGATGGCGTTAAAAGCGACCTCTGCTCAATACAAACCACCGTTTTAGCACCTCCCCTCAGCAGACTTTGCGGGTCGCTCCAGCCTTGGGCAAACCCCGTATTCATGCGCTCTTATGGACCTTTATAGCCCTATCGGAGCTCAATGCGCACGGAACCACCGCAGAACCTGCGCCGGGCAGAACGAAAACGGGCGCTTCCCTGAGGAAGCGCCCGTTCATGGGTGCAATCGAGCGTTTTTGCAGGTGGCCGATTAACCGGCGATATCGATCAACACACTCTTGAAGCGCAAATTGGCCTCGAACGCTTCGCGCCCCAGATCCTTGCCAATACCCGAACGTTTGTAGCCGCCGGTCGGCAGGATGTAGTCGTTACTGCGTCCATAACGATTGACCCACACGGTCCCCGCTTCCAGGCGTCGAACCAGGCGCAGGGCGCGATTGAGATCGGCCGTATGCACACCCGCCGCCAAGCCGTAAGTCCCATGCGCCGCCAGGCTCAGCGCCTGCTCTTCGTCATCGAAGGCCTGCACCGTCAACACCGGGCCAAAGATCTCCTCACAGACCGCCGGGTTCTGGTTGTCCAGGCCGGCCAGCAAGGTCGGCTGGTAATAGGCGCCCCCCAGGCCTTCGAAGAGCCCGCCGCCCGTGAGCACTTCGGCACCCGCCTGACGCGAGCGCTGGACGATGCCATCGATGCGGGCGGCTTGCAGCCGGGAAATGATCGGCGACAGCGTGCTCTCGGGCGACCAGGTCGGGCCGGGGCGCAGTTCCTCGAAATACGCCTGCAAGTGGGCCATGAACGGTTCCATGATCGAACGCTGGATCAATAACCGGGAACCCGAGACGCACACCTGCCCGGCATTTCCGGTAATGGCCAGGGCCACCGTACGAGCGGTCTTGGCGATATCCGGCACATCGGCGAAGACCAGTTGCGGGCTCTTGCCACCCAGCTCCAGGGTGACCGGTTTGGGCCCCACCAGCGCACAGGTGGACATGATGCTCGAGCCGGTCGTGGTGGAACCGGTAAAGGTCACCTTTCCCACCCGGGGATGACGGCACAAGGCATCGCCGGTGATACGGCCATCGCCCTGGACCACATTGAAGATTCCAGCCGGCATGCCCGCCTGCACTGCCAGTTCGGCAAAGCGCAGGCTGGAGAACGGGGTCAGTTCCGACGGTTTGAGGACCACGGCATTACCGGCCGCCAATGCCGGGGCGACTTTCCAGGAGGCCATGCTCAAGGGGAAATTCCACGGCGCAATGGCGGCAATCACTCCATAAGGTTCGGCGATCTGCAGACCCAGCCGGTCGGTCTGGGTGGCGGCAACCTCGCCGCCGTGCTTGTCCGCCAACTCGGCAAAGAAGCGAATGCCCTCGGCGACGTAAGGAATATCCCAGGCGATCACATCTTTATGGGGACGGGTCGAACCCACCGCCTCCAGGGGCGCCAGAACGGCAGCGTCGGCTTCAATCAGATCGGCCCAGCGACGCATGACCCGCGCCCGCTCACGCGGTGGACAGCTGGCCCAATCGCTGCCCTGAAAAGCCTGCCAGGCCGCCTCGACGGCTTCATCCACAAGGTCGGCATCGGCGATCGGCAACTGGGCATGGACCTGGCCATCCGAGGGTCGCACAACCTCCAGTTCCGGTGGGGCATCGCGGTATTGGCCAGCAATGAAATGAGCGCTGCGCACAGCGATAAGACGAGGATCGAAGCTATCCATGGAGCACTCCAGAAAAGGGCCGGCGAGTCGTGAACCCAGGCCTCCATCGTAGAAAAAAAACCCAAGCATTTGCTGCCGACCTTGCAGTGCAATTAAGTAGTAAGTGTGGTCTGTCGGCTTTGGGCGCGAGGAATCTGCCGAATGTGCCAGCCCCCCTTGCCAGGCCTTCACACAGATGGGATACAGGCACCTCGCAGCGCAAAACCGATCGCTCGTGTACACCGCACAACGGAGACTCTCCATGTCCGCCTCGCAACCTGTTGCTTATGTCTATCGCCCGATGACGGACGCCGATCTACCCTCGGCCCATGCCTTGTCCATGCAACTGAAGTGGCCCCATCGCCTGGACGACTGGGCCATGTTGCAACGGGTCAGCGATGGTTTTGTGGCCTTGGATGGTGAACGCCTGATCGGCACGGCCTTCGCCTGCCCGCAAGGCACGTTCGCCACCATCGGCCTGGTGATCGTCAGCGACGACTATCAGGGTCAGGGCATCGGCCGCCGGTTGATGGAAAAGGCCCTCGCCGCCTGCCACTCACGCACTCCGATGCTGAACGCCACCTTGGCCGGCGCACCGCTGTACAGCAGCCAGGGTTTTATCGAATTCGGCCGGATTCAGCAGCATCAAGGTCAAGCCCATGCGCCCGCCCCCGAGCCGCTGGCCGACGGTGAAACGTGTCGCCCGCTGCACGGAACCGACCAGGCGCGGCAGCTGGCGCTGGCCAATGCAGCCAGCGGGCTGGAGCGCAAAACCGTGCTCACGGACCTGCAGGATGTGGTCGAGCATGCAGTGGGCATCGAGCGTGACGGCCAGTTGTGCGCCTTCGCCCTGCTGCGTCCATTTGGTCGCGGTCGTTGCATCGGCCCGGTGGTTGCAGAAACCCCCGAACAGGCCAAACACCTGATCGCCGCGTTACTGGCCCAAGTGCCGGACGCCTTCGTGCGCATCGACATTCCGGCGGACAGTGGCCTGAGCGAGTGGCTGGCCTCGGCCGGTCTCACCCAGGTCGACACCGTGGCGCAAATGGCACGGGGCACACCACCGCAAGCGGTCAACGGCGTCCAACAGTTCGCTCTCGTCAGCCAAGCCATAGGTTGACCACGGCGCGCGCAGAAACCGCCGCCATCCCCCTTCAACCGCCCATTTCCAGGGAGCGTCACCTGCATGTCTGAATCTACCGCTCTGCTCTTGGCTCGCGCCGACGGCAGCCGTGTCACCACGCCTTTCAAAACAGCGCCCTTGAGCGCTACCGATCCCTTCGGGGAATATCGTCAGGTCGCCTACAGCGGGAGCGACGGTATTTGCGCGGGGATCGTGAGCACCGGTCAGACGCTCGATATCGAGGTCTTTCCGCACACCGAAATGATCGTGATCCACGCCGGCAACGTCGTGCTGCAGTCCCAAGGCCAGACACTGAAACTGGGGATCGGTGCGAGCGCCGTGATTGGCCGCGGCGCTTCGCTCCGACTGCTGGCGCAACCCGATACACGCTGGGCATTCTGTGCGGTAATCGGCGCCACTGCCCAGCCAATACCTGGCTTGACAGCGCTCGACCCACGAGCGCTGCTCTCCCCTTCGGCGGCACCGGAAGCCCAGATACTGGTCGGACCGACGCCGCAGTGCCGCTCAGGCAATGCCTTCGAAGACGCCAGCAGCGAGCTGCGCGTCGGCGTCTGGGACTCGACGCCCTACGAACGCCAGGGTCGAGCGCATAAACTCAATGAATTGATGCATCTGATTGAAGGCAGTGTGATCCTGCAGGGACCTGAGGGGACGAGCCTGACGGTCAACACCGGCGACACGGTGTTCGTACCGCAAGGCGCGTCATGTGCCTGGAAAAGCACCGGGTATGTGCGCAAGTTTTACGCGGTGAAATAAACCTGACGAATCATGTCGGCCAGTTTGTGCAGGACCTTGAGGCGCGGCTGGGCAGCGTGCCCTGGTATGCCGCCTGTGCGGCAAACCATGGGGCTCGGTTATGAAAAGGCGTGCGTTTGCTTAAATGGCGTAGCGAGGAGCAGGTTTGGCGTTGGAGAATTTCGACGAAATGGTGCGACGGTCAGCTTCCCATTGGGTCCATCCGTCAGCCTCATGCAAGCCTGGAATGGTCACCCGTTCGCCCAGGTCCAGGCCGGCCAGCGCAGCGTCGACGAGATCGTTTGCAGACATGGTGTTTGCGCCGGTCTTCTGTGGCGCGTAACCGGCCACATCCCAGAATTCCGTGGCGGTTGCGCCTGGCAATACGCTCTGGATTCGCACGCCTTTGTCGCCAAGGTCACGTTGCAGGGTGTGACCGAAGCTGAGGACGTAGGATTTCGATGCGCCGTACACGCCATTCAGCGCTTCAACGGCGATACCCACGACCGAGGAAATGTTGATGATGGTGCCAGTGCCGCGGGCCACGAAGGCCGGTGCAACGGCGTAAGTCAGGCGGGTCAGCGCGGTGATGTTCAGTGCGATCATGTTGTCCATCGCCTCGACATCGCCCTTCAGGATCGAAGCCACCGAACCAACACCGGCATTGTTCACCAGCATGGTGATGCTGGCGTCATCGCGCAACACGGCTTCAACGGTGGCCAAGGCAGCCTTGTTGTTCAGATCCACTACGAGGGTTTTGATCGAGCGGCCGGTTTCAGCACTCAGCTTGCTGGAAAGCGCTTTCAGGCGTTCTTCGTTACGGGCGACCAGGATCAGGTCATAGCCGCGTTTAGCCAAGCGATCAGCGTAGATGGCGCCAATGCCGGTGGATGAACCGGTGATGAGGGCGGTGCCTTTGGACGGTGCAGTGCTCATGTCTTTCTCCAAAAAAGTTAACCGACAAACTTCGGTCACTCAGACTACGACTTCCCCCAACGTCATGAATGTCATATATCCACCTTTTTCAGACAAAGCGTTTTGCGTGGACCCGAACCGATGGACGCTTCGTTTTTTGTCAGAAAAGCACGCCATCATCTTGCGTCATCTATGTTTTTTGAGGAGGAGCACGCAACAGTACGACCGCTATGACGTGCACGGCTGCAGGGGAGAAGAGAATGTGCAAGAATGGCTCAAATATATGCATGCGACCTTTTGAGACATCCTGACTGAACCGCTGGAGTGCGCCATGACGACCGTCGGACTCGTGATTTACCCTGGTTTCCAGGTATTGGGGCTCGCTGTATCAGCGGTCTTCGAAACAGCCAACGATATGCATGGCCCCTCCTACACCCTGACCGTCATCTCCGAACATGGCGGTATCGTGCCCTCCTCCCTCGGCTTCGGGATGGAAACCACCTGCTTCAAGGACGCGCAATACGACACGCTGATCGTCATCGGCAATAACAACACAGATAACGTTTCACAGGGCCTGCTCGATTTTCTGCGCAGTTCGGTGGCCACCTCCAAACGCATCACTGCGGTGTGCACGGGGGCGTTTGTCGTCGCTCAGGCAGGCCTGCTGGAGGGACGCCGAGCCACCACGCACTGGGCGCATGCGCGGGCCTTTCGAGCGGCCTATCCGGACGTGCGATTGGAAGAGGACCGTATCTTCGTCATCGATGGCGCGATGTGGACATCGGCCGGTATGACGGCGGGCATCGACCTCGCCCTGGCCATTGTGGAAAAGGACCTGGGCACTGAACTCGCGCGCAATGTGGCGAAAAAAATGGTCGTGCATCATCGGCGTTCAGGCGGCCAGTCGCAATTTTCCACCTTGCTGGAATTGGACCCGAAAACCGACCGGATCCAGAGCACGCTCATCTACGCGAAAGAAAACCTGGGCGCCGAACTGTCGGTGGAAGACCTCGCCGAGATCGCCCATCTGAGTCCCCGTCAGTTCAGTCGAATCTTCCGTGAAGAAACCGGAAGCTCGCCCGCCAAAGCCATTGAACATCTGCGCGTCGAGGCGGCGCGGATAATGATGGAGGAAGGTCGTTTTTCCCTCGACATCATCGCCCGGGACTGCGGGTTCGGTGACCGGGATCGGATGCGGCGCTCCTTCCTGCGCGCGTTCGGCCAATCGCCCCAGGCCATCAAGCGTGTGACCGAAGCCCAGATGATTGATTTCTCGGACTGAGCCCCCCCTTCTCTGCCGCACTTGCCCTCCGCCCCGCCCAGGCAGAGGACGAATCCTTATCGAATGCGAAGAGCGCCTCACGCCTGGGCGTTCTGCCCACCGCTTAATTAAAGGGTACAAGCCGCGCCGCGCCCACACCTACGTCACATATGCGCCTTTTTCGGACATTTTAAGCGACGCATTTTCCTGTCCTAAAAAGATGGATATCCGACATGGAGGCCTAAGTCCTTTGCTCAGTAATCTGACCGAAATCAGGCAAGGCCTGAATCAACGGCACCTTTACGAACACGCCTGATAATGGGTAGGAGTACGAGCATGAAATTACTGAAAATGGGCGGCGCACTGTTGGCCTTGGGCTTGGCCATCTCTAACGCATACGCTGCCGAGCCGTCGAAAGGCAAAGTGCTGGTGGTGATGTCCAGCGCCAAAGTGCTTGACCTCAAGGACGGCAAAAAGTACGAGACGGGTTATTACCTGAACGAACTCGCCACGCCACTGAAGGCGATCGTCGATGCCGGCTACACCCCGGTTTTTGCCGACCCGACAGGCAATGAGCCACAGATGGACGCCAGCTCCAACGCCGACATGTTTTTCGCTGGCGATGCCGCCAAACGCAATGAAGCCCTGCGCTTTGTCGCCAGCTTCGATGGCCTGAAGCATCCGATGAAGCTGTCGAGTGTCGCCGCCAAAGGCACCGTGCAATTCAAGGGGTTGTTCATGCCCGGTGGACACGCACCGATGCAGGACCTGATGAAGGACAAGGACCTGGGCAAGATCCTGACTCAGTTCCACACCAGCGGTCGCCCGACCGGGATCATCTGCCACGGCCCTATCGCCTTGCTTGCTGCCCTGCCTGATCCCGTCGCCTTCGACAAAGCCCTCATCGCCGGCGATGAAAAAGCAGTGAAATCCCTGGCCAAGGGCTGGCCTTACGCGGGCTACAAACTGACCGTTTTCTCGGCGGACGAAGAGAAGCAACTTGAACCGACTCAATTGAAAGGTTCGGTGCTGTTTTACAACGATGCCGCCCTGGCCAAGGCCGGTGCGACGGTTGACAACGCGGCGGCCTGGCAGCCACACGTCGTGGTCGACCGCGAGCTGATTACCGGTCAGCAGCCGTTCTCCGACCACGCCTTTGCCGACGCGCTCGTGAGCCAACTGAACACGGCACACCCGTAAATCAGTCATCACCCAAGGCATCGCCAATAGTCGATGCCGCTCCCCGAAATCAGCTATCCGAGGATAGTCATGCCTAGACTCACAGGAAAGATCGCGGTCATTACCGGTACCAATTCCGGCATCGGCCTCGCTACTGCCAAAACATTCCTCGACGAGGGTGCCGCCCGGGTTTACCTCACCGGGCGCCGGAAGGCTGAACTGCAAGCCGCAGCAGCAAGCCTGAGACCGCGTGCTGTTGCGGTTTCTAATGCCGTGAGTCCAGGCGTCATCGAAACACCGGGGCACGAAAAGACCGGCGTCAAGAATGACGAGCTCAAAGGCTTCTTCGACTTCGCCGCCTCTATCACCCCCCTTGGGCGAACGGGCCACGACAACGAGGAGGCAAAGGTCGTCGCATTCCTGGCGTCCGACGAAAGCAGCTTCATGACCGGCAGCGAAATCTTCGTCGACGGCGGCCTCGCCCAAGTCTGAACGCAGCACCAAGGAGAGCGATATGAACCTGGCACTGCAACCCGTCGCCCTGATCACGGGCGCGTCATCTGGAATGGGCAATGACTTCGCGCTGCGACTGATTGCCGAAGGCTACGCGGTCTATGGCGTGGCGCGGCGGGTCGAGCAAATGAATGAGATCGCGGCGGCGGGCGGCAAGGTGATCGCTATCGACGTGACGGATGACAGCTCCATGGTCAATGCCGTCAAGCGCATTATCCGTGAGCAAGGGCGCATCGACGTGTTGATCAACAAGAGGGTGTGTATGAAAAAGTCAGCGGCGGTAGTGATCGGGGTCGGCCCGGAGAAAGGACTGGGGGCTGCATTGTGTCGCCAGTTCGCACACGAGGGTTATCTGGTATTCGCCGCTAGGCGAACGGCAGAAAAAGTCGAAGCGGTCGCCACCGCCATCACCGCGTCGGGAGGTACGGCAGTCGCCGTTCAAGAGAAAGGCGCTGAAGGCATGCTTGATATTGAGCGATTGCGCAAGTGTATTGGCAGCTTCATATTCAGCCACGGTCTGCGTGGACTCAAGAGTTGAACTTGCGCCCTTTTAGCGAGAGCTTTTGACTCATGACCAGCATCAGCGAGTCCGCAGTCCCCATAGGCGCCCCCCTCCTTAATCCACGTCTGGACGCCATGTTGCGAGGATCTGTTCCTCAGACTTTATTTCGCCTGGCGGCTCCCAACACACTGGTCATGTGTGCCCAGGCAGCCACGAGCCTTATTCAAACCTGGTTTCTCGCCAAATTGAGCACTGATGTTCTTGCGGGTGTCGGTGTCGTTATACCTTTGCTTATGCTCATGCAAAACATGTCACAAGGCGCCATGGGCGGCGGGATATCTTCGGCGGTGGCACGCGCATTGGGTACGGGGAGTCCAACTCACGCCAACGATCTCGTGCGGCATGCGCTGGCAATCAATATCCTGTTGGGGTTGATATTTTCAGGGTCCATCTGGTTTTTCTCCCCATACCTGTATCCCCTGCTTGAAGCTTCCGGTCCCTCATTAACTGCCGCGCTGGAGTACTCGGATGTGACCTGCATAGGAATCGCGCTGCTGTGGGTTATGAATGCCTGTGCCAGCGTGATAAGAGGCACAGGAAATATGCGGGTGCCGGGATGTGTGATCTTGGGAGGATTTATCATCCTTATTCCAATGACCCCGTGCCTGATCTTTGGATATGGTCCAGTGTCCGTTCTGGGAGTGGCCGGTGCAGCCTGGGCCCAGGCAATTTATTATTTAATTGGCACCACGCTATTGGGCTGGTTTTGTTTTAGCGGCAAAAGCATTGTTAATTTCACCGCCGGAAAACTCCGCTGGCAACCGATTAAAAATATTCTGGCCGTCGGTGCCGTTGCGTGCGTAAACGCGTTCCTGACCAATACGATCATCGCGGTCACTGGCGCGATCGTGGGCGCCTATGCCGGCACAGCGGTGCTGGCTGGCTATGCAACATCGGCGAGGGTCGAATTTTGATCCGCCACGGCAAACCCATTTACAACTTATAGATGAATTTTCGAAAAATTCCTAATCCACCAATACAACGATGCCAATCCAAATCCGAACCACACAGACAACATAAACATATAAATCACCTGAATAACCCTTGACTCATAGATACACAAGCTAAAGCATTTTTCCTCTACCGGCAGGGCTATATTCAATAAGAGCCATGAGGGAAAAATATAAAGAATCACAACCAAAGGCCTAAAATGCCTTTTAAATGAATCGCACGAGCCGACGAATGCTTTCTCGTACTCACTCCACCGGGCAACCAGAACAGCATAATATATCGCAGCATAAGCAAAAAAAGAAAAAAGCACTCTCGTCGCCTCATGAAACCGAGATCTTTCGCCCCATACATCTATGGATGGAAATATGGCAACTGGCAACCATACAAAAGAATTCACGATTTCTTGAGGGAGCACCAACCCTTCGGAAAACATATAAAATAGTAGTCCACCGACTATAAGTGGAAACCAAAAAATCCAGCGCCGGACAAACCGATCCGACAGCATCGTTTCTATCACTTTTGGATCTGATGGGATATACACAGACATTCCCTCACACGACTAATTATCCAATATGCAAACCGGGAGAAGCCCTGATATCACTACCGGAGCAAAATGCCCCCCGACTCAAAACTCGCCAGCCAATTGGAAGTCCTCGATAGAGGCAAAAACCTTCAGTCGAGCTCTATGCAAGAGAACCCTCACATTCGAGAGAGAGAGACCATGAATCCTGGCGATTTCAGTCAGCTCCAACCCCGAACACTCCCTCGATACCAGCACGCTTCTTTGTAGCTCGGAAAGGTCCTCCAGCGCCTGATTGATACAAGCGTACAACTCAGACTCACCGATTAGGGCTTCAGGGCTATCCTGATGCCAGGGCACTGGCGGGACACCCCACTGAGCATCCGACGAGGAGAAGCGCTCATCGCCAAAGCCGGAGGACGAAGGCGGGCTATTCAACAACGCTTCGCGCCGTTTTTGCATGTACCGACACTTTGCGGCATTGGACGTGATCGTCAGTATCCACGTCTTCAAACAAGAGCGCCCCTGAAACTCTTTCAGTCCTCTTACCACCGAAAGCCATGCTTCCTGGACCACATCATCGACCTGGTTACGGCCGACTATGACGTAAGCCACGGCCCTCATAGCGCCCTGATTTGTGGCCACCAGATGGCGGTAAGCCTCTTCTTCTCCACATAAAAGGCGATCTAACAGCTGAGCGTCATCCTTGGCGGTCATGTGATTCTCGGACTGTGGTCGTATCATCATCGTAGCTGTCCCTTACTGGTCTGCTCGTTCATTTCACGAAATCTCCGCGCTATCAAGCGTCTACCGCCTGGCAGATCTGGAGCGTCAACTGAACATACGAAGCAGCTCGTGCAATGGATGCATTGATGTGCAAATACCCTGTTTCAGCCGAGGTGGCCGAGAACATCCGCGCCGCCCTCTGGCCGCTCGACCACGGCCTCGAGCTCATCACCACGAGCTTGGCGATGCTCACTCGCCACACGGCTCATCACTGGCAGGCCAACAGGGCGGGCTCTTGGGGACTTGTCATGGCTCGAGGTGTGGCAGGACCGTGACGATGCCCTGCAAGTCTTTGAAAATCAGATGGTTGCGAAATGTGTGTGGTGCGGGGAATTGATGTCAGCAAACTTGCTTCGTCGGGAGGGGATGTATATATTCGTCCCCTTGTCGCGCAGGCATCGGATTGGCTGGCAGATTGTCAGGCCCTCTGGCTCGTAAAGAACTGCCGCGTAGACTGTTTTACCGCGCTACCGCCCGAATGGCGAAACTGGTAGACGCATGGGACTTAAAATCCCCCGCTCGTAAGGGCGTGCCGGTTCGATTCCGGCTTCGGGCACCATATAATTCAAGGGCTTACACGCAATTTTGCGGGTAGGCCTTTGTCGTTTTTGGCCCGCCATTCCAAATAACGACATGCATCAAATTGATATCAGACTGTAATTATTTCATCACAAAGGCCCGACATAATGGATCCCAGCCAAAGGATCTGGCCCCATCTCAAGAAGCCCGCACATGCGGGCTTTTTGCTGTCTGGCGAAAAGTGCGGGGGCACTCGAAAGGCTAAAGCACCCGCCCATCCCAACCCACCGTCACGTTATCCGGCAAGTCGCCGCGATGCTGCAGCAACCATGCATCCAACGTATGCCCGACATGGGTCAACACCCCTTGCCCGGGCTGCAACTCTTCGATGCTGCGTAACGCCAGCGTCAGGTCATTGTGATTACGCGGTGCCTGAGGCTGCGGCGGCATGGAGCAGTCGAGTACCAGTACGTCGAGCGGCTCACGCTGCAGCCAGGCCGCAGTGGCCGGCGGCAAGCCGACCGTGTCGGTGAGGTAGGCGATCCGCCGCCCTTCCCCTTCGAACAGATAACCAAGGGTCGGCTTGGAGTGCTGCAACGGCAATGCCGTCACGCTGAGGGAACCGAAGTGCCGGGTTTCGAATTCAGCGAAAGGCTGACTGAAGTCGAGGATGCCCGGGTGTTTGTAGAGGTCGGACAAACCCTCCGGGTCCACCGGCCCATGCACCGGAATCACCAGCCCCTGTCCCCAGCGCAAATGCAGCAAACCCTGGGCATGATCCGCGTGGTAATGGGTCTGGAAAATACCGCTGAAGCTTCGCGGTGGGAAACGCTCGCTGAGATCAGGCAAGCCGCTGTCGATCAGCCAGCGCTGGTCTGCGCATTCGATCAGCGCGCTACAGGGCCGACGTCGCAGAGCTTCATCACTACGGGCCAGGTCACAGGCGGCGCACTCGCAGCCGTAGACCGGGACTTGCCGGGCATCGCCGGTACCGAGCAGCGTCAGGCGCATGTGGTTTTTCCATCAAGACACGTCAGCAAGCATTCGACCGTGCGCTCCAGCGGGCCGGAATTGTCGAGCAGACACAACCCCGGCACGGCCTCGGCGATCAGGTTCGTACTGAAGCGGGCATTGCGTGCCAGCCGCTCATCAATTTCAGCCAGGGATTCACGCCCACGCGCCAAAAGGCGCTGGCGTAATACAGCCTGATCCACCGTCAGCAGCAACACCAACAACCGCGGATAACGCAAACGCGCCTGTGCCAGATGGCCACGGGAGCCGTTGACCAGCACATCCTCCCCCGCCGCCAGCCAATCGTCGATATCCCGTGGAATGCCGTAGGACAACCCATTGGCGTGCCAGCTCAGGGCAAACTCGCCCCGGGCCTCCAGCACCGCGAACTGCTCCGCGCTCACGCCCTCGGCCGCCTCGCCCACTGCCTCCGCCGAACGGGTGATCACCCGCCGCGCGATACGGCAGCCACGTTCGGCCAGGCGCACTCGCGCGGCATCCAGCAAGCTGTCCTTGCCCGAACCCGAAGGCCCGATAAGGTAGATCAACCTTCCCACCATCAGAACACCCTATTCGCTTGTCGCCAGACTTGTTGCACCACGGGCAGCCCGTCCCGGCAGCGGGCCTGAACCAGATCCGCCCGCAGGCCAAGGGCAATTTCACCACGATCGCTCAAACCGGCCGCTCGCGCCGGCGCCAGGCTGATCATCTTGACCGCCTCGGGCAAGTCGCAGTTATTGTCCAACGCCGCCAGCGAGAACGCTGCCTGCAACAGGCTGGCCGGGTAGTAATCACTGGAAAGTATATCCAGCAATCCCTTGGCGGCCAGGTCGGCGGCGGCCACATTACCCGAATGGGAGCCGCCACGGACTACATTCGGTGCCCCCATCAACACACTCATGCCCAATCGCTGGCAGCCCCGGGCCGCTTCCAGGGTGGTGGGAAACTCGGCGATGGTCATGCCGTAGCGCGCCGACTCTTCGACATGGGCCAGGGTCGCGTCGTCATGACTGGCCACCGACAGGCCAAGGGCCAGGCAGTGCTCGACGATGGCGGCGCGATAACGGTCGCTGTACTCCTTGGAGTTGGCCATTTGCAGGATGATGAAGGCATCCATCGTCTCGTCGTTCAAATGGTACTTGCCCATGTAGTACTCACGGTACTTGGACTCCAGCACAAACTGACGCTGGCCCGGCGAGTGGTCCATCACCGACACCAGTTGTACCAATGGGTTTTCCACCAGGTCACGGAACACGCTCAGGGTGTCCGGATGGCACAGTTCGCAGCGCAGGTGCAGGCGGTGTTCGGCGCGGGTCAAGCCGGCGCTCTCGGCCGAAGCAATGGCCTCCAGCATCGCCGGCAGTTTTTTCATGCGATTGCCCTTGGGATTGACGTCGCCGATGGACACCGCGTCGAACACCGTAGTGATCCCGGCAGCGATGATCTGCGCATCATGGCTGAGCACCGCCGAAGTCGATGGCCAATCCACGCCAGGGCGCGGGGTCATGTGTTTTTCCAGGTTGTCGGTGTGCAATTCCACCAGGCCCGGCAACAGGAAATCACCGTTCAGATCCTGGGCCTGGGGCAACTGGCTGCGACCTTCGCCGATGTCGACGATCACCCCGTCACGCAGCACCACGGAACCTTCGATCACACGGTTGGCCAGGACCAGGCGGGCATTGCTGAGGATCTGTTCAGCGGGCATGGGCGTATTCCTCTGCGGCGACGGCAATGGGGGTCATGTCGAGATGACGGTCGGCCACCGCTTCACGGGCGGCGCGGTCGTGGAAAATGCCGATCAGCGCGGCACCGCCGGCCTTGGCTTCGTTCATCAGTTCCAGCACCACCTGGCGGTTGCTGTCGTCCAGGGACGCGGTGGGCTCGTCCAGCAGCATCACCGGCCAGGCCACCATGAAGCCACGGGCGATATTGACCCGCTGCTGCTCGCCACCGGAGAAGGTGCCCGGCGCCAACTGCCAGAGGCGCTCGGGGATGTTCAAGCGACCGAGCAACAACTCGGCACGGGAACGCGCCTGGGCCTTGGACCAACCCCGGGCCAGCGCCGGCTCCATCACCACATCCAGGCAGGCGACACGGGGGATGACCCGCAGAAACTGGCTGACATAACCGAGGGTCTGCTGACGCACCTGAAGAACCTCCCGGGGCGCGGCGCCCACCAGCTCCAGCCAGGCGCCCGCATGCTGCACGCGGATGCTGCCGCCCGCCGGCAGATAGTTACCGTACAAGGTACGCAGCAAGGTGCTTTTACCGGCGCCGGACTGACCGTGCAGCACCAGGCACTCGCCGCCCCGCACGCTGAAATCCACTCCGCGCAGCACGTTGAGGACCACGCCGTTCTGCTGATGCAAGGTGAAGGTTTTCGAGAGGTCACGGACCTCGATCAAGTTAGTCATCACGCTGGGTTCCACTTCACGGACAAGGCTCATGGCTGCAACACCGAAGACACCAGCAGTTGCGAGTAAGGGTGTTGCGGATCGTCGAGGATCTGGTCGGTCAGCCCGGTTTCCACCACCTGTGAGCGGCGCATCACCATCAGGCGGTCGGCCAGCAGACGCGCCACCGCCAGGTCGTGGGTGACGATCACCACCGCCAGGTCCAGCTCACGCACCAGGCCGCGCAGCAGGTCGAGCAAACGCGCTTGTACCGAGACGTCGAGGCCGCCGGTGGGCTCATCCATAAACACCAGGCGTGGACTCGACACCAGGTTGCGGGCGATCTGCAGGCGCTGTTGCATGCCGCCGGAAAAGGTCCGGGGCAAGTCGTCGATGCGCAGCGGGTCGATTTCCACCTGGCTCAGCCAGTCGAGGCCGGCGCCGCGCAGTGCCTGGTAATTACGTACGCCTTGGGCCATCAGGCGCTCACCGATGTTGGCGCCCGCCGAAACGCCCATGCGCAAGCCGTCCCGCGGGTTCTGTTCGACAAAGCCCCATTCGGTGCGCAACAAGGTGCGCCGCTCGGCTTCACTGGCGCTATAGAGGTCCAGCCATTCACCGTCCTTGCCGCGATAGCCGATGCTGCCGCGCTGGGGCGGCAAACGCCCGCTCAACAAAGAAAGCAAGGTGGACTTGCCCGAGCCGGACTCACCGACAATCCCCAGCACCTCACCGGGATAGAGGTCGAAGCTGACACCCTGGCAGCCCTTTTCCAGACCGTACAACAAGGTCAGGTCGCGCACTCGCAACAGCGGTTCGACGGGCAGGTTCATCGGCTGCTCTTTCATCAGGGACGGGCTCATTGATTGTTCTCCTGCTGCTCGACCCGCTGGGCGCAGTACCAGGTGTCGGAACAGACAAACCGCTGGGTGCCGGCGTCGTCGATGATCAACTCGTCGAGGAACGACTCGTGGCTGCCGCAAATGGCGCAGCACTCCTGCCACTTCTGCACTTCGAAGGGATGGTCTTCAAAGTCCAGGCTGGTGACCTGGGTGAACGGCGGCACCGCGTACAAACGCTTCTCGCGCCCGGCGCCAAACAGCATCAGCGCCGGGCTCATGTCGAGTTTCGGGTTATCGAATTTGGGAATCGGCGACGGGTCCATCACATAACGTTCGTCGACCATCACCGGGTAGGCGTAGCTGGTGGCGATATGGCCGAAGGTGGCGATGTCCTCGTACAACTTCACATGCATGACCCCGTAATCGTTGAGGGCGTGCATGGTCCGGGTCTCGGTTTCCGAAGGCTCGATAAAGCGCAGCGGCTCGGGGTTCGGCACCTGGTAGACCATGATCTGACCGGCCTGCAGCGGGGTTTCCGGAATCCGGTGGCGGGTCTGGATCAGCGTGGCCTCAGGTGTACTTTCGGTGGTGGCGACGCCGGCCGTGCGGGCGAAAAAGCGCCGGATGGACACCGCGTTGGTGGTGTCGTCGGCGCCCTGGTCGATGACCTTGAGCACATCGTCAGCCCCCAGAATCGCCGCCGTCAGTTGCATGCCGCCGGTGCCCCAGCCATAAGGCAACGGCATCTCGCGACCACCAAACGGCACCTGGTAGCCGGGAATCGCCACGGCCTTGAGCAAGGCGCGGCGAATCATGCGTTTGGTCTGCTCATCGAGGTAGGCAAAGTTGTACGCCAGGTCACGCCCGGGCGCTTGGGTCAGGTCATTCATCGCGGTTGCCCTCGGCCGTTTGGCGCAATTTGCGGATCAGCTCCAGCTCGGACTGGAAGTCCACGTAGTGAGGTAATTTGAGGTGCGAAACAAAGCCGGCCGCCTCGACGTTGTCGCAGTGGGCCAGGACAAACTCCTCCTGCTGGGCCGGCGACTGAATCTCCTCGTTGAACTCCTCGGCCCGCAGCGCACGATCCACCAGGGCCATGCCCATGGCCTTGCGCTCGGCATGCCCGAACGCCAAGCCGTAGCCGCGGGTGAACTGCGCCAGCTCCGTCGCCGAACCGACGAACTGGTTGACCATCTCGCATTCGGTCACTTCAAGGCTGCCCAGGCAGATGGGGAAACCCAGCTCTTGCGGGTCGATCCACACTTCCACGTCGCCGATCCGAATCTCCCCGGCAAACGGGTGGTTACGGCCATAGCCACGTTGGGTCGAATACCCCAGGGCCAGCAGGAAACCCTCATCGCCACGGGCCAGGGCCTGCAGGCGCTGGGCGCGGTTGGCCGGATACTCCAGGGGCGTGCGCGTGATGTCGGCAACGGCGCTTTGGTCGTCGGATTCGTTCTTGATCAACCCTTCCTTGGCGAGCAAACCGAGGACCTTTGGGCAGGCTTCGAGACGGGCCTCAGGCGTGGTTTGCGGGCCTGGGTATTCGCCTTCGGCCAGCAACGCGAAGTCCAGCAGGCGATGGGTGTAATCGAAGGTCGGCCCCAGCAGTTGGCCGCCGGGCACATCCTTGAAGGTGGCGGACAAACGACGGCTGAGCAGCATCTGCGACGTGTCGATCGGCAGGCTCGGGCTGAAGCGTGGCAGCGTGGTGCGGTAGGCCCGCAGCAGGAAGATCGCCTCCACCAGATCCCCCGCCGCCTGCTTGATGGCCAGCGCGGCGAGTTCCTCGTCGTACAACGAACCCTCGCTCATGACCCGGGCCACCGCCAGGGGCAGTTGCTGGCGGATCTGCTCGACACTCAGCTCAGTGATGGCGGTATCGCCGCGGCGCTTTTTCGCCAGCAGGCGGTGGGCATTGTCGATGGCCTGTTCGCCACCCTTGACGGCTACGTACATCAGGCAAGCTCCTCTGCGATATGGGCGACCCGGGTGCTGCGGGGCAAGCCGATCAGTTGCTGGCCGGCGCCGAACAGCAGATCCAGGCCACGGGGAAAGGCCTCCCGGCGTTGACGCTCCAGCCAGAAGCCAGGGGGCAACGGCAGGCTGATCCGCCGTGTGTTTTCGATTCCCGGACCGCGCCAGCGCAACTCGCGCCCGGCGTCCAGGGCGGGTAACTGGACCAGCAAGGTGCAGGACTGGTCCGGGTAACGATCATTGCCGTGGTCGAAGCCGCTCAGGTCCAGCAGGTCTTCTGCGCCGAGCAAGGCGAACGCGGCCTCTTCCCGGCGGGTGGTCAACGGGCAACCGCAGTGGAACGCCAGGTTGGCGCGGATCAGCGGCGTATCGAAGGCCGGTGCCAACCACAACGGCGTCTCCATATCCAGCAACGCCAGGCACAGCGCATAGGTGGCGGGTGCCAGGCCTTCAAGGCTTGGCGCGGTGCTCAGTGACTGGGCCAGACCCGGCTCGGCCAACGCCTTGAGAGCAGCCCGAAAGCCGCGTTGGGCATCCAGTACCGGATCGACAAACGCCGGTTGCAACAATTGTGGGTTCATCAGTTCTCTCCTCGAACCAGGGTGAAAAACTCCACTTTGGTGGCGGCGGTGTCCGCCTCTTTTTCCGCACGGCGAGCGGCCTGGGCGTCGGCCAGGGTGGCGATCAATTCGCTGAGCCACAGGCTCGGTTGCGGGCCCTGCAAATGCGCATCCGCCAGGGCCGCCAATTCGGCATGGGCCTTGTCGCGACCGGCCAGGTAGCTGTAGCCGGTACGGCCATCGGCCAGGCGCACCACGCAGCGGGTCACGCTCATCTCGCCGACGTTGAACGGCGCGCCGTTGCCACCCATGCGGCCACGGACCAGGGTCATGCCGATCTCCGGGGCGCGGATCAACTGGTAATCGATATCCCGCAGGGCGGCTTCGTGGGGAAGTAGTTCACTGCGGCGGGCACGGGCCAGCACACCGATCCAGTGCTGACGTTGGGACGGGTTCATCAATGGGTTCTCCATCAAGTAACGACCTGGTACTGAAAGCGATCCGAACGGCTGGTGGACTGCGCCAGCTCCACCGGGCGGCCGTCGCGATCGCGGGAAAGGGTAAATACGGTGAGGGCCGGCAAATGCCGGGGCATCATCAACAGCGCGGCTTCGTCGCGGTTGGGCAAGCGGGCGCCGATCAAGCTCTGGGTCCGGGTCAACGGCAGGTCGCGCTCACGCAGGTACTGGCGCAGGGAGCCGCCGCTGTAGTCCGCCAGCAGCGGCGCATGGCTGGCGCAGTAGCGATGGCGGATCAGGCTGACGGGCTGGTGGTCGAGCTTGCGCAGGGTTTGCAGTTCGATCATCGGCGCCATCTCGGCAATGCCCAGCTGTTGGGCTTCGTCGCGGCTGGCGTAGCAGTAACGGCGCTTGAGCAGCACCGCCTCCACACCGACACCCTGGGCGGACAAGGACTGGCTGTAGGAGGTCTCGGCGCCCATCGGGTAGATCAGCGGCCGCTCCAGCACCTGGGTGCCCTTGCCCTGCAAGCGCAACAGGCTGCCTTCGAACACCAGCTCATCGATGGCGCGGCGCAGCGTATGGCGATTGACGCCGAAGCGTTCGGCCAACTGGACTTCGGCCGGCAGGAAGTCACCGGCCCGATAGCTGCTCAGTTCGCGACGGAGGATATCGGCCAGTTCGCGGTACACCGGCTCATCTTGTCTAGACAACTGCATCGTTAAAAAAAAGCGCCCAGGGGCACCCCTCCGAAATCAGATGAACTGCTTGCGCAGGCGTTGGGAAAAGACGTCGATCAGGCTCACGACGAGGATGATCACCAGCAGCACCGCACAGGTCTGGACGAACATGAAGGCGCGGATGTTTTCCCAGAGGATCACCCCGATCCCGCCTGCCCCGACCATCCCCACCACCGTCGCCGAACGCACGTTGGCTTCGAAGCGATACAGCGCGTAGGAGACCCACAGCGGCAGCACTTGCGGGATCACGCCGTAGATCACTTCCTGCAGGGCACTGGCTCCGGTGGCCCGCACGCCTTCCACCGGGCCCGGATCGATGGCTTCGACGGCTTCGGCGAACAGCTTGGCGAGCACGCCGGTGGTGCTGATCCACAGGGCCAGGACCCCGGCAAACGGACCCAGGCCGACCGCCACCACGAACAACATGGCGAAGACCATTTCATTGATTGAACGGAAGGCATCCATCACCCGGCGCAGGGGCTGGTGGACCCACCACGGTGTGATGTTGTCGGCGCAGAGAATCCCCAGCGGCACCGAGCAGACAATCGCCAGCACCGTGCCCCAGAGGGCGATTTGCACGGTGACGATCATCTCCTTGAGGTAGGAGCGCCATTCATGGAAATCCGGCGGGAAGAAGTCGGCGGCGAAGGTCGCCATATTTCCCGAATCGCGGTACAGCGCCAGCGGGTTCATTTCGGCGCCGTGCCAGGCCCAGGCCAGCAGGACCAGGAACAGGCCCCAACCGACGTATTGCGGCCAGGTGTGCTTGCCGACAGCTTCAGCGTGCAGCGTGGTCATGATCGACTCTCATAAAAGCAGCTCGGAGAAAGGCGCGGCGTGGTCGCACCGCGCCGAAGGTCAACCGGCGTTGGCCGCGGTCTTCTTGTCCAGCTCGGTGATGCGCTGTTGCAACTTCGCCAGAGCAGCGTCGATATCCGCCAGCTTCTTGGCCTTGTCGGTGGCCTCCAGCTGGTCGTCGGCGCTGATATTGGTGCGCTGCTTGAACAGTTCGAGCTGGCGGATCGG
This sequence comes from Pseudomonas gingeri, assembly GCF_013386165.1. Lineage (GTDB taxonomy): Bacteria > Pseudomonadota > Gammaproteobacteria > Pseudomonadales > Pseudomonadaceae > Aquipseudomonas > Aquipseudomonas gingeri_C. The sequence goes on along the minus strand of NZ_JACAOS010000021.1, from coordinate 189,488 downwards.
CAGCAATTGGTCATCGCTGGAGACGAGGAACTTGCCCAGTTGCATGCCTTTGAGTACGGCCTTCTCCTCATCGGTGTTGCCATAGCTGAAGAAGAAGTCGCGAATCTTGGCTTTCTCGCTCTCACCCAGGGCCTTGCTCCAGACCATCGGGTCGGCCGGGATCAGCGGCGACTTCCAGATCACCTTGAGCATGGCGGCCTTGTCCGGCTGGGTGACCTCCAGGCGTTCCCAGCTTTCGGTATTGAACGTGGCGACGTCCAACTGCCCCTTGGCCACGCTCAAGGCGTTGACCTCATGGCTGGAGTTGAGCGTGCGTTTGAAGGCGGTGGCGGCGTCGACGTGGTTCTTGGCGAACACGTAGTAGCCCGGGACCAGGTAGCCCGAGGTGGAGTTCGGGTCACCGTTGCCGAAGGTCAGGTTCTTGGCATTCTTGAGCATGTCGTCGACGGAGTTGATCGGGCTGTTCTTGTTCACGATCAGCACGCTCCAGTAACCGGCGGCGCCGTTGGCGGCAGCGGTCTGGGCGAAGATCTCACCGTTGGAACGGTCCACCGCTTCCATGGCCGCCTTGTTGCCCAGCCAGGCCACGTCGACCTTGTTGAAGCGCATGCCCTGGATCAGGCCGGCGTAGTCGGAGGCGAAGGTGGCGTTGATGGTCAGGCCGGTTTTCTTGTGCATGTCATCGAGGAACGGCTGCCAGATACTCTTGAGGTTCTGCGACGACTCGGTGGACATGATCCCGAAGTTGATGACCTTGTCGGCGGCCTGGGCGTTGCCCAGGACACCGCCGGCCAACAAGACGGCGGACAGACACACATGATGGATACGGTTGAACATTGAAGGATTCCTGTGGGTGGAATACTGCCGGGGGAATGGGGCTCGTCAGAAGCTCGCCAGTGCCAGCCGAGGCGTGGCTTCGGTGCGGCGGCTCTGGTCGGAAAACATCAGACTGGTGTCGAGGTCGGCACCGTACAAATCATTGAGGAACTGGCTGCTGAGGTCGCAGGCCTGACCGTCGTAATGAATCCGCCCACCTTTCAGCGCCACGGCTCGGGGGCAATAACGCATGGCGTAATCGACCTGATGCAGGGTGACGACCACGGTCTTGCCATCGCGGCGGTTGATATCGGCGAGGATCTCCATGACCTTGCGCGCCGACTCCGGGTCAAGGGAGGCGATGGGCTCGTCGGCCAGGATCACCTCGGCGCGCTGGGTCAATGCCCGGGCAATCGCCACCCGCTGCTGCTGGCCGCCGGACAAGGTAGAGGCGCGCTGCCCGGCGAGATCGGCGAGACCGACACGGGCCAGGGACTCCATGGCGAAGTGTTTTTCCTCGGCATTGAACAGGCCGAGGCTGCCACGCCAGCGCGGCATGCGGCCCAGGCAACCGAGCAGCACGTTGTCGAGCACGCTGATACGGTTGACCAGGTTGAACTGCTGGAAGATGTAGCCGATATCGGCGCGCAAACGCCGCACCTTGCCGTTCAAACGTCCGGAGACCTGCACATCGCGACCGAGTACCTGAACGCTGCCGCCATTGCTTTTATCGCAACAGGCGAGGCCCGTGAGATGACGCAACAAAGTGGACTTGCCGGAGCCGGAAGCGCCGATCAAGGCAACCATCTCACCCACCGCGATGGTGAGGTCGAGGTCGACCAGGGCGGTCTTTCGCGCAAAGGTCTTGTTCAGGTGTTCGACACGGATCGCTGGATGCATGGGCTGCTCTATCAGGTTGAGCAGCCGTCCCTGGCCACGTTTGAGTTCAACCGACTCTAGGCAGGTGGAGTGTCAGGTAGATGACCTGAACAAAACGTGGGAATAACCGTTTGATGAAGGTTTGATGAAAGGTTGAGTGGGGGCTTAAAGGCGACGGCGGCTCCACTCGCCTGCCCCGCGACCAGCCACGTGTCCCCGCGCGACACGAACACACGAAACCCAAAAAGCCGGCTAATATCAAAGCGCCTTCATCCTCAGACAGGGATTTCCTATGGACGTGTTACCGGTTGCGTTGCTCAGCTTCTCCATCGCGATGCTGATCGGATGCTCGACTCAAAACTTCCGTCCTCCAGAGGCAGCCTCACTGGAATGTGACCCAAGCAAATCATCGGCGGCATGTCCACTCATCAAACTGGACAAAAGTTTGCGCACCTACATCAACGGCGCCGAACTGAATACCTCCACCTTGGACATCGTTGCCCTGGGTGGCGCGGCGACAGGCGCCGTCGGCCTCGCTATCGGCGCGCATTCGGATCTCTACAAGTCTGCGGGTGCGATCATTGCTTCGTCAGTCGGACTCAAGGCTTGGGGAAACTATGACGAACAGGTAAAGGTATCGACGGACGCGAGAAAAAAGCTACGCTGCGCCATTACACAAATACACATCATGGAAAACGGAAAAACGCCTGCAGAGGGGGCCCATTTATTTCGTGAAAAAGTAACTGCGTTTGATAACAAACTTAAAAGTATAAGAGCCGCACGCAACTTTGCAAATGAAACGGCAGAAATAGAAAGTATCAAAACCCAGGGATTGTCCAACTATCTGATTCAGGATGCCGCTAAAAAAAATTATGAAAAAGACGCTGCCAGTGCCCAGCAAATTCTGGAAAAACTAGCGACCACAACCAAGGCCGATGCCGAGCTATTGCAAGAAACGGTTAGGTCTTCAATAAAAGACAACTCGTTCAAAACCGCCGATGCAATAAAATACATCTACCCGGCCAGCTCCACTCCGGCAGGGGCCGATTTATTGAACAAGACGCTGGCGTTCTCCAGCACCGAGAGCCCCGTAGACGCTGCCATCAAAATAATCGACGCGTTCAACAAGTATCGTATCTGTATGCCCCATGATCCAGAACCGGAATTGCCGGCCAGTTAAGCTCGCCAGCAGTGAGCGTGAAGCTAACGTAGCAGAGCGCCTGGTTTATAAAGGTTCTTTTCCGTATACAACGTGTCGGCCCATAGAATTTAACTAACCGAGATCAGCATGCCTTTCTTTGAAGTGAATCGTATACCGACTGTTCCTCCACGGCGGTACACGGAAGCGGAGTTTGATGAGTTGGTAACGGGTGTCGATGGTTTTCCGAATCTGCGTCGCGAGAACTGCTGGTTCATACGTGAAGGCGGAAGGGACAATGAGGATTGCATCCATTATTCAGTCGGCAAGCTGAATGAAGCCTGGGACGCGCATGAATGGAGACACAGAATCGAAGACGCCGTTGCATGGTGTGAGGCACAAGGCTACGAGCAGGTCGACGCCGGCTCTGAAGAGGCTGTCATCGATTTGTGGGTGACCGGAAGAGGTAATTTTGCGCATGCGACTAAAAAATATGAAGGGCCGTTTCTGAGTGCCGGCATGCTGGGCCTATGGGTGAGTTTTCCGCGGCCAGGAGATACTTTTACGCACCGGCGCTTTGAAATTCTGAATACGACCTATACACGAGTGGGCGCATCCTTGAAAAAAAGGTTACCGGTGCCCCACCGCGGCGGGACTAAATGAAGGTTGCATGGCGAGCAACTGGAATGGGCTCTCCAGCGACACGCCCAAAGGGCCATACAGTTATCAGGCCTGCCACCAACGCGGCAATAACTGCCGAACCCCGGCTTCGGCAAAACGATCATCGATCAACATCACCACACCGCGATCCTGCTCGCTGCGAATCACCCGGCCCGCCGCCTGCACGACTTTCTGCACGCCCGGAAACAGGTAGGTGTAGTCGTACCCTGCGCCGAACAGCGCGGCCATGCGTTGCTTGATCTGTTCGTTGACCGGGTTCAGTTGCGGCAACCCCAGGGTCGCGATAAACGCACCGATCAAGCGCTGGCCGGGCAAGTCGATGCCCTCGCCAAAAGCCCCGCCGAGGACGGCAAAACCGATGCCCTGGCTGTGCTCGGTGAACTGCTCGAGAAAAGCCTGGCGCTGGCTTTCCTCCATGCGTCGCGATTGCTGCCAGAGCGGGATGTACGGATGGGTCTCGGCCAGCAACTGCACCACTTGCTGCAGATAGTCGAAGCTGCTGAAGAAGGCCAGGTAGTTGCCGGGGCGCTCGGCGAACTGTTCGGCCATCAGCTCGACAATGGGCGCCAACGAGGCCTGCCGATGGACGTAGCGGGTGGAAATCTGGCTGATGATCCGCAGGTCCAGTTGCTCGCGCTTGAACGGCGACTCGACATCGATCCACGCGGTGTCCGGCGGCAGGCCCAGGAGGTCGCTGTAGTAGTGCCGGGGACTCAAGGTCGCGGAAAACAACACGCTGCTGCGGGACGCCGTCAGTCGGGGACGGAGGAAACCGGCCGGCACCACATTCCGTAGGCACAGCTGCGAGCTACGGCGCTGGCCGCTTTCCCGTAGGCTGATGTCGAACAGGTAATGCTCGTCGAACAGTTCACCCACCCGGGAAAACTGCAAAAGCTCGAAGTAGAAACCCTGAAGTTCGCCATCGACGCCTTGCGGATGCTCATTGAGGTAGTCGCCGATGGCCGACACGCACAGGCCAATGGCATTCAGCAGCTTGGCCGGCGCCTGCGCGTAAGCCTGATAAGGGCTGAGCTGTTCCTTGTGCAAGGCATTCCATTCACGGCTCAAGCGCTGGAACGACTTTTTCAGGGCCTCGGGCAGGTTGTGCCGGACGCTGTTCAGCACCTGCTGGTCGAGGCTCGCGCTGTACATCTGGCGCCCGCGCTCCACCAGATTGTGGGCTTCGTCCACCAGCGTCGCCACCCGCCACTGGTTGGCCTGGGCCAGCCCGAACAACAACGCGCTGAAATCGAAGTAGTAGTTGTAGTCGGCCACCACCCAATCGCTCCAGCGGGCCATTTCCTGGCTCAGGTAATAGGGGCAGATCCCGTGGGCCAGGGCAATCGTGCGCAGCGCCTGCTGGTTGAGCAACGGCACAGCCACCGCCGCCTGCCGCGCGGCGGGCAAACGATCATAAAAACCTCGAGCCAGGGGGCAGGACTCACCGTGACAGGCCTTGTCCGGGTGTTCACAGGCCTTATCCCGGGCGACCAACTCCAACACCCGCAGCGGCAACTCGGGTGAGTGTTCGTAGAGGACCTGCGCCGCATCCAGGGCCAACTGACGGCCCGGGGTCTTGGCGGTGAGGAAGAACACCTTGTCCAGTTGCTGCGGGGCCAGGGCCTTGAGCATCGGGAACAGTGTGCCGAGGGTCTTGCCGATGCCGGTCGGCGCCTGGGCCATCAGGCAACGCCCGGTACTGACGGCCTTGTACACCGTTTCGGCCAGGGTCCGTTGACCGGGACGAAAATCGCCGTGGGGAAAGGCCAGGTCCCGGGCCGCCTGGTCACGGGCCTGGCGATGACCGGCCTCCTGTTCGGCCCAGTGCAGGAAACGTTCGCACTGTTGCCCGAAGAACGCTTCAAGATCCGCGGCGCTCCAGGTTTCCCGCAGCACGGTTTCCTTTTCGCTGACGATATCGAAGTAGACCAGCGCCAGGTTCATTGCCGACAGTTGCAACTGCTGGCAGACCAGCCAGGCGTAGATCCGCGCCTGGGCCCAGTGCAGTTGCCGGTGATTGGCCGGCTGTGTGGCCAGGTCGCCACGATAGGTCTTGATTTCCTCCAGCAGGTTTTGCCCGGGATCATAGCCATCCGCCCGGCCCTGGACCTTGAGCTGGCGGTAATGGCCTTCCACCGCCAGTTCCGCCTGGTAACCCTCGGCACGCCGCGACGCCACGGTACGATGTCCGAGCATGCCCTCCTGCGCCGTCGGCGACGGCGTGAAGCGCAGGTCCAGGTCGCCGACCTTGGCGGTGAACTCGCACAAGGCGCGCACGGCAACGCGGTAGGTCAAGACGCCTGCACTGCCCATTGCACATAGCAGACGGCAATCGGCATCTGGTGCTGGCGGCAGAACTCCAGCCAGCGCAGTTGGTTGTCCTGCAAGCGGTCACCGGGGCCTTTGACTTCGATCATCCGGTAGCTTTTTTGCGCTGGCCAGAACTGGATCAGGTCGGGCATGCCGGCGCGGTTGGCGCGGATATCCAGCAGCAGGCGTTCGAACCAGTGTTTCAGATGTTCGGCGGGCAGGCAGTCGAGGGCCTGCTCCAATAGCGTCGGGGTCAGGATACTCCAGAACACAAAGGGCGATTGCAGGCCCCATTTGGCGCTGAAGGTGCTGCGGATGCTGTCCTGGTAGCGACCGTCTTCCAGCTGCGCCAGGCACTCGGCGAACAGCTCGGCGCGGCGGGCATGGAAGTCTTCGTCATGCAGGTCCGCAGGACCGCTCTGGAACGGATGGAAAAACGCCCCCGGCAGCGGCGCGAAGATCGCCGGCCAGCACAGCAGGCCGAACAGCGAGTTGATCAGGGTGTTTTCCACATAGTGCACCGGGGCCTGCGGTTCGTGCAGGTGCCGGACGACGCCTTCTTCGACGGACAGGGCCGGATCATTGACCAGCACCAGATCGAGCCGGGTCACCTCCACCGCCGCTGTCGCGGGAATCGCCGCCAGCCCGAGCTTGCGCCGCAGACGCGGCAAGATGCGCAACAGTTGCTGTTGTTCTTCGCCGCCGTGGGGCGCGGCCTGTGCCTGGGACGCCAGGTCCATGGCCGCCTGGAACTCACCCAGGCGTTCGAGCACGCGGATGCGCCGCAGGCGCGCTGGCGGGTGGCCGCAGCCACTGTAGATCGCCAGTGCGCCGGGCCAGTCCTGCAAGCGTTCGCTCTGTTGTCCGAGCTGGAACAGCAGTTTGTCCCGACGTCGCTCCAACCAGGGGTTGTCGGTGTCCAGCCGATTGACCTGCTGCTGTATCAGACCGGGTTCCTCACCGGCATCGAGGGCTTCGCGGGCGGCGTGCAGATGCAGGTAGCCATCGAGGTCGGCGCGGCTGCGCAGGCCCCTGGAAGAGCCACTGATCTCGACTTTCTCGTAGGTAAAAATACCCAGGTCCGCCAAGACGAATTCGGACCAGTCCTGGTACAGGTTGCCGAAAAACATCAGCCGCAGGCGGTCGCACAGGGGCATCACCTGCAGGCTGTAGAGCGGCTCGGCAACAGTTGGGCACCATTGCCCAAACGAGCGGTTCTCGTCGAAGCGCAGGGCCAGTTCCGCGTACAGCTCGGGCTTGTTGGCCCGGGGCTGAGTCAGGTCCGCCTTGAAACTGCTCAGCACCTCGGCCTTTTGCAAAACGGCGAACACTTGCGCCAGGCTCAGCGGCGCGTCCTCACGTATCCAGCCCAGGGCGACCCCCGGCAGCGCCGCTTGCCGGGGGTCGCCGATTTCGGCGTAGTTCAGCTTACCGGCGCGAAAATGCTCGCCCTTGCGCATCACCATCCTGACCAGCAAGGCCCGGGAGGCCTTGGGCAAACCGGAGAAATCGTTGATGAACGCCTGTTCCTGCGGGTCCAGCAGGTCGGCATAACGCACCGCCAGCCAGTCGAGCACTTGCTGGAAGTTGTTCAGGTAGTAGAACGGATCGTCGAGAGGCTGGGTTGTCACAGGCAGGAAGGACCACGGTTATCGAATGCTGGTTATGCATACAGATAACAGGCCATCCCGCCCCTGGCAAATACAAACGGACAAAGGGCGTCTCAGTCGAGCTGTTCCAGGCGCAGGGCATCGGCCAGTACGCCCAGGGCCTGGTCCAGATGACGGTGGCCATTGGCGGTGCTGCACAGGCGCAGATGCTGCTGATGCAGGCCATACAGGCTGAACAACTCACCGGGAGCGATGACGATCTTCTGCTCCAGCAGTCGCTCGAACACCTTGCGCATGTCCACCGGCCGGGTCGCCTGCGCCCACACCGTTGCCCCGCCCTGCGGCGGCACGAAGACCAGGCTCTCGGACAGACGTTCGCGCAACAGGCCATTCATATGCGCCATGCGTTCTTGCAGCAAACGGCGCAAGGTCGCCAGGTGCTGGTCGATCCGTCCGCTGCTGTAAAGTCGCGCAATGGCTTTCTGCCGGGTCGGCGACATGCGGAACGAACGCAACAGGAAATGCCGCTGCAACTCCGCCCCCAGGTGCCGCGACAGCAGATAACCGAACGGCGCCTCGGCCCCCATGATCCGCTCGAAGCTGGCAAACACCAACAGGCGATCAGGGTCAACCAGGTCGCGCATCCGCGGGCCGCCCGGCTCGAAGGAGAACTCACCATGGCTGTCGTTTTCCAGCAACCAGATGCCGAAACGCTCGAGCAACCGCGCCAGATGCTCGCGCTGTGCCAGGGGCATCTGGCTGCCCCGGGGTACGCTGAGCCCGGAAGACATCAACAACAGCTTGACCGGCTGATTCTGCAGCAGGTGCTCCAGGGCCATCAGGTCAAAACCACCGTCGTCCAGCAGCGGCAATTCAACGATATTGACGCCGCCCGCCTGCAACAGCCGCAAAATCACCCAATCGCAAGGCGACTCCACCAGCACCGTGGCCTGCTTCAGGCTCAGCGCGGCCATCAGGGTTTCCAGAACGCTGCGCAGGTCCGCACCGATATAGACATCGTCGGCATGCCAATAACGCTGGGCCGAGGTGGTGTAGCGCACGGCCAGGGCAGTGCGCAGCTCCAACTCGCCAAATGGCTGGAACTGTGGCGCCTGCTGGCGCGGGTACTGGCGCACCAGCTCACGCTCGAGCAACAGCAGCGGGTTGTCCAGCGACAACAGCAGCGCCGGTTCATCACTGCTCAGCACCAAGGTGCCGGGACGTCGCGAATGCACATACAAACGCTCCAGCACATCGGCGCTGCCACTGACGAACGACGCGCCCGAGACCGGTAGCGCGTAGTACCCTGATTTGGCGAGCGAGTACACCCGGCCCTCCTTTTCCAGGAGGGAATAGGCGTACTGGATGGTCGAGATCGAAACATTCAGGCGCTCGGCCAACTGACGCAGGGACGGCAGCTTGACCCGGGCATCGGTCTCGACTTCGCTGATCAGGCTGACCAGATAACGGTAGACCGCCTGGTAGGCAAAGTCCGAGTGTTTGCGCCCCTTGTCGGGTAACGGTTGAGTCGTGTCCTGGGGTGCGGACGAATCCGCACCCGGCTTGGGAGTGTCTGAAACTATCAATACCAATCCTTTTTAACGTCCCGACAAGACTTCTTTGAAAACTTCACCGTTGTCGGGATTGACGATGTCGATGCGGCGCTTGTCCGGGTCACTGGCGCGGACCCGGGCAATCAGCGAACTGACGCCGGAAAAATCCACCTGGGCCCTGGTGTAGAGGTCACCGAGCAACGTGGGGGTCAAGCCGCTGACTTCGCTCAGCCATTGCCAGATCTGCTCGGACACCCCCTGACCCGACAGCGCCTTGTGCAAGTCCGGCAGGGCCACCAGCATGCCGGGGTGGCAGCTGCGCAGGAACGCCTCAAGCCCATGGCCGCGGTTGACAAAGGGGGCGAACAACAAGCACGTCAGTTGCACTTCGCTCAGGCCAAAGGCCTCTTGCGCGTAGGCACTGGCCAATGCCCGTCGATCGAGGACTTTCTCGCTGCTGTCATAGGAGCCCATGGCATGCTCCACCAACCGCGCCGGCATGTGCTTGCGGCGCATCATGGCAGCGGCCAGTTGCAGGTATTCACCGATACCGCCCTCGTAGCTCAGGCCCCTGACGTACTGCGCCTGCAGACCCCGCATATGCGCCATCAACAAGGGATTGGCACAATCGGACTCGCTGAAGTGAAAGGCCAGGTCATCGAACTGGAAGCCGAGAAACTCCGTCAGCAGCGGCCAGCGTTCCTCGAGGTCGCGGCCGACCAGGTCATAGACGCTGACCAGCATCGGCGCCGTGGCCCGGCTGGAGCGACTGATGGCTGGGCCTTCGGGCTCCACCAGGGCTTCGCCATACAGCTCGCGATAGTAATCCAGACCCAGTTCGTGGCAGGTTCTCACCGCCTCGTCGAACTCCAGCGCCCGCCCTCCGGCCCAGACCCGCTCCGGTTTCTCGGTCGCCCGCAACAGCCAGGTCATGTACTGCTTCTGCTCGCGGGGCGATTCGCCGCTGACCAGCGCATCGACGCCTTTGTCCCAGGCGCTGGCGCGCTCGTAGAAATCGGCCATGGACAGGTAGCAGCCGTTGCAGAAAGTCGCGCGCCCATCACCCGCTGTCAGATGGCCGCTCATCAGCAGATTGCGGCGATTGATATCGCGATTGAGCTTCGACATCGGCAGGCGATGATTGAAGGGCCGGACATGTTTGTTATCCACCATCAACAACTCGACCCGGGGATCATCATAGACAAACAGAGCACTGTAGCTACGATGGACATTGTGCATGACCGTGGCGGTTACACCGGAATGGCGCAATGTGGCGACACGCAGGTTGAAGGTGGCCGGCGAACGCCCGGCAATACTCAGTTGCGCCGCCCGCAAGAACGCCAATGTATAACTACTGTCCTTGCCACCGCCGTGGGCCACCATGACCTTGAATTCACCAATACGCTCGATACCGCCCGCCGCTACGATCAGACGTTGAATCAACAACTGCAGTGCAATACGTTCAGCGCGCGTGAAGTAACTCATCAGACGCTGCAACACCTGCTGATAAACATAATTCATTGCCTGCTCATGAATGGAGCTCATAGCCTTTATACACCTGGTTTGAGTTCAGTGTCGGGCAAACAGCGCTCGCATTACCGGCAGTGGCCGGATCAGACGGAAGATTGCCTGCCCCCTATAACTCTGGATTGCGGACAGACAACACCCGAAGTATTGCACAGGCCTGAAACACCCACAGCAAGAGCTTTCGAGCATGACCGACGTCACTGATTGCCAGTTAGCGTTGGGAGTCTGCGTGCCAATAAAAACATCTTAGGAATATTCTTACGGCGACCTACAACTATTAACTACCCGCAATAAATTAACGACATAAGGGCGCTGCCTTCGCCCTAGACCCTGAAGACAAGATATACCAGGCGTCATGTCCAGGCGGCTTCGACCTGACACTTTGAAAAACAATGAGACTCCGATACAGCGGCTGATAGTAAACCATAACTCATTCCTTGAGCTGTAAGTGACGCTTCAATTATCAGCACTTAACCGGCGATTAACAGATACAGAATCCGGCGAAAAACCGGTTCAGTTAATGAGTTTTTCCGGTGCGAGTAAAACTCTGGAAAAGTTGTTAAATCATGTTTCATCGCGACCATAAAAAACCCCGTATCACAAAATGATACGGGGTTATTTGGGTTCAAGCCGCCTCAGTCAGTTCAACTGGGCTCAACTTGCAGCGCGACCCGGCCACGACACGGACAGCCGTCCATGAAACGGTGCGCTTCGACAAACTCGTCGAAAGGAAAAGTGCGGACTTCCAGCGGCGGCAACACACGATCGGCCGTCAACTGGTTGATATCACGCAAGGCCCTTTGCAGCGCCGCCTGGTCCTGGACGATACCCAGCTCCGGCTTGCCGGTGAAGTTACCGATGCAGTGAACAAAGAACTGGATGTTCTTCTGGAACGCCGCACATGCAGGAAACGGGGTCTGGTTGCCGCCTTGCAGGCCATAGAGCACCAGGCTGCCACGGGGCGCCAGGACATCGCCGAGCATCGACATCTGCGGGCCGCCGAGGCCGTCGAAGACCATGTCGACACCACGTCCGTCGGTGTACTTGTTGATCTGCATCAGCAGGTCCTGCTCCTCGGTGACAATGACTTTGTCAGCCCCCAGGGACAACAGGTATTCGCGTTCTTCCGGGATCTTGGTCGCGGCAATCACCTTGGCGCCCAGGGCCTTGCCCAGTTGCACGAAAGAGGGCCCGGCACAGTGGCTGGCATCGGTGACCAGGGCAAACTGCCCCGGCTTGACCCGCGCCAGGTCCACATAAGCGAAATAGGCAATCAACAGCGGCGTGTAGTGCACGCTGGCCTCGACCGGCGTCAACACATCCGGATAACGGGTCAGGGCCGAACGCGGCAGGATGATCTGCTCGCCATAAACCGGGTAATCATTGGGGCTCTGGGCCGGGAAGCTGGCGACCTTGTCGCCGACCGCGAGGTCATCGATACCATCGCCGATGGCGGTGACCACACCGGCCATCTCATGACCGATACCGGCCGGCAGGCGGGCCTGGGACGACGCCAGGTTCTGGCGCCAGAGAACGTCATACCAACTGATGCCAATGGCCTCGACACGCACCTGCACTTCGCCCGGTGCAGGCAGAGTAGCCGTATGCTCTTCGCATTTGAGCACCTCGGCTGGACCAAACTTGTGAAAACGGATCGTGCGGGACATCGCAAACCTCGTCAAATGAACCTCTAATGCCACGAACTCTATCCGGGCTTTTCGTGCAAGACCATCAGTGGCTATTAATAGTCGACATGCCTGTCATTGATTGGCGACCATTGTACACAGTTCAAATTTCCGTGCGAATCAACCACTTTTGCCTTTAAGATTGACCTTCCCGCCAGTGACCGTCTTGTGAAGCGAGCCCGATGAACCGTAACGACTTGCGTCGCGTCGATCTGAACCTGCTGATCGTATTCGAAACCCTGATGCACGAACGGAGCGTGACCCGGGCCGCGGAAAAGCTCTTCCTCGGCCAGCCGGCCATCAGCGCGGCGCTGTCGCGCCTGCGCAGCCTGTTCGATGACCCGTTGTTCGTGCGCACCGGCCGCAGCATGGAGCCTTCGGCCCGTGCCGTGGAAATCTTCGCCCTGCTCTCCCCGGCCCTGGACTCGATCTCCACTGCGGTCAGCCGTGCTTCGGAATTCGACCCGGCGACCAGTACCTCGGTGTTTCGCATCGGCCTGTCCGATGACGTCGAGTTCGCCTTGCTGCCGCAGTTGCTCAAGCGCCTGCGCGCCGAAGCGCCCGGCATTGTGCTGGTGATTCGCCGTGTCAATTATCTACTGATTCCGGCCAAGCTCGGCTCGGGCGAGATTTCCATCGGCGTCTGCTACACCACCGACCTGCCGGCCAACGCCAAGCGCAAGGTCCTGCGCCGCAGTTCGCCGAAGTTGCTGCGGGCCGACACCATGCCCGGCCCGATGTCGCTGGATGACTTCTGCGCACGGCCCCATGCGCTGGTGTCGTTTGCCGGCGACCTGAGTGGTTTTATCGATACCGAATTGGAAAAACTCGGCCGCAAGCGCCATGTGGTGCTCGCGGTACCGCAGTTCAACGGCCTGAGCACCCTGATCTCCGGCACCGACATCATTGCCACCGTGCCCGACTACACCGCCGATGCGCTGACAGCCGCCGGCGGCGTACGGGCCGAGAACCCGCCCCTGGAAACCCAGACCTTCGAACTGCATATGGCCTGGCGCGGCTCTCAGGACAACGACCCGGGCGAGCGCTGGTTGCGCTCGCGGATCCAGATGTTCTGTGGGGATCCGGACAGCCTTTGATGGAGTTCTACAGAATTCCGACTGAGCATGGCTCAACGTTCCCCTGAGGCCTTGGACGAAACATCGCCGTGCGAAGCGTCGAATCCCGGCAACAAAGCTTCAAGATCGACAGCTTCGGCCATCGCGCGGTTGCCTTCATCGCCCGGGTGTAGATGATCTCCGGAGTCATAGCGCGCAGCGATCCGGGATGGATGGGCGGGATCCTGTAGAGCCACATCGAAGTCGATCACTGCATCGAATACGCCACTATGGCGAATCCAATCGTTCACCTGCTGGCGCAGGGCGTTCTTGTCGGGATGGTAGTAGGACTCGCTGTCGAAAAACCTTTCAACGCTGTCGGCGCCGTGATGCTCGTGCCCTCTGTTTTCGCGACAAACCTGGGCACGTCAAGCAGACGCACCTTGTCGCTAACACCCTGGGCAGACTGAAAGCGCATCTTCATCTGCTGCGCGACCTTGAAGATGTCCTGCACGCAGTGCCGATCGAAAGCACCGTGCAGTTCAAGGTGCTGGCCGCTTTTATCGTGGTAGATCTGCAACGAGTAGTGGCACGAACCCGACTGCCCGCCGCTGCCCAGCAATACGCAGGTAAACCCGCGCCCCAAATAGGCGCGTAACTGGTCCTGCAAGGCATCTTGAATGCCGATGGGGGTTTCTTCGACCCAACGCTCGGCGGTATAAAAGGGAAATAGCGAATCCGCTGCTCGTATCATGCTGTTCATCAATCACCTCGATGCGCACTCAGCGCTGTCGAGCCAAGCTTACCCGGGTGTCGGATCCACGGCCGTCAAGGCCCTGTAATCTTACGTAAAGATTGCCTGACACGACGCTGACACACCGCAGCGCTTCTTGCATTCCATGCAACAGTGATTTGTCATTTCAAGAATGGATAGCCCCCTAACTAAAGGCGCATGCTAGAGGGCTAGGGTCGATTTGATATCATTCTGAATGATAGTTACCTTCGGCTCATTCGATTCGTGCGAAACCACCCCGCCACAGCATGATCCGCCCATCTCAATAGATTGGCGGACTCCCCCCATGGAACAGTCACTTAAACTTTTGCGCTTTCCTCTGGCTGCCCTCGCGGTCGTGGTGATGAGCGCCTGCGGTAAAGCGCCCGTGGCGGCAGGTGGTCCGATGCCCGTGGCCAAGGTCAGCGTGGCCAAGGTCATCGAACAGCCCGTCAATGAATGGGACGAGTTCACCGGTCGCCTCGAAGCCCCGGAAACCGTCGAGATTCGTCCACGCGTCTCTGGTCAGATCGACTCGGTCGCCTTCACCGAAGGTGCCCTGGTGAAGAAAGGCGACCTGCTATTCCAGATCGACCCACGTCCTTACCAGGCTGAAGTCCATCGCCTCGAAGCCCAACTGCAACAAGCCCGCGCCAGCGCCAGCCGCAGTGCCAATGAAGCCGAGCGCGGCAAACGCCTGTTGAGCAGCAACGCGATTTCCGCCGAACTGGCCGATACCCGCAGCAGCTCCGCCCAGGAATCCAAGGCCGCAGTCGACGCCACCCAGGCACAACTTGACCTGGCCAAGCTGAACCTGAGCTTCACCCGCGTCACCTCGCCGATCAGCGGCCGGGTCAGCCGTGCCGAAATCACCGCCGGCAACATCGTCACCGCCGATGTCACCGCGCTGACCAGCGTGGTTTCCACCGACAAGGTCTACGCCTACTTCGACGCCGACGAGCGGGTCTACCTCAAGTACACCCAACTCGCGCGCCAGGGCAAACGTGGCCAGACCACCCCGGTCTACCTCGGTCTGTCCAACGAAACCGGCAACCCGCACCTGGGCCAGATGAACTTCGTCGACAACCAGGTCAACCCCAAGACCGGCACCATCCGCGGTCGTGCGGTGTTCGACAACAGCGACGGCACGTTCACCCCCGGTCTCTATGCCCGTCTGAAGCTGGTCGGCAGCGGCACCTACGCCGCCGTACTGATCAACGACGAAGCCGTCGGCACCGACCTGGGCAAGAAGTTCGTACTGGTGATGGATGCCGACAAGAAGACCGTCTACCGCTCGGTCGAGCTGGGTCCGAAAATCGAAGGGCTGCGTATCGTGCGCACCGGCCTGAACAAGGATGACACGATCATCGTCAAGGGCCTGCAACGCGTTCGTCCTGGCTCGCCGGTGGATCCGGAAGTAATCCCGATGGCCTCCAAGGAAACCCTCGCGGCCCTGGCCCTACAAAAACAAGCCCTGGAGGCCAGCAACCTGCCCCAGGTCACGCCCGCCAAGAGCGCACCGGCCCCGGCTACCAAGCTGGCCGTAGCGACTCCACGCGGTTAAGGGATACACACGATGAATTTTTCCCAGTTCTTCATATCAAGACCGATCTTCGCAGCGGTACTCTCGCTGCTGATCCTGATCGCGGGCGCCATCTCGCTGTTCCAGTTGCCCATCAGCGAATACCCGGAAGTGGTTCCGCCGACCGTGGTCGTGCGTGCCAACTTCCCTGGCGCCAACCCCAAGGTCATCGGTGAAACCGTGGCCGCACCGCTGGAACAGGCGATCACCGGTGTCGAGAACATGCTCTACATGTCCTCGCAATCCACCGCCGACGGCAAGCTGACCCTGACCATCACCTTCGCCCTGGGTACCAACCTGGATAACGCGCAGGTCCAGGTGCAGAACCGTGTGACCCGTACCGAGCCGAAACTTCCGGTGGAAGTGACCCGTATCGGTATCACTGTCGACAAGGCTTCGCCCGACCTGACCATGGTTGTGCACTTGACCTCGCCGGACAAACGCTACGACATGCTCTACCTGTCCAACTACGCCATCCTCAATATCAAGGATGAATTGGCCAGCCTGGGCGGCGTCGGTGACGTGCAGTTGTTCGGCATGGGCGACTACTCCCTGCGGGTCTGGCTCGATCCGAACAAGACCGCTTCGCGCAACCTGACCGCCACCGATGTGGTCAATGCCATTCGCGAGCAGAACCGCCAGGTCGCAGCCGGCCAGTTGGGTGCCCCGCCCGCGCCTACCGCCACCAGCTTCCAGCTGTCGATCAACGCCCAGGGCCGTCTGGTCTCCGAGGAAGAGTTCGAGAACATCGTGATTCGCGCCGGCGACGACGGCGAGATCACCCGCCTGAAAGATATCGCCCGGGTCGAACTCGGCTCCAGCCAGTACGCCCTGCGCTCGCTGCTGAACAACCAGCCGGCGGTCGCTATCCCGATCTTCCAGCGTCCGGGCTCCAACGCCATCGACATCTCCAATGAAGTCCGGGCCAAGATGGCCGAGCTGAAGAAGGGTTTCCCGGAAGGCATGGACTTCAGCATTGTCTATGACCCGACGATCTTCGTGCGCGGCTCCATCGAAGCGGTGGTCCACACCCTGTTCGAAGCACTGATCCTCGTGGTGCTGGTGGTGATCCTGTTCCTGCAGACCTGGCGTGCCTCGATCATCCCACTGGTCGCCGTACCGGTGTCGCTGATCGGTACCTTTGCGGTCATGCACCTGTTCGGTTTCTCCCTCAACGCCCTGTCGCTGTTCGGCCTGGTACTGGCCATTGGTATCGTGGTGGACGACGCCATCGTGGTGGTGGAGAACGTCGAACGGAACATCGGTCTCGGTCTCCATCCGGTGGAAGCGACCAAGCGCGCCATGCGTGAGGTGACCGGTCCGATCATTGCCACGGCGTTGGTGCTGTGTGCGGTGTTTATCCCGGCGGCGTTCATCTCCGGCTTGACCGGGCAGTTCTACAAGCAGTTCGCCCTGACCATCGCCATCTCCACCGTGATCTCGGCGTTCAACTCCCTGACCATGTCCCCGGCCCTGGCCGCGGTGCTGCTCAGGAGTCACGATGCACCGAAGGACACGTTCTCCAAAGTCCTCGACAAACTGCTGGGTGGCTGGCTGTTCCGTCCATTCAACCGCTTCTTCGACCGCGCCAGCCACGGCTATGTCGGCACCGTGACCCGCGTCATCCGCGTCAGCGGTGTCGCTCTGGTGCTCTACGCCGGCCTGATCGCCCTGACCTGGCTCGGTTTCTCCAGCACCCCGAGCGGTTTCGTTCCCGGGCAGGACAAACAGTACCTGGTGGCCTTCGCCCAACTGCCGGATGCGGCGAGCCTGGACCGTACCGAAGATGTGATCAAGCGTATGTCCGACCTGGCCCTGAAACAGCCGGGCGTGGAAAGCGCGGTGGCCTTCCCGGGCCTGTCGATCAACGGTTTCACCAACAGCCCGAACGCCGGTATCGTGTTCGTCACCTTGAAACCTTTCGACCAGCGCAAGGACCCGAGCCAGACGGCCGGTGCCATTGCCGGCGCCCTGAACGGCAAGTTCGCCGGAATCCAGGAAGCCTACATGGCGATCTTCCCACCACCGCCGGTACAAGGCCTGGGCACCATCGGCGGCTTCCGTCTGCAGATCGAAGACCGGGGCAACCTGGGCTACGACGAGCTGTACAAAGAGACGATGAACATCATCACCAAGAGCCGCAGCGTGCCTGAGCTGGCCGGGTTGTTCACCAGCTACACGGTCAACGTGCCGCAGGTGGATGCCGCCATCGACCGCGAGAAAGCCAAGACCCACGGCGTGGCCGTCAGCGACATCTTCGACACCCTGCAGATCTACCTGGGTTCGTTGTATGCCAACGACTTCAACCGCTTCGGTCGCACCTATCAGGTCAACGTCCAGGCCGAGCAGCAGTTCCGCCTCGAATCCGACCAGATCGGCCAGTTGAAAGTGCGTAACAACAAAGGCGAGATGATCCCCCTGGCGACCTTCATCAAGGTCAGCGACACCTCGGGCCCGGACCGCGTGATGCACTACAACGGTTTTATCACCGCCGAGATCAACGGCGCCGCGGCACCGGGCTACAGCTCCGGCCAGGCGCAGATCGCGATCGAGAAGCTGCTGAAAGAGGAACTGCCCAACGGCATGACCTACGAGTGGACCGACCTGACCTACCAGCAGATCCTCTCGGGCAACACCGCGTTGCTGGTGTTCCCGCTCTGCGTGCTGCTGGCGTTCCTGGTGTTGGCGGCCCTGTATGAAAGCTGGAGCCTGCCGCTGGCGGTGATCCTGATCGTACCGATGACCCTGCTGTCGGCGATTGCCGGGGTGATTGCCTCGGGTGGCGACAACAACATCTTCACCCAGATCGGCCTGATCGTACTGGTGGGCCTGGCGTGCAAGAACGCGATCCTGATCGTCGAGTTCGCCAAGGATAAACAGGAAGAAGGCCTCGACCCGCTGAGCGCGGTGCTGGAAGCCTGCCGCCTGCGTCTGCGGCCGATCCTGATGACCTCCTTCGCCTTCATCATGGGTGTGGTTCCCCTGGTGTTCTCCAGCGGTGCTGGTGCCGAGATGCGTCATGCGATGGGTGTCGCGGTGTTCTCCGGGATGCTCGGGGTGACCTTCTTCGGTCTGCTGCTGACGCCGGTGTTCTATGTATTGATCCGCCGCTCGGTCGAGCGCAGCGATGCGCGCAAAGCCGCCCGGGCCCTCAAGCTGGAGGCGCAACAATGAGCAACCTGAAGCTGAAGGCCTTTGTCCCGAGCCTGCTGGTACTGGCGCTGAGCGCCTGTGCCGTCGGCCCGGACTACAAGGCCCCGGCCACCGAGACAGCCAACATCACCGCCGCCACCGATGGCAGCGCCGGTCAGAAAAACTATGACCGCGCACGTTTCCAGGGCATCTGGTGGCAGCAGTTCGACGATCCGACCCTGAACCAGCTGGTGACCCAGTCACTGGCCGGCAACCGTGAATTGCGCGTGGCCTTCGCCCGTCTGAAAGCGTCGCGGGCGATCCGCGACGACGTCGACACCCAGACCATGCCGACCATCACCAGCCGCGCCAGCGCCGATGTCGGCAAGGGCCAGGTGCCGGGCACCACCGAGCAACGGGTCAACAGCGAGCGTTACGACCTGGGGCTCGACATGGCCTGGGAAGTCGACCTGTTCGGGCGTATCCGCCGCAACCTGGAAGCGGCCGATGCCGACCAGCAAGTGGCCGAAGCCGACCTCTACCAACTGCAAGTCACCATGATTGCCGAACTGGTGGATGCTTATGGTCAACTGCGCGGTGCGCAACTGCGGGAAAAGATCGCCCTGGCCAACCTGAAGAACCAGCAGGAATCCAAGGGCATCACCGAAAGCCTGCGGGATGCCGGCGTCGGCGATCAGCTCGACGTGGTCCGCGCCGACGCCCGCCTCGCGGCGGTCGAAGCCACGGTGCCGCAGTTGCAGGCCGAGCAGGCGCGGGAGAAAAACCGTATCGCGACCTTGCTGGGCGAACGTCCGGACACGCTGAGCGTGGACCTGGGTCCGAAGGACCTGCCGGCGATTTCCAAGGCCCTGGCCATTGGCAATCCGGGCGACCTGCTGCAACGCCGTCCGGATATCGTCAGCGCCGAACGCAAGCTGGCCGCCGCCACCGCGCGGATCGGCGTGGCCAAGGCCGACCTGTTCCCACGGGTCAGCCTCAGCGGCTTCCTCGGCTTTACCGCCGGGCGGGGTTCGCAGATCGGTTCGTCCGCCGCCAATGCCTGGGCCCTCGGCCCAAGCATCACCTGGCCGGCGTTCAACCTCGGTAGCGTCAGGGCTCGCTTGCGCGGGGCCAATGCCGAGGCCGAAGGCGCACTGGCCAGCTACGAGCAGCAAGTGTTGCTGGCCCTGGAAGAATCGCAGAACGCCTTCAGCGATTACGGCAAGCGCCAACAGCGCCTGATCTCGCTGATTCGCCAGAGCGAATCGAGCCGTGCCGCCGCCGATCTGGCTGCGATTCGCTACCGCGAAGGCACTGCCGACTTCCTGGTGCTGCTCGACGCCCAGCGCGAACGCCTGGCCGCCGAAGACAGCCAGGCCCAGGCCGAAACCGATCTGTATCGCGGCATCGTGGCGATCTACAAGTCACTGGGTGGCGGCTATGAGCCGCAGGCAGTCGCCAGCAGCCACTGATTCAAGACCTCCCGGGGTTGGATGCCCTCCGACCCTTTTTCAGCCCCGCGCCACCTTGGTCGCGGGGCTTTTTTTCGTCCTCGAACAAGCCCTGGAGATAGTGCTGCTCGATATTTCACAAGCTTCGAAATGCTCTAACGAACTGTCATTTCTGACAGTTACCAGCGGGATAAGGCCAGAGGTACGGTAAGTACGCGTACAGATCGTGCGTGCACACTCATCGCAAGGAGAAGCGTCATGAAAACCCCCTCTCGTCTTGTTACTTCGCTCGGATTGATTATCGCGGGTGTCAGCCTGGCCACGACGGCCCAGGCTGCCACATGGAGCGACGACGTTTACAACGTCACGCTTACCAATAGCAACATCACCGGCATCAATGATACTAAATTGTCGATTGGCAACTCCATTGGAGCGGACTTCGTCCATCTTGCCATCTATGACACAGCGTCTGGCGGGGGCACCGCCCTGCCGCCGTTGTTCACCTCCAGCGCTGGAGTGCCAGGGGCATGCGCCGGCGGTGCGGTGAGCAATGGCTCAGCAACCACGGCCGTGCTCATCGGCTCCTGCGAAGACGGCACCAGTATTCCCCAGGCCGTCAAATGGGTCGCCAACAATCTGACCGCCCCCCCTCAACAACAGCTGCCACTGCCCCTGCTCGCAGGACTGCGACTGGTACCCGACGTGCAAACCGAGGCAGCCGCCGTCAATCTGGCGGGTGTCGTGGTGGGCGTCAGCATCAGCCCCAGCGGGGAGACCACGCCGGTGATCTGGACCTCCGCCGGGGCAGCGAACAGCCTGCTCCCGCCACTGCTCGGCTCGGTCACCAACTGCAGTACGGCGGACATCAGTGACGCCGCCACCCCCTCGATCATCGGCAATTGCCCGGCGGGCAGCGGCGGCGCGGGAAAAAATCAAGCGGTACTCTGGTCCAGTGCCAGCAGCGGCTATACCGCGTTGCCCGTGCCTACGGGGGCCAGTTACTGTGTGGCCAGTGAAATCAACCTGAGCGGGCAGATCCTCGGCACCTGCTATTACATCGGCAGCGGCAGCAGCACTCCCGATACGTATAAAACCGTGCAATGGGCCGCCGGCGGCGGCAGCGCGCCGACGGTGATGTTGACCATCAACGGCAGCACCTCGCTGCGTAACTCCGGGACAGCCATGAACGCTTCCGGGCAGATCACCGGCAATCGGCTGAAATCCGGAGGCTTTGTCACCGGGTTCGTCTGGAATCCCTCAACCGGCACCGATGGGACGCCGATCCCGCTCTTGCCGGGCAGCTCAAGAGCAACCGCCAAAGCCATCTCGAACAACGGTGTGGCCGTCGGTTGTGGCGAGGTCGGAGGCCTTAGCCAAGCCTACGTTTACCACATCTCCAGCGGCACCCTGACCGCGATAACCGCTCTGGGAGCCGGCGGCAATGACTGTGCCAACGCCATTTCTCCAGCTGGTGCCTATACAGCGGGCCTCAGCGAAAACGCGACCATCGGCGAACAGGACGATGGGGTGATCACCTCGACCCCTTAGGGCCAACACGTGAGCGGCTCAGGGCTTCCATCGAAGCGCATTGGTTTTATCCAGAGGGATACTGAAATGACTTCTATCGTACTTTCCCCGTCAATCTGTTCCAGGGAGACAAAAGCGCCGCACACCCGGCGCGCCCAAAGGGGGCTTGCCTTGGCCATGCTGATCGCGGCGGGTGTTATCGGCCCGTTGATAGCGACATCCAGCGATGCCGCCACCATCTGCGGGTCGCCGGTGCGCCGTGTTTGCGGCACTAGCATCCCCGTCAGAACTCCCGCTTACTCCCCCGGCTTCAGTACCGGTTACAACAACGGTTACGCCAATGGCTATGCAAACGGTTACCTAGCCGGTCGCAATGACTATATCGCGGACTACAACGCGGGCTACAACTACGGCTTCACCTCAGGTTATAGCGACGGTTACAACACCAATCCGCCTTACAGCCGAACCCGCTACTAAAGCCGAACGGACGACAGTGACATTTTTCGCCCGCCCCCCACCGACCAGCCCCGAGAGCCCTTGGCCTCGGGGCTTTTTCAAGCGCCGACTTGGCCTTTTCGGGTCATCTCGGGATATGCTCGCGTCTCGGGGCCGAGCCTAGTGGCCATATGCCCCGAAAAGACTGAAGGTCTAAAGGGGTTGGGCAATGTCACAGTCAGTCTTCCAGTTGTTCCTGACCCAGCGCCTGGCGGCGCTGGCAGGGGCTGATTCGCTGCGGGCCATTCGCGAAGGCCTGCTGTGGCTGCTGCCGTGTCTGCTGGTGTCGACAGCGTTTCTGATCCTCTCGGTGTGCGCGCGCCTGGCCGGACTGCCCGACGATTGGGTGAATTTCCTCGCCGGGCTGCATGAGAAAATCAGCTCCATCCTGCCCTTGCTGGTGGCCGCCTCCATTGGCTACATGCTCGCCATTCGCTATCGCCTGCCCCAGGTGCCAGTGGCCTTCCTGTGCCTGGCCCATGTGGAAATCGCCATCTACCTGCTCAGCGATTTCCCCCGGGCCGCGGCAACCCTGGTGCTGTTTATCGCCATCGCCTCGCCGCTGATCAACGTGCCGATCATGGCCTGGCTGTACCGACAATCCTGGACACGGCTGGTGCGGGAAAACGTGGTCGGCTTCAACGTACGCGACAGCATCAACGTGGTGCTCCCCGGCCTGATCACCACCGCCCTGCTGGTCACCGTGCTGTCGCTGCTGCTGGAGATTCCCCAGATCGCGCAGATGCAGGTGCCCTTCGGTCGTGAGGCGCTGGAGCATCCTTACCGCTACGGCGCGCTGATCAGTGCCACCAACTCGATCCTGTGGTTCTTCGGCATCCATGGCCTGCACGCGATGCAGCCGGTGTTCAACGTCCTCGACGAAGCCGTGAACATCAATCAGATCAATCTCGCCGCCGGGGAGCCCCACCGCTATATCCTCAACAGCGGCCTGCTGGGCTGTTTCGCCTTTATCGGTGGCTCCGGTGCTTCGCTGTCGCTGATCGTCGCGGTGCTGCTGTTTACCCGCGACCGCTCCCTGCGCCTGCTGGCCCTTGCCTCGGTGCCGCTGTCGTTGTTCAACATCAATGAAATCCTGCTGTTCGGCCTGCCGATCATTCTCAACCCGCGTCTGTTCATCCCTTTTTTGATCACCCCGGTGCTCAATGCGCTGATCGCGGTGGCGGTGGTCCAGGCCGGCTGGGTGGCGCCGATGGTCACCGGCATGCCACTGAATTCGCCGGTGCTGCTCAACGCCTACCTGAGCACCAACGGCGACTGGGCCGCGGTGATCCTGCAACTGGTACTGCTCGGCATCGGCAGCCTGATCTACGCGCCCTATGTGATTGGCCTGCACCGGCACCAGGAAAGCGATGACGGTATCTATATCAAATCCTTCGACACCACCTTCCGCAGTCTCGAGGAAAAGGGCCGGCTGTTCGAATTCGATCCAGTGGCGGCCTCGTACAAGAACGATGCCCGCCGGGCCCAGGAACTGGACCGCATCCGTCAGATCAGCGAATACGAGTTTTACCTGGAGTACCAGCCGCATATCTCCAAGACCACCGGCCTGTGCACCGGGTGCGAGGCGCTGATGCGCGCCCGCGACAAGGACGGCAATGCCCAGCAGCCCTGGGAGTTCCTCAAGTGGCTGGGCCAGGCCAACCTGATGCCGGATGTCGACCTGTGGGTCGCCGCCCAGGCGCTGGAACAATATCGGCGCTGGCGCAAAGCCGGCTTCGAGGTGCCGATGACCATCAACGTGACCGGTGCCACCCTGAGTGTGCCGGAGTACGGCGAACGCCTCATGGAGACCCTCGCCCTGGCCCAGGGGATGATTTCCGTCGAGCTGACCGAGGACGCCCTGGTCGGTGATGTCCCGACGATCAACCGCCTGATCGAACGCCTGCACGGTTTTGGCGCCAAGCTGTATATCGATGACTTTGGCACCGGTTATTCGGCACTGAGCTACCTGCACCAATTCAAGATCGACTGCATCAAGATCGACCGCAGCTTTGTCGTCGCCCACTGTCACCCCGAGGGCGCACGGGTACTCAATGGCATGCTGCGGCTGTGTGAAACCCTGAACCTGGGAATCATTGTCGAGGGTGTGGAAACCCAGGAGCAGTACGATGCCCTGCACTCGTCCACGGAACTGGTGATCCAGGGCTGGTACTTCAGCAAGGCCATTCCCGGCGAGCGGATGCCGGACTTTGTCCGTCAACGCCAGGCCCTGGCACACCAGGGCAGCGGCTTGATGCTGCCCGGATAGCCCTGCGATAGAGCCCTTCGATCACCTTGTCAGCCAGGGTGATTGGACAACAGCCGGCACCGGCGCTTAAGGTGGAGTCCCGTCATTTGCCTCCAGTCCCAAGACCCTCGCCATGATCGTCCGCTCCAAGCCGAACCTGATCGCTATCCTGTTTTCCCTCAAGGGCTCGATTGCCAAGCGCATTGCCCTGCGCTGCCTGCTGGTGACCGTACTGGCCTCGGTGATCGTGCTGGTGGAGACCTGGCATCCGGCCTATTTCTCCAAGGTCAATGCCACGCCCTTCACTTTGCTGGGCCTGTCTCTGTCGATCTTCATGAGTTTTCGCAACAACGCCTGCTATGACCGCTGGTGGGAAGGTCGCAAGTTGCTGGGGCAATTGATCATCGACGTGCGCTCGCTGATTCGCGAAAGCCAGGTGCTGGGCGATGGGCCGCAACGCACCGCGCTGCTGCGCGAGCTCTGCGGTTTTGCCCACGGCCTGATTGCCCGTCTGCGCCTGGAGGACGAACGCCAGGCCATCGAACCCTGGCAACAGGAAGAGCCCGCCGCCGGCCACCCGAATGCTACTGACCAGTTGCTGCAACGGATCGGCGCACGCTGCGCAGGCTTCGCGGCGCAAGGCTTGATCAGCGAATACCGCTATACGATTTTCTCGGCGCTGCTGCTCAGCCTCAGCCAGGTCCAGGCCAGTTGCGAGCGCATCAAGCACACGCCACTGCCCTTCCCCTACAACTTGCTGCTGCACCGCACCATCTACCTGTTCTGTATCCTCCTGCCCTTCGCCATGGCCGAACCGCTGGGCTGGCTGACGCCGGTGTTCACCGCCATTGTCAGCTACACCTTCCTCGGCCTGGATGAGATCGGCGACGATCTGGAAGATCCGTTCGGCTTTGATGAAAACGATCTGCCGTGCAACGCGATCCTGCGCACCGTGGAACGGGAAGTCCTCGCCGGCCTCGGGCATACCGACCTACCGCCGGCGCTGGAGCCGGTGGACTATGTGCTGACCTGAGACCGGCTGATCCGAGGCGCGGGTTTGACTCCTGAGCGCAGCTGACCGAAGCTGGTACATTCAACGCTCGCCAGCTCACGGACCCTGCATGACGAAGCCTCGCCGCTACCTGCTTATCAGCCTGTCGCTCCTGCTTGCCCTTGGCCTCGTCTGGCATTGGCTGCCCGGCAAGCCTGCCGCGCCCAAGGCCCCGCACATCAATTACGGCCAGGCGCTGAAACAGGCACATAACGGCCTGCCCGGTGCCGCGCGGGTGCTCTACCAGCAAATGGCCCGCACCGACCTGACAGATGCCCGCCGGGCCGCCCTGCATGCCGAACTGCCCAACTACCCCAGCCCCCAGGCTTTGAAACTGGCCGATGCGGACTTGCAAAATGCTTCGCCGGTGGTTCGCGAAGCGGCGATCCAGAGCATCGTCGGCCTGGTGCCCGGAGCCCAGCGCAGCCTGTTGCTCGGCCCGGTGCTTGAAGACCACGAGCAAGCCGTACGTTTTGCCGCCGCCAACGCCATGCTCGGTTTGTCGCCGGACGACCAGGGTTTGTATTACGGCCCGCTGCAACAGGTGGTGGACGAGTACGAACGAACCCTCGCGGCCCAGCCGGAAAGCGCCGAAGCGCAGTTCCAACTGGCGCGGCTGTACCTGCACGAAGCGCAGTTGGACAAGGCGCAAGCGGCGCTGGAGCATGTTTCGCGACTGGAACCGGACAACCTCAAGGCACTGGTGGCCCAGGTCGAACTGCTCGACAAGCGCAACCAGCCGGACCAAGCCCGGCAACTGCTGGCCAAGCAGTTGCAGGTGCAGCCGCAATCGGCCTATTTGCAGCATGCCCTGGGGGTGTGGTTATTGCGTCACGGCCAGACCGAGCTGGCGGTGCTGGGATTGGCCAAGGCGGTGGAGCTGCAACCGGAAAACGCCGAGTACCGCTACAAGCTCGCCACGACCCTGCATGATTTGCAGCAGGTCGAGGCGGCCCAACGACAACTGGAAGACATCGTCCAGCGCCAACCGGCGAACCGCAAGGCGCGGGTGCTGCTGATCAATTACTGGAAAGAGACCGGGCAATTGCAGAATGTGCAGATTCTGCTGGCCCAGCTGGAACAGCAGAACCCGGATGACCCGGCGCTGCAGCAGGGGTTGTAGCCAGCGACCCGGGAATGGAACGTGTGTGGGAGCGAGGCTTTTAGCGATCTCAAGGCCGTCATCGCCAGCAAGCCGGCGCCTACAGGGGGAAGATCGCGTTCAGTCGCTTGAATCAGACAATAATTTTGAACCCTGATAAACGCCGAAGGTCCAGTAAAAGACCACTCCTAGGTCACAAGAGGTCTGGACTTGACCACATCACACGCCTCCATCACCCCCAAGGCAGCGACCGGCATTGAAGGGCTGGACGATATCCTCTGCGGCGGCCTGTCCCGCGGCCATGTCTTTCTCCTCGAAGGAGAACCTGGCACCGGCAAGACCACCGTGGCCCTGCACTTCCTGCTCGCCGGGGCCCGCGCCGGCGAACGCTCGCTGTACATCACCCTGTCGGAAACCGAGCGCGAACTGCGCCAGGGCGCCGCGTCCCACGGCTGGGACCTGGACGAGAACATCAGCCTGTTCGAACTGACCCCACCGGAAAGCCTGCTCAACGCCGATCACCAGCAGAGCCTGCTGTACTCCTCGGACCTGGAACTGGGCGAAGCCACCAAACAGATTTTCGAAGTGGTGGAACGGGTCCAGCCGACCCGCGTGGTCCTCGACAGCCTGTCCGAGATCCGCCTGCTGGCCCAGAGTTCGTTGCGCTATCGCCGGCAGATCCTGGCGATCAAGCACTACTTCGTGCGCTATGACGCCACCGTCCTGCTGCTCGACGACCTCACCACCGAATCCCTCGACAAGACCGTCCACAGCGTGGCCCATGGCGTCATCCGCCTGGAAGAACTGACCCCCAACTACGGTGCCGAACGGCGACGGGTGCGGGTAGTGAAGTACCGCGGGCAGAAATACCGCGGCGGCTACCATGACTTCACCATCATGGGCGACGGCCTGCATGTCTTCCCGCGCCTGGTAGCGGCCGAACATCGCGGTCGTTATCAGCGCCGGCAACTCACCAGTGGCATCGCCGAGATGGATGCGCTGCTGGGCGGCGGCATCGAAACCGGCTCCAGCACCCTGATCCTCGGCCCGGCCGGTACCGGTAAATCGCTGATCGCGATGGTCTTCGCCGCAGCGGCGGTGTCACGGGGCGAAAAAGCCGCGCTGTTCATTTTCGATGAAGAACTCGGTTTGCTGTTCGAGCGCATGCGTAATATCGGCATCGATCTCCAGGCCCTGCAAGACAGCGGCAACTTGCTGATCGAACAGGTCGACGCCGCCGAACTGTCGCCGGGTGAGTTTTCCCATCGGGTGCGCCGTTGCGTGGATCAGGGCGGTATCAAGACCGTGGTGATCGACAGCATCAACGGCTACCAGGCCGCGATGCCGGAAGAAAATGCGCTGATCCTGCACATGCACGAGTTGCTGCTCTACCTCAATCGCCAGGGCGCGGCGACCTTCATGACCGTTGCCCAACATGGGCTGGTAGGCGATATGCAGGCCCCGGTGGACATCACCTACCTGGCCGACACCGTGATCCTGTTGCGTTACTTCGAAGCACTGGGCAAGGTCCGCCGCGCGATTTCCATCATCAAGAAACGCACCGGCGCCCACGAATCGACGATCCGCGAATACCGCATCAGCACGCAGGGCATCACCATCGGCGCACCGCTGGAAGCGTTCCAGGGTGTCTTGCGCGGCGTACCGACGTACTTGGGTGAAGGCCCGCCGCTGCTCAAGGAAGAGGGTTTGTGAGTCGGTTGGACGCCGTTTCCGAACGGGCCATTATCCTGGCCCCGCTGGGACGCGACAGCCAGCTGGCCCTGCGGATTCTCGCCGAGGCCGGCTTTCCCGGGGTGGTTGCCCGGGACCTGGCGTCCCTCAGCCGCGAACTGGAGGAAGGCGCCGGCCTGCTCATCATCGCCGCCGAGGCCCTGCGCGAGGCCGACCTTGAGCCCCTGCAGGCGTACTTGCGGCAACAACCGGCCTGGTCCGATATGCCGATTGTGCTGCTGACCCACCACGGCGGACCGGAACAACCGCCCTCTTCTCGCCTCGGCGCGCTGCTGGGCAATGTGACCTTTCTTGAACGCCCGTTCCACCCAGTGACCCTGATCAGCCTGGTGGCCGCCGCCATTCGCGGGCGCCGGCGCCAGTATGAGGCCCGCGATCGCCTGCTCGACCTCAGCCAGAGCGAGTTACGCCTCAAGGACACCCTCGAGACCCTGGAACAGCAGGTCGAAGAACGCACCGCGCAACTGCGTCACAACGAGGAAGCGTTGCGCCAGTCACAGAAGATGGAAGCCGTCGGCCAGCTCACCGGCGGCATCGCCCATGACTTCAACAACATGTTGACCGGCATCATCGGCAGCCTCGAGTTGCTCAAGCGCCGACTGGCCCGCGGTCGACTCGATGACCTCAACAGCCTGATCGACCTCGGCGTGACCTCGGCCAACCGCGCCGCCGGCCTGACCCACCGCCTGCTGGCCTTTTCCCGACGCCAGTCGCTGGACTCGAAACCGGTCAACATGAATGAGCTGGTGAGTTCCATGGGCGAGCTGCTGCACCGCAGCCTCAATGAAAGCATTCACCTGGAAATGGCCTTGGGTGAAAACCTGTGGACCGCCGAAGCCGACCCCAACCAGCTGGAAAGCGCCCTGCTCAACCTGGTGCTGAATGCCCGCGACGCCATGTCGGACGGCGGCAACCTGCTGGTCAGGACCTTCAACCAATCCCTGGACCTGGCCTTTACCGAGGCCCAGGCCAACCTGGAGCCGGGCGACTACGTCGTGCTACAGGTACGCGACACCGGCAGCGGCGTGCCACAAAGCATCATCAATCGGGTCTTCGATCCTTTTTTCACCACCAAGCCGATCGGCCAGGGCACCGGCCTGGGCCTGTCGATGATCTACGGTTTCAGCAAACAGTCCCACGGCCATGTCGCCATCGACAGCACTGTCGGCCAGGGCACCACGGTCAGCCTTTACCTGCCGCGTTATCAGGGCGCGCCAGTGGCCCAGGACGAACAACTGCACCCAAGCCATGCGCCCCATGCCGAAGACGGTGAAACGGTGCTGATTGTCGAGGATGACCCGGCGGTGCGGGTGCTGGTCAGTGAAGTACTTGGTGAGCTGGGTTACCGCTTCGTCGAAGCCAGCGATGCCAATGGCGCCATACCGATCCTCAGCTCCGGCCAGCGTATCGACCTGCTGATCAGCGACGTCGGGCTACCGGGGATGAACGGCCGGCAACTGGCGGAGATAGGCCGGCAACTGCGGCCAGGCCTGAGGATCCTGTTCATCACCGGTTACGCCGAGCACGCGGCCGTGCGCGGCGGTTTCCTCGACCCGGGCATGCAGATGATCACCAAGCCCTTCACCTTCGAGCTGCTGACGGCCAAGGTTCGCGAGATGATCAGTGTGTAAGGGGGTTCAAGCCAGCAGCTTGCGGATCTGGTCCTGGAGGATATCCAGGTCGAACGGCTTGGCCAGGATCGGCGCGCTGTGGGCGATGGGGCTGCTCGACTCGCGAATTTCCGCCGGGTAGCCACTGATAAAGATCACCTTGAGATCCGGCCGCAGCTTGACCGCCGGCTCGGCGATATCCACCCCGGAAATCCCTCCGGGCAAACGAAAATCGGTGACCATCAGGTCCAGATTGGGCTTGGTCGCCAGGATCTCGAACGCCTGCTCGCCGTTTTCCGCCTGCAATACCCGATACCCCTCGCTGGAGAGATAAGCCGAAAGAACCATCAGGATCGAGGGATCGTCCTCGACGATCAGTACGACGTCTTGTGCATCTTCACTCATGGGAAGCCTTCATTCTTAAAATTGCTGCCAATACGACCATCGGGTCACCCAGAGGTTGCGTCTGGATGTCGGCTTTTCCTACAACGGCAGGCAAACGCGGAACAAGGCCCCTTCGCCAAGGGTACTCTCGACGGTGATGCGTCCACCATGGGCCGCGACAATCTGCTCGGAAATAAACAAGCCCAAGCCCAACCCGGCGGCAGCATGCTTGCCGGAAACCCGCTCGAACTGCTGGAAAATCCGTGCTTGGTCATTTTCGCTGATGCCGATGCCGCGGTCACGCACTTCGATCCGCGCCTCGTCCTCGTGGCGGTAGACACGCACCTCGATCGGGCTCTTGGCACCGTAGCGCAAGGCGTTGGTCAGCAGGTTGGCAATCACCTGCTCGATGCGAAACTCATCCCATTCGCCTTCCAGCGATACCTCGCCCGAGTAGCTGATCGTCGATTCGGCCTCCAGCACCTGCGGGGCGAAATTCTCCAGCAACTTGCTCACCAACTGCACCAGGTCCAGGCGTGCCGGGCGAATCGACAGCTTGCCGGTGCGAATACGCGAGACATCGAGCATGTCTTCAATCAGGCGAATCAGGCTCTGGATCTGCCGCTCGTCACGGGCGACCATGCGGCGCATCTTGTCCAGAGTGAAGGCATCGGCATTGTCCTTGGCCAGGTGCATCTTGCGTAGCTGGGTTTCCAGGATCAGCCCGTTGAGGGGAGTGCGTACCTCGTGGGAAACAATCGACATGAAATCGTCGCGCATGCGCACAGCGCGCTGCAGTTCTTCCTGGGTCACCTGCAGTTTGCGCAGCAGCAACTCCTGCTCGCGGCGACTCTGCTCGAGGGCCTCGACTTGCAGCTTCATCGCCTTGCTCTGGCGATAGAGCTCGACGAAGATGCTGACCTTGCTCTTCACCGCATGGGTGTCGAGGGGTTTGTGCAGAAAGTCCACCGCGCCGCTTTCATAGCCCTTGAAGGCATAGTTGCGCTCGCGGGCGGCGGCACTGACGAAAACAATGGGAATGTGCTTGGTCTTCTCGGTACCGCGCATCAATTCGGCCAGTTCGAAGCCATTCATGCCCGGCATCTGTACATCGAGAATGGCCATGGCAAATTCGTGCTGAAGCAGCAGCGACAGCGCTTCATCGGCTGACAGCGCTTTGTAGACAAGGCGATCCTCGCGCTTGATCAGCGCTTCCAGCGCCAGCAGATTCTCCGGCAGATCGTCGACGATCAGCAGTTTGGCCTGGATAGTACTCAACATGTGATTCGTTCCAGCTCGACAAGCAGGCGGCTGATGCCCTGCAAAGAAAGAAGATAATCCGGCTGCTGCAACGCCAACGCGGCTTCGGGCATGGTTGCCACCCGAGCGTCTTGCGGGTCCTGCACCACGGTCAGGCCACCCTGGCGCTGGATCTGCAACAGACCCTCGGCGCCGTCCTGATTGGCGCCGGTCAAGAGTATGCCCATCAGGCGCGATCCGTAAGCGTCCGCCGCCGATGAGAAGAGATAATCAATCGAAGGCCGGGAGTAATGCACCCGCTCTTCGCGACTGAAGGAAAAGCTGCGGTCCTGCTCGATGGACAGGTGATACCCCGGGGCGGCGAAATACAAGGTGCCCGGCACAATGCTCTCTTTGTCGTCGGCCTCTTTCACCGGCAACGCCAGGCGCCGCCCGAACACTTCGGCCAATTGGCTGCGGCGCCCTTCGGACATGTGCAGGACGGTCACGATCGGCAAGCTGAAGCGCGTGGTCAGCGCGCCGAACACGGTCATCAGGGCTTCGACGCCACCCGCCGAGGCCCCGACCACGAGCGCCTCGACCCGCTGGCGGTCGATGATTGGCAGTAACGGGTCACTCATGATTTACGATAGATCCGCTCTTGTTTGACCAACGCCTCGAACCGCTTGCCGTAGGCTGAAAAGTCCAGCGTCTCCTTGCTGCCCAGCACCAGGAAACCCCGATGGCACAACGACTCGTGGAACAACCCAAACGCTCGATCCTGAAGTTTTTTGTTGAAATAAATCAATACGTTACGGCAAGAAATAAGTTGTGTCTCAGAGAATACGCTATCCGTCGCCAGGCTGTGATCGGCAAAGGTCACGTTTTCCCGTAGGGTCTTGTCGAAAATCGCGTAGCCGTAGGCCGAGTGGTAATACTCGGCAAAGTCCCGCTGGCCGCCGGACGCCCGGTAGTTGTCGGCATAGGTGCGTACGTTGTCCAGGGTAAAGATGCCCTGCTTGGCCTTTTCCAGCGAATGGGGATTGATGTCAGTGGCGTAGATGATCGTGCGCTCGAGCAAGCCTTCTTCACGCAGCAGGATTGCCATGGAGTACACCTCCTCTCCGGTGCTGCACCCGGCGATCCAGATCTTGATCGACGGGTAGGTCTTGAGCAGCGGCACCACTTCCTGACGGATCGCCAGGAAGTGGCCGGGATCGCGAAACATCTCGCTGACCGGGATGGTCAGGTACTGCAGCAACTGCATGAACGCCGCCGGATCGTGGAGCACCCGCTCCTGCAGTGCGGAAATGGTCGCGCAATCGAGCTGGAGCAAAGCATGGTGGACCCGGCGCTTGACCGAAGCGCCGGAGTAATCACGAAAATCGTAGCTGTACTTGAGGTAGATCGCCTCGATCAACAACCGCAACTCGATGTCGGTACTTCGCTCCACTAGATCCGTTCCATTTTCGGTAGCCAGACACGGATCAACGAGAACAGTCGATCCAGGTCAATCGGTTTGGCCAGGTAGTCGTTGGAGCCGGCCTGCAAGCAGCGCTCCTGGTCATCCTTCATCGCCTTGGCCGTCACCGCGATGATCGGCAGCTTGCGCCAACGCGGGTCCTTGCGGATCTCCAGGGTGGCTTCGTAACCGTCCATCTCCGGCATCATCACATCCATCAGCACCAGGTCGATGTCCTCTACTTCGTTGAGCCGTTGAATCGCCTCGCGGCCATTACGGCCGATTTCGACAATCGCGCCCTTGTGTTCCAAAGCACTGGTCAAGGCAAAGATATTGCGCACGTCGTCGTCCACCAGCAGGATCTTGCGCCCTTCAAAGACCTTGTCGCGGCTGCGGGCGGTCTTGAGCATGCGCTGTCTTTCATGGGACAGCTGGGATTCGACTTTGTGCAGAAAAAGAGTCACTTCATCCAGCAGGCGCTCCGGCGAGCGGGCGCCCTTGATGATGATCGAGCGGGAATACTTGTGCAGCTCGTTCTCTTCATCGCGGGTCAGGTTGCGCCCGGTATAGACGATCACCGGCGGGAAGGCGCGAATGTCTTCGGTGGACATGCGCCGCAGCAGCTCGTTACCGAGCATGTCCGGCAACTTGAGGTCGATGATCATGCAGTCGAAGACGTTGGCGCGCAGCAGATCGAGGGCTTCCTGGGCGAAGCCCACGGCGGTGATCTCGATATCGTCGTCGCCGATCAACCGAGCGATGCTGTCGCGTTGCAGATCGTCGTCTTCCACCAGCAGCACGCGCTTGAGCTTCTGGGTCAGCTTGGCCTCCAGCCGCGTGAAGATCTCCTTGAGCTCTTCGCGGGTGGTCGGCTTCAGTGCATAGCCCATGGCACCCATGTGCATGGCCGCTTCGACGCGGTCCTCGACGGAAATCACATGCACCGGGATATGCCGGGTCGGCGCCTGCTCCTTGAGGCGCTGCAACACCGTCAGGCCGGAGTGATCCGGCAGACGCATGTCCAGCAGGATCGCATCGGGGATAAACTGGGCGGCCAGCTCGAAGCCTTCGTCCGCGCCATGGGCCACCAGGCACTGGTAACCCAGCTCATGGGCCAGGTCATAGAGAATCTGGGCAAATCTCTGCTCGTCTTCGATCACCAGGATACAGCGGGTGCTGAACGGGCCTTTTTCACGGTCGTCGGCAAAGCGCTGGATCGGCGCCTCCACCACCACCGGCGGCAACGGCCGCGGCGGATCCAGGGACTCCAGCGGGGCCGGTGGTGCGACCACTGGCGCGGGGCCGACGCCGTCGCGGTGTTCCACATACTGCTCCGGCATCACCAGGGTAAACACGCTGCCTTGCCCGGGCTGGCTGGCGACATTGATGGAGCCGCCGAGCAGCGCCGCCAGGTCGCGGGAAATCGACAGGCCCAGGCCAGTGCCGCCATAACGGCGGTTGGTGGTGCCGTCCGCCTGGCGGAACGCCTCGAAAATACTCTCGTGCTGTTCGGCGGCAATCCCGATGCCGGAGTCACGCACGGCAAAGGCGATCCCGATACCGGGTTGGCGCGACACGCTCAGGCTGACCCGACCCGTCTCGGTGAACTTGATGGCGTTGGACAGCAGGTTCTTCAACACCTGTTCCAAACGCTGGCGGTCGGTGAACAGCGTCATCGGCAGCTCACCGCGCAACTCGACCTCGAACCCCAGCTGCTTGTCGCCGGCCAGTGGTTGGAACATGTTCCGCAGCCCTTCCACCAGACGTTCGATATTGGTGTTTTCCGGGCGCACCTCCAACTTGCCGGCCTCGACCTTGGAGATATCGAGGATGTCGTTGATCAGGTTGAGCAGATCGTTGCCGGCGCTATAGATCGATTCGGCGAACTTGACCTGTTCCGCCGTGAGGTTGTCCCCAGGGTTCTCCGCCAGCAGCTTGGACAGGATCAGCGAACTGTTGAGTGGCGTGCGCAGTTCGTGGGACATGTTGGCGAGGAATTCGGACTTGTACTTGCTCGAACGTTGCAGTTCCTCGGCACGCTCCTCAAGCTGGACCTGGGCCAGGTTCAACTGATTGTTCTTGAGATCCATCGCATCGCGCTGCTCGGCCAGGGCCTGGGCCTGTTCGGCCAACTGCTCGTTGGTCTGTTCGAGTTCGCTCTGCTGGCTTTCCAGGTGAACCTGCGACTCCTTGAGCACCTGGGACTGCTCTTCCAGTTCTTCGTTGGCGGTCTTGAGCTCTTCCTGCTGGACCTGCAGCTCTTCGTTGAGCTGCTGGGTCTCGGCCAGGACTTCCTGCAAACGCTGGCGGTAACGCGCGGCCTCGATGGAAGTGCCGATATTGTCGGCAATCAGTTCCAGCAATTCGATGTCACGCTCATTCAACGGCCGCAGGAAACCCAGCTCGACCACCCCGTTGATCCGCTCATCATTGGTGGTCGGCACCACCAGCACGCTGCGCGGCGCGCCTTCACCCAGGCCCGAACTGACCTTGAAGTAATCCACCGGGACCTCGTCCAGGCGGATCAGGCGGCCCTGGCCCGCGGCCTGGCCGATCAGGCCTTCATCATTGAAGATCGCCTGCTCCTGCTGCTCCTGCTCACGGGAAAAGCCATAACTGGCGACACGGGTCAGGCCGCCATGCTCCTCGCGGACATACAGCGCGCCCACGGCACTGCCCATGTACTGCGCGCAGAATTGCAGGATATTGCGCCCCAACAATTGGAGAGTAAGCTGGCCAAGCACCTGCTCGGCCAGCTCGGTCTGGCCACTGCGCAACCAGGCCTGCTGCTCCAGGCGCTCGGCGCTCTTGACTTGGGCCGCCAGGTTCTTCGCATAACTTTTTGACAGTGATAGCAAATCACGTCGACCCACAAAGGCCAGCAAGGCACTCAGACCCAATACAAAGATGAGGTAGAGGGCGATGGTCCAGATCGTGGTGTTGCTCACGGCCTCATTGCGCACCAGGCGCAGTTGCTGCTCCGTCTCGACGGCGTTTTCGAACTCGCCGCGAATCTCGTCGCTCAGGCGCTTGCCACGCCCGGCCTTGACCGCCGCCCGATAGTCGCCGCTGGCACGCAGCAGGTCGATCATCGATTGTGCGTACTCGGTCCAGGCGCCCTGCAAGGCTTCGATACGCTTGAAGCGGTCGACCTGCTGCGGGTTATCCGCGACCAGCACCTGCAAGCCACGCAGGTCGGCAATGATCTTCGGCTTGGCGACCTCATAGGGGTCAAGGAAATGCTCGTCACCGGTGATCAGGAAGCCGCGCATGCCGGTTTCCAGGTCCACCGATAGCTTCATGGCGTCGTTGGTGTTGTTGATCACCCGATCGGTATGCTCGACCCACTGGATCACCGACAGCAGATAGCTGATCAGCGAGACAAAAAAGATCGCGCTGAGGACCCCGACGCCCAGGGGCAGGCTGATGTTGCGGCTCAATAACTTGCGAAAACTTTGCTCATCCACCGAAGACGACGAATTCATTTCAGGGCCCGGATTGAAGTTATTGATTATCAAGGAGTCTGCCGTATGTACGAATAAAAGACTGCCTTTTTTCTCACAGCTTAGAATGCAATTTCCCAGGCCGCACGGCCATGACGTAATGACAGGCCCCAGCCTATCATCTTGTACATCTTGTTTTTTTTGTACAAGTGCGGGAACTTGTCTGGCCTGGTGGCTTACTGATACAGGAGGCAGAGCGTTTCAACGGCCTTGATCCACCCTTCACTTTTGGGATACATCCTTATGCCAGCAGTCCCCTCCACCATCCTTGTCGTCGAAGACGATGCCATTGTGCGCATGCTGATCATCGATGTCCTGGAGGAGCTGGAGTTCAATGTTCTGGAGGCCGACAGCAGCGATACGGCCCTGGATATCCTCAGCCGGGCCGACACCCGCATCGACCTGCTGATGACCGATGTCGGACTCCCTGAAATGGATGGCCGCGAATTGGCCAAAATCGCCTGTAATATGCGCCCGGGGCTGCCGGTGCTGTTTGCCAGCGGCTATGCGGAAAGCATCGAGCTGGCGCCTGGCATGCAGGTGATCGGCAAGCCCTTTTCCATCGAGCAACTGCGGCTGAAAATCAAAAGTATTTTATAAGCACATGATTTTTATAAAAAATCCATGACTCACTGTAACGCCAAAACGCCTCCCGAGGCGCATTCATGACTGAAACCCAGACAGTGCCGGTCCTCACGATTGGCCTCGGCTGCCGCCAGGGCTGCAGCGCATCGACCTTGCAGGCGTTGCTGGAGCAGTCGTTGCAGGCCCATGGGATCAACCTCGAGAGCATCAAGGGATTGGCGAGCATTGACGGGAAAAAGACCGAGCTGGGATTGCTCGAGCTCGCCCAGCGCCTGAACCTGCCCCTGGTGTTCTTCAATGCCGCCGAGCTGGCACCTTACCAAACACGTCTGAGCCATCGATCCAGCCTGGCCTTCGAACAGACCGGCTGTTACGGGGTCGCCGAAAGTGCTGCCCTGGCCCTCGCCGAACAGCTGGGGCAAGCACGGGCAAATCTGCTGATTTCACGCCAGAAAAACCCCATGGCAACCTTTGCGCTGGCCTGGACCGGGCAAAACCCTCGATAATCCCCTTCTCCTACATGAGCGTTGTTCATGTAAAGCCTTGTGCAGCCCGTTCAGAGAGTGTCATGACCGTCTATTTCATCGGCGCCGGCCCCGGCGACCCGGAACTCATCACCGTCAAGGGCCAGCGCCTGATCCGTAGTTGCCCGGTGATCATCTACGCCGGTTCCCTGGTGCCTGAAGCCGTCCTGCAAGGTCACAGCGCGACCCAGGTGGTCAACAGCGCCGAACTGCACCTGGAACAGATCATCGACCTGATCAAGGCCGCCGACGCCCTGGGCCAGGACGTGGCACGGGTGCATTCGGGTGATCCTTCGCTTTACGGCGCCATTGGCGAACAGATCCGCCATCTGCGTGAACTGGGCATCGCCTATGAAATCATCCCCGGCGTGACCGCGACCGCCGCCTGCGCTGCGTTGCTCGGTGTCGAGCTGACGCTGCCGGATATTTCCCAAAGCGTGATCCTGACCCGTTATGCCGACAAGACCTCGATGCCGGCTGGCGAGGAACTGGCCAGCCTGGCCCAGCACAAGGCGACCATGGCGATTCATCTGGGGGTCAATCACCTGGCCAGAATCATCGACGAACTGTTGCCGCACTACGGCGCCGACTGCCCGATCGCGGTGATCCATCGTGCTACCTGGCCTGACCAGGACTGGGTGCAAGGGACGCTTGCCGATATTCTGGCCAAGGTCGAGGCCAAGGGTTTTCGGCGCACGGCCTTGATCCTGGTGGGTCGGGTCCTGGCCGGCGAACACTTCAGCGAGTCTTCGCTGTATCGCGCCGGCCACGCCCACCTTTATCGACCTTAGATCGCCTGGAGGATCACCCAATGTCCGAACCGCTGTTTTCCGGCGCCAAGCTGGCCCTGCTCTGTGGCGATGAACTGCTGACCTATCTGCGGGACATGAAGGACAGTATTCCCTATCCCGGGCATTGGGACTTTGCCGGCGGCGGTCGTGAGGGCGAGGAGACACCGAGCGAATGTGCGCTGCGGGAGCTGGACGAGGAGTTTTCCCTGCGTATCGGGGCCGAGCGAATCGAGTGGGCGCGGCGTTATCCCAGCGTTACCCAGCCCAATACCCACTCGTGGTTTCTGGTGGGGCAACTGAGCCTTGGGGAAATTGAGACGATTCGATTTGGCGACGAAGGCCAGTACTGGCGGATGATGTCGATTGCCGAGTACCTGGAACACCCGTTGGGCGTGCCCTACCTGCAGGATCGTTTGCGCGACTATCTGAAGAGCCTTGGGGCTGGCCTGTAGTTGTGTGCTGGGGCTGAGTGCCTCTGTGGCGAGGGGCTTGCCCACGCTCGACTGCGCAGCAGTCGTAAAACCGATCACCGTGTTCTACCTGACACACCGCAATCACCGGTTTTAGGGCCGCTGCGCGCCCCAGCGCGGGCAAGCCCGCTCGCCACAATCTACCGAACTCAGTAGTAGGCGTTTTCTTTCTGCGTATGGTCGGTTACATCACGTACACCCTTGAGCTCGGGAATCCGCTCGAGCAAGGTCCGCTCGATGCCTTCGCGCAAGGTCACGTCGGCCTGGCCGCAGCCCTGGCAACCACCGCCGAACTGCAACACGGCGATGCCGTCTTCAACCACTTCGATCAGGCTGACCTGGCCGCCGTGGCTGGCCAGCCCCGGGTTGATTTCGGTTTGCAGGTAGTAGTTGATACGCTCGTTGACCGGGCTGTCGGCATTGACCATCGGCACCTTGGCGTTTGGCGCCTTGATGGTCAGCTGGCCGCCCATACGGTCGGTGGCATAATCGACCACCGCATCATCGAGGAAGGCTTCGCTGAAGGAATCGATCCACGCGGTGAAGCTTTTCAGCCCCAGGGCAGTGTCTTCAGGTTTTTCTTCACCCGGCTTGCAGTAGGCAATGCAGGTTTCGGCGTACTGGGTACCCGGCTGGGTAATGAAAACGCGGATGCCGATCCCCGGAGTGTTCTGCTTCGACAGCAGATCAGCCAGATAATCGTGGGCGGCATCAGTAATAGTTATGGCGCTCATGGAATCTCCTCACAGACTTGCCGCCAGTTTACGCCAATCGAGCCGCCGGACAAAGTCCTAGTATTTTTGTCGGAAAAGCAGCGGCCGCTCCTGCACCGCTTCCACCCGCAACGCCGAGAACAGAAGCCCCGCCCTCAAAGGTTCTCATAGCGGTTCATATCCAGCACACCGGCGTTCACCGGGTCGGTTTCCTTCAGGTAGGTGGTCAGGTCGTGGAAATACTGCCAGAACTGCGGATGACTGCGACGAATCCCCCAGCGCTGGACGATTTGCTCAAATCCCGCAGCATCCTTGGCCTGCTCCATGGCGTCGACAAACGCCGGCACCTGATCCGCCGGAATATTGAACATGAAGTTCGGGTAGCTGCTCAACACACCGGGGTAGATCGTCAACGTATCCAGCCCCGGCTGGTAGCGATAAGCCTCGCCGAGCATAAAGGCCACGTTGCTGTGGGCGCGGTTGCGCAGCAGGCTGTAGATCTCGCGCTTGCCGGTGCGGGTCTCGATGCGCAACATCGTCGCTTCCGGCAACTGGTCGATGACCTTGAGCCCTGCCGCCGGACGCGAAGTCAGGCGACTCAGGGACTGTTCGGCCTCTTGCAACCCCGGGTCGATATTCGGACGTGAGCAGTAGGCGCCTTCACAGCGATTGATCGGGTCCGGATGGGCGTTGAGATCGCCGTAGCGCAGCAGCAACTGCCTGGCAAAATCACGCTTGGGGTCCTTTTCATCGAGTTTCAGGGCACTCGGCTTGCTGTCGTCGATATGCTCGTAGTCCAGCCACATCTTCAGCTTGCCGCTGTTCTGGTACCAGTCATCGAGGTAAGCATCGCGCGAATCCGCCGGCATCAGGCGCAGGAAGTTCTGCTCGGCGCCGTTGCGGATCAGGTCGAAGTACAGCCGCGTCTGCGCCTGGTGCGACACGTTGCCGAACACATCGAAGTTCACCGCCAGTTGGTAATAGGTCCGCTCCAGCAGCGGGTAATCGAACAACCACAGGGTCTGCGGCACCTCGCCGATCAAGCCCTTGCTGACCGTGGCACTGTCGAAATGGCGGAAAATGCTCACCAGGGCATTGTCGTTGCCGGCCCACAAGCTCGACCAGCTCGGCGCCCGGACATTGGCATAGGCGTCCCGACGCAAGGCTTCATACTCGTTGCGCTTGTCGCGGTAAGCCAACCACAGGCCCAGCACACTGCCGACATCGTCGTTCTGCCCAGGCATCGCCAGCAGCGGCGTGGCGGCGCTGCGATAAACCGGGTCGGTGA
The DNA here is from genome assembly GCF_013386165.1 of Pseudomonas gingeri. Taxonomy (GTDB): domain Bacteria; phylum Pseudomonadota; class Gammaproteobacteria; order Pseudomonadales; family Pseudomonadaceae; genus Aquipseudomonas; species Aquipseudomonas gingeri_C. Next base: position 148,553 of record NZ_JACAOS010000021.1, on the reverse strand, counting down.
TATACAGGTCATGCTCCGGCGCCTGGAACAGCGCCCAGAAGTTGTCGCGAATCACGTCGGTAGCAATCTGCCCGCGACAGACCGGCCCGCGGATAAAGGTGTCGACGAAATACTCGGCGTTATCGAGCATGAACTGATAACGCGCCGCCACCGGAATCGCTTCGAAGGTCTCGAACGGGTTGGCCCGGCGCTGCGGGCCGTAGCCCGGCAAGGCACTGACCTGCCAGTTGCCGCTGTAGAACAGGGTCTTGACCCGGGCCATCTTCGCCGCACTGAGGGCGTAGGTGATATGAGTCTTGTGCACGATCACGCCCTGCACCGGCCATAAGCGGTAATACACCTGGACACCCGGGTCATCGTTCGGTCGGCGGGTATTGATCAGGTCGATGGGCTGGCCGCTCGGCGTGCGCGAACGCACCCACTGGAAGAAGTGCCCCGACGCGCCGCCGTCGAAATAGATGTGGGCCAGGAACCAGTGCTCATAGAGCCAGCGCGCCACCAGGCTTTCCCGGGCCCCTGGGGCGTTGAGCAGGTTTTCCCATTGGGCAATCTGCAACGACTCCTTCGCGTTCGGCGCCAAGGCCTGCTCATCCATCGGCGCACCGGAGGCCAACCAGCGTTGCAGCGTCTGATACTGCTGATCGGTCAGCCCGGTCACGGCCAGGGGCATGCCCTCTTTCGGATGGGCACCGGCATACGCGTCGAACTCGCCGGGCAGCGGGCACATGTTCTCGCGGCTCAGGCCCAGCACGATTTCTTCCGGCAGCTTGGCATTGGGCTGCAACGGTGCCCGATGACCAAGTTCGAGCATGCGCGCCATCAGCGCCGCCTGGCTGCCCTGGGCATCCAGCACGGAGTAGAACTGCTTTTGCTGCCACTGCCGCGGAGTATGCCCATCGATATACAGGCGGGTGGGCTCGGAGGCGTCGCTGCGGTCGCCGTTGTACACCGGAATCTTCGAGGCGCCACGCGCCGCGCCCTCGGCACTGCCCAGATTGAGCTGGCACGCCGCGTCGTAGCAGGCATGGCAGGCCACGCACTTCTCGGTGAAGATCGGCTGAACGTCGCGGGTGTAGGAAATCGCCGGAGCCAGACCTTGCGCCTGCGTGGCACTGCTCAGCATCAACAGTAGGAATAGGCTGAAAAATCGGTAAGGCATGGCCCTGGCCCTGAAAATAAAAAAACGCTGTGATTCTACAGGGTCATCGCCCTTTCAACATGAGCGATATTCATGCGCAACCTCGGAAGGCTATAGAAGCACACAGGTTTGCTATGATCGCGGCTCTTCTGTATCCGTCTTTCCAGGTAGTCCCATGTCTGATCGCAGTGCTCGCCTACACGCTCTCCAGCAAGCTCTCAAAGAACGTATCCTGATTCTTGATGGCGGCATGGGCACCATGATCCAGAGCTACAAGCTCGAGGAAGAGGACTATCGCGGCAAACGTTTCGCCGACTGGCCCAGCGACGTCAAGGGTAACAACGACCTGCTGGTCATCACCCGTCCGGACGTGATCGGTTCGATCGAGAAAGCCTACCTGGATGCCGGCGCGGATATCCTGGAAACCAACACCTTCAACGCCACCCAGGTGTCCCAGGCCGACTACGGCATGGAAGCGCTGGTCTACGAACTGAACGTGGAAGGCGCCCGCCTGGCCCGTAAAGTGGCCGACGCCAAAACCCTGGAGACCCCGGACAAGCCACGTTTCGTCGCCGGCGTCCTCGGCCCGACCAGCCGCACCTGCTCGCTGTCGCCGGACGTGAACAACCCCGGCTACCGCAACGTGACCTTCGATGAACTGGTGGAAAACTACACCGAAGCCACCAAGGGCCTGATCGAAGGCGGCGCCGACCTGATCCTGATCGAAACCATCTTCGACACCCTGAACGCCAAGGCCGCGATCTTCGCCGTGCAAGGCGTGTATGAAGAGCTCGGCTTTTCACTGCCGATCATGATCTCCGGCACCATCACCGATGCCTCCGGCCGCACCCTGTCCGGCCAGACCACCGAAGCCTTCTGGAACTCCGTGGCCCACGCCAAGCCGATCTCGGTCGGCTTGAACTGCGCCCTCGGCGCCAGCGAGTTGCGCCCGTACCTGGAAGAGCTGTCGAACAAGGCCAGCACCCACGTTTCCGCGCACCCCAACGCCGGCCTGCCGAACGAATTCGGCGAGTATGACGAACTGCCGGAAGAAACCGCCAAGGTCATCGAGGAGTTCGCCCAGAGCGGCTTCCTGAACATCGTCGGCGGTTGCTGCGGGACCACCCCCGGGCACATCGCCGCCATCGCCAAGGCCGTTGCCGGCTACGCGCCACGGCCTATTCCGGAGATTCCCAAGGCCTGCCGCCTGTCGGGCCTGGAGCCGTTCACCATCGATCGCCAATCGTTGTTCGTCAACGTCGGCGAGCGGACCAACATCACCGGTTCCGCCCGTTTCGCCCGGCTGATCCGCGAGGACAACTACACCGAAGCCCTTGAAGTCGCCCTGCAGCAGGTGGAAGCCGGCGCCCAGGTGATCGACATCAACATGGACGAGGGCATGCTCGACTCGAAGAAGGCCATGGTCACCTTCCTCAACCTGATCGCCGGCGAACCGGATATCTCCCGCGTCCCGATCATGATCGACTCCTCCAAGTGGGAAGTGATCGAAGCCGGCCTCAAGTGCATCCAGGGCAAGGGCATCGTCAACTCCATCAGCATGAAGGAAGGCGTCGAGCAGTTCATTCATCACGCCAAGCTGTGCAAGCGCTACGGCGCCGCCGTGGTGGTGATGGCCTTCGACGAGGCCGGCCAGGCCGACACCGAAGCGCGCAAGAAGGAAATCTGCAAACGCTCCTATGACATCCTGGTGAACGACGTCGGCTTCCCGCCGGAAGACATCATCTTCGACCCGAACATCTTCGCCGTCGCCACCGGTATCGAGGAGCACAACAACTACGCCGTCGATTTCATCAACGCCTGCGCCTATATCCGTGACGAGTTGCCCCATGCGCTGACCAGCGGCGGCGTGTCCAACGTGTCCTTCTCGTTCCGCGGCAACAACCCGGTGCGCGAGGCGATCCACTCGGTGTTCCTGCTGTATGCGATCCGCAACGGCCTGACCATGGGTATCGTCAACGCCGGCCAACTGGAGATCTACGACCAGATCCCGGTGGAACTGCGCGACGCCGTCGAGGACGTGATCCTCAACCGCACCCCGGAAGGCACCGACGCCCTCCTCGCCATCGCCGACAAGTACAAGGGCGACGGCAGCGTCAAGGAAGCCGAGACCGAGGAATGGCGCGGCTGGCCCGTCAACAAGCGCCTGGAACACGCCCTGGTCAAGGGCATCACCACCCACATCGTTGAAGACACCGAAGAATCGCGCCAGTCCTTCAAGCGTCCGATCGAGGTGATCGAAGGCCCGCTGATGTCCGGCATGAACATCGTCGGCGACCTGTTCGGCGCCGGGAAAATGTTCCTGCCCCAGGTGGTGAAATCCGCCCGGGTCATGAAGCAGGCGGTCGCCCACCTGATCCCGTTCATCGAACTGGAGAAAGGCGACAAGCCGGAAGCCAAGGGCAAGATCCTGATGGCCACGGTCAAGGGCGACGTCCACGACATCGGCAAGAACATCGTCGGCGTGGTGCTCGGTTGCAACGGCTACGATATCGTCGACCTCGGCGTGATGGTCCCGGCGGAGAAGATCCTGCAGGTGGCCAAGGAGCAGAAGTGCGACATCATCGGGCTGTCCGGCCTGATCACCCCGTCCCTGGATGAAATGGTCCATGTCGCCCGGGAAATGCAGCGCCAGGACTTCCACCTGCCGTTGATGATCGGCGGCGCGACCACCTCCAAGGCCCACACGGCGGTGAAGATCGAACCACGCTACAGCAACGACGCGGTGATCTACGTCACCGACGCCTCCCGCGCCGTCGGCGTGGCGACCCAGCTGCTGTCCAAGGAACTCAAGCCCGGCTTCGTCCAGAGGACCCGCGATGAATATGTCGAAGTCCGCGAGCGTACCGCCAATCGCAGCGCCCGTACCGAGCGCCTGAGCTACCCGGTGGCCATCGCCAAGAAGCCGCAGTTCGACTGGAGCGGCTACCAGCCGGTCAAGCCGACCTTCACCGGCAGCCAGGTACTGGACAACATCGACCTCAAGGTCCTGGCCGAATACATCGACTGGACCCCGTTCTTTATCTCCTGGGACCTGGCCGGCAAATTCCCGCGCATTCTCGAAGACGAAGTGGTCGGCGAAGCCGCCAGCGCCCTCTATGCCGATGCGCGGGAAATGCTCGACAAGCTGATCAACGAGAAGCTGATCAGCGCCCGCGCGGTATTCGGCTTCTGGCCGGCCAACCAGGTGCAGGACGATGACCTGGAAGTCTATGGCGACGACGGCCAGCCAATCGCCAGGCTGCACCACCTGCGCCAGCAGATCATCAAGACCGACGGCAAGCCGAACTTCTCCCTGGCCGACTTCGTCGCGCCAAAAGACAGTGGCATCACCGACTACGTGGGTGGCTTTATCACCACCGCCGGGATCGGTGCCGAAGAAGTCGCCAAGGCCTATCAGGACAAAGGCGACGACTACAACTCGATCATGGTCAAGGCCCTCGCCGACCGCCTGGCCGAGGCCTGCGCCGAATGGCTGCACCAGCAGGTGCGGAAAAACCACTGGGGCTACGCCAAGGACGAGGCGCTGGACAACGAAGCGCTGATCAAGGAGCAATACAGCGGTATTCGCCCGGCACCCGGCTATCCGGCCTGCCCCGACCATACCGAGAAAGGCACCTTGTTCGCCCTGCTCGACCCGCAGGCCAGCGAAGGCAAGGCCGGGAAAAGCGGCGTGTTCCTCACCGAGCACTACGCGATGTTCCCGGCAGCAGCCGTCAGCGGCTGGTATTTCGCCCATCCGCAGGCGCAGTACTTCGCCGTCGGCAAGATCGACAAGGACCAGGTGCAAAGCTACACCGAGCGCAAGGGCCAGGACCTGAGCGTCAGTGAGCGCTGGCTGGCGCCGAACCTGGGCTACGACAACTAAACCAGGGGGAATTGTCTATGCTCTCCACACACAACCTTGTGTGTGGAGGACCTCATGGACGATCCGATCGACAACAAGCCCCCGACCTTCTGGCAGATGCTCCACAGCGTGATGGCCGCGGCCTTTGGTGTACAAAGCGGGAAGAACCGTGCCCGCGACTTCACCCACGGCAAGCCGAGCCATTTCGTGGCGATCGGGGTGTTGTTCACGGCGGTGTTCGGATTGACGCTCTACGCTGTCGTCAAGCTGGTGCTGCACTTCGCCGGGGTCTGAAGCCCGGCGCAGCTCAGTGCAGCACGGTTTTCAGGGAAAACGGGTAGCGATAGCCGTCCGGCTTGCCCCGGGCACTCAGGGCCCTGAAATCGACGCGGTAATCTTCGCTGACGCTGTATTTCAACAGTTTCTCGGCCTGGGCCTTGTCGATCAACTCCAGCACCGGGATCTGCCGTTCGCGGCCGCCATGGCGAATGAAGTCGACGCCGTCGGCATCGTCACGCAGCAACACCATGGCCCAGCCGCCCAAGGTGAAATGCCCGGCCAATAGCACGCTCAGGCGCCCATCGATACTGGCCCGCAGCGCATCCGGGGAATTGTTGACGGCACTGAACAGCACATCCCGCCCCGCCCGACGCCCGGCCTTTTCAAAGGCGGCCATGGCACCCAGGGCCATTTCGTCGTTGGCGGCCCAGACCAGCGATGTCTGCGGGTAACGCCGAATCATCTGTTCGGCCTGGTCAAAAGCGCGCTGACGACTCCATTCGCCGTAGACCAACTGTCGCAGGTGCACCTGCGGGTACTCCGCCAGGGCCCGACGCAGGCCTTGCTCGCGCAACTGCGAAGCCGGGGTGAGTTTCATCCCGGAAAAGGCCAAAAGGTCGATGGGTTGTCCCGGCGCCTGCTGCAGGCGTTGCCGGACCAACTCCTTGAGCATCAGGTAGCCGGCCTGCTCGTCGTTCTGCACCAGGCTGCCGAGCAGGTCAGGTGCCTCGCCGAAACGCTCGCCCTGATCCGCCGTCAGCGTATTGTTGACGATAAACAGCTTCACCCCATGCCCCTGGGCCATGCGCAGGATCTGCGGGGCGATGGATTGTTCGTTGACGAACACCAGGTAATCGGGCCGATGGGCCGACTGCAGGACTTCGTAGGCCTGGGCAACGCTGGTCTGCGGGTTGCGATCGCCATAATGCACCTGCAGTTCCAGGCCGAGGTTTCGCGCAGCCGCCTGCATGAAGCGGGTGTAACTGCCCCAGAAAGGCTCCGTCGCATGGCCCGGATTGAGAAACACCACGGTCGTGGCCTGGGCCATCGCCCAGAATGGCAGGCTCAGGATCAGCACTACCTTGCAGAGGTTCTTCAGCATGTCACCGCGTCTCGAAAAGTAGCGGCGCATGATAGCAAGCAAAATGCCTGCACCCTACGGCCAACCCTCAAGTTGCCCGACAACCCCCACCGTTCCCCTGTAGGAGCGAGCTTGCTCGCGATGCGTTCTGTCAGGCGACATCCCATTGACTGAAAGATTGCTATCGCGAGCAAGCTTGCTCCTACAGGGGGCGTGGGGGTGATTACGGCCCCTTCAGTGGTGGCTGACCCAGAATACAGCGGTGGCCACCACCAGGATGATCAGGAACAGAATCGCCCAGGCATCGACCGTGCTGTCGCTTTTCCTTGCTTTGACTGGATTGCTCATCGCATCGCCTCTTGTCGGTTTTATCGGTGATTGCTTCAAGACTCGGTGATAGTTAAGACGACAATTATCCTCACCACAACCAAGGTCTTTCCCGGGCGAATTTGCATATCGATTTTGGTTATGTACATATTCATAAACATCACTTTTGCGAATAACCGCAAGCTGCTATCTTTCGCCCGCTCCTTGCCGGAGTGCGCGGCCGTGCGCGCGGAATTGTTCAGGTAACGTGGTGGCGCCTCTGCTTTCGCGGGACCTATAAAAGCCTGAAAACAGGATCAATATGTACGTATACGACGAATACGATCAGCGGATCATCGAGGACCGCGTCAAGCAGTTCCGCGATCAGACCCGACGCTATCTGGCCGGTGAGCTCAGCGAAGAAGAGTTCCGCCCCCTGCGCCTGCAAAACGGCCTGTATGTCCAGCGTTTCGCCCCGATGCTGCGGGTGGCGGTGCCTTATGGCCAGCTGACTTCGCGCCAGGCGCGGATGATGGCGCGGATCGCCCGTGACTACGACAAGGGCTACGCCCACATCAGTACCCGGCAGAACGTGCAGTTCAACTGGCCGGCGCTGGAAGACGTGCCGGAAATCCTGGCTGAGCTGGCGACCGTGCAGATGCACGCAATTCAGACCAGCGGTAACTGCCTGCGCAACGTCACCACCGATCAGTTTGCCGGTGTCGCCGCCGACGAGTTGGTCGACCCGCGCCCGTGGTGCGAGATCGTTCGTCAGTGGACCACCTTCCACCCGGAATTCGCCTACCTGCCGCGCAAGTTCAAGATCGCCATCAACGGCTCGACCTCGGACCGCGCAGCCATCGAAGTCCATGACATCGGTCTTGAGCCGCTGTTCAACGCCGCCGGCGAACTGGGTTTCCGGGTTCTGGTCGGTGGCGGCCTGGGCCGTACCCCGGTGGTCGGTGCCTTTATCAACGAATTCCTGCCGTGGCAGGATCTGTTGAGCTACCTCGATGCAATCTTGCGGGTCTACAACCGCTACGGCCGTCGTGACAACAAGTACAAGGCGCGGATCAAGATCCTGGTCAAGGCCTTGACCCCGGAAGTCTTCGCCGAGAAGGTCGACGCGGAAATGGCCCACCTGCGTGGCGGCCAGACCACCCTCACCGACGCCGAAGTCCATCGTGTTGCCAAGCACTTCGTTGATCCGGACTACAAGACCCTGGGCAACCAGGTCGCCGAACTGGCCGAACTGGACCAGCAGCACCCAGGTTTCGCCCGTTGGCGTACCCGTAACACCCTGGCCCACAAAAAGCCCGGCTACGTGGCCGTGACCTTGTCCCTCAAGCCCACCGGCGTAGCGCCGGGCGACGTGACCGACAAGCAGTTCGATGCCATCGCCGATCTGGCCGACCGCTACAGCTTCGGCCAACTGCGCACCTCCCACGAGCAGAACATCATTCTTGCCGACGTGGAGCAGAGCCAACTGTTCACCCTCTGGGGCGAACTGCGCGAGAACGGTTTCGCCACGCCGAACATCGGCCTGCTGACCGACATCATCTGCTGCCCGGGCGGCGACTTCTGCTCCCTGGCCAACGCCAAGTCGATCCCGATCGCCGAGTCGATCCAGCGCCGCTTCGACGACCTCGACTACCTGTTCGATATCGGCGAGCTGGACCTGAACATCTCCGGCTGCATGAACGCCTGTGGTCACCACCACGTCGGCCATATCGGCATTCTCGGGGTGGACAAGAAAGGCGAAGAGTTCTACCAGGTGTCCCTCGGCGGCAGCGCCAGCCGTGACGCCAGCCTGGGCAAGATCCTCGGCCCGTCCTTCGCCCAGGACGCCATGCCCGACGTGATCTCCAAGCTGATCGATGTGTACGTGGAACAACGTACCGAAGACGAACGTTTTATCGACACCTACCAACGTATCGGTATCGACCTCTTCAAGGAACGCGTCTATGCAGCGAATCATTAAGAACAACGAGGTTGTCGACGAAACCTGGCACCTGCTGCCCAAGGACGCGACCCTCGATGGCATCACCAACTGCGATGACCTGATCGTCCCGCTGGCGCTGTGGCGCGAACACGCCCATGTCCTCAAGGCCCGCGACGGCGGCCTGGGCGTGTGGCTGGACGCGGAGGAGGAAGCCGAGGAAATCGGCGATGACGTCCAGCACTTCCAGGTGATTGCCCTGAACTTCCCGGCCTTCACCGACGGCCGCAACTACTCCAATGCCCGTCTGCTGCGCGACCGCTACGGCTACAAGGGTGAACTGCGGGCCATCGGCGACGTGCTGCGCGACCAACTGTTCTACCTGCACCGCTGCGGTTTCGATGCCTACGCCCTGCGCGCCGACAAGGACCCGTACGAAGCCCTGGAGAGCCTCAAGGATTTCTCGGTGACCTACCAGGCCGCCACTGACGAACCGCTACCGCTGTTCCGTCGACGCTGAGCCTGTCCGGCCCGGGCGCATCCTGCGCTCGGGCCGGCATTCATGAATCAAGCTCTTCCTCTGGAATCTTCTCCAGTGTTTGACGGGTCAGTATCAGTGTTTCCTTGGCCTGCGCCTCTCGCCACGCCTTGAGCTGATCGCCCATCCTTGCCTCCAGCTCGATATCTATGAACTCATGCCAAGCGGGGCTGCGCCTGCTCGTACGCAGCTTATCCAGCGCAGAGACAGCGACCTGGTGCTGCTCATTGATGTCCTTGAATTGAGCAGGGTTATGCTCTTTCAGGTACTCGATCCAGAACTCGCGACCCGCCAGGGCCTGTTCATACGCCGGGGTCTGCTCCCGGGCCAGGATCCTGGCATGGGCCGCCTCCAGGTCTTGCTCCGTCACCAGGGCCAACTCGGTAAAGGTCATGTGCCTGGGCTGGCCCGGCAAGTGCAGCCGTTCCCTGAGGCCGATGCGGTAGGCCAGCCTCACCTCAACCGGATCGACCCGTGCCGTGCCGAGCACCTTCAGCCGCGCATCGATATTCGCCTGAGCCAGGGTCTCGACCTCATCCAGGCGCCACAAGCCGCGGGCCAGCTTCAGCAAATTCAGTTCAGTCGCGGCCGGGGTGCCTGCGGCCATTGCCCTCGCCTGATTCACCAGGACCTTGACCTCAATGTCGCTGAAGACCAGCTCCGCACCATCGGAACAGGTCTGCGGATGGGAGGCAGAGACAAACAGCTCTTCGCGCAGTTCGGTGTATTGACTGGCCGCATCCATGACCTGCCAGACCCGCAGGCTCAAATCCTCGCGTGCTTCGCGGTACTCCGCGGTACTCGTCAGATCCGCCAGCAGCCTGAAAAAGGCGCCGGAACCTTGCTGTCGATAAAGCAACTGCCACTGCCGTTCCTTCCGGACCCTCTGCTCGGCGGAGACAACCTCCAGCCAGTGGTCGCACTCACGTAGCGACGGAGTCCGGCGCACGGCATGGGGACGCTGCCGGCCCGGGGTATCGATGCCGAAGTTGATGCCGGTTTCGCGCTCATAACGTTGCAAGCGCTGCATGCCCTCAATCGAAAGCGGCGGATTGTCGTGCAGGTGGGTCACCCGGTTGATGGAAGCGGGCCCGGCGTAAATCGCCTCGGGAATCGTCGATATGCGGTTGTCCCGCAAGTCCACACGCTGCAGGTTGCGCAATCTCGACAGGCCCACAGGCCAGCGATCCAGCTCGCCATGACGCAGCAGCAAGCTCTCCAGATCGCTCATCTGGCTGACATCAGGCGACAGGAGCAAAGGATTGTCCGAAAGATTGAGAAACCTGAGCCGGGTCAGGCTCGCCAACAAAGCCGATGCCTGGGCGTTCAGCACGATCTGGTTGCCCGGCAGGTGCAGATGGGCCAACGCGGGCATTTCCGCCAGCTCCGCCGGCAGGCTGCTCAGATGGTTGAAACCCATGGACAACCAGTGCAATTGCCGGAAGCACGACAGGAAGGAGACCTCGGTGCTGGCAATGGCCATGTCATTCATGAACAGAAAGCCCACATGACTGAAGTCGGCGGTAATGCTCGGCAAATCGCCGACGCGCATGCCCAGCAGGTCCAGTTCATAGAAGTAGCGCCCCCCCAGCAGGTTGCGATTGGACTGTTTCCTCCAGCAGGCCAGGATCGCATCGGCCACCCGCTGCTTGTTGTCGAGGGCCACGGGAGCGACTTGCAAGGTACCCCGAACCCGTCTCCAGGTCTGGCGTTGTACCCATTTGTCCAGCGTGGAAAACAACAACTCATATTCCTCCCGCAGGCGTTCGAGTTCCACCAGGCAAGCCGACTCGGGCAGACGCAGCGAGGTGAGAAATTCCCCCACCTCTTCCGAGGTAAATCCCGGATACAGGTCACGCACACGAGCGGTCAATCGCTCGGAATAACCCAGGATCCTGCCGCCATCGCTCATCGGGTAGCCGATGCGCCCCGAGGCCAGGCGCATCGGCGGCCTGAACCGACGATTGAAAGGGGCCAGGCCCAGCGTCTCCTGAGCGGCATAGGGGTCTCGGGCAATCTGACCGAGAATCTGTTCCTTGAGCCAGTCACCTCGATTCGCGCCGCCGACGCCGAGGGTTATACGATCAGGTTCGGGCAAGGCACGAGCCATGGCGTCAAACATGTTATTCGCCCCGCCCAGGAGCCGCCCCGAGTGATCGAAGGCGTTGTACTCCCGACCGACCTTGAGAATCACCCGGGGCGTGGCGGTATGCGGGTCTCCCACCGCTTCAACGGCCTCGCTGGTAAAGAGCAGTTTGCGCAGCTCGATCCGCAATCCCGTGGCCGGCCAACCCGGCAACAACCCCAGCGTATGCAAAGCAAGACGGTCTGCCTGGGCATATTGCGGGGCCAGCAGATACCAGCTCTCGCACACGCGGTTAAGCTTCAATTGCTTGAGGTACCAACGGATTTCTTCCGAAAACCGCAACGGCACCCGTTCGCTCAAGAGATCAAGCTCGGCGCTACTGGCGTGGGCGATCAATTCCCGGGCGACACTTCCCGGCAATCCGGGGTACACCCCGAGAATACGATTGACCCTGGCGTCCTCGGTTTTCTCGCCCGCCGCATACAGCTCATCGAACAGCCATTGCCTGCGCTGCCCGGCCCATTGCCTGAGGCGCCGGTTCAATAGCCGGACACGCGCCCCACTATCCGTCGGTTCGGCGCCCAGCAGCGCCTGGCGCTCGGGCTCGCTCAGCATGCTCAACGCCGACTTGAGCAGGTCGCCATTCTTGAGCTGTGACTCGATGATCTGCAGCGAAGAAAATTGTTCGGACACGCGCTGGCCGTATTCCTCCATGACGTCACCCGCGCCATTGAACACCTGGATAACACGGTTTTCCGGCCAGTCGGGCAGCGTGGTCAACAGCCGCAAGCGCAGATCGCCCTGTTCCTGCGTGCGCGAGATGGCATCGGGCACCTCGCCGATAAAATCGCTGATGCTCTGGTCGATCCTGAAGCGCCTGATGGTATCGAGCAGCAGTGCGGGCACCGGCCGGTTGTCCGCCAGGGCGCTGCGCAACACATTCTCCTGCGCCGAGCAGAGCTGGCGGATTTGCAGGCGCAGCTTGTTGCCAAGTCCGATCATGGGTTCACCGAGACGCCGGAACAATTGCTCCACGGGCCAGTCCACCACTCGCTCGTAGATCGTTCGCCAGGCTCCCGTGCGGTTGAACATGAGCGGCACGGCGTGGAAATCCCCGTCGCCGGGATGCTCGATCTGCCATTGCAGGCGAGCCCTGTCAAACCTCACGGCATAGAGCTTTCCCGACAGCGGCAGATAGTGCTTGCCCAGGAACGGATAAAGCCCCAGCTCATTGGCTTGGAGATCCTCCGGCAGGCGGATATCACTCTCATAGGGGGCAAGGTCGCCCCGCCATAACCGGCGCCCGCCTTCCGGTGCTTCAACGGGGATCAAGGCATCCACCGAAGCCGGGGCCAGGGCCTTGTACAGGGCCTTGCCGCCCTTCACCACCCCCGCCCCGCCCACAAACAGGGCAACATCTTCGGTCACCGCCATCAGGTAGCCGAGCGCCTCGCGCTTTTCCCCGAGCTGCCAAGCCGCAAATCCGTCATACAACTCCACGACCACTTTCACCACGGCGGCCGCCAGGATGATCTGGCTGATCACCGGCACGAACGACAAGGCCAGCGCCAGCAGACTCAAACCGACTTCGCGATAAGCGTCCAGGCGCTCTTGGCGCACCCTGGCATCGACATCGGCGGTGGGCACCGCCAGTTGCCGCGCGTGCGCCTTGATCTGGAGATAGCGCTGCTGCTGAAAGCTCTCGAACAGATCGCCCTCGATAGGCACTTCGGTCAACGGAACATATTGGAGGATCGCCGGTACCGGTGGCCACTTGCTGTTCAGCGGGAACAAAGTGCTCTTCAGGGTCCGAAAGAATCGCAACCGGTGTTGCTCGGGGACAAAACGGGCAAAGAACTTCTGGTAGGACGGGTCTCGGAGTTTCAGGGTCAGATCGTGCTCAAAGAGCAGAAAGTGACTGTAGTGCGTCAACGGGCCACGCGGATCACCCGGAATATAGACAATGCACGGCGATCTCGCGCCCTCCTCCAGCTTGGGACCTATGACCACCCAGCCGCTCAACTCGACACCGAGCATTTTCATCCGGCTGCAATGCAGCCGTTCGCCACCGAGGGTCAAACCGGCCTGCCCCTTGACCAGTTCCGCCAGCAAGGCGTAAGTCACGGCGGTGATCTGGCCCTTCAGGTAGGCAATATCGGCGGTCACCGCCAGCGTCTGTTTGTCATACTCGGCAAAGTGCCGCTGTACCGACGAGGTCCCCTTGGCCGGGGAAGGATTGAGCACGCTGTCGATATGCGTCTGATACAAGGCTCCCAGATCCAGTGTTCGGCAGAGCCAGGCAAAGTCCTCGGGGGCAAGCGGCCTGTTGCTGCCGGCAGCCTGCCCGGGAAACCGGATAATCGCCTTGCCTTCCAGAGCACCCCGCTCGGCCTCACCGGCCTCGAAGTTCTGCAGGGCGGCTTCCAGCAATGTCTGGCTGTGGGTGAAGGTATAGAGTTTGTCCTCGAAGATACCGGACAGGTAAGTGGCATCGAGCCTGACGAACTCGCCCTCCTGCAGTTCCTGGTCACCGCTGATCTGTCGCTCCAGCGCCTGGACCAGACGCGGCGTGCAGAACACATCGATCTTCTGCAACTGCTTCATGATCTGCCGGACTTCATGCCTCGAAGTCTCCAGAGCCACCAGGTGCTCATGAAACAGCAAGCGCATTTCCGGCGCGGCCTGGTAGAGCCAAGGAGGAATCTTCTCCTTGACCGTATTGAAATGAATGCCTGCCGCGGGCGGCACCGGGCCTGGCTCAACGATATTTGTTTCTTCCATGGCAATCGACCTGGATGTCCATTAAAGGCTCCAGCGTATTGATCGCATGACGGGAAAGAGGGGTACTTATAGCTGGTGGGATGGCCTCCCTCGATGAATAACGATGGAGGCCGACCGGGCAGGGACTTACCAGAAGCGTTGCTGGGTCAGGCGACTCCAGGCGTTGAGCAGCACACGCTCGATCGAGCCGCTGGCAGCCAACCCGACGCGCTCCTGGAGGCTCTTGCGTTCGGCGTAATGCAAGTGGAACAGCTCGGCGACCTTGGCACGCTCGGCCAGGTATTCGTCGCTGGTGCGCAGTTCGTCGACCAGTTGCTTGTCCAGCGCGGCAATACCCAACCAGACCTCGCCGGTGGCCACTTCGTCGATGGCCAGTTGCGGGCGGTAGCGGGAGACGAAGTTCTTGAACAATTGGTGGGTGATGTCCAGGTCTTCCTGGAACTTCTCGCGGCCCTTGTCGGTGTTCTCACCGAACACCGTCAACGTACGTTTGTATTCGCCGGCGGTCAGCACCTCGAAGTCGATATCGTGCTTCTTCAGCAGCTTGTTGACGTTAGGCAACTGTGCCACCACGCCGATGGAGCCGAGCACCGCAAAGGGGGCGCTGATGATCTTCTCGCCGATGCAAGCCATCATGTAGCCGCCACTGGCCGCGACCTTGTCGATGCAGATGGTCAGGGGCACGCCGGCCTGGCGGATACGGGCCAGTTGCGAGGAGGCCAGGCCATAGCTGTGGACCATGCCGCCGCCACTTTCCAGACGCAGCACCACTTCGTCCTTGGGGGTGGCCAGGGTCAGCAGGGCGGTGATTTCGTGACGCAGGCTTTCGGTCGCCGAAGCCTTGATATCGCCGTCGAAGTCCAGCACGAACACCCGTGGCTTGGCCTGCGGCTGTTTCTTCTGTTTCTTGTCGTCCTTGCCCTGTTGCTTGCGCAGGGCCTTGAGCTGTTCCTTGTCGAGCAGGGTCTGCTCCAGGCGTTCACGCAGGCCCTTGTAGAAATCGTTGAGCTTGCTGACCTGCAACTGGCCGGCGGACTTGCGCCGCCCTTTGCCGCGCAATGAAGCCGCGATGACCAGCACCACGACGATGGCGATGACCAGGGTAACGGTTTTAGCCAGAAAACTTGCGTACTCGGCAAGAAACTCCACGGTGACTCCTTAAAAACGGGGCTACCCCCGGCTTTGGGGGCGTGATGCCTCAAGCATACCGTCGGGGCAGCGCTGCGACCAGTTGTGGCACCGCCTGAATTGTGTCTCTAACAAACATTTCAAACGAGCGTATGTTTTTTCATTGACAGGCTTCCGGCATCCTCATAACCTCGCCAGACCTTCAACGTACCGGGACGACGCGGACGTGGGCAGCATCTATCTGATTCGACATGGCCAGGCCTCCTTCGGTGCAGACGACTACGACGTGCTGTCGCCGACCGGTGTGCGCCAGGCGCAGATCCTCGGCCGGCACCTGGCCGAACTGGGCCTGAGTTTCGACCGCTGCCTGGCCGGCGATCTGCGCCGCCAGCAGGATACCGCGTCCCTGGCCCTGGAACAGTTCACCCTCGCCGGCGTAGCGGTGCCGCCAGTGGAGATCGACCCGGCTTTCAACGAATTCGACGCTGACGCGGTAATCCGCGCGCTGTTGCCCGGCTTGCTGCCGGAAGAACCCGAAGCCCCGCACATCCTGCGCAACGCCGCGCAGAACCGGGGTGAGTTCCAACGCCTGTTCGCCCTGCTCATCGAGCGTTGGGTCGACGGCGGCCATGACACCCCGGGGCTGGAAAGCTGGCTGGGGTTTGTCGCCCGGGTCGAGGGCGGGTTGCAACGGATTCTCGAGCAAGCCGACAACCGCGAGAAAATCGCCGTGTTCACCTCAGGCGGGACCATCACCGCCCTGCTCCACCTGATCACCCGCATTCCAGCCAGGCAAGCCTTCGAGCTTAACTGGCAGATCGTCAACACCTCGCTCAACCAGCTGAAGTTTCGTGGTCGCGAGGTGGCCCTGGCTTCCTTCAACAGTCAAACGCACCTGCAACTGCTGAAGGCCCCGGAGCTGATCACCTTTCGATAAGCCCCGGCCAACGGTGACCCTTGTGGGGTCGTCTGCGTATTTACCCATAAAAGGATCGAACCATGACCTCTGTAGCCCACGCCGTAGAAGCAATGAAAGCCAAGTTCAACCCAGTTGCCGCTGCCGGCCTGGACGTTGTCTTCGGCTTCCGTATCGATGAGTCCCAGCACTTCTCGCTGATCGTCAAGAACGGCACCTGCGAACTGCTGGAAGGCGAAAACCCGGATGCCAACGTGACCCTGGTCACCGATGGCGAGACCATGAAAGGCATCGTCAGCGGCGAAACCGACGGCATGCAGGCGTTCATGGGCGGCAAGCTGCGCGTCGAAGGCGACATGATGCTGTCGATGAAGCTGAGCGAGCTGTTCCCGGCCTGATCCCCGCACCACGCCGACCCCATTGAGGGAACGGTGCCTGCCCGCGAAGAGGCCCTTGAGGCCGCCAAAAGCTTCGCGGGCAAGCGTCGTTCCCACAAGGTTATCCGGCGCTTTTCAGATTGAATGTTCTTGAGTGAACAACACGGCTTCCCCCGCTCTATTCCCCATGCTTGCCAAGCCCCACATTCCCTCTACGCTGGCCTATCAGGCACGCTGATCATCCTGCAACACCCCAGCCTATAACAGCAAACCACGCTTGTAGGCAGACAGGGCGAGCATTAGATTAGTCAATAATCTCTGGCCTCCAGAATAAGCAGAAGGGATAAGCATGACGCTTACTGACCAGTCCACCCGTATCCGTGCCGGCGAAGAGCTGGATGTCGGCTTGATCGATCCGTACCTCAAGGCACATATTCCGGGCCTGCACGGCCAGCCGAATATCAGCCAGTTCCCCGGCGGCGCCTCGAACCTGACCTACTTGATCCGCTACCCGGAACAGGAGTTTGTCCTGCGCCGGCCGCCGTTCGGTCACAAGGCCAAGTCGGCCCACGACATGGGCCGCGAGTTCCGCATCCTCAACCAGCTCAAGGACGGTTTCCCGTACTGCCCCAAGGCCTATGTGCACTGCACCGACGAATCGGTGATCGGCACCGAGTTCTATGTGATGCAACGGGTCGAGGGCATCATCCTGCGCTCCGATCTGCCGCCGGAACTGGGCCTGGATGCCGCGCAGACCGAAACCCTGTGCAAGAGCTTCATTGATCGCCTGGTTGAACTGCACCAGGTCGACTACACCGCCTGCGGCCTGGCTGACCTGGGCAAGCCCGAAGGCTACGTCGAACGGCAGATCCGCGGCTGGAGCGAGCGTTACGAAAGAGCCCTGACCCCTGACGCGCCCAGCTGGGAAACCGTGCGGGCCTGGCTCAACGACAAGATGCCCGCCGACCATCCGACCTCAAGCATCGTGCACAACGACTACCGCTTCGACAACGTGATCCTCGATCCCCACAACCCGATGCAGATTATCGGCGTGCTCGACTGGGAACTGACCACCATCGGCAATCCGCTGATGGACCTGGGCAACACCCTGGCCTACTGGATCGAAGCCGCCGATCCGGCGCCGGTGCAATTGATGCGCCGCCAGCCAAGCCATGCGCCCGGCATGCTGACCCGCCGCCAGTTCGTCGACTACTACGCCGAACGCTCGGGGATCGCCATCGACAACTTCGACTTCTACTACACCTACGGCCTGTTCCGCCTGGCCGGCATCGTGCAGCAGATCTACTACCGCTTCTTCCACGGCCAGACCCAGGACAAACGCTTCGCGCAGTTCATTCACATGAACAAGCTGCTGGAGCAGATGAGCCTGAAGGTCATCCATTCATCCAGCCTCTGACCGCGCCTACAACCAGGAAAATAACCATGTCCAAGACCCAGTTGTTCGACCTCGACGGCAAGATCGCCTTTGTTTCCGGCGCCAGCCGCGGTATCGGCGAGGCCATTGCCAAGCTGCTGGCCCAGCAAGGTGCCCATGTGATCGTCTCGAGCCGCAAGCTCGAAGGCTGCCAGCACGTCGCCGATGCCATCATCGCCGACGGCGGCAAAGCCACGGCCATCGCCTGTCATATCGGTGAAATGGAGCAGATCAGCCAAGTCTTCGCCGGTATCCGCGAACAGTTCGGGCGCCTGGACATCCTGGTCAACAATGCCGCCACCAACCCGCAGTTCTGCAATGTGCTGGACACCGACCTCGGCGCCTTCCAGAAAACCGTCGACGTGAACATCCGCGGCTACTTCTTCATGTCCGTGGAAGCCGGCAAGCTGATGCGCGAGCACGGCGGTGGCAGCATCATCAACGTGGCCTCGATCAACGGCATTTCCCCGGGGATTTTCCAGGGCATCTATTCGGTGACCAAGGCGGCCGTGATCAACATGACCAAGGTCTTCGCCAAGGAATGCGCGCAGTTCGGTATTCGCTGCAACGCCCTGCTGCCAGGCCTGACCGACACCAAGTTCGCCTCGGCACTGGTCAGCAACGAAGCGATCCTCAAGACCGCCCTGCAACAGATTCCCCTCAAGCGGGTCGCCGCACCGAGCGAAATGGCCGGGGCCGTGCTGTACCTGGCCAGCGATGCCTCCAGCTACACCACCGGCGTGGCGCTGAACGTGGACGGTGGTTTTCTGTCCTGATTATGAAATAAAAATTCCACAACTTGAATTTATTGAATTTAAATTCTATAAATAGCCCTTCCTGAAAATAATAATCAGAGGGTGCGTCGATGGACGAGTTGGGAATTGGCTTGATCGGCACGGGCTTCATGGGCCGTGCCCACGCGCTGGCATTTCACAATGCCAGCGCCGTATTCGAACTGCCGCTGAAGCTGCGCCTGGTGGCGCTGGCGGATGCCGATCTCCAGCGTGCCGAATCCTGTGCCAAGGCCTGGGGTTTCGAGCAGGCCTACGGCGACTGGCAACAGCTGATTGGCGATCCTCGGGTTGGCGTAGTGGCCATCACCACCCCCAATCACCTGCACTTCCCCATGGCCATGGCCGCCCTCGCGGCGGGCAAGGCGGTGTACTGCGAAAAACCCCTGGCGGTCGACCTGGACCAGGCGACCCGGATGCGTGACGCGGCCCGACAGGCCGGCGTGGTTACCCGCGTGGGCTACAACTACCAACACAACCCGATGATCGACCTGGCCCGGGAGCTGATCCAGAGCGGCGAGCTGGGAGAGATCATCGGTTTCCAAGGTGAATTCAGCGAAGATTTCATGGCCGACCCCGCCTCGCCCTGGTCCTGGCGCTGCGAAGCACAACATGCCGGCGGCGCCCTGGCCGATCTGGGCAGCCATCTGCTGGCCATGGCCCGTTATCTGCTCGGCGATATCACCGCCGTCTGCGCCGACACCCGCACCGTCCATCCGCAGCGCCCCGCCACTGCCGGCAGCCTGGAGACCTGTCCGATTGCCGTGGATGACCAGGTCCACGCCCTGCTGCGCTTCGCCAATGGTGCCCGGGGAGCAATCAGCAGCAGCTGGCTCAAGCATGGCTACAAGAACCACCTGAGCTTCGAAATCAGCGGCACCCGCGGCACCCTGGCCTTCGACCAGGAGCGCCTGAACGAACTGCAACTCTGCCGCGCCGGCCAGAACGGCTTCCAACGCCTGCTGGCCGGGCCGCATCTGCCCCGTTACGCGGCCTTCAGCCCCGCCGCCGGCCATCAGCTGGGTTACAACGAACTCAAGACCCTGGAGGTCCAGGCGCTGATCGAGGCGTTGGCCGGTCGAGGCCAGACGGGCACCGACTTCGAAGAGGCCTGGCAGGTGGAGCGCCTGGCGACGACCATCCGCCGGGCGGCCAAGGAGCAGCGCTGGATCGATGTCAGCGAGTTGTAATAGCTGTCACTTGAGGCTGGCGGCGACCTTGCTGGCCACATCCCCGGGCAGCCAGGCCTTCCAGACTTCAGGATGGGCCTTGAGAAATGCCTGCGTCACCTCCCGTGGCGGCAGGCGCTCCTCGCTCATCTTCGCCAACGCCTGGTTCAATACATCAATCGGCAGGTCGACCTTGGTGAAAAATGCCACCAGTTGCGGGTATTGCCCCTTGAACGGTGTCGAGACACCAATGCTCAGCTTCGAGGCCAGGGAACGGCTCGGCTTGGGGTCGGGATTATTCGGGTCAGTCAGGGTTTTCCAGGCTTCGGCGTCGAAGGCCGGCTCCTCCAACTGGACCAGCTTGAACTTGCCCAGCAGCGGCGTCGGCGACCAGTAATAGAACAGAATCGGTTTGCCACGGCGAATCGACGAGGTGATTTCCGCATCCAGCGCGGCCCCGGAACCGCTGCGAAAGTTCACATAACTGTCGGTCAGGCCGTAGGCCTTGAGTTTCTGCTGGTTGACGATTTCCGATGTCCAGCCGATCGGGCTGTTGAGAAAGCGTCCTTTGTCCGGGGATTCCGGGTCGCGGAAGACATCCTTGTAACGAGCCAGGTCGGCGACCCCGTGCAGGTCCGGCGCCAGGGGCTTGATGCCACGCTCCGGATCGCCCTTGATCACGTACTCGGGCACCCACCAGCCCTCGGTGGCGCCCTTGACGGTATCGCCAACCGCCGCGACCTCGCCCGCCGCTTCAGCCTTGACCCACACCGGACTGCGTCCGGCCCACTCCTCACCGATCACCTGGATATCATTCTTGGCCAGGGCGGTTTCCAGGGTCACGGTGGTGCCCGGCAGCATATCGGTCGGCAGGCCGTAACCTTTTTCGACGATGTAACGCAGGATGTCGGTAATCAGGCTGCCACTTTCCCAGTTCAGATCGGCAAAGTGGATCGGCTGGGCAGCAGCCCGAACCGGAAGCGACGTGGCGCTGACACAGAGTACGGCCAGGGCACTGGCAATCAGCGCGCGAAATCTTTTCATGGAGTTACCTCAATCGCAGGTCGTCTATCGGGGAAAAGTCCGAAAGCCCGGAAATATTCAGTCAGCTGAACTGTAGTAGAGGTTCCCGTATTGATGCGCCAGCGATCAGTGAGTATCTGGCGACTGAAGTTGCTGCAACTCACGTCGGACCATACTGACATACTCGGCAGGCCCCAAGGCATAGAGTTGCGCCGCGACCCAGTTGAGCCAGGCGCCCTGCAGTTCAGTCTTGCGCTCGAACAGCCGGCGGGCTTCGGCACTGGCCTGCTGCACATGCTGGCGATGGAACTCGGCCCGGGTCGAACTCATTACTCGCTGGCCTTGAACGTCAGTTCACCCTTGCGCCAGCGCGCGGCCTTCTTGGTCACGTCCTTGAGGGTCTTGCTCAAGGTACCCTGCAACTGTTCATGGGCGGCAAAGACCATCACCACGGTATGCCCTTCCTTGAACACAATGCCAAAACCTTCCGGCACGGTGACATAGGCATAGTCGCCCAGGCCGTAGACGGTCAGTTTGATCTCGCGAAACTTGATATCGAACTTGCCGCCTTCGCGACTGGGCAGTACCGCGGCGCGAAAGTGATCGCCGACTTTCAGTTCCAGGTGCTGCTTGTCATCGACCACCAGGGAGGTTTCGGTGTCGATCTCGGCAATGTAGATGCCTTCGGCGTTTTGTTCGGTGATATAGACGAAACGCGATTGAAACTGCTTGACCAGCTTGGCCCGAAGATCACCCAGTACAAACAGTGCGTGCATATCCAGATTACTGACTGCCAACGAAAAGTCCTCAAACTCGAAAAATGAAGCCGCCCGGCGAATGTCAGGCAACACAAAAAGATCGGTCACTGCCGTCGGTTACCGAATAGAAAGCCCTGATGTTTACCCGCGCAGCCTGGCGATACTCACCGGTGCGCAGAAAGCCTAATGGATGCAAGGTCCCATGACTTCTGCGAAGTGTCATCAGCGCTTGAAGGAAAACACCGCATTGCACCGATCAAGGGAAACCGGCAACTGAATTTGCGAGGAAAGGCCTTCTTGAAAAAAAGTAATTTCCGACATGCAGGTTGCAAAAAATGCCCTGGATGAAATCAGCCCCTGGGCATTGGAAGTGATTCTAGAACACGTCAGGCCATTCGGGCCAATCAAACTACCCGTGGGCAGCATCTTACAAGACAAAAAGTACCCGATTGTGTCCAGTCTGTCGCAAATACCCTGCACAAGCATCATCCGACACTACAGAACGCCGTCTCGCGGTCGATAAGCTGGCAAGCGTCATTCCAGGAGTATCGCCGATGATCAACTTGAATGCTTCCTTGATCCCGTCCGCCTTTCTGCTGTCCTCCAGCGAAGACAGCGGCAGTTCCACCAGCCGTCTTTCGTCTGACCCGCTGCTGGGTGACGACAGTGGAACGAATCTGCTGAAAGACAGCCTGGCGGCCAATGACAAGGCGGCGAAAGATCGGGTCAAAAAACTTCGCGCACAGATCGAGCAACTGCAGCAAAAACTGCGCAGGGCCAACGCGCACCTGGCCGCCACCAAAAGCGGCCACCACCCCGACGCAGCAGCGCGCGACGCCGCGGTCCAGCCCGCCAAGGCCCAGGTCGCCGCCATCGGTGCCGCGCTGAACGGCACCAGCACCGCGCTGTTCATGGCGGAAAAGCTGATGGCCGGCATGGTGGATACCACCGCTTAGCTTTGCGGTTTGTAGCCCAGGCGCAGGCCGCCCCAATGCCGGCCCTTGACCATGATCGGCACCGACAGGTCATGCATCAACTCTCCCGTGTCACGGGTGTAGGTCTGCAATAGCACCGGCTGTTGATGGCTGCCACAGCGGATCCCGGTACGGTCATCGAACTTGCGCTTGGTGCGATTGTGCAGCGTGTCCTGCTTCGGATCGCCGCTCAAGGGCTGGCAAAACGCCTGGTTATGGGTCGGCACATAGCCCTGGGGCGTGCAGGCAATGGCAAACACCAAACCTTCATGACGAGCCAGCAACGGCTCCTGGATCGCCGGCAGGACCTGATCGGTGTAACGATCGAAGCGCGTCTGGTATTTGGCTGGCGAGGTATTGGCGATCGGCTGGTAAGTACGGTCGAACAGGTCATCAAGGCTGATGCGACGCTGTTCGATATCCGCCTCGAAGCGCGCGGCAATCTGGCCGGCCCCTTCGCGGGCCAGGTCGTAGACCCGTTGGTGGTAGTCATCCAGGCCAACCTCGGCCAAGCGCTGGCTGATGATCTCGGCCTGCCCTTCCATCTGGATCGCCGCCTGGGTCAGATGACGGGTCTGCTGGTCGCTGACGGCCAGGTCGCCGCGCATCTGCTCCACGGCCGTAAACAGGCTGTCCAGTTGCTCACGATTGCTCTGCGCACCGCGGGCGATCTCGCCCACCTGCGCCTCGACACTGGCGGCCAGGCCGGCGATATTCGCCAGGTGCCGACCGGTATCCTCGACCTGCTCCACACCGCCGTCCAGGTCCTGGGCCAGTTGGCGAATCTGCTCGACGACCTGGGTGGTGCGCTGCTGGATATCGGCCACCATGACCCCGACCTCATCGGTCGCCGTGGCGGTACGCCCGGCCAGCCCGCGCACTTCGTCGGCGACCACGGCAAAACCGCGACCATGCTCACCGGCCCGCGCCGCCTCGATCGCGGCGTTAAGGGCCAGCAGGTTGGTCTGGCTGGCGATGGCCTGGATCACCAGGGTCACCCGCTGGATTTCCTCGCTGCGCAGGCTCAGGGCCTCGATCAGCTCGCGGCTGGCATTGGCCTGCTGGCTGAGCCGGTGCATGCGGCCGATGGACTCCGCCAGCACCGTATGCCCCTCGGCACTGCTGCTACGGGCTTCACTGGCCGAGCCCAGGGCTTGCTGGCTCAGGTGCGAAGTGGTCTGCTCGGTGTTGATCACCTGTTCGGCACTGGCGACAATCTGCGCCGCGGCACTGAGCTGCGACTGCACCTTGCCGGCCAGTTGCTTGACCGAAAAGGCCACGCCAGCGGCGGACAGGGCGTTATGACTGGTGGTATGGGAAAGATCGCGAGTCAATTGCGCCAGGGCATCGCCGCCGCTCTGCACGACTAACGCCTGTGCCTGGCGCATCCGCAGGCGCGGTAGCCAGATCAGTAACAGCGCCAAGGGCAGGCAAGCCCCCAGGGGCCAGCCGGCAAAGGCCATGGCCGACAACAACAGCACCAGTCCCACGCTCTGTATCAACGGCATGAGCCAACGCAGCGGCGGTTTCGCTTGCACCTCCACGTGCGCCCCGACCCCAGGCAGAATTCCTTCTCCAGACATGTGCTTACCCACCCTGAGCTTCTAATTGTTTTTTGCATTAAACGCCACTATGGGGCCATTAGCCATGGTCCGTTAGTTGTAGGCGTACGCATCAACGATAGTTGCTGTGGGGCGGGGTGGAGGTGGGTTTACCGGCGCGGGACGATGACGCGGCCAGGAGCACCGCGTCGTCCGAATCGCCGGCAAGCCGGCGCTCGCAAGGGGCAGCGATCAGGCTTGGCGCTGATGCTTGTCGATCTGCTCGTGACGTTCCTGAGCTTCGATGCAGTACTTGGTGGTCGGGCTGATCAGCAGGCGCTTGAGGCCGATTGCCTCGCCGCTGTCGTCGCACCAGCCGAAGGAGTCATCGTTGATGCGCAGCAGCGCCTGTTCCAGCTGCGGCAGCATGCGCTGGTCGCGGTCGATGGCGTTCACCAGCCAGGTGCGTTCTTCTTCAACGGAAGCGGCGTCAGCCGGGTCAGCCGGGGTATCGAGACTCTCGATGGCAATACGGTTCTGCTCGATACGCTCGTGGGTTTCGACTTTCATCGCTTGCAACAGCTCGGTAAAGAAAGCCAGTTGCTCGGCGTTCATGTAGTCGTCCGCCGGCATGGCCAGCAACTTTTCCTTTGTCATTGATTTCTCTATAGAAAATACGTGCATTAAGGCGAATTAGGGAGCGTTCTGCACACCTGAGGGGATGCACAGAAAGGCGCCGTCCATTCCAAGCGCCACCCGGCACTCAATTTACGAGGGGCGGCAGTCTAAGGCCGAGTTATCGAGTCAGCAACTGAAATGACAGCAAAAACGTCCGATGCGCCCACACGGGCGCTCTGGCGCCCGTCCTGTGGAGACGTATCGGAGTGTGTTTATAACAAGAAATTCACTGCAAAGCGTCAGTTAAGGAGACAAATGGTCACGCAACGCGCGACGTAGCACTTTGCCCACCGTGGTCTTGGGCAGCTCTTCGGTACGAAACTCGACAATCCGCGGCACCTTGTACCCCGTCAGGGACTCTCGGCAATGTGCCAGCAACTGGGCCTCAGTCAAGGCCGGGTCCTTGCGCACCACGAAGATCTTCACCCGCTCGCCGGTGACCTGATCGGCCACGCCGATGGCCGCCACCTCCGCAACGCCGGGGTGCAAGGCGACCACGTCTTCGATCTCGTTGGGGTACACATTGAAGCCCGACACCAGGATCATGTCCTTCTTGCGATCCACCAGACGAATAAAGCCCTGCTCGTTCATCACCCCGATATCGCCGGTCGACAGCCAGCCGGCCCGGTCCAGCACCTCGGCGGTCTCCTCGGGCCGCTGCCAGTAACCTTTCATCACCTGCGGGCCACGAACCTGCAACTCACCCTCCTCGCCAAGCGCTGCCAGCTCGCCGTCTTCACGCATGAAGCGCACCCAGGTCGAGGGCAATGGCACGCCGATGGTCCCGCTGAAATCGCCCTCGCGCATCCGGGCAATGTCGATAGGGCTGATGCTGACCACCGGTGAACATTCGGTCAGCCCGTAGCCTTCGATGATCGGCACCCCCGTCACCTCTTTCCAGCGCCGGGCCACGGCGGTGTGGGTGGCCATGCCGCCGGCGATGGCCAGCTTCAGATCGGAAAAGTCGCGGCCACGAAATTCCGCGTTGTCCAGCAACCCGTTGAACAGGGTATTGACCCCGACGATGCCGCTGAACTTCTCCTTGCGCAGGATCATCTGCACCCGTTTCACATCCCGGGGGTTGGCGATCAGGATATTGCGCCCGCCCAGGCACATGAACATCAGGCAGTTCACCGTCAGCGACAGCACGTGATACAGCGGCAACAGGGTGACATTGGTTTCCTGCTGGTCCTCATCCAGTTGATTGCCGACCCAGGCCTTGGCCTGCATCAGGTTGGCGAGAATATTGCGATGGGTGAGCATCGCACCTTTGGCATTCCCCGTGGTGCCGCCGGTGTACTGCAGGAAGGCAATGTCATCGTGGGCCAACTTGACCTTCCTGGCCTGCAGCGTCGCGGCCTGCTTCATCATCCGTGGAAAGCGGATCGCCCCCGGCAGATGGAAACGCGGCACCTGCTTCTGGACATGCCGCAACACGAAGTTCAAGGCCGCGCCCTTGAACGTCCCCACCAGGTCGCCGATCGCCGCCACCACGACGTTTTTCAGCGAGCTGCCAGGCATCGCCTGTTCCAGGGTGTGGGCGAAGTTCTCGAAGATCACCACGGTCTCGGCGCCGCTGTCCTTGAGCAAGTGCCTGAGCTCATGGGCGGTGTACAACGGATTGACGTTGACCACCACGGCCCCCACCAGCAAGGTGCCGAACAGGCAGATCGGGTATTGCAGGCAGTTGGGCATCATCAGCGCCACCCGGTCGCCCTTCGCCACCCCCCGCGATTGCAGCCAGGCGGCGAAGGCAAAGGCCCGCTGCTCCCATTCGACATAGCCCATCTCGGTGCCGATGCTGACGTAGGCGACGCGCTCGCGGTACTTCTCCATATGCTCGAGAAACACCTCGCGCAGCGACGGGTAACGGTCGATCTCGCTTTCGATGTCGGCGGGAACCCCCGGCTGGTAGGCGCTCAACCAGACGCGCTGGTCGATGTTGTGCAGGTTGGCGACGCTCATGACACTCTCCTTGTTATTGTTTTATTTTTCGACGATAGCGGTCACACCCAGCCCCCCGGCGGCACAGACGGAAATCAGTCCACGGCCCTGGCCGCGCTCGTCAATCGCCTTGGCCAGGGTTGCCAGGAGCCGCCCGCCGGTGGCGGCAAACGGGTGTCCGCAGGCCAGGGAGCCGCCATTGACGTTGAGCTTGCTGCGCTCGATCGTTCCCAGCGCCCCGTCGAGGCCCAGGCGCTCACGGCAATATTCGGGGTCTTCCCAGGCCTTCAGGGTGCAGAGCACCTGGGCGGCAAAGGCTTCGTGGATTTCGTAGAAATCAAAGTCCTGCAACGTCAGGCCTTCGCGGGCGAGCATCCGCGGCACGGCGTAGGCCGGCGCCATCAGCAGGCCCTCGGTGCCGTCGACAAAATTCACCGCCGCGGTTTCGCCGGTACGCAGGTACGCCAGCACCCGCTGGTTGTTCGCCTCGGCCCACTCCTCGCTGGCCAGCAGGACCACCGAGGCACCGTCGGTCAGCGGTGTCGAGTTGCCGGCGGTCAGGGTGCCGCTGCGTTTGTCGTAGGCCGGCCCCAGGCCCGCGAGTCTCTCCAGGCTGGCATCGGCACGCAGGTTGTTATCGCGTTTCAGCCCACGATAAGGGCTGATCAGATCATCGAAAAAACCGCGTTTGTAGGCAGCATCGAGGTGCTGGTGACTGCTCAGCGCCAGCTCATCCTGGGCCAGTCGGCGGATCTGCCAGCGCTTGGCCATTTCCTCGCAATGCTCGCCCATGGACAATCCGGTGCGCGGTTCGCCGTTGCGTGGCAAAAGTGGCTTGAAGAACATCCCCGGATGGACTCCGAGCAGACTGCGCAATTTATCGCCCAGACCCTTGGAACGGTTGGCCCGCAGGAGAATCTGGCGCAGGGCTTCATTGATTGCGATGGGCGCGTCTGAAGTGGTATCGGCGCCGCCGGCAATCCCCACGTCGATCTGCCCCAGGGCAATCTTGTTGGCCACCAGCAACGCCGCCTCAAGACCGGTGCCGCAGGCTTGCTGCACATCGTAGGCCGGGGTCTGCGGCGACAACGTGGTGGACAACAGGGATTCGCGAGCCAGATTGAAATCCCGCGAATGCTTGATCACCGCCCCGGCGGCGAATTCCCCCAGGCGTTTGCCCTCAAGGCCGTGGCGATCGATCAAGCCCTGCAAGGCGGCCACCAGCAGGTCCTGGTTGCTGTCCTGGGCGTAAACCGTATTGGAACGGGCGAACGGAATCCGATTGCCACCGAGGATGGCGACCCGACGCACCGGCGCCGGGTTGAAAGCGTAGGTACTCATGACTGATCTCCGCCCATAAAGAGTCCGCGCATATGCGGCTTGTCGCCTGCTTCATTGCGCACTTCGAATGCATGGCGCGAACCGCTTGGCGGTACATTCCACAGCGTCGCGCTGCCGGGCAGGAAGATCGGCAGCTTGAACTCACAGTTCAGCTCCGCGGCGGCCAGCGGCTTGGGCGGTTGTTGCGCCGCCAGCGCCCGGCCCAGGGTCCACATGCCATGGGCAATGGGTCGCGGAAAGCCGAACAGGCGCGCCCCCAGCCAGGAGGTATGGATTGGATTGTAATCACCGCCGATCCGGGCAAAACGCCGGCCCAGGTCCGCCGACAACGACCAGCGCTGGGTCCGCACCAGGGCGGCTTCGTCGAACGTCAAGACGCCCTGCCAGGGCTCGCCCTGGGGCGCGGCCACGCCACGACGCAGGTACAGGCTTTCGCTTTCCCAGACCAGGCTGCCGCCACCTTTGGCCCGGGTGACGATCAGCACCGCCTGGCCCTTGGGGTGCGCCACCCAACGCTCGCAATGCACTTCCAGGCGCAAGGCCTGCCCGGCCTCCAGCCCCTGGTACTGGCGAATGCGATTGGCCAGATGGATCATGCCGCTGGCTGGCCAGGGAAAAGCCGGGCTGGTCAACAGCAGCAAATGCAGGGGCAAGGCCAGGTTATGGGGAAACGACAACGGCACCCCGTGCTCGGGGCGAAAACCGCAGGCGCGGGCATAACGGCTAATGTCCGCCGCCACCAGCTCTACCGCCGGACGCACCAGTCGCTCGTCGGGCAAACGCGGCGGCCCCTCG
Source organism: Pseudomonas gingeri (assembly GCF_013386165.1). Classification (GTDB taxonomy): domain Bacteria; phylum Pseudomonadota; class Gammaproteobacteria; order Pseudomonadales; family Pseudomonadaceae; genus Aquipseudomonas; species Aquipseudomonas gingeri_C. The sequence goes on along the minus strand of NZ_JACAOS010000021.1, from coordinate 119,670 downwards.
AGCTTGGGTTTGCGCAAGCTGCGCAGGCCAAGCCAGAGCAGGCGGAGGCCGGAAGGCGGCGGGTCGATAAGACGAATCGAGGAATCGGCTTTCATCATTCAGGCCCCCAGCAGGCTTTGCCCGCAAACGCGGACCACCTGCCCATTGATCCCGCCGGAAGCCGGATGCGCCAGCCAGGCAATGGCTTGCGCCACATCCTCGGGCTGTCCGCCCTGGGCCAGGGAGTTCATCCGGCGTCCCGCCTCACGGATCAGCAACGGAATCTTCGCGGTCATCTGGGTCTCGATAAATCCCGGCGCCACCGCGTTGACCGTCACCTGCTGGCGTGCCGCCAATGGCGCCAGGCCCTGCACCAGGCCGATCACCCCGGCCTTGGAAGTGGCGTAGTTGCTTTGCCCGAGGTTGCCGGCAATCCCGGAAATCGACGACACGCCGATAATCCGCCCACCGGGATTGATCGCCTGCCCCTCGAGCAACGCCGTGCTCAGCCGCAGCGGCGCCGCCAGGTTCACCGCCATGACCTTGCTCCAGCCGGCCTCGGTCATTTTCGCCAGGGTCTTGTCCTGGGTGATTCCGGCGTTATGGACCACGATATCGAAAGCGCCCTGCTCACCGGCGAATGCCAGCAGCCGTTCCGCCGCCTGGGGCGCGGTGATGTCCAGGGCCAGCGCGGTTCCCCCCAGGGATGCCGCAACGCTCTGCAACTCGCTTTCCACGGCGGGGATATCCAGGCAGACGACCTGGGCCCCCTCGCCGGCCAGCACCTGGGCGATGGCCAGGCCGATGCCACGGCAGGCCCCGGTGACCAGGGCCCGCCGTCCGCTGAGCGGTTTGTCCCAAAGAATGTCCCTGGGCACGTCCACCGGCTCGGCGATCCGCACCACCTGACCCGAGACAAAGGCCGAGCGCCGGGACAGGAAGAAGCGCAGGCTGCTGTCCATTTCCGCTTCGGCACCGGGTTCGACATACAGCAGTTGCGCGGTGATCGCCCGCCGCAACTCCTTGCCCAGGGACCGCACGAAACCCTCCAGGGCCCGCTGCGCCACCGTCTGGCCGAGGGTCGCGCAGTGTTCCGGCGGCGTGCCGAGGACCAGCACCCGGCCCTGGGCGCTCAGGCGCCGGACATTGGCGTGGAAGAAACGATACAACTCGTCCAACTGCTGCACATCACTCAGGCCGCTGGCATCGAACACCAGCCCGCGGACCTTGACCGTGGACGGCGCATCGATGCTCGCCGGTACCGCGGCCACGGTCTCGGTGGCGGCGAAGATCCGTTGCAACTCGCCCAGCAGGCGGCCCTGGGACCCCGCCGCCAGCACCACCGGATTGAGCAGGTTGCCCGCCTGGCCCGGGCGATAGCGTTGCAACGCCTGGGGTTGCGGCAGACCCAGGGTCCGAGCCAGCCAGTGGCCCCAGGGGGTATTGACGAATGAAAGGTAACCGTCAGCCATGAATAGATTCCGATAAAAACCCGAGAAACATCATTTAAACCGGGCTGCCCGCGGCCACCCGACGCTTGCCCAGGCTCTTGTCGGCCTGATCGATATGCGCCTGGCGCCGCTGCAACGCCTCCAGCAGACCAAAATCCTGGGGAAAATCATCCACCTGGATCCCATGGTCGGCATATTCAACATAGCGGCCGAGCAGCTCCCCTTCCTCACCGCTGATCAGTTGCGCGGCCAGGGCCTGGGTCCGCCAGGCCACGAACGCCTCGCGGGAGAACGGCAATGGCGCGATGCTTCCCTGACGGACCGCCGGTTTCAGGCGGGTCTCGATCAGTTCAACCTGGGGCAGCAAGCGGAACGCCAACTCACCGTAGGCCAACTTGTCGATATCCGCTCCCGGGATATAGGAGTCGGCCAACAGCCGATCACGGCTCTCGCCAGGGGTCTGCACCAATTCGGCGACCTCGGCCAGCAGCCGGTCAGAGGGTTTGACCAGGGCAATGCCGAACGGGAACGCCAAGCCGCGAATCAATCGGCAGGCCGCTTTCGAAGGATAGTTGTCGAGGGTTTCGCCCAAGGCTTCATGGGCTCGCCACAGGGCGTCCTGGGCAGCCCAGTGCACCAACGGCAGGTCCGCGCGGGGCCGCCCGTCATCCTCGAAGCGCTTGAGGACACAGGACAGGATGTATAGCTGCGAGAGGATATCGCCGAGTCGTCCGGTGATGCTTTCCTTGCGTTTGAGCGCACCGCCCAGCACGCCCATGGAAATATCCGAAACCAGTGCCAGCACCACCGACAGGCGCTCGATCTGGCGGTAATAAGCGGCCAGCGCCGGCTCGGTTTGCGCAGGAGCCTTGAGCAGCCGGCCGGCCGTCAAGCCGTGCACCACGGCCCGGATCGTATTGGCCAGGACAAAGCCGATATGCCCGAACATCGCCTGGTCGAAGGCCTCCGCCCCCTCAGGCCCCTGGCGTCGGGCCGCTTCCATTTCACGCAAGACATAGGGATGGCAGCGAATCAGCCCCTGGCCGTAGATGATCAGGCAGCGGGTCATGATATTCGCGCCTTCCACCGTGATGGCAATCGGGCTTTGCTGGTAGGCCCGGGCCAGGAAGTTGTTCGGCCCCATGCAAATGCCCTTGCCGGCGGCGATGTCCATGCCGTCGTTGACAATGATCCGGGCCCGTTCGGTCACGTGGTACTTGGCGATGGCGGAGATCACCGAGGGTTTCTCGCCGGCATCCAGGGACGCCACCGAGACCTTGCGCACCGCATCGCAGGCATACAGATGCCCGGCCATGCGTGCCAGGGGCGCCTGCACGCCTTCGAACTTGCCGATGGGCAGGCCGAATTGCTTGCGCATCGCGGCATAAGCCGTGGTGCCGCGTACGGCCACCTTGCCCAGGCCGACATTCGCCGAGGGCAGCGAAATCGCCCGTCCGGCGGCCAGGCACTCCATCAGCATGCGCCAACCATTGCCGACCTGCTCGCGACCACCGATCACCCAGTCCAGGGGAATAAACACATTCCGGCCCTGGGTCGGACCGTTCTGGAATACCGCATTGAGCGGCCAGTGCCGACGACCATGCTGCACCCCCGGGTGGGACGTGGGGATCAGCGCACAGGTGATCCCCAGGCTGCCCGGGCTGCCCAGCAGGCCGTCCGGGTCTTCGGCGCGGAACGCCAGGCCGAGCACCGTGGCAATCGGCCCCAGGGTGATATAGCGCTTGTCCCAGGTGACGCTGAAACCCAGCACTTCCTCACCTTCGAACGTGCCTTTACAGACCACTCCGAGATCGGGAATCGCCCCGGCGTCGGAACCGGCGTAGGGGCTGGTGAGGGCAAAACAGGGAATATCCTCACCCCGGGCCAGACGCGGCAGATAGTACTGGCGCTGGGCCTCGGTGCCGTAATGCAGGAGCAGTTCGGCCGGACCCAGGGAGTTGGGCACCATCACTGAGATCGCTGCCGCCGAACAGCGGGTCGAGAGCTTCATCACCACCTGGGAATGGGCATAGTGGGAGAACCCTTTGCCACCGTATTGCCGGGGAATGATCATGCCGAGAAAGCCGGCATCCTTGGTGTACTGCCAGGCCTGGGGCGACAGGTCCTGCCAGACCTGGGTGGTTTCCCAGTCGTTGGCCATGTCGCAGAGGGTTTCCACCTCGTTGTCGAGGAAGGCCTGCTCCTCCGCGCTCAGGCGCGCCGGTGCTGCACTCAACAGACGCTCCCAGCGCGGCTTGCCGCTGAACAGCTCGGCGTCCCACCAGACGGTGCCGGACTCGATCGCCGCGCGTTCGGTGTCGGACATGGCCGGCATGACCTGGCGAAACAGGACCAGGGCCCTGCGTGAGAGCAAGGCCCGGCGCAAGGGCCTGACCGCCAGCACCAGCGCCGGAACCAGGGCCAGCAGCCCGCCGATGGCCGTGCCCAGTGGCCCGACCACGCCGAACAGATAACCGCCGGCCAGCCAGACCAGCACGCCCGCCAACCAAAGGCGCGCGGGCGCCTGCCGATACCCCAGGGCCAAAGCCCCCACTACCGCCAGCAACAACCAGAAAGTCATGAGCACACCTCTTTGAACAGTCAGGAGAAACCACGGGCACTGATCGCGAATCGCGCCTTGGGTCGGCCATCGCCATGCCGACCCGCTGGTCCTACCTTACAAAGAATAAATATAATTTAAAATTATTTTTTAAAATAAATATTTAATCCTACTGAAAGACGCGCACAAAAAAGCCCGACCTGATTGCTCAGGTCGGGCTCTTCAAGACTGCCCGGATCAGGCCGTCATAGGCTTCAGACCTTGACGATCCAACCCGCAGGGGCTTCGACGTCGCCGGTCTGGACACCGGTCAGCTCGTTGTACAGACGCTGGGTCACCGGACCGACTTCGGTCTCGCTGTGGAACACGTGCAACTGGCCGTTGTACTCGATGCCGCCGATCGGCGTGATCACTGCGGCAGTACCGCAGGCACCGGCTTCCTTGAAGTCGGCGAGCTTGTCGATCAGCACGTCACCTTCGATGACCTTCAGGCCCAGGCGCGATTCAGCCAGTTCGATCAACGACAGACGGGTGATACCCGCCAATACCGAAGGCGATTTCGGCGTAACGAATTCGTTGTTCTGGGTGATGCCGAAGAAGTTGGCCGAACCGACCTCCTCGATCTTCGAATGGGTCAGCGGGTCCAGGTAGATACTGTCGGCAAAGCCACGCTTCTTGGCCTCGGCACCCGGCATCAGGCTGGCGGCATAGTTGCCACCGACCTTGGCCGCACCGGTGCCTTGTGGCGCGGCACGGTCGTAGCTGGAGATCACGAAGTTGTGTGGCTTCATGCCGCCCTTGAAGTAGGCGCCGACCGGAATGCAGAAGATCGAGAAGATGAATTCGGGCGCGGTACGCACGCCGATGTTGTCGCCCACGCCGATCACGAACGGCCGCAGGTACAGCGCGCCGCCAGTGCCGTAAGGCGGGATGAAACGTTCGTTGGCGCGAACCACCTGCTTGCAGGCTTCCATAAACACATCGGTCGGTACATGCGGCATCAGCAGACGCGAGCAGCTGCGCTGCATGCGCGCGGCGTTCTGGTCAGGACGGAACAGGTTGATCGAACCATCCTTGCAGCGATAGGCCTTCATGCCTTCGAAGCACTGTTGACCGTAGTGCAGCGCGGTCGAGCCTTCGCTGATGTGCAGGACGTTGTCTTCGGTCAGCGCACCGTTGTCCCACTCGCCGTTACGGTAGTACGACAGGTAGCGCTTGTCGGTCTTGACGTAATCGAAACCCAGCTTGTCCCAGTTAATGCTTTCCTGACCCATGGCATCCTCAATCATCTGATAACCGCCTGATTCGCTCAGGCTTATGACATTTTTTTCGCAGACCCACACAATACTCTATTCAGGCAGGAAATCGCAGCCTGGGCGACGCGCATGTCCTACATGCGTTTATGCCCGGTCCGTCATGCTGTACCCCAGTTGGGGGTCGTCAGTCGGCATGCACCGCCGAGACGGCCTGGTGCCCGAAGCGGTATTGATTGTTGCCACTGCGCTTGGCTTCGTACATCGCCAGGTCGGCGGTATGGATCAGTGTGTCCATGCTCGGTGCATGGTCGGGGAATACCGCCACACCCAGGCTGCAACCGATCTGCGCCTGGTGATCGCCAAGACTGATCGGCATCGACAGCTCGACGAGGATTTTCTCGCACAACGGATGAATCTCATCCGACAATCCGCTGTCCCGTTGCGCCTGCCCTTCGAGGACCAGCACAAACTCATCGCCACCGATGCGGGCTACGGTGTCCGAGGTCCGCATCAGGTTTTTCAGGCGGGCTGCCGTGGTGATCAGGATCCGATCACCGGCGGCGTGGCCGTGGGCATCGTTGATGTTCTTGAAGCCGTTGAGGTCGAGAAACACCAGAATCACCCGGGTGGCCTCCGTGCGGGCACGCTCCAGCGCCCTGGACAGACGCTCTTCCAGCACCAGTCGATTGGGCAGTCCGGTCAGTGCGTCGTTGTGGGCCAGGGTGTGCAACTGGCGAGCCCAGGCTTTTTCCTCGGTGATATCACGCACCACGCCCATCATCTTGATCGCCGAGTCATGGACGTTCTTCACCACATTGCCGGTCTCGCGCAGCCAATGGACGCTGCCGTCCGGCCAGATCACTCGGTATTCCTCGTCGTGGTTCTCACCGGTCTCGATGCAACGCGCCTCCCCGGCCCTGACCCGGTCCCGGTCTTCGGGGTGCACGCTGGCGCAGAACAGTTCGTAGGACGGGGTCACCTCATCCACCTTGTAGCCGAACATGCCGTAGATGGCCTCCGACCAGTAGAGTTTTTCGGTGTCGACGTCCCAGTCCCAGGTGCCGATGCGGGCAAAGTACTGGCTGCGCTTGAAGCGCTCGATATCATCGCCGGTGTCGAACCGCCGATTGCATTCGGTCAGTTGATGCAACTGCGCCCGACACTCGGCCAGTTCCCGACGGGCCTCGCGCTCATGACGTAGCAGCACCCAGATCAACGCGATCATGGGCACTGCGACAACCGCCTCGATCCATGAGGTCATCATTGAACAGCAGGTACGTTGAACATGGGCATGGAACTAATAAATGGCCAGTGGCTATCTTAATTCACGCTGAACGTGTGCCCATGTTTTTTTGGTGGGCCGAGGTTTCGGCGATCAACGACTGGTGAACAGCAAAACCTGCCATGACCCCGGCGGCGGCCGCGAATGTCGCATTGTGCATCGGGCTGGCGGCATCGCCGGCGGCAAACACCCCCGGCACGCTCGTCTCCTTGCGCTCGTCGACCCGGATATAAGCGCCCTGGGGGCCTTCGTCGAACAGACAACCCAATTGCTCCGCCAGTGGGCTGGCCATCTGGGTTTTCGGCCCGGTGAACAGCGCCTGGACCTCGATCACCCGACCGTCGCTCAAACGCACCGCCTCAAGCGCCGGTGCCTGCCCCAGCAGCTCGACCACCGGGGTCCGCTCGATCCGCACGCCTCGTGCTTGCAGATGGGCCAATTGCTCGGCGTCGGGTTCATGGAGCCCCTGGGTGAAATACACCGTCGGGCCCCAATCGGGGATCATCCCAGCCTGATGTGCGGAAAGCGGCATGGTGGCCAGCACGCCCAGGGAACGGTCGCGGACTTCATAACCATGACAGTACGGGCAATGCAGCACCGTGCGGCCCCAGCGCTCCGGCAAACCGGGAATCGCCGGCAACTCATCACGCAAGCCGGTGGCCAGGATCAATCGGACCGCCCGCTCTTCCCGGCCATCAGCCAGCAGCACGGCAAACCCGGCGTCGACCGGGCGCGCCGACACCACCTCCCCTTGCACGAATTCGACGGTCGGATAATCCAGTAGCTGACGCAACGCCTCGTCCCGGATCACCTGGGGTGACTGCCCGTCCTGGCCGAGAAAACCGTGGACAGTCGCCGCAAACCGATTACGCGGCCGACCGGAATCGATCAACAACACCCGCTGCCGGGCCCGCGCCAACTGCATGGCCGCCGACAACCCGGCAAAACTGGCCCCCACCACCACTACAAAATGCGACATGAGCAGAACTCCTCGTGGATCGAACTTACGAAACTTTATAAGTTACGTAATAGACTTCCGTCAACTCCTGTAACTCATCTTGTTACGGACGGTCGACTTTGCTATATCTGCGCTCTGTTTTTCACCTGCGAAACCGCCCCATGCGCAACGACAGCCGCCTTTCCCGCATGCTGCACGTGTTGATCCACATGGATCAGCACGACCAGCGCACCACTTCCGAGACCATCGCGCAGATGCTGCGCACCAACCCGGTGGTGGTGCGGCGGACCATGGCCGGGCTGCGGGATCACGGTTATGTGCACTCGGAAAAAGGCCACGGCGGCGGCTGGACCCTGGCCCGGCCCCTGAGCGAAATCACCTTGCTGGATATCCATCGGGCCCTCGGCGCCCCCGAAGTGTTTGCCATGGGCCTGTCGCGGGAAGAACCGCAGTGTCTGGTGGAACAGGCGGTCAACGCCCGGCTCACCGATGTCCTGCAGGAAGCCGAAGCCCTGCTGATCACGCGCCTGGGGCAAGTGACCCTGGCCGAGCTGGCGAGTGATTTCGACCAGCGCCTGGCGCAGAAGCGCCTGGAAAACCCTGATTTGGAAATCCTGCATGGGTTACCCACCCTGGAGAAGTCATGAGCAACACTGAATTGCAGGTGACAGACCTGCTGGAAGGCGACGGCAAGGTCGTGGTCAAGGGCGCACTGATCACCACGCAATACCGTGGTTTGCTCGAGGATGGCAGCGAGTTCGACTCGTCCTACAGCCGTGGCAAGCCGTTCCAGTGCGTGATTGGCAGCGGTCGTGTCATCAAGGGCTGGGATATCGGCCTGATGGGCATGAAGGTCGGCGGCAAACGCCAACTGTTCGTACCGGCGCACCTGGCTTATGGCGAGCGCGGGATGGGCTCGCGGGTGGCCCCGGGCGCCGACCTGACCTTTGAAATCGAACTGCTGGAAGTGCTGACGCGGGACGATTGAGCACGCCTGCGGCTATCCTTGAGCTTCGCTCACGACGACACGCACGGCCCGGCCCCATCAGCGCCGTGCCCGCCGCTCGATAACCGGAGATATCCCATGCCCGACCCGCAGGTCAGCGCGGCCCTGGAAACGCTCTTGCCACTGATGGCCGAACAGCCCTTTCTGGTGCTTACCGGCGCCGGTATCAGCACCTCCTCCGGCATCCCGGACTACCGCGACAGCGACGGCGTACGCCGGGGCAAGCCGCCGATGATGATCCAGGAGTTCCTCGGCTCGCCCCAGGCCCGCCGCCGCTATTGGGCCCGGGCCATGCTCGGCTGGCCACGGGTGCGCATGGCCCGGCCCAACGCGGCTCACCGCGCCCTGGCCAGCCTGCAGGCGCAACAGCACCTCAGCGGCCTGATCACCCAGAACGTCGACACCCTGCATGACCAGGCCGGCAGCCATGATGTGATCGAGTTGCATGGCAGCCTGCACAAGGTCCTCTGCCTGGATTGCGCGGCCCGCCTGGAGCGTGATGCCGTCCAGCTCATGCTGGAGGCGCAGAACCCTTATCTCACAGGGGTCGAAGCGGTCCAGGCGCCCGACGGCGACACCCTGCTGGACGCCGCCTTCGAGTCGCGCTTCCAGGTGCCCCGCTGCCCGCAGTGCGATGGCGAGCGCTTGAAGCCCGACGTGGTGTTCTTCGGCGAAAACGTTGCCCCGCTCACCGCCGCCAAGGCCTTGGCCAGCGCCGAGCAGGCGGCGGGGCTGCTGGTGATCGGCTCCTCGTTGATGGCCTATTCGGCCTTTCGCCTGTGCAAGCTGATGGCCGAGCGCGGCCTGCCACTGATCGCCATCAACCTGGGCAAGACCCGCGCCGATGAGTTGCTGGACTTCAAGTTCGAAGCCTCGTGCGAACAGTTGCTGCCGCTGCTGGTCGAGCGCCTGGGCTGATCAGCAACTGATGGGCAGCGCTTCGATCAGTGCCTGGGTCGAACGAACCCGGGCAATGCGCGGCATGACCTTTTCCATGGAGAACCGGTGGGTCTCTTCACCCAGGCCGGAACAGGCATCCTCGGCAATCACCACGGCGTAGTTGTGGTGCCAGGCATCCCGGGCGGTGGACTCGACGCCGGAATTGCTGGCGATCCCGCAGACAATCACCGTGGTAATCCCGCGACGACGCAATTGCAGGTCCAGTTCAGTGCCGTAGAAGGCGCTCCAACTGTGCTTGGTGATCTGCACCGGGGCGTTCAGGGCGGCAATCGCGGGGGTCAGCAGCGCCCAGTCTTCCGGCAGGCCACCCGCTGGCACGGCCATCGGCATATCCACCGGCTGGTTGAGCTTGTCGGCGTAATCACTGGCAAAACCCACACGCACAGCCACCACCAAACCGCCCGCCTGGGCCAGGTGCGCACCGAGCCGCGCCGCCCGCTCGGCGACCGCTTGCGAGGCATGGGGCGCCACCGGCATGGCCATGATCCCCTGCTGCAGATCGATGATCACAAGGGCACAGGTACGAGGATCGAGCGTAAGCGACATGATGATCTCCTGATCGACGGGCATCGGCTTGCGCAACCCGGCAAGCACGAACGTCAAAGCTGCGGTTAGAATATGAGGATAGCCTCACAACAAGGATATGAGGATGCCCTCACAAACTTCAAGTAAAAAAAATGTCAGCATCCACACGCCACGCCTGGAACGCGGCAAGCAGCGTGTGGCCGACCTGATGATAGCGGCGGCCCAGGTCTTCGCCGAACGCGGCTATGACGCGGCCACCATGACCGAAGTGGCGGCCCTGGCCCAGGCATCGATTGGTTCGCTGTACCAATACTTCCCCACCAAGGCGCTGTTGGCGCAGGCCCTGCACAACGCTCAGTTGGATGCGCTCCGAGGCCGGCTGGAAAGCCTCGCGCAGCAGGCGCCCGAGCTGAGCCCACGGCAGACCGCCGAACGGATACTGGAAGAGTTGTCGCTGTTTCTGGAAGAAAACCCGGCATTCGTCGCCCTGGCGGAGCGCCGGGATATCGACAAGGCAGCCAAGGCCGTGACGCGCTCAGGCTTGCTCGCACTGCTGGCCGGGTTGTTGGCCCTGGCACAACCGCCCCTGCCGACGGAGCGCCATGCACTGACGGCGGTGATGCTGCTGGAGCTGATGAAAATCAGCGTATCGCTCAAGGCCGGTGAGTCCCCCGAGATCGCCGAGGGCGTGGTCCAGGCTTTCAAGAACATGCTCGGCCAGCACCTGGACGCGCTGTAGGTATTGCCGGAGCCGGCAAACCCGCACCTGGGTCAACAGGCCCTTCCCGCCTCCGGTCACGCGTTTGCCCGCCCTGGGTGACAGGGCTGGGCGATCGCCTTATGCCGATGGAATCGTCAGGCCCTTGATCACTGCCGGGCGGGCGACGAACTGTTCCAGTGCGCGAAGCACATGGGGGAAATCCTGGATGCCCACCAGATCGCCGGCTTCATAGAAACCGATCAGGTTGCGGACCCACGGGAAGGTCGCGATGTCGGCAATGCCGTAGTCGTCACCCATGATCCAGCGGCGGCTTTCCAGGCGCTGGTCCAGCACACCCAGCAGGCGCTTGCTCTCGGCGACGTAACGGTCGCGCGGGCGCTTGTCCTCGTAGTCCTTGCCGGCGAACTTGTTGAAGAAACCGAGCTGGCCGAACATCGGCCCGATACCGCCCATCTGGAACATCACCCACTGGAGGGTTTCATAACGCCGGGCCGGGTCCTTGGACATGAAACGGCCGGTTTTCTCGGCCAGGTAGATCAGGATCGCCCCGGACTCGAACAACGGCAGCGGCTGGCCGTCGGGACCGTTGGGGTCAATGATCGCCGGGATCTTGTTGTTGGGGTTCAACGCCATGAATTCCGGCGTCAGCTGGTCATTGGTGGAGAAACTGACCAGGTGTGCTTCATACGGCAGGCCCAGCTCTTCGAGCAGGATCGAGACCTTGACGCCGTTGGGCGTAGGCAACGAATAGAGCTGGAGACGGTCTGGATGTTGTGCAGGCCATTTATGCGTGATGGTGAACTCGGAAAGATCAGTCATGGAAAGCTTCCAGCCAGCGTTAGGGAATGCGGCAACGGGTCAGGACCATCCACCCGTCCGGGCGCTGATTATAGGCACAGCCAGTGGCCGTGCCTGTAGCGTCGGGCCTGAGATTTTTCATCCGCCGTCAATCACTGAAACAGAGAGGACATCATGTATCTGAAAAACCTCAGCCTGCCGTTACTGGCAGCAGCAATTCTGACCCTGGCGGGCTGTTCCACGCCCACCGTGGTGACCTTGCAGAACGGCACCCAGTACTTGACCCGGGACACACCCGAAACCCACTCCGCCGACGGTTTTTATGAGTTCAAGGATATTTCCGGCAAAGAGGTTCGGGTCAAGGCCTCCGATGTGGCGACGGTGAAACCGAAGGATTGACGCCGAGCGCCGGGTTTCAGCGAAAATCCCGACTGCGCACGGTAATGTCCGTCAGCAGTGAACCCAGGTCGCTCAGGCGTCCGGCAATCACATGTCGGACGTCGCCCTCGGTTTCCAGGCGCCCGTCGACTTTCAGCAACTGCGCGCCCACCAGCACTTGCCGTTGCCGCTCGGCCAGGTCGCGCCAGACCACCACATTGACGTTGCCGAATTCGTCCTCGAGGGTGACAAAGGTCACCCCACTGGCCGTGCCCGGTCGCTGGCGTCCCGTGACCAGGCCGACAATGCTCACCGGCCGTCCGTGCTCAACCTCCAGCAACTCCCGTGAACTGCGGCAACGCAGGGCTTTCAGTTGACCGCGCAACAACGCCAGCGGATGCGGCCCCAAGGTCGTGCCGAGACTGGCGTAATCCGCCTGCAAGTCCTCGCCGACACTTGGGCGCGGCAACAGCACCGGGGTTTCGGCGGACCTCGACAACCCGGCAAATAAACCCAACTGCGTTTCCACCCCAGCCACTTCCCAGCGGGCCTGATAACGGTCGCCCGCCAAACCGCGCAAGGCACCGGCATCGGCCAGCAGTTCCTGGGCCCGACTATCCAACCGCGCCCGCTCGCCCAGGTCGGCGATATCCTCGAAGTCCCCCACCCTGCGCGCCGCTTCGATCCGCCGTGCATCCTCCTCGCGCAACCCACGAATCATCCGCAAGCCCAGACGCAGCGCCGGCTGCGGGCCATCCGTCGGTTCCAGGCTGCAATCCCAATCGCTGGCCCGCACGTCCACCGGACGGATCTGCAACTGATGCCGCCGGGCATCCTGGAGTATCTGGTCCGGGCTGTAGAAACCCATCGGCCAGCTGTTGATCAGCGCACAGGCAAAGGCCGCCGGTTCATGGCACTTCAGCCAGCAACTGGCGTAGGTCAGCAAGGCAAAGCTGGCGGCATGGGACTCGGGAAAACCGTAGCTGCCAAAGCCCTTGATCTGCTCGAAGATCTGCGCGGCGAACTCCGGCGCATAACCGTTTTTCGCCATCCCCTTGGCCAGCCGCAGGCGGTGCGGCTCAAGTCCGCCATGGCGTTTCCAGGCGGCCATGGAGCGGCGCAACTGATCGGCTTCACCCGGGGTGTAGTCCGCCGCCACCACCGCGATCTGCATGACCTGCTCCTGAAACAGCGGCACCCCCAGGGTACGTTTCAGGACCTCCTCAAGTGCCGGAGAAGGATAGGTCTCGGGCTCCTCCTGGTTTCGCCGCCGCAGATACGGATGCACCATGCCGCCCTGGATCGGCCCCGGCCGGACAATCGCTACTTCGATCACCAGGTCGTAGAAGTTCTTCGGTTTGAGCCGTGGCAGCATCGACATCTGCGCCCGCGACTCGATCTGGAATACGCCGATGGTGTCGGCCCGACCGATCATCGCGTAGGTCGGTTCATCGTCCGGCGGCAGGCTCGCCAGGGTCCAGCGCGGCCCGCCGCGATACTGCTGGACCAGGTCGAAACAGCGGCGCAGTGCGCTGAGCATGCCCAGGGCCAGGACATCGACCTTGAGCAAACCGACCTTGTCCAGGTCGTCCTTGTCCCACTGGATGATGGTGCGCTCGGCCATGGCGGCGTTTTCCACCGGGACCAGGGTATCCAGTGGCTGCTCGGAAATCACGAAACCGCCCGGATGCTGGGACAGGTGCCGGGGAAAACCGATCAGTTGCCGGGTCAGCCCCAGTACCCGACGCAGCACCGGGCTGTCGGGATCGAAACCGCTTTCGCGCAGACGTTCCGGCGCCGGCGGCTCATCGCTCCAGTGGCCGCAGGCGTCGGCCAGGGCATTGATCTGATCCGGCGGCAGGCCCAGCGCCTTGGCCACATCCCGCACCGCCCCCGCACCGTGATAGGTGCTGACCACCGCCGTCAACGCCGCCCGGTTCCGGCCATAACGCTGGAAGACGTACTGCAAGACCTCTTCGCGGCGATCGTGCTCGAAGTCGACATCGATATCCGGCGGCTCGTTGCGCTCACGGGAGAGGAAACGCTCGAACAGCATATGGGTGCGATCCGGGTTCAGCTCCGTCACGCCCAGGGCGTAACAGACCACCGAATTTGCCGCCGAACCACGGCCCTGGCAGAGAATGCCCTGCTCGCGGGCGAAGCGGACGATATCCTGCACGGTCAGGAAATAACTGTCGTAATTCAGCTCGGCGATCAGCCCCAGCTCGTTTTCGATCAGGTCCCGAGCCCGGGGGCTGATCCCTTCCGGCCAACGTCGATGGATACCCTCCTCCGTCAGATGCCGCAGCCAGGACGCCGGGGTCTGCCCTTGCGGCACCAGCTCACGGGGATACTGGTAGCGCAACTGGCCGAGATCGAAGGTGCAGCGTCGGGCAATGACCTGGGTCTCGGCCAGCAAGGCCGGCGGATAAACTCCGCGCAAGGCCTCGAGACTGCGCAGATGCCGCTCGCCATTGGCATGCAGTTGCTGCCCGGCATCGGCCACCCGGGTGTGCAGGCGAATGGCGGTCATGGTGTCTTGCAGGGCGCGCCGGGCCCGCACATGCATATGCACATCGCCGCTGGCCACGGCGGGAATCGCCAGTTCACCGGCCAGGGCCAGCAAGCGCGCCAAACGCCGTTCATCGTCCTGGCCACAATGCAGTTCCACCGCCAGCCACAGGCGTTCGGGAAAACGCTCGCGCAACCAGCGGCCATCGGCTTCGGCAGGGGGCTGCCCGGGCAACCATAACGCCAGCAGCCCCGACAATTCCTCTTCGAAGTCCGCCCGCAGCACTTGATAACGGCCTTTCTCCGCACGCCGCCGGGCCTGGGTGATCAATCGGCAAAGGGCCTGGTAGCCCAGCAGATCTTCCACCAGCAAGACGATCCGAGGCCCATTCTCGATCTGCATTTCACTGCCGATGATCAACGGCAGGCCGCTCTCCTGGGCGGCCTGCCAGGCCCGGACAATCCCTGCCAGGGTGCACTCATCGGTAATCGCCAGGGCTTGATAACCCTGCTCCTTGGCGCGTTCGAACAACTCCTGGGCACTGGAGGCCCCGCGTTGGAAACTGAAGTTCGACAGGCAATGCAACTCGGCATATTCGCCACTCATGCGAACCAGCCCTGCAGCAACAACGGGCCGCTTTCCCCCACCGTTCGATAGGCCCAGGCGTGGCGGCCGGCGCGGGTCTCGATCAGGTAATAGTCGCGGCGTACATCGGCGCCATCCCACCAGCCCGATTCGATCCGCTCCGGTCCCAGCAGGACTCGCGCGGCCTGTTCGGGCAATGGCAACGGCGCCTTGAGCAGCCAACCGGGGCGCAACGGGCCGACGGCGGCCAGGGGCTCGGGGCTGTTCGCCGACAGCGCTTGCCAGGCACATTCAGGGCGGTGATCGGCCTGGAAACGCAGGCCTTGTACCGCGTCATCCCCCAGCCGGGCGCGCAAGCGTTCGCGCAATTGCTCCCAGGGCAAGGACTGTTGCGGGCGCTCGTCGAAGAGTTCGCGGTGCTGCGGGACAAAGGCCGGCAAGTCCTCGGCCTCCAGGCGAAAACCGCGTACCGCCGACTCGACCTGGACCTGCTCCAGCCGCCCACGGGCCAGTTCGAAAAGCATCAAGGGATCACGCTCGGCACTCAGCAGGCCGACCTTGATCCGTGTCTCCGCGCACCCGGCATGTTCCAGGATCAGCTCGAAGCGCTGTACACCGCTGTCACGCCCACAGAGAAACGCCGACAGGTCCCCGGTCAAACGGCGCAAGGGAAACAGCAAGGCCTGATTCGAGGTCACATCAAAATTCAGCTCGATCCTGGCCGCAAAACGATCCGGCGGCAGGTAGAACGCCAGGGCCAGAGGTCGCTCACCGAGCAGGGTGTCGAGGTGCTTGAGCAGCGACGCCTCGAAACGCCGGGCCAGACTCTGCCGGGGCAAGGCCAGCACTTGCTCCAGGGTCCGCAGGCCCATGCGCGACAAGGCCGTGGCCGCCTCCTGTTGCAACCCGACCCGGTCGATCGGCATCTGTCCCAGGGCCTGGCGCAAGGCCCCGTCGTCCGCCAAGGCCAGGCCATCGTAGGCATTGGCCAGGACCCGCGCCGCCGCCGGATTGGGCGCGACCACGATCCGGTGGCGAAAACCCAAACCGCTCAACTCTTCGCGCAAGCGCGCTTCCAACTGCGGCCAAGGCCCGAACAGGCCCAGGCTGGATTCGATCTCGAACAGCAAGGCTCGCGAATAACACAGGCTGACCTGGGAGCTGAAGCGATAGGCCCAGGCGGCGAGAAACTGCTGCCACTGCTCGATTTCGGCGTGATCGTATTCGGCGCTGGCAAAGGCCTTGGTCAAGGCATGGGCGGCGGTCAGCGATTGTCCGGGGCGCAGGCCCAACGCCCGTGCCGCGGCGTTCACCGCCTGCACCACCCGACGTTGCGGCGAGCCCGTCAGCAGCGCCAATGGCGCTTCAGGTTCAAGGGTGCGGCGCAGCACACCGTCCAGTGCCAGTTGCGGAAAAACAATACAGACCCAACGCATACCGCCTCAATGCCCTGTATTGAAGGCAATCGGTGCCGAATGGGCCAGCCCGCCGCGGCACTTGAGCACCCGCAACTGCCCGGGCCGGCCCTCGACGGCAATCCGCAGGGCCGCCGGCGACGGATTGATCGCCTCTTCCAGCGAGCGATAGGCAAAGGCCAGGGTCTGACCGCTTTCCGCCGCCACCTGCAAGCGCCGCAAGGCCCGGTCATCGGCCTGTTGCGGCCAGCACAGGACCGCGCCGCAACTGCCGGAGCGCAGGCACTGTTCAGCGGCCCACAAGGCATCGCGCGGTGCCGCCTGGATCACCGATAACTGCCGCAGATCCACTCCCGCACTCAACCACGCCTGGGGATAGGGCACATGGGGCGGCGCCACCAGGACGATCCGCTCGCCCCGGGCCGACAACCGCGCCAGGGTTGGCCAGACCAGTTGCAACTCACCAACGCCCTCCCCGGCGATAAGGATTTCCGTCAGCGCCGCCGGCGGCCAGCCGGCACCGGGCAAGGCCGCGTCAAGGGCCGCATGGCCGCTGGGCTGGCGATCGGACTGCGGCTCGGCCAGCGGCGCAACCGCCCGGCCTTTCCATACCCGCCGCTCATCCAGCAGCGTATCCAGGGCCACCACCGCGTCCCTCATGCCGGCCGCACCAGACCGCAGAACACGCCTTCGATGCTCAGTTCCTGATGCTCGGGATCGACCACGATAGGTTCATAGGCCGGGTTGCGCGGTAACAGGCGGATACCCGTGGCCGTGCGCTCGAAACGCTTGATGGTGACCTCGCCTTCCAGCCGGGCCACGACGATCTGGCCGTTGCGCACCTCGCCCGTGCGGCGTACCGCAACCAGGTCACCGTCGAGAATGCCATCACCGATCATCGAATCGCCCTGCACCTGCAGCAGGTAATCCGGCGCGCGGGAAAACAGCGCCGGGTCAAGCAGCAGCCGGCGATGCTCCTGGGCATCGACATCGATCGGCCGGCCCGCCGCCACCCGCCCCAGCAACGGGATATCCAGCAACTCGGCCCGGGGTGCCTGATCGAGCAGGCGGATGCCCCGCGCCTGGTGGGCGTTGACCTCGATAAAACCGCCCTCGGCCAAGGCCACCACGTGCTTGCGCGCCACGCTGCGGGAGGCAAAGCCAAAGGCCTCGGCGATCTCGGCAAGGCTCGGGGGCTGGCCGTTACGCACGATGCGCTCGCGGATAAAGGTCAGGATGGCGGTACGGCGGGGGCTTAAAATCGTCATGGAGTACATTTGTACTCCTGTGGGATTTTCCTGACAAGAGCCATTAGTCGAGACACGGGCTCACGCGCCCTGGCTCCACGAAAGCGAATGGCCTGGCCGGAACGAAAAATTTGATACTCGCTCTTCATGTATGAATAGAACTACGGAACTATCTTACTTATAAAAAACTGCAAACCCTTTCAACAGAGACAACCCAATAACTTGCAGATTCGCTCATTTAAAACTTCCAGAAAATTAATAAGCACATATTGAAAAATGGAATCATCTTGCTATATTCACTCGGGCATCGCCCCACTGAAAACAGCCACAGGCCTGCTTCCTTATAAAAACTTCAATTATTACCCGGAGACCGCCATGCCTTATTCCAATAAAAACCATCAGGGACATCTCGCTATCCTTCTGGGTCGCGCAACCAGGGACGCGTCATTCGCCACCGAGTTGCAGGCAAACCCGATTGCTGCCGCCAAGGACCTTGACATCACCTTGCGCATCGACGAGGTGGTGGCGCTCAAGGGCCTGGATCTTGTCCAGTTGGCGGCGGCCTCGAACACCCTGCGCAGCCCTCTCGCGGCCCATGCCAACGTTGACCCGCAACAGGCTCGAACGAATTAAACCTGTGGGAGTGTCCTTGCTGTATTACCCACCGAATGATCGCAACGTTCCTGTTACAGCCCATTGAGTCAGTTGCTAACAGTCAGTTATTGATTCTCGCCCCCGGACACTGCCAACACTTCAAACTTCTCTATCTCTCTTTCTTGAAGGAGGGTTACTGCGCGCTCGTCATTCACCCAGTGATAGATCAAGGACACCGACATGACCACCCGACTGCAATCCCAGCTCGACGAACTGTTCCAATACAACACGTTTTTGCCCGACGCCACGCCGGACCGTTTCCACCGTTTGCTCGATCGGCTCAGCCAACAACGCTACAGCACCTTCGCGGCGCTCTATGCCGAATGTTTCCAGCACCTGGAGGGCAGCCCCAAGCTCAACCCGTTTTTCTCCAGCGCGGTGCACCTGATTCTCCTGCCGGTTGCCCAACGCCGCCTGATCATCAACGATCCGGTCTTCCAGATCTGGGTCGCCCTGACGTTTCAACAGGCCAATGCGGTCTTGACGGACCTGACGCGCGACAGCGCATCCCTGCAGGAGATGCTCCTGGAATTGCCGGCGATCCTGCAACGCATCACCCAGACCGCGGTCGATCACAAGTACTCGAACCATCCGCCGATCCGCCGCTTCAACGTCGATCCGCTGATCGCCGCCGCGACACCGCCCAGCTATGAATTCCCCGAAGACGAAAACACCCGCAAGCACCTGGAGCGCACGGGTTACTCCATCCATTTCTTCCGCGACGTGCTCAGCGTCGCCCTGTCGCGCATCGCCAACACCTGGCCGGCCTGCTACGAGCAGTTCCGGCACCTGGTCAAGCTGATCTGCTACTTGCCCGACGGCACCTTCCGCAGCTGTTCGGCGGCGCGCTACACCGGCGTCATCCTGCTTTCGGCCAAGGACCATTCGATTCTTGATATCGAAGAATCGCTGGTCCATGAAACCACCCAGCAACTGCTGTACAGCCTGGTCGAGGTCTGCCCGATCATCGACGAGCAACGCGCCGGGGAACGCCTGTACAGCCTGCCCTGGTCCGGCCTGCAGCGCGATCTCCAGGGTTATGTCCATGCGTTCTTCGCCGCGCTCGCCCAGGTCAAATACCTGGAGCGTGTGCGCCAACGCCCGGCCGTGGAAATGCAGCGGGCCGAAGAGCGGATGCTCGACATTCTGCGTGGCCTGCTCAAGGCCCTGCCGGAAATCGAGAGCTGCGAGGCGTTCACCCCCCGGGGCCGGACCCTCATGGACAATCTTGCCCAGGAAGTGCACGCCCTGCGCAGTCGCCATGCCGGCCTGCTGAGCCGTTCAAGCACGACGACAGGCAACAAGCCGGCCCTGGGCATGGTCGTGTAAAAACCTGGGTGGGCGGGGAGCCTAGTTGGGATCGAGCAACCCGCCCGTCCAGTTGTGCGACACCCGGCTGCCAGTGAATTTCGCCACCACCGAGCCTTGTGCGATCAAGCGGTCCCGGTGGCGGGTGATCATTCGCCCGGCCTGGGCCGCCAGCAGGATCACCTCGGACGATGCGTCTCCGGGGCGCCCGACGATCCGGGCAAACCGCTGCCCCTCTTCGACGAAGTCGCCCAGTTCCTTTTCGAAAACCAGGACCCCGGGCCGAGGCGCCAGAATCGTCTCCATATGTCCCATCTCCACCGCCTGCACCGGCCAATCCACCAGCGACGGCGCCTCGTCGATCACCCCGACGGCACACAACCAGGCGTACAGGCCGTCGGCATCCTGCCCGGCCAGGTGATCGCTGACATCACCCTGTCCACGCAACTCCAGGGTGGCGGCAAAGCGCTGCGCGGTATCGCCGTCACGCAGCCAGGGGGCGATAAGGGTTTCCTCGAAGGAACCATCACCGCCGTCATCCCAGATAATCGCCAGGTCCATCTTCAGCGCTGCCGCCAGAGCCCGGCCCCTGGGCCAGAACGCACGGTGGATATAGACATAGGGCAGTGCCTCGTCGTCGGTATGCAGGTCGAGCACCAGGTCCGCCGTGGCCGCCAGTTCCACCAGGCTTTTCTGCCAATGCTGGACATTGGTTGCGGACCGCACCAACGCCTGCGACTGGTCGAATGAGCGATTGAAGTTCTGCCCGGTGGCCTCATGAAAACGTCCGAGAATCCGCCCATGGCGAAATTGCCCGATACCCAGCGGGTTGGCTTGGGGCACCAGGGTCACGCGGCCCTTGAGGCGGCCCTCGGACTCGGCCTGGCAAAGGCGCGGCATCAGCAAGTGCAGCACCAGCATGCCGGCGATTTCATCGGCATGCACCCCGGCCTGCAAATGCACTGTCGGCCCGTCGCCGCGCCCCTCGAAACGCCAGGCACCAACCCGCAGGTCCTCGCCGTTATTGCCTCGAACACTGAACGAAACATCCTGCGCCATAGCCTTGCCCTCCTCTCATAAACGTTGAAAATCAATCCGTCGCCAGCCCCAACAGTGGAAATTGAACGTACGTTCAACTAAGCTCGCCAACCTGGCATCGAAACCAAGGATTCCCGTGAGCACCGACACCCGAAAATTTCGCCGCGCCGAACCCGACGAGCGCCGCGACCTGCTGATCGCCGCGGCCCTGCGCTGCCTGGCCCGGGACGGCCATGCGGGGATTTCCGTACGGCGTATCGCCACCGAGGCTGGGGTCTCCGTCGGCCTGCTCAACCATCATTTCGGCAGCATCGACGCGCTGATCGCCGACACCTACCACAAGCTCGCCAGCGAACTGACCAGCACCCTGCTCGAAGAGGTCCGCCAAGCCGGCAGCGCCGCCGAAAAGCTCGAGGCCTTCCTGGTCGGCTCCTTCTCGCCACGGGTCATGGACCCGCAATTGCTGGGGGTCTGGGTGGTGTTCTGGAGCCTGATCCGCCACTCCGAACACGTCAGCCAATCCCATGAAAAAAGCTACCGCGCCTACCTCGACCTGATCCGCCAACTGCTCGATGACCTGGCCAGCGCCGAAGGCTTCACGATTCATGACAGCCGCCTGGCCGCCATCGGCCTATCGGCGATGCTCGACGGACTCTGGCTCGAGTGGTGCCTCAACCCCGAGACCTTCAGTCCCGCCAACGGCTTGCACATCTGCCGCTGCTGGGTAAAGGGGTTGCGTCACGGAGCATTCGGCACCGACGACGTCCTGTGAGGCGTGTCGGCCGAAGACCATCGCCAGGGTGCCGCTGAGGGCAATCAGCCCCGCACCGATGATCAGCGACATGTCCATCAGCGTGCCCCAGATCAGGCTCGACAGCAGGAATGCCCAGATCAGCCCGGTGTATTCGAACGGGGCCAGCAAGGTCGCGGTGGCTCGCTGGAAACTGGCGAACAGCAGGAACTGGCCGATGCCCCCCACCAGCCCGGCGCCGAGCATTCCCAGCCAGGCCGGGGTCGATGGTGGTGTGTGGGTCCAGGGCAACGCCAGGGCCATGCAGATGACAAACACCCCGTTGGTGATCAACATCTGTTCCAGCACCGAGGTCTGTTCGTCCACCTGTCGCAGCTGGATGTAGGTAAAGGCCCAGCACAGCGCCGCCAGCAGCGTCAGCACGATGGGCCAGGGGTTGCTCATATTGCTCGGGCGACAGGCGATCATCACGCCGACAAAACCGATGATCAGGGTGAACCATTGCCAGCCCGTGGCGCGTTCCTTGAGGATCAGCGCCGCGAGCACCGTGACCATGATCGGTGCGGAGAAATACAGGGTGGTCATTTCCGCCAGGGTCAGGTCCCGCGCCGCCGTGTAATACAGCAGCCAGGCGACGATCGAGAGCAAGCCGCGCACCACCAGCAGGCGTCGGCTCGGCGACTGCCAGGCGCGCCGGACCAGGCGCATGCGCCCGGCCAACAGACAGGCCGCGACCACCACCAGACCGCGCCAGAACAGCACGGTGACCACCGAATAATCCGCCACCAGCCACTTGATGGCGGCGTCCTGCAAGGCCAGGAAGGCATAGCCCAGCGTGCACAGGCCGATGCCCTGCAACGAACGATCAACCCCTGGCGTCTTCATTACACCGACCTGCGCATCGGCGTTCCGCGCCGTTCGGCAAAGGCAAACAGCGCCTCGATCAGAAAGGTCAGGCAGACATAGACCCCGGCCACCAGCAACAACGGCTGGTAGACCTGCAACGTCTGCGCCCGGACCACATTGGCCGCCCCCAGCAGGTCGATCACCGCAATGGTCGACGCCAGCGCCGTGGACTTGAGCAGCATCACCGTCTCCCCGGCCAGGGTCGGCAACAGCAAACCCATGGCCCGTGGCAAACGCACCCGCCACAGCGACTGCCGTAGGGTCATGCCAAAGGCCGAAGCCGCCTCCATTTCACCCTTGGGCACCGCCAGCAGCCCACCGCGAATCACTTCGCCGACATAGGCGCCCACCGACAGCACCAGGGCGAACACGATGTACCAGTAACCGTCCCGCAGATACGGCCAGAGGAAACTGCCGCGAATCAGTGGGAACTGGGCGAACAAGCTACCCAGCCCGTAGTAGAAGATGTAGATCTGGATCAGCAGCGGCGTCCCCCGCAGCACGCTGGTGTAGAACAGGCTGGCCTTGGCGACCAGGCGGTTTTTCGACAACCGGGCCAAGGCCACCAGTACCGCCAGCCCGAACCCCAGGAGGCTGGAGATCAGCAACAGGCTGAGGGTCGTTTGCAATCCGCGGCCCAACAATGTCGCGTATTCGAGTGTCCACTCTGGAATCATTTCATTCACTCAGCCAAAGGCATCCAGCGACGAATCCGTCGCTCAAGCCGTCCCGACAGGGTGTTGGACACCAGCGTCACCGCGTAATACAGCGCGGCAGCCGTGAGGTAGAACAACAGGTAGTGGCGCGTCGACCCCGCGCCCTGCTTGGCGGTGTACAACAGCTCGTTGGTGCCGACCACGCTGATCAGCGCACTGTCCTTGATCAGGTTGATCCACAGGTTGGCCATCCCGGCCATGGCATAGGGCGCCATGATCGGCAGCGTGACCCGGCGGAACAGACCGAAACCGCTCAGGCCGAACGCCTTCGCCGCCTCGATCTGGCCGAACGGAATCGCCAGGATCGCCGCACGGAAAATCTCCGAGGCGTAGGCGCCCTGGACCAGCCCCAGCACCAGGATCGCCGCCAGCGGGCCGCTGAGATTCAACGCGTCATAGCCCATCTGCATCATCAGCGAGTTGAGCAGCATGGAGCCGACGTAGTACAGCAGCAGGATCAACAGCAGTTCCGGCACCGCCCGGAACAGCGTGGTGTAGCCGCGCATCAGCGCCGCGATCGGCTTGGGGGCGTTGAGCTTGAGACAGGCCACCAGCAGCCCGATGCACAACCCGACCACAAAGGCCCCGGCCGAAATCTGCAGGGTCATCCAGAGCCCCTTCAACAGCGCACTACCCCATCCCTGTTCGCTGAAATCGATCAATTCGAACATTGCTGGCTCTCCACTTCAGTGGCCTACGCGCTCACTGTAGGCGCGAGCTTGCTCGCGAAAAAACGTCAACGACAACGCGGGGTCTTTGAGAAAACGCAGCGCACTTACGTTCATCGCGAGCAAGCTCGCTCCTACAGGGGCCGTAGCCGCAGCCCATTCGCCGTGGTGGTTAAAACGCAGGTTTCACACTGGTACCGAAGTAGCTCTGGGAGAGATCGTCATAGTCCTTGCTCGCCAGCAAGGTCTGGATCGCCTTGTCGAGACGCGCCTTGAGCTCGGTGTCATCCTTGCGCAAGCCGGCGCCCACGCCCTTGCCGAAGATCGGGTCATAGGGCACCGCACCGAGGTAAGCCAGATCCTTCGCATCCGGGGTCTTGACGAAGGCGGTCATGGCCGTGCCGTCGGCCATCATCAGGTCGATGCGCCCGGCAATCAGGTCGGCGTTGGCCGAGTCCTGGGTGTCGTAGTACTTCACGTCGGCGATCTTCTCGTAGTAGGCCTTCAGGTAGCTGGCACTCACGGTGGAGTTCTGCACGCCGATGATCTTGCCCTTGAGGTCATCCGGGTACTTCTTCACCGAAGCGCCCTTGGGCCCGACAAGCGCAATCACCGAGTCGTAGTAGGCCTTGCTGAAGGCGATCTGTTTTTCACGCTCCTCGGTCACCGACATGGAGGAGAAGATCACGTCGATCTTCTTCGCCAGCAGCGACGGGATGATCCCGTCCCAGGCCACTTCCTTGATCTCGCACTCTGCTTTCATTTCGCTGCACAGCTTGTGGATCAGGTCGACTTCAAAACCCTTCCATTCACCATTGGGCTGCTTTTCGGTGTACGGCGGATAGGGTTCGGCCGCGACCGCGAAGCGGATGGGTGCAGCCTGCGCCGCGCTCATGCCGGCCAGCAGGACACAGGCCACGCCCGTCAACCAGTTTGCCAAACGTCGATTTCCCATGATGTTGCCCCGTCTTCTTATTTAGTGCATTAGCGAGTCTGATGAGCGTTGACGAATTGCCGGCAACGCTCGCTGCGTGGGTGTACGAACACTTCATCCGGCGAACCGGTTGCCTCGATCAGCCCCTGATGCAGGAACGCGACCTTGGAAGAGACATCGCGGGCGAAGGCCATCTCATGGGTCACCAGGATCATGGTCCGGCCTTCTTCGGCGAGGGAGCGGATCACCCGCAGCACTTCCCCGACCAGTTCCGGGTCGAGTGCCGAGGTGGGTTCATCGAACAGCATGACCTTGGGCCGCATGGCCAGGGCCCGGGCGATGGCCACCCGTTGTTGCTGTCCCCCGGAGAGAAACGCCGGGTACTCGTTGCGCTTGGCCGCGAGGCCCACGCGTTCAAGCAAGGCTTCGGCCCGTTCAATGGCCTCGGCCCGACTCTCACGCAGGACCTGGGTCGGCGCTTCGATCAGGTTTTCCAGCACCGTGCGATGGGGCCAGAGATTGAAGTTCTGGAACACCATGCCCAGGCTGGAGCGAATCCGCACAAGCTGCTGGGCATCGGCCACCAGCGGCGCGCCGGGGCGGTCGAAGTTCAGGTGAATGCTTTCGCCGTCCACCAGGATGCGGCCCTGGTCCGGCACTTCGAGCATATTGATGCAGCGCAGCAAGGTGCTCTTGCCCGAGCCGCTGGCGCCGATCAACGAGATCACCTCGCCCTCGCGGGCCGTCAGGGATACGCCCTTGAGCACCTCGATATTGCCGAAGCGCTTGTGCAGACGGTCGACCTCGATCATGGTCCTGGTCGCGACCGGCTCGACGCTGCTGGCCACCGTTACGGGGCTGATGGGCGGGCGCACCGGCTCGCCCCGGAGTACCGCGACAAACCCGCGGATCCGCTGGCAGGCCTGTTCCAGGCGCTCTTCGCCAAGGGTGAAGGAGATCCGTACAAAGCCTTGCGCCGGCTCGCCGAAGGCCGCCGCGTCAAGCACCGAGACCCCGGCTTCACGGAACAGCCGCCAGGCGAACTCCAGGGACGTGAGGCCGGTCTGACGTACATCCACCAGCACAAACATGCCGGCGTCGGGCTTGAGCACTGCAATGCCAGGACAATCGCCAAGCCCGCGCACCACCAGGTCGCGACGTCGACGATAGATCTCGCTCATGCCACGGGTCACCTCGTCATGGGCCTGCACCGCCTTGAGCGCGGCTTCCATGACAAAGCCGGGCAAGCCGTAGAGCATGCTCAGCACCAACGTCTCGGCATGGGCCACCAGGATTTCATTGGCAATGATCCAGCCAATGCGCCAGCCGGTCATGGCGTGGGATTTCGACAGGCTGCCAATGGTCACGCAACGCTCGGCCATGCCCGGCAGCGCCGCGAGGCTCAGGTGCTCGCGCTCGAACGCCAGGCTTTCATAGACCTCATCCACCACCACCCACAGGTCATGGGCAATCGCCAGGTCGGCGATGGCTTGCAGCTCCTCGCGACCGAGCACCACACCGGTGGGGTTGTTCGGATTCGAAAAGAAGATCGCCCGGGTGCGCGGAGTGATGGCCTTGGCCAACAAGGCCGCGTCCAGGCGA
Source organism: Pseudomonas gingeri (assembly GCF_013386165.1). Lineage (GTDB taxonomy): Bacteria > Pseudomonadota > Gammaproteobacteria > Pseudomonadales > Pseudomonadaceae > Aquipseudomonas > Aquipseudomonas gingeri_C. Next base: position 93,460 of record NZ_JACAOS010000021.1, on the reverse strand, counting down.
AAACCCGAGTCCGCCGCGCAGGGCACCCGTACCAGGGTCGCACCGGAAGCCTTGAGGGTGGCCTCGTAGGTCACGTACATGGGATCGAGGGCAATCACTTCGTCACCCGCGTTGAGCAGGCACATGGAGGTGATGAACAACGCGTTCTGCGCCCCGGCCACGGTGATGACATTCGCCGCCTGCAACTGGCGGTCGAACAGTTGGCTGTAGCGTGCGCCAATCGCTTCGCGCAAGGCCAGGCGACCGGCGATCTCGGTGTAGTGGGTATCGCCTTCGCGCAGGGCTTCGATGGCCGCTTCGGTGATGAAGTCGGGGGTGGCGAAATCCGGATCGCCGACGCTGAGGATGATCACATCCTCGCCACGGCGCTGGGCTTCGAACGCCGCGTGGTGGATATCCCAGGCGGCGACGCCTTTCCCGCTGATCCGCTCAACAAAGGGTGAAAACCGCATGCCAGTGCCTCGTTCGAATGTGAAGAAACGCAAGCCCGCAATCAGCCGGGGGTGGTGGAGCCAACATAGTCGAAGCTGAACAGTCGTTCAATAGCAAAATCCGCCCGCTGCGCGTTCAGTACAAACAGGTCGTTTTCACGACAGTCGTGACAGGCGTCAGCGGGCGCAGGCGTGCTTGAGTTCGATCAGGGTCACGCCGGGATGGGCAAAGCCGCTACGCAGGTCGCGCTCCAGTTCATCCAGGCTCTGCGGCTCATGCACGGTGCAACCAAACGCCCGGGCCAGCAGCGCGAAATCCGGGTTGCGCGGCAATACCCCTAGCGGCTCGATATCCAGGCTGAGCATGTCGTCACGGATCTGCCCGAGGGCGTCGTTGTTCCACAGCAGCACCACCAGCGGGCTGTCCAGTTCCTCGACCGCAGTGGCCAACTCCTGGACCGTGTAGAGAAAACCGCCGTCGCCCACCAACACCAGACCGGGTCGTTGCGGCGCAGCAAACTTGGCGCCGATGCCCGCGGGCAAACCATAGCCGAGGGTGCCGTAGCCGGTGGGGTGCAGCCAGCTGCGCGGCGCCCGGCTGGCAAAGGCGTAGTTGCCGGTGTAAGCCAGCTGGGTCATGTCGCTGCTGATAAACGTATCGGCCGGCATCGCCGCCGCAATCCGGTCGAGAATCTTCTGGTGAATGTTCTGCAACGCCCCGTGACCCGCCCGCACAGCGGCCCTCAGGTTCGCCACAGCCTGGATCGCCTTCCCGGCCTCCCGGGGCTCGACCGGCAATTGCGTCAGCAAGGCCGCCAGGGTCTGCGTGGCATCCCCGTGCAAGGCCACGGCACAGGGATAGAAGTCGTTGAACTTGCGCGGGTCGATATCGACGCGGATCACTTCGCCTGTCAGCGGCAGGCGCTCGCGCCAGTAATCGGTATCGGCCATTTCGGTGCCGACCGCGAGCACCACGTCGGCTTGTGCGATCAGTTCCCAGCCGGCTTCGACGCACAGGCTGGAGCCGGCATTCAACGGCGCATCCGGCGCCAGCAAGCCTTTACCGGCGACGCTGGTGAACAGCGGCGCCGCCAGGCGTTCGCTCAAGGCCTGCAACTCGCTCCCGGCAGCCAACGCGCCACCGCCGGCAATGATCATCGGCCGCTTGGCCGCTTGCAGCCGCCGGGCGGCTTCCTGCAACGCCGGGACACTCGGCAGTCCGCGCCCCGGACGGCGCACCACGTCACGGCTCCAGTCCCGGCTGATCGGCCCGGCCAGTACGTCCAGCGGCACCGAAATATGTACCGGCCGTGGCCGTTCGCTGTCGAACACGGCAAAGGCCCGGGCGAGCAGTTCCGGCAGGTCGTCGGTGCTCAGGGCCACGGCGGAAAACGCGGTGATCGGCGCGGTGATCGCCCGCTGATCCTGGGTCTCGTGCAGGCAACCCCAGCCCTTGCCCAGGCTGGCGGTGTGGTTGACGCTGGAAATCACCAGCAGCGGAATCGAATCGGCGTAGGCCTCGCCGATGGCGGTGGCGGCGTTGGTCACGCCGGGACCGCTGATGATGAAGCAGACGCCAGGCTTGCCACTGACCCGGGCATAACCGTCGGCCATGAAACCGGCGCCCTGTTCATGGCGGGTCAGCACATGGCGGATGCCGCTGCCGGGCAGGCCGCGATACAGCTCCAGGGTATGCACGCCGGGGATGCCGAACACCGTGTCGACACCGTAATGGGCCAGCAGGCGAACCAGGGCCTGGCCACCGGTGAGCGGAGTGGAAGAAGCTTGCGGAGTCGATTGGGAGCTCATGCTAGCCCTCGGCTTGTTGTGATGGGGGGATGGCGGATCGCTCGACGATATTAAACACTTGTTCAATAGCATGGCAATCCTTCCGCAGCCGCCCCCAAAAGCCTCACCTTCGACCCAAGTCATTGTTTTAACTATCAATAGATTCACAACAGGCTTCTCTGCATGCGGGCCTGTTACATCTTTGAACATCCTCGCCTGCAGCATTAATTACCGCCCCCTGCCCTTGGCTTGCGCGTTGAATAACGGCCATCACGCCATGACAAGGACCGCAACATGAGCCCCCCGATCACCTCGAGCGATCCCCCCGCCGACGCCACCACAGCGCTGTCGCTGGACCACGCCATCGAACATTTCCTCAGTGACCTGCCCGCCGAGACGGCCCGACGTATTCGCCTGGCCAGCGGTATCGACACCACCACCTTGCGCGCCGCCTACAGCGAATCCCGACAGGTGCCGGCATTATTGCTCGACACCCGCCTGCGCTTCGAACTGGACCAGGAGATACAGGACTTCATCGATGGGCTGAGCCACGATTCCCCTGCCGTGGCCGAGGTGACGACCCTGTCATGGCAGTTGCAGTTGCTCAGCCTGGAGCAGCTCTGGCCGGCGACGAGTGTCTTGCAGATCTACGATCCACCCGAGGACTCGGCGGCGGCCGAATATGGCCCCGACCTCTCGCCCCATCTGCCGAGGGTGCGTGTCAGCCGGGCCTGGGTGCTCGATGGCAGTCTGTGGAGCAGCGTCCTGCAACAACTGTGTCCGGCACAGAGGGCGGCACTGCTGGGTGGGCAGTACCCGACCCTCGAGACCCAGTTATCGGCACTCAGGCACAAGGCCGCCGTTCTTCTGTCTGCCCAGCGCGAGGAGCTGTTCGACAACCTCCATGCCTTCCGGCAGCAATCCCGTGATCCGCTGGTGAATCTGCTGCGCAGCCGAATCCCCCTGCTCTCGCGGTTCGCGGCCCACGAACTGCTCGCCAACTCGACCGAGCATGACCTGCGGTCGCTGAAACTCTCCGAAGGCGAACTGAGCGAGCGGCAGAGGCTCGACGCCCACTGGTATCTGCAGGAACAGCGCTTGAGCCAGGCCTATGAAGGTCTCTTTCTGCGGGGCCGGCAGCGCAACGACGACACTCGGCGCCTGACAGGTCAACACCCTCCTCTTTCACGCGCCCATTTGCGCGCCTTGCTAGGACTCTCCCCCATGGAACCTTCACAGCGTCTTTCCAACGGCAACGGCTACCAGCAGGATCCACCCGGCAACTTCGCCGCCCCCGACCAGCTCGCCCAGAGCCAGCGCACGACCTTCGATGCCCTGGCCGCCACCAATGAGCGGACCCTGTTGCTGGCACGCCAGCAGCCAAATTTCCACTGGTTCGCCGCCCTGCTCCTGGGCCGGCAACTGGCGCGCGACTTCCCCCAGGCCGCCTCGAAGGATCCCGATGCGATCTTCCTCAATACCTATGAGGAAACGCGGTATTGGCCCCTGTCGGACACCGGCGAGCGCGGCGAGCAGGTCCGCTATCGTGGTGTCAGGCAGTCCCATACCCTGACGGAGATCTTTGCCCGGCACCTGGCCGGCAATGTCCAGACGTTCGACCCGACCACCAGCGGTTTCTACGCCAGCGCAACCGCCGCCTACAACGAACAGCAACTGGCCGGCCTGGACCTCCGACGCTTCAAAAAAACCCTGGACGATGCGGGCATTGGCTTCGACACCCGCCTTGCAGAACAGCTGGACAGTTTCTGGATCAGCGCCGCGCCACTGCTACGGGAAAACCTGCAGACCCAGATGCGCCTGGAAGCGCAATTGCGCGAACTGGATCTGAGCCTGGAGAAAAGCCAGCGAGAGGACCTGGAACGGGTTCTGGACCAACCCACCCATGAGCAACGCCTGAAAAAATCCCCCGTGGACGGGCCGATCCACGTCTATCGGATCGCCCTGCAACCGCTCGACCTGATTCTGCAAGGCTGCCTGGTCATCACCCGCAGTCCCGATGAGGACAGTTACAAACTGCCGGCGCTGCTCTATCAGATCGGCCGTGGCCTGGAGCCGTTCGTCTCGTTGCAGGCACTGAAGAAGAGCCTGGTCCAGCGCCTGGATGATGAGGTCGAGCGCGAATCGCTGCTCGATCTGCTGCCGCAACGACAGCGCACCTGGAGTCCTGCGAGCACGGCCGATCGCACCACGTCGTTCAGCTTGCGGATCGAACAAGGCGATCCCTTCCAGCGTCTGGTGGACGGCCTGCTCGCCAAGCAGAAAGAGGATTTCACCGACACCTGGCGCTTCGCCAGAGGCGCTCCGGGCCTGCACACTGATGTCAACGAATTCGCCCGGCAAGTGGACGGCGCCATCAGCCTGGCCAGGCTGCTGGATATCGTCCCGGTCCTCAGGCGGCGCAATCGCGACCTGATGTTCAGCGACCTGTTGAATCGAATCAACCGCATCAGCCCGGACGAACAGACCCGTCTCGCCACCTTGTGGCGACCGACCCTGGAAGCCAACCCGGTCCCCGCTTCGCTCAGCGACCTGCCGGCCCTCAAGGCCTACGCCGCCGGTCTGCTCAAGACCCATCTGCAACAGCACCATCCCCAGGTCCTGAGCGACCCTGACCATATCGTGGTGCAGGTCACGCGCACCACCCACCACCTGAGCCCGGCCTGGCAAAGCCATCCGCCGATCGACAGGGTGCACCCCCGCAGCCTGTCGCTGACGGCCCTGGCGCTGGAGAACATCAAGGGCTTGCGCCTGGGTGAAACGGTCAGTTTCAAGGCTGAAATCAGCAGCGCGACAGGCCCCACGCTGACCCTGTCGAACACCCAGGTGCGGGCCATCGTCAGTGCCGTCGACGCACCGGGTCAGTACAAGACGCTGCTCGAGACAAAACTGCTGGGCCCGGACCATGGGCCACTGCGCGCGACCTGGCTCGAAGGGCAACGGGCACGGATGAAACTGCAGGCCTATGTCGCACGTCTGAGCGGAGACTTTCTCGATGCCAGGGACGGCACCCTGGAGCGTGGCTACCGGCGCATCGAACACCTGCTCAAGTACCCGTCGGCACAGCGCCGCCCGCTGCTGGACGGCTACAGTGTCCACGCCAACTACCTGATGCTCGGCGGCACGGAAGCCGGGCGCAACGGCTCGACCATCGATGAGATCCTGGTCGTCAGTACCGACGCCCCCGCCGATACCCTGCTGCTCTACACGCCGCAAGGTCCCGATGGCAAAGCCTGGCGCGAGCTGGCGGATGCCTCGGCGATCAAGGCGTTGCTGCGCCAGCAAGACTGGAAAGACCACTGCATCGCACGGGCCGCCCGGAACGAACAGTGGGATCCGGCCCAGTTGTTCGCGCGTCAGTTCCCGCTGGTCCGTTACTTTCCCATCGAAGGCGACTTGTTCACCACGCTGTATGAAGCCAGGGCCAGGCACCTGATCAGCAGCGTGGAATACCTCGGGGCCAGCAACGAACGGGTGGGCCGTGAAACGCTGTGGTACTGGATCAACGTGAGCTGGCGCCTCGCCCTTGAAGTGATCCTCGGCGTCTCCCCCTTGCAGCTCAGCCTGCCGGTCTACCTGTTGCGGGGTCTGTATGGCCTGTCCAACTTCGGTCAGGCACTTGCCCTGGGTCATCATCAGGAAGCCGAGGAGGCTCTGATCCAGACACTCCTTGACGCCGCAGCGCCGCTGCCGATGCAACTGATCAAACCCCTGCTGCGCCAGATCCGGCCGTTCCCCGTCGCCAGAATGTCCCGTCTGGTCAAGACGCGCCGGGTCGGCCAGGACGGTATCGGCCAGCAGTTGCTGACCGCGGAGTCTTCGACGGCGACGTCGATCAGGTCCCTGGCCGCGGACCTCAAGGACTATGAAATCCGCACACCGCCGGAACTCAACTATATGCGCGACGGCCTGTTCGTCGACCGCACGCCAAGCATGAACCAGTACGTGAAACTGGAAGGCAAGTGGTACCGCACCGGCTCCCGGGGTGGCAAGCGCTACCTGCTCAAGGCACACACCTGGGCGGAAGACATCGAGCTCGTCCAGGTCGGCAACCATTGGCAGCCCTTGCCCATGGCTCGCGGGTTGGGCGGCGCACCCGAGACGGTCGGCAGCGCACGCTATGAGATCCCGGCCACCCACCGGGGTACGCTCGAAGAGATCATTCGCACGCTCAGCAGCAGGCTTGATCACGCCAGGAGCACGCCGAATGCTTCCGCACTGGAGCGCCGGGCTGCCGCCCAGGTGTACTCACTTTCGCAACGCCTGGTTGAAGACGCCCAGAGCTTCTTCGCCGAACGCCCGGTCCCCGTGGCCAGGACACTGGCGCCCGACCTGCTGGACGCGGCGCTGGCGAGCCAACTGATGGAACGTGGCTACCAGAGCGGGAACGGTATCGTCCTCGGTGCGGCCTACCACGCCAGGGGCGGCCGCCAGTTCCTGATCGACAACCTGCGCGCGCTCGCCACGGAACACCAGGTCAAGACCCTGTACCTGGAAAACCTCCTGACGGACTTCGACCAGGTTCACCTCAATGACTTCCATCGCACCGGTGTCATGCCCCAACGCCTGAGGAACGCACTGGCACTGCAAGATAACTTGCAAGCCATCGACGCCCAGGGCCCGCATGCCTTGCATGAGGTGATCCAACTCGCACAAAGGCATGGCATTCGCGTCCAGGCGCTCGACTGTGCCACGAGCTACCGCCAGGGCCTGGGCAGCTACAACACGAATCGGGCCAGGGCCTTCAAATACTACGCCCGACAAATCATCCATACGGACCAGCTGCAACAAGGCCCGCATCGCTGGATTGCCCTGAGCCAGGACTCCCATGCCAGCACCGTGCACGCCGAACCGGGCCTGGCCGACCTGTTGGGGGCCGTCCACCTGCGCAGCGTCGATGTCGGCGGGCACCCCTCGCCGCTGCGCGTCCTGCGTGATCCGGGAGAGTTCACCCAAGGCAAATATTCACAGGATATTCAGCTCGTGCAAGCCGATGCGAAACTGGAAGTGAACGTGGCACCCCAGGCGCTGCCAGAGGCGCCGAAACCCCACAGGGGGCTGCTGAACCAGCCAGGGGATTTCCTTATCGAACAACAGGGCGATCAGTACATCATCGTCTACCGGCCGATCAGTGCCCGCCTGCTGGCTCCCGAGGCGCATCCGGTGGTCAGGAGCCAGCTGGTCGATGGTTCAGGGCGCCTCTACGATGTGTTTCATCTCGAGCCCGAAATGTTCGGCAACATACGAGGCATCAAGTACAGAGGCCTCGACGACCTGATATGGGCACTCAAGCAGGTCAAGATGAAACAAGTGGCCGAACTCAGCGATGTCACCTACGTGCGCCAGCCCAGGCTCGACACCCATCCGAAACTCGATCGTGCCGGCATGTTCACCGTCGAAACGGCACCACAAGGCCCCGTGGTGATCAATCGCTCCAAGGATAGATCACTGACAACGACGCTGATTCGAACCGACCGGGACACCGGCAAGTTCTATATCGTCCACCCGCGCTGGGGATTCAACCAGGCGCAACTGTTCGCCAGTATCGACGACCTGAGCCAAGCGCTGGTCAACAAGGTCGGGCTGGAGCGTCTGGCGGAATCCAGCGATCTCTGATGCCACCCACGCAAGGCTCAAGCCGCCCTCGAGGTCCGGGCGGTGAACAGATAGCCCGCCCCATGGATGGTCATGATCAATTCCGGCGCTGCCGGGTTGTCATGGAGCTTGCGCCGCAGGCGCCCGACCAGGACATCGATGGAGCGGTCGCTGGGCAGCCACTCGCGGTTGCGCAACTGCTCCATCAACTGATCGCGGTTCAGGGTGTGGCCGCTGTTGCGCATAAACACATTGAGCAACTGGAACTCACCGTGGCTGAGCAGGGTTTCACTGCCGTCGCAGGCCTTCAGGCGACGGCGGTCGAGGTCCAGGGTCCAGTCGGCGAAATGCTCGAGGTGCCCGGCAGGCTGCGCAGGCGTCGGCAGGCCCACCCGGCGCGTGAGGTTGCGCGCGCGGGAAACCAGCTCGCGGGTGTTCAAGGGTTTGATCAGGTAGTCGTCGGCACCGCATTCCAGGCCGGCGATCCGCTGCGCATCGTCGTTGCGCTCGCCGACCAGGATGATGCCGACCTCCGAGCGCTCGCGCCATTGGCGAGTCAGAGACAGGCTGTCCGTCCCCGGCAACTGCCCGTCGAGCAGCACCAGCGCCACCGCTAAACGGCTCATGCAGGCCTCTGCCTGCTCGGCACCGTCGACACAGTGAACTTCATAGCCATCGAGACTCAGGCATGCCTCCCACTGTTCACGGAGCAGCCGATCATCTTCGACGATAAGCACGCGCGGCATCACCTTCATTACCTGGCTCCTGTTCGTGCCGCGAGCGGCCGATTCTTGGAATTATGCGAAGCGGTAGGGATTTTCGATGCACTGTAGCGCTTGCTGAACAATCGATCAACAAGAAGAAAAATGGTCGGTGACGAACAGGTCTGGGCAATACCTATTTACCCCATTTCCACAACAAAGCCGTTGTTAGATAAGCGCCATGCACCCCATGACGGGCTCAGCCGGATAGCGCAAATGAACAGCGAGAAACAACACCATGAAAAAAACCTTGGCCATTGCCTTGATAGCCTCCCTGGGCCACTGGGCACTACCGGCCCATTCCACGCCAGCAGAAACCCATGACGCCGCCCCGGTCTTTCCACCCGCACAAAGGCTGTACAACAAGGATGGCGCCTATAGCCATCTGACCGGCATCGGTCGGTTCAAGTCGAACATGCAATGCACTGCCAGCCTGATCGATACCCGCCACCGCCATGAAATCCTCGACCAGCCCGCTTATGTCCTGACCAGCGGGCACTGTGTCGACTCGGGCCAGGGCAAGATCCTGACGAATACCCCCATCACCGGGCATGTCGAATTCAACTACTTTGCCGATACGACCGACAGCACCCGGCAGTACGCCCTGAAGCAGGTCCACTGGAGCAGTATGCGCGGCATCGACCTGGCCATTGTCGAACTGGACGCCAGCCTGGGCGACCTGATGCAAGCCGGTATTCAGCCGCTACTCATCGCCGCCCCGTTGAAACCGGGCAGCGATATCGTGATCGTCGGCGCCCCACAGGGCGAGCACCTGCAACTGTCGAGCTGCCGGCTGGAGTCTTTGCGGGACATCATCGAACACCCCTGGATCTGGCCCGACAGCCTGAAAACCCGGTGCCGGGGACTCGGCCAGGGCAGCTCCGGCAGCCCGATCCTGGATCCGCGCAGCAACACCCTGGTTGGCGTGGTCAACACCCTGAACAAGGCCTCCACCAGCCACGCCAAGTGTCATCGGAACGCGCCTTGCGAAATCAGCGACAACGCACTGCATTGGCAGGGCAATGTTGTCTATGGCCCGTCGACCAAACGCCTCCTGGGCTGCTTTGTGCAAGGCCGGCTCGACCTGTCGCCACGGCAATGCCGGTTATTTCCAACCTATGCCATTGATGCCCCATCCCCCAGGCTTCAGCAGAACTACCTCGGCGCCAGGCCGGAACTCGACCTGAAAGCACTGTCCCCCACCTGGAACCTGAAGTTTTCCGCCAGCACCGCGTTCTATCGTTACAAGGTCGATAGCCGACAAAGCTGCGCGAGCGCAGCGGGATACAGCATGGCCATGTCCACGGCGAACGCCCATATCAATGGCCCCATCGGTACGGATCCAGGCCTGCACTGGTTGTGTCTAGTCGGTGTCGAAAGTCCCGAGCAGAAACCCACCTGGGGCCTGCTGGAAAATGCCCTGATCGTCGCGACCGAGCTGCGCGACCAGCAGAACCAAGCGCCTGAGCTGGTCATGTTGCAGGGGTGGGGGGCGGCGGCAGGCTACAGGTCCGCAATGGTCCTGTTCGAGCCTCCCGCCCATGAGCGGATTTTCATCAAGACGGGCGTACTCGAACACCCGGATTGTGATGATCCCAAGGATTACGAGGAAATCTTCCCCCGCAGCAACCACTACGGTTTTGTTGCCGAGAACGACCAGGCCGGGGAGAAAAAAATCTGCCTTTACAGTCAGAATATACGTGGTGAACCTTCAAAGACCGCGAGTCATTTCCTCAAGTCCCGCAATGAAAGCAAAGGCAAGGACAAGGACCAGGACCGCCTCGACAAACCCTAGGCGCTCAGCGCAGGAAACGCCGATAGCCGCCCATCTGCAGGCCATCGACCCAGGCCTCGCAGATCTGTACGCCTTCGGCCGGGGTGAAGGTCGTCGGGTTGAGGCCGCATTCGAGCCACAACCCATCGAGCAAGGCACTCAGGCCGATGGCTGCCAGGCCACTGTCGAAACCGCTCCAGCCCTCCTCCTCCGCCAGCAGGGTCAGGGCATTGCCCATGATGGTGCGGTACTCACCATAGGAGTGGTCGTGAGCGCGGTTGATCGCTTCGGCGGTTTTCACCGCCCCCCAGAAGGCCAGCCAAGCCTCCAGCAACTCGGGGTCGAGCATGCCTTCGGAAAACGACGCTTCGAAAAACGCCGACAGGTGCCGTCGGGCACCGCTGCCGGCGCTCGCCACCGATTCGCGCAGCAGGCTCATGACCTGCCCGGTGATATGCAGGTAGGCATCGGCCACCAGTTCGTCCTTGCCGCTGTAGTGATGGCTGATCAAGCCCACCGAGACCCCGGCTTCGGCGCAGATCTTGCGGATCGAGGTGCCGACAAAGCCGTACTTCTTCAGGCAGCGCAGGGTCGCCGCCACCAGATTGGCCTTGCGCAATTCAGGGTCCATACGCAGAAAACGCGTTTCCTCGGCCATAGTGCTCCTGTCCTCTCAACGTCAATGGCTGACGGTCCTGTGGGGCGTCAGCGAATGGGGTACAGCGCCTCGTCGAACTGCGCAAGGCGCGCAAAGACCAGGGGACAATCCTGATCGAGGTTTTCCAGGCGCTGATGGTAACCGACCAGGAATTGTTCGCGGGCCTGGGCACTGATATAGGGCACGTGCCAGGCCACGAACGGTGGCAGCACGTCGAGTCCGACGTAGGCCAGGGTGCCACGCAACAGTGGGCGTAGCATCTCTTCCAGCGGGCCGTGGATCGCGCCTTCGCCGAACATGTGCTCGCGCCCGCCGAGGGTCACGCAGACCAGCGCTTTTTTACCCGCCAGGCCGCCCTGGTCGTAGAAACGCTTGCCACCGTAGCAGACACCGGACACCAGGACGCGGTCGATCCAGCCTTTGAGGATCGCCGGCACGGAGAACCAGTAGATCGGGAAGTTGAGGATCAGCAGGTCGGCCCAGAGCAACTTGTCCAGTTCTGCCTGGATATCCGCGGCCAGGCTCCGGGTCTTGGCACCCAGGCGTTGCTCCAGGGCGTAGACCAGGTAGTCGGGGTTATCCCGGGCGGAGAAGTCCTCGGCGCTGGCCACCGGGTTCCAGTGCATGGCGTAGAGGTCGGAAACCTTTACCTCGTGGCCTTGGGCTTGCAGGGTGTGTATCGCCTGGTCGCGCAGGGCGGCGGTGAAGGATTGTGGTTCGGGGTGGGCGTGGATGATCAGTACGTTCATTGAAGTCACTCATCAATCTGAAGGTTTAAACATTCTCGATTTGGAAAACAGGCTTGTTGTGGAAAGCGCGCCTGTTGTGGCGAGCGGGCTTGCCCGCGCTCGGCTGCGCAGCAGTCGCAAAACCGGCCGTTTCGGTCTAACTGATACACCGCAGTAGCCGGTTTTAGGGCCGCTTCGCGACCCAGCGCGGGCAAGCCCGCTCGCCACAAGGAAGATGGTGTTCCAAAGTGAAAACTCATTGCGTCACAGCACGCTGTTGCAGGATCCGATCCAGCCAATCCGGGTCCATTTCCGGCTCCGAGGAAAACAGCAGGCCGGTGTAGTCGCGGTGCGGCGGCGTAAAGATCACCTCCCGCGCGCCGGCATCGACCACCTTGCCGCGCTGCATCACCACCACCTCATCGGCAATCGCCCGCACCGTCGCCACGTCGTGGGTAATAAACAGGTAGGACACCCCCAACTGCCGCTGCACCCGATCCAGCAACTTGAGAATGCCCTCCGCCACCAGCTGATCCAGCGCCGAAGTCACTTCATCACAGATGATCAACTGCGGTTCGGCGGCCAAGGCCCGGGCGATGCAGACCCGCTGCTTCTGCCCGCCGGACAGCTCCGACGGCAGGCGTTCCATGAACCTGGCAGGGTCGAGTTCGATCATCTCCAGCAACTCGGCCACCCGCTGGCGCAGCGCCTTGCCCTTGAGCCCCAGGTAGAACGCCAGCGGCCGGCCGATGATGTCGATGACGCGCTGGCGTGGATTGAGGGCCGTATCAGGGATCTGGTAGATCATCTGGATACTGCGCAATTGCGCCTTGCTGCGGCAGCGATAATCCGCCGGCAACACCTCGCCATCGAACAGCACCTGGCCAGAACTCGGTTGCAGCAAACCGGTAATCAGCCGCGCCGTGGTGCTCTTGCCGCTGCCCGACTCGCCGATCACCGCCAGGGTCTGGCCACGATAGAGACGCATCGACACATCATGCAGCACTGGCTGATGGCTGTAGCTGGCCGAGGCATTGCGCACTTCGAGCAAGGGCCCAGCCTGCTCCGGCCGGCCCTTGGGCTCAGTACGGAAACAACGCACCGCCCACAAGGACTTGGTGTAATCCTCGCTCGGCGCTTCAAGCATCTGCCGGGTCGCGGCCTCCTCCACCAACTTGCCATGGCGCAGCACCATGATCCGGTCGGCCATCTGCGAGACCACCGCCAGGTCATGGGTGATGTATATCGCCGCCATGCCGAAGCGCTTCACCGCATCGCGAATCGCCGCCAGCACTTCGATCTGGGTGGTGACGTCCAGGGCCGTGGTCGGCTCGTCGAAGATGATCAGGTCCGGCTGGCAGGCCATGGCCATGGCGGTCATCGCCCGCTGCAACTGGCCGCCGGACACCTGGTGCGGATACCGCTGGCCAATGCTTTCCGGATTCGGCAGGCGCAACACCCGGTAGAGTTCCACGGCCTGGGCCTCGGCCTCCGCACGCTTGATCCCACCATTGATCACGGCGCTTTCCACATGCTGGTCAATCAGCCGTTGCGCCGGGTTGAACGAGGCCGCCGCGCTCTGCGCCACATAGGCGATACGCAGGCCGCGCAGCTTGCGCAAGGCCTCGGCGGAACACTGGCGCAGGTCCTGGCCGTCGAAATGAATCGAGCCGCCGGTGATGCGGCAGCCGTCGCGGGTATAGCCCATGGCAGCCAGCCCGAGGGTCGACTTGCCGGCACCGGATTCACCGATCAGGCCCAGCACCTCGCCCCGCGCCAGGCTCAGGTCGATGCCTTGCACCAACGGATGCCAGGCATCGTCGTAGTGCCCTTCGATATGCAGGTCGCGGATCTGCAACAGGGTCGGGTTCGCTTCGCTCATGCTCAACATTCCTTCAGCCCGCTGGAGCGATAGAGCATCCAGTCGACGACAAAATTGACCCCCACCGTGAGCAACGCCACCGCCAATGCCGGGAGCAACGGCGTGAGGTCGCCGAAGGTGATCAGCACCGCGTTGTCGCGCACCATGCTGCCCCAGTCGGCGGTCGGCGGCTGGATGCCCAGGCCGAGAAACGACAGCGCACTGATAAACAGGAAGACGAAGCAGAAGCGCAGGCCGAACTCGGCGATCAGCGGTGCCGCGGCGTTGGGCAGGATCTCCCGGGTCACCAGCCAGACCGTGCCCTCGCCCCGCAACCGGGCCGCCTCGACAAAGTCCTGGACCACCACGTTCATCGCCACCGCCCGCGCCAGGCGGAACACCCGGGTCGAATCCAGCAGCGCGATCACCAGCACCAGCGAGGTCGCGGTGGTGCCCACCACACTGAGGATCAGCAAGGCAAAGATCAGTTGCGGAATCGCCATGAGAATATCCACCAGTCGCGACAGGCCCATATCGACCCAACCGCCCTTGAGCGCCGCGATCAGGCCGGACAGGCCGCCCAGCAGAAACGCCAGCAAGGTGGTCAGAAAGGCGATGCCCACGGTATTGCGAGCGCCATAGAGCAGGCGGCTGAGCATGTCGCGCCCGAGGTTATCGGTGCCCAGCGGAAACTGCGTGCCCCAGGCCGCAAAGCCCTCGCCGACCACCTGGGTTTCGCCATAGGGCGCCAGGTGCGGGGCCAACAGCGCCACCGCGACATACAGGACAATCACGCAGAAACCGAATTTCGCACTCCAGGGCGCTCGGATCAGCTCTTTGAATACGGACTTCATGGGTTACCCCTTCGGATGCATCAGGCGTGGATTGCTGGCGATGGACAGCACGTCGGCCAGGGTGTTGAGCACGATGTAGGTCGCGGCGAAAATCAGGCTACAGGCCTGGACCACCGGGATATCGCGCTTGGCCACCGAGTCCACCAGCAACTGCCCCAGGCCCGGATAGACGAACACCACTTCGACCACCACCACCCCCACCACCAGGTACGCCAGGTTCAGCGCGACCACATTGACGATGGGCGCCAGGGCATTGGGCAAGGCGTGGCGAAAGATGATCCGGCCCTGGCTGATGCCCTTGAGCCGGGCCATTTCGATATAGGGGCTGGCCAGCAGGTTGATCAGCGCGGCACGGGTCATGCGCATCATCTGCGCGACCACCACCAGGCTCAGGGTCGCCACCGGCAACACCGAGCGCTCCAGCAGTGTGCCGAAGGAGGCATCCGGCGGCAGGTTCGATAGGCTCGGCAGCCAGCCGAGCTTGACCGAGAACAACAGGATCAACAGGTAAGCGACGAAAAACTCAGGGAACGACACTGCACTCAGGGCCAGGGTATTAAGTAGCCGGTCGAACCACGAATTGCGATACAACGCGGCGAGCATCCCCAGCAACAGCGCCAGGGGCACCGACACCAACGCCGCCAGGCCAGCCAGGCACAGGGTGTTGCCCAGACGGCCGCCGACCAGTTCGGCGATGGGCCGCTGGTTGGCCAGCGACGTGCCCAGGTCACCCCGCAAAAGATGCCCGACCCAGTGCACGAAACGCCAGAATGGCGGCTGGTCCAGGCCCAGTTGGGTGCGGAACGCCGCCAGGGTTTGCGGGGTCGCCGACTGCCCGAGCATGGCCTGGGCGATATCCCCCGGCAGCAGCCCCACCGCCAGGAAGATGATCACCGACACCGCGAACAACGACAGCAGCCCCAGCGCCAGGCGCTGGGACAGCAACTTCAGAATGCTGTTCATCTCGCGCTCCCGCCTCAGGCCTGCCACCAGCGCTCGATCAGCCGCAAGCCATCCAGTTCGCCATAAGGCGCGGTGAGCCCGCCGTGGGCCACGCGGGTCGAACGCGCCGCCACGGAGCTGGCGAACAGCGGGATGATCGCGCCGCAATCGTCGCGACAGATCGCCTGCATTTCGTTGTACATCTCGCGCCGCAACGGGTCATTGAGTTCGCCCCGGGCCTGGTTGAGCAGGACGTTGAAGCGCGGGTTGTCCCAGTGGGATTCGTTCCAGGCCGCGCCCTTGGCATAGCCGATGCTGAACATGCGGTCGGCGGTCAGGCTGCTGTACCAGAAAGAGGTGGTGAACGGCTGCTTGTTCCAGACATTGGAGAAGAACCCGTCCGCCGGCTCGCGCACCACGTCGATGTCGATACCGCCCGCCTTGGCCTGTTCCTTGAACAGCACCGAGGCATCCACCGCCCCGGAATAGGCCGCATCGCTGGCTTGCAGGCGGACCTTGAGCGAATCCACCCCGGCTTTGCGCAGGTAGAACTTCGCCTGCTCGGGATCGTATTTTCGCTGCGCCAGCTGGGTATTGAGGAAACGGCTGCCGGGTTGGATCGGATGGTCGTTGCCCACCGCGCCGTAGCCCTTGAGTACCGACGCGAGCAGGGCTTCGCGGTCGATGCCGTGTTTCATCGCCATACGGATATCGTTGTTCTTGAACGGGTCGCTGTCGCAGAGCATCGGGAAGGTGTATTGCTGGGCGCCCTTGGTTTCCTCGATGACCATGTTCGGGTTGCGCTTGAGCAGGCCGACGGTCTTCAGATCGACCTTGTTGATCACATCGACTTGCCCGGTGATCAGCGCGTTGATCCGCGCCGCGCCGTCGGAGATCGCCAGCAGCTCCGCCGCATCGAAATGCGCGCGACCAGCTTTCCAGTAACCGCTGTTGCGTTCCAGGGCCATGCGCACGCCGGGCTCGAAGGACTTGAGGCGATAACCGCTGGTGCCGACGCCGGCGCGCCAGTCGGCCAGGCCATCCTTGGCGGGCATGATCACCAGGTGATAGTCGGCGACCACATAGGGGAAGTCGGCGTTGCCCGAGTGCAGTTCGAAGGCCACGCTGTCGTTGCCGGCGGCGCGTACCGCGAGCACTTCGCCGAGGACGGTCTTGGCCGCGGAGGTGGACTTCTCGCCGAGGTGATGCTCGATCGAGGCGATCACGTCGTCGACGGCCAGGGGCTTGCCGTTGTGGAATTGCACCCCGGGGCGCAGCTTGAAGGTCCAGATCCGCGCATCCGCCGAGGACTCCCAGCTTTGCGCCAGTTCCGGGATGGCGGAACCGTCCACGGCGATTTCCACCAGGGTGTTGTAGATGGCCGAGAAGCCGACAAAGGTGAAGGTGTCGCTCCAGGAACCGGGATCGTAGGAGTCGGAGGTGCTGCCGCCGGCCAGGCCCAGGCGCAGGGTGCCACCGGGTTTGGGCGTGGCATCGGCAGCCCAGGCGCTCAGTGGAAAGCCCATGGAAACGGCGGCGCCGGCCAGCCCGGCAACGGCGCCGAGCTTGAGAAAGTCGCGGCGCTCCAGCGAGAGGCCGTGGGAAAGTTGAGGAATCTTGTTGTTATTATCGCTCATCGAATTACCCCAGTTGCGTTGCGGGAAAAGGGTTCGTTTGCTGATTCGGTATTACGGTAAATCCCCGTTCCTTCGGATGACCACGGTCCTTGTAGGAGCCGAGCTTGCTCGCGATGAGGCCGGCAAGTCTGGCGTCGATCTTGCGGACGCTATCGCGAGCAAGCTCGGCTCCTACAAGGTTCGGTGGCGGCCTTTCAAAAGCGTCTCAAGCCAAACGGATCAAGGCATCCACCGCCACCGCACCCTCGGCGTTGACCAGCAGTGGATTCACATCCAGCTCCAGCAGCGATTCGGCGTTCTCGCAGGCGTAATCCGCCACGGCGCGAATCGCCTGGACCAAGGCCGGCATGTCCACCGCGGGGCCGCCGCGAAAGCCGCTCAGCAGCGGTGCACAGCGCAAGCCCAGCAGCGCCTGGTGAATGGCCTGGTCGGTGGTCGGCAGCAACAGGCTGCAACTGTCCTTGAGCAATTCCACCAGAATCCCCCCGGCACCAATCACCAACGCCAGACCGAAACCGGCTTCGCGCTTGATGCCGACGATCAGCTCCGCCAACGGTGGCGGGGCCATACGCTCCAGCAGCAGCTGATCGAAGACCAGCTCCGGCGCATGCCGGGCCAGGTTGCCGCGCATCGTCTCGAGCGCCGCCTGCAACGCCGCCTCGTCCTTGAGGTTGAGGGCGACGCCACCCGCCTCGGTCTTGTGCGGCAGATCGGCACTGACCACCTTGAGGACCAGCGGATAACCCAGGCTGCGCGCCTCGGCCACAGCCTGCTCCGGACGGCACAACCGGGCTTCGGGCAACGGCAAGCCGAAGGGCCGCAGGGCCTGCTTGGATTGCCACTCGTCCAGCAGCCGTCCGCTACCCGCGACAGCCCCAGGGCAAACCAGCGCCAACGCGGCCTCGCCGCCCGCCAACAACGCCTCACGGCGGCGACGGTAATGGGCGATCCGGCCCCAGGCCGCCAGCCCATCCTCCACCCCTTGCAGCGCCGGCACGCCATGGGCATGCAGACGCTCACGAGCGTGGGCCGGGAGCAATTCGGGAAAAGCCGAGGCGACGAATCCGCTCTTGCCATGCCGCGCCAGGCACTCGCAATACAGCTCCAGCAAGAGGTCGCACTCCTTGCGTTCACCGGTAAATTGCGCCGGGTAATCGAGGACCAACAAGGCGGCATCGGCCGGGGTACGCAAAGCCGTTTCCAGCATCTGCTCCAGGGCCTCGCGATCGCCCCAGATCGCCGTGGTGAAATCCAGCGGGTTGACCAAATTCGCGTAGCTGGGCAGCACCTGCGCCAGCTCGCGACGTTGCCCTTCATCCAGCGCGGGCAAGGTCAGGCCATTGCCCTCGGCATAGTCGGCGATCAGCCCGGCATCGCCACCGGAGCAGGCCAGCCCGATCAGACTCGGTCCTTGCGGTAAATGACCGCAGGCCGCGGCCTTGAGGGTTTCGACAAAACTCACCGGGCCACTGACCCGGATCACCCCGAGACGCTCGAACAGACTGTCATACAGCGCATCGGAGCCGGCCAGGGAGCTGGTGTGACTGAGGGCCAGCTCGGCACCGATCTGCGACACCCCGGTTTTCAAGGCGATCACCGGAATCCCTTGCTCCAGCGCCTTGTACGCGGCCCGGGCAAAGCCCTGGACGTTTTTCAAACCTTCCAGGTGCAAGCCAATGGCGGTGACCCGTGGCTCATCGAGCAGCACGTCCATCAATTCGGCTACGCCCAGTTGCGCCTGATTACCCACCGAGGCCATATAGGCCAGGGGCAACGAACGGTCGCTCATGGACAGGTTGTAGGCGAAGTTGCCGCTCTGGGTCAGCACCGCCACGCCCTTCTCCACCGTCTGGCCGCCGTGGGCCACCGGCCACAGGGCGACATTGTGCAGGTAGTCGAGCAAGCCGTAGCAGTTGGGTCCGAGCAGCGCCATCTGGCCCGCCGCCCGCAGCAGTTGTTCCTGCAGGGCCTGCCCCGCTTCGCCGGTTTCGGCAAAACCGGAGGCATAACAGATCGCTCCGCCCGCGCCCCTGGCCGCCAGTTCGGCGACACAGGTCAGGGTCAGCTCACGGTTGGTGGCGATAAAGACCGCATCGGGCCCACAGGGCAGCTGCGCGACCGATGCCACGCAGGGAATCCCGTCGAGTTCGGCATGCTGCGGGTTGACCAACCACATCTGGCCCTGGAAACCGCCGTCGGCGCAGCGCTTGAACGCCCGCGCCATGCTGCGTCCGCCAACGAACGCCAGGTGACGCGGCGCAAGCAGGCGCTTGAGATTGTCCCTGATGGACCCTTCTCGGCTGGACATAGTGTCTTCTCCTGGTCCAATCAGCGCAGCAGCGGCCGCAGCAGTTCACGGGAAATGATGTGACGCTGGATTTCCGAGGTGCCTTCCCAGATCCGTTCGATCCGCGCATTGCGCCAGATTCGCTCCACCGGTCCTTCGTCCATCAGGCCCATGCCGCCGAAAATCTGCACCGCTTCGTCGGCGGCCCGCCCCAGCACTTCGCTGGCAAACAGTTTGGCCATACCGGCCTCGCCGTCGGTCATGGTGCCCTGGTCCATTTTCCAGGCGGTGTGCAGGGTCATCAGTTCAGCGGCGCGGATTTCCGTGGCCATGTCCGCCAGCTTGAAGGCGATGCCCTGGTAGGTGCCGATGGCCTGGCCGAACTGCTTGCGATCGGCCGACCATTGCAACGCCACATCCAGTGCCCGCTGGGCCTGGCCGACGCAGTTGGCGGCGACCATCACCCGCCCGGCGGTCAGCCAGGCATTGGCGACGTCCCAGCCCTTGCCGATTTCACCGAGGACTTTGGCTGCAGGGACACGGCAGTCGTCGAAGAAGATTTCACTGGTGTGATAACCCCGATTGCTCACACATTTCGGGCCACGGCGAATGGTCATGCCGGGGGTGTCGCGGTCCACCAGGAACGAGGTCACGGCATTGCGTTTGCGACCGCTGTGTTCGTAGGTGTCGGTCACGGCGAAAACGATGGCGAAGTCCGCGTGCCCGGCATGGCTGATAAAATGCTTGCTGCCGTTGAGGACGAAATCATCGCCAGCGCGCACCGCGCGGGTCTTGATCGCATTGGCATCGGAACCGGCGCCGGGTTCAGTCAGGGCGAAACAATCGACCTTTTCACCGCGCACGCAGGGCAACAGGTAGTCTTCGATCTGCGCACCGGTGCAGGCCATCAGGATCTTCGACGGGCGCGCGACAAACACATGGAGTGCCCAGGACACCTTGGACAACTCACGCTCGATCAAGGCCTGGGACAGGTAGTCGAGCCCGCCACCGCCGACTTCTTCCGGCATGTTGAAGGCATAGAAGCCCGCCGCAATGGCCTTGGCGCGAATCTGCGCGGCCAGCTCCGGCGACACGGCATCGGCACGGTCAACGGCTTCTTCATGGGGCAGCAGCTCTTTCTCGACAAAGCTGCGCACCGCGTCCACCAGCATGTCCTGCTCTTGGGTCAGTTGGAAATTCATGGGGTACCTGCTGTTCGGTTACTGGCCGATAAAATGAGGAGCGCGTTTTTCCACCGCGGCTTGCAGCGCTTCGGCGCCATCACGGCTGCGGCCGCAGAGCAAGCCGGCGGCCTGTTCGGCCTGGAGCTGTTCAGCCAGGTTGCGCTGGGCGCCGTCGCGGATCAGCAGCTTGGTCTGGGCAAAGGCGAAGGTCGGGCCTGCCGCCAGTCGGGTGGCCAGCTCGGTGGTGGCGGCGGCCAGTTGCTCATCGGCGCAGACTTCGCTCACCAGGCCACAGGCCAGGGCACGGTCGGCGCTCCAGAGTTCGTCGAGGAACAAAAGACGCTTGGCCTGTTCCGTGCCGATCAGCCGTGGCAGGTGCCAGCTGGCTCCGGCGTCCGGCGAGTAGGCCATGCTGGTGTAGCCGGCCTTGAAACGCGCCGATTGCGCGGCCAGGCGGAAATCGCAGCACAGGGTCAGGTCCATGCCGGCGCCCACCGCCGTGCCATTGATGGCGGCAAGGGTCGGCTTGCTGAAGTCGTGCAGGCGATTCATCAGCACGTGGGCGGTTTCGGTCCAGCCATAGCTTTCGAGCATTCCACGGCGTTCGGCATCGGCCCATTCGGCCAGGTCCGCACCGGCGCAGAAGCTGCGGCCGCTGCCGGTCAACACCAGCACCCGGACAGCCGGATCGGCGTCGAAGCGATCCAGCAGTTCGATCAGTGCCTTGAGCGTGGGAATGTCCAGCGCATTGCGTTGCTCGGGACGGTTGAGGGTGATCCGGGCGATGCCGGCCTCGACCGCGTTGAGCAGTGTCGGGTGGGAGGTCATGAAGGGCCCTCGTCTTATTGTTTTTGAGCGTGAGGTGAAGCGCTGCAACCGATACTAAACAAGTGTTCAGTAACATCGCAATCTCTTGGAAAAATCCACGGATGCGCGGACTTATAAGACAAGTCATTGATTAAAAATAAGATTTAAAAAATCCAGGGCACGCCTACGGCCAAGTTGTTACATCTTCGAACAACTCCCCCCGAGGGTCGTCGAATAATCAACATGGCTGATATCAACTATGCCTGCGAGCCTCTTACACCGCCGCCCGGCAATGTCTAGACTCGCTTTCCGTCCGTTCCAGAGCCTTCGCTGATGAATACCCACCCCGCTCCCGTCATGACCCGCGCCCTGGTGATGCTCTTCGCCTTCTGCTGCGGCGCCATCGTGGCCAACATCTACTACGCCCAGCCGATCATCGAACTCATCGCTCCGGACCTCGGCATTTCCACCCACAGCGCCAGCCTGATCGTGTCCCTGACCCAGATCGGCTATGCCCTGGGCCTGTTCTTCCTGGTGCCGCTGGGTGACCTGCTGGAAAACCGCAAGCTGATGATCGGCACCGCGCTGGTCGCGGTAGTCAGTCTGGTGGCCGCCGGCCTGGCGCAACAGCCCAGCGTGTTCCTGGTGGTGTCGCTGTTGATCGGCTTCAGTTCGGTGTCAGTGCAGATCCTCATTCCCCTGGCCGCCCACCTGGCCCCTGAAGAATCACGCGGGCGTGTGGTCGGCGGAATCATGGGCGGCCTGCTGCTGGGCATCCTGCTGGCGCGACCGCTGTCCAGTGTGGTCGCCGACCACTTTGGCTGGCGCACGGTGTTTATCGCCGCAGCGGTGCTGATGCTGTTCATCATGCTGGTGATCCTCACCACCATGCCCAAACGCCAGCCCAACCACAGTGCCACCTACGGGCAACTGCTGGGCTCGCTCGGCAAGCTGTTCCGCGACCAACCGGTGCTGCGCCAGCGCGCCTGGTACCAGGGCCTGATGTTCGCCACCTTCAGCCTGTTCTGGACCGCCGTGCCGCTGGAACTGTCGCGGGTCCATGGCCTGTCGCAATCGCAGATCGCCCTGTTTGCCCTGGTCGGTGCGATGGGCGCCCTCGCCGCGCCACTGGCCGGTCGCCTGGCGGATGCCGGGCATACGCATCGGGCGTCCTGGCTGGCGATGTTGCTGGCCACCCTGAGCTTTGCCCCGGCGCTGATTCATCCGGCCTACAGTGTGATCGGCCTGGCCGTGACCGGTGTGCTGCTGGACTTCGCGGTGCAAATGAACATGGTGCTCGGGCAGCGCTCGGTCTACGCCCTCGACGCGGCCAGCCGGGGTCGCCTGAATGCCTTGTACATGACCAGCATCTTCATCGGTGGCGCCAGCGGCTCGGCCCTGGCCAGCGTGCTGTATGAACAAGGTGGCTGGCTGGCGATCATGGCCCTGGGCAGTGCCCTGCCGCTGGTGGCGCTGTTGAGTTTCTGGAAAGTGGCGAGCAAACAAAAGCGTCGATTGGCGCTGGCCTGACACGTCAGCGCGTCTTGTGGGAACAATTCCCACAAGACGCCCATTGCGCTTTATGATTCGGCCTTTGCACACCACAGGGCGTGGATCATGACCGCAACGAAAGACCGGGTTCGTATCGTCGACAGCACCGTCCTCTCGGACGACTGGTATCTGCTGAAGAAAACCACCTTCGACTTCCTGCGCAGCGACGGCACCTGGCAGCGGCAAAGCCGCGAGACCTACGACCGAGGCAATGGCGCGACCATCCTGTTGTTCAATCGCGAAAAACAGACCGTGGTGCTGACCCGGCAATTCCGCTTCCCGGTGTTCGTCAACGGCCACGACGGCATGTTGGTGGAAGCCGCCGCCGGCTTGCTGGAAAATGCCTCGCCCGAGGACCGTATCCGCGCCGAAGCCGAGGAAGAAACCGGCTACCGCGTGCAGAACGTGCAGAAGATCTTTGAAGCCTTCATGAGCCCGGGCTCGGTGACCGAGAAACTGCATTTCTTCCTCGGCGAATACGATGGCGATAGCAAGGTCAGCCACGGTGGCGGCCTGGAAGCCGAGGGCGAGGACCTGGAAGTGCTGGAGCTGTCCCTGGACGATGCGCTGCAAGCGGTCCGTCGCGGGGAGATCGTCGATGCCAAGACCATCATGCTGTTGCAGTATGTGGCGCTGAACAAGACCCTTGAATCCCCGCACTGAAGTGTCTTTTTAGCGACAGCACCTGCCAGGAACAGAGGACATGTCGATGAACAGGATCAACGCCCAATGGCTCGGCATGTTGTGCCTGGCGTCCGCCCTGGGCGCTTGCAGTGCAGTGGCCGAACCCTCGCCAGTCGCCGGGGACGGCGGTGTCCCCGGGTTTTATACCTGGACCGACAAGGTCCCCGGCACACCCGGTCGCCTGTTGCGCAGCGAACCACTGACGTCCGGGCAAAGCCTCGCCGAAGCGGGCCTGAACCTGCGAATCCTCTACACATCGACCGATGGCGTGGACAATCACAGGGTCAACGTCGTCTCCGGCGCCCTGTTTGTGCCCAAGGGCACACCGCCCGAAGGTGGTTGGCCGCTGATGGCCTGGGCACATGGGACGGTGGGCAGCGCCGATGTCTGCGCACCGTCGTTCAACAGTCGCAGCGCGCGCGACAGCCATTACCTCAATCACTGGCTGGCGCAGGGCTACGCCATCGTCGCCACCGACTACCAGGGCCTGGGAACGCCGGGCCTGCATCCGTACGGGCTCACCCGCCCCTTGGCGTACAACATTCTCGACAGCATCCGTGCGGTGTCCCACGGTGATTTCGAGCTGTCGACACGGGTCGTGGTCTTCGGCCAGTCCCAGGGCGGTCGCGCCGCCTTCGGCACGGCCGTGTACGCCAGGGACTATGCGCCGGAACTCGATATCGTCGGGGTGCTGGCAACGGGGACACCCTATGCCGCCAGGCACCAGAAGGCGGCCAACCGGGAGCGAACCAATGCCCACCAGTCGGTGGTGCCGACCTTCGCCTACAACCTGCTGCGGCTCGACACCGCAAGGTTGCTGGATCCTTCGTTCGAGCCGGGCGACTACCTGGATGAACAGGCAAGGCCGACCTATGAACTGAGCCAGCGTGGCTGCCTGCATGAGATCGAGCAACAGGTCGTCGCCAACCAACTCACCTTCGACAACAGCTTCAAGCGTTCACCCAAGGCAGCCTTCGATACGGTCACCCGTGCGGCGGCCTACCCGACGCTGAAATCGGCTATTCCGATCTTCGTCGGTACGGGCGGCAAGGACCGCGATGTGTTCGCGCCAGACCAGCAGGCGCTGGTCCGCGCCGCCTGCAAGGCCGGTGACCGGATCGAATGGCACCTGTATCCGGCGCTCAACCATTCCGCGACCGTCAATGGTTCCCTACCTGATTCGACGCTGTTCGTGGCCAAGGCCTTTGCCGGCCAGCAGATCGTCGGGAACTGCGGATCACTGCCGAGCCTGCCCTGACGGCATCGGCCGCTGCGCTTACACCGGTGAGTACGGCAGGGTCCGCTTGTGCGCGGTCCTGGCATAGGCCGCTTCGATAATCGCGCTGACCGGCGCCGACACCGGTTGCCCCAACAGGTAGGCGTCGATCTCGGCATAGGTGCAGCCATAGGCGACCTCGTCCAGCTTGCCTGGCAGCAACTCTTCCAGATCGGCCGTCGGCGCCTTGTACACCAAATGCTCCGGCGCTCCCAGGGCCGACGCCAACTGCCGCACCTGGCCCTTGGTCAAACCGGACAAAGGCGCCAGGTCGCAAGCACCGTCGCCGAACTTGGTAAAAAAGCCCATCAGCGCCTCCGCCGCGTGATCGGTGCCGACCACCAGCCCGTTGACGAAGTTGGCGAGGGCGTACTGGGTCATCATCCGCGCCCGGGCCTTGACGTTGCCTTTGACGAAATCCACCTGCGCCGGCGTTGCTTGCAACCCCTCGACATCGACGCTGCCCATCAAGCCTTCCACGCAGGCCGAGATATTCGCGGTGCTGACCTGGTCCGGCCGGATAAACGCCAGGGACGCCTGGGCATCGCTTTCATCCGCCTGGGTCCGGTACGGCAAGCGCATGGCGATAAAACGCGCCGTACCGCCCTCCTCGCGCAACTGCTCCACCGCCAACTGACAGAGCCGGCCCGCCGTCAGTGAGTCGACGCCGCCACTGACCCCCAGCACCAGCGCCCCACAACCGGAGCGCTTGAGCAGCTTCTTGATGAAGTCGATGCGGCGGGCCAGCTCCGCCGTCTCGTCGCCCGGTGCCAGTTGCCGATTCACGCCAAGCGCCTTGGCAATACGATCCTGATTCCCGGTTCCCATCTCACACCTCCAGCTTCTGGTTGAATTCAGTCACGTTGAACACCTGCGCCGCATAGCGCAGGAACGACGGGTCTTCACAAACGTTCTTCACCGGATCATCGGAAAACTTCACCACCGGTTCGCCGTGAACCCGCACCAGTTTCATCACGATACTCAGCGGTTCGACCCCCTCGACGTCGCAGGCCAGGCTGGTGCCCATGCCGAACCCGAAGCGGGCCTTGCCACGAATGTGGCGCAGGATCGGCAGGCACTTCTCGAAGTTCAAGCCATCGGAAAACATCAGGTCCTTGGTCATCGGATCGATCCCCAACTGCGCGTAGCGCGCCAGCACCTTGTCGGCCCAGACAATCGGATCGCCCGAGTCCTGGCGCAAGCCGTCGTAGAGCTTGGCGAAATAAAGGTCGAAGTCCTTGAGGAAAAAATCGGTGCTGATGCAATCGGTCAGGGCAATCCCGAGACGCCCACGGTATTCGCGCACCCAGTTCTCCAACGCCGCATTCTGGCTTTCCCGCAGGCGGCCGAGTTGCTGGTGCACCATCAGCCATTGGTGGGCCATGGTGCCGATCAGCGGAAGATCGAACTCATAGGCCAGGTGCGCATTGCTGGTGCCGACAAACACGCCGGGGAAATCGCGTCGCATGATATCCACCACCTCGCGCTGGGCGCGGAACGACAAGCGCCGGCGGGTCGAGAAGTCCGAGACCCGCAGGTCGGCCAGTTCATCGCGGCTGAGGTTTTTCTCCAGCCATTCAAATTTCTGGTAGAGCTTGCGGGTGACGTCTTCCAGGGTCACTTGCGGGTATTTGTCGCGGTTGCGCAACTCGCTGACCAAAGCCAGCAGCGGCTGTTCGAACATGATGCAGTGCAGCATCGGGCCACGGACGCGGAGGCTCAGTTGACCGTCGATTTCGCTGACATGGACATAACTCAGGTTGAACCGGAACAGGCCGAGGAACTGCTCGAAATCCGGGGTCAGGTATTCGCGAAAACGCCGGTTGAACAGGAAACGCAGTTCGCCGTCGCGCATTTGCAGGTCAGCGAGCTTTTCCAGTTCAAGGCGCAGCTCGGGGATCAGGTGCGTGAGTTTCTCCCGGGAACGCACGATGAACTGATACTCCACCTCGACGTTGGGGTACTGGTGCAGCACCGCCTGCATCATGGTGAAGGTGTAGTAGTCGGTATCCAGCAGACCCTGGATGATGCCGCCTTCGCGGTTGAATGCACTTTCCATGGCTTACTCCTTGTGGCTAGCCGCGCGGGCCAGCTGTTCGCGACTGTTGACGACCTCGATACGCGCCTGCTGCAGGTCGTGGACCGCCTGCTGCGCGCCGTCGGCACTGATGGCGCGGCAGGCCGGCAGGTAGACGATGACCTTGAAACCCGCCCCCGCCAATTGCAGCGCGGTGGTCTTGACGCAGTAATCCAGGGCCAGGCCGCCGACGATCACCTGCCGGATTTTCCGGGCATTCAGGTACTCGATCACGCCAGTGGAGAGCTTGTGCTGGAGGTCGTGGAAGCAGGCGCCGTAAGGGTGCAGGTCCGGCTCCACGCCCTTCCAGACGAAGTAATCGTAGTCCTGGGGCGCCGGTAGCTCATCGAGCAGCGTGAAACCTTCGGTACCGGGTACGCAGTGGCTGACCCAGGTCAGGTCGGCGTGTTCCAGCCCCGTGGGTTTGAACATCTGCTCATGGGAGCCCACCACCCAGGGTGCCTGGGGACTGTGAGCATCCTTGCTGCCGACGCGGAGATCGGCCAGCGAGGCCATGAAGTTCAGCTCGGCACCGATCAGGTGCCCGCCCACCACCGGCAGTTCATCCGGGCAGAGTGGTGTGAAGCCCTTCTGGGCGTCGACATCGAAGGCGGCGGTCTTGATCTCTTGAGCGTTCATGGCAGGTTCTCCCTTGGCGATGAATCAAAGGTACATGTCATGTACTTTTAAATCAAGCACAGCATAGTTATTTTTTGATTATCAAATTCCAGTGGGCCTTAACCGTGAATTACCCCCTTGATCAATAAGTACATGACGAGTACCTTAAAACAGCAAAAGGAGACCCATCCATGTACCAGCTGGCAATCTACGGCGGCGCCTTCAATCCCCCGCATGCAGGTCACGCCCAAGTGATGATCGAAGCGTCACGTCACGCACGCTCGGTGTGGGTGGTACCGTCCTTCCGGCATCCCCACGGCAAACACATGGCCGAGTACGAGCGGCGCCTGGGCTGGCTGCAGGCGATCGTCGAAGAGGTGCGCCCGGCCTGTGCGTCGGCGATTTCGGTGTGTCGGATCGAACAGCAACTGGCTGAAAATACCCAGGCACCCATCTACAGTTACGAGCTGCTGTGCGCCCTGGCCGAAATGACGGGCCTGCCCACCCGACAGATCGCCCTGGTGGTCGGACACGACGTCGCCGCGCAGTTGCCGGACTTCCATCGGGGGGCGCTGTTACTGGAACGGTTCTCGGTGCTTTGCGTGGAAGAACAAGCGGGTGTGCGCAGTACGCTGCTGCGCGAACGATTGGCGCGGGGCGAAACATTGCCCGCCCACTGGATGGCACCCGGCATGGATCCGGTAGACTACGGCCTCTATGCCGCACACAGGAATTGATATGCCGGACCCTACACCCCGCGCGCCAAGGAAAAGCGACTACCTGCACACCGTCGACCTGTGCGTGCTTTTCTACTGCCGTCACTCCCAGGCCCTGCAGATCCTGCTGCACAAACGTGAAGCCGATCCCTTCGAAGGTCATTGGGCCTTGCCGGGTGTGGTGGTCAACGGTGCGGTGGCCGACCTGACACTGGATGACGCGGTCGAGCGCCTGCGCTCCAGTGACAAGGTCAATCTGCCACTGGCCTGGATCGAACAGGTGGGCACCGTCGGCGACGCCTTTCGCGACCCGCGCTGCTGGTCATCCTCGACGTTCTACCTGGCCATCGTCAGTGAAGAGCCGCGCCTCAACGAGCAGCAGGCCTGGTTCGCCCTCGATAGCGTCGCTGACGCTTCGGTGCGCCTGCCCTTCGATCACAACGCACTGGTGGCCTCGGCACAGGAACGGCTGTTGTCAAAATCGCTGTACAGCAGCTTGCCGCTGATGTTCCTCGGCCCCGAGTTCAGTGCCCCGGAAGCCACCGCGATTTTTTCCCGGGTGCTCGCGCGGCCGGTGCTCAAGACCAGCACCCGGCAACGCCTGCTGAAGATGACCGACGCCGGCTACCTGCGTGAAACCGGGCGCAAGAAACAGGGTGATGGCGGCCGTCCGCAAGCCACCCTGGAAAACCTCAAACCTGACGCGCTCTATCTGTTCGACCGCTGCTTTCTGGAGTAATACCGCGCATGAAGCCCGACACCGAATCTGAATGCCTGCTGCACACGCCCTACTTCGACGTGGTCAAGGAGCGCGGTTATTTCATCGTCAAGGAAGCCCAGGCCATCAATGGCGTGGTCGCGGTGCCCGTCCTGCCGGATGGACGCCTGATGCTGGCGGTGCTGCAACGCCGGGCCATCGGCGCCCAATCGATCGAGTTCCCCCGTGGCGCCATCGACCGTGGCGAGACCGCCAGCGATGCCGCCGCTCGTGAACTTCAGGAGGAGACCGGCTGGCCGGCCCTGAAGGTCACGGAGTTGGGGCTGCTGCACAGCAACACCTCATTGATCGCCAGCGCGGTTTCCGTCTGCCGGGTCGACATTGACGGTAAAGCCGTCGACAGCACCGATGGCGAGGTCGACAGCGTGCTGTTCGTCACCCTGGCGCAGCTCACGGCAATGATTGCCGCCGGCGAAATTACCGACGGGCACACCTTGTCGGCGACGATGCTGCTGATCGCCCAAACGCCGAACCAACCCTTATAGGTTCAGGCTACCGGTGATACAGGTCACGGCAGCACCGCCGACCCAGATCTCGTCGCCCACCTGCTCCACCTGGATCCGCCCGGCACGGCCCATCGCCGTGCCCTGGCTGGCCCGGTAGGACTGCGGTGCCCGCCCCTCGCCCAGCAGCCAACGTGCAATACCGGCGTTAAGGCTGCCGGTGGCCGGGTCTTCGGGCACCCCGTCACCGGAGATGAAAGCACGCACTTCGAACTGACAATCGTCGCCGTCCAGCAGCGGATCCCAGGGCGCGACAACCCCGACCGCCAGCCCTTTCAACTGGGCCTGATCGGGTTTTAACGCCAGTACCCGCGCCCGATCGGGCAACATCAGCACCAGCCAATCGACGCCGTTATCCACCCACTGGGCATCGAGCACCTCCTCCGCGGCCAGCCCCAAACCCAGGCGAACCCGCTCACGCAGTGCCTCATCCAGGGGGCCTTCACGGCGAAACGGCGGAGCGATAAACGCCAGGTCATCACCTCGGCGACGAATCCGCACCAGGCCGATGCCGCACTCCTGAATGATCTCCTCGCCCTGGGGCACGCCCCCGGCTTCCAACCAGGCATGGCAGGAGCCCAGGGTCGGGTGACCGGCGAATGGCAGTTCCCGGCTGGTGGTGAATATCCGTACCCGATAATCCGCCCGAGGGTCCTGGGGCGTCTGCAGGAAGGTGGTTTCGCTGAGATTGGTCCAGGTCGAGAAGGCCTGCATCTGCTCGTCGGTCAGTGAGTCGGCGGCGAAGACCACCGCCAGGGGATTGCCTTTGAAGGGCTCGCGGCTGAAAACATCCAGTTGCTTGAAATCATGCTGGCTCATGGTCTGGCTCTCTGGCGAAAAGGGTCAACTTCAGTTCGCGATTTCATCACACAAGCCTTCTGTTGAACCTACACAGTCGGGCCATTTTCAGCCCCTACACCTCTCCATCATTGCCATCGATGGTCACCATCGACCCAATGAAGTTCTCTTAAAAATCCAGGCGCGTAACCTTCGCTCCATACCCAACGCATAACACCCGGAGCACACCACCATGAAACGTCAACTCTTTCTCGGCCTCGCCTTTTCGGTACTCGCAGTCAACGCTTTCGCCGCTTCTTCGGCTCAGCCCGTGGTCGCCCACACTCAACAAGCAGTCGCTCAAGATGGTTCTGATCGTCTGATCGAC
>NZ_JACAOS010000021.1:391-62625 GCF_013386165.1 Pseudomonas gingeri | reverse complement strand
GCCTGATCGACCGTCGCGTTGCTGAAGGTGGTTCCGACCGTCTGATCCAGAATCGTGCATGAGTCGCTTTACTGCAGCATCCAGCCAAGAGCCCGGCCTTATCAGCCGGGCTTTTTCTTGTCCGGAAGTACAGTACCAAGCGTCATTTTCCAACCTCGGATGCTCACGAATGCGGGCAGATTGAATGGACCGTTTTCATGCCATGCGCACCTTCGTGCGGGTCGTCGATAGCCAGGGGGTTTCCCGGGCGGCGCAGGCCATGGCCTTCGTGGTGGTGGGCGGCAATGTCTTCGGAATGCTCGCGCCGGTGGTGACCGGCTATGTGATCAGCGCCACCGGCAGCTATAACTGAGCGTTCGTGATTGCCGGAGGATTGCTGGTCACCGGGGCGGTGGTGAGCCTGGGCATGACGCGCAAGCCGATGATTCCCCCGGAGCCGGCGCTCGCGGGGGAATCGGTAGGGGCCGGGTCAGTCAGGAGCGCCACGAGCCATCGGGCAATTCAACATCCCGCTGGGCCGCAGCCAAGGCAGCCTTGAGTCCGGCTTTATCCAGCGATATGCAGTAGGCCGGTTTAGCTCGTTCGAAGCGCCAGCTTTCATCCAGGCCGCCGGCATCCACCGCGTCGAATCCGATCTCGTTGAGGAACTGGATCACCAGCGCCTTCGCGGCCGGATCATCCGCGGCGACCGGCAATGCGCGTCGGTCTGGGGCCGCTGCCGGGCGCGAGTCGCGCCCCAGATCCCGGGCAAGAATGGCATTGAACACCTTGACCACGCTGGAGTGCGGCAGGTGTTCAGCGAGCAGGCGGCTGGTGGTGGTTTCGAAACGGTCGAGCGCGGCAATGCGACCGTCGCGCTGCGGGTAGTAGTTGTTGGCATCCAGCACGACTTTGCCCTCCAACCATTGGGCCGGCACGCTCCGGTAATGCTCGAACGGAATGGCCACGAGCACCACGTCACCAAATTCTGCAGCCTGCTCGACAGTGCCGACCTGGCTCCCAGGAATACCGCTGGTCACGCTGGTCAAGCTCTGCGGCCCACGTGAATTACTGAGCAACGCTTCGTGTCCCGCCGCGATGGCCAATTGCGCCACTGCCCGTCCAATAAAGCCTGCTCCAATAATGCCAATACGCATGTCGTTGCTCCACGGATGACCAAGAAGAAACCATGATGATTGCCAACTAACGATAGATAAATAATCATCGGCTACTTAGTCTCACTACCAGGAGTAACTAATCATGGATCGCCTGACGAGCATGGGCGCCTTTGTGACGGCGGCGGAATCCGGCTCCTATGCCAGCGCTGCCGAGCGACTGGGGCTGTCGCCGCAGATGGTGGCCAAGCACGTGGCCGCCCTTGAGCAGCGGCTGGGCGCGCGCCTGCTCAACCGTACCACCCGACGCCAGAGCCTGACGGAGTTGGGCAGCGTCTACTACGAACGCTGCAAGCACATCCTGAGTGAGGCCCAGGCGGCCGACTCCCTTGCCCAGATCATGAATGACACCCCGCGCGGCAAGCTGAAAGTCAGCGCTCCGGTCACGTTCGGCTCCTATCGCCTCATGCCCTTTGTGACGGAGTTTTTGCGCCAGCACCCAGAGGTGGAAATCGACCTGCATTTGACCGACCGTTTCGTCGATCTGGTCGAAGAGGGTTATGAGGTGACGTTCAGGCTTGGTCCGTTGACCACCTCCAGCCTGATCGCCAGGCCATTGGCACCTTATCGACTGGTCACCTGTGCGGCGCCGAGCTACCTGGCCAAGCGCGGCGTGCCGCAAGTACCGGATGACCTGAAGGCGCATGAGTGCCTGGGGTATGTCTATTGGTCCCGTCCAGCTGACCGCGAATGGGTCTTTTGCAAAGGCTCCACCGTTGAGCGGGTGCAGGTTTCCAGTCGATTGCAGGTCAACGAGAGCAAGGCACTGTTGTCGGCCGCACTGGACGGCTTCGGCGTGCTCCTGGGGCCCGAAGACTTTCTTGAGCCGGCCCTGCGTAGCGGCGAGCTGGTTCGATTGCTGGCGGACTACCAGGCACCGAGCCGACAGATGCATTTGCTCTACACCGCCAATCGTCAGAGAACCGCCAAGCTCCGGCAATTCATCGATGCGGCGCTCGCACGCTTTGGTCCGCCTCAGCCATAGAGCCACCCATGACATACAAGGCGCCACCGAGAATAATGAACACCGCCAACACATAGAACATGGCGGCGGGTGGCAGCGTGGCCAAAGCGACACCACAGACGATCGGGCCGAAGGCGCCGCCGAGATTGGAGAGGTTTTGCGCCGCGTAGTACATGCCACGCAAATGCGTCGGGGCGATGCGGTCGATAAACATGTATTCGACCGGAAACACGATGATTTCCCCAAGGGTGAAGATCACCATCGCCGCCGCCCAGGCCCACAGGCTCTCGGCCATGGAAAAGCCCACCAGGCCGGCGAGGAACAGCGCCAGCCCGCCCACCAGCCAGAGGGTCAGATGACGCTGGTCGATCGACTTGCCGAGCAGGTACTGCAGGCAAATGACCACGCTGGCGTTCACCGCTACCAAGGTGCTGATCACCGTATAGACACGTTGCGCGTCGAGGGTCAGCACCAGGTACTGGGACAGGTATGCGGTGAACTGTCCGAACACCACGGCACTGAGTATGCCGCCGAAGGTGAAGCAGACCAGGCGCCGGTCCTGAATCAGAATCCGACCGACCTTGCCAAAGGAGAACCCGGCGGTCTCGGACTGGACGGCGCCGAGATGGCGATCACCCTGGGTCGCATAAAGCGCGAAGAACAGAATGCCCAACAGCGCTGAAACCACAAAGGGCAGCTGGATGTTGACGCTGGCCAGCCCGGCGCCGACAAAGGGCCCTACCGCGTAGGCGATATTGATCAGCGTGTAACGCAGGGAAAATACCTGGCTTTGCTCATCCCCGGGCAGCAGGCGACCGAAGCTGGCCTTGGCCACCACATCGATCGCCGAATAGGAAAAGTTGAAGGCCACCAGGAAGAAAAAGAACACCGGCAGGCTCAAGGTCAGGCACATGCCGATAAAGCCGCTAATGAAAAAGACGGTCAGGGCCAGGATCAGTGGGAAGGGTCGTACACGGTCAGTGAGATAGCCACCATAGAGGCTCAGCAGCGAACCCAGGACCAGGGCACCGCCGACGATCATACCCACCGCGGTAACGCTCAGGCCGTAACGCGTACTCAGGTAGATCACCATATACGGCAGGGTGATCGCCCTCCCCAAGGTCAGCAGCAGGGCGCTGGCCAGAAGCAGGTTGACGCCTGCGGGGTAGTGTCTGAGCGTGGCGAGCATGCTGCCTCCTGGCGGCAATAGATTTGCAGGGAGGCAGGATAGTACAAACCGGTGCTCGATTTCGATAGCCGATCCGAGCGGCCTAGACGTGGGTCGGCGCGTTCATCGCCGCACCCAGGGCCACAAGCATTTGTTGGCGCATCCAGCGGTGCGCCGGAGCACTTGAGTAGCGCTTGTTGGACAGCACGCTGGGGGTGTCGCTCGGTGGCAATGCCCGGGGCTATCTGCTTGGCCTGGGCAGTAGGCTGCATCGCGTTGCCAGAGCGAACGAACAGCTCATCGGAAAGCGACTGGCGTATGCGCGCTAGAGCATGGCTGCAGTCTGAGGCTGGAGTCGCGGCGAAGCCCGATAGGCTCCGCCGAAAGCTCGGAAGACGGGAGACACGTGACTGTCAGGCCGGCAGGTAACGACTGAATCTCGCCTCCAGCAGCGTTATCAAGGCCGGCTCCATGTATTCGTAATCATCGGCGATATGCAGGCAGACAATCCGCTTGTTCGCCAACTCCGCCCGGAACCGGGCTGTCAGCTTCTTGCGATGGGTCTGTTCCATCACGCAGATCAGGTCGGCCCACTCCAGCAGCTCGGGGCTCACCGGAACATCCGCATCATGGCCGACGCCAGCCGAGGCGGTCTCCACGCCAGGCCGATCAGCAAACAGTTGCTCGGCGGTCGGGCTGCGCAAGCGGTTTTTGCCGCAGATGAAAAGCACGTTCAATGGGGGTGAGCTCCTGATATGGAGTCATCCGCAGATCGAACATTCTCTGGCGCTTTCCCGGCTGCCTTTTCCGCTCTCAATGGCTTAATTTTTTTAAACCGCCTTGGCAGTTGACCACAAAACGCAAACCACACTGCTCAATTCCATTTTTATCTGCTGCGAGGTATTGGATGTGCGCATGCTTACGAGCTTGGGTATGCCAAGTCAAGTAGTTAAAAACTGAATACTGGGCGCTTTCAGATTCCGCAACCTCTGAACGATTGCTCCTAGCAGATAGCTGCCGCTAGCAATACCTGATTGATCATGTCTCCGTGCCAACTCTCTGACCGTCCTTCGGCAATCAGTGATCCGCCACCTTATCCAAGGCCTCTCGCAGGTCGATAGCACGGGCAAATTCCCGTTGGGCAACCAGTCGGCCATTGTCCAGTTGCAGCCACAGCACCTTGTCTTCAGCGCCCGGATAACGCGGTGCCACCCGCCCATCACGGTCGAGCAGGACGCGGTAGCTGTAATCACGCATGGCCGGGACGGCGAAGAGTTTGCTGATCAGCGCGGGCATGCGCTGGACATCGGCAACGAATACGCTTCGCCGTGCTTCCAGGTAACCTTTGGGCTTGTCCTGCAACGCCGCCTTGACCAGCTTGGCACCGTCCATATTGCGGGCGACCAACAAGATCTGGGTGCGGGTATCCAGGCTGTAGGGCTGGTCATACTGATCAAGCAGGGTCCAAGGCGCCAGGCGCTCACCGACTTCCGTCGCCTGCGCCAAGATAGGCAGCAGGCTCAGCAACAACACCATTGCAACTCTCACGGTTCAAGACCTCGGGGTTCAGATTGTTTGGCCGATTTAAAGAAAAATCAGGTCAACGACACCAGGCGCTTTGCTCCTGCTAAACGCCGTCGCGGGCAATGTCCATGGCGAAGTAACTCAGGATGATGTCCGCCCCGGCGCGCTTGATCGCCCCCAGGCTTTCGCGAACGATGCGGTGCTCGTCGATGGCCCCGGCCTGGGCGCCGAACTTGATCATCGCGTACTCACCGCTGACCTGATATGCCGCCAGTGGCAAGCGCGAGGCTTCGCGGATATCACGGATGATGTCCAGGTAGGCACCGGCCGGTTTGACCATCAACACATCGGCACCTTCCTGCTCGTCCAGCAAGGATTCACGCACCGCTTCGCGTCGGTTCATCGGGTTCATCTGGTAAGCCTTGCGATCACCCTTGAGCGCCGTACCACCCGCTTCGCGGAACGGACCGTAGAGCGCCGAGGCGAACTTGGTCGAGTAAGCCATGATCGAGGTGTCGAAAAAGCCGGCAGCATCCAGGGCACTGCGAATCGCCTGGACCTGCCCGTCCATGGCCGCCGACGGTGAGATAAAGTCCGCCCCCGCCTGTGCCGCCACCACCGCCTGACGCCCAAGGTTCTTCAGCGTTGCATCGTTGTCGACCGCGTCGCCGTGCAGCACGCCGCAATGGCCATGGGAGGTGTACTCGCAGAAACAGGTGTCGGACATCACCAGCATTTCCGGCGCCGTGTCCTTGCAGATCCGCACCATGCGCGCCACCAGGCCCTCTTCGTTCCAGGTGTCGCTGCCCGTCGCGTCCAGATGATGGGACACGCCGAAGGTCATCACCGACTTGATCCCGGCCCGGGCGTAACGCTCGATCTCGCTCGCCAGTTTCTTTTCCGGAATCCGCATCACCCCGGGCATGCTGGTGATGGGCACAAAATCATCGATGCCTTCCTCGACAAAGATCGGCAATACCAGGTCGCTGAGGCTGAACTCGGTTTCCTGGAACAGGCCGCGCAGGCTTTCGTTACGGCGCAGGCGACGCAGGCGCGTCGTCGGAAATAGCTGTGACATCGTGTTTCCCGAGGCGGATTCAGAAGCTGCCGAGCTTAGGCCAGTCTCCCGAGGTTTTACACCGGCAGATCAAGAAAGGTCTGTTGCGCAGGCTGCAACAGTACGAACCCCTTGAATTCACAGGCTGCGACCGTCAAACCTGTGAAAACAAGACTTATCGGTCACATTTCGTCCATTGGGCCCTTTTCCAATGTTGTAAGAAATAACGACTTTGCAATATGTAGTGCTTAAAAATATTCACTACAAAATGGTTGACGCCTTCTTTCGGCACTTGCATGATGGACCCGTCTCCCCGATCGGGAGCGCTGCAAAAGCTGTTGTTACAACAGGCTCGACAAGCCGTCGAGCTGTTCCGGATCTGTACTGCCCACAAGGCAGATTGATGAAGCTGACCTGGCGTGATCGTCCCAACGGGCGAGAAACACTGGCCTAACGTCCTCAAAATGCTTGTGGCTGACTTCGTTACTGTCGTCAGCGCCGTTCTAAGGATTGCGCTGTTGTTTCTGCTCGTTGAAACGTTGTGTGTAGCAGGCTTTCAACCCCGCTACACGAATCGCGCCCAGGGCCGGCGCCACACTCGACGGACACCATTGTCCGTGTGCGGCACCGCAGCAATTCGCCGTCTTGGCAACGATACACACGTAAACCAGACAGATTAACGAGTGGTCAAAGGGGCTTTAACATGAATCTGAACAATCAAACGACTATCGATCAACTGGCTGCCCTGTTCGCCTCGCGCAAGGACAGCCTTGACGACCATATTCTCTGGATCAGCCAGACCGGAGAGGTGAAACTCGACGGCCGCTCGCCTTACGCCGACGAGCGCGCCTTCAGCCAGGCCCAGCCCGCGCTGTTCGCCTGCGTCA
Organism: Pseudomonas gingeri; assembly: GCF_013386165.1. Lineage (GTDB taxonomy): Bacteria > Pseudomonadota > Gammaproteobacteria > Pseudomonadales > Pseudomonadaceae > Aquipseudomonas > Aquipseudomonas gingeri_C. The sequence goes on along the minus strand of NZ_JACAOS010000021.1, from coordinate 55,871 downwards.
AGATGTACCGCCGGGGCCAGGGCTATGTCGGCAAGAAAGCCGCTGCGGACAAAGACTTCATGGCTCGCGTGCTGCAATCGCTGAAATCGGAATGGGCCTCCCACCATGCCCTGCCGAAAAGCGCCTGACGACTCGCTATAACCGCGTCACACAAGGCGTCTCACACAAAACCCGGCTATTGCCGGGTTTTGTTTTTCTGCACGCACGACCCGACGGCACCTTGCTGCCGTGCAAAATCCAGAAGCATGCTGGATTTGTCCAATTTCCCGTCGCCCCGCTCCTCCACACTTGAGCCATGGCCAGAGACCCACGGCCGGATTCCAACGAGGAGAAATACCATGAGCGATTATGTGTTCGCCCCCCACGCCATCCCATCCCTGGCCATTGAAGGCGAGTCGGCACGTTTTCCGATTCGCCGGGTATTCTGTGTCGGCCGCAACTACTCCGAGCATGCCCGGGAAATGGGCCACGACCCGGACCGCGAACCACCGTTCTTTTTCATGAAACCCGCCGATGCGGTGGTGCCGGCCAGTGGTGTGATCGCCTACCCACCGTTGACCGAGGACCTGCACCACGAAATCGAACTGGTGGTGGCTATTGGTGAAGGCGGCACGAATATCGACCCGGACAACGCCCTCGCCCATGTCTGGGGCTACGGTGTCGGCCTCGACCTGACACGCCGGGACATCCAGGCCCAGGCCAAGAAACTTGGCCGCCCCTGGGATTGGGCCAAGGGTTTCGACGAGTCGGCACCTTGCACGGCCTTGCGTCGGGCCACTGCACTGGGGCATCCACAAAGCGGCGCGATCTGGCTGAAGGTCAACGATGTTGAACGCCAACGCGGCGATCTGGCGGACCAGATCTGGTCGGTACCGGACGTGATCAGCCATGTGTCGCGTTCGGTTGAGCTCAAGGCCGGCGATCTGATTTTCACGGGTACGCCGGCAGGTGTCGGTGCCTTGGTCGCAGGTGACCGGATCAGTGCCGGGATTGATGGGATCGCGACGTTCGAGTTGAGCATCGGCCAGCGCTGATCGGCAACCTGGATGCCCGGAGGTCGCCATTGCCCTAGAATGGCGACATTCCGGTTCAGTCATCAAGGACAGTGTCGATGTCGAGTTCCTCCCGTGTGCGCACCTATGGCATGCAGCAACGCAGCGACCGCCCGGACTTCTATATCCGTGACAAGCAGGCCCGCCCGGCCATCGTTACCCCGCACCGGCATGACTATTTCCAGATCCAGATCAACCTGGGCGGCGACACCGTGCAGCACATCGGCGGCGCCATCCGGCCTTATCCACACCAGGCCCTGGCGTTTATCCTGCCCCATCGCCTGCACCTGATCCCGCACCCGGAAGACGGCAATTTTGTCCTGATCAATTTTTCCCAGGCGTTTTTCCTGCCGCACCTGCATTGCGACCCGCTGGATCTGGAAGACCTGTCCATTCATGACCTGCCGGAACTGTCGCCGTTCCAACATCAGGAGCATCTGGACTTCATCCTCGCCGACCGTGACTTCGCCGAAGTCCTTACCCTGCTGGAAAAGATGCGCGAACTGGATCAGGGCCGCGACCTCGGCACCCGCCAAGCGCTGAAGGGCTGCCTGCTGCAACTGACCGGCAAGATTTGCAGCCTGTATGCAAGCGAGCTGCAGGCCTTGTCGGCGAACAAGGCTGCACGACGCGGACGGCGGGATGCCTTGGCGCGGGTCACGCGTTATCTGCGCGAGCATATCGCCGATCCGGCGCTGAACCTCAAGGACACCGCCGAGGCGGCATTCCTGTCCCCCAATTACCTGACGCACTTGCTGCGCAAGGAAACCGGCAGCACCTTCTCGGAGCTGGTCCTGGAGCGACGCATGCACCTGGCACGCACGCACCTGCTCAATAGCGAAAAGCCGGTGAGCCAGATTGCGCAATTGTGTGGTTTTGCCGACGAGGCTTACTTCTCACGCCGCTTCAAGGCCACCCAGGGCCTGCCGCCGGGCCAGTTTCGGCGCCAGCAACAAGCATCCTGATCAGCCATGACACTCGACGAGCAACACACCTTCCGCCAGCGTCGTGCAGGCAATCCTCAGCGGCAGAAAGCTCTCGATCACGCGAATATTGCTTTGCAGATGCTCGGTCATACGGAGTGTGGTGAAACTGCCACCCCCCGCAAGTGCCATGGGCAGCAGCAATTGATCGGCCAGGTGTTCACCCACCGCGGCGCTGCTGTTCAACCAGAGCCTGGCAGACTTGACCGCTTCATCAGCCACGGTCTCGGCCCGCAAGCGAGCCTGCCCAAATGCGCTGAAGACCTCAGTCACCTGCTCACAGCGGTACTCCAGCAACAATACATTCCCGGGACCTTCAGCCGGATCAATCAGTAGCGTACGGCGCGACTTGTTCGGAAAATCCAAGCGACTGCCGACCCTGGCCAGCTCACGCTCGGCCACCGATTCGGCAACACCGCAGAGCAACACGCAGGCCTCACGCCCCAATTCGGCCCCCCGCTCGTTCAGTTGCAAGGCCTTCAGTGGCGAAGGCTGGATAAAGGCTTCCAGTTCACCGCCACCGGCCGGCACAAAGCCATGTCGCGAGAGCTGCAACTCAACCTTCGCCCCCATCCGCCGCAACAATGGTAACCAGGCACGCTCGAGAAACTCGAACGGCGGCGCCAACGGGTTATGTGTTCCGCCGGTAATCACCACCCGGCTCGGCGCTGGTGCCTGCAACAAGGCCGGTAACACAGTTTGCAGCACCAACGTGCAGCTCCCAGCCGTACCGATAGCGAAGCGAAAGTCCCCACCACGAATAGGACCCGGCTCGAAATACAGGCTTTGCGAACCAAGCTCTGCGCCCTCCACTTTAGCGCCGCAAACCTCGGCAGAGGCCAGCACCGCCGCCAGGTGCTGGCGCATCAAGCCGGGGCGACTGCGCTTCGCCCGAATATTGCAGATCCGCAACGCCTGTCCCGTCACCATCGACAGGCTCAGCCCACTGCGCAACACCTGGCCGCCGCCCATGGCGCCATCCAGTTCGATCACTTCCCTTTCCATATCCTTCCTTCACTTATAGCGATGAACCATTTCCCTCAGGTAGTGATCCAGCCGTTGACTGTCCTCAGTGGTACGCGGCAACACCGGTACCGAGCGCTCCAATTGTGTTTCGATAAACCCGTGCAACGCCGGACGCCGAGGGCCATAGGCAGACTCATCGGCGCTGCGCTTGAGCCTCAATAGCTCATCGATCTCTTCCAGCAGCAACGGATCATCGACGGTCTTGAGCAAGGCATCGAACGTCATGGGCGGGCGACCCAGCCCCATGTCAATCCAGCGCACCGCCAACAAGGGGCGCAGCACATAGAAATACTTCTTGAAACGCACCGTCTCGCCCTGCAGGTAGCCACGAAAGTTCTTCCTGGCCATCGACAAGTAGTGATTACGCGCGGCCGGCGGGCTATAGAACGCTTCCGCCAACTCGCGCAGTTGCCGGGTCGCAGCCTCTTCGCTGCGGTACACCAGGGGCGAGTCAAGCCATTCGAGCAAGGTCGGGTTGGACTTGCGCAACAACCCGAGGGTCTTGCGCAGCTCCCAGCCACTGATATCCAACTCATCGTCCAGGGGGCGCTCGATCACATCCCGCACTTCGCTGACCTGGATGAACCAGTCCGGTTTCTCCACGTAAACAAACCGTACGTCGTAATCACTGTCAGTCGACGAAAAGCCCCAGGCACGGCTACCGGACTCACAGGCATACAACACCTTGACGTTGCGCTCACGCTCTATTCGCGCAAGCTCCTCCAGCACCCGGGTGCGCATGGCGCTATCCAGCGGGTGACGTTCTGCATGCTCCATCTTTATTTCCTTTCAATTCGTTTTATCCCTTTACACACACCACCTGCCGCAATGTATGCAGCACTTCCACCAACTCGCGCTGGGCGTGCATCACCTGGTCGATGTCCTTGTAGGCCATCGGAATTTCGTCGATCACCGCCGCGTCCTTGCGACACTCTACGTGGGCCGTCGCGCGGATCTGGTCATCGACGGTGAACAGTTGCTTGGCCCGGGTGCGGCTCATGGTTCGGCCGGCACCATGACTGCAGGAGCAGAACGACTCTTCGTTGCCCAACCCGCGCACAATGAAGCTCTTGGCCCCCATGGAACCGGGGATGATGCCCAACTCGCCCTTCTTCGCCGATACCGCGCCCTTGCGGGTCACCAGCACCTCCTCACCGAAGTGCCGCTCCTTCTGCACGTAGTTGTGATGGCAATTCACCGCCTCAAGCGCAACATCAAAGGGTTTGCTGATCACCTGGCGTGTCGCCGCGATCAATGCCTGCATCATCAACGCACGATTCTGCCGTGCGAAATCCTGAGCCCAGCCGACCGCCTCGACGTAATCGTCAAAATGCCGGCTGCCCTCTTCGAAGTACGCCAGGTCCCGGTCCGGCAAGTCGGCAATGTGCTCGCGCATATCGGCCCGGGCCATCTCGATGAACAGGTTGCCGATGGCGTTGCCGACACCACGAGAACCGCTGTGCAACATGAACCAGACGCGGTTCGCCTCATCCAGGCAGACTTCGATGAAGTGGTTGCCTGAGCCCAGTGTTCCCAGATGGCTGCGGCTGTTGCTCTTCGCAAGCTTGGGGTACTTGTCGGTGATCGCCTTGAACCGCGACTCCAGCGCCGCCCACGCCAGATCGGCCGCACTCGGAATATGATCCCAGGCGCCCTTGTCCCGACCACCGCGAGTACCACTGCGGCCATGGGGCACCGCCCGCTCGATGGCCGTGCGCAAACCGTGCAGGTTGTCCGGCAGATCATTGGCAGTCAGCGAGGTGCAGGCGGCAATCATGCCGCAACCGATATCCACACCGACCGCAGCAGGAATGATTGCACCCACAGTGGGAATCACGCTGCCAATGGTCGAGCCCTTGCCCAGATGCACGTCCGGCATCACTGCCATGTGTTTGAAGATGAACGGCATCTTTGCCGTGTTCATCAATTGCTCACGCGCCTCCGGCTCGACCGGAACGCCCTGGGTCCAGAGTTTGATCGGCTTGCCGTTGGCGACTTCGAGCAAGGTATAGGTCTGGTCTTGCATATTCTTCATTTCCTGATGGCCAATACACTGGCCTTGTCCTGGGGTAACGGCGACAAGAAGGAGGTGAAACATGCGCCGTGCTCTGACCACTGAGCTATTACCTTGCGGCAAGCGGGAATCGAACCCGCCACCACGGCGTGCTGTAGTTCCACCGGCATTCGCCGGGGTAAAACCATCAATCAAAAGCGGTACGACAAGAAGAAGTGACTGATCCGTGTTTCCACGGGCCGGACTCAAGCCGGCATTCAGATGTACAGCCACAGGCATTCGTACCTTCGTTACAACTGACAAGAGTGTGGTGAGACATCTTTGATGTAGTCCCACCGGCATTCAGTTATCGCGAAACTCAGCATCGCTGCACCCGCCCCCTTCGGCGCGAATGCGTTTTTTCATATCGACATGGCGTCAATCACCTGCACCCAATGTCGCGCCCCGTAGGTGCCCTCGGTGAACTGGCTGATGACATCGAACACCGCGTCACTGAAACCTCCGACATTCAAGATGTCTGGCCGGTCCGGCGCCTGGGTGGTCACACCGGGTTGCATGTCGATACAGATCAACCGCGCACTCGGGTTTATCTGGCGGATACGCTCCCATTGCCGCATCGTTTCTGTAACGCCATGACGTCGTTCGTCCATCCAGGATTCGTTATCCGACACCAGAATCAAGGTGTCCACCCGAGCCCCTTCATCAGCCAACTGCGCCAGCGGTGCCGAACAACGGGTTCCCCCGCCACCTATGGCGGCCAGTTTCTGGGCGTTGCTCATCACACTGTCCCGAGGATTGAGCCGCACCTTCACCACCTCGTTCTCGAACGGTATCACCCTCGCCTCCGGCGCCTTGCGCAATACGGCTGCCGCGACCAGTGCCGCCACATCAATGCAACGCACCGTTGTGGTCGCACCCTGGCGGTAACCGGTGACCGGGCTGTGCATCGAACCCGAGACATCCGGGCAGATCACCACCGAGCCCCGCAACGCCGGAACATTGCCCAGGGATAACTCCAACGCATCCTGCAAGGCTTCACGAATCACCTGTGGCACTTCAGCACCGGTCATCTGGTAGGCCGCGAGCAACCGATACGGATAAACCCTCGCCTTGGCCACTGCCTCCGGGTCAGCCAGTCGCGCCGCAACAGCCGCAGCACAACCCGGGACGTCAAAGGCACCGTGGCGAGCCAATGTGTTCAGGTTCATCCGCAAAGCCTGCCAGCCCATGCTTATGGCCAGCGCAGCCCACTGATGCTTGTCCAGCGTCTCGTTGCCAAGCAATTGAAACGGCACTTCAGGCAGTTGCCGAGTCGTGCCGCCGCGAAACTCCAGCAGCGAGCGGGTCAACGGTGGCAAGGTGTCGATTGCCACGGGCTTGCCGATGACCCAGGCAAAGAATGCTCCGCGCCAGTTTTCACTCGGCTTGGGATGAACCATCTTGATGACATCCGCCAAGGAAGGCTGATTACCCACCGATGCTTGCAGCAACTGCTGCTCGCTGGCCGTGTTCAGCCAATCCTGCACCAAGCGTTTGGGCTGTGACCCCAGCGACTTGCGCCCGGTGACACCGCTGCGCAGGATCTGTACGAAATTGCGCAACATCTTGCCGTTATCCACCACCTGTGCGAACACCACCGGCAGCATGGTCGAGTGTTGAGCGGCCAAGGCCGTCAGGAGCAGCGCCGGCATATCTTTCATGTGCCCCTTCTTGCGGGCATAAATCGCAGCCTTGGCGACAAAGACGCTGTCGAGTTCGATAACCCGCTTCAGGACTTCGTCCAGCTGGCTTTCAGCACTTGCATAGAAGGTCGAGTTCAGGCAACCGGTGACGGCCAACTGCGCCAGAGCATGGCGAGCCGTATAGGCATAAGCCGGCGCCTGGGAAGCGTTCAGTGTGTCGTATGCCACAGGCACGGCACGGGTCTGGAACAGTTGGGTATTGGCCATGCTGGCATCTCGCTCTGCTGTCTTGTTTGTTGTCAGAGGTATTGCAGACGCTGTGCCAGATTTTATTTTTTCGTCTTAAAAAATCACAAATAATTGATTTATAAGTAATTTTTTATTTATTCATTCAGAAACTCACTCTTAAGCCAGACAAAAAATCATTTTCTATTTATTATTTTGTATCGCCATTTATCCATAAAGATAAACATGCCCAGCAAACGCTCAGTCACCATCGGTTTTATCGGCTCCACCCTCGATCGCGTCGGCAAAGGCGCCAACCGCTGGAGCCACTGGCGACCCAGCGTGGGTTTATGCCAGCAGCCTGACTTGCTGGTGCATCGCTTCGAGCTGATTCACGGCACGGACGCCCGGGATGTGAGCCTTGCCGAACGGGTACGCCAGGACATCCAACAGGTGTCGCCGGAAACCGAAGTGCGCCTGCACCCCATGACCTTGCGCAACCCCTGGGATTTCGAAGAGGTGTACGCAACGCTGCATGACTTCACCACCGACTACCCCTTCGATACCGAGCATGAGGAATACCTCGTGCATATCACCACCGGCACCCACGTAGCGCAGATCTGCTGGTTCCTGCTCACTGAAGCGCGCTATCTGCCGGCCCGGCTGATCCAGACTTCACCTGCCCGACGCCTGGATGAAGCAGCTCGGGTCACCGGCACCCACGCACTGATCGATCTGGATCTGTCGCGTTATGACCGGATCGCCACACGCTTCACCCACAAGCGTCTTGAGGGGCTGGCCTTCCTAAAGTCCGGCATCGCCACCCGCAATGCCGCCTTCAACCGCACTATCGAGCAGATCGAACGTGTGGCCGTGCGCTCGCGCGCGCCGATGCTGCTGATCGGCCCGACCGGCGCGGGCAAGTCCTTTCTCGCGCGGCGCATTTATGAGCTCAAGCGCAGCCGGCATCAGATCCAGGGGCGGTTTGTCGAGGTCAACTGCGCCACCTTGCGCGGCGACGGCGCCATGTCGGCACTGTTCGGCCATATAAAGGGCGCCTTCACCGGCGCGCAAAACAGTCGCGAAGGCCTGTTGCGAGCGGCCGACGGCGGAATGTTGTTCCTGGACGAGATCGGTGAACTGGGCCTGGATGAGCAGGCGATGCTGCTCAAGGCCGTCGAAGAAAAGCGCTTCTTCCCCCTCGGCTCCGATAAAGAGGTCGAGAGCGACTTCCTGATCATCGCCGGTACCCACCGGGACCTGCGCAGCCGTGTTGCCGAAGGCCTGTTTCGCGAGGACTTGTATGCCCGAATCAACCTGTGGACCTTCGATCTGCCGGGCCTTGCGGGCAGACGCGAAGATATCGAGCCGAACCTGGACTTCGAACTGGAGCGCCATGCTCGGGAACAAGGTCATCTGGCACGTTTCAACGCTGAAGCCCGGCGCCGCTACCTGACCTTCGCCAGCTCCAGCGAAGCGAGCTGGCTCGGCAACTTCCGCGAGCTGTCGGCCTCGATCACGAGAATGGCCACCCTGGCAGACAGCGGCCGCATCGATGAAGCTCAGGTAGAGGAAGAAATAGAACGCCTGCGCCACGCCTGGGGCCTGGCTGAATCGCAGGACGCCCTGGATCAGCTACTCGGCGAAAATACCCGGGAAGTCGATCTGTTCGATCGCTTGCAACTCAATGCGGTGATTGAAGTGTGTCGTCGAGCCAACAGCCTGTCGGATGCCGGACGCCAATTGTTCAACGCATCCCGCCAGACCAAGGCCAATCCGAACGATGCCGACCGTCTGCGCAAATATCTGGCGCGATTTGACCTGGACTGGAAGCAACTGAATCCCAGCAACTGAGTTTCTTTCGGCACACCTGTAACAAAATGTGAACTCGCCACTCCACAGACTAAACCCCCGTGCAATCACGGGGACCGGCGCTCATGCGTCGGTTCAAAAAGGCTGGATGAGGTGGCGACGTGATCAACACAAGATTTTCCTGCGTGGGCTGCGGCAAATGCTGCAATGACCACTACGTTCCGCTGACGCTCGACGAGTCCCGACAATGGGCCGCGGACGGCGGCATCGTGATCGTCCTGGTTGAGGCGTTCCTGGAAAACGGCCATGGGGTGGTCGAAGCACAGTTCGAGCATGCCCGTCGCCGCTCGGTCCTGGTTGCCAGCGGGACAACCCAGGCCTGGCTGGCCGTCACGTTCGCAGCCTATAACAACGGTCCGTGCCGCAATCTCGATGCCGACAACCGCTGCGGCATCTATGAGCGGCGCCCGCTGGTCTGTCGCATCTATCCGGCGGAGATCAATCCCCATATCCCGTTGCGCACGGACCGCAAGGACTGCCCGCCCGAATCCTGGGAGCAAGGCCAGGACCTGATCGTCGGCGGAAAGCTGGTCGACCAGGAACTGGCCGAACTGATCGAGCGCTCGCGCCAGGCCGATCGCGAGGATATCGGGGCCAAAGCAGCCATCTGTGCCCGCCTCGGCATCAGCACGACCGCCCTCAAGGGCAACGGCTTCGCCACTTATCTGCCCGACATGCAAGATTTCATGAGGGCCCTCGAAGAGATCAACGGGGATCGGCCGGCCAGTTCCTCTGAACAGCAATGGGCGTTCCAACTAGCGGATGAAGACAGCACCCAGGCCTTACTCGCCCACGGCGCGACCATCGCTCAAACAGGTACCGGGAACTACCGGTTTATCCCCTTGCGCTCTCCCGATTGAGGTTCCTGGCTCAGCGAACGGCGGCCTTCTACGGCAAAAAACCGTGCAATGACGTTTTTTCAGCGTCTATAGGCCGCTTTCTGCATCGTCTTCGCGGTATCCGTCTACGATTCTGTAAGAGCGTCACGATGAAATGTGGCCCACAACAAGAACCGCAAGAGAGAGCCGTCCATGAAAACCGTCGCAGAGCTGTTGAAACTCAAGGGTAGCCAACATCAAGGGGTTCATACGATCGCCCACGACCATACCGTGTTCGAAGCGCTGATCCTGATGGCCTCGAAAAATGTCGGTGCCCTTCCGGTAGTCGAAAACGGCCAGGTCGTGGGTATCATCAGCGAGCGTGATTACGCACGCAAAGTGATCCTCCACGGGCTCAGCTCGGTCACCACCAAGGTCCACGAGATCATGAACGCCCCGGTCATCACCGTGGATTCGCGCCAGAGCGTGGACACCTGCATGAACATCATGACCGACAAACACCTGCGCCACCTTCCGGTGGTCGAAGACGGGCAACTGATCGGCCTGCTGTCCATCGGTGACCTGGTGAAGGAGGCGATTACCGAACAGGCCGACCTGATCCGGCAACTGGAACAGTACATTCGCGGCGAGTAAGAGCAGTCCCCAACCTTGAACAGGCTCACGACAGGAGCGAGAACACCGCTCCTGTCGAGAACATTGCCACCCACTAAATTATGTCAAAATGTTTATGAAACCCAGGTAATACGGGGCTTCCAGCGATATTTCCGTTTTTTTCACAACCCTTTCACTTCACTCCCACCTGCACTCCTCTACATTCCCCCCCTGCCCTCACACGGCCTTGTCTATCCTTTACAGTTTTAAACATCGAAACCCTGGATCGGGCCAGCAAGTCCATGCATTGTGCCTGCCCCGCTCAAACCCTAGCTGCGGCGCTTACCGCTAAGGTCGACCCATGAACCCTCACGTGTTTCCACTTTCCGCCGCAACGCTCAGGCGCTGGTCCGTGCCAGTGCTGCTCCTGGCCTTCGCGGTGTTCTACCTGTTGCCCATGATGGGCCACGGCCTGTGGATTCCCGACGAACCGCGCTACGCCCAGATCAGCCAGGAGATGCTGCTGACCGGCAACTGGACCGCCCCGCACTTCATGGGCCTGCGCTATTTCGAAAAACCCATCGCCGGCTACTGGATGATCGCCATCGGCCAGGCGATATTTGGCGAGAACCTCTTCGGGGTCCGCGTGGCATCCGCCGTCGCCACCGGCCTCAGCGTGCTGCTGACCTACCTGATCGCCCGGCGCCTGTGGAACGATCCGCGCAAGAGCTTCGCCTCGGCCTTGCTGTTCATGAGTTTCGGCCTGATCGCCGGGCAAGCCGGTTACGCCAACCTCGACCCGCAGTTCACCCTGTGGTCGAACCTGAGCCTCTTCGCCTTCTGGTTCGCGGTCGACAGTAAAGAGCGCCGCCATCGCCTGTACGCCTGGGCCGGACTGGGCGTGGCCTGCGGCATGGGTTTCCTGACCAAGGGTTTCCTCGCCCTGCTGCTGCCGGTCCTGATCGCCCTGCCCTACATGGTCTGGCAACGCCGCTTGGCTGAACTGCTGCGTTATGGCCCGCTGGCCGTGGTCGTGGCGATAATCGTCGCGCTGCCCTGGGTGCTGGCGGTCAACGCCCAGGAACCCGACTACTGGAACTTCTTCTTCTGGCACGAGCACATCCAGCGTTTTGCCGGCAACAACGCCCAACACGCCCGGCCCTGGTGGTTCTACCTGCCATTGCTGGTGGTGTCCTGCCTGCCGTGGTCGGTGCTGCTGTTGCCAACGTTCAAGCAGGCCTGGGAAGAAAAACGCCAGCCCGGCACAGGTTTCCTGTGGTTGTGGTTCCTGCTGCCCCTGGCCTTTTTCAGCCTGAGCCGAGGCAAACTGCCGACCTACATCATGCCGTGCCTGCTGCCGCTGGCGCTGATGATGGGCAATGCACTGATCGACCGGGTGACCCGCGCCGAAGGCCGGATGCTGCGGATCAATGGCTGGCTCAACCTGATCCTCGGCCTGGCAGCCATGGCGGCCCTGATCTACCTGCAAACCAGCCGCTCGATCTACGCCAACAGCCATGCGCAAGTCTTCAATCTTTCGCTGGTGTTCATCATGCTGATGGTCTGGATCATCGCCAACGCCCTGCAAGCGCTGCGCCCACTCACCCTCTGGGCCATGCCGGCGCTGGGGATCGGTTTGCTGGTGGCGCTGCTGCCGGCGGGCATGCCGGCCAGCATCGTCGACAACCAGATGCCGGACCAATTTATTTCAGAACATTTCAATGAATTGAGCCAGACCAACCGTCTACTGAGCAACGAGCTGGGGACGGCGTCCGCGCTCGCCTGGCGCCTGCAACGTCCACGGGTGGATTTGTTCAACACAGCGGGTGAATTGAAGTACGGTCTCGACTATCCTGACGCCGCCGAGCGGAAGGTCAACTCCGCCAGCATCGAACAATGGATGACTGAAGCCCGCAAACAGGGCTCGGTCGGTGTAGTCATGCGCGTCAAAAACGCAGACGAAATGACTGAAGTCGAGCAGCTCCCACTGGACGGCAAGCGTTACCAAAAGGGTAATACCATCATCATGATCTTCCCGCAGACCCAACCATGAATCAGAGTTTCTGGAAAACAGACAAAGGCGCACTGACGCTTCTGCTTATCGTATCGGCCATCCTTCTATTGGTTGGCCTGGGCCAACGAGAGTTGTGGGGCGCAGAAACGCGCTGGGCCAACATCGCCCTGCAAATGCTGCAGTCGGGCAACTACTTCGATCCCTACCTCAGGGGCTCGCCTTATTACGACAAGCCACTGCCCTCCTACTGGCTGATCACCGCCAGCGCCGGCCTGATGGGTGGCCTGGGCCACTGGTCGCTGCGCCTGTCGTCGGTGATTGCCGCCTGGCTGACGATCTGGCTGGTCTACCTGATCGGTGAACGCCTGTGGCGCAAGGGCACCGGGCTGATCGCCGGCTGGATGCTGGCCACCACCTTCTATTTCGTGTTCTGGGCACGGGTGGCAACCGCCGACATCCTCACGGTGTTCGGCGTGGTCGCGGCCATCTGGTGGTACTGGCGCGGGCCAGACGACACGCGGCTGGGTCGCTACACGGTGTTTTTCCTGATCCTGGCCCTGACGTCGCTGCTAAAGGGGCTGATCGGCTTCATCCTGCCGGGACTGATCCTGCTGCCCCACGTGCTGGCTGACGGGCGCTGGAAACGTCACCTCAACCCACGCCTGTTCGTCGCCATAGCCGTTGCTGGCGTGCTGTACTCCATTCCTTTCGTGCTGTCGCATTTCTATGGTTCACCGACCTATGGCGAGAGTGGCCTGGAGCTGGTGTTCAAGGAAAACGTGGTGCGGTTCTTCAACCCCTTCGACCATATGGGGCCGATCTACACCTACCTGATCTACCTGCCGGCCTACACCCTGCCCTGGGCACCGTTCTGGATCCTCGGCCTGTGGGTCGCCCTGCGCCAGTGGAAGAAGATCGAGCCCAACACCCGTTGGCTGGTCTGGGGATTGGGGCTGTTGTTCCTGTTCTTCACCCTCAGCGGCAGTCGCCGTAGCTACTACGTGCTACCCCTGGTACCGTTCGCCCAATTGCTCGCGGCCTGGTGGGTGACCCGTCGCCTGGAAGAGAAGCGTGCGGCCGGCAAAGTCGCAGGCCCCGGCTGGTCGAAAGGCTTTGCGGCGGCGGCGCTGCTCCTGCTGCTGGTGATCGACGTTATCTACCCGTGGACCAACGGCGGTGGCGGCGTGATCAAGTTCGCCGACGACGTGCGGAACAAGGCCAGCCAGCAAATGCCTTGGGACGAATGGAAAATCGTCATGATCGAAATAGACAACAAGGTGCCGATGTACATGAACAACCAGGGCACGCCGTTCTACTACATCAACGACTCCCAGGACTACCCGCGTACTGGCGACAGCGCCGCATTCATGGCCTGGCTGGAGAAAACCAGTGGCCAGCGCTGGGATCCGTCACGCACACTGATCGTCACCAGCTACAGCAAGCATGACGAGGTGCCGTTGAGCTACCTCTCGGTTGACCATGATGTGGTCAACACCGAGCTCACCAATGGTGCGCGGCTTGCCAAGAAGAAAGAGAGTGGCAGCGTGGCCTACATTCCCAAGGCCAAAGGGCTTTAGCCAATGAAACAGGGCACCGCAAGGTGCCCTTTTTTCTTTCCAGGCTACTGCCATCGCCCGCAAGCCGGTTCCCACCAGGTTAGGCGTAAGCCTCAATAGCCCAGCGACAACCCCGTATTACGACGCGGGTCGTTCGCGCCGTAGAAGCGATTGTTGCCTACTGGCTTGCCACCGAGGGACGGTGCGCCGACCAGGATCGCCGCCAGGTGATTCGACGGCTGAGGGCCAGCAAACTTGTGGCCCCAGCTTTCAAGAATCTTCTGCGTGTCCGGGCTCAGGGCAAAGGCCTCGATATTGGTTTCCTCCGGCAGCCATTGCTGGTGGAAACGCGGCGCGTCCACCGCTTCCTGGATGTTCATCTTGTAGTCGATGACATTGAGGATGGTGAGCAAGGTCGCGGTGATGATCCGGCTGCCACCCGGGGTGCCAACCACCATGACGGTCTTGCCGTCCTTGGTGACGATGGTCGGGCTCATCGATGACAACGGTGTCTTGCCCGGGGCAATAGCGTTGGCCTCACCCTGCACCAGGCCGTACATGTTCGGCACGCCGACCTTGGAGGTGAAGTCGTCCATCTCATCATTGAGGATGACCCCGGTCTTGCTCGCCATGACGCCCGCACCGAACCAATCGTTGAGGGTGTAGGTCACCGAGACCGCGTTACCCCATTTGTCGACGATCGAGTAATGGGTGGTGTTGTTGCCCTCATGCGGGGCCACGCCCGGATTGATGTCCTTGGAGATCCCGGCCTTCTGCGGATCGATGGCAGCCCGCAGTTTCTCGGCGTAGCCCTTGTCCAGCAGGTGGGCGACAGGATTCTTGACGAAATCGGGATCCCCCAGGTAGCTGTTGCGGTCGACGTAGGCGTGACGCATGGCTTCGATCTGATAGTGCACGCCTTGGGCCGAGTGATAACCCAGGTCCGCCATCGGATAGCCGTCGAGGATATTCATGATCTCGCAGATCACCACACCACCGGAGCTCGGCGGTGGCGCCGAAACCACGTGGTAGCCACGGTAGTCGCACTCGATGGGCGCCAGCTCGCGGGTTTTGTATTTGTCGAGGTCGGCCTGGGTGATGATGCCCTTGCCGGCCTTGCTCGAATCGACGATGGATTTACCGACCCAGCCCTTGTAGAACCCGTCGGTGCCCTTGGCGGAGATTTCCCTCAGGGTTCTGGCCAGGTCTTTCTGTACCAGCTTCTGGCCGACCTGCATCGGCTCGCCCTTGCTCAGGAAGATCGAGCCCGAATCGTGGATGTCTTTCTTGAATTCGTCGGTGGCGGTGTGCAGCAGGTCGATATCACCTTGCTCCAGCACAAAACCTTCCTCGGCCAACTTGATCGCGGGAGCAATGATCTCTGCACGTTTTTTCGTGCCGTATTTCTCCAGCGCCAGTTCCATACCCGAGACCGTGCCTGGCACGCCGACCGCCAGATACCCTTTCGAACTCAGGTTGGGGACGACATTGCCGTCCTTGTCCAGGTACATGTTGGCCGTAGCAGCCAGGGGGGCTTTTTCACGGAAATCGAGGAAGGTCTTGCGGCCATCGGCCAACTGCACGGTCATGAAGCCGCCACCACCGAGGTTGCCGGCAGCCGGATAAACCACCGCCAGGGCGTAACCGACGGCGACCGCCGCATCGACCGCGTTACCGCCGGCCTTGAGCACATCGACACCCACATGGGAGGCCAGGTGCTGTGCCGTGACCACCATCCCATTCTCGCCAGCGACCGGGGCCTGGGAAGCAGCATGGGCAGGGGAAACAGCCAGAATCAGCGCAGTCGCCAGGAGCGAACGCGCAAGGGGTTCAAACGTCATAAGCGTACTCTCTTGTTTTTATTGACTGGAAACGCAGGCTCCTGCCTGCACAGGCTTTTACCAAGGTAGGCGCTCTGGCGGTATTTACCTAGTACCAATACGCAACTTTTTAGCGGTACCAAACCTCGCTCGGGGACATGGCCAGCACTTGCTGCAAGCGCCGGCCGTCAGCCCTGGCAGCCCTATCGGGCGACAAAACCGAGACTGCATGTCATTGCCCTGCGAGGGGCACCTTCAGATCAAGCGTTCGATCCGCTTGTGCCGCCACACCACTCGGTAATAGGTGGCCTGCAAAGCCAGCATGCACAGGTAAGCCACCGGAAAGGCCATCCACACGCCCTCCAGTCCGAAACGTGCATCCAGCAGATAAGCCACCGGCAGCTCCACCCCGGCGATACAGAAAACCGAGATAAATACCGGCGCGAGCACCGTTCCGCTGGCGCGCATGATGCCGCCGATCACCGCCTGGAAACCGAACACCAGGATGCTCCAGAGCATGATATGCAACAGGTGCTCGGCCTCGGCGTGGGTGGTCGGGTCGGTGATGAACAGGCCCAGCAACCAGTGGGATAACACATACCCCAGGACAATCAGGGCACCGGTCAGGCAGGCGTTGATCATCAGGCCGGTGCGCAGGATCGGCCCCATGCGCTCCAGACGCCCGGCGCCAATGGCCTGGGCCCCGAGAATCGAGGCGGTAATGGCAATCGACAGCGCCGGGAACTGCACATAGTTGACGATCTGGGTCACCGCGCCATACGCCGCCGTCGCCTGGGAACCGTGATGGTTGACCAGGGACAGGATCACCAGTTCGGACAGCGACAGCACCACCATCTGCAAGCCCGTGGGCAAACCGATTTTCAGGACTTTGCTCAATATCGCCCAATCCAGGCGTATCGCCATCAGCAGCGCCCGGTCCGGGGCCATGACACTGGCCTTATGCCGCAGACGCAAGACCAGGAAGAGCATCGCCAACGCCGTACCCACCAATCCGGCTACCGCCGCGCTCTGGATACCGAGCTGCGGCAAACCCAACCAGCCGCGAATCAGCGCCGGGGTCAGCAACAGCCCGGTGCCGGTGGAGACCGCCAGGCCCAGTAACGGCGAGAGCGTATCGCTGATGCCCCGCAGCAACTGGGTGAAGAGTACAAAGATCAACAGCAGCGGCATGATCAGCATCATGACCTGGGCATAGCCAACCGCTTCGTCGAGGACATCGGCAGGCGTACCCAGGCCGATCAACGCCGGGCGCGCAAACACACTGCCCAGTATCGCGGCGACCAGGCCGATCAAGGCGCCCAGGGCCAGTGTCGTGCCGGCAACCGCCTTGACCGCGTCCAGTTCGCGAGCCCCCCAGGCCTGCCCGATCAACACCGAGGCCCCTGCCCCCAGTCCGATGATCAAGGCAATAAAGAAGAATACGATGGGGAACATTCCCGATACCGACGCCAACGCCTGGGTACCGAGCATCTGGCCGATATAGATGCTGTTAAGGGTGCCAGAGAGCGACTGGAGAAAATTGGAAAGCACCATGGGTGCGAGAAAAACCAGATAGGTTTGCCAAAGCGGGCGCGGGGCGTTTTTTTGCATGAAGGGATCGGCTTCCGAATGATGGCATCTGCGTGCTCGGCGACTCTACCTGATAGAGAAGCCCCTGTTGAGTTTTCATCACCACGATCAAGGATGCGTTGTCCCTGTTACCGGCGGCTCGGCCAGCACCCGCTGCTCCACCGCTGCCGCGAGATACCCTTCGATCTGGGCTGACAGGTAATGGGTCGTGGCCGTCACCCCACCACTGGGGTCCGAGACCAGCTTGAGCCACGCCTTGTCGAAGGCCTCCCCCAGGCTCTTGCGAATCCGTACCTGGGTATCCGGCTGTTCATGCTCGTGGACAATCGCGCGAAAACCCGCGACGCCAAGGGAAATCATTGCCCCAGCTACCCGCCCGACCGCTGTCGCGACCGCTCCCGCCACCCCGCGGCCGGTGAATTCGGACTGGAGCTTCTCGCTGGTCTGCTGCGCCACCGAGTTGATCCCCGCACTCGATGTCCCGTCATTCGCGCCCCCGGCCAGGTGAATACGCGCGCTCAAGGCCCTATAAGCCGGCAACTGGGTCAATGGCGCGGCATGCAGGGCTTGATAGAGGGACACGCTGTGATCGGCGGGTGGGGCCAGGGAGATTGCCGGTATCTGATTGATGTGCCGGTCAAGCTGGTCTGTCGGCACGCCATAACGCTGGGCAATCACCGCCAGCTGTTTGCCCATCTGCTCGAGATAAAACTGTGCGGCCTGATCCATGATCGAGTCGGGATCGATTTCCAACGCCACCGGGGCCAGCACCCGCGCGCGATATTGCTCCTGCAGGTAGCTGGCCAGGCGCTTGGCCGAGGGGTCCTGCTCGCCCTGGTCACTGAGCCGGTACCAGCCGACCTTGATCGACAACCACTCCTGGGTCCAGTAACCGTCGAACCAGGGGATGAATTTTTCGTCAGTTTGCTGATAGATACGCGTGCGCCAATACTCCATGGTAGTGCGTGCCCAGCCGTCCGCTTGCACGGTGGCTTGCTCGGAAGCCTGGATCAGATCGACATCGATCTGCTGCCAGACCTGCGCTGAAACCACCGTCGGTGCGACGACCTCATGGGCGCGCTGAGGGCCGGCACATCCGGCCAGCAGCATCCAGGCGAGGACCAGCACACGCAGGCTCAAGGTCGCAGCTCCCTAAAACCGGCTCAAGCACGGACGTGGTGTTGCCGGTGTCACCTGCCTTGAGTATAGGTCGCAAACCTGACAGGCCCGAGGGCCGGCGACTTTCATCTAACCCACGACAGTACAGCCAGGTATCAAAAAAGTTACCCAACGGAGAAACGCCTGAAACCTGAGCCCTTACAGAATGCGCCCACGCCTGAACGTCCAGGCACTCACATCGGCCCATGAGCGAGGCTTTCCATGATGGTGCGCACACGTCCCCTGCAAGCGAACTACAGCATTGTGCTAGTCAACTATAAGACCCATGACCTGACTAGAACCTGTCTGGAATTGCTGAAAATCGCTTTGCACGGAACCGATGTCCCGGTATTCGTGGTCGATAACGATTCAAAGGATGCGAGCACCGACTACTTGCGCGGCCTGGACTGGATCAACCTGATCGAACGTGAAAGCAACGCACCTGAACGCGGCAGCGCGGCCCATGGCCGGGCCCTGGACCTGGCCCTGGCGGAAGTCGAAACCGAATACCTGTTCCTGCTGCACACCGACACCTTTATCCATGACCCGGACGTGTTCAGCCTGATGATCCGGCAGTGCTCGACCCCAGAGGATGTCGTCGCCGTCGGCTGCCTGGAGCAGTTGGACCGGGGCGTCGTGCGCTCGGCCTGGCGCCTGACCTCACGCTTTGCCAAGCATTACACCCGACGCGGCCTGCGCGCCCTGGGTCTGAATGCCAGGGCACCGAGGCCTTTTCGGGAAGTGCACCTGAAGAGTTTTTGCGCCTTGTGGAATGCTCGCCTGATCAAAGAGCACGGGCTGCACTTCCATATGAGCGCTGGCAATCCCGGCTACGATCTGCAGGACCGAATGACCGAACTGGGCTACCGGGTCGAATGCATTGCACCACGCCAGATGTTCCGCTACCTGGACCATATCCAGAGCGGGACGGTGGCGGCCATGGGCGGCTTCGGCAAGAACCATCGCCGGGTCAAGATGTACCAGCAACTGAGCCAGGCGCCCGTAACGGTCCTATCCAGTTCGCCGTACATACAATCCGGTGCTTGAATCATCATTTCGATTGATCATTCAAATCGTAAAACAGAATTTTTTATTTGCCTGCGATCCGTCCAGGATAGGCCCGCCTCTACTGTCCCGGACGAACCCCCATGAATCTCAATTTTGCCATTGCCTGCGCCGTTGTCGTGTCCTTCGCCATCGCCCTGCTGCATTCCTGAGCGCTGCTCAAGCCTTGGCTACAGCCTCGACCAACCAACTCCTGAACGCCGCCATCGCCGAGGTTTCAGGACGCGACTGCAAACGTGTCAGCCAATAGCTGCCCGTGGTAATAGCGATATCGAAGGGTTGTAGAACAAGCTCCGCCTCCAGTTGCCGGGAAAACATCATCACCGGCACCAGTGCCACTCCAGCCCCCTGCTGCGCTGCCTCCATCATCGCCAACGAAGAATCGAAGACGATGCTTTCGGGCACCCGCCCCTCGTCCGGCAGGCCAGCGGCCTGAAACCATCGCGGCCATTCCTCCGTCCGGTAAGAGCGCAGCAACGTCTGCTTCAACACATCGACCGGGCCTTTCAGTTGCCGCGCAATCTGCGCAGTGCAGACCATTGACAGGGGCGCTTCCAGCAACGCCATGGCTTCCACGCCGTGCCAGGCACCGGCGCCAAAGCGAATAGCAAAATCAAGTCCCTCGGCGGCCACGTCGACGCGGTTGTTGTGGGTCGACAAGCGCAAGTCGATAAACGGATGCCGGGCGCGAAAGTCCGCCAGGCGCGGCAACAGCCAACCCAGCGCGAAAGTCCCTACCGCGCCTACCGTAAGCACCTCCCGATAATGCCCGCCCTCGAACCGTCCGAGGGTCTGGGCAATCCGGTCGAAAGACTCGTTCAGCACCGGCAACAAGCGTTCACCTTCGGCCGTCAACATCAAACCGCGGGCAATGCGCTTGAACAGTGTCACCTTCAACTGACGCTCAAGGCCCTTGACCTGATGACTCACCGCCGCCTGGGTCACGCACAGTTCAATCGCCGCCCGGGTGAAACTCAGGTGCCGCGCGGACGCCTCGAAGGCGCGCAACGCATTCAACGGCAAGTGAGGTCGAACCATGATCAAGCCCCTAAATTTTCTAATAGCTAATCTGAAATTTCATTGTTTGCTGATTTTCCTCGCGCTGACTACATTCGGCGTCCTGGCGCTGGCATGGGCAGCCGAATTTCACGGGAGGCCACGCAATTCCTGGGATAAAGCCCATCCATTAGCGCAGCCGAGCGATTGCAGCGGCATATTTTCGACATAAAAAACCGCTCCAGGGCGAGCAGTTAACATAATGAAACATAATGGGAGTCTTTGAAGCATGTTCAAGAAGAACCTTGCCAAACTGGAAGTCCTGATGACCTCCCTGCTGCTGGTCGGCGCGAGCAACAGCTTTGCCGCGGACAAAACCCAGGCCCCCATCCAGTCGATTGTCGACGCGGCCATTGGCCCGATCATGCAGGAGCAGAATATTCCCGGCATGGCCGTCGCCGTCCTGGTGAACGGCAAGCCGTATCACTTCAACTACGGCATGGCTTCGAAGTCCCGTCAGCAAGCCGTGACCGATGACACGCTGTTCGAGATCGGCTCGGTCAGCAAGACCTTCACCGCCACCCTCGCCGGCTATGCCCAGGCCCAAGGCAAACTCACCCCGTCGGAGCCCGCCAGCCACTACGTGCCGGAACTGCAAAACAGCGTCTTCGACAACATCACCGTGCTGCAACTCGGCACCTACTCGGCGGGTGGCCTGCCCCTGCAGTTCCCGGACGCTTTCGACGCCCAGGACAAGATGATCGACTACTTCAAACAGTGGAAACCGATCTATCCGGCGGGCACTTACCGGCAGTACTCGAACCCGAGCCTGGGACTCTTTGGCTATGTGACCGCCAAAAGCCTGGGGGCGCCCTTCGATGTACTGATGGAAAAAACCCTGTTGCCGGCCCTGGGTCTCAAGCACACCTATATCCACGTGCCGCCGGCACAGATGAAGCATTACGCCGAGGGTTACACCCTGGATGACAAACCCGTCAGGGTCGGCCCTGGGGCTCTGGATGCCGAAGCCTACGGCATCAAGACCACCTCGAGCGACCTGCTGCGTTTTGTCGAAGCCAACCTCCAGCCGGAAACCCTCGAAGCCCCGCTGCACAAAGCCGTCGATCTGACGCAGAGCGGTTACTACCAGGTCGATGGGACCACCCAGGGACTGGGCTGGGAGTTCTACCCCTACCCGGTCAAGCTCGAGCAACTGCTGACGGGAAATTCCTCGGAAATGGCGTCCGAGGCCCACAAGATCACGACACCATTCAACCCTGCGCAGCCGCCGCAAAAGAACGCGCTGTTCAATAAGACCGGCGCGACCCGTGGCTTCGGCGCCTACGTGGTCTACGTACCGGCTAAGAAAATTGGCATCGTGATGTTGGCCAACAAAAACTATCCCAACCCGGTCAGGGTCAAGGCCGCCTACCAGATCCTGAACGCACTGGAGCGTGTCAAGTAAGCGGATAGGCAAAGGCCAGCCGGGTGGCTATGATCGGAGTCCATGACAGCCCTACCGATCCGTCAGCCCTGCCCACCCGGCGCCTGCATTTGCGAGCGGGAACAACTGCTGCAGATACAAGGCGCCGATCTGCGCATCCTGGGCCTGACCCGCCAGCAGGAAAAGGTTCTGCTGGAGCGCCTGGAAAACCTGAAGAGCCTGGCCGACCTCGAACACCTGCAAAAGCGCATGTACGAACAGTTGGGCCTGCGTGTGGCCATCGCCCCGGGTTTCAATGAAGTGCGCACCATGCGCGGCATCGACATCCAGATCGCCGAACACCCCGGCCTGTGCCGCAAGACCCGCCAGTCGATTCCGGCGGCGATCCGCCGGGGCCTGGAGAAAAACCCGCAGATCGCCTACGCCCTGCTCAACGCCAATGACCTGCTGCGCGATGCCTGAGACGCCGTTTCAGCGAAGCCGCTGACCGCGCTTGAGGGTCTCGCTGGGCAGTTCGCCGAACAGCGCCCGATAGCTGTTCGAAAACCGCCCCAGGTGCCAGAACGACCAATTCATCGCCACCTGCGCCACGGTCTTGTCCAGGGCATTGCGCCCGAGCAATTCATGGCGGGCGCTGTTGAGCCGCCGCAAGCGCAGCCAATGGCTCGGGGTCATTCCGGTGTAAGCCTTGAAGGTGTGCTGCAACTGACGCAATGAAACCCCGGCAAAGCCGGACAGCTCCAGCAGGTTGAGGGTCTCTTCCGGTGAATCGGCCGCCCACTCGCCAATCCGCTTCATGATCGAGCGCTCCTCGGCGCGGCGCTGCAGGGAGCCTTGATCCAGGCAAACGGCGTTGTCGAGAATGTACAGGCAGTCGTCCAGCAATTGCTGGGTGAGGCTTTCCCGACTCGGCGGGTCGAGGGTCTGCGCCAGGCGGGTCAAGGTGCCGCTCAGCCAGCGGCTGAACAAGCCGTTCTGTTGCGAATTGAGCGGCGCCATGAACAGCCCCTCCAACCGCGCCACATCCAAAGCGTGGTGTTGCACGAACTCCGGACCGAACACCACCGCCACTTCCTGGTAGTTCTCGGGAGTGATCCAGATATTGCGGCTCTCGCCATTGAGCACATACAAGGCGTTGTCACTGCGATCGAAACAGAAAGCCAGCGCACCCGACGGCGCACTGAAGTTCTGCTCGACCCGGGTGTTCATGCACTCCTCGTAGATCTGCACCCCTTGCAGGTCCAGGTAACGAATCTGCCCGGCGAAATGCCCCGGCGACATCTGCTGGTAATGCTGCACCCAACCGGGTGTGGCACGCACCTGCTCGGCTACGTCGGCGGTGTTGAATGCTTGGACTTGCAAGGCGTTTGACTCTGTCATCGGATGACCGTTCGCACTTATTTGGTGCGTTTTTAGGCGTCATAAAGTGGATAGATGGGACCCCCATCGCTCGCCCAAGATAGTCGTCAATGCGCCGCAGGGGAAGTCTCTCGCCGCGAGAGCGGGATGCGGACACGTCGCCCGACGCAGAAAAAAACCAACAACGAGGTCTTTATGAATGCCCCTTTCGATCAGCTGTCTTCGTGGCTGAAAGAACACAAGATTACCGAAGTAGAGTGCGTGGTCAGTGACCTGACCGGTATCGCCCGCGGCAAGATCGCACCCACCAACAAGTTCCTGCATGAGCGAGGCATGCGCCTGCCGGAAAGTGTGCTTTTGCAAACGGTAACAGGGGACTTCGTCGACGACGATGTCTATTACGACCTGCTCGATCCCGCCGACATCGACATGATCTGCCGGCCGGATTCGTCGGCCATGTATGTGGTGCCCTGGGCCATCGAGCCGACCGCCATCGTGATCCACGACACTTTCGACAAGCAGGGCAACCCGATCGAACTGTCGCCGCGCAACGTCCTGAAAAAAGTCCTCAAGCTCTATGCCGACAAAGGCTGGCAGCCCATCGTCGCCCCGGAGATGGAGTTCTACCTGACCCAGCGCTGCGAAGACCCGGACCTGCCGCTCAAGGCGCCACTGGGCCGCTCGGGCCGGGCGGAAAGCGGTCGGCAGTCGTTCTCCATCGATGCCGCCAACGAATTCGACCCGCTGTTCGAAGACGTCTACGACTGGTGCGAAGCCCAGGGCCTGGACCTCGATACGCTGATTCACGAAGACGGCCCGGCGCAGATGGAAATCAACTTCCGCCATGGTGATGCTCTCGACCTGGCCGACCAGATCACCGTGTTCAAGCGCACCCTGCGTGAAGCCGCGCTCAAACACAACGTCACCGCGACCTTTATGGCCAAGCCCATCGCCGACGAGCCCGGCAGTGCCATGCACCTGCACCAGAGCGTGGTCGACAGCGCCACCGGCAAACCGATCTTCGTCGATGCCGACGGACAGATGAGCCAGCTGTTCCTGCACCATATCGGCGGTTTGCAGAAATACATCCCCAAGGTGCTGCCGATGTTCGCGCCCAACGTCAACTCGTTCCGCCGCTTCCTGCCGGACACCTCGGCACCGGTCAACGTCGAGTGGGGCGAGGAAAACCGCACCGTGGGCCTGCGGGTGCCGACCTCCAGCCCCGACGCCATGCGCGTGGAAAACCGTCTGCCGGGTGCCGATGCCAACCCTTACCTGGCGATTGCCGCCAGCCTGTTGTGCGGTTACCTGGGCATGGTCGAGGAGATCGAGCCGAGCGCCAAGGTCGAAGGCCGGGCCTATGAACGTCGCAATCTACGCCTGCCGATCACCATCGAGGATGCCCTGGCGCATATGGAAGACTGCCCGACCATCGAACGTTACCTGGGCACCCAGTTCGTCCGTGGCTATGTGGCGGTCAAGCGCGCCGAACACGAAAACTTCAAGCGCGTGATCAGTTCCTGGGAGCGTGAATTCCTGTTGCTGAGCGTCTAATCCAGAACCTTTACCCAGACTGAAAACAACCCAAAGAGGTGTCGAATGCGTCTATTGAAATCCGTCGTACCGGTGGCACTGGCGCTGCTGTTCAGCGCAACCGCCCAGGCCGAACCGACCGTCAGCGTCTACAACTGGACCGACTATATCGGTGATACCACCCTCGCCGACTTCCAGGCCAAGACCGGTATCAAGGTGATCTACGACGTCTTCGACTCCAACGAAACCCTGGAAGGCAAGTTGCTGGCCGGACGTACCGGTTACGACGTGGTGGTGCCTTCCAACCATTTTCTCGGCCGCCAGGTAAAAGCCGGGGCCTTCCTGAAACTGGATCGCTCGCAGTTGCCGAACTGGAAAAACCTCGATCCCAAGCTGCTCAAGCTGCTGGAGAAAAACGATCCGGGCAATGAACATTCGGTGCCCTACCTGTGGGGCACCAATGGCATCGGCTACAACGTCGACAAGGTCAAACAGGTGCTGGGCATCGACCATATCGATTCCTGGGCGGTGCTGTTCGAACCGGAGAACCTGAAGAAGCTCACCCAGTGCGGCGTATCCTTCATGGACTCGGCCGACGAAGTGTTCCCGGCGGTCCTCAACTACATGGGTATGGACCCACGCAGTTCGAAACCCGAGGACTACAAGAAAGCTGAAGCCAAGTTGCTGACCCTGCGTCCCTATATCACCTATTTCCACTCGTCCAAGTACATCTCGGACCTGGCCAACGGCGATATCTGCGTGGCCTTCGGTTACTCGGGCGACGTGTTCCAGGCCGCGAACCGGGCCAAGGAAGCGAAAAACGGCATCAACATCGCCTACTCGATTCCCAAGGAAGGCAGCAACCTGTGGTTCGACCTGCTGGCCATTCCCGCCGATGCGGCCAATGTCAAAGAAGCCCACGCCTTCATCAATTACCTGCTCGACCCGCAAGTGATTGCCAAGGTCAGCGCCACTGTCGGCTACGCCAACCCAAACCCGGCGGCGAAGCAGTACATGGATGAAGCACTGGTGAACAACCCCGAGGTCTATCCGTCCCAGGAAGTCCTCGATAAGCTCTACATCTCAACCACACCGACACCTGAAATCATGCGCCTGATGACCCGCTCCTGGAGCAAAGTGAAGTCCAACAAATGAGTCAAGCCAGCCCAATGGAACACGCTCGCTCCTACTACGCGGCAACCGCCGGTTCGATGCCGGATTATCCCCGGCTCGAATCCCGGGTGAGCGCTGATGTGTGTGTGATCGGCGGCGGTTTTACCGGCGTCAACACCGCCATCGAACTGGCACAGCGTGGACTCTCGGTGGTGCTGCTCGAAGGCCGACGGATCGGCTGGGGCGCCAGCGGGCGTAATGGCGGGCAACTGATTCGGGGCATCGGTCATGATGTCAGTGGTTTTGCCAAGTATGTCGGCGATGAGGGCGTGCGCTACCTGGAGCGGGCGGGGATCGAGTCGGTCGAGGTGGTGGGCAAGCGTATCCGCGAGCACGCCATCGACTGCGACCTGCGCTGGGGCTTCTGCGAGCTGGCCAATACCCCGGCGCAGTTCGCGGCGTTCCGGGCTGAGCAGGACCATCTGGCGGAGCTGGGTTACGCCCATGAAACCCGGATTGTCGCGCCCCAGGATATGGCTCAAGTGGTCGCCAGCCAGGCGTATACCGGTGGCCTGATCGATATGGGCTCGGGGCATTTGCACCCGCTCAACCTGGTGCTCGGCGAAGCCCGGGCGGCCCAGGCGCTGGGGGTGCGGATCTTCGAGCACAGCCCGGTGCTTGAGCTGATTCATGGCAGTACGGTGGAGGTGCGTTGTGCCGCCGGCAGCGTGCACGCGAACAGCCTGGTGCTGGCCTGCAATGCGCACCTGGAGGATCTGGAACCCCGGTTGAGCGGCAAGGTGCTGCCGGCCGGTAGCTACATCATCGCCACTGAACCGCTGGCAGCCGAGGTGGCGACACAGTTGATCCCGCAGAACCTGTCGTTGTGCGACCAGAAAGTCGGGTTGGATTACTACCGGCTGTCTGCCGACAAACGCTTGCTGTTCGGCGGGGCCTGTCATTACCTAGGGCGCGACCCGGCGGATATCGGCGCCTATATGCGGCCGAAGATGCTCAAGGTGTTCCCGCAGTTGGCGGATGCGCGTATCGACTATCAATGGGGCGGCATGATCGGCATCACCGCCAATCGTTTCCCCCAGGTCGGGCGCCTGCAACAGCATCCTAATGTGTTCTATGCCCAGGGGTACTCGGGGCATGGCGTCAACGTGACCCACTGGACTGCGCGGTTGTTGGCCGAAGCGATCCATGCCGGACAAAGCAAAGGCATGGATATCTTCAGCGCAGTGCCGCACATGACCTTCCCGGGGGGCAAGGCTTTGCGCTCGCCCCTGCTGGCGTTGGGGATGTTGTGGCATCGGTTGCGTGAGGCGCTGGGCTAACCCCCGATAGCCCCCTGTAGGAGCGAGCTTGCTCGCGATGGCGACCTCAAGGTCGTCCTCATGACCTCAGCCTGCCGGCTGATCGCGAGCAAGCTCGCTCCTACAAGGGCCCGGGTTGTCACGATAATTTGCGGTGAAGCGCCGATCGTAGAATCGGGATTGTCACGATAATTTGCAATGAGCCGCCGATCATAGGGACGTTGTTGTCACGATAATCGGCAACTTGAAGGCTCAGCCCTTGGCCGCAATCACCATGATTTCCACCAACACATCCGGGTGCGCCAGGTTGGCTTCGACCGTGGCACGGGCCGGAGCACCGCCTTCTGGCAACCAGGCATCCCAAACCCCATTCATTGGCGCAAAGTCGCGGTCGATGTGCTTGAGCCAGATCTGCGCGCTGAGCAAGCGGGTCTTGTCGCTCCCGGCCTGAGCCAGCAGCCCGTCGATCTTCTCCAGTACCTGACGAGTCTGGGATTCGATATCAGCTTGCAGATCACCCGGCACCTGGCCGGCGAGGTACAGCACATCACCATGGCTGACCACCCCGGACATCCGCGCATTGCTCTGGAAACGTTGAATCGTCATCGGTTTTCTCCTTGGTTAGATATCAGCCGGTCACTTGCGCGACCAATCGCACCAGTCGCTGTGCACTGCCAAAGGCCAGGGTCATACCCAGTGCGCCATGACCGGTGTTGAGGTACAGATTACTGCCCGCGCGCTGTTCAAGTACAGGCCTGCCGGTGGGCGTCGCCGGCCGCCAACCGCTCCAGGGCTGACAATCGGCAGTGTTCCAACCACCGCCGAACAGCGCCTCGGTCGAGGCTTGCAGTTGCTCGATCCGCGCAGCAGGAATCGACGCATCCATCCCGCACAACTCCACCATCCCGGCAACCCGCAGGCGCTCACCGATCCGCGCGAACACGGTCTTGCGGCGCATATCGGTAATGCTCACCGTCGGCGCCCGGGTGTGCTCGGTAATCGGCAAGGTAATGCTGTAGCCCTTGAGCGGATAAACCGGCAAACGGCTCCCCAATTGCCCCAGCAAACCGGTGCTGTAGGCACCTGCGGCCAGTACCACCGCCTCGCAGTGCAGCACTTCGGCGCCATTGCCGGCATGTTTCAGGTTCAGGGCGGTGATCCGCTCACCACGGCGCTGGAAACCGTCGACCTTACGCTCGAACAACAACTGCACACCCTCCGCGGCCATGATCCGGGCCATTTCACGACACAGCTTGAGACCGTCCACCGCGCATTCACTGTCGGTGTGAATCGCCCCATGAAACGCCGACTGGTAACCGCCCAGCGCTGGCTCGATCGCCACCGCCTCACGGGCGCTGAGCACCTGTTGTCGCGATCCCAGCCCCGCCTGGAAACGCAGCTGGCGCTGGGCCTTCTCCAGCCCTTCGGCATCCGGGTACAGCACCAGCTTGCCGGTGCGAGTAAAATCGCAGTCCAGACGCTGCTCCTGCATGAACCCATCCAGGGCCTGGCGGCTCTCGGCGGCCAGCGCCAGCAACTCCACCGTGGTCTGGCGTGAGACCGAAGTCCGGCAGGCCGCCAGGAACTCCATACACCAGCGCCATTGCTCCGGACTCCATTGCGGGGTGAAACGCAGCGGCCCGCTGCGGTCGAGCAACAGTTTCGGGATGCCCGGCAACAGCGACGGGTCGGCCAGCGGCTGCACATAGCTGTAGCTCAACTGCGCGCCGTTGCCGCCGACGGCGCCCATGCCCGGACCGGACGCCTGGTCGATCACCGTCACCCGATGCCCGGCCCGGTGCAGGTACCAGGCACTGCTCAGTCCGACGATACCTGCGCCCACCACGCAAATCTCCATTACACCGCCTCCTTGTCCAGGGCCCAGCCGCTCGGGCTCAGTTGATGCCAGTCGGTCTGCTGCTGATAGGCATGACCAATGCGCAGGATCAGTGACTCGGCAAACGCCTGGCCGACAATCTGCATCGACACGGGCATACCTTGACCGTCAAAACCCACCGGCAACGCCACCGAGCACAGATTGAGCAGGTTGGCGAAGCGCCCCAACAAGGCCAGCGGCGTGCCGTATTCATCGACCTGATCCAGCGGCACACTGCCGACCGCATTGGTCGGAAACACACAGGCATCGACATTCAGCATCGCCTCCTGCATGGCCTGGCGCGCGGCGCGGCGCTGGTTGTGCAGATCGATATAAGCCGCCGAATCGATGGCCTTGCCGCTCAACACGCGACGTTGGACGTGGGGGTCAAAACGCAGGTCAGTCTGTTCGAACAACGCACCGAGACTGGCATAACCTTCGGCGCTCATCAGCCCGCCGGCCACCCGCATGCAAAGCTCCAGCGAACGCGGCAGCGGTTGCTCCACCAGGTGCAGGCCCAGCGCCGCCAGTTGCTCCAGCCCACGATCGTAGGCCGCCAGAATATCGGGTGCAATGGCGCTACGCTCAGCCTGCGGCAACACCCAGACTCTCAGCCCCGCCACCGGTTGATCAAGCCCTGCGGAGGCGCTGAAGACCGGCGCCCGTACCGAAACAGGGTCCAGCGGATCAGGCCCGAGCAAGGCATCGAGCATCCAGGCCGCGTCCTCGACGGTGTGGGTGATCGGCCCCACCGAGTCCAGCGACGGACAGAGTTCGATCAAGCCATACCGGCTGATCAGCCCTCGGGTGGTCTTCAAGCCGACCAAGCCGCACATGCCGGCGGGAATCCGTACCGAGCCGCCGGTGTCGGTGCCCAGAGCCGCACTGGCCAGCCCGCTGGCCACCGCCACCGCCGAACCGCTGCTGGAGCCGCCCGGTGCCCGATGGACTTGGTGATCCCAGGGATTCCAGGGCGTGCCCATCACCGCATTGGTGCCCCAACCGCCAAAGGCGAACTCCACCGTGTGGGTCTTGCCCAGGATGATCGCCCCTGCCCGTTCCAGGCGCTGCACAGCGGTAGCCGTCAGGCGGGAAATACGCGGACGCTGCGCCAGCGAACCACCGGTGATGGCCTGCCCGGCGATTTCAAACAGATCCTTGATGGCCACGGGAATACCATGCAACGGCCCGAGGTCGATCCCGGCGGCTCGCTGCTGGTCCGCCGCGATGGCCGCGCCCAGCGCACGCTGGGCGTAGGCCTCGACATAGGCGTTGAGCTGCCCATTGAAGCGCTCGATACGGGCCAGTTGGGCACGCACCAGGGCCTCGCTGGTCAGGTGGCCACTGCGCAGCGCCCGCTGCAATTGGCCGATACTGTGGAAAGTGCTGTGGTCCAGGGAATTCATCCAGTCAACCTCTCAGGCTTTTGCGGCCACGGGAAAAGCGCTTCTCAAGCACACGTGACAGCAGGGAAAGCGGGAACGCGATCACGAAATAGAACAGGCCGACCAACAGGAAGATGTGCATCGGCAGAAAGCTCTCCGAGGCAATCGCCCGGGCGGCCAGCATCAATTCATCGGTGGCGATCAGGGCACACAGCGAACTGTCCTTGAGGATCGACACATAGGCGTTGAGCAGCGGCGGCAACATCCCGCGAATCGCCTGGGGCAGGATCACCGCGGTGAACGCCTGGAACGGCGTCAGGCCGACGGCAATCGCCGACTCGCGCTGGCCCCGGTGCAGGGCGTCGAGACCGCCGCGCAGGATCTCGGCGATATAGGCACTGCCCTGCAACCCCAGTCCGAGAATGCCGGCCTCGAAACCGGACAGGGTCAGGCCCAGGCTCGGCAAGGAGAAATACAGCGCCAGCAGCAAGGCCAGCAGCGGCAGCGCGCGCATGCCCTGGATGAAATACAGCGCCGAGCGACGCAGCCAGGCAAAAGGACCGCGCAAGGCCCAGGTCAGCAAGCTGCCGAGCAGCGCCGCCAGGGCAAAACCGCCCAGGGACAACTTCGCGGTGACGATGCCACCTTGCAGCAGCCGCGCCGTCCAGTCGCTCCAGTACTCGGGATATTGCGCAAAAAAGCTGATCATCGTGCGCTCCCCCAATGCCGTTCAAGGCGGATAAAACCCAAGCCGATGGGCACGATCATCGCGGCGTAGATGCACATCACCGCGAAATAGATCAGCGAAGTCTGGAAGGTCGAGGTCACCAGGTTGCGCGCCAGGAACATGATCTCCGGCACGGCAATGGCCGAGGCGATGGAGGTGTCCTTGATCAGTTGCGTGACATAGTTGGCGAAGGCCGGCAACGAACGACGCAGCGACTGCGGCAAGAGGACGTTGGCCAGGATCTGCACGCGGGTCAGCCCGACCGCCAGGCCCGCCTCGTATTGTCCGACATGCAGGGACTGCAGGCCGGCGCGAAAGATATCGCAGAGCACCGCGCTGCCCACCAGGCTGAGGCCGACAATGGCCGCCAGCCAGGCGGGCAGATTGATCCCCAGGTACGACAGGCCGAAGTAGATCAGGAACAGATGCGCCAGGGCCGGCACGTTGCGCATCCATTCGATGAAACAGGCAATGCCCATCTGCACCAGCCGCGAACGGCTGAAGGTCAGCCACACCGCCAGCAGCAAGCCGCCGACACTGGCCAACACCAGGGTGCACAGGGCGATTTCGAGTGCCGTCAGGGCACCGCTCAACAGCAAGGGCAACAAGCCGAAAAACGTCTGGAGGCTGCTCATTCAAGCCTTCTCCATGGCCATGCGCCCGAGGAAACTGCGGGTGCGTTCGTGGCTGGGCGTATCGATCACCTGGGCGGATGGCCCCTGTTCGACAATATGGCCACCGTCCATGAAGATCACCCGGTCGGCCACGTCCCGGGCAAAACGGACTTCGTGGGTGACCATGATCATGGTCCGGCCCTCCTCGGCCAGCTCGCGGATGACCGCCAGGACTTCGCCCACCAGCTCGGGGTCGAGGGCCGAGGTCGGCTCATCGAACAGAATGACCTTGGGTTGTTGCGCCAGGGCACGGGCAATCGCTACCCGTTGTTGCTGGCCACCGGACAGCTGCTCGGGATAGGCATCGGCCTTGTGCCGCAGGTGGACCTTCTCCAGCATCGCCTCGGCCAGTTCGTAAGCCTGCTTGCGCGGCATGCCACGGGCCTTGATCGAACCCAGCGCGACGTTGTCGCGTACGTTCAAGTGCGGCCACAGGTAGAACAGCTGGAAGACCATGGCGATCTCCAACCGTTGCGGGGCCATTTCCCGGTCGCTGAGCAAACGCAGGCGCGCGCCGTCGCGAGCTTGCCCGATCAGTTCATCGCCGAGCCAGATTTCACCCCGGCTGGGTTTCTCCAGGTAGTTGATGCAGCGCAGGCAGGTCGACTTGCCGGAACCGCTGGGGCCAATCAGCGACAGGGTTTCCCCGGCCTTGAGTTCCAGGCTGATGCCCTTGAGCACCTCCAGGTCGCCATAATTTTTATACAGATCACACACGCGCAGCAGCGCAGGTTCTACCAGGTTGGACATCTTGCTCACCCGCTATTTCTCGGTCTGGCGCTGGCTCGACAACCCGAGCCAGCGCATCACGCTGTGTTATTGGCAGCCGGGCAGTTTCCAGTCCGCCGGACGGTCGACGCTCAGGCGCAGGTCCTTGCCCTGGGGCATGAACCAGACATCCTGGGTCAGGCCATAGCGAGCACCGATCTTGCGCATCTCGCAGGTTTTCCAGAGCGCCTGGATCTGTTCGTTGACCGCCGCCAGCAGTTGCGGGTTGTCCTTGTTGAAGCCGAACACCACTTGCCCCAAGCCGGTCAGCAGGGGGAAGTCCGGGTCGTTATCGGTGAAGGCATTGAAGTGCAGGTGCCATTGGGCATTGCGCGAAATGGCGTATTGCATGACCGGTGGATCACCGATCACCGCGTCGATGCGTCCGGCGAGCAAGTCGCGCACGGCGGCGTCCGAGGTGTCGTAGAGCGTCACTTGCAGCCCCGGGATCTTGCGCATTTCAGGGATGAAGGAAAAGCCGGTGATGGTTCCAACCTTCTTGCCTTGCAGGTCCTTGAGGGTCTTCCAGTCGGTCTTGTCGGTCTGGGTGATGCCGTTCTTGAAATAGTGGATCGGATCGCTCAGGGCCATGATTTTCGAGCGCTGCTCGGTCCAGCCCATGGTCCCGGCCATGACGTCGACGCGGTGGGCCTGCACCGAGGCAATGGTCCCCGACCACTCCATCAGCGCCGGCTTGACCTTCATTCCCAGTTTTTCGGAAATTTGTTGAAGGATTTCACCGTCGTAGCCAACCATCTTGCTATCTTGATAACCGGTCCCCGGCATGTCACCGCTGAAGGCGATGGTCAGGCTGCCCGGCTCCACGGTGTCCAGCGCAAACGCCGGTACCGCAGCCAACAGGGACAGTATCAAACCGGCGCAAAGGCCGGTAAAACGTTGGATGTCAGGCTTGTTCATCGTGTGCACCTCGTTGGTTTTCTTATTGAACGACAGGATGTTGGGCAGGCCTCCATCCTAGGGCCGAGGGCACGTTAATCAGTTGGATGCTTTGCACGAATGATTGAATATTTGCGACATCTGCACGAAACCACGGACCGGACCGACGAACCGAGCCTGGTGGCGCGACTGGACCAGCAACCGGCGCCCTCCC
The DNA here is from genome assembly GCF_013386165.1 of Pseudomonas gingeri. Taxonomy (GTDB): domain Bacteria; phylum Pseudomonadota; class Gammaproteobacteria; order Pseudomonadales; family Pseudomonadaceae; genus Aquipseudomonas; species Aquipseudomonas gingeri_C. The sequence continues at coordinate 22,079 of NZ_JACAOS010000021.1, read as the reverse complement.
CGCGCAAGCGCCGTGGGACGGCTGAACTGTCGGTGGGCATCGTGCTCTGGCCGCGCTTTCCATTGCTGTCCTTGTCCGGGCTGACCGATGCACTGCGCCACGCCGCCGACACCGGCGACCAGAGCCGACCGATCCGTTGCGAATGGAAGGTGCTCGGCACACCGGGGCAACGCGTCGCCTCCAGTGGTGGGCTGGACGTGCCCATCGACAGCGAGATGGGCGATCCGCAACGTTTCGACTACATCGTGGTGATCGGCGGCCTGCTGGATTCGCTGGCCGATGTACCGAAAAGCTACCCGGCGTTCCTGCACCAGGCCGCGGCGGCCGGCGTGCCGTTGATCGGCCTGTGCACCGGCAGCTTCGTGCTGGCCCGCCACGGGCTGATGGAAGGCCACACCGCCTGCGTGCACGCCTACCATGCCGATGACTGGAAACGCCTGTTCCCGACGCTGCGGTTTATCACCCATAACGACTTTCTCATCGACAAGGACCGCATCACCTGTGCCGGTGGTGTATCGGTGATCGAGTTGGCGGTACACCTGATCGGCATGCACTGCGGTCCGGACCGCGCCGGCAAGGTGGTGCACCAGATGACCGTGGCCAAGAGCGGTACCGGCAGCTTCCTCGAGCGGCGCAAGGCCCTGGGCTATGCCAGTTCGTCCAACCGACGCCTGCACGAGGCGGTGATGTTGATGGAAAAGCACATGGCCGAACCGCTGGAAATCGAGGCCATCGCCCATTGGGTCGGCACCAGCAAGCGCCAGCTGGAACGACTGTTCATGGCGGAAACAGACACCAGCCCGGCCCAGTTCTATCGCCAGGTACGGCTACGCTTTGGACGCTGGCTGCTGGTCAGCTCGGATCGCCAGATCGGCGAAATCGCCTTCGAATGCGGCTTTGCCGACGCGCCGCATTTCATCCGGCATTTCCAGAGCCTGTTCGGCCTGTCACCGGGCAAGTTGCGCAAGGAGTTGTTAAAGCACGCGGGGCCATGATGGGAAAACAACTCGCTGCGGATTCACTCTGAAATTTCATGATTGGGGTAATCTATTCTTCCCCACAGGTACAGGGTGCTTCGGAGTCCGTATGCTGCGTATCGGTTTCATTACCTTTCCCGGTTTTGGCGTCATGAGTTTCTCGGCCATCTCGGTGTTCGAGACCGCCAACACGGTGGTTGGCAAACAGCACTACGATGTCCGCCTGCTTTCAGAGCAAGGTGGCCTGGTGCGCAGCTCAATTGGCGTGCAGGTGCAGACCGAAGTCTTCGGCGCCGACACCTTCGACACGGTGATCATCGGCGGCGGCGCCAATCGGCCCTTCACCCCCGACCTGCTCGCCTACCTGCGCGAGGCCGCGGTCAGCAGCCGGCGCCTGGCGGCGACCTGCTCCGGGACCTTCTTTCTCGCCGAAGCCGGGCTGCTCGACGGCTTCCGGGCAACCACCCACTGGTTTTTCGCGGAGGAGTTCCGCGCCCGCTATCCGCGGGTCAGGCTGGAAGAGGAGCGCCTGTTTGTCGTCGATGGCTCGTTGTGGACTTCGGCCGGGATGACGGCGGGGATCGACCAGGCCCTGGCCATGGTCGAAAAGGACCTGGGGCCCGATGTGGCCCGCGCCGTGTCGAAAACCTTCATCCTGCAAAGCCGCCGGGCCGGTGCTCAGCCGCAATCCTCGGTGCTGCTGGAGGAACAACGCTCCGACCGCATCCAGGTCGCCCTGGCCTACGCGCAAAACCACTTGCACATCGAACTGAGCCTGGAACGCCTGGCCGAGGCCGCGCACCTGAGTACCCGGCAGTTCAGCCGGGTCTTTCGTCAACAGACCGGTACCTCCCCGGCCAAGGCCATCGAGAAGTTGCGCATCGACGCGGCGCTGGTGTTGATCCAGGAAGGCCGCCACCCGATCGAGGCCATCGCCCGCCAGACCGGCTTTGGTGACGGCGAGCGGATGCGCCGCGCCTTTGTCCGGGCATTCGGCGAACCGCCACGGGCTATGCGACGTAATGCCAGGATCAAGACCGAGCCGAGACAAGCACACGAAACCCTGTCCTGAAACGAGGGTAAAACGACACTTTTCACGGTCCTCGGGCGATTAGGCTGATTCACAGGCAAAAACACCCTTTCCTTCGAATCGCAAAACACCTGCCCGGAGCCACCATGAAGTTTTTCTCCACCCCCCGTCTCGCTACCTGCGCCCTGCTGCTGGGTGCACTGATCACCCTCTCCACCAGCAGTGCCTTCGCCGCCTCGAACGAGGACGAGGTGCGCGGCTTTTTCAGCGACTTCGTCAAGGCGCAGAACGCCCACGATCTCAAGCAGATCCGCTCGATGCTCTGGGATTCGCCGCAAATGCTCTGGTACGCCCGGGGCGGGGCGAGCTGGGGCCCGGACGCGGTGGTCGAGCGTCTGAAAGACTACTACCAGGGCGTCTGGCAATTAGACCCGGACATGAGCAAGTTCCGCACCACGCAACTCAATGACACGGTGGCGCAGATCCTGGTGCCGGTGACGTTCACCCGCAGCCATGCCGGTGAAGCCCCACAGAAAAATACCTTCCTGATCAGCCAGACCCTGCTGCGTGGCACCGACGGTTGGCGGGTCGCGACGATCATGCCGGTGGCCGATACCAACTTCAAATAAGCCCCCCGCAGCTCAGTCCGAGATCACGCCAACCACCAGCGCAAGAGGAAAAAGAACGCCATGCTCAGCAACATGCTGAGCAGGGTGTTGCGGGTGTAGAGCACCAGGCCGATGGCCACCAGCGAGCTGAGCAGATACGGATTGTCGTACTGCAGATTCAGCTGGTGATCAGGCATGAACACGATCGGTCCGCAGATCGCCGTGAGCATGCCCGGCACGGCAAAGCCGAGGAACTGCCGCGCATTGCTGCTCAGGCGCACCGGCAGGCGCGGCTCGAGAAACACGTAGCGGTTGAGGAATACCAGCAAGCCCATGCCAAAGATTACTGCCCAGACGATCATTCGTGCCCCCGATACAGCTTGTTGCAGACAAACCCCGCCGTCATTCCCGCCAACCCCGACAACACCAGGGCCGAACCCCACTGCCAGTAGCTGAACAGCACCGAACAGAACAACGACACCGCCACGCAGACCACGGTCGGCACATTGCGCACCACCGGGGTGATCAAGGCGATAAAGGTCGCCGCGATGGAAAAGTCCAGCCCCAGGTGTTCAAGACCGGGAATGCTGCTGCCCAGCACAATCCCCGCCAGGGTGAACAGGTTCCAGGCGATATAGAACGTCAGCCCCACCCCCAGCGCATACCAGCGATTGAACTGTTGCTTGTCGTGCTGGCTGGTCAGGGCAAAGAGCTCGTCGGTCAGCAGGAAACCCAGGCCGACCCGCCAGCGGCCGGACAACGGCGAGATCACCGAACGCATGCTCATGCCGTAAAGCAGGTGCTGGGATGTCAGCAAGGCGGTCGTGAGCAGGATCGAGAAAATCCCCGCGCCGCCCTTGAACATGCCGATGGCCACCAGTTGCGCGGCGCCAGCAAATACGATGCTGGACAGGCCCTGGCCCTGCAGGGGCGTCAGGTTGGCCTCGATGGCCATGGAACCGGCCAGCAGTCCCCAGGGCGCGGTCGCCAGGGACAGCGGCATGATCGCCGCGGCACCGCGCAGAAAGGCGGTGCGAGGTAATAGATGATCGGACATAAGACTCGGGCACACAGAAAAAGACGCTGACTTTGCCAGCCCGCAGCGCGCCTGTCTTGAACATTTGTGCACTCTCTCGGCACTTGGGCGGTGCGCCGAATCAAGCGCCCGCCAAGCTCCTGGCCCCATCAGCGAATCGCTGGCACCCGCACCGGACCTTGCCGGCATTGATTCCTGACGCCTTTGCCGCACTCACCGAAACCCAGGTCCCGGGTCAGGCAGACACGCACCTCCGCCAGTTCCGGTCCGCTGCAACGCACCGTCACGCCGCCCTCGGGCATCCCCGGATTGCTCTGCCGGAACAGTTGGACGATCTGGTCCACGGAATACTCTCGCGGCGTGGTCGAGGGTTGCAGCGCCGGTGGCACCACCACCGCCCCGAGGGCCTTGTCGGCCGCATTCAGGTAACCCGAAGCGCCCAGGCCACTGCAGGTTCCGTGTTTGTTCCATTCATGCTGAAGCAGTTTGCCCGAGGGAAACAGCGTGAGGCCCTTCTGCCGCTCCTGCTGGGTCAAGGGCGTCAGTGGCTCGCAGGATTGCGGCCAGCCGCCCTTGGCGTACTGCGGCCACAAGCCATGCAGCACAAAGCCATAACCTTTGCCGCTGCACTGCTGATCGTTGGCATGGGTCAGACAGAAGGTCGGCGACCAGGACAAGGTCAGCAGGTAGTAATCGAAGACCCCCGCCACCGACTCGGTCTGCGGCCTCGACTGCCGGGCTTCGCTGAGACCTGCATGGCCCAACGTCAGGACGATGAGCAAGGCGACTACAGAAGATAATTTCATTGGTTTTCCTATTCCTTCAGGCGCCATCATGGCGCTCAAAACAGCGTAAACATAGCGCCAGATCAATGTCCGGCTTGAACAAAAACTGTCAAAAGCCACTGTAAAACAGTAACATTCAGGACTTTTTTCAAGGCTTCACCGCGCCGTTCCGGCGCACGCCACACGTGACGTAGTCGCTCTAGGGAGCTGTGTTTCATGAGAATTCGCACCATCCGCAAGAAAGTCGTCTCCATCCTCTGGACACTGGCCGTACTCTTGCTGGTCTACTGCTTTCCGAAAACCGTCCTCGGTTTTCTGCTCCTGGTCGGGGTTTGCGGCATCTATGACTTCCTGCGAAACGGCATCTACACCGCCGAATTGGCAAAGAAGTACTTTATCGGCAACGGTCGCAACACCTGGGTGCTGTCGCCCTTCAACTCGCTGTTCGACCTGATCAGCAAGCCCAATCGCGGCGTCTACAAGATGCAGGACCTGCCCGAAGACTGCCAGCGCGACCTGCAGCAGGTCATCGACAAGGCAATGAGCCACAAGGACGAGATCATCGAATATCTCGATTCGCGGATGGCTGAAAACCGGCGCGGCATGCTGTTCTTCCAATGGTACGGACGCAAGATCGACACTGAGCTGGACATTTCGGAACTCCAGCAGAAGTTCCCCTACGTCAAGACCGTGGGCGTGTCGGTGTTCAATGAAAACCGTTCGACGTCCTTCCACTTCGGCCCGCTGCGCATGATGTTCCGCGTGCTCTACAACATGGCCCCGGCGCCCCATCATGAAGGCGTCTATATCCAGTGCCGGAAGCAGAAACACTACTGGCATGACGACCCGCTGTTCATTTTCGATGACACGCTGCTGCACGCCTCCTTCAACAAGAACGACGCCAAGCGCTACTGCCTGTTCATCGATATTGTCCGCCCGTCCTACGCCCCACGTATTATCAGCGGCGCGATCTCGGCGTTCGCCAGCGCAGCGTTCACCCTGCGCCAGGGCTTCTACAAGAACTGGAAGGTCATCAAGTAAAACAGTCGAGGTTGCATCGCGTCTGCGACGCTGTGCTGCCGAATCGGCAATAGCCTTGAGGAGCCGGATAACCCGGCCCCTCAAGCGCCCTTCTCATACCCGCAGGACGCGGGCGCTGATTCAGGCCTGGATCAGATTGACAATCGCCACGTCCGGGCTGACATCAGCCTCGTAGTCCACACCTTCGACCCCGAAACCGAACAGACGCAGGAACTCGGCCTTGTAGCCGGCAAAATCCGCCAGTTCGTTGAGGTTTTCAGTGGTGACCGAGTCCCACAGCTTCGCCACCTGCGCCTGGATTTCCGGCTGCAGTTCCTTGTAGTCGGCACGCAGGCGGCCGTCTTCGTCGAGGATCGGTGTTGGCGAGTACAGGCTGTCCTTGTACAGGCCGTAGACCTGCTCGATGCAGCCTTCGTGGGAGCCCTGCTCCTTCATCACCTTGAACAGCAACGACAGGTACAGCGGCATGATCGGAATCGCCGAGCTGGCCTGGGTAACCACGGCCTTGAGCACCGAAACCCGTGCGTCGCCGCCTTTGGCTGCGAGACGTTCGCGAATCTTCAGGACCTTCTGGTCCAGGTCCTTCTTGGCCGCGCCAATGGAACCGTTCCAGTAGATATCGTGGGTCAGCTTTTCGCCCAGGTAGGTGAACGCGGTGGTTTTCGCGCCATCAGCCAGCACACCGGCTTCGTCCAGGGCATCGATCCACAGTTGCCAGTCTTCGCCACCCATGACCTTGACGGTACCGTCGATTTCTTCCTGGGTCGCCTCGGCCAGGGTGGTGACGTTGACCTCTTCCTTGTCGGTGTTCAGGCCACGTTGGGTGACCGACTTGCCGATCGGCTTGAGCGTCGAGCTGTAGACTTCACCGGTTTTCGGATCGGTACGACGCGGGGCCGCCAGGCTGTAGACCACCAGGTCGATCTTGCCCATGTCGCGCTTGATGGTCTCGATGGTCAGGCGCTTGACTTCATCGGAGAAGGCATCGCCGTTGATGCTCTTGGCGTAGAGGCCTTCGGCTTCGGCAAACTTGTGGAACGCGGCGCTGTTGTACCAGCCGGCGGTGCCGAGCTTGCCTTCGTCGCCTTCGCGCTCGAAGAACACACCGAGGGTATTGGCACCGCAGCCGAAGGCCGCAGTGATGCGTGCCGCCAGGCCGTAGCCGGTGGAAGCACCGAGCACCAGGACGTTCTTCGGTCCGTCACTGACCGGGCCTTGCTGGGTGACGTAGTCAATCTGTTGCTTGACGTTGGCTTCGCAACCCACAGGGTGGGTGGTCACACAGATAAAGCCACGAACGCGTGGTTTGATGATCATAAGGTTCCCTTTTCTCATAGGCCGATATCGACACTGATGGTAAGCAGCGTCGCGGATTCTAGTCATAGACGTTCAAAAAGCCGAGGCGTCACTGCTTTTACAACACAGGCCCCTGCGGGGAAAGCAAAATCCCTTGCCTTGCATCGCCTGGGCCTTGATTAGCCGCCGTGTGCACAACATTCTAACGCCCATTCCCCGCCAGCGAAGCCTGATCGATCATGAGCGCCACGCCCTCCACCGAAACCGATAGTGACGTGTACAAGACCCTGCTGGAATCGACCCGGGCCATTCCCTGGCGAATCGACTGGGCCACCATGACCTTCAGCTACATCGGCCCGCAGATAGAAACGCTGCTCGGCTGGGCACCGGACAGCTGGGTCGGGGTCGATGACTGGGTCGCGCGCATGCACCCGGATGACCGTGAATACGTGGTGAACTTCTGTGTTTCGCAGTCCAAGGCCGGGGTCGACCACGAAGCCGACTACCGGGCGCTGACCCGCGACGGCGAATACGTCTGGATCCGCGATGTGGTGCACGTGGTGCGCAAGGACGGCGAGGTCGAGGCCCTGATCGGCTTCATGTTCGATATCAGCGAGCGCAAGAAGACCGAGGAGCACCTGATCCGCCTGCAAAAGCAGTTGGAGGAGTATTCGTTCCAGGACGGCCTGACGGGCATTGCCAACCGACGCATGTTCGACACCGTACTCGCCCGGGAGTGGGAACATGCCCAGCGTAATCAACTGCCGCTGTCGTTGATCATCCTGGATATCGATTTTTTCAAGCAGTACAACGATCACTACGGGCATATCAAGGGTGACGAAGCCCTGCGCCAAGTGGCGCAGACTCTGTCCGAGGCGACCAATCGGCCCCGGGACTTCATTGCCCGGATCGGCGGTGAGGAGTTCGTCTGGTTATTGCCCGAAACGCCGGCGGACAAGGCCCGGCAAGTGGCGGAGAAATGCCTGCAACTGGTTCGCCAGCAGCAGATCCCACACGAAAAATCGGCGATTTCCAACCTGCTGAGCCTCAGCCTCGGGGTCGGTACCATACGTCCTGCGGCCGATGAGCCGGCACTGAGTTTTGTCGAAAAGGTCGATGAACTGCTCTATCAGGTCAAGCGCAACGGTCGGATGGGCGCCGAGTACGGCAATTTCAGCGACTGATCGATGCGGATGCACCGGGCAGGAAAGTCGGTATTGGGCCGACACGGGCCTGGTGTCAATTCCCATACAACCGGACAGATTTGTATCAATAATCACTATCGATACGGCTGATAAGCCATGATTCGCCGACGATGGTACTGTTCGCGCCGATGGCAACGTTATGCCTCAATTATTCTCCGGCCAGTTGCCGCGAATAGTCATTGAGTCATCTCGACTTCATCATCCCTTTGGTAAGTTTTAGCTACTGCACTTTGTGTTCTGCACTTTGTGCGGTAGCTTTTTTTGGGGGTGTGCCAACCAGCCGCACTTGATGCCTTCGAGGAATTTTCTGTGGGCATTGCTTTTTCATTGCGCCGAGAACAGAAAATACCTGCGCACTACCACTTCGTGGTCCGGCCAAACGCCGACAGGCACCAGAGCGGAAACGGCAAGGTCACCAGCAACAGCAACCAGAGCAAGGCATAGACCGCATCCACCCCTTCGTTCTGCAGGTTGACGAACAACTTGACCGGAATGCCCTGGGGAAAATAGGCAAAGACCATGACGATGCCGAACTCGCCGATCACCCGCACCCAGACAATGGCCAGCCCGACGGCCAGCGCTCGGGCCGCCAGGGGCAAGGTGATACGCCACAGCACCTGGGCGCCCGAGCAACCCAGGCCGCGGGCGGCCTCCTCGAGGGATAACGGCACCGCTTCGAAGGCCGAACGTGCCGCCAGGACAAAATAGGAAAGCCCGCCATACAACTGGGCCAGAACGAAGGCCGGAGCATTGTTGCTCAGCGACACACCCAGCCGCGCCAGCGGCTCACCCAGGGTCCCATAGGGACCATAGGCCGAGACCAGCAAAATCCCCATGGCCAGCGGCGGGGTCAGCAACGCGATCAATACCAGCGATTCCACACCACGCTTGAACACCGAGCGTGTGCGCGCCAACCAGCGAGCCAAGGGCAACCCCAGCAGCACAATCAACACACTGGAAACCACACTCAAGCCCAGCGACACGCCCAGGGCACTCCAGTCGCCATAGGCAAGTTGCAGGTGGCCCCAGTCGGTTTCCCGGGCCAGCGCCAGAAACGGCAGGCCCAGCAGCAAACCTGCCGGTACGCAGAGCCAGGTCGAAAGCCGATGGCTCACCGTCGACACCCTCAGTTGACCAGGGCCTCGCCCTTGGGTTTGCCATAACCATCGTGGGCAAACAGCGCCTGGCCTTCGGCCGACTGCATGAAGGCGACAAACGCCTTGGCCTGCTCGGGGTTCGGCGCGTTCTTCAGCACCGCGGCATAGAACACCAGCGGTTGCGGATGCAGGACCTGATCCTTGCCGGCCTTGTCCTTGAGACTGAGGCTGACCGTGTCGTACCAGTCCTTGGCGAACTGCGGGTTACTCAGGTTGATCTCGTCCGGCAACGCCACATAGGGCAACCCCGCCGACAAGGTCGCACTCTCGTAACCCGAGGCCGCATCCACCTGCCCGGCTTCAAGGCGCGTCAACAGCCCGCCTTCGCCAAAGACCTGGGCCGGGTTCTGCACGTCGCCAAGGATCTTCTGCGCCAGGCCGGGCTGACGGTAGTATTTCTCGGCCAACTGCATGGCGAAGACAATGTTCTGCCCCTGCGGATCGGTCGCCGCATCAGTGCGGCCGAAACGCAGTCCCGGTTTTTGCATGACCTGCCACCAGGGCTCGCTGGCATTCGCGACCTTGCTGGCTTCGAACGCCCGGGCGAACGAGCTCTTGGGGTTATAGGCGATCACCATGCGCGTGCTGGCGACCGGCACTGCTTCGTCCACCAGGCCGGCCTGGCGGAGAATATCGATAGGGCCCGGGGTGATCGAGACGAACACATCCGCCAGCACTTTCTTCGACGCCAGCAGGCGCGCCAGGCCATAGGCGCCCTCGCCTTGCCCCTGGTAGGTCAACTGATGCTGCTGGGCAAACGCCGGCCCCAGGGCCTTGTCCATGACCACGCCCATGGAACCGGCATAGGTGACGTGCAGGGTCTGCGCCGCCTGGACCGCCAGGGACATCGACAAGGCCAGCCCGCTCAATGCCATTTTCCACAGGTACTTGCTCATGCCACCGCTCCGTCGCTATAGGGTTATGTATATAGCGCGGCAGCCTAATACCCCGCATGGAGGCAGGGAACAGGATTGGGCGGGGAAAGCATGATATTGGGACTTGGTCGCTATCTTTTGTCCGTTAGCCTTGGCCGGCGACCTGATCGTCCAGCGCTCGCAGCACGGAGGATCAGGTGCCTGACACGCGGATCAGGCTTGGGCGCTCGCCTGTTGATCCTCGAGATAATGTCCCTGCGGGGTACGGCTGGAACCGTCTTCAGCCAGCGGCGCCAGTTGGAAGCAGACGCCACTGTCGCAATCGTGCCGTTCAGTTGCAGCGTTGGCGTGCACTGCAACACCGGCCAGGGAAAAGGCAATCGCCGTCAGGTAATTTTTAACGTGGTTCATGGCATGGGCTCTCATATTCAGGAGTTAAAGGTGCAATGCTGGGGTAAACGTCGAACGCCATTCAGCTTCCTTCGTTGCAGCGGTCGGCAAACTTGCGGTAATCGAGGATATGTTCCTGACCCTGGGAGTCGAGGTAGGTCATCCGGGCGTTGATGACACTGCACGCGGCCCCCTCTTCCTCGGTCATGGACAGCACTTTGTGAACATCCAGCGACGTACCGTAGGTGTAGGTTTGCGGCTGTACCTGGGCTTCGGCACGGGCCGAGAAAGTGCAGATATTGAGTGCGGCAAAGAGGCAGGCGGCGTAGATGGCTTTGCGGTTCATGGTCGGTTCCTGTGGATTCAAGGGTTGATTGCTCAGTGAGGCCGAGGTGTTCTGCGGCGTCTCGATGGAGCTCATTGAATGCCCTTGAGGTATCCCGAATGTGTCGCCAACCGGCACGAAATCAAGCTCAAGTGTCTCAGGGGCGCCGGGATACAGAGCGATACAAATCGCTCGATTGCAGGCCGCCGCCCGCCCTGAACCGCAAGGCGTTTTTGCATACCTGTGTATCCGTAGCCCGCCAGATACACTGCAATACAAAGGCCCGATGCCAGCCGCCACGGCTCTCGCTAGACTGTGCCCTAAACCAACATTGACGGAGCAGGCCCATGGATCATGTCGATCACATCCTGATCGTGGACGACGACCGCGAGATCAGGGAGCTGGTGGGTAACTACCTCAAGAAGAATGGCCTGCGCACCACCGTGGTCGCCGATGGCCGGCAGATGCGCGCCTTCCTCGAAACCACGCCGGTGGACCTGATCGTGCTGGACATCATGATGCCCGGCGACGATGGCCTGCTGCTGTGCCGTGAACTGCGGGCCGGCAAGCACAAGGCCACACCGGTATTGATGCTGACCGCCCGCAGTGACGAAACCGACCGGATCATCGGCCTGGAAATGGGCGCAGACGATTACCTGGTCAAACCGTTCGCTGCCCGCGAGCTGCTGGCCCGGATCAACTCGGTGCTGCGCCGTACGCGGATGCTGCCGCCGAACCTGATCGTCACCGAAAGTGGTCGGCTGCTGGGGTTCGGTCGCTGGACACTCGACACCAGCGCCCGTCACCTGCTGGACGAAAACGGCACCCTGGTGGCTCTCAGCGGCGCCGAATATCGCCTGTTGCGGGTGTTCCTCGATCATCCGCAGCGGGTCCTGAACCGCGACCAATTGCTCAACCTCACCCAGGGCCGCGACGCCGACCTGTTTGACCGTTCCATCGACCTGCTGGTGAGTCGCCTGCGCCAACGGCTGCTGGACGATGCCCGCGAGCCGGCCTATATCAAGACCGTGCGCAGTGAAGGCTATGTGTTCTCGCTGCCGGTGGAAATCCTCGGTGCCACTCAATGAAGTCCCTGCATTGGCCACGTACGCTGGGCTCGCGCTTGTCGCTGATCTTCCTCGTCGGGCTGATTCTCACCCAGGCGCTGTCCTTCGGCGCGCAGTCCTATGAGCGCTATCAAAGCGCCAAGAACGCCATGCTCGGCAACCTGGAAACCGATGTTGCAACCTCCGTCGCCATCCTTGAGCGCCTGCCGGCGAACGAACGCGAAAGCTGGCTGCCACGCCTTGAACGGCGCAACTACCACTACCTGCTGAGCGAAGGCGAAACCGGCATCCCCATGCAAGCGGATGACGTGCCGGTCGCCGTGCCTTCGCTCAAGGACGCCATCGGGCGTGACTACTCGCTGACCTTTACCGACATTCCCGGCCCGCGAAAACACTTCCAGGCCCATCTGAAGCTGCACGACGGCAGCCCGGTGACCCTCGACGTCACCCCCTCGGTCATGCCCATGTCGCCCTGGCTGCCTTTTGTCCTGGTGGGCCAGTTGCTGTTGATGCTCGGTTGCGCCTGGCTGGCAGTGCGGATTGCCGTGCGTCCACTGACCCGCCTGGCCCACGCGGTGGAAAACCTCGACCCCAATACCCACGGCGTGCAGCTGGATGAAACCGGCCCGACCGAAGTCGCCCACGCGGCGGCGGCCTTCAACGCCATGCAGGCGCGTATCGCCGCCTACCTCAAGGAGCGCATGCAACTGCTGGCGGCGATTTCCCATGACCTGCAAACCCCCATCACCCGCATGAAACTGCGGGCCGAATTCATGGACGACTCGACTGAAAAATCCAAACTCTGGCAGGACCTGAGCGAGATCGAACATCTGGTTCGCGAAGGCGTGGCCTATGCCCGCAGCGTGCATGGCGCCACCGAAGCCAATTGCCGCATCGACCTCGACGCCTTTCTCGACAGCCTGGTATTTGACTATCAGGACACCGGACAGGCCGTGGAACTCATCGGCAAGAACGGCGCACTGATCGACACCCGCCCCCATGCCCTACGACGGGTATTGGTCAACCTGGTGGACAACGCGCTGAAGTTCGCCGGCAGCGCGCAGATCGTGATCACCACCCAGGAAAAGCGCCGGTTGTCGATCCTGGTCCTGGACCGCGGCCCAGGTATCGCTCAGGCAGAGCTCGAGGAGGTCCTCAAACCCTTCTACCGCGTGGAAAGCTCGCGCAACCGCAGCACTGGCGGGACTGGCCTGGGACTGGCCATCGCCCTGCAACTGGCCGTGGCCATGGGCGCGACGCTGACCCTGAGCAATCGTGAAGGCGGCGGCTTGTGCGCGGAGCTTGAGCTGGGCGCCAGCTTGAGCTGAGCACGGGCAACACGCCTGCGGGTTTCGCCGCGCGTTAAAATCCTGCAAGCTGAGCCGACCGGCACCAACCACCTGGGTGCCCGATTTAGCTATGCTAGGAACACGCGTGCGCGCGAAGCCTTTCTGGTGCAGCCGGCGCCTTGCAGCCCCGGCGACATCGCCTTGATGGAATAAAGCATGACCCAACGATCGGTAATCAACGCCTCGGTTAGCCCCAAGGGCAGCCTCGAAACCCTTTCCCAACGCGAAGTGCAGCAACTGAGCGAAGCCGGCTCCGGCAGCATCTACACGTTATTCCGCCAGTGCGCCCTGGCCATCCTCAACACCGGCGCCCATGTCGACAATGCCAAGACCATCCTCGAAGCCTACAAGGACTTCGAAATCCGTATTCACCAGCAGGATCGCGGTGTCCGCCTGGAACTGCTGAATGCCCCGGCCGACGCCTTCGTCGACGGCGAGATGATCGCCAGCACCCGCGAAATGCTCTTCAGCGCCCTGCGCGATATCGTCTACACCGAGAACGAACTGGAAAGCCAGCGTATCGACCTCGACAGCTCCCAGGGCATCACCGACTACGTCTTTCACCTGCTACGCAACGCCCGCACCCTGCGCCCCGGCCTGGAGCCGAAGATGGTGGTGTGCTGGGGCGGTCACTCCATCAGCACCGAGGAATACCAGTACACCAAGAAGGTCGGCCACGAACTGGGCCTGCGCAGCCTGGATATCTGCACCGGTTGCGGCCCTGGCGTGATGAAGGGGCCGATGAAAGGCGCCACCATTTCCCACGCCAAGCAACGCATCACCACCGGCCGCTACCTGGGCCTGACCGAACCGGGCATCATCGCCGCCGAAGCACCGAACCCGATCGTCAATGAACTGGTGATCATGCCCGATATCGAGAAACGCCTTGAGGCGTTTGTACGGGTCGGCCACGGCATCATCATCTTCCCGGGCGGTGCCGGTACCGCCGAAGAGTTCCTCTATCTGCTCGGTATCCTGATGCACCCGGACAACCGCGAGCTGCCGTTCCCGGTGATCCTGACCGGTCCACGCAGCGCAGAGGCCTACCTGCAGCAGTTGAATGCCTTTGTGGTCGCGACCCTCGGCGAGGCGGCGCAGAAACACTACGAAATCATCATCGACGACCCGGCCCAGGTGGCCCGGCAGATGGCCCATGGTTTGAAGGCCGTCAAACAGTTCCGCCGCGAGCGCAACGACGCCTTCCACTTCAACTGGCTGCTGAAGATCGACGGGGGTTTCCAGCACCCGTTCGATCCGACCCATGCCAATATGGCGAGCCTCAACCTCAGCCGCAGCCTGCCCGCTCACGAACTGGCGGCCAACCTGCGCCGGGCGTTTTCCGGGATCGTCGCCGGCAACGTCAAGGACAAGGGCATTCGCCTGATCGAGGAGCACGGTCCTTACGAGATCCATGGCGATGCGGCGGTGATGCAGCCGCTGGACAAGCTGCTCAAGGCCTTCGTTGAGCAGCACCGCATGAAACTACCGGGTGGCGCGGCCTATGTGCCGTGCTATCGCGTAGTGAGCTAAACCCGCGACAACGATCTGTTTGCGCCCGCCGAGCGGGTGCAAACAGTTCGCCCTCCTGTGTCCAATGCATCGTTCCTGTAGGACCCGTCCAGAAAGCACACGGGAAACGTAAGCAGGCCCGCAAACCCCATTGAACTCCCCGGTAAAACCCCTCAATCTTGACCCACAACATCAGTGCGACTATATTTAGTTGCAGCAAGGAGGCTTGGTGTCCAAGAATGAAAAATTGCTCGCAAAACTGCTCAACCCCTGGTCGAGCTTTACCTGGACGGAGTTGGTCACGCTACTGCGCCATCTTGGCTACCGCCCGCTCGAAGGCTCAGGTAGTCGAGTCAAGTTCGACAACGGCAACCCGCAGGCAGCCATCAACCTGCACAAGCCTCATCCTGGCAACGAGCTGAAAACCTATATCAAGCGCCAGGTGATTGATCACCTGCGTTCAGGAGGACTGATTTCGTGAGTAATCAGATGCATTACAAAAGCTATTACGGCTCCATCGAAGCCAGCGTCGAGGATAACTGCCTGTTCGGCAAACTCCAGTTCATCCGGGCCTTGGTAAGTTATGAAGGGCAAACCGTGGCGGAACTGGAAGCGGCGTTCAAAGCGGCCGTAGACGACTATCTCGACACCTGCCAACAGTTGAACCAGGCTCCCGAAATGCCGTGCAAGGGCTCATTCAACGTGCGTGTAGGCCACGACCTTCATCTGGCCGCCGCGCTGACCGCGACGCGCCAGAAAGTGACCCTCAACGACCTGACACGCCAGGCGCTGAGCGAGTACCTGCTGCATCACGCCTGACTCAAAGACGCCGCTGCCCTGGTGATCGCCCCCTTCAAACTTGAGCCGTGCGATGTCCTTTTTCATCGCACCGGGCCGCTGGCAGATCACCTTGGCAAGCACCGCGCTACGCTCAGCGACGCGCGACCACGAACAGCCGCGGGAACGGCAGCAGCACCGTGCCATCGGCCAGTGCCGGATAAGCCTCGCTGATCGCCGTCAGGTAGCGCTGCAAGTAAGCCGCCTTTTCCGCCTCATCCAGCGGCGCCAGGTATGGCCGCAGCGCGGAGCCCTTGAACCACTCCACCACGGCAGCGTGACCACCGGCCAACGGATGGTGATAGGTGGTGCGCCAGACATCCACCGTCGTGCAGTGCGGCCGCAGCAGTTCATAGTAGAAAGTCGCGTCATGCCGTGGCGGGTGCCGTACCGCACCGATCTTGTCTGCCCAGGGGCCCTCTGCCGCCACTTCCCGTGCCAGCCGGTGGGACGGCTCCTGCATATTGTCCGGGGTCTGCACCGCCAGGCTGCCGCCAGCCGCCAGCTTGCTCACCAGATGGGGGTAGAGCGTGGCGTGATCCGGCACCCATTGCAGCGAGGCATTGGCCAGGATCACATCAAAGGTCTGGTCCGGGTTCCAGGCGGCGATATCGGCCAGTTCAAAATTCAATGCCGGCAAGCGCTTCCGGGCACTGACGAGCATGTCATCGGAGCTGTCCATACCGGTGACCCGGGCCTCGGGAAAACGCTGGGCCAGAACCTCGGTGGAGTTACCCGGGCCGCAGCCCAGGTCGACGGCCACGCCAACCGAACCGGTGGGGATCGCGGCCACCAGATCGCGGACCGGGCGGGTACGTTCTTCTTCAAATGTCGAATACTGCTTGGCTGACCAGGTCATGACGCTTCCTCTTGTGTGTGGGAGTGAGCACAAGCGTAGGTTTTGCACGCCATGATGACAAATGCTAATAATGACGAGTTGCCATACTGAAAAGGTATTGAAATGCTAGAGCTACGTCGCCTGCATGCATTTGTCGTGATCGCCGAAGAAGGTCATATCACCCGGGCGGCGGAACGCCTGCATATGCAGCAACCGCCCCTCACCCGCCTGTTGCAGAAGCTCGAAGCCGAGATGGGTGTGGCACTGATGGAGCGCTTGCCGCGCGGTGTTCGTCCGACCACGGCGGGCCTGGCTCTACTGGAAGAAGCTCGCGCCGTGTTGGCCCGGGCCGAGGGCGTGACCGAGGTGGTGCGCCGCGCCGCCCGCGGCGAACAGGGCCGGCTCGGTGTTGGCTTCACCAGTTCGGCGGCGTTGCATCCGTTTGTCCCGGGTGTACTGCGGCATTTCCGCGAGACCTTTTCCGGCGTGTCGGTAGCCCTGGAAGAAGCCGGTACCGGTGAGTTGATGGACGCCCTGGTACACGAACGCCTGGATGCCGCATTCGTCCGCTCACCCTTGAGCGGCACACCGACCTTGCAGGCCGAACCGATTCTGGTTGAACCAATGCTGTTGGCGCTGCCGATGGATCATCCCCTGGCGCAAGACAGCAGCGTCCCCCTGCCCTTGTCCGCACTCGCTGGCGAAGCCTTTGTGCTGTATCGCCGCCGGGTGGGCCTGGGGCTTTACGACGCCATCCTGGTGGCGTGCCGTGAAGCAGGATTCAGCCCCCAGGTGATTCAGGAAGCACCGCGTATGGCCGCCACCTTGAGCCTGGTCGCGGCCGGGCTGGGGATTTCCATTGTCCCGGCCTCGATGCAACGCCTGCGCGGTGATGGGATCACCTATCGCGCGCTGTCGCAGTGCCCGGGCCTGATCGCACCACTGCATTTGGCGACCCGCGTGGGAGATACCTCGTCGGTGCTGCGGCGATTTCGCGAAATGGTGATCGAGGCAGCGTCGGTGGAGAGTCAGTCAACCCAATCTTGAAACCATCGACACTTTCAATTATTCGGCAAATACCGCACACAAGAGGTATATCCCATGCTAGCCGAAGTAATGCGAGAACCCGCCTACGGGGCCTATCGGCTGCGGCTGGAATACCTCCTGCAGATTCCGACGGATGCGAGCGAACTCGAAACCCACGAGATGATCCAGTTCGGCTTCGAAGCCCAGAGGCTGATGCAGCTGTGCGACCAGGGCGATGTCACGCCTCTGGAGCGCGATCAGATCATTCCGCTCAAAACCCTCAAGACCCGTGTAGCCAAGGATCAGCGGCTGACGGCCGATGAAAGTGACCGGTTGTTTCGTGCGGCTCACATCATCGCCATGGCTGAGACGCCTTTCGGTAATGACGAAAAAGCCAGGCGCTGGCTGTCCAAGCCCAAGGACCGCTTCTCGGGAAAAAGCCCCATGGCCATGCTGTCGACTATCCAGGGAACCCGTCAGGTCGAGGAGATGCTCATTCAACTGGCAGAAGGATTTGCCTTTTGATTTTCTGGCGAATCAGCACGCAAATTGGCATTGGCCCGCTGCAGAAAGTCCACAAAACGGGCCACCTCCTCCTCGCTGAACCCCTGTAGCGCCTTGGTGTTGCCCTCGCCCAGGATCTGTTTCGCCTCTGGTATCCGAGCGAGTGCCAACTCGGTCAACTCGACGAGCTGGATGCGCTTGTGTTCCGGATCGGGCCGGCGGCGGATCAATTGATCCCGTTCCAGACGGGCCAGGGTCTGGGCCATGGACGGCTGCTCGACCTGCAACAAGCGCGCGAGCTCAGCCTGGGTCCGCGCCTCTCCCCACTGCAACGCTCCCAACACCGGCATGCTGGCCATGCCAATCCCCAACGGGCGCAAACGCACCTCGGCCTGCCGGATCAACTCCTGCGACACGCGCTTGATCAGGAAGGACGGCACCCGGTTCAGATCTGAATAGTTCATGTAGCGACCCCTTGTCATAGGCACCTATGCTAATACATCATAGGTGCCTATGACAAAGCGCGCTCTGGAATGACACCATGGTCTCGAATCCACGTATCGCCATCGTCGGCGCCGGTCTCGGCGGCTTGATGCTGGCCCGCATGCTGTACCTCAAGGACGTGCCTTTCCTGATTTTTGACCGTGACGAATCCCTCTCGCACCGGCCACAGGGCGGCATGCTCGACCTGCACGTGGAAACCGGCCAATACGCGCTGCGCCTGGGCGGATTGTTCGATGTCTTTCAGCAGTTCGCCCGCTATGAAGACCAGGGCCTGCGCCTGTTCGACCAGCACGGCACGCTGCTGCTGGAAAAGGCCGATGCGGCCAGCGGAGAGCGTCCCGAGATCGATCGCGGCCAACTCAGGGAGCTGCTGCTGGAGTCGATCCCGGAAGACACCTTGCGCTGGGGCCACACCCTCAGGGCAGCCGAACAACAAGACGATGGTTATACCGAACTGCACTTCGATAACGGCCTGAAGCAGCGCTTTGAACTGGTGGTCGGCGCCGACGGTGCCTGGTCCAAGGTGCGCGCGCTGGTCTCGGCAACCGAGCCGACCTTCACCGGGCTCACCCTGCATGAAGTCTCCATCCCCGATGCCGATGCCCGTCATCCCGATGTCGCGCACCAGGTGGGGCGTGGCATGCTGATCGCCAAGGGCAAGCGCAAGACGATCTTTGCCCAACGCAATGCCAACGCGCGTATCCGCGTGTATGCCGGTCTCTACCACCAGGCAACGCCACACGAAGCAAAAACCAGGGGCGACCTGCTCCACGACTTCCAGGACTGGGATGCCTCCTTGCTGCAACTGCTTCAGGTCGCGGATGAGCCGGTGCGCCCCTGGCCGGTCCATGTGCTGCCGATCGAACATCGCTGGGAGCACCGCACCGGTGTCACCTTGCTCGGTGATGCCGCGCACCTGATGCCCCCCGCCGGTGAAGGCGCCAACCTGGCATTGCGCGACGCGGTGGACCTGGCGGATGCACTGCTGGATGAGCGGGACTGGAAAGCCGCGGTTCGCGCCCACGAGCAGGTGATGTTCGAACGCGCCGCCCTCGCGGCGGCCGAAGCCCATAAAATGATGATGGCAGACTCACCCGAAGAGAACCTGGAACGGATGAAAAGCCAGCTGGGCGCCGAAGCGTGAGCCGCACGTCCCACACATCGACGATTGACAAACCCATCGCCAGCTTTTAAAAATGGACGCCTGATCCAGGGTGCAAACAAACATGTCCGCAACGCTCAACTACATCGCTGTCGCCGTTGGCTTGAATGCCAAGGCCCCGGCGTGCGTTGCGTTTGCCCCTAAATCGAAGAAACAGTCGCTCATGTGACCGGGGCGCGCTGTCCCGTCAGATGAGCTGACAGGACATTGAGCGCGACGACGGGTCACCCCTCCTCCTTCCCAACTTCCTCCTACGCTTCTGACGGTGACGACACGGTCAACCATCAGGAGAAAGTGCATGTCATCGTTTCAAGGTATCTGGGTTCCCCTCGTCACGCCGTTCGTGAACCAGGCCATCGACTTCGTCGCCTTGCGGCGCCTGGTCGCTCATCTGCTGGACAGCGGCGTCGACGGCATCGTGGTCTGTGGCACCACCGGGGAAGCCGCCGCACTGGGCAAACACGAACAACTGGCGGTGCTGGATGCCGTGCTGGAATGGGTCCCGTCGCAACGGGTGGTGATGGGCCTGGCGGGCAACAACCTGACTGAACTGCTGCAGTTCCAGAGCGAGATACTCAAGCGCCCCCTGGCTGGCCTGCTGGTGCCCGCGCCTTATTACATTCGTCCTTCCCAGGCCGGTCTGGAAGGCTTTTTCAAGACCGTCGCCGATGCTTCCAGCGTGCCGATCATTGTCTACGACATTCCCTACCGCACCGGGGTGAGCTTCGAGCAGGCAACCCTGCTCAACATCGTCGCCCATGAAAATATCGTCGCCATCAAGGACTGTGGCGGCAACCTGGGCAACACCCTGGCATTGCTGGCCAGCGGCCTGGTCGATGTGTTGTGCGGCGAGGATAACCAGATGTTCAATGCTTTGTGCCTCGGTGCAACCGGGGCAATTGCCGCCTCGGCACATCTCCATCCCGAGCTGTTCGTACAGTTGCATCGACAGATCCAGGGTCAGCAGCTCGCGGCCGCCAGGACGACGTTTTTCCAACTGACACCGTTGATCCAGGCGCTGTTCGTCGAGCCCAATCCCGGCCCGGTGAAAACCGCCCTGGCCCTTCAAGGGCTGATCCGCGACGAACTGCGCGCGCCCATGCAAGTCAGCAGCGAAGCCACGAGCCAACACCTGGAAAACATCCTGGCAACACTCAAGAGCAAGGCGCGGTAGAAACCGGATCAGCCAGCCGCGTAGGATGTCCGGACTTGCGTCATGGATCAGAAAAGGAAGTCGAGATGTTCTACCGGATAGCGGCCGACGGGCTGGTGTCGTTTCACCTGTTGTTTATCCTGTTCGTGCTGTTTGGCGGGCTGCTGGTGCTCAAATGGCGCCGTTTGATCTGGCTGCACCTGCCCGCCGCGACCTGGGGTGTGGCCGTTGAAGTCTTCCATCTGGAGTGCCCACTGACCCGCTGGGAAAACCTCTTTCGCCAGGCCGCCGGACAAGGCGGTTATGGTGAGGGTTTTATCGAGCACTACCTGATTCCGCTGATCTACCCCGCCGGACTGACACCGACCATACAGCTTGGCCTGGGCGCCTTGGTGCTGCTGCTCAACCTCGCGGTTTACCTGCGCCTGTTCAAAACCAGAGGCCTGAAAGCCGCTCTCTAGGCACCTGGCCGACGTGCTGCGACGAAACAGCGCGTCGCGGCTTCCCAGATTGACCCTCTGACAAAACCACCATATAGTGTGCCGACCACGAAGAAAAACACTACATGATGTGCCATCAATGTCCTACGGCACCTCTCACCCCCCTGAAACATCAGGGTTTTCCGATGCCTGCTTGTGCTGTGAATCCTGTTGAACGGGAGTTCTAAACACGTGTCTACCTGCCTGACGAGAAGGCAGTGAACCAGGCCTACCAACACCCTATACAAGGAATATCCGATGCTGAGCTGGGACGAATTCGACAAGGAAGAAGGCGTAGCTGCCATCAAGGGCATCAACGCCGGTCACGCCACCGAGGCCAACATGGACCGCCTCGACAGCGCCGGTGGCGCCGCGGCCCAAGAGGCCCGCGCCGTGACCGCTTCCGACTCGGCCGCCATCGCGCGTGCCAAGGCTGCTCTCGACGCCCTGGACGTTGCCGAAGGCCTGGCTGAACTCGAAGGCGCCTCGGCCCGTGTCGCGGTCGACGAAAAGCGCATGATCAACTGCCGCGCCG
>NZ_JACAOS010000021.1:0-192 GCF_013386165.1 Pseudomonas gingeri | reverse complement strand
AATCGTTGGCCATGGATGAAGGCGAGATCTTCAACATGTACCACGAGATCCCTTCGGTGGCGAAAAAGGCCACCTGGGGCCTGAAGTACACCCGTTCGATCTCCGACCCGGAATTCAAGACCGGCACCGTCGAGACCGACAAGGAACTGCTGCGCAACCTGATCGCCTACTACTGCGTACTGGAAGGCATCT
>NZ_JACAOS010000020.1 GCF_013386165.1 Pseudomonas gingeri | reverse complement strand
ATACCCTGGCGTTCACTTGCGCCAAACCCGTCATCCCCGAAGCCCCCTACAAACCCACGCTATTCGCCATCCAGCCCGGAGTAACCGCCCAGGACGCCCTGGTCTACGTTTCCAATCTGCTCGAAACCGCAGAACTCAATGGTGACGAAATCAGCCTGCACACCAACCCGGTCGAACGGGCGTTGTTCTGGAGCATGCTGCATTCGGTGGAAGTGGCGCGGGCAGTGGTGGATGCCTTGCTGGAGGGCGCATCTCCCTCCCATCAGCTATCGTCAGCGTCGGGCAGCCCTGCGAATGGTTGAGGTCGTCAGCCAATAAAGCGGCCCACGTTTCCAAGGCGTTGGGTATGGTGTGTAGTGGTCAACTCATCCCGGACACGGTTTTAAGTTTTTCTTCGGTTTTTGCCGGGGCCAACCCATCGTTAAATTGATGAGGCCGGATCCAGTTGTAGTGATGCATCAGGTACTGGCTGATATCTCGCTGAGCTTGCTGCCCGGTCATGTAACCCGTGGTCGGTATCCATTCTGTTTTCAAGCTGCGAAACACCCGTTCCATCGGCGCGTTGACGCTCCTATGTCAACCGGTGCTCCTCGACTCGCCCAAGTCGGCCACAATCGTTGGCGAAATTGGCGGCTGGCGTATTGGGATCCTTGATCGGAGTGAAAGAGCAGCCCTTGAGGTTTTCCACGTTGCTCGTAAGCCACGTCCAGCGCCTTGATCACCAGCTCTGCATCCGGCTTTTCTGACAAGGCCCAGCCCACCACTCGACGTGCATAAAGATCCAGAACAACCGCCAGGTAATGCCATTTACCCTGCGCCCAAATGTAGGTGATGTCGCCACACCAAACCTGGTTGGGCGCCTCGACATCAAACTCCCGGCTCAAAATGTTCGTGATGTCAGGCCGCTCCACCGTTGCCTTTTTGTAAGTGTGGGAGCCCGGCTGCTTGCTGACCAGTTCCAGCTCGCGCATCAGGCTGCGCACCTTGAAACGCCCGATTTGCTCACCCTCATCTTGCATCATCAGCGTGATGCTGCGGCTGCCTGGCGCACTTCGTCCTCGGCTGAATAGCTCGTTCACTCGACTGCGCAGCCTGAGCCTTTCAACATCCGGGGTTAGCCGTTTGAGGCGATCTGCGTAGTAACTCGAACGCGTAACTTCGAACACCTCGCACAAGCAATCAACTGGCTCATGGACGCTTAACTGATTGATCAGCGCGTACGCTCGAGATCTTCCGACATCAAGAGCGCGGTAGCCTTTTTTAGTATCAATTTCTCGCGTTCGAGGCGAGCGATTCGAGCTTCCAACTCCTGGATTTTTTGCTGCTCTGGAGTCAACGCTTTGCTTTGCGGGGTGATGCCGGTGCGCTCCTTCTGAAGCTGGTCGACCCAGCGGCGCAGCGCTGATTCGCCAATACCGAGCGAACGGCTGGCCTCGATGAAGCTGTAGTTTTGCTTGAGTACGAGGTCGGCAGCCTCGCGCTTGAATTCAGCGGAAAAGGTACGGCGTTGCTTGGTCATCTGACACCTCGTTCTGACGAGCATTCTCGCCTAAATGGGTGTCCGGTTTCATTAGACCACTACACATGCGGCTACGAAAGGTCTCGGAGTCTTCTCCTCGCCAAACCCATAGACGGTCAGTCCTTCCTCACGTAGTCGGGAGGCGAGGCGGGTGAAGTCACTGTCGCTTGAGACCAGACAAAACCCATCGAAGCGCCGGGTGTACAACAAGTCCATGGCATCGATGATCAAGGAGCTGTCAGTCGCATTTTTCCCCTTGGTATAGGCGAACTGCTGGATGGGCTGAATGGAGTGATCGAAGAGGACTTTCTTCCAACCACCCAACTGAGGCCCTGTCCAGTCGCCGTAAATACGTTTCACGCTCGCGACACCGTATTTGGCTATCTCTTCGAAGAGACCTTCCACAATTGCTGCGGGGGCATTGTCGGCGTCGATCAGCACTGCCAAGTGTTTCTGTGTGTGATTAGAGGAGTGAGTGGCCATGGTCATCCTTGAGTAGAGGCTTTTGACATACAACCAAATGTTCACCGAAAAAGCCAATGTTCACGGGCAGATGCTCGAGATGCTTCCCGCGTCCAGCTCGCGCACAGCAAATCTGTTGATTAATGCAATGGCAGGGAACAATAAGTGTCACGACCAGTCGAACTGCTGCTTTTCACCACCTGATTGCAGGTGGCTTTCGGGGTTCAGGAGTCCGTTTTGATGAAAATTTCACGCGGCTTTGCTTTGGCTTCGCTTATGACCCTTGCGACCGGCCCGGTCTTTGCCGCCGATTTCAGCTTGGACGACATGGCCGCAGCGGTGTCCGGCATGCAGGGCGGCGACAAGGCGGCAGCCGGAGCACCTGCCTCGCAAACAGCAGGCTTGCTGACTGCATTGAGTTCGCTGGACGTGACCCCGGAGCAGGCAATCGGCGGTACGAGCGCGATGCTGGGATTGGCGAAGAATCAATTGAGCTCGACCGATTACTCACAGCTGACCAAGGAGGTGCCAGGACTGGGTATGTTGTCGGGTAACGGCGGACTGGGTGCGCTGGGAGGGCTGCTCGGCAGTTCGTTTGACCAATCGTCAACACTGGACAGCACCTTGGGCAACCTGGACAACGTGAAGAACACCTATGACCTGAACAGCGCCTTCAGCGCGCTGGGTATGGAAGGCGGAATGATCGGCCAGTTTGCGCCGATTCTTCTGCAATACCTCGGTCACCAGGGTGTTGGCGGTACGCTGCTTAATAGCCTGGGCGGGATCTGGGGCGTCGGGGGCTGATTCAACTACGCTCGAGACTTCCTGAAGTAAGCAGCAAAACCGCATGTACTTGAGATTTCCCAAATACATGCGGCACTGGCGACGTCGGTACTGTCAGATGTGAACCAGAAGGCTACGGCCACTCATTTCACTGGGCACCTTGATTCCGAGCATTTCGAGCAAGGTCGGCGCCAGGTCACAGAGCCGGCCGTTATCAACGCGGATGCCCTCGATGTTGTTGCTTACCCAGATCAGCGGCACAGGATTGACCGTGTGTGCTGTATGGGCCTGACCTGACTGCACGTCAAGCATCTGTTCAACGTTGCCATGGTCTGCCGTGATCAGACATTCACCACCGTTCTTTAGCGTCGCGTAGACGACGCGTTCCAAGCAGCTATCCAGCGTTTCGACAGCTTTGACAGCAGCATCGAAATTTCCCGTATGACCAACCATGTCGCCGTTTGCATAATTGCAGACGATGAGGTCGAAGGATCCGTTATCAATGGCATCGACAAGCCTGTCGGTCAGCTCAATCGCGCTCATCTCAGGTTGGAGATCGTAGGAAGCAACAGGGGGCGACGGAATCAGGATGCGCTCCTCTCCCTCAAATGGCGCCTCGCGCCCGCCGTTGAAGAAGAACGTCACATGGGCGTACTTTTCGGTTTCGGCGATCCGCAACTGGCGACGTCCCTGCGTGGCCAATACTTCCCCCAAGCTATTGGTCAGCGGCTGCGGTTCAAACATCACTGGACAAGGTATGTCGTCGGAGTAACGAGTCAACGTTAGCAATTGCTCAGCAGGGATTACTTGCTTACGAGCAAACTTATCGAAGTCATTGTTGGTCAAGGCACTGGTGATTTGCCGAGCACGGTCAGGGCGGAAGTTCATGAAAATAATGCTGTCTTCCGGAGCAATCCCTACTGTATCCCCAATCGAGCTAGCCTTCACGAACTCGTCCGTTTCACCACGATCATAAGCAGCCATCAACGCTGTGGTAGCGGTGTTGAATTGGTATTCGGCTTGGCCGTCGGCGATCAAATTGTAGGCAGCCTCCACTCGATCCCAGCGGTTGTCTCGATCCAGCGCAAAATAGCGTCCGATCACGGACGCGATCCGTACATTCCGCATTACGTGAATGTGCGCTTCTAACGTGCTGATGAAGCTAAACGCGGACTTGGGAGGCGTATCTCGACCATCAAGGAATGCGTGGATGTACACTGGACAACTGGTCTTCATCGACAAGACATCTGTCAGCGCTATGATCTGGTCGATGTGGCTGTGCACTCCGCCCGAGGAGACAAGCCCCATGATGAGCAGCGCACCGCCACGTTGCGACGTGGCGTCGATCAGGTGATTGAGAGATGGATTACCTGCGAACTCTCCGTCGTCAATTGCCTTATTGATCCGTGTGAAGCTCTGGTAGACGATCCTACCGGCACCGAGGTTCATGTGCCCCACCTCGGAGTTTCCCATCTGTCCATCAGGCAGTCCCACGGCTATGCCAGAGGTCTCGATCTGGCTGCTGGGATACTCCTTCAAGAGCCTGTCGATGGTAGGGGTTTTCGCAGCAGCGAACGCATTGGCGTCTGTGGACTCCCGCAGGCCAACGCCGTCCAGAATGATGAGTGTTTTCGCGGTCATCATCTCGCCTTTAGAAAATGTAGTCGGTGGTCAAGAACGACGATTCGCGATTGCGAATGATATCGCTGATTAACGCTTTGTTGCTGTCTTGGAACTTGGTAGCAACTAGGGTACGGATGGAGAACACACGCAGTGCGTCGTGTACAGAGAGCGTCCCTTCGGCCGAGTTTTTGCGGCCATTGAATGGAAAGGCATCCGGGCCGCGTTGGCACTGTGCATTGATATTGATACGGCCCACTTGGTTGGCGAAGGTATCGATCAGGCGCGCAACTTCTTTGGAGTTGGTTCCGAAGATGCTGAGCTGCTGGCCGAAGTCCGACTCCAGCACGTAGTCGATCACCGTCTCGATATCTCGGTATGGGACGACGGGCACAACTGGGCCGAATTGCTCTTCGTGGTACACGCGCATTTGCGACGAAACTGGGTACAACACAGCCGGGAAGAAGAAGGTTTCGTGGGATTGGCCACCCCCTTCGTTCACTACTTGTGCACCTTTTGCCTCTGCGTCAGCCACCAGGGTATTCAAGAACTGAGTTTTCCCAGGCTCTGGCAACGGCGTCAGTGAAACGCCGGACTCCCAGGGCATACCTGCCTTGAGCGCAGAAATTTTGGCGCTAAGTTTGTCCACGAAGGCGTCAGCAACGTCTTCATGAACGAACAGGATTTTCAGGGCGGTGCAGCGCTGACCATTGAATGAGAGTGCGCCGGAAACTGCCTCTGAAACCGCGTTATCGAGGTCGACGTCTGGAAGGATGATGCCAGGGTTTTTGGCGTCTAAGCCCAAAACTGCGCGCAGGCGGTGAGGGCGTGGATGCAGTTTCTTGAGATCGCTCGCACCCTTGTTGGTACCGATGAAGGCGAAGATATCCACTTTGCCTGATGCCATCAGGGCGCCCACGGTTTCGCGGCCACTGCCGTAGATAACGTTGATTACGCCAGCGGGGAAACTATCTCGGAACGCTTCGAGCAACGGGCGGATGAGTAGCACGCCGAATTTTGCGGGTTTGAACACCACGGTGTTGCCCATGATCAACGCAGGGATCAGGGTGGTGAAAGTCTCGTTGAGCGGGTAGTTGTACGGCCCCATGCAGAGGGTGACGCCTAGTGGGACGCGGCGAATATGCCCCAGAGTTTCCTGCTCAAGCTCGAAACGGCTGGAGCGGCGGTCGAGCTCTTTCAGCGCGTTGATCGTGTCGACGATGTAATCACAGGTGCGATCAAATTCCTTCTCGGAATCCTTCAGATTTTTGCCGATCTCCCACATCAGCAGGTTGACCACCAGGGTGCGCTGCTCGCGCATACGGGACAGGAACGCTTCGACGTGCTGAATTCGCTCGGCAACCCGCATCGTAGGCCATTCACCACGCCCGTTATTGTAAGCGAGCACGGCTGCATCCAGTGCTTGGAGAGCAGTTTCTGCATCCAGTAATGGCGTGCTGCCCAATACCACCTGCTCTTCGGTGCCTGATACCTTAACAAGCACCGGACTACGGACTTCTGCTAAAGGGCCATCCCAGATTATAAGCCCGCCACCTACCAGGTACTCGCGCTGCTGCATTGGCTCAGGAGCACTGTACTCTGGGGGGATGCTACCAACCTCGGGAAAGAGGCTTTTCATTTCATCAGGGGTCATCATAGATACTCTAGGAATTAGGATTTTCAATACGCCTTGATGGCGTGTTCATCAGGTAGGGCGTAGCCTCGCCATCACGCGGCGCCTGCACTTGCGCAGATGGAGAGGAAGGCGTCCGCGTCCAGCGATGCGCCTCCAATCAATCCGCCATCGATGTCAGGCTGGCTGAAAAGGGCCATGGCGTTTTCGGCCTTGACACTTCCGCCGTATACGATCCGCTGTTCTTGTGCTGCCGAGGGCTGGATGCCATGGAGGTAGTTGCGAATGACTTCGTGGATTTCTTGCGCTTGGGCAGGGGTTGCGGTTTCACCGGTACCAATTGCCCAAACTGGTTCGTAGGCGATGACTGCACCCTTCAAACCCTTGATACCCACGCATGCGATGACCGCTTGCAGTTGGGAAGTGACAACTTGATAAGTCCGGTTTTGGCGCCGCTCCTCCAGGGTTTCTCCGATGCATAGGACGGGGGTAAGCCCTGCCTTGAGCGCAGCTTCAAATTTTCTGGCTACTCGATCGTCGGTCTCCCCAAAAAGGGTTCGACGCTCGGAGTGGCCCACCAGTACCCATTGGCAGCCAACCTCTACCAGCATTGATCCGCTGACTTCGCCGGTATAGGCACCAGAGCTGTACTCGTTCAGATCCTGAGCGCCCAACGTCACCCTGCTGCCGAAAAGGTGTTGAGCAATGCCCGACAGGTAAGGCGTTGGCGGACAAACTGCGATGTCGACTGCGTCCGAATCTTTCGATGCGCGCAGCAGGCAGTCGAGCAACTGAGCATTGCTCGCTCGCCCTCCATTCATCTTCCAGTTGCCGATGACGATCTTTTTTCTCATGACCGGCCCCCGTTTTGGAGTTTCGCCAGCAGGGGAGCGGTGTCGTACGCAACGTCGGTCGTTTCAACCTCTTCGATCCGCAAGAGTTGGTTGTACTTGCCAACACGGTCAGAGCGGCACAGCGAGCCGGTCTTGATCTGGCCTGCACGCGTTGCCACTGCAAGATCTGCAATGGTGGTGTCTTCTGTTTCACCGGAGCGGTGCGAAATGACGGCGTTATAGCCTGCATCCTGAGCCATCTGGATGGCATCGAACGTCTCGGTGAGCGTGCCGATCTGGTTGAACTTGATTAGGATGGCATTGCCGATACCTTCTGCAATGCCTCGCTTTAGGATCTTGGTGTTGGTGACAAACAGATCGTCTCCCACCAGTTGGACACGGTGCCCCAGACGCTCAGTGAGGGCCGCCCATCCCGCCCAGTCGCTCTCATCCATGCCATCCTCGATCGAGGCAATTGGGTATTTGTCGCAGAGGTTGGCTAGGTAGTCGACGAAGCCCAGCGAGTCGAACGATTGCCCCTCACCTGCGAGCACGTAGCGACCATCCTTGTAGAACTCGGACGCAGCGCAGTCCAAGGCTAGCGTGACGTCTTGGCCGATTACGTAGCCGGCTTTCTCAACAGCCTCCAGGATGATGACAAGAGCCTCTTCATTCGAACTCAGCGAAGGGGCAAAGCCGCCCTCATCGCCGACTGCTGTGCTCAGGCCTCGATCCGACAGCACCTTCTTCAAAGTGTGGAAAATTTCGGCACCGACGCGCAGTGCTTCCTTGAAGGTCTTGGCTCCCACAGGCTGAATCATGAACTCCTGGATATCGATATTGTTATCAGCATGCTCTCCGCCGTTGATGATGTTCATCATCGGTACCGGCATGCTGTAGCTGAACGGTTTACCGTAGATCTGCGCCAGGCGAGCGTAGAGAGGAACCTTCAAGTCGGCTGCACTGGCCTTAGCCACTGCCAGCGAAACGGCCAGGATTGCGTTCGCACCGAGTAGCGACTTGTCCTCGGTGCCGTCCAGAGCAATCATCGCGTTATCGATGGCCTGCTGATCAAGCGCGTTCATACCTTTCAGGCGTTGCTGGATCGGCCCGATGACATTAGCAACGGCTTTCTCGACACCCTTGCCCTTATAGCGACTTTCGCCGTCTCGTAGCTCAAGGGCTTCACGAGTACCGGTCGACGCTCCAGAAGGAACACTTGCAAAGGCAACAACGCCGCTTTCAAGGATCACGGTAGCTTCGATAGTAGGGTTACCTCGGGAGTCGAGGATCTCGCGAGCCGAGATGCTGTTAATGATGCTGTTGCTGGTCATCGTGTTCTTACCTTTGCGAAGTTGAATTGGGTCGTGAGTCGGCACAGTTGCGGCCAGGAGTTCGCGTTGCTCTGCACGGCTTTCGCGGATGTCGAAATCGCGTGGCCAAGCACTTTGCATTCCCGACTCGGGCCGACCTGATGCTTTCTTAAGGTCGGTGGTGCTCATTGGATGTCATCACCCACACGCACGATGCGAAGGGTGTTGGTACCGCCCAGTGCATTGGCGTAGTTACCCATTGTGATCAATACATGGTCGCCTGCCGCAACGATCCCGCGATCAACCAGCTCTTTCACTGCGCGGGTATTTACTTCGTCATTGGCGATGTCGTTGCTGTCGAAAGGAATGGTCGACACACCACGAAACAGAGCCACTCGATGCTGAGTTCTGATGTTGCGGGAGAACGCGAAAATCGGAAGGTGTGAGCGAATGCGCGACATCAGGCGAGGGGTATCGCCGCTTTCGGTCATGCAGATGATCGCCTTCACGCCGGTCAGATGGTTCGCTGCGTACATCGCTGAAAGGGCGATGGATTCGTCAATCCGGGAGAAGGTTTCGTTCAGGCGATGCTTAGAACGATGGGCCAGATGATGTTTTTCCGCTCCCAGGATCACGCGGTTCATCGCTTCAACCGTTTCTATGGGATAGGCGCCGGCAGCTGTCTCGGCTGACAACATCACCGCATCGGTTCCATCCAGGACGGCGTTCGCAACGTCGAATACCTCTGCCCGGGTAGGCATTGACTGGGTGATCATTGTTTCCATCATCTGGGTGGCGGTGATCACCACTCGATTCAGAGTGCGGGCCCGGTCGATGATGAGCTTTTGTACCGCTACGAGTTCTGCATCGCCGATCTCTACCCCCAGGTCTCCCCGGGCAACCATGACGCCTTCAGAGGCCAGTATGATTGCATCGAGGACTTGCACGTCCTGCACGGTTTCAGCACGCTCGATCTTTGCGATTAAGCCTGCTTCTCCACCAGCCTCGGTCATCAGTTGCCGGGCCAGTTGCATATCGGCCGCATTGCGTGGGAACGACACCGCCAGATAATCCGCGCGCATCTGGGCAGCGGTGAGAATGTCCTCTCGGTCTTTCTCTGTGAGAGCAGAGGCGGACAGGCCGCCACCCTTACGGTTGATGCCTTTGTTGTTCGACAATGGCCCGCCAATCAGCACCTCGCAGACAAGCCGAGTTGGTTCAGCTTTGAGCACTTTCAATTCAACTCGACCATCGTCGAGCAGAAGAATGTCATCAGGACTGCTGTCGGATACCAACGCCTTGTAGTCGATACCCACACAGTCGACCGTACCTTCGTCTCGGCCAAGCGTCGCATCCAGTATGAATTCGGCACCTTTAACCAGCGTGACCTTGCTGTCGGCAAAACGAGAAATACGAATTTTTGGGCCCTGCAAATCTGCGAGGACAGCTACGAACCGACCATGCTTCGCTGCCATGTCCCTGACCAGTGCTGCGCGAGCAATGTGTTCCTGCGCTGATCCATGCGAGAAATTGAGACGTACCACATCGACTCCGGCCTGAACGAGCCGTTCGATGGCTTCAGGGGAGTTTGTGGCGGGGCCGAGGGTGGCAACGATTTTCGTTCTGCGTGACATGGTAAGGACATCTCGGTTATGGATGAGGCTGATCAATGACGTACTCAACAGGTCGCACCATCCATGCCGGAGCGTTTTTTTTGTGAACGATTATGGTTTTTTGTCTCGTATATCGGTCAATAAACTGTGTAATAAGTGACTGATATGCTTTTTAGTTGTGAGGTATGTATGGGTTTTCATGGTTTCAGTGCGAGAGAAATCATCGTTTACCCTTTGGCTGACGCATTTAAAGTGTCTATAAACGCCACAAAATAAAGGGTAGGTAACACTTTCTGCACCTTTGTGTAGCTTGGTAACGTGTTTCAACACGATTATGACTGAGCCAACAAAATCTTGACCGATTTTGGCCTGCCCGTTTTTCCGACTCTCAAATGGAACGGGCAACATGAAACGCAGTGACGAACTAAGCGTTGAAATGGCTACTTCAGGCGAAAGAGGCCTGTTTGATGAGAAATATCGTGCGTCGTCGAGCTGCCGCTAGGAGCGATTGGGAGGGGGTGCGCTGACTTCTATTGACCGCTCTACTGTTTTTAAACGGTCAAAACAACATCGAATTTGGCAGTGGCATATGCAGTGCAGCTTATTCGGTCAACACAGATGCTGTATTTCATTCAATAGGCAAGATCATGATGAAACCATTCCCGAATCACACCGATGCCTACGATGTCGTAGTTATCGGCGGCGGCGTAGTGGGATGCGCGATGGTGCGTCGATTTACTTTGGAAGGCGCGCGAGTGCTTTTGCTCGAAAAAAGCCCAGACATTTTGTCGGGCGCGAGTAAGGGTAACAGCGCGATCCTGCATACCGGCTTCGACGCCCCGAGTGGAAGTCTTGAGCTTCTGTGCATGCAGGAGGGTTACCGGGAGTATCTGGAAATTCATCAGAAGATGAAGCTTCCGCTGCTGAAAACCGGCGCGATGGTGGTGGCTTGGAACGAAGCCGACCTGGATAAGTTGGGCGGGATCGTCCAGCAAGCTCATGACAATGGTGTCGCGGACGTCAAGTTGATCGACCGGGCGCGTGTTCGGAGTCTGGAACCTCACCTCGCTGATCACGCGCTAGCTGCGGCAGAAGTACCGGGTGAATACCTGATCGACCCTTGGTCAGCGCCGCTGGGATACCTGCTGCAGGCCATGATGCACGGTGCTGAAGCGCAGTTTAACTGTGAAGTCACGGGTGGAAGCTTTGATGGGCTAACCTGGTCGCTTACCACCTCCAAGGGGGATGTCCGTTCAACGACCGTGATCAATTGCGCAGGGTTGTTTGGTGACAAACTTGAAGAGCAGTTGCTTGGTGAGGCGTCTTTCTCGATCCATCCTCGCAAGGGGCAATTCGTTGTATTCGACAAAGCAGCCTCGAAGTACCTGACCAATATTGTGTTGCCCGTTCCGAATGAACGCACCAAGGGCATCGTCATCACTCGCACTGTCTATGGAAATCTGCTGGTAGGTCCAACGGCAGAAGAGCAGGACGATCGCGTCCATGCACGCTTGGACAGCTCCATTCTTTCTCAGTTAGTCGATGCGGCGGTCGAGCGTATCCCGGCATTGGAAGGGATGCCGGTGACGGCAACCTATGCAGCGCTGCGCCCAGCGAGTGATAAGAAGGAATACCGGATTCGGAAAGTAGCCGACCGCAATTGGATCACTGTGGGGGGCATTCGCTCCACTGGCCTTACGGCTGCTCTGGGCATCGCCCGCCACGTCGTCAGCCTCAACGAAAGCTCTCACCAGAGTGTCCCAGCAGCTTCGTTGCAATGGCCGAGCCTGCCCAATCTTGCCGAGCACTTGCCGCGCGATTACCAGCAGCCAGGTTACGGCGAGATCATATGCCACTGCGAAATGGTGACCCTGAGAGAAATCGACGCTGCACTTAACAGCGCGTTACCACCAGGGGATTTGGGAGGACTTAAGCGTCGCACCCGTGCCTGTATGGGGCGCTGTCAGGGGTTTTACTGCGGAGCACGGGTGGCCGAACTCAGTGCTGGCCGTCTTGCCGTTCCGCTCGCTACAGGTGTGTGCCATGAAACCCATTGAAATTGAAAAAGTGGATGTCGCCATCATCGGCGGTGGCCCCTCTGGATTGTCTGCTGCGGTTGAGTTGCGTCGTCAGGGAGTACAGAAAGTCGTTGTCATTGAACGTGAACCTGAGGCCGGTGGGATCCCCCGTCATTGTGGTCATCCACCGTTCGGTTTCTGGGAGTACGGCCGTATCCTGACCGGCCCGGGCTACGCGAAACGCAACGTGAGTGAGGCGTTGAAAGCGGGCGTGGATATCCGTGTTTTGCACTCAGTCACTCGCTTGGGCGCCAAGGGGCTACTGGAAATCGTGAGCCCTAACAAACCGGTGACCATCCAAGCCAGTCGAGTACTGATCGCAACAGGTGCTCGTGAAACGCCACGTTCAGCTCGACTGGTCGGTGGGGATCGCCCGTTGGGTGTTATCAACACTGGTGCATTCCAGTCTTATCTTTATCTGGAGCACCTGAAACCTTTTGATCGCCCACTGATAGTCGGCACCGAGCTTGTGAGCCTCTCTTCCATCCTCAGTGCTCGTCGCGCGGGCATTCGGCCTGTGGCAATGATCGAGGCCAACAACCGCGCGACTGCTCGCTGGCCTTTGTCGCTATTCCCCCGGTTGTGCGGCGTCCCTATGTACTTCGGTGCGGAACTTCTGGAGGTGCACGGCACAGGCCGTGTCGAAGGCGCCAGTGTTCGTCTGGCAGACGGAGCCATCAAGGAGTTCGACTGTGATGGCGTCTTGCTCACCGGTCGTTTCACTCCGGAATCGAGCCTGGTAAGGCTCAGTGAGCTGAAGCTCGACCCGAAGAGTGGCGGGCCTGTGATCGACCAATATGGTCGCTGCTCTGATCCCGCCTATTTTGCCGCAGGCAACCTGCTTCGCCCTATCGAAACGGCTGGGTGGTCGTTTCGGGAAGGTCGCAAGATTGGCTCACTCATCGCTGGGGATCTGAGGGGGCAACTTCCCTCCAAAACACCTTCTCTTGAGGTCGTTTGCGGGGAAGGGCTCAAGTTATGCGTGCCTCAGCGCCTGGTGCTGTCCTCGGTGGAGGGTATGAAGCATCTGCAGTTACGTGTCAGCCAGGCTACCGAAGGAGAGATTGTGGTGCGTGCAGATGGTCAGGAAGTTTGGTCTCGCAAGAGTTCCTCGCTTCCGGAGCGGCGAATACTCATTCCCATCGCTAGCTTGAACCTGCCCCAAAATACCCAGCAAATCGAAGTCGACTTTGTCGGCCAATAACAAAAAAACTGCCAGCTTAGGAGACTAACTAATGCGAATTGCAGCACTTGATCAAGGCACTACTAGCACTCGAGTACTTGTTGCCACTCAAAATGGGGCAGCCGATATCCAGTTGTCGTTGCGTCACCAGCAGCATCACCCTCATCCAGGTTGGGTTGAGCACGATCCTATTGAATTGCTCAATAATATACAGCGCTGCCTGGAAGCTACCGGGAAGGTGGATGCAATCGGAATCGCAAACCAAGGCGAAAGCTGCTTGGCATGGGATGCGAAGACGGGCGAGCCTCTTTCTCCAGTAATTGTCTGGCAGGACAATCGAACCTCTAGTGAGATCGCCAAGCTGCGCAGTGAAGGATGTGAGGCAGTTACACTTGAACGTGCAGGGCTACCCCTCGACCCATATTTTTCGGCAAGCAAACTCGCTTGGATATTGCAAAACCTTCCTGCGGCTAAAAGCGCATTCAAAGCTGGGCGCCTAAGGTTGGGTACTACTGATGCATATTTCCTGGATCGGCTGACTGGTGTCTTTGCCACCGATGTCACTACGGCTTCACGTACGTCGCTTATGAACCTGGCGACAGGCCAATGGGATCCTGAGTTGTGTGAGCTATTCGGTGTTCCGATCGAAGCTCTGCCAGAGATTCGCGATACCGTAGGTCATTTCGGAGAGATTGGGGTCACCCCTGTAACCGCATCTATAGTCGATCAACAGGCGTCACTGTATGGCCACGGGTGCAGGGTCGGGGGCGATGCCAAGATCACCTTTGGTACCGGGGCATTCGCTTTGACATTGACCGGCGATCAGATCATTAGGGCGCCAGAAAAAGGGTTGCTGGCAACTATCGCTTGGCAAATCGCGGGTAAACCTACCTATGCCATGGATGGAGGGGTTTATGACGCAAGTGCAGCGGTTGAGTGGGCGGGACGTCTCGGCCTATTTTCCGACTTCTCTGAACTAGCAGCGTTCGACGAACCTCCTGCCATTTCGAGGCAGTTGGCATTTGTACCAGCCTTGTCCGGTCTGGGATGTCCCCATTGGGATCGCAGTGCTGCGGCCCTCTGGGTGGGAATGAATGGGGGGACGACCAAACAGGATATGTGCCAGGCACTGCTGGAAGGTGTTGCTTTACGCAGCGTGGAAGTTATCACCGCTATGGATGGATTCTTGAGTGTCACCGATCACTTGTCCATTGATGGTGGTCTGGCAAGAAGCCCTTATTTTGCACAGTTTCTTGCTGACGCCCTGCAGCGGTGCATTGTAACTCAACGTTTCGACGAGCTGACCTCTTTCGGTTGTGCGGCATTGGCCGCAAAAGGGCTCGGTATTGACCTAACCCCGCCTCGTAATACCAGCACCCACTTCCACCCAAAAGTCTCAGCTGAGACCGCTCTGGAGTGGCGGAAAACGTTTACTGATGCTGTGGGTCGCTGTCGCGACTGGCGTTAACTGATTTATGCAGGGTGATTTCTCGCCCGTTATTAATTTCGGTGGTTCTTTATAGGCGCGACACCTGGATGGAGTGATCGTTACCTGACCGATCCGCCACTAAAAAGGTGCAAAGCCACAATAAAAAACTATCTAGTAAATGAAGTGCGGTAAATGGTTTAACTCCAGCACCATCGCTCGATATTTAGATAAGAGTGACGTGGCGGAGGTTGATGATATGCACACTAGAGGAGACATCACGTGTCTGATAAAAAAAATAACTCACAGCCAGGAGGCGTGGGAGCAGTTGTTGGTGAGGACGGTTATCAAGCGCAGTTCGAAAGAACACTTGGAAAGTTTGAGTCCTTTGCAGTGGCCTTTTCGTTCATCTCTATCACTACAGGTCTTTTTTCAACCTACGGAAGTATGTTGATATCTAGCGGCCCGGTGGGCATCTGGACATGGCCGCTTGTGACATTGGGTACTATATTGGTTGCTCTTGTTTTTGGCCTTCTTGCGAGCAAGATCCCCTTGTCGGGTTTCAGCTATCAATGGGCCAGCAGGTTGGTGAACCCCGTTCTAGGGTGGTGGTTCGGTTGGGCAAGTTTTGCTTTCTTGGGGATAGTCACGGTGGCTGTGGACTATGGGCTAGCCCAAGTTGCATTGTTTCCGTTACTTGGATTGGAGTACACGCCTGCGGGAGGAGCACTGACCACGGTGGTGGTCTTGGTCGTGCAGATGCTGTTGATCATCTGGTCGACACCAATCTTGACAAAAATCAATAATATGGCCGTTGGGGCAGAAGTCGTCGCAGTGTTTGGACTCATCCTCGCAATCGGGGCTGCCGTGGCTTTTTTTGGGAAAGGCAACCTGTCCAACCTCACGTCTACTGGGATTGTTCACAGTGACAATTACTACGGTTGGCTGGGCCCTTTCATGCTCTCCGGACTGCTCGGTGCTTTCACTTTGGTAGGTTGGGAGTCAGCGGCAAATCTTGCTGAAGAAACCCACAATCCCAAACAAGTTGTTCCTCGAGCGATGATAAATGCGGTACTGGTCAGTGGCGTCCTGGGAACCTTATTTCTGATTGTTATCAGCCTTGGTATTGGCGATCACATCGTTGAGCTGACCAAAAGCTCTTCGCCGGTTGCAGATATCATCCAAATGACGCTTGGTGAAACATTCAGCAAGATCATCTTGGTCGTCGTCTGTATAGCGATTTTTGCTTGTGGACTGGTAATCATGACCAGTAACAGTCGACTGATTCACGCAATGGCACGCGACGGGCGTTTGCCGTTTTCTGAAAAGCTGAGCATTGTTCCACGTCCAACAGGCGGGCCGCTTTGGGCAACTATTGTTGCTGGTGTTGTGACTATCTTGATTGTGCTGAGTTTTTATAGCAACCCGGATGCGCTTACCCAACTATTAGGTGCCGCGTCACTGTTTCCAGTGCTGCTATACAGTGGAACTGTCTTGCTATACATCGGTACTCGTCACAAGCACATTCATCATCCAGATGACTTCACTCTAGGCAAGTGGGAGTGGCCGGTGGTGGTTGGTGCATGCGTCTGGCTATTCGTTGAGAGTTGTGTGTTCATCATTCCGTCGGACTTCAGAGTTGCTCAGTTGTACGTTCTAGCGTCCATGGGGGGGGGTGTCGTGGTCTTTCTGTCTGTCTGGATTACCCGTCGTAAGCAGCTTGAGCGCATGCCGGCGTTGGATTCCTACCTGTAAACGTATGCAGATAGCACCTGCGTCCGCGAGTGGCCGCAGGTGCTTTTTTGCGTCTCGCTTTTGTTAATATCGCGGATTGATTTTGTGCCTAAGACAATAATTGCTCGATTTACATTGAGTTTGGGATTCATCTTATTGGTCATAGCGACGTTAATTTGCAGCGTGATCATATTTCGTGGAGAGCCAAAACTTGTCACAGCTCAGGTGCAAGCGTCTGAGCAATCAGCTCTCGCGATATCTCGACAACTTTCTATTAAGCTCTCTGAGATTGAGGGTAGAACGGCAGCTATTGCCGATCTTGGAAGTTCTCTGCCACTGGATGAGGCGTTAGCTAAATCCACGTTGATCAAGATCATTGACGGCGATGGAGACGTCGCTGTCGCTGGTGGTGGGCTATGGCCGGAGCCAAATGCTTTCACTCCGGGTATCGAGCTCAATAGCCTCTATTGGGCGCGATCCGACCAAGGGAAATTGATGTTCTCTGATGAGAACAATGGCCCAGGGATGACCCCATACCAAGATGCGGACTGGTACAAACAGGGGCGTACTGCGGCTCCTGGTAAGTGCGGTTGGTCAGACGCATATATCGATCCGGTCAGTAAGGTTCTCATGACTACGTGCTCAGTGGCCTATAGCCGAAATAACAAATTCTCAGGTGTAGCCACTATTGACCTTACCCTATCTGGTTTGGCGGAATTCCTTAACGCCAATGGCAACGTTACAGGCGGTTACGCATTTGCCATCGACCGCTCCGGTAACGTGCTCAGTTTGCCTGGTGTTCAACCTGGCACCCATGCCGAAGGGGCTCCAGATTTACTAGCCAAGTATCCTTGGTTTGGAGACGTTCTTCGTTGGGGGCGTAACGCCGATGCTCATCCGGGTACCATCCTTGTGAGTCGTGAGAAGTCTTTCAACACTGCCGCATACGTGAGCCTGGTGCGTATTGCTGACACAGGGTGGGTGATCGGACTGGTAACGCCGGAACACAAAATGACCGCGATTGCGAGTCAGCTCTCCAGCGATGTGTTGATCGCCTTGATTCCTGTTTTGGTGATTCTGTTCGGATTGATTTGGGTGGCTGGTCGTTCGCTGCTTAGGTTGATTGGTGAGACCACCAACCAAATCAAGAGCTTGGGAAAGGAGCGTAATCCAGGAACCGGTAAGCTGGAGATCGACCGAGAGGATGAGATAGGTTTGCTCCGGCATGCGGTGAATGACTATGCCGGTCGCCTTCAGGGAATGCTGGATAGCATTGCTCGAGAGTCGGCGATGCTTCAAGGACAAGCGGACGCAGTTACCAACCTTTCAGTAGTGATGGCCGAACGGGCGGAGCAGCAGCGGCAGGACAACACGATGTTGGCAACTGCTGTGACGGAGATGGCCTCGAGTGCTTTGGAGGTCGCAAAGAACACAAGTGATTGCTCTGACACGGCCGAAGACTTTCTTAACAATGCGCGATTGAGTCAATCGTATGTCAAGCAAAACGGCAAAACCATCGACTCGTTGAGTTCCGACATCTCTGGTGTTGCTGCGTCAATAACCCAGCTTGGATCTGATATCGAAAGCGTTAGTGGCGTGCTGGATGTGATCAAGTCTATTTCCTCTCAGACCAATCTACTCGCACTCAATGCTGCAATCGAAGCAGCTAGGGCGGGAGAACTGGGGCGTGGTTTTGCGGTGGTAGCGGATGAAGTGCGGGCGCTCGCAGGGCGTACCCAAGCATCTGCAGATCAAATCCAAAGCATGATCAGCGAGCTCCGTCAGGCTTCTATGACGGCAGTCAGTACGATGGTAGCCGGAGAGAGTCGCACTCAGATGGTGGCTGAGCAGGCAGGAACCCTTAACAACTCGATTGAAGGAACGATCACAGGATTCGATGACATTGTTCGACGGGCGCGGCAGATTGCCGTTGCAGCCCAGGAGCAAAGCTGTGTCACTCAAGAGATCAACGAACTGGCTGTGCGAATCCATCTCGCGAGCGAGGAAAGCGCCCGCGACTCCTCGATACTCAGCACTCTGAGCCAAGGCATGCAGGATCTATCTCGCAGGCTTGGAAGCCTTAGCAATCGCTGAACATACGGAAAAAGCCTGACCTCACGTGTCAGGCTTACCGCCTATTACCAATCGGATTTACTGAGCATTGGCGCCTCATGTACCTCTACGTGGGCATTTTCCAACGCCTGCGCGAGCTCTCCCATTGGCTTGCGGTCAATGACGAGTCGATCAATGCGCTCCAGTGGGAACACTTGGAAAAGGGCTCTTTTCCCCAGTTTTGAAGAATCGGCAATAACCGTCAGGTAACGCGTGCGGGCGATCATCGCCCGAGTGATTTCTGCTTCTTCGATTGAGAAGTCGAATGCTCCATCCGCGCTGAGGGCACCGATCGTGACGACCGCGTGTTCGGCGTTGAAGCGAGAGATCTGTTCCATCGCCAGAGCACCGATGTTCTGTTCCGACTCAGGGCGATATTCCCCACCGATCATGAAGACTCTGTTGCCACTGGCTCCGATGCTGCCGGCAATGCGGAGCGAGTTGGTAATGACAGTGATTCGATTGAGCTTGGCTAGTTCCTGCGCAAAAAAAAGAGTCGTTGTACCTGTGTCGATAAGGACACTGTCGCCAGGTTGATAAAGACCTGCTGCATAGCGTGCGACTGCGCGCTTCTCCTGAGAATACTCGTTCATACGAGTCTGAAAGGCGTTTTCATGTTCTCCCGTTGGAGGCAGCGCAGCACCGCCGTGAAACTTTGTGATCTGTCCATTATCGGCTAGCTCCGTTAGGTCTCTTCTAATGGTTTCCTGAGACGTACTGAGAGTCCTTGCCAACTCGTCAACTGATATTCGCTCGCGTTGGCGCAGGAGTTCGAGGATGTGTTGCCTTCTTTCATTTGGGCGCATGCCAACTCTCCGAATGTCACGCCAGTACCCAAGTCTGGTGCATTGGCGTTACCGAGGTACACCATTTCCGCAGCGGTAACGCAGCTGACGGGGGGGGGCCAGGATTGCTTCCTGGGGTTTGAGATACCGTCGAGACAGCTTCACATGCCTGTCTCAGTGGCCATAAAGGATTTGAGCAACATAACTTGAAAATATTGACTGATTCTAGAGGTTTCAACATTCAAATCAACAAAAAAACCTTAAGTGGCACGTGAAGTGGTTATTAAATGGTGTGAAAACAATAGATCGCGGCTCTTTTTACGATGGCTGAAGGCTAAAAGCGGTCATCCGTCTTCAGGGTCATCTCCTGTTTTTAGGCGAGTAGATTCACGGATGTGCTGACGCTTTCGGCAAAAGATGTCGGTGGTTAGCGGCGTAAGGCCGATATGAAGCGCTTGTCTTGAAGGGCGCACATTCAGGAAGCCAGGTCAGTCCGGGTTTACTGTTCCCGTTCTTCAAGAATTAAAACCAACCTAAGGCGAGCGTCCGTCTCGCCCTACTATTTAGAGGTAGCAATGAGAAAGATCTTTCTAGCTTGTCCGTACAGTCATGCTGACAAATCAGTCACCCATGACCGCTACATGCAGTGCAACAAAATCGCGGCGACTATTGTAGAGTCTGGTAACGCGGTGTTTAGTCAAGTGTCGATGTCTCACCCGATTAACTTGACTTTTGAAGGCAAGGACAATGCTGCCATTGGCAAGCTATGGGGCCCGGTTGACGCCGTTTTCATGGACGTCATGGAAGAGCTCATCATCCTTGATCTACCCGGTTGGGATTTAAGCTCTGGAATAAAGCGGGAGATCGAATTTTTTGAGAGTCGTGGCCAGAAAGTAAGTTTGTGGTCAAATGTTTCAGCAGAGTTCAGCTAATTTCTTAGTAAGCGACACGTCAATACGTGTGTCTGTAGGTCTGTTGGCGGTGTACCAAATAGCTTGTGATATTTCACATGTTTGAATATAAAGTTGAATTTTTTTTGGGGCATAGTCTCTTGGGAGAGTTCACGGTTAAAGGTTGATGGTTGGAGGGTGAAGCCCTTTCATTGTGCAATGCAGTGTTTGGTCGGTTGGTCGCCATTTTTCTCTCTGACCAATTAGGCTTTCGAGTTGTTTCGAAAGCCTTTTTTAATCTGCATCTTGAATCGATTAGAAATATTTCTTAGGGATGATCTGAATAATATCTGATGCCTTAGAAGAGAGAAAATGGCTT
Organism: Pseudomonas gingeri; assembly: GCF_013386165.1. Lineage (GTDB taxonomy): Bacteria > Pseudomonadota > Gammaproteobacteria > Pseudomonadales > Pseudomonadaceae > Aquipseudomonas > Aquipseudomonas gingeri_C. The sequence continues at coordinate 22,842 of NZ_JACAOS010000020.1, read as the reverse complement.
TGTAGTGAAAGGGTATCGACTGCACTATTTAGAGTTTTTAATTTAACTAATAATCCTCAAAACTGCGCTGAGAGCTGTGTTACCTAAGCACGGAATACGGTTTGGCCAGCAATATTCGAGAAGTAAAAATTGACCGACGCAGCGATACACTTACCTGAAGAACCTAAAGCCAAACACTCTATGGTTGGCCTCCTAATATCCGCAATAGGGGTCGTGTACGGAGATATTGGCACTAGCCCCCTCTATACCCTCAAAGAGGTATTCGCTGCTCACTACGGCGTACCGACCAGCCACGATGGCGTTTTGGGCATTCTCTCGTTGATCTTCTGGTCGCTAATCTGGGTAGTCTCGTTTAAATATGTCTCGTTTCTCCTTCGTGCCAATAACCAGGGCGAGGGCGGCATCATGGCATTAACAGCATTGGCCCGTCGTGCAACTGCACCCTATCCAAACTTTAGTAAGGTGTTGGTGCTGCTTGGCCTATTCGGCGCGGCGCTTTTCTATGGTGACAGTATGATTACCCCGGCCATCTCGGTGCTGTCTGCGGTTGAAGGGCTCCAACTTGCCTTTGATGGCATAGAGCACTGGATAGTACCCTTGTCCTTGATCGTGCTGGTAGCGCTGTTCTTGATACAGAAACACGGTACGGCCCGAATCGGCATTCTGTTCGGCCCAGTCATGGTGCTATGGTTTCTGATTTTAGGGGCGATGGGGATCTACGGCATTTTGCAGCGTCCGGAAGTGCTGCAAGCAGTCAATCCTGTATGGGCGGTGAAGTTCTTTGTTGCTCACCTTGGGATGGGGGTGACCATCCTGGGAGCCGTTGTACTGTCGTTGACCGGTGCTGAAGCGCTGTATGCCGACATGGGCCACTTTGGCCGCAAGCCAATTGCTCATGCGTGGTTCATCTTGGTATTGCCTGGATTGGTGTTGAATTATTTCGGTCAAGGCGCCTTGATCTTGGAAAACCCTGAGGCGGTAAGCAATCCTTTCTATCTTTTGGCGCCTAGCTGGGCGCTTCTACCGATGGTAGGACTCTCTACGCTAGCAACCATTATCGCCTCTCAAGCAGTAATTTCCGGGGCTTTTTCCATGACCTGCCAAGCTATTCAGCTGGGCTATATCCCTCGTATGTTTATCCAGCACACCTCAAGCCAAGAACAAGGGCAGATTTATATTGGGACGGTCAACTGGGCGCTGATGGTCGGCGTTGTGCTGCTCGTCATCGGCTTCGAATCTTCCAGCGCTTTGGCGGCTGCTTATGGGGTCGCTGTGACGGGTACGATGTTGATCACCACAATCTTGTCCTCAGCAGTAGTCCTACTCGTATGGAAAACACCTCGCTGGTTGGCAATTCCGATGCTTCTCGGTTTGCTGCTGGTGGACAGCCTTTACTTTGCGGCCAATGCGTCGAAGATTCTTCAGGGGGGGGCCTTCCCTGTCATCGCGGGCATTGGACTTTTCATATTGATGACGACTTGGAAGCTAGGAAGGAAGATCATTGTGGAGAGGCTAGATGAGACTGCTCTTTCTCTACCTCTTTTCATCAGCAGTATCCGTTCGCAACTGCCCCATCGGGTGCACGGTACGGCGGTATTTCTGACTGCCAGGACTGATGGTGTCCCTCATGCGCTCTTGCACAATTTGCTGCATAACCAGGTTTTGCATGAGCAGGTAGTGTTGCTCACTGTTGTGACCGAGGACAGTCCGCGTGTAGCGGCGAATCGGAGATTCGAGGTTGAAGCTTATGGTGAAGGGTTCTTCCGAGTCAGCCTGCACTTTGGTTTTGTTGAGGAGCCTGATGTACCCGCAGCCTTGAGTCTTTGCAACCTGAGTCAACTGAATTTCAGTTCAATGTGTACCACCTATTTCCTTAGCCGTGAGACAGTAGTTTCGGCCAAGCGTATCGGTATGGCTCGCTGGCGACAAAGCCTGTTTGCCTTTTTGTTGAGGAATGCCAACAGCAACCTTAAATACTTCAACCTGCCGCTGAACCGAGTTATAGAGCTGGGCACGCAGGTTGAGATGTAGAAACAAAAAATGCGTATTCACAGGGCTTAAGCAACACCGGACATCAACGATCTCAGCTTTGAGGAGCGACTGGGCCTGATGGTCGATCGCGAGCTGACCGAGCGTGAAGATGCACGCCTGACGACTCGCCTGAATCAACCCGACTGCGGCACAACGCTTTCGCGGTTAGGCGCCGGATCCTGACCCAATTCCAGGCCCTCGCTCTCGCTAGCCTAACATTGCCAACACCAGGGAGGACGGTATGGTTGTTTACAAGTGGCCCAAAGGAGCTTTTGTAGCCGGTCATCTCGTGCTCGACTTCCTCAACACTGTCGATTTCGGTGGCAGAGGCTCAAGCCACAACCGGCTCACGAGTTACTCTACGGTTTTGACATGGGCCCTGGCGGCAAACCTCATCAACGAAGCAGAATTTGATTTGCTCTCATCGGAGGCAGAGGTCGCACCATACGAGTCTGAGAAAGCATTGGCTGATTTAGTGTCGTGGCGTGAAGCGGCATTCAGATCTCTGGCGATCCTCATTCAGAACGAAGGCCCTCCCGAAGATGACTGGAAAACCATCGAGCTATCAATCCAGAAAGCGATCTCTACTGCCGCTCTACGATTCCATGAGTCAGGTACCGTGCGATGGGGGACGACTCCCTCAAGTTTGGGTTTGGAGACGATTGGGCAACGGCTGGCACTCGGTTTGAACGAGCTACTCAGCGGTGCTTTGGTTGCAAAGATCAAGCAGTGTGAGGGGTGTACCTGGCTTTTTATCGACACCTCGAAAAACCACAAGCGGAGATGGTGTTCCATGGCGACCTGTGGGAGTCGGACGAAAGCGTTGAAGCTTAAAGGGCGTAGGTAACTAAGGGCTAGGGTGCCGATTCGCGAAGTAACCAACCTCCGGGGTGCTAAACAGCATCTTCGAGTCATCGGTCTGCGGCATAGACTCACCGTTAACCAAGGCGTACTAATGATTGAATTGAACGAAGTCTCCGCATTCCAACAACAGACGCAGGTGCCCTAGCGGCGGACACACATTATCCATATCTAGAAGCAATAGCAACTGCGGAAGACAGAGGCCAGGTGGCATTAAGGGCACAACAGATGAAAAGAGCTTAATAGTTAGTAGCCATTGCCCTCCAGGCAATTTAGACTCTCCATCTAGTTCAGATGGCTGTGGAGTGGAATGGTTATGAAAATTTTAGAACACGACGATATTTTAGGTGGTGATGTCCTCCTATGTTATGTACCGGAGTACCGTGATAAAGGGGATCTACTTTCTAGCGGCTATGCGCATGCGGCAATTTGCTTAGATGATACTAGTATTTTTGAAGCCTCTACTGCTGGAGTAAAGTTAACGACCGTCAGTTCGCTGCTTGAGGAGTATGCACATGTCGCGGTGCTTCGTCACACAGAGACTTGGAGTCCAGCACGACTTGAAGCGTTAAAGAAATTCGCCAACGCTCAACTTGACAAGAAATTCAATAAGCAGGGCATTAAGAAATACGAAAAAAGGAAAATCCAAAATCATGCTAATGTAATGACCGATATAAGAAAATATTTTGATGGGAAGCTTAAGCCACTGTCAGTAGATAGGGCTGTTTATTTTTGTTCGGAACTCGTTGTTGCCGCATTTATAAGCGTTGGAATCATCGAGGAGTCCGCTGCGATAATTTTTAAACCAGAAATATTTTCTCCGGAAGATATTGCTAAGGACAAGATTTTTGGTTTTTTTATAGGGTATCTTATTTCGTATGAGTCATATGATATTCCAGTTGAAGATTGGTTTAAATATTCTAACTGCTGAATGATTTTTTCACTAAATATATTTAGGTGGTAGGTTTCAGGTTTTTTTTGCATTGATCCTCGGGAGGTCGAGTCTACCACTTAGGTTTAAATACAGAAGTATAGGTGTTTCTGGTTAATTTCTGCCCAAAGAGCGGATATACTAAAGATCTTTCTTCGATCTCTCAACAGGAAGCAAACGAAAACGAAATGAGCGGGTTGGATGCAATCAGTGGCCGATGGGATAGCCAACACTACCCCTGATTGAGCGCGCTCATAACAGTAAGGCTAGCCGTGGAGGAGTAGCTGTTCGAGCAACACCTCTGGTCGATACCGGCACTAAGGGTGACTACCGTTTCACGAGCTATCCTGGTAGCCCGCGTCCACTCCCCAGGGTAATCACTTCAGCTTGCGAACCTCGTCCTAGCTTTAACTGGCTAGTCCATCACTAGCAGATAACGGTAGTGCCCACATAGATTGTCTGCACCGATGTCATCGAGTTACCGCTGCCTCACGGTAAGCGGATGGCGAACACATCTTTACTTCGCCCTCACATCGATCCGCTTCCAACTTCTATAAGGCTCCGTCTCGCTAAGAGGTGTGAGTAGGTCGTGGGAGCGATGCGATCATTTGATCAAAGGCCGCCACCGCATACCTTCCATCAATGCTTTTCAAGGTTGGCATTTCTGAAGGAAAGCCAAATTGCACTCTGCCGGGAAGCACTTCATTCATAGCTGAGTACCAGGTCAGCAGAGCATGTTGGAGGCGCACGTGTAGCTCGAACTTACTCCGGCGACGGGTGGTGTCTGCTTTGGCTCGTTCGCGCGCGAGCTGAGGCTCTATGCAGCCAATAATGTAATAGTCAGCAAAGCCAATACGTCCCTGTGCGATAGTTTCTCTTGTGGCGTCCAACTCTATTCGCCAGTCGTGTTCGCTCGCCTCGCCGATCTGCCAAAGGCTCCAAATGTAGTGGAGCTTGAGAGGGTCACTGTCACACAAAGCCCACGAAGAAATGTCTTCCATGGCCAGCGCCGCTTGCCAGCGATCCACGTTTCGCTCTGCCCAAAAAGCTGCTGCTCCCGCTGGATCCTTTATTCGATCCGGCTCGTTTTCAAAACGGCCGTTTTCAGGAATGACATGTTGCCCTCCATGCTTAGTGCACCAAGTGGTTTTCCCGCTGGCGCTGATACCTTCAACAACCAAAATCATCGTTATGACTACTCCCTTAATTGCGTCATCCTTGTAAGTCTCAAAGCATCGGGGCTTACGTGGTTTCTGCGGCCACCCACTGATGCGGTAGCAGTTGCCCAATCTCACTCGCCCGCTGCGTCGGCAGCCGTGTCAGCACGTCTTTCAGATAGGCATACGGATCATGCCCGTTCATGCGTGCCGACTGGATCAGACTCATGATCGCAGCCGCGCGTTTGCCACTGCGAAGCGATCCGGCAAACAACCAGTTTGAGCGTCCAAGTGCCCACGGCCGGATCTGGTTTTCGACCTGGTTGTTGTCGATGGGCACAGCCCCGTCCTCCAGGTAGCGCGTCAGCGCTACCCAGCGTTTAAGGCTGTAATCCAGGGCTTTGGCCGTTGCTGATCCATTGGGCACAAGATCGCGCTGGGCCAGCATCCAATCATGCAGTGCTTTGATTATTGGTGCAGCCTTTTCCTGGCGTATTCGCCAGCGATCCTCATCGCTCATGTCCCGAGCTTGACGTTCGACTTCGTACAAGCCGCCAATCGAGTACAGCACTTGTTCAGCCAGTTGGCTTTTGTTCGCCACGTGCAGATCGAAGAACTTGCGGCGGGCGTGGGCCATGCAGCCAATTTCGGTGATGCCTTTCTCAAAACCGGCTTTGTAGCCAGCGAAATCGTCGCATACCAACTTGCCGTCCCACTGCCCAAGGAAGTTGCGCGCATGCTCGCCTGCACGGCTGGGACTGAAGTCATAAACCACAGCTTTGAGTGCCGAAAACGGCGTGGTGCAGTAGGCCCAGACGTAAGCGCGATGAGTTTTCTTCTCGCCTGGCGCAAGCATCTGAACCGGAGTCTCATCGGCGTGGATCACGCTCTGGGCCAACACTTGTTCACGCAGCGCATCGACCAGAGGCTGAAGTTGCACACCGGTCTGTCCGACCCATTGCGCCAGTGTCGAGCGGGCAATCGCTAGCCCGGCCCGACCAAAAATATTCTCCTGCCGGTACAGCGGCAAATGGTCGGCGAACTTCGCCACCATCACATGAGCCAACAGGCCTGCGGTCGGGATGCCCTTGTCGATCACTTGGGCCGGTACAGGCGCCTGGATCAGTGTTTCGCACTTGCGGCACGTCCATTTTCCACGCACATGCTGCTCAACGGTGAACACACCCGGGGTGTAATCGAGCTTCTCGCTGACATCCTCACCGATACGCTGAAGCTGACAGCCACAGGCGCACTGGGTGTCTTGCGGTTCGTGATGGATCACTATGCGAGGAAACTGCGACGGCAGTGGGACACGCTTGGGCTTCTGACGTGGCTCGGCCGGTGCGGCTGGCGGAATGGCTGCCTTCAGTTCGGCTTCGATAGCTGCGATATTGGTATCGAGCAGATCGTCGAGCAGACTGCCTTGGTCGGGGCTCAGTTGCTCGCTACGCTTAGCGAACTTGTGTCGCTTGAGGATGGCTCTCTCGTGAGCAAGTTGCTCGTTGACCGTTTCAAGACGTTGGATTTTCTGGCCCATCGTGTCGACCTGGGACAGCAACTGCATAGCTTGTTCGGCTAAGGCGCGAAGCTGCTCCGGTGTCATCTGATCGAGGTTGGGCAAGGAAGTCATGCGGCTGATTGTGCCAGAGCGGGCGATCAGCGGCGATAAACCGATGGGCTAATGGCAGGTGCTAAAGCACTGTGATCGCACCGCCCGCGCCAACTCGTTGCCAAGGCAACCCCAACACCAAGGCCTGAAGTTGCTCGCTGTCGAGTTCGACCTCCGAGCCGTGCCGAATACCTGGCCAGTGAAACTTGCCCTGGTTCAGCCTTCGCGCCGCAAGCCAGATACCCACGCCGTCATGCACCAGAACTTTCATCCGATTGGCGCGGCGATTGGCGAACAGATAAACGCAGTGCGGCTTCGCCGCACCGAAAACGGTAATGACCCGGGCTAACGCCGTTTCGGTGCCGGCGCGCATGTCCATCGGCTCGGTGGCGAGCCAGATCGCGTCGATGCGAATCACCGTAACAGGTCTCGCAGAAAGGTGGCGCAGGCGGCAGCGCTTTCGGTCGGCCAGTTCACCTTGACGGTGCCACGTGGGTTCTGGATTTCAATGCAGATGCTCGATGACGGAGCCTGGGAATGCCCTCCGGCGAGCTGCAAAGGTAGCGGAATGAAAGCAGGTTGCAGCGCCATGACTTTGTTCGTTTGCACTCGAATCCATTTATGGACGAGGTTCGCGTTAAGGCTGTGGTGCTGCGCGACGCTGGCAATCGAAGCGCCGGGCTGGGCGCACTCTTGGACAACCTGGGCCTTGAAGGATTTGGAATAGGAACGGCGTTGTGGCTGCATGGAAAAACCCGCTTAAAAGGCTAGAAATGGTGTCCACTCAAATTAGGTGGACACCATCGCCTTTGGCGTCGGGGTCAGGAAGGTGAGTTGGCCGGACGGTTACAGTCTGTCTACCGCATTGACTGTTTAATGGGTAGTTACTCGCTTGATATTTGTACAACTGAGCTTCGCTGCCCCATCGATCCTTCTCTTAGGACGGGGGCAGCATTTGACTGTAATGGATCTTGCTCCCCTTTCTGTTGTTCGTCGGACACTCTGGTGGCGATGTCCTAGGCGTACGACAGCTCGGCTGGACTTTACAATGGCGCAAGCGTTATTCAATAACACCACGTAGGCGGAGCGATCTACGGCGCATCAGTTCTACGGCAATCAACAATGCGATCGAGCCAACAATCAACAGTGTGGCCGCCGCCAGAATGGTCGGGCTGATCTGCTCCCGCATACCCGACCACATCTGCCGTGGAATGGTCCGTTGTTCCACACCGCCGAGAAACTGCACCAGCACCGCTTCGTCAAACGAGGTGACCATGGCAAACAACGCACCCGAGAGAATGCCCGGACGGATGATCGGCATCGTGATCTGCCAGAAGGTGTAGGACGCCGAAGCTCCCAAGCCCGCCGCCGCACGGGTCAGCGAGTGGTCGAAACTCACTAGCGTCGCGGTCACGGTGATGATCACAAATGGGGTACTCAATACCGCGTGGCCCAGGATGATGCTCACGTAACTCTGGCCCATGCCCAGGCTGCTGTAGAAAAAGTACATGCCGGCCGAGGAGATGATCACCGGCACGATCATCGGCGATATCAGAGTGCCCATAAGTAGGCCCTTGCAGGGAAGGTTCGAGCGCGAAAGCCCAAGCGATGCCAGCGTACCCAGCCCAGTGGCGATTGCGGTCGAACAGATCGCAATGAAGAAGCTGTTTTTGAACGACAGCAACCACAAGGGATCGTCCAGCAGCGAGCGATACCAACGCAGCGAAAACGCCTGTGGGTCGAGGGTCAGCATCCCGTGGGTGAAACTGAAGTACGGCTCTACGTTGAAGGAAAGTGGCACCACCACCAGAACCGGCAGGATAAGGAACAGCAACACCATGACGGCAAAGCTGCGAACACTGAAGAACCAGATGCGCCCGATAGGGCCTGTATAGCTCGGAAGGCTCATGTTGATTACCCCAGTTTCATGTTGCTGATGCCGACAACCCGGTCGTAAATCCAGTACAACACCAGGACGATCAGCAGGAGGATGGAGGCGATGGCGCACGCCAGGCCCCAGTTCAATGAGGTCTGCATGTGGTAGGCAATAAAATTGCTGATGACCTGTCCGGTACGCCCGCCGACCAACGCCGGGGTGATGTAGTAACCGGTGGCCAGAATGAACACCAGAATGCCACCTGCACTGAGGCCGGGCAGTGACAGTGGAAAGTACACCTGCACAAACGTACGGAACGAGCTGGCACCCATGGAGTGAGCGGCTCGAATGTAGGTGTTGTCGATGCTCTTCATCACGCTGTACAGCGGCAGAACCATGAATGGCAACAAGATGTGAGTCATTGCGATCACGGTGCCGGCCAGGTTGTACATGAGCTCCAAGGGCTGGCCGATCAGGCCGAGGCTGCTCAAGGTGCTGTTCAGTACTCCGCTCGATTGCAGAATCACGATCCAGGCGCTGGTGCGCACCAAGAGTGACGTCCAGAACGGCAACAGAACCATGACCATCAGCAGGTTGCTGGTTTTGCTGGACAAGGTCGCGAGCATGTACGCCAGTGGGTAGCCCAGCAGCATGCAAAGCAGGGTGATGCCCAGCGCGACGCCCAGTGTCTTGAGCAGCACGTCGACGTATATACGGCGGCTTTCAGGTTGCCGGGCAATATTGCCTTGATCGTCGTAGCGCAGGTCCAGTGCGGCGAGATAGTGCACGCCCGACCAAGCGGGCGCCATCTTGGCCAACTGCGTCCATGTTCCGAGCTGGCCCCAACGCGGTTCAGCGTCGATCATCGCCTGCTTGAACCCACCCGGCTGCGGATTGCTCACAGTAAGCGTTCTGGCCGTTTTAGCGAGCAGGCTTTTGGCGTCGCTCATGACCCGATTCAGGTCAGCGCCAACGCTGTCCAGCTGTCGTGCCTGTTGCAACCCGATCAGGTCACGGCCGACGGTGGCGAACAGGGCCTCGTCGGGCAGTTCGTGACCGTTCCATTGTTTTAACGCTGCGCTGCTGTGCGGAATTTCGCTGGACAGCGTGGGGTTTTGCACACTGCGCACCAGCATGTTGGCAATGGGGAAAAGAAAAAACACGGCGATAAATGCGAGCAGTGGCAGCACCAGCATCAGGGCCTTGGCTTTGTTGACGCGTTCCGCACGGCCCAGCCTGTATTTCAGGCTGTCCTGTGCCTGGTTTTGTTCTGCGATTTGCAGCGCGGGTGTGACAGTTGAGGAGGTGTTCATATCGAGCTCCGACCACACTAAAAATTTGCTGAGCGCTCAGGCATCGAGCGCACGACAGTCGTCAGCTGACCAACCCACGTTGATGCGGGCGCCAGCGACAGGGGTGGGGTGACCGGCAGCATTGACCATCTTGACGATGAAGGCATCGTTGTCGGCAAGCTTGAGACGGGCGCGCAGGTGATCACCGTGGTAGATGATTTCTTCAATGGATGCGGGCATCTGGTTGTCAAACTCACCAGGCTGCGGCGAGATTTTCACCCGTTCTGGTCGGATCGACAGCGTGGTGGCGTGGCCACCAGCATGAATGTTAACCGCCAGTGCCTTGACCAGATGCTGGCCTACCTGAACCTTGCAGTAACGATCCTGACGCTCGACCACCTGGCCCATCAGGCGGTTGTTCTCGCCGATGAAACTGGCGACGAACGCCGTTGCAGGCTGCTCGTATAGATCGGCGGGATTGGCCAGTTGCTGGACCACGCCATCGTTGAATACGGCGATTCGGTCGGACATCGTCAGGGCTTCGGTCTGGTCGTGGGTGACGTACACCACAGTGATGCCCAACTGCTTGGACAGCCGCTTGATTTCGTACTGCATCTGTTCACGGAGCTGTTTGTCCAGCGCGCCCAGAGGTTCATCCATCAATACCAGGCGCGGTTCAAAGATCAGAGCGCGCGCCAGGGCTACACGTTGTTTCTGACCGCCGGACAGCTGTGCGGGCATGCGCTTGGCGAATTGGCCCAGTGCGACCAGGTCAAGGGAGGTGCGCACACGGGTTTCGATCTCATCGCGTGACAGGTTTCTCACCTTGAGCGGAAACGCCAAGTTTTCTTCGATAGTCATGTGCGGGAATAAAGCGTAGTTCTGGAATACCATGCCAATACCGCGTTTTTGCGGCGCAATGTCATTCACCGATTGGCCGTCTATACAGATCTGGCCGTGGGTGACGGTCTCAAAGCCTGCCAGCATCATCAGGCATGTGGTTTTCCCGGAGCCGGAAGGCCCAAGCATGGTGACGAACTCGCCCTGTTCGATCTCCAGATTGAAATTCTTCACGACCAGATGCTCGCCGTCATACGTCTTCTGCACGTTACGGAAACTGACAAAGGGTTCGATACGCATGATTTTTCTCTTGTTATGAGGCGTCACGGGATACCGAGTGGGGTCAGTCACCCGGCATGTGTGTTCGCAAAACATTGAGACTTAACGCGCTAGCCAGGCGTTGAAGCGCTCGTTCAACTCGTCGGAGTGATCGCCCCACCACACTGAGTCCAGTTGCAAGGCAGTGGCGAAGTTTTCTGGGCTGGTGGGCAGATCAGGGCGGACCTTTGGATCAACCAGTGCCTGTGAGGAGATACGCGTTGGGCCGTAGGCGATGTAGTTGCTTTGATCGGCCAGGACGGAGCTTTGCGTGGCGAACTTCAGAAAGGCCATGGCTTGATCTTTTTTCGGGTTGCCGACGGGCACGGTCCAAGCGTCCATGTCGTAGACCTGACCGTCCCAGACGATTTTGAACGGCTGCTGCTCTTTACGTTGGGCGATCACGATGCGGCCGCTGTAGCCGGAAATCATGCTCACTTCGCCGTCGGCCAACAGCTGCGGGGCCTGGGCGCCAGCTTCCCACCAGATAACGTCCTTCTTGATGGTGTCGAGCTTGGCGAAGGCGCGGTCGACACCGGCTTCAGTGCTCAGGGTGGCGTAGACCTGATCCCGTGGAACGCCATCGGCCATCAATGCCCATTCAAGGTTGACCTGCGGTGCCTTGCGCATGGCGCGCTTGCCAGGAAAGTGCTTGATGTCGAAGAAGTCGGCAAGGGTCTTCGGTTGTTCACCTTTGAACGCTTTGGTGTTGAACGCAACAACGGTCGACCACACATAGTTGGCCACCCCGCAGTCGGTCAGCGCACCGGGCAGGAAGTCCTTTGCGGCGGGTGTGCCATCAGGTGCCGGGGCCAAAGTTGCGGGGTCGATTCGCTCCAGCAGGCCGCTGTTACAGGCGCGAATGACGTTTGGCAATTCGGCGTCGACCACGTCCCAAGTGACGTGTTTGCTGTCGACTTGGGTTTTGATCTGCGCGATGCCGCCCGAGTAATCCTCGGAAATCACATGGGTGCCAGTGGCGGCACTGAAGGGTTTGTGAGCGGCTTGAATCTGAGCGTTGGTCAGGTTGCCGCCATAGGAGACCACCGTGAGACTGTTGTCAGCCATAGCACTGGCGCAGATCAACGTGGAAAGCAAAAGCAAGGGAGTGCCTTTCATGCGTGATACCCGTTTTTTATTGTTGTGGGTAACCGCTACCGGGTTGATTCGCACGCTGTGGCGAGAAGCCCGGGAACGATCAGGGCTTCACTGTCTGCAAAAATGCAGGAGGCGAAAAGCAATAAAAAAATGGCCTAAGGCACGATTTTATTTATGCGTGAGTGCTGGGGGTTATCTCTCGGATCAGAAGCTTTGCAAATCACACGGGTCCACTCATCGCGCCCATGCCGAACATGCGCACGATCAGGTCGCTTCACCTCATGGCCTGAGCCTCTTCGGTCAACCAGGCGGCGAAGGCTGCTGCCTGAGGGTTGACGATCTTGTGGGGCGAATACACCAGATAGAACGCCTCGGAAGTTTCAAATTGGGCAGTCAATGGCGTAATAAGCTGACCGGAAACCAGATATTGTTCGACCAGCGACGAGCGCGCTAATGCCACGCCTTGACCGAGCTCGGCCATTTTCAACGCCGAAATCAGAGTGTCGAATTGCATGCCCTGAGAGTAGTCGAGGTGATCGGCGTTGGCTTTTTTCAGCCAGTATCCCCAACCTTCCTCGTAGCCTAGGACGTGGAGCAGCTCATGGCGGCCCAGGTCAGCGGTGGTATTGAGTGGTTTTTCCGGGGAGGGCAGGCTGGGTGAGCACACTGGAAACAGCTTGTCCCATGTCAGTCGCTCGCTTTTCAGTCCGGGCCATTTACCGCTGCCATAGCGAATCTCCAGATCGGCCTCAAGGTCCGTATCGCCCATCCAGATATTGCTGGTGATCCGCAGGTTGATCTCGGGATGCAGTTGACGAAAGCGCTGAAGTCGCGGCGCCAGCCAATGGGTGAAATACACCAGGCTGAACCTGATCGTCAGCACCTTGCGATGACCCTGACCGAAGATTTCGTCGGTGGCGGCCGCCAGCCTTTCCACCGAGTCGTGCACCGCCGGCAGAAACGCTAGCCCGGGCTCGGTCAACTCAAGTCCCCGAGGCAGCCGCTTGAATAGCGCGGCGCCCAGCTGCGATTCCAATGCTTTGATTTGTTGACTGACAGCCGCCTGGGTCAGGCTCAATTCGAGCGCGGCATCGGTGAAGCTCAGGTGGCGTGCAGCGGACTCAAAGGCACGCAGCCAGTTAAGCGGAGGCAGTCTTTTTTTCATGGTGCTGAACTCGTTGGCGTGAGCGCCTGTTGTTGTAGGTCCACATTGTTGTCGGTGCAGACGCAGCATAAACCCATAAATCCTGGCAGCAATACATAAAAAAAATGACCCCTCAGGGCACTTTTTTATTGCTTTCGCGGGGGGCGGATTTTCTCGACAGTAGCGCCAAGTCGATCTGCAGCAGTGGTGCACCGCAAGGGCTGCGCAACGTTGCCGACGACGACTGAACATCAAGAGATGGCCTGCTTGAAATGGCAAGCGGGTCGATAAAAATAAAAGGTGAATCATGGCAAAGCACAGTCAACTGCCCCTCTGTGGCGTTAATGTCATCGACTTCGGTCAGTACATTGCCGGCCCTGCTGTGGCAATGATTCTGGCGGACCTTGGCGCTACGGTCATTCACATTGACCCACCAAACGGTCCACTTTGGAACAGCCCGGCGAACGCCGTGCTCAATCGCAACAAACTCTGCGTTTCGCTGGACCTGAAATCGGCTGAAGGCTTGGAGCAAGCCCGGCAGATGGTTGCCAACGCCGACATTGTGATCGAAAACTTCCGCCCTGGTGTCATGGCGCGCCTGGGCCTGGACTTCGCCGAACTGCGGGCTGAACGTCCGAGCCTGATCACTCTGTCGATTCCCGGCTTCGCGACCAACGATGAGCTGCGCCGCGAATGGCGCGCTTCCGAGGCGATCATCGCCTCGGCCTCGGGGGTATTCACCGACATGGGCCAGAACCGTGTACTGATGGGCTTCAATCCGAGCTTCTCACCGCTACCACTGGCCTCGGCCTATGGCACCATGCTCGCTGCGTCCTCGGTGATGCTGGCTTTGCAGGCTCGTCAGCGCACCGGCCTGGGCGACGAGATCGAAGTGCCGTTGGCTGCTGCGGTGATGGAGGGCCTGTCCTATAACTCGATCAAGATCGACGGCTACCCGCTGCGCTACAAAACCCTGCGTGAAAAAGAAATCGAGCGGCGTCGCGCACAGAGTCTACCGATGAACCTCAGCTACGAGGATCTGCAGGAATACCTCGACCCCTTCTATCGCACCTACGAATGCGCCGATGGCCGCAAATTCTATGCGGTCTGCCCGTCGCATCGCTCCCACGCCAAGCGTTGCCTGCAAGCCATGGGCTTGTTGGATGAAATGATCGCCGCCGGTTTGCCCAAGGTCGATGACCCGTACTTGCCATTTTCGCAATGGGAGGGCGACGCTTCGCTCGGGGTTTATCCGCTGCCAGCCAGCTGGGCCAAGCGTATTTCCGAGCGCATGAAGCAAGTGTTTCTGACCAAGACTGCCGCGCAATGGGAAGTGATCTTCGGTGAAGGTCAATTCCCCGGCACGCCGCACCGCTCGACCCAAGAGTGGCTGCATGACGAGCATGCCAACACTGCCGGCCTGGTTGTCGAGGTGATCGACCGCGACTACGGCTTGATGAAACAACCCGGCCCCATGGCTTGGTTGGAAGATAGCGCCGCCTTGATGCTCAGTCCCGTCTCGCGGCGCGATGTCAGCGTTGACGAAGCACTGGCCACCCTCAGCGAAACCCCGCGTGACGCGTTGCCGCCAGTGGCTGATTCAGCGCCGAAGGGCTGGCTAGACGGCGTGCGCATTCTCGACCTGACCAACGTGATCGCCGGGCCTCATTCCACCTCGTATCTGGGCCGTTTTGGCGCTGATGTGATCAAGCTCGACCCGACCATACCGAACTACGACCCGTGGAATACCGTGGTCTTTGGCATGTCTTCGGCGCGCGGCAAGCAAAGCATTCTGGTCGACCTCAATCAGGCAGAAGGGCGCGAGGTGTTCGACAAGCTGGTGAAGACTGTTGACGTGATCGTGATGAACGCCCCGGACCGGCAACTCGCCCCACTGGGCCTGGACGAAGCCAGCCTCAAGGTGATCAACCCTGAGGTGATCTTTTGCCAATTGGACTGCTTCGGCGGCCCACGCCGTGGCCCGCGCACCGACTACCTCGGCTACGACGACCTGATCCAGGCCACCACCGGGATCATGCTGCGCTTTGGCGGTGGTATGGAAACCCCTGAAGAGCATGCCCACGTCGGCACCATCGACGTGATGTGCGGCTTTGCAGCTGCATTGGGTGTGGCGGCGGCGCTGTACCAGAAATCCCGCACCGGCCAAGTCAGCCGAGCCCGGACTTCTCTGGCGGCGCTGGGCAACCTGGTGCAGGTGCCGTTCTGCTATGACTACGCAGGGCGCGGCCCCTTCGATGAGCCTTCGGGACGTGATGTGGTGGGTTACCACGAGTTGTCACGCTTCTACCACACCGCTGACGGATGGTTGTACCTCGATGCCGACCTCAATGACCTTGAAAAGCTGGACTCGGTCGACGGTTTGACAGGTGTCGCCCAGGCCCAGGACCGAGCCGCATTCCTGACTCTGGCACTGGCTCAGGAGCCTGGCGAAACTTGGCAGCACCGCCTGCAAGCGGTAAACCTGGCCGCCGCGGTGCCGGACAACATCGACAACCTGCGCCAGCGCTATAGCCGCGAAGCCGATGGCCTGCCTGGCACCAAAAATGGCAGCTACTCGTTCAGCGTCTACGCCAAGCACCCGAGCGGCCATCGCGTCACGCAACTGGACCCGTTCGCGATCCGTCCACGGCACGCGCCGATTCGCGCACTGCCGCCAGCCGAGAAGTTCGGCGCCTCGACCCACGCGGTGATGCGCGACATGGGCTACAGCCAGCATCAGATCGAAGCGTTGCAGGCCCGTCGGGTGATCAACGACAGCTGGAGTCAGGAATACCTGCCGAGCTGACCTGCATCCAAGCAAAGAATCGCGACAAGAACTGAGAACAGGGACGGCCCTTGCCGGGCCGACTCCCGCCTGTAGAAAACTTTTGGAGGCACCATGTCCAACCAGATCGTCCTGCCCCGCATCCTGCAAGTCGGCGCCAAAGCCAGTCAGGCCATTCCGGATGTACTGGCAAGCCTGGGCTGCAGTCGTCCGCTGATCATCACCGACAAAATGATGGTGCAACTGGGTTACGCGAAGAACATCCAGGACGTCCTGGTGGCTAAGGGCATCACCGCCGACGTGTTTGCTGACACCGTACCGGAACCTACCGTGGCTTCGATCCAGGCCGGCGTCGAGCATGCCCGTGGTGGCAGCTACGACAGCATCATCGCCCTGGGCGGCGGAAGTCCGATCGACAGCGCCAAGGCCATCGGTATTCTTGCCAAGTTCGGCGGTGAAATGCGCGATTACAAGTTTCCGCGTCAGGTTTGCGAACAAGGCCTGCCGATTATTGCCGTGCCGACCACGGCCGGCACCGGCTCCGAAGTCACCCGTTTCACCATCATCACCGATGAAACCACCGACGAAAAAATGCTCTGTGTCGGCATCGGCTTCATGCCGGTCGCGGCACTGGTCGATTACACCCTGACCATGAGCCTGCCAGCACGGGTCACCGCCGACACCGGTATCGACGCGCTGACCCACGCCATCGAGGCCTATGTGAGCCTTAAGTCCAACCTGTACAGCGACAGTCAGGCGCTGGCGGCCATGAGCCTGATCGGCCCGAACCTGCGCCGGGTCTACCGCAACGGTCAGGACGTCGAAGCCCGAGAGGCGCTGATGCTCGGTTCGACCCTGGCCGGCGTAGCGTTTTCGGCGGCCTCGGTAGCGCTGGTGCATGGCATGAGCCGGCCGATCGGTGCGTTCTTCCACGTACCCCATGGACTCTCCAACGCCATGCTGCTGCCGACCATCACTGAGTACTCGATTCCCGGTGCGCCGCGGCGCTATGCCGACTGCGCGCGGGCCATGGGTGTCGCTTCTATTCGTGACTCGGATGAAGAGGCCAACGCCAAGCTGCTGGCTGACCTGCGCTCGCTCAACGATGAGTTGCAGGTGCCCACGCTCGAAGGCTTCGGCGTCAACCGCAACAAATTCTTCGAACTGATGCCGCTGATGGCCAAGCAGGCGCTGGCCTCCGGTTCGCCCGGCAACAACCCACGGGTGCCAACCGCCGACGAGATGGTCGAGCTGTATCGCAACCTCTGGTAAGCCGCCCCGACACCTTCGCGGCGTTGCCGCACACTTCAACAATAAGGAATGCTTATATGAATACCGTAGGTCATCTGATTAACGGCGAGATCGTCATCGGCGAAGGCCGCACCCAGGCTGTGTTCAACCCGGCTACCGGCGAGGCGACGAAACAGGTTGCGCTGGCCTCCAAAGGCACTGTCGAAGAGGCCATCGCGGCTGCCGAAGCGGCTTTCCCTGAGTGGCGCAACACGCCGCCTATCAAGCGTGCGCGGGTGATGTTCCGCTTCAAGGAACTGCTGGAACAGAACGCTGAACGTATCTGCCAGATGATCGGCGAAGAGCACGGCAAGATCCTCCACGACGCAATGGGCGAGCTGCAGCGCGGCATCGAAAACGTAGAATACGCCTGCGGCGTGCCGGAGCTGCTCAAGGGCGAGCACAGCAAGAACGTCGGCCCGAATATCGACTCCTGGAGCGAATTCCAGCCGCTGGGCGTAGTGGCGGGTATCACTCCGTTCAACTTCCCGGCGATGGTTCCTCTGTGGATGTTCCCGATGGCGGTGGCGTGCGGCAACTGCTTCATTCTCAAGCCGTCTGAGCGTGACCCAAGTTCGACCCTGTACATCGCGCAACTGCTGCAGGAAGCCGGTCTGCCGAAGGGCGTGATGAGCGTAGTCAACGGTGATAAAGAAGCCGTCGACACCTTGCTCCACGACCCACGCGTACAGGCGGTGAGCTTCGTCGGTTCGACACCGATCGCCGAATACATCTACCGTACTGCCGCCGCCAACGGTAAACGTTGCCAGGCCTTGGGCGGGGCGAAGAACCACGCCATCGTCATGCCCGATGCGGACATCGACAACGCGGTCAATCAACTGGTCGGTGCAGCGTTTGGTTCATCTGGCGAGCGCTGCATGGCGTTGTCGGTTGCGGTCACTGTCGGTGACGCAACGGCGGATGCTTTGATCTCGAAAATGCGCGAGGCGATGACCAAGCTCAAAGTCGGTCAGTATCAGGACAAGAGCAATGACTTCGGCCCGCTGATCACCCGCGAGCATCAACAGAAGGTCATTGGCTACATCAACAGCGCACAAGAGGAAGGCGCTCAGGTGGTGGTCGACGGTCGCAACATTCAGGTGCCTGCGTGTGAAGGCGGCTTCTTCGTTGGTGGCACTCTGATCGATAACGTCAAGCCGGGCATGCGTTGCTACGAGGAAGAAATCTTCGGCCCGGTGCTGCTGGTGGTCCGTGCGCAGAGCATGCAGGAAGCCATGAAGCTGATCGATGATCACGAGTACGGCAACGGCACCTGCATCTTCACCCGTGATGGTGAAGCCGCACGTTATTTCTCCGACAACATCAAGGTCGGCATGGTCGGCGTCAACGTACCGCTGCCAGTACCAGTGGCCTATCACAGCTTCGGTGGCTGGAAGCGCTCGCTGTTCGGCGACCTGCATGCGTACGGCCCTGATGCAGTGCGCTTTTACAGCAAGCGCAAAACCGTGACCCAGCGCTGGCCGTCGTCGGGCATCCGTGAGGGTGCCGAGTTCTCGATGCCTACCATGAAGTAACACGGTGTCCGCATAACGCTTGGAAAAAGGGCAGTGGAGTCGGGATCTCCGCTGCCCTGATTTTGTTTAAAGACCTTCAATAATCACAATAAAAGGTAGCCCCCCATGCTTGCTCTCACTGTCTGCGCATTGACTGCGCGCACGGCGTCCTGGTGCAGCCACCTCGTCGTCGGAGGTGCCGATGTCGAATGATATTTGCGGTTCGACGCGGGCCGGAAAACCCTACAAAGACGTGACGTTGATCGTCAGCAGTATCGTGATGATCACCCTCGCAGTCGGCAGTCTTACAGCATTCCCCGATCAGTCGAAGGTGTTTGCAGAGGTGGCATTTACCGGCGCTACCCGAATGTTCGGCTCTTGGGTCCAACTGCTCGGGTTCTTCTCGGTAGTGATCACCATTGCCCTCGCGTGCAGCAAATACGGCAATATTCGCCTGGGTGAAGGCCGCCCGCAGTACTCGACCATCGGTTGGGTGTTCATGTTCATCTGCGCCGGGCTGGGATCGGCGACCATGTACTGGGCGTTCATGGAGTGGGGTTATTACTACCTGACGCCCGGACTGGGTATTGCTCCGGCCAGTGCCAAAGCACTGGAATACAGCATCGCCTATTCGTTCTTCCACTGGGGCATCACGCCTTGGGCGATGTACGCCATTGCTTCGTTGGCCATGGCTTACCATTTTCATGTGCGACGCAATAAAGGTCTGAGCCTTGCCAGCGTGGTCGAGGCCATCACCGGTTTGAGCGCCAAAGGACCGGCCGGCCGGATGATCGACCTGATCTTTCTGTTGGCAACCTTTGGCGGCTTGGTACTGACGATCACGCTGACAACCTCCACGGTGTCGCGAGGGCTGTCTGATCTGATTGACGTGCCCGACGGTTTTGCGCTCAAGGCCACCCTGGTCGTATTAGTCACGCTGGTGTTCTCGCTAACCTCTTACGTAGGGATTTCTTCGGGTATGCAGCGCCTGGCCAAGCTGGCGTGCGGCTTGACCCTGCTCTTTGGCTTGATCGTGATTGCCTTGGGGCCTACTCGTTTCATCCTCAATAATATGACCAACGCGTTGGGTCTGACGCTGCAGAATTTCGTCCACATGAGCCTGTTCACTGACCCGGTCGGTGGCGGCGATTTTTCCCGCGACTGGACTGCATTCTATTGGTTGTACTGGACCACCTATACGCCGGGCGTGGCAATCTTTGTGACTCGCGTTTCGCGAGGTCGGACCATTCGCGAAGTGGTGCTGGCGATGGTGCTCGGCGGTTGCGCCGGTTGCTGGTTCTTCTTCGGCAGCCTCGAAAGCTACGCCATTCATCAATTCATGAGTGGTGTGATCGATACGCCGGCAATCCTGAATGGCATCGGTGGCGAGGCAGGTGTTTCAATGCTGTTGACCAGCCTGCCTTTCGGTAAGGTGCTGGCGGTGCTGTATTTCCTGCTGATGTTGGTGTTCCTCGCGTCGCACCTCGATGCCGTATCGTTCACGGTCGCGGCCACTAGCACTCGGAATCTTCGCGAAGGGGCCGATCCATCCCCAGGGCTGCGGGTGTTCTGGTGCGTGATGTTGGCAGCACTGCCAATGGCCATGCTTTACATCGACGCACCTTTGAGCACGCTGAAAACCGCCGTGGTGCTGGCAGCGATCCCATTCATGTTTGTGCTGGTGGTGATGGTCGTCGGCCTTTTCCGATGGTTACGCGAAGATTACGGCTCGATGTGCGCGTATCAGATTGAGGAGCAGTCACGACAAATGGCGCAAGAGGCGAGGCACCTCTTTTCGGTTCCGGTTGTACAACCGACGGTCGAGTCAGCTCAAAAGACTCAAGCGTGGTGAGCGTTTCAAGGGCTTCGTCGTAAGGACGTTGCGTCTCCCATTAAGTTGATGTGTATAGGTATTCGAGGCGTCGAGATGTATCGACGCCACGATCTTTTACTTCGGTCATGACCATTTGGAGCGACTGTCGTTTTCACCGTCCTCATGGTCGTATTCGATCATTCTGCAATCTTACCGGACAGCATAGTTAATGGACTCCTTTGACGAATCTCGCACAGATTGCGCGTTGTAACTTCAAAGGATCGTTGTTCGATGGCGTCGGGACTTTATTGCCAAGCGGCATTAAGGCGACACCTTCATCCACTAACGTTTGGTCAAGATTGACGTTTTCGGGGAGTGCAATATGAAATCTAAAAGTGTGATGGGGGCGACCGCTGCTCTGGTTCTCGCAATGGGGTCGGGCTTTGCTCAGGCTAGGCTTCGTACGAAAACCTTCGTAACCCATTCAAGCCGCACGAAAGCCAGGATCCAGTAAAGTCCGCGACCATCAAAAGGCATGAGCCTCCGATGGCAAAACGGTATGAACTCCCAGACGATTCCTGGGATGTGGTCGCAGATCTTTTCATCGAACCCCTACGCGGTGGCCGGCCCAGAGCCGATGACCGTTTGATGCTCAATGGCATTTTGTGGGTGATGTGCTCAGGAGCTGCATGGCGTGATATGCCCGAGCGCTTTGGGCCTTGGTCAACCGTTTACCAGCGGTTCAGAGATTGGCGAAATCGAGGTACGTTCAGCCAGATGCTCAAACGATTGCACCTCAGGCTCAACGAGCAAGGGCTGATTGATCTGGACACCTGGATGATCGATTCCTCAGCCGTAAAGGCAACCCGAGCCTCTTCAGGCGCCGGAAAAAAAGTGGGCTTGAAGAGCCAGAAGACCACGCGCTAGGTCGAAGTCGCGGTGGTCTTACGACGAAAATTCACATGCTCTGCGATGCCAATGGAGTACCGCTGTGCTTCAAGCTATCGGGCGGACAGGCCAGCGACATTGCCTATGCTCAGCCGTTGCTTGAAGACGCTCATGTCCCTGCCCGTCGGGGCCGTCCTCGCAAGCGTTGCCGGTGGCTGCTGGCCGACAAGGGCTACTATGCAGAACACTTACGGCGTTACTGCGACCGTTATCGAATACAGCCGGTGATCCCTTACCGCACGATGAAACGCAAGCCCAAACCCGGACTGCTCCGTCTGTTCGACAGGCCTAAATACCGCCAGCGAAACGTCATCGAGCGCATGTTCGGCTGGCTGAAAGAGAATCGGCGGATCGGCACCCGCTATGACAAGCTCGCAAAAAGCTTTGAAGCTATGGTCTCACTCGCCTGCGCTATGAGGTGCTTGCGACATTTATTTTCGTACGGAGCCTAGCGGCAGTGATCGCATTTATTAGGGGCTGGCCCGGAAGGCTAATTTGAACATTTATCATGTAAAACCTCGGATATCGAAAGCGCGATAGCTATCATAGCTATAGCGGAAAGCTATTTAATAGCTGTTGTCAATGCTATTAGCTCCTGACCTGGCAGCTCGTTTGCGATGGTTAGGTAGCAGCGGTGTCCAGCCGACCGTTTTCGAAGCTGCCCTTGACCGTGGAGCTGCTATCCCGTCAGGACATCCGGTCATATAGCGTTCACCGAACTGAGGCAAAGATTCAGAGATCCGGCGAAGCAAAAATCGGGTTGCACACCGTTTGCTTGCGGATTAGGATCGCAGCATTCCAAGGTGCAAGTCCGGCAACCCTCTTGAGGCTTGCATGGGCAGATCTTCAGCTGGTCCAGACCATCTAGGCTAGTACTGAATCAACCGGGAACTCAATGCACGTTCCATTGCTGAGTACCGGCTAATGTTCAAACATATCGCCCTCTGTTTACACATCCTGGCAGCATCGCCTTCGCTACGATGGTTTTTACTTCCCTTATCGCTATCGACCCCAATTTTGTCTGTGGCGATGCTCATATGGATTTGCCACGCCATTTAGCGACGCGCATATTTTGGCCGGCATTCATCGTTGGAGTTCATGACTGCTTTTGGCCGATAGCAGCCGGTCACGTAAGGCTGCTATCGGCCAGGAGCTGACCGTTACGTATGTGACTGGGCGGGGGAGAGCTTTGCAGCGCCTGGCGGGCGATTGGTTCCCTGTAGGGCATTTTGTCTTGTCCGGGGAAGCCCGTCAGGCACTCCTCACAATCAACATGCGAAATGACCTTCCAAAAAAACTCATATTTCCCACATGTTTCAGGCATGGGAGAATATT
>NZ_JACAOS010000002.1 GCF_013386165.1 Pseudomonas gingeri | reverse complement strand
CCAACCGTCGCCTGTCGCAGATCGGCTTGAAGGAAGAGTACCCAGGGACCACCAACCCGTTCCCATGGATGAGCGAGATCATGGACTTGAAGAAAGAGAAAAACTTCTTCGAGACCCGCGTGATCGAGTATCAGACTGGCGGTGCGTTGAGCTGGGATTGATGTGGCTGTTCACCTTGAGTGAATAGCTGGAACACCGGAAAGCCCTGAACCTGTTCAGGGCTTTTTTATTGGCTAAACAAAACTACTTCAACCGCCCCGCTCCCTCCAGCCAACCCGGCGCGCCCTTCAGCAACCATTCAGTGGCCGCAGGATTGTGTTTGATGCGGCTATCCAGAAACGCCACACCCACGGCCTGAATCGCAGCCACTTGCTTGGGATCCGGGGCCGGCTCGCCCGCCATCGGACTATGGACACCGCCGCCGGATTTGGCGCCGTGCTTGTGCCCTCTACCTTTGGAAGCATCGCTGGGCGGATCGCCGCCCTTTTCGGCCTTTTTCGGACGGTTGAACAACTCGGTCCCGGACAAGGTCTTGTGCGTCGCTTTGTTCAGCTCCAACTGAACACTGCCAGCCACCGTCACCGATTCGCCCAGGACTTGTCGCTGGCGATAAGAACTGACCCAGTTGAACGGGTCCTCATCCTCCTGACCGGTCATCGACAGCACGGGCGCCGATATCTGCGCGAACAGCTCTCGCCGGGCGCCGGCTTCCACATAAGGGCTGAGCAGCAACACCGCCTTGGGCTGAATCGCAACGCCTGACGTAGCGCCAGGTTCCAGTGCCCCGGCCAGGGCCTCAGCGGTTTGCGCGCCAAAATCAAAGCCTGCCACCACGACCTGGTTCCAGTCGATGGCGGCCAGTTGCGCGTCCCCTTTCGCGGCCCGGGCCCGAACCTCAGTCAGGACTTTCTGCAATGTGGACAGCCTGTCGCGCAAGGCGGCGGCGGTGTAATGACTGCTCGCCACGCCACGAAAGTCGCCATCCAACGCCTGCGGCGACGCAAAAATCGACTGATCATAGGCGTGCCCCTGAACGGACAGCACTGCGTAGCCGGCTTGCGCCCAAGCCTTGCGCCACTCCACTCCACCTGAAGCCGGCTCGCCCAGCCCCGGCAAGTAAATAATCAGCGGCAAGCGCTCGTGGGTAGCCGGCGCCAACCACGCCACACCCACCGATTGCTGATCGAGTTGCCAGGTCGCGTCCCAGCCGGCCGTTTCGTTGTGGGACGGTTGATAGGCGCTGGCCAGATCTTTATTGACCAGCTCGGTGAATCCGATACGCGGGTCTGGCGGATCCCCCGCACAACCCGAGATCAATCCCAAGCTGCCCACTAAGGCGCCCACCGCTAGCCAGTACCGAGGTTGAAGGTTCATTCGATTCACAACGTCGTCAAGATCAAGATGGCTAGCAGCGTAACCGACCCTCTGGCGAACAAAACGCAAGGGCAGGTAAAGAATGGGTAAAGCACGACGCTAGATGGACTTGATCGATACCACTTCGAAATACCGGAACTTCTTCTTTTTCGCCTCGGCCTTGGCCTCTTGCTCCGCGATGAAGGTGCTCAGGGTATTGGCATCGTAGGTCAGCACCTCGACGTCGCCGCCAAACTGCTTGGTAGCGCGCAACGTGACTCGCAGCTTTGGGGAGAGTGCTTTCGCAACGCGTCGAGGCTTGGGAGCAGGTGCAGGCGTGACTACGAACGTTGGCTCAGGCACAGCCTCAGGGGCTGGCGCCGGTACCGGATCAGGGCTTTGGCTGGAGGGACCAAACAGCGCCAAGCGCATTTCCTCCTCGCTCAGGTCGTTACTCATTGTGGGCGTCTCACCATTATCTATTTAGGAAGCTAACGGATTTTATCAGTCTTGACGGCGGAACGCTTTGATCGATGTGAATCCTCGTGAACGCTTGCCACCAGCCACGGTGATTGCGCGAGGTTCCACGTCGAGACGATGCCCTAAGCCTATGGCAAGGTGACGTTTTTTGAGGGATATAAGACCTTTGCGCCACCTCCTTCGCCTCCCATAATTTGCGCAACACATCGAGCCGAGACAAACGCGATTGCGCGTTGAACCTTCGGCCTGATCAATCACGGGGCAGAAAGAGGAACGCAAGATGAGACTCAAGAACAAGTCAGCTTTGATCACCGGCGGTACGAGTGGCATCGGTCTCGCGACCGCCAAGCTCTTCATTGCCGAAGGTGCTCGGGTCGCGGTTACCGGCCGCGATGTTGCCGCATTTGAGCGTGTGCAGGCCGAATTGGGCGAGAACGCGCTGGTTCTCAAGGGCGACGTACGTTCGATTGAGGACATGCGGGCGATTGCCGCTGAGGTGAAGGAGAAATTCGGTGGTTTGGATGTGGTGTTTGCCAACGCAGGCCACGCGTTCCCATCCGCGCTCAACGACATCGACGACGATCTCTATGACGAGATTATGGACATCAACGTCAAGGGCGTGGTGGTCACGCTTCAGGCGGTGCTGCCTGATTTACGAGAAGGCTCTTCAGTCATTCTCAACACCTCGTTCGTCGCGCAGACCGGCAAGCATGGCATCTCGTTGACGGCGGCGGCGAAGGCAGCCGTGCGATCGCTTGCCCGCAGTTGGTCCTACGAGTTTCTCGACCGAAAAATCCGCTTCAACGCGATCGCGCCCGGCGCGATGGACACGCCCCTGATCAGCAAATGGGGGATGTCCGATGAGTGGGTTCGCGACCGTAAGGCCGAGTTCGCCCAGGCTGTTCCGGTGGGCCATATGGGCAAGGCAGAGGACATTGCCTATGCAGCGCTCTATCTCGCCAGCGACGAATCCTCCTACGTAGTCGGCACCGAACTGGTCGTCGACGGCGGCGCCTCACAACTTTGAGGCTTCGGCCCCAGCACAAGGAGACAGTACCTTGACCGACAATAGCGAAAACAGCGCCACCGGCGAGCCACCCGTCAGAACGGGCAATTCGCGCCGCGATGTTCTCAAGCTCGGAAGCATCGTCACGCTCGGCGCCATCCTGGGCGGTGGGGCTCTGCTTGGCCGTGCAACTCCCGCTCTCGCGCAGGCCGGCAACGGCGGAGAACTGGCCCCGAACGAACCGCTGAATATATTGATCGTGAATTACGACGGCGGCACGCTTCTCGATTTCGCCGGCCCCAGCGAGATTTTTCACCGGCTACCGAATACCAAGGTTCGTTATGCGAGCCTCAATGGCGGCAACGTGACCCTCGAATTCGGGGTCGTGTATGGCAACACTGAACGACTGGCCGACATTGAGAAGACCGACGTGCTCCTGGTCCCTGGCGGTTCTGACTTGTCGGCGCCGATGCGACCGGAATACCAGGCACAAATCCTGCGTCTGGCTGAAAGCGCCAAGCATATTACGTCGGTCTGCAATGGATCGCTCGTGCTCGCCGCAACCGGCATTCTCAAGGGCAAGCGCAGCGCCTGCCATTGGGCCTTCGTCAACAAGCTGACCGAGTACGGAGCTATCGCTGTTCCGGATCGTTTCGTGGAGGACGACAACGGCCGGTTCATGAGCGGTGGCGGCGTGACGGCAGGCATCGACTTCGCACTCCGCGTTGCCGCAAAGCTGCGCGGTCAACAGGCCGCCGAATTCACGCAACTCGCAATCGAATATGACCCCGCCCCGCCGTTCCATTCAGGTCACCCCAGAGAGGCTCGGCCAGAAGTCGTTGCGATGGTCGACAAGGTACTGCCCGGTGCTTCCAAGGGACTCGCACGAATCCCCGGCGTTCGCTGAAACACTCGCATGACCACACCGCCGGCCTTGATGAAGGCCACAACCAACATCGTCGGCTGCACCTGCCCAATCGGGTGCAGCCCCCTCCCATTCAAGCCAAGATCGGAAACCATCAGATGCGCCAGATCAGTCTTTGTACTGCCGCCCTTGTAGCCTGCACCGCCCTTTTCACCTTTGCCGCTCCGGCAATTGCCAGTGACTCGCAACACCCACCCGAAGCGGCCATCAAGGCCGAAAACGCACGATGGGCGCAAGCCTTCGGGCGCGGTGATTATGAGGCGATAGGCCGCCTCTATACGAAAGATGGCGCACTCTTGCCACCCACGGGTGACAGGATCATCGGGGCCAGCGCGATCGCCGGATACTTCACCAAGGGCTATACCGGGTCCTTGCCGAGCACCGTCTCTTTCAGCAATTACGAGTTCTACGGTAACGATCAGATCGTGACCGAAGTCTCGGATGCCGAGATCCGTGATCACAGTGGAAAGCTCAAGTACCGCGGTAAACAGACCCTCATCTTCCTGAAGCAGGGCGACACCTGGAAGCTGCACCGCGACATCTGGAATGATTCGCCAATGCCCAGTCAGGCAACCGCCCGCTAAGCGAAACGCGCTGATCGGCCATCGATCGATCAGCGCTCACCGTTCAATCGGCTCTCGCGGCGGATCGATTGCGGCGGATGTCCATGCAGTTTGACGAAGGCCCTGCGCATCCGCTCTGGATCGGTGAATCCCACCGCCAAGGCAATCTGTTCGATCGGTTCGCTACCATCCTGCAGGCGCAGACGCGCGGCTTCAACACGCAAGCGCTCAACCGCCTTGGCGGGTGTTTCACCCGTTTCCCGGCGAAATGCCCGCCCGAATTGCCGCAGACTCAATCTTGCGGCATCGGCGAGTCGCTCGACAGGTAGCGCTTCAGCCAGATGTTCTCGGGCAAAGTTCAGAGCCATGCGGATGCGATCCGACTCCGGTTCCATTTGCGACATGGCGGAGAATTGCGACTGTCCCCCTGGTCGACGATAGGGCACGACCAAAAGCCTGGCGGTAGCCCGCGCGGTTTCCGGCCCCATATCTCGTTCAATCATGGCGAGCGCCAAGTCGATTCCAGCAGCGATGCCCGCCGACGTCCAAATACGTCCGTCGGCGATGTAAATACTGTCCCCTTCGACCCGGGTGCGAGGGAAGCGTGACTGCAATTGCGCCGCATAGCGCCAGTGCGTGGTGGCTCTCAGTCCGTCCAGCAGGCCGGTTTCCGCCAGCAAGAACGCCCCCGTACACACGCTTGCCACCCGCGAGGCATTGGAGGCCAATTGCTTGGCAGCAGCGATGTTCTCCGATGCCTGCATCGGATCGATATCACCGCCCACGAATATGACAGTGTCAAACGTGCCCTTCCCGATCGGCTTCGTCTCGATCACCAGGCCCGTATTGCCAAGAATGGCGCCTCCGGGCTGCGAGACGACATGAAGTTCATAGGGCGTATGACCAACGGCTGTGGCCACCTGGTTGAAAGCCGAGAGTGGCCCTGCAAGATCAAGAGGATCGTGGCCACGGCAAACGAAGAATCCAACTCGATGCATGATGAGGTCGCTGACAGACTTTGGAATGGCGTATTTTATTGAAAACCCTTGAATAGCGCCATCATTGAACGAATGCAGTCCCACCGATCGAGCCACCCCAGCCAAGAACCGATCCGCTGCCGGCGAAACACCCCATCAACGCCTCCAACCCCATCGGCTTGGCAAAATAATAACCCTGGGCCTGCCCCGCGCCCATTTCCCGCAGCAAATCAAGCGTCGCGGCATCCTCGACCCCTTCGGCCACCACGCTCAGGTCAAGGGATTCAGCCATTCGCACAATCGCCCGGACAATCGCGCGACTACGGGAACTGGCGGTCAGTTCGAGGATGAACGACTTGTCGATCTTCAAGCCGCTGAAACGGTACTGATGCACATAGCTCAGGGATGAAAACCCCGACCCGAAATCATCGAGCACCACCGACATGCCGTTGTCGGCCAGTTGTTGCATGGTACGTCGAGCCATGGCCGGTTCTGCCACCAGGGCACCTTCGGTCAGTTCCAGGCAGATCCGCGATGGCGAGACCTGGTGCAGCGCTAGCAACGCAAGCACATCGCTGGCGAAATCTGCGCGCGTCATGCTGTAGCTGGAGCAATTGACGTGCACCGGCGGCCAGTTGGCGTGCTGGGGTTGGGCGAGGATCACGGCAATGCGGGTCAGCATGTACAGGTCCAGTCGACCGATCAGGCGCAAGCCCTCGAAGTCCGGCAGGAACTCGCCCGGCGCGACCACCCGGCCACCCGGTTGATGCCAGCGGACCAGCGCTTCAAGGGCCAGCAGTTCGCCGTTTTCAACGCTGACAATCGGCTGGAAATACGGCAGCAGTTCATCGGTGCGCTTGAGGGCGTTGCGCAAGGCCCCTTCACGCTCAACCTGGTCCGAGACTTCGCGGCGCACTTCCTGGTTGAACACCGCGTAGCTGTCGCGCCCGGCACTCTTGACCCGGTACATCGCCGCATCGGCATCGCGCAGCAGGTCGGCCGGCTCGTGATGGAACTGGCTGTCGGCGCTGACAATACCGATGCTGCAGGACGAAAAAACCTCATGTCCATTGATAAAAAACGGCAGGTCGAACGCCACCAGGATCCGTTCGGCAATCTCGATCACCACGTCCAGCGGCGCCTCGGGAGCCAGCACCGAAAACTCGTCACCGCCCAGGCGGGCCAGCATGTCGTTGTCACGCAGGCAACCGCGCAAACGGTCGGCGGCCTGCATCAACAGCAGGTCGCCAAAATGATGACCGAGGCTGTCGTTGACCATCTTGAAACGGTCGAGGTCGATGAACATCACCGCCAGGTACCCACCGTTGCTCTCGAACCGCGACCAGGCCTGGTGGAGGCGCTGTTGCAGGTAGGTACGGTTCGCCAGTCCGGTCAGCGCATCGTGGGCGTTTTCGTGTTGCAGCTTGGCATTGGCATGATCGAGTTCACGGGTGCGGTGCTGCACCCGGGCTTCGAGCATGAGGTTGGCGGCGTGGATCGCTTCGGCGGCCGTGCGCCGTGACAGCGCTGTGTCGATGTGCCGCGACACGAACGTCAGCAGTTCCTGGTCACGCAGGGTGTAACGTACCTGCGAGGTGTAGCTTTGTACGACAAGCACGCCGCGCACCACCTCGCCATCGAACAAGGGAATGCCCAGCCAGGAGTAGGCCCTGACAGACTCATGGGCCCTTTCGGTTTCGCCGCTCACCGACAACCGCTCGGACTCGGCGGCATCGATCAGGCAAGGTCGACGCTGGCGGATCACGTACTCGGTCAAACCCCGGCGCCCGCGTCGTGCCGCCGGGCGGATGGCCAGTCGTTCATCGACATAGTACGGAAAGGTCACTTCGCCGGTCGCGTCGTCGAACAGCGCAATGTAGAAGTTCTGCGCGAACAGCAGCTCGCCGACGATGCCATGCAGGGTTTGAAACAACTCGGCCATGTCGCCAGGCTGGCTCGACAGTTCGGCAATCTGGAACAACGCACTCTGCAGATGTTCGGCGCGCTCCCGGTCCACCACCTCCTGCCTCAAGGCATCGTTGAGTGCCGAAAGCTCCAGGGTACGACGCATCACCGTCTCTTCCAGGTCCGCTCGGTGCAGAATCCGATCCAACGCCATGGCCACGTGGCGGGCCACCACCAGAAACAGCGCGCGATCTTCAGCGCTGTAGATGCGGGCAACGTCATAGACCTGCATCGCCAGCATGCCAAACACCTCATCCGAGGCATTTTTCAACGGTGCGCCCATCCAGAATTCGGGACGATCACCCACGCAGTGGAAAAGTCCTCCCGCCTGGGCCGCGAGAATGCCGGCGGAGTCGATCAACAGCGGCTGGCCAGTGGTCAGCACCTGGCCGGTCAAGGACAGGTACGCAGGGTCAAGGTATTCGTAGTTCTCGGATTCCAGGGCATCCACGTCGATAATGTCGACGTAGTACGGGTAGTCGATCTTGCCACTGAGGGGGTCATACAGTGCGAGGTAGAAGTTCTCGGCGTCGATCAGGCTGGCCAGCAGTTGGTGAATCCCCACCAGGAACACCGAGCGGTCGCGGGTCGAACTGGCCAGGTAGGTAATCTCGTACAGCACACGCTGAGTGATCTGCGCACGGGCCAGGGTATGGGTCTGAATCTCAATGCCCAGGCGCTGGGCGAATTCGGCGAGTGCCGGTTCCGCGGCATCCTTGAGGGGCGCGAGCAGCCAACCCAGGACGCCTTCGCCTCTGCCGGTCGGCCAGCGGTGCAACTGGCGGGTCAGGCAAAAGGCTTCAAACTCTTCATTGGCAACGCTTGAGGGCCACTGTAGTGAGGGGTCGCCCTGGCCGACCCGATGCATTTGCTCCCCGGCGCGATAAACCACCCAGGTGGTGGTATGGGCCCAGTTGCGCGCTGAGTCCAGCAAGTGTTCGATTGAGTCTTCTTTGCCAACGTAGGCCATACCAGGCGTATCCCCTTGCAGTTGAGGGGCGATCACATCGCAATCATTCGATTGCATCGGGGAGTCAGTCAATGGACGAACACTCATCAGCGCTCCCAAAGCCAAAAATTGGCGATACTCAATGACTGATTACTAGCCATGTGCCTTGCCAGTAAAGCCTATAGCGTTTTTTCAATCGCTTATTCGTTTTGGTGCCCACCAGCTGAAGCACCCGCAGACCGATAGCATACTGCCTCTATTGGCTCGTTATGAGAATGGCCGTCCGGCGTGAGTTTTTTCAAATCGACCGGTAACGGCCTACCCGAGGTGGTTCATGCACCCTCGCGATCAATTCGAAGTCCATCCGACGCTCTTCATTTCCGCCGTCCATATTTGCCACTATTGTCGGGCTTCGTCGGGGCCGGTCTCGTGTTTGCGGGCTGGTCCGGTTTTTGTGGTTTAGCCCGTGTGTTGGTGCGGATGCCGTGGAATCGAAAGATGCTCGCCGGCTGACATAGCGCTCAGAACACCAGCTTGTAGCCGATGGAAAACAGCATGAAGGCCAGCAAAGGCCGCAAGATATTATCCGGCACCCGCCCGGCCAGGTGACTGCCGATGTAGATCCCCGGCAACGAGCCCATCAACAGGAAGCCCAACAGCTCCCAGTTCATATTGCCCATGCTTGCATGCCCCAGGCCCGCAACCAGGGTCAGCGGCACTGCGTGAGCGATTTCCGTCCCCACCAGGCGCCGGGTCGGCAGGAACGGATAAAGGATAAACAAGGCCACAGTGCCCAGGGCACCCGCACCGATGGAGGTCAAGGCCACCATGGTGCCGAGGATCAAGCCGGTCACCACCGTCAGCCCGTTCAACTTCGAGTCACTGATCTGCGAGTGATCGACCCCGCGTCGATGGGCAAACGCCAGCAACTTGTTCTTGAACAGCACCGCCAGGGCCGTCAGCAACAGCACAAAACCCAAGGATTGCTTGATGATGCTGTTCAAGGCTTCCGGCGCGGTATGCAGGCTGCTCAGAAACCACAAGGTCAACAACACCGCCGGCACGCTGCCCAGGGTCAGCCAACCGGTGATTTTCCAGTCGATATTGTCGTTCTTCCGGTGAACGAGAACGCCTCCGGATTTGGTGATCGCCGCGTACAGCAAGTCCGTGCCCACCGCAGTGGCCGGGTTGATACCGAACCACAGCAGGATCGGCGTCATCAACGAACCGCCACCGACTCCGGTCATCCCGACGATGAAACCGACCACCAGACCTGCAACGACAAAACCGAAATTACCGACATCCATTAGCAAGCCCTGTGAATTCAGCACGACCACAAAAAATCTGGCCCGCAGCATAGCGGTTAAAGTTATGAGCGCTTATAAAAATATAATCTAACGTTATAACAACTTTGACCCAGGGACTTTCCCAGGTTGCTGCACGCCTACCGCTCGTCTCCTGTTCCATTCTCGAACTTCGCTCCGGGTCCCCTGTTTGTTGGACTTCGTGCTCTGCCCGTGCACCCTATTTGTGCATGCCTACCCAGCGTTCAACTTCCGTACAGCTGCGCTCTGAGAGACTCAAGTTGTCGTCCGCACTGGCGGCAAAATCTGAAGCGCTGACGGGCTCAATCATGGACTTGCTCGGAATGAATTGTATCAAAACAGATACAAACACAGTTTTTTCAATGATAGAGCCCGTGTAGTTCATTGGCCCTCCTGCCGGCTTCACCCCAGAGGGCAAAGGCGTCGGACCGCCCCTAACAAAACAGGGAATACCCCGCTTATGAATAAAGCGATCATGCAAAAACAACGTCAGACAGCGTTCTTATCGGACGTACTATATGGCCCTATCCAACCTGAATTACTCCACGAGGAAACCCTGGCCGACCTGCTGGAGGACAGCGCCCGGCGGACCCCGGATCAGATCGCACTGATCTGCGGCGAGCGCCAGCTCACTTACCGCGAACTGAGCCAACAAGCCGATCGGGTGGCGTCTGGCCTGATCCAGGCGGGTGTGCGCCCAGGACAGATCGTCGGACTGTGGCTACCCCGCGGCATCGAGTTGCTGGTGATGCAAGCCGGCATCGCCAAGGCCGGTGCCGCCTGGTTGCCGCTGGACCAGGACACACCTGTCGAACGCCTGCAAATCTGCATGGCCGATGCCGCCGCCGTGGGCGTTGTCTCCTGTGAACAGCTGGCGCCGAGCCTGAAAGAGGCCGGCCTGCGGTTCTGGACCGCCGAAACCCTGCTGACTCCAACCGACGCCGTGTTGTCACGCCGCAGCGGCGCCCTGCCCGATCACCCCGCCTATGTCATCTATACCTCGGGTTCAACCGGCAAACCGAAAGGCATCCTGATCTCCCAGCGTAGCATCTGCCATTTCCTGCGAAGCGAAAACGCGGTGCTCGGTATTCAAGCCTCTGACCGGGTTTACCAGGGCTTTTCAGTCGCCTTCGACATGTCCTTCGAGGAAATCTGGATCGCCTACCTGGTGGGAGCAACGCTGTGGATCGGTCCCAAGGAGATCAGCGGCGATCCGGAAACCCTGCCGCGCATGCTGACCGAGCAGAAGATCAGCGTGCTGCATGCCGTGCCGACCCTGCTGGCGTTGTTCAGTGAGGAAGTGCCCAGCCTGCGCCTGATCAACCTCGGCGGCGAGATGTGCCCCGAATCGCTGGTGGAGCGCTGGAGCCGGCCGGGTCGCGAAATTTTCAACACCTATGGCCCCACCGAGGCCACGGTCTCGGCCAGCCTTGCCCGCCTTTCACCCGGCCGGCCGGTGACCATCGGTACACCGCTGCCCAACTATGGCCTGCTGGTGATCGCCAACGACGTCGACCCTTCCCCCGAGCGTACGCCCACCCTGCTGCCACGGGGAGAAACCGGCGAACTGTGCATCATCGGTCCGGGCCTGGCCGACGGTTATCTGGGTAGGCCCGACCTGACCCGCGCGAAGTTCCTGCCCAACCCCTGGAGCACCGGCTACCACGATGCCCGTCTGTACCGCACCGGCGATCTGGCGCGCATTGATGTCGACGGCCAGGTGCAGTGCCTGGGCCGCGCCGATGATCAGGTGAAGATTCGTGGCTTCCGGGTCGAGCTCGGTGAAATCGAAGCCCTGCTGGCGCAACAACTGGGCGTCGGCACCGTGGCGGTGCTGCTGCGCAATGACCATGGCATCGACCAACTCGTCGCCTATCTGGTGCCTGACCAGTCGCTGTGTGAAAGCGCATTGGTCCCGCAACTGCGCAAGGCGCTGCAGTTGCAATTACCGTCCTATATGGTGCCGGGACACTTCGAGTTGCTGGACAGCATGCCCCGCCTGACCTCCGGCAAGATCGATCGCAAGACCCTCAAGGCTCGCCCGCTGAGTGTATCCGCCAACCTTGCCGGCCTGGACTCCGACACCCCCGAGACGCCAGCCGAAGAGGCTCTGTTCAACGCCTTGGCAACGCTGTTCCCCGGTCAGCCCATCCGTCGCGATGCGGACTTTTTCACCGACCTGGGCGGTCACTCCTTCTTCGCCGCACGCCTGGCGTCGGCCTTGCGTACCGACGCTCGCTTCGCCCACGTGACGGTGCGCGATATTTACCAGCAACGGCGCATCGGTGCGATTGCCGCGGTACTGGCGTTGACGCAGGAACCGCTGACGGTCCAGGCCCCATGGACACCACCGTCCGCCTTCCGCCGCTGGCGTTGCGCCGCGGCGCAGGCCCTGGCATTACCGCCGATGGTCTGCCTGCGGATGATGCAATGGCTGGCCCCGTTCTTTACCTTTCACTCCCTGACTGGCGCACCGGGCGACTCCCTGTCTGTCGCCACGCTTGCGTCCATCGGGGTATTCCTGCTGGCGACGGTCATGCAGTTCATCATCGCCATCGCCGGCAAATGGCTGGTGGCCGGGCGCATGAAGCCCGGGACCTACCCGTTGTGGGGCCTGGTCTACTACCGCTGGTGGGTCGCCGACCGCATGATCGAGTCAGCGCCGGTCTATCTGTTGAGCGGCTCTTCGCTTTATCCCCTGTGGCTGCGGGCTCTCGGGGCCAAGATCGGCAACGACGTCACGGTCGGCTCCATGAGTTTGCGCGCACCGGACCTGTTGACCCTCGGTTCCGGCGTCAGTATCGGTAACGCCGTCAGTTGCGAAAACGCCCGCGTCGAGCGCGGCCAGCTGCATCTGGGGCCCATCACCCTGGAAGAGCAGGCCTGCGTCGGCTCCTATGCGATCCTCGAAGGCAACACTGGCCTCGGTCATTGCGCCCGCCTGGAAGGCCAGTCGGCCCTCGCCGATGGATGCAACGTGCCCGCCGGACGCATCCGGGGCGGCGCGCCGGCCCGGGATACCGGCGCCTACGATCCGCAGCGCCTGCCACCACGGCCACAGGTGACGGCGCGACGTCGATTTGCCGAAAACCTGTTCTTTGTGTTCGGCATCCTGTTGATTGCCACGCTGTTCTTTATTCCGGTGTTCCCGGCCTTCGCCCTGATGGACTGGATCGACGCACAGAACCTGATGCCCTGGCTACAGGGCAACGGAATCGGCGTGCAACTGGCCCGCTACTTTGTACTGGCGTTCCCGACCAGCGCCGTACTGATCGTCATCACCGCCCTGGCCTCGGCCGCCATCCGCAAGATCGCCCTGCCCAGCCTGGCGCCCGGACGTTATCCGCTGCACAGCAACACTTATTGCGCCAAATGGCTGGTCAGCCATATCCAGGAGTCGAGCCTGAACACCTTGTCCGGCCTCTATGCCACGGTGTACGCACCTTTCTGGTATCGCCTGCTCGGGGTCAAGGTCGGCCGCGACGCGGAGATCTCCAGCGCCCAGGGCGTGGTGCCGTACATGCTGACCCTGGGGGACGAAACCTTTATCGCCGACGCCGTGATGCTCGGTGACGAGCAGGTCGAGGGTGGCTGGATGTCCGTTCAGCCGACCGTGGTGTCGAACCGCAGTTTCGTCGGTAACGGCAGCTACATTCCAGATGGCACCGTGCTGCCGGAAAATGTGCTGATCGGCGTGCACTCCTGCGCGCCGGCCAATGGGCAATTGTCCGACGGCGACACGTGGCTGGGCTCACCAGCGATCAACCTGCCGGCTCGCGAACAGGCCAGCGGTTATCCCGAGTCCCTGACGTTCCGACCGTCACCGTTGCGGCGCCTGTCCCGTGGCTTGATCGAAGGCTTGCGCATCGTCACCCCCCATGCCCTGGTGATCGCGGTCGGCTATACCGTCACCCTCGACCTGATGCCGCTGGCCAGCGACGGCCGCTGGGGTCAGATGCTGGCCTGGCTGGCATTGATCGGCCTGGCCTATGGCCTGGGCAACTACCTGTTCGTCGTGGCCTTCAAATGGCTGGCGGTGGGACGTTACCGCAAACGCGCCGAACCGATGTGGACACCCTTTGTCTGGCTCTCGGAAAGCGTCACCAGCCTCTACGAAAGCATGGCCGTGCCCAACTTCATGCGCTACCTGCGGGGTACGCCGTGGTTGCCGCCGGCGTTCAGCCTGCTCGGCAGCAAGATCGGCAAAGGTGTCTACATGGACAGCACCGACATCACCGAATTCGACTGCGTCAGCATCGGCGATGACAGTGAACTGAATGCCATGGCGAGCCCGCAGACACATCTGTTCGAGGATCGGATCATGAAGATCGATCACGTGCTCATTGGCCAACGTGTCTACATGGGCCCCCGCAGCGCGGTGCTGTACAGCGCCCAGGTAGCCGACGGCGCACACCTCGGCGCGCTGACGCTGGTCATGAAGGGTGAGCATATTCCCGCCGGCAGTTGCTGGGTGGGCTGCCCGGCCTCTCCCGCCCGGGCATGACCGAGGGGCAGGCCATGGCCGTCTTGAGCCTGCACCCATGGCCGGGCGCCCTGCCGCCGCCGCAGCAAGGCGTCGTGCTGATCTGCACCCGACACCCCGCCGGTGCCAGCCGCGCCGAGGCCAGGGCACAGATTCGCGAAGCCTTGAGGGCAGTCATTAGCCAGACGCTGGGCCTACCGCCCAGCGCATTGTCTTTCCCCCATGTGCCCGGCCAGGCGCCCCGCGTGCTCATCACCGGGCGCCATGAGCCAGGCCTTTCGATCAGTCACGAAGACGATATCTCGGTCGCCGCCCTGCACCTGTACGGGCCAGTCGGTATCGATCTGATGCGGGTGCGGGACATCCCGGACTGGGAGAGCGTGGCGCGCGACTACCTGGGGCCGCAAACAACACTAGGCCTGAGGCAAGTGGCTCAAGAGCAGCGCGCGCAAGCGTTCGCCCAGGCCTGGTGCCTGCGCGAGGCAACGCTGAAATGCGCAGGGCGGGCCCTGGAGGAATGGTCCGGTGAACCCGAAGCCGATTACCGATGTTTCGGGCTCGACCTGCCACCCGGGCTGGTGGGAATGCTGGTGCTTCCCGTTACACCGGGCCGCAGCCACTGAACAGGCGTGCGTTTTTTTGTCGCTCAGTCATCGCCCCGGCTGCCACTCCAGATACTCGGGCATGCCTTCATAGCGCAGCCACGGCACGTCATGGGACACCCAGATATGCTGCTCGGCCACCACGCCCGGATCGTCATCCAAGGTTGCGACACGCACAATCACCAAAGGCAGGTGCAACCTCTCGGCCATCAGATGCGAGCCGCAGCGCGAACAGAAATGGCGCAGCTTTCCCGGCGAGGACTCATAGGCGGTGAGTGTTTCCTGGCCCTTGAGCCAGCGAAAATGCTCGCGCTGGACCCCAGCGGTGCTGGCAAAGGCCGCCGCATGGGTTTTGCGGCAGGTATGGCAATGACAATGCCCGATCGGCATATCGATAGCGTCGATTTCATACTCGACGGCCCCGCAAGCACAGCTGCCCTTCATACCCACTCCATGACCCTGATCCATTGCAAGGCACGATCCTAAACAACGGGTAGCCCGCTGACCAGCCGCTATCAATCCAGACGAATGCAGCGATACGCCTCGGTCCGGTAAGGAAAGGCGATGGTCTCTTGGCCACGCAAGGCCGGATGGCTTTGAATCAGGGCCTGAAGTTGCTCGGTCACCTGAGCCTTTTCCGCTGCCGGCAATGCCGCAATAAAGCTGACCGAGAGGAAACGGTCGATGATGACTTCCTCGGGCGGGCCCACATGGGTGTACTCGAAACAACTCAGCTCTGGCGCCGAGAAATAGCGGCCGTTGAATGGCTGGCGCCAGGCGCCGGTATGAAAACGCGGTGTATCGCCCTCGTAAGGGGTAATGATCCGGGTGATGGCCGCCACCCAGTCCACCGACTCATCACGCACATTCCACACCAGCCCGAGTCGCCCGCCCGGTTTGAGCACCCGATGAATCTCGGCGAGCGCCGCTTCATGGGCAAACCAGTGGAACGCCTGGGCACACAGCAGGGCATCGCCTACCTCGGATTCCAGCGGCATCGCCTCGGCCGTCCCTGACAACGCCCGGACCTGCGGCAGACGATCGACCAGTTCAGCACGCATCGCCTCGATCGGCTCGATGGCCGTCACTGTGGCACCGCTCGCCGCCAGCAAACGAGTGAACTTGCCGGTGCCGGCACCGAGATCGATCGCCTGCGCCCCCGGCACTAACCCCAAAGTGTCACGCAGCCAAGACAGCAGTTCGGCGGGATAGTCAGGACGCCCGTGGGCATAGGTTTTGGCTTCAGTGCTGAAGCCGACTTGTGCTGCCTTGTGAACGCCCGACATGACCCTGACCTCTATGGATTAGCCCAGTAAGTAGCGTTGCGTATCAATCTTCCAGATCCTTGGCCGGAGCCGCCGGCTTGCCGGCCTTCTCGGCCTTGGCACCTTTCGCGCCCTTCACCGGCTTGGCTTCCGCTGCCGCTGGTGGCGCGGGTGCAACGGCGGCTTTCTCCGAGGCCGGCAGTGCATCGATCGCACTGAACACCTCCTTGAGTGCAATCGGCCCATTGTGCTGCAGGGTCGTCTGCTCGCCATCCTTGCCCACCAGGATCACCGTGGAGACACCTTCCGGTGTGACCCCAAGCTTGAGCCCGCGAATCAGCGCCATGGTGGCGGGCTGCTCCATCCATTTACCCGCGCGCTTGCCGACGGTCTGGGCCACTTCGTAGAGCACCAGTTGGCGATCGTCGATCTCCTTCTTGTTGGCCGGGTCGGCGATGGCCTTCGTCAAGCTGACCAACGTAGGATCCACCGTACTCGGCGCAATCACGATCAACGCCCGGTTCTTCCCCAGATCCTGGGCCAGCGGCGACGCATCATCGGCTGCCCAGACAGGACTTGCAGCAACGATAGACAGTACAGCGAGGGTCAAAGACCGGATGAACATACACACCTCCTTCGGATATTCATGGGGTAATGATTGCGCATCGTAGAAAAAGGTCCACAGCCGATGCAGTTATTTTTCGAAATACAAGTAACTTAATCTTTCCTCCTGCAACACATCAAACAATGCCTGGGCCGCCGCCGACAGCTCGTGACCGGGTTTGGTCAGCACGCCGATAGCCCGTTCGACCACCGGATCACACAAGGTGATGCAGCGTGCGCCCAGCTCGCGCATCTGTCCGACACACAAGGCCGGCACCGCACTCACCCCCAACCCGCTGGCGACCATGCGCCCCACCGTTGCCAGTTGATGGCTCTCGAACTCCACCGGCAAGCTCATGTCCCGTGCCCGCAGGTGTTCCTCCAGCATCACCCGCACCGTGGACGGGCGCTGCAAGGTGATAAAAGGTTGCGTCAGCAAGGTCGGCCAATCGATCTGCGCCAGATCGACCCACGGCGAATCCGCCGGCACCACGGCAACAAAACGGTCGATATAAAGCGGCGTGAAGGCCAGCGACGAGCCTTGCTGCGGCTCGAAGGCCACGCCCAGTTCCACCTGGCCGTCGCGCACCATCTCCAGGACCTGCTCGTTGATCACATCGTTGACCGTGACATTGACCTGGGGATAGCGTGCGCGGAAGGTCTTGAGGATCGGTGGTAACAGGTTACCGGCGAATGACGGCATGGCGGCCAGGGTCACGCGGCCGCGCTGCAAGGTGAAACGCTGACGCAGTTCGTCCTCGGCATTGTCCCAATCGGCGATCAGGCGTCGGGCCAGGGGCACCAGGACCTCGCCTTCCGGGGTCAGCGCGACGTTGCGGGTGTTGCGGCTGAACAGCCGCCCGCCCAGGCCTTCTTCCAGGGCCTTGATGGTCAGGCTCAGGGCCGATTGCGACAAATAGAGACGCTCGCCCGCCACGGCAAAGCTCAGGCTCTGGGCAACCGCAAGAAAGGCCCTAAGCTGTTTAACGGTCATGAACGAGGTCTCTACTGGAAGAAAAGAACATTGTTGATCTTTATCAATCAATCGACCCTAAAAATCAACTTAACAAATATATCTTCCGGAGCAACACTCACCTCCAACGGCGAGTCCGACAAACAACAAGAGGATGGTGCATATGGCAGGTTTCGATAAACGCGTGTCTTCCTATGAAGAAGCCCTGGCCGGGCTCGAGGATGGCATGACGGTCCTGAGTGGCGGCTTCGGCCTGTGCGGTATCCCCGAGAACCTGATCGCCGAGATCAAGCGCAAAGGCACCCGCGACCTGACCGTGGTCTCCAACAACTGCGGCGTCGACGGTTTCGGCCTCGGTGTGCTGCTGGAAGACCGGCAGATCCGCAAGGTGGTCGCCTCCTATGTCGGCGAAAACGCCCTCTTCGAAAAACAACTGCTCAGCGGTGAAATCGAAGTGGTGCTGACCCCGCAAGGCACCCTCGCCGAAAAAATGCGCGCCGGCGGTGCCGGTATCCCGGCGTTCTTCACCGCCACCGGGGTCGGCACCCCGGTCGCCGACGGCAAGGAAACCCGTGAATTCAACGGTCGTCCGTACCTGATGGAAGAGTCCATCACCGGTGACTTCGCCATCGTCAAAGGCTGGAAAGCCGACCACTTCGGCAACGTCATCTACCGCCACACCGCCCAGAACTTCAACCCGCTGGCCGCCACCGCCGGCAAGATCACCGTGGTCGAAGTCGAGGAAATCGTCGAACCCGGCGAACTGGACCCGGCGCAGATCCACACCCCTGGCATCTACGTCGACCGGGTCATCTGCGGCACGTTCGAGAAACGCATCGAACAGCGCACCGTACGCAAGTGATTCCTGGCCCATCCCTCGACTAACGGAGAACAAGAACATGGCACTTTCCCGCGAACAAATGGCCCAGCGCGTCGCCCGCGAAATGCAGGACGGCTACTACGTGAACCTGGGCATCGGCATTCCGACCCTGGTGGCCAACTACATCCCGGCCGGCATGGAAGTCATGCTGCAATCGGAAAACGGCCTGCTCGGCATGGGCGCCTTTCCGACCGACGACGCAGTCGATGCCGACATGATCAACGCCGGCAAACAGACCGTCACCGCCCGTGTCGGCGCGTCGATCTTTTCCTCCGCCGAGTCCTTCGCGATGATTCGCGGCGGCCATATCGACCTCACGGTGCTCGGCGCCTTTGAAGTCGACGTGCAGGGCAACATCGCCTCCTGGATGATCCCCGGCAAGCTGGTCAAGGGCATGGGCGGCGCCATGGACCTGGTGGCCGGCGCGGACAACATCATCGTCACCATGACCCATGCGTCCAAGGACGGTGAGTCGAAACTGCTGTCGCGTTGCAGCCTGCCGCTGACCGGCGCCAACTGCATCAAGCGGGTGCTGACCGACCTCGCCTACCTGGAAATCGAAAACGGCGCGTTTATTCTCAAGGAGCGGGCACCTGGCGTCAGCGTCGAAGAGATTGTCAGCAAGACCGCGGGTAAACTGATCGTTCCCGACCACGTGCCTGAAATGCAGTTTTCCTGATGAGGAATGAAGCGATGCAAGATGTAGTGATTGTGGCCGCCACCCGCACGGCGGTGGGCAGTTTCCAGGGTGCGCTGGCGAACATCTCCGCCGTCGACCTGGGCGCTGCGGTGATCCGCCAGTTGCTGGCACAGACCGGCCTGGACGGGGCGCAGGTCGATGAAGTGATCATGGGCCAGGTGCTCACCGCCGGTGCCGGGCAGAACCCCGCGCGCCAGGCCGCCATCAAGGCCGGCCTGCCCCACGCGGTGCCGGCCATGACCCTGAACAAGGTCTGCGGCTCGGGCCTCAAGGCCCTGCACCTGGCGACCCAGGCCATTCGCTGCGGCGATGCCGAGGTGATCATCGCCGGTGGCCAGGAGAACATGAGCCTGTCCAACTACGTGATGCCCGGTGCCCGTACCGGCCTGCGCATGGGTCACGCGCAGATCGTCGACACCATGATCAGCGACGGCCTGTGGGATGCGTTCAACGACTACCACATGGGTATCACCGCCGAGAACCTGGTGACCAAGTACGATATCAGCCGTGAGGCACAGGATGCTTTTGCCGCGGCCTCCCAGCAGAAAGCTGTCGCAGCCATCGAAGCCGGGCGTTTTGTCGACGAGATCACCCCGATCCTGATTCCCCAGCGCAAAGGCGATCCAGTGGCTTTCGCTACCGACGAGCAACCGCGCGCCGGTACTACCGCCGAGTCGTTGAGCAAGCTCAAGCCAGCGTTCAAGAAAGACGGCACGGTCACCGCCGGCAACGCCTCGTCGCTGAACGACGGTGCCGCCGCCGTGATCCTGATGAGCGCCGCCAAAGCCAAGGCCCTCGGCCTGCCGGTGCTGGCGAAGATCGCTGCGTACGCCAACGCTGGCGTCGACCCGGCGATCATGGGCATCGGCCCGGTCAGCGCCACCCGTCGCTGCCTGGACAAGGCCGGCTGGTCCCTCGACCAGTTGGACCTGATCGAAGCCAACGAAGCCTTTGCCGCCCAGGCCTTGTCGGTGGGCAAGGAGCTGGGTTGGGACGCGGCCAAGGTCAACGTCAATGGCGGCGCGATTGCCCTCGGTCACCCGATCGGCGCTTCGGGCTGCCGGGTGCTGGTGACGCTGCTGCATGAAATGCTCAAGCGTGATGCGAAAAAAGGCCTGGCGACCTTGTGCATCGGCGGCGGGCAAGGCGTGGCGCTGGCGATCGAACGCTAGCAGGAGCAGCCGGTCGATGCCTGATTGCTCGCGGTGAAGCCCTTCCTAACGGGCGCTATCGCGAGCAAGCTCGCTCCTACATGGGCCCGGGCCTGACGATATTTTGTGGTGAAATGCTGGCCCGTGGGAGCCGGCTTGCTGGCGATGGCGCCAGTAAGAACACCGCAAGACTCAAGGGCCTCATCGCAGGTAGTCGAGCGTTGACAGGGCAGGCGATAATCTTGCTGCTACTATCAACTCTATCCCATGCCGATAGAGCCTTCGCATGATCTTGATCCTGCTCCCCCATTCCGACTACGACCCCACCGAAAGCAGCGTGCCCTGGCAGTCGATGCACCGCGCAGGACTGGATATCCGCTTCGCCACCCCCGATGGCGTCCCCGCCTATGCCGACCCGCGGCTGGTGGAAAAAGGCTTCGGCCTGCTCAACCCGATGCTGATGACCCGCAAACCCGATCTGGAAAGCTACCAGGCGATGATCGCCGACCCACACTTCAAGCAGCCGCTGGCCTACGCCGATGTCGACCCTGCGCAGTTCGACGCGCTGCTGGTGCCTGGCGGCCATGCCGAGGGCATGCGTAGCCTGCTGGAGTCCGACGCGGCGAAACGGATCGTCCTGCACTTCTTCAAGACCGACAAACCTGTTGCCTCGGTGTGCCACGGCCCGCTGTTGCTGGCGCGCACCCTGGATCCGGACACCGGACGCTCGGTGCTGTATGGCCGCAAGGTCACCGGCCTGCTGTCGGCGAGCATGGAGCTCGCGGCCTGGTTGATCACCGCACCCTGGCTCGGGCGTTATTATCGAACCTACCCGCACACCGTCGAGTCCGAGATCAAGGCGGCACTGGCCAGCCCGAAAGACTTTGCCCAGGGCCCGCCGGCACTGCTGCGCGACTCCGCCAACAAACCGGGCCGTGGCTTCGTAGTCCGCGACGGCAACCTGCTGACTGCCCGCT
The DNA here is from genome assembly GCF_013386165.1 of Pseudomonas gingeri. GTDB lineage: Bacteria > Pseudomonadota > Gammaproteobacteria > Pseudomonadales > Pseudomonadaceae > Aquipseudomonas > Aquipseudomonas gingeri_C. The sequence goes on along the minus strand of NZ_JACAOS010000002.1, from coordinate 175,214 downwards.
GGCCGGGCGATTGCCATCGCCTTGCTGCCGAGTGGATACAAATGCTCAAACCCTCGCGTCCCCACTAGGCTCGCGTTGAGGCACAACGCCTCCAGAGGCTCCCGGAAAGGGTCCGCCCCTGGCGGCTTCAGTCCAGCTTGAACGCCTCATCCAGCGGTATGCGATAACCGTTGGCCAGGCGATTGGTTTCGTTGGCCATGCCGACCACGGCCTGCAACTCGCCAAACATCTCGTCGGTCATGCCCGCCTTGCGCGCCGTAGCGGTGTGGGAGGCGATGCAATACGGGCAGTTATTGGTGACGCTGACAGCGACGTAGATCAACTCCTTGGTCAGCGGGTCCAGCGCACCGGGGGCCATGATCTCCTTGAGGCTCTCCCAGGTACGGCGCAAGGTCGGCGGGTGCGCGGCCAGGCACTTCCAGAAGTTGTTGACCTGCTCGACCTTGCGGGTGTGCATGATGTCGTCGTAGACGGCACGCACTTCCGGGTTGGCGTCTTCGTATTCGGTCAGATGCTGGGACGGCATGAACGGCTCCTCGAGTTGATGAACAGCGATAAATGAAGCGAAGGTTATAGCTGAATCCGTCAGCGCTGTGCTGATCCCGGCGACCCACGCAAACGAAAACTCCCGGGGCTCTCCCCCGTCCACTGTTTGAAGGCGCGGTGAAAGGCGCTAGGTTCGCGAAAGCCGACCTCCTGGGCGATATCGGCGATGCTCATGCTGGTGCTGCGCAAACGCTCGAAGGCGATGGCCCGGCGCACCTCGTCCTTGATTTCCTGATAGGAAAAACCCTCACGCTGCAACGCCCGGCGCAGGCTGGCCAGGTGGATATCGAACTCCGCCGCGAGTTGTTCCAGGGTCGGCCAATGATCATAACCGCAGGCACGCAAGCGCTGGTGCACCCGGGCACTGAAGCCCTCGCGATTACGAAAACGGATAAACACCGACTGCGGCGCATCCCGTAAAAAGCTATAGAGCGACTTGCGATCCTGCAGCACCGGCAAGCGCAGGTATTCACGCTCGAATTCGATCTCGGTCACCGCCGCGTCGAACTCCACATAGGCGCCCCACAACAGGTGCTCGTCACCATGGGACGGGCGGGCATGGGCGAACCGTGCACGGCTGATGGGAATGCGTCGTCCGGCCAGCCAGCACATCAAGCCGACGATCAGGATCAGGAAGGTTTCGGTGATCACCGCTTGCAGGTATGGGTCCTGGGTTTCAGTGCGCATCACCACGACGACCCGCTTGCCACGGACCTGCACCTGGGCCTGGATGTCGCGCAGGAACAGAGCGAAATACTCCAACGACAGGCCCAGGGCCTTGCCCACGGTCGGTGCCTGGATCAGCCCCCGACAGATCAGGGCGAAGCTGCCGATGGGCATGCCGTGGGAATCAAAACCGAAAAACTCGTCGCCCAGTTCACCGATCACCGTCAGCCAGAGCTGCGCCAACAGCTTCGGCGCGACCCGCTCGCCCAGTTCGTCCAGGGAGCGCTCGGCAAAACCCGCAGCCTGCAACAACTCGGCAATGCGCTGCGGCTGGTCGAGAAAACGCACCAGCAGGGCTTTGATGAAATAGGACGACACCGAATGTTTTTCTTTCATGAATCCCAAGCTGCGTATGGCAAAAAGTCACAGGTTTACTGAGCAGTTTCGGCATAGGCCGAGTGGACGGGCACGTCCTAGACTTGCAGCACTGGATGCACTGCCTCCGTCCCTACAAAGATCAAGCACGCTGATCCTCACAATAATCAGGACTGCCCCATGTCAAAGCCCGAAGTGTATATCGTCAGCGCCGCTCGTACTGCCATCGGCACCTTCGGCGGCTCACTGAAAGACGTTCCCTTGAGCGAACTGGCCACCACCGCCGTCAAGGCCGCCCTGCAACGCAGCGACGTGGACCCGGCGCGGGTCGGCCATGTGGTGATGGGCAACGTGATCCCCACCGACACCCAGGACGCCTACCTGTCCCGGGTCGCCGCCATCAACGCCGGCATTCCCAAGGAAACCCCGGCCTACAACGTCAACCGCCTCTGCGGTTCGGGCTTGCAGGCCATTGTCTCAGCGGCGCAAACCCTGCTGCTGGGTGATGCCGACATCGCTATCGGTGCCGGCGCCGAATCCATGAGCCGTGGCCCTTACCTGCTGCCCTCGGCCCGTTGGGGGGCGCGCATGGGCAATGTCCAGGCCATCGACTACATGCTCGGCATTCTCCACGACCCGTTCCACGGGATCCACATGGGCATCACCGCCGAGAACATTGCCGAGCGCAACGGCATCACCCGGCAGATGCAGGACGCCCTGGCCGTGGAAGAACAAATGCGGGCCAGCCGCGCCATCGACGAAGGCCGTTTCACTTCGCAAATCGTCCCGGTGGAAGTGCGCAGCCGCAAGGGCACGCAACTGTTCAGTGTCGACGAGCACCCACGGGCCACTTCGCTGGAACAACTGGCGCAGATGAAAACCGCCTTCAAGAAGGACGGTACCGTCACCGCCGGCAACGCCTCGGGCCTGAATGACGGCGCCGCCGCCTTGCTTCTGGCCACTGGCGCCGCGCTGCAAAGCGACGGCCTGAAACCCCTGGCGCGCCTGGTGGCTTACGCCCATGCCGGTCTCGAACCGGAACTGATGGGCCTGGGCCCGATTCCCGCCACGCGCCTGGCCCTCAAGCGCGCCGGCCTGACCGTGGCCGACCTGGACGTGATCGAGGCCAACGTCGCCTTCGCCGCCCAGGCCTGCGCCGTCAGCCAGGAACTGGACTTCGACCCGGCCAAGGTCAATCCCAATGGCTCCGGCATTGCCCTGGGCCATCCGGTGGGCGCCACGGGCGCGATCATCGCCACCAAACTGATTCACGAACTGCATCGCACCGGCGGGCGCTACGGCCTGGCCACCATGTGCATCGGCGGCGGGCAAGGCATCGCCGTTATCTTCGAACGGGTTTAAGGACGACAGAACATGAGTATTCAACGTATCGCCGTGATCGGCGCCGGCATCATGGGCAACGGGATTGCCCAGGTCTGTGCGGTGGCCGGCCTTGAAGTGTCGCTGATCGACGTCTCGCAGCAGGCCCTGGAAAAAGGCCTGGCAACCCTGACCGGCAACCTTGACCGGCAAGTGCGCAAAGCCGTGATCAGCGCCGACGACAAGCAGGCGGCCCTCGGCCGTATCAGCCTGAGCAGCGACTATGCGGTGCTGGCCCGGGCTGAACTGGTGATCGAGGCGGCCACGGAAAACCTCGAACTGAAAAAACGCATTCTCCGGCAGGTGGCCGAAGTGGCCAGTGCCGAATGCATTATCGCCACCAACACCTCGTCGCTGTCGATCACCGAACTGGCGGCGGCCATCGACCAGCCCGGGCGTTTTATCGGCCTGCACTTCTTCAATCCGGTGCCGATGATGGGCCTGCTGGAAGTGATCCGTGGCCTGCAGACCAGCGATGCCACCCATGCCCAGGCCATGGCCCTGGCCGGGCAGATCGGCAAGACGGCGGTGACCGCCCGCAACCGTCCGGGTTTCGTGGTCAACCGCATCCTCTGCCCGATGATCAACGAAGCCATCTTCGTGCTTCAGGAGGACCTGGCCAGCGCCGAGGATATCGACGCCGGCATGCAGTTGGGCTGCAACCAGCCGATCGGCCCGCTGGCCCTGGCGGACCTGATCGGCCTGGACACCCTGCTGGCGATCATGGAAAGCCTGCATTCGGGCTTCGACGAACCCAAGTACCGTCCGGCGCAGTTACTCAAGGAAATGGTTGCTGCCGGATATCTGGGCCGTAAAAGCGGCCGCGGCTTCTACACCTACGAGCGCTGATCCAATTGCCCGCCCCCCCCTGTAGATGCCGTCTTGCGCGCTAACGCACAACAACGTTCGACTCGGTCCCTGTGTAGGAGCTGGCTTGCCAGCGATGGGGCCCTTGAGCCTTGCTGCGCGTGTCCGGACGCCATCGCCAGCAAGCTGGCGCCTACAGGGGCGGCGGTGTCGTCGGGGTAGTTACAGGCAGGTCGCTACCGCCGCCAGCCTTCTTGCGCCAATCGGCTTGCTGGCGGTCGCGTAGTAGTCGACCACCGTGTCCGCCCCTTCGCGACGCACATCGGCAAAGAACTCCGAACTCCGGGTATAAACGGTCGAACCGTTCTTGTAGCCCGGCTGCAGATAGGCTGCCGCATCCACACCGAACACCGCCTCTTCCTGCCAGGCAAACTGGATGCACTGGGCAACGACATTCTCGGCCTTGCTCGAAGTGAAGGTCTTGGTCGGCCCGGTGGTACGGGTCTGGTTCATGGCTGGCCCCGCGCATCCCGCCAACGCCACTACCGCCAAAGCCCCGATTAACATCCGCATGACCGTTCCCTGCCAAAAAAAGAAGCGACTTTAGCACTGTGGCCGGCCAATACGAATCACTCGTGCATGAAAGGCCTTGCGCCGCCCGGCGCAAGGGCTCCTCGACTTGAGCACATCCCCATTCCAGAGCCCCGCGACGTCGCGCCAACTTGCATAAACATACCTGGTTGTCCAAGCTCAGTCCCACTGACTCAAGGAAGGTTCACATGCTCAAGATGTCTTTCAGACAGGCACGAAGCCTACCCCTGCTGTTCGCCGTACTGGCCTGCCCCACGGCTTTCGCCGAGACGGCAGCGACCTTCCCGGATGCCGCCGCCAGCGATCCGGCGAAACTCGGCTGGATGATTGGCGCCCCACCTCCGGCCGATCGCATCCTGCGCTTCGAGGATGGCAGTTATTTCCGTTTTCCGGCGATGCGCTGGAGCGTCTCGCACTTTCGCCAGTTAATGCCCACCACCAGCGTATCCCGTGGTCTGGGAGCGCCTGTCGCGCTACCACAAGCCTTGCGCGGCGATATCGATGCGCTGAGTTTCACGCCCCTCGGCACACAAGCCCCGATGACCTGGGAACAGTCCCTGGCAGCGACCTATACCGACGGGATCGTGGTGCTGCATCGCGGCAAACTGGTGTACGAACGCTACCTCGGTTCATTGACCCCCCAAGGACAACACGCGGCGATGTCGGTGACCAAGTCGGTGGTCGGCACGGTGGGTGCAACACTGGTGGCCGAAGGGCTGATCGACGCCAACAAACACATCAAGGACTACGTACCGGAACTGGCAAAGTCGGCCTTTGGCAGTGCCACCGTGCGCCAGGTGCTCGACATGACCACGGCACTCGATTACAGCGAGGACTACAGCGATCCGAGCGCCGGCGTCTGGCTCCATGCACAGGCGGGCAACCCACTGCCAAAACCGGCGGATTACCAGGGGCCGCGCAACTACTACGAGTTCCTCGAAACGGTGCAGCCCGAGGGTGACCATGGCGGTGCATTTGCCTATAAGACCGTAAACACCGATGTCCTGGGCTGGGTCATTTCCCGGGCCACCGGGCATAACGTGGCGCAGGTACTGTCGGAGCGGATCTGGAGCAAGTTGGGCACGGAACAGGATGCGTATTTCACCGTGGACTCCATCGGTACGCCGTTTGCCGGGGGCGGATTGAATACCGGGTTACGGGACCTGGCGCGCTTTGGGGAGATGCTGCGCAACAATGGACAGGCCAATGGGCAGCAGATCGTGCCCAAGGTCGTGATCGAGGATATCCGCCGGGGTGCCGACAGGGGCGCGTTTGCCAAGGCCGGGTATTCGATGCTGCAAGGCTGGAGTTATCGCGACATGTGGTGGGTGACCCATAACGACCACGGGGCCTATATGGCCCGGGGCGTCCATGGCCAGCGGATCTATATCGATCCCAAGGCCGAGATGGTCATCGTGCGGTATGCCTCACACCCCGTGGCCGCGAACTCGGCCAACGATCCAGTGACCTTGCCGGCGTTCGAGGCGTTGGGGAATTTCCTGATGGCACCTCCACAGAAGTAACGCCCCCTCGCCCCCTGAGGACACGGGTTGGCCAGTGTCCTCAGGATCGGAGGTGACTCAGGCGTCCTCAAGAATCAGGTCCGCCCCCTTCTCCGCCACCATCAGCACCGCTGCGTGGGTATTACCCGAAGTCACGTTGGGGAAGATCGATGCATCGACTATCCGCAAGCCCTTCATCCCATGCACCTTCAGGCGCTTGTCGACCACCGACACCTGCGGGTCCGAGCCCATGGCGCAGGAACCGCACAGGTGATAGATCGACCCGCTGTTCTCGCGGAAATACTCCAGCATCGCCGCATCATCGTTCACCGCCTTGCCCGGCAACACTTCATCGACGGTGATCGCCCGCAACGCCGGTGCCTGCATGATCTTGCGAATCAGCCGGCTGCCCTGCAACACCTCGTCGATATCCTTCTCGGTGCTCAGGTAGTTAGGGTCGATCAGCGCCGCATCCGCCGGGTTCTTCGAGGCGATCCGCACGCTACCGCGACTGGTCGGCCGGCACGGGTTGAAGCACAGCAGGAAGCCCGAATAGGGTTCCGGCTTGAGACTGGCCTTGTTGCTCTTCGGAATCTGGTACGACAAGGGGTTGAAGTACATCTGCAGGTTCGGATGCGCCTGCTCTTCACTGCCACGAAAGAACCCACCGGCCTGGTTGACACTCATCGCCAACGCGCCCTTGCGGGTCAGCAGGTATTGCAGGCCCAGCTTGAGCTGGCCGAACAGCGAGCCCAGCTCATCGTTCAAGGTCGGGATATTGGCCTTGTAGTAGTAGCTCACGCACAGGTGGTCCTGCAGGTTCTGCCCCACCGCGGGCAAGTGCTTGACCACCGGCACCCGGTGTTCGCTCAACAGGCTCTGGTCGCCGACCCCGGACAGTTGCAGGATCTTCGGCGTATCCACCGCACCGGCGCAGAGGATCACTTCCTTGTTGGCTTTGAACGAGCGCGCCACGCCGTGCTGGTTGATGGAGATGCCGATGGCACGCAGGTCGTTGTCGAACAGCACCCGGTCCACCAGCGCATGGTGCTCCACGGTCAGGTTCGGCCGGCTCAGGGCCGGATGCAAATGGGCGAAGCTGCTGGAGCTGCGCTGGCCGTTGCGGGTGTTGACGTCATAGACCCCCGCGCCTTCGAACTTCGGCCCGTTGAAGTCGTCGCTGCGCTGATAACCCAACTGCTCGCAGCCTTCGAGAAACACATCGCAGATCGGATGCGTATGCCCCTGCATCGGCGTGATGCTGATCGGCCCGCTGCCACCGTGATATTCGGTATCGCCCAGGGGGTGATTTTCCAGCTTGCGGAAATACGGCAGCACGTCCTTGAACGCCCAACCATCATTGCCGTTGGCGGCCCAGTCATCGAAGTCATGGGCCTGGCCACGCACATAGACCATGGCGTTGATCGAGCCCGAGCCACCCTGGACCTTGCCCCGGGGGGCATAGATTTCCCGGTTGTGCAGTTGCTTCTGCGGCTGGCTGTAGTACATCCAGTTGAAGGTCGGGTTGTAATACATCTTGGCGAAACCGACCGGGATCTTGAACCAGAACGAAGCGTCCTTGCCGCCCGCTTCCAGTAACAGGACCGAGTATTTCCCCGAAGCCGACAGGCGGTTGGCGAGGATGCAACCGGCGGCGCCCGCGCCGGCGATGATGTAGTCGTATGTCATGCAGGTTACCGCTGATTCGTTGAAAACGCCGCCCTGTCCCAGGGCGGCAGGAGGGCTCAGCCTCTGGCCGGCGACGTGTCTTTCACATCGACGGGAGTCGGCGCCATTTGCAGGTGCAGCCGCTGTCCGGTGTAGGGCGTGTGCTTGCGCACCACGTCCATGTTCAGCTCGACCCCCAGGCCCGGCTCGGTCGACGGGATGATGTAGCCGTCTTCCCACTGCAGCGGCTTGGTCAGCACTTCGGCGTGGAAACCGCCCCAGGTCATGATGCTTTCCTGGATCAGGAAGTTCGGTGTGCAGGTCGCCAGTTGGAAGCTGGCCGCCGCGCCGATCGGGCCGTTGTACAGGTGCGGGGCGATCTGCGCGTAGTAGGCCTCGGCCATGCTGGCGATCTTCTTGGCTTCCAGCAGGCCGCCGCAACGCGCCACGTTCATCTGCAGGATCGACGCACCGCCGGCCTGCAACAGCTTGAAGAACTCGTACTTGGTGGTCAGCCGCTCGCCAGTGGCAATCGGGATCGTGGTCTTGGCGGCCACTTGCGCCATGGCGTCTTCCTGGCCTGGCGGCACCGGCTCTTCAAACCACAGCGGGTCGTACTTCTCCAGGCGCTTGGCCAGGCGAATCGCCGAGGACGGCACCATCTGCCCATGGGTACCGAACAGCAGGTCGCACTTGTCGCCCACCGCTTCGCGGATCTTGCGGCAGAAGGTTTCGCAACGCTCCAGCACTTCCAGGGAAATCTGGTGACCGGAATAGGCGGTGTAAGGCCCGGCCGGGTCGAATTTCACGGCGGTGAAACCGAGCTTCATGTTCTCGATGGCACACTCGGCCGCCAGGTCCGGGTCGTCGTAGTCGTACTCGCCCTTGCTGTTCACCGGGTACAGGTAGGTGTAGGAACGCAACCGCTCGTTGACCTTGCCGCCCAGCAGCTCATAGACCGGCTTGTTCGCCGCCTTGCCGATGATGTCCCAGCAGGCCATCTCCAGTCCGCTGACCACGCCCATCATGGTCAGGTCCGGACGCTGGGTGAAACCGCTGGAATAGGCCTGGCGGAAGAAGCGCTCGATATGGTGCGGATCCTGGTCCTGCAGGTAGCGCTCGAACACGTCCTCGATGATCGGCACCATGGCCTTGGGCCCGAAGGTGGCGGCATAGATCTCGCCGACGCCTTCAATACCGCAGTCGGTCTTGAGCTTGACGAACAGCCAGTACATGCCCCCGATGTGCGGCGGCGGTACGGCAACGATATGGGTTTCCAGGGAGACGATTTTCATCTCAGGCACCTGCCTTGTGGTTGGTCTTGAATTTATTCACCCGGGCACGCAATGCGAGGGCGGCCAGGGTGCCCAGCACGCCGATAAAGGCGATGTAGCCGAAATACAGCTGGTAGCCGAGGGTGCCGGGGTAGTTTTCGGTGAGGTAGCCGTTGATCAGCGGGATAAAGGTGTCCGGCAGGTAACCCACCACCGAGACAATGCCGATGGCCAGGCCGGTGATACGCAACGGCAGCTTGCAGGTGTCGAGGATCGCCCAGTACAGACCACGGATGGCGTAGGTCATCAGGCCGATGAAGATCACCGTGACCACCAGCACGCCGACACTGCCCAGCGAAGGGAAGACGATCAGTCCGAGGATCCCCAGGGTCGCCAGAATCAGGGCAACGATCAGCACCGAGACGTTGGAGAACTTGTCCCCCAGGTAGCCGCCGCCAATACCACCGATGGGACGCATCCACAACTTGATGGTGGTGATGGTCCCGGCCATGACCGCGGTCATGCCGTGGCCTTGCAGGTAGTCGGAGAAGCTGTAGGTCGCCCAGAAGATGTGATAACCGCAGAACACGATGGCGGTCACCAGCCACAGCTCGGGGATTTTCACCAGGGTAGCGAGGTCCTGCAGCAGGTTGCTCTTTTCTTGCTCCACGGCGCTTTCGCTGGCAGCGGACTTGGGATCCTTGAGCGACACCAGCACACAACCGATGGCGATACAGGTAAAGGAGTACAGGTAGACCACGTGCTTGAAGCCTTCGGTCGCCGACTCACCACGGGTTTCGGTGGCGTAGGCGAACAGCCCCAGGGCCACGGTGGCGAGCATCGCTTCCACCAGGCCGCGGCCGCCGTCGAGGATGCCGAAGAAACGCCCTTGCTCGGACTGCTCGGCAATCATCTTGACGCGCTTGAGCACCGAGGCCCAGAAGGTCAGGCCGGTGGTCAGGCCCCAGCAACCGAAGATGATCATCAACCCGGTCATGGACGGCGCGGTGGAGTACCAGATGCCCAACAGGCCGGTCGCCACCAACGAGAAGAAGATCAGGAAGCGTGGCGCCAGGCGATCCGCCAGCCAGCCGCTGGGCAGGTAGCTGAGCAGGAAGATCGTCCCGAGCATGGAGTACAGATAGCCCAACTCGCTGTGGTTGATGTGAAACACTTCGAGCATGGTGGTCTGGTAGACCTGGCGCAAGTAGAGGATCGGGTAGATCGCTCCGGCGGCCAGGACCAGCAACATCAGTTGGAAATAACGGCTGCCCTTGTCACTTTTGACGGACGTGGCGGCGGCGTGAACCTGGGCAATAGCAGGCTTGGACATGACGTGGGACCTCGGGCGATCCGCCAGTGTGCGGTCGCCCCTCTCTATCAATTGTTGTTATTAGGGGTAGCTGCAAGCCACGAGCCGTAAGCCACAAGCCAAAGGCCTGAACACCTACCACTTCCAACTTGCAGCTTGAAGCTCACAACTTGCAGCTGCTTTTCTTCAATACTTCATGACCACCAGTCGGGTCTGGGTGAATTCGAGCATGCCGTGCTTGCCGTCATCGCCGCCCAGGCCGGAGCGTTTCCAGCCGGCGTGGAAACCCTGGTAAGGGTCGGCCGGGGTCCGGTTGACGTACAGCTCGCCGGACTCGATGGCATTCGCCACTTTCATCGCCGTGCGGTAGTTCTCGGTATAGAGCACCGACGACAGGCCGAACTGGTGATCGTTGGCCATCGCCAGCGCCTCGTCGATATCACGGTACTTGAGCACCGGCAGGACCGGGCCGAAGATTTCTTCCTGGATGATCTCCATGTCCTGGCGGCAACCGCTGAGCAGGGTCGGCGGGTAGAAATGCCCGGGACCTTGCGGGATCACACCGCCGGTCTCCAGCACCGCACCCGCAGCCACGGCACGTTCGACCATGGCGTGGATGTTGCGCCGCGAACTGGCATTGACCAGCGGGCCCATCAGGCTGGCGTCCACCGCGCGGTCGCCAAACCGTACCGCGCTGATTTTCTCCTTGAGCAGCGCGAGGAAACGCTCGTACACGCTTTCCTGGACATAGACCCGCTCCACCGCCGTGCACAACTGCCCGCAGTGGGTGGTCTTGGACGCTACGATGGCGCTGGCGGCCGCTTCCAGGTCGGCATCGGCCTCGATGATCGCCGGGGTCTTGCCGCCCAGTTCCAGGGACGGCTTGGCGATATTGGCCTTGCAGTAGTCGAGCACGATACGCCCGGCGTTGACGCTACCGGTCAGGGTGATCAGACCGACGGCCTTGTGGGTACAGACGCTGGCGGCGGTGTCGTGGTCCATGGTGAGGATATTCAACACCCCGGCAGGCAGACTCGATTGCTGCACGGCCCGGGCGATGGCAAACGCCGAGATCGGTGTGTTATTGCTCGGACGGACCACCACGGTGTTGCCGGCGATCAGCGCGGGAGCGATCTTGCGCAGCAGGGTGTAGACCGGGTAGTTGAACGGGATCAGGCAGGCGACGACGCCGATGGGCTCGCGCTGCAGAAACAGGTTTTCGTCCGGGGTGTCGCTGGGAATGATCTCGCCTTCGATACGCCGCGCCCATTCGGCGTGATAGCGGGTGATCTGCGCCGCATAACGGGCTTCGTTGCTGGCGTCGGCGACGCTCTTGCCGGACTCTGCCGCCAGGGCCTGGCCGATATCTTCGGCCTGGGCTTCAAGGGCGTCGGCAAAACTGCGCAGGTGCTCGGCGCGCTGGATACTGGTGAGCTTGCCCCAGATCCTCTGGGCGGCGTCGGCGACGTCGACGGCCTGGATCGCCTCTGCGGCGGTGGCGGCCGGCACGTGGTCGATCAAGGCTTCGGTGGCCGGGTTATAGACTGCGATCCGGGCAGTGCCGGTGGGCTCGACGAATTGACCGTTAACAAAGTTGCGCTGGGAAGACATGTACTGGTTCTCGTACTTTTCTTATCTGAGAAGCCAGCAGTCTTGTCATCCGGCGCGGGATGAACAAACGATTAATTCAGGCGGCAAACATTCAAAAAATGCAGGTTACCGCCTGGCCTTCAGATAACCGGCATCAGCGCCGCCGTGGACGGCTCCAGGTGCCGCCGCGCCAGCTCCAGTTCTTCCTGCAACCACTGGCTGAAAATCTGCAACTGGGGAATCTGTGTCTGCTCCTGGCGTGTCACCAGCCAATAGGACTGGTGCCCATCCACGTGCACGTTGAGCACCTGGGTCAACTGCCCGCTGGCCAGCTCGCCGGCCACCATGTGCCAGTCGGCGATGGTGATGCCCAGGCCGTCGACGGCGGCACCGATCGCCAGGTCCAGCAGGTCGAACTCATAACCGCTCAGGGTATCGACACCACTGATGCGCGCCGCGTCCAGCCAGTGTTTCCAGGTCAGGTAACGCTGGTCTTCCTTGGCCAGCACATGCAGCAGGGTCAGGCGATTCAGGTCGATCTCTTCCTGCCCGCTCAGTTCGCGGGCATACAGGCTCGGCGAACAGACGGCGATATGCCGCTCATGCATCAGCAGCGAGCTGTCCAGGCCATCCCATTCACCGTCGCCAAAGCGGATCGCGCAATCCAGGGTACTGGTTTCGGCCAGGCTGTCCTGCAGGCGCGTGGTGATGCTCAACTCCAGCCCCGGGTGCTGCTGGCGCAGGCGCCCCAGGCGTGGCAGCAACCAGCGACTGGTAAAGGTCGGCGGCGCATTGATGCGCAGGCGGTTGGCGTGGTTCTTCTCCTGGATGCCGCGCACGGTCATCTCGATCTTGTCGAAGGACTGATGCAGCGCACGCAGCAGGACACGCCCGGCAGTGGTCAATTCAAGGTGGTGATGACGGCGCTCCAGCAGGCTTTCGCCCAGTTGCTCCTCAAGCTGACGGACCTGGCGGCTGACGGCGCTCTGGGTCACGTTCAGCAGCTCGGCAGCACGGGTAAAACTGCCGGTGCTACCAGCGACTTCGAAGGCTTTGAGCGCATTGAGCGCGGGCATTTTGCGTTTCAAGAAAAGACACTCACCAAGGGCCGGACAGTGCCAAGCATCGCATGGTGCCGGGGGTGGGTAACATTCCTTTTTGTCTATCGTCCTACAAAATAACCCTGCCGGCGACGACGCCCCCCCTGTAGGAGCGAGCTTGCTCGCGATGGTCGTCAACGATACCGCTGAGGGCCTGGTGTACCGTGGCGCTCTCAGATCCATCGCGAGCAAGCTCGCTCCTACAGAGGGGGCGCTCCTGACAGCAGGTGTAAGCGTTCAAGGTCGCTTTTGCAGTAAAACTGTCGTTAAAAGATAAATAGCACGAGTATTTCGCACACGCCTCATGAGTATTCAGCACTGGTTATTTTCAACTTATAAACGCTACCCTGCCCTATCACTTTAAATCAAAAACTTCTGCGCACTTACATTGGGCGTCATCACTACTTTCGCCCCATTGTGTTGCAGATTTTTCTAACAACTTACTTTTCGGGCCGCGTAATGGCAATCATAAAAAACTCCCCAACCAGAACACTTGGCCTGCTCGCTTTTATATTCACCTGCTGCAATGCCAGTACCCACGGATTCAGTATTTTTCTTTATTCCGCCCTGTTACCCGAGATCCGCCAACACTTCTCACTGAGTTATAGCCAGGCCGCCTCCATCGCCGCCTTGCTGCAACTCTTCTATATGGGTGCCTCGATTGCCAGCGGGATCGCCGCCGCCTGGATCAGCCCCTTGAACATGGTGCGCCTGACCATGCTGCTCAGCCCGGTGCTGCTGGCACTGGCGGTCGCCACGCCCTGGGTCCTGCCCTTCGCCTTGTGCCTGGCACTGGTCTCGGCCTGCGCGGTGTCCAACTGGAACGCGATTGCCGCCCTGGCCGGCGAAGTGATTCCCGCGTCCCACCGCAGTCGGGTGCTGGGCCTGGCCTCTTCCGGAGCGGCCTTTGCCATCTGCCTGAACGGTATTCTTATCGCCCTGCTCCAGGGCATTTCCCTAAGTGCGTTCTGGCTGATCTGCGCCGGGCTCACCCTGGGCGTCACCGTGCTGACCCTCTGGGGCCTGGCGCCCCTCGCCCGCCAACCGGACACCCGCCCCCAGTCGGCGACCTCTCTGGTTCGGGTACTCCGGCACTGGTTGCGCCTGTGCCTGGAACAGCCCGTCGCCGTGCATATCCTGTTGCTCAGTGGTTTTATCGGCAGCATCAGCGGCCCGTTCCTCAACTTCCTCTCGGCCTTCGTCACCGAACGACTGGGCGCGGGCCCGCAGGTTACCGGCTCGCTCTGGACCCTGATCGGCGCCTGTGGCGCCCTGGGCGGGATGTCACTGGGATCGCTGGCTGATCGCTGGGGAGCCTTGCGGGTCATGGCCATCAGCATCGGTGCCTTCGGCCTGGCCATGCTCGGCCTGTTGCTGCACCCCGGCCTGCTGCTGACCTGGCTGGCCGCCGGGCTGTTCGCGCTGTTCTATTTTCCCGTCTGGGGCCTGATGGCCGCCTACCTCAGCGCCCGCCTGACACCCGTGCAAAGCCTGCAGGTGGTGAGCCTGAGCATGGTCGGCTACGGCCTGGGCAGCGCCAGCGCAAACTGGGCCAACGGCCTGCTGCTGCAAAGCAGCGGCTCGTTCGCCATCATCCATGCCTGGATCGCCGGCTGGGTCCTCGCCAGCCTGCTGTTACTGCAAGTCATGGCCCGCCACCAACGCAGTCGGCCACTGCTCCACGAGCCGATCTGAGCGTCGCAACTGGCGTCCGAGCATCTCCACCATCGCCTCAAGCCCCGGCTCCTGGCAGGCCGAGGAACGCCAGAGCATCAAGCGGGCCGGCTCGATGGCCGGGAAACCGTCCCGCTCATCGAGAATCCGCCAGCCCTCCGGCACCAACCGGCGGGCGGTCACCCCCACCGTTTCGCCACCTTCGATGGCCACCCCGATCCCCCGCGGGCTCTGGCTGGTGTAGACCACGTGCCAGGACCGACCGGCCTCGGCCAGGGCGTCGATGGCATTGGCGCGAAAGGCGCAGCCCTCGGCATAGACCGCCAGCGGTACCGACGCGTCATCCCTCCAGGAACGCTCATCCGCCGTCACCCAGACCAGCGGCTCGTCGCAGAGAAATTCGCCCTGTTGCAGGCTGGCATGCTGCACGCCGAGCACCAGGTCCAGCTCACCCCGTTGCAAACGCCCGACCAGGGCCACCGAAGCCTCACAGCAAACGTCCGGGCGGACCTTGGGAAAGTGTTCACGAAAATCCCGCAAGACCCCGGCCAGGCAGTATTGCGCGTAGTCCTCGGGCATTCCGACATGGATGCAGGCGAGGTCATTGGGCAGATGCGCGGCGTTGATCGCCTCGTTGTGCAGCTTGAGGATGCGCCGCGCATAGATCAGGAAGGTTTCGCCGCTGGGGGTCAGGCTGACGCTGCGGCTGGTGCGGTGGATCAAGGGTGTGCCCACCACCTCTTCCAGGCGTTGCAGACTCTGGCTGATGGTCGACTGGGTTTTATGCAGGCGCTCGGCCGCCGCCGAAAACCCCTGGCATTCAATAATCGCCACAAACACCTTGAGCAATGTTCCGTCCAGATGACCTGACATAACTATCGCTCCTGCCGATGGATTCGATCGTAACTCATCATTTCTATTACTCCTGCTTTTAAGCAACTATCGATTCAACGCCGAGACAACTTCGAACCTTGCACTGGCGACTAATGATCGTTAACTTCAGGAGCCCGAAATGAGCCTTCAACTTGCCGATGCCGAAGTGGGCGATATCAGCGATATCGTCAACACCGAACGTTATCCCATTCATGATTCGGGCCATGTCCAATTACAGGCACTGATCGATCACGCCCGGGCCGAACTGGCTGTCGACGGTTGCTGCCTGCTGAAGAATTTCCTGCGTCCCGAAGTGCTGGAACAGGCTCGCCTCGAGGGCCAGGCGCTCTCGGACAAGACCTTTTATTCGGTGCGCAAGGTCAACGCCTACTTCACCGAAGACGATCCCACCCTGCCGGCTGAAGACCCGCGCCGCACCTTCATGGAGCGCACCAGCGGCTTCGTGACCCGCGACATGATCGCCCCGGACGCGATCATTCACCGGCTCTACGTCTCGCCGATGATGAAACGTTTCATCGGCGCCTGCCTGGGGGAACCGGAGATTTTCGAATATGCCGACCCCTTTGCCGGCCTGGTGATCAACGTGATGCCGGAGGGCACCCAGCAGCCTTGGCACTTCGACACCAACGAATTCATTGTCAGCATGATGACCCAGAAGCCCGAGGCCGGCGGCCTGTTCGAGTACGCGCCGATGATTCGCTCGCGCACGGCGGAAAACCTCGGCGCAGTGGGCAAGGTGGTACGGGGTGAGGATCGCAGCCGGGTCAAGTACCTGGAGCTCAATCCCGGCGATCTGCAGATCTTCAAAGGGCGCTTTTCAGTGCACCGGGTGACCCGTGTCGAAGGTGCGGTGGAACGCAATACCGCGATCTTCGCCTACTCGGAAAAGCCCGGAATCATCGGCCGCGCCGAGCGCACCAAGCAGCTCTACGGGCGGCTCTCCGAAGCTCACCTGCAAGCCGAACGCAGCCGGGTGCGCAGCGACCAATTGCTCGACTGAATATACGCGGTCCTTGTAGGAGCCTGGCTTGCCAGCGATGGCGACCAGTCAGGCGGTGCAAGGCTCACTGGCCCCATCGCCAGCAAGCCGGCTCCTACAGATCCTGCGCACCCAACAAATACAGCTGCTTATAAAAACAAATTTCCATCACCAACCGGTATTAGCGAGGAACACCCCATGAGTCTTTCCGGCCCCAACCGTAATCCGTCCGACTGCGAACCCACCTACGCCGAGATCCAGCAGATCCAGCTGGACCGCCTGCAACGGGTACGCAATGAACTTAAAAAACGCGACTACGCCGCCTGCGTGCTGTTCGACCCAACCCATATGCGCTACGCCACCGGCTCGCGCAACATGCAGGTGTACTCGGCGCGCAACCCGGCCCGTTATGCCTTTATCCCCGCCGAAGGTCCGGTGGTGGTCTTCGAATTCGGCGGCTGCCTGCACCTGGCCGAGTCGTTGAACACCGTCGACGAGGTTCGCCCGGCCAAGGCGATCTCCTACTACTTCTGCGACAGCTTCCTGAGCAACGTCACCGCCGACTGGGCCGCCGAAATCGACGACCTGGTGCGCAAATGCGGCGGCGGTAAACGCATCGCCATCGAGAGCGCCACCTCGGCGGCGGCCTTCGAATTGCAGAAACTCGGCTATCAGGTCTTCGATGCCCAGGAACCCCTGGAGCGCGCCCGCTGCATCAAGGTGCCGAACGAGTTGAAGATGATCCGCGCCAGCCTGCGCGCCACCGAAGCCGGGGTGCGCTTGATGGAAAGCAAACTGCAACCCGGCATCAGCGAAAACGAACTCTGGTCGCACCTGCACCAGCACGTGATCGCCACCGACGGCGACTACGTGGAAACCCGTCTGCTCTCTTCCGGCCCCCGCACCAACCCCTGGTTCCAGGAGTGCAGCACACGGCCCATCGAAGCCGGCGACCTGGTGGCGCTGGACACCGATGTGGTCGGTCGTTTCGGTTACTACGCGGATTTCTCGCGGACCTTTCTCTGTGGCGAACAGGCGGCCACCCACAAGCAGCAGGAGCTCTACAAGCTGGCCTATGAACAGGTGCAGACCAACATGGAAATGCTCAAGGCCGGACGCAGCTTCAAGGAGTATGCGGAGCTGGCCTGGAAGATCCCCGACCACTACAAGGCCAACCGTTATTTCGCCCTGGCCCACGGGGTTGGCATGACCGGTGAATACCCCTACGTGGTGCACCGCGAAGACATCGATGCACTGGGCTATGACGGGGTGTTCGAAGCCGGCATGACCATCTGCGTGGAGAGCTACATCGGCCACGACGCCGGAGGTGAAGGAGTCAAGCTGGAGGAGCAGATCTACATCCACGAAAACGGTATTGAACTGCTCTCCGATTACCCGTTTGATCCGCGATTGTTGCCCAGGTAACTGAATCCGAGAGACCGCCTTCGCAGGCAAGTCGGTCTCATGGTATTACCTGAACTCATACCTGCATGAGTTTTAATAGTTAGGGTCGCGCGATGAGCCGGTGATAAAAGTCGCCAATCAAAGCTCATCAATAAAAACAAACGAGCGAGAGCAATCATGTCTGCTACCTGTCCGCCCAAGCTCCCTCCCTCGCATTCAACACATACCCGCAGCAATCTTCGCCAGCAAATTAGCGCCCAAAGGGTTCCAGGTCCGGCGTCCTCCCCGGATTGTGGGAGCCCATTTGTTGGCGAATGCGATGAACCGAACAGCTTGAAGGAGCAAGGAAGCGTCTGGAGGGGCAGGACGATTAGTAATGTGCATTTTTCGAACGTTTGCTCGCTGAATTTATCGTTTGTTCATAAATGGCGAGATGACAAAACTGCAAACACCTCAAATAAAAACAACATGAGAGCCGTCCTATGTCCTACCCCAAGTTCCGCCTCCTGAACGCTCCGAGCTTTGCTCTGCTGCCAATGCCATGTCTGGTGATCCACAGCTGACAGTACCAGTTGTCGTTTCGTTGCATCCATCAAACACGCATCAACGCCCACGTTTCGGAGAGGCTCATGAAAGACTTAAAGACCCTGGACGGCTCTGCGCCGCATTCAGCCGTAGCAGACCTGTGCATCCAGGCCAAAAGCGGCCAGATCAGCCGTCGTCAGTTCCTGCACACTGCCACGCTGCTGGGCATCACCGCCGCCACCGCCAGCACCTTCGTCGGTTCAGCCTTGCTCAGTGGCCCTGCCCAGGCCGGCGAAACCCTGACCCCGCGCAACGGCGGCAGCCTGCGTTTTGCCTGCGCCATCCAGGAAATCCAGGACCCGATGCTCATCACCTGGATCGAAGCCTCGAACCTGATGCGCAACAGCCTGGAATACCTGACCTGGGTCGACGCCCAGAACATCACCCACCCGTACCTGGCTGAAAGCTGGAAACCCTCGGACGATCTCAAGGAGTGGGTCTTCAACCTGCGCCAGGACGTCAAGTGGAGCAACGGCGACGCCTTCAACGCCGACGACGTCGAGCACAACTTCCAACGCTGGACCGGCGCCGACTCCAAGTCGGTCAACCGCACCGCGTTCCAGGACATCGTCTCATTCGAAAAACTCGGGCCTTACCAGTTCAAGCTGGTGCTCAAGCGGCCGATCCTGGCGATCCCGGAAATGCTCAATGCCTTCACCTGCGCCATTGTTCATCGCAGCTTCAAGGCCGGTGACGACTGGTCGAAAAACCCCGTCGGCACCGGTCCTTTCAAACTCGGCTCGTTCGCGGTGAACAAGGAAGCCACCTTCGCCAAGCGCGCCGACTACTGGGGCAAGCCGGCCTACCTCGACGAGTTGCGTTATGTCGACATGGGCACCGACGTGTCCACCCAACTGGCCGCCCTGCAAGCCGGACAAGTCGACGTCTTGTACCGCGTTACCGTGGCCGAACTGGACCTGGCCAAGCGCCTGCCCAACGCCAAGCTGCTGACCTGCAAATCGGCGCAGACCGTGGTCATGCGCATGGCCGTGGACCAGAAGCCCTTCGACGACCTGCGCATCCGCAAGGCCGTGGCGCTCTGCGCCGACAACGCGCAAATGCTCAAGATCGCCTATCGCGGCATGGGCACCCTGGGCGAAGACCACCATGTGGCGCCATCGCACCCGGAATACTTCCCGCTGCCCAAGCGTGCCCGCGACGTGGCCCAGGCCAAGGCACTGCTGGCCGAAGCCGGGCACCCCAAGGGTATCGACATCGACCTGATCGTCGGCAACACCCAGGGTCGCTACGAGCAGGACACCGCGCAGATCCTCCAGCAGAACTGCCTGGAAGCCGGCATCCGCATCAACCTCAAGGTGATTCCCGCCACCCAGTACTGGCCGATCTGGGACAAGGCCGCCTTCAGCCTCACCTACTGGGCCCACCGCCCACTCGGGGTGATGTCCCTGGAGCTGGCCTACCGCGGCGGCGGCGCCTGGAACGAAAGCCATTACCACGACCCGGCCTTCGACGCGGCCCTGGACAAGGCCATGGGTATCGTCGATCCGAAGCAGCGCTCCCTGGCGATGCAAAGCGTCGAACAGATTCTCCAGGACGCCTGCGTCATCGTCCAGCCGTTCTGGGCTGACAAGTTCACCGCCACGTCGCAGAAGGTCCAAGGCTTCCAGGTCCATCCATCGGACTTCTACCCGATGAACGAAACCTGGCTCAGCGCCTGATCCGACCTTTGAAACAATGAGCTCGCCCACCCCGGTGCGGCGAGCCGGCAACTGTATAGCCGGAGCATGCAAACATGGCTGATTTTCTGTGGCGCAAGCTACTGGCCCTGGCAGCGACTTTGTTGTCGGTGTCACTGATCGTTTTTTTCGCCCTGGAGTTGAATATCGAGGACGTCGCGATCAACGTCCTCGGCCCCTACTCCGCCGCCGACCAACGCGCCGCCTGGCTCACCGAGCACGGCTACGATCAACCGTTCCTGTGGCGTTACCTGATCTGGCTGAAGGACTTCGTCAGTGGCCACTGGGGCACCTCGGTGCACTTTCGTGAACCGGTGATGGACCTGCTGCTGCCCAATCTGGGACAGACCCTGATGCTCGCCGGCCTCGCGCTGCTGATCATGGTTCCCGTGGCACTGACCCTCGGCGTCCTGGCCGGGATTCGCCAGGGCTCGCTCCTGGACCGCCTGGTGTCGTTCCTGTCCATCGTCACCACCTCGATTCCGGACTTCGCCAGCGCGGTGTTCGTCTCGGCAATCTTTGTGTTCTGGCTCAACTGGCTGCCCGGCGTGAGCAGCATGAGCGACGGTTTCAGCGCCCTGCAACTGGCGATGCCGCTGATGGTGTTGTGCCTGTTCGGCGTCGGCTACCTGGCACGGATCACCCGCGCCTCGATGGTCGAGGTGATGCAGGCGCCGTACATCCGCACCGCCCGCCTCAAGGGTGCCTCGACCTCACGCATCGTGCTGCGCCATGCGCTGCGCAATGTGCTGATCGCACCCGTCACGGTGATCATGCTGTACATCCCGTGGCTGCTGTCCAACGTCATCGTGGTCGAGGTGTTCTTCGCCTACAAAGGCTTCGGCTCGCTGCTCTACACCGCCTCGCTGAACCATGACGTCTACCTGATCGAGGCCTGCGCCATGATCAGTGCACTGGTGGTGGGCTCGACCAAGATCCTCTCCGACCTGGCCTATACCTGGCTCAACCCGCGCATCACGCTGCGCAGCCTTGGCGGGAGCGCCCGATGAATCTTCTGCATGCATTCAAGAACCCGTTGGCGGCCCTGGGCCTGTTCCTGGTGGGCGGCTGGGTGATCCTCGGGATCTTCGCCCCGTGGCTGGCACCCCATGATCCGCTGGAAAGCTTCACCCCGCTGCTGACGCCGTTCGGCGACGACGGCAGCGGCCAGACCTTCCTGCTGGGTACCGATGTGCTGGGCCGCGACATTCTCTCGCGACTGATCTGGGGCACCCGTACGGTACTGCTCTGGTCGACCCTGGCGACCCTCACCGCGTTTGCCGTCGGCATCGCCATGGGCCTGTGCGCCGGCTACTTCAGCGGTTGGGTCGATTCGGTGCTGTCCTATATCGCCGACACCGTGCTGTCGTTCCCGGTGCTGGTGCTGTACATCGTGATCATCATCGCCCTCGGCGCCTCGGCGCTGAACATCCTGATCGCGGTGACCTTCACCAGCGCCCCGGCGATCTTCCGGATCATGCGCGCCCTGACCATGGACCTGCGTTCCCGGGACTATGTGCTCAGCGCCATCACCCAGGGCGAAGGTGCGCTGCGGATCATGACCGTGGAAATCCTGCCCAACTGCGGCGGCCCGTTGATCGTCGATTTCTGCCTGCGCATCGGCTACACCGCGATCATGATCGGCGCCCTCGGCTTCCTCGGACTCGGCTTGCCACCACCGACCCCGGACTGGGGCGGCATGATCAACGAAGGCCGCAGCATGGCCATCGCGTTCCCCCACCTGGTGATCTTCCCCTGCATTGCCATCTCCACCCTGATGCTCGGCCTCAGCCTGCTGGCGGACGGCCTGGACGAACACGCCCAGAAAGGCACAAGGAGTTGAGTATGAGCAACCAACAAGTATTGCGCGTCGAGGGGTTGTCCATCGAACTGCCACCGGGCGCGGACCGCAGCCATGCGGTCCAGAAAATCGACCTGGACGTGCGCAAGGGTGAAATCCTCTGCGTGATCGGCGAGTCCGGCTCGGGCAAATCGGTGCTGTCCGGAGCCATCATGGGCGATTACGCCAAGGGCCTGCGTCACAGCGAAGGGCGTATCGATTTCCTCGGCGAGGACATCTGCAGCATGCCTGAAGCGCAGTTGCGCGGCCTGCGTGGCAACCGCATCGCGATGATCTTCCAGGAGCCCATGGCGGCCCTCAACCCGGCGATTCGCATCGGCAGGCAAGTGGAGGAAATCTTCGAGATCCACGCGCCGGACATGGGCCCGGCGGAACGCCGCGAACGCATGCTCGCGCTGCTGGAGTCGACCCAGTTGCCGGAGCCGCCACGCATCGCCAACAGCTTTCCCCATCAACTCTCCGGCGGCCAATGCCAGCGGGTGGTGATCGCCATGGCCCTGGCGATGAACCCGGACCTGCTGATCGCCGACGAACCGACCACCGCCCTCGACGTGACCACCCAGGCCCAGGTGCTCAAACTGATCCGCGACCTGCGCGGTCGCGGCCAGCACGGCATCCTGTTCATCACCCATGACTTCGGTGTGGTGGCGGAAATCGCCGACCGTATCGCGGTGATGGAAGGCGGTTGCCTGGTGGAAATCGGTGAGCGCGACCAAGTGTTGCAGGCGCCCCGCCACCCTTACACACGCAAGCTGATTGCCGCGGTCCCGGCGTTGAACCCGGAACTGCACGTGCCCTGCGCCGACGGTGAGATGGCGTTGCGCATCGAACACCTGAACAAGACCTATCACGTCGAAGGACGCCAGGTCTGTGCCCTCAAGGATGTCTCGCTGCAACTGCCACGGGGCAAGACCCTGGCGATTGTCGGTGAGTCCGGCTCGGGCAAGAGCACCCTGGTCAAGGCGGCGATTCGTCTGGTGGACAGCGACAGCGGGCATGTCTGGCTCGGCGACAGCGATTTCCTCGCGCTCAAGGGCGAGGCGCTGACCCGCGGTCGGCGGCAGATCCAGATGATTTTCCAGGACCCCTACGGCTCGCTCAATCCGCGCCATCGGGTCGGCGACATCATCGCCCGTGCCGCGCAACTGCGCGGGCTGTCGGCCAAGGACGCCTGGATCGAAGCCGGCGACTTGCTGGAGCAGGTCGGCCTCAAGCGCGACGCACTGAAACGCAAACCCCGGCAGTTCTCCGGCGGCCAGCGCCAGCGCATCGGCATCGCCCGCGCCCTGGCCATGCGCCCGCAGGTCCTGATTGCCGACGAGAGCGTTTCGGCACTGGACGTCTCGGTGCAGAAACAGGTGCTGGAGTTGCTCGCCGAACTCCAGCAACGACTGAACCTGAGCATCCTGTTCATCACCCACGACCTGCGCGTGGCAGCGCAGATCAGCGATCACATCGCGGTGATGCGCCAGGGCGAAGTGGTCGAGTACGGCACCGCCGAGCAAGTGCTGTTGCAGCCTCGGCATAGCTATACCCAGACCCTGTTGGCCGCCGCGCCCGGGGCTTCGGTTCGACCGCCGCCCCAGGTGGGACCAGCAGCGGGCCTGAGTGCCACCGGCGGCTGATCCTCCCGGCCCGCCGCCACAGGGACGCTGTTTGCAGCGTTCGTCGTAGCGGGCCTTACCCCTTTCATCCTGACCGCGTTTTTGCCGCGGCCGGGATGGCTGTTGCCAACAATAAACCTAGAGAGACGGAGCGACCATGAATTTGAACACCACCCGGGCCTTGCGCTCATTAACCCCGCTGGCGCTGTTGGGCGCCCTTTCCACCCCCGCGATGGCCATCCAGGTCACCGACAACCTGGACATCGGCGGCGCCGTCCGCTATCGCTGGGACTACGCCCCGGATCGCGATATCCAGAAGTTCGATTTCGACACCGCGTTCCTCACCGCCAAGTACAACTCCGACACCTGGATCGCCGCCGCCAAGTACCGTTTCTACGGGCGCTCCTACCCTTACCAGTACACCGATCGCATCGGCGCGGTGCAGTTCGCCGAAACCGCCTGGGTCGGCTACAAATTCAACCCTGACCAACAAGTCCAGGTCGGCCTGAACCAGATTCCGTTCGGCCTGCAACCCTACTTCGGCAGCACCTTCTATGAAACCCTGGGCAACGTTGTCGGCCTGGAGGACGTGGAACAGGTCGGGGCCAAGTACATCCAGCAGAGCGGCGACTGGAACCTGCAAGCCGGCTTCTACCTGCGTCCGGCCCTGCAAGGGCGCGGCACCAGCAACGGCGACACCTACTCCACCGTGGTCTCCCGGGCCGACAGCTATGTGACCGATGGCAGCGACAACCAGGAACACAACACCGCCGTGGTGCGCCTGGCCAAGGCCATGCAACTGGGTAATTGGAAATCCGAGGTGGGGATCTCGGGACTGACCTCGACCCTGGAAAACCGCGACACCCATGAAGACGGGCGACGCAATGCCGTGGCCATCCACTACCTGGGCAAGGACGGCCCGTGGGGCCTGCAATTGCAGGCGGCGCGCCAGCAGATGTCACCACGCAACCCGGGCAGCAACGAGGTGGTGACCTTCGGCGGCTATGACGGCACCTTCAACGTCGCCAGCCGCGGCAACCTCTACGTCGCCGACCTGAGCTACGACGTCGACGGCAAGTACCTGCTCGACCAGATCAGCGGGATCAAGCTGTATGCCAACTACAGTGCCTTCGACAAATCGGCGGATGACTTCAAGACCTCGCAACGCTTGATCCTCGGCACCTCGTTTTCGGTGAGCAAATTCTGGGTCGCCACCGAATGGCTGATCGGCAAGAACGATCCGTACATCGGCGGCAGCAGCTATACCCAGAGCCTCGCGGCCGGCGGTACCGACCTCTGGAAAAACCAGCTGTATGTGAACATCGGCTACTACTTCTGATTGTTCTGCTATTGCGTGGGAATCGGCATGCCGGCTCCCACGCCATCCCCTCCTCATTTCATTGCGCATCTTTGTGGGAGAGCACCTGGGCTCTCCCACCTTTTTCCATCCCCTTCGCTTTTTTTACTCACTCTCGCCAAGCAACGCTTGCATCGGCTCGCCGCTGATAGTCAGATATCTCCTACAGAAAAAAAGCATCTCAAAAAACAACAATAAACCGGCTCCACGCTGGTCGACGCCGTGCTTCAACGCGGTGTTTTTCAGCGCTGCGCCAGCCGGTCCGGAGTATCTATTTCATGCGTCAACTGCCCTCGCTGAACATGCTCCGCGTGTTCGAGGAAGTCGCCCGGCATCGAAGCTTCAGCCAGGCCGCCGCGTCCCTGAACGTGACCCAGGGCGCGGTCAGCCGACAGATCAAGCAACTGGAGGATTACCTCGGCGTCGCCCTGTTCGTGCGCACGCCCCGGGGCCTTTCGCTGACCGAATCGGGAACCGCCCTGTCGCCGCAGTTGGGCGATGCCTTCGACCATATCGAACGCGCCCTGCAAGCCGTTCGAGTGCCCAATCTGCGCCAGCGCCTGCGCATCCTCGCGCCACCGACCTGGGCCACTCGCTGGCTGTCGGCGCACCTGCGGGCGTTCTGTCAGCGCTACCCGGATATCAGCCTCAGCGTGACCAACCAGGCCAGTCATGACAGCCTGGCCGAGGTCGACTGCCAGATCCGTTTCGGCCTGGAAGCGGACAGCCATTGCAGCAGCCAGTTACTGGTGATGGAGCGGCATATCGCGGTGGCCAGCCCGGAATTGTTCGAGCAGGGCGAGGCACCGGACCTGCGTCACTTTCCGCTGCTGCATATCCTGCACGACGGCAAGCGTCTCAAGGTCTGGGAGAACTGGCTGGCGGCCATGGGCCGTGAGGACGTGGATGCCCGACAGGGTCTGGAATTCAGCACCCTGGACCAGGTGATCAACACCGCGCTGGCCGGCGGTGGGCTGGCGGTGATCGATCGGCAGATGATCGTCAAGGAACTGGCCAATGGCAGCCTGCTGCCGATCACCCCGGTGGAGGTGGTCGGACCTTATGGCTATTGGCTGGATGTGGCGAACGACAAACAGGGGTTGTCGAAAGTGCGGCTGTTTACCGAATGGTTGAGCCTGGTGAGCAACCCCTGATTCCCCAAGGAAACGCACGACCTGTAGGAGCCGGCTTGCTGGCGAAGGCAATCTCATCGACGCCGCAAAGCACGATGAATGGCCGCCTTTGGCGGTTCGCCAGCAAGCCGGCTCCTACAGGTCCGTGTTTATCGCCCAATACCGCCCGGTCAGATGCTCACTGCCTTGACCGGCCTGAGCACTTCGCCCGGCACTACTTCGTCGGCCTTGCACGCCTGGCTCAAGGTCAGCGACTTGGTCTCCGGCGCCCAGGCCCAGGAGATCAATGCGCCCAGTGCGAGGATCGCAGCGAGGATGCCCATGGTCGGGCTCAAGCCGATTCCCGCCACACTCACCGGCAACAGGAAGGTGCTCACCGCCGAACCCAGGCGGCTGACCGCCGTCGCCAGGCCGATCCCGCTGGCCCGCACGTCCGTCGGGAAGCTTTCTGCCGGGAACACCCCGACCAGGTTGCTCACCGCCGACAACACCAGGGTGAACAGCCCGAACACCAGCACCATCAGCCACGCCGCGCTGCCCGGCAACACCGCCAGCAGGAACAGGGCCGCCGCGAGAATAATGAACGAGTTGATCAGGAAGCCCCGGCGGGAAAACTTCACCGTGCACCAGATACCGATCAGCGCACCGACGATCAGCAGAAGGTTGAGCATCAGCTCCGTGCCAAAGCCCTCGGCCAGCCCCATCTTCTGCAGGATCGACGGCAGGAAGGTGTAGATGGCGAAATACGGCATGACGATGCAAACGAAGAACAGACAGTTGAACGCCGTGCGCTTGCGGTACTCGGGACTGAACAGCACCGCGTAGCCGGCGCGGGTTTGCGTGGTTTGCTCCTCATCGAGCACCACGTGTTCGCCCAGGTGCTTGCGGACAATGGCTCGGGCCTCGGCGACACGCCCCTGGTTGACCAGCCAGCGCGGTGATTCCGGCGTGCCGATGCGCGCCAGCAGGATCAGGCCGGCGGGGATCGCCGAGGAAGCCAACATCCAGCGCCAGGCGTCATCGCCCATCCCCAGCATGGCGGTGCCGACAAAGGTCGCGGCAACATAACCGAAGGTCCAGATCACGCTGAACGAGCCGAGTAATACACCACGGTGTTTACGCGGTGAGAACTCCGCCAGCATTGCATGGCCGACACTGAAGTCACCGCCCAGGCCGATGCCGATCAGCACCCGGCAGAGAAACAGCTGCATCGCGGTTTCGGCATAGAACTGCATCACCGACGCCAGGGTAATCAGCACGAAGCTGACCAGGAAGATTTTCTGCCGTCCGAGGCGATCGGAGATCCAGCCGAAAAACAGGCTGCCAAGGAACAGGCCGATCAGCGCCGAGGCACCGATCAGGCCCTGCCAGAAGGTATTGAGGTGCAGTTGTGGACTGATCAGGGTGAACGCGATACCGATCAGACCGAGGATATAGCCGTCGGTAAAGTGGGCACCGAAGGTCAGGCCAGCGATCTTGATATGAAAGCGGCCGATGGGCAGATCATCAATTTTGACGGGTTGAACGGACATATTCGTCTCCAGTTGTTGTTATTGACGGAGAAGTGAAACCAGTTAAAACACCGCCCATTTGTAGGAGCGAGCTTGCTCGCGATGAACGCCAGGACACCGCGGTATCGCAGCGACTCTGCGTTATCGTTGACACTCTTTCGCGAGCAAGCTCGCTCCTACAGGGGGCTCTGGGCTTAGAGACCGCCCATCAGCAGGTATTTGACTTCCAGATAGTCGTCCAGACCGTAGTGCGAGCCTTCACGTCCCAGGCCCGATTCCTTGATGCCACCAAATGGCGCCACTTCCGTGGAGATGATCCCTTCGTTGATCCCCACCATCCCGGCCTCCAGGCCTTCAGCCATGCGCCAGACCCGGCCGATATCACGGCTGTAGAAATACGCCGACAAGCCGAATGGCGTGTCATTGGCCCGACGCAGCACCTCGGCCTCGTCCTTGAAGCGGAAGCAGGCCGCCACCGGACCGAATGTCTCTTCCTGAGCAATCAGCATGCCATCGCCGACTTCGGTGAGGATGGTCGGCTCGAAGAAGGTACCGCCCAGGGCATGACGGCGACCGCCGCACAACAGCTTGGCGCCTTTCTCCAATGCATCGCCGACATGCTGCTCGACCTTGCCCAACGCGGCCGTATTGATCAGCGGCCCCTGCTCGGTTTCGCCGTCCAGCGCATTGCCGACCCGCAGGGCCTTGACCGCCTCCGCCAACTTGGTGGTGAAGGCCTCGTAGACGCCCTCCTGGATAAAGAAGCGGTTCACGCAAACACAGGTCTGCCCGGTATTACGGAACTTCGAAGCCATCGCGCCCTTCACGGCCGCGTCCAGATCGGCGTCATCGAACACGATAAAGGGCGCGTTGCCGCCCAGTTCCAGAGAAACCTTTTTCAAGGTGTCGGCAGCCTGGCGCATCAGCAACTTGCCGGTGCGGGTCGAGCCGGTGAAGGACAGCTTGCGCACCACCGACGACGCCTGCAGCGCACCGCCAATGGCCACGGCATCGCCGGACACGATGTTGAACACACCCGCCGGAATCCCCGCTTGCTCCGCCAGTACCGCCAGGGCAAAAGCCGACAGCGGCGTCTCTTCCGAAGGTTTGAGGATCATCGTGCAACCGGCGGCCAGGGCCGGGCCGACTTTGCGGGTGACCATCGCCAGCGGGAAGTTCCACGGAGTGATCGCCGCGACCACACCGATGGCTTCCTTGGTGACGATAATCCGCGCATCGGCCTTGTGGCTCGGGATTACATCGCCATAGGCGCGCTTGGCTTCTTCACCGAACCACTCGAGGAAACTGGCGGCATAGACCACCTCGCCCATGGCTTCGGCCAGGGGCTTGCCCTGTTCGCGACTGAGCAAGGTGGCTAGCTCGCGCTGGTTGCTCAGCATCAGCTCGCTCCAGCGCTTGAGACGCACGCTGCGCTCCTTCGCGGTCAGCTTGCGCCAGGCCGGCAAGGCCCGCTCGGCGGCGGCGATGGCCAGGTCGGTTTCCTCGGCGCCGGCGCGTTGCACCTGGGTGATCAGCTCGCCATTGGCCGGGTTCAGCACCGGGTAGGTCGGGCCGCCGCTGGACCATTGGCCATCGATGTAGTTGCCAGTACGGATCAACTCGCTCATGCCACGGCCTCGGTCAGGGTGAAAGCTGGCTGGGACGGACGGGCCGAGCGCAGGATACGTTTGCCCGCGGTGTAGTCGTTGATCACATCACACGGGGTGTAGTTGCGTTCCAGCTCGTACAGCTCGTCGGCGTCCAGGCGGGTCTCCAGGGCCGCCAGGGCACTGTCGAACTGCTCGGTGGTGTCGGCGCCCACCAGCATGCAATCCACGCCCGGGTGATTGACCACCCAGGACTGGGCGATCTGCGCGTTGGAGACACCACGACGGCGGGCCACACGCTGCACCGAATGGGCGATCTCGAAGGAGGCTTCGTCGCTGTACATCTGCTGGGTAAAGAAGTCGGTCTGGTTGCGGGTCGACTGCACGTCGCCGGTCAACAGGCCACGGGCCAGCGGACTGAACACCGAAACACCAAGGCCCTGGTCACGGCAGAACGGCAGCATCTCACGCTCTTCTTCGCGGTAGGCGCAGTTCAGTTGCAGTTGCATGTTGATCGGCTTGACCCAGCCGTTGCGCTCGCAAGCCATGAGGATCTTCGCCAACTGCCCGGTGAGCATGGTCGAAACGCCGATATAACGCGCCTTGCCGGAACGCACGATATCGTTCATGGCGCTCATGGTTTCTTCAACCGGGGTGTTCACGTCGAAGTAATGCAGCATGAAGACGTCGACGTAATCCATATCCAGGCGTTTCAGGGACGCGTCGATGCTGTCCATGATGTGTTTGCGCGAATGACCGCTGGCGTTGATGCCGCTGCGGGTGCCGTAGCCGACTTTGGTGGTCACCACGATATCTTCGCGACGGGTCAGGCGCTTGAGGATGCGCCCCACCACTTCCTCGCCGACACCGGCGGAATAGAAGTCCGCCAGGTCGATGAAGTTCACCCCATTGTCCAACGCATGCTTGACGATCGGTTCGCTTTTCTTCTCATCGAAGATCCACGGTTTCCAGTCCGGCGTGCCCATGTTCATGGTGCCGAGGCACAGTTTGGAGACCTGCAGGCCGGAGTTGCCCAGACGAATATATTGCATGGCGCGGACCTCAGGCTTTCGGGGTGTAGAAAGGGTTGGCGACGTGGTTGACCACATCGGCGAGCTGGGCGCGTACCGGCAGGCCGGTCAGGGCGGCGCGGATCGCGGTGCGGCAGGCGTTGTAGTTGTTCAGGTAGACGGCATCGAGGTCATCGCAGGAAGGGTTGACCCAGTTGGCGGTGACGATGGCCCATTCGTCTTCGGCTTCGGCCGGCAGGGTGCCGTCGAGCAGCGCTTCGAGCACAGCCTTGGCGATCCCGGCCTGGGACGCGCCCCAGGTGGCATTGCCGTGGAAGTCGCTGCCGATGGCAGCCTTGTTGACGTAGAGGGTCATCGGCTTGACCGGGATATTCGGCTGGGCGATCACCATGAACGGGCAATGGCCCTGGCTCGGCGACGCCAGGCTGTTGGCGAAGGCCTGGCCGGCCGGACCGTTGCGCGGGCCGATCAGGATATTGATGTGGGCGGCGTTCACGCCGGGGCCTTCGAAACCTTCGCCGATGTACAGGTCTTGTTCTTTCATGAGTGTTTATCTCAGGGACGCGGGAAATGGAGGGTGATCAGAAACGCGTACGGGCCTTGGGACACGAACGGTCAAAGTCGGGTAACGCAGAGCGCAGCGGGAAGCTGGCGAGGACGCGGCAGTGGGGCTGGGTCATGGTGCAAACGCTCTTTGTTTTTATGAGTGAGCTGGTGTTTGCGCTTTTTTATCACTGGGGTTGGAGGGGGGTGTAACCATTAAAAGTCATGGGGGTATGAGGTTTTGTAATAACCTCAATCAGGAGTGGGTATCAGTGATCGTGGATCTCTATTCAATCTGGCCCTTGCGGCCTAATGATTCGAGCAGCAGATGGGATTCGATGTCTGGGTTCACCCCAAAATAATAAAGCTCACAACAGGTGATCGGATTACGCTTCAACTGACCCAGTTAAACGAAATGGAAAGTGTCGAACTGAGAGAGAGGCCTAATCCAGCTGCATCTGATGCGTGAGAGATATTTAGTCTTGCTGAACAGAAAATCGTATGTTTGACCGCATCATCAGTCGACTGCCAGCGGTGCCCCTGCTCGATCGTGATGCTGCCCCTTCGACAACAATACCGTTGAGCGCATAGTCGAACCGCATCGTCACTGATCCTTGAGCCCCACAAAAAATTGAGGTGAGGTGTTAACAAGGCACGTCCGCGTCGCGCCTTGAAATATCACACGCAGAAGGAGCGTAGGCATTTGGCAACCGTATAAATTTAACCGGGCGTTGGTACCCGATCTTGCAGAGGGGACCCGATTTGCTTGTTATTCAGACGATTACTTATCCATCGGCCAGAATAAATTCCACGGCGCTCGACAGTCACAGTTAGGCAGTAACAAACACAGAGCAGTATTGCAAACACCGCCACGTCGAGTGTAAGTCCTGATAGGCCAGTACCTTTCATAGCGCTTTTGATATACGCCCATAGCCAACCATGGAAAAGATAAACTGAGTATGTTATCTCTGAGGTCATTCGAAGGAAGAGGCCGTCTTTAAGAAAACGCCCCCAATGCCAGCTGACCAAGAAGATAGTGAGTGCCATGACCGCGAAATTACTTTCCTTCCATGCCGGGTGATAGGATGACATAAGAAGACAAAATACAACCATCACTAAAATAACGGCGGCAGTGCAGACATAAGCATTAGCCAACCTCTTTTCTATCAGATACACACATGAACCGGCCAAAAGAAATGGGGCGTAAATATTGAAATAGCCATCCGACCATACGGCAAAATCAGGAAAGGCAGGGGCATATAGAAAAAAAACAACCATGCCAACATAAACCCACGGCAGCAATCTTTGAGCCTTGAAAAGCCCAACATATTTAACCAATGCCATAAATAGATAAAAGAGCACCTCAATTCTCAACGACCATTCAACACCTGTAAGGGCGTAGGGCGTATCAAAAAAATCTCCAGTCAACGTAAGTCGAGCCAACATTATTGACAGCGAAGGAAACGGCGCACCAAATGATACTGTTGCGAATAATGACTCCGCCAGTACTGCAAAAATATAAAGAGGGTAAATTCGCAGAACCCGCCTTACCAGGAAAATCTGAGTTGTTTCACGCTGTAGCACGTGAGTTATGATATAGCCTGAACTTAGAAAAAAAATCACAACGCCCGCGGCTCCACCTTGAAACAAGGGGATCAGCATATCCGCCATATATCTAAAAGTAGCGTGAAGGCTTTTATCTTGCGCCATATTAACTAAGTATATAAAAAATTCATGACCAACTACTACACTCATGAAAGCAACGATTCTCATATAATCTAAAAAAACTATTCGGCCTGAAAATTTTGCATTCATAACTGGTCGCTTAAGTGACATTCATTTAAGCATGATTGTACAGGCAATACACCATCAAGGGATATCCATATTTTACGTAGAATGATGTACATTTCAAGGCGTACCCGGAAGAGAACTGGGTCAACCCGTGTAGTGATCGGAACTGGAGATCCAGATTCAAGCTTGGGAGCGCGATCAAAGATGTGTTTCCCGAAGAAGTTGGTGGCGCCATTCTGAAATCTGGGTTGCTCAGTGAACGCCGAGCCGTTGCCAGCAAGGATGGTATGGATTTGGCACGGAAAAATTTCAATCACCTAGGCATAAAAACACGGTGCCGTTGCGATTTGTTGCCGCGCCAAAAAGTGCGACAGAAGTGAAGTTCATCATCCGTTCGATAGACGCGAACATATGTTGTTTGCCGCTCTCAAGGCGTAGCTCAGAGCTGTCGATATGCAGATAACCCATCTCCGTCGGTGCGAATTTACCGCGGTTGGGGGAGTCGGTATTATTGGGGATCCGACTGAGTTCATGACGCACCAGGCAACGATGCAAGGCGCTGCGCCTCAACTATTACGGCAGCAAAGACAGCATCGCCCGCTGACGAGACTCAACCACCATCGCCTCCTCAGCCGGTGTCAGCTTGACACTACGGGGCTAACACCAAATACTCTCTTGGCTGCGCTAGGCCAAACTCCACCTCCAGCGAAATACAAATAGAGAACCGCTAACTAGCATTTTCATGCTATTTTTTAGGGCTGAAAAATCTCAAAATAATCATCCAGCCTAAGCCGTTCTACCATAGAAAAATCTGAAAGACAGATCCGTCCCCCCCAATAATTCCCCATACCGGCAAGCTGCAATGAAACCCATTAATTAGCCCTCCGTCTGGTACAAGCTGGCGTTGGCAATAAAAAGAGTAATGCCCCACCAAGAGGTAATTATCTATCAAATCGCCCACCATTTTCAGTGCAGGTATAAATAATACTGATAATTTAATAAAATTCGGCAAATCGGTCCCGCATGACTGCTCGTCTTAAACTTGTGCTACTGCACAATGGGCAGAGTTCTATCCCATTTTACCTGCAGCCCTTGAAAATCTTCCTGCGTTACAAGCCCTGGAACAGTCAAGCTGACTCCATCGAAATAAACAATTTTGAGATTATCATATTTAACAAAAGATCTATCGAAAGACGCCTTAGCATTGATCACCCCTTCATCTTTAAATGTCACCTTCCAAACTTCATCGTACGCAGGCGCTGGAGATGGGTAGCTAACAAAAAGACGTAACGAAGTATCATTACGACCTAAAATTGTCGGGGCATAGCTCGCCAAGGTTGGCTCGCTGCCAACTTTCGGGCTAACCGGATTATGAATTTTTACTAGGTAGTTCATTGGTACTTCTTGTCCACTATCTATTTCTCTCAGCGCCAAAGCAAGGTTTCTCTGATAAAAAGAAACTTCAGTTTGAAGGTGATTGAAGCCAATCGTCACAAAAAGCATCACCGCACAAACCAAAGAAACAGCAATAGCACAAGCCCAACGCCTAGCCGCCTCGTTTCGAATCAGGGAGGCAGCGACAAAAATTAACGAAACAATCAACACCGGCTCCCATACTTGAAGAAGCATAATGGATCGGCTACCGGGCCCCCACATTGGGTTACCAGCCTCCACAAATACTGTTGGAAGACCAATAGACACAAGCAGCAACCCAATCCAACCAAGAGGAGGAAAAGTTGCAGTCAATCTAGAACCTAACACTATTGATAGAACCAAAAAAAACCCTGAAACAGCGGAGAAAAAATACCAAAAAATACGCTGACTCTCTAAAAACTCAGCCTTGGCCACATCAATAAACTGTTGATTTGATGATGGAAAAATAAAAGCTTTAAGGCTGACCGAAACATTAGCCAAAAGATCACTATATGCGATATGAAACGTCGAGCCGGAAGAAGGCCCAGCAAAATGCATCCATGTTAAGGTATAAGCCATAAAGGTCGTAAAAAAAAATATCGAATCGCAGCCAGCCCATAATAAGCGACTTTTTAATGGTCTCTGCAATCGAAATAACACAAGGAAGGGAACAGCAATAATTGCACCTGACTGAATTGTATATGTTGCCAGCGCAATCAAATAACAAAACAGCGCGGAGAGAAGCAAACCCTTTCTACGCCTGTCCTCATCAATAAATCTTGCATATAAAAAAATTGTCAGAAGCGAAAATGCTAATGCAATAACCATCACTCTATCGACATGATCATGCCTTGCCGGAAAGTTCCAAAGCAACACCAAAAGCGCCACCAACAAGGCGAACAGACGACTACGGCCACGGTCCAGTCTATCAAGCGTCAGGAAGGTTACAATCGCAATCAAGGGTGAGACAATCAATGAAACGACATGGAGCCCCCAGTCAGAAACTTTTATGATCGGCGATATCAAAATCCACCAAAAAGCAGCTAGAGGATTCCTACTGTCCAGAGCCCAAAACTCTTGGAAAATCTGAATTGGATTCCCACTACGCAGAAGATAAAGCCAGTTTCTGTCTTCACCTATAGGCCAAACTTTAAAACCTATACCTGTGCCACTCACCTGAAGAGCCAAAAGCCACGCCAGATAAGCACCCCAGGCAAATAAAATAATTCTAATTGGACCTAGGGGGCTTAAATTTTTTTTTGAAGTAGTATGCACCACTACAGCATCCATTTTATAAAACTCCGAGTACAAAATTCACACACTATAACTGAAGCTTCGAAATGCCAGGAAAACAATCCGCCGCATTGTGACATCAACCTGACTCAGGCCTGTTGCTCATTCTAATATTTTCTCAAATCATCGTCACAAGCTAATTTGGCGCTATCTTCACGGCAGTAGACAGTAAACCATCTCGAACGAGACACTGATCAGCGAGGACTGACCAGCATCCGCTTCGACGACTACTGACAAAAAAAACAGTTAGTATTTTGTAATTTCAACCCAATCCAATTTCGCCGAAAGGCCATAATAGGCATTATTAACAGCAGAACTAAAGGTGATGGTATTCACTCCTGTTTTCAGCAACCCCTCCCCCACGGTGGCCTCAAAATCATTCTCGCTCGTCCATTTAAGCGTAACTGGTGAGCCATTAATCAAAATTTTCATGCTAGCTTTTATCTCAGGCCCAGCAAACACTTCAAACCGTCCATGCAACCGATGTTTCTTAGCCACGGACAAAAAACTGAAGTATAAATCAGCATTTTCATTAATTTTCCATGCCGAAGCCTTGTGATAAAATCGATTAATCTGCCACTCTGCCGGCCGCCAACCAGCACCCGCAATCGGAAATTCCATGCTCCACCAATTGCCAAAGCCCCAATAATAGTGATCACTTACCAGATCATTTTTAAATTTTACTATCGAGAGGGGCGGTGTTGATCGAGCAATGACCCCCCTATAAATTAAGCCCGTTCGGCTTTCTTCTTCGAGCCACGGCTTTTCAACAGTTGGCGTCGCATTCGGAACCTGTATTTTATCCGGATCAACGACCAAGGTGATAACATCATTTTTCGACAAAAATTTATCGTCAATTTTCGGAGTCAACTCAATACCCGGTCCACTTATCGGCGTGGGATAATGAAAAATCCATCCATCCGCGGTCTCTTCACACTGTCCTTTTCGACCGATAACATCTGTCTGTTGCCACTCTTTGGCCGGCATGTAGCAAATCTCTAAGCGATTAATCGGGTGACCATAAATATAGCTCATCGCCGACATCAGATTGGCTTTTAGAAACATCCAAGTGCTGTCAAGCTGACCGCTTTTATCGAGCACCAAAATCGTCTTACCTGCATCCTCACCATCAAATTTATCGACTATATCGCTCAGTATAATTTTCTGCCTATCGGAGAGCTGAACGTAGTGATGAAACTGAAAAAGCTGTGTCGAAAAGCCTATAAAAAACAAAGCTGCTATCCCGCAAAGCGACATTTTATCACTGAGTCTGCCTATGAACATAAGCACAGAAAGCGTGATTATCGCTCCACCTACGGAAGCAAATAAAAATGTTCTCTGACTAATACTTTGATGGGAGACAGACAGCAAAAAAGGTGCATACCCCAGCAGCACAAAAATCACGCCAACCGTCAAAAAGCGCACGATGAACCCTTTAGACGATTTTTTTTCTACACCCTGAGTCTTACATTTATCAATATATGCAAAACACCAAAAAAACATCGTAAGCAAAAAAACAACCGCAGTTGCGTATCCATAATTTGAAAATTCAACACCCGTAATTCTCAACGCGTCAAACCACCCCCCCAAAGCTGTTCTTAACAACCCAATTGAAAACAAATTTGGCAATGAATGTTGGAGAGTTGCCATGACGCTACCAGTAGTAGCAAAACCACTTTGGTAACTTTTCACCAATGGTGCCGTATGATACACATAAAAAATATAGGCTAAGGCTCCTGCAAAAAAAATCAAATATTTCCCAATATTAAGACGCGCCTGAGCAATCGCCCCCCTCCCTCCTACCAGTACAAAAGGAACAAAAAGAGGAATGATTGAAAATAATAATGAGACCTCATACATAGCGCATGCACAGGACAATAACCCAGCGGAGATAGCGCTCAAAAAATAGGACAACCGTGCATTTTTCACATCAAGGGCAAATATGAACAATGCCGTCCCAAGCAGCACAAGCGCTAACGCCCAATTAATGTGAAGTGCCCGAAAAGACAATTGCATGGTGTCCGCCGGGTAAATCAAGATCAGGATACTCGCAACCACTCCCCAACGCAGTGCCCCCGTCATTTTACTGACTATATAACTAAGCGCCGCTCCCTTTACAAAAAGCGAAAGTGCTAAAAGCCAGTTCCAATAATCAAATGAATAAGGATCCAGATAATATGCGATGGCTTGCGGAAAAATCGTTAAAGGCCTAAGGGCGTGCGCCGGAAGAGGGCTCCCGGGATCGGCAATAAAAAAAAGCCCTTGGGTGGTGAACAGACCTAACACCCCCCATTCCTCAATAAGGCCGGTCAAGGCAAAACCGAATGGCAACCAGAGCACGAACACCAACAGCGCTGAGGGTAATGTGTGCGCCAGGATTGCTTTTACACTTGCACAATCCGGTCGGCGCCAAGAGACGCTTTGGTCCATAAAGTACTCAGTATTATTTATCATCGGAAACCTGTGACTGCACAGTCGACTTCGACTGATGAGTGGCGTGCAGCAAGGTTTTGCTCAAGAGGTAAGTTACCGGGGTCAGCAAGACCACAATCAACAGGGGGGCTATCTCTTTTGAAATAGCCAAGCGCTCGACCATGAAATGCAAAATTGATGCAGAGAGTACGTACTGAATCAAATAAACAAGCGGATACAGAACGAATCCGATCCACGTCCTCTTCACTTGAAAAACGACCTGCGAATTGAACAGGTACGAAAACCCGATACCGCACGCGTAAGCGATAACATAGGCAACCTGATACGTCAGGAACAAACCCAGCAGCAGATAAATGCCGTAAGTTATCGCCGTGTTCAATAAGCCGCCCATCAAAAAAACCGCCCACTTACGCATACGACTCTTCATACAAAACTCATTCACTTCAGCTTTTTTCCGCAGTGATTTTTGAAAACTCAGAGTATTCTCTAATATAATCATCCGCCTCGTAATACTCTGAAGCAAAAACCAACAACACGGCATCTTCCGAATACTTGTACTGAATCCCCCATATCAGAGGCGGCAGATAAATACCTTTGTTCGGCGCATCCAACACAACTTCAACCCTGTTTTTTCCGTCATCAACAACGACGGCACAGCTGCCCTTCACACAAATCAAAAACTGGCTACATTTATGATGCGCATGTTCACCCCGGGTTTTCTGACTCGGGACACCGAACACCAAAAAGTAACGTTTAGGCGAAAACGGAATATCCTTATGAAACTCACCTACCGACAAGTCACCTCGCATATCAGCAATATACTTCAAACGGTGAACCGTTACGTCCCCCACACCCACTCTCGTAATAGCCTCTGCTTGATCAGCACCCTCTATGGACTGTGGCAGCGGTTGATTGCTTGAGGACGCATTTTCGACATAGCCGGTGATTCTGGCAGGCGAACCGGTAACGATTGCGTAAGGCGGGACCGACTTGGTCACCACCGCGCCAGCGCCAACCATTGCCCCAGTGCCAATGGTGATGCCCGGTAGAATGACTGCACCACCGCCAATAGAAGCCTTGTCGTGTATGACGGTTTGCAAGAATGACTCAGGGTATATTTTTGACCGTGGAAACTTGTCATTTGTAAAGGTGACATTGGGGCCGACAAACACATCCGCACCGATCCTGAGACCGTCCCAGACAAATACACCTGACTTAATCGTTGTGCGATCGCCGATGATGACATCGTTCTCGATCAGACAATGCGAGCATATATTGACCTGCGCCCCAATAACGGCTTCCGGAAAAATAACTACATATTGCCAAACACGGGTATCCGGACCGATGTTGCTGCTTTTCACATCAGCGGTTGGATGTATGAATTGATTAGGCATTCTCATCACCTTCCCTATTTTTCAGCTTGATCGATACGACCGCCAGCGGCCTTTGTTTGGTGTTTTCATAAGCACGCCAAGCGTAGGTCCCCACCAGCCCCAGCCCCAGGAGATTCAATGTCCCCAGGAGAAGAACAACAAGCATGGTCGCCGCATAACCTGGAACAGCAATGGCACCGGAAACCCGCGCGATGATCACCATCAGCCCCACCAGTACGGCACCCAGCGAGCCGATGGTTCCCATGCGAATCAAAAGGCGAATCGGGTAGTCGGTAAAAGCGAATATACTGTCCATCATATATTCCAGCTTTTTCTTGAATGTCCAGGCAGACTTGCCCTCCTGGCGGACCTGACGCTCGTAATCAACGAACTTACGCCTGAACCCCAACCAGAAAATCAGTGCGATCAGCGATGAACGGGACTCTTCAAGTTTTAGAAGCTGGTCCCTGAAAGCCCGATTACAGCCAAAGATATCAACACCGCCTTTGGGCATATCATGGACCACCAGCTTCCTATACAGCCCCCAGAACATCGATGATGCCAGGCGACTGAGGAAGGGATCGCTTCGAGCATTACGCGTACCGATCGCCACATCACACTCGTCATTCGACAACGCTTGGAAAAAGCTTATCAACAACTCGGGCGGCTCTTGCAAATCTGCAGCCATGACCCCGAAATACTCCCCAGAAGCCGCTATCAGGCCAGAACGAATGGCCGGAAACGAGCCAAAATTTCGGGAGTGCACCAAGAGTTGCGCAGAGAATGGAAGGCGGCCCAATTCTTTCTGAAGCAGAGAGAACGAAGCATCCGGGCTCCCGTCTACCACAAAAACGGCTTCCAGTTCGTTATTCAGACTCACGTTGACTTCAGCCAGCACTTGAATCAAGCGTGGAATAGACTCTGCGTTCTTGTAGACCGGGATAATGACCGAGTACTTCATGCCCCCCACCCGTTTACCGCATCAATCACGGCACTGACCTCGACATCGGTCATTTCCGGATAACAAGGGAGTGTCAGAATTTCCCTGGCAAGAAACTCGGTGTTTTCCAGACAGACATCATGG
Organism: Pseudomonas gingeri; assembly: GCF_013386165.1. Taxonomy (GTDB): domain Bacteria; phylum Pseudomonadota; class Gammaproteobacteria; order Pseudomonadales; family Pseudomonadaceae; genus Aquipseudomonas; species Aquipseudomonas gingeri_C. The sequence goes on along the minus strand of NZ_JACAOS010000002.1, from coordinate 135,136 downwards.
TAGCTATTATTGAACACCGGTTGTTTATAATCCGGGATGGGATAATGAACGTCTGACGCAATATTCCTGCTACGCAGGTGTTGCTGCAGTGCATCTCTTTGCGGACACTTTATGACATAAAGATGGGCCACGTAGGCGCTGCTGCCTTCTTGAGGGTGGCTAATCTCTGACTTCTTTATTTCTGTCCTGTACCGCTCGGCAATCTCACGTCGCCGTGCATTCCCCTCATCCAGGAAGGGAAGAAACTCGGAAAGAATGGCCGCCTGCATCTCATCCAGCCGGCTATTTCGAGCACCTTCCAGCTCGACACAATATTTCGAGGACCAACCGTATTGCCGAAGCTGGGACGCCCGCCGAGCAAGCTCCTCGGAGTGGGTAACGATCGCTCCCCCGTCACCCAGCGCGCCGAGGTTTTTTGTAGGGTAAAAACTGAAACTGGCAGCGTCGCCAAATGTCCCTACGCGTTTGCCATGTCTAACGGCACCATGAGCTTGTGCGCAGTCCTCGAGAAGCGGCACATTATGTTTTGCGCACAACTCCGAGATTTCCTGAATCTGCGGAACCGCCAAACCGTATAGATGCGTGACAACGACCGCTTTCACACCTGATTCAATGGCATGCTGCACCTGCGACAGCGTGACAAGCTGGGTATCCAGGTCGACATCCATAAAGACCGGTATGGCTCCAATCGCCAAAATCGAGGTCGTGGTATACATACTGGCATTGGCAACAGTGGCAACCCGGTCGCCTTTCTGAACACCCAACGCTTTCAAGGCCAGCTCGATGGCGTCGGTACCATTGGCCACGCTCACACAGTGGCCAGTCCCCAAATATTCGGCAAAAGAAGCCTCGAAGCGCTTCACTTCAGGCCCCAGGACCAGCCAGCCACTGGCGACCACGCGCTGGACAGCTGTATTGATCAACCCCTGGAATTTTCCAATTTTTGCTGAAAGGTTGTTGATTTGCTGCATCGATATTCTCCCTTCGAAGCGTAAACATTTAAATTTCAGGCACCCCTGAACTGGTGCGCTGAAAAGCTCGCCCTCAGGTGGACGTTGAGCCCGACTGCCCCTGAGTAGCGGAGATGGAATCCAGCACAGCAATGTGATCATTGACCACATCTGCCCAAGTACGTTTGGAAAGCAGCTCATAGGTTGGCATCTGCGTCGCTACCAACTCCTCTCGATGCGCGACCGCCCACTCGATACGATGAGCCATGTCTCGCCAATCATAAGGGTCGAAGAACGTCTTGGACTGCAGCACCTCATCAACCAACACTTCTTCGGTCACGGCAATCCTAGCCATGACCACCGGCGTACCTACCGACATCGCTTCGGTAAAGGTAAAGGGACAGCCGCCTTCGCTCAAGCTGGGGTTCACGGCAAGGTCTGCCAGCTTGTAGCAAGCAGCAAGCTCTTGAACACTCAGGCCATGGAGACATAACACGTCGTTCTCCAGACCGTGTTCGACGATAAAGTCTTTAACCACCGGAAACTTATCCGGGTCCCCGGTCAAGATCAGTTTGTGCTTGAGATACTTCTTTCTAAGCAGGTACTCATAGGCCCTCAACAAAGTCAGAATATTCTTGTTTGCCCTGAACTGGCTGGCATAGAACAAATACTTGAACTCAGCATTGACGAACCCCACTGTGTAGTTTTTGTTAGAAGACTTACGCAGGGCCGAGGACAAAAGCGTCGAGCAGTAATGGTGGGATGTCGCCTCAAGGTCCTTGAAACCGCGGGTCGTCACCCACTGATTGAGCATATTGGGTGCATGGTGGATGACCGAGACATCCGAGGGACGGACCAAATAATGATCGACTAACGTTTCCCATTTGATGGTGTCACTATAGGTGACAAAGTGTTGTCCGTTCTGGATAGCTGTGCGCACGCTTTCAAAGGTCTGCAGGAATCGGTCTCCGCCTACGCTCGAAAAACCAATCGGGAAGTCCGATAGCACCACGTCCGGTACACACATGAGCCGGGGAGCCTTGATCTGGTTGAACGCCGGCCAGAAAGCCGCTGGGCTGTACCATGCGCGAACAGTCTCCATCCGCCCGATCAAACCGAGCATCCGCTCGGACTCGACTTTTTCCATACGCCGATACAAACGTAATACAAACGTATCGTCCTTGGGGTTGCCCAGCAGCCGGCTAACGCGTGAAATGAGTCGAAGATAGGGCCTTAGTCTCTTATAAATCATGGCTTTTGATCGGACCATGATAACGCCAACCAACAACAGCAGAAACAACGGACTCAGGAGCAGGGCAAGTCCCAGCGCCAACGCCAGTTCAAAAGCAAAAAGTACACCGGTTACAATATCAACAGTGACCAAACGCTGTTCGGCATGATTGATGGCTGCCTGTTTGAGCACGCAATATTTTTCCAGGATCCATCGACCTATCCTGGATTTTTTTCGACGTTTTTTCCGCTCGAGATAGCGCTCATACAGTTCCAGGACGATGGGCTTCTTTGCAGGGCTGACAATTTCAATTTTTTCGTTATTGATGCCTTCACTGGAGAACAGCTCAACCAGACCTTCCTTTGTCCAACTTGGGCAGACAAGGACAAACTTGACATCATCCCTCTCCGAGGCCCCCTTCACGAACGCGGCAAGATAACGGCCCAGCCCCTCATGACGTAAATCAACGCCCGGAGCATAAGCCAAGTAGATTCCATAATGTTTCACAGACATTCCCTGATGACCTCCCAGTATTTTCCGCCCAAACGTCCGACACTCTGTTCGTTCAAGCGCTCATGGGTCGGTAGGCTTGCAATCTTGGAAATGTACGTCATCTCCATTTCCTTAAGCTTGTGTGCCATATCCTGATAGTCGTCAGGGTCCATCCACGTCAGGTTCAATGCAAACTGAGCATTGATTTCGTGCATGGCGGGATAGTCACTGCTGAGTGCAGGCACCCCAAAATAAGCCGCTTCGATGGTGCTGAACGTACCATTATCGATTTTTCCCGCATGCCAAAGAAAGGCAGCCCCACGCAGAACGGAGCGGTACTCATCATCGGGCAGTTCACCCAACCAGTTCAGGCGCTTTTTCAGGATCCTGTTTGACTTCGCGACCTTGATCGCCGGTTGTAGATGATCATGCAAGCTCTTCAGGAGCTTCTTGGTATCAACGCCGGTGATATGGCAATCGAGCTTTCCATTCAGACTCCCATAATAAAAGCTCAGCGCCTTGAATGCATTTTCGTGATTTTTATGCACGCCCGCGTTAGTGGTCCAAACAAAATAGGGAGAAACCTTCGCATCGCTGACTGGAGACACCGAATCTTCACAGGAAAAATCGGGTGCGAGCATCGGCAGTTTTACCAGGCGCTGTTCATCAACACCCGCGTACTGAATGGCGTCATTCTTGGTGAACTCAGTGGTCACCAAGACTTTTTGCGCGTGACGAACCGCGTGAATAAAGTTCTGATCGGCGCCCGCCATACGTCTTTCATAACGTTGCAAATAATCATAGACAACGAATATACAAGGTCGCAATGGAAGCAAAGGAATGCTTATTCGATCAGAAATAATGATCCAGGCGTCACAGTCCAATAACTGCTGGATGCCATCATCTGGCACCATATATTGCTCGGATGCAGGTTCCCAACCATCATGGCCAGCATACCGCATGGCGCGGCGCGCACTGCCCCCATCAAGAACTTTCCAGCGATATGCTCGACGCTGGATATGTTCACTGACGTCCTTGAACTCCTCATCCTTATAACTAGCCTGTACATCAAGGTGTGCCAAAACGACGTCGACGGGCTCATCCCAATCACGCGCACCAGCATAAATAGCCTGCGCCATGAGTTTTGCCCCACGCAAGCTGCCGCCACGGTATTCAACTGGCACCACCACGGCAACTTTTTTGTTTTTCACATGAGGTTTGAAGCGTTGCTCGTTCTTGATGGACTCAAGTTCAGAAACAATCTGTTTGAAGCCGATACGCCAGGCGTCCACACAGTTCTCTGAGCGCATAGGATCCAGCAGGATGACCTGGGTCTCGCAGATACGCCGAATCAGCGATTCATCGTTATTCAATATCTTGCGAATTTTAATCTTCGCCTCAGCTATGCTTTCACATCGCCCAGGCAAACCAATCCCCCCCATTCGGTCCAGGATCCCTCCTGCCATAAAGACCAAAGGCATACCCACCCGAATCGCTTCGAAAGGATGGTAATGGATGTGATTCGGCTCACGGGAGTGATAGAACATGAGCCTCGACTCTCTCATGTTGCTTTCATGCTCTTCGTTAGTCACAAAACCCAGTACATGAGGATCATCAACCTCAATAGGTTGAGACCCTCCTATCTTGTAAGAGAACTCCCCAAAATCCCGCTTAAAGTCTTCGTACACCGACTTGTAATAACTACTGAAACCAATATCCGGACAAACAAAAAATATAACCTGATCACGCCCTCTCCACGTTGGAGTCAGTTCGCAATTACTGAGCCCCAAGGGCAGATACACTTTTCTTTTCTGCAGGTAAAGCGGTTCTATGCTCGCCAGGTGATCATAGGCGATGCCGAACCAGAGCCTACGCCCCAAACGCTTCACAGACTGGCTGCCATAGTGGCAAATTTTGACTATTTCTGCGTAGCTTAACGTTTTGTCGAGCCCATACGCGCGCCAAATAGCCGCCCCTTCAAAGGATCGGGACACTTCATTCATGAAACCTGGCGAATGGCAAATAAAAAAACAAATGTCAAAATGTTTGTTGGCAATACCCCACGCTTCCTTGGTCGGTGCCACATACCAATTCTGAGCGTTGAGAATCTCCAGGTCTTCAGGTGGAATCGTCAGGCTCGCATCCTCGGAGTAGTCGACACTGGCAGATCGAAAACCAACCTCCTGAGGATAGGATTTAGGCAGAAAAATCTCGCTGATCCCCACGGATTTAAGCATGGGCAATTCGAATTTTCGCGCAGATCCATGATTGAGTAGCCACATCACTCGCAATGGTTTACCTGACATTATTTATTCCATTAGCTATTACGTACGCAGCAATGTCGTCGTTGACGCTGCTGTCAAAAACCAGTTGGCGACGGCGGCAGCCAGTTCAGAACGGAAAATCCCGTTCTGAACCGGGCCTTGCCTGATCAATCAGAGCGCTTTCGCATCCATTCAATCAAGCACCGAACAAATGACACGACATCATCCTGCCAAACCTGGGGGCAATAGTGTACGTGCGGTTCATTCCAGATCGCCACTAATCTGCCAAATATGCTGAAATTCCCTGGTAACGACTATCGAGAAAGCAGCTTACGATAGACTTCAGCATAAGCACGGGCCATATCATCTGCAGTAAAGAGCTGCTCGAAACGCAAAGCAGCCCGACGTCCCATCTCCGCCGCCACAGCAGGCCCCTCCCACAGCTGTCTCATCGCATCAGCCAACGCCGGAGGGTTGGCTGGAGGAACCACCAAACCGGTTTCGCCGCCAATATTGATATAGCTGGTACCGGTACCAATCTCACAGGAGATCAGCGGCTTACCAAACATCGCCGCCTCCAGCAAGGAAATACCAAATGCCTCTGAACGCAAGTGCGACGGAAAAACCAAGCCATAGCACAATTGGAGCAAGGCGGCCTTATCAGGATCCGAAAGGCCACCTAAAAAGCGAACATTGGATAATCCCAATCGTTGGGATTTCGCTTTCAACTCGCACTCCATCGCCCCCTGCCCCAGAATGACAATGGGATAGGGCACCGTCGACGCGGCCTCCAATAGATAGTCAAGACCTTTGTAATAACGCAGCGCACCGATAAAAAGAAAGAACCGATCACCTACGGAAGACTTCCAGAATGAAAGCTTCTCGGGAGTCACGGCAGGGTAAGTGTTTCGGTCCAGTCCGATAGGAATAATTGACAGCTTTTCCTTGAAAGCACCTAATGTTGGACTACTTTCGACATAGTTTGCAGACGAAGCAACGATTCTATCGACCCGACTCAGAAAGTGGTGCATCAACGGCTGATACAACCGTAACAAGGTTTTCTGCTTGACTATGTCCGAGTGATAACTGACGACTGTTGGCTTGCGCACACCGGTCCAAAAGTGTACGACATCCATAAAGGGCCACGGAAAGTGGTAGTTTATGATGTCCGCCTCATGCGCCAACTCTTTAAAATCCCTGAATGCCGAGAGCGAAAAACCTGTCGATGCCACATGCAGATCAAGCTTTGAGGTATGCGTAAGGTGCTGACCCAGGCGCTGCCCACGCGTCGCCCCCCGCTCACTGAGGTATAAAACCTCGGAATTGACGCCATGCGCTATCCCGGCTTCGGCCAACTGAAAGATAACTTGTTCAGTACCACCCATCGTTTCTGGGTAATAGGTTTTAAAAAAATGAAGAACTTTCAATTTTCAGCGCATCCCACTTATTAATCGAGCAGGCACACCCACATAGGTACCCGACAACTCAAGCGCCTGAGTTGCGCACCCCCCAGCACCGAGTATCACGCTATCAGTAATACTCAAACCATCAATGACCGTTGACCCTGCGCCCAGAAAACAATATCGGCCGATCCTGCTGCGTCCTGCCACGCAGGCACCGATGGAAACGTGCGTGTAGTCCCCAACGACACAGTCATGCTCGATAATCGCCCCCGAATTCACAATGCACCCTTTACCAACACTGGCCATCGGCCCCACATGTGCGTGTTGCGCAACAAAGCTGCCCGCCCCGACTGTCGATCCAACCCCCAACGTGGCAGTAGGCGCCACGAGTGTCGCGATGGGCCAACCTTGTTCAGTAGCAAACGCCAGCTGAGACTGTCGTTTGAAATTATCACCACTTCCCGGGATGACTGCCCACCCCTCCGGGAGTTCGCCCACCCATTCGGGCAATACCTCGAACCCAACGAAAGACTCGTCAGGACGAGCATTCTTATCGACGAAGCAGAGCCGGGCAATGCCAGCACTCAGTCCAACATCGGCGATGCTGCGAGCATGACCACCAAAACCGAGAATCAACAAACCCGAATAGACTGCCACGGCTTCACCTCTCATACCCAGCACTCAACGGGCGCTCTATTACTGAACCGACGCATTAACAATCTTGTACTCCACAATGGCATCTTCGATATCACCGTCATAGACAACAACACCATGATGAAACACCAAGCCGCGGGTACAGATAGACTTCAGCGCATTAAAATCATGAGAGGCAAGTACCAGAATCTCTGCCTGCTCAATCAATGAGGTAATTCGTGAGCGGGCCTTTTCCATGAAATTCGCATCGCCCGCACCGATCACTTCGTCCAGCAACAGAATATCGCCACCCACTGTGGTTGATATAGCAAACGCCAAGCGAACCTGCATACCTGCAGAATAGGTCTTTATAGGATAGTCGATAAACTCTCCAAGCCCGGCAAAGGCAACAATTTCCTCTTCCTTTTGGCGCATAAACTTGGGCGAGAGACCAAGCAGCAAACCGCGATAAAGGATATTCTCTCTGCCCGTTGCATCGGGCTCAAACCCAAGGCTTAAATCAAAAAGTGACCTGACTTGGCCACTGACTTGCAAAACGCCACTTGAAACAGGATATAAGCCGGCAACAGTTTTCAAAAAGGTGCTTTTCCCAGCGCCGTTATGGCCCAACAGCCCTACACGCTCACCGCTATTGATTTCCACATTGACATTCTTCAATGCATGAATATCCGCGATCTGTTTATTCCGGGCGGCTTTTTTAAAAGCACTGGCCATCAGCGACTTCAACGATCGCTCTCGATAAGCCATCGCCGCATAATGCAGATTCACATTCTCGAGTAAAATACGATTTTTCTTCATAAGTAGAAAATCACCTTTCGCTCAGATTTATACCCGACCAGAATAGCGATCAGCCCCAGCACCAAGGCAGTCCCCAAACTGAACACGTAATTCTCAAGGGTCGGCCACTCCCCATGCAGCAAGGGCGCCCTGAGTAATTGAAGAATATGATAAATGGGGTTGTAGTCCACCAGAGCGTGCAACCCGCCGCTCCTGAACATTTTCTCCTCAAAGTAGACCGGGGAGATAAACCACAACGACTGCATGACCAGCCCAAGCGCATGCGGTACGTCTCTGAAACGGGTGCTGACATAGGCCAGCAGGGTTGAAACGGGCCAAGCGATTGCCGCTAAAACTGGGTAAATGGTTAACGTGGCCAACCAGCTCCAGCCAAAATTTTCGGGTAGCACGATAGCGACCCACCCATAAAGAGAAAGACTCGCTAGCATTAAAACAATGGAGCTGCTCAGAATATTTCTCAGCGTGTAGATCGCCAGGGGATGATTGCACTGTTTTATATAAGCATCCGCCTGGACAAACGAAAGCGAACCGCCGATGGTATTCGCAGAGATATACTCCCAGACAATAATCCCCGAGAGAATGTAGGGTGCATAGGTCACAATATCAGTATGAAGAATCCGACTGAATACCAACGCCAACAAACAGGTCAGCCCCAGCGGCTGTATAATTGACCAAGTGACACCAAAAAAAGACCGCCTCCACCTCGATCTCAAATCAGCCAGCGCAAGGTGTACCCAAAAATACCGGGCCGCCCATACACGAGAGAAGTACGAAAACATCGATCCACCTTCAAGCGTTCATTAAGTTCAAACCATCATTTCAGCAACGTCAATGCACCATGATGGAATCGCAGCCGATTACTCGGCCGCGATCACGACTCGTTCAACTCGAAAAATATTTCCGAATCTCATTCGCCACCTGCCACACCTGATCACGACTCAGCGTCGGATAGCTGGGTAGGTTAACCCCACGCAAGCTGAGATCCTGCGCCACGGCAAAAACTTCGTCAGTTCTACAATGAGGCATGGTATGAGCGGGTGGAAAGAGAGGGCGTGTTTCAATTTCCTGCGCCTTCAAGTGATCTCGCAACCCTTTGCGCTGCTCTGCGTCATCCAGCTGGATGGAACACATCCAGTAGGAATGACGTGTGCCTGGCTGCTCGGCATGCAGGGCCAATGGCAGCCCCACCAGCGCCTCGCGGTACCAGTCGGCCACCTGGCGCTTGCGAGCAAGTATCTCATCCGCCCGCTCCAGTTGCGCAAGCCCAATGGCCGCACAGATATTGGTCATACGATAGTTAAAAGCCAACTCATCGTGCCAATACTCACGTGTCTTGCTCACGCCCTGGCTTTTCAGATGACAGGCCTTGTCATGAACAACCCTGTCCCTGCAAACGACCATCCCACCCTCTCCGGTAGTGATGGTCTTGTTGCCGAAGAAGCTGAATGTCGCCACATCGCCGAAGGTGCCTACATGTTGCCCCTTGTACAGCGAGCCAAACGCTTCGGCACAATCCTCGATCAGCAACAGGTTGTGCTCATTGCACAACGCGACGATCTCATCCATGTCACAAGCCAGACCGTACAGATGAACCACCATGACAGCCTTGGTGTTCTCGGTGATTCGGCTCTTGATGTCGGCAACACTGACGTTCCAGGTGTCAGCCAACGACTCGGCAAAGACCACTCGGGCGCCAGTTTGCATAACGGTATTGACCGAAGCGATGTAGGTGAGCGTCGGAACGATCACCTCGTCACCCGGACCCAGCCCCAAAGCCGCCATCGCCAGGTGCAGGGCTACGGTGCCATTGCTTACGGTAGTCGCATGTTCTGAACCAATGTATTGAGCAAACGCATTTTCGAAACGCGAAATGAACTCACCACGCGAAGAGATCCATGTCGAATCAAGACATTGATTGACATATTCCTTTTCGCGACCGCCCAGATGAGGCTGATAAACCGGGATCATCTCAGCCCCTTACTCTTGGTAGTTGAAATATTTATAGCCATGGGATTTGACCAGTTGATCCCGGTCTGCTTCGCGCATATCTTCCTGCATCATCTCTTTCACGAGTTCGGCAAAACTGGTCACCGGCACCCAACCCAGTTTTTCCTTGGCCTTGCTTGGGTCACCGAGCAACGTTTCTACTTCGGCAGGCCGGAAATAGCGCGGATCAACCGCGACGATGCATTTGTTGGTCGCGGCATCGTAACCCTTTTCCTCAACCCCCTGCCCTTCCCAGCGGATCTTGATGTTAATTTCCTGAGCGGCCAACTCGACAAACTCTCGAACCGAGTGCTGTTCGCCTGTCGCGATCACGTAGTCTTCCGCAACCTCTTGCTGCAACATGAGCCACTGCATTTCAACGTAGTCACGGGCATGCCCCCAATCACGCAACGCGTTCATGTTCCCCAGGTACAGGCACTCTTGAAGGCCCAGTTTGATTCGCGCCAGAGCACGGGTGATCTTGCGGGTTACAAATGTTTCACCACGGATCGGCGATTCGTGGTTGAACAAAATACCGTTACACGCGTAGATGCCATAGGACTCTCGATAGTTGACGGTCATCCAGTAGGCGTACAACTTGGCTACGGCATAAGGAGAACGCGGGTAGAACGGAGTGGTTTCTTTCTGCGGCGTTTCTTGCACCAAGCCGTACAGCTCGGAAGTAGAGGCCTGGTAAAACCGGGTCTTTTTCTCAAGACCGGCAATCCGAATCGCCTCAAGCAGCCGCAAGGCGCCAAGTGCATCGGAGTTGGCCGTGTACTCGGGTTCTTCAAAAGAAACAGCAACATGGCTTTGAGCGGCCAAGTTGTAGATCTCATCCGGCTGAACTTCCTGGACGATGCGAATCAAGCTGCTCGAGTCGGTGAGGTCACCATGATGCAAGGTCAGATCGTAGCCTTGCGCATGCGGGTCATGGTACAAGTGGTCGATACGCGCGGTATTGAACATCGAACTACGGCGTTTGACCCCATGAACGGCGTATCCCTTCTTGAGGAGGAACTCCGCCAGATAAGCCCCGTCTTGCCCGGTGATACCGGTAATCAAAGCTACTTTTTTCTCACTCATTTCTTCACCACTTCAATATCAGTTGTGTCAGTGCGACCCTGCTGACGGGGCCGTGCCATTACAAATCTTTAGCGACTCAACAATCCGGGCGCCTTAAGCCTCAGCTCTTTTTTTGCGCCTGGAGCATTGAGAAGAATATAGTGCTCTCAATACTCATCGCCGTGCATGCGACATCCTTTTCACCTCAAAATACGCGACTAAAAAAACATTCATTAGCAACAGCCACCACGGCCTGATTACACACAAACAATAAAAATCAGAACTTATTGCTCGACACGACCATAGTTATCTTCAAATCGAACAATATCATCCTCGCCCAGATAATCGCCGCACTGCACTTCGATTAAAATAAGATCAATAACACCCGCGTTCTGCAAACGATGCTTATGCCCAGCACGAATAAACGTGGACTCGTTGGTATTGAGCATCAACTCCTGCTGGTCATTGATCACGATCGCCGTGCCACAAACAACCACCCAGTGTTCGCTACGGTGATGGTGCATCTGCAAGGAAAGCGAAGCCTTGGGCTTGACGACAATACGCTTGATTTTGAAACGATGCCCGCTCTCAAGCGTCGTGTAGGTGCCCCAAGGCCGATGAACGGTCCGATGCAGGAGATGCAGCGTATGACCATTTGCCTTTAATTGACCCACGATATGTTTGACATCCTGGGCGTGATCCTTATGGGCAATCAGGACGGCATCGGGCGTGTCCACCACCAGCAGATCTTCGACCCCGACCAAGGCGGTCAATCGCTCCTTGCTGTGCACATAATTGTTTTGCGCATCGTAAGAGAGCACCTCACCCTCGAACCGATTGCCTTTTGCATCGGCAGAGGTCAGCTCGCTGATCGCACTCCACGAGCCAATATCGCTCCACCCGATGCTGCATGGAATGGTTGCCACCCTGGACGATCGTTCCATGAGCGCGTAGTCAATTGAAATATCAGGAACGCCTGAGAAAGCCGTCGCATCCAGCGCCAGGCAGCGGTAACGCGTGCCCTGGGTCACTCGAGAGGCGGCAAGCGTTCTGGAAACGGCCTCCATGACATCAGGCGCGTGCGTGGCCAACTCATCAAGCACTGTACCCACTCGGAAGCAGAACATGCCGGAGTTCCAGAAAAAATTCCCCGCGGCCACATACGCCTCAGCCGTTGCCTGATCAGGCTTTTCAACGAAGCGCGTGACGGGTAGGCCACCTTCGAGCGCCGACGACATCGTCGCCTCAATGTAGCCAAAGCCCGTCTCCGGATAGGCAGGCTTTATACCAAAGGTAACAAGCCAGCCCTGATCGGCTAATACCTTCGCCTTGGCAACAGCACTGGCGAACGCAGCCTCATCCTGAATCAGATGGTCGGCGGCAAGTACGAGCATCTGCGCGTCGGGCCCATAAACTTCCGCTAACTGCAAAGCAGCAACGGCCACTGCTGCTGCCGTATTGCGGCCAAACGGCTCGAGAATATATCCCAGCGCCAAGCCTGCGGTATTAACAACGAGGTACTCGTCCTCTGTTTTAAATAGTAACTCTCGATTGGTGACCGTGAGAACCTCCCGCACTCCCTCCAGTCGAGAGGCCCGCAGAAAGGTTTTTTGAATGAGATTCTGCCCATCCGGCAAAGGCATAAATGGCTTCGGATGAGCCTCCCGCGACATTGGCCACAAACGGCTGCCAACACCGCCCGAGAGGATTACAGGTATCAGCTCCATGACATCAACATTCCTACAGCTTGAATAGTGGCAAATTGCCTTATCATTAACATAAGCTCACATCACCTGGTCGATCTTGCATGTGAAACCCTGAACGCATCGGAGGATGCCAAAGCTTCGCCTGCCATAAATCACCAAGGCGCCGCGATAAACGTGGGCCGCACGGTATCAGAATTAGCAAGTGAAATTGTATGAAAGATGAACCCAAAGCGTACGTCATCTTACCAAGGCATTCCGGCTGATGCTACGCACCGAACAGCTGCACGCTATAGCGTCGGCGCCTCATTTCCGCGGAGTACCTTTTTGTTAAATAATATTTCAAAATATATTACAAATGACCACGCGAATTAATTTTGGTTCAGTCCAAATGCACTCGTACAGACAGTCATAAACGAGCGTCACGGATGCATTTCACTGCGCGGCGATCTGGCGATGACCAGATCACCAAAGAGACCCTTCGCCTCCGGGCTGCCGGGCTTGCCACAGATGCTTGAGCAACCCTCAAACACCGATGGCGCACCGCTAAGCCGGTGCCCCTCCCTGCACATCGACGGTACTAGGAAATCGAGCCACCCACGAAATCATATGGCCACTATACAACCAGCTGTTATCTGGTAAGCCTGGACACCCGACCGCTCCAGGCCTGAATACCCTTGATAGCCCGACAACCCCGCAATACTTTCAGTACTTTGTTTAATTTTTGACACAATTTGAAGTATTTGTCACATGAAATAAAACCCAGAGGCTTACTTCAGCCACAGACTCAGGGTGCCGACGCTTGCGTGTCGATGGCGTCCTCATCGATTGCACAGGCCACCACGATGACCATTGCCCAGAAATACGCCGAACTGCTGCGGCCCTCGGCAACAACCCAGCAAGGCATAGGGCCATCACTCGAGCCAATACATGATCGGGCAGAAGCTCAACGCCCATAGGCAAACTGCAGGCAAAAAAAAGCCCAAGCGGCTGATGGACGCTTGGGGCTTAAAAATGCATAAACCGTGGTAGGTGAACGCGGGGCTATATTAACCCACTGCGACAATCTGTAACAAGATATTTTCCAGATTCTTATTGACATAACCCCTTCAATAACCACATGTTTTTCATGGACTGAGGTGAGCCATAATGGGGTAAGAACACCTGATCGTTATTCCTGAAAGAAGCTGCCGGATGATCTGATATCACCGACAACAGTATTTGCTTCGCCCTCCGTGGACAGCGACAATTGCCGTTCAATTTTCTTTCGAGGTTTGCAACATGCGTAAAGCACTTACCGTCCTGGCCCTGAGCGCCCTGTTTGCCCAAGGCGCCATGGCGGCGGGCGGCACACAGGCCGCGGTCGGCGGTGGTCTGGGCGGCGCCCTGGGCAACGTTCTCGGCCAGAAGATGGGCGGCAGCACCGGCGCGGCGCTTGGCGCAGGCCTGGGTGGCGCAGCGGGTGGCGCGGTAGCCGCCAAGAAAGGCAAGAAAACCAAAGCCGCCATCGGCGGTGGCCTCGGCGCAGCCGGCGGTTCGCTGCTGGGCAACCAGTTGGGCGGCAAGACCGGAGCGGCCATCGGTGCCGGCCTGGGCGGCGCAGCCGGTGGTGCACTGGGCGGTAAGTAACACACGCTCGTTGTAGGAGCCAGCTTGCTGGCGATGGGGCCGGCAAGTCTTGCATCGTTCTTACGGACGTCGTCGCCGGCAAGCCGGCTCCTACAAAGGTTCACGGCGCTTTCAGAAGCGCGCCTACCACAAGGCCTTGGTATCTCTCGCCCGCGTCGCGGCTCACCCGGTACCTACATGTTGTCGTCGGTAATATAGCGACTCATGAAGGTCAGCCAGGGAATCCCCATCTGTTCGTAATCGTAACCTGCTTGCCAGGAGCGCTCCCATGCTTCGGCAAAATCACCGATCTGGGTGAAATTGACCAAGTATGCGCACGCTCACAACAGCAACGCCTTCAGACGATCAGCGAACAAGTGCAGGGGAGAAAAATCTTCCGCAAAAGGGTCCGGGGTGTAACCGGCCGCCGCGAACAGGTACCCACGGGACTCTTCAGTCGCCAGTTCCAGTTGCGGGCGATCCACCCCCAGCACCACACCCGCTTGCTTGCGAATCCGCCCGGCGATGATCACGGTGTCGATATCGCCCCGTTCCGCGGCATGCACCACCGTGCCCAGCGCATTGTTGGACGGATAGAGACTGAGGTTGTCGGTGCGGATCAATACGATGTCCGCTTGCTTGCCTGGTGTGAGGCTGCCGATACGCGAATCGAGCCCGGCACACACCGCACCGTCGAGGGTCGCGGCCTTGAGCAGTTGCCGGGTGCTCACCAGGTCGGGAGCAGGCGATTTTCCGTGGAAACGCGCGCTATGAGCTGCCGCGCGCTGCAGGTAGAAGGCCACACGCATTTCGCCGAACATGTCGCCGCCGTAGGAGCTTTCGTTATCAACACTCAGGCCCGGGCTCATTCCGTGATCCACGGCCTTTTGCCAGGCGAACATCCCGTCTTCGAGGCCGTAGTGAGCGTCGGAGCGCGGGCAGACGTTGACCTTCACCCCGGCGTTGCGCAGGATCGACCAGCCCTGGTCCGGCAAGCAGGTGCAGTGGTTGAAGATATTGTCCGG
Source organism: Pseudomonas gingeri (assembly GCF_013386165.1). Classification (GTDB taxonomy): domain Bacteria; phylum Pseudomonadota; class Gammaproteobacteria; order Pseudomonadales; family Pseudomonadaceae; genus Aquipseudomonas; species Aquipseudomonas gingeri_C. The sequence goes on along the minus strand of NZ_JACAOS010000002.1, from coordinate 119,957 downwards.
TCCCAGCAGCCCCTCCTGGTGCAACGCCTCCAGCTCGCCGGCCATGCCGGCCCCGAAGAACTCGGTGACAATGCTCAGGCCCAACTCGCGGGCCAGCGCCCATTGCTCACGGTCGATCTGCGACATCATTGCCAGGGTCACCAACGAGTCGCCGGTGCTTGCATACTTGTCCTTCAGACGACGTAGATCGCCAGGCCACCGGGCCGAGTCCCATTCCCCGGACAAAGGCGCGCCCGGCGCATGGACAGCCCGGATACCGGCGTCCTGCAAGGCTTCGATGGCCGCATCGGAATGCGCACCGCTGCGGGCGTTATGGGAGTTGTCGATGAGGGTGGTGATGCCGGCGTTGATGCAGCCCAGGGCAGTCAGCATATTGCCCACGTACATGTCCTGGGGCCGGTAGTACTTGGCGAAGGAAAAATGCGTGGCGTTGCAGTAGTCCTCCAGGGATGAGGAGTCCGGGTTGATACGTCGCAGTTGGCCTTCCCAGGCGTGGCGATGGGTATCGACCATCCCGGGGATGACGATCATGCCCTTGGCATCGATCACCTCGGCCCCCTCGGCCACAAGATTGACACCGACCTCGACGATCTCGGTACCACGGATCAGGACGTCGCCCTCGACAAAGTTTCCCAGTTGATTATCCAGAGTGACAACCATCCCGCCCTTGAGCAGCAACAGGCGGTGTTGATCGGGCAAAGGCGCGAGGGCTGAGTTCAGCAGGTCGAAATGAGCGGGGAATGACATGACAATTCCTTCGGTGGCAAAGGCAGGATCGCCGATTGAACGCATTGTCCGACCCATGCCATTTATTTAGAATATGGAACCATCTTCAAACATTATGAAGGAGCGAATACATAATGCGCGATCAGGAGTTTGCCAACCTCAAGGCTTTTTTTGCCGTGGCCCAGACGCTCAATTTCTCCCGGGCGGCCCAGTCGCTTGGCGTCTCGGCGTCGGCCTTGAGCCAGACCATCAAAGGCCTGGAAGAACGCTTGGGGGTTCGCTTGCTGAACCGGACAACCCGCAGCGTCTCGACCACGCAAGCCGGTGCCCGTCTGTTCGAACGCCTGGGCAGCGTGTTCGCCGACCTGGACTCGGCGCTGGAGGCACTCAACGAATACCGCGACACGCCCATCGGCACGCTGCGCATCAGTGCCCCGCAAGTGGCGATGCTGCACTTTATCCAACCGATCCTGCCCGCCTTCCAGGCCACTTATCCGGACATCCAGCTCGAACTGATTGCCGACGACAGCACCACCGACATCGTCGCCCAAGGTCATGATGCGGCCATCCGCCTGGGAGAATTTATCGAGCAGGACATGATTGCCCTCCGGCTCAGCGAACCGCTGACCCAGATAGCCGTGGCCTCGCCCAAATACCTGCAACAACGCGGTCGGCCCCAGGCACCGGCAGACCTGCTGCAACACAGCTGCGTGAACTGGCGCCGCGCCGGTGAAGCAGGGTTGTACAAGTGGCGTTTCTTCAACGACGGCACGCCGTTCGAGCTCAGCGTCAAAGGCTCGTTGGTGGTGAGCGATTGCGCCGTTGCACTGCAATCGGCGGTCGATGGCCTGGGTATCACGGTGTGGATTCGCGAGTGGATCGAAGCCGAGTTGGGCAGCGGCGCACTGGTGCCGTTGCTGGAGGAATGGTCGACGCCATTCCCCAGCTTCTATCTGTACTACCCGAGCAACCGGCAGATGTCTTCGGCCTTGCAGGTGTTTATCGCGGCGTTGCGTCAGCAGCACTGAACCCAGGCGAGGCGAATCAGGCGGCTTGCAGGGCCGGCGTCCCGGGACGCGCCTTGTCGAGCAACGATTTCGCCACGATCACCAGCAACGACAGCGCTGCGAACAGCAAACCGCAGGTGATCGTGCCCGACAGGCCATAAGCGTTGATAAACAGGCCTCCGACCCAGGCGCCAATGGCAATCCCCGCATTGGCCGCCGACACATACAGGCTGGTGGCGAACGAGTGGGCTTCAGGGGCGGCGCTGGTCAGCCACATCTGGGTGATGACCATGCCACTGGTGTGAATCGCCCCCCAGACAAACACGATCGGCAGCATCGACCCGACCGAAGCACTGCCAAAGCAATAAAGCATCCCGTAGGCCAGGCTCAACAGGATCGGAAACAGCACCACCGTCCTGACCAGGTGACGGGCCAGCGCCCTGCCCGCCAACACATTGCCCAACACCCCGCCGACACCGAAGACCACCAACAACAGGCTGATGGTCTCGCCGGCAAGACCGGTCTGGCTTTTCAGGTACTCGGCGGCATAGCTGTAGACCGCGAACTTGGTGGTGAATACCAGCACCGTGCCGATGATCGCCAGCCACACCGCCGGTTTGCGCAGGATCGACAACTGACTGGCGAAGCTTTCCGGTACGACGGCCTGGCGCGGCAACTTGAACCACAAACCCAGGCCTGCCAGAAATGTCGCCACGGCGCAGAGCAGGATCGCGGTTTCATAGGAAAAGCGCCCGGCGACCCAGGCCGTGATCGGGATGCCGAATACCAGGCCCAGGGTCGTGCCAATAAAGGCCACGGTGGTCGCATGGGCGGCGCGATCCCTGGGATAGAGCGAAATGGCCGTCGCGAATGCCGCCGAGAAAAATACCGGATGCAGCATCGCCGGCAGGATGCGCAAGGCCATCAGCGTCGAGTAGTTCGGCGCATAGGCCGAAAAAACGCTGCTCAGGGAAAAGCACAGGAGCGCCCCAATCAGCACTTTCTTGCGCTCGAAGCGGGAAAACACCAGCACCAGGAAAGGACCGCACGCCGCCACGATAAACGCGAACAGGCTCATCAGCAGGCCAGCCTGGGCCACCGTCACGCCGAAGCGTTCGACGATCAATGGCAGGATGCCGACCACGCCCAGTTCCAGGGTGTAGAGACCGAACAGGCCCAGCATGACAAAGGGCATGACGCTCAGGGGATTGATCGAACGAGTCATTTCGAGCCCAACGCGAAGTCGATTACGACCTTGCCGAACGCGCCACGATTCAGGTGCGCGAAGGCCTCGGGGACTTGCGCGAAAGCGTAGGTGGCATCGATCACCGGCTTGATCCCGTGGTGATCGATCATCCGCACCAGGTCTTCCAGTGCCCGCCGTGGCCCGACCGCCACCGCGACGATGGACGCGCGACTGCCCAGCAACGGCATGATCGGGGTTCGCAGCTCTTCGGACTCCAGCAGACCGATAATGGAGACCCGGCCACCGGGCACCACCGCTTGCAGGGAGCGTCCCAGGTTGTCGCCACCAGCCATTTCCAATACGTGATCGGCGCCACGCCCGTCGGTCAATTCCAGCACCGCCGTTTGCCACTCCGGCGTGGTGGTGCGATTGATGCCATGGCTGGCACCGAGCTTGATCGCCTCGGCGATCTTCGCGTCACTGCTGCTGGTGACAATCACCTTCGCCCCGCTGGCCGCCGCCAATTGCACGGCGAACAGCGATACTCCGCCAGTGCCCTGGACCACCACAGTCTGCCCGGCATGCAAGTGCCCCAGTTCGATCAGCGCCATCCAGGCGGTCAAGGCGGCGATGGGCAGCGTGCTGGCCTCCACCGGGGTCAGGTTTTTCGGCGCACGCACGCACCACTCGGCTGGCGTCACGACGTACTGCGCGAGCATCCCTTGAATCGGCCCGCCCTGGGTCGGCATTTCAGCCCAGGTCTTGGGATTACCATCGATCCAGTTGGTAATGTAGGTGGAGATGACGCGCTCGCCTACACTGAAACGAGTCACGCCCTCGCCCACCGCGACGACGGTCCCAGCCATGTCGGAGGCGGGTGTGAACGGAAAGGCCAGCGCCGCCGTCATGCCGTTTTCGGCCACTTGAGTGTCACGGTAGTTGAGCGACACGGCCTCGATTTTGATCAGGATTTCCCCAGCTTTCGGGACTGGACGCGGTGCGGCGGCCAAGCTCAGATTATCCAGGCCGAACGAGGAAATTTCCCAGCGATTCATGATTGCGGACATGACGGTGATCTCGGTTGATGAACGATGTGGCGATGATAGGAGTCCTCCAGGCTCCGATTAAGTAGGTGACAGATCCGTTATCTGCGGAGGTTTTATTCCGCAATCAGGTTAGGATACGCAACCGCCGGACCGGCAATCAGGCCCAGGGTCGAGAGTGGAAGATGGATAGCTTGAGCAGTTTGAATGTCTTCGTCTCCGTGGCGCAGACCCGCAGTTTTGTCGCCACCGGACGCCTGCTGGGAGTGTCCGCCTCGGCCATCGGCAAGAGCATCGTGCGGCTGGAGGAACGCTTTGGCGTGCGCCTGTTCAACCGCAGTACGCGTAGCGTCACCCTGACCGAGGAAGGCTCGCGTTTTCTGGAGCGCAGCCTGCGCATCCTGGCGGAGATCGAAGCCGCCGAGGCCGAGTTCTCCCAGACCACCAGTGCTCCCAGCGGACGCCTGAAGATCAGCCTGCCGCTGGTGGACGCGCCCTTTCTGCCGGTCCTGGCCCAGTTCAAGAAAGCCTATCCAGCCATCGACCTGGACCTGACCTTCGACGATCGCCGGGTCGATGTCATCGAAGAGGGCTACGACGCGGTGATTCGCAGCGGCGAAGTGCCCGACTCCAGCCTGACCTCCCGTCATCTGGGCACTTATCAAATGATCCTGGTGGGCTCACCGGACTACTTCGCGGAGCATGGCGTGCCCCACTCGCCCCTCGACCTGATGCAGCACAGCTGCATTCAATTTCGCTTCCCCAACACCGGCAAGTTGCAGGTCTGGCCACTGAACCGCGAAGCCCAGGACATTGACCTGCAACTCCCCACCTCGATGGTCTGCAACAACCTGGAGGCACGCATCGTGTTCGCCGTGCAGGGGATCGGCATTGCCTACCTGCCGGACTTCGCCATCCGCGAATGGCTGGAACGGGGGAAGCTGGCCAGGGTCCTCGATGACTGCTCCGAGTCCGGTGTCTATCGGCTCATGTGGCCTTCCGGAAAGTACCCGTCACTGAAGTTGCGGGTGTTCATCGACTTCCTCAAAGCCCAGCTGTTTCCCGAACAGCGCCAGTAACTCCCGGCGCCTGAGCAGTATCGATCACACTGATATCCGCTATTGGCAAGGATCCGTTCTATTGAAGGCGGTGCCGTTCGTAAAATGGCCACCACTGCCTCACTACCATCAGGTGAGGAGGATGTCTTTCCGGAGACCGCCATGAAATACCTTCTGTTTATCCTGCTGTCGCTGTTCAGCCTGGTTGCCACCGCTCAAGGTCATGCGACCGCAGCCCCCCAAAGCCAGGGCGCAACCGCCAGCACCAGCACCGAACCCTACGACTATTCCGAAGACCTGGACATGGCCAAGGCCGTGCGCGCCGACAGTGCCGCCGCGTCCGACTGTGGTCCGGTGCAGGGGCATGTGGTCTACGTCGACGGCCAGGGCGTACGCCACGAAATGAACTTCATTCGCCTGGGCGATGCCTGCCAGCACGGCTGATCGCCAGGCCGCTCAAACCGCCAGATAATCCAAGCCCTCTCGGACGTCGAACACCTGTCGGCGTCTGCCCCCCCTTTCGCTCATCGACCTCTCGTCCCCTGCCTGAAAATACCTGTCTGTAGTGACTTGCAAATTGAAAGTCGCAAGAATATATTACCATCATAATATTATCAGCATAATATCCCGCACCTTCAGAGGTCCCGATGATGAAAAGGACAAGCCTGGCCCACCTGCACTGCCCCGTGGCACGCAGCCTTGAACAGGTCGGCCAGTGGTGGAACATCCTGATCCTGCGGGACGCTTTCTACGGTCTCAGCCGCTTCGACCAATTCCAGGAAAGCCTCGGGATTGCTCCCAGCATCCTGACCCGGCGCCTCAATGACCTGGTCGAAAGCGGGTTGCTCGAACGCCAGGCCTACAACGATGCCCCACCGCGCTTCGACTACCTGCTGACCGCCCAGGGCCGGGACTTCAGACCGGTGCTGCTGACCCTGATGGATTGGGGTAACAAGCACCTTTCGCCGGAAGGTCCCGCCACCCAACTCGTCGACGGCGCCAGCGGCGAAGTCGTCGAACTGGCCTTGATCGACAGCCACACCGGCCAGGCCATCAGCCGGCGACACAAGGTCGTGGCCGGTCCGACCGCCGACGAGCCCATGCGTCGGCGCTTTGAAAAACGTCGTCAACTGGCGGCACTGCAACACCCTGATATCGCTCCCCCACTCCCTGCCAACCGGTAACCCCGCCATGACCAACCTGTCCTCGGCCGCTGCCCCTGAACTGGCCGTTCAGAAAAAACCCGTGCTGTTCAAGCGGCTCGTGCTGCTGACAGCCGCCACTGGCGTATTGGTATTCGCCGGTTTCTACGGCCTGCACTGGTGGACCGCCGGGCGCTTTATCGAAAGCACCGACGATGCCTATATCGGCGCCGATGTGACGGTGATCGGGCCAAAAGTGCCGGGCTATATCGCCGAGCTCAAGGTCACTGACAATCAGTTCGTGCATGCTGGCGACCTGCTGGTGAAGATCGACGACCGCGACTATGTCGCCGCCCTGCAAAAGGCCGAAGGCGCGGTGGCGGCGCAACAGGCGCTGCTGGCCAACCTCGACGCCACCGAGCAGTTGCAACACGCGGTGATCAGCCAGGCCCGGGCCGGCATCGATGCGGCCAATGCGGAAACCGTGCGCTCGCGCAACGACCACGCCCGTTACGAAAGCCTGGTGGGCCGTTCGGCAGTGTCGGTGGAAAGTGCCCAACGGGTCGACGCCACCTTCAAGACCGCCCAGGCCAATGGCGCCAAGGCACAAGCCACGTTGTTGGCCAACCAGCGCCAGGTGGACGTGATCGAAACCCAGAAACTGCAGGCCAAAGCCGCGCTGATGCAAGCCGTCGCCGAACGCGACATGGCTCGCCTGAACCTCTCCTACACCGAATTGCGTGCACCGGTGGACGGCGTGATCGGCAACCGTCGGGCCCGGGTCGGTGCCTTTGCCGCGGCCGGTTCGCAGTTGCTTTCCGTGGTGCCACAACAGGGCCTTTGGGTCGACGCCAACTTCAAGGAAGACCAGTTGACCCACATGCTCCCCGGCCAGGCGGTGTCCATCCGCGCCGACGTGCTGCCCGGCAAGGTCTTCCATGGTCACCTGGACAGCCTGGCCCCGGCCACCGGCGCCCAGTTCAGCGTGCTGCCACCGGAAAACGCCACCGGCAACTTCACCAAGATCGTCCAGCGGGTACCGGTCCGGGTCATGCTCGACCAGGCCGACGGTGTACTCGGGCAACTTCGCCCGGGGCTCTCCGTCACCGCCGAAGTGGATACCCTGCACACCGCCAGTGACGTCGCCAGTCGCCCATCGGTTGATGGCTCCGCCAGCCAACTGGTCAGCACACCATGAGTACCCGCGCCCCAGCCAAACCTTTCGACGCGGCGTCGATGAGCACCTCGGTCAAGGTGTTCGCCTTCGCCACCCTCTGCGTGGGCATGTTTATCGCCCTGCTGGATATCCAGATCGTCTCCGCTTCATTGCGTGATATCGGCGGCGGACTGTCCGCCGGTACCGACGAAACCGCCTGGGTGCAGACCAGCTACCTGATCGCCGAAATCATCGTGATCCCACTGTCAGGCTGGCTGTCGCGGGTGTTTTCCACACGCTGGCTATTCTGTGCCTCGGCGGTGGGTTTCACCCTGGCCAGCCTGCTCTGCGGTGTGGCCTGGAACATCCAGAGCATGATCACGTTTCGCGCTTTGCAGGGTTTCCTCGGCGGCTCGATGATCCCCCTGGTCTTTACCTCGGCGTTCATGTTCTTCGGCGGTAAACAGCGTGTCATCGCCGCTGCGACCATCGGCGCCATCGCTTCACTGGCACCGACCCTCGGCCCGGTGATCGGCGGCTGGATTACCGATATTTCCTCCTGGCACTGGTTGTTCTACATCAACCTGGTGCCCGGCATTTTTGTCGCGGTGATGGTGCCGATGCTGGTGCGGATTGATGAGCCCGACCTGCGCCTGATCAAGGGCGCCGACTACCTGAGCATGCTGCTGATGGCGGTGTTTCTTGGCTGCCTTGAATACACCCTGGAAGAAGGCCCGCGTTGGAACTGGTTCAGTGACAGTACCATCCTGGCCACCGCCTGGATTTCCGGCCTGGCCGGGCTGGCCTTTGTCAGTCGCAGCCTGATGGTGGCCAATCCGGTGGTCGACCTGCGCGCACTCAAGGAGCGCAATTTTGCCCTCGGTTGCTTCTTCTCCTTCGTCACCGGGATCGGGCTGTTCGCGACCATTTACCTCACCCCGCTGTTTCTCGGCCGGGTGCGCGGCTACAGCGCGCTGGACATCGGCCTGGCGATCTTCTCCACCGGCCTGTTCCAGTTGGCGGCGATTCCGCTGTACGCGTTCTTTGCCAACCGGGTCGATCTGCGCTGGTTGATGATGGTCGGGCTGGGGCTGTTTGCCGTGTCGATGTGGGACTTCTCACCGCTGACCCATGACTGGGGCGGCAAGGAACTGATGCTGCCCCAGGCACTGCGGGGCATGGCCCAGCAATTCGCCGTGCCACCCACCGTGACCCTGACCCTCGGCGCCCTGGCCCCTGCGCGACTGAAGCAGGCTTCAGGCCTGTTCAACCTGATGCGCAACCTGGGCGGCGCCATTGGTATCGCGGCTTGTGCGACGATTCTCAATGATCGGACCAACCTGCATTTCAGTCGGTTGGCCGAGCATCTGAACAGCACCAACGAAGCGTTGAACCAGTGGATGACCACGGTCGGCGGCAACTTCGCCAACCTCGGCCAGACGGGTAGCGAAGGGACCACTGCCAGCCTGCAACAACTCTGGCAACTGACCTACCGCGAGGCGCAGACCCAGAGTTATGCCGACACCTTCCTGGTGATCATGGTCTGCTTCATCATCGCGGCGGCGATGGTCCCACTGATGCACAAAGTCAAACCGCCGCCGGCTGCGGCAGCCTCGCCCGATGCACATTGAGGGGGCATCAGCGGCCAAGTCCTTCGACAAAACGCTGGATAGCCCCGGCGACTTCATCCGCCGACTCCAGCGGCGACAGATGCCCGGTACCGGCCAGCTCATACAAGGTGGCCTGGGGAATCCGCGAGAGTACTTCGGCCCGTAATACCTCAACGGGATCGACCCGGTCCCGCTCACCGGCGATCACCAGGGTCGGCACCTCGATCGCCGCTACTTCTGCCGTGATGTCCTCGCGGCTGGTCGAACAGGGCCAGGCCGCCTTGGCTTGCGGTGCGCCACGCAGGCTGTCCTCGATCACCTGTTCGTGATGCTTCAGGCTCAAGGGCTTCGCCGTCAGCATATGCTCGATAGCCATCGCCACTGACTCACGTGACTCATAAGCCGTCTCCATGGCTGCCTGCACCTCGGCCGGGAGCCGCAGCGGCCCGGGCGGCGATGGCGCCACCAGCACCAAGCCGATCAAACCGGCCGGACGCCGCGAGGCGAACAGTTGCGCGATCTTGCCGCCCATGGAATGACCGATCAGCACGTAGCTGCCGAGGTTCAATGCGGTAATCACCGCCAGGGTATCGTCGACAAAATCGGCCAGGGCATAACCGCTGGTAGGCCCTTGCGAATCGCCCCAGCCGCGATGGTCATGGGCGATGCTGCGGTAATGGCTGGGCAGCGCCGCGCGCACGTCGTCCCAGGTGCGTGACGAACCGCCCCAGTAGTGCAGGAACACCAGGGCCGGCGAACTGGCACCGCGATCGCTGACTTCGAGTTGAATACCGTTGGAAACTACTTTCATATCGATCTCCAGAGACTGAATGTCTGGAGGCGATCGTAGATCAAGGCAAATAAAGCGATAATCCGGTTATTTCTATTATCAGCCAATCACCAGGCTATCGACTGGAGTGCCATATGGACCGTTTCATGAGCCTCAAGGTGTTCAGCGCTGCGGTCGAAGCCGGCAGTCTGGTGGCCGCGGGTCGCCGTTTCGGGCTGTCGGCGTCCATGGCCGGCAAGTACCTCAGCGCCCTGGAAGCCGAGTTGAGTGTGCGGCTGATCCAGCGCAGCACCCGCAGCCTGAGCCTGACCGAGGCCGGTCGGGCCTACCACGCTCGTTGCCAGCGAATTCTCGAAGCCCTTGAGGAAGCCGACCGGGAAGCCAGCGATACCCAGCATGCCCTGCACGGGAAATTGCGCATTTGCGCGCCGGTGACCTTCGGTTCCCTGCACCTGGCACAACCGCTGGCGCGGTTCATGGCCGAACACCCGCAGCTCGATACCGAAATCGTGCTCGACGATCGTTATGTGGACTTGCATACCGCCGGTATCGACATCGCCATCCGCATCGGTCGCCTGCCGGATTCGCAACTGATTGCCCGAGCGCTGGCGCCCTGCCGGATGGTGCTCTGCGCAGCCCCGGCATTCCTGCAGCGTGAAGGTATGCCGTTGCGCCCCGAAGACCTGCGCAACACCCCGCGCCTGGCCTTCAGCGAAGCTGTCTCCAGCGGCGCCTGGACCTTGAACGACTCACAACGACAACCCCATCTGATCGACGGGCCGCTGCGCATGCACGCCAACAACATGCATATGCTGCTGGCGGCGACATTGGCGGGACTGGGTATTGCCTACGGCCCGACCTTTGTCTTCGGGCAGGCGCTGGCTGCGGGAGATCTGGTAAAGCTGTTGCCCGATTTCAGCATCCCCGACCTGACCATCCAGGCCGTCTATCCGACCGCCCGATACGTGCCGTCCAAGGTCCGCTGCTTTATCGACTACATGGCCGCTGAATTCGAAGGTCTACCGGCCTGGGATCGTTTCTGAAAACGGGCGGGACAGTAACGTCCCGCCCGATATTCGACTCAGAACGCGAAACACGAACAGCCAAAGGCACCCCAGAAACCCTGGAAGTCACTGACCGGCACACTCGACATCCGCGCCCGCTCATGACCGTGGGCATGCACCCCGCAAGGACCGCTGCACTGGTGAACCTGGGCCTGCAACGGCGAGTTCGGCCGCCAGTGCCCCGGCACCTTGACCACCGGCGACCAGTCCGGGGTCACGGGCAGCGTTGGCGGTGCGAGCTTGTCAAAATCCCCCGCCCCATGCACCACCTTGCCGTCGACCACCGTCAACACCGATTCGATCCACTTGATGGCCTCGGCCTCGACGCTGAAATAGTCCGCCGACAGCGCCACCAGGTCGGCCAGTTGCCCGACCTTGATCTGGCCTTTCTTGCCCTGCTCCGAAGAAAACCAGGCGCTGCCATGGGTGTACAGCTCCAGCGCGGTTTCCCGTGGCAAGCCCTCCGGGTAGAGCTCAAGCCCACCGACGGTACGCCCACTGACCATCCAGTACAGCGAGGTCCAGGGGTTGTAGCTCGACACTCGGGTCGCATCGGTACCGGCACCCACCGGCACGCCCTCGGCCAGCATGCGCTTGATCGGCGGTGTCGCTTCGGCTGCCTTGGCGCCATAACGCTCGACGAAGTATTCGCCCTGGAAGGCCATGCGGTCCTGAATGGCAATACCGCCGCCCAGCGCCCGTACCCGCTCGATGTTTTTTGGCGTGATGGTTTCGCAGTGATCGAAAAACCACGGCAGACCATTGAAGGGAATATCCCGGTTGACCTTCTCGAAGACATCCAGCATCCGCGAAATGGATTCGTCATAGGTCGCGTGCAGGCGGAATGGCCAGCGTTGCTCCACCAGATGGCGGACCACCGGCTCCAGCTCCTCTTCCATGGTCTGCGGCAGGTCCGGACGCGGCTCGAGGAAGTCTTCGAAATCCGCCGCCGAGAACACCAGCATCTCCCCTGCCCCGTTGTGCCGCAGGAAGTCGTCGCCCTGGCCGTAGGTCACCTTGCTGGTCCAGTTCTTGAAATCCGCCAGCTCTTCCTTGGGCTTCTGGGTAAACAGGTTGTAGGCGATCCGGACGGTCAGTTGCTGCTTGGCCGCCAGTTCGTTGATGACCGCATAGTCGTCTGGATAATTCTGGAAACCGCCGCCGGCATCGATGGCGCTAGTGACGCCCAGGCGATTGAGTTCACGCATGAACTGGCGGGTCGAGTTGACCTGATACTCCAGCGGCAGCTTCGGCCCCTTGGCCAGGGTCGAGTAGAGGATCATCGCGTTGGGCCGGGCAACCAGCATACCGGTCGGCTCGCCCTTGGCATCGCGGACAATCTCGCCACCCGGCGGGTTCGGCGTATCGCGGTTGTAGCCCACCACCCGCAGCGCCGCACGGTTGAGCAAGGCACGGTCATACAGGTGCAGGACAAACACCGGGGTGTCCGGCGCCGCCTTGTTCAGTTCTTCCAGGGTCGGCATGCGTTTTTCGGCGAACTGGAATTCGTTCCAGCCACCCACCACCCGCACCCATTGCGGCGCCGGGGTGCGCTCGGCCTGGTCCTTGAGCAGGCGCAGTGCATCCACCAGGGAGGGCACGCCTTCCCAGCGCAGTTCCAAGTTGTAGTTCAGGCCACCACGGATCAGGTGCAGGTGCGAGTCGTTGAGCCCGGGGATGACGGTGCGGCCCTTGAGGTCGATCACCTTCGTGGCGCTACCGCGCAAGGCCATGGCCTCACCGTCGTTACCCACGGCGATAAAACGACCGTCCTTGATCGCCACCGCAGTGGCCTTGGGTTGAGCCCGGTCGACGGTGTGCAGACGGCCGTTGTGCAGAATCAGGTCAGCGATCACATTGCTCATATCAGTTCTCCTTGCTTGACGGAATGTAGCGGTCAGCGAAATCAGTGGTTTGCCGGTTGCAGCCAGCGGCTGAACAGGCGGGTCGCACGGGGCATGAACACATAGACCACCAACCCGACAATGCTCATGGTGATCAACACGTTGGATTGCACGTAGCCACCCAGCCAGGGCCACAGGGTGAACACCGGGCGCCACACCATAGGCACCAGAAAAATCAGCGGCATGATCACCAGAAAGGTCACGCAAGCCTGTTTCCAGCGCGGCACCGGGGCTGGCGAGCCGACTTCGGCCGGCGTGAACCAGAACTCGCGGTCGGCGTTGATCTCGGTCTGGTCGCCGTCGGCCAGCATCGGCTGGGCCTCCTCCACCAACTCACGCCGGTCATTGGAGTCCAGCCAGTGTTGCAGTTGTTCGGTAGACGCGAAACGCAGCACGCTGGTAAACAGCGTTTGTCCGTGGCTGTGCCCACGCACCACATCAATGCCAAGGTGCCCAGGATAGCTGCGAGCCATGGCGATGGTGCGACGTAGCCAGGTTTCATAGGCCTGGTCCTGGCCCTTCTTGATCCGATGGCGGACCAGCAAGGTCACCACGCCATCCAATAATTCGATATTCATGGACGTTGACTCCCCAGGCGGGCGAACAATGGGAAACGCCGGTCCAGGGCGATGCTTCCGGAACCGCCGATCAGCAGGGCGAAGAAGACAATCACCAGCAACCAGGCGAACTGCCCTTCGGCCAGGCTCCACTCAGGGTGCACCCAGACCAGCGAAACCAGCAGCAGGAAGAGTAGCGGCAATGTGGCCAGGCGCGTCAGCAGACCGAGGATGATCAACAGCGGACACAACACTTCGGCAAAAATCGCCAGGCTCAGGGTCAGGTGCGCCCCCAGGCCGAAAGGGTCTTCGATCAATGTCAGTTGGTGCTGAAAGTCCAGCAGCTTGGGCAAGCCATGAACCCGCAACAACAAGGCCGAACCGGCCAGGCGTAACCAGAGCAGTGCCCAGTCAGCCGAAATGCGAGAGGACAACAAGGGACTAGCGACCATGTCAGGTCTCCCAGGGAGGGCTCGAGGAAATGAGGCGTCGGGCGCGACCGGCGCGCCCGACTCACTTCACTACTTGGCTTGGCGTTGCGGTGCGTTGTGAACCATGGTGTAGGCATAGTCCACCCCCATGCCGTAGGCGCCGCTGTGCTCACGCACCAGATCCATCACCGCGTCGTAGGTTTCCTTGTGGGCCCAGTCACGCTGGAATTCGAGCAGGACCTGTTGCCAGGTCACCGGAACGGCGCCAGCCTGGATCATCCGTTGCACGGACATGTCGTGGGCCTCCTGGGTGGTGCCGCCGGACGCGTCGGTGACGATGTACACCTCAAAACCTTCGGCCATGGCTTCCAGGGCCGGGAAGTTCAGGCAGACCTCGGTCCACAGGGCGGCCATGATCAGCTTCTTGCGACCGGTGGCCTTCACCGCCTCGACGAGCTTCTTGTCTTCCCAGGAGTTCATCGAGGTGCGCTCGATGGGTTCTGCGCCGGGATTGACCGCCAGCAGCTCAGGCCAGATATAACCGCTGAAGCTCTTGGTTTCCACCGAGGTGTAGATCGTCGGCACGTTGAAGATCTTTGCTGCCTTGGCCAAGCCCACGGTGTTGTTCTTCAGGGTCTGACGGTCGATCGATTGCACGCCGAAAGACATCTGCGGCTGGTGGTCGATCAGGATCAGGGTGGAGTTGGTTGGGTTGAGCAGTTCACGGATAGACATGACGAGTTCCTTTTGGCTGTCGAAGATCTGGGTAGTCTGGTAGCTCGACGCGCTCTGCGCTTGGACGTATGTGCTGCCGGCTTGGAATGGACTTTAGGGTATCGACAAAAAAGGAACAATCACCCTAAATAGAGAATCATTGATTCAATTATTGTGACAATAAAAAGCCCCGGATCTATCGGGCAATCTTTAGCTGTATATTCATACAGATAAAGATTGCCCGACGCGCCAACACTGAGCATCCTGTAGCACTTGCCAGGTACTGATGAAACAAGGTGGTTATGCGGTTGTTCCTCTGCGAGAAGCCCTCCCAGGCCAAAGACATTGCTGCCGTACTCGGTGCCACGCGCCGTGGCGACGGCTGCTGGGTGGGCCCGAACACCACCGTGACCTGGTGCATCGGTCACTTGCTGGAAACCGCCCCGCCGGATGCCTACGATGCCCGCTATAAGCGCTGGGTGCTGGCCGACCTGCCCATCGTTCCGGAAAAATGGAAGATGCAGGTCAAGCCCAAGACCGCCAGCCAGTACAAGGCGGTCAAGCGCCTGCTGGGCGAGGCCTCGGAACTGGTGATTGCCACCGACGCCGACCGCGAAGGGGAAATGATCGCCCGGGAGCTGGTGGAGCATTGTCGCTATCGCGGGTCGATCCAGCGGCTCTGGCTGTCGGCGCTCGACGACGCCTCGATCCGCAAGGCACTGGCGGCGCTCAAGCCCGGCGGCGAAACCTTTTCGCTCTATCATTCGGCCCTGGGGCGCTCCCGGGCCGACTGGCTGATCGGCATGAACATGAGCCGCCTGTTCACCCTGCTCGGCCGCCAGTCCGGTTACCAGGGCGTGCTGCCGGTGGGCCGCGTGCAAACCCCGACCTTGCGCCTGGTGGTGGACCGCGACCGCAGTATCGCCGACTTCGTGCCCGTGGCCTTCTGGGCGATCGACGTCCACCTGCTGCACGACGGCCAGCCCTTCATCGCGCAATGGCGCGCGCCGCAGGACGCCTGTGACGATCAGGACCGCTGCCTCAACCAGACCCTCGCGCAACAGGCCGCGAGCGATATGGGCGCGGCGTCCAGCGCCAGGGTGGTGAAGCTCAAGACCGAGCGGATTCGCGAGGCGGCGCCCCTGCCCTTCGATCTCGGCACCTTGCAGGAAGTCTGTTCGAAAAGGCTCGGACTGGGCGCCCAGGAGACACTGGATATTGCCCAATCGCTGTATGAAACCCACAAGGTCATCACCTACCCGCGCAGCGATTGCGGCTTTCTGCCCCTGAGTCAGCACGCTGACGCGAGTCGGATACTGGCGGCACTGGAGCGGGCCGACCCGAGCCTGGAAAAACTGGCGCCGTATCTCGATCCGACGCGCCGCTCACGGGCCTGGAACGATGCCAAGGTCACTGCCCACCACGGCATTATCCCGACGGGCACGGGCGCCAGCCTCGAGCGCTTGCAAGGCAAACCGCGCGCCGTCTACAGCCTGATTCGTGCCCGTTACCTGGCGCAGTTCCTGCCCAATCACGAATACGACCGGACCCAGGCCGATTTCGATTGTGCAGCGCAGGCACTGCGGGCCGTGGGCAAACAGATCGTCGAGCCAGGCTGGAAACGGGCCTTGCCGGAAGCGCTGGCGCCGGCCAAGGGTCGCGAAGCCCCCGAGCCCCAGGCCTTGCCGGCGTTGCGCGAGGGCACCGAATGCGCGGTGAGCCGGATCGATCTCAAGGACCTCTGGACCCAGCCGCCAAAACCGTTCACCGAAGGCGACCTGATCAAGGCGATGAAAAACGTCGCCAAGTACGTAGAGGACCCGCGCCTCAAACAGAAACTCAAGGACACCACCGGCATCGGCACCGAAGCCACCCGCGCCGGCATCATCCAGGGCTTGCTCGATCGCAGCTACCTGGTCAAGCACGGGAAAAGCCTGTCCGCGACCCCCGCGGCCTTCAGCCTGATCGATGCGGTACCGCGGGCGATTGCCGACCCGGGTACCACGGCGATCTGGGAGCAGGCGCTGGACATGGTGCAAAGCGGCGAGATGAGCCTGGAAGAGTTCGTTGCCAAGCAGGCGGCATGGATGAGCAAGCAAGTGGGACGCTGTGTCGAATTGAAGTTGCAGATCAGCATGCCGGCCGGGATGGCGGGAAAAGGTGCCGCGCCCTGGAAGAAGAAACGCAAGGCCACGGGAGCCAAGACAACAAGGACCCGACGCCCCCCGAAATCAGCGGCTAACGCCTGACGAATCAATCATTCCCACGCAAGAGTGTGGGAATGATCAAATCCGGGCTTAAGTGAGCGCCATTGCAGCTGCCGTCACTTCACCTTTCTGCTCAGGTCATCCACGTTGCGCTTGAGCGCGTCGATAACGCGAGCCTGATCATTGACGATCGTCTTCAGGCTTTCCAACTCGTCGGCATTGCGCTTTTGCAGCGTTTGCATCTTCTGAAAATCATCAACGGTGAAACTGGTGTTGTGCAGCGAATACCCGGACCCCGCGCTGCCATGGAGCGCGGCGAGATTATCGAAACCACGGGCCTGCTGGTTATCGACCTCCACCGCCGCCTGAGCCGGAAGCGCCAAGCCGCCAAGCAGAAGGACCAACAAGCCGGTGACGGGAATCGTGAGAGAGAGCTTGAAACGAGCGAGCATCACTGGGCGTCCTTGTGAAGTGCCGAGATGGCACATAGCTATGACTCGCTTTTCCAGAAGTGGTTCCTCGCCCGCGGCCTCCCGGAAGCAGAAGAATTCCGACCTCGCGCCTGACCGCCACACATCGCAACGGAGGGCGTTTCGATTGCACTCAGGATCTCAGAATGAATAACGCACGGCATTGACCCAGCGGCTTTGCTCCTCGTAGTAACCGAAGCTGCTCCGGCTGCCGTCAAAGACATCGAGCCCGCTGCGCAGTTGCCAGTGGGCATCGAGGTCATAGCGCATTTCCAAGGCAGCATACTGCGCGGACTGCCGTAGGTCCTGGGCGAGGTACGCCGTCAGGTAGAGCCGTCCCTGGAGCATTTCCCGGCGTATCGCCAGGCTGACGATTTCCGAGCGATCCTGGTCAAGGGCCTGGTCGACATCGTCCTTCCACAGGTTGTAGTACTGCACGCCGAAGAACCAGTCTCCCGTGAGGTAGTCGACACCCAGCAACAATTGCTGCTGGCGGTTCTTCTTCACGTCGACGATCCCCGTCTGCGCCTGGTAGTAACGATAGGCATCCGGGGTCAGTGCCGCCTCGCCCTTGACCACCACCGGTCCGACGGGCACGGCAAAGGACCCGCCAAACAGGGTGCGGCGCTGCAATTGCTCGCGATAGCTCAAGCCGCTGCGCGTGAGCTGCGGGGTCAGGGTGTCTTCGGTTTGCCAGCCGTGCCAGGCATTGAGGGAATAGTCGATGCCCGCGGCATTGCCGCTCCAGCGCAGTGCAGGCGTCCAGTCCGCCGGCTTGCGCCAGTCCGGGTCGGACGCCTCGCTACGGGGTACGCCGGTCAGCAGATCGTTGACCCGGGGTTCGGCGAAACGTCCATCGCTGGCCGGCAGCAAGTCTTTGCGGGTCTGCGGAATCAACAACACCTGCAACGACTGGTCCTCGAACACCGAACACTCACTGTTGAGCATCGCTAGCGGCCGGCGCTGCTGGACATAGTCACCGAAGTAACCTTCGCGCCGGTCGAACGGATGAATGACATCCAGCACCCGCAAACGATCGGCACTCCCCCACACCACTTGCTGCACACCAACGGTCGAGGTGCAGCGTTCACCCTGGTATTCGGCGAACAGCTCGCGCGGCTCGATCTCGTGATAGTCGCCGTCGAGCTTGTTCTCCTGCAACGCCCTGACCTGTGCCTTCAAGCGCCAGCCCGACTCCCCTTGCCAAGCACTGCCCAACAGCGCGGAATACTCGTCGAGCCCCCACTCGCCCTCACGGGTCACGGCCTGGCGGGTCTCCAGTCGGCCATTGAAATCCACGGCATCAAGGGCGCCAGCCTGACTGTCGACACTGACCAGCAACAGCAACGCACCCAGGCTCAAGGTTCTGTTGATCATGCGCCGTCCCCACACACGAGCAGCTCATCGAGCACGACCTCCTCATCGGCACGCGGCCGATCGAAAGCACCGATCCGGGCATCGACCCAGCCACCCAGCCCCGCCAGGGAGAAACGCGGCGAGGCCAGATGCTCCCAGTCGCGTTCCGCCGCCGCCAGGCGCGACATCACCCAGGGCCGGCAATGTTCCTCCAGGGCCTGGGCCGACAGCATCAGCCAGGCGACACACTGTCCTAACTGAAGCACCTGCTCGGACAAACGCTCGTTGCCCCGTTGCGGCAGCCGCTCGCCGGCTATCCAGGTTTCCAGGCGCTGGAGGGCCAGTTGACCGTAGGGCGTGAACGCCAGATATGCCCTGATGACAGCCGGTTGCTCCAGCACGCGCTGGCCGATAAAGGCCGCCAGGGTCTGCGACGGGCCCTCGAACAGACGGGTGATGCGCGCATCGCGCCAGAGCTGGCCGATAGGGTTGTTATCGCAGTAGCCACGTGCGCCGAGCATCTGCAAGGCGCTGTCGCTGACTTCACCCAACAGTTCGCTGGCCAACCACTTGACCGCCGCCAGGACCTCGGCCGGTGGCACCGGCTGTCCCTGGTCCAGACCCGTGGCCAGGTCATCGACCCAACCACCCAGGGCGGTAGCGGCGCAGACCGCCCCACCGACCAGCGTCTGTGTATGTTCATGATCCCAGAGCCGCTGGCTGCCCAGGGAGCGGCGTGTGCTGTAGCGAGTCATCAGTTGCACACAGCGCCACAAGGCACCGACGCAGGTGGCGGCAATACCCAGGCGCCCGAAAACCATGGTGTCGCTGGCGACCGCCATCCCGGCGAACGGACTGCTCAGCACCTGCTCCGCACGGGCCTCGACGGCTTCGAAATGCACCTGGTTCTGCACCATACCCTTGAGACCGAGGGTCAGCGCCTCACTGCCCTGGCGCAGGCCAGGCTGGTCGGCGTCCAGGCAAAAGCCGATATACCCGCAGTCACGCCCCTGCTCGTCCAGATGCCGCGCAAACACAGAGATCACCCCGGCCCAGGCGGCAGAGCCACACCAGGACTTGCGCCCGTCCAGACGCCAATGCTCGCCCTGGCGCCGTGCCGTTGCCGCCATGTTCAGCGGGTTGGAACCCGCCCCCTGCTCGGTCAAGGCGAAGGCGGCGAGCATCCGGCCAGTCGCCAGTTGTGGCAGGTAGCGGGCTTTCGCGGCGGCTGAACCGAAGCGCTGGATCGGGCGAATGCCCAGGCCGTTGTTGAGCCCGACGAAAAACGCCAGGGTCAGGTCGATGGCTCCAAGCTGGCGCTGCACCCGCAACAGCTCAAACGTCGAAAGACCAAGCAGGCCACCCTGCTCCTCAGCGACCTGCATGCCGAGTACCCCGCGATTGCCCAAGGCCAGCACCAAGTGCGGCGGCAGGCAACGGCGTGCGTCCATCAAACGGAAATCCAGGCGCCCGGCCCAGTCCTGCAACCACAGGTTCAGCTCGACAACGGCCGGGGTGTCGGAACGTGCCGCCTGGGCAAATGCCGTCCATGCATTCATTGCTCAATCTCCTGTCGGGCCCGCAGCCAACGGGCCGTCTCGCCGACCATCTGTTCCAGTGTCTGCCGGGGCGCGAACCCCACCTGCTGGCGGGCCTTGTGGGTGCGGTAATAGACGTTCATCCCCAGCAGGCGGACGACATCCGCCGAGAGTCGCAAAGGGATGATCGAGGTCAGCAGGTCCAGCGGCCGCAGCAGTGCCACGATCCACTTGAGGGTCGCCCCCGCAGGCAGCCAGCGCGGCTCGGACACGCCCAGCGCCCGCCCCATGCCGGTGAACAATTCGCGATAGCTGACGTTCAGGCTGCTGAGGATGTAGCGCTCACCGCGCTGGCCCTTTTCCATGATTGCCAACAGGCCTTGCACCAGGTCCTCGGCACCGATCACGGCAATCCCGCCAGGGGGGATAAATGGCAGGCGACGCTGGTGCAGGTCGAGCATGACCTTGCCCCAGCCATGCTGTACGTCGCAGTGCGGCGCGATGACCGCCGAAGGGCAAGCAATGACGATGTCCATGCCCTCCTGGCAAAACCGCCGGACCCGCTCTTCGGCCTCGCGCTTGCTGTGCATATAAGCCAGCTTGAAGGCGGCGCCGTTATAGGCCATGTGTTCATCGGCCTCGCCGGCCGGATAACCCACCGCGGCAATCGACGAGACATGCAACACCCTTCGCACACCGGCACGGCGTGCGGCGTGCAGCAGGTTGACCGTGCCTTGCACATTGACCGCGAACATCCGCGCCCGGGCACTTTCGTAAGGCAGTGCCAGGCCGGCGGCGTGATAGATCTGCTCCACGCCCTCAAGCGCACGTTCGAGGCTGGCCGGATCGAGCAGGTCGGCCACCCGCCACGCCACCCGGTCACTCACCTGCGCCAGGGCCGGCGCCGGGTCGTTCGCCAGCACCAGCACGGCAACCACCTCACCGCGGGCCAGCAAGGCCCGCACGATATGGCTGCCCAGGCAACCGCTGGCGCCCGTCACCAGGATCATTGCCCAGGCTCCCCGGCTCGCCCCAGGGCCAGGGAGACATTGAGTCCGCCGAAGGCAAAGGAGTTTTTCAGCCAGGCGTCGACCCGGGCCGGACGAGCCCCTTCGGTGACGTAGTCGAGGTCGCATTCGGCATCCGCCGCCTGGTAATTCAGGGTCGACGGAATCTGGTCCTGCAAGGTCGCCATCAACCCGCCGATCAGTTCCACCGCACCCGCAGCGCCCATCAGGTGACCGATGGCCGACTTGACCGAGGACACCTGCAAGCGGTCCGCGTGGGCGGCAAACACCTGGCGGATCGCTGCCGTTTCACAGCGGTCGTTGAGCAGGGTGCCAGTGCCATGGGCGTTGATATAGGTGAAGCTTTCCGGGGCCAACCCGCTGCTGGCCATCGCCTGGCGCATCGCCAACGCCGGGCCGTCGACCGACGGTTTGAGCAGGTCTCCAGCATCGCTGTTGACGCCATAACCCAGCACCCGAGCCAACACCCGGGCACCCCGTGCCCGGGCATGGGCCAGGGTTTCCATGACCAGGACACCGCCGCCCTCGCCCAGCACCATGCCGCGCCGACCGGCGGAAAACGGCCGACAGGTGTCCGGCGCCATGGCCCGTAACGCTTCCCAGGCTTTCCACACCAGCGGATTGAGACAGGCATCGGTGCCGCCGGCCAACGCCAGGTCGGCATCGCCATGGCGCAGTAGCCGATAGGCCTCGCCGACGGCCTGGGTCGAAGAGGCACAGGCGGTGCTCAAGGTCATCGCCGGCCCCTTGAACCCATGGCGCAGGCTCAGATGACTGGCTGCGGCATTCGCCATGACCCGGGGCACCGTCCAGGGCGCCAGGGTCTGGCTGCCGGCCTGATAAAGATCCAGGTAGGCGCTGTGCAGAGAATCGCTGCCGCCCACCGCCGTGCCCATGTACACCGCACAGCGATGGGCATCGACCGTGGCCATGTCCAACGCCGCCATGCCCAGTGCTTCACGCCCGGCCAGCAGGGCGAACTGGGTCGAGCGGTCGAACATCAGCAATTCGTTGGCGCTGAAACAACCCTCCAGCGCCTGCTCAGGCAGCGCACCGGCATTGCAGTTCCCCGGCAGCCAGGGCACCCGGCCAATCGCACAGCGCGCCTGGGCCAAACCATCCCACAAGGCTTGCCGACCGATACCGAAGGGCGACACACAACCGACGCCCGTGATCACCACCTCATTCATGAAGCGACCCGCAGGCCGGCCAACTGTTCGCAGAGGATCTCGATCAGACGTGCTACCGAGCTGATGTCGGTGTGGCTGTAGCTGGACAGGTTGACCTGGAAGCGCTTCTCGATGGCGTACGTCAGCTTCAGCACGTCCAGCGAGTCGAGCCCCAGTTCGTCGATGCTGAGATGGATATCCAGCTCGGTGATGTCCAGTTCAAGGGTCGTGGCCAAGAGTTCCAGCACCACGGTTTCCAGGGGTTGAGTCGACATGATGGGTACTCGGATCAATGTTCGGTGCGCAGGGCGCGCTGGGTGAAATTGGCCTCGGCGATGCCGGGGTTGATGCTGACCTTCTCGACGATCATCCGAGTGCTCTTGTTCGCGGCCAGGTTGAACATGGTCTGGGCGGTCGGTCGGCTGAAGCCGCCCACCACCTGCAGGCCATCGGTCTTGAGCTGCTTGACCAGCGTGCCCTGGGCATCGAAGTAGTCGATCTGCACCGGGTAGCGACTGCTCTCCTCGAGGTAGTAGACCTTGCGCGAATAACCCGAGATGCGTGCCTCTTCGGTCTGCGCCCGGGCCTCGATCCGGCGGCAGGCCGGCCAGCTCAGACAGGGTTCAGGCTTGCCCAGACTGGCGAACTGGTAACTGGCCAGCTTGTAGTCCTCGAAGTCTTCATAGGTGAAATCGGTGCCCATGAACCAGTTCTGTTTCTGCGAACCGGCCAGGCGTCGCAGGTTCTTGGTCGAGGGGGTGTAGGACCAGATATCGTTGGTCGCCGTACCGCTGTCTTCGATCAACAGCGCGACGTTCTTCACCGCCGCCGGCGCCGTGAAGCGCACCAGCGTGCCGGTGCGGTCGCTCATGCGTTTGTCCAGCCGCGTGAGCTGGCGGGTGAAGGTCAGGTGATCGGCTTCGAACAGCTCCATCCGATAGTCGATCTGTTCATCCTGGGCCTTCATGCGTCGGTCGGAGTCCTGCATGATCGACAGGGCATCGTCGGCCAGCGCCGGCCCGGAGCAGGCCAGCAACACGGGTAAAACGGCAAGCAATCGGCGAGTCATCCGAAATTCCTGAGTTTGAGGGTATCGACCGCGGGGATACGCAGCACATGGCGAATGGCAGGCATCGCCGCGAAGGGAATGATCAACAGCGCGGGCAGGATCACCCGCAGGAAATCGCTCGACGCCGGATCGGTATTGATCTTGAACCAGACATCGGTGAGGCGATGGTTGAGCACCGCTCCCAGCCCGTAGCCCAGGGGCATGGCAACCAGGCCGGCGAGCACGGCGATGCTGAAGGTTTCACAGAGCATGATCAGCGACACGTTACGGTCGCTGAAACCGAGGATGCGCAGCACCCCGTACTCGGCGCGGCGCCCGACAATGCTGAAGTTCATGCTGGTCACAGCGAACAGCAAGGCAATCGCGATGCTCATCAGCGCCGAGATATGGATGATCACCCAGATATGCGAGCTGATTTCGAGGATGGCCGCGACGATGTCCTGCTTGGAGGTCACCCGTACCACGCCCGGTACGGCGTAGATCCGCGCGTCTTCCAGAGCGCCGGCGCCGGCGTCGACCAGATAGGCACCAGTGAACTGCTCATCCAGTGCCAGCATCCGCTGGGCGTAGTCCTTGCTGGTGATCACCTCACCCGGCAGGGCCCCGGAAAACACCCCGACGACCGTCGTCGAGTAGTCGTTGCCACGCACCTTGAGGTTCAACCGATCACCCGGACCGACGCCCTGGGCAATCGCGATGCGGCGCTCGATCAGCACGCCGTCACGATCACCGTCCAGCAGCATGCGGCCTTGCATCAGGTTGACATGACGCACGCCATCGGCCGGCGCTATCCCCAGCAGGCTGGCGTTGTCCAGCTGTCCATGGCCACTGACCTGGGCGCCACCCTTGACGAAGGTCGACCAGCGACTACCCGGCGCCAGCGCCTCCAGACGGGCGATATCCTCATCCCACCAGGGCACATCCAGATCGACCACACGGCTCCAGCTGTCGCGCTCGACGTTGCTGATGGCGGTGCGCTCCATGGAGGTCAGGGAGATGTAGAAGGCAATGGTGATCGCAATGCTCGCCGCCATGGCGAGCACGGTCACCAGGCTGATACGCCAACTGCGCAGCAGGTTGCGCAAGGAGTAACGGAACCAGAACGGGCCGCCGATATGTCGCAGGCAGGCGACCATGCGCTGGGCCAGCGGTTGTTCCTGGCCGGCACCGACATCGCGCAGGGCGTCCATCGGCGTGATGCCCAGGATCGAGCGCATGGGCAGATACATGCCCAGGGCCACGGTGCCGCACAGCACCAGGCCGGCACGCCACAGATAAGGCAACTGGAACACCAGGTGCGGTTTCGGCATGCCGATGGCCCGCGCATAATTCAGGCCGAACGCGTACATGTCGAACAGGGCAAAACCGCAGCCCAGCAGCAGCGCCGCCACGATCAGCATCAACGCCGGCAAGCTGTAGGCCCAGGCAACCTGCCGACGGGTATAACCGAGGGTGAGGAACATGGCGATCAGCGGCCGCTCTTCCTTGGCCCACTGGTACATCAGGAAGAACACCACCAGGGTCGACGACAAGGCGAAGATCAGCACCACCGTGGGCAGGAAGACCTTGAAGGTGTTGAGGTCCAGTTCGAGGAATTTCTGGCTGAACTGCTCCTGGCGCGGCAGCACGTAATCGACCGCCAGGCGGGTCTGTGCCCGTTCGGTCACGGCCTGCTTGATCCGGCCCAGGTCGGCATCCGCCGACAGGCTGAAGAGCAGGCTGTTCACCGCCGCGAACCCCAGTTGCTGGCTCATCAGTGCCTGGTCGGCAAATACCACGCACAACGAACCGTTGCTCGGGACATAGACGCTGGGGTTCAACGGTGCCACCAGGTACTCCGGGCTCTCGACGATACCGACCACCTCGACCGGGTAATCCGCCTGTCCGGAGACGAAATTGAAGCGGTCGCCGACCCGTTTGCCATGGAACTCGGCGCAGTTGCGCTCCAGCACCACCCCGGCGGCATCTTGCCCGTCAGGAAGCCGGCCTTCGAGCACTTTGAGCCGGTTGACCGTGGAGAAATCCTGCGCCGGTGAACTGATCATCAGTGCTGCCACCGGTTGCTCGCCACCCAGCGGCACCAGCCCGGGCATCAGCAGACGCGGATAGGTGGCGCTCACCCCGGGGATGTCGTCGAACGCCGGCAGATTGATCTGCTCGTCCGGGGCGAAGATCACTTCCAGCCCCGCCATCGAGGCCGATGACTGGATGTCCTCCACGGTATTGAACAGGCTGTCGATCGCCGAATAGGCCCCTACCAGCACGCCGAAGGTCGAGGCGCAGATCAGGGCGATGGTCAGCAATCGGTAACGAATGACCAGGATCGAACGCAGCACATGCCGGACCAGCATATTCATGGGGCGGCCCTGTGCAGGTGACCGGAACGCATTTCGTAGACCTGGTCGGCATGCTGTCCCAAGGCCGGGTTGTGGGTGACGATCACCACGGTCACCTGTTTCTCTTCCTGCATCTGGCGCAGCAATTCGAACACCCGCATCCCGGTGTCCTCATCCAGGCTGCCGGTCGGCTCGTCGGCCAGGATCAGTTGCGGTTCCTTGATCAGCGCACGGGCAATGGCCACACGCTGCTGCTGCCCGCCGGAGAGCTTGGCGGGAAACTTCTCGGCATGTTCCTGCAACCCGACCTTGTGCAGGTACTCCTCGGCCCGCCGATGGTCCTGGGCGGTGACCGTGCGGATCGGCTCCAGGCCGGTCAGCACGTTCTCCTTGACCGTCAGCGTCGGGATCAGGTTATGGAACTGGAAAATAAACCCGACCCGCTCGGCGCGAAAACGCGTCAAGGCAACAGAGTCCATGGCGTTGAGCAGCGCATCGCCGACCCGCACCTGCCCTTCGTCGACCCGGTCCAGGCCACCCAGGATATTGAGCAGCGTGGTCTTGCCCGAGCCCGAGATACCGCGGATCACGGTCATGCTGGCCCGCGCGATCTCCAGGTCGATATGGTTGAGCACCAGGCTGCGACCATCGCCGCTGGGGTAATACTTCTTCAGTCCCGTGAGGGAAATCAGGGGTGTGTCCATACGGTTTGCAACTCCGTTTCAGAGCGATGGTTCAACGAGATCGAGGCCGAAAACGCCATAGCGTTTGGTCCGACGCATGCCCAGGTTGCGCGCCAGCACATAGCTGGAAGGGTTGCGGTCATCGATCCACATGGTGTCCACGCGGCTAAAGCGTGGTTCGGCATAACGCACGATCTCCTCGCCGATCAGCCGGCCCAGGCCACTGCCCTGCACGGTGGGATCGGCGCCGATCAGTGCGATCACCGCACCCTCGACGCTGCGTTTGTAGTGGCCCAGCTTGAGCAGGTCGAACAGTCCGAAGCTGCCCTTGAGCTTGTCGAGGATCTGGTTGAGGTCCGGCAGGATCAGGAAAAACGCCACGGCGCGGCCCTCGAGTTCGATCAGCTTGATGCCCTCCAGGTCGATGAAGGTCTTGATGCTGTCGATCTGGAACTTGAAGCTCGCCGTGGAAATCGGCGCCACTTCGTAGTTCGCGGCGAAGGCGCTGTTGAACAGGCAGCGGATTTCGTCGAGGTTGCCGCGCAAATCAGCGCGGGTGGCGGTGCGCACACTGAACTGGCTGCCCGGCATCACCCGGTCACTGCGGCTGGCCTTGCGTCGTACCCGGTACTCCTCGGTGGTCACACCGTAGGTGCTGAAGGTAAAGGCCAGTTCAAAACCCAGGTGCTTGAGGGTGTCGGCATACCAGAGCGGGTTGTAGGTCTGCAGCAGCGTCGGCGCACGGCCGTCGAGATTCTCCAGCAGCAGCGCCGCGTCCTGGGTCGAGGTGTAGCTGTAGGGCCCCAGCAGGCGCGACTTGCCACGCACCTTGGCCCAGTTGCCGACGGCGTCGAACAAGGCACGGGCGACCGCGGGATCCTGCGCGACCTCGAAGAAACCGAAGAACACGTGCTCATCGCCAAATCGCTCGTTGTAGGCGGCATGAATACTCACGCTGATCCGGCCCTGCACCTGCCCCTGAGCATCCACGGCGAGGAAATGCTCGATCTCGGCTTCGCGGAAAAACGGGTTGTGCCGTGGCGAAAGCATGCGTTTCATGTCACTGCGCAAAGGCGCAATCCACAGCGGGTCATTGGCATACAGCCGGAACGGCAACTCGATGAACTGCTTCAGGCGCTTGGCGCTGTCGACGACTTGAACGGCGATCATACGATGTCCAACAGCTGTTGCATGTTGCGATGGCGCGCATCGAAGATGCGGTTCATGTAGTCATTGACGAACAACCGCTCCAGCAATGCACCACCGATGGCCCGGTAGGTGACCCGGTCGGTGTAGAGCGTCCCGCCCTCGGCGGCCTCCACCCGATGCTCATGGCGAAAGGCACTGAGCGGTCCCTTGATCATCTCGTCAATGAAGTGCTGGTTATCCTTGACCTCGCGAATACGCACGGTCCAGTTGGCCGGGATGAAACCGAACATCCAGTGCCGGAAGCGAAACTCGCGGCCTTGCTCGATGCGCAGGTCGGCGATATCGATCTTGCCCAGTGGCGTGACCCGCTCCGGGAAGATTTTCGGAAAGTTGGCGCCTTCCAGGCAAAAATCGAACACTTCGGCGCAACTGCGCCCCTTGATCAACGTGGTCTTTTCCAATACGGGCATGTGAGGTGCTCTCTCTTCAGATGGGTTCGGCAACCGGTTGGAAACGTTCGGCGTAACGCTGCCAGGCCTGCGGGTCCAGGGCCTTGTCGAAACTGCGCAAGCCCGCCAGCTTGAAGCCGTGGCGCCCCGCCAGGCCTTCGATCAGCTCCAGGTCCTCATTGCTCAGGTCCAGCCCGAGGCTCGCATGACGCCACTCGCCTTCAAGGGCGAGCATCATGGTCTCGGCCATGCAAGCGTAGGCCAGGTCGTCGGGGATCCCGTAGCGCGAGCCCAATCGTGCAGCGCCCGGCATCTCGACAATGCCGCCATCGAGCACCAGCACATCGGGCCGGCGAGCGGCGATGTCCTGGCTGACATTGGCCGGCCGCGAGATGTCGCAAAGGATGGTGCCGACAGCAATATCGTCAGCACTGATGAAACGCTCGGCGCTGTTGGTGGCGATCAGTACCAGGTCGGCATCCGCCAATGACGAGTGGACATCGTTGCTCCACTTGAGCGGCGTCCGGCTGCCGTTTTCGTCCAGCAGCGCGCGACCCAGCTCAGCGGTATCCTGGCCCTCCAGACGCTGGGCAATCCGCGCCAGGACACTGCCTTCTGCCGCCACGCTCTGCGCGCCATAGGCCACCAACTGGCTAATCACCGAGGCGAAACGCGGTGTATTGAAGCGTGCACTCTTGGGATTGCCGACCAGGGTCAGCTGGCCGGCCTGGCCGGCGATCAACCGGGCGATGGCCGAACCGATACTGCCCGTGGCTCCGATCACCGCGACACGCATGTCCTGCATGCGCCGCCCCGTCAGGTGCACCGCGCGACAGGCGGCTTCGACCGCGGTGAGCAAGGTATAGGTGTTGCCCGTGGTCAGGGGGATGCCTTTGTCCAACAGGCGCAGGCCACCACCGGTGACGATCGAGGTATGCCCGCCCAGGCCCACCAACTTGGCTCCGCGCCCCTTGGCCATGTCGATGGCCTGGCCAATCAGGGCACAGGACTCTTCCACCGGCATCGCCGCCATCTGCGCCGCCGAACGCGGCACCATGATCAGGTCTCCGCTGACCTTGCGCCCGGTGGCCGGAGAGGTCAGTTCGACCGTGGAGACGAAAAACGGATCGAGCAGCGGGTTGAGGCGATCCTCAAGCAGTTGCAGGGAATGGCGCGAGTAATGAATGAGGCTTTCATCGAACTCGGCGTAGTTCTCCAACTCCAGCGGATGCAGGATAAAGGCGAAATGATTGTCGGCGACCGGCTCGTCAAAACGTGCCACATGTAAAGGCAGGCCACGGGCACCAGGGAAACCGGCCTCGGCCTCCAGCAGGTGAGCGAGCAATGTGCCGGTGCGTCCTTCAGCCACCAGTTGCAGGGTCCGCGCCAGGGCTTGCAGGAAGTGTTCGCACTCGGCACGTCCGGCAATCAATGGCGGCTCTACGCGCATGACACTGGCGCCATTGAGTGTCGGTGCCACGCGTACGCCTTCGACATTCAACAGGTAGCTGGCCAGCACCGGGACCAGGCTTTCCTGTTCGCCCATGATGCCGGTGAAACCACCATGGAATTGCGGGTAGTGACTGCGGTCGAGGGTGAACTCGATGCCAATCAGGTAACCGGCACCACGCACCTCGCGGATAAACGTCGGGTAACGCTGCGCCAGCGCCTGCAGTTGCTCCAGCAGATAGGCACCATTGTCGCGGACGCCGTCCAGCAACTCGGGCTGGTCGCGCAACAGGTCCAATACTTTCAGGCCGATGCGACAGGCCAGGGTATTGCCGCCGAAGGTCGAGGAGTGCCGGTTCTGGAAATCTTCGCTGTAGGCGCTCTCCGCCAGCAGGCAGGCACCGATCGGCATGACCCCACCGCCCAGGGCCTTGGCCAGCAGCAGACAGTCGGCCTGCACACCTTCGCTGGCGAAGAGCTTGCCGGTGCGCCCGAGCCCGGTCTGCACTTCGTCGATGATCAACAACGTACCGTGACGATCACAGGCCGCGCGAACAGCCTGGAGGTAATCGGCCGGCGGCAGGTTGATGCCGCCCTCGCCCTGGATCGGTTCGACGATGATGGCCGCGTAGGCACCCGGATAGCGCTGCAATTGCGCCTCGATGGCCTGGATATCGCCGTAGTCGACAAAGTCGAACCCCGGCAGCGGTGCCTGGAAGCCTTCCTGGTATTTATCCGAACCGGTGGCGGACAACGCGCCCAGGGTCTTGCCATGAAAACTCTGATGGGTCGACAGGATGCGCTTGCGACCGGTCTTCACCAGACAGGCTTTCAACGCCGCCTCGACGGTTTCCGCGCCGCTGTTCTGGAAGGTCACGCTGCGGTATTGGCCCGGCGCCAGTTCCAGCAGGCGTTGGGCCAACCGGCCGCTGGCCGCCAGGCAGGATGGCTGGACGAAGATCGGCTCACGGCTGATTTGGAAGCTCGCCAGCTCAGCCAGCAACGCATCCGGGCTATGACCGAAAGGCAGCGCTCCATAGGCGCCGAGGAAATCCAGATAGGCCTTCCCCGCCGCGTCATAGAGATAGCAACCCTCACCCCGGACAAAGGTCTTGTCGAGCCCAACCCGGCGGATCAACTCACCGATGGCCGGGTTGACATGCTGTTCGAAGGGACTGATTTCTTGCCAGCGGCTCATGAAGGATTCTCTGTCGGGTAAGGAGTGGAAGTCGGCGCCAGGTGCGCCGCGGCGGTCTGCCGGTACAGGTCGGCGGCCACGCCGTCTGCCGCCATGACCCGCTCATGGGCGGTCTTGAGGGCGTGATAGGGCAACGCCGGGAACAGGTGGTGCATCGCGTGATAACGCTGGCTCAAGGGTTCGAACAACTCGATCCAGCCACCCTGGCGGGCATGGGTGGCGGAGTCGCTCAGTTGCCATTGCAACGAAACGGGATGACCGGGCGAGGCATATCGGTGCGCCAGCCAGGTGCGAAACATATTGATGAACAGCACCCCGTAGATCACCGCGAGGAACCAGCCGATCCGGCTCCAGGGCAGCAAGGCAGTGCCCGCAGTGGCCACCAGTGCCCAGGCATACAGGCAGGTCAAGCCTTCGAGCAGGCGGTTATAAGCCTGGCTGGCGGACAGCCGCGCCGGGTTGTTGCGGTAGGCGGCATGCAAGGTCACGGCGCTGTAGCGTTCGACCACCACACGCCGCAACGCCGGCACAAACCAGGACAGCGGGCCTGCCAGGGCGAAGCGCACCCACAGCAACAACGGGGTCAGCAATGTGCCCAGTGCCAGGGTCGCCATACTGCTGGCGAAACGCCGTTCGAACGGCAGGTACTCCGGGTCCTGGCGCGTGCCGTAACGCGCCAGTGTGTGATGGTCCATATGGCTGAGGTAAAGGAACGACGGCAGCAACAGGGGGATGCCACAGGCCAGGTTCCACGCCAGGTTGAATCCGCGCACCGCACGCCGGGGCATATGGCTGAGTTCATGGATAAACATCGCGCAGCGATACAGGGTGAACACCGCCACCAGGTAACACCCGGCCTGAAGCCACGGGCCGACGATCTCCAGCAGGGACAACGCCACCCAGAACGCCGCGATGTTCACACCGAAGTCCAGCCAGTAACGCCAGGCCTGATGACGGCGCAGGTCGTCGACCAGCGGCCGCAGGGCCTCGATAAAGCCGCGCTCACCTCGCCCGGGCGCTGTCGGCCTGCGATTCAAGGACGCTTCCAAATCACACCGTCCAGATAAAAGTGGTGGAGGACGACGATCAAGGGCAGCAGCCCGACCGAAGGCATTTCCAGACTCAGGACCAACAGGCTGGCCATCCCGAGGCTGGCGAACCAGATCCAGGGCCGCTCGCCCATCTGCCTGACCCAGCGATGGCCCGCACCGAGAAGACCTGCCGGTACCGGCTGTTCGCGGGTTCTGCGCAAGCCGGCCTGCACGGTCGACGTGCAGACCAGGTGATATTGCAAGGCGTGGATACTGGTGCCGATCAGGATCAGCGCGTACAGATCACCCACCAGCAGGTAGGCCGCGTTGTAAAGCCCCAGCGAGACCGCCAGCATCACCAGCACGAACCTGGGCAAGGCCTCGCCACACTGACTCTGGCGCCATTGCATGCCGATAAACCGCAGGGTCACGACGGCGAACACGCCATAGGCCAGGACCGCCCAGATCGGATCAATCGGTGGCGTGGGGATGGTGATATTGGCAAAGGGCAGCGCTTGTCCGAAGAGCTGGTAGTCGCCGAAATGAAAGCCGCCGTGACTGATCCGGTACAGCAGCGGCGCGGCGAATCCGGCCAGCACCATCGTACGGATCGGCGCGGTCGAGTGCTGGTAGCCGGATTTGCGCGCATACAGCGCGGCCACACCAAAGTGTTGCTTGCACACGTGATACGGCTGCCAGTACACCCAGATCGCCACCAGCCAGGCAAAGGCACCGAACGCATACAGCCCGAGACACAGGGCACTGATCAGCCCCAGGCTGGTCCAGAAACGCACCTTGTGCCGTCGGTACTCCAGCGGCTCGGCCAGCAGCCGCACATGGGTGTGCAGCACATGGGGGATATCCAGGAACAGGGCGAACAGCAAGGCGCCGATCAGAAACGCCGGGCCGTGCAGGATCGCCAGCAACAAGGCCACGGAAATCAGCGGGCCACCGATCAGGATGGCCAGGGTGTCGGCCCTGGCGCTGACGAACCAGCTAGCCGCTTTATTGGAAAGACTGGACATGTTCGTGCCCCCTCAGATGGCCGGAGACAGGTCGAACACATTCGCCCCTTCAAGCATTTGCGCCAACTCGTGCAAGGTCGTCATGCCGTCGAGGAGATCAGACGGAAGGCTGACCTCCAGGCGCCCGCGCAACTCGGAGAGCAAGGTCAATTGGCTGAGGGAATCCAGCCCGAGGTCGAGCAAGGCGTCGTCGGGTTGCAACGGCATGCTGTTCAGATGGGCTGGCAGAATGCCTTGCAGCGAAAGACTACGAATCGTCTGGCAGATAACGTCGAACACAGGTGCTCCTTGCACGCAGGCAATCCATGCGGCTAAGTGGGTTAGATGGAAAGAGGGCTCGGGGTCGCGCCAACAGGGCTCAATTCGCCGCCGAGATAGCGTCGACACAAGGCCTGGCGTTGGATCTTGCCGCTGGTGGTCCTGGGAAAGTCCGCGCGCCGGATCAGCACCAGTTCATCGACCTGGACGCCCGCATGGCGGACCGCCGTACGGGCCACCTCACGGCGCAGATCGTCCAGCTCGCGCCCGGCCAGTGCGTTGCTGGCCATGACCACCACCACACTCTCCCTGGCCAGACGGCTGTCGATGCAGGAAAAGGCGGCGACCGAACCGGCGGCCAGTCCGAGTGTGCTTTCAAGGGCCCATTCGATGATCTGCGGGCTGACATTGACGCCAGCACGGGTAATGAGGTCCTTGGTGCGCCCGGTGATATAGATTTCGTTGTCGAGCAGAAAGCCCAGGTCACCGGTGCTGTACCAGTCGCTGTCCTGGCGGCGGACCGGCTCGACCTTCAGGTACTGGCCGATCACCGAAGCCCCGCGAATTTCGATATGGCCCAGGCTGCCCTCACCCAATGCGAGCCCGTGCTCATCGGCAATGCGCAACTCGACCCCATCGACCACCTCGCCGTTCCCCAGGTAAGCAGCGGCACCCGGCGCGCCCTCGCTCAGTTCGATGACTTCTCCGAGGGCATGCAAGGCGCGGGTATCCAGCCAACGAACACGCAACTGCTGTCCCGGCGGATTGAGGGAAACCGCCACCACGGCTTCGGCCATGCCATAGGCTGGTTGCACCACCCCGGACTGTAGGCCATGAGGCGCGAACGCGGTTTCGAACTGCCGCAGATGGTCATGGAAGACCGGCTCGGCGCCGACCCAGGCGTAACGCCAGGCGGACAGATCCAGTTCACCGTCACGGACACGTCCCGCCAGACGATTGAGCAAGGCAAAGGCCGAGGTCGGCGCGGGTGACAAGGTGCCCTTGTAGCGCGACAGCGCCTGCAACCAGGCAAGCGGTTGACGGGAAAACTCACGCGTCGGCATCAGGACCAGATCGATGCCACACCACCAGGCGAGGGTGATCGCCGACAAGCCCATGTCGTGGTGCAACGGCAGCCAACTGACCATCCGGTCCTGCGGGGTGACGGCGACACGTTCGGCAATCGCCTGGCAATTGGCACTGAGCATCGCCTGGCTGATACACACGGCCTTGGGCGCACCGGTGCTACCGGAAGTGAACTGCAAAATGGCCAGGTCGGCGGGGACACAACGCGCCGGCTCATGCAGCGCTTGCACGGTACCCAGCGCTTCGCCCAACGCGACATCGGTCAGGAACCGGCTCGCCCATTCATGGGGCAACTGCTGTTGAACAGGCTCACCGCCGAGAATCAGGATCGGTTCGATCAGCTCGAGCATGGCGCTCAAACGACCGTCATCGGACTTGCCGGACGCCCCACCCCACTCATGGGGGATCAGGGAAATGGCCAAGCCTTCGGCCCAAGCTGCCAGGATCATCGACAACACGTCGAAGCCGGACGCCAAGGCAATGGCCACCACCTGCCCACGCTGGAGGCCACGGTGGCGCAGCACACTGCGCACCCGTCCAACGCGGTCGAGCAACTCGGCATGATTGATCGAGGCAGCCGCATCCTGCGTCAGAACAGTGGTTTGACGAGAATGAGAATTGATCAGAAATTTATTGAACAAACACAAACAGGCAGGCTGGACTATTCCGTTAGCCATTTTTGTCGCTCCTTGACACAGGCGGCGCAATTTACAGATTGTCCGACAATGGGTCAATATGGCTTTTCAATGTCACCGAAAAATAATGACTGATAGGTCACTCGACCCAGAACGAGACAGAATGCTGATCGCGGCTTGCGCATCGACCTGAGAGTGGCGTCTCAAAATGGAACAGGTCAGTTGGTTATCATGTCGGACCGCCGATGCCGGCGGTCGTGCAGTTGCCTGAGATCACTGCAACCGGCTAAGCAACCTCAAAATCGATCCAGCTCTTGAATGCATCAAGGGCTGAAACGATTTGCCGGCCAATCAGGGGATCCGCCGCAATGCTCGCTTCATCCATGTCTTTTGCCAGCAGATTTATCGTAATCGACGCTGGTTCGACGATATTCGCCGACATCGTTTCCAGCACCAACCTCAGCGCCGCCTGCGCATGACTTGCCCGTGGCGATGCATTGAACAGGGCCACCGGCTTGCCAGGAAACTCGTGGCTGGCGACAAGCCAATCCAGCGCATTCTTGAACGACCCTGGAATGCCACGTGCGTACTCAGGGCAAGAAATCAGAATGCCATCTACCCGACCGATCAGCTCACGCAGCGCCAAAACGATTGCCGGAGGCGTGTCAGCCAGGTCCGGATCGAAATGTGGCAACTGCCCCACGTCCAGATAATGCTGGATCAACATTCCTTGCGGACTGAGCCTCTCGGCAGCGCGAAGCAACGAGGAGTTTGAAGAGGCGACCCTGAGGCTGCCGGAGACTGCCAGTAACCGAATCATTGATATCCCACCATGCAGCCGAAACGCCCTGGGAAAAAGCCCGCCCGCCAAACGCAAGACGCAAAAAAGGGCCAACCTTTCGATTGACCCTTTCTAGACCGCCCAGCAGAGCGGATTTTATTTGGTAGGCGCGATTGGACTCGAACCAACGACCCCCACCATGTCAAGGTGGTGCTCTAACCAACTGAGCTACGTGCCTGCTGTGAGGCGGCATTCTACGGATTTCCGAAAGGCTGTCAACCCCTTTTCTTTCCGCTAAGCCTATGAATATGCGTATTTTTTAGTGAACACCCGAAAAACAAAAAAGGGCCAACCTTTCGGTTGACCCTTCCTGACCGCCCAGCAGAGCGGATTTTATTTGGTAGGCGCGATTGGACTCGAACCAACGACCCCCACCATGTCAAGGTTGCCGGGAGAAACAAGTTAACTTTATGATTTTTATAGAAAAACATAAAAATCAGCCAAGTCGAAAAAGCACCATTTCACTCTATAAGAATCAATAAGTTACGAGAGGGTTTTGCAAAAGCAATTTAGTCTCAAGAGCCACTCACCCAAGTCCCCCTGCCCGCAGACATGTACCGCGCCAGCCCATCGTAGACCTTGTACTTGCCCTGACCGCGGCAGGAATTGGGAAGGCTTGATCTTGATAACGGTCAGCCTGGTACGCGAGCCGCCATAAATTAATGGATTCCAGGCTGGCCGGCCGAAACACGAGATCACGACTGTAAAAACTTACTGTAAGGGGGCTGAGCAAGCGCTAAGGTGAATAAGAGACGGTGACGGCTGCGCTATCCTGTAACACCACTTAATCTGCGGAGGACGGTCATGACCCTGATATCGATTACCGAAGCAGCAGATTTATTGGGCATTGGTCGAACGACAGCCTATCGCCTGGCAAAAGAGGGGCGAATCCCTTGCGTGCGAAGCTTCGGGCCATTGAGGGTTCACGCTGAAAGACTCCAATCCATGATCGATGCAGAGGCTGATGCAAGCGTTGCGCCAGGACAACCACGCCAAAACCGCAAATGCCACGCCCCTAACTCCAGCAAGCAATCCGAGCACATCGGATCAAGATCTGCAGCTCAAGCAGAACGCGAACTGGACAAGCTACTTCAGATCAGACCCAAATAAACCAAATAACCACCTTGTGCCGCCATTGGGGCGGCATGGAGCTCTACTATGTTTCTGACAGCAGAAGAAGTGGCCGAGCTAACCGGCTACGTGAAGACCTACGCCCAAATCAAATGGTTACGGGCGGAGAAATACGGATTTGCGATTGATGGGTACGGTAAACCCAAGGTCCTGCGCCAGGTTGTACTCGGGCGCCTCGGCGGGGTTCAACTGAAGAAGGAGCCGGAACTCCGGCTTGCATGAGGATTGAGAATACGCGCCCGAAAGAAAGACCAGCATCTGCCGGCGTACATGTATCTGAAGCACCGGGCCTATTATTTGGTGCGCAAGGGGAAATGGACTCGCCTGACTACTACGCTCATCAGTAGTGGTGCTAGCCCTCTCGTAAACTCTGGAGAGAACTTATGGAAGATGAGTGCGAAGTCGTATACGTAGCAGGCTTGGGGAAAATGCTCGGACGAACTGAAGCGTCGGTTAGGGAGGGGATCCGCCGCGGCGTGGACTGGCTGCCCAAGAGCTTCAAGATGGGGGCCAGGCATTGCTGGCTGAAGGATGACGTGCGGGAGTTTTTGCGGGCATGCCGCGACGGGGAGAACAAGGTGCCGAAGGTCGGGCGGAAGAGGCGGGCGCCTCCGACACTGATTAAGTCTCAGGTGCAGTGAATGCCCCGTTTAGAGGAGAACATATGGAACATCCTCAAGAAAAGCCGCCAGTCGAGTTTATCCGCCTATCAGAAGTGAAGAGGCTCACTGGGCTGAGCACCGCGACAATCTACCGTATGGTGGCCGCAGACCGCTTTCCCAAACAGATCAAGCTGGGTATACAAGCCGTAGCGTGGATCCAGTCAGAGGTACTGACCTGGAATCAACAAAAGGTAGACGAGGCACGAGCCTCAGAATCCCCAATGGATTCCGACAGAGCGATTGGCAAAATAGTCCGTGAGTGAGCCGGAGCAACACCCGACAACCTGCACACTATAGGCCACCTCGCACTTCACGTCCTGGGCTCGGGCCTGGTCAAGCAGATCAGTGAGCCGCTTCACCGATGAACGCCTGGGGCCAGGGAACAGCACAACAAGATGATCAGCTGTCGAATGACGTGAACGCCTTGCAAATAGGAGGAGTCCATGAACACCCCGCAAGAAAACCCATCAATTGAGTTTATCCGCCTGCCCGAGGTAAAGAGACTCGTCGGCCTGAAGACCACTACCATCTACAAGATGGCAAACGAGGGGACATTCCCCAAGCAGATTAAACTCGGCGCCCGCTCCGTGGCCTGGATCAAGTCCGAGGTACTGGCCTGGAGTCAACAGAAAGTCGACGATGCACGCGCGTCAGAATCCCCCCTGGGCTCCGTCAGAACGATTGGCAAGAAAACCCGTGAATGAGCTGGGTCAATACCCAGTAACCACCGCACCATAGGCCGCCTCGCACGTCACACCCAGGGTCGGGCCTGATCAAGCCGATCAGCGCACCACTTCACTACTCACCGAAATCAGAGCGCCACGTATGATCGAATTCCTCACCCATGAAGAAGTTTGCGAACTGACTGGATCACACTTGAAGGCCGGGCAGATCAACAACCTTAAGCAGAACAACATCAGGCACACCATAAAGGTCAGTGGGTGGCCCTGCGTCACCGTAGCGGCAATTGTAGGCCCACCGGAGAAGCGGTCTACCAAGCCTGAGGAACCAGTCTGGACTCTCGATCTTTCCAAAATTAAATGAGTACACCACAGGACGCGCCTGAACATGCCCAACACTGACCTGTTACCTGCCCTACTCACCAAGCTCAACGAGAACCAGCTCGCCCTGGGAGCAGCGATCGAGGAATTGTCCAATTGGGTCGAGCAACGCGGCTCTGTCGAGGTGGCCGACAACATCCGCGCCGCACTCTGGCCGCTGGACAACAACCTCGAGTTCATCAGCATGAGCCTGGCGGTGCTCAATTCGCCCGAGTGACACTCGATAGCTCAGCGCTCTTGAGTTCGACTCAAGGTCTTGTTCATACTCAGCCATCACCCGGCCACCATCTGGCGTAGCGGGGTGTGTAGGAGTGTCTATGGGCCTGACGAAACCGAATCAGCAGTTGCAGCGCGACCTCAAAGGGATCGCCTTCAACCTTGAGCAGTCCTGTATCGACCTGGGAAGGCTGGCAAGCCGCCTCAATGAGCCTGATACACTGGAGCTGATGAGGGTTGTGGGCGCCCTGTATGGGGATGCTGATCGACTGAAGGTGTATGCGGATGAGGTGAAGGCTGGGAGGATTGTGCGGGGGAAGGATGAGCAAGCTTGAACAAACGAAACACCATCTTTACACTAGGTGTAATGACGTCACTTGACGGGATTTGCACCTTGATCTAGAGTAGCGCCATGGACGTTGAATTTGACGATGATGACCTGGATAGGCTTGAGGTCGAGGCCCGATTCACAGCAGGTCATTCACAGGATGTGGTTCGCGCCTACCGAAGGCGCATGCAGCAAATTCGAGCATTTAATGATGAAAGAGATCTTTACGCTTTGAAGTCGCTGCATTGTGAAAAATTGAAAGGAAGCAGAGAAGGCCAGCATTCTATAAGACTAAATTTACAGTGGCGTCTAATTCTGGAAATCAGAGGCAATCACCCCTGCAAAGTCATCGGAATTGTTGAAATAGCCGACTATCACTGACAGGAGAATTATTATTATGAGCGCACGCGTGCCTGCTGAAGTTTTTCCGCCGGGAGATTTCCTGCGGGAGGAGCTGGAAGCGCGAGAGTGGAGCCAGCAAGAGCTTGCAGACATACTGGACCGCCCGCCGCGCCTTATTAGTGAGTTGATCGCTGGGAAGCGAGCCGTAACGCCTGAAACTGCGAAGGGGCTTGCCGAAGCTTTCGGAACGTCTGCTGAATATTGGATGAGCTTAGAGAGTCAGTACCAGCTGTCTAAAGTTAAGACAGAGAACAGCAGCGTCGCTAGAAAGGCGAATTTGTATAGTAAGTTCCCGGTACGGGAAATGCTGAGGCGAGGCTGGATTCAAGCAAGTGAGAATCTTGATGTTCTTGAGCAACGGTTTTGTGACTTTTTCAACATTCCTACGCTACAAGACAATCCAAATCTGACCCACTACGCAAAGAAAACGGATGTAGCTTTAGATGTTAGCGCTCTTCAGCTTGCATGGCTCTTTCGTGTCAGGCTTATGGCTGACAGGCAGATCATCACGACTTATAAAAGAGAAAAGCTGCTAGCCGCCGTAGAAAGCTTGAGAACTCTCCTGCTCTCTGCTGAAGAAGTTAGACATGCCCCGAGAATTTTAGCGGAGGCAGGTGTTCGGTTAGTGTTTGTTGAGGCGATATCGGGTTCTAGAATTGACGGCGCCTGCTTTTGGTTATCAGAGGACAAGCCGGTGATCGGCATGACCTTGCGTTATGACCGGATAGATAATTTTTGGTTTGTATTGCGCCACGAGATTGAACACGTTCTGAGGGAGGACGGGCGGCACTCAAGCATGCCGATTGTTGACTTAGATTTAGGGTCTACTGATGGCGAGCTGGAAGAGTGTGAAAAACTTGCCAATGAGGCTGCTCAAGAATTTTGCGTTCCTACAAAGCAGCTAAACGATTTTGTGTCTCGTGTACAACCGTACTTTTCAGAGCAGAAAATCACACTGTTTGCTCAACGAATTAAGGTGCACCCTGGGATAGTTGTAGGTCAGCTCCAGAGAAAGCTCGATCGCCATGATTTCCTCAGAAAGCATCAAGTTAAAGTAAGAGGTTTCGTCCTACCTTCAGCGGACGCTGATGGTTGGGGATCGCTTTCAAGCTGATGGAGTATTTATGACTGCTTATTCCAACCAGATAAAACTGTATCTCGAAAGGTACAAAAAAGAAGTCGGTGATGATGGCTTGATTGATGCCCACGCCATCGCGGCATGGGCTTATAAAAATGGCCTACATAAGCCGAACACTAAAACAATTATCGACGCGATTGCTTCAGATATCTCTCAAGCTTTTCGCGAAGAATACAGAACCAACAAGAATGGTCAGCGCTACCGGGCAAAGCATGCCGTCAGGTCAAAGAAAGGGAATAAGACACTTTCGCTCTGGGCTGATATAGATGATGAGCAGGCACCTCGCGAGCACTTTGTGAGGTCCTTTGCTCAGCGCAGACAGCAAATTGTCGGTGATTGCTATCAGTTGAAAACGGATGTAGATGTCTACAACATGAAGGACCGTGCGCAAGAGCCGATCCAAATTGTTCTCGACTTCACGTACGACGTCGAGGAGCTACAGCTTCCCTTCCAGGACAGCGCTGCCGCTTAAAAAAGCCCGGCCCAGCGCCGGGCTTTTTGTTTCTGCCCTACCCCGCTCCGCCCATGCACTCTGCAGTGCTAGCAAGAGACGTCCCTGTCTGCTGGACAAGCTTTCGCCATTCCTCGCTAGTGATGAGGTCTGCGCGCTCCATGTCGTCGGCCCTCTTCAACAATATGAAATACTTGTCCTCCGCACGAATTTCGCTTACGGCCAGAACGAATAGCTTGCGCCAGGCCGTCATCGCCTGCTCTCGCCGTGCTTCTCTCATTGGAGCCCCTATTAGTATTCTATTGGGGGAGATGTGAGACTACTGGAGCGTTCAGTGCGGCACAGTGCTAAGCGACCAATGGTGGCTCCTTGCCATTAACAGTAAGACGCAGACGCAATTAAGGGAGAGATCGCATGCGCCTAAAAAAGGAGTTCGATGGCACGCCCATAGCCCAGGCCGGTGCTCCGCGATCCCTTCGCTGATCAATAGCAAGCCGAAACCGCCACTACCAACTCCCGTTCGTACCCCATCCTCTGACGTCGCTCGGCCAGCAAAGCCCTCACCTTCACTTCCAGTCTGTCGGCTTTCTTCAGGTCAGAGGCCGCCCAAGGCGGCACCACCACCTCCTGCGTCTTGCACGG
Organism: Pseudomonas gingeri; assembly: GCF_013386165.1. GTDB lineage: Bacteria > Pseudomonadota > Gammaproteobacteria > Pseudomonadales > Pseudomonadaceae > Aquipseudomonas > Aquipseudomonas gingeri_C. Next base: position 78,561 of record NZ_JACAOS010000002.1, on the reverse strand, counting down.
CACAGGTACAGGCACCGCCACCTCCACCCGCACGGTGCGCACCTCCGGCTCCCGGGCCGCGCATCCCGCCAGCAACACCACCACACCCACCAGAAACGACTTCATAGCCCCAATTGGCTGCGCGTGTTTCGACGAATGAAATCGAGCTAGGCATAGGTAGTTTTAAACAACGAAAATCCTCTCGCCCCTATCTGAAATATTTGGTTACTCGTTTGCAATGTAGGTCGACTTGAAAGCCATCTAATTGCCACCATCTGAATAGATGCCCCAATTCGAGGGAGCTACCGAGCTGACGAACATGCCTGCACTAACCAGAGCTGACCTGAACTACGAGTACGAATGGACCGCCACGAAGGGCGATGATCCAAAAAAAACAGCGGGTGACAGCCATCATCTGAGCAGAAAGGAAGGGTATGAGATGCTTCCATACCTGAACTCGCTGACCGGGGAAGGCGGGGCCGATCTCAGCAAAAAGACGCGATTAATTGTTGAGTGGATGCTCCATGAGCACTACGAATCCACCGCCCCGAGTAGAGCCACGGTCACAGCATGGGTTAGCAAAAACTTCTCCAAGCTGAAAGATGGCTACCCGTTCTGATAATGTGTCACTCCATGGCTTGGTAGGACTTGCTCCTACCAGCGCCATACCGACGCATAGCAACCGCCGTCAGCTCACAGTCGATACTCTGCAGCAGGTAATTCAATATGCCCCCCGGCGTCCCTGCTGAACGAACACCCTTCCCTATTTCAGCTTCACCAGCGAGTCATACGCTGCCTCGCACGTCATGCCCCTGGCACGGGACTGATCAGCATCTGCCGCCAAGATTCCCGCTCTTTCATCAGCGCGCTTGAACACGTCGGCAAGCACTCTGGCGGCGTGGGCAGCTGCCTTGCCTGCGGCGGCAGTGCAGGAATTGCGGCCGGCCTCACTGGCTGCGAGTCGATTGGCGAGATCATCGGCTGCATCCCGCACCCGGCCAGACTCACGATTAGCAGCAGCAACGGCAGCAGTTGCCGTGTCGATGAACACTTGACCATTTTCCACCACCTTGTTGATTGCATTTTGCCGGGCCTGCTCTTTGTCACGCTCGGCGCGTTCGTTGAGTGCTTTTGCTGCCTGGTCGGCGGCGTCCCGCTTGTTCCACTCGGCCTGCCACCAGTCATTCCTGACCGTCTCGCCATGGTGGTAGGCGCCGAATAGCGCAGCAGCCACCAGGGCCAGGACAATCAGGTAGGGGGCGATTCGCCCCAGTAGAGTCATGCGAGCACCTGCTGCGCCGTCGCGTAGAGGGCCTGGCGGTCAGCGGCGCCGTTCTGGCCGCCGTTGATGCGCTGGGTGATCGCGTCGAAGCTTCCGGCGTCGGCCAGGCCGTTCAGGCCGTTGGTTGCCCAGTACCAGGCCGCCGACAGCGCAGCATATTGCGGCTGCGCCAACAGATCTGGGTTACCAATCAGATCAACGCCCAGGGCATCCCCGCACGCCTGGTAGTTGTCGCGCCCGGTGATCTGGATCAGGCCACGGCCACGGTAATTCCAGCCGTCGCCGGACGACGCATCACCGTTCCCCATGCGCGAGGCATAGGCGATATTCGCGATCTGCTGTGGCTGCCGGGCGACCTGCGCGGCTAGCGTCGAGGTGAATCGGCTTGGCCAAGTCGCGACCAGCGCCTGAGCCCCGTAGTTCAGGTTCTCGACCACCGACCGGAGCTGCCCGGACTCGTGCCCGACCTGCGCCAGGAAGGCGGCAATCCGCTGCGGGGTGATGATCTGATAGGCGTTCATGGCTGTATTGAGCAGAGGAACAAAAACGCCGGCAACAGGGCCGGCGTTCGGGAGGATCTGCAGCAACTGCTGCTGAGTAATCGGCATGGCTTTCTCCAGGCGCAAAAAAACCGCTCAATGGCGGCTAGTGGTGTTCAGATGCTGGTCATGCCGGCGGCGCTGGCCAGTCTATTGTCGTGGGGAATCCGGCCTGGGCCGAAACGCCATTGACTGCAACCCGATATTCCTTCCAGTTCTTCAGGTTTGCCGTGTCGGCGGCTGAGGCGGTTCCGAGATCGACTGCGTCTTGCAGCGGGGCGACGCGAAGTCCGGCGGTAGCCAGAAGCGAGTCACGCTGCGCATTCGCCGCGGCGATAACTTCCGCCGGCGTCGGTGCGTTTGCCGCAGCCTGTGCGGCTCGGAACGCAGTAACTTGGTCATCATCGGCAAGTTCAAAACCTGCCGTTATGAATGAATCTTGAGAACCGTCATCTTCAAGGGCCAACAGTTCGTTCGTAGCACTATTGATATAGTATTTCATTATCGAATCTCCCACCATGACACGATCGACCCAGAGGACTGGGTCACGGTATAAGTCTGCCCAGGTAAAACTCTGAATGACACACTATAATTTGTCGTTGGGCTGGCCATCGGCACAGATTGAATAGTATTACCAGCAACTACTGCTGTCATAAGTGACCCACCCGAGCCACTGTACCCGGTATAACAAACCTCGATTACCCTCCCTGTAGCATTCGGATATGACGTGCCAATTACTCTAGTTGAAGTCACATTTTGATAGGTCTGGCCGATGCCAAACCCGGACATATCGACTGCATACCAGCCGTTGGATCCGTTCGAAACCAGTGTAACCCATGCCCCCTGGGGTACAGCTACCGTGGTGTTGGTCGCGGGAAGATAAATGCTATCCGAGCCAGCAGCTGTAACGGTCATCCCGCCAGCACCATAGCTCCAAAGCTTGATGGCAGTCTTGGACGGCATTGTAGAAGATGCGGGCAGTGTGATTGTCAGCAGCGATGCGGAGTTTGCAATAATCACAGCCCCGGCGTGAGTTGCCGCAGTCAGTGTGGTGTTTGCAGTCGGCGTAAAAATACCGCTGAACTGAAAACCAACACCTTGGACAAATGCAGTAGTAGCCAGAGCTGTGGAGCCATTGAACTGCGCTGGAGTTACGCCTTGAGTCGAGTTTTCAATTGCAAACCAGGCCGACGCCCCATTACCAGCGATAGTGATGTAAGACCCTGTCTGTAGGGTAAAAGAGGTTCCTCCACCAGGGGAATAAAGGCCATCTGCACCAGCACAAATAAGAGTTATAGGCCCAGAATTAAAGTTCCAGAACTTAATAACGGTTTTTGCGGGCATCGACGATACCGCCGGCAGCGTGAGATTGATTGCCGATGAGCTATTCCCAACAATCAGAGCCCCCGCATGCGCAGCAGCAGTAAGCGTCATGCTCGCCGAGGCAAGCACAAGGCTACTGAACTGAAGGCCCACACCTTGTACGAAAGCGGTAGTTGCAAGGTTGGTTGAGTTGTCGAACTGTGACGGAGTAACACCTGACGAGTTCGGCAACTGGTCGAGCACCACCAGGTCGGCTCCGTCATAAAAGACGTCCGAGGTCTGGCCAGCGGCGATAACGGCCGCGATCTTCACGCCGGTCGCCGTGTATTGCTTCAAATTCTTCGGGCCGATTCCCGACACGTTCAGTGTCGGCGCTGCCCCGCCAGCCGCCGCGAATGCCACTTGAAAACGCTGGTTCGCCGCATATGCCGTGATCGCTGGCGAGGGAGTCAGCGTGAAGGCTGGTGCGGTACCGGCGGCGGTGAACGCGGTAAACGCCTGAGTCTGGATCCCAGCCGCCAGTTTTTGCGGGGTGATCGCGGTAGTGTTATCGACGCCGGCGGTCGCGAGGGCACTCGTGGCCAACTTCAGGATACCGGCCGATGTCTCGCTGGCAGCGCCTGCAGCACCGTTTTGTACGATCTTCGCAATCGCCAGGGCGAGTTGGTTGAACTGATTTTTAACAGGAGTAATCCCGGCGGCCGCCAGGACATTCAAGTTCTCCATCATGAGCATGTTCATGAATTCGGAGGGCATGATTGTCGCTGGCACGCCAGTAGCCGGGTTGCCGTCGGTGAAATAGCCGATCGTGCCCAGTGCGGTGCTGGCCGGGATAGCTGCGACCGCCGTTGAGTTGTCGATTTGATACATCTAGGGCCTCACGAATAGTGAAATTGCAGACGGGTATGCGATGGCTTGGCTTCGGTGAGTTCGCACTCGAGTACAGCGTTGCCCCAAGAGGCCAGCGGATCACCCATGGCTGACTGACCTGTGCGGAAGTGGCTGATGGTGTTCAGCTGGCAGTTGACAGCCCAGGTGAAGAACCAGTCGGCCCCCCCGAGTTGCTGTCCGCAGGTGCTTTGCCCGCAACGGAACGGTGCGTATTGAGTGACGGTAATTGCATATCCAAGACCGGCCGCGTATGCAGTGAAGAACTGGATGGACTGGCCGCCGGTATTGGTAAATCGAGCCACCACCTGGTTGCGGCGTCCCTGGAAGGTCGGCGACATCCCGGAGCATGGATCGGGAAGCCCAAGAGTCGCCTCCCACTCTGCGAGGAAGTTCACGGTTGTCGCCGGGAACATGTCGTCGAGCAGTCCTAGCGCAGAATCACTGATCCGTGTGAAGGTCGGAGCAAAGCAGGAGATAGCCTGGGCCTGAACAGATGTCAGGTCCTTCGGCCAAACCCGGCCGCGCGGCAACAGCCCGAGCAGCGCCGATGTGAAGTCGGCATCGGTATAAGACGGTTTTGGCATGATGATCAGCCGTAAGTAATGACGCCCAGGGTGGGCAGATGGCCGAGGGTGTTGGGGATATTTGCAACCGGGGACGTGATCACAAACCCTTGCGTTCCCGCGATCGCGGAAATGGCCGCCCCCACGTCAGAGACGTCGACAGAAGATCCATCAGCCAGCGGTGCGCCCTGGTCAAACAGAACTCCCGAGATTGCGGCAGCTACTGCTGTCCGGGTTGCGGTCGATGCGCCTGTGAGCCCGGTAATCGTCCAGGCAATTGGTTCAGCAATCGGCGCGCAGTGGTAGACCATGGCGGTCACCGGCTGCTGGATATAGACGCTGTTCGCGATGATCAGCTGATCGCCGGCGGCAAGGTTTCCAGATGTGGCCCGGTTGTCGCTCGATGAGATGCCGTTCGTGCCTTGCGGAAAGCCGCCATAGGCAGCGTTGGCATCATCAAGCATCGAGTACACAACCACGGTGCCGGTACCAAACCCGTTGGGCATACACCAGGCTCTGGTAACGCCAGGAACATCCAGCGCCCAGGTCACGTAGTCGTTGTCAGATCCACCGTTTGGGGTGCTCTGATATGCCGCCAGCATACGGCCGAAAAACGCCTCATCAAGTTCCTGGTCTGCGCCGCCGGTAATGACAGTGGTCACCGCGCCGGTGGATTGCACGCCGGTGATGGAAGTGCCCAGCGTCATCAGTCCACCAACCGGGGTATTCCCGGCCTCCCCTGCCAAATCAGCCGTCACCTGGACCACCAGGTTGCTCCCAGGGCCGACAGTAGCTGACGCCTGCGTGGTGAATGTCGCCGTGTCGCTGCGCACCACCTGGGTACCCGCAGGAACTATCGCCCCGGGCGTACCCGGGAACGTGACAGCACCCGACGCAACAGTCGGCGATTTTGGATAGACATTTTTCATGGCTCCCCAGGCATAAAGGAACTCGCCAGAGGCCGTATAGGGGACGCCCTGCTTGGCGATCCAGTCGAGGTAGCCGTAGTTGAGGTAGGCCAGCCCGGCGACAGCCTTGCCGGTGATCTGCAGATTGGAGAAACGCAGCAGGCCGTCGGCCGTCGGCAGGCCAGAGGTGATGTCCGAGGCCACGCGAGCGCGCAGGTCCGAGAGCGTGGGTCGCGGATATGGCATAAGTGGCTTGCTCCAGGCAAAAAAATACCCGCTCAAGGCGGGTTTAGTTGGTTACTCAGAAGTGGCTGTACGAATTTCCAGTAGCGCCTGGCGCAATAGAAATAGTAGCGTTCTGCCTTCACGCAATGGGATTTCCCGGTCCCTTGCCTGCAAGCCCAGGGACTGGGGCGCGCCAATTTCGGCGTATATAGCAAGGAGAGTTGAATGAGCAGCTTTGAAGGCGCACTAATAAAAGAGCAAGGCATCACCTTTGCGATCGTATTGGTCAAGCACCATGTGACGGGGTCTTCTCACGAATCCGGCAAGGTCCGCGAATCGTTCCAGCCACACTTTCCAGGTACGCCCGTCGTTCTGGCGTCACAGGACTCCCGAGGTACATTCCGGTATCAGGGTCGAACTGACTTGGTGGACTTTCTTGCAAGCGTTGATGCTTCTCGCATCCCGTGGAAGAAGTTTTCTTACTGACCATCAGTATGTGATTTTGCATACATCCTCCTAATTGCCTGGCTGCAACAATGCTGCCAGGCATCCGATATGAATCGCTAGGCCTGGTCCCAGACCCAGTTGTAGTTGAGCGCGCTCACGGAGCCGTCGCGATGCGTGATGGTGACGATGGCATTGAGCTGGCTGCGGCCGGCAATGACGGTGGCCGCGCTGACACTGAGGGCCACCTGATCATCGATGAGCCACTTCAACGCCTCTTCGATATAAATCTTGGCGGTGTTGGCCACGGCGGGGGTGAGCCTGGAGCGATCCAGCAGCCAGAGCCGTGAGCCGATGGGCACATCCTCACCAGCATCGCCCCACCAGCCGCGGCGATCGTCCCCGCCGTCAGGTGGAATATCGTCGTCATCGGCCAGGCGATCGGTGAACAGGCTGATCAGCACGGCGCTGGCCAAGTCGTCGCCGCTGGCCAAGGCACCGCCGCTGATCGACCAGTCGCCATTGCCGGTGCTTGCGATCCAGGTGGTGGTGATGTCGGTCATTGTTGTGGTGTCGGCGTGGTGGTGCCGCTCCCGTTGGTGTGCGCGTTGAACAGCACACGGTCGGCGGCCATCGTGCGCACGCCGTCGCTGACTTGGCCGGCGACATGAAGGTCGCCACTGCACGTGACCAGAGGCGTCATGAAATTGATTTGCTCCGCCGCGTTGATCGTGACCGTGGTGGCGTTGTTCACCGTCACCGGTGTGCCCTTGGCTTCTACGACAATCCCGCCTGACTGGGTCAGGTAGACCGACTTGCCCGCCAGGTCGTAGAGCATCGACTCACCCGCCAGCAGGTTGACCGGGCGGCTACCCTGGTGCCCAGTGGCCACGACAACCCCCTTGGATCGGTCGCCTCCCAGGAACACCACCAGCACGTCGGAACCATCAGGCGGTACAGAGGTAAAGCCAAACTCTGCGATCCGCGGGGTGCCGTCCCGCGTTTCCGAATCGTTGAGCTTCACCTGAAGTAGTTGTGCGGTTTTGCTGTCATTCGCAAAGGACACCCTCGCCCAACCAGCCAGAAGCTGTATGCGGCGCTGGAGGCCTTGAAGCACACTCGGCGTGTCAACTTTATTAACCATAATGCCCCTGCGGAACGTCGCCCCAGAGCGGGGTTAGGTTGATTGGTTGTGGCGCGAAAGCTTCAGGCGGCATCAGTGTGAGCTCGGCGGTTGTTCCTGAGTAATCATTTCGCTGAAAGGTCACTTCACTGATTAAGAGCAATGCAGAGGGAAGCTTTAGACGAGGAAGCGAAACCGGAATCAATGTATTAGGCTCCCACAGCGCGCCCGACAAGTCTCGCCAACTATCTACGATGACCTTAACCACTCTAGATCTTCCGAATCTCCGGACCGACTCCCACACCGCACGCTTTTCGGCGATATCAAGTCCCATACTGCCACTTTCGGAAATAATCACCATTCTCCGGTGACGCTTACAATTTATGTCCGAGGCAGTGAACTTAAGATTCCCGCTCGTTCCAGCATCCATAAACAAATCGGTCGACTGCAAGTACACATCATAAGTCGAGTAATTCAGATCAGCAGAATAATCTATATAGGCTCGCTGGACATTCACTCCCTCAGCGACACCACTATCCAGCTGTCGAGTTCCTACCCGGGATAAAAATAAGCTTCCATCAGGCAAGTCATAGGCCAGCACTGCCGAGAACCTGGACATGCGTTCGATGATATCGAACGGGCTTTCTCCAAGCATGATGTTGGTTTGCGGAATGATAGGCAGCAAAAACGATGAAACGTTGGTGGCTACAGCGATCCCTTCCGGAACCCCGTTAGGCCTTGGCCCGTACACAGCAGCGAGCTTCTGCGCAACCTCCAGGACGGTCGCGTTACTGATTTGACCGCCGGCCCACTCCGCTGCGCAGTCAACGAGGTCCGAACATTTCGACCGGCCATTGATTTGAATGGAGTGATCGCTTGGTCCGATGGAGGGCACGTAATGGTCGATATAGCCCGTGACGACAGGATCATCGCCAAGTCGCACCTGACAAGCATCGCCTGGCGACAGAGCGATCTTGTCAAATTCCCCTGGGTGGAGTTCCGTCATTCCAATGCTGAAGTCGCTGGGTAGCCTTTCGATGCCGCGCGTAACGCGAATATCGGTCCACCCGGTGATAGTCAAGCCACCGGAGGTTATGGTTAGATCATCAGAAACCATGGAAAACCCGTAGAAGGTAGGTATGAAAAAACTCTTAATTCTTGGGGCCAGCTTTAGCTACAACACGAAGAGACGCCAGCCAAACACCTGCGTCAAGCTGCGGCCAAGGCATCAATATCGACCAGCGAATAAACAAAAGGACCTCGTAATGCGCTTACTATCCCTCGCCACAACTCTCATTGGCATGACTATCGCAACGGCAGCTTCCGCAGGGTGGTATGTCGATACGAAAGACGACATCTTCTCAGGCGGGAAAAGTGCATTTCTGGCGGGTGACATTGACACCTACCACTCACTGATATTCGACTGCGACTCAGATCATCTGACGATGGCTATCGTCCAAAAGATAGCGAAGAATGATTTGGAGACAGGGAGCTTCAGAATACTGATCAAGACTGGTCAAGAAGCAATACATGAATTTCAAGGAGAGCTATCACAACGCAATGAAAAATACTCTCAGATAGCTACGACCGACGCTGATAAAGATGCACTCCTTAATATATTGAAGGGAATACGAGCTGCCAAGTCTAAAATTCAAGTCGGCGTGCAGCTCAAAGACTCTGATTTCAAATGGTCTGGAGTGGTTTCATCAGCGGGAGCTACAAAAGACGCTGACACATTTATGAGCGCTTGCAAGTTGAAGTGAATGCAAAAAACGGTGCTTACCTTGAGAGTAGCGTCAGAACTACCATCAAGGCTGCACAGGATCACACAACCTAGGGGGCATTGACGCTGGCAATGCCCTTTCATTTGGCCAATGCACTTACCATCGTCGGCATAAAGGCAGGATGAACCGGGTTAGCCTGCTGGATCAGCTCGTCAGCCCGGGTGGAGTCTCGGTAGAGACGATTGGCCATGGACAGGGCATTCATCGGAGCCCGGAAGGAAAACGTCTCCAGGCGTGGCAGCGTTGCACCGGCGGTGGTCAGATCGGTGACCACGGCCTGGCGCAGACCAATCAGCGCGTTATAACTCTCATCGTCCCCCGCATCCCCCGCCACCAACAACTCAGCGTCGATAAACCCAGTGACCACGCCCATGGTGCTGATGGCTTCGTCATAGGAGATCGGAACGTAGGCAGCAACCACCTGACCGATAGAAGCCAGGGCCGCCCGGCGCAGCAGTGCACTGGTGGCATCCTGCGCAACCTCGCGGGCCGCGCCGATAGCACCACCCCCGGCGAATGTTGCCGGCGTGAAGCAGGCCAGCGGCCCCAGCAGCGCGATCGCGTCACCCGGATCAGCGATGCTGGTCACCAGAGCATCCATAACGCCCTGCACGGCATCCGTGAAGGCGGTCCCGCTCGATGCATCCAGGTTCGCTGCGGCGCTCACCAAGGTATTCATGGCCGTGTCGACTGCCACGCGATTGGTGGTGTTCTGGGCGATCAGGTCGGCCATGGTCGCACTTGCGTTCCGGGCGTTCTTGCTGGTAGTGAGCGCGCTGCTGACGTTGCCGTTGGCATAGCGCCCAAAATCGCCAGTGAGCAATGCCCCCAGGCTGGTGATGCTGCGCACGTCATGGGTGATACGCCCGACCAAAACCTTGAAGTCGGCGATCACGCCCACGACCATCCCGACGATGGCCTTGCCGAACTTGATGACCCCTTCAACCGCATTGATCACCGCCGTAACGCCGCCGATCACCTTGCGAGCAAAGTCCAGTGCCGAAGATAGCCCGAGCGCAGCTGCCAGCTTGTCCAGCAGCGAACCGCTGTCCGAGGTGATGGTCGGAAAGACCCGGTCGCCAGACTCGATAAAGCTGAAGCTGATTTCAAAGTAGCGCCCCATGTCCCAGCGCTCGACAACGCTCAACCCCTCGGTCGGGACGCTGACCTTCAACGCCCCCAGGGTTGGATGCACCAGTGCGCCGGGGCCGGCCTTCTCCGCCGCAGCGACGAGTGCATCACGCTGCGCCAGGACACTGCCGCCGCCATAGACCAAGCTGTCGGTCACAAGAAAGCCGCTCATGCGAATCCGGCGCGTCGAGCGGCCCATGTCCTCGATGTACGGCTTATCTCGGCCAGGGTATTCGTGCATAGCCAGACGACGACCGAAGCGCGCATCGCCGCCATAGACTGCGAACGGCACGCCACGGAACGACGCCTGGTTGAGCATCTCGGTCCAGGTCTTGTTGGAGTCCTGGGCGATCTGGATAATGTCGGAAAGCAGGCTCATGCGATTGCTCCCACTCCGTTATATGCGATACGACTGGATGCCTGGGTGTTTCCCTGGGCTTTGACCTTGGCTGTAGTTCCCTCGGGCGCACCCTTCAGGTTCACATCAACCTGTATTTTCCCACCAGAACCGGCCCCCTGAGCAGCGCCTTGGGTATACGGCCCGTCAGGTGCTGGGTTTGATAGCATTTCCGCCAGCTTTCCACGCCGAGCGGCCTCCCAGTCCGCAGCGGCAGGCCGCTCATATTTTCTGGAAACAATCTCACCCGCTTCGCTCGCGGTCTTCGCGCCGCGCAACTGATCCCCGGCGGATTTCTCGGCGCCCTGTGTCAGTTCGTATTGAACAAAGCCCAGCTGCTCTTCTACGCTGGAGCCATGAATGCTTTTGCCCGCCCACTTCGCGAAAGCCTGCTGCCGGTCCTGATGCCACTGGCCAAGGCCGTAAGCGCGCCCACCATCACCATAGGCAGAAGGATCGAAGTTGCTTTCAGCGCCGAGGTTTACCGCAATGCCACTTGCCTGAGCTTTGGTCCAACCATGATCTTCGAAAAACTTGGACACCGACGTGGACTTGTCGCGACCTCCAGGAATCACTCCATTGGATATATCTGTGGTGGCAACAGCCTGCTTGGCTTCGTCATTTCCGAAAAACGCCAGGCCTCTGGCGATCTTGTCACCAAGCCACCCCTGGAATTTAGTTCCCTGAACAAAGTGATCGTTGATCAGCGTGCCAGCACCATAGCCAGCGGCACCTGCCGCCCCCACAAAACCTGCCTTGCCCAGAAATCCGGCAGCAGAGCTTGCGGTCAGCGCACCCTGCGCCGCAGCCGTAGCAGTAGCAGCGGCCTGCCATTGCCAGAGGATGCCGATGAAGGACAGAATCCCAGCACCGCCGGTGACCAGAGTCACGCCGAGCGAAATGACACCGGCGATCAGCCCGGCATTCATGACACCAACCACCAGCAGCGCGGCGTTCTCCCAGCCACCAAGCCAGTCGACGAGCTTACCAACGCCCTTGCCGAAGTTGATGATCCCGTCCCCGACCTCCTTCCAGTCGATCTTATTGATCCAAGTGGCAAAGCCCTTGGCCCAATCAGCGATGTTGGTGGCGATCAGTTCTCGGTTCGTCGCCAGCCAATTGGTGAACTGGTCAATCAACGGCTTCATGATCGGAATCAACTTGTCGCCGATCGCATTCTTGGTACCGTCGACGGCGATGTTCAGGCCAGCCAAGCTTTTGGAAAACTCCTTGCCCTGCTTAACCGCGCTGTCGCTCATGACGTAGCCGAGACGCCGGACGGTGTCCTCGTATTGCTCAATGCCCGCAGCGCCCTCGCGCAAGAACGGCAGCATGCCGCCCAGGCCCAGGTTGTTGGCAATCAGCGCCTGAACCTGGGGGCTCTTCTGTCCGGCCACGGCGTTGGCAATCGCCTTGTACTGACCGACCACATCCCAAGCCCCGTCCTTCGTTTTCTTGAGTCCGATGCCGAGCTTGTTGAGCATCAGCAACGCACCCTGATTTCGGCCCCACTGCGCATCCTGCATGGTGGTAGCCAGGCTATCCATACTGGCAGTTGTGGTCCCAGCGTCGATGCCGACCATCTTGGCGGCGCCCTGGAAGCTCTGGAGCTGCCCGGTAGATATACCGATACCGCGTGCACTGTTGTCGATTGAACGCCCCAGGTTGGCCCAGTTGTTGGCCAGGGCAGCGATACCCGCCACAGTCCCAACACCAGTGAGCGCAGCCATGGGCGCGACGATCATCCCAACGCTTCGGGCTGCGCCGCCGGCCTCGCGACCGATAGTGGTGAGGTTTTTACCGATTCGCTCAAACCCAAGCTCGCGACCGAGACTCTTGAAGGACTTGCCGACCTCTTCGAAAGGCCGTGTCAGGCGACTGACGCCATCATTGACCTTGCGAAATGTAGCCGTCGCCTTGTCTACGGCGCTGATGACTATTTTGAAGTCAGGCATTTTGATTACTCGTCATGCGAATGGCCTGCTTGTTCCATTCGATCAGCTCCGCCAGGGTGAGCGACCACGCATCGCGCGGCCCCCAGTGGTAATACCGGGTCAGTTCGGCAATCAGTTCTGGCCAGCCTCCTCCACCTGACCAGCGTCGGAAAAACCCTCGAGGTACTTGTTCGCAGCGACCAGATCGCGCTTGCTGAACTTCTCGACGACACCGCGCGGAATAACAGCAATCAGGCTGATCAGTGTGATGGCAGCCCCGACCGAGGTATCAGCGCGCGACGCTTTTTCCATCTCGCCGGCAGTGGGTTCGCGAAGCTTGATTTCGTCATAAGTGATGGGGTTGTCGCCCTTGCCAACAATGATGGGCTTGGCAAGGGTGATGGTGATTTCGTCTTCAGGCATGGATTAGTTCTCCGTCACGGAAGGGCCTTCCCACTTGACTTCGATAGTCGCGTCGGAGGACTTGGATTCTTGTTGCTCGGTGGTCCACATGTTGCGACCAATGATCGTTTTGCCATTCGCGAGCTCGGCCACGACGGTGGCGTCGTTCATCGCATTGATGTCGGCAATGCTCAGGTTCGAAGCGTCCCGCAGGGTTGCGGCGATGTAGCCAGGCTGCGGGGTTTCGCTGTAGCCGTGCACCCCGTCCTGTCCCTTCAGGGTTTCGCGGGACACCCCGGAAACCTTGTAGGAGAAGTCGCCAGCCAGCATGTAATTCACGCCATCGATGCTCAGGTAGCAGGTCCCGGCCAGGCGGTTGGTATCAGCCATGTTTTTCTCCAGGCGAAAAAAAACCGCTCAAGGCGGTCGTTGACGAAAGGCCTGGGTTACAGGCGGAATTGGGCGAGCAGCGCGAAGGTGCGCAACTGGTTCATCAGAGTGCCAGGCCAGAGCACATCCACCCGGTTGGGGTTGGTCGCATTCTTCTCGACGATCAGAGCTTGGGCGAAGGCCTTGGTATCCTGCGCAAAGCCGTTGTATTCAAGCGTGCCATACCCGGCGATCAAGTCGGCTCGGATGATGTTTGGGGTGACAATGGCCGAGCCAGGCGCAAACCGAGTGCCATTGGCGGCGAGCTTTACTCGACCATACTTAGACGTGACGATCGAGCGCAAAAAACGCAGCACATACATCAGCGAGAACAGCGTTTCCACCTGCAGGTAGCTATCGTCCGGCGAGCCAAACCCGTTGACCTGGTAGGTAGTGATCAGGTTCTCGATGGCGACAGTGCCGTCGCTGGCCACGGTGAACGTCGAGATGCCGTCCCACAGCAGCGTGTTGCGCTCGCCCAGGTCGAAGCGAGAAGCAGGCGGCGGCGCAAGCACAGTACTCAGCGCCAGGGTCTGCAACGGACGGCCAGGATCCGCACGCAAGGCTACAGCAGCAGTACCCGCCAAGTCCGCAGCCCAGATCCAGGCCGGCGACGGGGAGTCGTAGAATCCCATGATGCTTTCGTGCTGGTTGTTGCGAGCATTGCCGGCGGTGGAAAGCGTCGACAGTGTGCCGCGCTGGGCCGCAAAGACATGGCCATAGAGTTGACTGGCATAGCTCCAGCGCCCAGTCTTGTCGTTGAGCAGGTTCTTCAACGAGTTCAGTGAAGCGGTGTCGGTGTAGGGGCTGACAATGATGTCGAACGCCTCATCACCCAGGGTCGACAACGCGGCGTCCAGCACCGGGTTGGTCGCCCCGCCAGCCATTTGGGTCAGGGTTAGCGTCAAGCCGGCAGGGGTGCTTTCACCACCAGCGGTGCCCAGGTAGTTCAGGCGAAGGTCAATCTCGTTGCCACCGGTGCCCCCGTTCTTCGCAGTGAGCGTCACCGTCGAGGTGGCTGCCGTAGCCGTTACCGGCAGCAGGTCACCCGATCCGTTCACCAGCGCCGCCAGGGCGGTGGCGATATCAGCCGCGAGCTCGCCGGTGGTGACTGTCAGGCTGATCAATTGCCCCCCGATATAGAGGGAGATCACGCCAGTAGCGGTCGGGGTGCCAACGATGGCAACGGTACCCGTGGCAGAAACGGCACCAGAGGCATCCGCCAGCGGCAGAAACCAGACCTCTCCGAAGCTATCCGAATTCTTATAGGCAGCGGTCATCAGTGCCAGCATCGAGCCCAAGCCGCCTTTGGCCTGAGCATCGCTGACGCCCTGGCCAAGCACCGGAACCCCGGGCAAACCGTTGCCAGAGGCAGTAATCTGACCGACGATCAAGGTGCGCTGAGTCTGCGCACCGCTATTGGCCTGGGAGTTGTCGACCTCGGCGTAGAACAGTGGAACCCGCAGGTTCGACGGGATGTTGCTGAACGGGACGGTCATTGACTGTCGCTCCCTTCATGGGTTTCAGGGGGCTCTGCCGAGGGCTGAGTCGGGGTGTTTTTTGCGGGGGCTTTTGGCTCGACGGATATCTCGTCGGGCTGGGTCAACGTGGCATCACCACAACTCAGCCGGCGTAACCAGTAGAGGTCGTCGTCCGGAACCTCGCGGCCTTCGGATGGCAGGAAATCGCGTTTGACCGGGTCGCGTACCAGCAACCCAGGAGAGGCATAAATGCGCATGATCACTCCTGCGGAAATTCGAACGTGAGACCGCCCTCTGCGCGCCCGTCAGGGCCGACAGTGCGCGGAGTTGGTGTAACTGCGCCAGGGAATGGCGGATCGGAATAGGTGCCCGTGGTGTCGACGACGTTGATAAGGTCGGCAGTGACGTTGAACTCGGTCAGCGGCACGATGGGCTGAACAGCGGCAGCGGCCACCGGATCGAACGGCGGTTCATCGGCAGCCCCTTCCAGTGGATAGAAGTCCTCGGGGCCCTGGTAAAACTCCATACCGACATCCATGACCAGTTCGCCAATGTTTTGCTCGCCCTCGCCGTCCTCACGCATATGGGAACGAATGAAGGGGAACTGCTGCAGCCTGCTCATAAGCGGCGGGAAGTTGATCAGCGCCATTTCAATCTGGCGTTGCATGGCTTCCAGCGCCAGAATCATCGCGCCGGCTGCTGCATTCTTCGGGAGCGCCTTGAGTTGCAGTCGAGCACTGATCCGGATCGTGGCCGTCACAGTGAACTGCGGACCGCCCTGACGCCCCAGCGAATCCTTGTCCTCCTCCGGCGCGTGTAGCCAGATAATGGGGTAACTTCCGTTCCAGGTCGGCCAGGTCCTGGCCGCAAAAACATTGGCGCCGGCGGCCGTCCCCACCTTCAGCGCCTCGGCCGTGATCTGCCGTAGTTCAGAGGTAGTCGTCATCACATTTCACTCAGCATGAGTTTGGCCCAGCCGTGACTATCTGGACGAACATCCGTCACCAAAAACCGCTTGCCAACACTGGGGATATAGACCTGATCATCCTGAACTGGGGGTGCCTTAAAGAGCGTCTCAAAAAGAGCGAGGCGAACACCCAGTACCGGCTGAGCCGAGGTTGCCCCGGTCAGCGGATCAGAAAAATCGACGTCGCGATAAGCCGCATCAAAAACGCCATCAATGGGATAGCGCGCGCCCAAGGCTGGATAAAACATCGGTTGGTTATCCGGGCTTTTTCCTTCGCCGAACACTTTCTCCAGCGGCGCCAGCACAGCGCTATCCCAATCAATGGCCATGGCTATTTCAACTTGGCGGACATCAGGACTTCGGGGCGAGTGCAGATGTGCAGCGGGTAGCTGTACGCCTCGACCTTCCACCACGCCTTCCGCTGGATATCGAAGATCGGGAGGATATAAATCGGCTTGCCTGGAGTGTTCACCCACTCGAAGGTCTCACCAGGGGCGTAGGCGACCTTGAAGATGCCTGGAGCACCTTTCGGGAAGAACTTCGCCTCGTTTGGCTTGACGCTGATGGTGGTTGCATCATCCGAGCCACGGTAGTTGAACCAGTTAATGCCCCCGAAGCGCATCGCCTGGAACGCATTACCTTGACGCAGCTCCTGTGCCGCCGCCCAGTTGTAGTAAGTCTTGATCACGTCAGGGTGGTTGGTCAGCGAATCCCAGAAATCATCGCCGCACAGCGCGTATACCTCAGTGGTGCTCAAGAAAGCGCCCTGGGATTTGCGTGCCATGGTTCGCACGATGTTGTTGCACATCGGGCGTACGGTGTTCGGCTTGGTGGCCGAGCCATCAGCAGTGAGGGTCAGGTCGAAAACGATGTCGCTTGGCCTTTCGATGCCAAACTCTTCGAACCAGTCGAACTTGATCGTGCCATCCGCATCCAGGCATTGCCCTTGAATTGCAGCCAGGCGCTGGAACTCCCAGGTAAATTCAATGTTACTGGTCAGGCCGGTGGGACCATTGACGCGGCGGGCGACCTCGGTCTCGATCTGCATCAATTCGGACTCAGTACCGAACGCCCGAATGTTCTGGATCTCTTGGGCGGTGATGGTGTCGTCATGCATCAGGCGCGGCACGTCAAAATGGAGTGCTTTGCGCTTTTCAGTTTCGCGCTGCGTCCCCTCCTCACCACGCTCACTGAATGGGATGAGCATGAGTTTGCCCTGGCGCTGCTCAACAGCCAGCGTCGTGGTACGGATCGGGTTGGGCTCGAACAACTCAAGATCACCGATACCGGTAGGCTTGAAGGGAAACTTCTCAACAGCAGTGGTCAGGGAAATCGTAGAAAAGATGTCCTGATTAAAGACGTCCAACGAGGCCATGGGTTCGGCTCCTTAAAAATGGAAAAGCCCGCAAAAGCGGGCTTCAGTCGACGGGTTAAGGCGCCGGATCAGCGCGAAATTACGCCCTGGGTCTTGAGCCCGAGCGCGGCCGCGTTTTGCTGAGCAGCGGTCAGGGACGTGTCCCAGACCAGTTCAGCCATGTTCACCTCGGCATAGCGCACAACGGCGGTAGCACGGGTGTCGCCATTGGTGGTGTCGACGCCGCCATACAGCAGGCCGTACTGGGTAATGCCACTCGATGAGGCGGTCACTGGAGCCCAGCCACCACCGGTATCAGTGACGGTGATCGTGAAACCGTCGCCTGCGATGAAGGCCGTCGCGCCAGCGGCAATCAGGAAGCCAATGCCCTTCGAGTTGAAAACGATACCGACCGTGCCAGGTCCGGTAACGACCGTGCCGCCTTCAGGATCAACCGTGCCACCCAGGGCCGGAACCGGTTCGCCATTTGGATTGGTCACCATGAACTCGGTGTCCGAGATCATCGAAATGGTGTAGATGCCTGCCACGGCAGGCGCAGTGGCGGCGAGGCCACTCATAGTCCCGTTCCCGGTATTGCCGGTAACGGCAGCTCCAGTAGCGGTGAAAGTTTCGCTGGTGAAGCCAATGACAGAGCCGGCCTGGAGGCGGCCGTGTCCGCCGGCCAAAGTCACACCGTCAATAGACTGGTGACCATTGGAGAGCGAAACGATAAAGCCCGCGGCGTGGCGGTTTTCCACCAGCGGCGTTTGTGGGGTGTAAGCCATGTTGAATCTCCTGGTGAGCTATGAGACGGCGCGATCAGCGGCCGGTGACCTTTGACATGGCACGTTCCCAGCGAGTGGCAATCGTGGCCTCGCGACCAGGGGACTGTTCGCCACCAGCACCCAGGTGCGGATTTCGGTCAGAGCGGCCACCACCAGTAGCGGCGCTACCTGCAGGCGCATCACGCAGCACGCTCAAAGCTTGCTTGCGGGTCATGCTGGTGTTGAAGGCCAGGCTGGCCGCCAGGACAGGATTCTTGGCAGCGAAACGCGAAGCGAAGATGGCGGCGCAGCGCGCACGCTCGCGACGCCGCGCTCGGGCAGCAGCGCTCTTGCCGTGCATTTCGTCTTCATCATCTTCGGCGTCGGCGTCGTCATCGTCATCTGCCGCCGCTTTGCTTTTGGCGCGGCGACCCTTCTTGCCGTCGTCGTCTTCGTCGTCATCCGGATCGTCTTCTTCAGCCCGGTCGTCATCCCGATCATCGTCATCATCATTGGCGTCATCGCCGGCCTTGGAGCCATTGGCGCGCTTGGCGCGGCGGGAACGCTTACCCTTGTCGTTGTCGCGATCATCTTCATCGTCGGGCTTGTCGTCATCATCCTGGGCATCATTTTTACGTTCGTCTTCATCGTCTTCGGCGCGAGCATTCTTGCTGCGCATCGATCCGATTCCGGCCAGGTGGGCGAACGAAAGCGCGCTCGCCACGCGGGAGGAAAGCTTGGTCATGGTGAACCTCAGTATTTAGGGAGGATTGAAACTCAACCCAGCTCGGCGAGCAGGGAACGGAAGGCCTCGTCCGGCGCCATCACGGCATCAGCGAAGCCGATCTCGACGCCAGCGGCGCCAAGAAAGGTAATGGCCTGGGTCCCGCGAACAGTCTTGACCGAGAGCCCCCGATTGCGGGCCACTGTCTTCACGAACAGTTCACCCATGGCATCAACGTCGGACTGGTAGCTTGCGAGTGCTTCTTTCGAAAGAGGCTGAGAATCAGCACCATCGGCCTTTCGGTCGCCATAATGGATCAGCGTCACGTTGACGCCGGCAGCACCCAGAGCCTTCGACATATCGACGTGCATGCAGATGACTCCGACGCTGCCCGTGCCACCAGTACGTGGAAC
This sequence comes from Pseudomonas gingeri, assembly GCF_013386165.1. Lineage (GTDB taxonomy): Bacteria > Pseudomonadota > Gammaproteobacteria > Pseudomonadales > Pseudomonadaceae > Aquipseudomonas > Aquipseudomonas gingeri_C. The sequence continues at coordinate 59,504 of NZ_JACAOS010000002.1, read as the reverse complement.
CACGATGTAGTCACAGGCACTGGCCAAGGCATAGGCCGCCGAATAGGCGCTCTCGGTCAGAATGGCCCAGATTGGCTTTTTCCCCCGAGCCTTAAAGATCGAGTCGGCCAAGTCAAAGCAGCCAGCTACCTCACCACCCGGACTGTCGATGTCCAGGACAATGGCTTTCACCTTCCGGTCATCCAAAGCCATGCTCAGACAGGCGCGCAGACCGTCATAGCCGGTCATTCCACTGTAGGGGTGCAAGGTGCCAAGCTTCTGCACCAGGGTACCGGTAACAGGGATGATTGCCACTCCCTGCACCACCTCATAAGCCCGGGCTTCTGCCGGCTCGCCGATGTCGCCATCCCAGTCGTCCAACGCCACTACGCGACCGTCGGCATGGAACAACCGGGCCAGGCCGAACCGGTCAGCCAGGGCAGCCATAACGATCTCGGCCTTCTGCGGAGTGATCGCCAGCGGCACGTTGAAGAGCTTCTGCGCGAGGTGTGGATAATTGGTCATTGTGCTGTTGGCTCTTCTTCAGGGGTCGAGGCGTTCGTAGCGTTGTCACCGAACCAACTCGGCATTGGCAGCCCAGCCTCTCGGAACTGCGCAACCTCTGCCGCGCGTTGCTGGATGACCTCTTCGTAGTCGAGGCCCTGCTCGGCGCACTCGCGCTTGAGCGTGGACAATCCGCCGTCCATACCAAGGATTGCGCCTTGTTTCTCCTTGACCGGGTCGACCCAGCCGCGGGCCACACCGAGCCATTCGCATCGCGAATAGGCCGTGCGAGCTTCCATGAAGTCAGGGGCATCGCTCGGGAGCGGTAGCATGTTGCGATCCATCGCCTCATGCAGCCAGCCGGCATACATAGGGGTCGCGGTACCACTTTTGAACTCAGTATTTCGCCGGGTCAGGGTCTTCCAGCTTTCGAGCAGGGCCGCCCGTGCACTGGAGTAGTTTGTCTTCGACCAGTCCTGGGAAATCTGCTCAGCAGACACGCCTGCAGCGGCTGCGAAGGTGCGCAGCATTTCGTGCGCAAAGTCACCGAAACCGCTATGCGGGTGCTCGGCACCGACCGATGTGATCGACTCACCAGGCGCCAGCGTTGGAATGCGAGCTCCATTCAACATGGCCGGGCGCTGTTCGGCCCAGTCAGCTCGCAAGCCTTGATAAGCGGAAAGCTCGTCAGTGGCCTCAAGGGCCTCCTGAACCTGGTCCGGGTCGTAAGGGCTGGTGACGTAGGTGCCGAAAGTAGCTGCGATCGTCGCCGCTTGTAGCTCGACACCGTAGTAGCGAGCCAACATCTTGAACCGCGCCAGCACCGGGGTGAAGACGCCGACACCACGGTTCTGGCCCGCGCGATCGCGCTCGAAGTCGTGGATCACTCGACGCCAGCCATCGCCGTCCTCACGCAGGACTCGCTCCCACTCCATACTCTCGACCGAGTTGTACCAGTCGTTCTGATGAGCTTTGCGGATGTGGTAGGCCACCGGGACGCCATGCTCGTCGATTTCGACGCCGCCGCGCATATATTTGCTGTCGACCATCTGGTACGGATTTGATAGCCGGTCCGGGTCCACCAGCATGAAAGCCGTGGAGAAATTGGCACGCCCATAGCCAACGCGCTCAGGCATCCAATAGGCGACAACGAGCGAATCACCGTCGACCAACTTGTGGCGCAGCGCGAGACGCAACTGCTGAGAAATCGTCAGTTGCCGGGAAACATCGTTGTACCGCCCAATATCATCGGAATACCCGCGCCATAGAGCTTCAACTTCGCGCCGGAATTCTTCAGCCCACTTAGCATCAAACTTGCGATTTCCGGTCAAGGCAGCCAAACCCCGATAGTCCGGGTTCGCCGACAAGCGCATTGACGCGCCAACGGTGTTGTCGAGAATCCGGGTGATCCCGCCCGCCGCCCACCCGTCATTGCGGACCAGGTCACGGCTACGCGCGACCATCCGGTCGCGGAACTGGTTGATCTCCGAATCAGGGGAACGGATCCACGGGAGCCAATCCCCCATTTCCTGGGTAGACCAGTTGGCCCCTTCATAAGGGAATACCGATTGGCCACCCATCCCCTCAGTCAGGATCGTTGCATTGCCCTTCGCCTTTGGAGGAGCAGGCACCAGGGGCTGCCCCCGGAAATCCACAATCAGAGATGGAGTAGTCATTTAGAACACCGGTCGGATAGCTCTGCGGCGCTTCATGCCGAGGGCATAAAGCAGTGCGTTGATGTGGGCCTGCAGATCACCAAGATTGGCGCGCGTGTAGGTCACTGACTTGGTGCCGTCGCCCTGGGTGTAGCTATACGACTCGCCTTTCCCACCGACGCTCAGATCGTGCAACGCCTGCTGCGACTCCGCCAGCCATTGCTGCAAGGTGGCCGTTGGCACGCCACTGAAGTTATTGAGGCGTGGTGTGAACACAGCGTTCTCCTATGCCATCCTCGAGATCGAAGACGAACGTTTTGTAGGTTGGGTGCGCGGCGGCGGTATGGGCGCCGGTGCGTGCTCAGGAATCTCCTGCGGCGAGACAGCGACACGCTGGATCGGTAACCCGATCAGGGCGTTGACGTCTTCGGCCCGCTTGTTGAGCTTCAATCCCAGGTGCATCAGCCCGCACAGCGCGGCGTATGCGTACACCCTGCAGTCGAGCGCCTCGTTGGCTCGCCCGGGTGGCAACTCCCAGACCCGATAGACCTGGCCGCCGGATGTCTTTCGCACGGACCGCTCGGCCGTGAGCTGAGCAAAATAGTTGATATCTCGGTCAACCGGGAAATGCATGAAGCCCGGGCCGTGTGCGGTAAGGTGTAACCGGGACCGGATAGAGTCCTTCGCGGCATTGACGCCGATGATCACTGGCCGAAACGCAGACTTGTTGCGCTTGCTGGGTGTCTTCGTTGGCCAGATCGGCGAACGCTTGCCACCCACTGCCGATTCGCCTTTGATCGCCCAAACGCGGCGCCCCAAACGAGCCTTGGCGAAGTTGTAGACCTTCTGCGTGTGATGCCCGCCGGAGTCGTGACAAACCGCCATGACTTCGAATCCCCGGCCATCGCCCCGGTACCAGATCCTCTGCAGGTAGGCGTCAAGACGATCCCAGGGATCAGGGGTTTCCATATCGCCTTCGATAACTTCGAAGTCGATGGACCAGCTTTCTTCGTTCATCCCCCAGCCGACCACCTCACATTCGAACCGGTCGTTCTGGGTGTCGACGCCGACAGTCACGACAGCTACACCATCAGGAACCTCTGCGGGCCAGACTTCGCAGCGAGCGGCCAGGCGCTCCTCTTGAAGCGCCCGATCACCGCGATCCTCATATGTTTCCCCGAGCACCAGGTTGACGAAAGTCTGGCGCATCAACGGGTCGTCTTTGACCTCCAGCCACTCAGCCACCAGCTTGTGCCAGGCAGCATTGACGAAGAGGCTATAGGCCGCCCAGATGTGAAAGCCAGCATGACCAGTGAAAGGCTTGGTCGCCCGCCACTCGCCCCGCGCGACCATTTCGTCCTTGTCGACCTCATGGATCACGCAGCCCGTAGCCTTACAGACGTAAAACACGCTCTCGGGAATCCCGAAGCCGTTTTCGTCCTTATCCCATTTCATACCGTAGGGCGTGTCTGGGCCGCCCCACTCCAGAACCTGGTATTCACCACAGTGCGGGCACGGGACGAAGTATTTACGCTGATCGCTATTGGCGTAGCTTTTCTCGATCCGGCTTTCGCCTTTCACCGTGGGCGTACTGCCCAGGATGATCTTCCGATTCCAGAAGCTTTCAGTCCGCTTGATGCCAAGCTTGATCTGGTCGCCTTCCTTGCCGGCACCCATCACGGGGTAGCCGTCGACCTCGTCGAACATCACCACTCGGGCAGTGATGCGGCGGAAGCCACCAGGGCTGTTCGCACCAACGAACGACATTGAGGCGCCGTTGCGAAACATCCGCTTGTTGATTTTCTGCTTCGAATCCTTCTTCTTGAGGTCGCCTACGATCGCCTTCAGCACCGGAGTGTCCCGAAGCATCGGCTCGATTTCGGTGACGCTGTAGTCCTCTGCGTCCTCTACCCGGGGCTGGACAACAAGAACAGGCGCCGGGTCCTGGTGAATGAAGAACCCAGCAGCATGGTCCATGATCTTTGTGTAGCCGACCCTGGCCGACTTCTGCACCGTGACCATTTCGACCGTAGGATCTGTGATCGCATCCATAATCCCGTTTTGGTACGGGAATGCGTGAAATCGACCGGTTTGAGCGCTGGTCTCAGCTGACAGCATCGCGTATTCAGCAGCCCACTGGCTGAGGGTAAGCTTCGGCGGAGGCTGAATGTTACGGCGGCGAGCCTTGAACAAACCGGCTTTCAGCGCTTCATGGCCCTCGGCATAACGGCGGGCGTCATTGGTTGATCCCATCTCCGTCACGGGTCAACTCCTCAAGCGCGTCAACGATAAGCCCATACATGGCGTCCTGGACCTCCAGCACCGTCTTCAGGCGATGAATCCGTGGGGCATTCTCCGATGGGATAGCCAGCAGCTTGGTGCGAACCTTCGCGTACTCCTCGCCGACGGCACGGGTCACATCTTCAACGGCCACCACCAGGCGGGCGTCGCGGTCGTATTCAAGCTGCGCCTGCAGAGCCAGGTAGTTCTCCTTGACCCGCTTCGCCTCATCGATGGTCATGTTCGCGCCAGTGGCCATCAGGATGCGGGTCGTGGCCTGCTCAACTGATTCGCCGGGCTTGATTGTTACCCGCGCAGAAGCTTGGGTAACGCCGGATTTTTTCGGAGAGGGCTTGTTACCCTCTACGTCCTGGGTAACAACCTCGCTCCCATCGCGACGGTATTTCGCGATGAGCGCGTTTGATGCGTCGACATCAAGCTCACCGTCCCGAAACACAAGCCAGCCGCGCTCTTTCCACTTGGTCACGGTCTTGCGACTGACGCCATGGAGGGTTGCGAACTCGCTCTGATTCATGGGGCGCCTTGTTACCTGTTACCCAAATTGAAAAAATTCTCAGCTAGAGAAACAGCGCGGCGCGCAATGCCCTCGGTGCAGGAATGCTCAGGAGGGACCCATGACTAGGGGGGGGGTGGGCATTCCCTGGCGCACCACGGCGGTGCATTTCTCAGCGACACCCCAGACCACGGAGGGTTTCGCTATCCTTGACCGCCAACCCCAACCAAAGGATCGGACAATGCCATCACCAGAACAGATCGAAAGCCATACCATCGATGTCGGTACGCTACTGGATCAACTCAACGGCCTGCCAAGGGATATGCGACTTTCGTTCAGCGGCCTCGACTTCTACCGAGTGAAGCTGCGTGGACCAAACCTCGTGCAGATTGAGTTCAATCAATCGGTGTATCGCACGAGCGAAGATCTCTTGGTGGTTGAAGACCACTCACAATAGCTGTGGCATACACCGCGGCTGTCGGGATCGAAACGGGCGGGTAGCTTTCCTCTATCCGTCCATTACCGATGCGCCTGAAGCTGACACGGTCGTCGTACACATCCACCGTCCAGGAAGAAATGGGTTGTTTGTCGCGGATGTCCATCGTGATCTCCAATGCATGGAACGCTAGCCTACTTGGCCGAGAGGATCGCCCTGCCGATCGACGCACCGAGCACCGCATTGAACCTTCGATCAATCAGCGCCTTCGCGCGACTGCGGTAGTTCAATCGCTTTGTCACAGCAACCGCGTCACCGAAACGAATCAGCAATTTCAAATGAGCCGGCTGTTTCTTCTTCGCTGGGATGCGCTGCCAGACACCATTGACCGGTCCGGACTTCGTCTTGACTGGACCAATGAAGATGTCCTTTCGAGCCTTCAGCCGCTCCAGCACCTTACGAGGCAACTGGCCGTATTGATCGAGCTTGATGTTCTTCGGGTTGAAGAGCGCACGACCAGCCAGAACATGGTTACCGCCGTCTTCGTAGGGCTCGAGGTACTTCGCGGCAATCGGCCTGACGAATACGATTGCTGTGAGCGTGTCCTTGCGAGCGCCTTGCATGCCCACCGACTTCTGAGTGAATGGCTTGGGCTTCTTGAAAGTAGAGGCGATGTTCTGGATCTCATCGGCCTGCACTTCCTTTGCAATTGCGGTCAATGCCAGGGCCGTGGCGAATGGCATTTGTTTATAGGCAAATGCTGATAGCGCCTTGGATATCTCCTTGACGTTTCCACGCACCGAAATGTCGAACGGTCCGGACATGCCTAACTCCTCTCCGCACTGGCTTGGTAGTCACCTTGGATGAGCAAATCCTGGCCATCCATTCTGAAGACGACTGTCAAGATCGGAGAACCATCGGAATCGCTGCCGGTACTCGTGCTGACCTGGCAAGGCAAGATGCTGCCCTGCTCGTCATGTAGCGCGAATGGACGGTGGTCAACGACACGGCGACCGAAATCACTCAGAGGGATTACCGACCGGGGATCGGCTCCAGCACGTTTCAGAACCAGCTTCATAAGCACCTCTCGCGCCACGAATTCAGTTTCACCAAATCGTGGCGCGCACGATCACACCGCTTTCTTGGCCAGGGCGACAGCTTCACGCCAGTACACAGGCAGTTTGTGACCGATAGCCTCGAGGATGCCTTCGAGCTTTTCGATGACGTCTGGCGCCGGCGCGTCCAGATCATCTGCAAGTGCAGCAGCCGCGACGATTGGCTTGGCAGCAACCAGGATGCCGGCGTCAACAACAGACACTTGAGAAGAGCCAGCTTCCTGCGGCTGCAAGGAAGACTGAGCGCCTGCTGGGACGCCAGACTGGATCAGGTCATCGGGCATTTTTGAATCCTCATTTTGAGTTGTGGCCACGCGGCCGGAGAGCCAAGAGTGGATAGTTTTCAGGATGTTCATGGTCGTCCTGCCTTGCGCCTCTCGGCGCCCCGCCACGAGGTGTCGCTCGAGAAGATGTATTGGCGTCTGCCCCAGGCATAAGTGACGATGCCAAGGTGCAGCAAGACAGACCAGCCCGGTACCAAGGCGCCATGAAAAAGGTCGAGCAAGATGCCGAAGGAGCCGATGGCCACCAAATAGAACGACAGGCTCAGAACAGGGTGATCAAGAAGACTCGCCGCGCGCAGGTATTCAAGTGCTGCGCCGATGACCAGCATGCACAGCAGCGCATCAACGACCGTCAGAATTGAACTCATCATGATCAAGCACCTCGCGAGGCCACGAACTGCCCGAGACCGGCCTTGATAGCCGGGATAACGTTCATCGCTGTGAGCCCCAGCACGAACGAGACACCGCACAGCAAATTGTCATTCGGCATCAGCCCAAGCTTTGGGGCCAGCCATGCAGTCACCGGCTGAGTGAGATAGATCGAGAAGAAAAAACCAACCGCTACCGCGGTGGCCGCTTGACCTCTGGTCAAATCTTTCAAGAAACCGAGCGACCCAATCGCACCGATGAAGGCGGCAATGGCCACGCCATACTTGGCCAGCAGCAAGCCGGCAGCTGTGGTGCTCGCTGGTTCAGCCATGGGGATCTCCGGGAATAAAAAAGGCCGACAGGAGGCGGCCAAGAGCGCAGCGAGGTAGCAGCACCGTGAATTTGAGGGCCTTATTCGGCCAAGGTGAAGTCGATGTAGTACGCCCTGCCCGGCTCGAGCTTGTCGGCGACAGACTTCACAATCTTGGCCTTATACTCGGCGACCGGCGTGTACTTGCCGAAAACAGCGTTCTCGCCCGGCGGATCTTTGGGCAGCGCACATACGGCACCGAATCGAATATCACACAGATGGTCGTCGCGCTCTTGATTGGCGTGGCGAGTGTGGGTGATTTCGTGGCAGATCATTTTGCAGCGCATGACTGGGTGCATGATGTTTCCTCGGGTTGTAAGCAGGAGGGCCTATCAGTCTTGCGCCTGCGGGAATGAATCAGCCCTCACAGCACTCCCAGCTAGGAGCAATGGGCGTGGTGGGGCCGAAAACGAAAAAGCCCAGCGCGATGGCTGGGCTTCGATGTTCAAGTTTCCCCTACTGAGAAATCTGTCGGCTGTTTCGCCAGTAAAGGTACGCGAGTCCTAAGGGCGCCACGAAAATTGCAAACGACCAGCACATGACCATTGTGAAAACCTTGACCGCCAGCATCAGCACGGCATTCACGAAGAAGACATTGTTTCCCATGACGTATCCAACGGCGCTTTCGTAAACGAATCGAGAGTACGGGTAAAGCAGCGTGCATACGACTGACATCACAATCAGCCCTGGCTTACCCATGAGACCTGTAGGACTGTGGGCCGCGAGAAAAAGAATCAGGATCGCGAACAGTGACCCGAAAATAAACTGACGGACGTAATAGCTGGTCGTAAGACCGCCAAAAGTCTTCGAAAAAAACGAGTGCATAAGGTCCCTCTAAGACGCTAGTTCTAGTGAGGTGCCACCATATCAGCATCACTTTCCAGCACAAAGAGAAACGATTCAGGAAATGCTAAAAGCCCGACACGATGGCCGGGCTTTCTCTGTGGTGTCGCGCTGAAACAGCTGAACACCGTGCCATGAAAACAGGTCGTTATCCGCGCGGAAAGCCTTTTTTACGCAGCCTCACGAATTCCTTCAAGCGCACAGTCAATCCAGGCAACACCTGTCCTGATCAGCTCGCGAGCCTTGGCTTCGCTCAGGCCGAACTCCCGGCCAACCCTCAACGCTGGCCACTTGGCTCCGAAGTACAGCCAGATGAAATCGCCCATCTGCTGATTGCGCTTCGTAAGACGAGCAACGGCGCCGTCGACCACCAGGGCCAGGTCGTCCGTGATCACGTAAGCCCTGCTCCCTCCCTCGCAGGGCGTGTTCTCCCGGATAAGCGCTTGGAGCGGGGAGACATAGCGCGGAACACCCATCCCATCCATCCGCCACCAGCCCCATTGCTCCAGCAGGTATTCAGTATCGCCAAGGGGCTTGCCCAGGTATGTGCGCTTCTTCATGCCGCTTTCCTCGGATCTGGATCACTCAGGCCAAACAGGTCGCGAAGCAACCGGTCGGCGGGCTTGTTCTTGGCGCCACCATCGATCAGCCACCGCTGACCGAAGTCATGGAAACCAATCTGGGCGCGGCTGCCGTGCCAGCTGGCAACCATGTCCAGCAGGTAGGCCAGCGCGAGAGGCCCGCCAACCTTGACCTCTGCCAGCTCGGTGCCCGCGATCTTCAGGAAGCGGCGCTCAAGGTCGCTCATGCTTTTGCGCGGCAATGCCGCCGTGACGTTACTCATTTGCGGCACTCCCAGAGGCTTTTCCAACCTCCACAATCATGTATTTAGCAATCACCGTGCAGGCCTTGTGTGGCGTGACCTGTAGGCAATTATGTGAATCTTTAAATCTAACACCTGTCTGCTCGGCATCAGGGCTTTGAGCGATCCTGTCTAACGTTTTGATCGTCTTCACTTTGTCCACCTCTGCACGACGAGGTGTCTGCAACCACCCAACTCATCGCGGGCCTGCGCTGAAACTGCCGCCAGCCAGGAATAATATGCATCTTCTGCGGTATCCCCGACGCCAAGCCACGGGTTACCAGGGGAGCAGCACCAGAACACACCATCCCACCGGCATAGTCTTGGGCGCACCGGTCGGCCTGTGAACCCAATCTTGCGTCGTGCAAGCCATGCCTCGACTGCCGGCCAGATGATCGCCTGCTCTGGCTTGGAGAAGTCCGTCTTGCCGTTGTTGTCGTGGACCTCGGCCAGGCCATAATCCTGATTCGCCACCCAGAGTTTGAAGCCGCTCGGAACGTGTCGGAGGTCGAAGCTCTTGCGTGCCCACACCCAATCATCAGGGAAATCTCGAATCGACTGGGCGATGCGCTCGGCCTCTGGATACTCAGGCACGTGGACAATCACCATTCCCGGATCAAGCATGGCTGGCTCACCGTCACGCAATGCCTGCCCAGTGTCATGTAACTCCTGCCGAACAGCATCCACGTTCTCCCGCTCATCCTGTCTCCTCAGCAGGCACCCCAGCAGTTTAAAAACTCTCATCGTTCTTCCTCCCCTTGATACGGCCGGCGAAGGGGCGACTCATTTCAACCTCTTCGTTTGACGGCTCACGATTGCCGGCGAAATTGACGAATCGAGCGAACTGGCCTTGCTGCTGGACCAGGCACGACCCAACCGGCGCATGCCTGCACTTGGGCATGATCAACTCGGTGACGCCGTTCTGGCCCTCCTCGCTGTCCATGTCGCGGTGAACCAGGATGATGCAGTGGGCGTCGGCCTCGATCTGGCCGGAGTCGCGCAGATCCGAAGCGATCGGCTTTTTGCTTGGGCGCTTCGTCGAGTCGCGGTTGAGCTGCGCCAGCAGGATCACCGGCACTTCCAGTTCCTTGGCGATGTTGACGATGCCGGTCGAGATCTTGCCTAGCTCCGCGGTGCGGTTGAACGCCTTACCGTCCGAGCCAATCAGGCCGATGTAGTCGATCACCACCACATCCAGACCGTGCTTTCGCTTGACCTGGCGGCAGATGCTGCGGATCCGCGCGACGGTGAGACCCGACTTGTCGCTGATGTACAGCGGGGCATCCATGATCTTGCTGACAGCCGAGGTAAGCCTGGGCCAGTCATCGTCCTGAAGCTGCCCGTTATCGAGCACCCGAAGATCAATGCTGCCGATGGATGCTAGCGCGCGGTTCCCGATCTCTTCCTCGGGCATCTCCAGCGAGAACACCATCCCGACACCAGCGCCGGAGCAGGCGATGTGCTGGGCGATCTGCAGGCCCAGGGTTGTTTTGCCGCTGCCCGGCAGCCCGGCGACGATGGTCACGGTCTTTTTGCGCAGTCCGCGAATCAGCTTGTCCAGGTCCACCAGGCCGGTGGATAGCCCAGACTGCACAACCCCGTTGAACTTGGCGTCGATGATGTCGACGTTTCGGGCAATCACCTCATTGATGTGCTTGTAGTCCGGCTCCCCGGTGTCCAGATCGCGCAAGTCGGCCATGGCCTGCTGAGCGCTGGCGACGATCTCGGCCACCGGCCGGTTCTCGCTCGCAGAATCGCGAACAGCGTCAGCCGCATCCACCAAGCGCCGCAACACAGCGCGCTCCCTCACCGTTCGGGCGTAGGCCTTCCAGTTCGCGGTGCTTGGCGTGTTACGGGCCAGCTCGATGGCATAGTCCAGGGTCGCGCGACCACTCGGCAGGTATTGCTTAAAATCGGCTACCGTCACCGCATCGATGGGCACGCCCGTACTGCTAAGTTCGATCATCGCCTGGAACAGCGCAGCGTTTTCCGGGTCGTGAAAGTCGGCCGTGGTCACGCTGGAGGTGATCGGGTCGAACAGTTCGCCATCCAGCAGCAGGGCGCCGAGCAGTGCGTGCTCGGCCTCATCGCTGTAAAGCTCGCGGAAGTCGTTCATGCGCGCCTCCGTGCCGAAGCCCAGGTAAAGCCAGCCAGCAGCGCGCCATTCTCGCGAAGCCGATCGAGTGCCCGGGCGCCGATGTACTGCTCAAGGCTTGGCGCGTGCCGCCCTTCTGCATCCTGCTTCGAGGTTGCGGGCAGGTTGGAAACGAGCACCATGGGCTTCACATCCTGATACCGGCGATCAATCACCTCATGCAGGACCGCCAGTTCGTACTGCGTGCCCGCCTGGGCGCCGACCTCATCGAGCACCAGCAGGTCGAAGCTCGCCAGCTCGTCGATCACGTCACCCTCGCTGAACCCTGAGTTGCGATCCATGGAGCGCTTGAACGTGCGAATAACCTCCGCGGCGGTGGTGATGACCGCCACCGCCCCCAGATCGATGACGCGCCGGACAATACCGCTCGCCAGGTGCGTCTTGCCGGTACCCACGTTGCCAGTCAGCAGCAGATTGCGGCCGGCGGCGAAGTGCTCGCCAAAGTTGTCGGCGTACTCCTGGCACAGCTCCAAGGCCTGGACCATGGCCGGGGTGGCGGCGCTGTAACTGGCGAACGTGCTTTCAGCAAACCGAGGGCTGATTCCAGAGCCCACAAGCGCGCTGTTGAGCTTTTCGGCTTGAAGGTGAGCCAGGGCCTGCGATCGCTCGGAGCTACCGGCAGGCGCCACACGCAGGCCATGGTACTGGCACTGCTTGCATGGACGTACCAGCATCGAGCCGTCGAACTGCTCGACCTCGGAACGATCAACTTCCCCATGGATTGGGCAATTGCCGGTGAACATCCGGTGTTCGGGCTGACGGCGGAAAATGTTAGAACGCTGGGCCATTTTCGCCTCCTTGGTACATATCCGGGGTGTGGGTGGGCAGGTTGTTGAATGCCGAGGGTTTACCGTTCTTGGCGCCAGCACCAGGCAATACCGAATCCGGGTAGATGTCCGACCAGCTGCTGGTGGTGGACTTATCCAGCACCGCGTCGGGCTCTGGATGGTTGGCCAGCTTCTTGGCGATCAGCTCACAGGCGCGAAGTGTCAGTGGAGCCCGCTTGGCCTTTCGCATTTCGCAGAAGTCGGCCCAGGCCTGTTCGGATGCATTCGAAGGTCGGGCCGTCAAAGGATCAAACTTTTTACCCTTACCAACCTTCTCTGATGCCTTGGCGCCGTCTTTTTGGTTAAGGATGGTTAATGGGTGGTTAATGGGTGGATTGGGTGCACGCTGTGCACCCCGCTCGGTCGTGGCGTGCACCCCGTTCTGTTCTGGCGTGCACCCCGTTGCGTCTTCACGTGCACCCCGTTCGGTGCGGGGTGCATCCTGTGCACCCCGTGAAAGGTCGAGGTCGTAGCACACCGGGACGCGATCCCGCTGGGTGATGTAAGCCGCCGCTACAGCTTGATTTCCGCGCTTGATTAGCCCGATCGACTCCAGTTCTCGAAGGCGATATTGAACGGTGCGCGGAGCCAGGCCGGTATCAAGCGCCAGGCTCGATACCGCCGGGAATGCAGCGCGCCCGGACTGGTCCGCATAGTTGGCCAGGCACAGCAGCACGTGCCGCGAATGCGACTCCGTGACAACCTGCTGCGTCAGGGCCCAGGCCATGGCTTGAACGCTCATATGTCCAGCTCCCGCGTCACCCGGGCAATGAACTGGTCGTAGCTCTCATCCATGACGATGCCGCGATCTTCCAGGGCTGCACGACCGGCCTTAGCAAGACCGTAGACCTCCCAGCGCTCGCGCTCTGGCAAATGACGGCAACCGGAATAGTTGGGCCAGGGGCCGGCGATCACTTTGGCGCTGGCGGCCGCCTGAGGGGAGTTGCCAGTGGCAATAGGGTCGATGGTCATTGCAACGTCTCCCCGCGAGCTGTGGTGCGTTTTACTGCCGCCGAGGCATCACCCGGAGCGTCACCGGCAACGCGCTGCTTCAAGACGTGCATGGCGGTGGTGGCGTCAATGGAGAGCACCCGCGCCTCTGCCATATCCAGCGCTTCAGGCGAATGCGTCATGATCGACTCACTGACTCGCCGGGCATAACTGAGGCTGGCGGCAGCCAACTGTAGGTCCGTCATGTCATCAAAGGCGCTAGGCGGATGAGGATTGCCGGGCACGGTGACGATGGGGATGCGCTGCTCGGGCAAGGGAGCGCCTTCCAGCAGGTGCCGCCCCATGGCTTCCCAATGCTCGCGGGCGACCACGTCAGCGTCATGCCCAGTCTTACGTTTGAACAGCACCTTGAGCGCGTAGAAGGCTCGAATGAGGTCAATGTGCGTGTCGTCCTCCTTTTCGATGGAGTATTCGGGCTCGTCGATCACTTCTAAGGTGTCTTTCACGATCTCGAAGCACCTGAGTAGTAGAGCCGCATCGCCATGCTTGGCCATGTTCTCCTCATCGATATGCTCCATGGGCAGCGGCGCCGGAAAATCGATAACGTTGGTCATTGGGCACGCTCCAGACGCTCAACCAGGTTGCGCAACTTGCGCTTGAGTCGTGTAGTGAGGGCGCGCTGATCAAACCAGCGGCTGTACGCCCCCTGGGTGAACTCCACTACCCCGCGATACGCCGGGTCTTCGAAGTCGAACCGGGAGCGTTCGCCGTTGCCTGGGCGACCGTGGGCGCGGAAATAGGTCGCGTACATCGCACTCAGCTCGCGCTTCAGCGAGTTGCGCAGGATCTCGGCCTGCTGGAAGTCAATGGCGGCCTCGGCGATCAGGGTCATGAGCTGTTCGTGGGTAGGTTTCTTGATCATGCTTGTTCTCCGTCGGCGCCAAACAGGTCAGCCAGGTCAATTTGGTAAACGGCTGCCCAGGCAGCAGCGGGCCAGGATCGAACCCAGCCATAACGCGGATCGTGGACTTTGGGGGCTTGCACACCATTGGCGGCGCACCAGGCCTTGAGGGGGCGGAAGCCCTGCTTGCCGAACTTGCGCTTGGTGACCTTCTCTACCGCAGCAACAGTTGCCTGCTGGAGGCCACGCCCGAGCTCGTTCTTGAGTTGGCCAACCTGCCGCACCGCCGCCGATGCGGTGGCCATGGCCGTAGCCTCCCTGCGCGAACCGATCTCAGCCTTGGTTTCGATAGCATGATCGCGCTGTTCGATCGCAAGCTTTTCTGAGCGCTTGGATTCCAGAAGGTGTTCCAGAGCTCCGATGTAGTCCTGTGGCAAGACCGGTACCTGGGGTTGCTTCCGGACCTGCTGCTCCAACTTCTGCCATCGATCAACGAGGTTGGCAGTGAACTCCGGGCAAAGCTGGGCCACGACGACAATTGAGTCGCGCTTACCCTTCTCGCCCGAGAACACATAGACACTTGCTGGTTTAGTCGCGGTGGGAATCTCCTCAATTTGAGGCAATTCAATAACGCGGCCAGCTGCAAGGCTCTCAATGGTGCGCTTCACGTTGTCGTGACGCTTGCCCACCAGATCGGCGATCTCTTGCGAGGACATGGTGGCGGCTTCGCCGCCGGTGAATGGGGTGATAGTCATTGGCCGTCCTCCCCAGACTTTCCGCTTGGGAATGGGCGTTCCTCAGTAGCGGTGAAGCTGCCATCGGCATGCCGCGTAACAAAGATTTCCCGCTTGACGCGAACGGCCTTGCTGATCGCCGCCTGCTGAACACCAAGATCATGCGCAGCAGCGTGCTGGCGCCCCTTCGAGAACACAGCCAATGGAATGCGCGCCACGCTTTCTGGATTCACGTTTTGTGGCGCGGAATTGTCCACACCGAAAGCAGCCTTCGTGCGCGTCTCCAGACTCTCGCGCTCACAATCGAGTTGGTTGTGCCAGTCATCAGCGTTGAAAATCGCCAGGTTCGCGACGGTGGCGTAGTGCTCATCACGGCCCTGCTTCAAGCGATCCTCCAGAACATGGAGCACTCCACGCAGCCAGTTGATATGTTCCATCGCACAAACAATCTGGAACGTCGCGTCCTGGGCAATACGCTCTTGCTCGCTCATGCCTCACCTCCACGGCCATCACCTGGCCCAACACCGGCCTGGGATGCGTAGACGAGAGCCAGCGCCGCCTCTGCAGCAAAGAAAATCAAGGTCGCCTGATTCGAAACCTCGGGGGTAGACATCAGATCGCGAATGCCGCCCACCACAGCTTCAAGGAGCTCAGTCGCAGCCTCAAGAGAGTCGTAAACCGAGACGCCGCCAGTAGCATTCAGGACCGCGCATGGCCCGCGCACCATGTATTCATGCTCACGAGTGAGAAGTTCATCGCTCATTGGGCACCTCCGGCGTCTGCTTCAGCGCCGCGCTGAACCGACCAAACAAGCGCACTGACTGTTTCAGCCAGGAACGCCATTGCCGCCATGCCGTCGCAGTACGCCATTTCGCCGGCATTCAGGCTGTCATGCATATGCCGGCAAATCTGGCTCAGGCCTGAGGAAAGGACCTTGGCGGTTTCAAGGACGTCTTCTGCGTTCGTACCAGCCGCAACGCTGAGCATCTGGATCGTCTTGTTGTCGATGGGGGTTACGCAAAAACCGACCTCAGCGGTCAGGATGTCTTGCGCTGCATGTTGGGTAGTGCTATTTTTTGGGTGTGACATATCGTCTTCCTCGACGAAGATTCAAAGAAGTCCCTTGCAGGGGACTGATTAAGAAGCCAGCCTCGACAGCTGGCTTTTTGCTGTCTGGGGTTTAGCCGGATAGCAAGTACAGGGATGGGCAGATCTTCATAACGAAGCCTGCGGGGTGTGGTTTTCTGGGTTGTCCAGTGCGAGGATCATTTGAAGCTGGTTACGTCCGCGCTCGACTTCGGCGATCAAGCTAGGCTTCTCGCGCTTCCATTCAGCGAGATCGCGACCACTTGCACTTGCCCGTGACTGACGATCATCAAGCAGCTTGCAGGCGTGGTTGAACCGCCCCATCGCAGTCGGAAAACCGCGAAGAAGCGCATCAATCTGCGTGTCGCACCAGACGGCGAAGTCGTCATCGAGCCATTGCGCGAAACGCACGCCCAATTTCGGGTGCAGCCACGTGCCTGCCTTGCCGCGCCCCCTGACAGTCTCGACAAGTTTGAGGTCCGATTTTCGGACCTCATTAGCGAGGTGCCTGGTCATTGCCGCCATATAGCTCTTGGTGCTTGGGAGCTCCAGCCATTTGATGGGTTTCTTGCCGAAGCGCTTTGCTACTTCGGTGGCATTGATCCAGCCGGCAGTGTTGAAACGCACCAACTGCCCTTCGAAATCGAGCCGGATGACGTTGTTCATCACGCCACCTCCGCACTACTGGACAAAACACCAGCACCGACAGTGGACTGACGGCCAGATGGGTTTGAGCGTACATTTGCGTTCAAGGTCGGCAGCGCCTTAGCCTTGGAAAATTGATCGACACTCCAGGATGAGCCCCACTGAAGATCCGGACGAAGCGCATAGCGACTAACGAGCCCATCCGTAGCGCTTTCAATCTGGAGAGCCCTTTCGGCGGTGATTGCTCTGTCACCTGAAACGAGTCTGGATAGATACGAAGCAGTCACGCCCAACCTGAGCGCAAGCACTTTCTTGCCGCCCCTGGGAAGCTGCGCAAGGTATTCGGACAGGTTCATATAAATTTACCTAATGGTGCATTTATGATGCAGGCTACCTGATTCATGTACCATTTCAAGGTAATTTTCCATAAGG
Source organism: Pseudomonas gingeri (assembly GCF_013386165.1). Taxonomy (GTDB): domain Bacteria; phylum Pseudomonadota; class Gammaproteobacteria; order Pseudomonadales; family Pseudomonadaceae; genus Aquipseudomonas; species Aquipseudomonas gingeri_C. Next base: position 42,562 of record NZ_JACAOS010000002.1, on the reverse strand, counting down.
GAAATAAAAGGTACAGTCAGGCATGGAAATAAATGACTCGAATCAACTCAAAAATGTGCGCAGGCTCCGATTGCGGGAGCTCGTGGCGACTCGCTTTGGTGGGAAGCAATCTGCATTCGCGGAAGCTATAGAGCGTTCCCCATCCTATGTGGCCAGGATGTTTTCGGAAAACCCGGCACACTCAAGGAATATCGGAGAGTCGCTGGCTCGGCAGATTGAAGGCATATGCCATTTGCCTAAAGGTTGGCTGGATGAACCTAAAGGCTTAGGTTTGGCCCTTTCTGCAGTGAGCGAATCAGAATCCAGTGCTGGTGAAGCCGTTGAGTCTATAGATGTCAGAAAATGGGATTCCACAGATGACCATGAATATCCATTCCAGCATGTCACCATACCCACGCTTGAAATTCCCGAAAGCTGGGGGAAGCACTCGCAGGGTGCCGATAGCGAAACCCCTGTAAGGGCGGTCGTGTTTGACCTAGCGTGGTTGCGAAGATCGATGTCCATGACAGACATTTCGAACCTGCGCATGTCAACGGGTCTTGGGGATAGCATGGCCCCGACGATCAAGCATGGGGACCTGCTCGTCGTAGACGTAGGTGTCACAGAGGCCCTTTACGATGCAGTGTATGTAGTCCGGATTGGCAGCGTGCTCACCATCAAGCGGATCCAGGTGGACATGGATGGAATTCGTATCCTGTCAGATAATCCGCAGTTCAAAGAAGTAAGCATTCCTCGCGACATGATGGATCGAATCTCGGTGGTAGCGCGCGTTGTCTATATATGGAGTGGAGCTAGGACGTAATATCCATCGTTAGATGAACCCGCTCAGGCGGGTTTTTTTTGGTAATTTTTTTCACCCATATGATTGACATAAATTTACCAATTGGTACTCTTGACTCCATCGCAACCCGCCATGGAGTTTCCCAGCATGAACGCAGCAACCACAATCACAGCGCACGGCCTAACCGGTTTCCTCGGTCGCGGCGCAGCTCCGCGTGAGCTGGAGTGCCTGCTGGCGGTTGCTGGCGGCGCTAGCGGAAAGGAGGCTGCGCGTGCTCTTGGCGTTACAGAGGACACCGTCAAGAAACGGCTGTTGTCGCTGACGACCAAACTGGGCGTCACTCGTCGGGCAGCTCTCGTAGCAAAAGCCTTTGCACTCGGCCTGATCCAGGTAGCAGGCGTCATTGCTCCGAACCCTGGGCCTCAGCGCCAAGAAGACAGCGACCAGTTCCAGGGCGTCTTTACCGCCTAACCCTAACCTGATTTTCGCGAAAGCCAACAACGCGGACGGGAATCGGCTTGCCTGGAGAAAGTAAAATGGAAAACGGCATCATCATCAACATCCACCAGCTGGTGATCAATTACTCGCTCCCAGGCCCTTCGGTCTTGGGTGCTTCCATCGCCCAGTTCGCCGAGCCTTTGCAGTTCGGGGCAGTCCAGATGCCTGGTTCAGTGCCGGCCATTGGCACCTACTGGGAGGGCCAGGGTGGCGTATATGCCGGCATGATGCGCGGCGAGAACGGTCAACCGGACTACCCGCTGATTGTTCCGATCCACGAGTCAGTGCTGAACCACAAAGCGGTGTACGGCGGCTACGAGGTCGATCAGCCTGGCGCCACCCACCGGTTTGACGGCATGGCCAACACTCAGGCCATGGCCGAGGAAGGGAGCGCCATAGCCCGCAAGGTCTTGGGTATGAACGTCCGAGGCGCCTGGGGTTGGCACATCCCTTCGATTGAGGAGTTGCAGGTGCTGCGTAGCAACCTGCTCCAGCTCGAGGACTGGGACTATCGTGGCATGGGGCAAGACAAGAAGGCGATTCAGGCCTTCACCCTGACGGAGTACTGGTCCAGCACACAAAAAGAGAACGCGGCGACGGCTTGGTGCCTGCATATGCTCCCCTGGTGCGTACCCGATACCAACTGGGTCAGCGGCTCGAAGGGGATCCGCCCTGTGAAGGTGCTGCAGATCAAGGCCGACGCCTTTGTGCACGAGGCCGCCAACGATGCGCCTGCCGCCACGCAGGCCGACCTGCACGGTCTTGTCGCCAGCCCGGCCGTAGCAGAGGTGCTGGGGCACTTCATCAACGAAGACACCGGCCGCTTTTACGGGCGCACCGACGACCTTCTGGCACAACTGGCGATGATCGCAGGGGAGGCCCGCGCATGAACAAGTTCAAGCGATTCGAACTCAACACCTCCGGCCGGGACTTCGCCGTCGGCGACGTGCACGGGCACTTCACCAAACTGCAGACAGCGCTTGATGCCGTCGGCTTCAATCCTGGCACCGACCGGCTGTTCAGTGTCGGTGATCTGATCGACCGCGGACCGGAGTCTGCCGAAGTGGATACCTGGCTGGCGAAGCCATGGTTTTTCGCAGTCCAGGGCAACCACGAAGCAATGGCTGTCGACGCCTATCGGTTTGACTATGATGGTCGAGCCAGCGACATGCACGTCATAAACGGCGGCTCCTGGCTGTATGGCAGAACATCGGTCGAGCGCGGTTGCTACGCCGAACTTTTGGCAGACCTGCCGCTGGCCATTGAGGTCGTGACGCCCCTTGGCCTTATTGGGATTGTGCACGCGGACTGCCCTTTCACTGACTGGAGCATGCTGCGCGACAAGCTGGAGAGAGGCTTGCACGGACGACAGCAGGTTGAGGCCGTTTGCCAGTGGTCGCGTAGCCGCATCACGAACGAGAACCACGAAGGTATCAGCGGCGTCAGGGCGGTCATCGTCGGGCACACCCCAGTGCGTCAACCGGCAATCCTCGGGAATGTCTACCACATCGACACCGGCGCCTGGATGGGTGGCCACTTCACTTTGATCGACCTGGCCACGCTGCAATGCTTCCCGCCGATCAATCCGAAATTGAACTGGGACTGGGAGGAGCGCCCATGAAAACCATCATCACCATGATCCTGCTGCTAATCGTGGGCCAAGCTACCGCTGACGAGCAGCTCATCGACGTGCAGCACGACAGCGCCCGCGGCGTCACCTGCTGGATTGTGAACAACACCGGCATCAGCTGCTTGCCGGATGGCTCATTTCAACACCCGCAGAAGGCCACCCCCTCAACCGAGGCGGGGCGCGCCTCTCCGACCAGCTCGGCGTCTGAAAACGGGCCTTTGCAGGCCACCCCAAACCCAGGTGATGAGAGGTTCCAGTTATGAGCCGCCGGAACGGTACCAAGGGCCAGCGCCTGATCGAACTGTTCAACGCCCTGCAGCGCCGGGAAACCACGTTCGGAGAAATCTACGAAATGTCGGCGTCGTGCGGGGTAGACGCCCGCCGGGTGCTGGCCGACCACTTCGCCCGGCCGGCACAGTCGGTCGGCACGCTGGAGGCGTGATCATGGGCAAGCCGGTTCCCCCTGGAAGTGTCGCGACACTGTTCGCGAATAACGAAAACGTGTCGCGACATGAAGGCAGGTAGATATGGCCAAGGTCATCGCTCAAATAACCGCTCGCCTGCCTCGTCTGATGGAGGCAGGTGAGTATAGGAAGTTGCGTTATGCTGGAGGGAAGCCAAGTTTGCAGCAGTTGAAGAAGTGGATTGAGGAAGGCGAAATCGTGGGCGAGGTAAAAGGCGGAATGTATTTCGTTGACCTGCAGGCCGCGATCATCGGATCTGAAGATCCGCTGCTTGCCCAAATGATGGATGTTGAAAGATGAGTCCCCGCCCCCGCTCGCCGATCAACAAGAAGCTGCCACCGAACCTTTACGCCAACGGTAAGTACTGGCGGTACAAGAACCCTATCACCGGCAAGATGACCAGCATCAATCGCTCACTGGAGGAAGCCATCAAGATGGCAAAGGCTGCGAACGCACGCCTAGCGCCACTGATGGCCGGTGACGGCGAGATGCTGACGATGATCACCGGCGAGAAGCTGCCAAATATGCGCACCCTGCTGGATCGGTTTGAAGCGGAATGGCTGCCAGATCGGAAGTACGCGGCCAGCACACTCGATGAAATCGGCTACAAGCTTGAGCGGTACCGCAAAGAGTTAGGTGATCTGCTGGTCGGTCAGCTCGATGTTCTGGCTGTGGCCGAGTACCTGGACCAATTCAGCAACAATGCCTATACCAAGCACCGCGGGCTGCTGGTGCAGGTGTTCGCCTTCGCCGTGGCCAAGGGCCTGGCCGAGAGGAATGTGGCGGAACTGACGCTCGTGAAAAAGGAAGAAGAGAAGAAACGGCAGCGCCATACCCTTGAGGGTCTGACGAAAATCATTGAGGCAGAAACCACACCAGTGTGGCTTAAGCGGGCCATCAAGCTGGGCTTGGCCAGCCTACAGCGTCGCGAGGATATTGTGACCTGGACGAAAGCATCGGTAGACCTGGAAAAGAACACCATCAGCGTCTCACCCGGAAAAACCGAGGGCTACGAAACACCGATCCACCTGAAGATCGTCATGGGGAAATCGCTGCGCGAGGTGGTGGTGGAGTGCATGAAGTCACCGATCCTTTCGCCCTACCTGATCCACTACCGGCCGCGCGCCAGGCGGAAGGAGCAGGTCGATGCCAAGGCTCACTGGACCAGCGTCACCCCGGATTATCTGACCAAGGAGTTCAGGAAAGCCCGGGACGCCGCCAAGGCTTATGACCACATGCCAATCAGCGAGCGCCCCACGTTCCATGAAATCCGCGCTCTTGGGTCATGGCTTTATGAGCAGCAGAAGTTCCCGACCGAGTACGTCCAGGCGCTCATGGGGCACGCCGACGAAGAGATGACTAAGCACTACCAGGAAGGTCACGAAAAAAAGGGAATCGAATACGTCGAGGTAGGCGCCGGACTGGCGTTTTGAGGTGGGGTTTTGCAAAAGTTTTGCAAAAGTTTTGCAAATCTCAGAAAGCAAAAAGGGCCAACCTTTCGGTTGACCCCTCTAGACCGCCCAGCAGAGCGGATTTTATTTGGTAGGCGCGATTGGACTCGAACCAACGACCCCCACCATGTCAAGGTGGTGCTCTAACCAACTGAGCTACGTGCCTGCTGTGGGGCGACATTTTGCCGATTTCCTCAAGAGTGTCAACCCCTTTATTTCTCTAACCCCTTGAATATGCGTATTTTTTATTAAATCCCCGGCAAACCGGCTTTTTCCCCAGGCGGCTGGCGGGGGTATTTCATCTGAGGTAGGATCAGGCCACTCGTAAAAAATATAAAACAGAGGTTGCAGGATGGCGAACACGCCCTACCCCCAGTCCTATTACGCCGCTTCGGCGAATCCGGTTCCTCAACGCCCTGCCCTGCAGGATGAGGTCGAGACCGATGTGTGCGTGATCGGTGCCGGCTACACCGGACTTTCCAGTGCATTGTTCCTGCTGGAGAACGGTTTCCGGGTCACGGTACTGGAGGCCGCCAAGGTTGGTTTCGGCGCCTCGGGCCGTAACGGCGGGCAGATCGTCAACAGCTACAGCCGCGATATCGATGTCATCGAACGCAGCGTGGGGCCCAAACAGGCTCAACTGCTCGGGCAGATGGCCTTCGAAGGCGGCCGGATCATTCGTGAGCGAGTGGCCAAGTACAACATCCAGTGCGACCTGAAGGACGGTGGCGTATTCGCCGCCATTACCCAGAAGCAGATGGGCCATCTCGAATCCCAGAAGAAGCTCTGGGAACGCTACGGCCATACCCAACTGGAACTGCTGGACGAGCGACGCATTCGTGACGTGGTCGGCTGCGACCAGTATCTGGGTGGCATGCTCGATATGAGCGGCGGCCATATTCATCCCTTGAACCTGGCGCTGGGCGAAGCGGCCGCCGTCGAGTCGCTGGGCGGGACGATCTACGAACAATCGCCAGCGGTGCGCATCGAACGCGGCGCCAATCCCGTGGTGCATACACCCCAGGGCAAGGTCAGGGCCAAGTTCATTATCGTCGCCGGCAACGCCTACCTGGGCAACCTGGTGCCGGAACTGTCCGCCAAGTCGATGCCCTGCGGCACCCAGGTGATCACCACCGAGCCCCTCGGTGACGCGCTGGCGAAATCACTGCTGCCCCAGGACTACTGCGTCGAGGACTGCAACTACCTGCTGGACTACTACCGCCTTTCCGGCGACAAGCGCCTGATCTTCGGCGGTGGCGTGGTCTATGGCGCTCGAGACCCGGCCAATATCGAGGCGATTATCCGGCCAAAGATGCTCAAGGCCTTCCCGCAACTCAAGGATGTGAAAATCGACTACGCCTGGACCGGTAACTTCCTGCTGACGCTATCGCGCCTGCCACAGGTCGGTCGCCTGGGGGACAATATCTACTACTCCCAAGGCTGCAGCGGCCATGGCGTGACCTACACCCACCTGGCGGGCAAGGTCCTGGCCGAGGCCCTGCGCGGCCAGGCCGAGCGCTTCGACGCGTTTGCCGACCTGCCGCACTACCCTTTCCCCGGCGGCCAGTTACTGCGCACGCCGTTCACCGCCCTGGGAGCCTGGTATTACACGCTGCGGGACAAGCTGGGGATTTAAATCCCACAGCCTGATGCAGCTCTTGCCATCAGTGCCCGGCCAACGCCTTGGTGGCCTGGGCCGCCGCCTGCTCCTGGCCGGCCTGGGCCAGGTCGTTGGCGGCTTTCAACCAGCGCTGCCGATCGACCTGGGCCGGCAATTGCGTCGGTGCCTGAATCAGCACCGCCCAACTGCCGGCATCCTTCCAGGCGGAAGCAAAGGCGCTGAACTTCATCGGCATCCGCGGGCTCATGCCCGAGCGCAGCAATACCGTCTGCTTGGTCCGGTTGTAGCCCACCAGCACCCCATAGTGCGGGGTCGACCAGAACCGACCCTCGTTGAAGCGCACCAGCACCGGATACCCGGCGGCAACCTGGGTCAGCAGCGCCGACAACTCGGGGTCCAGCGGATACACCACCATCCCGTATTCGCGTGCAAGAACCTGCATATTGCGCTCAAGACCGTCCTCGGCCCCCGGCAATTTCAGCGGTTTCTCCAGCAATCCCGGTGTCACGCTGACACTCTGCTGCGACAACATGGTGGCCAGGGCCATGGTGCCACCTTGATAGGCCTCGCCACGGAAGAATGGCACTGCGTTGAGTTCAACCCGCTCCGGCAAACGCTGGAGGCCTGGCGCAACGCCGCCGGCGCAGCCGCCCAACCCCAGCAACATTGCACCCACCAGCCACAAGCGCCGCCCCGGTACTGTTCGCAAACCTGTTGATCCCTTGAACATCTTCACTCTCTTGGTCAATCGCCAGGCCGCTCAACACCTGGCAGGCCCGCTGATCATAGGTCGCACATGGGCGAGGGTATAGCCTTTCGTTGCAGATTGCCTGACGCAATAGAGCGAAATGACTGACCCCACACGACCTTTGGTCAATGGACTGAAACACAGCAACGTCTAGACTGGAGTGGCAGGAAAGACGAAGTGAGTGAGCCCGAACGGGCGAAGGAGGCACTGATGAGCCTTGTAGCGATAATTGCACTGTTGGTGTTCGGCTGGGTGACCGTGGCAGCAGCCATGTTATGGGGCGTCCTGAGAATTTCCCGCCGCCATCACCACCCCACCCTGCCGGCACACCCCAAAGCGGCCGCCCCCTCCCAAGCCCGCGCCGCCACTGTTCACTGACGGTTTTTTAACGAGAAAGGCCGCCTGAATCCAGGCGGCCTTTTTCATTGCGGCGAGTATCAGCCTTCTGCAACCTGACGCTTATGCCGGGCACGGCGGGCCAGCATGTTCAAGCCTTCGATCACCGCGGAGAAGGTCATGGCCGCGTAGACATAACCCTTGGGGACATGGGCGCCAAAGCCTTCGGCGATCAGGGTCATGCCGATCATGATCAGGAAGCCCAGGGCCAGCATCACCACCGTCGGGTTGTCGTTGATGAACTTCGCCAGGGGTTCGGACGCCAACAGCATCACCAGCACCGCCACCACCACCGCGATCACCATGATCGGCAGATGCTCGGTCATGCCCACGGCGGTGATGATGCTGTCGATGGAAAAGACCATGTCGAGCATCAGGATCTGACCGATCGCCGCCGCGAAGCCCAGGGAGATACCGGCCGTACTGTCTTCAGTCGCCTTGGCCTCGGGGTCCATGCTGTGGTGGATCTCGGTGGTGGCCTTCCACACCAGGAACAGGCCGCCGGCAATCAGGATCATGTCCTTCCAGGAGAACGCCTGGCCGAACACCTCGACCACCGGTGCGGTGAGCTTGACGATGTAGGCGATGGTGCCCAACAAACCCAGGCGCAGGATCAGCGCCATGCCGATACCGATGCGCCGCGCCTTGGTGCGAAACTGCGCCGGCAACTTGTTGGTCAGGATCGAGATGAAGATCAGGTTATCGATACCCAGCACGATTTCCATGACGATCAGCGTCGCCAGGGCAATCCAGGCGGTGGGGCTGACAGCGAGCTGCAACAGGTATTCCATGGTTCAGTCCTGATTCCGAGGTAAGGCGGCCACGTCCTGGCCCACCGATAGCGCAGCATTCTAAAGACACGAACACTTCAGTAAAATTCGTATTTTTAAGCGCTATACTTCGGTTTTTACGAACTGAATAGCGCCTGATGCTCAACTATCGCCAGCTTCACTATTTCTGGGTTGTGGCCAGGACCGGCAGTATCGTCAGGGCCTGCGAGCAGTTGAACCTGACGCCGCAAACCATCAGCGGCCAGATCAGCCTGCTGGAACAGACTTTTGGCGTGGAACTGTTCCGCAAGGTCGGACGACAGCTGGAACTGACCGAGGCCGGTCGCCGGACCCTGCCCTATGCCGAGCAGATGTTCCAACTGGGCAATGAACTGGAAGCCATGCTGCGCACCCAGCCGAACGAGCAGCAGCGACTGCTGCGGGTCGGGGTCGCGGACGTGGTGCCCAAATCCATCGTCTACCGCCTGATCGCGCCGACCATGGAGCTGGATGAGCCGATCCGTATCACCTGCCGCGAAGACAAGCTCGAACGCCTGCTCGCCGACCTGGCGATCCAGCGCCTGGACCTGGTGATTTCCGACAGCCCCATGCCCAGCCATCTGGACATCAAGGGTTATAGCCAGAAGCTGGGAGAATGCGGGATCAGCTTTTTTGCCACGGCATCACTGGCCGCGCGCCATACCGATGATTTTCCGCGCTGCCTGCACGGCGCCCCGCTGCTGATTCCCGGGCAGGAAAGCGTGGTCCGCAGCCGACTCCTGCGCTGGTTCGCCGAACAACAACTACACCCGAAGATTGTCGGTGAGTTCGACGACAGTGCCTTGATGCAGGCATTCGGCCAATCCGGCAGCGGGATTTTCATCGCCCCAAGCGTGATCGCCGAGGAAGTCTGCCGGCAGTACAGTGTCGAGCTGATCGGCCAGACCGATGCGGTGAGCGAGTCGTTCTACGCGATCTCGGTGGAGCGCAAAGTCAAGCACCCCGGCATTGTTGCCATTACCGAGGGCGCTCGACGCGAGCTGTTCACCACGCTGGAAGACTAGGCGCTGACCGTCCGCGATTTGGCGCTCATCAGTGCCAGCGCCAGCAGGATCGACAGCAGGATAAAACCGGCGGCGGCAAAACCCAGGCTGCCCAGGCCCAGGTTATCGATCACCCGACCGCCCACCAGCGCCCCCAAGCCGATGCCCAGGTTGGCGCCGGCGATGTTCAGCGATGCGGCGAAAGCCGGCGCATGGGGCGCGACCTTCATCAAACGCACATGGCTGACCAGGAACAGGGCCGCCTGGGTCACGCCCCAGACACCCATGGCGGCGGCAAGGCCCAGGGTGGAGTGAATGCTCGGCACCAGCGCCACCATTCCGCCGATCATAAAGGCACAGAACACCATCGAAGCGATCAGTGGATGGCGATCGACCATGCGCCCGCCCAGGGAATTGCCGATCAACCCCACCGCGCCGAAGCCCATCAGGCACCAGCCAACCACCGTGCCGTTGAAACCGGCCAGGCGTTCGAGGATATCCGCCAGATAGGTGTAGGCCGTGAACATGCCGCAGAACACCAGGATCGACAGCAATACATGGCCGATCATCAGCGGACGACGCAGGATGCCGAACTGCGAGCGCAAGGACACTTGCTCCAGGTGCAAGCGCGTGGCGGGCAGATAACGCCAGAGCAACAAGGCCTTGACCAGGGCCACCACCGCCAGGATCGCAAAAGCACTGCGCCAGCCCCAGGCATCGGAGATCAGCGTACCGACGGGAATGCCGAACACCGTCGCACAAACGATCCCGAAACCGATTTTTTCGATCGCACGCCCGGCGTAGTCGGGGCCGACGATATCCACTGCTGTTTCACTGGCCAGGGCCCAGAACACGGGCAACCCCAATGCCGGCAGCAAACGGGCAATGGCCATGACGCCGATATTCGGCGCCAGCGCCGCCAGGGTATTGGCCAGACCGAACATCACCAGGATGGTGATGAACAGGCGCCGGCGCTCGAAACGCGAAAAATACGCGGTCAGAAAAGGCCCGAACGCGGCGACGGTAAAGGCGAACAAGGTCACCAGCAGGCCCGCCTGGGGAATGCTGATGTCAAGGTCGCGGGAAATAGAAGGCAACAGGCCGACAATCACGAATTCCGTCGTCAGCACGGTAAATCCGGCGGCTGACAACAGCAGAATGGGCAACAACATGAATCACTCCAGAAACGACAACGCCAGCGATAGCCCGAGGGCCCGCTGAATAAGAGATGAGAACAGAGGGGAAGTGACCACTATAACAGAAGGTGTGTGACAAGCGGGCAGGCCCGCTTGCCACAAGGTCTCACCGGTCAGTCAGATACCGGATCAGCCTGTACGAAATCAGAACGCGCCCATGTAGTCACGCTTGCCGATTTCCACGCCGTTGTGACGCAGGATCGCGTAGGCAGTGGTCACGTGGAAGAAGAACTGCGGCAGGCCGTAGCTCAGCAGGTAAGCCTGGCCACTGAAGCGCTTCTCTTTCGGGGTGCCTGGACGGGTCACGATCTCGATGCCTTCCTTGCCGTCGATCTGGGCCGGGGTGATGCTGTCCAGATGCGCCAATACCTTGCTGATCAGCGCCTGCAGTTCGGCGAAGGTGGTTTCGCTGTCCGGGTAGGACGGCACTTCGATCTCGGCCAGACGCGAAGAAACGCCCTTGGCGAAGTCGACGGCGATCTGCACCTGACGGTTCAGTGCAAACATGTCAGGAGCCAGACGGGCTTGTACGAAAACGCTCGGCTCGATGTTCTTCGCTACCGCATGGGCTTCGGCCTTGTTCAGAACGTCGCTCAGGGCGTTGAGCATTTGTTTGAAAACCGGAATGGAAGCTGCGTACAGGGAAATGGTCATGAGGATCTCGCAGTAAAAATGGCAGGAGTGAAGCCGAGCGATTATAGCCAGGGTAAAGCCCATCGCGGCTTGTCTTTTTACGGGTGAAGGCCCTACGCTTACGACCTTTCAACGCACAGGGAAACGCACAATGGGCAGCGAACAAGAGACTTCCGTCGATCAACCACAATTGAACAGCACGGAAATCCGCATCCTGGGCTCCCTGATCGAAAAACAGGCCACCAGCCCGGAAACCTATCCCCTGACCCTCAACGCCCTGGTCCTGGCCTGCAACCAGAAGACCAGCCGCGAACCGGTGACGAACCTCAGCCAGGGCCAGGTCGGCCAGAGCCTGCGCGCCCTGGAAGGCCGCGGCTTCACCCGTCTGGTGATGGGCAGCCGTGCCGACCGCTGGGAACATCGGGTCGAAAAGGCCCTGGAACTGGTGCCGGCCCAGGTGGTGCTGATCGGCCTGCTGTTCCTGCGCGGCCCGCAGACCGTCAACGAACTGCTGACCCGCAGCGGCCGGATGCATGACTTCGAAGACAGCGAGCAGGTCGTGCACCAACTCGAGCGCCTGATTGCCCGCGGCCTGGCCCTGCTGATTCCACGCCAGGCCGGGCAGCGGGAAGACCGCTACACCCACGCCCTGGGCGATCCGGCGGATATCGAGACGATCCTTGCGGCCCGTCAGCAAGGATCGGAGCGCAGTGTGGCTGGCGCGGTGTCCGTGGAGCGCATCGAAGAACTGGAAGCGCGGATCGCCGCGCTTGAAGAGCGTCTGGCGCGACTCGAATAATCCGGTTTAGCTGCGCGCAAACGCCACCGCTTTCTGGAACTGTTCGTCATCCGGCCGCACACCGGTGTACAGCACGAACTGTTCCAGGGCCTGGATGGCGATCACCTCGAGCCCGGTGATCACACGCTTGCCCTGGGCCCTGCCGCGCAGAATCAGCGGGGTTTCCGAAGGCACCGCGACTACATCAAACAGCGTGTCAGCCGCATCCACCGCCGCCGTGTCGAAGGCCAGTTGATCCGCTTCCGGGCCACCGCTCATACCGATCGGCGTCACATTGACCAGCATCTGCGGGCGCAACGCCCCCAACTCCGCCTGCCATTCATAACCGCAACCCTGAGCCAGTGCCTTGCCCGCCACTTCGTTACGAGCCACGATCACGCCATTGCTGTAACCGCCATCACGCAAGGCCGATGCCACGGCCTTGGCCATGCCGCCGCTGCCGCGCAGGGCGAAGCTGATGTCCTTGGGCACCGCATGGGTTTCGAGCAACTGGGCAATGGCGATGTAGTCGGTGTTATAGGCTTTCAGATAGCCAGCGGTGTTGACGATGGTGTTGATGGACTGAATCGCCGCGGCGGACGCATCCAACTCATCGACCAAGGCGATGCACGCCTCCTTGAATGGCATCGACACCCCGCAACCACGAATACCCAAGGCCCGAATCCCACCGACGGCGCCGGGCAGGTCCTGGCTACTGAAGGCCTTGTAGTAGAAATTCAGCCCGAGTTGTTCGTAAAGATGATTGTGGAAACGCAAACCGAAATTCCCGGGGCGCCCCGACAACGACATGCACAATTGGGTGTCTTTGTTGGGGTTCATTTGCATGTTTCATCTCCTGAAGGGGGTTTTCGGACAAATGGGATTAGGCATTTACCCGGCTTTCGTCGATCATAGCGACCTGCTGCAAGGCTCTGGCACCGGCCTCGGATGACCTGTCAAAGAAGCCGCGCCAAGAACCTTACACAAAATTTACTCAACGGCTTCGCAATTTTTCAGAAAGTCGTTGTCATAGAAGTATCCCCACGACAGTCCTTGAGTCTATTGCAGACAACAAGCGCTGGGGTTTGGAACCCGAGGAATAATCATGATTCGTACAATCCCCAAGATAGCCTTGCTCATTGGTGCACTCGCTGTCGCAGGCCAGGCCTCTGCCCACGGCGGCAACTGGGTCGGTCCTGCCTTGTTGGGTGGCGTGATCGGCGGAGCCATCGTCGGTTCGGTAGTGTCAAACAGCCGCCCGGCTTACGTGCAACAGCCCGTGTATGTGCAACCGGCCCCTGTCTATGTACAGCAGCCGCCTCCGGTTTATGTCCAGCAGCCGGTCTATGTCCAGCCGGCCCCGGTCTATGTTCAAGGTGGCTACTACGGTCGCCCGGTCTACTACGGTCACCCGCATTACTACGGCGGCCCACGCTGGTAAGCGACAGACAGAACAACCAGGCCCTGCTCGCAAGAGTGGGGCTTTTTTTTGCGATGTCTGAATTACGCTATCAAAGGTCGCAGGCAAGACAATCCCTCACCGGCAATAAAAGGCATGATGTGACCTGTCGTCGCCCAGGATGGGCGTTAATACGACTGTCATATTTATGCCATGCCCGATCAGCAAGATCGGGCTGACTGATAAGAACAAGGACGAGTCATGCCTACACAAAACCCGCACCGCACTGCCGGCCTCTGCACTTCCAGCAAGGTCTACAGCGCCCTCACCGAGCTCAAGCAGCTCGAAAGCCATCGCACAGCCAAATTTCTCTCCTTGCTGGCCGAAAACCTGGTCCGCAAGGGGCTGCTGAATGAGCAGGAAGTGCTGAAGATGCTGGATCAGGTCGTCGACTGACCGCCTCCCGCTTGCAGCCTGTCGATCTCGTCGATGTCCACTATCGAGCGTGATGATTTTCCTCGGCCAGAGCCGGGCCTTAAGGTAGCCCCATAGATTGATGGAGGTCCTCATGGCCAAGGTACAAATCATGTCCGTAATCGGCAGCGCCGTTCCTGCTTCGCTCAGAGAGCTGGGTCTGCTCGCCTGCTGGTACCTGGTTCAAGACGGTGTGCCCATCAGCGGCCCGTTCACTTCACTGCTGGCGGCCAAGACCTCGTCGCAAAGCATGAACCTGTCTGCACTGAACGCCTGACCGCCAAAGATTCCCGAAAACGTGCGTTGCTCCGCACACCCCTTTGCCCGCATTCGTTGCGGGCTTTTTTATGGGGGCGCGCCGATCAGCCACGCTCGGCCTGGGTGGCATTGACCTGGGCACGGTGGGTGAGCTTCTGCAGGCGTTTTTCCAACTCGATCATCACCACGCGATCGCTACGACCACTTTCCAGTTCGTCGATCAAGGCCTGGGTCACCTGGCGCAGTTCGTGGCTGATGACAATCCGGTCGTCGTTCAGGTCGTGCTTGTGGGACTCGAACAGGCGGTGCAGGAAATCCTCGAGGGTGCGCTGGCAACGATGCCGGTCCGTGGCCCGCAAGTGGACCAGGCTGGCGCTGATACGCCCGAGCAGATCCAGCAACTCGATGCCGAAATAGTGCAGTCGCCGTGCATAACCCACCTCGCGCTCACGGCGCTGCTTGCGCTGCTCCTGGAACTCCTGCTTGCGCTGGATCGCCGGCACACTGATCGCCACCATCAGGCCGACCACCAGGCCCACGGCCTGGATCCAGCCATACCAATCCGCCGATTTCGGAAAAAAAGCAAAGCCCAGCAACAGCACCGCCACCATTCCCGCCCAGATCACCATGGGCAGGTAATCCCTGCTGATCAAACCCTTCGGCATTGCCGGACTCCTGAGTCATTGGATCGCGTCGATTACGCCGCAAGCGCCGATGCTAATCGGTGCGCGAGACCGGCACCACCACGTGTCAGGCTGGATACACAATTAAATAAGCGCCATTACAACTGCCACCCTCCGTACGCTAACATATGTCTTATGGCCAGTATGACCCCGACCTTCATTGCCAACTGCCGGGGTAGAGCGTTCAGGTCCTCTTGCGACCTGTGCACGCGGGCTGAGTTCGACCATGGATTGGACCGAGATTGGAAAGCTCGAGGAGAGAATGGGTACAAACCGGACGCAAAAGTAAATTTTGTGTCAGTTAAGCCCAATATCTACAGAGATGTGGCAACTTTCTGAACTATATTCATAAAATGTAACGCTTTTTTCAGAACGACCCGTTGCCAACGGTTTACCCATTATTTTTTTGCGAGTCCATCCGCGTGAACATTCGTCATTCCATTTTCGGCCTGGTTTTTGTCCTGGCAGGCGCCGTCATCACCCCTAACGTAGAAGCCCGCGAAACCGTCTCTGCCCCTCGCGATACCAGTCACCTGCAAGTCGCCTCCGGCAGCGCCCTGGTGGTCGATCTGCAAACCAACAAGACCCTCTACTCCAGCAACCCGGACGTGATCGTGCCGATCGCCTCGGTGACCAAGCTGATGACCGCCATGGTGGTGCTGGACGCCAAGCTGCCGATGGACCAGTACATCTCGGTGAACATCGCCGACACCCCGGAAATGAAAGGGGTGTTCTCCCGGGTCAAGCTCAACAGCGAGCTGCCGCGCAAGGAAATGATGCTGATCGCCCTGATGTCTTCGGAGAACCGTGCGGCGGCCAGCCTCGCCCACCACTATCCTGGCGGTTATGCGGCCTTTATCGCGGCGATGAACGCCAAAGCCAGGGCCCTGGGCATGATCAACACCCACTATGTGGAACCCACCGGCCTGTCAGTCCATAACGTCTCCACCGCCCGTGACCTCAGCAAGTTGCTGATGGCCGCACGTCACTATCCGATGTTGAGCGAACTGAGCACCACCAAGGAAAAGACCGTGGCGTTCCGCAAGCCCAACTACACCCTGGGTTTTCACAACACCGACCACCTGGTCAATAAAGCCAACTGGGACATCAAGATCACCAAGACCGGCTTCACCAACCAGGCCGGTCACTGCCTGGTACTGGTCACCAATATGGGCGGTCGCCCAGTGGCCCTGGTGATTCTCGATGCGTTCGGCAAGTACACCCATTTCGCCGATGCCAGCCGGATCCGCAACTGGATCGAAACCGGCAAGAGCGGTGGCGTACCCGACGTGGCCCTGCGCTACAAAACCGACAAGAACCTCAAGAGCCGCGCTCAAGCGGCAAAGTAAGCCCTGATACCGTGGCCCGATTCTTCGGGCCACGCGCTGCCGTGCTTGAATGTCTGTTCCTGCGTGTCTATCACATGGCCGAACTGGGCCCATCCGCCTGCCTCGCCGGCAGCGATGTAACCTCGCCGGTCTTGCTCGATCTGCCGCAAGCGGAGTCAAACCCACCGCCATAAGCCAGCAGGTGCCGCCGCGCGCCCAAACCGGCATAATCACGCTCCGCCTCCGTGGTACAGGACGTCATTCGTGAGCGCCGCACGCAATCCACCCCGCGAAAACAAAAACATCGGCCGCCTGCTGCTCGAACTGCTGTGGCTGCTCCTGGTGCTGCTCGTGCCGATCTTCTTCGTGACGATCCTGCCGCCCTTTCTCGCCCTGGCCGTGGTTCTCGTCTGCGCCGGGGCGATGTGGTTCTGTGTGAAACTCGGCTGGCCCAAGGGTGGGCGGGGCTTTGCCCGACTGATGATCTCAGCGGTCTTCGGCCTGGGCTTCAGTCTCGGACGGGCACTGCCCGACTACTGGGACATCGCCGCCGCCTGCCTGGCAATTTTCCCCGGACTGGCTTGCGTGAGCATTTGGGAAAGGCGTCTGGGCCTGGTCAAGCCCACACCTCCCGGCAACGGTGCCAGTGCCTGGGGCGGCCAGGAGCCGACACTGACCCCCGAAGGCGAACCGATCAGGGTGTTCAACCACGGCGAAATCGCCATGGGCGGCCCGGTGATGTGCGACTACCTGTTTCCCGACGGCGTCCTGCTCGAAGGGCTGGGCGCCTCGGCGCGCTTTTCCAACGATGCCCGCTACTTCGCCGCACCCATACCCTCACGCGGAAACTGGGGCCTGGTGATCCTCGACCGCACCTTGCGCCGCCTCTATCGCTGCCAGGCCGACCAGTTCTGGGAACTCGACACGTTTAATGAACAAGGCCTGGGTGGGCGTTACAGCCCGCTGGTGAACAACGACGCCCACCAGAATACCCTTGAGGATTTATTGCAAGACGCCCAGGCCATCGACCTGCTTCCCGTCAGCGACCTCTGGCTGGAACCGGGGAACTGGCAAGAAGCCCTGGCGCGGCAACGGATCGAATATCGTTCCGCCGATGGCCAGCGTTTGCTGGAAGGCCAACTGACCCTGCCCGTCAGCCTGCGGGAGCTGGACCAGCCGACCCAGTCGATCAGCCATCCCGACTACCGACTCAGCATTGATGGTGTCCCCTCCCCCTTGTTGATCACCGCCCAGACATCGATCGTCTGGAGCGCTGACAGCCGCAGCCTGGTCTGTCGCGCCCGCACACTCGACTCGTCAGAGCCCCATCGGCCACTCTGGCTCTGGCAGCAGGATCGGGGCTGGCGGCCACTGCGCAGCCCCTGGAGCCGTGACGATCGCAGCCCTAACGGATACTGGAGCGACCCGCTGGCGCTGGACGAGCAACAGGTCTGGCTGGAGAGCGACCTGCCGCTGGCGCAACTTGACAATGGGCGTTTCGGCTACCAGTTGCATAGCATTCATAGCGACTCGCAGATCCTGGTCGGCCACGACCCGTTGGGCCGCGAGCAGACCGCCGAATGGAACAGGCCTCGTATCCGTCTGGCCCTGCCGCTGGACAGTGATGCCAGCACGGCCAGCGTGACCGTCGAATCGGAGCCACTGGCAAATGGCACCCGTGCCTGCTTCAGCCAGGTGCAGATAGACCGGGACGAATCAGTGGGCTATCAGTGCCAGATCGGCGACTGGACCCTGCCCGGCCTCTGGTGCCTGGATCATCGTCTGAGCGATTGTTCCCGCTATCTGGCGCTGCTGCCGTTTGCCCTGCATCCAGCGCTGCCCGACCACGCGGTAGTGGCAGATCCCCGGCAACGTCGACTGATCGAAAGCCCGTCGATGCCCATCGCCGGGCTGGTGGATTTCAGGGCAGCGACGCTGAGCGTGGCGTCGATTGTCGGGCGCCTGCCCCGGGAGGTCGCCAGCACGCCGTTGCAACGTTTTACCGAAGTCGCTCCCGAGGCGTCCCAAGCCGCCGAGTTTTGCCGATACCGCGAAGACTCACGGCTCTACTACGCACTGCACAGGTGGCAATTGGCTGCCGACAAGTTGCAAAACCTACCTGCCTGGCGTCTGGTTCAACAGCCACAGATCGCCACCGCCGAAGGCGAGTTTATCCAGCCCTCCCCGACCGGCCAGGACGCCGCCTGGTTGTTCGGCACCCGCACCGAATATGGTGACGACCTGGGCCGGGGGCATATCGCTCGCCTGGGCGGGCATCTACTCACCGCTTCCGGCTGCGCCCTGTCGGACCTGGCACCTTCCATGGCCTGGTCGCCGAAAGGGCGTTACCTGGCACTGACCCGGTTGTATATCGAACACCGCGATTTCGCCGACAGCTACAATCGCCGCGCCTGGAAACTCCTGCTACTGGACGTCGAGGCTCATACCTTGCGCACCGCCCCGGGTTGGCTGGGCAATCGGCCGCAGTTCACCGACTTTGACGCCGACACCCTGCATTGGCGTCAATTCGAAGCGGATTGGGACCAGCAGGATGGCTCCGACCCGGGCACTCGTGTGAATATCGCCTTGAAAGAGATACTGACGTGGCCGTCCGAACCCTTGCTAGCGCAAGCAGACCTTTGGCTGACCGCAACCGAAGCCTCCCATGCGCAGGCTTGGCACGCCCTGGAAAAACCGGGACCGCTACGGCATCTGTCGGAGCAAGCTAAGCTACCAACCCGTCCCCCATCCGAATCCTCCCACAGCGGACCCGCTCATGAGTAAAGCCTCCTGCACTGTCCCCGATGACAAGGCCCCCTACTTCTGGCGGGACGAACATCTGCCCTTCATCGAGGCCCGCTCGATCCAGGACGGTCGCAAGGTCTGCTATTCCCGGCATTCCCACGAACACTTCTCGATCGGTGCGATCACCCACGGCCAGAGCACCTATATCAACGAGCAGAACCAATGGCGGGTCGCTGCCGGCACCGTGGTGCTGATGAACCCCGGCGAGGTGCATGCCTGCAACCCCATCGAAGACCAGCCATGGGCCTATCGGATGTTCTATGTGGAAATAGCCTGGCTGACGTCATTGCAACATGAACTGGGGTTCAGTCCGGATCTGGACTTCCGGGCATTTTCCACGCCACATACCGGCGACCCGGTACTCTACGAGGGCTTGAACCAGCTGTACGAAACGCTGGTAGACGACGAGCGCGCGCTCCTGGAAAAGCAGTGCTCCCTCATCGAATTCTTCACCCTGCTGCAACACCGCTTGAACCCGGCGCCACGGCCAGCCCGGGAGATCAACCAGAAACTGGAACGGGCCGCGGCCTACATTCACAAACACTGCACCGAAGCCCTGAAGCTGGAGGACATCTGCCAGGCGGCGCAGTTGTCGGCGTCCTACCTGACTCGGGCCTTCAAGCAACACTACGGAATGACGCCCCATGCCTTCCTGGTCAACCGGCGCATCCAGTACGCACGCAATCGGCTGCGCCGTGGTGGCCTGATTGCCGACGTCGCACTGGAAGCCGGCTTCGCTGACCAGGCGCACTTCCAGCGGGCGTTCAAGCAGCACCTGGCGGCGACACCGGGGCAGTATCGCGGCTGATTCGCCTCAAGGCAGCAACAGGTAGATCGAGCAGAGTACCAGCAGCAAGGCCATCAGTCGGTTGAACAAGCGCATACCCTTGGGGTTGTCCAGGTACTGACGCAAGAAGGTCCCGGCAAACGCCCAGCAGGCAATCGAGCCGTAGCAGATCACGAAGTACACCGCCGCAAACTGCCACACCAAGCGCGCCTCGCTATTGGCCGCAAATGCCCCCATTCCCGCCACGCAGGCCAGCCAGGCCTTGGGGTTGAGCCATTGCATCACCGCGCCGACTGACATCGTCGGTTGTTTACCGGGCTGGCTGGCATTGAGGCTGCCATCGTCGAGCGCCAGCTTCCAGGCCATGTACAACAGGAACGCCACGCCGGCCAGCTGAATCACCCGGGTCAGGCTCGGTACAAATAGCAGCAGTTCATTCAATCCGAGGCCGATCAGCACCAGCAACAGGGTGAAGCCCAGGGTCGCTCCGGTCACATGCCGCAGACTGGCACGCCAGCCGAACTGCGCACCGGCACTCAGGGCCACGATATTGACCGGGCCCGGAGTGATGGAAGAGGCCAGCGCAAAGGCCGCCATGGAAACAAGGATGCTCATCGTCTACCTTCTGCATGAATGGATGTCGGAACTGAAGGTACCCATGCACACAGGTAGCGGTATTGAAGAAAACACCCCTGTACAGCCTTTTACCCCACCGGCGAAATGTTTCATCCAGACGGGCAATCAAGCGGCGTAAGATAGTCGAGGAGTTATCCGTGCATCGTATCCAGCCAGGGAAAACCAAACATGAAGCCGAACCTCGTCAAAGCCGCGCTGGTACTGAGCGCCCTGCTGCTGGGCGCCTGCTCCGGCACAAGCACGATGACCAGCAACAGTGCCTGCTATACGGAAAGCTGTAATCAACACTACGACAGCCACCCCGTCACCCAAAGTTTTGGCGGCTCGAACCTGGGCAGCAGCTTCCGTGAGTACGGCACCAGCATGCTGCGTGACTAAGCTCAATCGCTGATCAGCGGCTGGCTGCATCCCCGGCAGCCACGTTGATTTGCGCGCAAAAAGCCAGGCCTGGTCCTGCTACTCCATAGGAAATGTCCGACTTTCCACTCCGTAGCTTTGCGTCGATTATCTGAATCTGGATCGCTGCCCCTGACAGCGCCTGCCCAGCCCTCGCGTTTGACGGGAGCCTGCCGTCAGGCGGTGCCTTCTGGTCACTTGTCCTTTGCCGGAGATACGATGAAGCTATCGATGAACTTATACGACGCACTGACGACCATCAACGTGCCCCCGAACAAGGCCAAGGCGGTTGTAAATGCCTGGGAGTCGGATATGGAAAAATTCGCGACAAAGTCTGATCTGCTCCGAACCGAGACACACTTGCAAGCGTCTATTACGGAATTAGGCTCAGAAGTTCGCTCACTGGGTATCGAGCTGCGCGCGCAGGGAGTAGAACTAAGAGCTTCCATCAAGGAGCAAGGAGCAGAACTGCGAGCCTCCATCAAGGAGCAAGGTGCGGAACTGCGAGAGGCTATGACGAAGCAAGGCGCGGAACTGCGAGAGGCCATGACGATACAGGGCTCAGAACTGCGAGAAGCCATGACGATACAAGGCTCAGAACTGCGATCCGCCATTACAGAACAGGGTGCAAAATTCCAGATATCCGTTACGGAAATGGACTCACAGAACAAGATCCTGCGCTGGCAGCTCAGCATCCTGCTCGTCTGCATCACCATTCCCCTACTCAAGCTGGCCTACGACATGCTGATCAAGTTCACCTTGAACTGAGTCACTCAGGTTGCGCGCAGACTTGCCGAAGGCACCCGCGCAACCAGCGATGCGCGGGGTCGGCATCCAATCGCGGATGCCAGAGCATCGCCACCGTGAACATCGGCAGCGAGAACGGAAGTTCAAAGCTGTGCATACGGGTACGCAGGTTGCCGGTGTGACGTTCGGGCACGGTGGCGATCAAATCGGTGGACCGAGCCAGTGACAACGCGGTCGAAAATCCGGCGACAAACGTAGCCACCTCACGAGAAAGCCCAAGCCGCTCCAGCGCCTCATCCACAGCTCCCCTGTCGAGCTCTCGTCGCGAAACGCCGATATGCTGACAGGCCGCATAGCGGGCCGCAGTCATCTCCCCTTCGCTCAGCGGATGCTCGCGGCGCACCACACCCACAAAACGATCGCGAAACAGCGCCTGGGTCAGCAACTCCGGACCTTGGCTACTGCCCACCACCCCGGTTTCCAGATCGACACTGCCGTCGCGCAGTGGCGCGCTGTCCTTATCTGGTTTCTGCAGAAAGCGTAAGCGCACTCCGGGTGCCTCTTCAGCGATCCGGGCCAGCAGCGCAGGACCGAAGTTCTCCACAAAACCATCACGCGTCCGCAACGTGAAAGTGCGCACCAGTTGCGTGAGGTCCAACTGCCCGACAGGTCGCAGCACAGCTTCGGCATCCTGCACCAGTCGAGCAACCCGCTCGCGCAACTCCAACGCGCGGGGCGTGGGCACCAGGCCGCGCCCGGCCCGAACCAGCAAGGGATCGCCGGTGGTTTCCCGCAAACGCGCCAGCGCCCGGCTCATCGCCGAGGGGCTGAGGTGCAGGCGCCGGGCCGCACGTGCCACGCTGCCTTCGGCCAGCAGCACATCCAGGGTAACCAGCAGATTGAGATCGGGTGTGGACATGGACCGGCCCTGATATGGCGTGATCGGATAGCGCGCAAAACGCACCAATACAGTACAAATGGTGCGTTTTACGCCATATTAGGCCCCGGTGTAGATTTCTGACAGCTCCGCGTTGGGAGTGGCCGAAAAGAGAAGCCGGATGAAACACCAAGAAAAGATCAGCACCGATCCTGTAACTACAAGGCAGGGCGCTGGAACCCGACCCACTCCTGCACCGCCGGCCGCTGCCACTGGCGCTGCGCATACTGCGCCAGCACAGGCGGCACGTCGTCACCGTTGAGGACCAATCGGTTGAGCATCAGCGCCAGGTCGGTATCGGCAATCGACCATTGACCGAACAAGTGCTCACGACCATCCACCAGAAGCGCCTGCGCCGCCGCGAACAGCTTGCGCGCAGCCGCCTCGGCCACTGGCGACAAAGGCCCCGACTTGACGCCATAAAACACCACCACAGTGGAACGCTCCTGCCGGATAGGTATCAGGTCACTGCGCAACCAGGCCTGGATCTGCCGGGCCTTCGCCCGTTGTTGACGGTCTTGCGGATAAACCGGCACCTGCGGGAAGGCTTCTTCCAGATACTCAGCAATAGCCGAAGACTCGGACAAGGCAAAACCGCCGTGCACAAGGGTAGGTACCCGCTGGGTCAGCGACAAGCTGGTGTAACCCTCGGCCTGGTTTTCCAAGGTGTCGAGGTCGAGCGGAATCACTTCGAAGTCGATGCCTTTTTCCCTCAGCACGACAAAATCGGACATGGCATAAGGGCTGGTGAATTGAGCATCAACGTACAACTGCAGGCGGGAATCACTCACGACACATCTCCATATCCATAGTTGGGTAGAGACACGCTACGAGATTCGTCGACATAAATGAAATGCATGATTTTCATGCGCGCATTCCCCTGGGGAATACCGTGGTTTCAGCGGTCCAGGGCTCTCTGTACGCACCAGGCCAACGGTAACGTCAGCAACACCGGCGCCAATGCCCCGCCGCCGCATCGACGAAACCTCCAGACTGATTCCAAAGCGCTACCATCCTAATGGAAAGAAATGTACGGTAATCACACCCGCGTGAATCCCCCCTGTACACCAAGGATCGGTCAGCCTATGAAGTTCGCCTGCCTCGCGCTTGCCGCCTGTTTGGTTTTCCAACCCGCTTTCGCCAGATCCGATACGGATCGTCAGGTTGTCACCCCCGACGAATCGCAACTGATCGAACATGGCTCCTACACGAATAAAGACGGAAACACCGTACACAGCCCCGCCCATACCCGGTCAGACCAGGTACCGGCAGGTGCCACGGCCAAATGCCGCGACAAGACTTACAGTTTCAGCCAGCATCGACGTGGCACCTGCTCACGGCATGGTGGTGTGATGGCTTGGTTGTAGAGAGCGTCTAGGGGAGAATGACGAAGCGCTTATTCGCAATCCTCCAGGTAGCCAGACAATGACGAAACCCTTTTGCTTCAGCATCGCCCTCACATTGCTCCTCGCGCTATCCAATACCGCCTCTGCTGAAACAGCTCACGAAGCAGCCCGTAGTTTCATTGTCCAGTCCCATGCGGGCGATGATCTTGCCGCCATTGCACTGTCGGCCGCCAAACGAACCCAAACCTACGGGACGCTTGTTGCAAAGCTGGGGGCTGTCGAGGCCAACACTGCCGTTTCGAACGAAATCAACGTGCTTCTCCCGCAGTACCAGCCGAAGTGGGACCAGAACCTGGCTGCAGCCTATGAAAAGTCGTTCTCTGCTGAAGAACTGTCATCACTCGCGTCTGAAGGTCGGACATCAAAGTACGCGGGTAAAGTGATACAGCGACAATCCGAAATCGGGAAAGCAATGCAATCAAGCTCAGGCCCCATTTTGATTTCCCTGGTGACCGAGGCACTGGAGGCATGCATTTCCAAAAATGGCCTGTGAATCAGGGCACCGGTTTGTTTCCTGAATATGCCGGACCGCACACATTTTTATCCGGAACCTAATGTCAGACCCAATCATTTCTGACAATAATCCATCTGCTTTGCCAGTCAGCGGTCTCTCCTGCCCTCGGGAGTCCCCAGGCCCCGTCGCTCACCGCCCCCGGACAAGGACCGTCGCCATCATGCCTTCGATCTACCAACTCAAGCCCCGCTTCCAGAACCTGCTGCGGCCCGTCGTCCAGCGTCTCTTCGACAATGGCACCAGCGCCAATCAGGTCACCCTGAGCGCCGCCGTGATCTCCTTGCTGGTGGGCGCCATGGTCGCGACCTTCGCCGGGCATGCCTGGGTGTTCGTGATCATCCCGTTATGGATGATCCTGCGCATGGCCCTGAACGCCATCGATGGCATGCTCGCCCGCGAGTTCGGCCAGCAATCGAAGCTCGGCGCGTACTTGAATGAACTCTGTGACATCGTCGCCGACAGCGCGCTGATCCTGCCGTTTGCCTTGTTGCCCGAGGTCAGTCTGCTGGCGGTGCTGCTGGTGACCCTGCTGGCGCTGTTCAGCGAATACGCCGGTGTACTGGGGCCGATGGTCGGAGCCTCACGACGCTATGACGGTCCCATGGGCAAAAGCGATCGCGCATTCGTCCTCGGGGTTATCGCCACCGGCGTCGCCTTTGGCCTGATCAATGCCCAATGGATAAACGGGTTGTTCGGATTGATGGCGCTGTTGCTGTTGCTCACCCTGGTCAACCGGGTCCGAAAAGGTTTGAAAGAAGCCGGAACCATCGCAGAACAACCGGTCGAATAACCTGAATCGCAACATCGCGGCCCTAGAGACTTGCTTCAAGCCTCACTCCTCCAAGATCCGGCAAAAGGACATTGCAATGCGCGACGAGCAAACCCTGACCTTCAGCGCCCATGATGGCGTCGAACTGTTTTATCGTCACTGGCCGGCTAGCGCGCCGGTCGCCGGCGAACCGCGCAAAGCCATCCTGCTGTTCCACCGAGGACATGAGCACTCCGGTCGGATTGCTCACCTGGTGGATGAGCTCAACCTGCCGGACTTCGATTTCTTCGCCTGGGACGCCCGTGGCCACGGCCAGTCACCCGGCGCGCGCGGCGACAGCCCAAGCTTCGCCACCAGCGTGCGCGACGTACAGACCTTCTGCGATCACCTCGGCGGCGCTTTCGATATCGCCGAGGAAAATATCGCGGTGATTGCCCAGAGCGTCGGTGCGGTGATCGTCGCTACCTGGGTTCACGATTACGCACCAAAAATCCGTGCCCTGGTGCTGGCATCCCCGGCCTTCAAGGTCAAACTCTACGTGCCTTTCGCCCGTTCGGGCCTGGCCCTGATGCGCCGCTTTCGCGGTAATTTTTTCGTCAACAGCTACGTCAAGGCCAAATTTCTCAGTCACGACCCGGAACGTATTGCCTCCTATGACAGCGATCCGCTGATCACCAAGGCCATTTCGGTCAACGTCCTGCTCGGGCTCTACGAAGCCGCCGACCGCGTGGTCGCCGATGCCAACGCGATCCAGGTACCGACCCAACTGCTGATTTCCGGCGCGGACTTCGTGGTCCACCGCAAACCCCAGGAGCAATTCTTCCAGCGCCTGGGCAGCCTGAAAAAAGAACGACACATACTGCCCGGCTTCTTCCACGACACCCTCGGCGAGCGCGACCGGCACCTGGCCGTCAGCCGCGCCAAGCGCTTTATCGAACAGAACTTCCTCTCGCCGGTTAACCGCCCCGCCCTGCTCGACGCCGATCGCATCGGCGAAACCTGCGCTGAATCCGAGGCGCTGGCAGCGCCCTTGCCGCACAACTCGCCACGCGATCTCTACTGGCGTCTGACCCGCGCCAGCATGGGCCTGGGTAGCAAGCTGTCAGCCGGGGTCAAGCTCGGCTTCGACACCGGCTTCGATTCCGGCAGCACCCTGGACTACGTCTACCGCAACACCCCCACCGGCCATACCGCGCTGGGCCGGATGATCGACCAGAACTACCTGAACTCCATCGGCTGGCGCGGCATCCGCCAACGCAAACTGCACGTCGAGGAACTGCTGCGCCTGGCCATGGCGCAACTGCGCGAGCAAGGCCGCGAAGTGCGGATCGTCGACATCGCCGCCGGCCACGGACGTTATATCCTTGAGGCCCTGCACGGGGTGACGCCACTGCCCGAGTCGATCCTGCTGCGGGACTACAGCGATATCAACGTGCGTGACGGCAGCGCACTGATCGTCGAAAAAGGCCTGGGAGACATCGCCCGTTTCGTCAAGGGTGACGCCTTTGACCGCGCCGACCTGGCCGCGCTGGACCCCAAGCCAAGCCTGGCGGTGGTGTCAGGCCTGTACGAACTGTTCGCCGACAACGGCATGGTCGGCAACTCCCTCGCGGGATTGGCCGAGGCCTGCGAACCGGGCGCTTACCTGATCTACACCGGGCAACCCTGGCATCCCCAGCTGGAGCTGATTGCCCGCGCCCTGACCAGTCACCGCCAAGGCCAGGCCTGGGTCATGCGTCGGCGCAGCCAGGCGGAAATGGACCAGTTGGTGGAAGCCGCCGGTTTTCGCAAGATCAGCCAGCGGGTGGATGAATGGGGAATCTTCAGCGTGTCCCTGGCGCAACGCGTGCAAGAATGAGCAGCGCTCCCCGCGAAGCCGGCGTACTGAAGCGCGCCGTGCTCTGGCTGGTCCTGCTGGCGCCGTTGTTCTTCGCCAGCTACGGCTTTGCCACCTGGTACACCGCCCGGCGCAGCGATGTCGGCAGCTACGTGTTCGGCTGGGAAAGCCAGATGCCGTTCTGGGCCTGGACCATCGTGCCCTACTGGTCCATCGACCTGCTTTACGGTTTGTCGTTGCTGCTGCCCAGGAGCAAGCGCGAGCTCGATCGACATGCCTTGCGCCTGCTGACGGCCCAGGTGATCGCCGTCTCCTGCTTCCTGCTCTGGCCGCTGACCTTCACCTTCCCCCGTCCACCGTTGGACGGTGTGTTCGGCTGGCTGTTCGCGGTGCTGGCGGGCTTCGACAAACCCTTCAACCAGGCGCCTTCGCTGCATATCGCGTTGCTGGTGATTCTGTGGGTCATGTACCGCCGGTATTTCACCGGTGCCGGACGCTGGCTGGTGCATGGCTGGTTCGCACTGATCGGACTGTCGGTGCTGACCACCTATCAACATCACTTTATCGATGTCCCCACCGGCGCCCTGGCTGGCTGGCTCTGCGTCTGGCTATGGCCGGATGATCGCGCCAATCCGCTGACCGTGGCGCGCCTGGCACAGGATGGCAAACGCCTCGCCCTGGCCGCTCGCTACGGGTTGGGGGCAGCATTGCTGGCCCTTGTCGGCTTCGGCTTCGCCGGTGCCGCGTTGTGGCTGCTCTGGCCGGCACTGGCCCTGGCGCTGGTGGCGCTGAATTACGCGCTGTTCGGTGCCCAGGGCTTCCAGAAACGCGCCGACGGCAGCTTGAGCCCGGCGGCGAGCTGGCTGTTTGCGCCTTACCGGGCAGGTGCCTGGATCAATTCGCGACTCTGGACAACGTCTCATCCACAGCCCGATCACGTTGTAGACGACGTTTGGCTCGGGCGACTGCCGAGCCGACACGAACTCCAGGCCGGCCCGTTCGCGGCCATCGTCGACCTGTGTGCCGAACTGCCACTGGCGCCCCAGGGCCGGGCCTATCACAGCCTCCCCGTACTGGACCTGATCGCACCGTCCGCGGAGCAATGCCGGGAAGCCGCCTTGAGCATCGAGAAACTGCTCCCCCAGGGGCAGCTGCTGGTCTGCTGTGCCCTGGGTTATTCACGCAGTGCCACGGCAGTCGCCGCCTGGCTGCTGCACAGTGGTCGCACGACGCAGATCGATGAGGCCATGGCGCTGATACGGGCGGCACGTCCCGCCGTGGTCCTGCATCCGCAACATCGCCAGGCACTGGAAGCCATGATCCACCTCAAGCCTGTCGAAGCGGTCACCCAAACGAGGATCGCCGATGCCCGCTGACATGCAACTGCACGTGGTCGCCAGCTTGCTGCGACGTGGCCGCGCACTCGACCAACTTTCCATGGGGCTGACCGTACTGGGTCTTCTGCTGGGGCTGGCCCCCTTGTTCTTCAGCACCATCAGCCTGTGGTGCCTGGTGGTCAGTGCCTGGCTGGTGCTGTCGGGCCTGCTGCAAAAGTACCTGGCCTTTCGCGTCGCTTTCGACGCTGACCTGTTCCAGTTGATGGCACAAGACCCAAGCAACCTGAGCGACCGCACCGAGGCACTGGACCAGGCGCTGCAAGACCTCGGCCTGCAACCGCGACAATCCATCAACCGCCCCTGGGTCGAGCGCAGTCGTGGCGCGCTGGGCCTGCTCAAGCGTCAGGCGTTGCTGGTGCTGATACAGATTTCCCTGCCACTGATCGTCATTCTGGCCAGCCCCTGGCTGCCCTTCGCCGGATAAGGAATCGTCATGTTCGAACCCGTGGTTGCCACCCTTATCACCTCCGGCGCCCGCCTGATCACCGGTGCCCGCAGCCTGTGGATCGGCTGCGGGCCCGATCCGGAACAGCGCATCTACTTCGCCAACCACAGCAGCCACGGCGACTTCGTGTTGCTCTGGGCCTCGCTGCCACCGGCGCTGCGCAAACTCACGCGGCCGGTTGCCGGTGCCGACTACTGGAACAAAAGCGCCCTGCGTCGCTACATCATCCGGCGGGTGTTCAACGGCGTGCTGATCGACCGTGAACGCAAGGAACCCGGGGACAATCCACTGCAACCGATGCTCGATGCGCTGGAACAGGGTCATTCACTGATCATTTTTCCGGAAGGCACACGTAACCAGGAGGAGGGTCTGCTGCCGTTCAAGAGCGGGATCTTCCACCTGGCCCGGACCTACCCCCAGGCACAACTGATTCCGGTATGGATCGCCAATCTCAACCGGGTCATGCCCAAGGGCCGTGTGTTACCCCTGCCCCTGCTGTGCACCACCAGCTTCGGCGCACCGCTGCGGCTCGAAGAAGACGAAAGCAAAGAATATTTCCTGCAACGCAGCCGCGATGCGCTGCTGGCCCTGGCACCGGAGCAACACTGAAATGGATAGGCAGACCCTGATGTTGTTCGCCGGAATCGGCATGATCCTGGTGCTGGCTTCGCTGATCGGTTTTGTCCTCAAGTGGCGTAGCCGAGGCACGCCGAACGCGGTCATCGATAACCTCAATGCGCGGATCAACGCCTGGTGGGTGATGGTGCTGGTGATCGGCATCGCTTTCTGGCTGGGCACCGGCGCGGTGATCCTGCTGTTCTACGCGGTGTCCTTCTACGCCCTGCGCGAGTTCCTGACCCTGACGCCGACCCGACGCAGCGACTACCCGGCGCTGGTGGCCGCGTTTTATCTGGCCCTGCCGCTGCAGTACCTGCTGATCTATAGCGACTGGTATGGACTGTTTTCGATCTTCATCCCGGTCTACGTATTCCTGTTGTTGCCCATCCTCGCGTCCCTGGGTGGCGACAGTACGCACTTCCTGGAGCGTGCTTCGAAGGTTCAGTGGGGCCTGATGATCGCGGTGTTCTGCGTGTCGTTCGTACCGGCGCTGCTGACCCTGGACATTGTCGGTTATGAAGGCCGCAACCTGCTGCTGATTGCCTACCTGGTGATCGTGGTGCAGTTGTCGGACGTGCTCCAGTACGTCTGCGGCAAGCTGTTCGGCAAACGCAAGATCGCGCCCAACCTGTCACCCTCGAAGACCGTCGAGGGTTTTGTCGGCGGCATTACCCTGGCCTCGCTGATCGGTGGCGCGTTGTTCTGGATTACCCCGTTCAATCCCTGGCAAGCGGCACTGATTGCGTTGCTGATCAACCTGCTGGGGTTTGCCGGTGGCATCGTCATGTCGGCGATCAAACGCGACCGCGGGGTCAAGGATTGGGGTCATATGATCGAAGGTCATGGCGGCATGCTCGACCGATTGGACTCGGTATGCTTCGCCGCACCGATTTTCTTCCATCTGGTGCGCTACTGGTGGACATAAGAGAGGGCTGGTGAACTCCGTGTCCAGAGTCCTTTCATGCATTTGCGGACATCATCTCTGCCCGTTCAATCCTTGCCTTTGGTGTAACCGCTACGCTCAGCCAGCCAATTGAACAGCAGACACAAGCTGCCCGAGAGCAAGCCGATAAATACGAATACGATAACCGGCCATATTGGAACACCTTTTGATGAGACGTCGGGATAAGCCAGAAAGGATGACGCGGCAGGTACCAGCCAGATCAGCAAGCCACTGAGCATGCCGGCGATGATATAGCGTAAATCTGTTCTCAGAAAACGCTCTACCCCCCACAGCACCGGCCAACCGACCAGCACGCCGAGCAGCCCCCCGATCAGGAAGAACAGAATAAAAGCCCCTCCGCTCGCGAGGTACCACGTCGCCGCCGCGCCCAGCGTCAGTCCACCCGAAAGAGGAACGGCAATAATCGCACTCCATCTCGTGCGAAGGGGTGTTCCCATTTTTTTCGGTAGCCTCTCGACCCAACGAACTACGACGCCGTACAGCACGCCCAGTACCAGCCCACCCAGCACCGACATCACCCACAGATGCCACGAGGTGGCGCCAACCAACAGGCACGCCGTCAGGCTCTGGATCAGACCGCTCACCACATGGCGAGCCCTGAACTCGTCAAAACGGCGATCTCCCAGCAACAGCAAAGGAATGCCCAGGACAATGGCGATGACACTACCGAACAGAAACCCCGAAAACAGCGCCGGCCCCGTCCAACCGATCAGCATCCCCTTCACGACCGCGTAGACAATGCCGCCACACAAGGGTACGGCGAACAATCGGAGTTCGCCGTTGGGCCTCAATTCGTCCCGCCTTGTTTGCTATTGCTGTCCCAGTTGAAGACCGGGCTGTTCCTGAACAATTCCTGCCCGGCAATCCAGGCGCTATTGCCGCCCCATACCCCACCGGCGCCCCAATCATTGGCGTTGAACAGCGGACTGCTACCGGTACCCCAACCGTGGGTTTCGATATCGAAGCCGCCCGAAGCGGTAGGCACCACGGAACGCACGACAAAGCCGGGATCCAGGGCATGCATGCCCGGCAAGGTAATGTTGATCACACTCTTGCTGCTGTCGTCCGTCAGGTGAGCCACATACCCGAGCTTGAGCTTCATCAGATACAACTCACTCACGTCTCCGCTTTTGACCACCGTCGTCCCATCGCCACCAGGACCCGCGTTGCGTTTCAGTGCCTCATATTCATTTTCCAGGGTACCGCAGCCGCCCAAGGTCACCATGCATCCCGACGAGACATCGTTGTATTCATGGGGCTGCTTGGTGCTGCCAGCAATGTTTTCCCACGCGTCGAAGGCCTTGGGAATTGCACCGCCCACCTCACCTTTGCTATTGATGAACGTACCGCTTTTCACCACGTCGGCAAACTTGAGCTGACAGGCCGCCATCCCCACCGACTCACAGTTATTCGAGGCCCATACCTTGAACCCCGGCAGCCCGGCAGCCATGTTGGCCGCAACCAACAGGCTATTGGTTTCGATATCACTGATAGCCCCAAAGGTATCTTTATCCTTCGAGTTGACCGCCTTGTCGGCCGCATACAAATCGCCAAAGCTCTTGGCTCCGTCGACGATCTGGGCAATATGTTTGTCCAAGCAAACTTGGTCCGTGCACTTCAGAAGCTCAGCATCATTGGCGTCGCTCAGCCTTTTGGCCTCGAGTTGCACGCGCATGCGGCAGGCCGTGTTATCCGCTGCACATACCGCCAATTGCTTGGACAACAGCTCAACGTCTTCATGTTTGAGATAGTTGTTTTTGACTTCTTCCATCCCCGACTGAGCGCCGGTAATCCCACCAACACCCGCAGCCGCCAATCCGGAAGCACCCAATATCAGGGATTTCTTCACGTCCAGAGGCAGGTCCATCTGCGCGACCTTTTCAGCGACCAGAGGCGCCGTCAGCCCCGCCACACCGGCGCCCAATGCATTGGCGCCCACGGTGTTACCCGAAAGCCCCTGGACTGCTGCCGCCAAGGTGTGCATGAGCACCCGTGCACTGCCGCCCTCTTTCCATGCGGCTTGGGTGGCCGGGTCCTTGGCGCCTGCAAGCTGTTGGTCGGCGTAGTCGCCAATCCGCTTGTAGGTATCCGCTGCGGTGGTATTGGCGACGATACCCAGGGTCGTTGCCGCACCGGCACCGCCCATTGCCGCGCCGATCAGGCCGCTAGCGATATCGACGAGTACCTTCTTGTCTCCGCCAGCATCCCAGCTATCGCTAACTGTCTTGAGATTGAGCAGGGCATCTTTCAAGTCCTGGTCGGTGCCAGAGTCCTTGGCCTTTTTTACTCGCGCTTCCGCATCTTTCTTCTCAGCGGAAGCCACCAACCCCACGACACTCTGGGTCAGCGCTATCGAGCTCTGAATCAGATCAATACGCGTCTGCAAGGCACCCACGTCCGGTTTGTCCAGCTTCGGGTTGGCATTGGCCGTGTCTCGATTGAGGCCCACCAGATCGTTGGCTCCCTCGGCATTACGCACGATGATCGTACCTTCGCTCACCGCACTACGGGTTTTACTCTCGCCCGATTCACTCAGCGCCAATGGCATGCTGCCGCCAAAGCCCAGGCCGTCCTTGCCGTAGGAAAGCGAGATACCCGCTGATTGACTGCTGGCCTCGCTCTTGTTCTTGATGTCGCTGACCACCAGACGATCGGTGCTGAGGCGGTTCTTGTCGGCACTGGCGTCACTGGCAATCACCGCCCCTTGCAGGTTGGTGGTCTGGCCCACGGTGATGTTGTAGCCACCTGTGCCTGCAAACAAGCCACTCTGATCGGTCACAGCCTTGTAGTCGCTGTTCATGTTACCGACGGAGAGGTTGGCAGAAGCGCTGACCGTTGAGCCATAGCAGAACGGTGGGATGCAGATACTGGCACCAAAACCGGCACTGCCCTGTTTGCTTTTCTGGCTCTCGGTGTCCTGACGCGAAACGATATCGAGATTGCCCCCAATAACCGCATTGATGCTGTCCGCCTTGACCTGAGCACCCGCCAGCGTGGTGTCCTTGCCACTGTGCAGTACGAGAGACCCGGTATCCAGAGTGCTATTGACCTGGGTTACCGAATGACCGTCGCCCATTTGTTTGCCGATCTGTGCCCCCAGATCAAGGGTGAAACCGTTCTGCTCACCCAAGTTGAAGCTCGCACCAATGGCAGTCTTGCTGTTGCTGCTGTTGCTGGACTTATCCGTGGTGTTCTGTGCACTTTCGAGAAGGATATTGTTCTTGGCATCCAACACCGTATTTGCGCCTTTGAGTTGGCTACCGATCACATGGATATCACCCGCCGTCCCTGCTGTTGCACCCGTGGCAATGATCGTCAGGCCCGCGCCGGAATTGATCGTGCTTTGCTTGGCCGTCTGACTTTCTTCATGGCTACTGCTTTTGCTGCGCGTGCTTGCCAGTTCGGTGCCGATTTTGATCAGCGACCCTGAACTCCCTTGACCTTTCAGGTAGTTGGAAGCCGCCCCACCGACATCCTTGGCCATGCCAACAGGATCGATCCCACCAACGGACATCGCCAGTTGCGCCTGTTTGACGGCTCTGAGTCGCGGATCATCGATCGCCTTGGTGGCCTCGACGGACTCACGCAAGTTATAGATCGTCTCCAAGGTACTGATCACCGAACCGCCCAGCACCCGGCCGACGCCCAGGCTGGCGGATTTGTCGGTGCTGCTTTGACTGGCACTTTCCATCCCGGCAGCAATGGTTACGTTGGAGCCAGTCAAATTCATGTTCCGGGTGCTGACCAGATCACTGGCGACAACTCCCAGATTGCGACCCGCCACCAGGTTTACATTGCCCTGGCTGGAACCGATGGTGCTGCCGGTCAAGGTGGTTTGAGTCGCCTGGCCGTTATGGCTGGAGCTGCTCATATTCAAGTGCTGATTGCCTGTGATGTCATCAATGCCCAGCTTGTTGGCCGTCAGGATACCCGTGAAGTCGTGGCCCTTTTCCTTATGCATCTCGTCGCGGGTAAAGGTGTTTTGCGCAGCATTGATGGTCAGGTCCCGACCTGCCTGTACGGTCAGGTCACCAGTACTGGCAAGGGCCGAGCCCGTCACCGTTGCATCGCGCTTGGCGACCACATCCAGAGTATCGCCGGCGATAAGACTGCCCACTGCCGTGGTCTGGGTTTCGGCCACTTTGTCCTGGGCCTTGCTCGACTTCAACCCGCCCCAGCTGCTTTTGCTTTTGCTGCTCTCGTGGCGAGCACTGGCGGAGTCAGTGACGGCAAGAATCTGCACGTCATTGCCGGCGCTCAGTTGGGTGCCGCCTTTTTCAGTCACCACCGCGCTGCCTTTGACAACAATATCGTTGCCCGCTACCAGCGAGGTGTGGCTACCGCTGGTGACAGCGCTCGCAATGTTGGTGGTGCTCTCCATCTCATCCAACCGGCTCTTCTTGCCCGACGAGCTTTTCTTGGTCTTGCTGTAGAAGCTGTAATCGTCGTTGGTTGCGGTTTGCAACGTCAGGTTGGCACCGGCATTCAGATAAGCCTCGGCTCCCGCATTTACCTTGCTCGCCACAAGCCCCAGGTCCTTGCCGGCCGTCAACAAGACATTGCCGCCAGCCGTCACACTCGAAGATACCTGCTGGGTGTGGTCTTCCTGGCTGGTGACTTTCTTGGTCCGCCCATATGAGTGCTGTTCATTCGCTGCCGAAGACAGTGTCAAATCGTCAACTGCGGAAAACGCGATATCGCGCTTCGCATCGATCTGGCTGGCGACAACACTCAAATCCCGCCCAGCGCTGACCAACAGGTCACGCCCCGTAGAGACAGTGGAACCGTTCTGGGTGATGGTTGCGTCACTATGGCGATCCCCCATTGTGTTGCTATTCAACTGTTGCGCAGAGGTGATATTGACGTCGCGCCCTGCCCTGAGGGCAGTGTCGGTCGCACTTCTCAGGACACCGCCGCTGTTATTGATATCGCGGCCCGCACTGACGGTGAGATTGTTGCTTGCTTCGATACTCGCCGCGTTGTCTGCAAATCCGCGCTGTTCGGTCTTGTAGCCGGTACTGCTCTGATGAGTAGTAATGGTACGTTCGTTGGTAACGTCACCATTGATTGCAGCCAAGCTGACGTCACGTCCTGCGATGATCCCACCGGCTTTGTTGGTCAGGTTGTTGTTCGCCAGTGCATCGAGACGCTGGCTGGCCTCAAGCAGCCCACTGTTGACCAGATCATTACCCGCCGCCGCCGACAGGTTATTGCTGGCCCGCAAGGTCCCGGCATTGTTCAGGTCCTTGCCGGCAATCAGCGTCACATCGCTGCCCTGGATCAACGCGCCATTGGCCGCCAGGCGGTTATTGGCATTGGCCAGGTACAGCACCGGCACCAACACTTGCTCACCATTGACCGTCGCGTTTTCCATCCAGACGATGTCGTGGGTCAGGGCCGCAACCTGCTCGGAAGTCAGGCTCACCCCCAGTTGCAGGTTCAGTTCCTGCTTGCTGGCGATGGCATTGTTCATCAGGTACTTGAACATGCTGTCATCCGAGGTCTGGCCATCGATGAAGCGTTGGCCGGTACGGGAGACCACCGCCTGCTGGATCAGCTTTTGCTCGTAGAAACCGTCCCCCAGACGCTTGGCGCTGGCGTCCGGGTCATAACCCAGGTTGGCCAACAGATAGTCCGAGCTCATGAACTGCTTGAGATCAGTCAGGACAGGGTTGGTTTCAATCAGGTACTTCTGTGGATTGGATTTGCCCGAAGTATCCGGCAACCCCTGCACCCGGGTCAGGCTGGTAGCCTGGCTGCCTTGGGTGCTGTCTGCCGCCAAGGCGGCTTGACCGCTCGGTGTGGAAAGATCGCCCGCCGACTGGCGCTGGGCCGCGCCCAGGCTCGTGCCGCCCAGCGTCCAGCTTTGCGGGGTAATGACGTTCGACGAACTGCCCTCGCCGCTCAGACGGAACAAGCCGTTCTGGCCGGTCGGCAGGCTGAAACCCGGCAAAGTCAGCGGGTTGACCTGCTGCTGCGCGAGATTCGGCGGCAACTGCGCATTGACGGTGATCCGCGTGGAGAAGTTGCTGCCCGAGGACTGGGTGTCAGTGCGAGCGCCCGCGCCGACGTAGGTGTAACCCGGACGTACGACGCTGTTGTCGATGCCGTTTTGCGCCTGGACATTGACCGCACCACCGGCCTGAATCACCGCGGCGTAGCTCTGGTCGCTGGAAGCGATCTTGCGTGTGGTGCGGAACTGCCCCAACTCGGTCTCGGTCATGCCGATAAAGCTGCTCATTGCCCCCTGCAGACCACCCAGGTTATTGGGGTTGTAACCGGCAGCGCCGATCGAGTAGCTGTTGTTGAATGCCGCGGCAGCGGCGTACCAGCCACCCGCGTCCTTGGTCCGCTCGGACATGAACGTACGCGACGTCTCGGTCTCCCCGGTTTCCAGGCCGCTGTTGGTCAGGTTGTTGACCCGGGCGCTGAAGCTGCCGCCGGCAGCAATGGTGCTGCTCTGGTTGAGCAGGTCACCACCCTGGACATTCAGGTTGGCCCCGGCGGTGATGCTGGAGGCCGCACTGGCCTCGGTCACTTCGAACTTGTCACGCTGGATGATCTGCCAGACGTGGTTCTGCTTACCGCTGCAGTCGCCGGCGTTATAGCCTTCGATACATTGGACCTCACCGATCGAGGCGGTGTAGATGCCCTGGTTGTTGGTGGTCAGCACCGCCCGTACGTTACGGATCGTGCTCGCCGCCAGGCTCATGCCGCCATCGCTCTGGATCGAACCGGAGCTGTTGACGATGCTGCTGGCCAGGCCGCCCTGGCCGTCACGATCGATTGCCAGGTTGCCCAGGCTGTAGATATTGCCGTAGCTGTTGGTCAACGAATCGAGGCGCAGGCTCATGTCGCCGCCGCTGAACACCAGGCCGTGGTCGTTGAGCAAGGCCCCGGTGCTCGCAGTCAGTATCTGCGCGCTGCCGAGGGTCCCGTAGTTGTTGATGCCGCCGGCGGTCAGGCTCATGCTGGCCGCCGAGGTCAGGCGACCATAGTTGCTCAGCACGCCACCGACATTGAGGGTGGTATTGCCACCACCGGCGATGCTCCCGGTGTTGCCCAGGCTCAATTGCGCGGCGCTCAGGCCCAAGGTGCCCAGGCTGCTCAGACGGCCGTTGCCGGTATAGCTGCCACCCAGGCCCAGGTTGACGCTGCCATCACTGGCGATCAACCCGTCGTTGTTCCAGTTGCCACCCGTACCGGTCAGGCTGGTGGAGGCCAGCAACTGGGCGCCGGCGAGCTGATTGAGGGTACCGATATTCAACGTCAAGCGCCCGGCCTGGATCACCCCGCTGTTGGTCCAGCTATCGGCGGTCAGGGTCAGTCCACCTCGGGTCACCAGATTGCCACCGGCATAGAGCACATTGGCCGTGGCGATATCAAAGGTGCCATTGCCCACATGCAGCACACTGCCGCCCTGGTTCATGAAACTGCCGGCGCCCAGGGTCAGGTCGCTGCTGGCGATCTCCAGGTTGCCGCTGCGGTTATCGAAAAACCCGCCGATCTGGAACAGGGTCTTGCCGCTGGTCCCCAGCGCATGCAGCTGGCCGGTCTGGTTATCCAGGCTGGCGGCAGTGATCGAAAGGCTGTTGTCGCTTTCGATGATGCCCTTGCGGTTGTTCAGGGCACCAGTGAGGCTCAGGTTGATCTGGCTACCGGCGATCTGGCCACCCATGTCGCCACTGTTATCAAAGTCATTGCCGCTGACCTTTACCTGACCACTGGCATACAAGCCGCCGTTACGGTTGTCGAGATTACCGGTGGCGAGCACCAGGTCCCCGGCCCGGGCGGCGATGCGGCCGCCATAGTTGTCGAAACCACCGAGGGCGTTGAGGTTCAGGCTCTGGCCCTGGATGCTGCCGGCCTGGCGATTGTTGTTCAGGTCATAGCTGTTTCTCAACACGCCGACGACACGGGTTTCCAGCGAATTTCTGACACTGGAAAGCACCCCGCCGCGGTTGTCGAGGTTGGCGGCCTTGACCAGCAAAGTGCCGTCCTGGGCAATCACCTTGCCGCTCTGGTTGTCGATATCGCCGCTGACATCCAGGCTGACCGCGCCCTGCCCCTGCAATAAGCCCTTGCCGTTGCCCAGGCTCGCTGCGCTCAATTGCAGATCGGCGTTGCGACTGGCGATCAGCCCCCCGTTGTTGTTCAGTACCGTGCCGCTCGCGGTCACGAGCAATTTGTCGCCGGCACCGATAGTGCCGCCATTGCTGTTGTCCAGGCCGCCGGTGAGCAAGGTCAGCAGACCCTGGCTGGAGAGTTGGCCGCCCTGGTTGTTGATCTGGGTGGCACGCTGGACCAGCAGCGGACCCACGGCAGAGATCTGGCCGTGGGTGTTGGTCAAGGCACCGAGCAGATCCAGGTTGACCGAGGTCTTGCTGCTCAAGCTGCCGTTGCTGTTGTCGAGGTTGGTACCGGTAAAGCTCAACGCCTGCTGCGCCTGGACCGTGCCGCTGTTGTTCAGGGTCATGGCATTCAACGTCAGCGTCGTGCCCGCATCGATCAGGCCACCCGGGCCATTGTTCAGCAGACCGGCGACGGTCAGTTTCTGCGCGCCTGCGCTGGACAAGCTACCGGCACTGTTATCCAGGCTGCCTGCGCTGATCGTCAGGACTTGCTGGCTGGCCAGTGCCCCCGCATTGCTGTTGAGCAGCGCTCCACTGAGGGTCACGTCGACATCGCCGCTGCGGCTGGAGACGGTACCGTTGTTGCGGTTATCCAGGCTGCCAGCGTTGATCACCAACCCCTGCCAGCCGGACAAGAGACCGCCGTTCTGGTTGATCACGGTAGCGGCGTTCAGGGTCAGCTGGTTGTTGCTGATCAGCTTGCCGCCGTTGCTGTTGTCCAGGGTGCGCCCGCTCAGGTTGAGGCTCTGCGCACTGCTCAGCACACCGCCCTGGTTGTTCAGGTCACGCAGGTGGTTGAGGGTCAGGTTGCCGGCCGTGGTGATCTGGCCACCGGCGTTGTTCAGGTCGCCCGTTGCCGCCCCGAAATCGAGGGCGATGGCACTGCCCAGTAGGCTGCCACCCTGGTTGTCGATCCCCGCCGCGTTGAGCGTCAGGCCGTTGCTGGCGCTGATCTTGCCCTGGTTCTGGTTGGTCAGTTGACCCTCGACGCTCAGGCCCAGGTCAGCCAGGCTGGTCAGCGACCCGCCGCTGTTGTCGAGGCTGCCGACGTGCGCATCAACCGCAGCCGCCGCGATCATGCCCTTGATAGTGCTCAGGGCCTGATCGATACGCAGGGTCAGGGCCTGGTTGCTCAACAACTTGCCGTTGTCGTTGCTCAGGCTCTCAGCCGCCAGGGTAAAGGCCTGGGCGCTGGAAATTTCACCGCCCTGGTTGTTCACGCCCTTGAGGTTGTTCAGCACCAACAGCGGCGCGTTGATCAGGCCGCCCTGGTTGTTCAGTTGACCATGGTTGAGGTCCAGGGTCAGGGACGTATCGCCTTTGAGCGAGCCGCCCTGCTGGTCCAGACCGGTCACGCTGGCGACCAGGGTCTTGGCGCCGATACGGCCGCCATCCTGGTTGGTCAGTTGCGCGCTGGTCAACTCCAGGCGATCGCCGCTGCTGAGGAAGCCGCCATGACTGTTGTCGAAGTTGCCGGTGCTGATCGAGACCGGGCCTTGGCCGCTGATGGCGCCCTGCTGACGGTTGTCCAGGCTCGCGCTGTTCAGCACGATGCCGCTGTCGGTGAGCACTTTACCGCCCTGGTTGATCAGGGCGCCGTCGCTGGTGAGGCTCAATTGACCGGCACTGGAGAAGCTGCCACCGGTGTTGTCCACGCTGGCGGCATGGGCCGTCAGCACGCCTTCGCTGTTGATCAGGCCGGAAAGCTGGTTGGTCAGGGCACCGTCGAGGCTGATGACCAGCCCGGTTTGTGCGCTCAGCTTGCCACCGCTGTTATCCAGGCTGCTGCCGGTCAGCGTGGTGCTGCCCTGGCTGACCAACTGGCCCAAACTCTGGTTAATCACCTGCGCGACCTTGAGACCCAGCGCAGTGTCCGACAGGACCCTGCCACCTTCGCTGTTGTTCAGGAACTGGCCGTTGAGGTTGACCGCCTGCACGCTGGAGATTTCCCCGGAGCGGTTGTCGATAGCGCCTACATTCAGAGTCAGCAGTTTTTTCGCCGAGATCAGCGCCGCGTTGCGGTTATCCAGGCTGCTGCCGGTCAAGCTCAGGTTGCCGTCGGAGACCAGAGCGCCATCCTGCTGGTTAAAGGTGGTGACGTTAGCGGTCAGGTCGCCCTGGCTGGAGATCCGGCCCGTGGCGTTGTCGACGATGTCGGCGGTCAGGCTCAATGGGCCGTTGGTGATGACCGAACCACCGGTGTTATCAAGGTGGGTAGCGCTCAGGTCGAGTTTTTGCTGCGCAGTAATGCGACCCTTTTGGGTGTTATCGAGAGACTGGCCCTTGAAAGTGAAGCTATTGTTCGAACCCAGGCGACCGTTCTGGTTATTCACCAAGCCCGTGGCCGTGATATCCAGCACGTTATTGGCCATGACCAGGCCCGTGAGGTTGTCCATCGTGCCCAGGGCCAGCGTGGTGTTGCCCTGGCTGGAGACTTCGCCTGCGTTGTTGTTCAGATAACCAAGGGTCGCGGTCAGGGAATTCTGGCCTTTGATCAGGCCGCCCTGGGCGTTGAGTACAGTGTCAGCCGTCAGGTTCAGGTGATCAGCACCCAGGACCCGGCCCTTGTTCTGGTTATCGAGGGTGCCAGCAGTGACGCTGGTTTGCCGTTGACCGCTCAGGGTACCGCCCTGGTTGTTCAGGGTTTGTGTGGCCGTGACGCTCAGGTCACGGCTGGCAACGACGCTCTGGCCGTTGTTGGTGACGTTCTGCGCGGTGATGCTGACATCAGCGAGCGCATTACGGGTTTTGTCGGCGTTGACCCCGGCCTCGATGATCCCGTTGTTGGTCAGTTGGCCGCCGCTGCTAAGAGTAATGCGGTCCTTGGCCACCAGATTGTTCTGGCTGGTCAGATCGCCCTGGGTTTTGACATCCAGGGTCGTACCGGCGTACATCGGCCCTTTGGCTTCAAGGCTGGCCGCCTTGACATCA
The DNA here is from genome assembly GCF_013386165.1 of Pseudomonas gingeri. Taxonomy (GTDB): domain Bacteria; phylum Pseudomonadota; class Gammaproteobacteria; order Pseudomonadales; family Pseudomonadaceae; genus Aquipseudomonas; species Aquipseudomonas gingeri_C. Next base: position 1,090 of record NZ_JACAOS010000002.1, on the reverse strand, counting down.
ATGGAACCGCTCGCCCCAGTCTCGACCATGCTCAGATGACCGTTGGCATCGAGTTGGATATCACCGCCACTGGCGACCATCTTGCCGTCGAGTTTTACCCCGACACCGGCTTCGGTACCCACCAAGCGGATAGCGCCGGCGTACATACCACCCAGTGCCGAGGAGTCGATCGCCAGTTGCGGCGCATCCGCCGGGTTGGCGGCACGTGCAGTGGCCTTGAGAGTCTTGGCATCGACATCGTTGGCACCAGCAATGATCGCCAACTTCTTCGCGTTGATCTCGGCATTCAGTTTGGCCGAGCGGGTGATGATTTCGAATTGATCAATGTTGCTGGCATTCAGGCCAGCCCCGTCGATGGACACACTGCCCCGGTCAACTTGATAACCCGTGACCTGACCGTTGGTGATCACTGCCTTGCCGGTGGTCAAGGTCGCTTGCGGCGTATTGATAAAACCGCAACCGTTGCAGCTGATGCCGTACGGGTTGGCGACGATCACATGGGCCGATTGCCCCGCCACTTCGGTGTAACCACGCAACTGACTCGAACTCGCCCCCGTCACTTCATTGAGGATGATATTGGCCGATGTGCCATTGAGGTTCTGGTTACCGAGAATGATCCCACCCAACTGTGTCGACTGGGTACGGCCGGTCGCGTTATTGAGGATGACCCCGTTGGCCCCGACGTTGTAGTCGCTGAACTGGTTGTGCGACAGCCCCTGGGCATTCGGTGCGGCGATATTGACGATCGGCACGCCATTGCCCGCCTGCCCCAACGTCGTGCCGCCTCCGCTGACGGCAATCCCGTCCGCCTGGGCCAGCAACGGCTGCCAGAACATCGCGTTAGCCAGGATAAATGCCAAGCCACGCTTGGACAGTCCCAGGAAATGCTCACGGTTTTTCAGGACAGCAGAAGGCTGACCTGCCAGGAAGGCAAACTGACGAACGTCCATGTCGGTCTCTCAATGCAACGAGTGCAGTTAATGGCGTTAAAGGAAGAAATCCAGACGGAAATAGATCGGTGCTTCGCGCTCGGTAATCGGCTCCGGTCGCTCCAGCGAATGAGCAAAAGTCACCGTCGCGGCAAGATGCT
>NZ_JACAOS010000019.1 GCF_013386165.1 Pseudomonas gingeri | reverse complement strand
ACCCTTGTAGGAGCTGGCTTGCCAGCGATGGGGCCCTGAAGCCCTGCGGTGATTATCCGGCCGCCATCGCCGGCAAGCCGGCTCCTACAGGTTCGTGTTTCACCACAAAAGTATCGTGTTGCCGAAACCCTTGTAGGAGCTGGCTTGCCAGCGATGGGGCCCTGAAGCCCTGCGGTGATTATCCGGCCGCCATCGCCGGCAAGCCGGGCTCCTACAAGGGCCTGCAATGGGCGGTCAATCCTCAAAGCGGATCGGGCACTTATCCACACCCTCCAGCTTGACCAGTTCATCGACTACCGGCGCCCGGGCCTTGCGCAAGGTCAGGCTGCGGCCCTCGCGTATCAGGCGCCGGGCCTCCTGGTGCAGCATTTCGACCCCCGAGTAATCGATGAAGTTGATCTGCTGCGCCTCGATCACCACCTTGTGCCCGTGCAGCCGTTGCAGCCGCACTTGCAGGTAATGGCTGGCGCCGAAAAAGATCGACCCACCGACCCGCAACACATCCTCGTCGCCTTCGCGCCAATGCTGGACTCGCGGCTGCGAGGTGCGCTTGAGGTAGAAAAACAGCGAGGCTAGCACCCCGGCATAAATCGCCGTCTGCAACTCCAGCAGCAAGGTCGCCACGCAGGTCAGCGCCATCACCGCGAACTCGGCATGGCTGACCCGGAACAACGCCCGAATACCCCGCCGGTCCACCAATCCCCAACTGATCAGCAGGATGCTGCCGGCCATCGCCGGGATCGGGATATGCGCGATCAACGCCGAACCGGTCACGGCAAATAACGCTACCCAGAGCGCGGAAAACACCCCGGCCAGCGGCGAACAGGCCCCAGCCTCATAACTCAGCGCGGCGCGGGTGAACGAGCCGGCCGACAGGTAGCCGGAAAACAGGCTGCCGATCATGTTCGACAGGCCCTGGGCGCGAACTTCCTGGTTGGCGTCGAGCAATTGCTGCGAACGCGCCGACAGCGAGCGGGCAATCGACAGGCTGGTCACCAGCCCGAGCATGCCCACCGCGACGGCGCTGGGCAGCAGGCGCAGGATGGTTTCCAGGTCCAGGGGCAAGGCGCTGAACGGTGGCAGCCGACCGATGAAACCCTTGACCAGTTGCACATGCCCGAACAGGCCCGGGCACAGCCAGACCAGCAGGCTGGCCAGGACCAGGGTGATCAGCAGGGTCGGCCAGCGTGGCAGCAGGGACTTGAGGGTGAAGCCGAGGATCAGCGTGCCCAACCCCAGCAGCAGCGAGGGTTTGTCCAGTTCGCCAAGGTGCTGGCTCAGTTGCAGCAGGCTGTTCAGGGCCGTCGCCTGGTTGGGGATATCGAGCCCCAGCAGGTTCGGCAGTTGGCCGAGGGCGATGACCACGGCGGCGCCGAGGGTGAACCCCAGCACCACTGAATGCGAGACGAAATTCACCAGGGCACCGAAGCGCAGCATGCCGAGCAACCACTGGAAGATCCCGGCGATGCAGGTCAGCAACAGGATCAGGGTGACGTAGTCCTGGCTGCCGGGCACCGCCAGCGGGCTGACACTGGCGAACAGAACAATCGAGATGGCGGCCGTGGGTCCGCAGATCAGGTGCCAGGACGAGCCCCAGAGGCAGGCGATCAGTACCGGGACGATGGCCGCGTAGAGGCCGTATTCAGGTGGCAGGCCGGCGATCAGCGCGTAGGCGACCGACTGCGGCAAGGCCAGGATGGCACCGCTCAGGCCGACGATCAGGTCACGACTGACGCTGGCGCGGGTTTGTCGCGGCAACCAGCTGAGAAATGGCAGGAGTTTGTGGCGGTTGGTCCAGCCCATGGGTTTCTCGGTTGGGGGAGTCGGCGTCAGGGTGAAGTTTTGTTATGACAGGAACAAAAGCAGGCGTCTGGACACTTGTGGTTGTGGCGAGCGGGCTTGCCCGCGCTCGGCTGCGCAGCAGTCGTAAAACCGAGCATTTCGTTGTGTCAGGCACAACGAGTTCCCTGGTTTTAGGGGCGCTTCGCACCCCAGCGCGGGCAAGCCCGCTCGCCACAGGTTGGTTGGGTGTGGCTAGAGCTTGGCCTTCACCGCCACCAACGCATCCTGGCCATCCACGGTTTTCACACCGTCCAGCCATTTATCCAGCACCGCCGGATTGGCCTTGATCCAGGCCTTGGCCGCATCGGTATTGCTCAGCTTCTTGTTCGTCACCTCGGCCATGATGCTGTTTTCCATGTCCTGGGTGAAGCTCAGGTTGCTCAGCAACTTGCCAACGTTCGGGCAGGCCTGTGCATAACCCTTGCGGGTCACGGTATAGACGCTACCGGTATCACCGAAGTACTTCTCGCCGCCCTTGAGGTAATGCATCTTCATCTGCACGTTCATCGGGTGCGGGGTCCAGCCGAGGAAGACCACGAACTTCTGCTTCTTCACCGACCGGGCCACCTCGGCCAACATCGCCTGTTCGCTGGACTCCACCAGTTTCCACTGGCCCAGGTCGAACTCGTTCTTCTTGATGATCTCCGCCAGTGAGGCATTGGCTGGTGCCCCGGAGCCGATGCCGTAGAGCTTCTTGTCGAACTTGTCGGCGAACTTGCTCAGGTCGGCAAAGTTATGCACACCCGCGTCCCAGACATAATCCGGGACCGCCAGGGTGAATTCGGTGCCGTCGAGGTTCTTCGCCAGTTGCGTGACATCGCCGTTGGCCACGAACTTGTCGTAGAAACCCTGTTGCGCCGGCATCCAGTTACCGAGGAACACATCCACCTGGCCGTCCTTGAGACCGCCATAGGTGATCGGCACCGCCAGGGTGTCGACCTTGGCCTTGTAGCCCAGGCCATCGAGCAGCAGGCTGGTGATGGCGTTGGTCGCCGCGATATCGCTCCAGCCCGGATCGGCCATTTTCACCGTGTCGCAGCTCTGCTCGGCATAAGCACTCAGGCAGGTCATGGCCAGCAAACCGGCCGTCAGTGCTGTGGATAACTTCTTCATCGGCTTCCCCTTACGTTCGTTATTGGTTTTGGCAGGGTTGTGGATAACGCGCTCTGCGTTCCAGATCGTCGAGGTCGATATGGTTTCGCATGTATTGCTGACTGGCGTCCACCAGTGGCTGGTGATCCCAGCTCTTCAGCTTCCCTTGGGTCAGTGCGCCGGCGACAAAACGCCGACGCCGTTGACTGGCGAGCACCTGTTGGTGGATCGCCGGGATGTTCCATTTCGCCCGGGCTTCGGCCAGGAAGTCGTTGAAGAGTGCTTGATGCGGCGCTGACTGGCTGAGTTCTTCCTCCTCCCGTGGGTCGTTGTGGACATCGAAGAGCAGACACGGGTCGTCTTCGCTGTAGATGAATTTGTAGGCCCCGCGGCGAATCATCATCAGTGGGCTGATGGTGCCTTCGGCCATGTATTCGCCGAACACTTCGTCGTGGCCGCCCTCGCCTTTCAGGTGTGGGACCAGCGAGCGCCCGTCCAGCGGCAGCTCGGCATGCAGCGTGCCGCCGGCCAGTTCCACCAGGGTCGGCAGCAGGTCGGCGGTGGAGACCGCCGAGCTGACGCGTCCGGCGGCGAACTGCCCCGGCGCGCTGATCAGCAGCGGCACCCGCGCGGACATCTCGAACCAGTGCATTTTGTACCAGAGGCCGCGCTCGCCGAGCATGTCGCCGTGGTCGCCGGAGAACACGATCACCGTGTCCTCGGCCAGCCCGGTTTCCTCCAGGGTTTGCAGGAGTTTGCCGACGTTGCTGTCGATATAGCTGCACGCGCCGAAGTAGGCGCGGCGGGCGTCGCGGATCTTATCCACAGGCAGCGGCTTGTCCCACAGGTCGTAGACCTTGAGCAAACGCTGGGAATGCGGATCGAGGCTGTCCTGGGCCGGGGTCTGCGGCAACGGAATGTCTTCGTCGCGATACAGGTCCCAGAAGGCCTTGGGAATGGTGTAGGGATCGTGGGGATGGGTCATGGACACGGTCAGGCAGAACGGCTGGTCGCCGTCTTCACGGACATGATCGAAGAGGTATTGCTGTGCCTTGAAGACCACCTCTTCATCGAAGTCCAGCTGGTTGGTGCGCACGCAAGGACCGGCCTGCAGCACCGAGGACATGTTGTGGTACCAGCTGGGCCGCACGTCGGGCTCGTCCCAGTTCACCGCCCAGCCGTAGTCCGCCGGGTAGATGTCGCTGGTCAGACGTTCTTCATAACCGTGCAACTGGTCCGGCCCGCAGAAGTGCATCTTGCCCGATAGCGCGGTGCGATAGCCGAGGCTGCGCAGGTAGTGGGCATAGGTCGGTACGTCGGCGGGGAAATCGGCGGCATTGTCGTAGGCGCCGATCTTGCTCGGGAGTTGGCCGCTGACCAGGGTAAACCGTGAAGGCGCACAGAGTGGGCTGTTGCAGTAGGCGGCATCGAAGACCACGCCTTCGGCGGCCAGGCGGCTCAGGTTGGGAAGCTTGATGGGCGATGCGCCGTAGAGCGGCAACAGGGGCGCGGCCATTTGATCGGCCATGATGAAGAGAATGTTCTTGCGCTTCATGTAATCGCGGCATTCCATAGTGAATTGTTATGCGATAGTGCTTAGATCCAGCATGTGGCCCACGGAATCTGTGGTAAAGCCCCTGCTCAATAATGACTAGGATAAGTACAGCTTATGTATGAAGCGCTGGGTGACCTGTCCCTCGATCTGCTCCGGGCCTTCGAAGCGGCGGCCCGTCATCACAGTTTTACCGCTGCGGCGGTAGAGTTGGGCACCACACAACCGGCCATCAGCCAGCAGATCAAGCGCCTGGAAGACCAACTGACCACCCGCCTGTTCGACCGCATCTACCGGGGTATCGAGTTGACCGAAGCCGGCTCGATTCTGTTCGAGCAGGTGCAGGCCGGTTTGCAGAGCATCGACAGCGGTTTGAGCGCGGTGACTGCCCAGCGTCAGCACGAGGTGTTGCAGGTCGCCACCGACTTTGCCTTTGCCGCCTATTGGCTGATGCCGCGCCTGCATCGCTTTCACGCGGCCAATCCGCAGGTCGATGTCAGCCTGGTGACCAGCGAGCGCAGTCACAACATGCTGCGCACCGATATCGATGTGGCGGTGTTGTTCGGCAAGGGCCGTTTCAAGCAAGGCGAGAGCCATTGGCTGTTCAGCGAGGAAGTGTTTCCGGTGTGCAGCCCGCAATTGCTCAAGGGCCGCCAACTGCCGCTGTCGACGGAGGCTTTGCAGGAGTTTCCGTTGCTGCACCTGAAGGGTGAAAACAGCAGCCACTGGTTTGACTGGAGCGGGGTTTTTCGCGAGTTGGGGCTCACTGCGGCGCCGGCACCGGGGCAATTACGCTTCGATAACTACACCTTGCTGATCCAGGCGGCAATCGGCGGTCAGGGTGTCGGCATCGGTTGGCGTCACCTGGTGGATAACTTGCTGGAGCAAGGGTTGTTATGCCGGCCGATCAGCCAGACGGTGATTTCCACCTTTGGCTACTACGTGGTGCTGCCCCAGCGCAAACGGCGCGGTGCACTGATCCAGCGCTTCTTCGACTGGCTGATGGCCGAGCAGGCCAACAGTGCGCAATCGCTGGTGGGGCTGGGCTTACCCTCGATTGCGGTGTAGCGTTAAGCCATCTTCTGACGCTGAACGAACGAGAGCGGCATGCAACGTATCAAGGGCTACCACGCCCACATCTATTTCGATGCTTCGACCCTGGAGCAGGCCCGTGGGCTGTGTGAGCTGGCGGCGACGACGTTTCCACTGAGGATGGGACGGGTGCACCAGCGTCCGGTGGGACCGCACCCGGACTGGAGCTGCCAACTGGCCTTCGAAGCGCAATATATCGGCGTGGTCTTGCCGTGGCTGGCGCTGAACCGCAAGGGGCTGGTGGTGTTTATCCATCCCTTGACCGGCGATGACCTGGCCGACCACCGCGATCATGCGATCTGGATGGGGGCAATCAGGCCATTGGATCTGTCGATCTTTTAGGCGGTCAGTTCAGCACGCCGTCGAGAATCTCGTAGACGATCCCGGTACCGATGGTGACCAGGACCACATCATTACCCATGCGGCGCCACTCGTAACCCTCATACACCGGCAGACGGGCCAGTGCCCGGCCGTCCAGGCGTTCGCCTTCGTAGCCCCGTGGCAACGGTTGGCCGCGTACCAGGTGGTAGCCCGGTGGCGGTGGCGCGCCGCGGCTGAAATGTTCGCGGTCACCATGAATGATCTGCCGGATCGGGCCAAAGTCCTGGGGTGGCCGGTGCATATTGCGCGGGTCCGGGCCTCTTTCCGGGCCGCCCCGTTGGTCGTAGCCGCCGTGATCATGGTCTTCGCCGTGCCATTGGTCCTCGGCATGCAGCAGCGGGCTGGCGCTCAGTACCAACAGGCCAAGACCGGCCATCAGGTGTTTGGGCATTTTCATCGGGGGCATTCCTCACCACACAGGCAATACATCGAATAGGGGCGAAGGCTTGGCTTCAAACCCCCGGGTCATGCCTTGTTAGTCCGCATGGTGGCGTTTAGATTCCTTTGTATCAGGAACTTTACCTTGGGCCGATGCTGGTGCTACCGCCAGCGATCATGCTGTTCGCCCAAGCCGTGCCGCAGGGCTTCGAGGTGTTCGCGCAAGGGAGCGTCGTTTGCTGGTTCGCCCGCTGTTTTTACCAGGGCACGGGTATCGGACGTCAGGCTCGTGGCGCTTGGCGCCAGGGCTTCGAACGCGAACAGGCTGGACAGGTTGGGTCGCGGTGGCGGCGTTTGGCGTGGAAGGGCGGTGACCGACCTGAGCCGCTTTGGCCGAGAGATTTCAGTGACGGACAGGTGATCGAGGAAGGTAAGGGCGACAGCGAATGTCATGGGGGGCATCCATTTCATAGGTAACGATCCAGCGCTCCTGCGCGGCCGTCTCTTGCCGGTATTTTCCGGAAAGAGCATGTAATGGTTACTCCTTTGACAGCGCAGTTCTGTCAATAAACGCTCAGGGCAGGCGTCCATGAAAAAGGGACCCAAGGCGCTGGCCGTGGGTCCCTCTTGTTGTGCTGCCTGGCTTAGCGCGCGGTACGCACGCCTTCGGCAAGGGCTGCGCAGAGGCTCAGCACGCCATCGATAGCCTGCTCATCGCTGCTGGCGTTGGCGATGTGATCGATCAGCGCCGAGCCGACCACCACGCCGTCCGCCAACCGGGCGATCGCCGCGGCCTGCTCCGGGGTGCGGATACCGAAACCGATGCTGATCGGCAGGTCGGTGTGACGACGCAGGCGGGCCACCGCTTCTTCGACGTGTTCCAGGGTCGCCGAACCGGCACCGGTTACACCGGCCACCGACACGTAGTAGACGAAACCGGAGCTGCCGTTGAGCACGGTAGGCAGGCGAGCGTCGTCGGTGGTCGGGGTGGTCAGGCGGATAAAGTCCAGGCCGGCGGCCTGGGCCGGGTCGCACAGCTCGCCGTTATGTTCCGGCGGCAGGTCGACCACGATCAGGCCGTCGACACCGGCCGCCTTGGCGTCGGCAATAAAGCGCGGCACACCGTAGTGGTGGATCGGGTTGAAGTAACCCATCAGCACCAGTGGGGTGTCGTTGTTCTCGACCCGGAACTCGCGAACCATCTGCAGGGTTTTTGCCAGGTTCTGCCGGGCGGCCAGGGCGCGGATATTCGCCAACTGGATCGCCGGGCCGTCGGCCATCGGATCGGTGAAGGGCATGCCCAGCTCGATCACGTCGGCACCGGCCTTGGGCAAGCCCTTGAGGATCGCCAGGGAGGTGTCATAACCCGGGTCGCCGGCGGTGACAAAGGTCACCAGGGCGGCGCGGTTCTGTTGTTTCAGCTCGGCAAAGCGGGTTTGCAGGCGGCTCATCAGTGTTTCTCCTGCTGGGACAGTTGCATGTGGTGCATAACGGTTTGCATGTCCTTGTCACCGCGACCGGACAGGTTGACCACCATCAGGTGATCCTTGGGCAGGGTCGGTGCACGCTTGAACACTTCGGCCAGGGCATGGGCGCTTTCCAGGGCCGGGATAATGCCTTCGAGGCGGCAGCACTGGTGGAACGCGGCCAGGGCTTCGTCATCGGTGATCGAGGTGTACTGGACGCGGCCGATATCGTGCAACCAGGCGTGTTCCGGGCCGATGCCGGGGTAGTCGAGGCCGGCGGAAATCGAGTGTGCGTCGATGATCTGGCCGTCGTCGTCCTGCAGCAGGAAAGTCCGGTTGCCGTGCAGTACGCCCGGGACGCCGCCGTTCAGGCTGGCGGCGTGCTTGCCGGTTTCGATGCCGTGGCCGGCCGCTTCGACGCCGATGATTTCAACGCTGGTGTCATCCAGGAACGGGTGGAACAGGCCCATGGCATTGGAGCCGCCGCCGATGCAGGCCACCAGGCTGTCGGGCAGGCGCCCTTCCTGGGCTTGCAGTTGGGTGCGGGTTTCCTTGCCGATCACCGCCTGGAAGTCGCGGACCATGGCCGGGTACGGGTGTGGGCCGGCAACGGTACCGATCAGGTAGAAGGTGCTGTCGACGTTGGTCACCCAGTCGCGCAAGGCTTCGTTCATGGCGTCCTTCAGGGTGCCGGTCCCGGCGACCACCGGAATCACTTCGGCACCCAGCAGCTTCATGCGGAACACGTTGGCCTGCTGGCGCTCGATGTCGGTGGTACCCATGTAGATCACGCACTCGAGGCCAAAGCGCGCAGCCACGGTGGCGGTGGCCACGCCGTGCATGCCGGCACCGGTCTCGGCGATGATGCGTTTCTTGCCCATGCGCCGCGCCAGCAGGATCTGGCCGATGCAGTTGTTGATCTTGTGGGCGCCGGTGTGGTTCAGCTCTTCGCGCTTGAGGTAGATCTTCGCGCCGCCGCAGTGCTCGGTCAGGCGTTCGGCGAAATACAGCGGGCTCGGACGGCCGACGTAGTCGCGCTGGAAGTAGGCCAGTTCCTCGATGAATGCCGGATCGATCTTGGCGGCTTCGTACTCGCGGTTCAGGTCGAGGATCAACGGCATCAGGGTTTCGGCCACGTAGCGGCCGCCGAATGCGCCGAACAGGCCGTTGGCGTCGGGTCCGTTGCGCAGGTTGGACTGGGTCATGGGAGGCTCCAGGTGGTCGATTGAAGGTGCGATGGGGTTTACTCTAATCATGACAGGCGCGGATGAAAACCGATAAGATCGCCGCAACCTGTCAGGAAAACTCACAGATACCATGAGCCGCGACCTTCCTCCCCTCAACGCCTTGCGCGCCTTCGAGGCCACCGCCCGCCTGAACAGCGTCAGTCAGGCTGCCGAACAGCTGCATGTGACCCACGGGGCGGTCAGCCGGCAATTGAAAGTGCTGGAAGAGCACCTGGGCCTGAGCCTGTTCGTCAAGGAAGGGCGCGGCCTGAAACTCACAGATGCGGGAATACGTCTGCGGGACGCCAGTGCCGAGGCGTTCGAGCGCTTGCGCAGCGTCTGTGCCGAGTTGGCCCAGAGCACGGCGGATGCACCCTTTGTGCTGGGGTGTTCCGGGAGCCTGCTGGCGCGCTGGTTTATTCCGCGACTGGGACGGCTGAATGCCGACTTGCCCGACTTGCGCCTGCACCTCTCGGCGGGTGAAGGCGATCTTGATCCGCGCAAGCCGGGGCTTGATGCCCTGCTGTTGTTCGCCGAGCCGCCATGGCCGGCGGATATGCAGGTCATTGAACTGGCGAGCGAGCGTATCGGGCCGGTCATGAGCCCGCACTTTGCCCGCTACCAGTCATTGCTGCGGGCACCGGCCCGTGGACTGGTGGGTGAGGCGCTATTGCACACCACCTCGCGGCCGCAGGCCTGGCCCAGTTGGGCGCGGCAGAACGGTATCGAGGCGACGGAGTTGAAATACGGGCAGGGTTTCGAGCACCTGTACTACCTGCTTGAAGCGGCGGTGACGGGGCTGGGGGTGGCAATCGCGCCGCAGCCGCTGGTGGCGGACGACCTGCGCGCCGGTCGCTTGGTCGCGCCCTGGGGCTTCGGCGAAACCCCGGCGCGCCTGGCCTTGTGGCTACCTCGGCGCGCCGCGGATGGACGCGCCCAGCAGTTGGCGCAATGGCTCAAGACCGAGTTGGAGCAGGGGGCCGCGTTTACCCTTGATTAATCCCCGCGTTTGCACAGCAGGTAGGCGGCCAACAGCCCCAACGCACCCACCGCGACCCCAGCGGTTGTCCACGGATGCTCCTGGGCATAATCGCGGGTCGCAAGCCCTGTTTCGCGGGTTCTGACCTTGACCTCTTCATAGGCATCGCTGAGCAGATGACGGGAATGTTTGAGGGCGTTCTCGGCATTGCTCCTGAGGGCCTTGAGGGTTTTGCGCGACTCGTCCGAGGCGTCGTCCTTGAGGCTTTCGAGGGACTTGAGCAGGCTCTCGATTTCGGCTTCCATGCTTTGCAGTGAGGCTTTGCGTAGTGAGTTGCTGGCCATATCGGCGTTCTCCCGCAGTTGAGTGGCGTGTGCAGGTTGGGACTTCAGCGCTGTGTGAAAGTGCAAAAAATCTGCGCCGAGCTCTGGAATCACTGAACGCAAGCTGTGGGAAAAATCACTGCTAGGCTCTCTGGACAGCCCTCGGGACTTAGGAGAACAGCATGAGCGACCACCACACCTACAAGAAAATCGAACTGGTAGGTTCTTCCCCCACCAGCATCGAAGACGCCATCAACAATGCCTTGGCCGAAGCCGGAAAAAGCATCAAGCACCTGGAATGGTTCGAGGTGCTCGACACCCGTGGGCATATCAAGGACAACAAGGCCGCGCATTTTCAGGTCACCCTGAAAGTCGGCTTCAGAATCGCCAATAGCTGAACAAATACTGGCCTTTTGAACTTATAGGCTGGCCGACTGCCATATTGATTGCTATACAGAGGGCGCTGAATAGCCCCCCAGGTGCGTCGCCCAAAAGCCGACGCACTTTTTTTGATCTGACCAGGGAATATGATCGATGAAGAAGCTTGTGCTGGCGGTAGCGTTGTTGAGTGTGGCGGGAACCGCCCTTGCGGCGGGCAAGCCATGTGATGTGGTGGAGAAGGAAATCAAGGACAAGCTTGAAGCCAAGGGCGTTCATGGTTATTCGCTGCAGATCGTCGATAAAGCCAGCAATTCCGGCACCGATGGCAAGACCATCGGCAGCTGCGATGCGGGCAGGAAGGAAATCGTCTACAAGCGCAAGTAAGCGTGAGTGGGCATCAAAGCCGGCGCCGGGCGCCGGCTTTTCTGTTTCTGGCGCTCAGCCCTTCATGACCTGTGCCAGCAACTCGTAGGAATGCAGCCGATCGGCATGTTCATACAGGTCACAGGTGAAGATCAGCTCATCGGCCTGGGTCTGCTCGATCAGCACTTCCAGCTTGGCGCGGATTTTCTCGGGGCTGCCGACCATCGCCAGGCCGAGGAAACTTGCCACCGCTTCTTTCTCGTGGGGCAGCCACAGGCCATCCATGGTCTGCACCGGAGGCCGTTGCACCAGGCTCTGGCCACGCATCAGCGCGAGGATGCGCTGGTACACCGAGGTCGCCAGGTAGTCGGCTTTGTCATCGGTATCCGCGGCCACCAGCGGCACGCCGAGCATCACATAGGGTTTGTCGAGCACCGCCGAAGGCTTGAAGTGATTGCGATAGACGCGAATAGCCTCATGCATGTAGCGCGGTGCGAAATGTGAGGCGAAGGCGTAGGGCAAGCCCCGCTCGCCGGCAAGCTGTGCACTGAACAGGCTCGAACCGAGCAACCAGACCGGCACCTGGGTACCGGTGCCCGGCATGGCGATCACCCGCTGATCAGGAGTGCGGGGGCCCAGGTAGGCCATCAGTTCGGCAACATCCTCGGGGAAGTCGTCGGCGCTGCCCGAACGCTCGCGGCGCAAGGCCCGGGCGGTCATCTGGTCGGAACCCGGGGCGCGGCCCAGGCCCAGGTCGATCCGGCCGGGGTAGAGGCTTGCCAGGGTGCCGAACTGTTCGGCGATCACCAGTGGCGCATGGTTGGGCAGCATCACGCCGCCGGAACCGACACGAATGGTCGAGGTGCCGCCCGCCAGGTAACCCAACAGCACGGACGTGGCCGAACTGGCGATACCGTCCATGTTGTGGTGCTCAGCGACCCAGAAGCGGTGGTAGCCGAACTTCTCCACATGGCGGGCCAGGTCCAGCGAGTTACGCAGCGATTGCCCCGGGCTGCCGTCCTGGCGTACGGGCACCAGGTCGAGGGTGGAAAACTTGGTATCGGACAGTCGCTTCATAAGCCTGCTACTCCATGTGGGGGTACGCAGGCTTCGTCTTGTGCCGAAAAACCTGCCGGTCTCCAGGGAATGTGGGCATATACCCGAGTTTCAAGGGCAGACCTGTTTTTTAACCTGCATTTTTTTCAGATGAGTCTTACAAGGTGAACTTTGAGCCATCCACTATCCTCAGAACCTTGACCCCGGCGTGAACCCTTCGCGCCGGCTTTTGAGGAGGCAGCTATGAGTATCAAAAAGAAAGCATCGGCTCATTGGGCAGGCGACCTGAAAACCGGTATCGGTTCCATCTCCACGGAAACCGGGGTGTTGCGCGAAGCGCCTTACGGCTTCAAGGCGCGTTTCGAAGGCGGCAAGGGCACCAACCCGGAAGAGCTGATCGGCGCCGCCCACGCGGGGTGTTTCTCCATGGCCTTTTCGATGATCCTCGGCGATGCCGGTCTCAAGGCCGACAGTATCGACACCCAGGCCGAAGTGACCCTGGATCAGGTCGACGGGGGTTTTGCGATTACCGCCGTGCACCTGATTCTCAAGGCGAAAATCCCCGGTGCCAGCCAGCAGCAGTTCGATGAGCTGAGCAAAAAGGCCAAGGAAGGTTGCCCGGTGTCCAAGGTGTTGAACGCCAGGATCAGCCTGGAAGGGACCCTGGTGCACTGACCGGGCGGCGGCAAGCGCCGGGGATGTGAGGTGCATCAGAACTTGGCCGGCGCCATTGTGGTCGAATAAGGTGTGGCAGCTTCTGCGCCCGCTCTTACGGCGCGCTGCCGTAGTCAAGGAGTTCGACCATGAAACGTATTGCCCTGGGGATTTTCTGCTGCGCGCTGGCCACCTCGGCCCTGGCTGCGACCAAGCCGTGTGAGGAACTCAAGACCGAGATCGAAACCAAGATCCAGGCCGCCGGCGTCAGTTCCTACACCTTGGAGATCGTCGCCAGGCACGACGTCCACGATCAGAACATGGTCGTGGGCAGTTGCGAAGGCGGCAGCAAGAAAATCATCTACCAGAAGAACGACCGCTGAGGTTTAGGGAATGCAGAACACGTTGTTCTGCTCGGCTACCACTGCACCCTTGTCGTCGTACAGCCGTGCGCTGGCGTTGAAGCCCAGGGCGATGCCCTCCAGGCGGTAGCGCCGGCCGGCTTCGAAGTGCTCGTAGTGCACGCTCAGGTAGCACAGGCGATCCGGCGGATCGGTGTTCATCGCCATGCCACCGAGATAGACCTCGAAGTCGAACCGCGCCAGGAGGTCATGGCTGCCCGGTGTGACCTGGAAAAAGCGTCCGTCGCGCAGACGTTGCTTGTCCAGGCTTTCGGCCATGACCAGGGTGCCGGTGTGGGTTTCCAGGTCGACCCAGGCCATTTGCGGGTCCACTGGCGGTAACGGACTGATACAGCCGCCCAGGCTGGCCAGGGCGAAGAGTACGGGGAGTATTTTGCGCATGGTGATTTTCACTCTATTCAGAGGATCAGCATACCCGTGTTCAGGGGTATCGGGACGCCCGGGGCGTCAACCTTGTGGGAGTGGGGCTGCATTCAGTGAACACCTCAGTCTCAATAATCATTCATGGAAAGGTGTTCCGTCCGCGCGCTAGTCTTGTGTCTGCTCCTTGCAGGTAACTCCGATGATGGTAAGTCCCGTGGTCCGCGGTTCGATAGGCGCCGTGCTGCTGCTGTTGCTCAGTGCGTGCAGCAGTATCAATTATTATAGCCAGTTGGCCGGTGGGCAGTTGAGCCTGCTGCGCGCCCGGGAGCCGGTGGCCGAGGTGATGGCCGACCCGTCCCGCGACCCGAAGCTGCGTGAACACCTGGCGCAATCCCAGCAGGCCCGGGCCTTTGCCAGTGAGCATCTGCATCTGCCGGACAACCGCAGTTACCGGTTGTACGCGGACATCAAACGGCCCTATGTGGTCTGGAATGTCTTCGCCACGCCGGAATTTTCCCTGACCCCGCAGCAGCATTGTTTTCCCATTGCCGGCTGCGTGGCCTATCGCGGCTATTACAACCAGGGCGCGGCGCGGGGTGAGGCGGCGCTGCAAAAACAGCAGGGCATGGATGTGTATATCGGTGGGGTCGAGGCCTATTCGACGCTGGGCTGGTTCGACGATCCGATTATCAGTTCGATGATGACCTGGGGTGACGAGCGCCTGGCGACGTTGATCTTTCACGAACTGGCGCACCAGCGCTTTTATGTGAAGGACGACACCGAGTTCAACGAGTCCTATGCCAATTTCGTCGAGCAGGAAGGCACGCGGCAATGGCGGGCGGCGCGGGGCTTGCCACCGGCCAAGGTCAACGATGTGGCGCAGAAGGACCAGTTTATCGAGTTGGTGCTGCAGACCCGCGAGCGCTTGCAGCAGTTGTATGCGCAGACCTTGCCGGTCGAGCAGATGCGTGAGCGCAAGGCGCAGGAATTCCAGCGCTTGCGTGACGAATACCAGCGGATGCAGGCGAGCCAGTGGGGTGGCGACAAGCGTTATGACGGGTGGGTCAACGGGCCGCTGAATAACGCCAAGCTGCTGCCCTTCGGGCTGTACGACCAGTGGGTGCCGGCGTTTGCCGCGTTGTTTCGGCAGGTGAACGGGGATTGGCCGGCGTTCTTCACGGCGGTGGAAAAGCTCGGGGGCCTACCGGTTGACGAACGCAAGGCGGCGTTGCGCAAATTGATGCCCGGCTGAAGGACGCCATCGCGAGCAAGCTCGCTCCTACAGGAATTGTGTCGTGCCGCAGCCTTGTGCACGACATCGCCCCCTGTAGGAGCAAGCTTGCTCGCGATGCAGGCGACTCGGTCCAACGCCCTACACAAACGCCCGATGCAGCTCCGCCAACGTCTCAAAATGATAAGCCGGCTGCTGCGCACTCAGCTCCTCGAAACTGCCAAACCCATACCCCACCGCCGCCGCATCCAGGCCATTGCGTTGCGCGCCGATCAGGTCGTGCTTGCGGTCGCCGATCATCAGCGTCTCGCTCGGCTCCAGTCCTTCTTCGGCCATCAGGTGGGCAATCAACTCGACCTTGTCGCTGCGCGCCCCATCCAGCTCGCTGCCGTAGATCACCTTGAAGTGCCGGGCAAAATCGAAATGCCGGGCAATCTCCCGGGCAAACACCCAGGGCTTGGACGTGGCGATATACAACGTGCGCCCCTGCCCGCCCAACAGCTCCAGCAACGGCGTAACCCCCTCGAACACCCGGTTTTCATACAGCCCGGTGACCTTGAAGCGCTCCCGGTAGAAGTTCACCGCTTCCCAGGCCTTGGCCTCGTCAAAACCGTAGAACTGCATGAACGCCTGCAACAAGGGCGGGCCGATAAAGTGTTCGAGCTTGCCGAGGTCCGGCTCGTCGATCCCCAGTTTGCCCAGCGCATACTGGATCGAACGGGTGATGCCCTCGCGCGGATCGGTCAGGGTGCCGTCGAGGTCGAAGAGAATCGTCTGGTAATGCATGCTGTGTCCTGGCTGTACAAAAAATAATCAAACGGCCTGATGATAACCTTCGGCCATGTGCAGGTCCTTGAGTTTCACGTAGTTCGCCGCGCTATAGGTGAAAAAGGCCCGCTCCTTGTCCGTCAACGCCCGGGCCTGTTTGACCGGGCTGCCGACGTAGAGGAAACCGCTTTCCAGGCGCTTGCCCGGTGGTACCAGGCTGCCGGCGCCGACGATCACCTCGTCCTCGATCACCGCGCCGTCCATGACGATGCTACCCATGCCGATCAGAATCCGGCTGCCCACCGTGCAGCCATGCAGCATGACCTTGTGGGCGATGGTCACGTCGTCGCCGATCAGCAGCGGGAAGCCCTCGGGGTTGAATGGCCCGGCGTGGGTGATGTGCAGCACGCAGCCGTCCTGCACGCTGGTGCGTTGGCCGATACGGATGCGGTGCATGTCGCCGCGGATCACGGTCAGCGGCCAGATGGAGCTGTCGGCGCCGATTTCGACATCGCCGATCACCACCGCCGAGCGGTCGACAAAGGCCCGTTCAGCGAGCGTCGGCGTGAGGTTCTGATAGGTGCGAAGGGACACGATAGACACTCTCTCTGTGGTTGATAGCTGCGGTCGACGTCGATTGTAATTAAGATGGGGGCATGTTTCTTCCAGCCAAGGTGCCAACCGTGAGCGTGAACAACCCTCTTCTGCAGTCCTACGACCTGCCGCCGTTCTCGGCCATCCGCGCCGAACACGTGCTGCCGGCCATCGAACAGATCCTGGCGGACAACCGCGCGGCCATTGCTGAAATTCTGACAACCCAGGGCCAACAGCCTACCTGGGCCGGGCTGGTCCTGGCGATGGATGAACTGAATGATCGCCTGGGCGCTGCCTGGAGTCCGGTCAGTCACCTCAATGCGGTGTGCAACAGCGCCGAATTGCGCGAAGCCTATGAGGCCTGCCTGCCGGCCTTGAGCGCCTACTCCACGGAACTGGGCCAGAACCGCGAACTGTTCCAGGCCTTCGAAGCCCTGGCGAACAGCCCGCAGGCTAGCGGTTTCGACGTTGGCCAGAAAACCATCCTCGAACACTCCCTGCGCGACTTCCGCCTGTCGGGTATCGACCTGCCGGCCGAGCAGCAGCAGCGCTACGCCGAGGTGCAGAGCAAGTTGTCCGAACTGGGCAGCCGCTTCTCCAACCAGCTGCTCGACGCGACCCAGGCCTGGACCCGGCACGTCACCGACGAGACCGGCCTGGCCGGGCTGAGCGATTCCTCCAAGGCGCAAATGGCCGCCGCGGCCCAGGCCAAGGGCCTGGACGGCTGGTTGATCACCCTGGAATTCCCGAGCTACTACGCGGTGATGACCTACGCCCAGGACCGCGCCCTGCGCGAAGAGGTCTACGCCGCCTACTGCACCCGTGCCTCGGACCAGGGTCCGAATGCCGGCCAGAACGACAACGGCCCGGTGATGGAAGAGATCCTCGACCTGCGCCAGGAACTTGCCCAATTACTGGGTTTCGCCAGCTTCTCCGAATTGAGCCTGGCGACCAAGATGGCTGACTCCAGCGATCAGGTGCTGACCTTCCTGCGCGACCTGGCCAAGCGCAGCAAGCCGTTTGCCGCCCAGGACCTGCAGCAGCTCAAGGCCTACGCCGCCGAGCAAGGCTGTGCCGAGCTGCAAAGCTGGGACAGCGGTTACTACGGCGAGAAGCTGCGTGAACAGCGCTACAGCGTTTCCCAGGAAGCCCTGCGCGCCTACTTCCCGATCGACAAGGTACTCGGCGGCCTGTTCGCCATTGTCCAGCGCCTGTACGGCATCGAGATTGCCGAACAGAGCGGTTTCGACACCTGGCACCCGGATGTCCGCCTGTTCGAAATCAAGGAGAACGGCCAGCACGTTGGGCGCTTCTTCTTTGACCTCTATGCCCGTGCCAACAAGCGTGGCGGGGCTTGGATGGACGGCGCCCGTGACCGTCGGCGCACCGTCGAGGGCGTGCTGCAAAGCCCGGTGGCCAACCTGGTGTGCAACTTCGCCCCGGCCGACAGCGGCAAGCCTGCCCTGCTGACCCATGACGAAGTCACCACCCTGTTCCACGAATTCGGCCATGGCCTGCATCACCTGCTGACCCGCGTCGAACATGCCGGCGTGTCCGGCATCAACGGCGTGGCCTGGGATGCCGTGGAGCTGCCGAGCCAGTTCATGGAAAACTGGTGCTGGGAACCCGAAGGCCTGGCGCTGATCTCCGGTCACTACGAAAGCGGCGAGCCGCTGCCCCAGGACCTGCTGGAAAAAATGCTGGCGGCGAAGAACTTCCAGTCCGGCCTGATGATGGTGCGTCAGCTGGAGTTCTCGCTGTTCGACTTCGAACTGCATGCCACCCATGGCGATGGCCGCAGTGTGGCGCAGGTCCTCGAAGGCGTGCGCAACGAGGTCTCGGTGATGCGTCCGCCGGCCTACAACCGCTTCCCCAACAGCTTTGCGCACATTTTCGCCGGCGGTTACGCGGCGGGCTACTACAGCTACAAATGGGCGGAAGTGCTGTCGGCCGACGCCTTCTCCAAGTTCGAGGAAGACGGTGTGCTGAACGCCCAGACCGGGCGCGCCTTCCGTGAAGCGATCCTGGCGCGCGGTGGTTCCCAGGCTCCGATGGTGCTGTTCGTCGACTTCCGTGGCCGCGAGCCGTCGATTGACGCACTCTTGCGTCACAGCGGCCTGAGCGAGGATGCCGCGGCATGAGTGAGGCAGTCGTGATCAAGACCAAAAAACGCTTTATCGCCGGGGCGGTCTGCCCGGCGTGCAGCGAGCAGGACAAGCTGATGATGTGGAGCGAAGACGACGTTCCGCACCGTGAGTGCGTGTCCTGTGGCTATGCCGACACCCTGAATGAACAGGGCTTGTCGGTGCCCAAGGAGTTGGGGACGCGGGTCAATGCCCCGGTGGTGAAAGTCGCCGACAAAACTGTCCAGACCGTACAGTTTTTCCCCAACCCCAAGCTGAAAAAACCGGGCGAGCAATAGCGACCCTTCATCGCCTTCCGAGCTTTCGGGCCGGGAGGCGGTGCCTCTACCTATCTATGTAGGCCCTTTGAAAGGCCGCGCCGCATAGGCTCTGTTCCTTGAGAGGCCCCGTTTTGGGCGCCCTGTTGTTCAAGGAGCGAATCGTGGATACCTACAACCCGTTGTTGCACCACTGCGGCAAACTGCTGCCCTATTCGTCCGTGCAGCCCCGTCATCTGAAAGCCGCCATGGCGCAGATTCGCGATGAGGCCCATGGCGCCATTGATGCGATCATCGCCAGCCAAGGCGAATCTCCGACCTGGGACGACTTCGTCGTGCCGCTCGATGCGCTCAATGCCCGCATGTCCTGGTGCCAGGGCGTGATCCAGGTGTTGTCCAGCGCTCGTTCCGGGGAGGACTGGGGCAAGGCGTTCAAGCGCTGCGCCAGGATCGGGGCGCAGTTCGAGCGGATGTTCTGGTCCGATAGCCAATTGCATGCCCTGTACCAGAAGCTCGCCGATAGCCCGCTGGCACAGCAGTTCGATCGCTCGCGGCGAACCTTGCTCGACAGGGTTCTGCGGCAGTTCCGGATGGCGGGCATGGACTTGCCCGCCGACCAGCGTCAGCGGTTCAAGGTGCTGGGGCAGGCGATCGATGAGCTTCGCCTGCGGTTTCTCGGCAACGTGGTCCAGGCCGCCCGTTGCACCAGCCTGCTGATCGGTGTGGAGCAGGAAGCGCAACTGGAGGGCTTGTCCGTTCGGGACAAGGCGTCCATGGCCCTTTACCAGGGGGAGGAACTGCTCGGTTGGTGGATCGACATGGGCGACCCCCAGCTCTTCAGAACGATCATGGCCGATGTTCGCGCGCGCGACCTGCGCGAGCAGGTCTACCGGCTTGGCAGCACACTGGCGTCCGACCGCGGCTTGAAGTCGTGTGAGGCGTTCGACAACAGCGCCCTGCTCGAACAGTTGCTCACGCTGCGTCTGGAGCAGGCGCGAATGCTGGGGTTTGGCAGCTTCGCCGAACTGGCGCTGGAGAGCCTCTCGGTACCGGACATCGCCCATGTCCTGGGATTCTTCTACCAGCAGGTCGTGCAAAAAGCCCCCGGGTGGAGCCGACAAGTGCAGGCATTGGTCGCCACGGCGCCTGACCCGGGCGTACAACGCCTTGAGCCCTGGGACCATGAGTTCCTGGCGCAGCGCCTGCGCATGGACAGTGGTGCGCTGGAGGAGGACGAGTTTCGTGGCTATTTCGAACTCGAACAGGTGCTCGAAAAGATGTTCGACCTGCCCCGGCGTCTGTTCGGTATCGACTTCGTCGAGCGCCAGGAACTGGACACCTGGCATGCCAGCGTCCGTGGCTTCGAGGTCCGGGAGTTCGGGCAAACGACCGGCTACCTGTTTCTCGACCTGTTTGGCCGCGACGAAAAGCCGTTCAAGTCAGGCCATATGTTTTCCCTCGGGCATCGCGTGCTTTCGGTCGAGGGGCGCGATGTGAAGCTGCCGGTGGCGGTACTGTCCTGTGGCCTGCCGATCCCTGAGGACGCAGAGCCGTTGCTGTTGAAGCACGGACAACTGCGCACCTTGTTCCATGAGTTCGGTCATTGCCTGCATCAATTGCTCGACAGATCGGAAACCTGGCAACTGTCGTGTATCGAGCATTCGGGCGTGGATGTCAGGGAGTTCTTTTCCCGGCTGATGGAGCGCTGGTGTTACTGCGTCGATTTCCTGGTCGACATGAGCCGTCACCACCAGACGGGCGAAAGCCTGTCCAGCGATCAGGCCCGGCGCTTGCGTGTCTTCCTGCAGACCCAGACCTGGCTGCACGAAAGCGCGCAACTGACGTATTCGGGCCTGGACTTTTTCCTGCACCTGCTCCAGCAAATCGATACCGAGCAGATTCGCTTGATGACCAAGCTGTGCCTCGACCTCTGGTTGCTGCCCAGGTCCGAGCATGATCGCTTCATCTACAGCTTCAGGCACCTGGCCAGCGGCTATGAGGCCCGCTACTTCACTTATCTGTGGACGTTGGAGCTGGCCACCGAGGTGTTTGCCCGCTTCGAGGACAAGGGGTTGTTCGATGCCGTGCAGGGCCGACGCCTGCGCGCCGAGCTGTTTACCCCTGCTACTTCGCGGCCGTTAGCCGAGTCCGTCGAGGCCTTTCTGGGTCAGCCTTCGAAAGCCGGTATGCAGGTACCCAGCGATCCGGCATTCAAGGCGGTGGTGGCGGAGCTGGACAAGGTGCTGGCCGGGAACCTGGTCACGCACAGCCTGGAGCAACGGGGCTCAGGGCTTGTCGGCTGACTTGACCCAGTTCTGCACATTGCAGGTGGCGTAGGGGCTGGTGCTGCACGCGCCGCTGGCCAGGGCCTCGCGCAGCTTGTCGACCGGTGCCTGCATCATGTAGCGGATGCTGTCCTTGAAGTACGAGCTGCCGTCGAACCCGCCCATCATCATCTCGCTCAGGGCTTCCTCCTTGCTCCAGCCCTGCACCACCACGCGGTACATCGCCGCCATCAGGCCGGTGCGCTCGGTACCCTGCTTGTCGTGGATCAACACCGAACCCCGGTCTTCGGCGTCCTTGATCGCCCGCAAGACCGTCAGCACGTCGGCATCGTCGATATGGCTGATTCGGTAAGGCAGTTGCACCTGCTTGATGCCCGGGTCCGACAGCCAGCTGGAGTCGGCTTCCGGGAGAAAATTGATCACCGTGGTGATGTTCAGCCTGGTCAGGATCGGCAGTGCATTGCTGTCCGGCAAGGTGCTGCGGTAGAGGGTCGGGGTCATCTGGTTGAGGTTGTACTGGGTGCCCACCGGTGTGGCCCACTGCGCCGGGCGTTGGCGTTTGTTGTCGCCGGCCTGGGTGGCGGGCAACAGCAGGCCGGCGAAGAAGATCAGGCCAAGGATGGAAAAAAAACGAACGATCGGCATGTGGACGGCGCCCGAAAAGAAAGAACTCGACAGTGCCCTATAACATTGATTTTTTCGGATCAAAAGCCTGTGAGTCGAGTGTCAAAGATTTGTGAGTAGGGTGCAATACACCACGAAAAAGGCCGTGATTGTTAGCTGAAACGATTCATCTTGATACTTAGGCTGCTATCATTTGTAACTAACGGTTGCCGGTGTGTTCTCTATCGGAAGTGCCTCGATGGAAACCGCGGCCCGAAAATGACAGGTTGCTCAATAGAAGCGGCCGATTAATCCGTGCGTGCATGATGAGTGAGGTAGCGCCATGTCTGATCAAGATCGAGATAACCCCCGGCGTGAGTTCCTGCGCAAAACCCTGACCTTGATCCCGGTGGTCACTGTGGCGAGCAGTGCCCTGGGTAGCAGTGTCCTGCAGGCTGCATCGCAAGCGACGCCAGCGGCCGCCGAGAAGGCATCGGTCAACAACGGGCCCTATGAACCGAGTTTCTTCACTGCCGAGGAATGGGCTTTTCTCAACGCTGCCGTGGCCCGTCTGATTCCGGCCGATGAGCGGGGGCCGGGCGCCCTGGAAGCCGGTGTGCCGGAATTTATCGACCGGCAAATGAACACGCCCTACGCCAGTGGCGCCTTGTGGTTCATGCAGGGGCCCTTCGCCGCCGAGGCTCCAGCGGAGATGGGCTGGCAAAGCAAACTGGTGCCGCGAGAGATCTATCGCCTGGGTATCGCTGCCACGGAGGCCTGGTGCAAGAAGCTGCAGGGTTCAACCTTTGCTGCGCAAGACAGCGCTACCCAGGATGCTTTGCTCAAGCGACTGGAGGCTGGCGACGCCGACTTCGACAGTGTCCCGCCGAAGATTTTCTTCAGCTTTCTGCTGCAAAACACCAAGGAAGGTTTCTTCTGCGACCCGATCCACGGCGGCAATAAGGGCCTGGTCGGCTGGACCCTGATCGGCTTCCCCGGCGCTCGCGCCGACTTCATGGATTGGGTTGAACGCAACGAGCAATACCCCTTCCCGGCTGTATCCATTCGCGGCGAGAGGGCGTAAGCATGGCGATTCAAATGAAGAAGGTCGACGCGGTCATCGTCGGTTTCGGCTGGACCGGTGCGATCATGGCCAAGGAGCTGACTGAAGCCGGGCTCAATGTCGTGGCCCTGGAGCGGGGTCCGATGCAGGACACCTACCCCGACGGCAATTACCCACAGGTGATCGACGAACTCACCTACAGCGTGCGCAAGAAACTCTTCCAGGATATCTCCAAGGAAACTGTCACCATTCGCCATAGCGTGAATGACGTCGCCCTGCCGAACCGCCAGCTCGGCGCGTTCCTGCCGGGCAATGGCGTGGGCGGTGCCGGCCTGCACTGGTCGGGGGTGCACTTTCGGGTCGACCCCATCGAGTTGCGCATCCGCAGTCACTATGAAGAGCGCTACGGCAAGGATTTCATCCCCAAGGACATGACCATCCAGGACTTCGGTGTCAGCTACGAAGAGCTGGAGCCGTTCTTCGACTATGCCGAAAAGGTCTTCGGCACCTCGGGCCAGGCCTGGACCGTCAAGGGCCAAGTGGTCGGCCAGGACAAAGGCGGCAATCCCTACGCGCCGGATCGTTCCAATCCTTTTCCGCTGGAGGCGCAGAAGAACACTTACTCCGCGCAGCTGTTCCAGAAAGCCGCCAGCGAGGTCGGCTACAAGCCCTACAATCTGCCGTCGGCAAATACCTCAGGGCCTTACACCAATCCTTACGGCGCACAGATGGGCCCGTGCAATTTCTGCGGTTTCTGTAGCGGTTATGTCTGCTACATGTACTCCAAGGCCTCGCCGAACGTGAACATCCTGCCAGCGTTGCGCCAGGTGCCGAACTTCGAACTGCGGCCCAATTCCCACGTGCTGCGGGTCAATCTCGACAGCACCAAGCGCAAGGCCACTGGCGTGACCTATGTCGACGCCCAGGGCCGCGAGGTCGAGCAACAGGCCGACCTGGTGATTCTCGGCGCCTTCCAGTTCCATAACGTGCGGTTGATGCTGTTGTCCGGCATCGGCAAACCCTACGACCCGCTCACTGGCGAAGGCGTGGTGGGCAAGAACTTCGCCTACCAGAACATGGGCACCGTCAAAGCGTTCTTCGACAAGGACGTGTACACCAACAACTTTATCGGCGCCGGTGGCAACGGCGTGGCGATCGACGACTTCAATGCCGACAACTTCGACCACGGGCCACACGGTTTTGTCGGTGGCTCGCCGATGTGGGTCAACCAGGCCGGCAGCCGGCCGATTGCCGGGACCTCGAACCCGCCCGGTACGCCGGCCTGGGGCAGTGCCTGGAAACGCGCCACGGCGGATTACTACACCCACCAAGTGTCGATGGATGCCCACGGTGCGCACCAATCCTACCGGGGCAACTACCTCGATCTCGACCCGGTTTACCGCGATGCCTACGGCTTGCCCTTGCTGCGGATGACCTTCGACTGGCAGGAAAACGACATCAAGATGAACCGCTTCATGATGGGCAAATTGAGCAAGGTCGCCGAAGCGATGAATCCCAAGGCCATTGCCCTGCTGGGCAAGCAGGTGGGGGAACACTTCAACACCGCGTCCTACCAGACCACCCACCTCAACGGCGGCGCGATCATGGGCACCGACCCGAAAACCAGCGCGCTGAACCGCTACCTGCAATCCTGGGACGTGCATAACGTCTTCGTCCCCGGCGCGTCGGCCTTCCCCCAGGGGCTGGGCTACAACCCCACCGGGCTGGTGGCGGCGCTGACCTACTGGTCGGCCCGGGCGATCCGCGAGCAGTACCTGAAGAACCCCGGCCCACTGGTTCAGGCATAAGGAGCGATGAACATGAAAGCATTGGTTATCGCCACCCTGGCACTGTTGGGCAATGGCGCGGTCAGCGCCGCCGAGGCCGATCCGTCGGCCCTGATCAAGCAAGGCGAATACCTGGCGCGGGCCGGGGACTGCGTGGCCTGTCACACGGCCAAGGGCGGCCAGCCGTTCGCCGGTGGGCTGCCGATGCAGACGCCCATCGGCACGATCTACTCGACCAATATCACCCCGGACAAAAGTGGGATCGGCGCCTACAGCTTCGAGGACTTCGACCAGGCGGTCCGTCATGGTGTGGCGAAGAACGGCAGTACCCTTTACCCGGCGATGCCCTATCCGTCCTACGCCCGGGTCAGCGACAGCGATATGCAGGCGCTGTACGCCTATTTCATGAAGGGCGTGGCGCCGGTGGCGCAGGACAACAAGGCCGTCGACATCCCCTGGCCGCTGAGCATGCGCTGGCCGTTGGCGGGGTGGCGCTGGGTATTTGCACCCAAGGTCGCCGAATATCAGGCCGGCAGCGGCGCCGACCCGGTGGTGAGCCGTGGCGCCTACCTGGTGGAAGGCCTCGGCCATTGCGGTGCCTGCCATACGCCACGGGCCCTGACCATGCAGGAAAAGGCCTTGGGAGCGAGTGATGGCAGTGCCTTCCTGGCGGGCAGCGCGCCGCTGGAGGGCTGGATCGCGAAGAGCCTGCGCGGCGACCACAAGGATGGCCTCGGCAGCTGGAACGAAGCGCAACTGGTGCAGTTCCTCAAGACCGGTCGCAGTGATCGCAGCGCGGTATTCGGCGGCATGAGCGACGTGGTGGTGCACAGCATGCAGTACATGAGCGATGACGACCTGACGGCCATTGCCCGCTACCTCAAGAGTCTGCCGCCGACGGATCCGAAGGACGTGCCTCATGCCTATGAGCCACAAGTCGCACAGGCCCTGTGGAAAGGCGATGACAGCAAGCCGGGGGCGTCGGTGTATATCGACAACTGCGCGGCCTGCCACCGTACCGACGGTCATGGTTACACCCGGGTGTTCCCGGCGTTGGCCGGCAACCCGGTGGTGCAATCGGCGGACCCGACATCGTTGATCCATATCGTGCTCAAGGGCGGCACCTTGCCAGCGACCCACAGCGCGCCTTCGGCCTTCACCATGCCGGCGTATGCCTGGCGGTTGTCGGATCAGGAAGTGGCGGATGTGGTCGGTTTCATTCGCGGCAGTTGGGGTAACCAGGGCGGCGAGGTGAAGGCCAGTGAGGTGGCGGCGTTGCGCAAGGAGGATGCACAGGCCACTCCATAAAATCCTCAACGCCCGAACAACCCGATAACGCTCGCATACTCCAATCAATGTAGGAGCGAGCTTGCTCGCGATGGCGGCCGAATAGTCGATGCAAGACTCAAGGGCCTCATCGCGAGCAAGCTCGCTCCTACAGGGGCGGCACGTTCAGCCAGACGGCGCTAGGCAGATTCGCCCGACTCCATTACTGTATATAAATACAGTAATGGAGCATTTCCAATGTTCACCCCGCTCCCTCCCCGTGGCCGTGGCACCGCGACCAACCCGCACAACCGCTTCGCACCCAATCGTTCGGTGGCCGAGGACGACGGTTGGTACCAGGAGGTTCCGCTGACCCAGGGCACCGAGGTGCGCCTCGAGACGGCGAAATCCATCATCACCCGCAACACCTCCCCCGACCTGCCTTTCGACCGCACCATCAACCCCTATCGCGGCTGCGAGCACGGTTGCATCTACTGCTACGCCCGGCCCAGCCACGCCTACTGGGATATGTCCCCAGGCCTGGATTTCGAAACCAAGCTGATTGCCAAGACCAACGCGGCCGCCGTGCTGGAGCAGCAACTGTCCAAGCCGGGCTATCGTGTTGCGCCGATCAACCTGGGCTCCAACACTGATCCCTACCAGCCGATCGAGCGCGAGCATAAGCTCACCCGGCGGATTCTCGAGGTGTTGCTGCGCTATCGGCATCCGGTCACCATCGTCACCAAGGGCTCGCTGATCCTGCGCGACCTCGACCTGCTGACGGAGCTGGCGCAGCAACGCCTGGTGGCGGTGATGATCAGCCTGACCAGCCTCGACGACGAACTCAAGCGCATCCTCGAACCTCGTGCGGCGGCACCCAAGGCGCGCTTGCGGGCGATCCGGGTGATGCGTGAAGCGGGGATCCCGGTGGGCGTGCTGTGTTCGCCGATGATTCCGATGATCAACGACAGCGAGCTGGAAAGCCTGCTCACCGAGGCCCGTGACGCCGGCGCCCAGAGCGCCGCCTACATGATGCTGCGGCTGCCGCTGGAGGTCGCGCCGCTGTTCGAGGAGTGGCTGGCCGCCCATTACCCGCAACGGGCGGCCCATGTGCTGAGCCTGATCCGCCAGACCCGCGGCGGGGAACTCTATGACAGCCGGTTCGGTGCACGGATGCGCGGCGAAGGGCCGTTTGCCGACCTGTTGGCGCAACGCTTTGCCAAGGCCATCAAGCGCCTGGGCCTCAACCGTCGGGAAGGCTTCAACCTCGATTGCGCGGCGTTCTGTCCCCCCGGAGGGCAGATGTCGCTACTCTGAGACATGGCCCGGACGAAGGTCGCTTGGCGGCGTTTGGCTTGCGCCTATACTCTTGGAGCACTAGCCCAAGGAACTTCTGGAACGTCCGTCCTAGAGCCTCTGATTCAGCTTGAGTTAAGTTTTCGCAGCTAGGGTGAAGTTGCCTGTTTCGTGCAGGTGGTGTTCAAGGAATCAGGCGCATTGATCCGAGAGTGCTGGCCGCGAGCAAGCCAAATCAGGAAAATCTCCTTCAATCCGTCAGAAAAGAGGATGAATCATGAGTGACAAGGATAAACAGCCATTGGCTGCGTCGGTACCAGGGCTCCCCGGGGCCGAAAGTGCCGATGCGGCGCTGCAGCATATCGTTGATGGCTTCCTGCATTTTCATCATGAAGTCTTTCCGCAACAGGAAGAACTGTTCAAGAAGCTCGCCACGGCCCAGAGCCCGCGGGCGATGTTCATCGCCTGTGCCGACTCGCGCATCGTGCCCGAGCTGATTACCCAAAGCGCCCCCGGCGACCTGTTCGTGACCCGCAACGTCGGTAACGTGGTGCCGCCCTATGGGCAGATGAACGGCGGTGTCTCGACCGCCATCGAATACGCGGTGCTGGCCCTGGGCGTGCAACACATCATCGTTTGTGGGCATTCGGATTGCGGTGCCATGCGTGCGGTGCTCAACCCCGACAGCCTGGAAAAGATGCCTACGGTCAAAGCCTGGCTGCGCCATGCGGAAGTGGCGAAGACCATGGTCCATGAGAACTGCGACTGCGCCAACGAAAGCGAAAGCATGCACGTGCTGACCGAAGAAAACGTCATCGCCCAGTTGCAGCACTTGCGCACGCACCCCTCGGTGGCCTCGCGCATGGCCAACGGTCACCTGTTTATCCATGGCTGGGTCTACAACATCGAAACCAGCGAAATCAAAGCGTATGACGCCGATCGGGCCTGCTTCCTGCCCCTCGACGGTACTCATCCGATCCCGAGTGCGACGCCCAAAGCCCGCTTCTAGCGCCTGAAGCTTCCTCAAACCCTTGGGTTCAGCCACGACCGACGTTCGAGCGGTCGGGCTTTGCCATGCCTGAAGAAATCCTCAGGAGATTGATCATGCGTGCAGCACAACTGAAAGCGGTTTTGCCACGGGAGCTGTTGGCTTCGGTGGTGGTATTCCTGGTCGCCCTGCCGTTGTGCATGGGGATCGCTATCGCGTCCGGCATGCCGCCGTCCAAAGGGCTGATCACCGGCATCATCGGTGGGTTGGTGGTGGGCTGGTTAGCGGGGTCGCCGTTGCAGGTCAGCGGTCCGGCCGCGGGCCTGGCGGTGCTGGTGTTCGAACTGGTGCGCGAGCACGGCATGGCCATGCTCGGGCCGATCCTGTTGCTGGCCGGCCTGCTGCAACTGCTGGCCGGACGCCTGCGCCTGGGCTGCTGGTTCCGGGTCACCGCGCCGGCAGTGGTCTACGGCATGCTCGCCGGTATTGGCGTGTTGATCGTGTTGTCCCAGGTTCATGTGATGCTGGACGGTTCGCCCCTGCCCTCGGGGTTGGACAATCTGCTGGGCTTCCCCGCCGCTCTGGGTCAGGTGTTTTCCGGCGAAGGCAGCGGCTTGCAGGCCGGGGCTTTGGGCCTGGGGACGATGCTGGTGATGTGGCTATGGGACAAGCGCAAACCCCAGGCCCTGCGCTTTGTTCCGGGCGCGCTGCTGGGCGTCGGCCTGGCGACCCTGGCGAGCCTGTTGCTGGCGCTGTCGGTCAAGCGCGTGGAAGTTCCAGCCAATCTGGCTGAAGCCATCGATTGGCTGCGGCCCGCCGACCTGCTCAACCTGGCCGATCCCAAGCTGCTGATCGCGGCCTTTGCGGTGGCCTTTATCGCCAGCGCTGAAACCCTGTTGTCAGCGGCCGCCGTGGACCGTATGCACGACGGCCAGCGTTCGGACTTCGACCGCGAACTGTCGGCGCAGGGTGTCGGCAATATGCTCTGTGGCCTGCTCGGGGCGTTGCCCATGACCGGGGTGATCGTGCGCAGCTCGGCGAATGTCCAGGCCGGCGCCCGGACCCGGTTGTCGGCCATGTTCCATGGCCTGTGGCTGCTGGCGTTTGTGCTGTTGCTGTCCAGCGTGCTGCAAAGCATTCCGGTGGCGAGCCTGGCGGGTGTGCTGGTGTATACGGGCATCAAGCTGGTGGACCTCAAGGCCTTTCGCGGCCTGGGGCGCTACGGACGGATGCCGATGTTGACCTATGGGGCCACGGCGTTGGCGATTGTCTGCACCGACTTGCTGACGGGGGTGTTGATCGGCTTCGGCCTGACCCTGGCGAAGCTGGCCTGGAAAGCCTCGCGCTTGAAAATCAGCCTGGTGGACTTGCCCACCGAGGGCGAGATGGAGTTGCGGCTCTTGGGGGCGGCGACCTTTCTCAAGGTGCCGGCACTGACCCAGGTGCTGTCGACGATTCCATCGGGCACGGTGGTGCATGTGCCGCTGGGCAACCTGAGTTACATCGACCATTCCTGCCTGGAACTGCTGGAAGAATGGGATCGGGCCAACCGGGCCAAGGGTTCACGCCTGGTGATCGAGTCCCATGGTTTGAAACGACGTCTGGAAGGACGGCTACGGACCACCACGGGCATCGGCTCTGCCGCCGCCTGATGGTGCTCTGGAAAACGCCGCAAAACCTAATGTAGGAGCCAGCTTGCTGGCGATGGCAACCGTAAAAACGATGCAAGCCTTGAGGGCCTAATCGCTGGCAAGCCAGCTCCTACAGGGGACCGCGTTGGCAGGGGGCCGCGTTCGGCTTTGACCGGCTGGCCGGTTCAGGCCCCAGGCTGCTCCAGCTCCAAGCCCACGCCCAGTTGGCGCGACAGGCAGGGCCAGCGCTTCCATGCCGCTTCGGTGTCCGGGCTGTGCAGGCGCTCGCGATAGGCTTCCACTGATTCCAGGGCAAAGCTCTCTTCGTTGAGCATTTCATCAACCGCGTGATGCACCGCTTCATCCAGCTGGTTGGCGAACGTCTCGCCGATCAACTGGTGGGCGATCAGGTTGGCCACGGTAATGTCCGATGGAATCAACGGCTGGCCGAAGTGCTTGATGTACAGGTCGTTGACCTCCTCCACCAGGCGGTGCGCCAGATAGGCTTCGTCGAGCAGCTCGTCGAGCCCGACATGGCCGTCCAGGATCGCCGGCGGTTGCAGGAAAAACTGCTCGGCAATTTTCAGTACAGGCTTGATCTGCGCCTCGATGCCGGCTTCGCGCGCCACCTCGTTGGCCGCATCCAGCAGGTCGGGTACCAGGTCGATATACGCTTTTACAAATCGCGTCAGCACACCTTTTGCGTCGACGTCCGGTAATTGAATAGCGGGATGAAGGTGCGGCAATTGAACTTCAAGTTGACGAGTCAACTGGCCGGTACCGGTCTCGTGTTGATGGGCACGTTGAATCTGCTCGCGCAATGCGGCGGTGTTCATGAAAACTCCAGAGGGTGAGACAAAGGGAAAAAGGGAGAATACAAAGTAGCTGGGTTATAAAAGATGTTCAGACGCATTTGTAATAATTATTTCATGCTTATATGCATGAGTTATATCGATTTGCCATCATCTTCGCTCGAGCCCAGGTAAATAAAGGCTTTGAGCCTTATTCAAAGTCACCTGTCAGTTCATTTCCGACATCGCATGGCGCGGTCCCGGTCGCTGTCTATACTCGATTTTGTAGGGAGTTAGCTGATGACGCCCGGCTGCTGTTGCAGGCCAGGCCGAATGGTCCGCTTACGCAGTACGACCATTCCCTTGGCCGCAGGTGAAAGCCGGCGGGATAACAAGAACGATAAGGGGAACCCGCAATGATGCGACATCCACGAGTCTGGATGGGCCTCCTGTTGTGGTCGATATTCAGTCAGGCGCAGGCCGCCTGGACCGTGAATATGACGCCTGGAGCTACGGAAGTCAGTCACGAGATCTTTGATCTGCACATGACCATTTTCTGGATCTGTGTGGTGATCGGCATCATCGTGTTCGGCGCGATGTTCTGGTCGATGATCGTACACCGACGCTCCACCGGCCAGGTAGCGGCCAAGTTCCATGAAAGCACCACCGTGGAAATCCTCTGGACCATCGTGCCCTTGCTGATCCTGGTGGTGATGGCGATTCCCGCGACCGCCACCTTGATCAAGATGTACGACACCAGTGAGTCGGACATCGATATCCAGATCACCGGCTATCAATGGAAGTGGCACTACAAATACCTGGGCCAGGATGTCGAATTCTTCAGCAACCTGTCCACCCCCGCCGAACAGATGCATAACCAGGTGCCCAAGGGCGAAAACTACCTGTTGGAAGTCGACCAGCCGCTGGTCTTGCCGGTGGGCGCCAAGGTGCGTTTCCTGGTGACCTCCGCCGACGTGATCCATTCCTGGTGGGTGCCGGCCTTCGCCGTCAAGCGCGATGCCATCCCGGGGTTCTTCAACGAAGCCTGGACCCGGGTCGACAAGCCCGGCATCTACCGTGGGCAATGCTCCGAACTGTGCGGCAAGGACCACGGCTTCATGCCGGTGGTGGTCGATGTCCGCACCAAGGCCGACTACGACAGCTGGCTGGCCGATCGCAAGGCCGAATCCGCCAAGCTCAAGGAACTGACCAGCAAGGAGTGGACCCTCGAGGAACTCAAGGAACGCGGCGACAAGATCTACCACACCACTTGTGTGGCCTGTCACCAGGCCGAGGGCCAGGGCCTGCCGCCGATGTTCCCGGCACTCAAGGGCTCGAAGATCGCCACCGGCCCCAAGGAGGATCACCTGCACCGGGTGTTCTTCGGCAAACCGGGCACGGCCATGGCGGCCTTCGGCAAACAGTTGTCGGAAGTCGATATCGCCGCCGTCGTGACCTACGAACGCAATGCCTGGGGCAACAACAAGGGCGACATGGTCACGCCCAAGGAAGTACTGGCGCTGAAGCAGACGGAGGGCAAATGAACAGGTCCGTTGCGGGTTCGCCGAATCGGCCGGGGCCCCGCGCCCCGCGCCCAGCCGTTCAGCCGTTTGCAGGAGACAGGACATGAGTGCAGTGATCGACGACCATGGCCATGGCGGCCACGATGAGCACGCCGCCCACGGTCCCGCCAAGGGCCTGATGCGCTGGGTACTGACCACCAACCACAAGGATATCGGCACGTTGTACCTGTGGTTCAGCTTCGCCATGTTCCTGCTCGGCGGCTCCTTCGCCATGGTGATCCGCGCCGAGCTGTTCCAGCCGGGCCTGCACATTGTCGAACCGGCGTTCTTCAACCAGATGACCACCATGCACGGCCTGGTGATGGTCTTCGGCGCGGTGATGCCGGCCTTCGTCGGCCTGGCCAACTGGATGATCCCGCTGATGATCGGCGCGCCGGACATGGCCTTGCCGCGGATGAACAACTTCAGTTTCTGGCTGCTGCCGGCGGCGTTCTCGCTGATGGTTTCGACCCTGTTCATGCCCGGCGGCGGACCGAACTTCGGTTGGACCTTCTATGCGCCGCTGTCGACCACCTACGCGCCCGAAAGCGTGACCTTCTTCATCTTCGCCATCCACATGATGGGCATCAGTTCGATCATGGGCGCGATCAACGTGATCTCGACCATTCTCAACCTGCGTGCACCGGGCATGACCCTGATGAAGATGCCGCTGTTCGTCTGGACCTGGCTGATCACCGCGTTCCTGCTGATTGCGGTGATGCCGGTGCTGGCGGGCTGCGTGACCATGATGCTGATGGACATCCATTTCGGCACCAGCTTCTTCAGCGCCGCCGGCGGCGGTGATCCGGTGCTGTTCCAGCATGTGTTCTGGTTCTTCGGCCATCCCGAGGTGTACATCATGATCCTGCCGGCGTTCGGCGCGGTCAGTGCGATCATCCCGGCGTTTTCCCGCAAGCCGCTGTTCGGCTACACCTCGATGGTCTACGCCACGGCGAGCATCGCCTTCCTCTCGTTCATCGTCTGGGGCCACCACATGTTCGTGGTTGGCATTCCCCTGGTCGGCGAGCTGTTCTACATGTACGCGACCATGCTCATCGCGGTGCCGACCGGGGTGAAGGTGTTCAACTGGGTCAGCACCATGTGGCAAGGCTCGCTGACCTTCGAGACGCCCATGCTGTTTGCGGTGGCCTTCGTCATCCTGTTCAGCATCGGCGGGTTCTCCGGGCTGATGCTGGCGATGGCGCCGGCGGACTTCCAGTACCACGGCACCTATTTCGTGGTGGCGCATTTCCACTACGTGCTGGTGCCGGGGGCGATCTTCGGGATCTTCGCCTCGACCTACTACTGGCTGCCGAAGTGGACCGGCCACATGTACGACGAAACCCTCGGCAAGCTGCACTTCTGGCTGTCGTTCATCGGCATGAACCTGACCTTCTTCCCGATGCACTTCGTCGGCCTGGCGGGGATGCCGCGGCGGGTGCCGGACTACAACCTGCAGTTCGCCAACTTCAACATGGTCTCCTCGATCGGCGGCTTCATGTTCGGGGTCACGCAGTTGCTGTTCCTGTTCATCGTCATCAAGTGCATTCGCAGCGGTCCGCCGGCCCCGGCCAAACCCTGGGATGGCGCGGAAGGCCTGGAGTGGAGCATTCCCTCGCCGGCGCCGTATCACACCTTTACCACGCCGCCGGAAGTCAAATAAGTCATGGCCGACTCGATCTCGCTCAAACGCCTGGTCACGCGCCTGTTGCTGGTGGTGGTAGCGATGTTCGCCTTCGGTTTTGCCCTGGTTCCGCTCTACGACGTGATGTGCAAGGCCTTCGGGATCAACGGCAAGACCGCCGGGCAATATGAAGGCGAGCAGGTGGTCGACCTGTCGCGCAAGATCGGCGTGCAGTTCCTCTCGACCAATGCCGTCGACATGGTCTGGGAGTTCTATCCCGAGGCCGAGCAGTTGAGCGTGCACCCCGGTGCGGTCAACGAGATGCTCTTCGTCGCCTACAACCCCACCGATCATGTGATGAAGGCCCAGGCCATCCCGAGCATCGCCCCGGCGAATGCGGCGGTGTATTTCCACAAGACCGAATGCTTCTGCTTTACCCAGCAGACGCTGCAGCCCGGGCAGCGGATCGAGATGCCGGTACGTTTCATCGTTGACCGCGACATGCCCAAGGATGTGAAGCACCTGACGCTGGCTTATACGCTGTTCGACATCACCGCCCGCAATCCGCCTGCAGCGGGTACGGGCGGCTAGGACATTTGGCGTGCCCGATAAGGAGAACAATAAATGGCGATTCATGAGCACTATTACGTACCGGCCCAGAGCAAGTGGCCGATCATTGCCACGGCGGGCATGCTGACCACCATGTTCGGCCTGGGCACCTGGTTCAACGACCTGAAGGCGGCGCGCCCGGAATCCCACGGTCCGCTGATTTTCTTCGTCGGCGGACTGCTGCTGGCCTATATGCTCTTTGGCTGGTTCGGCACGGTGATCAAGGAAAGTCGCGCCGGGCTCTACAGCCCGCAGATGGACCGTTCGTTCCGCTGGGGCATGAGCTGGTTCATCTTTTCCGAGGTGATGTTCTTTATCGCCTTCTTCGGCGCGCTGTTCTATGTGCGCAACCTGTCGGTGCCATGGCTGGCCGGTGACGGTGGCGCGAAGGGCATCGCCCACCTGCTCTGGCCGAACTTCCAGAACGCCTGGCCATTGCTGCACAACCCCGATCCGAAACTCTTTCCCGGGCCCAAGGAAACCATCAGTCCCTGGGGCTTGCCGCTGCTCAATACCGTGTTGCTGGTCAGTTCCAGCGTCACCGTGACCATCGCCCACCATGCCTTGAAGAACGGCCATCGTGGTGCCCTGAAAATCTGGCTGGCGATCACCGTGCTGTTGGGGATCGCGTTCCTGAGCTTTCAGGCCAAGGAATACATGCATGCCTATCACGAGCTGGGGCTGACCCTGGGTTCGGGGATCTACGGCGCGACCTTCTTCATGCTCACCGGTTTCCACGGTGCCCACGTGACCATCGGCACCCTGATCCTGTTCGTCATGCTGATGCGGGTGATGCGCGGGCACTTCAATGCCGAGCATCAGTTCGGCTTCGAAGCGGCCAGTTGGTATTGGCACTTCGTCGACGTGGTCTGGATCGGCCTGTTCGTTTTCGTCTACGTGCTCTGAGCCTTGCCGGCCCCAGGGCTTTACCAGGGGGCCGAGGACACCAGTTGGCCGCTGAAAAAGCCCCAACTGATCAAGGCCAGGGTGATCACGGCAAGCCCGACCCGAACCGTCAGGGCATGGACCAGGCGCTTGGAGTTCGCGTCGTCCTTCACCAGGAAGAACAGGCCGCTGAACAGGCTGGCCACCGTGGCCAACAGCATCAGGACAATCGCCGCTTTCAACATGGTGAGACTCCGGGGGAGATGCGCATGCAATTGAGTATAGCGAGTGGGATAGCGGCCATCGGGGTGCGGCCATGAGGCGCTTTCAGCCGGGCATCGCGCCGACGCTGGTGGTGCTCGTGTTGCTGCCGTTGCTGGTCTGCCTGGGTTTCTGGCAGCTGAGCCGCAGCGAGCAGAAGCGCGTGCTGCTGGAGAACCATGCCCAGCGGCGGACCTCTGAACCGGTGGCCGGCGAGCAATTGAAAGCGATGCCCGATCCGGCGTTCCGGCGGGTGCGGCTCAGTGGTCAGTTCGACGCCGAACACAGCTATCTGCTGGATAACCGCATGCGCGACGACCGGGTCGGCGTGGAGCTGTTGCAGCCGTTCCACGATGAGTCCAGCGGCCTGTGGTTGCTGGTCAACCGGGGCTGGTTGCCCTGGCCGGATCGGCGCACGCCGCCGGTGTTCAGTACCCCAACGCAACGGCTGGAGATCGGCGCCTGGGTGTATGTCTCGCCTGGCGCGACGTTCCAGTTGGGCGCCGACCCGGCCAATGCGCGCTGGCCACGGCTGGTGACCGTGGTCGAACCGGACAAGCTCTGGGCGGAACTGGGGCGCACGGGTTTCAACTACGAGCTGCGCCAGGAGTCCGGGCCGGCGGCCTACGAGGCCGGCTGGCCGGTGGTCTCCGAAGGCATGGGGCCGGAAAAGCATGTGGCCTATGCGGTGCAGTGGTTCGCCATGGCACTGGCGCTGTTCGGCCTTTATCTCTACCTCGGATGGCATAACGCAAGGGAGAAACACCATGGGAGCGGCCATGAATCCACTGAACACAGCTGAAGCCCCGCCACGGCGTGGCCGCGGGCGCTGGCAACTGATCATGATCCTGCTGGTGGTGATCGGCCCGATGGTCCTCGCCACCGGGATGTACAAGTTGCAGTTCTGGGTGCCGGAGAGCCGCAGTTATCACGGCGAGCTGATCGGCAACGGGGAAAGCCGCGCAGACCTGGGGGTGCAGACCGACGAGCAACGTTGGCAGATGCTGGTGACGGCGCCAGGAGACTGTACCGCGGACTGCCAGCAACTGGTCTATCTGGCGCGGCAGGTGCAGATCGCCCTCGGTCGCGAGGCGTCCCGGGCCAGCCATGCCCTGGCGACGGCGCAACCCGTGGAGACGAGCTACGACGCCAAGCTCAAGCGTGAATACCCGCGGTTGCAGCGCTATCCGCTGGAGCTCGCGGCCTATAACCGGGAGGCCAAGGGCAACGGCGCGGCGCAACTGTGGATCGTCGATCCCCACGGCAACCTGGTGCTGCGTTATGACGCCGGGGTCAATGGCAAGGACTTGCTCAACGACCTGGTGCAACTGCTGAAACTGTCGAATATCGGCTGAGGGCATCGTCATGGCCAAACCTGGATTTCGCCTTGCTTTGTTTGCCACGGTGTTGGCGCTGATCGTCGTCCTGCTGGGCGCCTACACCCGCCTGACCCACGCCGGCCTGGGTTGCCCCGACTGGCCGGGTTGCTACGGCTTTATCAGCGTGCCCAAGAGCGAAGCCCAACTGGCCCATGCCGAGCTGCATTTTCCCGATACCCCGGTGCAAGCCCACAAGGGCTGGAACGAGATGATCCACCGCTACTTCGCCGGGACCCTGGGCTTGCTGATCGTGTTGCTGGCGGCGCGCTCCTGGCATGAGCGTCGGCGTGATGGGCAACCGCTGAAATTGCCGCTGTTCCTGCTGGGGGTGGTCTTCGCCCAGGCGGCCTTCGGCATGTGGACGGTGACCCTCAAACTCTGGCCCCAGGTGGTGACCGCGCATCTGCTCGGCGGCTTTGCCACCTTGAGCCTGCTGTTCCTGCTGACCTTGCGCCTGTCCGGCGTGCTACCGGCGCTGGCGGTGCCACGGCGCTTGCAGCGCTGGGCCACGGCCGGGCTGCTGCTGGTGATCCTGCAGATCGCCCTTGGCGGCTGGGTCAGCTCCAATTATGCGGCGGTGGCCTGTATCGACCTGCCGACCTGTCACGGGCAATGGTGGCCGAACGCGGATTTCGCCAACGGTTTTCACCTGACCCAGCATATCGGCCCCAACTACCTGGGCGGCCAGCTCGACAGTGATGCGCGCACGGCGGTTCATCTGACCCATCGTGTCGGCGCGCTGTTGGTGACCCTGGTGTTGCTGGGGTTGGCCTGGCAACTGCGGGCGGTGGGCATGACCCGGCTTGCCGGTCTGCTGTTGCTGGCGCTGGCGGCGCAGATCAGCCTGGGCTTGAGCAATGTCTACTTTCATCTGCCGCTGCCGGTAGCGGTGGCACACAACGCCGGCGGCGCAGCGTTGCTGCTGACGCTGGTGCTGGTCAACTACCACGCGCGTACCGCGCTGGTCCGGGTGCGCAGGCAAGCACCGGCACGCTGGCGCCTGAGTCCGATCAAAGCGGTCCATGCGCCCATCACGATCAAGGGAGAACTGCCGTGGCGACTGTAATCGGTGAGCGTCAGGCCCAGGCCCTGTGGCGCGACTACCTGGAACTGACCAAGCCCAAGGTGGTGGTGTTGATGCTGATCACCTCGCTGGTGGGCATGTTTCTCGCGACCCGTGCCGGGGTGCCCTGGACCGTGCTGGTGTTCGGCAACCTGGGCATCGGCCTGTGTGCCGGCGGCGCGGCGGTGGTCAACCATGTGGTGGATCGGCGCATCGATGCGTTGATGGCCCGCACCCACAACCGTCCGCTGGCCCAGGGACGGGTATCGCCGGCGGCGGCGCTGGGTTTCGCGCTGGTCCTCGCGCTGCTCGGGCAGGCCTTGCTGCTGGGCTTCACCAACCCGCTGACGGCCTGGCTGACCCTGGCCTCGCTGCTCGGTTACGCGGTGATCTACACCGGCTTTCTCAAGCGCGCGACGCCGCAGAACATCGTCATTGGCGGGCTGGCCGGGGCGGCACCGCCCTTGCTCGGCTGGGTCGCGGCCACCGGCCATGTCAGCGCCGAACCGCTGTTGCTGGTGCTGATCATCTTTGCCTGGACCCCGCCGCACTTCTGGGCTTTGGCCATCCATCGCAAGGAAGAGTACGCCAAGGCGGATATCCCGATGCTGCCGGTGACCCATGGCGAGCATTACACCAAGGTGCATATCCTGCTCTACACCTGTGTCCTGCTGGCGGTCAGCCTGCTGCCGTTCGTGATCCACATGAGTGGGCCACTCTATCTGGTCTGTGCCACGTTACTGGGCGCGCGCTTCCTGCACTGGGCGTGGGTGCTGTACCGTGGCAGTCAGCCGCATGCGGCGATCAACACCTTCAAGTACTCTATCTACTACTTGTTCCTGCTGTTTATCGCGCTGCTTGTCGATCACTACCTATTGTTGAATCTATGACTCGAGTTCAGAAAACCGTTTTTATTCTCGTCGCCGTGGTGGCCCTGGTCCTGGGCTTGACGGTCAATAAAGTGTTGAACAACCAGCGCCAGGGCGAGCCGACGGCGATGATCGATGCGGGGATTATCCTGCTGCCCCAGAGCCGTTCGTTGCCCGGGGTGAAGATGACCGACCAGAACGGCCAGCCGGTGCAGGTCGACGAGCTCAAGGGCAAGTGGAGCCTGCTGTTCTTCGGCTACACCTTCTGCCCGGACATCTGCCCGACCACCCTCGCCCAGTTGCGTCAGATCAAGAGTGAATTGCCCAAGGACGTGGTGGGCCAGATGCAGGTGATCCTGGTCAGCGTCGACCCGAACCGCGATACGCCGCAGCAGCTCAAACAGTACCTGGGGTATTTCGATCCGGATTTCCGCGGGCTGACGGCGGGTTCGATCGAGGATCTGCAGAAGGTCGCCAATGCCCTGAGCATTCCGTTTATTCCTGCTGACACCAGCAAGCCCAACTACACGGTCGACCATAGCGGCAACCTGGCGATAGTCGGGCCGGACGGCACCCAGCGCGGTTTTATCCGTGCGCCGTTGAACAATCAGAAGCTGGTGGCGCAGTTGCCGGATTTGCTCAAGCGCAAGTAGCGGCTACTTGGCAAACATCTGCCCGATGTCCTTGAATGCCTTGAACTCCAGGGCATTGCCGCAGGGGTCGAACAGGAACATGGTGGCCTGTTCGCCCACCTGGCCCTTGAAGCGCACGTAGGGTTCGATCACGAACGCGGTGCCCTTCGCCTTCAAGCGTTCCGCCAGCGCTTCCCAGGTGTCCCATTCCAGCACCACGCCGAAATGCGGCACCGGCACGTCGTGGCCGTCCACCGGGTTGCTCAGCGCCTGTTCCTGGGCCGCCGTCCTGGCCTGGTAGTGAATAACCAACTGGTGACCGAAAAAGTCGAAGTCCACCCAGTGATCGCTGCTGCGTCCTTCCGGGCAGGCAAAAACATCACCATAGAAATGTCGGGCCGCAGCCAGGTCATGGACCGGGATTGCCAAGTGAAACGGTGAAAGCGCCATGTCGGATACCAGGCTGGGGGAAAGTGCTTTCAGTTTAGCGATGATTATTTTGTTGAAAAGCGCATATTCTTGCTCTCGAGCCCGACTATTTTTGCTGGATAAGCCTGATGCTCCGTGAACTCAAGACCTTTATCCGGGTTGCCCGCGAAGGCACCTTTGTCGCCGCCGGCCAGCAGGTGGGGCTGACCCAGTCGGCGGTCAGTGCGCAAATGCGCGTGCTGGAGCAGAACCTCGGGGTGCGCCTGTTCGACCGTAGCGGGCGGGCCGCGGTGCTGAATGCGGCGGGTCGCCATGCATTGCCCCTGGCTGAGCAGATCCTCGCGTTATACGGGCAGATGGCCCTGTCGACGACGGCCGCCGAGTGGCAGGGTGAGTTGCGTATCGGCGCGATTGCCACGGTGCAGACCGGCTTGTTGCCCCAGGCCTTGCCACGTTTTCGCCAGGCGGCGCCACGGGTGGAGTTGAAGCTGGTACCGGGCGTCTCCCTAAATCTGTTGGGCCAGGTGGACGCCGGTGAGCTGGACCTGGCGCTGTTGATCAAGCCGCCGTTCGAGCTGCCCAAGGAGTTGCTGGAGATTCCCCTGGCCAGCGAGCCCTTCGTGCTGATTGCGCCGCTGAATTTGCCGGGGGATGACCCGCTGCAATTGCTCGCCGAGCAGCCGTTCGTGCGTTATGACCGGACGTCGTTCGGTGGGCGCCTGGTCAGTCAGTTTCTGCGCGAGCAACGGATACAGGTACGCGATGCGTTGGAGCTGGATGAGCTCGAAGCCATTGCGCGGATGGTGGAGTGCGGGCTGGGGGTGTCGCTGTTGCCCCGGGCGGGACTGTGGTTGCAGCGGGCGGATCAGTTGCGGGTGATCGAGTTGGGTGAACTGACCTTTGAACGGCAGTTGATCGCGGTGTTGCGGCGTGCCCAGCGGCAGCCGGCGCTGGATTGTTTGCTGGAGTGCTTGCGCCAACCGCTGTAGCGCCAGTCAGTCAGGAAATTTAAAGCCGAGCGCGGTCTTGTGGCGAGCGGGCTTGCCCGCGTTCGACTGCGCAGCAGTCGTAAAACCGATCACCGTGTTCTACCTGACACACCGCGTTCGCCGGTTTTAGGGGCGCTTCGCACCCCAGCGCGGGCAAGCCCGCTCGCCACAAGTTGAAACTTCCTTCGCTGACGGGTAACGCCCCGTGGCTTAGAACGCCGGAACGATCGCGCCCTTGTACTTCTCGAGGATGAAGGCTTTCACTTCAGGGCTGTGCAGCGCCGCAACCAGCTTCTGCATGGCGTCCGAGTCCTTGTTGTCCGGACGGGCCACCAGGATGTTCACGTACGGCGAATCGCTGCCTTCGATGATCAACGCGTCCTTGGCCGGGTCCAGCTTGGCTTCCAGGGCGTAGTTGGTGTTGATCAGGGCCAGGTCGACCTGGGTCAGCACGCGCGGCAGGGTGGCGGCTTCCAGTTCGCGGATCTTCAGGTCCTTGGTGTTCTCGACGATGTCTTTCGGCGTCGAGAGGATGTTAGTGGCATCCTTCAACTTGATCAGACCGGCTTTCTGCAGCAGCAACAGGGCACGGCCGCCGTTGGTGGCGTCGTTCGGGATCACCACGTTGGCGCCGCCCGGCAGGTCGGCGAGTTTCTTGTACTTGCTGGAGTAGGCGCCCAGCGGTTCGATGTGCACGCCGGCAACGCCGACCAGGTGAGTGCCCTTGGCCTTGTTGAACTCATCCAGGTACGGCTGGTGCTGGAAAAAGTTGGCGTCCAGGTGCTTCTCGGAGACTTGCACGTTCGGTTGCACGTAGTCGGTGAAGACCTTGACCTTCAGGTCCACGCCTTCTTTGGCCAGGACCGGTTTGACGAACTCGAGGATTTCCGCGTGGGGAACCGGCGTAGCGGCCACGGTCAGGGTTTCTGCGGCGTGGGCCGAGAAGGCCGCAACGGCGGCAAAGGCAGCGATCAGTTTTTTCATCGAACGACTCCATGTGAAGGGCGCCGATTCCGGCGCCTGCCGGCCTGGGGCCGGCTGATTCAGTTGCAAAAGCGGATTTTACTTGCGGGAAAAATGCACCACCAGCCGGTCGCCGATGGTCTGCAGCACTTGTACCAGGACGATCAGCATGATCACCGTGACCACCATCACATCGGTCTGGAAGCGCTGGTAACCATAGCGGATCGCCAGGTCGCCGAGACCGCCGGCGCCGACCACGCCGGCCATGGCGGTATAGCTCACCAGGGTAATCGCGGTCACGGTAACCGCCGCGAGAATACCCGGGCGGGCTTCCGGCAGCAGCGCATTGAGAATGATCTGGCGGGTGGTTGCGCCCATCGCCTGGGTGGCTTCGATAATGCCCCGGTCGACCTCGCGCAGTGCGGTTTCCACCAGCCGCGCAAAGAACGGCGCGGCGCCGATGACCAGTGGCGGAATGGCCCCGGCGACGCCCAGGGAGGTGCCGGTGAGGAGCACGGTGAACGGAATCATCACGATCAGCAGGATGATGAACGGCAGCGAGCGCACCACGTTCACCACGAAGGCCAGGATCGCGTAGGTCGCCTTCTGCTCCAGCAACTGGCGCGGGCTGCAGAGGAACAACAGGATCCCCAGCGGCAGGCCGAGCAGGATGGTGAACACCAGCGAGGTGCCGAGCATCAGCATGGTGTCGCCGGTGGCTTCCCAGATATCCGACCAGTCGAT
The DNA here is from genome assembly GCF_013386165.1 of Pseudomonas gingeri. Classification (GTDB taxonomy): domain Bacteria; phylum Pseudomonadota; class Gammaproteobacteria; order Pseudomonadales; family Pseudomonadaceae; genus Aquipseudomonas; species Aquipseudomonas gingeri_C. The sequence goes on along the minus strand of NZ_JACAOS010000019.1, from coordinate 59,903 downwards.
GTTGGCGAAGAAACTCAGAAACAGGTCCATCAGCGCAGTACCTCCATATGGACGTCCGCGGCGCTGAAGCGCGCGAAGGCCGCGTCCATGTCGCCGCCGGTGATGGCGAGCGTCAGTTGCCCATAAGGGGTGTCCTTGATGCGGTCGATGCGACCGGCCAGGATGCTGTAGTCGACGCCGGTTTCACGGGCGACGGTGCCCAGCAGCGGCGCGTAGGTGGCGTCGCCCTGGAAGGTCAGGCGCACGATGCGGCCCGGTACATGGGCGAAGTCGTCGCGTTGCTCGCTCTCGTTGACCTGCTCGTCTTCCTGGACGAAGCGGCGGGTGGTCGGGTGCTTGGGGTGCAGGAACACCTGCGCCACCGGACCCTGCTCGACGATCACGCCGGCATCCATCACCCCGACCACGTCGCAGACCCGGCGGATCACGTCCATTTCATGGGTGATCAGCACGATGGTCAGCTTCAGCTCGCGATTGATCTCGGCCAGCAGTTGCAGGACCGACGCAGTGGTTTGCGGGTCGAGGGCGCTGGTGGCTTCGTCGCACAGCAGGATCTTGGGCTTGGTCGCCAGGGCGCGGGCGATGCCGACGCGCTGCTTTTGCCCACCGGACAGCTGGGCCGGGTACTTCTTCGCGTGGTCGGACAGGCCGACGCGCTGCAAGAGTTCGGCGACGCGTTGGTCGATCTCGCGACGCGACAGCTCGCCGGCCAGGGTCAGCGGCAGCGCGACGTTGTCGGCGACGGTCTTGGATGCCAGCAGGTTGAAGTGCTGGAAGATCATCCCGACCTGTTGGCGGAAACGCCGCAGGCCATTGGCGTCGAGCGCCGTGACCTCTTCGCCGTCGACGATGATCTGGCCGCCGCTGGGGGCTTCCAGGCGATTGATCAGACGCAGCAGGGTACTTTTTCCCGCACCGGAATGGCCGATCAGGCCAAACACCTGGCCGTTCTCAACCCGCAGGTTGGTGGGGTGCAGGGCGGGAATATCCTTACCGGCGACCCGGTAGGTTTTATGGACGTTATGAAACTCGATCACGTAGCGAACCTTGTGGGGCGCAATGGAAAAAGGTCAGCGGTTAGCCGGGCGCGCATTTTAGCTTGTCCGTATAGGACGTCTTAGCATTTATTTCGCATTCTACCTTCAATTTGGGCATATCTCGATCAGTGGTGGTCGTCGCGTCGAACGTGGGTATAGCGCGATGGTGCTGCTGGCTGGCAGTTTTCCAATTAACAATCATCAACCGGATTACATCGGTTTTAGTGTGTTGCGTAGGAGGTTTCGTTAATTTTAAGTTCAGGGTTTTCTATGTTGCCTGGATCCAATCAGGCTCTCGGGCATTCATATTTTGAATCGGCTTTTCCCGAGACTTGTTGTTTTTGTTCAAGTAGGCTTTTAACTAATCCGGCTCCCGAAGGTGTTGTTGGCTTCGGGTGTTGCAAGTTTCTTGGTTGAAATTTGTGAATTGAGTATTTAGCCGGAAAGCAATGGATGGCCTTAGTCGTTTTATTTGTTTGACACGGAATTTCCGTGTTTCCGATAAGTTTGGAAACAATAAATAAGGTGATCGCATTGAAACCACTCAAGACCATGGTTGTGGGCTTGCTTGCCCTATCGATTCATCATGCCGCAACCGCCAGTTATAGTTCGACGGGTTCGTCGGATACCCCAAGTCTTATCGCTTCGCAAAAACTGCTGATGTTCGGCCCTCCATCCGCACAAGCGCTTCCGGAGACTTTTGACGCCTGGTCACGCCTGATGGCGGATGCCCTGGAGCCCGAGGAGATAGAGCGGCAACGAACACATATTGCCTTGGCTTATCTGGATATCGCGGCCGTTATGCAGGATGAAAACGCTCAGGCCAAGGTCGGTCAGCTGTTTGCCGAGCAAATGCCCATTTTGCTGAAAATGGACAATGAGAATGCGCAGTCGAAGAGCCAGGTCGCCGCGTTGTTTGGTATCTCCGGTTCCTCGCGATATACGCTGTTTTACCGAAAAAACAACTCATTGATAGAGGTCCATGGTTTCGATGACTTGAGCACGCAGGAGCAAGTTTCCGCACTCGAACAGCAGGTGGTGGCGTGGCAGTCCGGGCAAGACGGGCATTCGGTCGACGAGGCGGAAGACGGCGTAGCAGCAACTACGGAACATCAATATGCCAGCGTTCCGGCGCAAGCCCAGGTTTCAAACTTTAATGCTGTACCGAGCCTGACGTTCAACTTGTCTCGAACGGGGCCGAGAGGTGAAGTCTCGACATTGGCCAATATCGAGATCATCAGAAGTGCCCAGCGTGCCCAAGACAAGAAATTCATTATTGTCAAAGCTAAGCCGACGACGATTAAGTCGGCGAGAAATGGCATTGTCACACCGATACCCGGCGTCAGAAATCTCTGGGCCTCCTACCTGCCCCATACCTACCGGGCGAGTCATCGGGTCGAGGCCGCCGGCGTCGGCCCGGCGCTGGTGAAATTTGCTCCCCCGAGTGATGGTCGAACGGAGTTCAGCTACAGCGAGACACAGACCCGTGGGTTCATCATCGGTGGTTCGGTGGGTGCCGAGTTCGGGCCCGGAGCGTCGGACAAGGCCACCTACGTTGCCAAATCCCCTTTCAGCCTGGGTGCCAGTTATGAGCACAGCAATAGCAAGACCCTGGCCACCAGCTTCAAAGACTACTCGTTGTTGGCCTCGTCGAATAACCAGGGTGCGCTTTGGGAAGCCCCCATCGCCCCACGTCTCAGAAGTGCGTTGATTGACCGAGTCACCGCGAACGGGCCGATTCTGACAGAGAGCCGCATGACGCCGATGATGCGCCAAGCCAGTCTGGAAACCTACAGTGTCTGGGCGTTGCCAGGCAGTTACAGCGGCGATGCGAAAGTGATAGTCGGTGGCGGTTATGACCTGCAGGTGGATGAATGGTGGCGGGATCGGACCCAGATCAGGAAACGCAGCGAGTTGGTCAGCTATGGCTATAACAGTGAGTTTGTCCTGGATTTATCGAGCCCTTACCTGACGCGAGAGATGTCGGTGCTCATCCGCTCCCAGGACGGTGCGGGAAGTTGCCTGGTCGAGTCGGGGAGCACGGTGACGCTTGCCGCGTGCAACGCACAGCAAAAAAGCCATCTGTGGGGACTGGATTCGGAAAGTCGTTATGTCAACCGCGGGTCCGGAAAATGCCTGACGTTGCAGGAGCGCTCCGGTGCGCTGCTGACTGAAACCTGCCGTATCGACAATCGCCAGCAATGGGAGTGGCGCGCGGACAGGATTCATTCGCTCTATGATCTGGACTGGCGGCTGTTTGTCCAGGGGACGCTGCCCTCGGCAAAACCGAACGGCGCGATGGCCTTCGACGATGTGCCGGTCAATGCCTTCAACCGGTTCAATATCCCTTGGGCCAGTTACCCCGGAGCGCCTTCGGCGGGTGATGTCATGCCCAACGAAAATGGCGTGTCACCGCAGATCAGCCCGGACTGGGTCGCGACCTACAGGAACCCTGTCGATGCCCGTCAGCGGTGGCGTATCGAAATACTTCGTGATGGGCTGTAAGCGTCGGTTCGGATGAGGTTTTGCTCGCCGCTTGAGGTCATGGTGACTGCAAGCGGCGGGCGCAGGCTTTACGGCTTGCGCGGCGTCAAGACCACCTGGGCCTTCACCTGCCGATCGATCTGCTTGTCGATCTTCAGCGCAAAATCGGCATCAAGCTTCTTCACGCGCTTTTCCAGCAAGGTCGCCAGCCATGGGTAATCCTGGGTGCGTGGCACCTGGAACGTCACCGTGCACTGGTAATTGACCACGTCTGCCGCCAGTGCATCCATCTGTTTGCGCAGTTGCGCAACGTCCTGGATGTTCAGGGCGATCGTGCTGCTCTCGGCACTCGGATCGATCAAGCGTGCCGCCGGCTTGGCTTCGGCGGCCTTGAGCGCGGCCTCGGCTTTTTCCAGCTCGGCTTTACGTGCCTGGGCAATCGCGCCATTGACCCCGCCGGTCAGGGCCGGTGCCTTGGGCATCAGCGCCCGGGCCCGGCTCAGGGCGGTGGCGGCGGCATTGACGTCGCCTTTTTGCAGCACGATCTGGCTGCGTTGCAGATAGGCTTCGGCCAGCTGCCGCTGGTAGGTCACCCACTGGGGATCATCCGGCGACTGCGTCTGCAAGGCACCCAACTGGTCCTCGGCGGTGGCCAGTTCATTACTGTTGATGCTCTGCTCCAGCGCGGCAATGGCCGCCACCCGGGCGTCGGGCACTGTGGTGTCCACCGGCGGGGTGCTCTGGCAGGCGCCCAGCAGCAGGGAAAATGCGACAAGGAGCAGATAACGGGAGGCGAACGGCTTCATTCCTGCGACTCTCTAATTGCGCAAAAAACGAGCAAGTCTACACCCCTCTGCGGGGCAGGACAAAACTCAGCAGAAACAGGCCGGCGGCCGTGACCACGATGGACGGCCCCGCCGGGGTGTCCTTGAACCAGGACAGCGCCAGGCCACCGCACACCGCGAGCATGCCGAGCAGGCTGGCACCCAGGGCCATCTGCTCCGGCGAACGGGCGTGCCGCTGGGCGGCGGCGGCCGGGATGATCAGCAAGGAAGTGATCAGCAGTACACCGACGATCTTCATCGCCACCGCGATCACCACGGCGATCAACAGCATCAGCGCCAGGCGCAACGACGCGACCGGCAGGCCTTCGACGGTGGCCAGCTCTTCATGCACGGTGATGGCCAGCAACGGCCGCCAGAGGCTGATCAGCAGCACCAGCACCGCCGCGCTGCCGCCGAGGATCCAGTAAAGGTCGCCGGTGCTGATGGCCAGCAGGTCGCCGAACAGGTAACCCATCAGGTCGATGCGCACTTCATGCATGAAGCTTAGTACCACCAGCCCGAGGGACAAGGTGCTGGGCGCGAGAATCCCCAGCAGGGTATCGGAGGCCAGGGGCTGGCGCTGTTGCAGGGTCACCAGCAGCACCGCCAGCAGCAGGCAGCCGACGGTCACCGCCAGGGTCGGGCTGACGTCCAGCAGAAAGCCCAGGGCCACGCCGAGCAGCGCCGCATGGGACAGGGTGTCGCCGAAATAGGCCATGCGTCGCCAGACCACGAACGAACCCAACGGGCCGGCCACCAGGGCCAGGGCCAAGCCTGCCAGCAAGGCGTAGAGCAGAAAATCAGCCATGCTTGCAGCTTTCTCCGTGAACGTGGGTATGGGCCGCCGGGGCCTCTTCGCTGACCACGGCGCCGTGCAGATCGTGGGCGTGGTCATGGTGATGGTGATAGATCGCCAGGCTCTGGGCGTTCTGCCCGAACAGCTCGACGAAGGCCGGGTCGCCGCTGACTTGTTCAGGGTGACCGGAGCAGCAGACGTGGCGGTTGAGGCAGACCACCTGGTCGGTGGTGCTCATCACCAGGTGCAGGTCGTGGGAGACCATCAGCACGCCGCAGCCGTGGCGATCGCGCAGGCGGGTAATCAGGCTGTAGAGCTCGGCCTGGCCGGCGACGTCGACGCCTTGCACCGGCTCGTCGAGCACCAGCAGTTGTGGTTCGCGCAGCAGGGCGCGAGCCAGCAGCACCCGCTGCATTTCGCCGCCGGAGATGCTTTGCACCGGGCTGTCGATCACCTGTTCGGCGCCGACTTCGCCCAGGGCCGCCAGGGCGCGCGCGCGGTCGACACCCGGCACCAGGCGCAGGAAGCGCAGCACCGACAGCGGCAGGGTCGGGTCGACATGGAGTTTCTGCGGCATGTAGCCGACCCGCAGCTTCGGCTTGCGCCAGACACTGCCGCGATCCGGCTTGAGCAGCCCGAGCACAGCGCGCACCAGGGTGGTCTTGCCGGCACCGTTGGGGCCGATCAGGGTGACGATCTGCCCGGGTTCGACGCTCAGGTGGATATTGTCGAGCACGTTCTGCCCGGCAAAGGTCACCCCTACCTGCTCGAGGCGAATCAGCGCGGTGCTCATCAGGCCCCCTGGCAACCCGAGCAGAGCCCGATCACTTCGACGGTCTGGGCCTCGACGGCAAAGCCGACATCCCGGGCGCTGTTGATGATGGCGTCGCTGATGGACTTCTGCTCCAGCTCGATGGCGGCGTGGCACTGGCGGCAGATCAGGAACTGGCCCTGGTGGGCGTGTTCCGGGTGGTTGCAGCCGACAAAAGCGTTGAGCGAGGCGATGCGATGGACCAGGCCGTTGTCCAGCAGGAAGTCCAGGGCGCGGTAGACGGTCGGCGGCGCGGCGCGGCGGCCGTCCTGCTCGCTCAGCACGGCGAGGATGTCATAGGCGCCCAGCGGCTTGTGGCTCTGCCAGACCAGCTCGAGCACTCGCCGCCGCAAGGCGGTCAGGCGCAGGCCCTGGCGTGCGCACAGGGCATCGGCGTCGGACAGCGCGCTGTGCACGCAATGGGAGTGATCATGGGGACGACTGGCGAGAGGGGTTTTGGGCATGAGCGGCGACGGCATTTGTGAGAGACGTTATTATGTTACCTGTTCCTGCCACCTTGAGTGTTCATCGTGCCCCGTCTTTTTGCCTTTTTTGTCGCCATCAGTGCCAGTTTGCTAGTGATTTCCCCGGTTCAGGCGCAGGTCAGCGTGCTGACCAGCATCAAGCCTCTCCAGTTGATTGCCGCTGCTGTGCAGGAGGGCGTGGACACCCCCGAGGTGCTGCTGCCGCCGGGTGCTTCGCCGCACAACTACGCATTGCGGCCGTCCGATGTGCGCAAGGTGCAGTCGGTGGACCTGCTCTACTGGATCGGCCCGGACATGGAAAGCTTCCTGCCCCGAGTGCTCAAGGGCCGCAGCTTACCGACCGTGGCGGTGCAGGATCTGCCGGGGATGAAGCTGCGTCGATTTGCCGAAGATAGCCACTCCCATGCCGAAGATGCCGACGAACATGACCACGATCATCGTCCGGGCACGCTGGATGCGCACCTGTGGCTGTCGACGGTGAATGCCCGGGTGATTGCCGCGCGCATGGCCGCGGACCTGAGTGCGGCGGATCCGGCCAACGCCGGGCGTTACCAGAGCAACGCGAAGGCTTTCGATGGGCGGCTCGATGCCCTGGATGCACGGTTGAAGGCGCGGGTGGCGGGTGTTGCGGACAAGCCATACTTTGTCTTCCACGAGGCCTTCGACTACTTCGAGGACGCCTACGGGCTCAAGCACACCGGCGTGTTCAGCGTGGCCGCCGAAGTGCAGCCGGGCGCCCAGCATGTGGCAGCGATGCGGACGCGTTTGCAGGAAGTGGGCAAGACCTGTGTGTTCAGTGAGCCGCCGTTGCGGCCACGGCTGGCGGAAACCCTGGTGAGCGGTTTGCCGGTGAAGCTGGCCGAGTTGGATGGCCTGGGTGGCTACACGCCGGCGACGGCTCATGGGTATGAGCAGGTGCTGGAGAAGCTCGGCAATGATCTGGCCGGGTGCCTGGAGCACTTGTAAGAGCGAGCTTGCTCGCGATGGCCGTCAACGATAACGCGGGGGAACCTGATGCCCCGCGGCGTCTGGACTACCATCGCGAGCAAGCTCGCTCCTACATTGCGAACGGCAACTGAATGCTGACCTGCTGGCGCTGTGCCAGGCGAATCTGGAACTCCATCGGATCGTGAATCAGCACGTCCTGCCCGGCAAAGGACTCGGCGGCAATCAGGCGTGACAGCCAGAAGCGTACGCAAGCTACCCGCAACAGGGTCGGCCACAACTCGGCCTCGCCAGCCGTAAACGGCCGAAGGCCGGCATAAGCCCCCAGCAGCGCCCGCGCCCGTTGCCCATCGAGCACCCCGGCGTCATCCGCACACCAGTCATTCAAGGCAATCGCCACGTCGTAGAGCATCGGCCCGGAACAGGCGTTGTAGAAGTCGATCAACCCGGTCAGGTGGGTGCCTTCGAACATCGCGTTGTCGCGGAACAGGTCGGCATGCAGGTTGGCCCGGGGCAGCGCGAGGATCTGCGCCTTGTACCGGCCGATCTCCTCCAGCGCCGCTTGCAGCAGGCCACGGGCTTCGTCGTCCAGGTGCGACTTGAGCTTTTCACCTTCTTCGAGCATCCAGTCCAGACCGCGGTCGGTCTTGCGCTCGAGGATATTGTTGCGGGTCGCCAGGTGCAGGTGACCGAGCAGTTCGCCCACTTGCACGCAGTGCTGGGCATTGGGCTGCTTGATGTGTTTGCCGGCCAGTCGTGGTTGCAGCAACGCCGGTTTGCCGGCCAGTTCGCGCAGGGCCTGGCCGTCGGTGGTGCGCAAGGCATAGGGCACTGGCAGGTCGGCGTCATGCAGGACATCGAGCAGCTCGATGAAGAACGGCATTTCCTGCACCGGTCCGCGTTCAACCAGGGTCAGGACGTACTCGCCCTTCTCCAGGCTGATGAAGAAGTTGGTGTTTTCACTGCCGGCGGCAATTCCCTGGAAGTCGAGCAGACGACCGAGCCCGTAAGGGGCGAGAAAGGTTTCCAGCTCAGGCCGAGCCAGGGGGGTGAACACAGACATGGTTAAAACTGCCAGTACGGGCGCCGCCCAAGGCGGCGCCGATTAAAGTTAGGGGCTCACTTCCACTCAAGGATTTTCCATGCCGGAATGAGCATATCCGGTTGGTCCGAGCGGATGAAGTTTGCATCAGTACCGTCTGCACGTACCAGGAAGTAAGGCTTGCCACCTTTGGGGGTGACCTTTATGGCATACAGAAAGCCATTTTGCCGGTATTCCTGGATCGTTTTGTCCCCTTCCGTGTGGATCGTCACTTCTGGCTCGGCTACCGGCGCATCCGACGCGGCCATCACGGCCAACGGCGAGAGTGCAAGCAGGCCGCCCAATAACAGGCGATTGAGTTTACGCATGATAACCTTGTCCCTTTGTCGTCAACGGTCCGGCTATTCTACCGCCGCACCCGCCGAAAAGGTTGATCCTACTCATGAGCCAAGCCCCTCTCGTCCTGGTGGACGGTTCTTCCTACCTGTATCGCGCCTTTCACGCGATGCCGCCGCTCACCACGTCCAAGGGCTTGCCCACCGGGGCGGTCAAGGGCGTGCTGAACATGCTCAGAAGCCTGCGTAAACAGTATCCACAAAGCCCGTTCGCGGTGGTCTTCGACGCCAAGGGTGGGACCTTTCGCGATGAAATGTACGCCGACTACAAGGCCAACCGCCCAAGTATGCCCGACGACATGCGCGTGCAGATCGAGCCGCTGCATGCCAGCGTGCGCGCCCTGGGTTTCCCGTTGCTGTGCGTGGAAGGCGTGGAAGCCGACGATGTGATCGGCACCCTGGCCCGCAGCAGCGCGGCCGCCGACCGTCCGGTGGTGATTTCCACCGGTGACAAGGACATGGCGCAGTTGGTCGACGGGCACATTACCCTGGTCAATACCATGAACGAAACCTCGATGGACGTGGAGGGCGTGAAGGCGAAGTTTGGTGTCGCTCCAGAGCAGATCATCGACCTGCTGGCGTTGATGGGTGACTCTTCCGACAACATTCCGGGGGTCAAGGGTGTCGGCGAGAAAACTGCGGTGGCCTTGCTGGTGGGGGTCAATGGGGGTTTGAAAGAACTGTACGAGCAGCTCGACGAGGTGCCGAACCTGCCGATTCGCGGGGCCAAGACTTTGCCGGCCAAGTTGCTCGAGCACAAGGACATGGCGTTCCTGTCCTACCGGTTGGCGACCATCAAGGTCGATGTGCCGCTGGAGGTCGGCCTGGACGATCTGCACCTGGGCGAACCGGACCGGGAAAAGCTCGCCGAGCTGTATGCCGAGCTGGAGTTCAAGAGTTGGATCGACGAGTTGCAGCGTGAAGCCAAGCGCATCGAGCTGGCGGCGGCTGCGGCACCTGTGGCCGAGAGCGCCGGGCTCTTCGATGCCGAATCGACGGGCGCTAACCCGCCGGTGGCCGAAGTTCCCAGTGAGCCACAGTACGAAACCCTTCTCGACCAGGCCCGTTTCGATGCCTGGCTGGAGAAGCTCAAGGGCGCCAAACTCTTCGCCTTCGACACCGAAACTACCGGGATCGACGCGCAGCAGGCGCAGTTGGTCGGTGTTTCCTTCGCCGTACAAGCCAATGAAGCCGCCTATGTGCCGCTGACCCATAGCTATCTCGATGTACCGCAGCAACTGGACCGCGACAGCGTGTTGCGGGCCTTGAAGCCGTTGCTGGAAGATCCGGAAAAGCTCAAGGTCGGCCAACACGCCAAGTTCGACATGAATATCCTCGCCAACTGCGCCATCGGCGGTGACCCGGCGTGCGGCATCACGGTGCGCGGCATCGCTTTCGACACCATGCTCGAATCCTACGTGCTCAACGCCACGGCGACCCGGCACGATATGGACAGCCTGGCGAAGAAGTACCTCGACTACGACACCGTCAGCTTCCAGGACATCGCCGGCAAGGGCGCCAAGCAGCTGACCTTCGATCAGATACCCCTGGAGCAGGCCGGGCCGTATGCCGCTGAAGACGCCGACGTGACCTTGCGTCTGCACCTGGCCCTGCATGAGCAACTGGCCGCCGAGCCGAGCCTGCTCAGCGTGCTGACCGATATCGAAATGCCGCTGGTGCCGGTGCTGGCGCGGATCGAACGCCAGGGTGCGCTGGTGGATGCCGACTTGCTCGGGGTGCAGAGCATCGAGCTGGGCAAGAAGATGGTGGAGCTGGAGCGCGAAGCCTTCGTGATCGCCGGCGAGGAGTTCAACCTCGGCTCGCCCAAGCAACTGGGCGCGATCCTCTACGAGAAGCTCGGCCTGCCGGTGCTGAAGAAGACCGGCAAGGGCCAGGCGTCCACGGCTGAGGAAGTCCTGGCCAAGCTGGCCGAAGACGACTATCCGTTGCCCAAGGTACTGATGCAGTACCGCTCCATGAGCAAGCTGAAAAGCACCTACACCGATCGCCTGCCGGAGCAGATCAACCCGCGTACCGGGCGTATCCACACCTCCTATCACCAGGCGGTAGCGGCGACCGGGCGGCTGTCCTCCAGCGATCCGAACCTGCAGAACATCCCGGTGCGCACCGCCGAAGGGCGGCGGATCCGCCAGGCGTTCATCGCGCCCCCAGGCTACAAGCTGCTGGCGGCGGACTATTCGCAGATCGAGCTGCGGATCATGGCCCACTTGTCCAAGGACGAAGGCTTGCTCAATGCCTTCCGCCACAACCTCGACGTGCACACGGCGACGGCGGCGGAAGTGTTCAAGGTCGAGCTGGGCGAGGTCACGTCTGACCAGCGCCGCAGCGCCAAGGCCATCAACTTCGGCCTGATCTACGGCATGGGCGCGCAGAAGCTGGGCAAGGACATCGGCGTCGACACCAAGACCGCCAAGGCTTACATCGACGTGTATTTCGCCCGCTATCCGGGGGTTCGCGAATACATGGAGCGCACTCGCGGCCAGGCCTCGGAGCAGGGTTATGTCGAGACCCTGTTCGGGCGTCGGCTGTACTTGCCGGAGATCCACTCCAATCGTCCCCAGGAGCGCGCTGGCGCCGAGCGCACGGCGATCAACGCGCCGATGCAGGGCACGGCGGCGGACATCATCAAGAAGGCCATGGTGGCGGTGGATAACTGGCTCGGCGAATCCGGCCTGGATGCCCGGGTCATCCTTCAGGTGCACGATGAACTGGTGCTGGAAGTGCGCGAGGACCTGGTGGCGGAAGTCAGCGAGCAGATCCGCGTCCATATGAGCGGTGCGGTGCAGCTGGATGTGCCGCTGCTGGTGGACGTGGGCGTGGGCAACAACTGGGATGAGGCGCACTGAGTCGCGGTTTTTGGCTGTGTTTTGCCGTGACATGACGTCGCGGTAAAGCACTATCGAAAGGCCATTAGTTCAGAGATGCCCGTCACTTATGCCAAATAGTTTTTGAAAATTTTTGGAACTAAATCGGCAAAACCACACTCAGAGTTACTGAATGGCTGGTGAAGCCCTTCGATGCTCCTATGTTGTGTTAAGTGTTGGCAGATATTCCGGACGCCGCCCTAGCGGTTCGGAACTTGGACCCCGAACTTCCCCTCCCCATACGAAGTCCGGGGTTTTTTTTACCCTAAAACTGGCTGTGGCGGGCTCATGCTGTGTTAAACGTGCGGCGTGAAAGACTCATTTACAGCCAGTAAACTTCGCCTTTCACGCCGCACGTTTGCCTTGCCTGAACGCACCACAGACAGTTTTATGTCCGTCTGTCGGGCCTCAAAAGCTAAAAGCAGCTTTATTCTGCGGCTTCCTCGGCGCCCTTGTCCGCCAGTTCCATCCAGTCGGCCAATACGGTGTAGGCCTCTTCCAGGCCCTGGCGTTTCGGCGCCGAGAACAGCTGGATGCTGATGGCATCGCCCCAGCCCTTGCGAATTTCCGCCTGCACCTTGAGCAAGGTGTTTTTCGCCGCGCCGTAGGTCAGCTTGTCGGCCTTGGTCAGCAGGATGTGCATCGGCATGCCGCTGGCCACCGCCCAATCGAGCATCAACAGGTCGAAGTCGGTCATCGGATGGCGGATGTCCATCATCAGGATCAGACCCTTCAGGCTCTCGCGACCACCCAGGTACGCTTCCAGGTGACGCTGCCAGTGCAGCTTCAGCGGAATCGGAACTTTTGCATATCCGTAGCCCGGCAGGTCGACCAGACGCCGATCATCGTCTAGCTTGAAGAAATTCAGTAGCTGTGTGCGCCCCGGGGTTTTCGAGGTGCGCGCCAGGCTCGCATGGGTCAGGGTGTTGAGGGCGCTGGATTTACCGGCGTTGGAACGGCCGGCAAAGGCCACTTCAAAACCTTCGTCGTCCGGGCACTGGTCGACTTTGGCGGCGCTGAGCATGAAGGTGGACTGTTGGCACAGGCCGAGAATGGGGTTCTTGAGTTGCATGGGATTTCCGATATGGGCGGTGCCGGGGATGGACGCGGCAGCAGTGTCATTTCCGTTTCAGTAGCGCCAGTATATAATGCCGCAGATTTTGTGTGTGCTTTGTCCATACACAGGATAAGGCCCATGGGGGCGATAGACCTAGACCGCGCACTAGAACGTGGGACGTCCCCAACCCTGAGAAGGTCATTTATGACCCAATGGCTGCTGGCCGCCGGACTCTTGATGCCGCTTTACAGCGCGCAGGCTACACAGGATCCGGAGGCCGTGTACAACCGTGTTTGTGGTGCCTGCCATGCCGGACAGCTGCCGATGGCCCCTGAAAAGGGTGACCAGGCGGCCTGGAAGCCAAGATTGGCGCAAGGTATGGAGACGTTGGTGCAACACGTGACCCAGGGTTTCAAGGCGATGCCGCCGCGTGGTTTGTGCATGGACTGCAGTACCGAGGATTACCGAAGCATCATCCAGTGGATGAGCGAGTAAGCCCGGTCCATAACTCTTAACCCTTAGCCGTAGTTGGATTAGCTGATGAACAAACTGATCGTGAGTCTGCTGTTGACCCTGGGGATCACAGGCCTGGCCCAGGCCGCTGGCGATGCCAAGGCCGGTCAGGCCAAGGCCGCCGTCTGCGGAGCCTGCCACGGGCCAGACGGCAACAGCATGGCCCCCAACTTTCCGAAACTCGCCGGCCAGGGCGAGCGCTACCTGACCAAGCAGATGCAGGACATCAAGTCCGGCAAGCGCACGGTACTGGAAATGACCGGTCTGCTGACCAACCTGAGCGATCAGGACCTGTCTGACATCGCCGCCTACTTTTCCAGCCAGCAAGGCAGCGTCGGCGCCGCCGATCCCAAGGTCGTGGCCCACGGTGAAGAGTTGTTCCGCGGTGGCAAGCTCGACCAGGGCATGCCGTCCTGCATCGGTTGCCACTCGCCCAATGGCGCGGGCAACGCCGCCGCCGGTTTCCCGCACCTGAGCGGCCAGCATGCGCAATACGTCGCCAAGCAGCTGACCGACTTCCGCGAAGGCAACCGCACCAACGACGGCGATACCAAGATCATGCAGAGCATCGCCGCGAAGATGAGCAACAAGGATATCGAAGCCGTCTCCAGCTACGTACAGGGCCTGCACTGAGGCTCTGACAGTCGGAGGGTCGAGCGATTGTCATCTTTGGCAACGTTAATGATCGATTAATCCATGGCTGTAACGATAAAAGGGTGGCCTTGGCCGCCCTTTTTTGTGGCCGCTGCCGTTACACTAATTACCGAACTAGAGCCCGCCCCGGTCTGTCTGAGTTACAGGTCGCGTCTGAGGCGACTTATCCATGTCCAGGAGCAAAGCATGCGTAATCTGATTCTCAGCGCCGCACTCGTCACCGCCAGCCTGTTCGGCATGTCGGCCCAGGCCGCCGATGTGCCGCTGGAGGCCGGCAAGACCTACGTCGAGCTGGAAAAACCAGTACAGGTTTCAGTCCCTGGCAAGATCGAAGTGATCGAATTCTTCTGGTACGGCTGCCCGCATTGCTATGCCTTTGAACCGACCATCAATCCTTGGGCCGAGAAGCTGCCCAGCGACGTGAACTTCGTGCGTGTTCCGGCCATTTTCGGCGGCCCGTGGAACGCCCATGGGCAAATGTTCCTGACCCTGGAAGCCATGGGTGTGGAAGCCCGTGTGCACAAGGCGGTGTTCGAAGAAGTGCAGAAAACCCACAAGATGACCCAGCCTGAAGAAATGGCCGATTTCCTCGCCACCCAGGGCGTCGACAAGCAGAAGTTCCTCGATACCTTCAACTCGTTCGCCATCAAGGGGCAGATGAAAAAGGCCAAGGACTTGGCTGAGCAGTACGGCATTTCCGGCGTACCGACCATGATCGTCAATGGCAAATACCGCTTCGACCTCGGCACCGCCGGTGGTCCGGAAGCCGCGCTGAATGTCGCCGACCAGTTGATCGCCAAAGAGCGAGCGGCCACGACGGCGGCCAAGTAAGGCCGCCGCCGTGATCGGGCACTGGGGGGCGGAGCGTCTCGTTGGCCTGCATCAACCCAAGGTCAACGAGCGTCACCTGGAGAGCACCGGCCTGCCGGCGGACAACCGCTTGCGCCTGCTCAGTTTCAATATCCAGGTGGGCATCAGCACCCAGCGCTATCGACATTACCTGACCCGTGGCTGGCAACACCTGTTGCCGCACACCGGGCGGGCGGACAACCTGCAGAAGATCGGCGGCCTGCTCGCCGATTTCGACCTGGTGGCGCTTCAAGAGGCCGATGGCGGCAGCCTGCGCTCAGGCTACGTCAACCAGGTCGAGCACCTGGCCCAGCTCGGGGCCTTTCCCTACTGGTACCAGCAACTCAATCGCAACCTCGGACGCCTGGCCCAGCACAGCAATGGGGTGCTGAGCCGTTTGCGGCCCTGGGCGATCGAAGATCACCCATTGCCGGGGCCAGCTGGTCGCGGGGCCATTCTCGTGCGTTTTGGCGAGGGGCCGGAGGCCTTGGTGGTGGTGATGATGCACCTGGCTTTGGGCGCGCGCACCCGTACCCGCCAGCTGGCCTATATCCGTGAATTGATCGGCGGTTTTCGGCATCAGGTCCTGATGGGCGACATGAACACCCATGCCAGCGACCTGCTGCTACACTCGCCTTTACGCGATCTCGGCTTGCTCGCACCGCAGGTGGAGGCCACTTTTCCCAGTTGGCGTCCGCAGCGTTGCCTGGACCACATTCTGCTCAGCCCCAGCCTGACGTTGGAGCGAGTCGAGGTGCTGGCCCAACCCATTTCCGATCATTTGCCGGTGGCCGTCGAAATTCGTCTGCCAGGCTCCATTGGTTCTGATACGTTGCCGGCCTTGAGTAGCTAAATCTCGCGGACGCCGGCATGAGCAGCGAAGAAGTCGAACGCTGGAAAGAGAAATACCTTAAAAGCATTGAAAAACAGGAAAAGCTCGAGCGTCGTTGGGACGCCCGCCTGGACTTGCTTCGCCGTGGGCTGGTGCGCAGTACCCTGGCGGCCGAGGGCACCGACAGCGCAGTTGACCAGTGCATGAAGGAAATGCGCGATATCGTCCGCAGCGACGATATGGACGCAGCCCTGGCGGCCCTGTTGCCCCGCCTGGAAAAGGCCGTGCTTGACTCCGAACAGCGCCGTGAGACCCGTGCCGAACAGGTGAGCACCGCGTTGAGCGCGCTGGTGACCCAACTGCAATCCTTGCCGCTGCCCCGTGAAGTCCGGCGGCCGCTGAAGAACTTCGCCAAACAGCTTGAGGGGCGTGCCGGTCAGGTGCGGGAAATCCCCTTGCTGCTCAGCGAACTCAGTGGCCTGCAGGGCAAGGCGTTGACGCAGCTTGAGCATCCGGCCGAGCCGGGCCGCCCCGGTCTGTTGCAACGGCTGTTCGGTGGCAAGGAAAACGCGCCGGAAGCACCGGGTCAGCCCTCCGGGGCCCAGGAGATTCCTGCCCACGCTGCCGAACCCGTGGCGCGTGAACCCGAGGTCGAGGTGTCGGAGGCTGCACCTGCACCTGCACCTGCACCTGCACCTGCACCTGCACCTGCACCTGCTCCCGCAGCACCTGCTGCACCCACCGCATCCGCAGCACCTGCGCCCGTAACTGCCACTGTCGCCGCGCCGCCCGCCCCTGTGGCCCCGGTCGAGGCCGTCGTGTCAGTCGAGCCCGAAGCGCCGCTGCTACCTGCGGCTGAGCCCGAGCCGGTGCTCGCGGCCAAACCGGTCGAGGCGGTGGCCTATGTGCCGTCGGTTATACCGCCGGAGTCATCGGCAGCCGTCGCCAAGCCGGTGCTCGAAGCGCCGCCCGCGGCCCCGGCGAGCGCGGATGGCCAACCGCCGTCGCCGGTTGCGGCGGCCGAGCCCAACGAGCCCAACGTCGTGCCTGTGCCTGTCGTCGAGGCAGCCGCACCGCCTGAAGTGCTAGTCCCAGTGCTGCATCCCGCACCTGCGGTGTTTATCGACAGCCTGCCGTTACCGCCGGTGATGGCCGAAGCGCTGGCCGCCGTCGACCCGGAATACCCCGAGCCGGATGTGCTGTTTGCCTTGCCCGAATCCCCGGAGCCGTCCTACAGCTCGGTGGCCGAACATATCGAGTCGACGTTGTTGGGCCTGCTCAATGACCTGACCCTGCCCGAGCGTCACCAGGCCCATGCCGAAGCCATGCGTCATCGCCTCGAACATGGGCTGAACTGGTACGAACTGCTGCCGATCCTCGATGACCTGGCGGTGTTGATGCTGGCGATCAACGACAGCGGGCAACACGACTTCCAGATCTACCTCAAGCAACTCAACGAACGCCTGGAGTCATTCCAGAGCAACCTGCAGGCGGCCAGTGCTGGCCACGCCGAAGGGCGTACGGCGGCGAACGAACTACACAGCCAATTGCGCGAGCATGTCGATAGTCTGCAAAGCAGCGTGCAGGACGCCGCGGACCTGGACAGCCTCAAGCACATCCTGGAAAACCGCCTCGAAGGCTTGCTGGGCACCATGGACCAGCACCAGCAGCAACGTGCGATCCGCGAACAGGAAGTCGCCGTGCGCCTGCAAAGCCTGGCCGAACGGGTGGCGCATATGGAGCAGGAGGCCCAGGTCTATCGTGATCACCTTGAGGAGCAGCGCCAGAAAGCCCTGGTCGACCCGCTGACTGGCCTGCCCAATCGTGCGGCCTGGAGCGAGCGGCTGGAGCAGGAGATGGAGCAGTGGCAGCAGCGGGGCAATAGTCTGCTGATCGCCATGCTTGATCTCGACCATTTCAAACGGATCAACGACAACTACGGCCATCTGGCCGGCGACAAGGTGTTGAAGATCATTGCCGGCGAGCTGCGCAAGCGCCTGCGCCCCGGCGACTTCATTGCCCGTTTCGGCGGCGAGGAGTTTGTCCTGCTGGTGCCCAATACCTCGGTCACGGCGGGGCTCAAGTTGGTCGAGGGCTTGCGCGCGGCCATCGCGGCCTGCCCGTTTCACTTCAAGGGCGAGCGCGTGACGATTACGGTATCGGTCGGCCTGTCGGCGTTCAGGAGCGGAGAGCGTAGCGACCATGCGTTGAAAAGAGCCGATGAGGCGCTTTACCGGGCCAAGAATGCCGGGCGTAACCGCATCGAACAAGGCTGAGGGTTGCATCAGGTAACAGAGCTTGGCCGTTGCTGTGCCTGCCAGTACGTTATGCTGTGACGATACTGTCTTTGCTTGTTGCCGCCGCCATGAAATTGCTCCCTCTGCTTCTCTCGATCCTGCTGCTGGCGGGCTGCGCCAGCGGTCCGCGAATGGACACCAGCCACCCTTCGGTCAACTACGACAACCGCGTGCAGTTCGTGATCCTGCACTACACCTCGGCGAACATGGAAAACTCGCTGAGATTGCTGACCCATGGCCAGGTCAGCAGCCATTACCTGATCGGCGACGACAATCGTGCCACCGTCTACAAGCTGGTGGACGAGAGCCAGCGCGCCTGGCACGCCGGGGAAAGCGAGTGGTTGGGACGTACCTGGTTGAACTCCAGCTCCATTGGCATCGAAATCGTCAATCCGGGTTTCCGTGATACTCCTGACGGGCGCGTCTGGTATCCCTACAGCGAAGCGCAGATCCAGGCGTTGGTGGTGTTGCTCAAGGACATCGTCAAACGCAATCACATCGAGCCACGCAATGTGATCGGCCACAGCGATATCGCGCCGCTGCGCAAGCAGGACCCGGGACCGCTGATGCCCTGGAAGCGCCTGGCGGCAGAAGGCCTGGGTGTCTGGCCCGACGAGCAGGCGGTCGCTCGGTTGCAAGCAACCTACGCCGCGCAACTGCCGAGCACCCTCTGGTTCCAGCAGCAGCTCCAGCTCTTGGGCTATACCACGCCGCAAACCGGTGAGCTGGATGTTGCCACGCGCCATGTCCTGGCGGCCTTCCAGATGCACTTCCGCCCGGCCCGCTTCGACGGCCTGCCGGATGCGCAAAGTGCGGCGATCCTCCAGGTGCTCAATCGGTCAAAATAACGTCACCGCCGGACGGTCAGCGCCGACTTCCCAATCTGTTGCTATAACTCATTGGTAAGTCTTAGGATATTCGTTGATGCCGGCTCGCCAGACGTTGCGCTCCTGGTTCCATCGTCCCTGGTCACTGGCATTGCTGGCGGCTCTGCTCAGTGCCGCCTTGTTGTTGGCCGGTAGCCTGGGGGTGGTGATACACCAGGTCAGGCAACACGAAAGCGAGCAGATGAATGCCCAGGGGCAACGTTTCCTGGAGCGCCTGGAACAGTTGTTCGGGCAACTGCGCGAGGGGCTCGACCAATTGGAGGCCCAGCCCTTGCGGGACTGTAGCCCGGCCATGATCGACACCTTGCAGCAGTTGAGCTTCAACTACCGCTTTATCTACGAAACCTTCTATGTAGACGCGACCCAGTCCTGTTCCAACTGGCCCAGCCAGGATGCCCACGTCACCTCGCGGGTGGCGGATATCCGCGGACCGACCTACAGCTATTGGCTCAATACCTCGGCCCAACCCAATGACAACCTGGCGGCGCTGATGCTGGGCCGTGGTCATTTCCGTGTGTCTACCTCCCGTGGGCATTTGAGCGATGTGGTGGAGCTGCCGCCGGGGGCCAGCCTGCTGGTGGTGGTCGACCGGGGGCGACGGGCGATCCCGGTGCTGGGGCCGGCGCAGATCTGGCCGCCTCCCGGCTGGTCAGCGACAACGCGCGACGCGCTGGTGATCACGCCGAATGAATTGATCTATCGCATGCCCACCCGCACCCCGGAATACCAGTTGGTGATGGTCGCGCCGCGGGCGGCCATGTCGTTGCCGATCGACCCGCTGTGGTGGTGGCTGCTCTCGGTGAGCCTGTTGATTGCTTTCTGCATCGGTGGCCTGACCTTGCAACTGGCTCGCCAGCGCCAGTCACTCAACGGCGAACTGCAAGGCGCGTTGCGGCGCGGTGAGTTCCAGGTCTTGTATCAACCGATTTTCGACCTCGGCAGTCGCCATTGCGTGGGGGCCGAAGCCTTGATCCGCTGGCGCCGGCCGGACGGCACGCTGACCAGCCCCGACCTGTTCATCCCCTTGGCGGAAAACACCGGGCAGATCCGCCAGATCACCGACTTTGTCCTGCAACGGCTGCTGGACCAGCTGGGTCAACTGCTGCGGGCCAATCCGCAGTTGTACATCTCGGTGAACCTGGCGGCCTGCGATGTGATGGTGCCGCGCATCGGTGAGGTGATTGCCGACCTGTTGCACGCGCACCGGGTCAGTGCCCGGCAGATTGCCTTCGAAGTCACCGAACGCGGGCTGATCGACGTGGTGGTGGCCCGGGACAATTTGCAGGCCCTGCGCAATGTCGGCCATCAGGTGTTGATCGACGACTTCGGCACCGGCTATTGCAGCCTGGCCTACCTGCAGACCTTGCCGGTGGACTGCCTGAAGATCGACAAGTCCTTTATCGATGCCCTGGGCCATGACGCCGCCAGCAGTGGTGTGGCGCCGCATATCATTCGCATGGCCCATGCGTTGCACCTACGGGTGATCGCCGAGGGCATCGAGTACGAGCACCAGGCGTTGTTGCTCAGCAGCGAGGGCGTGAATTACGGTCAGGGCTGGCTGTTCGCCCAGGCGTTGACGGCGGTGCAGTTCGTCGAATTGATCACCCGCGGTCGACGCCTGGCTTCCCGTCGCCTGGATGACGAAGCCTAGGGCCTGAAGCCCTAGAGCGGCAGCGCCATGTAGAACTGCGTGCCCTGCCCCGGCCGCGAATACACGCCCATGCGCCCGCTGTGCAACTGCACGATCTCCTTGCACAGGGCCAGGCCCAGGCCGGCGCCGCCTTTCTTGCGGCCAACCTGGACGAAGGGTTCGAAGATCCGTCCCTGTTGTCCGTAGGCAATGCCCTCACCGTTGTCCTCGACACTGATGATGACCCGCTCGCCATGGCGCCGTGCCTGCAAGCGAATCTGCCCGCCCCGGGCGGTGTGGCGCAGGGCATTGTCCAGCAGGTTGTCGAGCACGCGTTCCAGTTGCGGTTGATCGGCTGGCAGGCGCGGCAAGGGCGGCTGCAGCTCCACCTGCAGGTCGATGCCCTGGGTCAGGGCCTGTTCGGCATAACGCAGGCGGCAGGCTTGGAGCAGTGATTCGATGTCGCAGGGCACCAGGGTCAGTTTCTGCAGGCCGTTCTGGTAACGGGAGAAATTCAGCAGGTCGTTGATCAATTGCATCAGCCGCTGCATTTCTTCGTTGACCGTGTTCAACAGGTCGGCTTCCCGGGATTCACTGTCGAAATGCACGCGCTCCTGCAACAGGCCGAAAGCCATGTGCATGCCGGTGACCGGCGTGCGTAGTTCGTGGGAAGCTCGCAAGACGAACTCGCTGCGTACCCGTTCGAAGGCGCGCTGTTCGGTGACGTCGTGGAGGACCATCACCGCGCCGAGAATATGCCCCTCGGTGTGACTGACCGGGGTCAGGCTGTAGGTCAGCAAGCGGGACTCGCCTTCCACCTCGATCTCGAGGTCTTCCGGTGCCCGCTCCAAGCTGGCCCCGCGCAGGATCAATTGCAGTTGTTCGTCCAGTTCGGGCCGTTTCAGGGCCTCGCCCAGGCCTTGGCCGAGGCGGTCGCCGTCCCAGCCCAATTGCCGTTGCGCCACCGGATTGAGGTGCTCCAGGCGGCCTGCGCGGTCGATCATCAGCAGACCGTCGTCGATGCTGTCGAGCACGGCCTGCAAACGTTGCTGGCCGGCGAGCAATTCGTCGATGTTGGTTGCCTGATGCTGGCGCAGGGCCTCGGCCATGAGGCCGAAGCGCCGGGTCAGCAGGTTCATCTCGGCCGCCGGGGAAATCGGCAGGGTGACGTCGAAGTTGCCTTGGCCGATATGATCCGCCGCCTCGGCCAGGGCTTCGATGGGCGCGCCGAAACGCCGGGCGATGCCGTGGGCGGTGATAAAGCCGATGATCAGCACCGCCAGCCCGACAAACCCCAGTAGCCCGGCCACCAGCAGCGCCCGCTCGCGGGCATCGCTTTGCGTGGAGCTGATGTTGTCCAGCGCCTGCTTGTGCTCGGCGATCAGGCCGTTACGCAGGACATTGAAGCTGCTGGTGAGCTCCTCGGTGCTGCCGCTGCCGTTGCGTGAACGGGTAAAGGCCTGGAAGAATTTTTCGTAGTCGATCCGCGCCTGGGCGAAGCCGCTGCGCACGTCGTTGCCCTGCTCATGTTCGATACCTTCGTGGAGCAGTTGCAGGTAGTGTTCGCGAGAGGCCTCGAGGGCGGCCTGGTCCGGCTTGTCACTGAGCATCAGGAGCAACTGGTCGCCCAGGCTCTGGCGCAGCTTGAGGCCCAGGTCCAGGGTGATGAAGTTGTCGCTGATCAGCGACTCCTGGGTCTTGGCCATCTGCATCACACTGACCAGGCCCAGCATCAGGCCCAGCAAGGCGACGGTGATCAGCGCCGAGATACTCAGGAAGAGCCGGGTGCGCAGCTTCATCGCGAGTTTCATGGTGGGCTACTCACAGGTTGTACTGTTTGCGTTTGCGGTACAGCGTCGAGGCGTCGATGCCCAGTGTCTTGGCGGCCTGGTCGAGGGTATCGCTGGTGGCCAGCACGGCGCCGATATGGGCTTTTTCCATTTCGTCCAGGCTCAGCGCGGCACCGATGCGCGGTGTACTGTTGGTCGGTTGTTCGGCCATGCCCAGGTGACTGATCTCCACGCGCTCCTGGGGACAGATGATGCTCGCGCGTTCGACCACGTTGCGCAGTTCGCGGATATTGCCCGGCCAACGGTAGTTGAGCAGGGCTTCGCGGGCTTCATCGCCGAAGCCGCGCGCCGGCCGCGCGTACTCCTTGACGAAGCGGGCGAGGAAACGGTCGGCGAGCATCAGGATGTCTTCACTGCGTTCGCGCAGGGGCGGCAGGTGCAGGGTAATGACGTTCAGGCGGTACAGCAGGTCCTCGCGAAAACGCCCGTCGCGGACCATGTCTTCAAGGTTGAGGTTGGTGGCGGCGAGAATCCGCACATCGGCTCGCCGGGTCACCGGATCGCCCACGCGCTCGTATTCCTTGTCCTGGATAAAACGCAGCAGCTTGGGTTGCAGGGTCAGCGGGAAGTCACCGATCTCGTCGAGGAACAGGGTCCCGCCATCGGCCTGGTTGACACGGCCCAGGGTGCTTTCGCTGGCCCCGGTGAAGGCCCCGCGGCTGTGGCCGAACAGCTCGCTCTCCATCAGCTCGGCGGTCAGCGACGGGCAGTTGATGGTCACGCAGGATTTCTTCGCCCGCTTGCTCCAGCCGTGGATGGCACGGGCCAGTTCGCCCTTGCCGGTACCGGATTCGCCCAGGATCAGGATATTCGCATCGGTACCGGCCACCTGTCGGGCGGTTTCCAGCACGGCCATCATCGATGGGCTGTGGGAGTCGAGGCCGTCCTTGGGCTGGCGGACTTCGCCTTCGAGGGCTTCGAGGCGGGCGGACAGCTGCCGTACTTCCAGCTGCTTGGCCGTGGCCAGGCGCAATTGGTCGGGGCTGCAGGGTTTGACCAGGTAATCGGCGGCACCGGCCTGGATGGCGTCTACTGCGGTGTCCACGGCGGAGTGGGCCGTGACGATCACCACGCGCATCCAGGGCGCCTGGATGCGCATCTGGGCCAGGACATCGAGGCCGTTGTCCTCGCCGAGGCGCAGGTCGAGGAAGCACAGGTCGAAGACCTGGCGCTGCAACAGGGTGTCGGCCTGGGCCGCGCTGTTCGCCGTGGCGACGGTGTAGCCCTCGTCTTCCAGGCAGTAGCGAAAGGTGCGAAGGATGGCGGATTCATCATCTACCAGCAGAATACGGCCTTGATGTTCCGTGGCTGACTCCATCTCCCATGCTCCTTTAGTAAAAGTTTCCAGTCTGTTCCGGAAATATCCGGCACGTTAGAGAGCTGCTTCTGATTGACCTGATAACAAGCAGGGTAACGGTCTCAGCCGCTGATTGCTAACCCGCTGATTTGAGGAATTTTTTAGGCTCTTTCCTTCCGACAGTTGGCTTCTCAGCTAATTCCTACTGATTTCCTGACTATTTATTCTTGAATTTAGGTCATTTCCTACGGAGACATCGTGCAATACGCACGACTGTATGACGAGCATCGTGCAGGATGCTGCCTGATCAATTTGAGATATTTTTTAACTATTTGATTTTATTGATGTTTTATCAATAAAAAAGCTGGCATGCAGGCTGCAACGTTCCTCCCAAGAGCGTTTCCAGTGATCGGCCTCGTTTATCTCTCCCGGCCCTGGAACACGCATCATTGTCTCGGAGGAGTTTCAGGATGAATCGCCCACGTGCCGCCCATCTCCATCTCTCGCCACTGCGCCTGCAACAAGGATTGTTTGCGGTGCTGGCGTTACTGGTCACGCTGATTGCCGGCCAGCAATTTCAACGCTGGAACCAGGCCAGTGCCCAGGTCCAGCGCCTGCCCGCGCATAGCCTGCAACAGACTCATTTCAGTGCGCTCGGTGCCAGCATCAGCGACCCCACCTCCTACCGCCTGACGTCGGTCGATCAAGCCCAGGTGCCTGACGAACCGTTTCAGCAGCGTTGGGTGTTCTAGGCAAGAGCCGGGCTGTCGGACGGCAGCCCGGGCGCAGTACCCGGGGCAGTAAAGGCTGCACCCAAAACGTATAAGTTGAGGAGAATCACCATGTTGAGCTGGGCAGTCACATTCCTGATCATTGCCATTGTCGCTGCGGTATTGGGCTTTGGTGGCATCGCTGGTACCGCCACCGGTATCGCCAAGATCCTCTTTGTCGTATTCCTGGTGATGTTCGTGGCTTCCTTCCTGTTCGGACGCCGCGGTCGAGGTTGACCTTGAGCCACCGCCGCCCGGCTGTCGGGCGGCCGCTCCTGCCATTGCCCTATAGACGTTTGCTGCTTTAACCCTATGTCGTTCCGACATTAAGTGGCATTTTTAGCGGGTGCATTTTTCCGATGCGACCGTACGTCTAGAAATACCCTCTCTGTTTTCCCCCATTTTTGATTGAATTTGTAGGATTTTCTTACTTGTCTGACCTTGATTCAGTCTTGGGGCACAGAGGGAAAAATGCTCTGTAATGGCCGGTCTACGGCACGGTTTCCGGCTGAAATGGCCTGTTTAACCGGGGCGAAACGGTCGTATTGTTAAACAAATGTCATGCCGATTCGGCATGGGGTAGGCGTTTACGGCATTAGACGTCCCCCCCTTGCATGGGAATAGTTGCGCCTTTTTTCGCCTGCCAAAAAGCCATCAGGCTGGTGGGCGATGACCTTCCATGGGGGACAGGTGCCGCTTCCGGGGCTGCGCAAGCGCAACGGTGAGGGCTTCTGTCCGACTCCACTTGAAGCAAGGGTAACGACATGAAGAAGGCAAAGCTCAGCCTCGCCTGGCAGATCCTTATCGGTCTGGTACTGGGGATCACCGTGGGCGCGCTGCTCAACCATTTCAGCGCCGAGAAGGCCTGGTGGATCGGCAACGTCCTGCAACCGGCAGGCGATATCTTTATCCGCCTGATCAAGATGATCGTCATCCCGATTGTCATTTCCTCGCTGGTGGTCGGTATTGCCGGCGTCGGCGACGCCAAGAAGCTGGGGCGTATCGGCCTCAAGACCATCGTCTACTTCGAGATCGTCACCACCATCGCCATTGTGGTCGGCCTGTTGCTGGCCAACGTGTTCCACCCGGGCTCGGGCATCGACATGAGCACCCTGGGCACGGTGGATATCTCCAAGTACAAGGCTACCGCCGCGGAAGTGCAGCATGAGCATGCGTTTATCGAAACCATCCTCAACCTGATTCCTTCCAATATCTTTGCCGCCATGGCTCGCGGTGAAATGCTGCCGATCATCTTCTTCTCGGTGCTCTTCGGCCTGGGCCTGTCGAGCTTGCAAGCCGAGTTGCGCGACCCGCTGGTGAAGATGTTCCAGGGCGTCTCGGAAAGCATGTTCAAGGTCACCCACATGATCATGAACTACGCGCCGATCGGTGTATTCGCCCTGATCGCGGTGACCGTCGCCAGTTTCGGCTTCGCGTCCTTGCTGCCGCTGGCCAAGCTGGTGCTGCTGGTCTACGCCGCCATCCTGTTCTTCGCCTTTGCCGTGCTTGGCCTGGTAGCCCGTCTGTTCGGCTTCTCGGTGATCAAGCTGATGCGCATCTTCAAGGAAGAACTGGTGCTGGCCTACTCCACCGCCAGTTCCGAAACCGTGTTGCCACGGGTGATCGAGAAGATGGAAGCCTATGGCGCGCCGAAAGCCATTTGCAGCTTCGTGGTGCCGACCGGCTACTCCTTCAACCTCGACGGTTCGACCCTGTACCAGAGCATCGCGGCGATCTTCATTGCCCAGCTCTACGGCATCGATCTGTCCATCAGCCAGCAGTTGCTCCTGGTGCTGACCCTGATGGTGACCTCCAAGGGGATCGCCGGGGTGCCGGGCGTGTCCTTCGTGGTCTTGCTGGCGACCCTGGGCAGCGTCGGCATTCCGCTGGAAGGCCTGGCCTTTATCGCCGGTGTCGATCGGATCATGGACATGGCGCGTACCGCCCTGAACGTGATCGGCAACGCCCTGGCCGTGCTGGTGATTTCCCGCTGGGAAGGCCTGTACGACGATGCCAAGGGTGAGCGCTACTGGAACTCCTTGCCGCACTGGCGCAGCAAGTAACCGCTGCCGACGGGCGAAGCTTCCAAAGGCTGATCGCTACTCCAGACAAACCCCGGACTTTCCGGGGTTTGTTGTTTCTGGCCCGACCGCTATCATTCGCCGCATCTTCAAGGAGTTTTCCCGATGCTCAATGGCCTGTGGCTTGGCTTTTTCGTGGTGGCGACCGTTTCGGCGCTGGCTCAGTGGCTGGTGGCTGGCAATCACGCGATCTTTGCCGCGATGGTGGAAAGCATCTTCGCCATGGCCAAGCTGTCGGTGGATGTGATGGTGCTGCTGTTCGGCACCCTGACCCTCTGGCTTGGCTTTCTGCGGATCGCCGAAAAGGCCGGGATCGTCGACTGGCTGGCCAAGGCCCTGGGCCCGTTGTTCAGCCGCCTGATGCCGGAGGTGCCGCGCGGTCACCCGGCCATCGGCCTGATCACCCTGAACTTCGCCGCCAACGCCCTGGGCCTGGATAACGCCGCCACGCCCATCGGCCTCAAGGCCATGCGCTCCCTGCAGGAGCTCAACCCGAGCCAGACCGTGGCGAGTAATGCGCAGATTCTGTTCCTGGTGCTCAACGCCTCGTCCCTGACCCTGTTGCCGGTGACCATCTTCATGTACCGCGCCCAGCAAGGCGCGGTGGACCCGACCCTGGTGTTTTTGCCGATCCTCCTGGCCACCTGCGCTTCGAGCCTGGTCGGCCTGCTGTCGGTGGCGGTGATGCAGCGCCTGCGCCTGTGGGACCCGGTGGTGCTGGCCTACCTGATTCCCGGCGCGTTGATGCTGGGCGGATTCATGGCCGTGCTGGCCGGGTTGTCGGCTGCGGCGTTGGCCAACCTGTCGTCGATTCTCGGCAACCTGACGTTGTTCGGCCTGATCATGCTGTTCCTGGTCATTGGTGCGTTGCGCAAGGTGAAGGTCTACGAGGCCTTTGTCGAAGGGGCGAAAGAGGGCTTCGATGTCGCCAAGAACCTGCTGCCGTACCTGGTGGCGATGCTCTGTGCGATTGGTGTGTTGCGGGCTTCCGGGGCACTGGATTTTGGCCTCGACGGCATTCGTCACCTGGTGCAGTGGGCCGGTTGGGACACGCGCTTCGTCGATGCCTTGCCAACGGCGATGGTCAAGCCATTCTCGGGCAGTGCGGCGCGGGCCATGCTGATCGAAACCATGAAGACCCAGGGCGTGGACAGCTTCCCGGCGCTGGTGGCGGCGACTATCCAGGGCAGCACCGAAACCACCTTCTATGTGTTGGCGGTGTATTTCGGTGCGGTGAATATCCAGCGGGCGCGCCACGCGGTGGGCTGCGCCTTGCTGGCGGAATTGGCAGGTGTCGTGGCGGCAATCGGGGTCTGCTACTGGTTCTTCGGCTGAAACCTGCGCTTGCCGGTGGTTGCGATGCAAGATTCACCGCCGCCATCGCCGGCAAGCCAGCTCCCACAGGTCGGTGTCTCGCCGCCACCTATCGCCAAGCCCGGAACCCTGTAGGAGCTGGCTTGCCAGCGATAAGGCCTTCAGCGTTTCGCCGAAGCCTCGCCTTGCCGCACCGCCCAGTCGATCATCTGCGTCATCAGCTTGTCGCCGGCCTGGCCGAAGCCCGCGACCACGCCGGGCACTTGCTTGTCACTGATCGGCTGGCGCACTTCAAAGCGCCGGCTGGCGAGGATCCGCTGGTCAATGGCGCGGACCATCCGCGCATCGAAGCGGATCACCACTTCAGCCCCCTGCCCCCGGTATTCGGTCTGGAACGCCTGCAACTCGCCCCCCAGTTCGAAATCCGCCTGCAGGTTGCTGTCGTCGGTGCTCAGCAGCCGGACCCGACCGTCGCGCTGGAAGGCATCGAGGATCCGGTTGCGCAGCAGCACCGGCGCCGGATCGCTCCAGCGTGAGGCCTTGTAGTGGCTGATCAGGTCGCCCTGGGGCACCACGGCGATACTCGGGCTGTTCAAGGCGTCACTGGCAATCGGCTTGGCAATGCGCAACGACCAGTTGACCGGCAGGCTGTTGGGCGCCGGAATGCTGTTCTGCGCCGTCGGCAGGCGATAGACATCCGCCGGGTCGGCCTGGGGCAGGATCGAGCAGGCACTGCTCAAGGCCAGGCCGACAACCAGGGTCAACTGGCTCAATACACGAGGGGTACGCCTCATGGGGTGAATTCCTTGTTCTTGTCACGGCCCAGCAAGTAGCCGCTGGGGTTGGCGTCCAGGCGCTTGGAGATGGTGCGCAGGGAACTGAGGGTGTCACGCAGTTCGCGGATCGTCGGGGCCAGTTCATTCATGCCCTGCAAGCCACTGTTGAGCGAATCCTGGTTGTTGCTCAGCAGGGTATTGAGAGTCGCGGTGCTCAGCTCCAGGGATTGCATGGCCCGTTCGGCGCTGCCGAAGGCTTGCTTGCCCTGGTTGTCGAGCAGGCCATTGGCGTTGCGCATCAGCGCGGTGGTCTGTTCCAGGGTGGCGCTCACCTGCTTGCTGACCTGGGTCATCTGCTTCAGGGTCTGGCGGATATCGTCACGTTGGCCGGCAATGGCCCCGGTGGCCTGCTGGAGGTTTTCCAGGGTCTGGCTGACCTGACCGACATTTTTCTGCGAGAACATTTCGTTGGCGTTGTGCAGCAGCAGATTGATCCCGCTCATCAGGTCGTTGCTGTCGTTGAGCAGGCGCGAGATCGGCGATGGTGAAGCGATGATCTGCGGCAGGTTGCCGTCCTTGCCCTTGAGCTCGGGACTCTGCGGCGTGCCGTCGCTGAGCTGGATCAACGAGGTGCCGGTGATCCCGGTCAGGGCCAGCTTGGCCCGGGTGTCTTCCTTGATCGGCGTGTCGCCGGTCAGACGGATGCGCGCCAGCACGCGGCGTGGGTCTTTCGGGTCGAGGCTCAGTTGCAGCACGTCACCGACCTTGATCCCGCTGTACTGCACCGGGCTGCCCTTGGACAGGCCGCTGACCGCCTCATTGAACACCACCTCATAGTCCTTGAACGCGGTGTCGACACTGGACTTGGCCAGCCACAGGCCGAACAGCAACGCGGCCACGACCACCAGCACACTGAACAGGCCGATCATCACATGATGGGCACGGGTTTCCATCTCATCCCTCCTTGTGCGGGGTTACCGCGTCAAATGCGGCGCGGCCACGCGGGCCATGGAAGTATTCGTGAATCCACGGGTCGTCGGTGTCGGCGACCCGGTCGATGGCATCGGCCACCAATACCTTTTTCTGTGCCAGCACCGCGACCCGGTCGGTGATGGTGTAGAGGGTGTCGAGATCGTGGGTGACTAGGAACACGCTCAGGCCCAGGGCATCGCGCAGGGTCAGGATCAGTTGGTCGAAGGCCGCCGCGCCGATGGGGTCGAGGCCGGCGGTGGGTTCGTCGAGAAACAGGATGTCCGGGTCCAGGGCCAGGGCACGGGCCAGGGCGGCACGCTTGATCATGCCGCCGGACAGCGACGCTGGGTATTTGTTGGCGGCCGACAGCGGCAGGCCGGCCAGGGCCAGCTTGACCGCCGCCAGGTGCTCGGCATCGCGCCGACTGAGGCCGGCGTGTTCGATCAACGGCAGGGCGACGTTCTCGGTGACCGTCAGCGAGGAAAACAGCGCGCCTTTCTGAAACAGCACGCCGAAACGCCGCTCGACCTGGGAACGGGCCTGTTCCGAGAGGCTGCGCAAGTCCTGACCGAACACCCGGACGCTGCCCTCACTGGGTTTGCGCAGGCCGACGATGCTGCGCAGCAGCACCGACTTGCCGCTGCCGGAACCACCGACCACGGCGAGGATTTCGCCGCGATAGAGGTCCAGGTCGAGGTTTTCGTGGACGCTCTGGCTGCCGAAGCGATTGCACAGCCCGCGCACTTCGATCACCGCCTCGCTCGGCGCCCGTGACGGTCGACTCACCAGCCCATCTCCATGAAGAACAGCGCGGCAACGGCATCGAGCACGATCACGATAAAGATCGACTGGACCACGCTGGAGGTGGTGTGGGCACCGACTGACTCGGCGCTGCCGCTGACCTTGAAACCTTCCAGGCAGCCGACGGCGGCGATCAGGAAGGCGAAGACCGGTGCCTTGACCATGCCGACGAGGAAATGCTGGACGCCGATATCGGCCTGCAACAGCGACAGGAACATCGCCGGCGAGATCCCCAGGGCCACGGCGCAGACCACGCCGCCGCCGACAATCCCGCAGAGCATGGCGAGGAAGGTCAGCATCGGCAGGGCGATCAGCAGGGCCAGGACCCGGGGCAGCACCAGCAATTCCATGGGGTCCAGGCCCAGGGTACGAATGGCGTCGATCTCTTCGTTGGCCTTCATCGAGCCGATCTGCGCGGTGAAGGCGCTGGCGGTGCGCCCGGCCATGAGGATGGCGGTGAGCAGCACGCCGAACTCACGCAGGAAGGAAAACGCCACCAGGTCGACGGTAAAGATACTGGCGCCAAAGCTTTTCAGTACCGTGGCGCCGAGAAACGCCACCACGGCGCCCACCAGGAAGGTCAGCAGGGCGACGATGGGGGCGGCGTCGAGGCCGGTCTGTTCGATATGGGCGACGGTCGGGGTGATGCGCCAGCGCCGGGGGTTGAAAATCCCCCGGGCCAGGGTTTCGATGATCAGGCCGATAAAGCCCAGCAGTTGCAGGGTGTCCTGCCAGACGGTATCGACGGCCCGGCCGATGCGCGCCAGCACCTGGATGCCAGCCGCTTCTTCGGGTTCGCGCAGCGGTTCGCAGAAATCTGCCAGCGAGCAGTACACGGTCTGCAACAGGGCGCGGTCGGCGGCACTGATGCGGCAGTCCGGATGTTCGGCCGAGCGGCTCAGGCGTTCGGCGCCGAGCAGCTCCACCAGCAGTGACGCACCGGCGGTATCGAGGGCGCCGAGGTCATTGAGGTCGATGTTGGTGCTGGCGTCGTATTGGCCAAGCAACTGGGCGGCGCGCTGTTTCAGGTTGGCGTAATGGGCCAGCGTCCAGTCACCACTGATCCGCAGGCGCGCAGGACTGCTTGAGGTGTCCAGGTGGGCGGTACCGGCCATTGCGCTAATGATTGAAAGCTCCGTGCCTAGCAGACATTGATACTGGCGACTGTAATAGCACGATCTTGCCCCCGATCTCTAGTGAGGCGCGTCCTTCACCTCGAAGCGCAGCACGCCGAGCATCTGGCCGTCCTCGGTAAGGACCCGTACTTGCCACTTGCCAGTGGGGTCGGCGGGGAAGTTCTGCTTGTGGGACCAGGCGCGATAACCTTCCTTGCGCCCACCATGGATATCCAGGGCGATACGGTCGACCTCCTGACCGTTGAACTGCCAGACATGGTAGATCCGCTCGTCCAGTCCCCGTGGTGCATTGATCGCGGTGTAGGCGTAGAGACCATCCTTGCGCACCTGGCTGGTGGTGACTTCGTCCAGGCCTTCGCCCGGCGTGCGGTCTTGCAACTCGGTGCTGACCGCGACGGCGCTCATCCACAAGGTCGCCGGCGGTACCCACGAACGCAGGAACCAGCCGGCGCTGCCGATCGCCAGGGTCACGCCGATCAGCATCAGCCAACCGTGCCAACTGCGCAGTGGCAGGCTCACCGCCAGGCTCGGGATCGACAACAGCAGGGCGGTGCCCAGGGCCAGCTGGTAACTCTGGGCGGTGGTCAGGTGCAGAATGATCGGCAGCGCGGTGAGCAGCGCGGCGAACAGGGTCAGGGTATGCAGCCCCAGCAGTAGCCAGCGCTTGGGCGAAACCCAGTCGTAGTACAGCGGGTCGATGATCGAGACCAGCGCCGCCGCGCCGAGCAGCCCGGTGAAGACCAGCTGGCCGCTGTTCCAGGTGGTGGTAATGAAAAAGAACGGCAGGACGAAGGACAGGCTTTCCTGGTGGATCATCTGCGTCGCATAACGCAGCAACGGCTCGGGGATATCGCGCTTGAACACCCGGCTGAAAAATTGCGTGAAGACGTTCTCCATCATCAACCAGATCCAGCTCACCAGCAGGACTACCGCGACCCAGCTGGCCATGCTCTGCTGGCGATCGACCAGGATGAAACTGCCGATACCGGAGCAGAAACCGAAGGCCGCGATCACCCCTGGATAACGCTTCATCAGTGCGAGGAGGCGTTGGATGTGCAGGGTCCAGTTCGGCATTCGGCGGTTCACAGTCGGGCGGTTGAAATATCGCGACACAATACCGTTTCAGGCGCGATTAGTCGTGTTGCCGATGTCCTCGATCGCGAGCAATCGAGGATTTGTGTCGTGTGCAGAATTGGCTTTCACACCGTACTGTAGGAGCAAGCTTGCTCGCGATGAACGATAACGCGGTTTACCGTCGACGACGAATCCACCCGCCCAGCAGCACCAACCCCACCAGGGCGGCGCCCAGCCCCATCAGCTGTTCTTCACTGAACAGCGGCTTCTCGATCCGCACGTATCCCGGCTGGCTGAACAACTGATGCAGCGCCCGGTTGGCCTCTTCCAGCGTCACCGCCCGCAGGGCCTGGGCCGGGTCGGCAAAATGGCCGTTCTCATAATCGCCCAAGGCTCCCCAGTAGTAATCGGCCAGAGCGCTGTTGCCCTGCACCGCCCAGGCCTGGCGGGCGATGGCGGCCTGTTGCAGGCGGGCGAATGTCGCCGGGTCGAGCCCGTCCTTCAGCAGCTGGGTCGTGAGCTGCTCCAGCACCTGCCGGGCCTCGTCCAGGTTGTCGCGCTCGACATCGGCGTTAACGCTGAAAAAGCCGACGCCGCCGAGCACTTCGCGTTCGCTCCATGGCCCATAGGAGAGGCTGTGGTCCAGGCGCAAGTGCCGATACAGCGCCCAGTCCAGATAATCCTTGAGCAGGTCGAAGGTTTCGTCGGGCATACCCTCCACTACCGGCTCCGGGAATAACCAGTGGATTTTCGCCCCGTTACCGACCCAGCCTCGCGGCAGCTCGCGTTGCGCGGCGGCGGCCTGGTCATGGATTTCCGGCAGCGGCAGGTGGTCATTGGGTTCGATCGGCTCCAGTGCGCCGAAGGCCCGGTCCAGGTACGCCGGGAGCAGGCGATCAAGCTCGCCGACCATGATCAGGGTCATGTTGTTTGGCGCGTACCAGTTCTTGCGCACGGCCTCCAACTGTTCGCGGGTCAGGTGCTGGACATCGGCGCGCTCGGCGCATTTGAGCCCCAGCTCCACCGCCAACTGCTTGCTGGCGCCGTGGCCGAGGTCCTGGTTGTCCAGCCAGCGTTGCAAGTGCGAATAATGGCCGCCCTCCTCGCGCTCCACCACCTGCTTGGCGGCGGTGATGGCGCTGTCGGTGAGTTGGGTTCGGGTGATGATCTCCAGCAGCAGGTCGAGGATCTTGCGCTGGTTCGCGGCCGGGGCCTCGATCACAAAGGTGGTGTCGGCGTTGCTGGTAAAGGCGTTCCACTCGCCGCCCAGGGCTTGCATGCGTTCTTCCAGGCCGCCTTCGCCGCTGGCGTCGACGCCACTGAACAACAGGTGTTCGAGCAGGTGCGGCAGTTCCTTGTCGGCGCATGAAAAGTCGTCGAAACCGACGCCCACCACCAGACGGATCGCCACATGGCCGCGTTCGCTGCCGGGTTTGAGCAGCAGCTGCAGGCCGTTGGGCAATTGATAGCCCTCGACCTGGAAACGATCGAGGGCAGCGGCGTGCAGGGTATTGAGCAACAGACAGGCGAACAGCAGGCAACGCATAACCATTTTCCGAAGGCAGGGTCCTACGCAAAGACAACGGGGCAACCGTGGACGTTCAAGACGATTGGCTGATGTCGTCGAGATCTTCCACGGCCAGGGCTCCGGTCTCGGCGGTTTCCAGCACCGCATAGGCGCTGCCGCAGAATAACGAATTCAGGCGTTTCATGTCGGCAATCAGCTCCAGGTGCAGCGAGCTGGTTTCCAGGCTCTGCACCACTCCGCGCTGCAAACGGCTGACGTGGGCGTGGGCCAGGCGCCGTTCCTGGGCGCGGAAACGACGTTTTTCCCGCAGCAGTTGCCGGGCGTTCTGCGGATCGGCGCCGAGGAACACCGTGAGGCCCAGGCGCAGGTTGTCGATCAGTTGCCGTTGTAGCCCGGCCAACTCCTCCAGGCCGTCCTCGGAAAACGAGCGGCGTTGCGAGGTCTTCTGCCGTTGCACCTTGCGCAGCATCTGCTCGATCAGGTCGGCGGCCAGCTTCAGGTTGACCGCCAGCTCGATGGTTTCCGCCCAGCGCCGGCTGTCCTGCTCACTGAGGTCTTCCCGGGGCATTTGCGCCAGATAGAGTTTGACCGCGCTGCCGAGCACCTCGACGTCGTCGCTGAGGCGGCGTATTTCGATGGCCACGGCGGTCTGCTTGCCGTTGAGGGCATTGAGCATGGCGTCGAGCATGCTGTCGATCAGGTCACCGATGCGCAGGGTTTCGCGCACGGCGTTGGACAGCGCCAGGCTGGGGGTGTCGAGGGCGGCGGGGTCGAGGTGGCGAGGTTTGGCCTTGCCATTGACCTCGGGCTGCTCCGGCAGCAGCCAGGCACAGACTCGCGCCATCGGGCCGACGCTGGGCAGCAGCAGCACGCAGCGTATCGTGTTGTAGAGCAGGTGGAAGCCGATGACTATTTCCTGGGGGCTGTACTCCAGGCCGTCGAACCAGTGGGCCAATGGGCTCAGCGCCGGGATGATCAGCAGCAGGCCGATCAGCTTGTACAGCAGGCTGCCGAGGGCCACCTGGCGGCCGGCGGCGTTCTGCATGCTGGTGCTGAGGAAGGCCAGCACGCCGCTGCCGATGTTCGCGCCGATCACCAGGCCGATGGCGACCGGCAGGCTGATCACGTCGGCGCCGGCCAGGGTCGCGGTCAGCAGCACGGCGGCGAGGCTTGAGTAGGACACCATCGCGAACAGCGCGCCGATCAGGGCATCGAGGAGGATATCGCCGGTCAGGGAGGCGAACACCACCTTCACCCCTTGGGCGTGGGTAATGGGCGCGGCGGCTTCGACGATCAGTTGCAGGGCGAGGATGATCAGCCCCAGGCCGATGCCGACGCGGCCGAGCTGGCCGGCGCGGGTCTGCTTGCGCGAGAGGAAAAAGATCACCCCGAGGAAGATCAGCAGCGGCGACAGCCAGGACAGGTCGAAGGTCAGCACCCGGGCCATCAGCGCGGTCCCGACATCGGCGCCGAGCATGATTGCCAGGGCCGGAGTCAGGGCCATCAGGCCCTGGCCGACGAAGGATGTCACCAGCATGGCGGTGGCGTTACTGCTCTGCACCATGGCCGTGACCAGGATCCCGGCGAGGAACGCCAGTGGACGCTTGGACATGTTGCGGCCGATGACGTGGCGCAGGTGTGAACCGTAGACCCGCAAGATGCCGGTACGGACGATATGCGTGCCCCAGATCAGCAGGGTCACGGCGGAAAGCAGATTGAGCAGGGTCAGCATGGACGGCCCCCTGGCATGACGGTGCCCCATGGGGGCAAGTTCGGATTATGACGGTTCGCCTTTTTTCTACGACTTGTCCCTAAGCTGTAGTTGGCTATTTGGCCGAGCGCCAGCATCGCATGGCTTGCGTCTGTCCTGAAACAAAAATGTCACATTTTCATGTTTCCCCACTGCCCCTGTAGGAGCGAGCTTGCTCGCGATCAGCCGACAGGCTGGCGGTGACGTCGTGGCCGCCATCGCGAGCAAGCTCGCTCCTACATGTGCTTGGGGTTATTGACCCGTCACATCCTCGTGTTGTTCCCCGGCTTGCTGTTCCTGCTTCTTTTTCTGCATCGCCGTGCGCATCTTGATGTTGATCGCTTCCACCGCCAGGGAGAACGCCATGGCGAAGTAGACGTAGCCTTTGGGCACATGCACGTCGAAGGCTTCGGCGATCAGCACGGTACCGACCACGATCAGGAATGACAGCGCGAGCATCTTCAGCGACGGGTGCTTGTCGATGAAGTCGCCGATGGTCTTCGACGCCAGCATCATCACCAGCACCGCCACCACGATCGCGGCGATCATCACCGGTACATAGGAGACCATGCCCACGGCGGTAATCACCGAGTCGAGGGAGAACACGATGTCGATAATGGCGATCTGGATGATGGTGTAGAGGAAGTTGCCGCCCTTGCCTTTCGGCCCGTCGCCTACTTCTTCCTCGCCTTCCATGCCGTGATAGATCTCCTGGGAGCTTTTCCACAGCAGGAACAGGCCACCGAAGAACAGGATCAAGTCACGCCCGGAGATACCCTGGCCAAAGACCACGAACAGGTCGTCGGTCAGGCGCATGACCCAGGTGATGGACAGCAGCAGCAAGATCCGGGTGACCATCGCCAGGGCCAGGCCGAAGATCCGCGTGCGCTGTTGCATAGGCCGGGGCATGCGACTGACCAGGATCGAGATCATGATGATGTTGTCGATGCCCAGGACAATCTCCAGGGCGGTCAGGGTGAAAAAGGCCACCCAGATTTCCGGGTTGGTCAGCCAATCCATATCTATTCCTTTGTACGAGTGTTGGAGCCGTATCGGCGCCAGGCTTCAGTTTCTGAAGACTGTGCGCCGATACGGCAGAGAATCATTGTCTTTATAGACTGCCGAAGAGTGGAAAGGTCCCCAGCAGCAAGGCGGCCAGCAGGATGCACAAGCACACCAGCACCGCCCACTTGAGCGTGAAGCGCTGGTGATCGCCGAATTCGATACCGGCCAGGGCCACCAGCAGGTAGGTCGAAGGCACCAGCGGGCTCAACAGGTGGACGGGCTGGCCGACGATCGAGGCACGGGCCATTTCCACGGCGCTGATGCCGTAGTGGCTGGCGGCCTCGGCGAGCACCGGCAGCACGCCGTAGTAGAAGGCGTCGTTGGACATGAAAAAGGTGAACGGCATGCTTACCAGTGCGGTAATCGGCGCCAGGTAAGGGCCGAGCGCCGACGGGATCACCGCCAGCAGGCTCTTGGACATGGCGTCGACCATGCCGGTGCCCGACAGGATACCGGTGAAGATACCGGCGGCGAAGATCAGCCCGACCACCGCCAGCACACTGCCGGCGTGGGCGGCGATACGGTCCTTCTGCTGTTGCAGGCACGGATAGTTGACGATCATGGCAATGCTGAACGCCACCATGAACAGCACCGGCAACGGCAGCAGGCCGGCGATCAGGGCGCACATCAAGGCGATGGTCAGGGCGCCGTTGAACAGGATCAGTTTCGGCCGGCGCGCGTCCGGGTACTGCGAGACGCTGATTTCGCTGTGGTCGACCTCATCGCCGAGGACATGCAACTCGCCCAGGCGTGCCCGTTCGCGCAGGCCATAGACGTAGGCGATGGCCAGGATCGCCAGGACCCCGGCGAGCATGGCCGGGATCATCGGTACGAAGATGTCCGAGGGGTCGACGTGCAGCGCGCTCGCGGCCCGGGCGGTGGGGCCGCCCCAGGGGGTCATGTTCATCACGCCACCGGCGAGGATGATCAGCCCGGCCATGATGCGCGGGCTCATGCCGATGCGGCTGTACAGCGGCAGCATGGCGGCGACGCAGATCATGTAGGTGGTGGCGCCATCACCGTCCAGGGACACCACCAGGGCCAGCACGGCGGTGCCCACCGAGACTTTCAGCGGGTCGCCCTTGACCAGCTTTAGGATCTTGCGCACGGCCGGGTCGAACAGGCCGGAGTCGATCATCAGGGCGAAATACAGGATGGCGAACATCAGCATCACGCCGGTGGGCGCGAGCTTGGTGATGCCGTCGATCATCATCTTGCCGATGCCCGCGGCGAAGCCGCCGAACAGGGCGAAGACAATTGGCACGATGATCAGGGCGATCAGCGCGGACAGGCGCTTGGTCATGATCAGGTACATGAAGGTAATGACCATGGCAAAGCCAAGGAAAGTCAGCATGGGAATACTCCGGGCGTAACGCGGCTAGGGAAGGCGAAGCGACTGAGGGTCAGCGCAGGGCGTCGAGCGCGGGTGTTACGGGCGGATTTGCAGCGAACAGGCGGGTCGTAGCGGACATCGGTATCACCATCTTATTTTTGTGAAAGGGCCGCGGCGCGCTGTCGGGGCGCGCCGTGGCCGACCGGTCTGGTGCCGGTGGCGAGGCGATACTAATGGGGGAAGCTTTCAGCCAGCTTTCGCTGGGGAAACTCGGGACCTGTAGGAGGTGGGGGTGGGGATCAGGATAGCTCCAGCCTTCCCACTGCCTTGTGCAGCTCCCGCAGGTGTTCGCCGACCAGCTTCAGGTTGGCCTCGCTGGCCTCGATATAAGGCGACAGGCAGGTCGTATCGGCGCAATACGACCTGTTCCTAGTTCTTGGGATGATCAGTGTGTTTGTTCGGTCGTTGCGGACTGTTCAGCCAGTACCCCGCTCATGGCGGCGTCGATCAGTGCCTTGGCCATTTCGTCCAACTGGAGCGCGGTCCATCGCAATGATCGATGATGGCGGCTGTCCCCATAGGCCAGTTCTTCATTTAGTGCACAGGAGCAGTCGAGGGCAATGGAGGCGTTCTCCAGCAGATGGATCAGCGGGATACCTGCATTGACACTAAAGAGTGTTGCCTCGGTTTCGTTGTAGCGACCAAACGGGACTTTGTGGCTGGTAGGCTTTTTCATCATTCCGATTCTCGTTTTGAGCCGCCACCAGACGCCGTCAAACGAACGGGTGGCAACTGTGCGTAGGTTGACGGACCGGAAACGAGAAACCCGGCGCACCCGAAGGTGCCCCACGCACAGTCACCATAAAGCCATGCAACAGGCACGAAGGTGCCCACGCGGCGATACAAGGGGTGCGTCGTATCTCGTTAGAAGCCGGACCGTCAAATCCGATCACGAATGTGTCGTGACAGCTGCGAGGATATGGAGATAGAGGGGGAGGGTCAAGCCAGCTCTAGAGCAATGTTTTGTGAGACTTATCTTTGTGTTGTTTTGGAGCCATGATGGCCGTAAGAGGGTGGTAGTGATAATCTCACTCTCTGGTTTTGGGCTAGAGAGGAGCTTCAGCCAATGCTCAATAGCGTTGAGTTAGATAATTTTGGACCTTTGCAAGATATTAGCTGGGAAAATCTCTCAGGTATCAATCTGGTCATTGGCGCTAATGGCTGTGGCAAAACTTTCTTGCTCAAAGCGTTGTATTGCACCATGCGTACTCTTGAAGAGTATCAGCGCGGAAATGAACAGCGCACCGCGCCGGAGATATTGGCCGACAAGTTATACTGGACCTTCCAGACGGACAAGATTGGTGATTTGGTTACAAAGAGTGCGGACAGTCCATTGTCCTGCAAAGTGAAAGTCGATAACCAATTTTTTCGTTATGGTTTTGGTAAAGACACGACTAAAAATATCGTTTCTTTGGAAAATCATGTTGCCCCGCGTGAAAGCAACTCTGTGTTCTTACCTCCGAAGGAAGTGCTTTCTCTTCAGCACATCATCTTGAAAAGTCGTGAAGTCGATAAAGACTTCGGCTTCGACGATACGTATTACGATTTGGCCAAGGCGCTTCGTCTGTCGCCTACGGGCGGTAAAAATTTCGCGCATTTTGCGAAGGCCCGTAAAAATCTGGAAGACATGCTAGGTGGTAAAGTTGAGTTCGATAACGGGTCGAATCGCTGGCAGTTCAAGAAGGGCAATCAAAAATTTCAGATCGGTGCAACGGCTGAAGGCATTAAGAAAATTTCCATTCTTGATACGCTGTTAGGTAATCGTTATTTGTCCGTCGACTCGGTCGTTTTTATCGATGAGCCTGAGTCCGCTTTGCATCCCGTGGCCATCAGCAAATTGATAGAAATTATTGTTGCCCTCGCTGAGCGAGGTATTCAGTTTTTTATCGCCAGTCACTCTTATTTTGTCGTGAAGGCTTTGTACTTGGCGGCGCAAAAGAAAAAGATATCCATCCCTGTTTTGTCGTCGCTCGGCGATCATTGGGTATCTGATGATTTGCAAGCTGGCATGCCGGATAATCCGATCATTGACGAGTCCATCAGGCTTTACGAACAGGAAGTGGAGCTAGCTCTGGGATGAGTATTGAATTCGACGAATCAGGTATGCGCTTTGGACCTTACGACGAGGATAAATTTTTCCCCATAGAGCGCAGCTTAGTTTATAAAAAAGCCGGGGAAGGGCTGAAAATAGCTGAGTTCGTACTGGTAAAATCTTCCTCGGGAGGCAGGGAAGAGGCTTGGATTGTGGAGGCCAAGTCTAGTGTGCCGCGAAACTCGGCAGACTATATGGAAGAAATTCGTCAAAAACTGACGAATGCGGCACAACTGACGATTGCCTCATGCCTTGGGCGTCATCGCGATGCTGTTGCCGAACTGCCGGCAGCTTTGCAAACATTAGACATGCGCACGTGTGGTTTCAAGCTCGTGTTAATCATCAACGGTGTTCCCAAGCAATACCTACCTGATTTGAGTAATGCGCTGGCCAAGGAAATGAAACCTTTGGTTAAAACGTTGGGATTCGATCCTCTGTCGGTATCTGTCATTAACGATATCAAGGCCCGCGATATCGGTTTGATCGTGTAACGACGGCCTAGGTGTTCGGTCCCGGAATGAGATGGTGCGGATTAATTGTGAAACGGTCTGGATTTTGAGTCCAGGCCTCACAGATCACTTTGAAGGGAGTGCGCCATCGCAAAGCCTTCAGATGCCTAGCTAAGTTATAGGCCATCACGAAAGCCAGTACGTGAGCCTTTAGGGCATCAAAATCGGGGTAGTGAAACGCCTTGATCGTCGCCTCTTTTATCGTTCGATTCATTCGCTCGACTTGGCCGTTGGTCCATGGATGGTAAGGTTTGGTTAGACGATGTTTGATCTCGTGCTCATAGCAAACACGATCAAAGATGTGCCCCTCCGAAGAGGTTAGTGGCTCCGCCCCGATACCTGGGCTGCTCGGTGAATGCTGCGCCGTTGTCAGTCAGGACGGTATGGATTGGGTACGGAAAGGCTTGAATCACCTGGCGCAAAAACGCGGCACCATTGCGTTTTGTTGCCGCATCAAAAAACGCGACATAGGTGAACTTCGTCACCCGGTCGATAGCCACGAACATGTGTTGTTTATCGCTCTCCAGGCGTAGCTCAGAGCTGTCGATATGCAGGTAACCCATCTCCGTCGGGGAGAACTTGCCGCGCTTAGGTGCGTCGGTGCTCTTCGGGATCTGGCTGATTCCATGACGGACCAGGCAACGATGCAAGGCACTGCGGCTCAACTGGGGAAGGCACTGATGAAGATGCCCCAACATGTCGTCCAAAGGCAGCATCGTTCGCTGGCGGAACTCAACCACCATCGCCTCTTCAGCCGGTGTCAGCTTGGCACTACGGGGCTGGGCAGGCCCCATTCGCGAGTCTTTGGTTGTTGACCGTGAGCGCCATTTGGCGACGGTTTTGACGTTCAGCCTGTAACGGGCTGCAAGCTTGCGATTCGACTCTTGCGACGCTTG
This sequence comes from Pseudomonas gingeri, assembly GCF_013386165.1. Classification (GTDB taxonomy): domain Bacteria; phylum Pseudomonadota; class Gammaproteobacteria; order Pseudomonadales; family Pseudomonadaceae; genus Aquipseudomonas; species Aquipseudomonas gingeri_C. The sequence continues at coordinate 18,176 of NZ_JACAOS010000019.1, read as the reverse complement.
GAGCTCGGCTCGAATTCGCGGCGTTGTTCGGGCTGAGCCATGAAGACGTCCTTCCATAAAGCATCCTCTTGTTCGAGGGTTAAGGATGCACCATGACTCTCCGAGACTGAACACCTAGAGATCGTATCCGATTCGCAATCATGCAGCTCATGACCTGCCCTGGGTCGGGCAGATCTCTGATACCTCCCTGCAGCATATCGGACAGATACCTGCTACCAATGACTTCCAGCGAGCTGAAGATTGGTCAAAGTGAGGCTACGTCAATCAGCATATCTGCACGAGCGCTCGTGACTGAGCTACCGAGGCGTCAGAATGGCTGGCACCAAGCGTGGGAATTGAGAGCTCCCAGCATCTGGGCCGACGTGCCGCCCTCAAGTCAGTGATACAATTGCACCCGGCTTTGGCTCATGTGGCATGCCTATGATCGGTAACTCGTAAGCAGGATAGGCTTTGAACTGTGGCCGAGGAGGTATATCCGAGTAGTATCTGAGGTGCTAGATTTTAACTGATGTGAATGAGTGCGTAGCCTGCCCTGGACTATGAGCGTTGATAATGTTGTGAGTATGTTGCCTACTATGTTAAATGACCCCTTGATCCGTGTCGCGTTGGTGAGTAGGCTGAGTAATGCGCATCCACAGCCTAAAGCTGTTATTGAAGAGTTGCGAATTCATAATGGTAATGCTATTGCAGATGTAGTTACGATCCATAGAGAGGCTCATTGCTATGAGATCAAAGGGGATGGCGATAAGGTTGAAAGAATTGCTCAGCAAGGAGTTTACTACAACCTCGCTTTCCGAAAAGTCACTTTAGTGACTACCTCTAAACATATAGCCAAGGCAATAAAGATCGCGCCAGAACACTGGGGTGTGCTTGAAGCAAAATGCAACTCTAAAGGAGTAGTAGTTTTCAAGCCAGTTCGTCAAGCTCTAAGAAACCCTTCATTTGATAAGCAAGTGGCCTTGCTGACGCTTTGGCGGGATGAGCTTTTTGATATTGCCAGTAAGTTTGAAGAAAAAGTTCAAGCTAAGATAAATAGAAGCGCTCTATCTTTCTTGATTTCCCAGGCTTATGGCGCCCAAGAGCTAAGCCTTACGATAGGCCAGGCTCTTGTGCTAAGAAGTCTTATAAAAGATCAAGCATGAAGGCAATGTGGGAGTTTATTGTAGGCTTCAAAATACTCCCTGGCATGACTGTTGATCCGAGTCCCGCCGCCTTCTGAACCAAATACAGGTCTCCTTCCGAATTTCCGTGGCGGAAAAAACTCTTCGCTACTATAGTGGACGCAATGTCATTGTATTGTTTGAATCCTCTCGGATGCGTCTTGATCCCCCCTCCGCGTACAATGTAATGCTTATCCTCATAAGAGTAGACGACCTTGGGGGCAGTAACGTTCAACATGTTGCGCGGATCGATGTCAGAGTCGGAGTAGTCGGGGCTTACAATAGTGTAGTCACCAAAGATCACCTTATGACCATTGAGGCCGATAATAGAACTGCTGTAAATGGCGGTCTCGTTGCGTACAAGGTGTATCTCATTATTGGTTGAAAGTATGCCTCCGGTGACGGGGGGAAGACTAGAACCAGTAATTACAATAGCCTCATATGCGTGATCTACAGCGGCAGCCAGGCAAAACGCCTTGATCTGAGCTGCCCGAGCTGTTGCGTCCACCCCTTTGCAAACCCGGTTATCAATGACAAGGACCCAGTGATCGTAAATGCCTTGCCCCATCGCTATGAGATGCAGAATGTCTGTTCTAATGAGATTGTAGCTGATCAGGTCGTCGCTAGAGACCCTTAAAGCGATGCGTCTGTTTTTTACAGCCTTAGTAATCGCTGGCGTGAACACACAGGCATTTCGGTCGACGGTGCGATCTATGCCAACAACGGGGTTGAAGCTTAGGCCCTGCGCGTGCATGCAAGCGGCGAAATATTCATAGCTGGGACGACCTCCTATGAGGATCGAATCCGGGATGTCGTAGTCGTCTACGAAATATTCAGGTACGCCCTTTGTGTTTAGGCAGAACTTTCGAGCAGCAGTCTCTATGTTCTTCGTTAAGGTTGTAGCATCCATATCTTTTTTCAGGGGAAGATCGAAAAAAGGGGCGATAAGCTGTTTTCTTTCCTTGCTAAGAGATTTGATTGCTCCAAATTCATTAGCTTTGGCTTTGAGGAACGGAATGTACTTAGGCATCTTCACTTATCATCCTTGTGACGCTAATCTCGTGAATAATTCTGCTGAACAGAGAGAAGTTCCCTGATTCATGCCTTATGAGGCCTGCGAGGATTGCAGGGTGTATTGAAAGTTTTTCCGCGTCTTTATATAGTTCTTCTTCATTGTGATGCCTACGAGCAGAGGCGGATCGCCAATCGCTACGGCTAATGAATGATTCTTTAGCAAACTGGTTTGCTTCTAGCTCAGTGGCATCTGAGCCAATATCTTCAAGGGAGTCGAAATGCGCGCCCTCAAATCGATCATAGTGCATTGAGATGTGGGACAGCTCGTGCATTAGTGTGAACCAGAAGTAATCATATCGATCATATCTGAGTGTCATGCCAACTACAGGGGTCCCGCAGTCAAGTTTGAAAAATACTCCGTCGGTTTTCATTCCTGCGGTTTGAGGCAAGTAAATCAGTACTATGCCAAACGCCCATAGAAAACTAGATATATTTTTTGTGTTTTTACTGTCCAAGGATAAGCTGCAGATACTTTTCAAAGAGCCTCTATCAAGGCCTTCGAATCGCTTAACGTTTCCAGTGGAAACGACAATTTCAGCATAGCGCTGAACCTGTGAAAGCCAGCAGAATACTTCGGTCTCTTTATCTGTATCACTACGCCTGAATAAGGCACTACTCATTGCACCCGAAAGCAGGTCCTTAAAAATAAGGGGGTTATTAGTCCCTAATTTGTTCGAGATGGCAGAATAAGCTTCTAACGCACCTAAAAGACGCTCAGGAGTGCAGTCAGATGTGGAGACGAAAAAATCCTCTAGCTCATGGTTATCATCCATTTACTGTTGCTCCGAATTCTTGAGCGACGTCTCTAGCCATCTCGTAATAATCCAGGCTTTCTTTTTTTCTTTCTGGAAAGCAGATCATGCCGATTTTGTCATAATAAGCTGCAGCTTTTGGCAGCGAGTGTAACGAAAACCCAGGACGCAAGCCTAGGGTCTCAGTAGCGAATTTTGATGCATACCTAATCAGATCTGAACCGACCCCCTTGAAACGTGCGTTGCTCAGCGGGTTGGGTCTATTCCAGGGTGCGACAGCTACATACTCTATGTAGAAAATTCCTTGGCCATCTATAACGCTGTCTTTGGGGTGGTATATGAGACAGGCCGCCTGAACAGCATCTTCAGCAATATAGAAAAACCAATTATATTCCTGTGTGCTGTGATGGATTGCTTTGGCGGTCCATCTCCAGTGGGCATCTTCCATGTGCAAATCGGAAATTTTTTGTATTAACTCAGCCTCGCTTGTAGTTGAGTTTTTTACGCAGTAAAGTATTTCGATATTTTTAGCAGTCCACTCGGTATCGCACTTGTTGGCTAGCGAAATGTCCCATCCGTGCAATAGTTTAAATGAAACGCTTTGGCCGACGGTGTTTGTCTTAACGCCAGAAGCAAAGGCGGTGGCCGGAGGGAGTGAAGCAATAAGAGCGTTGATACTTTGTATGTCCATATAACACCGCGCTTCAAAAAATTATGGGATTCTATAAGGCATAGCGTATTTCCCTGTCGAGGGCTGATGCGTCGAAAATTATGAGCCCTTATCACCCTTAGTATCCTGAATGGCTGGAAAAGCCGGGGCGACGTAGCCAGACAGTTGAATGCCGTGAGCAAGCGGATCGTGCAAGGCAATAATGAGCGTGGAAGATTGTGGGTTTGCCAGGCGATTTTCGGATCGCTGCCACGATCTATGTGTGACGCAGGATCGCCAGCGAGTCCACGAATGTGGCAGGGGGCTAGCCCTTGCGCCCCAAACGATAAAGGGTGTGAAATCCATTTCTGAGCCTTCCCAAAGTTCCGCATCAGATGGACCTTACCCGATCCACCTGCGTAATGGCACTATACTATTGCTGGCTAGCGCACTGTGTCTACGGCCTGAAGTGATTTCCACAACCCTGCGTGTCATCTACAACGAGCGTTACGACTACCCGCTAGACAGGATAGAAATTTTCCGGCGGAGGTTTGCAAGGTATAGCTCGCGCTCGCGTTGGCTCTGGCATGCCCTGAATGCATTCGACGCGAAGGAAACGGTGGCTTGCTTTACGCAGTGCCCGTTCCCACCAGCACAACTCGAAAAAGGGACAGCCGGTAAATATTCCCCTAGGCTCCGTACGAAAATAAATGTCGCAAGCACCTCATCGCGCAGGCGAGTGAGACCATAGCTTCAAAGCTTTTTGCGAGCTTGTCATCGCGGGTGCCGATCCGCCGATTCTCTTTCAGCCAGCCGAACATGCGCTCGATGACGTTTCTCTGGCGGTATTTGGGCCTGTCGAACAGACGGAGCAGTCCGGGTTTGGGCTTGCGTTTCATCGTGCGGTAAGGGATCACCGGCTGTATTCGATAACGGTCGCAGTAACGCCGTAAGTGTTCGGCATCGTAGCCCTTGTCGGCCAGCAGCCACCGGCAACGCTTGCGAGGACGGCCCCGACGGGCAGGGACATGAGCGTCTTCAAGCAACGGCTGAGCATAGGTAATGTCGCTGGCCTGTCCGCCCGATAGCTTGAAGCACAACGGTATTCCATTGGCATCGCAGAGCATGTGAATTTTCGTCGTAAGACCATCGCGACTTCGACCTAGCGCGTGGTCTTCTGGCTCTTCAAGCCCCCTTTTTTTTCCGGCGCCTGAAGAGGCTCGGGTTGCCTTTACGGCTGTGGAATCGATCATCCAGGTGTCCAGATCAATCAGCTCTTGCTCGTTGAGCCTGAGGTGCAATCGCTTGAGCATCTGGCTGAACGTACCTCGATTTCGCCAATCTCTGAACCGCTGGTAAACGGTTGACCAAGGCCCAAAGCGCTCGGGCATATCACGCCATGCAGCTCCTGAGCACATCACCCACAAAATGCCATTGAGCATCAAACAGCCATCGGCTCTGGGCCGGCCACCGCGTCGGGGTTCGATGAAAAGATCTGCGACCACATCCCAGGAATCGTCTGGGAGTTCATACCGTTTTGCCATCGGAGGCTCCTGCCTTTTGATGGTCGCGGACTTTACTGGATCCTGGCTTTCGTGCGGCTTGAATGGGTTACGAAGGTTTTCGTACGAAGCCTAAGCCTCAAGGCAGCTCCAGCCCGCCCGCCGCCTTGTGCAGCGTCCGCAGGTGTTCGCCGACCAGCTTCAGGTTGGCCTCGCTGGCCTCGATCTGCGCTTCACGGGCCGGGTCGAGCAGTTTGCGGATTTCCTTGTCGAGGTCGCCGGTCAGGCGCTGCAATTGTTGCTGGCGCTGGCTGCTTTCGGCTTCCAGGCGCTTCCACTCGGAGGGCTGCGGCAGACCGTAGCCGCTGCTGCCGAGCAATTCCGCCGGACGACTGAGGTAGCCGCTGTTGGCCAGGATCTCCTGCAAGGTGCGGTTGGCCTTGTCCATGTCGTTGTCCTTGAGCTTGATGTCGCGGGCACCGAGGTATTTCTGTTTGACCTCGTCCTGGGCCAGCAGCAACTGCCGGCGAAAGCTCGCCTGTTCCAGCAACAGCATGGCCGCGCTGGCGCGCAGGTTGGCCTGGGTGAACCACGGGCGACGGGCTTCGGCAGGCTGTGACAGCCAGTCTTCGACGGTCTCCTGCTTGATCGGCAACTGTTTCCTCAGGACCTCGAACATGGCCTGGTAACGATCACGGTAGGAGTCGAAGCGGTAGCCCAGGCGCAAGGCTTCACGGGGATCGTCGAGCACGCTGGTGTCGGCCAGGCCACGGCCCTTGAGCACCTCCAGCAAGCCATTGGGGACAATGCTGTCCAGGCCCTTGAGCTGGGCGTTGTCGCTGCCGCTGCGCAACAGCTTCAAGGTTTCCACGGCGCAGTTGTTGCTGATGAAGTAGTAGTTGCCGTCATAGCTCCAGTGCATTTCGGCGGCGTGCTCGACCACTTCCTCGATTTCCTTGCGCGACAGCTTCAGCGGCACCGAGGCCAGGCTGCGCAGTTCGGTCTTGGTGTATTCGTCGATGACCTGGGACAGCGGCAAGACAAACAGTCGCGACGGGTAGGCCCCGGTCAGGCCGCCCCAGGTCGAGAGTTGCACATCGTTGACGAAGGCGCGATAGGACAGCACCAGGCTCTGGTCCAGGTCCAGCCGGCAATCCGGCCCCCGTGGTCGGCCGGGAGCGCAGATCACCAGGCGCAGCATGCTGTGGCCCCAGCGGCTGACCCAGTTCTGGTTGGCTTCGGCCAGCAGGTAATCGACTTCGTAGACCCGCTCGGGGTCAATCGTGCCCAGGGGCGTCTTGCCGAAGTCGTTGCCGGCGTTGAGGAACGGGAACGCCTTGTCGCAGGGGGCCTTGGCCGCCGGCGCCCAGCCGAAGCGTTCCTGGTAGTAGCGATACAACGCCGGGCGGCGACAGGCGTAGGCCGGGTCGAGGAGGAAGTACTCCATATTGACCGCGACGAACTCCTTGGGATTGGTGGTCTCGTAGATATCCGGGCTGCGGACCACCTGACCGTTGTGCTGATCCCGTTGGCCACGGGTGCCGACCGATTGTTGCCAGCCGGCGAGGTCGAGCAGGCGTGGGTCGTCGCTGAGGGTGAAACGTCGGCCGGTCTGGCCCCGGCATTGATCAGGCAGGCCGACCAGGCCGGTATTGCTGTCGCGTTGGGTGCAGCGCTGGATCAGCGTCCGTTCGGCGTCCGGCCACAAACGGGCACGGTCATAAATATGGGTCAGTTCGTGGAGGACGGTGGCGAGTATTTCCTCACGCACGGTGCCATGGGAGCGATTGGTTTTTTTTGTCGCGGCCGAACCGTCCACCAGACCGGGCAGCAGGGCGCGATTGAGGTCCACTTCGGAGACCAGCGAGGCCTCGCCATAGGCGTTGTCGGGCATCTGGGTCGACCAGACGACATCGATACGGCGGTCCAGTTGTTCGATAAAGCGCGGCGGCAGATGGGCCATGGCCTCATCGATCAGTACCTGGCTGGCTTGTCGTTCGGCCGGGCTCAGGTCTTCGTTCTTGAGCTGCAACTGCAGGCTGGCCTGGGCCGCGTTGCCGAACAGCAACAAGGCACAGGTCAGCAGCCCGCCGGCGAGTAGTCTCACAGGGCGAGAATGGCTTCGGCGAGGTCTTGGTCGCTGGCGTCACGGGCGCTTGGCACCTCGGTGCGCAGGGCTGCAAAGGCGGCTTCCAGGTGGGCGCCACGGATATCGCCCTGGCTGGCGACGAAGCTGGCGGCATCGTCATGGGCTTCACGGACCACTTTCGAGTCGCGGATCGAGGTGGTGGTGTCCGAGGTGAAGTCGAGGGTACGGCCCGTTGCGCGTACGAGCATATTGCTGGTAGCCACCAGGGTGTGCGCCGAAGCTACGTCGGTCAGCAACAGCAGGCCGAGGGCTGCAGCGATCAGGGGGGTACGCATGTAAAGGTCTCCGGGAATGCAAAGTGACTATTGGACGAGAATTGCCTGGGCCAGTTCAAGGTCGCTGGCATGAAGTTTTGGCTGGGTTTGACGCAGGTACGCCAGGGCCGACTCCAGTTGTGCACCACGCAGCTGACCTTCCGTGGCCACGAACGCGGCAGCGTCATCCTGGGCCGCGAGTATCAGTTTACGGTCGAAGGGCGCGGTGGTCACTTGGCTGGTGACATAACCACTGCCGACCAGGGTCTGGGTGGTCAGGTCGAAGGCTTGGGCCTGGCTGATCCAGGCGAACGCTATGAGCAATAAGGTGAGTGATCGCATGGGTCTCGATGTCTTATTGAGCGAGCGCCAAGGCTAGCGGAATCCGAGGCCCATGCGCCAGGGTTTCAGATCGCCAGGATCGCCTGGGCCAGCTCTGCGTCGCTGGCTTGCAGCTGCGGGGCCTGGCGGCGGATGGTGTCGAAGGCGCTTTCCAGTTTCACGCTGCGGATCTGGCCATTGCTGGCGACGAAGCTAGCGGCGTCATCCTGGGCGGCGCGCACGATCTTGTTGTCGCGCAACGACGAGGTGGCATCGGACGAAGCGTCGGAGGAGGCCTTGAGGGCACCAACCAGCGAATCGGTAGTGACAATGAAGCTGCTGGCGTGGGCGGCGCTGGCCAGGGTCAACAGGGCGGCGGCGCTGAGCAGGCGAAGGCGGGACATGGTGAATCTCCTGGGGCATGAAAAGGAACAGTGGCAGCGGACTGAGACCGCCACTCGAACACACTGAACGATGAACCTCAGACGCACATTCCGCGCTTCGGGCTACCTATGACCACGATATTAGGCGGAGTTCCCTACTCGTCGAAAGCAGGTTTCGTCGGTTGATCCGCGGTTTAGAGGCTTTCGTGTGGGATAGGTAAAAGTGTACTGGTTAGTTTTTATAAATATAAAACTGTACCACCCCGGTGTTTTTGCAGGCCTTCCCCGAGATTGCTTCGTCGAAAACGACAAAGCCCGTCGCGGTTTCCCGCGACGGGCTCTGTTTTTTCAATTCGGGTGCTGGCGGTGGACCCGGTGGGTCAGGGCCAGCGAGCGCGGCTTAGCGCCAGAACGGCTTGCTCAACTCTTCGTAACGCTGTGCTTCGCTGATACCGGCATCGGCCAGCAGACGCGAATCCAGGCGAGCCAGTTGATGGCGGCTGGCAATGCGGCGCTGCCACAACATCAGGTTGGCGAGAACGCGCAGAGGCATCGAAGCTTGAGCGTCAGTAGCGGTGTTTTCGTAGAACATGTCGGAACTGAGTGTACGTTCCATGATTAGCATCCTTCCGCTTGTGGCGGGATTAGGTAGTGGTTTAACTGATGCCAATGATCCTCCTCTTTGCCTAGTCTCTGTAGATACAGTTCATCTGTATTGTGAGGGCTCAGTTAACTGTTTAGAGGTGCTGTACTGCACTAAACTGAGGCAACTGTACCTGTCAGCCTCAAAATGGTGCGTTTTGGTCTGGGTTGGGAGGATTCGAGGTGATTCGAGGCGGGAAATGACCGGTACAGCAGTACAGTTTTTTTCAATCTGTCGAATAATCCAGGACCGCTGATGAAACTGTGTTTGCATCAGCGGGCAACTGTATCAATCAGCTCGGCAGCATCTTCCCGGTTTCTTCCAGGTTGATGTGCCAACTCAGTGCTTCACGCAGGATGTGGGGGGTGTGGCCACCCAGGGCGCAGGCGCGATCGAAGTAGCTGTTCAGGGCATCGCGGAAGTCCGGATGCACACAGTTGTCGATCACCGCCCTCGCCCGTTCCCGTGGCGCCAGGCCGCGCAGGTCGGCCAGGCCGATTTCGGTGACGAGGATATCCACGTCATGCTCGGTGTGGTCGACGTGGCTGACCATGGGCACCACGCTGGAAATCGCCCCGCCCTTGGCAATGGACTTGGTGACGAAGATCGCCAAGTGCGCATTGCGGGCGAAGTCGCCGGAGCCGCCGATGCCGTTCATCATCCGCGTGCCGCAGACGTGGGTGGAGTTGACGTTGCCGTACAGGTCGAACTCCAGGGCGGTGTTGATGCCGATGATACCCAGGCGCCGTACCACTTCCGGGTGGTTGGAGATTTCCTGCGGGCGCAGCACCAGCTTCTCTTTATAGTGTTCCAGGTTGCCGAACACGTCGCTGTTACGCCGACTCGACAAGGTGATCGAGCTGCCGGAGGCGAAGGACAGCTTGCCCGCGTCGATCAGGTCGAAGGTCGAGTCCTGCAGCACTTCGGAGTACATGGTCAGGTCTTCGAACGGTGAGTCGATCAGGCCGCACATCACCGCGTTGGCAATGTTGCCGATGCCGGCCTGCAGCGGGCCGAGCTTGTTGGTCATGCGTCCGTCGGCCACTTCTTCCTTAAGGAAGGCGATCAGGTGGCTGGCGATGGCCTGGGTGTCTGCGTCCGGCGGGGTCACGGTGGACGGTGAGTCGGGCTGGTTGGTGATCACGATGGCGACGATCTTGGCCGGGTCGATCGGGATCGCGGTGCTGCCGATGCGATCGTCGACCTTCACCAACGGGATCGGCGTGCGGGTCGGGCGATAGCTGGGGATATAGATGTCGTGCAGGCCTTCCAGGTTCGGATTGTGCGCCAGGTTGATCTCGACGATCACCTGCTTGGCGAAAATCGCGAAGCTGGCCGAGTTGCCCACCGAGGTGGTCGGCACGATATGCCCTTGTTCGGTGATGGCCACGGCTTCGATCACCGCCAGGTCCGGCAGCTTGAGCTGCTTGTTGCGCAGCTGCTCGACGGTTTCCGACAAGTGCTGGTCGATAAACATCACCTCGCCGGCGTTGATCGCCTTGCGCAGGGTGCTGTCGACCTGGAACGGCATGCGTCGCGACAGCACACCGGCTTCGGTGAGCTGTTTGTCGAGATCGTTGCCCAGGCTGGCGCCGGTCATCAGGGTGATTTTCAGGGGCGACGTCTTGGCCCGTTCGGCCAGGGCATGGGGCACGGCCTTGGCTTCACCGGCGCGGGTGAAACCGCTCATGCCGACGGTCATGCCGTCCTGAATCAGAGCGGCAGCGTCGGCTGCGCCCATGACCTTGTCCAACAACGAAGGCAAGCGAATACGATCACGGTACATGGCGTGTTATCTCAGGCAACGAAAGCAAGATGCGCAGTCTAGAGGTTTCAAATAGTTTCGCCGCCCGACCAAGGTCGAATGCCAGAGGCGGATTCAGAGCCTTTGGTCGGTTTTCTGCGGACAAAGAAAAACCCCAGCCTACGGGAGGCTGGGGTTTTCGGTATTGCGTCAGCGCAAGCTTTTAGTCGACAGCCTTGACCATGTCCTCGATGACCTTCTTCGCATCACCGAAGACCATCATGGTCTTGTCGAGGTAGAACAGTTCGTTGTCCAGGCCGGCGTAACCGCTGGCCATGGAGCGCTTGTTGACGATGATGGTCTTGGCCTTGAAGGCTTCGAGAATCGGCATGCCGGCAATCGGCGATTTTGGATCGTTCTTGGCGGCCGGGTTGACCACGTCGTTGGCACCGAGCACCAGCACCACGTCGGCCTGGCCGAACTCGGAGTTGATGTCTTCCATCTCGAACACCTGGTCGTAAGGCACTTCGGCCTCGGCCAGCAGCACGTTCATGTGCCCGGGCATGCGTCCGGCCACCGGGTGGATCGCGTATTTCACGGTCACGCCACGGTGGGTCAGCTTCTCGGTCAGTTCCTTGAGCGCGTGCTGTGCCCGGGCCACCGCCAGGCCATAGCCTGGGACGATGATCACGGTGTCGGCGTTGGTCAGCAGGAAGGTGGCGTCATCCGCCGAACCGGATTTCACCGGACGGGCTTCCTTCGAACCGGCCGGGCCGGCGGCGTCGGCGCTGTTGCCGAAGCCGCCGAGCAACACGTTGAAGAACGAGCGGTTCATCGCCTTGCACATGATGTACGAGAGGATTGCACCGCTTGAGCCCACCAGGGAGCCGGCGATGATCAGCATCGAGTTGTTCAGCGAGAAGCCGATCCCTGCCGCAGCCCAGCCGGAGTAGCTGTTGAGCATCGACACCACCACCGGCATGTCGGCCCCGCCGATGGGGATGATGATCAGCACGCCGAGCACGAAGGCCAGGGCCAGCATCAGGGCGAAGGCATTCAGGTTGCCGGTCAGCATAAAGGTCAGGCCGAGACCGAGGGTGGCCAGGCCCAGTGCCAGGTTCAGCTTGTGCTGGCCGCCGAACTGTACCGGTGCGCCCTGGAACAGGCGGAACTTGTACTTGCCCGACAGTTTGCCGAAGGCGATCACCGAGCCGGAGAAGGTAATTGCACCAATCGCGGCGCCGAGGAACAGTTCCAGGCGGTTGCCCGACGGAATCGCATCGCCCAGCTGTTTGACGATGCCCAGGGATTGCGGCTCGACCACCGCGGCAATCGCGATAAACACCGCCGCCAGGCCGATCATGCTGTGCATGAAAGCGACCAGTTCCGGCATCTTGGTCATTTCAACGCGCTTGGCCATGATCGAACCGGCGGTGCCGCCGATCAGCAGGCCGACGATGACGTAGCCGATGCCGGCGGTGGCAAGCTCAGCCCCCAGCTTATAGATGAGGCCGATGGTGGTGAGGACCGCCAAGGCCATGCCGAGCATGCCAAACAGGTTGCCGCGCCGCGACGTGGTCGGGTGCGACAAGCCCTTGAGGGCCTGGATAAAGCAGATCGACGCGATCAGGTAGAGCGTCGTGACCAGATTCATGCTCATTACGATTGCACCTCTTTCACAGCCTTGGGCGCTTTCTTCTTGAACATTTCAAGCATGCGGCGTGTCACCAGGAAGCCACCGAACACGTTGACCGCGGCCAGTGCCACGGCGAGGGTGCCCATGGTCTTGCCCAGCGGGGTCACGGTCAGCGCGGCGGCGAGCATAGCGCCGACGATGACGATCGCCGAGATGGCGTTGGTCACCGCCATCAAGGGGGTGTGCAGTGCGGGTGTAACGTTCCAGACCACGTGGTAACCGACATAAATCGCCAGTACGAAGATGATCAGGTTGTAGATGCCGTGAGAGATCAGCATGTCTTCCATTATTGTTATCCTCAGCCGTTCTTGCGCACGATCTGACCGTCGCGGCACATCAGGCACGCGGCGACGATGTCGTCTTCCAGGTTCACTTCGAATTGGCCTTCCTTGTTGAAGACCAGCTTCAGGAAGTCCAGCAGGTTGCGGGCGTAGAGTGCCGAAGCGTCTGCCGCGACTTCACCGGCCAGATTGGTCGGGCCGCAAATGGTCACGCCATGTTCGACCACCACTTGGTCCGCCACGGTCAACGGGCAGTTGCCGCCTTGCGCCGCCGCGAGGTCGATGACCACCGAGCCGGGCTTCATCTGCGCGACGGTCTCGGCGCTCAGCAGCACCGGCGCCTTGCGTCCCGGAATCAGTGCGGTGGTGATGACGATGTCGGCCTGCTTGGCGCGTTCGTGCACGGCCAGGGCCTGGCGCTGCATCCAGCTGGCGGGCATCGGCCGGGCATAACCACCGACGCCGACCGCGCATTCGCGTTCTTCATCGGTCTCATACGGCACATCGACGAACTTGGCGCCGAGGGATTCGATCTGTTCCTTGACCGCAGGTCGTACATCCGAGGCTTCGATCACCGCCCCCAGGCGCTTGGCCGTGGCGATGGCCTGCAAGCCGGCGACGCCCGCCCCCAGGATCAGCACACGCGCGGCTTTCACGGTACCCGCCGCAGTCATCAGCATTGGCATGAAGCGTGGGTAGTGATGGGCTGCCAGCAGCACCGCCTTGTAGCCGGCGATGTTGGCCTGGGACGACAGCACATCGAGGCTCTGGGCGCGGGAGGTGCGTGGCGCGGCCTCCAGGGCAAAGGCGGTGATGCCGTGTTCGGCCAGCTTGGCGAGGGTTTCGTTGTTGAACGGATTGAGCATGCCCACCAGGACGGTGCCGCGCTTGATCAGCGTCAGTTCGCTGTCGCTGGGCGCCACCACCTTGAGGATCAGCTCGGCGCCGAAGGCGTCGTTGGCGCTGCCAATGGCTGCCCCCGCCGCTTCATAGGCACTGTCGACAACACTGGCCTTGAGGCCGGCGCCGCTTTGCACAGTGACCTTATGACCCTGGCCGATCAGCTTCTTGATGGTTTCCGGGGTTGCAGCAACCCGGGTTTCACCCGTCTGGGTTTCGAGAGGAACACCAATGTGCACGTCAAATCTCCTGCGTGATCTTTTTTATAAGAGGCCAGCGCACTGCGGATGGTGCGTCTGGAGCGGCCGATCAGCACGATCCCGCCGGATTTGTCGGCGGGGCGCGGCATTTTGCAGGTGAAAACCACACCCTTCAAGATATTCTGAAAGGTGACGCAGGATTAACTACAAGTCACGCTGTGACCAAATGTCGCAACGTCACGGCGCGGGCCCATGAAAAAAGGGGCTTACAAGGATTTTGGCTGGATTTGAAGAAAATTCGAATCGGCGACGTGAATGAATGGATATCGGACGGAAATAGGGGCTGAAAGCCTTGCCATCCGGCACTTCAGTACCAAATTTACGGATATCGGTACAGTCCGCCGAAAGGCGACATATTGTTATATCTGTAGGTGTTAAGGGATATTGACTACAGGGTCAACTAACGGCGGAAGACCTTGAAGACAGCAGGCTGTAGCCTTGCGCCTGGTGTACCAGCCAGTCACGAAAAGCGCGCAAGGACGCCGATTCGACCTTTCGCTCGGGAATCATCAGGTAATACGCCTTGATGCTGGAGAGTGCATTGGGGTTGGCGATCACCAGGCGCCGCTCTTCCAGTTCCCGTTGGATCAGGAAAGGAGGAATCAGCGCGACCCCCATCTCATGCATGGCGGCTTGGGCCAACATGGAGAATAGCTCGTAGCGCGGCCCCGTCATGTCGCGGGGCACATTCAGCTCCTGGGCGTTGAACCACTGGCGCCAGGCATAGGGGCGTGTGGTCTGTTGCAGCAGCGGCAGTTCGGCGATCCGCGTCGGGCTCAGGCTCTGCAGGTCGCCCAGCAGGCTTGGGCTGCACACCGGCATGGGGTTCTCGCCCATCAGGCGGTGGGATTCGGTACCTGACCAGTCGGCATCGCCGAAGTAGATCGCGGCGTCGAAGTCGGTGTCGGCGAAGAGAAACGGCCGGGTCCGGTTGGTCAGGTTGACGGTGACTTCCGGGTGCTGCTGCTGGAAGTCCTTGAGCCTGGGCAGTAGCCATTGGGTGCCGAAGGTCGGGACCACGGCCAGTTCGATGACGTTGGCGCCCTGCTGGCCCATGACCGAGAGCGTATCGCGCTCCACTGCGTCCAGTTGGGTGGCGACTCGCCGGCTGTAGGAAAGCCCGGCTTCGGTCAGCTTCACGCCGCGTCGGGAGCGTCGGAACAGTTCGACGCCGAGAAACTCTTCCAGGCTGGCGATCTGTCGGCAAATGGCACCTTGAGTGAGGGAAAGCTCTAGCGCGGCCTTGGTAAAACTCTCGTGGCGCGCCGCGGCTTCGAAGCTGATCAGCGCGGTGGTGCTGGGGATCTTGCGGCGCATGTACGGCAACCTCACTAAAGGTGATGCTAAATGGCGGTTGAGAGCTTTTCGGAGTGAGAAATTAGCACAACAGTATGCGAAATCCTCGTTTGCCGGATAACCGGGTGGGGCCTAGGATCAGTCCAGACCTTTTTTACTGACTTCACGAGGACTCACCCATGGGCGCCAAGGCAAGCTTCAACTGGATCGATCCCCTGCTGCTGGATCAACAGCTCACCGAGGAAGAGCGCATGATCCGCGACACGGCTGAGCAGTTCGCCCAGGACAAGCTGGCGCCACGGGTTCTCGAAGCCTTCCGTCACGAAAAGACCGACCCGGCGATCTTCCGTGAAATGGGTGAAGTCGGCCTGTTGGGGGCGACCATTCCCGTGGAGTACGGCGGCAGCGGGCTGAACTACGTCAGCTACGGCCTGATTGCCCGGGAAGTCGAGCGGGTCGACTCTGGCTATCGTTCGATGATGAGCGTGCAGTCCTCCCTGGTGATGGTGCCGATCAATGAGTTCGGTACCGAGGCGCAAAAGCAGAAGTACCTGCCGAAGCTCGCCTCCGGCGAATGGATCGGCTGCTTTGGCCTGACCGAGCCGAACCATGGTTCCGACCCGGGCGCGATGATCTGTCGTGCACGTAAGGTCGACGGCGGCTACAGCCTGACCGGCAGCAAGATGTGGATCACCAACAGCCCGATTGCCGATGTATTTGTGGTCTGGGCTAAAGATGATGCCGGCGACATTCGCGGCTTTGTCCTCGAGAAAGGCTGGAAAGGCCTGAGTGCTCCGGCGATTCACGGCAAGGTCGGCCTGCGCGCCTCGATTACCGGTGAGATCGTCATGGACAACGTGTTTGTCCCGCAAGAGAACATTTTCCCTGAGGTGCGTGGTTTGAAAGGCCCGTTCACCTGCCTCAACTCCGCACGTTACGGTATCTCCTGGGGCGCACTGGGCGCTGCCGAGTTCTGCTGGCACACCGCTCGCCAGTACACCCTGGATCGTCAGCAGTTCGGTCGGCCATTGGCGGCGACGCAATTGATCCAGAAGAAGCTGGCCGATATGCAGACCGAGATCACCCTCGCCCTGCAAGGCTGCCTGCGTCTGGGGCGGATGAAGGATGAAGGCACGGCGGCGGTGGAGATCACCTCGATCATGAAGCGCAACTCCTGCGGCAAGTCCCTGGACATCGCGCGCATGGCCCGCGACATGCTGGGTGGCAACGGGATCTCCGACGAGTTCGGGATTGCCCGTCACCTGGTGAACCTTGAGGTGGTGAACACCTATGAAGGGACCCACGACGTCCATGCGCTGATCCTCGGGCGTGCCCAGACTGGCCTCCAGGCGTTCTATTAATAGAGGGGGCTTGGCTCATGGGCGCGCTATCGCATCTGCGAGTGCTGGATTTGTCGCGAGTATTGGCCGGGCCCTGGTCCGGCCAGATCCTGGCGGACCTTGGGGCTGAGGTCATCAAGGTCGAGCGGCCGGGCAATGGCGACGACACCCGCGCCTGGGGCCCGCCCTTCCTGAAGGACGCCTATGGTGAGAACACCACGGAAGCGGCTTATTACCTGTCGGCCAACCGTAACAAGCAGTCGGTGACCATCGATTTCACCCGGTCCGAGGGGCAGCGCCTGGTCCGTGAGCTGGCGGCCAAGTCCGATATCCTGATCGAAAACTTCAAGGTGGGTGGTCTGGCGGCCTATGGGTTGGACTATGAGTCGCTCAAGGCCATCAACCCTGCGCTGATCTATTGCTCGATCACCGGCTTCGGTCAGACCGGGCCTTACGCCAAGCGTGCCGGCTATGACTTCATGATTCAGGGGCTGGGTGGGCTGATGAGCCTTACCGGTCGCCCCGAGGGGGATGAGGGCGCAGGGCCGGTGAAGGTAGGCGTGGCGCTGACCGATATCCTCACCGGGCTGTATTCGACGGTGGCGATTCTGGCGGCCCTGGCTCATCGCGATCAGGGCGGTGGCGGCCAGCACATCGATATGGCGCTGCTGGATGTGCAGGTGGCCTGCCTGGCGAATCAGGCCATGAACTATCTAACTACGGGGGTGGCACCGAAGCGTTTGGGCAATGCTCATCCGAACATCGTGCCGTATCAGGACTTTCCTACGGCGGATGGTGATTTCATCCTGACGGTGGGTAATGACGGACAGTTCCGCAAGTTTGCCGAGGTGGCGGGTCAGCCGCAGTGGGCGGACGATCCGCGGTTTGCGACCAATACGTTGCGGGTGGCCAACCGGGCGCTGCTGATTCCGTTGATTCGTCAGGCGACGGTATTCAAGACCACGGCTGAGTGGGTGGCGCAGTTGGAGCGGGCGGGTGTGCCCTGTGGGCCGATCAATGATCTGTCGCAGGTGTTCGCCGATCCCCAGGTGCAGGCCCGTGGCCTGGCGGTGGAGTTGCCGCATCCGCTGGCGGGGTTGGCGCCGCAGGTGGCGAGTCCGATCCGTTTGTCCGCAACGCCGGTGGAGTATCGCAATGCGCCTCCTCTATTAGGCGAGCACACGCTGGAGGTATTGCAGCGAGTGTTGGGCTTGGCGCCGGAGGCCGTAGGGGCGCTGCGTGAGGCGGGCGTCCTCTAGGCGCCCTGCTCTCTTCTATATAGACGCGCGGGTTCAAACGATCCAGGTCTTGAGAGTTGCTGCTCTTGTAGGCGCCGGCTTGCTGGCGATGGCGTCGGTTCTAACGCTGCAAGACTTGAGAGCTGCGCTGCCTCTTGTAGGAGCGAGCTTGCTCGCGATGAGCGCAAGGGCGCCTCGGTGCATCCAGATGCCCTGCGTTATCGTTGACCTCCATCGCGAGCAAGCTCGCTCCTACATACAGGTTTGCGGGGCTTTTTGGCCCATTTGCCATAAAACTGAAATTAACGGTTGACGGGAAATTCTGTGGGTCTATAATTCGCCCCACTTCCGGCGCAGTCGAAACGGAAAAGCCTTTGAGATTCAATGAGTTACGAAGGTTTTTAGAGTTTGGACTGGCGGTTCGCTTCAGAGTATCGAAGCCTAGAAGTAGCTGATGAGGCAGCAAGTTTTCGCCTTCTCAGCGATTCGATCTTCTCGATCGAAAGCGGTGTAAAAGAGGTGTTGACAGCAGCG
>NZ_JACAOS010000018.1:347381-666744 GCF_013386165.1 Pseudomonas gingeri | reverse complement strand
TTTCAGTTTTATGGCAAATGGGCCAAAAAGCCCCGCAAAACCTACCTTGTAGGAGCGAGCTTGCTCGCGATGGCGTCCTTATAGGCGATGCAAGTCTCAAGGGCCCCATCGCGAGCAAGCTCGCTCCTACAGGGGAACCGGACAGGCAGGAGGGAGAGACGTTGTCATTTGAGAGCGCTATAGAGAGGGTCGCTGATAGTTGAGCAATATATTGCTCAACGGTGGTTTGTTCAGCATCATAGGTACCTGCCTCTCTTTATATAGCCCCGGACGACACCACCCCATGACCCAGCAGTCCCGCAGCCTGGCCTCGACACTTTTCCCCGTCGGCCTGCTGCTTATCGCAATGGCTTCGATTCAAACCGGCGCCTCCCTGGCCAAGAGCATGTTCCCGATTGTCGGCGCACAGGGCACCACCACCCTGCGCCTGATATTTGCCAGCATCATCATGGTGCTGGTCTTGCGCCCCTGGCGGGCCAAGTTCACCGCCAAGTCCCTGCGCACCGTCATCATCTATGGCATCGCCCTGGGTGGAATGAACTTCCTCTTCTATATGTCCTTGAGAAGCGTGCCCCTGGGCATCGCCGTCGCCCTGGAGTTCACCGGCCCGCTGGCAGTCGCGATCTACGCCTCACGCCGGGCCATCGACTTTCTCTGGATAGCCCTGGCGGTCAGCGGGCTCCTGCTGCTGATCCCCAGCGGCGCGGCCAGTGCCAGCCTTGATCTGCTCGGTACCAGCTACGCATTGGGGGCCGGCGTCTGCTGGGCGCTGTATATCCTCTACGGCCAGAAAGCCGGCAACGACAACGGTATCCAGACCGCCGCCCTCGGCGTGGTGATTGCCGCCCTGTTCATTGCCCCGATCGGCATCGTCCACGCCGGTGCGGCGTTGCTCACCCCGGCCTTGATCCCGACAGCCATCGGCGTTGCCATCCTGTCCACCGCCCTGCCCTACAGCCTGGAAATGGTCGCGCTGACGCGCATGCCCGCGCGCACCTTCGGCACCTTGATGAGCATCGAACCCTCCTTCGGCGCACTGTCTGGACTGCTGTTTCTCCACGAGTACCTGTCCACTGCCCAGTGGCTCGCCATCGCCTGCATTATCGGGGCCTCAGTCGGCGCCACGCTGACCCTGCGCAAGGAGTCCGCGCCGCCCGTTGCAGTCGATTGAAACAGAGTGTGAGTCAGCTCTGGTATTTACCGCTCAAATAAGACATGTTTGTATCTAACTTAATGCCAGCCTTGGAAATTTTGGACACAGGCCTCACGGAAGAATCAGGCGGCACGAAAAGCCAAACTGGACGAGTTGATCCGGGGGCAGAGATAGGGAAGGTAATGAAACGCGTCTTGATAGTTCTGGCAGTACTTGCCGTCGCTGGCTGCGCCGCGACCTCCAAACCGATGAAATACGGTAAGCGTGGCCTGCATATCAACTGTTCCGGGCTGACATCCTCCTGGGACAAGTGCTACACCAAAGCCGCCAATTCCTGCAGCGACAATGGCTATAGAGTCCTCGCCAAATCCGGCGATGCCGTGGAAGACCCGGGCGACTATCCGTTCGGCCTCAATCCGGCCGGCTATACCAGCCGCAGCATGATCATCGTCTGCAACAAGCCATCCAAGCTGAACCCTAAACTGCTGGCGCCATCTGACGATTGATTTCGTCGTGGCTCGATCTCAACACCTGGCGCTGAATCTCCGGCGTCACCAGCATTCGCGCCACCACCAGTGCCCCCACGCACTGGGACAGGATCGACCAGGCCTGGCTTTCGCTGCCCAGCGCCTGTGCCCACCGCTGCTGCAGGCGGTAAATCCAATCCTCGGCCTGCTGACGCACCGCCAGATTCCCCCGTGCTATTTCCGCGCCCAGCGCCGGCAAGGCACAGCCGTCCTCCGGCTGCTCGACATGGGCCATGCTCAGATAGAGTTTCAGGCAGCGCTCGAGTCGCGCCCGATCGGGCTCGCCGTCCCCGCCCAATCGCACCAGGCTCTGGTTCAACTCCCTCTCGACGATTGAGCTGAACAGCTCGTCCTTGGACGAGAAGTGACCGTAAAAAGCCCCGCCACTGAGGCCGACGGCTTTCATCAGGCCGTCCACACCGACGGTCGCAAAACCCTCTCGTTTTGCCGACGCCGCGCTGCTTTCGAGCAGCCGCTCACGGGTTTGCTGCTTGTGACTGAGGGAATAACGCATGATGCCCTTCCTGTTGACCGGCTTGACGCTTGGCGAATCGTAGCATAACGTTCGTTTAGTTAACGACCGTTTACTAAAGAGCGATCCACCCATGACTACTGCCACCCAGAACAAAAAAGTCGTATTGGTCGTCGGCGCCGGCGATGCCACCGGCGGCGCCATCGCCAAGCGTTTTGCCGCAGAAGGTTTTATCGCCTGCGTCACACGGCGCAGTGCCGACAAGTTGCAGCCCCTGGTCGACAGCATCCAGCAGGCCGGTGGCGAAGCCCATGGTTTTGCCTGCGATGCGCGCAAGGAAGAAGACGTTATCGCGCTGATCGAGCAGATCGAGAGCCAGATCGGACCGATCGAAGCCTTCGTCTTCAACATCGGTGCCAACGTGCCGTGCAGCATCCTTGAAGAAACCGCACGCAAGTATTTCAAGATCTGGGAAATGGCCTGTTTCTCCGGGTTCCTGAATGCCCGGGAAGTCGCCAAGCGCATGGTCACCCGCAACCGCGGCACTATCCTGTTCACCGGCGCCACCGCCGGCCTGCGTGGAGCGGCCGGCTTCGCCGCGTTTGCCGGCGCCAAGCACGGCATCCGCGCCCTGGCCCAGAGCATGGCGCGAGAACTCGGCCCACTGAATATTCACGTGGCCCATGTGGTGGTCGACGGTGCCATCGACACCGACTTCATCCGTACCAGCTTCCCGGAAAAGTACGCCCTCAAGGATCAGGACGGTATTCTCGACCCGGCCCACATCGCCGAGAACTATTGGTACCTGCACAGCCAGCCCCGCGACGCCTGGACTTTCGAGCTGGATCTGCGGCCCTGGAATGAACGCTGGTAAGCTCAACCCCAACGACAATAACAACAAGGATGCCGCATCCATGAAAAAAACCGTCGAGTTCTACTTTGACTTGGGCAGCCCGGCTGCCTACCTGGCGTTCACCCAGTTGCCTCAGCTCTGTGAACAGACCGACAGCCAGTTGGTCTATCAACCGATGCTGCTGGGCGGCATCTTCAAGGCCACGGGCAATGCCTCCCCCGCCGAGATACCGGCCAAGGGGCGTTATATGATCCAGGACCTGACGCGCCATGCCCGCCGTTACGGCGTGGCCTTTCGCTACAACCCGTACTTTCCGATCAATACCCTGTTGCTGATGCGCGCGACCACCGGCATGCAATTGCGTCACCCGGAGCGTTTTGTCGAGTTCGTCGACGTTCTCTACCGTGCCCTGTGGGTCGACGGACGCAACATGAACGACCCGGCGACGGTCGCCCAGGTACTGGGCGAGAACGCTTTCGAGCCACAGCAGATTCTCGCGCTGACCCAGGATGAAGAGGTCAAGGCCGCCCTCAAGGCCAAGACCGAGCAGGCCCTGCAGCGCGGGGTCTTTGGTGCCCCGAGCCTGTTTGTCGGCGATCAGTTGTTCTTCGGCCAGGACCGCCTCGACTTCGTCCGCGAAGCTTTGCTCCAGGCCTGATCAACTAGATCTCGATCACCAGCCGACCTTGCGCCTCACCGTCGGCCATCAAGGTATAGGCCTCCTCGGCGGTTTGCAGGGTAAAGCGTCGAGGATCGAGCAAGGGTTTCAATTGACCGGCTTCGATCAACCGGGCGGCCTGGGCCAGTATTTGCCCGTGATGCTCGCGACCGCGGCCGGTCAGCAAGGGCAGCAAGGTAAACACCCCGGAATACGTGGCCCCGCGAAAGGACAGCGGCGCCAGGCTATGTTGTCCCCAACCCAGGCAACTCAGGACATGCCCATGATAGGTCCGCGCGGCCTGGAACGACTGGTCCAGGGTTGCGCCACCCACCGTGTCATAGACAATGTCGAAGCCCTCGCCAGCGCTATGCTGCTGGACATATTGCTCCACGGACTGCAGCCGATAATCGATAAAGGTCGCGCCAAAGCCCTCGATTTCGGCTTGGTGCCTGGCCGAACCGGTGGCGAACACCTTGGCGCCGAAGGCCTTGGCAATCTGCACCGCCACATGCCCGACACCGCCCGCCCCGCCCTGGATCAGCACCGACTGATCGGCACCTACCCGGGCCCGGTCAACCAACCCCTCCCAAGCGGTAATCAGTACCAACGGCAATCCCGCAGCCTCGCGCATGCTCAGGTTGGCCGGCTTGCGTGCCAGCAATCGAGCATCGACCGCGGCAAACTCGGCCAGCGAACCCTGGGCGCCGCCGATCCCGGTGGCCAACCCGTAAACCTCATCGCCCACCACCCAGTCACTGACACCCTCGCCCAGGGCCTCAACCACCCCGGCCAGGTCCATGCCCAAAACCGCCGGCAACGGTTGACGGGCATGTGCAGCTTGTCCAGCGCGGATCTTGGCATCCAATGGGTTGATGCCACTGGCCTTGATACGGACCAGTACCTGACCTGCCGCCGGGACGGGACGGTCGATGGAAACCAGACGCAACGGTGCATTGGCGGCGTCGACCAGCAGAGCGTTCATTTCAAGCGAGTGGGACATGTCGGTAATCTCGGTCAGGGGAAGTGAGATCAATCATGCGCCCGAGCACTTATGCCGATAAGACGCGTTATTGTTATAGTGCCCATGCCCTTTTGGCATGAATGAGGTGCCCCGTGGATAAACTCAATGCAATGGCCGTCTTTGTCCGGGTTGTCGAGCGTGGCAGCTTCTCCGCTGTGGCCCGGGAGCTGCAGACCAGCCAGCCGACCATCAGCAAAATCCTCAAGGCCCTGGAAGCCGAACTGGGTGGCAAGCTGATAGCCCGCAGCACCCGCCAGCTGTCGCTGACCGATGAAGGCCAGCGCTACTACAGTGAGTGCCGACAGATCCTCGCCGCCGTGGACAACGCAGAGCATAGCTTTCAATCGGGCCGGGAGCAGGTCGCGGGCAGTCTGCGCATCGGTTCCTCGGTAAGTTTCGGCCGGTTGCAGATCGCCAGCCGACTGCCGGACTTCCTCGCGCGCTACCCGCAACTGGACATCGACCTGCAGCTCAACGACCAGAACCAGGACCTGGTCGAGGAAGGCCTGGATGTCAGCCTGCGTATTGGCGAACTGGGTGACAGCAGCCTGATCGCCCGACGAATCGGTGATACCCAACGGATCACCGTCGCCAGCGCCGCCTACCTGTCACATCGGGGCGAACCCCGCACTCCAGAACACTTGAGCGAGCACAACTGCCTGCAATTCAATCTGCTGAACAGTCAGAACCTCTGGCACTACGAAAAGGACGGACAGCGCTATAGCGTGCGCATCAAGGGCAATGCCCAGAGCAACAATTCGGAAGCGATTCGGGAAATGGTCCTGGGTGGGCTCGGCATTGCGCTGTCGCCGGTGTGGCTGTTTGCCGAGGACCTGAAGGCTGGGAGGGTCATGGCGGTCTTGCCTGACTATCAGACCCAGTCACTGCCGATCTATGCCGTGTTTCCGGCCAATCGTCGACAGTCCGCCAGGGTCAAGGCGTTTGTCGACTATATGAGCGAGGCCCTGCTGAAATCCTGAAAGCACCACACCCCCTGTAGGAGCCGGCTTGCCGGCGATGAGGCCAGCAAGCCTGTTAGCGATCTTGCGGACGCCATCGCCAGCAAGCCGGCTCCTACAGGACCGCGTATCAGCACAAAAGTGTCGTGCAGTCCTCGGTCAGATCGCGACGGTGCGGGTGTTCAACCATTCCAGCGCCGCGCCATCGAGCAACGGGCTCAAACGCTCGCGCACTTGGGCGTGATAAGCGTTGAACCAGTCACGCTCTTCCTGCGTCAGCAAAGACGTCTCCAGGCAACGGGTATCGATCGGGCACTGGGTCAGGGTTTCGAACTTGAGGAACTCGCCGAACTCGCTCTTGCCCGCTTCACGGTTCAGCACCAGGTTTTCGATCCGCACACCCCAACGGCCCGGACGATAGGTGCCCGGCTCGATGGAAGTGATCATCCCCGGCTGCATGGCGGTCTGCGGCGCCGCGACGGCCTGATAGGCGATCACCTGCGGGCCTTCGTGCACGTTGAGGAAGTAACCGACGCCATGACCGGTGCCATGCCCGTAATCCACGCTTTCAGCCCAGATCGGCGCCCGGGCGATGGCATCCAGCAGCGGCGAAAGAATGCCACGGGGGAACTGCGCGCGGGACAAGGCGATCACGCCCTTCAGCACCCGGGTGCAATCGCGTTTCTGCTCGGCCGTCGGCGTGCCCACCGGCACCATCCGGGTAATGTCCGTGGTGCCACCCAGGTACTGGCCGCCAGAGTCGATCAGCAACAGGCCGTCGCCCTCGATCAACGCATGCTCCGCTTCGGTGGCATGGTAGTGCGGCATCGCCCCGTTGGCATTGAAAGCGGCAATGGTATTGAAGCTCAGCGACACATAACCCGGACGGCGCGCCCGGGCCGCGCTCAGGCGTTCGTCGATGGTCAGCTCGGTGACACGCTCACGGCCCAGCGCGGTTTCCAGCCAGGCAAAGAATTCGCACAAGGCCGCGCCGTCTTGCTCCATCGCCTGACGGATATGCACCGCGTCATCCAGGCTTTTGCGGGATTTGGCCAGAGTCGTCGGGTTCAGCCCTTCGACCAGGGTCACCTCCTTAGCGAGGTTATCCAGCAAACCGACAGTAACCCGCGCCGGGTCAACCAGCAGGCTCGCCCCCGCCGGCACTCCGGCCAGCGCCGCGCCGACCTCGCTGTAGTCACGCAAGGTCACGCCATCGGCCTTGAGCACCTGCACAAGCTCGGCACTCACCTTGCTCAAGGACACGAACAGCGTCGCCTGCTCCTGGTTCAACAGGGCAAAGGACACGAACACCGGGTTGAAAGACACATCGGCACCGCGCAGGTTGAACAACCAGGCGATATCATCCAGCGTGGCGATGAAATGCCAGTCGGCGCCACGGGTTTTCAACTCCCGACGCAACTGCGCGAGCTTCTCGCCGCGCTCGACCGTCGCTTGCGGCGGCAAATGGGGGTAGATCGGTTGGTTTGGCAGCGCCTCGCGGTCTTCCCAGACCTGATCGAGCAGGTCGATGTCGGTGCGCAGTCGCGCGCCACGGGCCTGCAGTTTGTCACTCAGGGTCCGCGCCGAAGCCAGCGCCATGACGGCGCCATCCACCGCCACCACACCACCGGACGGCACCTGTTCGGCCAGCCAGTCCAGAGGACCGGGTTGCCCCGGCAACAATTTCATCAGTTCGATACCACTGCCGGCCAACTCCTTGGTCGCCTGCTCCCAGTACCGGCTGTCGGCCCAGACACCGGCGAATTCCAGGGTCACGATCAAGGTGCCGACCGAGCCATGGAAACCTGACAGCCACTGCCGCCCCTGCCAATAGGCGGGCAGGTATTCCGACAGGTGCGGATCGGCCGACGGCACCAGCAAGGCCTGCACGCCTTCGCGGCGCATCAGTTCACGGGTGCGTGCCAGCCGCTCGGGTACGATTCCTTGACTTGGGGTCTGCGTGCTCATCGTGTCTCCTGCTAACCACTTATTATTCAATTATTGACCGCCACTCTCACGGCTGGGCAAGCGCCCAGAACGGTGCCGGTGCACTCAAGCTTGCCTTGATCGCCGCGGCGGCGCGATCGATGTCCTGCTCGGAAGTAAAACGCCCCAGGCTCAGGCGAATGGTCCGTCCAGCCAACCGTGCGTCGTGCCCCAGTGCCAGCAGCACATGGGACGGCGCCTGGCTTGCGGAGTTGCAGGCCGACGTCGCCGAGTAGGCCAGGGCCCGACCCAGCGCCGCCCCGTCGAACTCACCTTCGGCAAAGGTCAAACTCAGGGTATGGGGAATACGTTCCGCCGGGCTGCCGTTCAGGCGCAGGCCGGGAACATCCGCCAATTGCTCGAGCAAACGCTGACGCAGCTGACGGATGCTGGCAATTTCCTCATCCAGGTGCTCGGCGGCCAGGGCGAAGGCACTGCCCATACCGGCGATCTGATGGGTGGCCAGGGTGCCGGAGCGCAGTCCGCCCTCATGGCCGCCGCCGTGGATCTGCGCCTGCAGTTTCTGCTGCGCGCGCGGACCGACATACAAGGCGCCGATGCCCTTGGGGCCGTAAACCTTGTGGGCGGAAAACGACATCAGGTCCACCGCCAAGGTGGCCAGGTCGATCGCCACCTTGCCCGCGCCCTGGGCTCCATCGACATGAAACAGCGCACCGTGGGCACGTACCCGCTGGCCGATGGCCGCGATGTCATTGAGGGTGCCCAGTTCATTGTTGACCAGCATCAAGGAGACCAGGAAGGTGTCCTCGCGCAGCACCTCACTGACCATCGCCGCAGTGATCAAGCCTTCGGCATTCGGCACCAGGTAAGTCACGGCAACACCGGCTTCCTGGAGTTGCCGGGCGGTGTCGAGCACCGCCTTGTGCTCGATCTGGCTGGTGATCACATGCCCGCCGCTGACGCCCCGGGCCTGGGCGACGCCCTTGAGCGCCAGGTTATTCGATTCGGTGGCGCCGGAGGTCCAGACGATCTGCTCGGGGCTCGCCCCCACCAGGCTCGCCACCTGCTGCCGCGCCTGCTCGACCGTCTGCCGGGCGCGCTGGCCGAAGGCATGGGAGCTGGAGGCCGGATTGCCGAAATTACCGGAAAAGCCGAGACACTCGACCATTACCCGGATGACCCGCTCATCCACCGGCGTGGTGGCGGCATAGTCGAAATACAGAGGAAGTTCATTCATGGCAAAAACTCATAAAGCGTGTCCCGCGGATCGATCTCTTGCTGATCAGCCACCCTGGTTGGGCGGACAGCTATACCCGATGGAAAACGATTAAAGAAAGATAACTTTCAGTAAAAGTGCGTAGGAACGCTCCCGACCTCAGCTTAACAGGCCGGGAGCGCTTGTAGGAGCCTGGCTTGCCGGCGAAAGGGCACTCAAGCGCGCCGGATAAAACGCCTCTGTACCTGTATCGCAGGGCGAACCGGCGGGGCCCGGCCCGCACGCCCAACATATTCGATAATATTCTATAAATATGAAAATACATTCGTTTACGGAATATTAGAAAGCCCTTACAACTGAACACATCCTGATCGACTGTTGCCGGAGCAACTGTTCACCCAGCAACAGCCGATCAACAAAACGCCTCGCCAGCCACCCACAAAACCTTCGTCACACCCGGAAAAGCCCCATGGATAAAGGCTTCGAGGGGTTTGGTACAGCTCTTGCTGAAGCCCTGTTACCGAGCCCTGCTCACCGAGCAACTGTTTAAAAAAGGAACTGATCATGTCCCGTCCACTGAACGTCGTGGCCTTGTCCGGAGGCACCTACCGTCCCTCCCGCACCCTGGTGCTGACCCAGGCCGTACTGGCAGAGCTGGCGCAATCGCTGCCCATCGAAAGTCGCCTGATCGAACTGGGCGATATCGCCCGCCCACTGGGCTCGGCCCTCTCCCGCGCGGAACTGTCCGCCGAAGTCGAAGCCGAACTGCAGGCCATTGAAAACGCCGACCTGCTGATCGTCGCCGCGCCGGTCTATCGCGGCTCCTACCCGGGCCTGCTCAAGCACCTGTTCGACCTCATCGACCTCAACGCACTGATCGATACCCCGGTGCTGCTGGCCGCCACCGGCGGCAGCGAACGCCATGCGCTGGTACTCGATCACCAACTGCGCCCGCTGTTCAGTTTCTTCCAGGCACTGACCCTGCCCATCGGCGTCTACGCCACCGAGGCCGACTTCACCCACTATCAGATCACCAGCGAACCCTTGCGGGCACGCATCCGCCTGGCCGCCGAACGCGCCACCCGCTTGTTCGGTGCGCATCCCAAGCCACTGCTGAAAATTGCCTGAGGAACGGTCATGGATGTTTTCTGGTTTCTCCCGACCCACGGCGACGGCCATTACCTCGGTACGACCCAGGGCGCACGCCCGGTCACCCTCAACTATCTGAAGCAAGTGGCCCAGGCCGCCGACAACCTCGGTTACCACGGTGTGCTGATTCCCACCGGACGCTCCTGCGAGGATTCCTGGGTGATCGCTTCGGCCCTGGTGCCGCTGACCGAGCGCCTGCGTTATCTGGTGGCGATCCGCCCGGGGATCATTTCGCCAACGGTGTCGGCACGCATGGCCGCAACCCTCGATCGTTTGTCCAACGGCCGCTTGCTGATCAACGTGGTGACCGGCGGCGACCCCGACGAAAACCGTGGCGACGGCAGCTTTCTCGACCACAGCGAACGCTACGAAGTGACCGACGAATTCCTCCAGATCTGGCGCCGGGTGCTGCAAGGCGAAGCGGTGGACTTCGAAGGCAAGCACCTGCGAGTGCAGAACGCCAAGGCGCTCTACCCGCCCGTGCAGAAACCTTACCCACCCTTGTACTTCGGCGGCTCGTCCGATGCCGCCCACGACCTGGCCGCCGATCAGGTCGACGTCTACCTGACCTGGGGTGAACCTCCGGCCGCCGTTGCCGCGAAGCTGGCGGACGTGCGCGAGCGCGCCGCACGCAAGGGCCGCACCGTGCGTTTCGGTATTCGCCTGCACGTGATCGTCCGTGAAATCGCCGAGGACGCCTGGAAGGCCGCGGACAAACTGATCGAACACATCAGCGACGAAACCATCGCCGCCGCGCAAAAATCCTTCTCACGCTTCGACTCCGAAGGCCAGCGACGCATGGCCGCCCTGCATGACGGACGCCGCGACAACCTGGAGATTTCACCGAACCTGTGGGCCGGCGTCGGCCTGGTTCGTGGCGGCGCCGGCACCGCGCTGGTCGGCAATCCACAGCAGGTGGCCGAGCGCATCAAGGAATACGCGGACCTGGGTATCGAGAGTTTTATCTTCTCCGGCTACCCGCACCTGGAAGAGGCCTATCGCTTCGCCGAGCTGGTGTTCCCGCTGTTGCCCGAGCCCTACGCCAGCCTGGCCGGACGCGGCATCACCAACCTGACCGGGCCGTTTGGTGAAATGATCGCCAACGATGTGTTGCCGACCAAAGCCACAGGGGCCTGAACCGTGACCGCCCAGCCGCGCAACGCCCTGTTGACCCCCTTGCAAACCGCCCGGCAACTGGCCGCCGAATTTGCCCTGACCGCCGTCGAGCGCGACGAGCGCGGCGGCACGCCGAAGGCCGAACGTGACGCCTTGCGCCACAGCGGCCTGCTGGCCCTGAGCATCCCAACCCAATACGGCGGCCTCGGTGGCAGTTGGAGCGAGACGCTGAACGTGGTCCGCGAATTCGCCAAGGTCGACAGTTCGATTGCCCATGTCTTCGGTTTTCATCACCTGATGCTGGCCACCGTGCGCCTGTTCTCGCGCCCGGAACAATGGCAACCCTGGTTCGAACAGACCGCGCGCAAGAACTGGTTCTGGGGCAACGCCCTCAACCCGCTGGACACCCGCACCGTGGTGCGCAACCTCGGCGGCTGGCGCGAATTCTCCGGCAAGAAAAGCTTCTGCTCCGGTGCCAACGACTCACAGATGCTGATCGCCTCGGCCGTGGACGAAAGCGCCGGCGGCAAGTTGCTGATCGCTGCCATCCCCAGCGGACGCAGCGGCATCACCCTGCATGACGACTGGCACAACATGGGCCAACGCCAGACCGACAGCGGCAGCGCCAGCTTCGAACGGGTGCGGGTCGAGGAATCCGAACTGCTGCTCGACCCCGGCCCCTTGAGTACGCCCTTTGCCTGCCTGCGGCCACTGATCGCGCAGCTGACCCTGACCCATATGTTCCTCGGCATTGCCGAAGGGGCTTTCGAAGAAGCCCGCCAATACACCCTCGACGAAACCCGGCCCTGGTTCAAATCCACGGTTCGGGATATTCGCCAGGACCCCTACGTACTCAATCACTACGGTGACTTCTGGGTCGCCCTCGAAGGCGTCCGGTTACTGGTCGAGCGTGCCGCCGGGATGATGGACCGGGCCTGGGCCAAGGGCCAGAACCTCAGCAGTGAAGAACGCGCAAACCTGGCCATCGCCATCGCCACCGCCAAGGTCGCGGCCAACCGCGAAGGCCTGGCCCTGTGCAGCCAGTTGTTCGAAGTCACCGGCGCCCGCTCGACCCACGCATCCCTGCGCCTGGACCGTCATTGGCGCAACTTGCGGACCCAGAGCCTGCACGACCCGCTGGATTACAAACTCCAGGAACTCGGCGACTGGGCGTTGAACCAGACGCCGCCGATCCCCACTTTTTATTCCTAGAGAAGCCTATGCAGCTGCTAACGTTACCGCCCTCGCCGGCCCTGGCCACGTCCATCCGCGCCACCGCCCAGGTGTTCGAAGACCCGAAGTCACAGGCCTTGCTCGCCCACCTGCAACAAGTGGCGCCCAGTGAAGCCAGCGTGCTGATCATCGGTGAAACCGGCACCGGCAAGGAACTGGTGGCCCGGCATATCCATAACCTCAGCGCCCGGCGCAACCGCCCGTTTGTCGCGGTGAACTGCGGGGCCTTCTCCGAATCCCTGGTGGAAGCCGAGCTGTTCGGCCATGAAAAAGGCGCGTTTACCGGCGCCCTCAGCGCCAAGGCCGGCTGGTTCGAAGAGGCCGACGGCGGCACCCTGTTCCTCGACGAGATCGGCGACCTGCCGATGCCGATCCAGGTCAAGCTGTTGCGGGTCCTGCAGGAACGCGAAGTGGTGCGCCTGGGTTCGCGCAAAAGCATCCCGATCAATGTGCGGGTCCTCGCGGCCACCAACGTGCAGCTGGAAAAAGCCATCAACGCCGGGCACTTTCGCGAGGACCTGTATTACCGTCTCAACGTCGTCAGCCTGGAGCTCAGCCCGCTGCGCGAGCGGCCCGGCGATATCCTGCCGCTGACCCGGCACTTTATCGAAAGCTACAGCCAGCGCCTCGGCTACGGCGATATCCGCATCAGCCCCGGTGCCGAACAGAAGCTCAGGAGCTACGGCTGGCCGGGCAATATCCGCGAGCTGGAAAACGTCATCCACCACACCTTGCTGATCTGCCACGACGGCATCATCGAGCGCGACGACCTGCGCCTGTCGAACCTGCGCATCGAACGGCAGGACGACAGCGGCGGCGCCGATGACTCGGCCGAAGCCTGGCTCAATCGGGCCTTTCAGAAACTCTTCGAGGAACAGGCCGGCTCCCTCCACGAAAAGGTCGAGGACGCCTTGCTGCGCGCCGCCTATCGTTTCAGTCACTACAACCAGGTGCACACCGCCAGCCTGCTGGGCCTGAGCCGCAACGTCACCCGCACCCGGCTGATCAAGATCGGCGAGCTGGCAGTGAACAAGCGTCGTGCCGGCGAAAACGTCCAGGGTGACCGGATGTTGCAACTGTCGATCTAGCCCACCAGGGCGCACTGCAAGGCGTCGTCCTGGCTGCGCTCGATGCTGCGCAGCACCTGGAACGAACCGAAGGTCACCGCTTTGGCCCGGTGGGCGCGGATCAGCGCCCAGAAATCTTCTTCGCCAGTGTCGAAACGTGCACAGGCCACCTCGCCTTCCGCCCTGGAACGCCACTGCAGGGTGTTGAGCACGCGTCGACCGTCATCACTGGCCTGCACCGTGCCGCTGATAAAACCACCTTCGATCCGGGCCAGACGTTCGGTCTGCCGGGCCAGGGCAGCCACCAGCGCCTCAAGCTGGCCGGGCTCGATCTCGAACTGGATCAATTGGGTGAAACTGCGATTTTGCTCTGTCGACGGCATGAAAAGGCTCCCCAGGAAGTCGGACAGGATCTTGTGATCCGAGGCCATGCAGGGTAAAACCTCCAGTTAACTCAAGGTCAAGAGATTTTTCCCCATGGCGATGCAAAAGCCCCTGCCCACGGACAAGGCCCTCACGGTCGGTCAACTGGCGGCCCGTAGCGGCGTGGCGGTGACGGCCCTGCACTTCTATGAAGCCAAGGGGCTGATCCAGAGTTATCGCAATGCCGGTAACCAGCGCCGTTATCCGCGCGAGGTGCTCAGGCGGGTGGCCCTGATCAAGGTGGCCCAGCGCCTGGGCATTGCCCTGGCGGAGATTCACCAGGCCTTGCAGACGCTGCCCGAAGGCCGCGCACCGACGGCGGCGGACTGGAAACAGTTATCGGAACAGTGGAGGACCGGACTGGACGAACGCATCGCCCAGTTGACCCGGTTGCGGGACAAGCTCAATAGCTGTATCGGCTGCGGTTGCCTGTCGATGGAGAATTGCCCGCTGCGCAACTACGGCGATATGTTGGGCGCCCATGGCACAGGCGCGCGGCTGCTGGAGCCGCGCTGAGGCTGTCCATGGTTCAGAATCCCGGTCAGGCCAGGGCCTCCTCCGTCCTGGCGACCTTCTTCGCTTCCAGCTCGCGCACCAGCGGCAAGACGCGCTTGCCAAAGTACTCCACCTCTTCCTGGAAATGCAGGAACCCCGCCAGCACCAGGTCCACGCCCGCGGCTTTCAAGGCGACGATCCGCTCGGCGATCTGCTGCGGCGTACCGATCAGATTGGTCTTGAAGCCGTCGTTGTATTGCACCAGGTCCTCGAAGCTCGACTTGGCCCAGTTGCCCTCGCCTTCCGGTGACGATTTACCCGCCTGTTTCGCCGCATCGCCAAACGCGCCGACGGCCTCGGGGTCGGCCTTGTCGATGATCTCCGCCAACACTGCGCGGGCCTCTTCCTCGGTGTCGCGGGCGATGACAAAGGCGTTCACCCCGACTTTCACCGAATGGCCGTTGGCCGCGGCCTTGGCGCGGATGTCGTCGACCTGGGCCTTGATACCCTCGGGGGTGTTACCGTTGGTGAAATACCAATCCGAGACCCGCGCCGCCATGTCCCGCGCCGCACGGGAACTGCCACCCTGGAAGATCTCCGGGTGCGGCTGGCTCAGGGGCTTGGGCTTGAGGCTGTAGTCGTTGAAGCGGTAGAAGTCGCCCTTGAAGGTGAACGAGTCTTCGGTCCAGATACCTTTCAACGCGCGGATGAACTCTTCGGAACGGCGATAACGCTCGTCGTGTTCCAGCCAGTGCTCGCCGATGGCGTGGAACTCGCCGCGAAACCAGCCACTGACGATATTCACGGCGATTCGCCCGCCAGTGAGTTGATCGATGGTCGCCAGTTGCTTGGCCGCCAGCGCCGGTTGCCAGGGGCCGGGCAGGATCGCGGCGATGACTTTCAGTTTCGTCGTGGCGGCCAGCAAGGCATGGCTGAAGGCAACCGACTCGTGCTGGTACTCGGCACCGTAGCCGGCAGTGAAACGGATCTGGGTCAGGCCGTATTCGAACCCGGCCGCCTCCGCCAACTGCGCCAGCTTGCGGTTGTAGTCGATGTCCCAGCTGGTGCGCTGTTCGATCTTGCTGACCACCAGGCCGCCACTGACATTGGGCACCCAATAGGCGAATTTTACGGCTTGCTGACTCATGGTATGTGACCTCGGACCTGGAAGTGTCCAAGGGATAGAGCAGCAAGTGTGCCAGTGGCCGGAAGCGCGCGGGCTTGCCCAGGCCTTGAAACCGGCACAACCCTGTAGGCGCTGGCTGGCCAGCGATAAGGCCCGTGAGACTGACGGCGCCTGATCGGTCGCCATCGCTGGCAAGCCAGCGCCTACAGGGGTTGCTGTACACAAGGAAGCTTGTGGTGTGGCAGGACGATTTGCTGAAGCACTGTTCGCCAGGCAACAGTTCATTACCAACCCGACACCGACAAACACCCGCCGTGCCTGGGCCATCGCCCTCGGCATGGAGCGTGCAACCGCCCCTGGCAACCGCACGTCTGCGTGCCTGCCCTCAAGGAGCTGTCCCATGACCGAACACCTGGTGATCAACCCGCTGTCCCTCGGCGTCGATTACGAATCCCTGGCCGAACGCTTTCGGCCGATCTTTGCCCGCATCGCCGCCGGGGCGCTGGAACGGGAGCAATCGCGCAGCCTGCCCCACGAGCCGATCCAGTGGCTCAAGCAAGCCGGCTTCGGCGCCGTGCGGGTGCCCGTGGAATATGGCGGTGGCGGTGCCTCCGTGCCCCAGCTGTTCCAACTGCTGATCGAACTGGCCGAAGCGGACTCCAACCTGCCCCAGGCCCTGCGCGGGCACTTCGCCTTTGCCGAGGACCGTTTGAATGCCGAGCCCGGCCCGAACCGGGATCAGTGGTTCAAGCGCTTTGTCGAAGGCGATATCGTCGGTTGCGCCTGGACCGAGATTGGCCATGTGGCGATTGGCGATGTCGTGACCCAGGTCACCCCGGACGGCGAACAGTGGCGCCTCAATGGCGAAAAGTTCTACAGCACCGGGAGCATTTTCTCCGACTGGATCGACGTCTACGCCCGCCGCAGTGACACCGGTGGCGATGTGATTGCCGCCGTGCGCACCCGTCAGCCGGGGATCGAACAGAGCGATGACTGGGATGGTTTCGGCCAGCGCACCACCGGTAGCGGTACCTCGCGGTTTGTCGATGCACGGGTGGAGGCCGGCCATGTGATCGACTTCGCCACGCGCTTCAAATACCAGACGGCGTTCTACCAGTTGGTGCTGCTGGCGACCCTGGCCGGCATCGGCCGTGCGGCCCTCAAGGATGTCGCGCAGCAGGTCCGTGAGCGCAAGCGCATCTACAGCCATGGCAATGCACAGCGCGCCAGTGACGATGCGCAGGTGCAGCAAGTGGTGGGAGAAGTCGCCGCCCGGGTGTATGCCGCAGAGGCCAGTGCGGTGAGGGCCGCGCAGCCGGCGCAACGGGCTTATGTGGCGCGGTTTGGCGCTGACAACGCGGTGGAACGACAAGCCAACGTCGAGGCGGAAATCGAATCGGCCACTGCTCAAGTGGTGGTGTCCGAGTTGATCCAGCGGGCCACCAGCGAATTGTTCAATGCCCTCGGCGCCTCGGATATCCGCCAGGGCAAGTCGCTGGACCGGCATTGGCGCAATGCGCGAACGGTGTCGTCGCACAATCCAGTGATCTACAAGGCGCGGATTGTCGGGGATTGGCTGATCAACGGCAGCGAGCCACCGTTTGTCTGGCAGATCGGCAATGGGCCGCAAGCCCGGTAATGAGGTCGCGGCAACATTCGGTAATGGGTAAGATGGCGACCTTTGAGCGCGGCCCTGCCGCGCCACCTGCCGATATTAAGCCGACCCCATGCCTTTCGATCTCAGCGTAGACCTGACCACCCTCGCCATTCTCACCGTTGTTGCCTTTATCGCCGGATTTATCGACGCCATCGCCGGCGGCGGCGGTCTGCTCACCACCCCGGCCCTGCTCACCGCAGGGCTGCCACCGCACCTGGTGCTGGGCACCAACAAACTCAGTTCGACCTTCGGTTCCGCCACCGCCGGTTTCACCTTCTACCGGCGCAAGTTGTTTCAGCCGGGGCAATGGAAGCTGGCCATCCTCGGCACCTTTATCGGCGCACTGATCGGCGCCATCACCGCGCACTTCATGCCGGCCGAATGGCTGAACAAGATGCTCCCGGTGATCGTCTTTGCCTGCGGCCTGTACCTGCTGTTCGGCGGCACGCCCAAGGCGCCGCTGGACAGCAACGCCCCGATCAGGAAGAAATGGCAACTGCCCCAGGGCCTCGGCCTGGGCTTCTATGACGGCGTGGCCGGCCCCGGCACCGGTGCCTTCTGGACCGTCAGCAGCCTGCTGCTCTACCCCATCGACCTGGTCAAGGCCAGCGGCGTGGCCCGCAGCCTGAACTTCGTCAGCAATGCCGCCGCCTTGTCGGTGTTCGTGTTTTCCGGCCAGGTGGACTGGGTGATCGGCCTGTGCATGGGCGTGGCGGTGATGGTCGGCGCGTTCTTCGGCGCGCGCACCGCCATCAGTGGCGGTGCGAAGTTTATCCGCCCGGTGTTTATCACCGTGGTCCTCGGCCTCACCGTACGCCTGGCCTGGCAGCACTGGTTCAGCGTGGCCTGATCCTAGACCGGCAACACCGGCTGCGGATAACCCAGGCGCTTGGCCAGGTACAGGTCAATCAGATAGCGGGCGATAGAGCGCGAAGCCGGCAACGGCGGCATATTGTGAATGCTGAACCACTGGGCATCCTCGATTTCGTCGGCCTGCGGCACGATATCGCCACCGGCGTACTCGGCGTGGAAACCCAGCATCATCGAATGAGGGAACGGCCAGCACTGGCTGCCCATGTACTCGATGTTCTTGACCTCGACCTGCACCTCTTCGCGCACTTCCCGAATCAGGCACTCTTCGGCCGACTCACCCGGCTCGGCGAAACCCGCCAGGGTGCTGTAGACCCCCGGTACGAAACGCGGCGAACGGGCCAGCAGCACTTCGTCGCCACGGGTCACCAGCACGATCATGCTCGGCGAGATCCGCGGGTAACTGCGCAGGTCGCATGGCGGGCAAAACATCGCCCGCTCCAGAGGCACCTGGGTCATGGCCTGGCCGCAACTGCCGCAGAAACGGTGTTCCCGTGCCCAGGTGCCGATCTGCGCGGCATAACCAAGCATCCGGTAGATGGTGTGATCGCCCTCGAGCATGAACGCCCGCAAACCCTGCCAGCGGCCGCCCGGCAGTTCGAAACCGGATTTCAGTTCCAGCAGGTAGACCGGCTCGCCATCCAGGTGCCCGATACCGTGCTCGGCCAGCAACGACAGGTCCTGGCGCTTGAGCCACTCACGGGGAAACAGCACCCCGTTGTCGTCCAGCAGGAAACCCGCAGGGCTATGCACCACGGCCCAGCCACCGGGTTGCTCGATATCCAGTACTGCGGTTGTCCAGCGTTGAGTCATCGGGGGTTCCTCGGCAGGCTTCAATCAGGGAATTCGGCTTTCTGCTTGCTCATGTGCGCGGCGATGGCGACGCGCAGATCGGTGGATTGCAACATGGCGGCGTTCCAGGTGGCAACGTATTCCAGGCCATCATCGATCCGATGGTCACGCATGTAGCTGATCATTGCCTTGGTGCCGGTGACGGCAATCGGCGATTTGCCGACAATTTCCCGGGCGATCGCCATCACGGCCTCAAGCAAGGCCGCATGATCGGGATAGATACGATTGACCAGGCCGATCCGCAGGGCTTCGTCAGCACCGAACTGCCGTCCGGTGTAGGCCAGTTCGCGCAACATGCCGTCGCCGATGATACGCGGCAAACGTTGCAAAGTGCCGACATCGGCGGCCATGCCGATGTCCACTTCCTTGATGGAAAACTGCACGTCCTCGGCGCAGTAGCGCATGTCGCAGGCAGCGATCAGGTCGATTGCGCCGCCCAGGCAGTAACCCTGGATCGCCGCCAGGACCGGCTTGCGGCAGTTGTCGACGGCATTGAAGGAGGCTTGCAGTTCGAGGATCTTGCGCCGCAGCAGGCGGGCGTTGCGGCCGACATCCTTGCCCAGTTCGTTGGCCACCGAGGCCAGCATCATCAGGTCGATCCCGGAAGAGAAGTGTTTTCCGGCGCCACTGATCACCACCACACGCACGGCGTCGGTGTCCTCGACCCACTGGAAGATCTCGATGATTTCGCTCCAGAAGGCGGCGTTCATCGCGTTGATCTTTTCCGGGCGATTGATCCGCACATGGGCGATGTTGTCTACCAGTTCGACGTGGAAGGCTTGGTACTCGGACATGACGGGCATCCTTGGCAGGGCGAAAAAAGATTCGCCACTATAGCAAGGGCCCGACTCGGGCTGACAGGAAGCGGATGTGCCAAAAGCCGGACCATTGACGCCTGATATCAACCGCCCCCCTGTAGGAGCGAGCTTGCTCGCGATCCGCCAACGGCGGCCAGGCACCACTCTCCTGCGGTGCCTGCCAGATCGTTATCGCGAGCAAGCTCGCTCCTACAAGGGAGGATAGTGGTATCTCCAGGTCGGTCTGAGTCAGCGCGGGAGGATATAGCGCTCGATCGCCTCGGCCGCACCGTCCTCGGTATTGCTCCCGGTGACCACATCGGCCTGGCGCTTGACCACCTCCTCCGCCTGGCCCATGGCAATCGCCAATCCGGCCCGGTGGAACATCGCCGGATCATTGCCGCCATCGCCGATGGCCGCCGTCTGCTCCAGGGGCACGCCGAGGTATTTCGCCAGGGTCGCCAGCGCCTCGCCCTTGTTCGCTTGCATCGCGGTGATATCCAGGTAGGAACGCTGGGAACGACTGGCCAGCGCCTGCTCCGCCACCAACGGTTGCAACACCGCCTCCAGGTCGATCAGCAGTTGCCCGTTGCCACTGGCGCCGACGATCTTGTCGATGCGGTCCAGGTACGCCGTGAAGTCCTCCACCACCGTCGGCGGATAGCCCAGTGCGTGCTGCTCGCGCGGCACCATGGTGCCGTGGGGATTACGCAGCAACCAATGGTTGTCGGCAAACACCCAGACCTCGACCTCCTCGTGCCGCGACAACAACGCCAGGGTGGTCACCGCCGCCTCACGGGGAATGTAGTGGGTCACCAGATAACTGCCATCGGGATGTACCAGGGTGCCGCCGTTGAACGCCGCCGTGGGAATATCCACCCCCAGCGCCTCGATCTGCTCACGCATGGCCCGCGGCGGACGCCCGGTGGCGAGGCTGAAAAACACCCCCGCCGCCCGCAACGCCGCCACGGCCTCGACCGTGCGCGGGCTGAGGCTGTGATCGGGACGCAACAGGGTGCCGTCCATATCGCTGAGCAACAAGCGGATCGGGTGCTGTACCGTGCC
The DNA here is from genome assembly GCF_013386165.1 of Pseudomonas gingeri. Lineage (GTDB taxonomy): Bacteria > Pseudomonadota > Gammaproteobacteria > Pseudomonadales > Pseudomonadaceae > Aquipseudomonas > Aquipseudomonas gingeri_C. The sequence continues at coordinate 646,085 of NZ_JACAOS010000018.1, read as the reverse complement.
ACTCATCCGAGGCTGTGCCAGACACGGCCGTCACGGGCCAGCAGTTCGTCGGCGGCTTCAGGACCGTTTTCCCCGGCCTTGTAGCCCTGCACCTGATTATCTTCGCTCCAGGCATCCAGGAACGGCTGCACCGCACGCCAGCCGTTCTCGATATTGTCAGCACGCTGGAACAGCGTCTGGTCACCGGTCAGGCAATCGTAGATCAGGGTTTCATAGCCGGTGGACGGCTGCATTTCGAAGAAGTCCTTGTAGGCAAACCCCAGCTCGACGTTGGTCATGGCCAGGGCCGGCCCAGGACGCTTGGCCAGCAGGTCGAACCACATGCCTTCGTTGGGTTGGATCTGGATCTTCAGGTAGGTCGGTTGCAGACGCTCGACCTCGGTGTCGCGGAACTGCGCATAGGGCGCCGGCTTGAAGCAGATGGCGATCTCCGTGTCGCGCACGCTCATGCGCTTACCGGTGCGCAGGTAAAACGGCACGCCGACCCAACGCCAGTTGTCGATCATCACCTTGAGGGCCACATAGGTCTCGGTGTTGCTGTCCGGCGCCACATTGCTTTCCTCACGGTAACCGGGCACGGCCTTACCACCCAGTTCACCCGTGCGGTACTGGCCACGTACCGAGTTGGCCCGGGCCTCCTCGACCGTCCAGGGACGAATCGCACCGACCACCTTGGCCTTTTCACCGCGCACCGCGTCCGCGCCGAATGCCGCCGGCGGCTCCATCGCGACCATCGCCAGCAACTGGAACAGGTGATTGGGCACCATGTCCCGCAGGGCACCGGTGTGCTCGTAGAAACTGCCACGGGTTTCGACGCCGACGGTTTCCGCGGCGGTGATCTGCACATGGTCGATGTAGTGGTTGTTCCAGAACGCCTCGAACAGCACGTTGGAGAAGCGGCTGACCAGGATGTTCTGGACCGTTTCCTTGCCCAGGTAATGGTCGATGCGATAGATCTGCTTCTCGCTCATCACTTTGAGCAGGCAGGCGTTCAACGCTTCGGCGGTGGCCAGGTCGGAACCGAAGGGCTTTTCGATCACCACCCGGCGAAACGCCTCGGGGGTTTCTTCAAGCAACTTTGCCGAACCCAGGCGCCGTGCTACCTCACTGAAGAAACGCGGCGCGGTCGCCAGGTAGAACACCGCATTGCCGGTGCCGCTGGCGGCAATCTTCTCGGCCAGTGCGGCGTAAGTCGAGTCGTCGAGAAAGTCGCCCTGGACGTAGCTGATGTTTTTCGCCAGTTTGCTCCAGAGCGTGGCATCCAGCGCCGTCTCCGCACCTTCCCCGGTTTTCGCCGCGACTTCGGCGCGACTGAAGTCCTCGAGTTTCTTGGCAAAGTCGGCGTCGCTGATGGCGTTGTGATCGACCCCGACAATGTGCAGGTTATCGCCCACCAGGCCATCACGGGTCAGGTTGTAGAGCGCCGGCATCAGCAGGCGCTTGACCAGGTCGCCGTGGGCGCCGAAGAGAAACAGGGTGGTCGGCGGGGCCGGCTCGACTTTGCGTTTTGTCCGGGTGGCATTCATTTTTTGGGGGTCTCCACATGACCGCCGAAGCCGAAGCGCATCGCCGAGAGCAGCTTGTCACCATAGGTGCTTTGCTGGCGGGAACGGAAACGGGCAAACAGCGAGTTGGACAACACCGGGACCGGCACTGCCTGCTCCATGGCCGCTTCGATGGTCCAGCGCCCTTCGCCGCTGTCGGCCACCGCGCCGCTGTAGCCGTCGAGTTTCGGATCACTGGCCAGGGCGTCGGCGGTCAGGTCCAACAGCCAGGACGAGACCACGCTGCCACGCCGCCAGACTTCGGAGATGTCCGCCAGGTTGAGGTCAAAACGCTGGTCCTCGGGCAGGCTCGGCGAGTTCTTGGTCTTGAGGATATCGAAGCCCTCGGCGAAGGCCTGCATCATCCCGTACTCGATGCCGTTGTGGATCATCTTGACGAAGTGCCCGGCGCCCGGTGGCCCGGCATGGATATAACCACGTTCGGCGCGGTCGTCGCTGCTGACCCGGTCGCGGGTCCGGGGGATGGTGCCGATCCCCGGGGCCAGGCTGGCGAACAACGGATCGAGGCGTTCGACCACCTTGGCGTCACCGCCGATCATCATGCAGTAACCGCGCTCCAGGCCCCAGACCCCGCCGGAAGTGCCGACATCGATATAGTCGATGCCCTTTTGCGCCAGTTCCTGGCCGCGACGAATATCGTCCTTGTAGAAGGTGTTGCCGCCATCGATGATCACATCGCCGGCGTCCAGCAGTTTGCTCAACTCGCTGATGGTGTCTTCGGTCGGCGCACCGGCCGGCAACATCACCCAAACCGCACGCGGCTTATCCAGACCCGCCACCAACGCCGACAGGTCGGCGACGCCTTTGGCGCCTTCCTTGCCCAGGGCGGTGACGAAGTCGGTATTGCGGTCATACACCACTGTCTGATGGCCATCAAGCATCAGGCGCCGCGCGATATTGCCGCCCATGCGGCCCAGTCCGATGATTCCCAGTTGCATGCAGGGTACTCCCGATATCGATGAAAAAGCTCTGACACACCTTAGCCCAGCGGCAGGCGGATGTCTGTCTCGATATCGGCTGAGACGATGATTGCAGACACCAACCGGCCGGTTTTCAAGCCGAACTATCCACTTCGCCAGTATTGAAAAACAGCGCCTGGGCCAGGTTCTTGTCGAGAATCCGACCACGGTGGATATCCAGGCTCAGTTGCGCCCGGCCGCCCTGCCCGGCCTGGATCCTGGCCGCCGCACGCTGTCGGGCCGTGGCTTGGGCCTTGCTGCCCAGACGCCGTTGCGCGAGGGTCTTCAGGTGTGCGCTGACAAACGCGGTCTCCGCCGTGGTGGTCGCCGGATAATGGAAATGCGCGTACCACAGCGGGCGGCCATCCTTGTGGTTGACCACATACTCCTGCAGGAAACCGCCCTGGGCCTGCGTCTGACGCCCGCCGGCGCGGTGAATATCCACCTGGTCCTGTTCTTTCAGATACTGCAAGCGGGCCAACTGCGGCGCATTACCCTTGATTGCGGCGATACGTGCCTTGCGTCCTTCGGCGATCAGCCGGGTGGCTTCGTCGCGCAGATTGTCCTTGAGCGCTTGAGCGGTTTTCACTTGCGTCGATGTCCCGCTGCTATCACCGAGGGCCTGTTGGATATCATCCGCCAGGCTGTTCAGTTTCTGCGCCTTCAGTTCCAGGATACCTTGCAGGTCGCGGGGGTCCTTGGACGTGCCGGTCAGCGCCATCACCTGGCGAATCAAGGCCTCGACGCCACCGAGTTCGGCCTGTCCCTGGCTGACCAGCCGGGGCAGCCCGACCTTGCGCTGACTCGCCGGAACCGGTGCCGGATCGGCCTTGAGCTCTTCCCAGAAAATATCCCGGGCATCCTCGCGGTTCTCCTTGAAGGCCGACACCAGCTCACCGTTGGGATCGGTGATCTCGACGATTTCGTCCTCCTGCTCAGGTGTGCGCTCGCGTACCCGGCCGGCAAAAACCTCGCGGTTGCGCGTGCGGATAAACTTCTTCCGCGTGCCGCCAGGCGCAGGGCCAGGTTTGGGTTCGGCGTCGGGTGCGACCGGCTCGGTCTCGTCCCACAAGCCAGAGAGGCTGTTCAACGCTCCATCGCGCAACTGCGTCAACAACTCCGACAGGCGGCGGGAGTATTCCAGCGGACGCTGGCCTGGCGTCAGCGTCTTCAGGTAATCGAGCAGGTCACGGGTCTCGTCGTAGCGGGCGATTGCCGTCAGCAAGGCGTCAATCCGGTCCTGGCGTGGATCCTCGGCCCGCAGGCGATTGATCGTGTTGGTCGCATACTTGGTCTGCTCGGCACTGCGCTTGATGGCCGTGAATATCTGATCGTCCATTTGCGCGGTGACCTGCGCGGGCAACTCGTCCACGGTCAAGGCCAGCAGGGTCGGCAACTGCACCGCCCGCCAGTCCAGCGGTGTGAACGGTTGCACCAGCGTCTGCGTCAATGCAGTGGCTTGCGCCGGCCCAGGTTCGGGAAGCCTGCGCAACTCATCGAGCGCGGCATATTCGCGGGTGCTCCAGAAAATCTGCTTGTCCGTGATATCGGCATTATTCTTCAGGTCGGCGATGACCTGGACATAATGGCTATCGGTGTTGCTGGCAATCATCTCGCCAAGCTGCTCGGCACTCAGGCTGCCTTCGCGCCCCACCGCCAGGGATACGTTCAGCAACGTGCGGTCATTGCTCACGCTGTCTGCCAGGGCTGCCACCAGCAGCAGAGGGCTGGGCACCACCTGGCGATTGTCATTGAACGCTTTGATAAGGCGAATCTTGTCTTCGAGGGCGAGCTGCAAACCCTCCAACTTGCCCAGGTATTCGCGGCGTTTTTCGCTGCGTTGGCGGTCGCTGAAGTTCCTCGCGGCCTTGCCCTCACTCATGGTCTCGAAACGCTTGCGCAGTGTTTCGGCCTCGCTCAACAGGCTGCCGATACGCGCCGACACCTGGGTGATCTGCCCGTGCAGCGCGCTGGCCCGATCACGCAGCTTGCGCTGCAGGCGCGCCTGCACGGTTTCGCGGCCACTCCCGCCGCGCAAGCGCAGGCGTAGATCGAGGCGCCAGCGACCTTGCCCATCACGGTCGAGAAACGGCCCCGGGGCTCCCGCGCCATCGACCACGCGGGGACCGTCATCGCTCCACGCGACCTGATACAGGGTCTCTTCGATCAGCACGTGCCAGCCCTTGTCCTTGGGACCACCGAAATGCACCAGTCCCTCGTTCGGACCGTCTTCGGCAACCGAACCGAGGCTATCGAGTCGTGGCGGCGTGTCGAAGACCCTGACAGCGAACTTCGCCAAGGCCTTGCGCGAGGCCGCCGACAAGGCATGGCGCGGATTCGACCAGGACAAATCGAAAGGCAATGGCGGCGAATCATCGTCAGCCAGAAGCGGCGTGATCCGCTCAAGCGACACCTCGCCCTCGATTGCCAAGGGCTCGCGCCTGGCCGCCGACTCCGGCGCCGTAAACGGCTCAAGCAACGACTCCGGCAACGGTTCGCGCTCGCCCGCCATCACCTCCTGCAAGAGCACCGCCGCCAGGTTGCTCAGCATATCGGCCCACGCCTGGGCCCGGGCTTCCTCGTCGTCGCCCTGCAAACCCGGCAGATCCTGGCGCACGCCACGGTAGAGCAGAATCAACCAGCCGGCCTGGGTCAGCGGACCACTGGCAAACATCAGCATTGAACTGAACAGTTGCCAGCCGCTGTCTTTCAATCGCGCCCAGCGTTTTTCCGCGTTCGACAGCACCTGCATGTCAGCCTGGCGGATAACCGCATTGATACAGGCATGAAACAGATGGTGAACATAACCCTCGGCGACTTCCTCGCGGCCCAGGCTTGCCGGGGCCGCCGGGGCCGGCAGCGGCGCGGTTTCATCGCCCGGCAACAGCGCGCCGAGATGGGGCTGGCGAAAACCGCCATTGGCATACACCGCGCGTCTATCGGCAGCGAACCAGGCCAGCACACTGTCCTGCAGTTCACCGGTTTTGCAGATCGCCTCCAGCAATGCCGACCGGCTGGCATACTCGCCCAGCAGCGGCTCGAACAGCGGTCGGTAAAGCAGATGCGGCCCTAAAGCCGTGTCCCGGGGCTCGATGAGAAACATGCCCGCCACCTTGTCCGGGCTCGCCTCGGGGCTGGCCTGAAAGGCCAGGGGCCGGAGCACGATCGGCACACCGTCGACCTGACGGTCACGGGCGTCGAACGCCAACATCGCCCTGACCAGGCGACAGCCCTTCTCGCTCATCCCCTGTTCGCCACGAAGCTTGAGTTCCAGTGCTGCCAGGGGCAGTTGGGCCTGGATCTGGTGGTAAAAACGTTGCTGGCGGAACACGGCATAACGCGTATCGCCCAGCAGTCGCTGTCGCAAGTAAGCCGGGTAACCGGCACCGATATCCACCTCGTCGATCAGTTCCAGCAGATAACCGGCCGTCATCCACTCCGGTAGCGTGGCGTCCTCTGCAAGCTGGACGCGCATCTGCGTTGCGCCGAAACGGAAATCATCGAGGTTTTCCAGGGCCAGTTCGGGCAGCGTCAGTCGCACTTCCTCGAACTCACCGAGCACGTCCGGTGACAGCGGCTTGCGCCGGTACTTGTCGAGCGTGAGCAGAATGTCCTGCATGCGGATATCCGGCATATGCGGATGCCGCCTCGACATGGCCTCCTTGAGCGTCTGCCGGCTAAAACCCGAGAGCGACGCCACATCGTCGAAAATGCTGTGGGACGATGACTTGCCCAGTGCCCCGACCAGGGTCGATAACAACCCGGCATAGTCACGCCGGTCGGTATCCGCCGCGTCCAGCAACCACAGCGGCGCCGCCTCGCGCAGCCGTCGTTGCAGAGGGCTGAGCGGCGCAGGCGCGGGGGTAACGAACCAGCCCCCCGGATCAGTGATGCGCTCGACTCGCGCCGACCAGGACTCCCCAGCCCCCTGCATAACACCGCGCGGCACACGCTCCAGCGCGCGCAGCTGATTTTCCAGCAAGGCCCCGGCCAGGTTGTCGAAGACATTGATCTGCGAGGGGATCAGATCGACTTTCCCGGAGCCCGGCAACTGACCGCGCAATGACGTCCAGAGCTCATCGACCGGCTGCAAGCGCTGCACGTCATGGCCTGGACGGAGCAGGAAGTAGGCAAAGTCCCGCGCTGACAGCTGGCGGGCGAAGACCACCGCGACGGGCGTGACAGCGAACCGCTCCTCACGCCCCTTGGCATTGAGCAGATACGCAGCCAGGGCATTCTTGCCCAGCAGGCTGTCGCGCATCGGTTGGTCTTCGCTGACCAGCGCCTTGGGCAGGCTCTGGTCGGCCTGGAACGCCAGGCCATTGGGTAGGTTCCCCGCACCGTACATCGAAACGAACAGCAGGTTCGAAAGTGCCGCGCAACGGCTGGGAATCGCCGGCGCGTGCCGATCCCAACCAGGTACCCAGGCGTCCGATCCCGGGACCTTGCCCGCCCACTCGGGCACCGCTTCGTTCCAGAACGCGACCAGTCGTGCCTTGAACACTTCGAGCAAGGCATCGCCCCAGTTGTTGAGCGCCGCGCCCAGACGCTGCAAATCCGCCGCGGCAATCGGCACACCGACCTGCGCGCCCGCCGCCCCGCTGACCAGCACCGCAGCGGGATCGGCATAAGCGGGTTCCAGGCGTTCGCTGAAACGGCGCAGCAGCAGCTCGGACAAGCGCGTATAACGCCGGGTCTCGGCCGGCTGCCGCTCGCCCAGCCACAGGGCCGTACCCTGGACCCGGCGGCCCTGGAACTTGAGAGAGGGACAGCACTGGTCCAACGCGGCCTGGACCAGCGACTGGGCGACCGAGTCCAAGGTCGGTCGCCCAGCGAACAGCGCGCGGGCAGTGTTTCGGTACTGTTGAAGGGCAGTCTGCAGCGAGGTCGGCGGGGAGGTCATTGGGCCGCAATCCTTGATATGAGAAAGCGGCCAGCTGACAGCAACCCGCCAGCCCTCGGGCGGTAGCGGGATAGGGCGCGTTACCCGGCTTGGTCACCCAACTTGGCGAGCTTCGGGAAAAAATGCTCTTGCGCCGCAGCCAGGTCGATCCGGCTGCGATAGATCTGCAACGCCAGACTGGCGCTGCCGCCCTGCCCCGTCTGGATTTTCTTGAAGGACTTCTCCTGCTCCAGCGACTGGTACTTGCCGCCAAGCTTGCGCTGCCCGGCGGTTTTCAGGTGAGCAGCCTCGAAGGCCGAGTCGAGTGCCGACAGGCTCGGGTAGTGAAAGTGCGCGTACCACAGCGGCTTGCCGTCCTTGTCGAGCAGCGCATACTCCTGCATGACGTCATTCTTGCCGAGTGGGACCCGCTCGCCTTCCTTGCGGATGGTCACTTCGCCCAGCCCCAGCAGGTAGTCGATACGCGGCATTTCCGGTGGGTTGGCCTTGATGGCGAGGATCCGCGCGTACTGCCCGGAAGCCCGTAGCCTCGGTGCCGCGTCACGCAGTTGCTGCGCCACCGCCTGGGCATTCCTGACCCGCTCCGGATTGCGCGGCGGCGTCTGCGCCACGCCGAGGAGTTTGTCGATCTCCGAGGCCTGATGCTCCATCGCTTCGGCCTGCAAGCGCAGGATATCCTCCTGCGCCCTGGGCGCATTGGAGCGCACGGCCTGCCGCATGACCCGATCAATCGCCAAGGCTTCGTCGTTGAGTAACTGGCGTGCGTTGGACACCCGTTTTTCCAAACCGACTTCGGGCCTGATCACCACGGGTTTGCCCGGTTTTTCCGGGGCGACGACCGGCTCCCAGAGCCCGTCAGTGGTATTTTTCCGATAGGTCTCGACCACCTGCCCATAGACATCGCTGATCTGCACGGTCTCTTCGCCATCCGCCGATGTCGGCGGCTGGACCTCACCGGACAACACTTGTCGATGGCGGGTACGGATGATTTTTCTGTTGGCCTTTTCGACCGCCGGGCCAGCAGCAGCCATGGGCGGCAGTTCCCAATCATCTTTTCCCAGCAACCGGCGCAGATCTTCCTGGACCTCCTGCCCGAGTGCCTGCTGCACCGCGAGCAGCCGGTCGAGCTTTTCCTTGGGCAGACGGCGACTGACCAGCGTAGCCAAATAGAACTCGAGCTTTTCTTGAAGATCATTGGATTGCTCGACAACCGACTCCAGCAACTCGATACGTTCACCGAGCAACAATTTGACCTCATCAAGGGCATCGAGCGAGGAGTAATAGGACACATGCAGCCGATGGATCTGATCCCAGATTTCATCAAACATTTCCTGTCCGAGACTCTCGGGCGTTATCTCGCCCAGGGCGAAACAGTTCTTCAACTGCGCAAGCTTCCAGGCGCGGACTTCCACCTCGATGGACCCCCAACCGACGGTTGCAATCACCCGCTGATAGTTTTCCCGACCATCGCGTATCTGCTTCAGTTGATCGAGCCAGTCCTTTTGCAACAGGGCCCAGTCGACCGCCTTGTCCGTGGCCTCGGCACTCCGCTCCCATTCGGCCTGGACCAAAGCCGGTTCCATCTGCTCTGCCTCGGGTAGGTTGGACAGCGCCGAATGGGGCTGGCCAAGTCTTTCCAACAACCAGGTTTGCTGGGCATGGAGCAATGTCTGCAGGCCAATCACCCCATTTTCCAGCGCATTGATCTGAAAGGGCCGCACGGCCTTGATCAGCCGGCTATCGACCATCAGTTTTTTGCTCAGGTCCAACTGTTGGCGGTAGTTGCGCAGATCCTCTTCCAGCAAAGCGCTCAGCGTGCCGAGCAGTTCGGTACGCCGCTCGTAGGTCACCCGCTTGGCCGTCTCGCCTTCAGTCGCCAGTCTCCAACGCTTGACGCTGTTGCTGACCGCCGGCTCGTTCTCCTTGATCTTCTGGTTGAGGGCTATCAGTGCCTCACGCTCCTCGACAAGACTTTGCGATCCACGGGCCTGAACCCGCTTGGGCGGACTGCCGCCGCGCAAACGCATATCCAGGCTCCAGCGCCCCTGCTCGTCGCCGCGCACCCAGGGGCCGGCATTGCCTTGCTCGTCGACGATGCGCACGCCGTCGGCCTCGGCTTCCCAGGCCACCTCGTAAAGATCGCCCTGGAGCAAGGCACACCATTTGCCCTTGCCCGCCTCCTTGATATGGACCAATCCCCGGGCCGGGCCCGAGGCCGCCACCCGGCCCAGTCCAGCCAAGGCCGATGCAGGCTGGTCGAACGCGCGCAGACGATAAGGCCGCACACGCTTCATCAGCGCCTCAGGCACTGGCCAACCGGACATCGACCACGCACTCAGCTCGATACGGGGCAGATCAGGCGTATGGGCGATGATCGGCGCAGGCAATGCCGTCGCCGGCGGTAACGGTTCCGGCGGACGCAACGACGGGACCGCGGTTTCCCCCGAAGGAGAATCGGCGCGATAGTGCAGCAGCAGGGCCGCGAGGTTGAACAGCAGGTCCGCCGCCCCCGACGACTGTTCCAAGCGATTGTCGCTGTCCAGCGCCCGCAGATCGTCATGGCCGATCTTCAGGACCACCAGCCAGCCGAGCACTTCCACCAGGCGTCCGACATAGGGCAGGAGCCCGGCAAACGGCAGTTGGGTGATGCCCAGCAGCACCCGCCAGGCGCCTTCCTTCCAGTCCGCCCAGCGCTGCTCGGCATTCGACACCGACTGTCGGTCGGCCTGCTCGACCTGGGCCCTGACCATGGCGGCGAAGATCGCCGGCAGATAGTCACCCTCGACAATGCGCTCGGCGAGCGTCGCCGGGCCGGACCGGGTCGGTGCCGGGGCGAACTCGTCGCCGCCCAGGAATTGTTCGATATGCGGCTCGTCGAAGCCGCCATGGTCATAGCGCCGACGCGCCGTTTCGCTCATCCAGGTCAAGACGCTGCGCTGTAGATCGCCGGGCTCGCGGATCGCCGAGAACAGGGCCTCGCGGGTGGCGAATTGGCGCAGCGGCTGTTGCAGGAACAACGGGCGCAACAGAATCAACGGTCCCAGGTCCCGATCCCGTGGGCCGATCACAAACATCGCCTGCACCTCGTCAGCCCGCCAGTCGGCTTTGGCCTTGAACGCCAGGGGCCACAGGACGATTTCCACGCCATCGACCAAGCGACCGGGGCCCGGCGGCTGGACCATCGCCTGCACATAACGAAAACCCTCGACACTGAACCCCGACTCACCCTTGATCTTCAACTCCAGGGCCTGGAGCGGCAGGCGCACCCGCCACAGCGCGACGAACAAGGCCTCGCGCCGCCGGGCCTCGGTGACATCGCTGATCAGTCGCGCCTTGAGCAGGTCCGGGTAGGCCTGGCCGATATCGGCACGGGTCACCAGGCCACGCAGGTAATCCGGGTTCATCCAGTCCGGCACGGGCTGCGCCAACCCGCGTGTCTCGATGCGAATGCGCATGCCGGTATGGCGCATGCCGCCCAGGTTGGCCAATGCCAGTTCCACCAGGGTCATGTCGACCGCGACCGTGACCTGCGCCTGTTGCGGGTCAAGGGTCTGGGTGGCGCTGTAATCGAGTTTGTCGAGATTGAGCTTGATTGCATTCGGGTCGATGGCGGCAACCGCAGGCTGATCCTGACGCATCAGTTCCTGCAATCGCCGTGTGGCAAACTCATCAAGGGTACCGATGTCTTCGAGGAAGTGCCGGCCTGCGGACTCACACTGCTGGCGCGCCAGTTCGCGAAGCAGCACGCTGTAGCTTGAACGATCGGCAGGCGACGCCCCCAGCAGCCAGTCCGGCAGCGATTCGCTGGTCAAGCTCAGGGCCGCCGGACCGCAGCGCTCTGGCCTGAGCACCTGGAAACGCCCGGCATCGTAGGTCCTCGCGGGCACGGCGAACCATTTGCCCGGATCGGTAATGTCGTCCACCCAACGTTGAAGATGAGCCCTGGCCTGCCAGTCACCCGGAGGCGTCGCGCTCAGCGCCTGCAATTGATATTCGAGCAAGCCTTTTGCCAGGCTGTCACCGATGACTTCGGCGGGCTCATTCCAACGCCAGACCAGCGACTCTCTTATTTCCAGACTGCGCCCGGCGGTGCGGCTGCCGATCAGCATCGCGACCAGTTCGGCGCTGTCCAGCTTGCCCGGACGCAGGCCACCCTCGGCCGGATGAAAATAGAGCGGATAGGGCAATGGCTGCAGATTTTCCCCATAGCGCCAGAAGTCGATCACCGGAAACAACTCCGGGTAGCGTCGTCCCTGGGCATCCACGCTGAAGACCCGGGTCTCGAAGGCACGAATATCCGGGGTTGGGCTTTCGCCGTGGCTATCGTCAGGGGCGTAGCCCATATAAAAGGGCAGGCGACTCAGGTCGGGAAGCCCTCCCCGGCCAGGTGTCAGCCCCGGCACGAGCAAGCGTCCGATGGCTGCCGACAGCCGCGCCCAGCGGCTCGGCCCGTGCCCTTGCGGCGATTGATTCCAACGCTCGATCAGTTGCTGTTTCAGGTCCTCCAGCAGCCGTGACCGCGCCGCCTGGTCCAGTCGTTTGAGCAGCCCGTCGAGATCGATCGCCAGGGGTTTCGCCGCTGCCGGTGGCTGCTCGCGCCAGAGCAGGTTATGGGTCTCCAGGCGTAAGCTCCTGGACGCCCCCCAGACCGGAACCCGCAGGGCGAAGCGTTCGAGCATGACCTCACCGAGGCTGTAATAACGATGCCCGGCCGGGGCGCCGTCGATGCCCTCGGCCAAGACCCAATAGGGCACGGCGAGGCGCACCCGCTCGGCCGACAGCTCAAAATCGGCATAGTGCTCGTCCAGCACACCCTGGACCAGCGGCGTGGCGACCGAGAGCAAGGTGGGAGGGTCGGCGAACAGTGCTTTGGCGACCGAAGTCGGGTCCATTGCTTGACTGTCCGCAACCGGCGACTGCGTTGACATGGTTGACGTCCTCGTTCGAATGATAGGAACGAGTCGTTACCTGGCGCATCGGTTCGCCGGCCACGACTCCCGGAGGATTCAACCCTTGGGACAGGTGTCGTGTGCGGTAGCGGGATAGGCCTTATTGCGTAAAGCCCATCACTGGCCGAAGCGCTGCAATTGCATTTCGTGCAAACGGCTGAGGGTGCGACGAAACGGGAACGCCAGGTAACCTTCGGTGTACAGCTCATCCAGCGGCACTTGTGCGGCGATGTACAGCGGCACCTTGCGGTCGTAGCACTCATCCACCAGGGCAATGAAGCGCCGGACGCTGTCGTCGTGCACCGACAACTGCGGCAGTTCGCGGTCCCCGGCATCGACGCGCCGCGCCGCGTCCTCGGTGCCACGGGCAATTCGCCCGGGACGCTGGCGCGCACTGAGGTTGGGCACCTCACTCAAGAAAATCGCCGTGTATCGATCACACAACGCCATAAAGTCCATGGCCGCCAGGGGCTGCTCGCACAGCTCGGCATAGCGGCACCAGAGCAGCGTCGGCGAGGCCTGCACCACCGCCAGGGTCCGATAGCCCATGGCAACTGGTTCGGCGGAAACCGGCTGCCCGGCCGCCAGGGCCTTGAACGCCTCGGCCAGCAGCGTCGACGGCCCCTCGGGCTCGACCCAGTAACGCTGCACCGTGGCCCCCGGATGCAGACGATGATCCTCGCCGCCATCGACATCCACCACGTCCATATGCTGCTCGATCGCGGCAATCGCCGGCAAAAAACGCTCGCGATTGAAACCATCGGCATAGAGCTGTCGGGGTGGCTGGTTGGAGGTGGCGACGATCACCACGCCTTCGTCGAACATCACCTGGAACAAGCGCCCGAGGATGATCGCATCGCCGATATCGTTGACGAACAGTTCATCGAAACACAGCACCCGGACTTCCCTCGCCAACTCACGGGCCAGGGCCCGCAGCGGGTCGGCGATACCGCTGAGCTGGAACGAGCGCTGGTGGACCCAGCCCATGAAGTGATGGAAGTGCTGGCGCCGCGACGGCACCCGCAAGGTCTGGTGGAACTGGTCCATCAGCCAGGTCTTGCCGCGCCCGACCGGCCCCCAGAGGTAAACGCCTTGTGGTACCTGGCCCTGGTGCAACGCCTCGTGGCAACGCTGCAAGGCCTGCACCGCCTGCCATTGGGCCTGGTCATGGAGAAAGCCGCGCTGCTCGACGGCAGCGCGGTAGGCACTCAAGGGAGAATCGACAGTCATGGCGTGGCGCAGGCTCGCAACCGGGGGGCGTGCAGTATGCCAGCTTGTCCTAGAGGGAAATATCCAGCCGGGCGATCTTGCCCTGCTCGTTGAGCCGGAACACGTAGCGCAACTCCACCGAGCCGCCGGGAAAAGTCCCCGAGACCAGTTGCTTGACCAGCACCTTGCCGGTGCGTTGCGCCACGTCCAGGACTTCGACCCGGGGCTGGTATTTACGCGCGGTTTCATCCATCCACTGGGCGATGGCCAGGGTGCCGATGCGGTGATGGCCTTCGTCGAAGACATTGGCGTCCTCGGCGAAAAAACTGTCGACCGCCGAACTGTCGCGGGCATTGGCGGCGTTGATATAGGCCTCGATGGCCGGGGCCAGAGATTGGGTGTTCATGCTGTGTACAGCTCCTTGCTGGTTGGAGTGTCGCCATCCTAGGCCAGGCCCGCGTCAATTCCTGTCAGGAGTGAAACCCTCGGTCTGTTCATCCTCATGACAGCGCTTGAGCCAGTCACGCAACAAGGCGCTACGGTGTCCCGGATAACATTCGCCCGGTGCGCTCGCCGCCGCGATACGGTCGGTACGGAAGGTCCGGTAGTCGCCACGCAGTTCGCACCAGGCGGCGATCACCCGCACCTCGTTGAGGAAACCCAGGGCCAGCGGCCAGATCAGGCGCTGGCTGGGCGTCTGGTTGACGTCGGCATAATCGATATGCAGCTTGTGCTGGTTGCGGATCGCCTCGCGCACCACCGTCAATGGCACGACGTTGTCCGGAAACCGTCCGCACGGGGTCCAGGCCAGCATGGTCGGATTGCGCAGGGCCTCCTGGGCGGTCGGTGCCAGCACTGCGGTGATCTTCGCCAAGGCATCGCAGGCCGCCTTGCTCAAGACCTCGTCGCCGCGCTGGTCGACATACTGCAAGCCCAGCACGATGGCTTCGGTCTCGTCGGCATTGAGCATCAGCGGCGGCAGGAACAGGCCGCTGCGCAGCACATAACCGATCCCCGCCTCGCCCTGGATCGGCGCGCCGAGGGCGGTCAGCTCGGCGATATCGCGATAGACCGTGCGCTCGGAAATCTCCAGCTCGCTGGCCAGGGCCGCCGCGGTGGTCGGACGGCTTTTGGCGCGCAATACCTGGAGCAAGGTCAGTAGACGCGAAGTACGGGACACGATGGACGACCTCTGGCTGGATGAAGGAGCGCAGCTTAGCAAAGCCCCCTGTCAGAAATTGTCAGGAGCGCAGCCGTCTGGCGCCTGCCCGAAAAAGCCGTTTGACCCAATAGCCCGGGCTCGCCCTACCCTTGTAGGAGCGAGCTTGCTCGCGATGGGCGTTAACGATAACGCGTGGTTACTGATGCCCTGCGGTGTCTGGGCTACCATCGCGAGCAAGCTCGCTCCTACAAGGGAGATCAGTCTTCAGAGGTATCGACCTCGCCCCTTCTCACCCGCTTGGCAAACTCGGTCTCGATACCCTGCGCCAGTGTCCGCGCCTGACCTCGCCAATCCTCACGCTCGACCCGTCCGGGAAAACTGAAGTAATGCTCTATCCAGTGCACTTGCGGCTCCGTCCATTGGGCAATCTGGGAAAATCGGTAAATACCCAGCTCGTGCAGCACGGCTTCATTTTTATGGCCCACCCCTGAAATCAACTTCAGGTTATCGAGCGCGCCCGTGGGTTTTTCCATGATCAGCGGACGGCTGCCAACGCCAGCAGCATCAATTTCCGCCGCCCGGGTTCCAGGCCTCGCCCCCGCAGTACTGGTCGCGGCATCGGCCGCCAGCAGGGTGCGAATCCAGGCACTGAGCCAGCAACCGATCAGGTAAGCCACAAACAACAGCAAAGCCGTTTCCAGCCACAACCCGGTCCGCCCCGGTAACAACTTGAGTACCGCCAGCACCACGCCAAAGGCAAAGATCCACAAGGCCGCGTGCAACCAACCGGCAATCCAGTTGGCTTGGCGTTCGGTCCGAGTGACGATCCAGCCCACCAGCAAGCCGAGAACCCCGGCCACCAGCATCCAGCCCCAATACTGTTCAAGTAAATAACTCATGATGATGTCTCCTGGTTATTTAGCGTCAGTCGGGGCGGTCATGGCCTGGTCATCCGTAACCTTTATTTCTATCCGACGATTTTGTGCCTGACCTTGCGGCGTATCGTTGGGCGCCACCGGATTAGCCTCGCCAAATCCCGCAGCTTTCAGGTGTTCCGGGGTGACGCCATGTTTTGCCAGATAAGAGGCCACGGCTTCGGCCCGGCGTTTGGAAAGTCCCAGGTTGAAAGCCGAATTACCGGTGTTGTCGGTATAGCCATCCACTTCGATCTGCTCGTCGGGACACTGTTTCGCAGTGGCCACCAGCGCATCCAGCGCCGTTTGCGAAGCCGGTGACAAGATGTCCTGGGCCGTGTCGAAGAGCACCTTGTATTGATTCAGCGCCGTGGCGAACTGTTGTTCACAGGCCTTGGCGTCAACAACAGCAGTCGAACTTTGTGGAGGGGCCGGGGACGCATCAACAGCGCTTGTCGGCGGTACGGCCGGCACCGGGGGGACAACTTCGGGAGGACTCCCCATTTCCTTATCGGCCGGTGCCACGGGCAGGTCACCCAGGGTGCCGACAACCTGCCGGACACCATAGGTTTGAGTCGCCGTGTCACGGATGTTTGATGTTGCATTGGGCAGGGTCACGTCACGCCCAGCGACAGCAACGGAAGCACTATCGATTGCACTCCCCACGCGGGTCTGTAAATCCTGTTCGACTTCAGGCGTTGTTATCCAGAAAGCAGCCAACCACAGCACAGCGAGTAACGGTAAACCCCACCACCATTTTTCCGAGCGAGCCATTTGTCTTCTCCTTAACGTGGAAAAACTAACGGACTGCGAAAAATGCTGTAGCAGGTGATATTCAAGTGTAGATAACTGTGGTGGACCGTCAATATAACGTCGACTGCAACTTGAACAGTCAAAATACCGTACCACTCGACAAGGGAGCGAGGAGTGGCAACGGCAGCGCAGATCAATCCTGGATAAAACGCACCCCGGGCTTGGCCCGCTCATCGACCTGCAACTCGAACACGTCCGGGCGGGCATAGTGGCCAGTGACGTCGAAATCATAACGGGCGCGGACCAGTTGTTCGGTGTCGATCTGCGCGGTCAGCAGGCCGGCCTCGCCCACCAACGGCCCGGCCAGTACATCGCCCATGGGCCCGACAATCAGACTGCCGCCATTGATCAACGGACGTTCCGCAGGCCAGTTGAGCACTTCGACACCCAGTGCCTGCGGTGAAGCTTGAACCTGGCAGGCGCTGATCACAAAACAGCGGCCTTCACAGGCGATATGGCGCATCGTCACCTGCCACATCTCGCGCTCATCCACCGTCGGCGCGCACCAGACCTCAACCCCCTTGGCATACATGGCGGTGCGCAGCAGCGGCATATAGTTTTCCCAGCAGACCGCCGCGCCGATACGCCCGGCCAGGCCTTCCACCACCGGCAGCGTCGAGCCATCGCCCTTGCCCCAGATCAGCCGCTCGGTGCCGGTGGGCATCAGCTTGCGGTGCTTGGCCAGCAGCCCGCCGCGGGGCTCGAAGAACAACACCGTGCAATACAAGGTAGCCCCCGCGCGCTCGATGACCCCGAGCACCAGGCTCGCCCCGGTGCGGGCGGACAACTGCGCCAGGGCTTCGGTCTCGGCGCCCGGCACATCGATGGCATTGGCGTGATAACGGGCGAAGGCCTCACGCCCCTCGGGCAGCCGATAACCCAGTTGGGTTCCGAAGGTTTCGCCCTTGGGATAACCCCCCAGCAGGGCTTCGGGCATCACCACCAGGCAGGCGCCGGACTCGATGATCGCGCGCTCATAACTGAGGATCTGTTCCAGGGTGTCGCCCTTGCCGCCCGGCAGGGAACCGATTTGCAACGCGGCAACGATGGACTTGGACATGACGTGAACTCCATGAAGGTGTGCTGCCGATTGTCATGGCGGCCGGCATCATGAATAAAGCCACTTTCACAACTGAATGATATTAAGCAAATGAATATCAAGCCCCTGTCTCTCGATCTGTTCAAGGGCTTCGAGGCTGGGTACAGGCCATCAAACGTGAACTGTTTGCTATCTGTTGTTCTCGACAGAGACTGCCGAAGGTTAGAATGCTCGAAACCAGGGAAGACTTCATGAGCGAACCGATCCTTTCAGAAGCCGAGTACGACGCCATCACCGACGCTGCCGCGCATTGGTGCATGCGGCTGCATGAAGAGGATTGCACCAGCGCCGAACGCGAAGCCTTCGCCGCCTGGCTCAAGGCCGACCCACTGCATGCCTTCGAATACGAAGCCATGCTGGAAATCTGGGACGTGGCCGATCAGCTCCCACCCAGCGTCGCCCCCCAGGTCGTCGCCCTGGTGCCCAAGCGCCGTGGTTGGCAACGCTACGGCATGGCCGCAGCCATCAGCCTGCTGGCGCTGCCCGTCGCCGGTTACCTGGGCTGGAGTCTCGGTTGGGTTCCCAATGCCTACCAGAACTTCGAGGCCTCGAACCAGGTGCGCCAGGTCACCCTGGCCGATGGCAGCCAGGTGGAGTTGAACCTGGGCACGCAGTTGACCTACAGCAACTACAAGGATCAGCGCCGGGTCACCTTGAAAAAGGGCGAGGCCTATTTCGAGGTGCACCACGATGCCGAGCATCCCTTCGTGGTCAAGGCCGCCGACGGCCAGGTGCGGGTCACCGGGACCAAGTTCAACGTGTGGATGTACCAGGACCAGGTTCGCGTGACCTTGCTCCAAGGTTCGGTGCTGGTCAGCAGCAACACGGCCCATCCCGGCGACGGTTATCGCCTGGACCCGGGCATGCAGGCGCGCTACAAATCCGGCGACTATGAGCCGCAGATCAGCCAGACCTATGCACAAGATGCCGACCTGGCCTGGCGCAATGGCAAGCTGGTCCTCAACAACCTGATGCTGGCCGACGCCCTGCCCTTGATCAACCGCTACCTGGAGCGTCCGGCGCTGCTGGCCGACAAGACCACCGGGACGATTCGTATCGGCGGGATCTACAGCACCGGGGAAGTGCAGCGACTGCTGACGTCGCTGCCCAAGGTGCTGCCGGTGTACCTGACACAGAACAAGGAAGGCCAGGCGGTGATCAACGCGATCCCGAAAGGCTGAAGGGTTACTTGCGCGCTTCGCGAATCACCTGCACCTGATACTCGGCATCCGCCTTGATCTGCTGCTCGGTAAACGGCAGCACACTCCACTGCTTCTTCGAGAACGCTTCGGTCTGATCACGGAAGTGCGCCGACGTCGGATCAGTGGACAGCGAAAACGCCAACAACCCCAGGGCCTGCGGCCCCTTGTCGTCAAAACTCACCACCTGCAGATAGCTGGTGCCACCGACGACTTCGCGCTTGCCGCCCGCCCCCGGCACACTCTGAATCGCGTTGTACACACCCAGGGTCGCCGGGCCGCCATGCACCGGGACCGGTTGGCCGCCCTGGCTGACCTGCTGCACATCACCCCAGTGGCTATCGGCAGTCAATCCCGCCGCCCTGACCTGCTCCAGCGATGCCAGCATCGCCGCGCGCAACGCCCTGGCCACCTTGATCTGCTCGAAAGCCAGGCCACGCGGGGTGTGCTGCGGATCAGCCGGGTCGAACCTGACCCGCCAGAAATTCTCGCCTTCGGACAGCTGTGCCAGGATGTTCTGGAAATGCACCATGCCCAGCCCGCTTTGCAGGTTGGCGTGCGCGTCCCAATCCTTGAGGCTGGCACACACCGGCGCCAACGCCGCCGCATCACTGCCCAGGTCGCCGGCGCAGAAGCGCAGCAGGTCCGGTAAGACCAATCCGGCCAGGTACACCTGATCGTCCATCACCATTGCCTGCAGGTCCGCGACCTTGATCGCCTTCGGCCGGTCCAGCCGCGCCAGGCGCTCGAGGGCAAATCGCGCCCGTGGCCCGAGGGGTTCACCCTCACGACTGACCACCGGCGAAAAGCCCTTGAGCGGTGCCTGCGGGTTGACCATCCAGGCCGAATCGTTGGAGTTCTGCAGATAGTCACCACGCGCAAGCTGCGGCAACTGGTCCGCCGGAAAGATGCCCTTCTGCGCCGCATTCGCCGCCACGTTCCAGGCACAGGCGCTACGCGAACCGTCGAGCACCACCAGCGGCCCAGTGCCACGGGGGTCACTGCACAAGGCCAACTTGGCCGCATCCACGTAAGGCACCACCGACAGGTTCAGATACAGCGCCCGCCCCTGGTCATCCACGGCCAGGGTGTTGACCCATGGAATGCCCTGAATCCGCTGCACCGAGGCCTGCAACGCCTGGAGATTGTCGGCATGGTTCATCGCGTACCACTGCTGCAACACACGGTCATTGTCCTGGTTGGCATCCCGCAGACTGAACGCCACCTCACGGTTCCAGTCGAGCTTGCCGGGCCATTGCACCACCGGCCCGAACGCCGAGCTGTAGAGCACCCGTTCAACCGTCTTGTGACTGCCATCGGCCTGCTTGACCTCGACCTTGACCAGACGCTTGTCCAGCGCCCTGGATTGGCCATCGATCAGGTAACGGGTCGGGTCCTTGGGATCGAGTTGCAGCCGATACAGGGTGAAATGCTTGGACGTATCCACCGTGTGGGTCCAGGCCAGGTGCCGGTTGAAACCGATATTGATCATCGGCAAGCCCGGCAGGGCCGCGCCCATCACATCGAGCTGGCCGGGAATGGTCAGGTGCATCTGGTAAAAACGCATACCACCGACCCAGGGAAAATGCGGGTTGCCGAGCAACAACCCACGACCGTTGAACGAACGCTCGCCGCCCACCGCCACCGCATTGCTGCCACGGTCCAGGGCGAAACGTTGCAGGCGTTCGGCCGCCAGCTGGAACGAGGCGTTCGACACCTGGGCCGTCTGCTGCGGTGGCGTGGCGCCGACCAGGGCTTCGGCGAACTGTCCGGCACCACCTTCCACCAGCAAGCGCCGGGTCAGCTTGACCAGGTCCTGCGGCGTGATCGGCCGAACCCACTCGCCTCGGCACTGCTCCGGCAAACCTGCGGCCTGGCGTTCGCCGAGCTGGCGGTTGTAACCGGCGACATAACCTTCGATCAACTGCGCAACCTGCGGGGTCTGCGCCTGCCAGAAAGCACTCACCGCCTGGGGCGTATTGAGCCAGTTGAAAAAAACATCGCTGGTGAGGTTGTCACGCCGCTCGATGGTCATCTGCTCGGGACCGAAGTAGCGTGAACGCTGGCCATTGACCGTGACGATCTCGTTGGCCAGCAGGCACAGGTTGTCCTGGGCATAGGCGTAACCGATGCCATAACCCAGTCCCCGCTCATCGCTGGCCCGAATATGCGGCACGCCAAAGGTGGTGCGGCGAATCTCGGCGCTCAGGTCGCGACTCGCGTCACCCCCCTCGCGGGCCAAGGCGTGAGTGCCGAGGCCGATCAACAACGTCGCCAGGCAGAGCCTGGATAGCGAGTGGGAAATAATCACACTGACTCCTGATGGAATATCGAACACCAGGCGACCACGCGTGCAACAGCGAACAGCAGCCCGGAAAAGCGGCCACCGAGTTCAAGAAAGAAGGGACGGCCGATGCCTGCCCATAAAGACGAGTCTGAACATGAAAATTTAGGGCTAGCAAGATGACATCTTCTGTCTGCGACTTGATATCGACAAATTTTCGACATTCAAGGCTTCATGATTTATCGGTCTCGCTCGTCCTTATCAAGGAGAGCCGACATCACATTCCTGATCAGGCTCTGATAAAGGAGTTTTTGCATGTACGACCAGCACAGGTCAACGGACGGTAATTCTTTGCAACGCGATCCTTCCTACAGCTCGGGCGCCATGTTGGCCAAACCTGCCGAACGCGGCAGCAACAGCCGCATTCGTCAGTTGCTCAAACACTTCGGTTTGCGCACCAGCCTGATACGGCTCAAAGTCATCGATGCACTGCTGAGCGCCGGCGAGGACAATCGCCGGTTGGGGGTGCGCGGGGTGCACAGCCATTTGCTGGAGTTGGGCATTCCCTTGTCCTTCCTCAGCGTGCGCGAGGTGCTCAAGCGCCTGTGCAGCGAGGGCGTCGTGGTGCTCAACGCGGACAAGAGCTACAGCCTGCACCCGGATGCGACCGCGACCCTGGAGTTACAGGACTCCGAGCCGCAGGCCACGGGCCTCGACACCTGAGTTCAGGGCTTGACCTTGCGCCGCATCACACCGTTGACCACCACCACGATCACCGCCACGCCGATGGCGATGTACTGGAACAGCTTCTCGCTGATGACTCCGGTGTTTTGCAGATAGGACAGGCCGAACATGATCCCCAGCACCACCAGGGAAATCAGAATCGAGTATTTCAGACGCTGCGATTGAGTCATTACGTATTCCTGAAAATTAAAGCTTGAAGCAATGAATGTATCCAACTTGTATCGCAATCAACACCATTGCCTTACAAAGGCCGGTGAATGAAACGACACAAACGGGGTCCCATAGTATATCCGGGGAGAGGTTTTATCTTCCCGGCTTTACCCATGAGGATTTATCCATGTTTCGTCGAATCACGATGTTGATTCCCCTGCTGATCATTCTGTCACTGAGTGGTTGTTTCATCTTCCCCCACGGTGGCGGCTGGCACGATCACCGCTACGCCGACGGTCCAGGCGAATATCGCCGCTGATGACCGGTTGAACCCAGTTCCCCTGCAGGAGCCAGCGTGCTGGCTCCTGCACGAACCACCCGGCCTTTTTATCAGCGCCCAAACCCGATACCCGGCCGGGTACAGATCTCCACCAACCAATCGACAAACACCCGCACCCGCGCCGACATCTGTCGATGTGGCGGATACATCGCGCTCAGCGGTAATCCGGGTGGCGGATGATCGCGCAGCACCTCGCACAACTGGCCACTGCGCAGTTGTTCGACCACGTGGTAGTAGGGAATCTGCACCAACCCATACCCCGCTTCACACGCCGCCAGGTAACCGTCGGCGCTGCTGACCGAGAGACGCTTGGGCAGGTCGATCGCCTGCAACTGCCCGTCCTGCTGGAACTCAAGCCCGAAGCGTTTGCCGGTCACGCTGGAAAAATACTCGACCATCCGATGCCCCGCCAAATCCGCCAGCGAGGTCGGCAGGCCCATGCGCTGGATATAGGCGGGGCTGGCGCAAGTCACTTGCTCGACCAACACCAATGGCCGGGCCACCAGCGAATCGTCCAGTGGCAAGCCACCGCGCAAGACACAATCGACGCCGTCGCGGATCAGGTCCACCGGCCGGTCATTCAGACCGATCTCCAGCTCGATCAGCGGATAACGCTCAGTGAACTCGGGCAATACCGGGATCACGATCAAGCGCCCGATACCCGCCGGCATATCAACCCGCAGGATGCCCCGCGGGCTCTGTCGGGCAGAGGAAAACACCGCCTCGGTCTCCTCCAGGTCGGCCAGCAGTTGCACACAACGCTGGTAATAGGCGGCGCCGTCAAGGGTGGTGCTGACCTGGCGAGTGGTGCGGTGCAACAACTGCACGCCCAGATGCGCTTCCAGTTGCTTGACCAGCACCGTCACCGAGGCCCGGGGCACCTGCAGGCTATCGGCGGCCTTGGCAAAACCACCCAACTCGACGATCCGGGTGAAGACCCGCATGGCATTGAAGCGATCCATCGGCCCTCCATTATTGGGAATTTACGAATAGTGATAGTGCTTTTAGCGGGTTTATCGTGCTTTTGTCGAGGTTCACACTGCATGAAATCCCAAAGGAGCACCACCATGCACACCCGTCAACTCGGTAAGAACGGCCTGCACCTCTCCGCCATCGGCCTTGGCTGCATGGGCATGACCGATTTCTACACCACCGGCAGCGACACCCGCGAAGCCACGGCCACCCTGCATCGGGCCCTGGAGCTGGGCGTGACCCTGCTCGACACCGCTGATATCTACGGCCCCCACAGCAACGAAGAACTGATCGGCAAGGCCATCGTCGGCAAACGCGAACAGGTGTTCCTGGCCAGCAAGTTCGGCATCCTGCGCGACCCGGCTAACCCGTCCTATCGGGGCGTCAGCGGCAAGCCGGAGTACATTCGCACGGCCATCGACGGCACCCTCAAGCGCCTCGGCGTGGAAACGCTGGACCTGTACTACCAGCACCGTATCGACCCGGAGGTGGCCATCGAAGAAACCGTCGGCGCCATGGCCGAACTGGTCAAGGCCGGCAAGGTCCGTTACCTGGGCTTGAGCGAGGCGTCGGCCGAGACCCTGGAACGGGCGCACCGGGTCCATCCGATCAGCGCCCTGCAAAGCGAGTACTCGCTGTGGAGCCGTGACCAGGAAGACAACGGCTGCCTCGCCGCCTGCCAGCGCCTGGGGATTGCCTTTGTGCCCTACAGCCCGCTGGGGCGTGGTTTCCTGACCGGGGCACTGCAGAGCCCGGACGATTTCGCCGCCGATGACTACCGCCGTTTCAGCCCGCGTTTCCAGGGTGAGAACTTCGCCCGCAACCTGCGGCTGGTGGAGCAGGTCCAGGCGCTGGCCGCGGAAAAAGGCGTGACGGCCGGACAACTGGCGCTGGCCTGGGTCCTGGCCCAGGGCGACTACCTGATCCCGATCCCCGGGACCAAGCAGCGCAAATACCTGGAAGAGAACGTCGCGGCGCTGGAGGTGAAGCTGAGTGCCACCGAGCTGCAGGCCCTGGAGGAGATTTTCCCGGCGGGTGCCACCGCCGGGCTGCGCTACCCGGAAGCGGTCATGCAGGGCCTCAATCGCTAAGCACCGCATCCCACCTGTAGGAGCCGGCTTGCTGGCGATGGCGTCCGCTGAAACGCTACAAGACTTCAGGGCCCCATCGCTGGCAAGCCAGCTCCTACAAGGTCCCAGGGTGGCCGGGATAACGGTTATTCCTCAGAAATCGCGCTTGTAGAAAATATCCAGGGAACTGGCCACGCCGCTCGCCGCCTCCAGGTAAACCTTCTTGCTCAACATGTAGCGCAAGGCGATGGTATTGGCCGGTTCGAACACCCCCACCCCGTAGCGCAAGCTCAGCTTCTCGGTGATCTTGCCGCTGGCCACCACCGACGTGGTGCTGCCGCTGCCCTGGGTATCGAGGGCAAAATCCTCGATGCCCAGGTTCTTCGCCAGGTCGCCGGTCAACCCGGCACTGCCCATCAAACCCAAGCCCAACGCCGCCTGCGCCAACACATTGCTGTCTTCGCCGGTGGTGCTCAATGGCCGCCCCAGCACCAGGTAGGACAAGGCCTGCTCCTGGCTCATGGCCGGCTCCGAGAAGATCTGCGTGGTCGGTTGTTCGGCGCTGCCGCTCAGGCGAATACCGGCGATCACGTCATCGGTCTGGCGAATCGCCTCGATATCCAGGTACGGCTGGTCAATCGGTCCGGCGAACAGCAAGCGCGCCCGGCGAATGGTCAGGCGCTGGCCATAGGCGCTGTAACGCCCGTCATTCAGGCGCAGCTCACCACGGGTGTCGAGGTTGTCACCGATATGCACCTGCCCCTGCAAGTCGGCGCTCAGGCCAAAGCCGTTGAAGCTGAGTTTGTCCTCCCCCACCAGCACGTCGATATCCATGGAGATCGCCAACGGCTTCGTGCCCTCCGCAGTCTGCTGGCCGACGATCACCGTGTCGTCCGAAACCTTGACCGTCGAGGGTGGCAACTCACGCACGGTGATCGCGCCCTTGGGCACATGCACCTTGCCGGCAATCGCCAGCTTGTCGCCATGCATCGACACCGTCAGGTCCGGTGCGACCTCCAGCGCCGCATACGGCTCAACGGTGACCGGCAACTGCGAGCCCTTGATCGCCAATTGCAGTTGCAGCGCATCGGTCCAATCGACGTGCCCGCTGAGGCTGCCGTGCCCGGCCTCGCCACCGGTCCAACTGCCGTTGAGCTGGAGATTCTCCCCGGCAATCTGCGCCTGTACCTGCAAGTCCTTGACCGTGGTCGGCACCTCCGACCCGGAGACCTCGCCACCGCTCAAGGTCAGGTTGCCGTTGACCTTGGGCGCCAGCAAGCTGCCGGACAAGCGCCCGCTGCCATCCAGGCGCCCGGCCAGGGTGTCGACCTTGCGCACGAAAGGCCGGGCCACACTGAGGTCAAGGCCGCTGAGGCGGAAATCGCCGCTCAGGGGTTTGTTCTTCGCCAAGGGATTGATCTGCGCCTGGAGCATCAGTTCGCCGAGCTTGCCACCGCGAAAATCCAGGACCGTATCGACCCGTCGTGGGGTCAGGTTGCTGGTCAGCTTGAGGGTCTCGTAGGGGAAATCCAACCACTTGCGCCGTTCGCGCATACGCAAGGTGCCGCCACTGGCGTCGATCATGATCTGGCCCTTGGGGCCGCTGGCCGGCAGGTCCAGTTGCAGGTCGGCATTGAGCCGGCCCTGCCAGGCGAAGTCCCGGGGCAACCACTGCCCCAGGCTTTCCAGAGGGAATTGCTTGAGGTGATAACGCAAGCGCGGTTCGGGCATCAAGCGCTGATCCTCGCCGCACAGGCTGGCCTCTCCCGACAACCAGCAGTGGCTGCCGAAATTCAGCCGGCCATCGGCGAGGTATTCGAGTTTGGCCGGGTTCTGCAGTTTCCAGTCCTGGCCGCCGGTCTGTATGTCGCCCGAGAGCAGGCGCCCACGCCAGTTGCCTTTGTCGAGCGCGCCCTCCAGGCCCAGAGCCAGTTTCAGCAGCGGGCCTTGCAGATCGAGTTGCGCCTGCTGGCGTTTGAGATCGCCCTGACCGTGCAAGGTCAGGGTGCCCAGGGCCGTGTCGCCAGCCTGGATCCCCTCGCCCTTGAGATCCAGCTGCCCTCGCTGGGCACCGTCCAGGTCCGCTTCGAGGCTGAGGCCTTGCAGACGGTTATCGGCGAACGCCAGTTGCTGACCCTGCAGGCTGATCTTGCCTTGCGGTGCCTTGAGCGTGCCTGCGAGATCGACCCGGCCTTTGGCTTGCCCACGCAACTGCGGCCAGAGCTGGCCGAGGCGCGGCAGGTTGAGGTCGAGCTGCCCGGTCAGGCGTCGTTGCAGGCTGCCGCTGCCCTGGATGCGGTTGTCACCCAGGCGAATGTCGAGGGCGCCGAGGGTCCATTGCTCGCCTTTGCCGCTGGCCTTGGCTTGTAACATCGCCGGTTGCCCGCGCAGTTTGCCCTTGAGGTCGATCGTCGCCTCCAGGTTCAACTGCTGGTTCTTAAACTCGCCTTTGCTGCGCAATGGCCCGGCCAGGGTCCCCGGCAACTCCGCCAGCCAGTACGCCGGGTTGAACGCGCTCAGGTCCAGCGCGGTGTCCCAGGCGATGCCATCGGCGAATTGCAGGTTCAGGTGCCCGCTCGCCTTGCCCTGCCCGGCCGTCAGCTCAAGTTGCGGCAGGGCGATCTGTTTCAGGTCGCCACTGAACGGCGTCAGCACGTTGAACTTGCCCGCCGGGCCGTCGAGATCGGCCTGGACATAGCCCAGGTAGTGGCCGTCGCGGTAGCTCACTTCGCCGACCACGGTCCGCGCCTTGACCGCCGGCTCGTCGATCAACGGATAGAGGCGGTGCCAGGGGAAGTCCAGCCAGTCGACCTTGGCCTCGGCGCTGAAGCCCTTCTGCCAGTCCAGCTCGCCGCTGAGTTTCAGTCGCTGTTTGGCATCGGCCGTCAGGTCCAGCGCGGCGATCTGCGCGCCCCGCGCATCGACCCGACCTTGCAGGTTGAGGTCGACGGGACCGGCTTCGGCCGGCAGCACGGCCTTGCCCTGGAGCTGGTAACCGTCTTGCAGATTGCCACTGCCGGTGAGTTCAAGCTGATTGAGTTGCAAGGTATCCGGCAGTTCGGCACTGGCCTTGAAGCCATCGGCGGTGATCCGCAGCCGGGCCGGCAGGTGCTCGGCCAACGCCTCCAGCTCGCCGATCAGTTGGCCCTGGAGATAACCGCTGCTGTCGGCCTTGAGCTTGAGGGTCTTGAGCAGATCGCCCTGCACCTCCAGCGCCAGTGCCCAGGGCCCACCGCCCGGAGCCGGCAACAGCAACTTGCCCTCGGCGCTCAGCGGCCAGTCACCGCTGGGTTGCAGCAGCCCGGAGAGGTCCAGGCTGAGGTCGTCGTGTTGCAGATGCGCGGTATCGATCTGCAGGCCCTTCGCGGTCCAGTGCGCGGCCAGTTGCAACTCCTTGAGCTGCTCGCTGCCATCAAGCCACAAGCTGCCGATACGCACCTGGCGCAACTCGATCGCCACCGGCAGCTTCAGCGTCGGCAAGCTCAGCGGCCCGCTCTCGGCAGGCGCACCCGGCTCGAATTGCAGGTCGACGCGCTCGACTTCCAGTTGATCGACACACAGCACAAAGTGCGTCAGGCACAACGGCGACCAATTGAAGCGCGGCTGCTGCAGTTCAACCCGGTTGCCGCCCTGTTGCCAGAGCAGATGATCGGCGCTCCACTCTCCACCCAGATGGCCCTGGAAATTCTCCACGCTCAGGCCCGGCACTTGCGCCAACGCCCACCGACTGCCGGCCTGGGTCCCCAGCAGCAGACTCAACGACACCAGCAACAACACGATCAGCAAGACAAGCGCCAGGCCGAATATTTTCAAACCACGCTTCACAGCTCAGGCCCCATGGAAAAGTGCAAACGGATACCGCCGGGGTCGTCCAGCGCATGGGCCAGGTCGAGGCGGATCGGCCCCACCGGCGAGATCCAGCGCACGCCGATGCCGACGCCGGTCTTGAGGCTCGGCAACTCCAGGGTGTTGAACGAATTGCCCTGGTCGACAAAGGTCGCGACCCGCCATTTCTCGGCGATGGAATATTGGTACTCAAGGCTGCCGGCAACCATGTAGCGACCACCGATCCGATCACCCTCGGAGTTTTCCGGGGACAGGCTCTGGTAGTCATAGCCGCGCACGCTCTGGTCGCCACCGGCGAAGAAGCGCAGGGACGGCGGCACGTTCGTGTAACCGTTGGTGGCGCTGCCGCCAAACTGGATTCGACCGAGGAAACGGTGATTATCCCAGAGCGTGGTCAGGCCCTTGAGCGTGGCCGTGCCGTATAACAGATTATTGTCCGAGGCCAGGCCTTCCTTGGCGACCTTGCCGTCGAACTCCAGGCGATAGCCGTTGTGCGGATCGATACGGTTGTCGCTACGTAGGTACGAGTAATTGATGCCCGGCATCAACAGGGTACTCAGGCCCGAGTCGTCACCGAGGCGATACTCCTCGCGTTGCCATTTGAGCGAGATCACCCGCTGCCAGCCGCTGGGCAACTTGCTGTGCCATTCCGGACCGATGGTGAACAGCTTGCTCAGGCTGTCGGTGTTGGAGATTTCTTCATACTGATAGCCCGCAGCCCAGCGCAGCTTGTCGGTGAGTGGCGGGTCCAGCGGGTGGTCGTACCAGAGGCCGATATTCTGCCGGGGCGCGGAAACCTCACTCTCGATACCGTAACTGTCGCCCTGGGAGTTGACCCAATGGCGGGTCCAGTTGGCCTTGACCCGGGGCCCGACGTCGGTCGAATAACCCAGGCCCAGGCCCATGGTGCGCGGCTTGCGGGTATCGAGCTGGACCTCCACCGGGATCACCCGGTCCTTGGCCGCCGACGGTGCCGCGTCCACTCGCACACCTTCGAAATAGCCGCTCGATTGCAGCGCCTGGTTGAGTTCGGCGATCAGTTCGGAATCGTAAGGCGTGCCGGCCTTGAACGGCACCATGCGGTGCAGCAGGTCTTCGTCAAAGGGCGTATCGCCGGAAAAATGCACCTCGCCCATGGAGTAGCGCGGACCGCTGTCATAGATCAGCTCGATATCGGCGACACCTGCCTGGGGATCGACGATCAACTTCTGGCTGATAAAGTGACCGCTGAAAAATCCGTAGCGCGAGGCCCGGTTGAGAATCAACCGCTTGGCGTCCTCGTAGTACCCATGGTTGAGCACGGCACCGGGCTTGAGGGCTTCACTGGTGGGGATTCGGAAGGCCTTGAGGCTGGCAGCCGGGCCCTCGATGCGCACGGTAACGTTGCGCAGATGTACCGGCTCGCCGGGGTCGATGGTGAGGATCAGTTTGGGCGTCTTGCCCGCTTCGACTTCAGTCTCGATCTGCGGCTGATAATAGCCGAGCGCCTGGGCGGCTTTACGCGCCTGCTCCTGGGCACCACGGCTGAAACGCCGCAGGGCGTTTTCGCCACGGTTACCGAGACTGCCAATGTAGCCTTCCACATTGGCCTTCAACTCGTCATTCGCAGGCGTAACCCGCACATCGAGTTCGCTTTGCGCCAGGGCCGCCATGCTGCAACAAAGCAGGAGCAAACCGCCGGTCAATCTTCTAGAAAACATCATAGGCGCGGATGCTATCACGGGCTGGGTTAGGGCCGTCATAGAACGCGAAACCGACCGGAAAGTTCGACAGTCAAGCCATTGCTGTTTGTAACACCTGCGGATTGGCGTGATAAAACACGTGCTCGCGGATCGGTCCTACCGCCACCTCACCGATATCCTCATAACCCTGACGCTTGTAGAACGCCAGGTAGCGCGGGTTACCGCTATCGAGCACCACCCCTTGGGAATGCGTGTCCTCGGCACACCAGTTGTGCACCGCCATCAGCAGTTGTTCACCATAGTGCTGGCCCTGGAACTGCGGGTGAATACCCAGCAACGGCAGCACATGCACCGAGTTCGAGGGCAGGCAGGCCAGCACCGCCTGCTGGTACTCCAGGTAACGACGGGTGCAGCGAAAACCGGTGCTCAGCACCATGCGCATGCGCCAGGCCCAGCTTTCGGTAATGTCCAGGCGCCGTTGCGGCGGGGCGATCAGCGCAATGCCGATCAGGCGGTCATTGACCAGCAGCCCGATGGCCGGCAGATCCTCGAGAAAGTGTTGTTTGACCCGCTCGCGCACCGTCGCCCGCACCCGCTGTTCATAACCCGGGCGTTCGGCCTCGAACAGATAGGCAAAGGTCGGTTCGTGCCGATAAGACTGGTACAACAGGGAACGCGCTTCCCGTGAATAACCACCGTCAAGCAAATGGATCTGGGCCGTGACCTCTGACATCTCCGGCATGGGACAACCTCCCTGGCCGCGGCGCGCTGCCGCAAGGATCTGAAAGGCAATTATCTAAAACTAAAGGAACGTTAGCAGTGCATCGGCACTCCCGCCACGCTGGCCGTCGCCGGACTTGTCGGCTAGCATCGCTGTTTTGCCAGGACTGTCGCCCATGAAGATCGTCTCGTTCAACATCAACGGCCTGCGCGCCCGGCCCCATCAACTGGCGGCGCTGATCGAGAAACACCAGCCGGACGTGATCGGCCTGCAGGAAACCAAGGTTTCCGATGAGCAGTTTCCCCAGGCCGAAGTCGAAGCCCTGGGTTACCACGTGCACTTCCACGGCCAGAAAGGCCATTACGGCGTGGCGCTGCTGTCGCGCCAGGCGCCGCTGAGCCTGCACAAAGGTTTCGAGGGCGACGACGAAGAGGCCCAGAAGCGTTTTATCTGGGGCACCTTCGCCGATGAAAACGGCACCCCGGTGACCGTCATGAACGGCTACTTCCCCCAGGGCGAAAGCCGCGACCATCCAACCAAGTTTCCGGCCAAGGAACGCTTCTACCAGGACCTGCAACAATTGCTGGAAACCCGCTTCCAGCATGACCAGCCGTTGGTGGTGATGGGCGATATCAATATTTCCCCCGAGGATTGCGATATCGGTATCGGCGCCGACAACGCCAAGCGCTGGCTGAAAACCGGCAAGTGCAGCTTCCTGCCGGAAGAACGTGAATGGCTGGCCCGCCTGAAGAACTGGGGGCTGGTGGACAGCTTCCGGCACCTGCACCCCGAGGTGAACGATCGCTTCAGCTGGTTCGATTACCGCAGCCGCGGTTTTGAAGACGAGCCCAAGCGCGGCCTGCGGATCGACGTGATCCTGGCCTCGAACGGTTTGCTGCCACGGGTCAAGGCCGCTGGGGTCGATTATGAATTGCGCGGCATGGAGAAACCTTCCGACCACGCACCGATCTGGCTGGAATTGGGCTGATCCCCGCGCTCCTGGGCAGCACAAAACCCTGTAGGAGCCTGGCTTGCCAGCGATGGCGGCCGAATTGATGATGCAAATCTCACGGGCCTCATCGCCGGCAAGCCAGCTCCTACAGGGGCTACGCTGCTTTCAAAAGTGGCCTCGAAGCCCGATCAGTGTCATTTAACTGAAACCTGACTGACTTATTCTTGCAGCACTCTGGCCCACAAAAGGTGCACGCCCCATGCTGCGCGCGCTCTCACTGCTGATCCTCTGCGGCCTGCCCGCCCTGACCCTGGCGGCCCTGCCCGCGCCGCCCGACGACGGCCCGGCGCTGCGCATCCAGGGTTCCAACACCATCGGTGCCAACCTCGGGCCGGCGCTGGTCAAGGGCTGGCTCGAGGAACAGGGCCTGCATGGCGTGCACGTGGCCAACACCGGCAAGGACAACGAGCAGCGCGTGCTCGCCACCACCGAGCAAGGCCGCCGGGTGCGGGTCGAAGTCGCCGCCCATGGCTCCAGTACCGGTTTCAGTGCCCTGAAAGCCGGTAGCGCCGACCTCGCGGCGTCTTCACGATCGATCAAGGAGGCTGAACTGCTGGACCTCGCCAGCCTCGGCGACCTGAAAAGCCCCGACGCCGAACAAGTGATCGCCATCGACGGCGTGGCGATTATCCTTCACCCACAAAACCCGCTGACCCGACTGAACACCGACGAGTTGGCGCGAATCTTTTCCGGTGAAGTGAAAACCTGGGAAGAACTGGGCGGGATCGGCGGCGCCATTCATCTTTATGCCCGCGATGAAAAATCCGGGACCTGGGACACCTTCAACGACCTGGTCCTGTCCCGTCGCGGCAAGTCCCTGGCCGCTGGCACGAAACGCTTCGAGTCCAGCGAACAGTTGTCCGATGCGGTCAGCCAGGATCATCAGGGTATCGGTTTTATCGGCCTGCCCTACGTCCGCCAGGCCAAGGCGGTGGCCATCGTCGACGGCGATTCGCAAGCCATGCTGCCCCTCGCCAGCCTGATCGCCACCGAGGATTATCCCTTGTCGCGGCGACTGTTCTTCTACCTGCCGCCCAACCGCCAGAATCCCTGGGCCGCGTCCCTGGTGCGTTTCGCGCAGAGCCCGGCGGGCCAGGCGATAGTCGCCGACAACGGTTTTGTCGCGCAGACCGTGCAAGCCATGTCGGTGACGCCCGGTCCGGCCATGTCGGAGGAATACCAGGCATTGGCAAAAGAGGCGCAGCGGTTGTCGGTGAATTTTCGCTTCGAGGAAGGCAGCGCCAGCCTGGACAACAAGGCACGCCAGGACGTACTGCGGGTCCTGGATTACCTGCATGCCCAGGGCAAGCTGAACAAACAGGTGACCCTGGTGGGCTTTGGCGACGCCAAGAACGACCCGGCCCGCGCCGCCCTGCTGTCCAAGCTACGGGCGATGGCGGTACGTCGGGAACTGGTGAAAGGCGGCGTGGTGTTTCGTGATATCCAGGGCCTCGGCGCGCAGATGCCGGTGGCGGCCAACACTCTGGATGAAGGCCGCATCAAGAACCGCCGGGTTGAGGTCTGGGTGTATTAAGAGCGCTGTTCTCAGCGCTCCGAACGCATCATTTCCCGCGGTACGTACTTGCCGATCTCGTACTTGCCGATCGCCGCCCGGTGCACTTCATCCGGGCCGTCGGCCAGACGCAGGGTACGCTGCATGGCATACATGTAGGCCAGCGGGAAATCGTTGGAAACCCCGGCCCCACCGTGGATCTGGATGGCCCGGTCGATCACCTTCAAGGCCACGTTCGGCGCCACCACCTTGATCTGCGCAATCTCGCTTTTCGCCACCTTGTTACCGGCGGTGTCCATCATGAAGGCCGCCTTCAAGGTCAGCAGGCGGGCCATGTCGATTTCCATCCGCGAGTCGGCGATCTTGTCGATATTGCCGCCCAGGCGAGCCAGCGGCTTGCCGAACGCCGTACGGTTGACCGAACGTTTGCACATCAATTCCAGTGCCCGCTCGGCCATGCCGATGGAACGCATGCAGTGGTGAATCCGCCCTGGGCCAAGGCGACCCTGGGCGATTTCAAAACCCCGGCCCTCGCCCAACAGCACGTTTTCATAAGGCACCCGCACGTTCTCGAACAGCACCTCGGCGTGGCCGTGGGGCGCATCGTCGTAACCGAACACCGGCAACGGACGAACAATCTTCACCCCGGGCGTGTCCACCGGCACCAGGATCATCGAGTGCTGCTGGTGACGCGGCGCGTCCGGGTTGCTCAGGCCCATGAACACCAGGATCTTGCAGCGCGGGTCGCACGCGCCGGACGTCCACCACTTCTTGCCGTTGATCACCCACTCGTCACCCTGGCGCTCGGCGCGGGCGGCCATATTGGTGGCGTCGGACGAGGCCACATCCGGCTCGGTCATGGCGAACGCGGAACGAATCTCGCCACGCAGCAGCGGTTCGAGCCAGCGCTGTTTCTGTTCTTCATTGGCATAACGCACCAGCACTTCCATGTTGCCGGTGTCCGGCGCCGAGCAGTTGAACGGCTCCGGCCCGAGCAAGGAGCGGCCCATGATTTCCGCCAGGGGGGCATATTCCAGGTTGGTCAGGCCGGCGCCCAGTTCGGATTCCGGCAGGAACAGGTTCCACAAGCCTTCGGCCTTGGCCCGGGCCTTGAGCTCTTCCATGATCGCGGTGGGCTGCCAGCGATCGCCTTCGGCGACCTGGCGTTCGAACACCGGTTCAGCCGGATACACATAAGCGTCCATGAACGCGGTGACGCGCTCACGCAGTTCCTGAACCTTGGGTGAATAGGCGAAATCCATGGGCAGCTACCTTCTTGAGTAGGTGGTCGGGGTCATGGAATCGATGCTAGATCAGCTACGAAAATTTACCAAAGCTATTCTCACCGTGTATTAACATTCATCACCGATATATGATCGGCTGATCGAACCCTAACAATAAGAGCGCCGCGAAATGAATCTGAGCAAGGTCGACCTCAACCTTTTCATCGTCTTCGACGCCATCTATACCGAGGCCAACCTGACCCGCGCCGGGCAGATCGTCGGCATCACCCAGCCGGCGGTCTCCAACGCCCTGGCGCGGTTGCGCGAGACCTTCAACGACCCGCTGTTCGTGCGTACCGCCCAGGGCATGGTGCCCACGCCGATGGCCCAGAACATCATCGGCCCGGTGCGCAATGCCCTGTCGCTGCTGCGTATCTCGGTCCAGGAAAGCCGGATCTTCAACCCGTTGCAGGCGAACAAGACCTACCGCATCAGCATGACCGACCTCACCGAGGCGGTGATCCTGCCGCCGCTGTTCCAGCGCCTGCGGCGCCTGGCGCCGACGGTGGCGATCGAGAGTTTCCTCTCCAAGCGCCGCGAAACCACCAAGGAGTTGGCGGCCGGGCGGATCGACTTCGCCGTCGACGCACCGCTCAACACCGACCCGCAGGTGCGCCATGTCAAGCTGATGGAAGACCGTTATGTCTGTGCCATGCGCAAGGGCCATGCGATGGCGGGCAAGGACAAGCTGACCCTGGATGACTACATGGGGCTGACCCATATCCATATCTCCAGCCGGCGTAATGGCCTGGGTTATGTCGACCTGGCCCTGGGCAAGATGGGCATCCAGCGCAAGATCGCGCTGCGTTCACAGCATTACCTGATGGCTTCCCAGGTGTTGCAGCAGACCGACATGGTCATGACCGTGCCGGAACGCTTCGCCCGCCGCCATGACCTGAATTACTTCCCGTTGCCGGTGAATGACGTGCCGCCAGTGGAAACCCACCTCTACTGGCACGAAAGCACCGACCAGGACCCAGCCAACCGCTGGATGCGCGAGCAGATGATCGAGCTGTGCCAGCAGGTCACGGCCCATGAGAAGAAGCTCGACAAGGCCTGAGACCCAAACACCGTGAGCTTACTGTTGTGGCGAGCGGGCTTAAGCAAATACGGCCCTCTGTAGGAGCGAGCTTGCTCGCGATGGGCGCTAACGATAACGCAGAGTTTGCTGGGTGAACGCGGCGCTCACATGTCCATCGCGAGCAAGCTCGCTCCTACAAGGGGGAGCGCATAGGCCGATGAACTTGACGTATACGTCAAGCAGCCCTTAGCTTAGCCCCATGACCTTTTTCGAGCGCTTTCATGAGCAGCCAGACCTACAGCATCTCCGACCTCGCCCGCGAGCTCGACATCACCACCCGGGCCATTCGTTTCTATGAAGAGCAAGGCCTGCTCAGCCCTGAACGCAAGGGCCTGGAGCGCATCTACTCGGCCCGGGACAAGGTGACCCTGAAACTGATCCTGCGGGGTAAACGCATCGGTTTTTCCCTGGCCGAATGCCGCGAGCTGATCGAACTCTACGACCCCACCAGCGGCAACCAGAAGCAGCTCAACAGCATGCTGGCGAAAATCACCGAGCGCCGGGCACAGCTGGAGCAGCAGTTGCTGGATATCGAGCAGATGCAACTGGAACTCGACACCGCCGAGGAGCGCTGCAAGTTGGCCCTGACACAGATCCTCGAAAGCCAGAGCGTTACCCCATAGACACCGCGACCTTGTAGGAGCCGACTTGCTGGCGATCCAGGCGACGCGGTCCAGCAGGCGCACCGCGTCGATGCCATCGCCAGCAAGCCGGCTCCTACAGAAGACCGCTCCAGTCCTGTACTTTTCATAAGGTATCCGCCCATGTCCCTCCCCACCCACGTACGCCTGATCGAAGTCGGCCCCCGCGACGGCCTGCAGAACGAAGCCCAACCCATCAGCGTCGCCGACAAGGTGCGCCTGGTCGACCGTCTCACCGAGGCCGGCCTGGGCTATATAGAAGTCGGCAGCTTCGTCTCGCCCAAATGGGTGCCGCAGATGGCCGGTTCCGCCGAAGTCTTCGCGCGTATCCAGCGCAAGCCCGGGGTCACCTATGGCGCCCTCGCCCCCAACCTGCGCGGTTTCGAAGATGCCATCGCCGCCGGCGTCAAGGAAGTCGCGGTGTTCGCCGCCGCTTCCGAAGCTTTTTCCCAGCGCAATATCAACTGCTCCATCAGCGAAAGCCTCGAACGCTTCGTACCGATCATGGATGCCGCCCGCCAGCACGGCGTGACGGTGCGCGGTTACGTGTCCTGCGTACTCGGCTGCCCCTATGAAGGCCCGGTCGCCGCCGAACAGGTCGCCGTCGTGGCCCGCGAGCTGTATGCCATGGGCTGCTACGAAGTGTCCCTGGGCGATACCATCGGCACCGGCACCCCGGGCGCCACCCGGAAGATGTTCGAAGTGGTCTCGGCCAGCGTCCCACGGGAAAAACTCGCCGGGCATTTCCACGACACCTATGGCCAGGCCATGGCCAATCTCTACGCCAGCCTGCTCGAAGGCATCGAGGTCTTCGACAGCTCCATCGCCGGCCTGGGTGGCTGCCCCTACGCCAAGGGTGCCAGCGGTAACGTCGCCACCGAAGACGTGCTCTATATGCTCAACGGCCTGGGGATCGAGACCGGTATCGACCTGGACAAGCTGATCCTCGCAGGCCAGGAAATCTGCGCCGTGCTGGGACGTGTTACTGGCTCACGGGTCGCCAAGGCACGGCAGGCGGTATGAATGTGTCCTGGTGTTACCGTTTGGAAACACAAACGAGTAACACGGGAACAGATTCGCGACATTGCCCTTGGCCGAAGGTTCACGAAAAATATCAAAGCCTTGATTTTAAAGGGTTTTCAAAAGTTGGCACGCCACCTGCTATATCTCTTGCATAACAAGAATAAAAAGCAGCAAACCCATAAAAATAAGACGTACCGACTCTGACATAACAAAAACAACACGGCAGAGACGCAGCTAACAGATTTTTTTGGAGAAGGTGTGCTTTCAGGGAACCCTCGGGTCACCCGCAACCGGACAGAGAATAATAAAACTACCTCAAGGTAGCTCCAGAACTGGTTGGATCACCTGATAAAGCAGATCAGCGCTCAAAAAAATACGTTTGCTCTTTGACCCCGGATGGGGGTCACCTAAACGGCGAGAAAGGGTCACGGTTGACAAAAACAACAACAGACCGCCCCTCAATAATAAAAAAAGAGCATACACAACACATTCAAGGGGAGCTTCGGCTCCCCTTCGTGTTTCTCCCCTCCGTCGAATCGACACCCTTCATCCGCAACGCCAAGCCCTCGCCGACGTCCACGGGTTCGATCTCGACGCCATCGTCCGGCCGCCCTTCGCCTCGCCGCCATATCTATGTACCGCATCCCGAATTCCACGGAGCGGATACTGAGCCCGTCTTCCCGCCCCTGAACAGTCGATTTATTTCTTCAATTGAAATTGGCAGGTATCCCCATGTCTCCAAGACTTCCGGCGAAACCCAAAACGCCCAGCCTCAAGCTGCCCGAGACTCACTCACTGGGCCTTCCCGATACCCCGACAGCGTCCGCTGGCCGCATCCCCTCTGTCGACAGCCTACGCTCGCAATCGCTGGAGGGGCCGCCGGGTTCCTCCGGCCAGGTCTACGCCAGCCATTCCCGACCGGCGCCCGACAGCCCAAGGATACAAGTCACGGAGGTAGCCGATCAGGCCAGCATCGGCGACCGCTCACTGCAAAGCTACCGGGTCGCCGCGACCAACGCATTGCCACCCGCCAACCCCCAGGGGTTTCGGATCATCAAGAAGCGCAGTTATGTCGACCTCGAAGAAGGTGGCACGGTCATGGTGGTGTATGACGCGCAACTCGAGGCTTATCGGGCCAAACGCAGCCATGAGCTGCTGCCCTCAGGCCCCGCGCTGTACCGGATAGACAACGGCACGCTCTGGGGGCGCAACCCCGGGACCTCATCCGAGGGCCCGCCCCCAGCCAAACAACCGCGCCTGCTTGACGACCCGACGCCCGACGCCACGCCCAAGCCAACGGATGAACCCCTTCGCGTCACCCCGCCAGCGGCAACGCCCGGCCAGATCGTGCCCAAATACAACTATCTCGCTCAAAGCTCTTACGCCCGTCTCGGGGGGCCCGACAGCCAGGGTTACTACAGGTTGAAAAACCTGGCGGCCTTGGCGGATTCAAGCGACCTTCCCCTGTTCGCCTTCAGCCAGAATGACCACTGGGTCCTGACCACCCCGCCAACCGGTCGACTCGACGCCTCCGGCCAGTCGCTGGCTGCCGAACACCTCAGCGCCTGGACGGACCGGGACATCTGGGAGCACTACAGGATTCATGGCAACGACATCACGCGCTTTCGCGCCGACGCTGCTACCACCGGCCTGAAGCCGCAATGGGCCAATGCCACATCGGAAGGTAGGCCCAGGGAACAATTGATACGGGAGTTGAAATGGGTCCACCCGGAAAAAAGCCCTGAAGAACGTGCAGAGATACTGCGCAGCTACAACCTGCTTCCGAGCATGCTGCCACCCTTGAAACAGGCGATTCAGGAACACGGCAAGCTCCCTGACTGGGCCGAGACGCATAAACTCCAGTCGATGAATGAAACCGACCCGCAACGCTTTGACTTGCTGGAACACGAGGTTGCCCCACAAATCCGCCAGATCAGAAACTTTGAACCTCACTCACTCGATCCCGATTTCGACGCTTACTTCACCCGGCCATTCCTTGAGGCGTTTCTGCTCAAGATCGGCTACCAGCGAAATATTCATGGCTGTTTGTATCGCACGGACATCCCTGCCCTGTTCAGAAGTGAAGATCGCACGCCTTTCGAGCTGGCAAGAGATGGCTGCATGCTCGCCCGCGAAGGCCATCCGCCCGGCTCGACCACGGAAAAAGCCTTGAGCGTGACCTTCAGCCTGAGCGACGCCAAAGGCTATGGGGTCGGTGGAGGTCCCGGGATCGGCCAGTTGCGTTACAACACTCAAACCAACAAATACCCGGGGAGACGCCCCGAATCGGATAGCGCAAGTCAGGCGGATACGGACAGTGAGGGCAGCGATCATGAGACATCGTCCAATGCCAGCCAAGCCGCCTTGTCACACATCTCGGGAACCTCCAGCCAAGCAGCCTCGGGCGGCGAAACGGCATCCGCCTTGTCGGGTACTCCCCGTTCACTGGATAGCGAACGGGGCTATGCAACCTACAGACACCGCCAGACCACCCGTTTCATCTACATGATCGACACCCGAAACCTTGAAGTCGTACCGGGGCCGGAAAATCGTTTTTTCAACCGCGACGCCGAAGGCGCCAGCTTTCCCTATGACGATATCGAGGGGCATATTTCCGTATCGTCCAGGGGCATCAGCGCCGACCGGATATGGCTGATCAACTCCGGCTTGACCCGCGCCGCCAATGTTCGCGCGATACAGGCCGCCGCCGGTCAGACCAGCGCCGACATTGAGAGCGCGACCTGGAGCGGCACGGATAACAGCCATGTCTATGACCAGTTGATTGACCAGGTGGCCGACTCAGGGGGCGTGGTCATCAATTGGCCCGCCGATGGAAAAATCTTTGCCGATGACGTGGTCTGGCCCCCGGCAAAAACCTGATAGCACAAGACGCCGGCCAAAAGACCATAACCGGCTATTTCACAGGCTCAAATATCCGATACTAACCAACTGATTTAACTCAACTTTTTAAACTTTTACCGGCAAGTATTCGGCATAAGCTGAAGACCTTATCCACGGAAAAAGTTGATGCTCATGAGTACCCAGCAACCGCCACTTTCCGCCCCCGGCACACCGTTACGATCAACCCGCAATCATCGCCTGCTCCTCAAGCAACTGCCGTCGTGGCTGACCCAGGCCTCCCTCGAACGACGCCAGGTATTCGCCACGCGGCTCAAGCAGAGCCAGACCTCCAAAACCGCACTGGCGGGTTACCTGGAAGGTTTCAAGAGCATCAAGGACTTTGCCGCCCCGCTACTGTCCAAGGCTCTGGACGACCACTACGGCCCGGGCCTGGACATTCACCACGACCAACTCAAGCATGTGCATATCCTCGCCGCCGCCACCCTCGGCACCCCGCGCCAGGAGAGCAGCGTCGTGCAGAGCCTGCTGCAAGCCGCCCTGCAGAACTTCGAAAGCAGCGAAACCGGCCCATTCGGTTTCGACTACGGCTCGGCCATCCTGCGTAAAAGTACCGCGGACCTGAAAAGACCCATCACGCCGGCGAACTTCGCCGCCGTCTGTCGCCAGCTCGACCTCGGCGGCCAATACAAGCAACACGTCGAACATTTTCTCCTGCGCACCTGGCGAAGCCGCTCATACCCATACGACCCCTACAGTGTGCTCTTCGAGCAGCAGGTGCGCGACGATCTGGCGGTCCACACGGAAATCGCCCGGATCAAGGGCCACCTGGATCAATCGGCTTACCGGATGCTGCAAAGCCTGCTCGACCCGACGCAGACGCCCCTTTGGGACAGCCGTCCGGTGCGTTGCTACTCCCTGAACATGCTCGACTTCCCGAACGCCGGCAGTGGTGCCTGGGGTACGTTGCTCAAGGGTGTCATGCTGATCGAACCCAGCGTTCCCGCCGGCAGCAGGAACCCGCCCTGCGTGGTCTACCTGTCGGGCGATCCGCAACAGGCCATCAAGCGCTACCCGTCGTTCAGCGCCTTCCACGACGAACTCAGGGAGCGTCTGCGGGATAAAACCCAGCAGGCATTCTTCAAGCGTTACCTGCACCTGCGCACGCAACCGGCCTTCTTCAATGCCCTCGACGATTGCCTGAATCCGCTCGACCCTGTCAGCGGCCGGCGCAAGCCAGCTGCGCAAGCCAATCTGCGCCTGGAAAGAAGCTCGCTGGGCGACAATCCTTTCGACGAATTCTGCGGCCTGCTGACAATCAAAAAACTCGACGATGCCCGTGTCAGCGCAGTGCCCACGGACGACGAGGACAAGAAGACCCGTAGCGCGCGCCTGCATTCGTTGCTGAACTGGGGCATCAACCTGTTGTTCCTGGTACCCGGCCTCGGCGAGGCGATGCTTGCGGTCGCCGCCGCGCAAATGATCGTGCAGTTCTACAACGGCATCGAAGAATGGCGCCATGACGAGAAAATGCAGGCGGTGCTCGGTTTTATCGCCGTGCTGCTGAACGTCGAGCTGCTCGGAGCAGGAGCCATGCTGGCCAGGGACGTCGAAGGTGCGTCGTTTATCGAAGGGCTCAAGCCGATCAAGTCAACGCAAGGCAGGCAGGCCCTGTGGAAACCCGACCTGGGCCCTTATGAACACACACTGCCCGACACCTCGGAGCCGAAAGCCGATGCCACGGGGCTCTTCCAGCATCAGGGCAAGACCTACCTGGATCTCAACGGTCGCCATTACCGGATCAGCCCCGGCGCCACCGCCAGGCGCTTCCACCTGCAACACCCGAGCAACCCCGATGCCTACGCACCTCTGGTCCATCACAACGGCAAGGGCGCCTGGCTGCATGAGTTCGAGCAACCCTTGCAGTGGCAACAACCGCAACTGTTTTCCCGGCTGGGGCCGGATGCGGCCAGCCTGGACCCGGCCTCCGCGCAAAAGGTCATGCAACTGAGCGAGGTCGACGACGGCATCCTGCGTCGGCTGCACCTGGACCAGGAACCGCCTCCGGCCCTGCTCGAAGACAGCGTGACGCGCTTCAAGCTCGACCAGGACCTCAAACGTCTGGCGCAGCGCTTGCAGGCCGGTGGCGTATCAAATGGCTCCCTGGATGAACTGCACATGGAGATGCAGTTGCTCACCAGCGATCGGGTCTGGCCGTCCTCGAAAGTCCTGCGTTTACTCGACCGCCACGGCGCCCCGTTGAAGGAGTACCCCGCCGGCCAGGTGCAAAGGTTGCAGCGCATCGACCTGAGCTGGCCTGGACTGAATGCCAACCAACTGCTGCGCAAGGTCCTGGAAAACCTCGACGAGACCGAAATCCGCAGCTTGCTGGCCGAAGACTTCGGCACCGGCCCCATCAGCCTGGATGCGCGTACCGCGACCCTCAGGCAAAAACTCGCAAAAGAGGCAGTAAGTCGCCGCACGGCCCTGTTCGATTCCCACTACAGCTACCGCACCCAGAGCAACGACCCGGCCGTTGCGGTGATCCACAAGGCATTTCCGGATCTGTCGACGCCCATCGCCGATGAGTTGGCGCGAAACGCCGATCCGGCCGAGCGGCAGCTCCTGCTCAACGCCAAGCGCGTGCCGTTGCGACTGGCTGAGGAAGCCCGTTATTACAGCCGCAACCTGCTCCTGGCACGAACCCGCGAAGGACTGTATCTC
This sequence comes from Pseudomonas gingeri, assembly GCF_013386165.1. Lineage (GTDB taxonomy): Bacteria > Pseudomonadota > Gammaproteobacteria > Pseudomonadales > Pseudomonadaceae > Aquipseudomonas > Aquipseudomonas gingeri_C. Next base: position 603,368 of record NZ_JACAOS010000018.1, on the reverse strand, counting down.
GATGCGACGAGCAACCCCGATACCGACAAGCTGATCCTGAGCCAGATCGGCAAGCTGCCGGGCTGGTCGGACCAGGTTCGCCTGGAAATACGCGAGCCCTATTTCAGCGGGTCATTGCTCGACAGCCTTGGCACGGAGCAGGCACCGATTCGCAAGGTACTGGTCAAAAGCGCGAACCAGTACGAGGCCCATGACGCCCTCGGCCAGGAACTCCACGGCCCGGACACTCTGTACAGCAGCGTCTTGCACGCCCTGCCCGATACGGAGCGCAAGGCCCTGGGTTTTCCCAACCCCAATCAAGCCGCCGACCTGAAGCAGACCGTGCTTAGTCAGCCATTGCCGCCGCGCAAGGAAATGGAGAAGCTCCTCGGCCTGCCCCCCACCAAGCCCAACGAAACGCCACCCATGCGCCTGGCCGCCCGCCGCCCCAGCACCTCTGCCGCCGGCCCCGAGCCGACAGAAAGAATCCCGGGTACACGCTCCACGGCCTTCACCGATCTTGCCCAACGCCTTTACCCCGCCCATGAATGGCGCGATGTGGAGGAGTTTCTCGACATCCGGGGCCTGAACGAAGGCGCGGCGGTGCAACGCCTCGAAGCACTGGAAAGCGAGTACAACACCTTGTGCACGGAGCTCGAAGCCTGGGTCGACAATCCGCCGGATCCCCAAGAGGGCGTGGTTATCCGGAGCTATATTGCCCGGGCGATCAAGCAATGCTGGCGCCGGGACCCCTACCAGGGCAGCTCCGCGCAAGGCTTCCAACTCAACTTCGTAATTTTCGACCAGGGCACCCGGCTGCCGATCCTGTCGGCCGACTTCAGCCATGTCACAAAAGTGTTCATGAGCCTGTCCCGTCCTGAGACCACCGAGGGACTGAACCCGTTTCTCGAGGGTTTCCCCCAGCTGCAACACCTGTCCATCAGCGGCGGGAACCTGACCGAGATTCCGCCGGCGCTGGGCTCGATGTCCGGACTGACCCGCCTTAACCTAAGCGCCCACAGTATTGTCCTGACCGAGGAAACGGCCACCCTGCTGTCCGGCCTGACCCACCTGAAGTATCTGGACCTGTCCAGCAACCGGACCCTGGGCCGTACCCCGGATTTCAGCGCGATGACCGCGCTGATCCATATCGAGCTGCGCAACACCGGGCTCACCCATTGGCCGACCGGCTTCCTGAACCTGCCGGAATTGGCTCGTCTGGACCTGAGTTCGAACCGGCTGACCACCATCCCCGCCGCCGTCCTGGACACCAGCGTGGACGGACAACGCATCGCCAGTGCTATCAACCTCTACCACAACCCCATAGCAACGGACTATTTCGATGATGCCCTGGACTACTACAGGGAAACCGAGATCGACCTGGGGCTGGACATACCGGCCGATTCGGACTCGGATTCGGACGCCAGCGGCTACGGCTACGACTCGCCGGCGCACAGCCCGCATGGCGCGCGCGACCCCATCTCACGTGACGAACTGGCCTGGCTGCCGGGGCTCGACGACAAGGCCCAGGAGGACTTTCGCAACGCCTGGCTGGGCCTGGCCGCCGAGGAACCGGTCGAGCAGTCCGAAGCGTTTTTCCGGGTGATTGGCGATCTGAGGGAGTCGGCCGACTATGGCGATGATATCGCTCGGCCGAAACTGATCGACAAGGTCAGGCGCATGGTCAATGGCGCGGTCAAGGACACCGCACTGCGCGAGAAACTCTTCGCCAAGGCCAACGCCCCGCAATCGGACGCCTGTGCCGACGGCATCGCCGTGGCGTTCAGCGACATGGGCCTCGACGTGTTGCTGTACGAAGCCTACGAAGAGCCGGACGCCGGCAAGGTCGAGGCGAAACTGCTGCAACTGGCGAAAGGCAAGTCGCGCCTGGATCGCGTCAACGCCAAGGCCCGGGACCTGATCAATACACGCAAGGCCGCGGGCCGGCGTCCCGATGAAGCGGAAGTCTACCTGGCCTTTCGCATCGGTCTGGGGGAACGCCTGGAACTGCCCTGGCAGGCCTCGAAAATGCATTACGGCGCAATTGCCGGGGTGACCCAGGACCAGCTGGAAGCCGCTTATCAGGCCATCCTCGAGCAGGAGCGCCAACCCATGGATACGGTCAGCCAGATCCTCAGTCAGGAATTCTGGAAGGATTACCTGGAGATTCAATATCTGCAGGAACTCAGCGAGAAAGAGGCGCTGCGCAATGCCAAGAGCGACGCCTTGCTGGACCTGCAATCGGCACAGGAACGCTGGTTCAACAATGGCAACCTGTCCGAGGAGGAAAAGAGCAGGCTGCAAGCCGTCATGAAAGCCTCGGCCAGCACACTGGGCAAGTCCGAGCAGGAGGTGTTTGCCCAGCCCATGACGGACGCCGAATACCAGGCCCTCTACGAAGCCATCGCCCGTGAGCACAGCGACGAAATGGAACGCCTGACCGCTGCGGCGTTGCAAGAGCACGGGCTGGCGCGCTGAGGTGCGAAGAGGGCAAGACCGCTCTTGAGTCCGCCGAAGCCTGTGGCGAGCGGGCTTGCCCGCGCTCGGCTGCGAAGCAGTCGCAAAACCGACCATCCAGGTCTGTCTGATAGGCCGCGATTGCCGATTTCAGGAGCGCTTCGCGCCCCAGCGCGGGCAAGCCCGCTCACCACAAATTTCGGCCAGACTTGAGATTGGCCTTAACTGACCGGCTTGACACTCAGCCCCACCAAGCTTACGTTAACGTAAAGGTAAACAAACTATCCCCCACACCTTGCTCAACCCATAACAAAAGGTGCCCCATGAGCTATCCGACCCTGAACTTCGACCTCGGCGAAACCCTCGACATGCTCCGCGACCAGGTCCAGACCTTCGTCGCCCGGGAGCTGGCGCCACGGGCCGCGCAAATCGACGTGGACAACCTGTTCCCCGCCGACATGTGGCGCAAGTTCGGCGATATGGGCCTGCTCGGCATCACCGTGGCGGAAGAATACGGCGGCGCCGGCCTCGGCTATCTGGCCCATGTGCTGGCGATGGAAGAAATCAGCCGGGGCTCGGCCTCGGTCGCCCTCTCCTACGGCGCCCACTCCAACCTCTGCGTCAACCAGATCAACCGCAACGGCAACCACGCCCAGAAAACCCGCTACCTGCCCAAGCTGATCAGCGGCGAACATATCGGCGCCCTGGCCATGAGCGAACCCAACGCCGGCTCCGACGTGGTCTCGATGAAACTACGCGCCGACAAGCGTGGCGACCACTACGTGCTCAACGGCAGCAAGACCTGGATCACCAACGGCCCCGACGCCAACACCTACGTGATCTATGCCAAGACCGATCTGGAGAAAGGCGCCCACGGCATCACCGCTTTTATCGTCGAGCGCGACTGGAAAGGCTTCAGCCGCAGCAACAAGTTCGACAAACTGGGCATGCGCGGCTCCAATACCTGCGAATTGTTCTTCGATGACGTCGAAGTGCCGGAAGAAAATATTCTCGGCGTGCTGGGCGGCGGCGTGAAGGTGCTGATGAGCGGCCTCGACTACGAGCGCGTGGTGCTTTCCGGCGGCCCGACCGGGATCATGCAGGCCTGCCTCGACCTGGTGCTGCCCTACATCCATGACCGCAAGCAATTCGGCCAGAGCATCGGCGAGTTCCAGCTGATCCAGGGCAAGGTCGCCGATATGTACACCCAGCTCAACGCCAGCCGCGCCTACCTCTATGCCGTGGCCCGGGCCTGCGAACGCGGTGAAACCACCCGCAAGGACGCCGCCGGGGTGATTCTCTACAGCGCCGAGCGCGCGACCCAGATGGCCCTCGACGCGATCCAGATCCTCGGCGGCAACGGCTACATCAACGAGTTCCCCGCCGGGCGCCTGCTGCGCGACGCCAAGCTGTATGAAATCGGCGCAGGCACCAGCGAGATCCGTCGCATGCTGATCGGCCGCGAACTGTTCAAAGAAACGGAATAAAAACAGCTACGAGCCGCAAGCTTCAAGCTGCAAGCAAGAGCACGCACTCCGCGCTTGCAGCTTGTAGCTCACAGCTCGCAGCTACTTGCGGAGCAAGCCCATGATCCTTCACACGCAACTCAATCCGCGTTCGGCGGAGTTCGCCGACAACCACGCGGCGATGCTCGAACAGGTCGTGGCCCTGCGCACCCTGCTCGCCCAAGTCCAGCAAGGCGGCGGGCCGAAAGCCCAGGAACGGCATACCTCGCGGGGCAAGCTGCTGCCGCGCGAGCGGATCAACCGCCTGCTCGATCCCGGTTCGCCCTTCCTGGAAATCAGCCAGTTGGCGGCCTATGAGGTTTATGGCGAAGACGTTCCCGCCGCCGGGGTGATTGCCGGGATCGGCCGCGTCGAAGGCGTCGAATGCATGATCGTGGCCAACGATGCCACGGTCAAAGGTGGGTCCTACTACCCGCTGACGGTGAAAAAGCACCTGCGCGCCCAGACCATCGCCCAGCAGAATCGCCTGCCGTGCATCTACCTGGTGGACTCCGGCGGCGCCAACCTGCCGCGCCAGGATGAAGTGTTCCCGGACCGCGAACATTTCGGGCGGATCTTCTTCAACCAGGCCAACATGAGCGCCATGGGCATCCCGCAGATCGCCGTGGTCATGGGCTCCTGCACCGCCGGCGGCGCCTACGTGCCGGCGATGGCCGACGAAGCGATCATGGTCCGCCAGCAGGCGACCATCTTCCTCGCCGGCCCGCCGCTGGTGAAAGCCGCCACCGGTGAAGTGGTCAGCGCCGAGGACCTCGGCGGTGCCGATGTGCACTGCAAGGTCTCCGGCGTCGCCGACCATTACGCCGAGAACGATGAACACGCCCTGGCCCTGGCCCGGCGCAGCGTCGCCAACCTCAACTGGCGCAAGCTCGGCGAACTGCAACAACGCACGCCGATTGCCCCGCGCTTTGCCGTCGAGGAGTTGTACGGGGTGATTCCCGCCGATGCCAAGCAGCCCTTCGACGTGCGTGAGGTCATCGCCCGGCTGGTGGACGACTCGCTCTTCGATGAATTCAAGGCGCTGTTCGGCACCACCCTGGTCTGTGGCTTTGCCCACCTGCACGGTTATCCCATCGCGATCCTGGCGAACAACGGCATCCTGTTCGCCGAAGCCGCGCAGAAGGGCGCGCACTTTATCGAGCTGGCCTGCCAGCGCGGTATCCCGTTGCTGTTCCTGCAGAACATCACCGGGTTCATGGTCGGCCAGAAGTACGAGGCCGGCGGTATCGCCAAGCATGGCGCCAAATTGGTCACCGCGGTGGCCTGCGCCAAGGTGCCGAAATTCACCGTGATCATCGGCGGCAGCTTCGGCGCCGGTAACTACGGCATGTGCGGACGCGCCTATGACCCGCGCTTCCTGTGGATGTGGCCGAACGCGCGGATCGGTGTGATGGGCGCCGAGCAGGCGGCCGGAGTGCTGGTGCAGGTCAAGCGCGAGCAACACGAGCGCAATGGCGAAAGCTTTTCGGCGCAACAGGAAGCCGAGATCAAGCAGCCGATCCTCGACCAGTACGAACACCAGGGGCACCCGTACTACTCCAGTGCCCGGTTGTGGGACGACGGTGTCATCGACCCGGCCCAGACCCGCGATGTGTTGGCACTGGCGTTGTCCGCCTCGCTCAATGCGCCCATCGAACCGAGCCGCTTCGGCGTGTTCCGGATGTGATCCGGATGGCCCCATCGCCAGCAAGCCGGCTCCTACAGGATTGTGCTGACCCGTCAATATCCGCGGCAGCGCAGGACCGTAGGAGCCGGCTTGCTGGCTCCCACGGGATTGTGCTGACCCGCCAATATCTGCGGCAGCGCAGGACTGTAGGAGCCGGCTTGCTGGCGATAGCGATCGAACCAACGCTGCAGCTCTCCCACCGGAGTGAACCGAGATGACTGATTTCAACACCCTGCAACTGCAGATTGATCCACGGGGCTTTGCCACCCTCTGGCTCAACCGCGAAGAAAAGAACAACGCCTTCAACGCCGAAATGATCCGCGAACTGATCCTCGCGCTGGAAAAGGTCCAGGCCACCCCCACCGTGCGCTTTCTGGTGCTGCGCGGCCGTGGCCGGCATTTCAGCGCCGGCGCCGACCTGGCGTGGATGCAGCAATCGGCCCAACTCGACTACGCCACCAACCTCGACGACGCCCGTGAACTGGCCGAGCTGATGTACAACCTGGCCAAGCTGAAAATCCCGACCCTGGCCGTGGTCCAGGGCGCGGCCTACGGCGGCGCCCTCGGCCTGATCAGCGCCTGTGACATGGCCATCGGTGCCGAGGATGCACAATTCTGCCTCTCGGAAGTGCGTATCGGCCTGGCCCCGGCGGTGATCAGCCCGTTCGTGGTCCAGGCCATCGGTGAACGCGCCGCCCGCCGCTATGCCCTGACCGCCGAACGTTTCAGCGGCCTGCGCGCCCGCGAGCTGGGCCTGTTGTCCGAAACCTGCCTGGCCAGCGAGCTGGACCAACAGGTCACGGCCTGGATCGACAATCTGCTGCTCAACAGCCCGCAAGCGATGCGCGTGAGCAAGGAACTGCTGCGGGAAATGGGTAGCGGCGAACTCAGCCCGGCGCGGCGCCGTTATTGCGAAAACGCCATTGCCCGCATTCGCGTCAGCGCCGAAGGCCAGGAAGGCCTGCGGTCCTTTCTGCAAAAACGCCCGCCGAGCTGGCAGGCCGAGTCCATCGCCAAGGAGTCGCGCTGATGAACGCACCGCTGATCACTTCCATCCTGGTGGCCAATCGCGGCGAAATCGCCTGCCGGGTAATGCGCACCGCCAAGGCCCTGGGCCTGACCACGGTGGCCGTGCACAGCGCCATCGACCGTGACGCCCGGCATAGCCGCGAAGCCGATATCCGTGTCGACCTGGGCGGCAGCAAGGCCGCCGAAAGCTACCTGCAAATCGACAAACTGATTGCCGCCGCCCAGGCCAGTGGCGCCCAGGCGATCCACCCCGGTTACGGCTTCCTCTCGGAAAACGCCGGCTTTGCCCGGGCCATCGAGGCCGCCGGCCTGGTGTTCCTCGGCCCGCCCGCCAGCGCCATCGATGCCATGGGCAGCAAGTCCGCGGCCAAGGCCTTGATGGAGACGGCCGGAGTGCCGCTGGTGCCGGGTTATCACGGCTCAGCGCAGGACCTGGAAACCTTCCGCGCCGCCGCCGAGCGCATCGGCTACCCGGTGCTGCTCAAGGCCACCGCCGGGGGCGGCGGCAAGGGCATGAAGGTGGTCGAGGACGTCAGCCAACTGGCCGAAGCCCTGGCCTCGGCCCAGCGTGAAGCACAGTCGTCCTTCGGCGACTCGCGGATGCTGGTGGAGAAATACCTGCTCAAGCCACGTCATGTGGAGATCCAGGTGTTCGCCGACCAGCACGGTCACTGCCTGTACCTCAACGAGCGCGACTGCTCGATTCAGCGCCGCCATCAGAAAGTCGTCGAGGAGGCCCCGGCGCCGGGCCTCAGCCCGCAGTTGCGCCAGGCCATGGGCGAAGCGGCGGTGCGTGCGGCCCAGGCCATCGGCTATGTCGGTGCCGGCACCGTGGAGTTCCTGCTGGACGCCCGTGGCGATTTCTTCTTCATGGAAATGAACACCCGCCTGCAGGTCGAGCACCCGGTCACCGAAGCCATTACCGGCCTCGACCTGGTGGCCTGGCAGATTCGCGTGGCCTGCGGCGAGGTGCTGCCGATCACCCAGGAACAGGTGCCGCTGCACGGCCATGCCATCGAAGTGCGCCTGTACGCCGAAGACCCGGGCAATGACTTCCTGCCGGCCACCGGGCGCCTGGAACTCTATCGCGAGTCGGCGCCGGGAGCGGGACGCCGGGTCGACAGCGGCGTGGCCGAGGGCGACAGTGTCTCGCCGTTCTACGACCCGATGCTCGGCAAGCTGATCGCCTGGGGCGAGACCCGCGAACAGGCGCGCCTGCGTTTGCTGGCGATGCTCGATGAATTCGTGATTGGCGGGCTGAAGACCAACCTGGGTTTCCTGCGGCGGATCATCGCCCATCCGGCCTTTGCTGACGCCGAACTGGATACCGGCTTTATTCCCCGTTACCAGCAAGACCTGTTGCCAGAGCCGGGCGCGCTTACCGATGAGTTCTGGCAGGCGGCCGCCCAGGCCTTCATCCAGAGCCAGGCGCCGGAAGTACGGGCTGACGACCCCGCCTCACCCTGGGCCCGGGGCAACGGCTTTCGCAGCGGATTGCCGGCGGAAACCGTGGTGCACCTGAGCTGCGACGGCGAGGACCGGGCCGTCAGCCTGACGCCGCAGAGCCGCTTTGAACTGCACGGCGAATACCTGTCGACGGAACAGGCCGGCGTGCGCCGGCGGCATCGGCTGATTCGAGGGGCTGACGGGCTCTATCTGCACTGGCAGGGCGAGTGCCACACGATCACCCGCTTCGACCCGATTGCCGCCGTCGACAGCGGCCACGGCCACCAGGGCGGCCTGAGCGCGCCGATGAACGGCAGCATCGTGCGCGTGTTGGTGGAAGTCGGACAAAGCGTCGAGGCCGGGGCCCAGTTGGTGGTGCTGGAAGCGATGAAGATGGAACACAGCATCCGCGCGCCCCAGGCGGGTGTGATCAAGGCGTTGTATTGCCAGGAAGGTGAAATGGTCAGCGAAGGCAGTGCGTTGGTGGAATTGCAGGAATAGCCGACGACGCCCATACAGAAGCCTGGGGTCAGACGAAATTTTTGTGCTGAAACACGAACCTGTAGGAGCCGGCTTGCTGGCGATCCTGGCGACGCGGTCTGACAGAAGACCGCGTCGATACCATCGCCAGCAAGCCGGCTCCTACATCGCCCCTCAGAATTTCGCGGTCGCCTGCACCACCACGCCGATCACACAGCAATCCTCGTCGACCGGAATCTTCGGCCAGGTCGGGTTCAGCGGCTTGAGGTAGGGTTGCCCAGCCTCCTCCATCCACTGGCGGAAAATCGCTTCCTCACCCTCGTGCAAACGGGCAATCACCAGGCTACCGGCCTCGACCTCACGATCCGGGTCCACCAGCACCATCATGCCCTCGGGCACGCTGGTGCCGAACGGCGCCGTCATCGCATCGCCCACCACCTGCAACCAGAACGCCGCCGGGGCGTAATGGTCGGTCACCTCGTAACGCCCGGCGTACTCGCCCCTGGCGGAATCCTGCAACGTGGCCACCTCCTGCCAGTCGCTGACCGGGTAGCGAAACGCCGAGGTGATGTCATAGACCTGCTCGTCCTGCTCTTCAGGGGCCTGGGTCGCCACCGCGCGGTCGCGCACCAGCAGGACCACCTCCAGGTGCCCGAGCCCGAGCGCCTGGAGGACCTTGTTCATCATCACGAGATCAGGCTTGCGCCTTTTGTTCAGCCAATGACCGACACCACCCTGGGTGATGTCCAGGCGTTCGCCAAGTTTTTCCTGTGAAAGACGAAGCTCTTCGAGCTTGGCCTTCACCAACGCTATCCATTTATCCATGGACGGAACAATACGGACAGTACTTCGCCACTCAATACACAAAATGTATTGTTTATGACAAACATCACAATACCAATAGTACTATCCTAAAAGAGCTGACTTGAACTTCCTCTGAAAGGCAGGCCCCTCATGACTTCCATCACGACAGAAAGCCCCCGTACCGACTCGAAAAGCCCTCTCACGTCCCTCAAGGATCGCGCCGCCGCCCAACGTGCACTCGACTATTATTTGAAACCAGGCATTTCAACAAGCACTTGCGCGGCGAACACCAGCGATGACGCCCACCCCCATAAACTCTTTGCCGTGCGTGACGACCTGAATATCGAAGACGCCATGATCCAGGCCTCGGACCTGCTGCGTTGCGCGGCGGCGGCCGCCTACGAAGCCGCGAACGGCGGCAACCGCGACCTCGGCGGTTCGGTGGTGTACATGATCGACATGGCCAAGGCCCTGGTGGACCGCGTCGTGCAGATACAGAACAGCACGCCGTAGTCAGGGAAAACCGGCTCTGGGGAGGGAATGGGAAAAATAATATCCGCGAAGAACGGGAAAAGACTTGACCTGCAAATGATAATGATTATTATTGCAGTCAGCTGATCGCGAGATCGGTCGATAACCCCGGAGACCTTAGGTCGGACTCCTGGATTATCTCCTCATCAGGCTAATCACGGTTTTTGACCCGGCTTTTTGCCGGGTCTTTTTTTGCACCCGATTTATTCACGGGCTTGGCTTCAGGCTAATGAAGACAGGTGCGCTGCTGTCTTGGTGAGCAGTCGCAATGCTGACGATGATAGCAAAGGAACATGCCCCGATCAAAGCCTCGGATACCCCTCGCCCCGATAGGGAAGTTGCATGGATATTTATTTGAGAATGAATATCATAAGCACTAGACTAGAGAGGCGTCAGGGACGACGCCCCCTCCTCTCCAGACCCATCCACGACCCCACACCTCGGCGAATGCCTCATCGAGGTGTAGAGTAGCAACCACAAGAAGCCTCTTCAGGTACTCACCCGTGGTTCTATCTCCCCTCAAAATCAGCAGTGATTTCGACAGCGGCAACATCCAGGCACTGGACGCCAGCAACCCGCATCACCTGCTCCTGGCCATCGAGCCGGACACCCGCAGCCAGCATTTCCAGTGGTTCCATTTCAAGGTCGACGGCCTGCGCCCAGGCGAGACCTATGCCTTTGAACTGAGCAATGCCAGCCAGTCTTCCTACAACAAGGCCTGGACCGGCTACCGCGCCGTCGCCTCCTACGATCATCAGAACTGGTTCCGCGCCGACACCCGTTTCGACGGTGAGAGCCTGCATATCAGCCTCGTTGCCGAGCAGGCACAAGTCTGGTTCGCCTACTTCGAACCCTACAGTCGCGAGCGCCATGACTGGCTGATCGAACAGGCCGTGACCCACGCCGGCACCGAACTGCTGGCCGTCGGCAAAAGTGCCGAAGGCCGGGACATCCAGCTGCTGCGCAAAGGCACGGGTGCCGAAGGTCAACGCAAGGTCTGGATCATCGCCCAGCAACATCCGGGCGAGCACATGGCCGAATGGTTCATGGAAGGGCTGATCGAGCGCCTGCAACAACAGGACGATGCCGAACTGCAAGCGCTGCTGGCCCGCGCCGACCTGTATCTGGTGCCCAACATGAACCCGGACGGGGCCTTCCACGGACATCTGCGCACCAACGCCATGGGCCAGGACCTCAACCGCGCCTGGCAGAACGCCAGCCAGGAAATCAGCCCCGAAGTCCTGTTCGTCCAGCAGCAGATGGCCAAGCATGGCGTCGACCTGTTCCTGGATATCCACGGCGACGAGGAAATCCCCTACATCTTCACCGCCGGCTGCGAAGGCAATCCTGGCTACACGCCACGTATCGCCGAGCTGGAAAGCCGTTTTCGCAGTCACCTGAGCGCGCTGACCGTGGATTTCCAGACCACCCACGGCTACGCCCGCAGCCTGCCCGGCCAAGCCAATATGACCCTGGCCTGCAACAGTGTCGGACAACGTTTCGATTGCTTGTCGCTGACCCTGGAAATGCCCTTCAAGGACAACGACGACGCCCCGGACCTGCGTACCGGCTGGTCCGGCCAGCGTTCGAAACAACTGGCCAAGGATGTGCTCAGCAGCGTCGCGGATATCGTCGAACAATTGCGCTGAGACCCAAGCCTGGCGAGCCGGCCTCAGCGCCGGCACGCCCCGGGCCTCAGACGCCCCCGGCGGGCAGCGTCTCGCTTTGCGCCACCAGGCGTGCAATCAGCCACGCCGCCGCCGGCCCCGGCGGCGTATCGGCCCGGTAGATCGCGTCGAAACCATAGAAACCGCCCCGCAGGTCCGGCAGGTCGAGCAGCACCAGCCGCCCGCTCGCCAGGTCCTCGGCCACCATCGGCGCCGGCATATTGCCCCAGCCCACCCCCTCACGCAGCAGCATCAACTTGGAACCCAGGTCCGCCAGGCGCCAGGTGCGGGTGCCGAGCACGCCGAACTCCTGGTTACGGGTCAGGCTCGAGCGATCCGACAACACCAGTTGCACATGGTCGCGGCCGGCACCGGGCAGGTTCACTCCCTGTGCCAACGGGTGCTCGGGGGCCGCCACCGCAATCAATTCGACGCTGCCCACCCCGACCCGATCCAGCCCCGGCAGGCCGCGGTTGAAAAAGCCGCTGACACCGAGGCTGGCGCGTCCCTCCAGGACCAATTGCGCCACCGCCCCCAGTGCCTCCACATGCAAGTGCAGCAACACCGTGGGGAACTGCGCGCGAAAGCCCTTGAGCACGTCCACCAGGCGCGCGGCCGGAAGCATCACGTCCACCACCAGATGGATTTCCGCTTCCAGCCCCTGCAGCAGCCCGCGAACCTTGGCACGCAGGCCGTCGACGCCGCTGTAGATACTGCGTGCCTCGGCCAGCACGGTGCGCCCGGCGTCGGTGAGCTGTGGCTTGCGGGTCAGCGTGCGGTCGAACAACTGCACACCGAGCTGCATTTCCAGGTTGGCGATGGTGTAGCTGATTACCGAGGTGGCGCGACTGAGCTTGCGTGCGGCGCCGGCAAAACTGCCGACTTCCACTACCGTCAGCAGTACCCGCAGTTGATCGAGGGTCGGTGTGCCGGGATTGGCAGACATAGGGCTGGCTCCTGAAGATGTTCGAAATTTTCGAACCTGATCCTCGAAATTATTCGGCTATTGCGTACGTTACCCCGATGGCAGACTGCTCACCACTACGGCGCACCATGTCGGTCGCGTCGCTCTTACAGGTCTATCGCCATGTCCAACACCGCCAACGCCAACTCCGCTCTCCACAGTCAGACCGACAGCGCCAGCGCTTCGGGCGCCATCGCCCTGGCCGGGCGCATCCTGCTCGCCGCGATCTTCCTGCTCTCCGGTTTCTCGAAGATCGCCAACCCGTCCGGCATGATCGGCTACATCGAATCGGCGGGCCTGCCGCTGCCACAACTGGCCCTGCTCGCGGCGATCGTCGTCGAAGTCGGCGGCAGCCTGCTGCTGATCCTCGGCTACCGTACCCGTGCCGTCGCCCTGGTCATGGCGCTGTTCAGCGTGGCCACCGCCCTGGCCTTCCACAATCATCTGGGCGACCAGAACCAGTTCATCCATTTCTTCAAGAACATCGCCATGGCCGGCGGCCTGCTGCAAGTCGTCGCCTTCGGTGGTGGTCGCCTGAGCCTGGATGCCCGCCGCAAAGCCTGACCGATGGGTTACAAAACCCGTCCTTGGCCTCGCCGCGCCGGACACGATGTGCAAGGATGGCTCCTTGCACGTTGTTGCCTGCCGGCCTGCCAAGGATGCTTCATGACTGCCCTCACCGCCCCCGCCCCGGTCAAACCGGGACGCCTGGAACAGATGTCGACCCGTATCGCCTTCTTTATCGCCGGTTTCGGCGTCGCCGCCTGGGCGCCACTGGTGCCCTACGCCAAGGCCCGCGCCGGGCTCGATGAAGGCACCCTGGGTTTGTTGCTGTTGTGCCTCGGGGTCGGTTCGATCATCGCCATGCCGGTGGCCGGTACCCTGGCCTCGCGCTTCGGCTGCCGACGGGTGTTGACCATTGGCACCGTGCTGATCTGTATCGCCCTGCCACTATTGGCCACGGTCAGTTCGATCCCGGGGCTGGTGGCCAGCCTGTTTCTGTTCGGCGCCGGGCTCGGCTCGGTGGACTCCACCGTCAACCTGCAAGCGGTGATTGTCGAACGCGCCAGCGGCAAGACCATGATGTCGGGCTTTCACGGGCTGTTCAGCCTCGGTGGGATCGCCGGCGCCGCCGGGGTCAGCGCGCTGCTGGGCCTGGGGCTGTCGCCCCTGGGGGCGATGGGCGTGGTGCTGCTGTTCCTGCTGGCGGCGCTGTTCAAGGCCGCCCCGCATCTGCTGCCCTATGGCAGTGAAAGCTCGGGGCCGGCGTTTGCCGTCCCCCATGGCGTGGTGTTGTTTATCGGCCTGCTGTGTTTCGTGGTGTTCCTTGCCGAAGGGGCGATGCTTGACTGGAGCGCGGTGTTTCTCAGCGCCGAGCGCCAGGTCGAGGACGCCTACGCGGGGCTGGGCTACGCGGCCTTCGCCCTGACCATGACGCTCGGACGGCTGACCGGCGATGCCATTGTGCGGCGCCTGGGGGCGCAAAGAGTGATCGTGTTCGGGGGGATTACTGCTGCGGCAGGCTTGGCCCTGGCCACGTTGGCGCCGGCCTGGGAAGCGGCCCTGGTGGGTTATGCGCTGGTGGGTGCCGGGTGCTCGAATATCGTGCCGGTGCTGTACACCGCCGTGGGCAAACAGAAGGTCATGCCGGAAAGCATCGCCGTACCGGCGGTCACGACCCTGGGGTATGCGGGGATTCTGGCGGGGCCGGCAGCGATCGGCATGATCGCCCACGCCAGTTCGTTGAGCCTGGCTTTTATGGTGATTGCGCTGATGTTGCTGGGGGTGGCGGTCGGCGGAAGAACTCTGCGGACCTGAGATCGCATGAATCTGTAGGAGCCGGCTTGCTGGCGATGGCATCGACGCGGTGCAACAGGACACCGCGTCGATACCATCGCCGGCAAGCCGGCTCCCAGAGGGACCGTGTTGGTCCAGGGTCAAGGATGGGTCTATCAGAAACCTACACTGGCCTGCACAAAGAAGGTCCGTGGCTCACCCACGTAGATCCCCGCATTGTTGTCGCTCGACCGGGTGAAGTACTGCTGGTCGAAGACGTTACGCACCCCCGCCCCCAGTTTCAGGTTCGACAGCTGCGCGCCGAAGTCATAGGCGCCGCGCACGTCCCAGGTCATGTAGCCCGGAATGTTGCCGTACTGGCCATCAGCGGTCGGCGTGGTGATGTAGTTGCCGTTGAAGCTGCCATCGGCGTTGGTCCCGGTTCCCGGCGCACGCTGGGAAGACTGGGCGAAACCGTCGAGGTTGTAGGTCCAGCGATTGACCGCATAACGCAGGCCGACATTCAGCACTTCCCGCGAGTACAGCGGCAGGTCACGGCCCTTGAAGCCCGGGATATCGCCCTGGGAGGTCGCCTTGGTGTAGGTCAGGCCGACATTCGCGGTCAGGCCGTCGAGCGCCGGGTTGAGGTCCGCCAGGTTGTAATGTGCGGAGGTTTCGATACCCCGGTGCGCGGTGGCGCCCAGGTTGGTCCAGCCCACATCGTTGCTGACGTATTGCAGCTCATCGGAGAAGTCGATGTAGAACAGCGTCATCTCGCCGCCCCAGGTGCCGTTGTCATACCGCGTACCCAGCTCGTAGGTCTTGGCCTTCTCGGGTTGCAGGCCGTTGGCCGTGCTGTTGCCATTGCCGCCCTGGGCAATCTGGAAATATTGCAGGCTGCCGAAGGACGTTTCGTAGTTGGCGAAGACTTTCCACGCATCGGAGATGTGGTACATCACGCTCAGGGCCGGCAGCGGCTCGTTGCTGTCGACGTTGCGGAACTTCTCCTGGACCGGCACGTAATTGGTGCCCGGCACCGGACGGTCATGCCAGTTGCTGCTGATGCGCTCGAAGCGGATCCCCGGGGTGATGGTCCATTTGCCGATATCGATCTTGTTATCGATATAGAAGGCATTGGCTTCGGTACCGCCGGTGCGGTCCTGGTAGATATGCCCATCGGAGGTCGGGGTCAGGACCGGCACGTTGTTGACCAGAGCCTCGCGGCTGGTGGCCTCATGCATACCTTCCTTGAGGTAGCGGTAGCCGACGCTGACTTCCTGGGTGGTCGGGCCCAGGTCGAAGACATGGGAAGCCCGCGGCTCGATACCAAAGGTGTAGTAGCTGCGTGGATAGGCGCTGAGGGTCTGCAGGTCACGGGCGGCAATATTGCTGCCACGGAAACTGTCGGTGTAGTAGGTCAGCACTTCGACCTGGGTCTGGTCGTCCACCTGCCGTTTGTACTTGAAGGAAATATCTTTGCGGCGGCCGGTAAAGTTGTCGTAGTTACGCACCGACTGGTAAGGATTGGCGTCGTACTGCTTCTGGGTCAGACCACCCGGCATGTCCGCATTGGCATCGTAGTAATGCAGGTTGAGGGAGAAGTCGTCCTGGTCGGTCGGCGCCCAGTGGGTCTTGAGCAGGACATCGTTGATGTCGTTGCCATTGTTGCTTTCACGATAGCCCTCGCCCTTCACGCCGGAGTACAACAACGCCGCGCCAAAACCGTTATCCGCGGTGCCACCGAGGAATGCCGTGTCGAGGTGCTTGACGCCGCCGTAGCGCGAGGTTTCCAGGGTGCTGCCGATCTCACCGGAAAACTTCTCCGGGATCGCCCGGGTCACGAAGTTGATCACACCACCGACGTTTTGCGGTCCATAACGTACGGAGCCAGCACCGCGCACCACGTCGATGCTGTCCAGGTTACCGACCGACACCGGGGCCATCGACAACTGCGGCTGGCCGTAAGGGGCGAACGCCGCCGGCACGCCGTCGATCAGCACGGTGGAACGTGGCGACAGACGGGACGTCAGGCCCCGCACACCGACGTTGAGGGAAATATCGCTGCCGCCGGTGCCGTTGTTTTCCTGCACCTGCACGCCGGGCACGGTACGCAGGGCGTCTTTCACGTTCATCGCGCCCTGCTCGACCATCGCCTGGCGGCGGATCACGGTCCGCGCGCCCGGGTGGTTCTGCACAATGGCCTGGTCGGCATCGCCGAGCCAGTCACCCACCACCTTGACGTCCAAGGGTGCCAGTTCCAGCGCGCCAGCCGTGGCCGGGGCAGCCGCGCGCAAGGTCACCGAACCGTCCTTGAGGTCATAGTCCAGGCCGCTGCCACGCAGCAGCGCGTTCAGGGCTTCTTCCGGCGACAGGTTGCCGTCGACCGCAGGAGCCTGCTTGCCGGCCACCAACTGCGGGCTGAAAAACACTTGCAGGGACGTTTGCTGACCCAACTGGCTCAAGGCCGATGCCAGGGGTTGGGCCTGGATATGGATGGCCGCATCCGCCTGAGCCGCCTGGCTCAGGGGAGCAACGGCACTGAACGCCAGGGCCAGGGCAAAGGCCTGGGAGCTGGGCAGTGCGTTGCGGATCGCCTGGTAAAGCGCAGTGGGTTTGTTGTTCTTCACGTCTGACCTTGTCCTGTTGTTCGCAAATGTATGCGGCTGTTAATGCAAACCAGTTGCAGTTGGACAAGAAGACGAAGAACTCGAAAAAAACCTGAATCTATTTTGCAATTATTTCCTGGGAGCCGTCGGCACGGCTCCTCACCGCAACCGGCAGGATGCTCGGCAAGGCCCTGAGCAAGGCGTCGGTATCATTGACCTTGAACACACTGGTCAGGCGCAGATTGCCCACCGCCGGGGTCGCGACGCTCAGGGGTTTGTCCCGGTAACGCGAGACCTCCGCCACCACGTCGGCCAGGCTGGCGTTGTTGAACACCAGTTTGCCGCTGCGCCAGGCCGTCAGTTCCTCGAGGTTGATCGCCTGGGCCGCCGCGACCCGGCCCTGGGCGTCGACCCGCGTGCCCAGGCCGGCCGTGAGGCTGACAAACTCATCGTCAGCGGCCTCGCGGCCCTGGACCTTGACCGTGCCCGCCTCCACCACCACCCGGGTTTGTGCCGGATCGCGGCGCACATCGAAACGCGTGCCGGTGACCGTGACCTTGCCGACCCCGGCCTGGACCACGAACGGCCGGCTGCTGTCGTGCTCGACGCTGAACATCGCCTCGCCCTGCTCCAGCTCGACCTCACGGCGGTCACGCTGGTAATGCACGCGAACCCGGCTGCGGCTGTTCAGGTCGATGATCGAACCGTCGGGCAAGGCCACATGCCGCCGCTCACCCAGAACGCTGGCAAAGGTCGCGTCATAGGGCGCCGGGTGATTCAGGCCGCTGAACAGGCCCAGGCCCAAGGCGACTGCCACCACGCCGGCAGCCACCGCATAACGCAGCAATGGCCGGCGTTTGAGCCGCGCCGGCGGCACGTCGCAGAGCGCCTGCAAACGCGCCGGAGGTAGCAGGTCGGTGGCGCTCCAGAGGCCCTGGAGCAGATCGTACTCATCCTGATGCAGCGGATGTTCGTGGCGCCAGGCATCGAACTCGGCCTGTTGCCCGGCGCTCAACGGCGCCTCCTGGACCCGCACGAACCAGGTAGCGGCCTCATCGCGAACCGTGGCTGGATCGCGTGTGCAATCACGGGTATCCATCATGGAAAGTCCTGTCCGGGTGGAATGTGCATCGCCTTGTTCTTCATTGATCCGCTCCATCCAGGCGCTCGCGCAGATGCCGCAGGGTGCGAATCATATACTTCTCCACCATGTTCTTGGACAGTCCGAGGCGCTCGGCGATCTCCGCCTGGGTCAGGCCCTCGATCTTCTGCCAGACAAAAGCCTTGCGACAGTTGACGGGCAACTCGCCCAGGGCCCGCTCGATGGAGTCGGCAAGCTGGATGGCGTGCATGAAATGCTCCGGGTCGCCGGTGGGCGGCGCGCTGTGATGAATCGCTTCCAGTTCCAGGGTCCCGCGCCGGTCTTCACGGCGATAGGCATCCACCGCGATATTGCGCGCGGTCTGGTGCAGATAGGCCCGTGGCTGCTCGACGGTGTCAGCCTTGCTTTCCAGCACCCGCACAAAGGTATCGTGGGCCAGGTCCTCGGCTTGCTGACGGTTTCTCAGCCGACGGGTCCAGGTGCCGATCAACTCTTCGTAATGCTCGAAAAAACCGGGTCTGCGGGGTGGCTGGAGATTCATGGCGATGGGCTATGAAGGCGGGGCGTGAATAGTAATGCTTCCTATTAATAGCTGCAATTCATTCCAGTGGCTGCCGGGTGCGGCGCTGATCGACTTTCTCATGGAACAGCGCCCACGCTTGGGACTGACTTGGAGCGCCGTCGGTTCAGGCGGCTTCAGGCACGGACATAACGCAGGTGTGTGGCATCGGGCCCCATGAGCACCTTGTCGATTCGAAACTGCGGCACTGGTTCGTGCAGGTTTTCGAACAGTCGCCTGCCACTGCCAAAGAGTACGGGAGCCTGGGCAATTTCCAGCTCGTCAATGACGCCCATGTTCAAGTATTGCTGGATCACATCGGCGCCGCCCGAGATACGAATATCACGACCGCCGGCAGCCTCCCGGGCTTGCGCAAGGGCTTTCGCCGGCCCCTCGGTGCAGAAATAGAAGGTCGTGCCACCCGGCCGGACCCAGGGTTCGCGCGGCTCATGGGTAAGCACATACACCGGGGTGTGAAACGGAGCCTCCTCGGGCCAACTTCGCTCGCCGGCGTCAAACATCCGCTTGCCCATGATATTGGCCCCGGCACGCTGCATGGTGTCGCGGAGCATATCGTTGACCGGGCCGGTCTCTCCGCCGGTGCCGAAGTTGAGGTTCTCGCGGAAGTATTGCTGCTTGAGGATCCAGCTCATCATTGCGCCCCACTTGGCGCCCCAGTTCTTGTACTCAGGCGTGTCCCAGTGCTCGATGTCCATCCCTTCCGGCGTCATATAGCCGTCAAGACTCAGTCCGATATTTACAAATACCCTGCTCATGATTTCTCTCTCTCACGATTCTGGATGTCTGTGTGGTGTTTGACATGAACACGCTGGCTCGATCAGGTGTGTGGGCGTGTTCGAGTTATTCACTATAGCTTGAGCGCTGGGGACGCCTGTTTCTGCTGGGGAGGAGTTTTCTCGTTCGTGGGGCGGGTTGTGGGTCTGCTATCGGCCAAAAGCGCTCATCTGCGATGTCTAAAATTTCAAGGGCTACTCATACCGTCAACCTTCCTGAGCAGTTGGGCGAAAGAGTATTTCGTTTACATCCACATCGTCGGGTTGACTAATTGCAAAGGCTACCATCCGTGCGAAGGTTTCTGGTGGAACAGCATACGTATCGTAAAACTCTTGCATGCGCTTGGCCGTATCAGGATCGGTGATGCTTTGCGGAAGCTCTGATTGAACCGCGCCGGGCGATATAACGGTGGTCCGAAGGTTGTAGGGTTTTACTTCCTGCCGAAGCCCTTCGGAAATTATCCGTACAGCCGCCTTGGTCGCCGCATACACCGAACTGTTGGGTCGCACTGCGTGGGCGGCAGTAGAGGACACATTGATGATATGGCCACTTTTCTGCGCTTTCATGTAAGGAAGCGCTGCCGCAATGCCGTAGAGCACGCCTTTGAGATTGACATCAATCATCTGATTCCAATCCTCGATCTTGCCAAGCTCCAATAACGATCGAGGCATCAGCCCGGCGTTGTTGATGAGTACATCAATACGACCATATCTGGCGACAGCCGTATCCACCAAACCCTGCACTTGGGAATGATCAGTCACGTCGGTCTTGACCACATCGTCTGCGTTCAACCCCAACTCCACGGCCAGTGCCTGGAGGCGGTCAAGGCGGCGCGCGCCCAGGACCAACCTGGCGCCATTGCCCGCGAGAAACCTGGCAGTCGCCATGCCCAACCCGCTGCTGGCGCCGGTAATCACCACCACTTTTCCATCTATGTTCTGGTACATGTGAGGCTCCTTAGCCGTGTGCCGCTATGGAGGTGTCACGCCAGGCTTGCCATTGCGCGACTCTCCTCTCGTAAACCTGCAAAACATGTGGATGCGCCCCGGCGCCCAACAGCAGTCGAAGCGGAGGGTTCGCACTGTCGATCAGTTTCAGGATCGCCCCAGTGGTCGCCGTGGGATCGCCGAAATCCAGGGATTTGTGGTGTTCGGCCAGTTCTGCGCGCTGGGCAGCGTAAGTGGCGGTCGCAGCGGAATGCCGCGCGGAAGACGGGCTAGTGAAGTCGGTGGCGTAGGCGCTTGGCTCAATTAGGGTGACGTTCACACCGAACCGCGAAACTTCCTGTGACAGCGTGTCGAACAGCCCTTCCACCGCGAACTTTGACGCTTGGTAGATTCCGAAATTTGGAATAGCGACAAGCCCGAGGGTGCTGGAGACCGCAATAATATGACCACTTTGCTGTGCTCGCAGGATTGGCAACGCCGCCTGGGCGACCCACAAGGCGCCAAACAGATTGGTCTCCATCTGAGCACGGGCCTCATCCTCTGACGCCTCTTCAATTGCCCCCTGATGGCCATAGCCAGCGTTGCTGATCACAACATCCAGCCTCCCGAATGCATCCTTTGCCCGTGCTACGGCGGCAAACACCGCGGATCGATCGGTGACATCAAGCTCGATAGGCAGGATCGCACCGCCGAACTCCCCAACGAGCGAATCAAGGCTGGCGATATCGCGCGCCGTCGCAGCCACCTTGTCTCCGCGTTTCAACGCAGCCGTCACCCAGAGCTTGCCGAAGCCCCGCGCTGCACCCGTTACAAACCAAACTTTGGACATATTTCAAACCCCTATGACAACCTGACAATTTAAGTAATTTTGTCAAGATAGCATAGTCTGACATTTTTCGTCATCATGTCAAAAAACGTCCTGGAGCTGGTATGACGGAGCCTTCAAAGCGAGCGCGCGCGATAGACGCTGGCGCACGCGCTTTTATGCAGCATGGTTTTGCACGCACGACGATGGGTGTCATCGCTGAGTCCGCAGCAATGTCACGCCCCGCCCTCTACCTGCTGTTCAAGAATAAGGAGCAGGTGCTCGAAGCCGTTGTCGATACCTGGACGGAGCAGACGCTGACGAAAATGTCCGCCGCCATCGCCGAGCTGCCAAATCTCGCTGACAAGCTGCGCGAGATCTGTGCGATGTGGTCCGTCGCCTCGTTTGAGCGATCGCAAAATAACCCGCAGTTGCGCGATCTGGTCGGCCATCCGGCTTACGAGAAGGGCTATGCGCGCTTCATGGCATTTATCGCGCACATCCTGGATGAATCGTCGCCGTCGGGCGCAAAGCCAATTTCATGCGACGAACTGGCACGCGGGCTGGTGCTGGGCATCAGAGGATTCAAAGTATCCGCAGCAAGCATGGATGACTTACTTCGCCTGATCGATGTGCAAGTCAGACTGATTGAAGCGTATTTGCAAAAGCCGGTAGAACGCCCATAACGAACAGCAGCGCCGCTGCATGTGGTTTTTGAACGAATGCGGTGCCCGCAGCCGCTGCAGGCCTGCGGGCAGCCCCTGATCATCGGACTTTGATAACGACTTTGCCTTTGGCACGCCCTGTATCGACGTAGGCCATTGCCTCTTTGGTCGATTCAAATGCAAAGACTCGATCCACGACCGGGCGTATGACACCTGCCTCGATAAGCGACGTGATCTCGTTCAACTGGCGTCCACTGGCCCGCATGAACAGGAACGAATAACGCACGTCGCGACGTTTGGCTTTTTTCCTGATCCGATAACTCAGCAGGCGCATCACCAGCCCGAGGAAACGGGACGCACCCAGCGCTTTTGCGAAATCGGGGTCCGGCGGCCCTGAGATCGAAATAAGCTGCCCGCCGGGCTTGAGGACGTTCAAAGACTTGTTGAGCGTCTCACCGTCCAGGCTGTTTATGACGACGTCATAGTCGCTGAGCATTTTTTCAAAATTGTCTTTCTTGTAGTCGATGACGACGTCTGCCCCCAACGCCTTCACCCAGTCCACATTCGCCGTACTGGTGGTCGTCGCGACAAATGCGCCGAGATGTTTGGCCAGTTGAATGGCCACCGTCCCGACACCACCGGAACCTGCGTGGATCAGGACCTTTTGGCCCTTTTTCAACTGTGCTTTCTCGACCAGCGCTTGCCAGGCGGTCAGGCCAACCAGCGGAATGGACGCGGCTTGCTCCATCGTAAGCGTTGTCGGTTTGAGGGCCAGGTCCGCTTCGCTTATTGCAATGAACTCTGCGAACGTACCGATTCGATCTTTATCAGGACGGGCATAGACCTCGTCGCCCGCCTTGAAGCGTTGCACCCGCGATCCAACCCGGATCACCACCCCGGCCATTTCGTTGCCCAACACGAGGGGCAGGCGATAAGGTAAAAGCAGCTTGAACTCACCGGCGCGGATTTTTGAATCCAGAGGGTTCACTCCGGCAGCGTGGATCTGCACCCACACATCGTCGTCGCGCAATTGCGGCTCAGGTATTTCGTCAGCGCGCACGCGTTGGTTGTCGCCGTAACGCTCAATAGTGAATGCTTTCATTGTGTTCGTTGCCCTCGGGCCTCGTTTACTGTTGCAGGGTTATCGCGCCCGGTGCGGGCGACATACAGGAACGCCAGGGCCAGTGCGACTTCGATCACAACGGCAGACAGGATGCCGACGCTGGCATGCCCGGTGAGGAGCTCGAAAGCGCCGAGGGCTGCAAGCGCTAGACAGGTAACCACCAGGCCCGTGACCAGCGCTGACCGGGCGGACGATGGCTCGGCGTTTCTTGCCAGGCAGAACATCACCCCGATGCCCAGATACAGCGCTGATGCACGCCGCCCGAGCAAGCCGACCGAGTCGCTGAATGCCACGCCCCAGCGCGACAGGAAAAAATTCGGTGCCAGTAACCACATACAGGCCAAGCCGATAAAAATCGCTGAGCACAGGATGGCGAGACTTCGGAAGTTCAATTTCATGGTGCCGGTATCGCATCAAGTCGCAGGTCTTTGCGCAGTCCGGCGTCCACCAGAGCTGCCGGAGCAAATCGACGCAGCCACTGCAAGCGGCTCGCCAGTGCACCCGCCGGGTAGCGCAGTTTCGGACGCGCCGCGGTAGCGGCTTTCAACACAACGTCGGCCACGACACGGGGCTCGGTGGCCGTTGCCATCACCTCATTCACGCGTTTACTGACGACCGCACGCGCCTGGCGATAGATATCGAGCTTGGCGTCGGGCTCCAGGAAGTTCGAGTCGAATGGCGTTTTTGTATACGCCGGTTCGATGACCGAGACGCGGATACCCCAAATGCGCAATTCGTGGTCCAGGGATTCGCAATAGCCTTCGATAGCGTGCTTGGTCGCGGCATACAGCGCGCCGTAGGGCATCGGCAGAAAGCCGAGCACAGAACCAATATTGAGAATACGACCACGCCCCTGTTGTCGCATATGGGGCACGACGGCACGGGTCATCCGCACTACGCCAAAAAAATTCGTGTCGAAAATCGATTGAGCCTGTTCGATCGAGCTTTCTTCCGCGCCCGCCGGGGCGACGCCAAAACCGGCGTTGTTGACGAGCAGGTCGATGCGCCCGGCGCGTCGTATGACTTCGCTGATCAAGGCCTCGACGGATTCGTCGCTGGTGACATCAAGGGTCAGCATCTCGAACGACCGCTCGCCCGTCGATACACGCCTGCTGGTGCCGAACACCTTATAACCCGCCTCGGCAAGGCGTTGCGCAGTGGCTTCACCGATACCTGACGAAGCCCCCGTGACCAAGGCGACAAGCGGATCGTTGTTGTTCATGATTCAAAGGCTCCAATCGGAGTGAGTGGCTGATTGTCGATGTGTTACTATCGATTTGAAATCGACTTTATTATCAATTCAGACCCAAGTCACTATCTAAATGATATGAACGATAAAACTCTTTGCGATGAACCCTGTGCAATCGCGCGTAGCCTGACTGTTGCGGGCGATGGGTGGAACATTCTGATCCTGCGAGATGCCCATGCCGGCCTCACGCGGTTTGACCAATTCCGCAAAAGCCTGGGTATAGCGCCGACGATTCTGACCCGGCGGCTGGCAACGCTGACGGAGGAGGGATTGCTGGAGAAGCACCGTTACTCGGAGCGCCCCCCGCGTGAGGAGTACCGGCTGACTGCTGCTGGCCGTGATTTCCTGCCGGTGCTTTTCATGATCGGAGAATGGGGGCGCCAACACCGTGCTGGGGGGAGTCTGACTCGCTTCTTCGACGAAGAAACAGGAACAGAAATCAAGGCGGTGGCCGTGGACGAGGTCACAGGGGCAAGGATTGGGACCCGCTCGATACGCATTGTTATTCCGGACGAAGGTTGACACCACAATGGTGAGCGTCGTCGTGTTTGATCGTTGCATTCCAAATATTTCGATGGCGTTAGGTAGAGACCTAAGCGTGACAGACTGAATCGCCGCTACTTTTCTAGACGTATGCGACTGTCAGCTGTTGGCCGAGAGCTGACTTCGCGAGTAGGCAGCTTTCAGCCAATAGCGCTCATAGAGTGTCTGCAAAGCTGGGGCGATTCAGAGAGTCGATAAAGCTTTGAATGTGATGCTCTTGATGAGTCGTTTAGTTAACAGGTCAGCAATCGGTTCTTCCGGGGCACTCAGGAAGTAGGATTGCATGGCGGTTTCGCACTCCCAGAATATGCTCAATATCCAGAGCAGCGGGTTTGCGAAACTGCAGATGACAGCCGCATCGAGGCAGCCTGAAATAGTGCGTGAGTGATGTGCTAGCCGAGAGAGGTTTGAAGCGACCTCCTCAGAGTGACCGGGCAATGTCAGAACCTCTACAACACTGATAGCCGTTACGAACATTTTGATTCTCCTGCGCCCCCCGTTCGACACGGGGGGACCTGGGGGTCTTTATCGATGTTGCCCCGTGAACAACTTGACGACACTGGTCATATTTTCGGCGCCCATGCCTTGGGCTATCGCACTCAGAAACACATCGTGCGCCGCCTCGATTGTCGGTGCATTCGTTATGGCTCCTGCCTCTTTCAGGGTGTAACTGAAGTCCTTCTCTATCAGTTCCACGGGGAATTGCGGCGCGAAGTTTTCGGTCAACATGGTGTTGGACAAATAGGCCATCACCGGTGCCCATACCGACGTCTTGGCCATGGCTTGCAGCACCTTTGGTACATCTGCGCCGCTACGCTTAAGCAGCCCGACAACCTCCGCCAGGCCAGTCACCTGGATGCCCAGCATTGCATTCGTGGCAAGCTTGGCCAGTGCCCCATCTCCCAACCGGCCAACATGCTGAACACTCGAGCCCATCGCCTGCAAAACGGCGAGGCTGCGCTCGAGCACAGGGGGCTCGCCACCGATCAGGTAGGACAATTGCCCGGCATCCGCTTGCGCACGGGAACCGGAGACCGGCGCCTCCAGCAGGGAAACGCCGTGCTGTTGCGCAAGGGCACCCAACTCGCGTATCCAGGCCGGCGTGAGCGTCGAGCTTTCCAACGCCACGGTACCGGAGGCCATGCCCGCAAGCGCACCGGTTGCTTCATCCAGCCATACCTGTCGGGAGGCGTCATCGTCGCGCAACATAGCGATCACGAACTCGGCGTCCTGGCTGGCCTCTCGAGGCGAGTGCGCTTGCCGTGCTCCCAGGCTGACAAGTGCCTGAGCGGCTTCGGGCGTTCGGTTCCAGACCACCACCGAATGGCCAGCACTCATCAATTGTTTAGCCATACGCGATCCCATTGCGCCCAGGCCCAGTACGGCAATCTTGCTCATGTTCTTCACCTTTGATTTTTACCTATGAAGGGGTTCGATTCAGTGCTTGGGTGTTTCACGCTTATAGCTGGCGGCCACCGCTGCCAGCCCGGCGAGCGCAAACGCCGCGGCGACATAAGGAATGAGGTGTGGCCCGACATGGTTGATCATGAGTCCGCCGACCAGTGATCCCAGGCCAATCGCGGCGTTGAATACGGATACGTTGACAGCGGTGGCGGCGTCCGCTGCACCTTGAATCCTGGAAGCCTCTTTGAAGACCAGTGTTTGCAACAATACCGGTAACGCACCATATGCCGCGCCCCAGGCCGCGATCGCGGCAAAGAGCGCAAGGTGACCGTCTGACGCAATATTCAAACTGGCCAGGCTAGCCGTAAACAGTGTCGCTACAACAGCCAGGCTGGCTCGTGGAGCCCTGGAGGCAAAGGGCCCTACGGCAAAGTTGGTGACGACTCCGGCCGCCCCATAAACCAGCAACAGCATGCTGATCTGACTCGTACTTTGTTTTGCAATCTGCTCAAGGTAAGGCGCGATGTAGGTGTAGGCCAGAAAGTTGCCTGTTACCACCAGGGCGGTGATGCCAAAAACCGCAAGCAATCGACCGTTCCTGAGCACCGACATCATCGCGCCGCGCTGGGCAGCTTTCCCTATGCGTACCGCCGGAACCGTCCAGGCGATCAGAGTAAATACCGCCAGGCTGAGGAAGCAGAGCGCGGCGAAGACGGCGCGCCAGCCGTACATATCGCCCAGCATCGTGCCGGCTGGAACGCCAAGCACGGTGGCCAGCGACACCCCGCCGAATACGATGGAGGTAGCACGTACTGCGTTACGGGATGCCACCAGATGCACGGCCGTTACAACGGCCGTCGACCAGAACACGCCTATAGCGGCAGCGACCACAATGCGTCCGATAAAAACCACGAAATAATCCGACGCCATATAGGTGATCAGGTTGCCGGCAAAACACGCGGCCAGCAGCCCCGTCATAAGGGCCTTTCGGTTGATTGAGCCGAGCAGACTTGTGAGCGGCGCCGCCGTAAGCGCCACGATGAAGGCGAAGATAGTGACCAGGTAGCCGGCAACGCCCAAGGACACATTGAGCCCGGCAGACATCGCAGGCAGCACGCCCACCGGCATGAGTTCTGTACTGACAAAAGAAAAGCAGCCCAGGCTGAGCGCCAGCACCGCCGCGATACTTCGTGCCTTGGAGGTTTTTGCCCCGGGAGTCTGTGACCCGGTATGAGCCTGGGGCGACAAGGGGGCGGGTTCTGAATGTGAAGCGGTTGCTTGCATCGATAGGATCCTTACACGTGTGAACAGGTTTTATCCGCTGTGTGCGATGCAGGAATGGTGAAGCCTTGAATATCTGAATGCGATAGCATGAAAAACATAATATTTATGCTTGTGAGTCATTTATGCGTTGGTATATCTCGTGTGGCGCCCGGTTGATCGTGCGATGACGCAAGGACTCATATGACCTGTATGAAAGCAACATCACCCAGGCCCGGGAGTGAGTCATGAGAACATTCAACAAACAAATGCTGGAAGGCGTGGACGTCATGGCGGCAGTGGTCGATACCAAGAGCTTTGGCCTGGCTGCCGAGGCTCTGGATATGTCGCAGTCCGGAGTGAGCAGGGCGATCGCAAGACTGGAGACAAGGTTGGGTATTCGAGTCTTCGAACGTACGACGCGATCAGTAAGGCTCACTGACGAAGGCCGTCACTTTTACGAGCAGGTGATGCCGCTTATCAGTGCGTTGACAGAGATCACTGGCAACGTTGCCGGGGATGCGCAGAAAATCCACGGGCGACTGCGAGTGAACGTTGATCCGCTGTTTGCACAGCTTGTCCTGGGGCCACGCCTTGGCGCCTTTATGGATTGCCACCCGGAGTTGGAGATCGATCTGCGGTGCAAGGAAGAACTTGGCGACCTGGTCGCCGAGGGCTTCGATTTGGCACTGCGATTCGGGCATCCGCAAGAATCGTCGCTGGTGGCAAGGAAGCTGTTTGATACCCGCGTATTCGCCGTGGCGTCGCAAGCTTACCTGCAACGGTACGGGCAACCCTCCACCCCCCATGAGCTGGAGGCAGGTCATCACCGCTGTATTCTGTTCAGGGAACCGGTGACAGGCAGGCCGTTTGCCTGGGAGTTCCAGCAAAAGCGCAAAACGGTAGTTGTGAAACCACGGGGCGCGCTGATCGTGAATGACCCAGGCACTCTCTACAGTACTTGCCTGGCTGGCCTAGGCATTGCGCAGATGTTCGAGTTGGGGATCGAGAGCTACATCACTTCGAACCAGATGACATTGCTGTTCCCCGAGTGGTCGGATAAACGCTTTCCGCTGTATGCTTACTATCCCTCCCGACATCATTTGCCAGCCAAAACCCGCGCGTTGCTCGACTTCGTTGCAGGCTTAGTGTGACTGTAGGCAACAATGCGGTTTTGACCCAGACGGCTAATGGAATCGTCCCTAATTTCCTGGACGCATCCGACTGGCTCTTTTTGGCCTCTGCCGGCCTGTCGCGACCGGCAGAGGCTGGCCGATCACTGATCTTCGCAACCTGAAGAAATCGTCCATAAGCGCACATCGGTCGCGCTGGCTAATCACCCCACCGCAGACGAAGCAAGCGTTCTAATCAGAAAGCTCCTGAGGCTATCCACAGCCTTGGAGCCCTGCGACGCCTTGCTTCGATAGACCGCAACGTCCATGGAATCCAATGGCCCCAGATCATGTTCGCGCCCCAGTATCTGAAGGTGCGGCGGCACCGTGCAGCGGGTGAGCACTGCCACGGCAATGCCGCTTTCAACCGCCGCGATCTGGCCCGCCAAGCTCGAACTGTTGTAGACGACCTTGTACCGGCGCCCTTGAAGGGCAAGACAGTCGACGGCGCAGCGACGTGCCAGGCTGGCCGACTCGTAGACCGCAATCGGCAACGGGTCGCGTCGCCACAGATCGAACTGCGCAGATCCCACCCAGACCATGGGCTCCTGGAAGAGAAAGGCACCACGTCGGGGGTTGTCGCGCGACACCAGCGCCAGATCCAGATCACCGGCCATCACGCGGGGAATCAGCGTGGTTGACTGCTCGCAGGTCAGCTCGATTTCGACGCCGCCATGCCGTGGCGCAAACCGCTTCAGGACCGGCGTGAGGTAATGCGCCACGTAGTCTTCTGCTACTCCCAGGCGAATTCGCCCGGTCAATTCCTCGCCCCAGAAGGCAGCCTGTGTCTCGGCATGTAAAGCCAGCATCCGCCGCGCATATCCCAGCAGCGTTTGACCCTCTTCAGTCAACTGAAGGTGCCGAGGCCCCCGGTTCAGCACTTGATGGCCGAGCGCCGCTTCGAGTTTCTTGAGCTGCATGCTGACCGCAGATTGCGACCTGTGCACTTCGGTGGCAGCACTCGACAGTGAGCCGGTATCAACCGCTGCGACAAAGCATTTAAGCCAATCGATCTGTAGATCCCGAGGCGACATCAGCGCCACTCCTGCATTCGATAAACGAATAGCTAATTGCCATATTATGCGCTTTTCGTCCAGCCAAAGACTTCGGATGATCCGCTGGTGCGCCACCGGCAGCATTCACTCTGGAGACATCATGCAATTCGATACCTGGCTGCTTTATCTGCTGACCTGTTGTGGCATCGCGGTCGTTCCCGGCCCCAACGCACTGCTCGCGCTCACCCATGGCGCGCTGCATGGCAACAGGAAGACCCTCTTCACGATTAGCGGTGGTGTCCTCGGGTTTGTTGCAATGATCGCGTTATGTGTGCTCGGCCTGGCCGCCCTGCTGAAGGCATCGATGCTCTGGCTGACCGCTTTGAAGATCGTCGGCGGGCTCTATCTCATCTGGCTTGGCATCAATCTCTGGCGGTCGGAGCCGGTGACGTTTGCCCTGGGCGACCTTTCAAGTTCGAGCAACGGGTCGCTCTTTCGCCAAGGCCTGCTGTCTGCCCTCTCCAACCCCAAGGCGCTCCTGCTGTTTACAGCGTTCATCACGCCCTTTATCGATCCGCACCAGAACCTGCTGATCCAGACAGTGATCATGGCGCTGACCTATGCGGTGGTGGAGTTTGTGGTGGAGTTCGGTGTGGCAAGCGCCGCGCACCGCGTGCGCCCCTGGCTGGCACGCGCAGGCCGGCGCTTCAATCGTGTCTGCGGTGGGTTCTTCGTCGTGTTCGGCGTGCTGCTTCCAATTCGCTAGCAGCAAAGGGCAAAGGGCAAAGGGCAAAGGGGATAGATGTATTAAAACCCAATAAATCTATCCTCTTTGGCTCGGTGATCTACCCCATTTTCCTCCAGCGTCGCCAACGCTCAGGCACGTTTTGGCAGTTTCCAGTTCGGGCGTATGAAGTGGCAGGTATAGCCATTGGGTATCCGCTCCAGGTAATCCTGATGCTCCGGTTCCGCTTCCCAAAACGGCCCCGCCGGCTCTATTTCGGTGACCGCACGGCCTGGCCACAACTTTGAGGCATCTACGTCAGCAGCGGTATCTTCGGCAATGTCCCGTTGCTGTTCGCTGAGGTAATAAATCGCCGAACGATAGCTTGGCCCAAGGTCATTGCCCTGCCGGTTAGGCGTACTGGGGTCATGGATCTGGAAAAAGAACTCCAGAATCTGGCGGTAGGTCATCACCGCAGGATCAAAGACGATCTCAATCGCTTCTGCATGGTTACCATGGTTGCGGTAGGTGGCATTTGGCACATCGCCGCCGGTGTAGCCGACTCGCGTGTGCAGCACGCCGGGGTAGCGCCGCAACAGGTCCTGCATGCCCCAGAAGCAGCCGCCGGCGAGGATGGCGGTTTCGGTTTGGTTGGTCATGGTCTGTCCTTCCGCTCAATGGATACAGGCGTAGTTATGGGGCTGTATTGGCTAATACCAAGGTGGAGCTGCGGGTTAATGGCGATCAAAACTTCTCAAGCTAACGCTGCCTAACATCGTCCCCAAACAACCCGAGATTTCAAGGCTCGCAAGAGATCTCTCTTTCCCTTGACTGAAATTTCCTAGAAAATCCTGACCGCTTGCGCCTGCCATTTGCAGTGAACTAGTCTCCATCTTGTCACCGCAGATTCGGTGACTCGGTTTTGACAGACTGAAACTCACAGGCGCAAACAGCGCCCCAACCACCATTGCAGGCGCTTTTCTTATGCCTGTCGTTGCGTGTTATGGCGGCTGTGCGCAGGGCATCTTCGGGTGCGCCGGGTCACCTGTGTCCGGTCTGTCAACCTACGTACAGCTGCCACCCTTACTGTTTGACAGCAGTTGGTGGTAGTCCATACATCACAGGAGCTACGCCATGTTCAAAATCACCCCCAACCCGCCTGCCACCACCAACGCCGAAACCCTCGACACCAACGCCGTCGACCGTGCCTTATCCCACTACAACCTAGGGCCGGAAGCCCGCTCGAAACCTGCCCGTGCCGTATCGCAACGGGGTCATATGCCTGGAGCAACCAGCCAGGAAGAAGCCCTCGTCAACGCCTACTCGATCCTCCAATCCGCAGCCGCCACCGCCTATGAAAATGCCGACAACCAGGCCGGCTCGAACCGTAAGGTGGCCATGGGTGTAGTGCATCTGATCGAGATGGCACAGTGGTGGGTGGATTCGGTTCTGGACAAGCAGCCCGTCAGCGTCAACGACTGACCGGGTGTTGAAAGTGGAACGGGAAGCCAAGCTTCCCGTTTTTGCCGGTGAGACCGCCCCGCTGCGAAGAACGATAGTGGCCCGTATAGTTAGTTCATTTACCTCAAGGTCCCATGTTGTGGCGAGCGGGCTTGCCCGCGCTGGGCCGCGAAGCGGCCCCAAAAACAACGAGTGCGGTACATCAGATACGATGAAGTGACAGGTTTTGCGGCTGCTACGCAGCCGAGCGTGGGCAAGCCCACTCGCCACGTAATTTCGGCGCCCACCAGAATGAGTAAATGGATTAACAAATCGAGACACTAGACAACACCTGTGGTGCCCTCGCCTCAATACTTTATTTCGACCGGTAATCGGCGATGAGCTTGTCCAAAAATACAAACAGGTTCTGGTTCATTTCATCGTAATGGTTGGCTCTTAACGCTTGAGGCTGTTGAACGAAACGTTTGTCAGACAGGGTTGCCAGCTCCGCTTCCGATGATTCAATCAACCACTCCACAACCTCCCTGGTGAATTCCATGTGGCACTGGAAACCGTAGACCAGGTTGCTGTACTCGATGATTTGACGCGGGCAACCTTCGCTGTAAGCGAGGATCTTTGCCTCCTGGGTGAGACCGGGCATGTCGTTGTGCCAATGACCCACTGCCAGCGTTTTTCCGAAGTGAGACACCTTGGGGTTGTTCAAGCCGTCATCCGTCAAGGCAATCGGGAATTTCCCGATCTCGCTTTCAGGGCTGTGGCCAAAAGCCGCGCCCAGCGCCTCACCGAGCAGTTGAGCGCCCAGGCAAACCCCCACTACCGCGCGTTTGGCTGCAATGGCTTTACTGATGAATTGCTGCTCAGCCTTGGCATTGAAATGCGGGCACTGTTCCTGTGTGGTCGCCGGGTTTTGCGGGCCGCCCAATATCACCAGCAGGTCGAACGAGTCTGCGCTGTCTGGCAGGACATCGTGCTGGTAGACGCGGGAATAGCTCGCGCGATAACCGCGAGTCTTGACCCAATCCTCAAACGCACCGGGCCCTTCGAACGCTTCGTGCATGACGAAATGGACTTTCAATGTTCGATCCTCTGGTTCGAAATCTGCTGATTTGCGGTGATCACGACGGAGTCATCACCAGTAGAAAAGAGCGCCCGATGCGTCATGCAGCGAGCACGTTTTACCACGCTGAGATAAGCACAACCTGGTGCATCAAGCACTTGAAGCGCAAGGCGTTGCGCGCCGACATCCAGTGCCCGGTCGTTACAAAACTCAAGAAAGTGGCCCTGCGGACGATATCCCACTCACCTACGCAAATGGTTTACCAATTCAAATGAAGAAGCGAATCATCACAGTGGGCGTACTTGCTTTGCTTTCCGGATGTATAACCAAGAATCTAAGCATTGAAGACCGTCAGCAAATCAAGACCATAAAAATTCTTCCGGTATTTGTTGCGGTAGACAACTTCAACTACACGAGTATGAATCAAGCCTGGGGCGCCGGCCTCGGTGCGGGTGCTGGCGCGGCGACTGGAATGCTCACCGGAGCTTCGAGCGTCGGGACGAACGCCTCGACTGGTGTGGGTGCAGTGGCAGGAACGAAAGTTGCCGATGTCGCGACCAAGGACGTCTCTCGGGCAATCCTGAACAACATGCAAACCAACGACATTGACTTGGGCAAATTGGTCCGCAAGAGTTTTGACGATCGTGTCAGGCAAGAGCATCTATTCACCATCGTCGCTGATAGCGAGCATGCGGATGCCGAGGTCGAAATCATGGTCATGCAGTGGGGGCTTTGCTTGAAAAACCTCAGCACCACGTTGTACCCCGTCATTGGCGTCAACGGTTCCATGAAACGTGACGGCGCCTCGGTATGGCGAAATTTCGCAACTATTTCGGTATTCAATGGCGCCAATACCATTGGATATACCCCCGAGCAATACGTGACTAACCCTGAAGCCCTGCGAACCGCTTTTGCCCACGTGTCTGATCTGGTGGTCGGCAAGCTGATGGAGGACATGAAGAAGTAAATTCTCGACAAAGGGGGCAGATTTATTGGGTACTTTTAATAAGTCGCCCCCTTGCTCTGTCTACTCGAATTTCCTGACAAATACTTAGTTCTGATCAGAGTCTACGATGCTAAAAATTTACTCCTATTATTTTGAAGAACTTGTTTTTAAATTTTCCGTCGGAAGCAACGATGGCACCAACGATCCTCCATGGCTCGAAAGTGAAGATTTTCCGCCGCTGCCTCCGCGAGAAGCAATCGCAGCGTCCAGGCTCTCTGTTCTCGAAATGCTCAGGGCATATCCATATGCCGAGCCTCAATTTCACGCTTGTGCATTAAAAAAAACCAACGACTCTGACAGTGGCTGGTGGTATTACGATATCGATTGGATGGTTTACCCTCCAGAATACGGCGACCGAAGCGGGATAAACGTGCCAGTTATGCTAAATGGGCGAGTGCCCGCATATGAAGTATTCAAATACGAAGATCGTGTTTCAGCATGGAAAACTTAGAGCAGTAGAAAGACTAAATCTTTATGCTCTGAATGCACGCTTTTTGGCCGATCTCTGCCGGCTCTGACCGGCTACGAGCAGTCGATTACAGACATTTGCCAAACCACACCGCTATGATCCCCACCACCTCCTCTCTGAGTCCCCGTGTCATGCCACGATCCCTGACCCGCCCCACCGCAGCGCCACTGCTTTTACCAGGCGAAACGGTCGTTCTGTTCGACGGGGTGTGCAAGCTGTGCAATGGCTGGGCGCGGTTCCTGATTCGCCACGACCGGCACCAACGTGTACGACTGGCGGCAGTGCAATCGCCCGAGGGCCAGGCCTTGCTGGCCTGGGCGGGAATGCCAGTGGATCAATTCGATACCATGGCCGTGATTCGTGATCACCGATATTGGGTGCGGTCGGATGCGTTTTTTGAAGTCGTCACCCAGTTGCCGGGGATCTGGCGCCCCCTGGGCCTGTTGCGTTTATGCCCAGGGCGCCTGCGGGACTGGGCCTACGACCGCATCGCGCTGAACCGATATCGGCTGTTCGGACAGTACGACCAGTGTTTGCTGCCCACTCCCGACCATGAACGCCGCTTCCTGAAATCCTCAATATGAAGGAAAAAGGGAACGAACTTATTCAATAAATCCATCCCCTTTGCTAAGCGACAGGGTATACATCCCGACTATTCAGTAGCGGTTGAGAAACTGCTGAATTCGCTCTCCGCTGTCCGGTTGGAAAAATTCCTGGGTGGTCGAGTCCCTCACAACCACGCCGCCTTCCATGAATATCACGCGGTCGGCAGCCTCCTGGGCGA
This sequence comes from Pseudomonas gingeri, assembly GCF_013386165.1. Taxonomy (GTDB): domain Bacteria; phylum Pseudomonadota; class Gammaproteobacteria; order Pseudomonadales; family Pseudomonadaceae; genus Aquipseudomonas; species Aquipseudomonas gingeri_C. The sequence continues at coordinate 568,317 of NZ_JACAOS010000018.1, read as the reverse complement.
AGCGCAACTCATGAGTCACTACCAGCATGGTCATACCCGCGTTGGCCAGGTTGCGCATGACGGTGAGGACTTCATCGCGCAATTCCGGGTCCAGGGCCGAGGTGGGCTCGTCAAAAAAGATCACTTCCGGATCCATGGATAAACCTCGGGCGATGGCCACGCGCTGTTTCTGCCCCCCGGACAGTCGCGCTGGGTAGTTGTCCTCTTTTTCCGCCAACCCGACCTGCTTCAGCAGAGCGCGGCCTTTGCTTAGCGCTTGCTCCCTGGGGACTTTTTTCACACTGATCAAGCCTTCAATAACGTTTTCCAGTGCCGTCAGATGCGGGAACAGGTTGAAGGACTGAAACACCATGGCTGTCTTCTGTCGCAGGCTGGCGATTTCCTTTTTGTCAGAACGACTCAGGCCTTTTCCGGCCCTGATCTCGACGCGATGGCCGCAGATTTCCAGCGTCCCGCTATCCGGTTGCTCGAGAAAGTTGAGCGAGCGCAACAGGGTGGTCTTGCCTGAGCCGGAAGGACCGAGAATCACCACCACTTCGCCAGCTTGGATCTTGAGGTCGACGTGCTTTAGCACGGCATTGGCACCGAAGGCTTTGGCCAAGGCGGTGACTTGGATTTTCGTCTGGCTCATCGGTAGCGCCTCGTCATGCGGCCTTCTAAATAGGTCTGGATCAATGTCAGCACCTGGTTGATCAGCCAGTAGACCAAGCCAATCATCAAGAACATTTCCATGTAGCGGAAGGTCGAGGCGCCGACCTGTTCGGCAACCCGGGTCATTTCAACGACGGTGATGGTCGAGGCCAAGGAGGTGTCTTTGATGAGCGCGATCAACCGGCTACCCACCGATGGCAACGCAATGCGCAAGGCTTGGGGCAGGATGATACGGCGCAGGCAAGTCCAATAGCCCATGCCCATTGCCAGCGACGCTTCCCATTGCCCCGGATCGACCGCGTTGATCCCCGAGCGAAAGTTCTCGCTCAGATAGGCAGCCGAAAACAGCGTCAGGGCCAGCAACGCCGAAGGAATCGGCGACAGCGTGATGCCGTAGTGCGGCAAGCCGAAGTAGATCAGCAGGATCTGCACCAGCAGCGGTGTGCCACGGAAGATAGACACGTACATGAAGGCGATCGAACGCAACAAGCGCAGCGGCGAGTTCCGCAGCAGGGCGACGCCCATACCGAGCACGCTGCCGAGGATGAACGCCCCCAAGCCAAGGCCGAGCGTCACCAGAACCGCTGTTTTCAGTAGCGGCCAGGTACGCAGGAATAATTCCAACATCAGGTTATTCCTCCACCAGCGCTTTTTTGATATCGGCAGTCATCTGGTAGTCAGGCCCGATAAATTTGCGGCTATATGCGTCGATGGTGCCATCGGCGATCATTTCGCCAATCGCCTTGTCGACGGCCGCCTTGAGGCTGTCGCTGCCTTTGCGCATGGCGGCGGCAGAAAGCTGATAGGTCAGCGGGGCGCCCACGGCCTTGAGTGGCAGGTGGTTGGCAAGACGATACCTTTCACCTCCGAACCAAGAGGAGATCACTACGTCCAGACGCCCGTTGGTCAGGTCATCGAACACCAGGCCGCCGTTGTCGTAGGTGCGGATATCCGACTCCGTCAGGTGTTTGCGGGACCAAGACTCGTTGCTGGTTCCCGCCGTCACGCCCACCGAGCGGCCGGCCAGGTCAGCACGCTCGTGAATGTCAGTGTTCTTGTCGAGCAGAAAAATGCGGAATTCCTCGACCCCGTAAGGCTCGGAGAAATCGACCTGCTGGGTGCGCTCCGGCGTTGGCGTCAGGTCGTTCATGACCAGGTCGTATTTGTCGGTGTTGAGGCCTTCGACGAAGTTCTTGAAGTTGTCGGCGATGAATACCACTTTCGGTATCCCGATGCGTTTGGCCACTTCCTGGGCCACGGCCACATCATAGCCCGTCGGGTTGTTCTGATCGTCGATGAAGCTCCAAGGCGGGCTGGACTGCGTATTGGCAATGCGGATCTCGCCACGTTGCTTGATGGTTGCCAGGGTGTCATCGGCGCTCGCCATGTTCAGGCCCGCAGCAACCAGGGCGAAAAAAGAGAGCGCGAATCGAATGCTGGTGATTGTTTTCATAATCCATCCTTTCAATTCAAGTGGCTGCGGGTTCATTCGCAGCGAAAGACGGCAGCAGTTCGAGTATTGATCAGGTGGTGGCATCTAAAGCCCACCTACCTGATGAAGCTTAGGACGCGACCTGTTCGAGCCGGGCATTTGCATAACAACCCAGGGCCGTTTCGAGATCGCCGATTAGCACGTCAGGGTCCTCGAGCCCGATAGAAATCCGCACGATGGGTTGATCGGTCGGCGAAAACCGGCGTGCTTGCTGTTGGCTGGCTGGATAGTAGGCCACCAGACTGTGGGTGCCGCCCCAACTGGCACCGATCGGGAAATGCCGCAGGGCGTTGAAGAACGCGCCGAAGGTCGCTTCCGATGCCGGCTTGAGGATTATCGAGAACAGGCAGCCATTGCCTTGGAACTGCTCACGCCAGATGGCATGGCCCGGATCACTTTCCAGTGCTGGAAACAACACCTGCTCGACCATGGGCTGGTCTTGCAGCCAACGCGCGATTCGCAGGGTGTTGCGACTTTGCTCAGTCAGCCTCACCTTCAGAGTGTCCAAGCCGCGCATCACTAGAAAGCAGTCTTCCGGGCTGACCGACTGGCCGAGGATGCTCTGGGTTTCACGCAGGATGGCATAGTGACTTTCGTCGTTTAGGCTGATGCTGCCCATCAGTACGTCGGAGTGGCCTCCAAAGAATTTGGTCGCCGCTTCGATGGAAAAATCGACGCCATGCTCCAGCGGGCGGAAGTACAAAGGGCTTGCCCAAGTGTTGTCCATCATCGTCATAACCCCGCGACGACGGGCGATGGCGGTGATCCCATCGATGTCCTGCATCTCCATGGTGACGGTGCCTGGGGCCTCCATGCAGATCATCCTGGTGTTGGGTTTGATCAACGTCTCGATGCCGGTATTGAGCGTCGGTGGGTAGAACTCGATCTCGACCCCCAGCTTTGCCAGCCACTTGTCACCGAAGGTCTTTAGCGCGCCGTAGCACGATTCCGAGATCAGCAGGTGATCGCCGGCACGGACGAACCCCATCACGGTGGTCATCAGTGCCGAGGCGCCCGACGGCGTTACGATGCAATGCTTGCCACCTTCAAGCTGCGCAATGCGTGCTTCCAGACCACGAGCGGTCGGGGTGCCGGTGATGCCGTAGCTGTAACCATCGGGCTGACGGGATTTGCGGCCGACGAAGTCTTCGAAGGTGTCGAAAACCACTGTCGAGCCTCGCCACACTGCGGGGGACAGGCTGGCATAAGGGTTATTGGCGTGATCGGTAAAACTCATGATATTGGAGCCCTATGAGGCCGCTGAACGTGAGTTGATTTTAGGGGCGCGGGAAACCTCGCAACAAGATCAAAACTTATTTACTCTATAAGTAAAACTTATAGAGTGATGATCATGGGAATTCGTGAAATCGAGGTATTTCGTGCGGTGATGACCGCTGGTACAACCAGCAAGGCAGCTACCATGCTGGGTATTTCCCAGCCTGCGGTCAGCCAGGCGATACGAAAGCTGGAAGAAGGTGCTGACCTGCAATTGTTCGTACGGGCCAGAGGACGCCTGGTGCCAACCCAGGAGGCCATGGCACTGATGGTTGATGTTGATCAGTTGTTCGTTGGCTTCGAGGCCATCGAGCACCGTCTTAAAAGCCTGCGGAACCTGGGCATCGGTCGCCTGACCGTGGCTGTGCACCCTGCATTGGGCAATTCGTTTCTGCCACGTGCCTTGGCGGATTTCGACTTGGTCAAGCGCGATATTCAGGTCTCGCTGCGAGTATTGAGCTCCAAAGAGGTGCATCAACAGGTTTCGTCGGGCCAGTGCGACTTCGGGCTGATGGCCGACGAAATGCCGGTCGCAGGCCTTGAACACTCGGATTTTCTCGACAGCATCGGGGTGATCGTGATGCATGCGTCGCACCCGTTGGCAAAACGACGGATGATCTATCCGCAAGATCTGGCTGGCGTGGACTTTCTCGCATTGAACCCGGAAGACAGCAGCCGTCATCGCTTGGAAAGCACCTTGCGCGATGAAGGGGTAGAACTGAAGATCCGCGTCGAGACCGCTTACTCGCATACGTTGTGTGAGTTGGCTCTGCTAGGCGTCGGTGTCGGTTTCGTAAATCCGGTTGCGGTGTTCGACTTCATCAACAGAGGGCTGGTGGTTAAGCCGTTTAGCGTGGACGTGCGCTTTGCCAGCCTCTTGGTTTTCCGCCCCGGCAAGCCGCTGCCAGAAAACGCCCGGCAATTTATCCGCTCTTTGCGCATTCGGTTGAATAAAGACTTACAACAGCTTGAGCGCAGTCTGCATCAGGCGTGAATGGACTGCAGCGCTTTGCCGCAACGACTGAACCGCCACAGGATTGGCCCTGTCAATTCACGCCCCAATGGACCTTGCCCGGAAAAGTGACCGCTCTAGACTGGCCCCCTGCCCGCGTCGAAAAACCTGTAACGCCCTTCACCTGACGGCCCGGTTTGCGGGGGTGTCATTTTCCAATGGACGTGATGATGAGCGCTGAAAAACTCGACTACCAACCCGTGCTGGTTGGCCCCACCCTCTTGCTCAAACCGCTGAAGCAGGATGACTTTGAAGCGCTTTACGAGGCGGCGAAAGACCCCGAGATATGGGCCGGCCATCCCGCGAAGGAACGTTATAAAAAGCCTGAATTCGAAGCCTACTTCAGCACCTTGTTATCGACGAAAAAGGCGCTGGTGGTGTATGACGCAAGCTCGGCAAGAATGGTTGGAACCTCCAGCTTCTACAGCCCGCCCGATAGGCCTGAGTGCATCGCCATCGGCTTCACGTTCCTGATACGGGAAAAGTGGGGCGGCGCCAGCAACTTCGAGCTGAAAAAGCTGATGATCGAGCATGCGTTTTCAGCCTTTGACGAAGTCTATTTTCACATCGGTCCGGCGAATATTCGTTCTCAAAAGGCCACGATGAAACTGGGGGCGGTGTTCCTGTATGAGGCCGAATTGAAAATCTCGGCCGTACCCACAGCCTCCCGGTGTTACTCACTGACGAAAGTGGCATGGGAAAAATCCAGACCGTTTCACAATTAATCAGCCTCCTCTCCTCCCAGGACCTTGGGAACCGCCTCAGAGCGCAAAGCTGTCGATAATCGCCTGCTTGACCAGTTGCACCGCAGCATCGGTCTGCGCATGGGTACGCCAGCCCAGCTCGATGGGATAGTGCGGCAGATCGATGGGACACGGGACCATCTGCATATCGCACAGTTGGGCGATCGCCCGGGCCGCATGGGTGGGCAGGGTCGCGACCGCCGACGAGCCCTTCAACAGGAAAGGCAGTGCCGAGAAATGCGTAGTGGCGGTGACCACCTTGCGGCTCAAGCCCCTGGCCGCCAGCCCCTCGTCGACGATGCCGATAAAGCCACCCGATGAAATCAGGATGTGCTCGCGGGCCACGTAGTCCTGCAGATCGAGGGTGGTCTTGTCGCCCAGGCTGGCGCGATCCACCAGGCAGGCATAACCGCCCTCCCCGAGCAGATGCCGACCCAGCAGCCGATTGGGAATGCCGCCGGCGGTAATGGTCAGATCGAACTGGCGCTCCATCAAGGCATTGACCGCGATCTGGCTATGGGTCTGGCGGAAGATCAGCCGCAGATTTTTCGCCCGCTGCGCCACAACTTCAATCAGCTGGCGACCGAGGGCAATTTCAAAGTCGTCGGACAGGCCGAGGGTGACCGAGCGTCCCTCGTAGCTGGCCAGGTTCGGCTGCACCAGGGAAAAACTCTGCCGACATTTGTTCAAGGCATCGGAGATCACCGGCTTGAGCTGGTTGGCGATCAGGGTTGGCGCCAAGCCCCGGCCGGTCCGGACGAAGAGTTGATCGCCGTACATGGCCCGCAGGCGATTCAAGGCCGCACTGACCGCCGATTGGGTCAGCCCGAGCTGCAACGCCGCACGACTGGCGCTGCCCTCGTCATGCAGGGCCTCGAAGACCTTGAGCAAGTTGAGATCGGTACTGTTGATATTCATCCGGTTTGTACTGCCTGCCAATGAAGACGCCTAGATTAATACATTCTCGGCGCATATCAGCCCCGAGGCGTTGCGATCCGCCTCAGCCGCTCAACCCGGGTTGCCGACTGACCCCGCGGCCTTGGCTTCCTCCAGCAACACCTGAATCGCCGCCTCCTGCTCGGCGTAGGCGCCTTCGCCAAAATGGCTGTAGCGCACCTGCCCCTTGGCATCGATCAGGTAATGCGCCGGCCAGTACTGGTTATCGAAGGCATGCCAGATCTTGTAGTCGCTGTCGATGGCCACCGGGTAGTCGATGCCGAGCCGCTTGACCTGCCGGCGGACATTGTCCGGAATCTTTTCCTCGGCATATTCAGGGGTGTGGACCCCAATCACCACCAAGCCATCCCCTGCATACTTTTTCGCCCACTGATTGACGTGAGGCAGCACATGCAGGCAGTTGATGCACTCGTAGGTCCAGAAGTCCACCAGCACCACCTTGCCGCGCAGTGACTCGCGGCTCAGGGGTTCGGAATTGAGCCACTCGACCGCCCCGGAAAGGGACGGCATCGGACGTTCGACGGTGGATTGCGCGCTGACCCTGGCGACGATGTAATCGGTCACCGTCGAGACCGTTCGCAACAGGCCTTGCTCGATCCGTTCGGAAACCCGGGAAGAAGTGCCTGCACCGCCTGCAATAACCAGCGCCGCCAACACTGCCGTATAACCCGCCACGCGTCGCAACCCGGCCATCGGTCAATCCTCGACGATCAACGTGACATCGACGTTGCCGCGAATGGCCCGCGAGTACGGGCAGGTCTGGTGGGCGCTATGCACCAGGGCCTGCGCCTGCTCGCGGGAGAATCCCGGGATAGCGATGCGCAATTCGACCTCAAGGCCATAGTTGCCGGCGGCATCTTTGCCCAGGCCGACCTTGCTGGTCACCCGGGTGGTCTCCGGCAGGCTGACCTTGGCTTGAATCGAAGCCAACTTCATGGCCCCCAGGAAACAGGCCGAGTGACCGGCGGCGAACAGTTGCTCGGGGTTGGTACCCGGGCCACCGCCACCGCCCAGTTCGCGGGGCGTGGACAACGGCAGATCCAGCGCGCCATCGGTAGAGAGGGCGCGACCTTCACGGCCGCCGGTCACGGAAGTCTGGCCGGCATAAAAAACGCTTTCGAGAGACATGCTCTATTCCTCACGGAGGGGATTGGGTAGACGTAGTTAAACGCCCGTCTGTATCTCCTCTGTGTCCCGATGGCGCTCAAGCTTAAGTCAATGTTTCCAGAGCCGGCTCATACACAGTCCGATACAAACCGCCAGGGACTCGCGCACTTACCAGCGATAGGTCGCGCTGGCCTGGAGCGTGCGGGTCGCGCCCCAGTAGCAGAGGAAGCCGTTGCTGCAAGAGGCCAGGTATTCCTTGTTGAACAGGTTGCTGGCATTGAGGGCCAGGCGCCAATGTTCGAGGTCGTAGTGGGCCGAGGCGTCGAACAGGGTTCGCGCCGGTACCTTCAGCTGATTGTCGGAGCTGCCGTAGCTGACCCCGAAGTAGCGCGCTCCGCCGCCGAAGCCGACGCCCTTGAGGGCTCCGTCATGGAAGGTGTAGTCGGCCCACAATGACGCGCTTTCGCCAGGAATGCCGGTGGGATGCTCGCCCTGGTCGCCGTCGTTGGAGTGCACGACACGCTGGTCCATCCAGGTGTAGAAACCAATCAGGCTGAGGTTGTCGGTCAGTTCGGTATGGGCTTCCAGTTCCAGGCCACGGGAGCGGATTTCCCCCTTCTGGGTCGAATAGTTCGGGTCCACGTCATCGGTGGTCAGGACGTTCTGCTGGCGCAGGTCGAACACCGCCGCACTGTAGAGGCTGCGCGAGCCGACGGGCTGGTACTTGATGCCGGCTTCATACTGCTTGCCGGTGGTCGGCACGAAGGTCTTGCCCTCGCGGTTGGTACCGACCTGGGGCTGGAACGATTCGCTGTAGCTGACATAGGGCGCCAGGCCATTGTCGAAGACATAGCTCAGGCCCGAACGCCAGGTGAGTTTGCTGTCGCGCTGGCGGGTGTTGCTCAGGTTCACCCCGGTCAACTTGGCATCCTGGTTGTCATAGGTGGTCGCCCAGTCCTGGCGGGCGCCGATCAGCCAGCGCCAGTGGTCGAGGCTGAGCTGATCCTGCAGATAGGCGCCGAACTGGCTCTGGGTGGTGTATTGCGACGTGGTCACCGGCACTGTCGGCAAGGCACTGAAGTTCGGGTTGTAGATATTGATCGCGCTCGGGAAGTACTGACCGCCGCGGCTGATCTGCTGTTGCAGGCGCTGCCAGTCGGCGCCCATGAGTACCGAGTGCTTGATCGCCCCGGTGTCGAAATCGGCCTGCCACTGGTTATCCAGCGCGAACTGGCCCAGGTGTTCGTCGTTGACGTTGGCCCACAACGGCGCGGTCTGCAGGTCGGCGTCCAGGGGGCCGGTCAGGGAGGTCTGGTAGTAGTCGACATCGTCGTGCATGTAACGGGCGTTCTGGCGGAAGGTCCAGGTATCGTTGAAGCGGTGGCTGAACTGGTAGCCAAGGGAAAACTGGGTGCGCTTGAAACGGTCGCGATTCGGGTCGCCCAGGTAGTCGCTCGGGCTCAGGTTGCCGTTGGGATTGCGCAATACCGAGCCGTACACCGGAACCGGGTTGAACAGGCCGCCTTGCGGGTCGTATTGATAGCTGGCCAGAACCGTCAGGCGAGTGTCCTCGTCGATCTGCCAACTCACCGCCGGGGCAATGGCAAAACGCTGTTCCTGGATATGATCGGTCTGGGTATCGGCCATCCGTCCCAGGCCCGTCAGGCGATAGCTGAACTTGCCCTGGTCGTCCAGCGGCCCACCCAGATCGAAGCCGGCCTGGTAACGATCGTCATTGCCGACCCCGACCTGGATCACGTGCAATGGCGTGTCCGTCGGCTGTTTGCTCTGCATGTCCACCAACCCGCCCGGCCCGCTTTGCCCGTAGAGCACCGAGGCCGGTCCGCGCAGGACATCGACACGCTCGAGGAACCAAGGGTCAATACGCGGGTTGGCGAACCAGGTGGTACGGTTGAGCTTGAGTCCGTCCAGGTAGGAATCGGCATCGAAACCGCGAATCGACAGCTGGTCGAAACGCAGGTCGTTGTCCTGGGAATAGACGCCCGGGGTATAGCGCAACGCCTGGTCGAGGGTCTGCGCGGCCTGGTCGTCCATCTGCTGGCGGGTCACCACCGAGATCGATTGCGGGGTTTCCAGCAAGCTGGCCGCGGTCTTGGTCCCGACCACGGTCTTGCGCGCCACGTAGCCCGGCACCGGACCGGCAGCCGGTTCATCCTCGCTGGCGGTCACCGCAGTGGTGCCCAGGGTCAGCGGCGCCTCGTCGGCCCAGGCCGGGGAGTTCAACAACAGCAGGACCGAGGCCAATCCAGAGAGACAGAACCCGGACGAAGACAAAGCGAGCGGCATGACTGATTCCTTCGCAGAAGCGTTATTTTTTGATAATGCGTCTTATTTAATATTGAATCTCATTCGCTGGTCGGTCATTCTTCTGTGCAAAGGGGTCAATTAATGGCCGTTCAAGCCACTTCTCTGGAATTCCATTCGTAATGGACAATATCTGGCGCAAACGCTTTGCCGAGCAGCACGGTCGTTTCACTGAACCGGCCCAGGCCAGGGCCTATGACTATGTCAACGGTGCGCGGGAAATCTGGCACAGCCATGAATACGGGCAACTGGTGCATGCGACCGCGGGGGTTATCCGCGTACTGACCCGCCTGGGGGCCTGGACCATTCCGCCCGGCTACGGTTTCTGGATCGCGCCGGGGGTCGACCATGAATTGCATATGGTCGGCGACGTCGCCATGCGCGCCCTGTATGTGGAGAGTGACCAACTGCCAGCCCACTGGCTGACCTGCCGCTTGATCAAGGTCGAGCCGCTGTTGCGCGAACTGATCCTGGTGCTGCTCGAACCCGAAGCGGATACCGCGCTGATCACCCCGCTGCTGCTGCAGCGCCTGATCCAGGCCCCGCCCACCGAAGGCTGCAGCCTGCCGCTGCCCCGCGACAAACGCCTGCTCAAGGTCTGCGAACTGCTGCTCGACAACCCCGCCAACCCGGCCACCCTCGAAGACTGGAGCGAACGCATCGGCGCCAGCGTGCGTACCTTGCGCCGACGTTTTCGCGATGAAACCGGCTTGAGCTTCAACCAGTGGCGCCAGCAACTGCGTATCGCCGAAGCGGTGTGTCAATTGGCCCAGGGCCATCCGCTGGGGCAGATCGCCCGGGAGTTGGGTTACGCCAACGGCAATGCCTTCGGCGCCATGTTCAAGCGCGTGCTGGGTGAAGTACCGAGCCGTTATGTGAAAGGTTGACCACGCTATTCCGACCGTTTGGGCCGAGGTCAGTCCTTTTTGGAATGATCCCTGGACCTTAATTCGTTTGAACCCGTCCCCCACCACCCGCAGAATTCAGCCCAAGTCCAGTCATCCCGATTTTGCGGAGTACCCCCCTCATGAGCACCGCTGTCTTCGCCCACCCCGACGAAATCCGCGCGCAATTTTCCCGTGCCATGTCGCAGATGTACAAGACTGAAGTGCCGCTCTACGGCGCCTTGATGGAGTTGGTCGCGCAGATCAACGAACAGGTGCTGGGCGACAATGCCCAGGTGGCCGAAAGCCTGCGGCAGACCGGCGAGATCCGTCGCCTGGACATGGAGCGCCACGGCGCCATTCGTGTCGGCACGGCTGCGGAACTGGCGACCCTGGGTCGACTGTTCGCGGTGATGGGCATGGAGCCGGTGGGTTATTACGACCTGACGCCGGCCGGTGTGCCGGTGCACTCCACGGCCTTTCGCGCCGTGCATGAAACGGCCTTGCAAGCCAGCCCGTTCCGCGTCTTCACCTCGCTGCTGCGCCTGGAACTGATCGAGGAAGACGGCCTGCGGGAATTCGCCGAGTGGATCCTCAGCCGACGGAATATCTTCACCCCACGCGCCATCGAACTGATCGAAAAGGCCGAGATGAACGGCGGCCTCGACTCAGCCGATGCCGCCGAATTTGTCCAGCAGGCGCTGGAAACCTTCCGCTGGCACAACAGCGCCACGGTGTCCCTGGACGAGTACCAGAAGCTCAATGCCCAGCACCGGCTGATTGCCGACGTGGTGGCCTTCAGGGGGCCGCATATCAACCACCTGACCCCGCGCACCCTGGACATCGACGCCGTACAGAACGCCATGCCGGACAAGGGCATCACCCCCAAGGCGGTGATCGAAGGCCCGCCGCGCCGCGAGTGCCCGATCCTGTTGCGCCAGACCAGCTTCAAGGCGCTGGAGGAAGCCATCACCTTTATCGGCCAGGACGCCAGCGAAACCGGTAGCCACTCGGCCCGCTTCGGCGAAATCGAACAACGCGGCGCGGCACTGACGCCCAAGGGTCGCCTGCTCTACGACCGCTTGCTGAACGCCGCACGGGAGGAACTCGGTGAGTTCCCCAGCGAGGCCAATGCCGCGCGTTACAACCAGATCATGGCGAACACCTTCAAAGCTTTCCCCGACAACTACAGCGAGATGCGCAAGCAGGGCCTGGCGTACTTCCGTTATTTTCCGACCGAGAAAGGCATTGCCGCGCGCAGCAGCGAACTGCCGTTGGGGGAACTGGAAGCGCTGATCGAAGCCGGCCAGGTGTGTTTCGAGCCTTTGGTGTACGAGGACTTCCTGCCGGTGAGTGCGGCGGGGATCTTCCAGTCGAACCTGGGGGATGACGCCCAGGCGCATTACGCCGGCAGTTCCAACCGAGAGCAGTTCCACCAGGCCCTGGGCCGTGAAACCATCGATGAGTTGCAGCTGTATGCCGCGACGCAGCGGCGTTCGTTGCTGGCGTGTTCGACCCGGTTGAATATCGCGCCGTTGGTTTGACGAATGCCCGAGGCTTAAAAAAACCTCAACCCTGGCACGGTCTTTCTTGTGGCGAGCGGGCTTGCCCGCGCTGGGCAGCGAAGCGGCCCTGAAACCAGTGATCGTGGTGTATCAGGTAGAACACGGTGATCGGTTTTACGACTGCTTCGCAGCCGAGCGCGGGCAAGCCCGCTCGCCACAAATCTCGGCCAGGCTTGAGATTGTTCCTGACTGGCTCGCATCAGGGTTCACCACAAAACCGCGCACGACCTGATATCGCCTTCGCCGCGGCTACAGCTGACTAGGCCCCTGACTCAGCCATCAACTCATTCAACGCCAGCACCAACGGCGCCCGTACCGACGCGCGCTGCCAGACAATTCCCAGGGTACGAAACAACCTCGGCGCCGGGACTTCCCAGCGGCGTACCCCTTGCGCCTCGTGATTGGCCGCCGGACGGTCCGGCACCAGCGCCACGCCCAAGCCCTCGGCGACAAACTTGACGATGATGTCGATGCCATCCAGCTCGAACTGCGACTGGGGCTTGAGGCCATGACCTTGCAGATACGCCTCCACCAACTTGCCGCCGACCACCTTGCGGCTGAAGCGGATAAAAGGCTCCCTGGCGATGGTCGCCAGCACGTCGTCGACCTGCATCGCCGCCGGGGTGATCAACATCAGCGGCTCCTCCACCAGCGCGACCCACTCGCAACTCTTGGGCAAGGCGAACAACGGATGCACGATCAACGCCGCGTCCAGGTCGCCACTCACCACCTGCTCCATCAGTTCCTGGGAGTTGCCAGGCTCGATATAGATTTCAATCTCGGGATAACGTCGACGCCACTCATGCAGCGCCGGCGGCAGCATCTGCATCAGCGCATATTGGGTCGCGCCCAGGCGCAGGGGCCCGACCGGCAGCACACCACTGGAAGCACTGGCGCGCAGATCGCGGGCTTCGCGAACAATCAACCGAGCCCGTTCGACGATCCGATGGGCCGCCGCGGTCGGCTTCACGGTATGCCCGCTGCGCCTGAGCAAAGCGTTGCCGAGCTGTTTTTCCAGGGCCTTGACCTGCTGGGCCACGGTGGTCGGCGCCAGATCCAACTGGCGTGCTGCCGCCGCAATGGAACCGCAGTCGATCACCGCCAGGAAGGTTTCGAGAAATTGAGTGTCCATCCACGGATTTTACGTTGTTCAACACCGCGAACAAGCGCTTTTCAATGGTCGTGGAAAACCGCAGATTAGCCCTTTGCACACCCAGGAGCGCGACATGACCTCACACCCCATTCAACTGGCCGATATCGAACAGGCCGCCCTTCGACTCCAGGGTCACGCCGTGGAAACGCCCTTGCTGGAGTTCCACAGCCTGAATGAACAGTGCCAGGGCCGGGTATTGGTCAAGCCGGAAGTGCTGCAAAGAACCGGCTCGTTCAAGTTCCGCGGCGCCTACAACACCCTCGCCAGCCTGAGCCCCGAAGAACGCGCCCGTGGCGTGCTGGCCTTCTCGTCCGGCAACCACGCCCAGGGCGTGGCCTGCGCCGCCAAGCTGCTGGGTATCCGGGCGACGATCCTGATGCCCAGGGATGCGCCCGCCTTGAAGATCCGCCGCACCCGCGAATATGGTGCCCAAGTGGTGCTGTTCGACCGCGAGACGGAAGACCGCGAGGCCATCGCCGCGACACTGACCGCCGAAAGCGGCGCGGTGCTGGTCAAGCCCTACGACGATCCACGGGTGATGGCCGGCCAGGGCACCCTGGGGCTGGAAATCGCCCGTCAGGCCCAGGCCCTGGGCCTGCGTCCCGAGGTGGCCCTGGTGCCCTGCGGCGGTGGCGGCCTGATTGCCGGGGTCAGCGTGGCCCTGCACAGCCAGTTTCCCGAGATCGCGATCTATGCGGTGGAGCCGGATGGCTTCGACGATACCGGGCGCTCCCTGGCGGCGGGCAGCCGACAAAATATCGTGCCAGGCGGACACTCGATCTGTGATGCGATCCTGACGGCGGCGCCGGGCGAACTGACTTTCGAGATCAATCGCCGGCTATTGACTGGCGCACTGACGGTGACCGATGCCGAGGTTCGCTTCGCCCTGAGATGGGCCTTCGAAAACCTCAAGCTGGTGGTGGAACCGGGCGGCGTGGTCGGCCTCGCGGCGCTGCTGGCCGGACGCATCGCGCTGGAAGGCCGTTGCGCGGTGCTGGTGTTGTCAGGGGGCAATGCCGACCCGACGCTCTTCGCCAATGCACTGCTGACGAACGATTGAACTGCAGCGGTGCAGAAGTGGCAGTTGCTGCACCTGGCCGGGTTCTCAGGCCTTCCCTTCCAGCGCCTGCAAGCGCCGATACAAGGTGCGCTCGCTCATCCCCAGGGTTTTCGCCAGTTCGCTGCGTGAACCGTCGAACATCGCCAACGCGTGGGCCAACTGCTCCAGCTCGTTGCGCCCGCGCTGCCGTTGCGGGGCCATCGGGGCGGTTTCACGGCGCAGTTCGGCGGGCAGATCGCCGACCCGGATGATGCCGTCGTCGGTAAACAGCCGCGCCCGCTCCAGCACATTGCGCAGTTCGCGGATATTGCCCGGCCAGTCATGCAGCCCCAGGGCCTTCATCGCCGCCGGGTCGATACGCGGCACCGCCGCCGGTGCCAGGCGCTGCAACAGGCTGTCGATCAGCAGCGGCAGGTCGTCGCTACGCTCGCGCAGGGCCGGCAGGCGAATCGGAAAGGCGCTGATGCGGTAGAACAGGTCCTGGCGGAAACTGCCCGCCGCGACCATGTCCTTGAGCGGTTTATGGGTCGCGCACACCAGGCGGAAGTCCGAGTGCACGGTACGCAGGCTGCCCACCGGACGAAAGCTGCCGGACTCGATCAGGCGCAGCAGCTTGACCTGCATCGCCAACGGCACCTCACCGATCTCGTCGAGGAACAGCGTGCCGCCATGGGCCGCTTCAGCCAGGCCGATCTTGCGCTGCAAGGCGCCGGTGAAAGCGCCCTTTTCGTAACCGAAGAGTTCACTTTCCAGCAGGGTTTCGGTCAGCCCGGTGCAGTCGACCACCACCAACGGCCCGCCGGCCCTTGGACTGCCCTCGTGCAGGGCGCGGGCAAAGAGTTCCTTGCCGGTGCCGGATTCGCCTTGCAGCAGCACCGGAATCGGCGACGGCGCCGCCCGTTGCAAGGCACTCAACGCCTCCTTGAACGGCGCCGAACGGCCGACCAGGCCCTGATGCTGCGGCTGGGCCGAAGCCACGGTGACGGTATTCAGGCGTTCGACATAACCGACCACTTCACCCTGGGCGTCCAGTAACGGCCGCAATTCCACATCGACGTGCTCGGGGCCCCGTGGCGTGTGATGGATATGCAGGACGCGCTCGGGCAAACGGCTTTCGTGGGCCTTGCGCATGGGGCAATGCTCGCCGGCCTGGTCGCAGGGCACCGCGAACTGATGGGAGACCCGAAAACATTTCGCGCCGACATGGGGTCGCCCCTCTACCCCGAACTGGCGCTGGTAGGCGGTGTTGGCGGCGACGATGTTGTAGTCGGTGTCGAGGACGATGGTCGGCGCCAGGTCGTGTTCCAGGTAAGACACCAGGGCCCGCATATCGGGACGGGCAAGGTCGGTGGCAAGGATGGTCATGGCAACTCCCGGATGGAAGCAGGAGCTTACTGCATGCGCGGGCTTTCTGCCATTGACTGCCATCAACTGCCAAAATGACTGCCAATTGTTCTGACACACGTTTACGAATCACAAAATTTCGTCGAACAGGTTGATATAAATCAGCAATGACTCGTAAAAATCAAAATCATAGTTTGGCATGCTTATTGATCTATCTGACAGACAGGAACGGGATATTGAGCACACACCCTGTAGGAGCCCAATACCCGCCGACGACATCCGGAGTCCGCAATGACCTTTGGCGACAAGCTAGCCGTAGAAGCCTTTTTCGATCCCGACACCTGGACCATCAGCTACCTGGTACTGGACACCAGCACCCGCCGCTGTGCGCTGATCGACAGCGTCCTCGACTACGATCCCAAGTCCGGGCGCACCCGCACCGCGTCAGCCGATCGGCTGATCGCCCGGGTCCGCGAACTGGACGCGCAGGTGGAATGGATCCTGGAAACCCACGTGCACGCCGATCACCTCTCGGCGGCGGCCTATTTGAAGGAACAGCTGGGCGCCAAGGTCGCCATCGGCAGCCATATCACCGTGGTCCAGCAGGTCTTCGGCGAACTCTTCCATGAAGGTTCTGACTTCCACCGCGACGGCAGCCAGTTCGACGTGCTGCTCGGTGACAGCGCCGAGTTCACTATCGGCACCCTGAAGGCCCGCGCCCTGCACACGCCGGGACATACCCCGGCCTGCATGAGCTACCTGATCGAGTCCGGCGACGAACTGATCGCCTTTGTCGGCGACACCCTGTTCATGCCCGACTACGGCACCGCCCGCTGCGACTTCCCCGGCGCCGATGCCCGCACCCTCTACCGCTCGATCCGGCAACTGCTGGCACTGCCGGCTCAGACCCGGCTGTTCATGTGCCACGACTACCTGCCGGGCGGCCGCGAACTGCGCTACATGACCACCGTCGCCGAACAGCGCGCCAACAATATCCATATCCATGAGGGCATCGACGAGGACGCCTTCGTCAGCATGCGCGAAGCCCGTGATGCGACGCTCGATATGCCGGTGCTGATGCTGCCGGCGGTGCAGGTCAATATGCGCAGCGGCCAGTTGCCCGAGCCCGAAGCCAACGGCGTGCGCTATCTGAAGATCCCGCTCAATGCCCTCTGAACCAGGACCCGACACCATGTCTTCGACTGCCGTTTCCCATCACCAGATCCTGATCATCGGCGCCGGCGCGGCCGGTATCGCCGTGGCCGCCAGCCTGCTGGCCCGGGCACCGGACCTGGATATCGCGATTATCGACCCGGCCGACACCCACTATTACCAACCCGGCTGGACGATGGTCGGCGCCGGGGTGTTTCGCCCCGAGTCGACCGCCCGGCCCCTGGCCGCGCTGATTCCCCGTGGCGTGCGCTGGATCAAGGCGGCGGTCAGCGCCTTCGGCCCCCACGGTCACGAAGTGGTCCTCACCGACCAGAGCCGGGTCGGTTACGAACAGTTGATCGTCTGCCCCGGCCTGAAGCTGGACTGGGCGGCCATCGATGGGCTCGAAGAGACCCTCGGACGCAATGGCGTGACCTCCAACTACCGCTACGACCTCGCGCCCTACACCTGGAAACTGGTGCAGGAACTTCAGGAAGGCGAGGCCCTGTTCAGCCAGCCGCCGATGCCGATCAAATGCGCCGGGGCGCCGCAGAAGGCCTTGTACCTGTCCTGCGATCACTGGCTCAAGCGTGGACGCCTGGAGCGGATCAATGCGCGTTTCTTCAACGCTGGCGCGGTGCTGTTCGGCGTCGCCGACTATGTACCGGCGCTGATGGAGTACATCCACAAGTACGCGATCGACCTGCAATTCGGTCACAGCCTGGTGGCGGTCGACGGCCCGGCCAAAAAGGCGACCTTCGCCCGCACCCTGGCCGACGGTACGCGGGAAACCCTGGTGCGCTCATTCGATATGCTGCATGTGGTACCGCCACAGGTGGCCCCGGACTTTATTCGCGCCAGCCCCCTGGCCGATGCCGCCGGCTGGGTCGACGTCGATCCGGCGACGCTGCAACACCGTCAGTTCGCCAATATCCACGGCCTCGGCGATGTGACCAACACCAGCAACGCCAAGACCGCCGCCGCCGCGCGCAAGCAGGCGCCGGTGGTGGCCAATAACGTGCTGGTGGCCCTCGGCCGTTTGCCTCGGCAAGCCACCTACGATGGTTACGGTTCCTGCCCGCTGACCGTGGAGCGCGGCAAGATCGTCCTCGCCGAATTCACCTACGGTGGCAAGCTGGCTCCGACGTTCGCCCCCTGGTTGCTCGACGGGCGCAAACCGACGCGCCTGGCCTGGTGGCTGAAGGAACGGATCCTGCCGCCGCTGTACTGGCGCGGCATGCTCAAGGGCCGTGAGTGGCTGGCCCGTCCCACCCTGAAAACGGACAAGCAATCCGCATGAACGAACATCTCCTGATGGGTTCCGGGCTGGGCCTGCTGATCGGTGCGATCCTCGCCCTGACCGGCGCCGGCGGCGGCATCCTGGCCGTGCCACTGCTGGTCTTCGGAGTCGGACTGTCGATGGTCGAGGCCGCGCCCATCGGCTTGCTGGCGGTGGGATTGGCGGCCGGGGTCGGCGCGCTGCTGGGATTACGCCAGGGTATCGTGCGTTATCGGGCCGCGGGATTTATTGCCGGGATCGGCATCCTGCTGACGCCGCTGGGCTTCTGGCTGGCCCATCGGTTGCCCAACGAACCCCTGGCACTGGGATTTGCCCTGGTGATGTTCTATGCCTGCGCACGGATCTTCAACAAGGCCCGCCATGAGCTGAAGTTCGGTCAGCCCGCGCCGCGCGCCGAGTTCCGGCCCTGCGTGCTGAATCCGCTGCAAGGTCGGCTGCGCTGGACCCTGCCCTGTGCTCGGGCTCTGACGTTCACCGGGATGTTGTCCGGCTTGTTGTCCGGCCTGCTCGGGGTTGGCGGCGGTTTTGTGATCATCCCGGCCCTGACCCGCTATACCAACCTGGACAGCAAAAGCATTGTCGCCACGTCCCTGGCGGTGATTGCGCTGGTGTCCGTCGGCAGCGTGGTCACAGCGACGCTATCCGGGTCGATGCACTGGTCGGTCGGAGCCCCTTTTGCTGCGGGCGCGGTGGTGGGACTGGTGATTGGGCGACAGATCGCCGGGCATCTCGCCGGGCCGCGGCTGCAACAACTGTTTGCCATCGTCGGTGTGACGGCGGCCCTGATGCTGGGCTTCCGCGCCCTGGGGCTTTCTCTCTGAGCCTCCAGGGCGTCCAGATCCGACGCCACCTAAAAGTCCGCAGACCCCAACAAAATATCGTCGCCCCCTTTCCCCTGTAGGAGCGAGCTTGCTCGCGATGGCACCAGCAAGAACGCTGCAAGGCTCAAGGGCCTCATCGCTGGCAAGCCAGCTCCTACAAAAGCCAGGGCCCGACGCATTTTTTGCGGTGAAGCACAAACCCGTGAGGACGTCGAACCCCAGGCAACGTCAGGTCCGGCTGCGCAACCACTGCATGAACCCACGCTTTTCCAGCGGTTTGGGCACTTCACGGGTGAAGTTCTGCACCGCGCTCAAGCGCCGGTCGAGCAGGCTCTTCATGGCCTCCCCGATGTCATGCCGGGCTTCCAGGCACGGCTTGAGGTACTCGTTTTCAATGCGGTACAGCACGCAGTCGGTCTTGGCGGTGAAATCCGCCACCACCGCCATATCGGCCAGCACCCCGGCCTCGCCGATCACCTCGCCCGGTCCCATCCGCCCGGCCTCCACCGGCACATTGCCGCGCAACAACGTCACCGAAACCACCCCGGACTCGATGATGAACAGGTGATCACTGACCTCGCCACGCGCCATGATCTCAGTACCGGCACGGAACATCTGCGCCTGCATGTTCTCGCTGAAGGTGTCCTTCTCCTCCGAACGCAAGGTGGAGAAAATCGAAGAGCTTTCCAACAACCGGCGCGGGCGCGACAGATTCACCGGCGCGGCACTCTCGCCGCTGGACAGCAGGCTCACACCCGAGGCGCGCAAGTGGCGGAACGCCAGGTCGTAGAGCTGATTGCGCACTTCGCGCTTCTCGCCCATGGACACCACAAAACCATTGATTTCGTATTCCGCGCCCTCGGCACTGGAGCTTTTCAGCGTCACACAGGGCGCCGGGGTCGGCAGCAAGGCGCGGCAGCCGAGCATGGCCCGCTCCAGGGCATCGATCACCACTAGGGGTCGGGAATGCGGGCTGACCTGCACGCTGATGGATAGCCCGTGCATATCGCTGGGCCGGCTGAAGTTGACGATCTTGGCCTTGGCCGCCAAGGAGTTGGGCACCACCGCCATGCTGCCCTGGGAGGTCTGCAGGCGAGTGGCGCGCCAATCGATATCGACGACCCGCCCCTCGGTGCCATCGATGGAAACCCAGTCATCGACCTGATAAGGCTTGGTGGCATTCAGCACAATCCCGGAAAACACGTCGCTGAGGGTGCTCTGCAAGGCCAGGCCGACAATAATCGCCAGGGCCCCGGACGTCGCCAGCACGCCCTTGACCGGAAGGTCGAGGACATAGGCCGCCGCCGCGACAATGGCGATCAGGAAGATGATCGCCCCCAGCACATCCTGCACCAGCCGTCCGGCATGCCCGACCCGCTGCATCATCACCGTGCCGAGCAGGACCGTCAGGGTCCGCGCGCCGAACAGCCACCAACCGATCTGCAAGCCGGTGGCCGCCAGATGCCGCGGCACATCATCCGGCCAGGGCGCGGTCTGCAACGGGTTCATGCCTTCGTTGAACAACAGCAGGCTGAACAGCGAGAACACCGTCAGGCGCACCGCCAGTTTCCAGGTGCCGCTCTTGCTGCCGATCAGGTGCCACAAGATCAAGTCGGCGACGATCAGCAACAAGGCACAAAAGAGAGGATGTTCAGACAACAGGTCGGGCATCGAGCCACTCCATGAAAAAGCCGTCGGCGGCGCGAAGATCGCACAGAACGGCTTCATGGAGTTATAGCTTTATATTGGCGACGGCGGAGTGGTCCTCGGGGAACGAGGACCGCTGCGCGTCGTCAGTCGTGCATCTGCCCGAAACGGCCGGCGTGGAAGTCGGTAAAGGCCTGGTGGATCTCGGCTTCGCTGTTCATCACGAAGGGGCCATGACCGACAATCGGCTCGTCAATCGGCTCGCCGCTAAGCAGCAATACCATCGCATCGACATCGGCATGCAACGACAGCTCGCGGCCGGCGCGGTCGAACACCACCAATTGCCCCGGTTGTGCCAACTGCTCGTCATTGATCCGCACCGCGCCGCGCAGGACCACCAGCACCGTGCTGCGACCTTCATGCAGGTCCAGCGCCAGGGTTTTCCCGGCGTTCAGGCGGATATCCCACACATCCATCGGCGTGAAGGTCCGCGCCGGCCCCTGCCGACCGTCGAATTCACCGGCGATCAGGCGCAGGCTGCCGGCCTGGTCCTTGAGGGCGATCCGTGGAATATCGCTGTCGAGAATGCCCTGGTAACCGGCCGGCGCCGACTTGTCCCGGGCCGGCAGGTTGACCCACAACTGGACCATTTCCAAGCGACCACCACGCTGGGCGAAGGCTTCGGAATGGAACTCCTCGTGGATGATCCCCGCAGCAGCGGTCATCCATTGCACATCGCCCGGGCCGATCACGCCACCGGCCCCGGTGGAATCGCGGTGCTCCACTTCACCGTCATAGACGATGGTCACGGTTTCAAAGCCGCGATGGGGGTGCTGGCCGACGCCACGGCGTTGGGTGGTCGGGGAGAAGTCGGCAGGGCCGGCGTGGTCCAGCATCAGGAACGGACTGATGTGCTGACCCAGGTTGTCATAGGAAAACAGCGTACGTACCGGAAAGCCGTCGCCGACCCAATGGCCCCTGGGGCTGGTGTAGAGACCGAGAATCTTTTTCATGGGTACCTCCATAATCATGGGGCACAGCTTAGATTCAAGCGGTTTTTGGCGCTAGACGGCAAAAAACAGCTTCATCGTTCCACTGTCAGGACGATCACCCACTCATCCACCGGGTGCTGGATTAATTTATATTTCGGACATAATATCGAACAAAATATTACACCTGTAATCTTCCATATCGATCAGGAGCCGCCCATGCAAACCCCGAACCGCGACGTCACCCTGGCCCAATGGATCGCCGAGGAGCAGGCCCTGCGCGAGCGCCTGCAAGGTCCCGGCAGCCTGACCCTGGCCGAGGTCAGCCAACTGACGCCGGCGGAGTTTTTCGACGGTATCGGCAACGGCGAGCTGCCCTCGCCGCCAATCGGCGCCTTGCTGGACTTTATTCCGATCGAATGGTCCGAGGGGCGCTTCGTGTTCCAGGGCACCCCGGACGCCCGCCACTACAACCCACTGGGCAGCGTCCATGGCGGCTACGCCGCGACCTTGCTCGACTCGTGCATGGGTTGCGCCATTCATACCCGCCTGCAAAAAGGCCAGGGCTACACCACCCTGGACCTGCGTATCAGTTATGTCCGGGCCCTGACCAGCGGCAGCGGGCCGATTCGGGCCGAGGGCAAGATCGTCCACCTCGGGCGCTCCACGGCCCTCGCCGAAGGGCGGATTTATGACGTCGACGGGCGGCTTTATGCCACCGGCTCGACCACTTGCATGATTCTTCAACCACGCAGTTGAGAGATCGCCGCCCTACCCTGTAGGAGCCAGCTTGCTGGCGATAGCGCTCTCAAGGACGCCATCGCCAGCAAGCCGGCTCCTACCGGTAAGGTGGCGCCCAATGAAATTTCAGCCATCATTCAACCCCGCAGGAGTTTCGCCATGACCTCCATCGTGATCGCCGGCTACGCCCGCTCGCCCTTCCAGTTCGCGAAAAAAGGCGCGCTGATCGATATCCGCCCCGACGACCTCGCCGCCCAGGTGCTGCGCGGCCTGGTGGACAAGCTCGGCGTCGACCCCGCCGACCTCGAAGACCTGATCATGGGCTGCGCCTATCCGGAAGCCGAGCAAGGCATGAATATCGCCCGCATCGCCAGCTTCCGCGCCGGTTTCCCGGACAGCCTCGGCGGCGCGACCATCAACCGCTTCTGCGGCTCATCCATGAGTGCCGTGCACTACGCCGCCGGACAAATCCTGCTGGGAGCCGGCGAGGCCTTCCTCTGTGCCGGCGTGGAATCCATGACCCGCGTGCCCATGGGCGGCTTCAATATCTCGCCGAACCCGACGCTGATGCGCGACCACCCCGAGGTGTACATGCCCATGGGCTACACCGCCGAAGAAGTCGCGCGGCGCTACGACATTGGCCGGGCCGAGCAGGAAAGCCTCGCCGTCGAGTCCCATGCCAAGGCGGCCCAGGCCCGTGAACAAGGCCGCCTGACGGACGAAATCATCGCCATCGAAACGCCGAATGGCTGGGTCAGGGAGGACGGCTGCATTCGCCCCGGCACCAGCCTGGAAGGTCTCGGCGGACTGAAACCGGCGTTCGACGGCAGCGTCACCGCCGGCACCGCCTCGCCCTTGACCGATGGCAGCGCCGCCGTGCTGGTGTGCAGCGAAACCTTCGCCCGCGAGCGCGGCCTGTCGATCCTGGCGCGGATCAAGGCGGTCGCGGTGGCCGGCTGCCCACCGGAGATCATGGGCATGGGCCCGGTCCACGCGACCCGCAAGGTGCTGCAACGGGCCGGTTTGCAGATCGGCGATATCGACCTGGTGGAAATCAACGAAGCCTTTGCCAGCCAGTCCCTGGCCTGCCTGCGGGAACTCGACCTGGATCGCGGCCGGATCAACCTCGACGGCGGCGCCCTGGCCATCGGTCATCCCCTGGGCGCCACCGGCGCGCGCATCACCGGCAAGGCCGCGGCCCTGCTGCAACGCACCGGTGGACGCTACGCCATTGCCACGCAATGCATCGCTGGCGGCCAGGGCATCGCGACACTGCTGGAGGCCGTCGAGGGCTGACCTGAGACTCCGCTTATTCGTGCTCATTGGTAAAGAGTCCTTTTCCCCACCCCTACTTTTTCTCAAAGATAGGGATGGGGATACTCCTGCTCATTCCCACTGTCACTTCAGGAGTCAAACATGTCTGTTCCCGCCTTCGGCCTGGGTACCTTCCGCCTGCAAGGCCAGGTTGTCATCGACTCGGTCAGCACTGCTCTCGAGTTGGGCTACCGGGTCATCGATACCGCGCAGATCTACGAAAACGAAGCCGAGGTCGGCCAAGCCATTGCCGCCAGCGGCATCCCCCGTGACGAGTTGTTTATCACCAGCAAGATCTGGATCGCCAACCTGGGCAAGGACGCCCTGATCCCCAGCCTCAAGGAAAGCCTGCGCAAACTGCGCACCGATTACCTGGACCTGACCCTGATCCACTGGCCATCGCCGGAGGACCAGGTGCCGGTCGCCGAATTCATGGGCGCGCTGCTGGAAGCCAAGCAACTGGGCCTGACCCGTGAGATCGGTGTTTCCAACTTCACCCTCGACCTGATGCAACGGGCCATTGCCGCCGTCGGTGCCGATCAGATCGCCACCAATCAGATCGAACTGCACCCCTACCTACAAAACCGCAAGGTGGTGGCGGCGGCACAGGACCAGGGCATCCCGATCACGTCCTATATGACCCTGGCCTACGGTGAAGTGCTGAAGGACCCGGTGATTCAGCAGATCGCCCAGCAGCACCAGGCGACTGCGGCGCAGGTGACCCTGGCCTGGGCCCTGCAACTGGGTTATGCGGTGATTCCGTCGTCGACCCGACGGGAGAACCTGGCGAGCAACCTCAAGGCCCGGGACCTGCATTTAAGTGCTGAAGACATGGCGAAGATCGCCGGCCTCGAACGCGGCCACCGCCTGACCAGCCCGGCGGGCCTCGCACCGCAGTGGGATTGAGGGATTTTCCCGGCGTCCTTCAGATCAACTGGTTGCGCTTGGCGAACTCCGCCAGCGCCACCACCGACTTCAGATTGAGCTTGTCGATCAGGCGGGTCTTGTAGGTGCTGACCGTCTTGTCACTGAGCAGCATCAGTTCGCTGATGTCCTTGTTCTTCACCCCCCGGGCGAGGTAGCGCAGGATGCTCAGCTCGCGGTTGCTCAGGCTTTCGATCAGCGCCGGCTCCGAAACGCTGGCGCCGAGGCCTTGGGCATGCCCCTCCAGACGCGGGAAGAAGCTCTTGTTGAGCATGACCGCCTGGATGGCCAGGCGTAACTCGATCAACTCGGCGGTCTTGGAGATATAACCCATGGCCCCGGCACGCATGCAACGCTCGGAGTAGAACTCCGGAGACTGTTCGGTAAGCACCACCAGCTTGCTCGGCAGGTGCAGGTCGGTCAGCCGCTTGATGGCTTCCAGGCCATCGAGCCGGGGGATATTGAGGTCCATGACAATCAGGCTGGGCGACAGCTCCCGGGCAAATTGCACCGCATCGACGCCGTTGTCGGCCTCGGCCACGACCTTGAACCCCTCCTTTTCCAGCAAGACCTTGATGGCCATGCGAATGAACGGGTGATCGTCAACTATCAGAGCTGTGCGCATTGCAAATCCTCAAGAAGTACGCCAGCCACTGCTTGAGACGGGAACGTGCTTGCATCGAAAAAAAGAGAGGGAAATAGCGAAATACAGTATAGGAAAATTCTCAATTTCTGCTGTGGCTAGACGGTGGAAGTACGGCCATTCCGGCCTGTGGATGTCAGGTTCAAGGCGTGAGGGCTGAACAAGGTCGGCCACTTTAACCAGAGGTCCCAGGAGCATCTGTAGGGAAAATCCCAAGATACCCGTCGCTTCCAGGAAGCTTGCATCCATCTCGTAGCATGAGGCACCGACTGAGCGGTGCCGGGGGGGGAGATCTTCAGTCGGTGGTACTCGGGCTCCAGAACGCCTGCTGCACCATGCTTGAGGTCGACAGCCGCGCCACCAGGGCATCGAGTTCGTCGCCGTCCACCGAGGTGATTGCCAGGGTCGCTTCGATTTCCACTTCTTCGTCGCCGAAGGGTCGTACCTCGACGTCGCTGGCCGGGTAGTTGCTGCGCTCCAGCTCCTTTTCCAGCAACGACAGGACGGTCTTCTGCTGGGCCCGTCGGACAATCAGATAGAGGATATAGGTGACTTCCGCCGAGACCACGTCCAGCGGCTGGCGGTTGATGTAGTTGACGATCGGTCGCAGCAGGGTGTTGGCCGCGAGGACAAACAGGGTCCCCAGCAGGGCTTCGAGAATCAGGTCGGCACCGGCACAGGCGCCGACCGCCGCCGAGGCCCAGAGGGTTGCGGCGGTGTTCAGGCCACGGACATTGCCCTCTTCACGCATGATCACCCCGGCGCCAAGAAAGCCGATGCCCGAGACCACATAAGCCACCACCCGCACGGCCCCTTCGGCGCCTCCCAGTCGATTGGCCATGTCGACGAAGATCGCCGCCCCCACCGCCACCAGGACGTTGGTGCGCAGGCCGGCGGTGCGTTGGCGGTACTGGCGCTCAAAACCGATCAGGCCGCCGAGGATAAAGGCCGCACTGAGGCTGACGAAGGTGTCGACCATGGAATCGAGGTTGATGTTGTTCAGGGCCTGCATGGAAGTTCTCGTGTCTGCGCGGTGACGCAGACATAGCACATCCTGGTGAATGCAATGCTGTCAGTGCCTGCGGCTCAGCTCGCTTCCCACTGACGCAGCCGTACACGGCAGTGCTTCATGGCATTGACGATGTGTTTTTCCACCAGGCTGCGGGAAATCCCCAGGCGCTCGGCGATCTCCGGGTGGGACAGGCCCTCGATCTTGCGCAAGGTGAAGCTGTCGCGACACGGCGCCGACAGCTCCGCCAGGGCCTGCTGCAACATTTCCAGGCGCAGGCCATGGTCCAGGGAGATTTGCGGGGACGGGCTGAAAAACCGCTCATCGCTGTCGAGCACGTCCAGGGGTTCGTTCTGGCGAACGGTATTGCGCCGATGCTCATCGATCACCAGGTTCATCGCCGTGCGATAGAGGAAGGCCCGTGGCTGCCCTATCGGGGTATCGCTCGAACGTTCGAGCACCCGCACATAGGCATCGTGCACAACGTCTTCGGCCGCCTGGCGATTGCCCAGTCGGGAATTGAGGAAACACACCAGCT
This sequence comes from Pseudomonas gingeri, assembly GCF_013386165.1. GTDB lineage: Bacteria > Pseudomonadota > Gammaproteobacteria > Pseudomonadales > Pseudomonadaceae > Aquipseudomonas > Aquipseudomonas gingeri_C. The sequence goes on along the minus strand of NZ_JACAOS010000018.1, from coordinate 541,671 downwards.
CGCGGTAGTAGCTTTCCAACCTGACTCCTGTCCGCACACCCGGCGGGGCTGTCCTTGAGCATGATCGGCAGCGTCCGGCTCGGGACCTCATGATAAGGGCTGTTTGCAGTGCGCGTAATTTATAATAATTCTCATATAGATTCCAATCCTCCCTTACCCTCCCGACGCAAATACCTCGAAAACTCCACGGTCTGGACTTAAATTCGCCCGCCGACCTCTCGTCTATCTTGCAGCTCCCGTGTTTGTCGCCCGGCGACAACGAGCGCTGCGGCGCCCCCGTGTGCCCGACCGCGTCGTCACGGATCGACTTTCCATCGGCTGGAACCCTGCATGAACCGTCCCCGACGCACCCGCCGCGCCCTGCTTGTCACGCTTTGCCTGATCCCTGTCGTCGCCCTCGCCGCCTGGCAGATCCTCCCACCGGGACTTGACCGCTTCGCCACCGTCACCGTCACTCGCGGCGACATCGAAAGCAGCGTCACCGCCCTCGGCACCCTGCATCCACGTCGTTACGTCGATGTCGGGGCCCAGGCGTCCGGGCAAATCCACAAGATCCACGTGGAAATCGGCGACCAGGTCAAGGAAGGCCAATTGCTGGTGGAGATCGACCCCTCCACCCAGCAGGCCCGGCTCGATGCCGCTCGCTACTCGATTGAAAACCTCAAGGCCCAGCTCCAGGAGCAACGTGCCCTGCACGACCTGGCCCGGCAGAAATACCAGCGCCAGCAACAGCTCAGTGCCGGCGGCGCCACCCGCAGCGAGGACGTGCAAGCGGCCCAGGCCGAGTTGCGCACCACCCAGGCGCGCATCGACATGTTCCGCGCGCAGATCCTCCAGGCCCAGGCCAGCCTGCGCAGCGACGAGGCGGAATTGGGTTACACGCGCATCTACGCGCCCATGAGCGGCACCGTGGTCGCACTCGACGCCCGCGAAGGCCAGACCCTCAACGCCCAGCAACAGACACCACTAATCCTGCGCATCGCCCGGTTGTCGCCGATGACGGTCTGGGCGGAAGTCTCGGAGGCCGATATCGGTCATGTCAAAGCCGGGATGCACGCCTATTTCACCACCTTGAGCGGTGGCAACCGGCGCTGGACCAGCACGGTCCGACAAATTCTCCCCGTTCCCCCCAAGCCCCTCGAGGCCGGGAGCCAGAGCAGCAGCAGTTCCAGCACCAGTAGCAAAAGCGGCAGCTCGCGGGTGGTGCTCTACACCGTGCTGCTGGATGTCGACAACACCGACCAGACCTTGATGGCGGACATGACCACCCAGGTGTTCTTCGTCGCCGACCAGGCGCAAAACGTCCTGACCGCACCGATTGCCGCCCTGCAAGGCGACTCGCGGGCAACGCAGCAGACGGCCCGGGTGGTCAGCAGCAACGGCGAGATCCAGACGCGCCAGGTTCGCACCGGCATCAGTGATCGCCTGCGGGTACAGGTCCTCGATGGACTGGCCGAGGGTGATCACCTGCTGATCGGCCCCGTCACCGGCAGTGGAGGTTGAATGCAAACGCCACTGATCGACCTGCAGGACATCCGCAAGGCCTATGGCGGCGGCGACAGCCCCGAGGTGCAGGTGCTGCGCGGCATCGACCTGGCGATCCACGCCGGTGAGTTCGTCGCCATTGTCGGGGCCTCCGGCTCGGGCAAATCCACCCTGATGAACATCCTCGGCTGCCTCGACCGGCCGACCTCTGGGCGCTACCTGTTCGCCGGGGAAAACGTCGCCGAACTGGACAGCGACGCCCTCGCCTGGCTGCGCCGCGAGGCCTTCGGCTTCGTGTTCCAGGGCTACCACCTGATTCCTTCCGGCTCGGCCCGCGAGAACGTCGAAATGCCGGCGATCTACGCCGGCACACCGGCCGCCGAGCGCCAGTCCCGGGCCGCCGCCCTGCTCGACCGCCTGGGCCTGGCCAGCCGCAGCGGCAACCGCCCGCACCAGTTGTCCGGCGGCCAACAACAGCGGGTGTCGATTGCCCGCGCCCTGATGAACGGCGGCCATATCATTCTCGCCGACGAACCCACCGGCGCCCTCGATAGCCACAGCGGTGCCGAAGTCATGGCGCTGCTCGACGAACTGGCCAGCCAGGGCCATGTGATCATCCTGATCACCCATGACCGCGAAGTCGCCGCCCGGGCCAAACGGATCATCGAGATCCGCGACGGCCTGATCATCAGCGACACCGCCCGCGACCACCCGGAGCAACCTCGCGGCAACGACCCCGTCGCCCTGCAGGCCATCGACCTGCGCCAGCGCCTGAACGACGGCAGCGCCTACCGCGGCGCCTGGAAAAGCGAGCTGGTGGACGCCGTGCAGGCCGCCTGGCGGGTGATGTGGATCAATCGCTTTCGCACCGCCCTGACCTTGCTCGGCATCGTCATCGGCGTCGCCTCGGTGGTGGTGATGCTCGCGGTCGGCGAAGGCAGCAAGCGCCAGGTGATCGCGCAGATGGGCGCCTTCGGCTCGAACATCATCTACCTGAGTGGCGCACCGGCGGCGCCACGGGCACCGCTGGGGATTATCAGCCTGGACGACGTGGCGGCGCTGGCGGCGCTGCCCCAGGTGAAAATGATCATGCCGGTCAACGGGGCCGACGCCGTGGTGCGCTTCGGCAACCTCGACCACACCGCCTATGTCGGTGGCAATGACACGCAGTTTCCGGCGATCTTCAATTGGCCGGTGGTCGAGGGCAGCTACTTCACCCAGGCCGACGCCGACGCCGGGGCCGCCGTGGCGGTGATCGGCCACAAGATCCGCGACAAACTGCTCAAGGACGTCGCCAACCCCGTCGGCCAGTACGTGCTGATCGAAAACGTGCCGTTCCAGGTGGTCGGCGTGCTCCAGGAAAAAGGTGCCACCTCCGGCGAAACCGACAGCGACGACCGCGTGGCGATCCCCTATTCCGCCGCCAGCGTGCGCTTGTTCGGCACGCGCAATCCGGAATATGTGGCCATTGCCACCCGCGATGGGCGCAATGTCCGGGACGCCGAAAAGGCCATCGACCAGGTGATGCTGCGCATGCATGACGGCCGCCGGGATTTTCGCCTGACCAACAACGCCGCGATGATCCAGGCCGAGGCCCGTACCCAGAACACCCTGTCACTGATGCTCGGCTCGATTGCCGCCATCTCGTTGCTGGTGGGCGGCATTGGCGTGATGAACATCATGCTCATGACCGTACGCGAACGCACCCGGGAAATCGGCATCCGCATGGCCACCGGCGCCCGCCAGCGCGACATCCTGCGCCAGTTTCTCACCGAGGCAGTAATGCTCTCGGTGGTCGGCGGCCTGACCGGCGTGGCCCTGGCCCTGGGCGTCGGCGGTGTCCTGCTGCTGGCCAAGGTCGCCGTGGCGTTTTCCCTGAGCGCCGTGATCGGCGCCTTTGCCTGCGCGTTGGTGACCGGCGTCCTCTTCGGCTTCATGCCGGCCCGCAAAGCTGCCCGGCTAGACCCGGTCACAGCGCTTACCAGTGAATGATCGAATCCATGAAACCGCGCTTTTCCCTGTTGACGATTTGCCTGCTGCTCAATGCCTGCGGCGGGCCCGCGCCACGTTCGGACAATGTGGCGGCACCACCGGCCCAGTGGCAGTTCGAAACCCGACACAGCGCCGAACAGGCCAGCGTTCTCTGGTGGCAACGCTTCGGCAGCCCGGAACTGGACCTGCTGATCGAGCAGGCCCGCGCCGACAGCCATGACCTCGCCGCCGCTCTCGCCCGTGTGCGCCAGGCCCAGGCCACGGCGGTGATCGCCGGCACCCCGCTGCTGCCACAAGTGACCCTGGGGCTGGATGGCAGCCGCAGCCAGTTGCTGAGCAACCGCGACAATGCCGACAGCGACAACAGCAGCAAAAGCTTTGGCGCCAGCCTCAACGCCAGCTACGAGGTGGACTTCTGGGGTGGCCTGGCCGCCGCGCGCGACAGCGCCGTGCAGACCCTGCGGGCCAGCGAGTTTGATCGGGCAACCGTGGAGTTGACCCTGCTGGGCGGCGTCGCCGATCAGTATGCGCGGACCCTGTCCGCCCGTGAGCAGGAAGCCATCGCCGGGTTGAACCTGAGCAACGCCCGGCGCGTACTGGAATTGGTCCAGACCCGTTACGACGCCGGTTCCGCCACGGCGCTCGAACTGGCCCAGCAGAAGAGCCTGGTGGCCAGCCAGGAACGACAATTGCCGCTGGTACGCCAGCAGGCCGGTGAGTCCTTGGTGACCCTGGCCGCGTTGCTGGGCAAACCGGTCCAGGCCCTGCAGATCGGTGCCCGGCCCTTCAGCAGCCTGACCTGGCCTTCGATTGACGCCGGCGTGCCCAGCGAACTGCTGCGCCGCCGCCCGGACATTGCCCGGGCCGAAGCCCAGTTGGCGGCGGCCCAGGCGGATGTCGAGGTGGCGCGGGTCGCCTTGTTGCCGAAGCTGACCCTGGGCGCCGGGCTGGGTTCGGAGTCCACCGAGGTCGCCGATGCCTTGCGCACGCCCTTCTACACCCTGAGTGCCGGGCTGCTCGCGCCGGTCTTCAACAACGGCCGCCTGCGGGCCGAGCGCGACCGGGCCACGGCGCGCCAGGAAGAGTTGCTGGAGAGCTACCGGGGAGCGATCGTCAACGGCTTCGCCGATGTCGAAAAGGCCCTGAACAGCATCAGTGGCCTGGATCAGCAGCGGCGTTGGCAGGATGAAGAGCTGAAGCAGGCGCAACGGGCCTTCGAGATTGCCCAGAGCCGTTATCAGGCGGGGGCGGAGGACTTGCTCGCGGTGTTGGAAACCCAGCGCACGCTGTATGCGGCCCAGGATCAGAATGTACAACTGCGCCTGTCGCGGGTGCAGGCGAGCATTGCTTTGTACAAAGCCCTTGGCGGTGGTTGGCAGATCCCCGGAGCCTGATGGCGAGAGCGCTCAGTCCAGACGACTGGAAATCGGGCGCGCTCCTGTGGCGAGCGGGCTTGCCCGCTCGCCACAGGACCGTGCCCCGCTTCAAGTTTTCTTAACTGACTGGCATTACGACCAGCCCGCTCACCACAAGTGCAGCCCACCCGCCTGCCGTTTCTACAGCAACCGATCCTTGATCGACAGGTGCCGCGCATACCAGGGCCGACGCGGTACCCGGCGCAACAAACCGGCCAAATCCTTCTCCGGGGTAAAGGTAATCCGCAAGGCCAGCTTCATGGTTTCCGGGTCCATCTCCACCGTCTTGCCCAGGCTCAAGCCCGGCGTGGTGCTGCAACCATGGGTGGTCGGCCCGAGCCAGGGGTCATCCACTTCCACCCAGCGTCCCGGCGCAAACCAGGGCACGGTGTTGACCTCCAGCCGCGTGACTTCACCCGGGTGAAAACGCTCATGGGCACGAAACCAGTCCTCGATACGATCATCGATCCAGCCATGGAACGACCAGAACACCGGGTTCACATGGGAGGAAAACGGATCGCCGAGAAAGTCGTTCTGCGGCGTAAACCAGCGCGGTGCAAAATCGGTGAACTCCCGCGCCATCGGCACCGCCGCGCCATTGGAAGGGTCACGCGCCACCGAAGCCCAGCGCATATGCAGCCAGTCATGCAGCCCCAACTCAACCTCTGAACCGAACTGGCCCAGGGTCAGCCGCGACAGATAACGCGGATCGGTATAACGCGATTCCCAGGCCTGGAAGTTGCTGTGCCAGGTCTCGGCGCTCTTGATATCGCTGACCCACTGGGTGTACTCGCTGTCACCGTCGGCCAGCCAAGTCGGCGGCACGGCGAAGCCATCCTGGTTGTTGAAATAACGGGCAAAACCCAGGCGATCGCGCTCAAGCTCAGGCTGCGGCATGGGGAAACGCGACCAGGACGGCAGCTCCTGGACCGAACGTGCCATGCGCAGCATATGCCGGTGCATAAAGAAAAAATCGATGCCCGAACCATTGCGGTCCTTGCGCGGCCCCCGGGCATCGCGCTCCTTGTCCCGCGGGCCGGGCTGCCAGCCGATACCGCGCAAGCCGTCGCGCTTGTCTTCGGACAGGGTATGCCACTTGTCCCGCGACGCGTGCCAGAGCTGGTGAAACAAGCGGTGCTCGGGCGCCACCAGCCTGGCCAGCAATGGCGCGCCCAGGCCGATCCGTTCGCGGGTTTCGGGAAAGACCTGCTTGGTCGCAACAAACTGGTTGTCCAGTTGCGGCAGCGCCAAGGGCCGGTCCAATCGCTCGACACGCCCCGTCAAGGTGCCGCTGCCGGCATTGCCGAACGTGGCCCAGACTTCGTCCAGGACCATGCTGAATTCGTACAGCGGCATCGGCGCATCACCCAGGCTCAGGCGCCAGAACAACCGTGCTCCGTCGCTCTCGGCCAGGTCGCCGACCAGCCGCCAACGCGGCTCTGCTTCAGAGCGCAACGCCTGGGCGGTGTCGATAAACCCCCGCAGGCCACGACCGCGCGGGGCGATGTCGAGGAACAGTTCCAGGCCTTCGAGCGGCAGGCCATCGAGGCCGGCGTCGCGCCCGGAGAAATGCAAGCTCCAGACCCCGCGCAAGCTATTGGCCAGGTGCTGACCGGCCGTGTCGAGCAGATCGACCGTGGCCTCGCCCGGAGTGACGGGCGCCTTGTCCCGGGTCAGTTCGCGGTGCGCGTAATAAGCCGCGGGAACAGCCACGCCCGTAAGCGCCAGGCCCGCCATGAAGCCTCGTCGAGAAATCGTCATCGCCCTACCTGTGTCAGCCCTGAAGCGGGCTTTATCCAAGCTAGAACGTTGCGTCATGGGGGAAATTTAGGCGCGCAGGCCAGCCTAAATTAGAACGGGCGCCATCCGTTCTTCCCAGATAGCAACGTCGGCAAACCACAATGAGATGGCAATGATAAAACCGCGTACGAAAAAGGCTCTCTACATCGGCCTGCCTCTGGCCCTGGGGCTCTGCGCCGCCGCAGCCTGGCTGACCTGGGACCTGTGGCCCAACCCCGGTTACCCGCTGAAGATCATGAAACAGGCCGACGAACTCCAGGATCGGATCATCAGCTTCGACAGCCATATCACCGTGCCCCTGACTTTCGGCACCGAAGGCCGCGAAGCCGACAAGGACGGCACGGGCCAGTTCGACCTGGCCAAGACCGGCCGCGGCAGGTTGTCCGCCGCCGCGCTGACGGTGTTCGGCTGGCCGGAAATCTGGAACGGCCCGAACGCCCCGCATCGCCCCACCGCCGGTTTTGTCGAGGAAGCCCGCAAACAACAAGAGGTGCGCTACCAGATCATCAGCGGCCTGGTTCGCGACTTCCCCAACCGCGTCGGTATCGCCTACAGCCCCGACGATATGCGCCGGCTGCATGGCGAAGGCAAATTCGCGATTTTCATCAGCATGCTCAACGCCTACCCCCTGGGCCACGACCTCGACCGCCTGGACCTGTGGGCCGCACGAGGCATGCGCATGTTCGGCTTCAGCTACGTGGGCAACAACGACTGGTCCGACTCCTCGCGCCCGCTGCCGTTTCTCAACGACACCCCGGATGCCCTCGACGGTCTTTCCGATATCGGCAAGCAAGCCGTGCACCGCCTCAACGACCTGGGGGTGATCATCGATGTCTCGCAAATGTCGACCAAGGCCCTGGAACAGGTCAGCCAGTTGAGCCGTACGCCGATGGTCGCCTCGCACTCGGCGCCCCGCGCCCTGGTGGACATCCCGCGCAACCTCAGCGACAAGGAAATGCAGCTGATCAAGAACAGCGGTGGCGTGGTCCAGATCGTGGCCTTTCCGGCCTATCTGCGCCCGTTGAGCCAGCACACCCAGGACAAGCTCAACACCCTGCGCAAGCGTTTCGACCTGCCGCCCCTGCCCAACCTGGCCATGGCCCTGATGCCCGGCGACCCGATCATCACCGTCTGGCCGGAACAACGCTTCGGCGAATACGCCAGCGCCCTCTACGCGATTCTCGACGAAGAGCCCAAGGCCAATCTCAAGGACTTCGGCAACGCCATCGACTACGCGGTGAAGAAGATCGGCATCGACCATGTCGGCATCAGCTCCGACTTCAATGACGGCGGCGGCATCGACGGTTTCAAGAATGTCGGCGAAGCCCGCAACGTCACCGCCGAGCTGCTCGATCGCGGCTACTCCGAAGCCGACATCGCCAAACTCTGGGGCGGCAACTTCCTGCGGGTCTGGGACCAGGTGCAGAAAGCCGCCCGGCCCGCCGCCGTACCGCCCGTAGCCACACTTTCGCGCCAGTGAATTGCCCATGACCGATCGCAGAACCTTTCTCAAGCAGGCCGGCGTACTCGCTGCCGGCCTGCCCCTGGGCGCCAGCCTGAATGCCTTGGCCGCCAACCTGGGCACATCACCCGCCGACAGCCGCTCTCCGCTGCCGTCCACAGACAAGTGGGGCCAGTTGCGCCAGCTGTTCGACCAGGACCCTGACTACCTGCACTTCTCCAACTTCCTGGTGACCTCCCACCCCAAGCCCGTACGCGAAGCCATCGAACAGCATCGCGCCGCCATCGACCGCAACCCGGGGCTGGCCATGGACTGGGACCTGGAGGAAACCTGGAAACGCGAAGCCCAGGTACGCCTGTGGGCCGGGCGCTACCTCAAGGCCGAACCGGGGCAGATTGCCCTGACCGGCAGCACCACCGAGGGCCTGGCGATGATCTATGGCGGCATTCATGTGCGCCCCGACCAGGAAATCCTCACCACCGAACACGAGCACTATTCGACCCGCAATATCTTGCGCCTGCGCAGCGAGCGCGAAGGCACCCGCGTACGCAAGATCAGCCTGTTCAAGGACCCGGCCGAGGTGTCGGTTGACGAGGTGATCGGCAATATCGACCGCGCGATCAAACCCGAAACCCGCGTGCTGGGCATGACCTGGGTGCAATCGGGCAGTGGCGTGAAGCTGCCGATCGGCCAGATCGGCCAGTTGGTTGCCGAGCGCAATCGCCAGCGCGATGACAAGGACCGGATTCTCTACGTGGTCGACGGCGTGCACGGCTTTGGCGTGGATAACCTCGACTTCCCGGACATGCACTGCGACTTCTTTATCGCCGGCACCCACAAGTGGATGTTCGGTCCCCGGGGCACCGGCATCGTCTGTGCCCGCTCGCAACAGGTCAAGGATGTGACGGCTCTGATGCCGACCTTCTCCGAAGACACCAACTTCGCCACGTCCATGAGCCCCGGCGGCTACCACGCCTTCGAACATCGCTGGGCGCTGGACAAAGCCTTCGAACTGCACCTGCAACTGGGCAAGGCCGAGGTCCAGGCGCGTATCCACCAGTTGAACAGCCTGATCAAGCAGCGCCTGCGGGCCGACCCGCGCATCGAACTGGTCACGCCGATGAACCCCGAGCTGTCCGCCGGTTTCAGCTTCTTCCGGGTCAAGGGCCAGGACAGTGACAAGGTCGCCGCCTACCTGATGCAGAACAAGGTGGTGGTCGATGCCGTGGACCGCGATGTCGGCCCGGTCATCCGTACCGCACCGGGACTGCTCAACACCGAAGCCGAAATCGACCGTTTCATGGCCCTGCTCGGTAAGCGCTTGTGAGCGCCCGCGCTCAACGTTTTCCGATTCCCACTCCTTGCCTGCGAGAAATCCCATGAGTTCCCACCCGCGTGTTTCCCGGCCTCGCGCCTACCTCTGGCCCGCCCTGATCCTCAGCGCCCTGCTCGGCGCCTGGCTGCCGAGCGTGGCCCTGGCCGCCAGCCCATCACTGCCGGGCAAGGTGTTCAAGGATTGCAAGGATTGCCCGGAAATGGTCGTGCTGCCCGCCGGCACCTTCACCATGGGCACCCCGGAGGACGAAGTCGGCCGCGAGGCGGATGAAGGTCCGATGCACCCGGTCACGTTCAAGAAGGCTTTCGCCGTCAGCCGCTTCCAGGTCCTCAGCGCCGAGTGGAATGCCTACATCCAGGACACCGGCTACAAGATGCCCGACGGCGATACCCGTCCCGGTCGTGAATGCCTTGCCGGCAAACCGCGCTACCCCCAGGGTGACCGGCAACCGGCGGTGTGCATGGACGCCCACGAAGCCCAGGCCTATGCCGACTGGCTGTCGAAAAAGACCGGCAAGAAATATCACCTGCTCAGCGAGTCGCAACGTGAATACGCGGTGCGCGGCGGCACCAGCGGGTCATTCCCCTTCCCGTTCGACAAGGACAAGGGCTACAGCATCGCCGAGCACGCCAACACCTACGGTCCAGCCGATGGTTTCAGCTACACCTCGCCGGGTGGCAGCTTCCCGCCGAACGCCTACGGCATCTATGACGGCCACGGCAACGTCTATGAATGGACCGCCGACTGCTACGTCGACAGTTATATCGGCGCGCCCGCCGACGGCAGCCCGCGCCTGGACAGCAAGGAGTGCGAAGACCGCCGGGTGATTCGTGGCAACGACTGGACCGAGGCGCCGGTGTTCTCCCGCTCGGGCAATCGCAACGAACGCAGTGCCATTACCCGTGGCGACTGGCTGGGCTTTCGCGTCGCCCGCGAGCTCTAAATCCTGACCCCATCGACTCGTCTACAGAGTTCAAGGCGCCTTCCGGGGCGCCTGCTTCTACAGCCCCTTCACGAGTAGCCCCCATGTCACTCCCAGCCCCAAGTCTCGCCCGGGAAACCTTCAGGATCCTCAAGCCATTCTGGCTGCTGGTCGTACTCTCGGCCGTGCTGGGGATCGTCAGCGGCCTCAGCGTCACCGGCTTGCTGGCCACCGTCAACAACGCCATGAATGCCGCCGCCGGGCCCGACGGCCACACCGCCCTGCTGTTCGGCGGCCTGTGCCTGCTGACCCTGGCCTGCTCCACCGTGTCCAACCTGCTGACCAACTACGTCGGCCAACAGGTGGTCGCCCGCCTGCGCCGCGAACTGGCCGCCCAGGTGCTGGTGGCGCCCATCGAACAACTCGAACGCTACCGCGCCCACCGGCTGATTCCGGTACTGCTGGGGGATGTCAGCACCCTGAGCACCTTCGCCCTGTCGGTGGCGCCCATGGTGATCGCCTTTACCGTGACCCTCGGCTGCCTGTCGTACCTGGCCATGCTCTCCTGGCAGATCCTGCTGTTGACCGTGGTCACCGTGATCATCGGCTCCGGCGCCCAATGGCTGGCCCACCGCTACGGCATGCGCAGCATCCTTACCGCCCGGGACGGCGAAGACGAATTGCAGAAGCACTACCAGGCGATCTCGGCCGGTGCCAAGGAACTGCGGATCCAGCGCAAGCGTCGCCAGCACATGCATGACGAACAGATCCACGGCACCACCGACCGAATCTGCCGGGCCAACATCCGCGCGGCGAATATTTTTGTCAGTGCGGAAACCTTCGGCTCGATGCTGTTTTTTGCCGTGATCGGTATCGCCATCACCTTCCAGGCGCTCTGGCCCGGCACCGACCGCACCGTGCTCGGTGGTTTCGTGCTGGTCATGCTGTATATGAAAGGCCCACTGGAACGCCTGATCAACACCCTGCCGATCATCAGCCGCGCGGAAATTGCCTTGCGCCGGATCGCCGAACTGTCCTGGCAGTTCTCCTCGCCGGAACCGCACCTGCTGATCCAGGACCGCCAAGCCGCCCCGGCGCCGCTGCAAAGCATCGAACTGCACCAATTGCGTTATGACTACCCGCAGGTCGAAGGCAGCCAGGCCTTCCACCTGGGGCCGGTGAACCTGACCATCAAGCAGGGCGAGATCCTCTTTATCGTCGGCGAGAACGGCTGCGGCAAGACCACCTTGATCAAGCTGCTGCTGGGACTCTACAGCCCGCAACAGGGCGAAGTGCGCCTCAACGGCCAGGCGGTGACCGCCGAGGGCCTGGATGATTACCGACAGTTGTTCACCACCATCTTTGCCGACTACTACCTGTTCGACGAAGTGCTCCAGGGTGACGACCTGCTGCCACCGGAATCGATCAAGTACCTGGAGCGCCTGGACATCGCCCACAAGGTCAGCATCCGTGACGGGCGCTTCACCACCACCGACCTGTCCACCGGCCAGCGCAAGCGCCTGGCGTTGATCAATGCCTGGCTCGACCAACGTCCGGTGCTGGTGTTCGACGAATGGGCCGCCGACCAGGACCCGGCCTTCCGTCGGGTGTTCTACACCGAACTGCTGCCCGAACTGCGCCAACAGGGCAAGACGATCATCGTGATTTCCCACGACGACCGCTACTTCCCGGTGGCCGACCAGTTGGTGCGGATGCAGGCCGGACAGATCAAGGTCGAGCGCCGCGAGGAACAGCACGCTTTCGCCGAGAACGCCTTCTCGTAACCCCCAACCTCACGTGTAGGAGCCGGCTTGCCGGCGATGAGGCCTTAGCCTGGCGGTGTTCTTGCGGACGCCATCGCCGGCAAGCCGGCTCCTACAGGATCGCGTCTCACCACAAAACTATCGTGTTGCCCCAACCCCCTGTAGGAGCTGGCTTGCCAGCGATGAGGCCCTTGAGCCTGGTGGTGTTCTTGCGGACGCCATCGCCAGCAAGCCGGCTCCTGCAAAAAAAGATCGCAGGCCCCTGCGTCGTGATCTTTTTCACTTTTTTTTCACTTTTCTTTTCCGTCTTCGTCGACCTCGTACGTCTTTATTTCAAATGCAAAAAATTCTCACTCGCTTCTCCAGCAATTTAGATAAGAGCAGACACAATGCCAAAACAACACCGACTCACACCCTTGAGCAAAGCGTTGCTGGTTCGCCAGCTGTTCTGCTCGCCACCTTCGCTGGCCGTCATGGGGATGGCGCTGGCACTACCGTTGGCGGCTCAGGTCCAGGCCCAGGAGTTCGAATTCAACATCAGCGCCCAGCCGTTGGGTACCGCCCTGCAGGAACTGGGGCGCCAGGGCAATATCCAGATTCTGTACAACCCTGAGCGGGTCCAGGGTCTGCGCGGTGCGCCGGTCAAAGGCGTGTTTACCCCAGGCCAGGCCGCCAGCGAGTTGCTGAAAAACACCGGCGTCGACTACAACCTGCAGGGCGACACCCTGACCCTGAGCGACACCGCCGCCGCCAAGGGTTCAGGCTTGACCCTGGCCGCCACCAACGTCAGTGGCCAGGCCCTGGGCAGCAACACCGACGGTACCGGCTCCTACACCACGGGTGCGGTGACCATTGGCAAGACCGCCCAGACCCTGCGCGAAACCCCGCAGTCGGTCACCGTGGTGACTCGCCAGCAAATGGACGACAAGAACCTCACCTCCCTCGACCAGGTGATGGACCAGGCCACCGGCATCACCTTGTCGAGCCGCAACTTCGGCGACAACCAATACAACTCCCGGGGCTTCGAGCTGGGTGCCGACGCCTACATGATCGACGGCGTACCCGGCCTGTCCTACAGCCCTACCGGCTGGATCACCCCGGATACCGCGGTGTTCGACCGCGTGGAAATCCTCCGTGGCGCCGCCGGCCTGCTGGTGGGCAACGGCAACCCCGGCGGCGCGGTGAATCTGGTGCGCAAACGGCCGAGCGCCGACCCGCACTACTCCATCACCACCCGCATCGGCTCAAACGACTTCTACCGCACCGACCTCGATGCCACCGGGCGCCTCAACGACTCGGGCTCGGTGCGCGGGCGCATGGTGGTCGCCTACGAGGACCGGCACTACTTCTATGACTCCGCCAGCAGCCGCAAACCGGTGTTCTATGGCATCGTCGAAGCCGACCTGAACGATGACAACACGCTGTCCGTGGGCCTGCGCAACCAGACCAGCGTGACCAACGGCTACTCGATCTTCGGCCTGCCGCGCTACAGCAATGGCCAGGCCCTGGGGATCTCCCGTGCCACGTCGCTGACCCAGAACTGGAACCGGCACGAGAACCAGCAGACCGAAGTCTTCGCCGAGCTGGAACACCGCTTCAACGAAGACTGGAAGAGCAAGACCTCGGTAACCCATAGCCAGGGCTCCTTCGATCAACAGGCGGCCTTGCCACGCGGCAGCATCAATCCGGTCACAGGCGCGGGATCAACGCTGGTCGACGCGCTGTTTCGCCAGGACTCCGTAGTCAGCAACGGTCTGGATACCAACCTCACCGGCAACTTCAGCGCCTTTGGCCTGGAGCACTCGGTGATGATCGGGGCCAACTGGTCGGACCAGAGACTGCGCTCCAAGGAAACCGACATCGACCTGGACACCCCGATCGATGTATTCGACCCAGACCACAATGCCGTTGCCGAGCCACTGCGCAGCGGCTGGGACCAGATCACCGACGACGAAACCCGACGCTACGGCGTCTACGGCAACACCCGCCTGCATCTGACGCAAGATCTGAGCCTGGTGCTGGGTGGACGGCTGTCCTGGTACGAGTACCAGACCAAGAACGCGTATACCGCTGAGAAGCAATCGAACAGCCAGAATGGCCAGTTCACACCCTTTGCTGGCCTGATCTATGACTTCAACGACAAGTGGTCCTGGTACGCCAGCTACGCGGATATTTTCCTGCCGCAAAGCGAATACCGTACCGTCAGCGGCAGCCTGCTGGACCCGGCCATCGGCACCAACTATGAAACCGGCGTCAAGGGCGAGCTGTATGACGGCCGCCTGAATGTCTCGGCGGCGGTGTTCTACATCAAGCAGAAAAACGTTGCGGTGACGGATCCGAATGCTGGAAACACACTCTGCCCGCTCAGCTTCGGCCAGAGCTGCTACATCGGTGGCACCGTTCAACGCAGCAAAGGTTACGAGCTGGAAGCCAGCGGCGAGGTGCTGCCGGGCTGGCAGGTGGCTGGCGGTTATACCTTCAACGTCACCGACTCGAGCACCGGTGGCCCGACCGACTACCAGACGCCCAAGCATCTGCTGCGGGCTTCCACCACCTACAACCTGCAAGGCGACTGGAACCGCCTGACCGTGGGCGGTGGGGTCTCGGCACAGAGCGGTTACTCGACGACTGTCTATGGGCCAACCGTCTCCAACGGCGGGCGGGCGGTCTGGGATGCCCTGGCGTCGTACAAGATCAACAAGAACTGGAAAGTCGGCCTGGACGTGAAGAACGTCTTCGACAAGGTCTACTACAAGTCGGTAGGTGAACTGGGCCGTGGTAACTTCTACGGTGACCCACGGACCTACATGCTGACCATCCGCACGGACTTCTGATCTCCAGGAGCGACCGCCGCAACGGCGGTCGCCTTCCCTGACGTGATGACTTCGAGGTGCCTCCCCTCGCAAGCTCAAGGTTTCTCCTTCTGTCCCACCTTCAGAAGGAAGAACGATCAGTAACAATTCACCCTCTTGCATCGACAGAAACCTGCGGCCTATAGTCCGGCCGTCGCCCTTATTGGCGACACGGGTTTGGCGATTCGTTACGTTTTAAACCTGATCGAATCATCCTGGAGAGGATATCGATCTTGGGTTGACTTCCCGACCACGAGACTCCCTTCACTGATTGTGAAAGGGGTAGACTGTGGCAAATCCATCCGGAGACCGCCCCATGAGCGCTCAGCTTTCACCGATCGTGTCTGAATTCGAGACTGACGAGCAGGCGACCCACTATGACCACTGGTTCCGCGCCAAAGTACTGGAAGCCATGAACAGTGAAAAACCTCGCCTTCCTCATGATGAAGCGATGGCAAAGGTCCAGTCTGCCTTGATGGAACGCAGGAAGGCCCGTGCAAACCGTCCGTTGGACTGAAGAAGCCACCCATGACTTGGTGGAAATTATTGACTTCATCGACGAGCGCAATCCCCTCGCAGCCGAAGCGCTGCATAGCGTGATCCTGAGAACAGTTGAAGGTCTTCCCTCTGCCCCCTACTTGTTCCGACCCGGCCGGGTACTCGGCTCTCGCGAATGCGTGGTACATCCGAACTACCTGGTGGTCTACCAGATCGGTGCTGAATGCATCGATGTGCTGCGTGTCCTGCACGCTCGTCGCGAATATCCCTGATCCTTGCGCTGCTGTTCCGGTTATATCGGTTGCACCTCTGCACCCATCTTCGCTCGAAAAAAAAGGGGGAGCTGTGCTCCCCCTGCCTAATCTGAATCGATCAGCCAACGTTTAGTCCCGGCCCTCCCCCTCGGCCAGGCACTCCAGCACCGCATTCAACAACGCCGGACTGAGGATGACACTGTCATGGCTCTCCTCCAGCACCCGGGAACCTGCCAGGCCGTTGATCGAACACTCGCGCAGCAACCGCGCCTCGGCCTCGTGGATCTGCTCGACAGTGCGGCTCCCCGTGGCCCACCAGCAATCGACCTTCACCGCCAGCGGTTTCAGGCTGAAGGCTTCGCTCAACAGCGCGTTGGCATGCAGCAGGCGATAGCCGGTCTCGATCTCATCCTGCAGGGCGATATCGCGGTGGATCTCGCGCAAGCGCTCGACACTCACCCCACCCTCCTCGGCCACCAGTTCGATCACCCGCTCGACCACCGCCTGTTCATCACTCAAACTGGCACGCGCCTGCTCCAGGAACCCCAGCACCGTCGCCTCATCAAGCCCCGGCACAAAGGCCAGCAGGCTGCTCAACAACGGGCCATACAGCCCAGGCTCCTCAATTTGCGCAGCAGCCTCCGCTTCAGGCTCGGTCGCCTGCTCCTCGATACCACGGGGCATCAGCGAATCCACCAGCCCGACAAAACTCACCCGCTCACCGGCCTGTTCAAGACGCTGGGCGACCTCGATGGCCAACGCCCCACCCAACGACCAGCCCAGCAGGTTATACGGCCCCTGAGGTTGAGTGGCGCGGATCTGCTCCAGGTAGTAGGCAACCATGCCGTCCCAGGACTCATCGAACCAACCCGGCACCACATAACTCTTGTTGACCAGCCCATAGACCCGGCGCTGGTTGCCCAGGGTCCCGGCCAGCGGATAGTAGGCGTAGGCCCCACCGCCACCTGGCGGCAGGCAGAACAGTGGACTGTTAGCGTTGCGGCAGGCGTTCATGGCGATCACCGGCGACTTGAGCCGGGCCTCCCCTTCCCGCAGGAAATCCGCCAGCGCTTCCAGGTTCGGCAGCAAGAGGAAATCATGCAACTTGATCGTCACCTCAAACGCCTCCCGCAGACGCCCGACCAGGGCGATCACCAGCAGCGAGTGACCGCCGCGCTCGAAGAAGTTGTCATCCAGCCCGACCTGCTCGACCTCCAGCACCTGGGCCCAGATAGCCGCCAGGCGCTGCTCCAGTTCGGTACGCGGGGCGCGGTAAGCTGGCCCCGAGGCATTCACATCCGGCGCCGGTAATGCGCGCCGATCCAGCTTGCCGTTCGGGCTCAGCGGCATGCATGCCAGCAGCACCAGATGAGCCGGCACCATATGCTCCGGCAATTGCGCCTTGAGATGAGCCTTGAGTGCATCACGCAACGGGCCTTGTCCCAACGACCCGGCTTCGACCAGATCGAGGTCGACCGGCACCAGATAGGCGACCAGTTGTTTGCCCAGCGGTCCATCGATATCGATGACATTGGCTTCGCGCACACCAGGGTGCTCCTGCAACCGGGCCTCGATCTCGCCCAGTTCCACCCGCAGACCGCGAATCTTGATCTGATGATCGAGACGCCCGGCGTACTCGATTACCCCCGCGTCGCGATAACGGGCCAGGTCGCCGGTGCGATACAAGCGGCCGCCCTGCTCGTCGAAGGGGTCCGGGACAAAACGCTCGGCGGTCAACGCCGGACGGCGGTGATAACCCCGCGCCAGACCGACGCCGCCGAGGTACAACTCACCCGCGGCACTGAACGCAGCCGGCAACAGGCCGTTGTCCAGCACGTGGGTCTTGAGGTTGTCGATCGGTTGGCCGATCGGCACGCTCAACTTGTCATCAGGCGTACAGGTCCAGTGGGTCACATCAATGGCCGCTTCAGTCGGGCCATAGAGGTTGTACAACGCCGCCTGGGGCAGACGCTTCAACACCTCCTGGGACGACTCGGCCGGCAGCGCCTCGCCACTGCACACCAGGCGCCGGATACTGGCGCAGCGCTCCACGTCCAGCCCGGCCATGAACACCTGCAACATGGACGGCACGAAATGCAGGGTGCTGACCTGATAACGCTCGATGCTCTGCATCAGTTGCTGCGGATCACGGTGCTCGCCCGGCTTGGCGATGGCCAGGCGGGCGCCGGTCAACAGCGGCCAGAAGAACTCCCAGACCGAAACGTCGAAGCTGAACGGGGTCTTTTGCAGGACCGTGTCGTGGGCTTTCAGGTCATAGGCCTTCTGCATCCAGGCCAGGCGGTTGTACAGCGCGCGATGACTGTTACCGGCGCCCTTCGGCCGTCCGGTGGAGCCCGAGGTATAGATCACATAGGCCAGATGGTCCGGCAAGGTCAGGTTGCGCGGATTCTCCTCGCTGGCGCTCACCGGCTCGGGAACATCCAGGCACAGGCTGCGCACATGGGCCGGGATCGGCAGGGTCTCGAGCAAATGGCGCTGGGTCAGCAACAGGTCGATGCCACTGTCCTCGATCATGTAGGCCAGGCGCTCGCGGGGATATTCAGGGTCCAGCGGCACATAGGCACCGCCGGCCTTGAGGATCGCCACCAGGCCGATCACCATCTCCAGGCTGCGCTCGGCGGCAATGCCCACCAGCACATCCGGCCCCACACCCCGCTCGCGCAAGCGATAGGCAAGCTGATTGGCCCGCACATTGAGCTGGCGATAACTCAGTTGCTGTCCGTCGAACAGCAGCGCCGGCGCCTCCGGCGTGCGCTGCACCTGGGCCTCGATCAGGCTGTGCAGGCACCAGGGGCCCGGATACTCAACCTGGGTCTGGTTCCACTCTTGCAGTGTCTGCCGCGCCTCGGCAGCAGCGAGCATCGGCAGCTCGCCCAGGCGTTGCCCGGCCGACTCGGCCAAGGCCAGCAGCAGGTGCTCGAAGTGTCCGGCCAATTGCGCCACCGCCCCATCCGAGAGCTGTTGCCGGGCGTAGCGGTAGTCCACCGACATGACCTCGCCGACCTCCACCACCAGGGTCAGCGGGTAGTGCGTCTGCTCCCGGGTCTGCAAGCCACTGAAGGCCAGCCCGTTGTCGGCGCCCTGCTCCAGGACCTCGGAGGTCGGGTAGTTCTCGAACACCAGCAAGGTGTCGAACAGCGCTTCACCACTCCAACCGGCCCAGCGCTGGATAGCGTACAGCGGCGTGTGTTCGTGCTCGCGCAAGGCCAGGTTGCGCGCCTGCACCTGTTGCACCCAATCACCGACTTGCAGCTCGGGGCCGGGACTGCCCAGCACCGGCAAGGTGTTGATAAACAGCCCCAGCTGTTCCTCGACACCGGGCAGGTCCGCCGGACGCCCGGACACGGTAGCGCCGAACGTGACGCTGCGCTGGCCGGTGTAGCGCTGCAACAGCAGCAGCCAGGCGGCCTGCACCAGGGTGTTGAGGGTCACCCGCTGCTCGCGGGCGAACTCGCCCAGGTGCAGGGTCTGCGCCGCATCGAGGGTCTGGCGGTATTCGCCATAGCCCTGGGCATCGGCCACACCACCGGCCTTGAACGCCTGCACCAGGCGGGTCGGTTCGTCGAAGGCGGCCATCTGCTCGGTCCAGAAGCGCTGGTCAGCAGCGCTGTCCTGGCGTTGCAGCCACTGGATGTAGTCACGCAGGCGGCTGGCCGGTGGCGTCACCGTTTGCCCGTTGTAGTGCTCGAGCACCTCGCCCAGCAGCCGCGCGCTGCTCCAGCCGTCCAGCAGGATATGGTGATTGGTGTAGATCAGGTGGTAACGCTGCTCCGCGGTACGCAATACCGTCAGGCGCAACAGCGGGTCACGGGCCAGGTCGAAGCCGCGTTGCAGGTCCGCCTCGGCCTGTCCGGCGAGAAGCGCTTCCAGTCCGTCGCGGCCGCGCAGGTCGTGTTCGGCAAATGCCAGTGCTTCGGTTTTGCGGATCACCTGCAAGGGCTGCCCGCTGCCTTCGGCAAAGCGCGCCCGCAGTGCCTCGTGACGCTCGATCGCGGCCTGCCAGGCGGCACGGAAACGCGGCACATCAAGCCCCGTCACATCGACCCGCATCTGGTTCAGGTAGTTGCCCGAGTCCGGTGCCGACAGGCTGTGGAAGAGCATGCCCTGCTGCATCGGCGACAGCGGATAGACATCCTCGATATCCCGTGCCGCCACCGGCAAGCGCTTCAGCTGCAACTGGCTCAGGCCCGCCAGCGGGAAGTCCGATGGGGTCACGCCCTGGTGTTCGTCGCGCAGACAGTGGGCAATCACCTCGCCCAGAACCTGCTCGTACGCGACCGCCAGGCGCTCGATGGTTTCGGCGCGATAGACCTCGCCGCTGAAACTCCAGTCCAGTTGCAACTGGCCGTCGTAGACCTGGCCATTGAGGCTCAGCCAGTTCCCCAGCGGTGCGTCCTCACTCTGGCTCGCGCCGCTGTCATCGGCCGCCGGCGTCAACAGGGCGCGCTGACCAGGAGCGGCCTCGGCATCGAACTGGCCGAGGTAGTTGAAGGTCACCCGGGCTTCGGGCAATGCCTGCAACGCCGCGACTGTCTCGGCATCGCCCAGGTAACGCAGGATCCCGTAGCCGATGCCCTTGTTCGGCACCGTGCGCAGTTGCTCCTTGATCTGGCAGATACTCGCCCCCAGCTCTCCACGTGGCGTGAGCCGGAGGGGAAACAGGCTGCTGAACCAGCCCACGGTGCGGCTCAGGTCGAGGTCCTCGAACAGGTCCTCGCGGCCATGGCCTTCCAGCTGGATCAGCGCCGATGCCTGTCCGCTCCAGGCACACAGCACCTGGGCCAGGGCGGTCAGCAACAGGTCGTTGACCTGGGTGCGATAGGCCGCCGGGGCCACCTTCAACAGTTGCTGGGTGAGGTCCTTGCCCAGGTGCGAACGGGCATAGCGGACCTGACGCCGGGTATTGGCCCCCAGCGGGTTGTCCCGGGGCAGTTCAGCGTCCAGCGGCCCCAGGCTCTGCAACCAGTAGTCGCGTTCAGCCTTGAGCACCGGGCCCTGGGCATACGCTTGCACATGCTCGGCCCAGGCCTTGAGTGAACTGCTGCGCGGCGCCAGGGCCGGTGCCTGCCCCGCCGCCAGGGCGGTGTAGGCCTGTTGCAGGTCTTCGAGCAGCACGCGCCAGGACACCCCGTCCACCGCCAGGTGGTGAATCACCAGCAACAAGCGCTGCTGTCCTTGCGGCAGGTTGACCAGCAGGACGCGCAGCAACGGTCCCTGCTTCAGGTCAAGACTGCGCTGGGCTTCATCGGCCAATTCGGTCAAACGCGCCGGATCATCCAGTTCATGCACCCACAACGGATCGACCGCGGCCGCCCCACGGAAGCTCGCCTGCCAATGCCCGTCCTGCCGTTCGAAGCTCAGGCGCAGGGCCTCGTGCCGCTCGATCAGCAGGTACAAGGCGCTGCGCAGGTGCGCCGGGTCCAGGGTCGTCGAAGGTTCGAGCATCAGCGCCTGGTTCCAGTGCTGACGCTGGGGAATGTCCAACTCGAAAAAACGTGCCTGGATCGGCAACAGCGGCAGGCTGCCCTGCACCGTCTCGACCACCTCGGCCTTCTTCTCGATCAGCCGGGCCACGCTTGCCAGTTGGGCGATGGTCTGCTTTTCGAACAACTGCCGAGGGCTCAACTTGATGCCCTGGCGCTTGGCCCGGGCGATGATCTGCAAACTGAGGATCGAGTCGCCGCCCAGTTCGAAGAAGTTGTCGCTGCTGCCGACCCGCTCCAGCTTGAGCACATCGGCCCAGACCGCCGCCAGCTTCTCTTCGATCTCGCCGACCGGCGCGGTGTAGCGTTTGCTGACCGCTCCCGGTTTCGGCAGCGCACGCTTGTCCAGCTTGCCGTTGGCGGTCAGCGGCAGGCGTTCGAGGGCAACGATATGCGCCGGCACCAGATACTCCGGCAGTTCGGCCAGCAAGGATTGACGCAAGGTCTCGACGGCAAGTTCGGTGCCGGCTTCGGGAACACAATAGGCGACCAGTTGCAGACGCGACTCGTCGCTGTCCAGCGGCAGGGCCAGGACCACCGCCTCACGTACACCCTCCAGGCCTTGCAACACCTGGGCGACTTCACCGGGTTCGACCCGGTAGCCACGAATCTTCACCTGATCGTCGGCGCGACCGAGGTATTCCACCCGCCCATCGCTGACCCGGGCACGGTCACCGGCGCGGTACAGACGCTCGCCGTGCAGCGATTCGGGATCGGGAACAAAACGTTCGGCGGTCAACGCCGCCCGCCCCAGGTAGCCCTGGGCCAGGCCGGCACCGCCGAGGTACAGCTCACCGGCGACGCGCTCCGCCACCGGGTTGAGCCAGGCGTCCAGTACCCGCGCCTGATCGTTGGCCAGGGGACGGCCCACCGGCACCGTGCGGCAACCCGCCAGGCGTTCCTCGACTTCGTGGGTCAGGATGCCCACGGTGGTCTCCGTCGGCCCGTAGTGGTTGACGATGCGGCACGCCGGCGCCAGGCGCCGGATCTGTTCGATCAGCCCCCAGGGGCTGGCTTCGCCGCCGAGGACCAGCAACTGCCGGGGCAGCACGTCCGCCGCTCGGGCAGCCTGCAACAGACCCTGCAAATGGCTCGGGACAATTTTCAGCACGTCCACCTGGTGCTCGGCCATATAGGTTGCGAAACCGTCGGGATCGAACGCATGTTCCGCGGCCATCAGGTGCAACGGGCGGCCGGACGCCAGGGCGCCGAACAACTGGGTATGACCGAGGTCGGCGGCAATGGTCGAGACCAGCGCCATGCTGGCGCCGGGCGCCAGCTCCAGGCGCTGCAACAGCGCCTGCACATAGTTCGCCAGGGCCCGGTGACTGATCAGCACGCCCTTGGGCTGCCCGGTGGAGCCGGAGGTGTAGATGATGTAGGCCGGCTGCTCGGGCTGGACCTTCGTCGCCAGCGTTTCAGCGCTGTAGTCGGCCCATTGCCCGGGGTCGTGGGCCAGCACCGGGCACACACCCAGGCCGGCGGACTTGTCATCACCCGGCGCGTGCATCAGCAACGTGGCGGCACTGTCCTTCAACAATTGCTGCAAGCGTTCGCTCGGTTGGGCGGTGTCCAGGGGTAGATAGATCGCGCCGGTTTTCAGCACGGCGAGTAACCCGGTCACCCATTCCAGGGAGCGTTCCTGACACAGGGCGATCACATCGCCGTTACCGATACCCTGGGCTTGCAGGTAATGCGCCAGCCGATTGGAGCGTCGCTCCAGTTCGTCATAGTCGATCGATTGACCGGCGGCATGCAGCGCCGGCTGGCCATGTCCGATCTGCCGGCCCTGTTCCCAGAGCGCAAGGAAATCGCTGCATGGTAGTGACGCCGCCTGGTGCACGATGGGGTCGGCGGCCGTACCGGCATGTTCCAGCAATGGCTGGTCGGCGGCGCGGGCCAGTTGCTCCAGCACCTGACGCCAGGACGCGGCGATACGCTCGATGGTCGCGGCCTCGAACAGGTCGGTGGCATAGGTGAAGCTGGCCTCAACGCCTTGCGCGGTATCGGTGAAGTCCAGTGCCAGGTCGAAACGCGCGTCGGCGACATCGATGGCGAAGGCTTCAACGCTCAGCCCCTGGGCTTTATCGCCAGCGGCGGGCGCAGCCAGTACGTTCTGGTTGATCTTGACCTGGAACAGCGGGTTGATCCCGAGATGGCGCTCCGGAGCCAGGGCTTCCACCAACTGTTCGAAGGGCAGTTCCTGGTGGGATTGGGCGCCGGTGACCACCTGTTTGACCTGTTCCAGCAACTGCCGGGAAGTGGCGCGTTCGTCCACCTGCACCCGCAGGACCTGGGTGTTGATAAAGAAGCCGATCAGTCCTTCCAGCTCTTCGCGGCTGCGCCCGGCATTCGGCGCGCCGATGCGGATATCGGCCTGGCCGCTGTAGCGTGAGAGCACCACGGCCAGGGCCGCCAGGCTGAGCATGAACAGGGTCTGGCCATTCTGCCGGGCCAGGGTCTTGAGTTGTGCCGACAGGGTTGGGCTCAGGTCGCTGTGGACCATGGCGCCACGGTAGCTCGGTTGCAGCGGGCGTTCGTGGTCCAGGGGCAGTTCCAGGAGCGGATGCTCCTCGCCCAGTTGCTCTTTCCAATAGGCCAGTTGCCGTTCGCCCTCGCCGGCTTCGAGCCAGGCCCGTTGCCAGATGGCGAAGTCGGCATACTGGATCGGCAATTCCGCCAGGGGATTTACCGACGCCATCGCTGGCAAGCCAGCTCCTACAGGGGCGGGGGTGTTGGTATGTTCGCTGAGGTAGAAACGGATGAACTCGCGGACCAACACCTCCCCCGACCAACCGTCGGAGATGATGTGGTGCATGCACAGGGTCAGCACGTGTTCGGTTCCGCTCAGGCGGAACAACCTGACCCGCAGCAGTGGCCCTTCCAACAGATCGAACGGCGCACTCAACTCGGCGCCGACCAGCGCTTTGACACGCTCCTCCTGAGTTTCGCCGGCAGCTGGCGCAACCTCGACCCGCACCAGGCTCACCGCGGACTGCTCCAGTATCTCTTGATGAAACTCGCCCTCCACCGAGACAAAGCGGGTACGCAGGCTTTCATGCCGCTGTATCAACCGCTCCAGGGCCCGACCCAGCGCCGCCTCATCCAGTTCGCCGCTCAAGCGCACCGCCATCGGCACGTTATAGGCGCTGTTGTCCGGTTCCAGTTGCCAGAGGATCAGCATCTGCTGCTGGGCATAGGACAGCGGAATTTTCGCGACTTCGTGGCGAGTGACGGCGATCGGCAGCAGCCTGAAGCTCTGTCCGCCGGCCTGCATCTTTTCCAGGATCTGGCGTCGCTGATCCAGGGGCAGGCCGACAAAGCGCCGGGCAATCCGTTGTGCCGTGGTGATCTCCATCTCAAGCCTCCGCCATGTCATTCATCATGCGTTCAATGTCGGACAACCCGTCATCGGTCAGGGAAAGGCCGCTGCCTTCAAGTGCCTGTGCAAATTCGTTCAATTGAGGTTTCTCGAAAATCATCCGAAGCGGTATGTCGATCCCCAGGCCCGAATGAATCCTGGATATCACCTGGGCCGCCAGCAACGAGTGCCCGCCCAGCTCGAAGAAGTTGTCGTCCAGGCCGACCCGCTCGACCTGCAGCACCTGCGCCCAGATCGCCGCCAGTTGCTGCTCGCGTTCGGTCCGCGGGGCCACGTAGGCCTGCTGCCAGGCACTCGGGTCCGGCTTGGGCAAGGCGTTTCTATCCAGCTTACCGCCGGGGGTCATGGGCAGGCTGTCGAGCACCACCCAGTGCAACGGGACCATATAGTCCGGCAGGTGCGCCTTGAGGTCGTCACGCAGCACCTGTTGCGCCTCGTTCAAGGCCGGCTCGCGGAGCACCAGATAGGCCGCCAACTGCTTGCCGGACGGACCGTCAAGGGCCACCACCAGAGCTTCGCGCACCAGGGCATGTTGCTGCAGGCGCGCTTCGATCTCACCCAGCTCGATGCGGAAACCGCGGATCTTCACCTGATGGTCGAGGCGCCCGGCATATTCGATCAGCCCCGCGTCGCGGTAACGGGTCAGGTCGCCGGTACGGTACAGACGACCGCCACCCTGGCCGTCGAACGGATCGGGGATAAAGCGCTCGGCGGTCAACGCCGCACGCCCGTGATAACCGCGTGCCAGCAAGGCGCCGCCAATCAGCAACTCGCCGCTGGCGCCCTGGACCGCCGGGGCGAAATCGCTGTCGAGGATATACATGCGCCGGCCACCCAGCGGCCGGCCGATGGGCATCGACGACGGCTTGGGCCATTCGCCGCGCACATAAGCATCACACTCCAGGTAACTGGCGGTGATGGTGGTTTCCGTCGGGCCGTAGGTATTGAGCAGGCGGACATGGCCCAGCCCCGCCTGTTTCCACAGTTCGAGTCCTTCCGGCGGCATGGCCTCGCCGGTGGCGCTGACCTGGCGCAGCGGACCGAAGTCCCTGGGCGCCTGGCGGCTGAATTCCTGCACCAGCAGGTACCAATAGGCGGTGCTCAGGTCCGCCACGGTAATGCCCGAACGCAGCACCTCCTGGTGGAAGGTGTTGCTGTCCCAGACTTCGTTGCCGCGTACCACCACGGCCGCACCGCAGCACAGGGCCGGGAACAGTTGTTCGACAAAACCGTCGAAATTGAGGGTGGAGAACAGCAGCACGCGGTCCTTGGCCTGCAGGCGGAAGTACTCGATGGCGACGTGGCAATGGGCGCTCAGGGCCGCATGCTCGATGGCAACGCCCTTGGGTTGGCCGGTGGAACCGGAGGTGTAGATGAGGTAGGCCAGGTTGTGCGGCTGCACCTGGCTGAGCGGCGCCTCATCGTCGGTTCCCGGCGGCAGGTCTTCGACCCTGTCCAGGCACAGCGTGCGCAGTGACGCCGGCACCGGCAGCTCCGCCAGCAGATGAGCATGGCAGAGCAACAGGCCGATGCCGCTGTCCTGCATCATGTAGGCCAGGCGCTCGCGGGGGAACTCCGGGTCCAGCGGCACATAGGCGCCACCGGCCTTGAGGATCGCCAGCAAGCCGACCACCATGTCCAACCCGCGATCAACCGCGATGCCCACCGGCACTTCCGGGCCGACGCCCAGCGCCCGCAACTGCTGGGCCAGGCGGTTGGCCCGCCGCTCCAGCTCGGCATAACTCAGTTGTTCGTCAGCAAAGATCAACGCCGTGGCCTCGGGCGTCAACCGCGCCTGGGCAGCAATCCGTTCGTGGACACAAGGCGCGTCAGGGTAGACGCCGTCGATACGGCTCCAGCGTTGCAGGATGCACTCACGTTCTTCGTCATCCAGCAGCGGCAGGTCGGCAATCCGCTGGGTCACCCCCTGCTCGGCGACAGCCCGCAGCAAGTTGCGCCAATGGGCGGCCATGCGCTCGACGGTGGCGGCATCGAACAGTGCGGTGGCATAGGTCAGGGCGGCCCGCAGCCCTTCTTCACCTTCAAAGGTGTCCAGGGTCAGGTCGAACTGGGCGCTGTGGCTGCCACTGTCCAGCCCTTCGATGTGCAAGCCCGGCACTTGGCGCACCGCGCCCTTGCGTTCGGTCTGGTGGTTGTAGAGCACCTGGAACAAGGGGCTGTGGCTCAAGCTGCGTTCGGGCTGCAGGGCCTGCACCAGATGCTCGAACGGCAGGTCCTGATGCGCCTGGGCGCCCAGCGCCGTCTGCTTGACCTGAGCCAGCAACTGGCCAAAGGTGCTGTGCAGTTCGAACTCGGCCTTGAGCACCTGGGTGTTGACGAAGAAGCCGATCAGGCCCTCGGTTTCCGTCCGGGTGCGGTTGGCGATCGGCACGCCGACGCGGATATCGGCCTGGCCCGAGTAGCGATGCAACAAGGTCTGGAACGAGGCCAGCAGCAACATGAACAGGGTCACGCCCTGCTCTCGGGCAATCGCCTTGAGCGGCACCAGCAAGGCCGGCTCGAAGGCGACCTCAAGGCGCGCCCCGGCACTGCTTTGCAAGGCCGGGCGTGGCCGGTCGGTGGGTAATTCCAGTACCGGCTGATGCTCGCCGAGCTGACGGCTCCAGTACTCCAACTGCCGGGCCTCTTCGCCCGCGGCCATCCAGTCGCGCTGCCAGTGGGCATAGTCGGCGTACTGGAACGGCAAGTCCTTGAGCACGGGCTGGTGGCCCTGGCTGAAGGCGGCGTAGTACTCGATCAACTCGTCGACCATGATCGGCATCGACCAACCATCCGAGACGATATGGTGCAAGGTCACCACCAGCACATGGCGCTCCTGGCCAAGGCTGAGCAAGCGCGCCCGCAGCAACGGCCCCTGTTGCAGATCGAACGCGACCTGCACCTCCCGCGCCACCCGCGCCTTGACCCACGACTCGGGATCTTCGCCCGACGCCGGGTTGAATTCATCCAGTGCCAGGACAAAGGCCGCAGGCGCCTGCACGTGCTGAACGCCCTGCCCGTCGACCTGGCCGAAGGTGGTACGCAGGCTCTCGTGACGGGCCACCAGGGCTTCGAAGCCGCGACGCAGGGCTTCGCGATCCAGAACACCGTCCAGTTGCAACGCGGCCGGGATGTGATAGGCGCTGTTGTCCGGTTCCAGTTGCCAGAGCAACCACTGACGTTGCTGGGCATAGGACAGGCGCAGGGGCTGGCCGCGGTCGGCCAGGCTGAAGGCCGGCACCTCAGCTGTCTGATCCGCTTCGGCACTCTCGGCAAAGCCGCCCAGGTCCGCGGTCTCGAACAGGCTGCGCAGGGACAGCTCCAGCCCCAGTTCCTGGCGGGCCCGGGCGATCACCTGGGTCGCCAGCAACGAGTGCCCACCCAGCTCGAAGAAATTATCCTTCAGGCCGACCTGTTCGACCTGCAGCACCTGGGCCCAGATCGCCGCCAGTTGCTGTTCGATTTCCCGACGCGGGGCAACATAGGCCTGCTGCAGCACACGGGTATCGGGCTCGGGCAAGGCCTTGCGGTCGAGCTTGCCGTTGGCGGTCAGCGGCAGCGTGTCCAGCAGCACCAGGTGCGTCGGGACCATGTAGTCGGCCAGATGGGCCTTGAGGTAGTCCCGCAACTCGCCGTGCAGGGCGCTGGCCTGCGCTTCATCGTGTGCCACACGCGGATCGACGGGGACCAGATACGCCACCAGCTGTGTGCCGGTCGCGCCTTCCACGGCCAGGACCGCGGCTTCGGCCACCTGTTCGTGACCTTGCAGCCGCGCTTCGATTTCCCCCAGCTCGATGCGGAAGCCACGAATCTTCACCTGCTGGTCGCGCCGGCCGATGTATTCGATGCTGCCGTCGGAGCGCAAGCGCGCCAGGTCGCCGCTGCGGTAAAGGCGTCGGCCGCCCTGTGGATCGAATGGGTCGGGGACAAAACGCGTGGCCGTCAGATCCGGCCGTTTCAGGTAACCCCGCGCCAGCCCGGCGCCGGCCACATACAACTCACCGACGCAACCCGGCGGCACCAGGTTCAACGCATCGTCCAGCAGGTACAAGGACAGGTCGCTGATCGGTTCGCCGATGGGACTGCCAGCGGCCTGTTCCAGGTCGGCCAGGGACAGCGGCCGGTAGGTGACGTGCACGGTGGTTTCGGTGATGCCGTACATATTGACCAGCTTCGGTGCTTGCTCGCCAAAACGCTCGAACCAGGGGCGCAGGCCCTGTACTTCCAGGGCCTCGCCGCCGAACACGACATAACGCAAGGCCAGGTCGCGCGGTGAATCGACCGCCACCGACAACAACGATTTGAAAGCCGATGGCGTCTGGTTCAGCACCGTCACCCGCTCATCGCAGAGCAGGCGATGGAAGTCCCGGGGCGAACGGCTGACGTCCTGGGGCACCACCACCAGCTTGCCGCCGTGGAGCAAGGCACCGAAGATTTCCCAGACCGAGAAATCGAAGGCGTAGGAGTGGAACAGCGTCCAGATATCGTCGGCACCGAAGCCGAACCCGACGTCGGTGGCGCTGAACAGACGCAGCACATTGCCGTGGGGCAACAAGGCGCCCTTGGGCTTGCCCGTGGAGCCCGAGGTGTAGATGACGTAGGCAAGATGATCGGCTTCAGTGACACAGGGCGGGTTGTCCCGCGAGCTGTCTTGCGGCGGTTGATCCAGGTCGAGGCACTCGACGTCCGCCGGGATCGGCAGGCGCCCCAGCAGGTGCCCTTGTGCCAACAGCCACTTGAGGCCGCTGTCCTCGATCATGTAGCGCAGGCGCTCGTTCGGGTAGCCGGGGTCCAGCGGGACGTAGGCAGCGCCGGCCTTGAGCACCGCGACAATCGCCACGAGCATGTCCAGCGAACGCTCGCAGGCCACGCCCACCAGCACATCCGCGCCGACACCCCGGGCGATCAGGTGATGGGCCCACTGGTTGGCGCGGCGGTTGAGTTCGCCGTAGGTCAGTTGCTGGTCGGCGCAAACCACCGCCACAGCGTCCGGGCGCAGTGCGGCCTGGGCCTCGATTCGTTGTTGCAGGCAGGTGTCGACCGGGTATTGGCGCGGTGCCGGGTTGCATTGGGCCAGGACGTGTCGCTGCTCGGCCGGCTCCAGCAAGGTGATATCGGCGATGCGTTGCTGCGGGTTCGCGACAATCGAACGCAGCAGGTTCAGCCAGTGGCGGGCCAGCTGCTCGACGGTCGGGGCTTCGAACAGATCGGTGGCGTACTTGAACACGGCTTCGATGCCGTGGGGCTGGTCGGCGGTATTGAGCACCAGGTCGAATTGGGCGGTCTGGCTGTGCCAGTGCAGGGGTTCGATCGTCAGCTCACCGGGGGCGACCGAACGGGCGGGCGAGGTTGGATTCACTGACGCTATCGCGAGCAAGCTCGCTCCTACATTGGATCGGTGTCCCGCCGCAAGAATACCGTCGTGCCCCTCTCCCTGTAGGAGCGAGCTTGCTCGCGATGACGATGTTGGATTCACCGACGTCATCGCTGGCAAGCCAGCTCCTACAAGGTCTGTGGGGTTCTGTGGGAGCTGGCTTGCCAGCGATGGCGATGCTGGATTCGCCAGTGGACCCGGAGCTTGCGCCTGGTGATTGAACATCACCTGGAACAACGGACTGTGGCTCAAACTGCGTCCCGGCTCCAACGCCTCGACCAGTTGTTCGAAGGGCAGGTCCTGGTGGGCCTGGGCCTCTTGCGCCGTCTGCCAGACCTGGCGCAGCAGTTCGACAAAACCGCCCTGCCCGTCCACCTCGGCCTTGAGCACCTGGGTGTTGACGAAGAAGCCGATCAGCCGCTCCACCTCGGCCCGTTCACGGTTGGCCACCGGCACGCCAACGCGGATATCGCCCTGCCCGCTGTAGCGATGCAACAGCGCCTGGAACGAGGCCAGCAGCACGGCGAACAGACTGACCCCCTGTTGCCGGGCCAGGGCCTTGAGCCCTTCGCTCAACGCCGGGTCGAGCAACAGCGCATGACTGGCCCCGGCAAAGCTGGGGGACAGCGGACGCGGATGATCGACCGGCAACTCCAGCACCGGTTGCTCGCCGCCGAGCTTGCCCAGCCAATATTCCAGTTGCCGCTCCTGTTCGCCGGCTTCCATCCAGTGCCGCTGCCACAACGCGTAGTCGGCGTACTGGATCGGCAATGCCGGCAACTGTGGCGTACGACCCTGGCTCAGATCGGCATACAGCGCCAACAGCTCCTCGGTCATCACCTGCAAGGACCAGCCGTCCGAAACGATGTGGTGCTGGGTTAGCACCAGGACCTGTTCTTCGGCCGTCACCTGGAGCAAGGCCGCCCGCAGCAGCGGCCCCTTGGCCAGGTCGAAAGGCGTCTGGCCCTGGGCCTGGACAAAAGCCTGGACCTGCACCTCGCGCTCCGCCGTGGAGGCCGGCTCGAGTGTGTGCAGATCCAGCATGAATCGAGCGGCGGGCAACACCACCTGTAGCGGTTGCCCGTCGGTCTGGGTAAAGACCGTGCGCAGGCTTTCGTGGCGCTCCACCAGGGCCTGGAAGCTGCCCTGCAAGGCGTTCACATCGAGCCGGCCGTGCACCCGCAGGGCCGTGGCAATGTTGTAGGCGGTACTGTCCGGCGCCCATTGCCAGAGGAACCACTGGCGTTGCTGGGCGTAGGACAGCAGCAGGGGCTCCTCGGCCGCGCGGCGGAACACCGGCGCGACCTCGAACAGATTGATGCCCTTCTGCTTGAGCAACGCCGCCAAGCCTTTACGCTGCTTGGACGAGAGCTGTCCTACCGACTCGATTAACCCTTGCACTCGTGCTTCCCCTCAAGAAATCAGTTTTTCCAGATCTTCGAGGGATAGACGTTTGAGGGCCTCCAGGGATTTAGCCAATTCATCCTGAACCGGCGATGAACCACCGCGCAACACTTCGATCCGCTCGCAGAACGCCTGCAAACTGTCGGCCTGGAACAGCTCCTTGAGCGGAACCTTGTCACCCAGGCGCTCACCGATCCGGCTGACCACCAGGGTCGCCAGCAGCGAATGCCCGCCCAACTGGAAGAAGTTGTCGCCCAGGCCCACCTGCTCGATCCCCAGCACCTCCTGCCAGAGCGCCGCGACCTGGCATTGCAGCTCGCTGCGCGGTGCCTCGTAGTGCTGCTGTCGGGGACCGCTGCCGAGGGCAATCAGGGCCTTGCGGTCGAGCTTGCCATTGGGCGTCAGCGGCAAGCCCTCGACCCGATGCAACTGGCTCGGCACCATGTGTGCCGGCAAGCGCGCGGCCAAGGCCGTCCGCAGGCCGGCGACAAACACCTGGGCATCGCCAGCCCCCGGCTGCGTCACCACATAGGCCTGCAAGTGCTTGCCCGCCGC
Source organism: Pseudomonas gingeri (assembly GCF_013386165.1). GTDB lineage: Bacteria > Pseudomonadota > Gammaproteobacteria > Pseudomonadales > Pseudomonadaceae > Aquipseudomonas > Aquipseudomonas gingeri_C. The sequence continues at coordinate 509,673 of NZ_JACAOS010000018.1, read as the reverse complement.
ATCCTCCTGGGCCAGCACCACCGCCTCGCGCACCGCTGGCTGTTCGAGCAGACAGGCCTCGACTTCGCTCAACTCGACACGGAAACCCCGGATCTTCACCTGGTGGTCGGCGCGGCCGATGTACTCGATCCGCTCGCCTTCGCCCTGGCGCACCAGGTCGCCGCTGCGGTACAGACGCTCGCCATCAGCGGCGAACGGGTTCGGCACATAACGCTCGGCGGTCAATCCGGGCCGGCCCAGGTAGCCCCGGGAAACCCCGGCGCCACCCAGGTACAACTCTGCCGCCACCCCGGCGGGCAACAGTTGCAAGCCGGGATCCAGCAGGTAGGCCTGGGTGTTCTCCAGCGGCCGCCCGATATTCGCCACGCCCTGGGCGGTGCGCAGAGTGAAGGTCGAATAGGTGGTGTCTTCCGAAGGACCATAGAGGTCATACACCTGGCGCACCCGGGTCCCGGCATAGAGCGCATCCACCAGCGTCTGCTTGAGCGGTTCGCCGGCCAGGTTGAGGGTCCGGACCGAGTCCGGGATCTGCCCGGCACGCAGCAGCGCGGCAATGGCCGAGGGCACAGTGTTGATCAGCGTGACCCGTTCACGGGCCGGCAACTGCGCCAGTGCCAGGGCATTGTCCGCCAGCACCAGGCAACCGCCAGCGGCCAGGGTGACGAAGATTTCCCAGACCGACAGGTCGAAGCAGATCGACGTCGACGCCAGCACCCCACGCAACTGTTCGTGAGCGTAGGACTGCAACGACCAGTGGATCAGCGCCGCGAGGTTGTCGTGGGTGATCGCCACGCCCTTGGGCTTGCCGGTGGAACCCGAGGTGTAGATGACATAAGCCAGGTTCTGGCCGCAGGTCTCCACGCTCGGCGCATGAGCGGGCCAGCTCACCAGCCAGTCGTCGCCCTCCTCCATCAGCAACACCGGGGCCGGCAATGGCTGCGGCAAGCGTTCGAGGAGAATGGCTTCGCTCAGCAGCAGGGCCGCGTGGCTGTCATCGAGCATATGCAGCAAGCGTTCACGCGGGTACTCGGGGTCCAGCGGCACATAGGCGCCACCGGCCTTGAGAATCGCCAGCAGGGCGACGATCAGGTCCGGGGTCCGGCGCAGGCACACGCCAACCCGTACTTCAGGGCCGACGCCACGTTCGCGCAGAAGGTGGGCCAGACGATTGGCGCGCCGGTCCAGGGTCTGGTAATCCAGCTGCCAGTCGGCGAAGAGGATCGCCGGGGCATCGGGCTGACCGGCGACCCGGGCGGCCAGGTGCTCAAGCACATGACCCGGGCCCTGCGGATGGACCCCACCCCCTGTAGGAGCGAGCTTGCTCGCGATAAGCGCAAGGCCACCGCGATCATCCTGATGCCTCGCGTTATCGTTGACGTCCATCGCGAGCAAGCTCGCTCCTACAGGGGAGGTCCGGCCGTGGCTCCAGTCGAGGGCGACTTCGCGTTCCACTGGGTCCAGCAGCTCAAGCGCACCCAACGGCTGGCGCGCATCGGCCATGAATTGGCCCATCAGGTATTCCAGCTGCCGACCCAATCGCGCTACGCCCGAGGCGTCAAAACAGGCACGGTCGTAACTGCAGTCCACGATCAACTCAGGCCCCGTCACCGCCACCAGGGTCAGCGGATAATTGGTCTGCTCCGAGCGCTCGATCGCCGCGAACTCAAGGCCTGTCTCCGAAGCCTGGCCCAGCGCTTCGGCCATCGGGTAGTTCTCGAACACCAGCAGGCTGTCGAACAACCCGCCGGCCCCCAGGCCGGCCCAGCGCTGGATCTCGTACAACGGCGTCTGTTCGTGTTCGCGCAGCGCCAGGTTGAGGTCCTGTACCAGTTGCAACCACTCAGCCACCGTAAGCTGTGCGTCAGGGCTCGCCACCACCGGCAGGGTGTTGATAAACAGGCCGATCTGCTGCTCCACTCCGGGCAGGTCGGTCGGACGCCCGGCCACGGTGGCACCGAAGGCCACGCAATCCTGGCCGGTGTAACGCTGCAACAGCAGCAGCCAGGCGGCCTGCATCAAGGTGTTGAGGGTGACTTTGCGCTCCCGGGCAAAGCGATTCAGCCCGGCCGTCAGCGCCTCGCTAAAGACATGCCGGTGTTCCCCATAGCCCGTCGCCAACCGAGTGCCGCCCAGCGTCCCGGCCAGACGGGTCGGCTCCTGCAAACCGGCCAGGGCCGTGGTCCAGAAGTCCTGACTGGCCTGGGCATCACGCTGGCCCAGCCACTGGATATAGTCGCGATAACGCCCGGCACCCCGGGTCACCGCCAGCCCGGCGTAACGTTGCAGCACTTCGCCGAACAGCTGCGAGGTACTCCAGCCGTCCATCAGAATATGGTGACTGGTGTAGGTCATCTGGTATTCGGTCTCACTGGTTCGCACCAGCGTCACCCGCAGCAAAGGCCCGCGATGGGGTTCGAAACCGGCCGCGAGGTCGGCTTGCGCCAACTGTTCGAAGGCGACCTCACGGTCGCCGCGCGCGCGCCAGTCATGAACCGCCATGGGCATCTGCACCCCACGCAGGACGATCTGCACCGGCGCCGCCAGCTCCTGGGGCCAGGCAAATACCGTGCGCAGCATTTCATGGGCCTGCACGGTCTGCTGCCAGGCCAGGTGGAAGCGCTCGACATCCAGGTGGCGCACGCCAACCCGCAGTTGGTTGATATAGGCAGCCCCCTCCGGCTCGTCCAGATGGTGGAAGAGGATCCCCTGCTGCATCGGCGACAGCGGATAGACATCCTCGATCTCCCCCGCCGCCACCGGCAGGCGTTGCAGTTGCCCGGCACTGAGGTTCACCAGCGGGAAGTCCGATGGCGTCACTCCCAGTTGACCGCCCTGGCAGCAATGCTCGATCAGCTCGATCAGCGCCCGTTCATAGGCACGGGCCAGGGCCTCGATGGTTTCAGGCCGATACGCCTGGGGATTGAATCCCCAATCCAGTTCCAGCTCACCGTCGAACACCTGGCCATTGAGGCTCAGCCCATTGCCCGGCGGAGTCTCCCCGGACTGGTTGAACCCGGTGGATTCGGCCGTGGGGACGAACAGCGCACCGTCGGCTTCGGCAAAACTGCCGTCGAATTGGCCCAGGTAGTTGAAGGTCACCCGCGCCTGGGGCAAGGCCGCCAGTTGGCGGGCGAACTGCGCATCACCGAGGTAACGCAGAACGCCATAACCGATGCCCTTGTTCGGCACCGCCCGCAGTTGTTCCTTGATACCGCACAGGGAAGCACCCGGCTCCGCCTGCGGGCTGAGCCGCAACGGAAACAGGCTGCTGAACCAGCCCACTGTTCGGCTGAGGTCGAGGTCGTCGAACAGATCTTCGCGACCATGACCTTCGAGCTGGACCAGCACCGAAGACCGCTGACTCCAGTCGCAGAGCACCCGTGCCAGGGCCGTCAGCAGCAGGTCGTTGACCTGGGTGCGATAGGCCGTCGGGGCCACCTTCAGCAGTTGCTGGGTCAGTGTCTTGTCCAGCCTTGAACTGGCATGACCGGCTGCCCCGGCGGGGACCTGCGTCGGGGCCAGCTCCAGCGGCAGTTCCTGGAGGTCCTGCGCCAAGGTCTGCAACCAGTAATCACGCTCGGCCAGCAAGCCTTCGCTGTGGGCATAACGGTGCAACTGCTCAGCCCAGCTCTGCAGCGAGCTGCTGCGCACGGCGGCAACCGGCGAGCGCCCGGCGGCGATGGCGACATAGGCCTGTTGCAGGTCTTCCAGCAGGACCCGCCAGGACACGCCGTCCACCGCCAGATGGTGAATCACCAACAGCAGACGCTGCTCACCGTCGGGCAGGTTGACCAGCACCGCGCGCAGCAACGGACCCTCTTTCAGGTCCAGGCTGGCTTGTGCCTGATCGGCCAGCGCCGTCAGTTGCCCAGGGTCCGTGAGTTCACGCCGCCACAACAGATCGGCCAGCGGCGCCGGCGCGTAATGCGCCTGCCATTCACCGTCCTGCTGTGCAAAGCTCAGGCGCAAGGCCTCGTGCTGCGCCAACACCACGGCCAACGCCGCCTGCAGAGGCCCGGCTTCCAGCACTTGCCGAGGCTTGAGCATCAACGACTGGTTCCAGTGATGACGCTGGGCAATGTCCATCTCGAAGAAACGTGCCTGGATCGGCAGCAACAACTGTCGCCCACTGGCCTGCACCACGACCTCGGCCGGCGGCTTTTTCTCGATCCGCTTCGCCACGGTCGCCAACTGGCCGATGGTCTGTTTCTCGAACAACTGCTTGGGGCTGAGGCGGATCCCCTGGCGCTTGGCCCGGGCAATGATCTGCAGGCTGAGGATCGAGTCGCCGCCCAGCTCGAAGAAGTTGTCGCTGGTGCCCACTCGCTCGAGCTTGAGCACATCGGCCCAGACCGCCGCCAGTGTCTCTTCGATCTCGCCGACCGGCGCGATGTAACCCTGCTGGACCGCTCCCGGTTTCGGCAGCGCACGCTTGTCCAGCTTGCCGTTGGCCGTCAGCGGCAACTGCGCCAGCAAGACGATCTGCGCCGGCACCAGGTAGTCGGCCAGACAGGCCTGCAACTGCCGACGCAGCGCCTCGACCTGGCATTGCGCACCGGGGGCCGCCACGCAATAGGCGACCAGTTGCAGGCGTCCGCCCTCTTCATCCACCGGCAGCGCCAGGACCGCCGCCTGTGCGACAGCCTCGAATCCCTGCAGGACCCGGGCGACTTCCGCCGGCTCCACGCGGTAACCACGAATCTTCACCTGGTCGTCATTACGGCCGAGGAACTCCAACTGGCCCAGGCGCGTACAGCGCATGCGGTCGCCACTGCGGTAGACCCGCGCACCCGGCGCACCGAAGGGATCGGGCAGGAAACGTTCGGCGGTCAGGCCCGGTTGCCCGAGATACCCCAGGGCCACACTGTCGCCACCGATATACAACTCGCCCGGCACCTGTTCGGCGGCGATATTGAGCACATCGTCCAGCACATAGCCATGGGCGCCCGGCAAGGCACGGCCCACCGCGACGCCACGGTCGTGCGGGTGCAATGCCCGTACCTCGTGGGCCAGCACACCCACGGTGGTTTCACTGGGGCCGTAATGGTTGATGAAACGGCAGTCCGGCTTGAGTGCCCGGACCTGCTCGAACAAGGCCGGCGAACAGGCTTCGCCGCCGACGATCAGGGCATGCCAGGGCAGCACGTCGGCGGGCTCGGCCGCCTGCAGCAACGCCGCCAGATGACCGGGAACGATCTTCAGCACGCCGACGCGATGTTCACGCATGTACTCGGCAAAACGGTCAGGGTCGAAGCCCAGTTCCTCGGGCAGCACATGCAGGGTACGCCCGGAACACAGGGCGCCGAACAGCATGGTGTGGCCCAGGTCGGCGGCGATGGTGGAGACCAGCGCCATGCTCGCCTCGGGCGCCAGCTCCAGGCGCTCCAGCAGGCCGCTGACATAGCTGGCCAACGCCCCGTGGCTGACCAGCACACCCTTGGGCAGGCCGGTGGAGCCGGAGGTATGAATCACATAGGCCGGGGCCTGATCCGCGAGATCCAGGGCCGGGGCAGTGTCCGGCTGGACACGCCATTGCTCAGGGACAAAGACCTGGCCGACACAGCCGACCGGCGCCAGGGTCGTCACCCGCGCGTCGCCCTCGGCGCATAGCAGCAGGCGCGCGCCGGCACGTTCGAGCATCGGCTGCAGGCGCGCATCCGGCGCCTTGCTGTCCAGCGGCATATACACCGCGCCGGCCTTGAGAATCCCGAGGACACAGGTCAGCCAGTCCAGGGATCGCTCCATCAGCACCGCCACCGGTTCGCCGACACCAACGCCCTGACTGCGCAGATGATGGGCGAGGCGATTGGCCGCCTGGTCCAGCTCGATGAAACTCAGGGTCTGTTCGAGGCAACGGGCAGCCGTTGCCTGGGGTTGCGTCCGCACCTGGGCGTCCCACTGTTGCAGCACCGGGGTCGTCGCGGCACGGGGCTCGGCGGCCAGGACCGGAGGACGGTTTTCCAGGCTCAGCAACGGCACATGGGGCGCCCGCAGCACCGCGTCGAACAGCCCGAGCAACGCCGCGATAAAACCCTCGATGGTCGAGGGCTGGTAGAGGTCGCTGGCGTAGGTCATCTCGCCATGGATCAGGCGGCCATCGTCGGTGATGTCCAGGGCCAGGTCGAAGTGCGTACCGTCCTTGTGCAGCGGGTATTCCTCGACCTGCAGGCCCGGCAGGTTCAGGGTCCGCTGTTTCTGCATGCCGACGTTCTGGTTGAACTTGGCCTGGAACAGCGGGTTGTGATCCAGGCTGCGTTGCGGGGCCAGGGCATCCACCAGTTGTTCGAAAGGCAACTCCTGGTGCGCCTGGGCGCCAAAGCTGCTTTCACGGATCCGCGCCAACAGTTCCAGGAAACTCTTGCGCTCGTCCACTTCACAGCGCAGCACCTGGGTGTTGACGAAGAACCCGATCAAGCCTTCGACCTCGGCCCGGCCACGGTTGGCGTTGGGCACGCCGACGCGGATATCCCGTTGCCCGGCATGCCGGGACAGGAACCAGGCATAACCGCCGAGCACCAGCATGAACAGGCTCAGGCCCTGGCCACGGACAAAGGCATTGAGCTGCGCCGAACGTTCGGCGCCAAAATCGAAGCGCAGGGTCTGCCCCTGGAAGCTCTGCACTGGCGGACGCGGGAAGTCGCTGGCGACCTCCAGCAGCGGCTGCTCCTCACCCAGTTGTTGCCGCCAGTAATCCAGCTGCCGCTCGCCCTCGCCGGCCTCCAGCCAGCTGCGCTGCCAGATCGCATAGTCGGCGTACTGCAGGGCCAGCTCCGGCAACCCGGGTTCGCGGTCCTGGCAGAACGCCTGATAACCCTGCACGAACTCACGCACCATCACGTCCATCGACCAGCCGTCGGAAACGATATGGTGCATGCACACCACCAGCACCCATTGCGCTTCGTCCAGGCGGATCAGGCTGGCCCGCAACAACGGCCCCTTGAGCAGGTCGAAGGGCTGCGCGGTCGCCGTGGCGACCCGTCGGGCCAGCTCGGCTTCACGCAGATCGTCGGCAATCGCGCTCAGGTCGATACGTTCCAGCGGCACGGCCAGCTGTTCGAGGATCACCTGGCGCGGCTGCTCGCCGTCGACCTGGAAACAGGTGCGCAGCACCTCGTGGCGCTGGACCAGATGCTCGAAGGCGCGCAGCAAGGCCGCTTCGTCCAGCTCACCGCGCAGGCGCAAGGCGGCGGCCATATTGTAGGCAGCACTCTCCGGCTCGAGTTGCCAGAGGAACAGCAACCGCTGCTGGGCATAGGACAAGGGAATCGCGGCCTGCTCATGCCGGCTGACCGGCACCGGCAGCAGGCTGAAATCCTTGCCCTGCTGGCTCAGGCGGGTGAGGAACTGCCGCCGTTGCTCCAACGGCAGGCCAATAAAACGTTTGGCAAGACTCAATGCGGCCTGGGCACTCATGCTCCCACTTCCTCCAGCGAACTCATGAATTGCTCCATATCACCCCAGTCACTTTCGCCGGCGCCCTCCACAAGGGTCGCCAACTCGGCCGCCAGGTCACCCAGCAAAGGCTTTTCAAACAGACAGCGCAGCGGCAGGCTGACCGCCAGGCGCGCCTTGATCCGGGCGATCACCTGGGCCGCCAGCAACGAATGCCCGCCCAATTCGAAGAAATGGTCATCGAGCCCGACCTGGGACACGTGCAGGACCTGTTCCCAGATCTCGGCGAGGCTGCGTTCGATGTCGCTGGCAGGCGCCCGATAACGCGCTTGCAACTGGCTCGGGTCCGGCAGCGGCAGCGCCTTGCGATCCAGCTTGCCGCTGGGGGTCAGGGGCAGGCGCGGCAACAGCAGCAGATGGGTGGGGACCATGTAGTCCGGCAACTGGCTTTGCAGCAGGGCCTTGACCCGCAGGCGCAAGGCGTCCTGGCGGGCGTCGTCCGTGGACTGCTCGGCCACCAGATAGCCGACCAGCTGCGTTCCGCCCGCCAAGGGCAGCGCCAGCACGGCAGCTTCACGCACGCCCGGGCACTGCAACAGGCGGCCTTCGACTTCACCCAGCTCGATACGGAAACCGCGAATTTTCACCTGATGGTCAACCCGACCGATGTACTCCAGTGCGCCATCGGCGCGCAGGCGGGCGCGGTCACCACTGCGGTACAGGCGTTCGCCGGGGTTGAACGGATCGACGATAAAGCGCAGGGCGCTGAGGGCCGGTTGGCCCTGATAGCCGCGGGCCAGGCCGGGACCGCCGATGTACAACTCGCCGACCGCGCCTTGGGGCAGCAGGTTCAAGTCATCGTCCAGCACCACCAGCCGTCGACCGGACAAACCATGGCCGATGGGCACTCCGCGCCAGGACACATCCTCGGGCAACAAGGTGGAGCAATCGTAGGTGGTGGAAACCACGGTGGCTTCGGTCGGACCATAGGTATTGATCAGCCGGACATGCCCGAGGCCGGCGCGCGGCCAGAGGCGCAGGCCGTCGACCGCCATGGCCTCGCCGCCGATATGGATCTGCCGCAGTGCCCCATAGTGCTGCGGCGGTCGGGCCGCCCAGTCCTGGACCAGCAGATGCCAGTAGGCCGCCGGCAGGTCCGCCAGGGTGATGCCGTGTTCGAGGATCGCGCCGTGCAGGGTGGCACTGTCCCACAGACGGTCGTCGCGCAGCACCACGCAGGCGCCCAGGCACAGCGGCGGGAAGAACTGTTCGACAAAGCCGTCGAAGCTGTTGGTGGCCATTTGCAGGACCCGGTCGGATGCCAGCAGTTGACTGTATTCGGTGGCCCGGGCGATGAACTCGGCCAGGGCGCCATGGCTGATGGCGACGCCTTTCGGTCGGCCGGTGGAGCCCGAGGTATAGATCACATAGGCCAGGGAATGCGGGTTGATAGTGAGCGGCAGGTCGTGATCGGAAAAGCCCGAGTCGTCGAGCTGGTCCAGGCAGAGGATTTCGCTGCCTGGAGCGGTCGGCAGGCTGGCCAGCCAGGCACTCTGGGTCAGCAACAGCTTCAGGCCGCTGTCCTGCAACACATGCTGCAGGCGCTCGGCCGGGGTTTGTGGGTCCAGCGGCACATAGGCGCCGCCGGCCTTGAGCACGGCGAGAATGGCCACGGCCATCTCCAGGCTACGGGAAACGGCGAGCCCCACCAGCACGTCGGGACCGACGCCGCGCTCGCGCAGCAGATGGGCCAGGCGGTTGGCGCGACGGTTCAGTTCGGCGTAGCTCAGGCGCGACGCCCTTTCGAACGCCCCCCCTTGTAGGAGCGAGCTTGCTCGCGATGAGGCACCTGAGTCTTGTGCTGTCTGTTCGGACGCCATCGCCGGCAAGCCGGCTCCTACATTGGATCGGCGTCCCACCGCAAGAATATCGTCGTGCCACTCTCCCTGTAGGAGCTGGCTTGCCAGCGATGGGGCCCCTGAGTCTTGCACCGCCTGTTCGGACGCCATCGCCGGCAAGCCGGCTCCTACAAGGGGTTGCGGTTCGGCGAGGATCAGGGCGGTCGCTTCGGGCGTGCGGCGGACCTGGGCTTCGAACAGTTGTGGCAGCAACACGGGCTCAGTGGCCAAGGCCGCTTTGCCGGTCCCATCGCCGAGCAACTGCACGAGCTCCTCAGGCGCCAGCATCGGCAACTGCCCGACGGCCTGCTGCGGATCCTCGCACACCGCGCTCAGCAGGTTGCGCCAGTGCTCGGCGAGACGGGCGATGGTCGCGCCGTCGAAAATATCCGTGGCGTAGGTAAAGGCCGCGAACAACTGCTCGCCTTCCTCGCGGGTTTCCAGCATCAGGTCGCTGGCGGCGGCATGCTCACGCGAGCCCGCGGCCCCCTCCTCGTCACTCAGATGCACCACTTGCAGCCCGCAGGCGAGGGTCTTGCCCTGCACATCGGTGACCAGCGGCTGGTGGTTGAACATCACCTGGAACAGCGGGTTGTGGCTCTGGCTACGGGCCGGTTGCAGGGCTTCGATCAAGGCGTCGAAAGGCAACTCCTGATGGGCCTGAGCCCCGGCAGCCGCCTCACGCACGCTGTGCAGCAACTCGGCGAAAGACTGCTGGCCGGACACCTCGCTGCGCAACACCTGGGTGTTGACGAAGAAGCCGATCAGGCCTTCGGTCTCGCTGCGGGTGCGGTTGGCGATCAGGCCGCCGACGCGGATATCGGTTTGCCCGCTGTAGCGATACAACAGGGTCTTGAACGTGGCCAGCAGGACCACGAACAAGGTCACGCCCTGGCGCTGGGCCAGGGTCTTGAGTTGCTGGCGCAGTTGCCCGTCGACCTGCACTTCCAGACGGGCACCGCGGTGGCTGGCCTGGGCCGGGTGGGCACGGTCGGTGGGCAATTCAAGCACCGGATGCTCTTCACCCAGGTGCCCGCGCCAATAGGCCAGTTGCCGCTCACGCTCACCGGCTTCCAGCCAACTGCGTTGCCACAGGGCGTAATCACGGTAATGCACGCTCAAGGTCGGCAAAGACAGCGCCTGGCCGGCGACGCAGGCGTCATACAGGCGGGTGAATTCTTCAACGAGGATATTCATCGACCAGCCGTCGGCGATGATGTGGTGCAGGGTCAGCAACAGGACATGTTCCTGCTCGGCCAGGCGCAACAGGCGAATGCTCAGCAGCGGACCGCGCTCCAGGTCAAACGCCTGCCCCGCTTCCTCGGCCATCGCTTGCCGGGCGCGCTGCACCCGCAGTTCCGGGGCCAGCGCGGACAGATCGCTGAGGGCGATGCGCACCGCGCTCGGCTCGGTCACCCGCTGGAAAGCATGCTCGCCGTCCTGGCCAAAGGTGGTGCGCAGGCACTCATGGCGCGCCACCAGGGCACTGAAGGCCTGCTCCAGCGCGGGCAACTCCAGCACCCCGTTCAGGCGCACCGCCATTGGCAGGTTGTAGGCCGCGCCAGTGGGCTCGAGCTGCCAGAGAAACCACAGCCGCTGCTGGGCGTAGGACAAGCCGTCGCGCTCGGCAACGCCATCGCCGTCAACGATAGGCAACAAGGAAAAATCAACGCCTTCGCGGTCCATCGCCGCCAGGAAGACCCGGCGCTTTTCCTCCGGCAATGCAATAAAACGCCGTGCCAGTTGCTGTGCGTCCCGCGGATTCATTGCGCGTACCCCTCGGCCATCGCCACCACCACCTTGCGCTTGCCGGTAAACGGCGAGCGGGAGTGGGCGCTGAGCATGTTGTCGAGCATCAGCACGTCGTTTTCCTGCCAGGGAAAGCTGATGGTGCAGTCGTCGAGCACGCCACGGATCTCGTCCAGCAGGTCGACCTCGATGGCCGAGCCGTCGCCGTAGTAGACATTGCGCGGCAGGTCTTCCTCATCCACCGCATCAAGCAGGGTTTCACGCACTTCCGGCTGCAGGTTCGAGACATGGAACAGGTGTGCCTGGTTGAACCAGACGTCCTCCCCGGTCACCGGGTGCCGAGCCACCACCTGGCAGCGCTGGCGGGTGCGCAACTCGCCATCGTCCTTCCATTCGCATTCGATGGAATGGGCCCGGCAATAGGCCTCGACCACCGCCTCGTCCTCGGTGTTGAACACCTGGCTCCAGTCGACATCCAGGCCGTTGCCATAGTTGCGCACGTACATCAGGCCCTTGCTGACGAAACGCTCGCGAATCCGGGCCGGCACCCGGCGATAGACTTCACGGCTGTCGCAGATCGGCGTCTCGCCGCCGGTCTGGGCGGCGATCATGCTGTAGAACCAGATCTTCATCGGCCATTCGAGGGTATAGGCCTGCTCGTTGTGCAGCGGAATGCTCTGGTGCGCCGGGTATTCGGTGGAGGTATACACGCCCTTGGTCACGTTACTGCGCGGCGTGGAACCGAACTCGTAATTGAGCAACGGATGACCAAAGCCCGCAGCGAACTCACGGAACGCCTCGGCGCCCCCCACGTCGAAGCCACGCAGCAGAATCCCGCCGCTGCGGTACAGGTGGGCATCGATCAGCGGCTTGCATTCGGCGAAGGCCTCGCGCAGGTCGAGACCGGGTTCAGGCGCCTGGATCAGCATGGGCAAGGTGCCCGACCCGGTCAGCAGCGGACGGATATCCAAACTCAATGCATTGTTCATGACGACTCTTCTCCCTTGATCTCGGAACCACAAGTGCTGCGCGCGCGAATACGCCGCACACTTGGCTTTGCTTCGATTAACGGATGGCCGGACAGGGAAATTAGGCGCGCCCCGGAGAAGACACATACCCACCTACGGCAAAAGAGCGCCCAGGTCTTTTAGCAGGGGCGCGAAGGCCAACACCCGAAGCGCCATGAAATTGTCTTCCAGGGCGATGCCATCGCTGACGTCCTTGCCGAAGCGCATCGCCTGGCCGACCAGAAGGCCGGGAACCAGGGGCTTGTGTTTCTTCCAGGCCACCTCGCCGGGCGTCTCGATGCTGTCCGCACCGTCCGCCAAATGGGCAAACGCCAGCCAATAAGCACTGACGCGTCGCGCAAAGGTCTGGTCCGGTTCGGTAAGCGGCTGATCTTGAGGAGGGGCAACAATACCCGTGCCCAGGACATAGGCAATTTCGTCGCCATGCCGGGCGCCATGGGGAAACCCGGGACGGCTTTGCTCGGCGACGTACTCGAAATAGTAGCGCCAGCTAGCCGCGCCTTTTGCCCGATGGGCTTCGACGATCACATAGGCCATGGTGCTGAACAGCAGATCGCGACCGACCTGACGCCCCAGTTCCTCATCATCGGGCAGGCCCGGATACAGTCCTTTCACCCATTCGTATTGCTCAGGCGTCAACGCCTCGATGATCTCGACGGGCGAAAAACCAAAGTCGTCCAAGATGCTCGAGTCATCGCTGTTATTGCCGATGATCAGCGGCAACAACGCCTGTTCACCCTGCTCGAAAACTTCGAGGATCGGTTTCGGTAGCACTGTGTCCCCACTGATGGGAACCGGTCCGCCAAAGGGCGCCAGCGCGGGATCGAGCGCCCAGAAATGTTCCGCCGGCAACTGGCGTAGTCTTTCGGCACTGGCGTCGGCGCCGCCCAGCTTGTGGCAGTCGGCGAATTTCACGCCGCGCTCAAGTGCGTCTTTTCGAGGGGAATCCGGCAGTCCGTAGACGCTCTGGGCGATTCCCTTGTGGAACAGCCCCCGCGCCTGCGGTGCCGCGAACAGCGATAGCACGCTTCTGCCGCCCGCTGACTGGCCGAACAGCGTCACGTTGTGCGGATCGCCGCCAAAACCAGCGATGTTGCGCTGAACCCATTCGAGCGCGGCCATCTGATCGAGCAAGGCAAAGTTGCAGACCGCCGTCCCGCCGTTTTCCCGGTCCAGGGCCGGATGGGCAAAAAAGCCCAGATGGCCGAGGCGATAATTGATACTGACGACCACCACTTGTCGACTGGCCAACGGCGCGCCTATATACGGCGGCAATCCCCCCGACCCCAACAGATAACCACCGCCGTGTATCCACACCATCACCGGCAACTCGGCGTTCTTGTCGAGCCGCGGTGTCCAGACATTGAGATAAAGACAATCTTCGCTGAGTGGTCCCGGGTCGCCGCCGGCCATCGCCTCACATAACTTCGCATTCTGGAAGTTGGCCGGACCATAATGGTCTGCCCTGTATATATCAGGCCATTTCGTCACTGGCTCAGGCGCGCGCCAACGCAGATTGCCCAAAGGTGGCGCGGCGTAAGGAACGCCCTTGAAGACAAACACCCGCCCTTCTATACCGCCCTGGATCAGACCCTCTTTAGTTTCAACCACTGGTGCGTTGCTGTTCATACAATTTCCTTTTGTAGTTATTTTCATGCAAATACCTTTTGCACCAAACCCTTATTAAACTCATTTAAACCTTTACAATCACTGATCAATACCAGCTGCCACTTAGCAACTTTACAAAGTTGTACTCCAACACAAACAATATGCAACATTCAAATTAACAAACTCTCTATTCACAGAAACATGTACCTGCACCTGTACCTGTGGCGAGCGGGCTTGCCCGCGCTGGGGCGCGAAGCGCCCCCAAAACCTGTAATCGCGGTGTATCAGACATAACTGGAACTATGGTTTTACGGCTGCTTCGCCGCCGAGCGCGGGCAAGCCCGCTCGCCACAAGACCGCTCCTTAACTGACGATCTCACCACCAGAGAACCTACAAGCCACCCTTGAGCGGGTGTCGAAACATTTACTTTCATTTCCCTCTACGTTTTTCCCGCGCTCATCCGTCTTACTCAAATGACACCCTCACGAAAGAGCCCCCGCTTTCCCATGTCAAAGCTTTCCACGCCGAAAAAATCCCGCTCAAGACTCTGGTTCCTAGTCCATAGCTGGCTGGCGCTGCCCATCTGGTTCTTTGTCCTGATCGTCTGCGTCACCGGCACCCTGGCGGTGATCAGCCAGGAGATCGTCTGGCTGGCCAACCCCGAAATCCGTGCCAGCAAGCCATTCAACGACGCGCCGCTGCTCAGCTTCGACCAGGTGATCGCCGCCATCGGCAAGAGCGATCCCGAGGTGATCGTCCAGCAGATCATTCGTCCGGATGAAGACCACTTCGCCCTGCGCGCCGACATCAACTACCCCGACGGCCGCTCGGTGATCGTCTACGTCAATCCCTATACCGGAGTGATCCAGGGCATCAGCCCGCAGTTCGACTTCAAGCAGTTCACCCGCGCCCTGCACGGCTGGTGGCTGGTGCCTTTCGTCAACGGCTACAGCTGGGGCTGGTACCTGGTGTCGCTGCTCGGACTACCACTGCTGGCGTCCTTGGTCACCGGGTTGGTGGTGTACAAGCGCTTCTGGAAAGGCTTCTTCAAACCAACCCTGCGCTTCAACCACGGCGCACGGATTTTCTGGGGCGACTTCCATCGCCTGAGCGGCATCTGGTCGATCTGGTTTATCGCGGTGATCTCCATCACCGGCACCTGGTTCCTGATCCAGGCGATCCTCGCCGACAACCAGATCAGCTTCGCCAGCCGACCGATCCCGGCCATCATTTCCCACGACAGCGCGCCACTGATGCCTGAAGGCCGGCCGGCGCCGATGCTGGGTGCGGACGAAGCCCTGCGCATCGCCCAGCAACGGGTCCCCGGGCTCGACTCGAGCTTCGTCAGCCTGCCCAGCAATGCCTTCAGCCCCATCGAGGTCGGCGGCCGCAGCGGTTATCCACTGATGTACCAGACCCTGGAAATCAATCCCTACAACGGCAAGATCGAACAATCGCGGCTGCTCTCGGACCGCAACAACCTCGAGTTCGTCACCGAGTCGATGCGGCCCCTGCACACCGGGGACTTCGGCGGCCTGTGGATCAAGCTGATCTGGTTCTTCTTCGGCCTGGTGCTGAGCATGATGGTCTTGAGCGGCCTGCTGATCTGGACCAAGCGCACCGCCCTGGCCACCGCCCAGGCCCTGAAACGCAGCAGCAAGAGCGAACGGGTGCCCGCACCCAAGGCCCGTGCCGTCCTGAATGCCGAGACCTCGCAGGTGAACCCGTGAGCAAAGCCAGCGCACTGCCAGCCCCGTCAACCCTCAGCCGCCTTTGGCACAAATGGCGCTTCCACCTCAACATCCTGCTGGTGCTGATCCCCCTGGGCTTCATGCCGCGCTATTTTTCCGATGCCGCGCTGTTCCGTGGCGATACGGGCCTGGGCAAGCACCTCAATCACATCCAGGTCGGCCCCTGGAGCCTGGAAATGGCCGAACTCTGGGACGAAGGGCCACGCCGCGACGGGCCCGCCGGCTATCTGAAAAGCTTCAACGCACGCCTCTGCGACGTGTGCGGCGAGCAGGTCAAGGCCGCCTACCTGCGCGTGGGCAAGCCCCGCAGCCTGCGCGCCGCCGGTGTGATCTTCTTCGGCACCGCCTATCGCATGAACGCGGTGGTGCCGATTCCCGATCGCACCCAGGACGACGCCGAACTGTGGATAACCCTCGAGGGTTGGGACGGTTCGATGCATCAGGCCTCACTTCCACTGCGCCAGGCCTCTCCGGCCACTATCGCCTGGCTGGACAAACAAGGAGCCCGGAAATGATCGTTACGCCACCCAAGGCGCTTGCCACCTGCCTCCTACTACTGGCAGCCGGCTTCAGCACTATTGCCCTGGCCCACAACCCGATCTGCGAGTGCAAGCAGATCGACGCCGAGCAGATTCAATGCAAAGGCGGCTTCTCCGACGGCAGCGCGGCCACCGGAGTGACCCTGGACGTGATCGGCTATGACGAAAGCATCCTGCTGCCCGGCAAGCTGGGGCAGGACTCGACCCTGACCTTCAAGAAGCCGGCGACGGACTTTTATGTGCTGTTCGATGCCGGTCCCGGCCATATCGTTGAAATCGATCACGCGGATATCGAAGCCCCATGAGCGCCCCATCAACCGTCCAGGTCGTGCGCCCTGCCGGGGCCGGCCACGAAACCCTCTACGTGCTGCTGTTCTGTCTGATCGTGCTGCTGGTCGCCGGCTCCGTGGTGGCACTGCATGGCGAGAAGCAGGAAACCAGCACCCTCGCCGCCTACCAGGTGGATGCACGCCGAGACCTCAGCCCCGGCGAACAGGGCATCTACGCCGACCTGCGGGTGACACTCGACGAAATCCACCTGCGCCAGCAGGACCAGCCGGGCCTGCCCAGCCCCGAACAACTCGGCGACGAGGGTTTCGCCCCCTTCGCCCAGGATGCCAGTTCGGTCAGTCGCGGCGGCCATGTCTGGCAACTGCTCGACCAACACGCCTACTTCGGTCTGAGCCACGCCACAGCCACCGCCGGCTCCTTCCTGATGCGGGTGGCCAGCGATGCGAACGCCGCGCCGGACATCTGGCTCAATCGCGGCAACCGCCTGGCGGCGCCCGCCGACCTGAGTCACAGCGCCCTGATCGCCGGCGGTTGGCAGCAAGTGGTCGCGCAATTCGATGCCGGCGTGACCCGCCAGCATCGGCACTGAACCTTCCGATCCAGCCCAGGGAAGATTGTCTACCCATGTCCATTTCAGCTCTGTTCAGCCGCCGTCGCCTGTTACTCGCACTGCTGCTCTCGCCCCTGCTGCTGTCCCTCCAGGTCCAGGCCGACCCGGCCAAGCGCCTGCGCATCGGCATCACCCTGCATCCTTATTACAGCTACGTCGCCAACATCGTCGGCGACAAGGCCGACGTGGTGCCGCTGATCCCCGCCGGCTTCAATCCCCACGCCTATGAGCCGCGGGCCGAGGACATCAAGCGCATCAGCAGCCTCGACGTGATCGTCCTCAACGGTATCGGCCACGACGACTTCGCCGACCGCATGATCGCCGCCAGCGAAAAGCCCAATATCGCCGTGATCGAGGCCAATGAAAACGTCCCGCTGCTGGCCGCCACCGGCACCGCCGCGCGGGGCGCCGGCAAGGTGGTCAACCCGCACACCTTCCTGTCCATCAGCGCTTCCATCGCCCAGGTCAACAACATCGCCCGGGAACTCGGCAAGCTCGACCCGGACAACGCCAAGACCTACACCAGCAACGCCCGCGCCTACGGCCAGCGCCTGCGCAAGATGCGCGCCGACGCCCTGGCCAAACTGACCCAGGCACCCAACGCCGACCTGCGGGTGGCCACGGTGCACGCGGCCTATGACTACCTGCTGCGCGAATTCGGCCTGGAAGTCACTGCCGTGGTCGAGCCGGCCCACGGTATCGAACCGAGCCCGAGCCAGTTGAAGAAGACCATCGACCAGTTGCGGGAGCTGGACGTGAAGGTGATTTTCTCGGAACTGGATTTCCCGTCCACCTATGTCGAGACCATCCGCCGTGAGTCGGGCGTGCGGATCTATCCGCTGTCGCATATTTCCTATGGCGACTACACGGCCGACAAGTACGAGAAGGAAATGACCAACAACCTGAACACCGTGGTCCAGGCGATTCAGGAGGCCGGCGCATGACTGCAGCCGAACAGTTGATCACCCCGGCCATCGGCCCGACGCTGACGTTCAACGGCATCGATCTGGTCCTGGGTAACACCACCATCCTCGATCAGGTCTGCTTTCAGGTCCGCCCCGGTCATGTGCATGCCCTGGTCGGGCCCAACGGCGGTGGCAAGAGTTCGCTGATCAAGACCCTGCTCGGGCAGATGCCCCATCAGGGACGCCTGAGCCTGGAATGGCCGGGCGCCCCCGGCATCATCGGCTACGTGCCCCAGGCCATGGAGTTCGACCGCGGGCTGCCGATGACCGTCGACGATTTCATGGCCGCCATGTGCCAACGGCGCCCGGCCTTTCTCGGCCTGTCCCGGCATTTCGCCGGGGCGATCGGCGCAGCGCTGGAGCGGGTCGGCATGCAGGACAAGCGCAAGCGGCGCATGGGCGCGTTGTCCGGTGGCGAACGGCAGCGGGTGCTGCTGGCCCAGGGGCTGATTCCCGCGCCGCAACTGTTGGTCCTCGACGAACCGATGTCGGCCCTGGACGAAGCCGGTATCCAGGTCTTCGAACGCTTGCTGGTGGACTGGCGTCGCGCCGGTATCACCGTGTTGTGGATCGAGCATGACCTGGAAGCGGTCAAGCGCCTGGCCGACCGGGTCACCGGACTCAATCGCCGGGTGCTGTTCGACGCCTCGCCGGCCGAGGCCCTGACCCCGGATCGCCTGCTGAGCCTGTTCTCCACCCATCCACGGAGCATCAACGAGGAGGCCCGAGCATGAGCTATGAAGCTTTTCGCCTGATGATCCAGGGCTGGGCCTCCTCCGGTTTCCTGCCAGCGGCACTAGCCTATGGTTTCGTGATCAACGCGCTGATCGCCGGTCTGCTGATCGGCCCGGTGCTGGGCGGCCTCGGCACCCTGGTGGTGGTCAAGCGCTTCGCGTTCTTTTCCGAAGCGGTGGGCCACGCGGCCCTGACCGGCGTGGCCATCGGCATCCTGCTCGGCGAACCCTACACCGGCCCCTATGGCAGCCTGTTCGGCTACTGCTTGCTGTTCGGCGTGCTGCTCAACTATCTGCGCAACCGTACCGGGTTGGCCCCGGATACCCTGATCGGAGTCTTTCTCTCGGTGTCCCTGGCCCTGGGCGCCAGCCTGTTGCTGGTGCTAGCCGGCAAGATCAACGTGCATATCCTCGAGAACGTGCTGTTCGGCTCGGTGCTGACGGTCAACGGCAACGACCTGCTGGTGTTGCTGATTGTCGGCAGCCTGGTCATGGGCCTGAGCCTGCCGCTGTACAACCGCATCATGCTCGCCAGTTTCAACCCGCAGTTGGCGGCGGTGCGCGGCGTCGCGGTGAAAACCCTCGACTACCTGTTCGTGGTGCTGGTGACGCTGATCACCGTGGCGGCGGTCAAAGTCATCGGCGCGATCCTGGTGGGCGCCCTGCTGGTGATTCCGGCCGCGGCCGCGCGCCTGCTCAGTCAGTCGCTCAAGGGCTTCTTCTGGATCTCCGTGGCCATTGCCACCGTCAGCACCCTGTGCGGCATCCTGCTGCCGATCCTGTTCGACTTGCCCGTGCCGTCCGGCGCGGCGATCATCCTGATGGCCGGTATCGCCTTCGCCCTCGCGGCGATCGCCCGTGGCACCGTGCCCAGCCTCAAAGGGAATATTGGATAAATGCCTATTTTTCGCCCCCTGGCGCTCGCCCTGACCCTGAGTAGTCTGTACAGCGTCGCATCGCTCGCCAACCCGGCGCCGATGCAGATCACCGCCAATCACGGCCTGGGTAATGCAGCGTTGCACGCCAGCAGCGCCGTCAAGCCGGTGCGCATTCTCGCCAGCCTGCCGATCACCTATGGCCTGGGCGAAATCCTGCTCAAGGACAGCGGCGTGGAGCTGCAACACGCGGCTGACGCCAACCTGCCGGGCAGTCGCCAGAGCGCCTACTTCAGCGGACGCGGGGCCCCGGCCCTGGAAAAGCTGGCGAGCCATGCCGACGCGGTGATCGGGATACGTTCGCTGTGGCCCGAAGACCCGCTCTACCCCATGGCCCGCCGCAGCAATGTGCGGATCGTCGAAGTCGATGCGGCCCGTCCGGTGGACGGTGGCCTGGCGGGTATCGCGGTGCAGCCGGGCACAGGCGTGGATGGCCTGAACAGCCAGCCCTGGCTGTCGAGCAATAACCTCGGGCGGATGGCCGATGTGGTCGCCGCCGACCTGGTGCGCCTGGCTCCCGAGGCCAAGCCGAAGATCGAGAGCAACCTGGCGGCCCTCAAGCAACACCTGCTCAAGCTCAGCGCCGACAGCGAAGCGCGGCTGGCCAAAGCCGACAACCTGAGCGTGTTCAGCCTCTCCGAACGTTTCAACTACCTGGTGGGCGGGCTCAACCTGGAGCTGATCCAGGTCGATGCCCGGGCCGACGACCAATGGACCCCCGAGGCCCTGGCCAAGCTGAGCGCGACCCTCAAGGACGCCGAGGTGAAGGTGGTGCTGGATCACCGCCAGCCGCCGGAGGCGGTGAAATCGGCGATCAGCCAGGCCGGCAGCACGCTGCTGGTACTCGAGACTGAGAACGCCGATCCGCTGGCCGGGCTGGAAGACTCGATCACGCAAGTGCTGGGGAAACTGGCGCCCCTGTAGGCAGGCGTTGTCCTGCGGCAAATTCCGCTCATCGCCGACAAGGACAAGCTGACCCCATAAACAAGTACCACAGGCGCAAAAACAGCCCTGGAGATACTCCTTCGTGCGTTTCCTCAAGAACTCACGATAAAAGGACTTATCCATGGCCAACACACTCAGCAGGGATGAACGGGTCGCCAGGCCCGTCGATGGCATGGTCATCTCGGACCTTGTTACCCACCCTGCGCTGAACAAGCCTTCCTCCGCCCCGGCTCGCACGCCCTCACCCGCCAGGGGCCGGGCCGGCCTCGCCGAACTGGACGCACGCCTGGGGCCGGTGACCCTGGACAGCTTTGTCATCAGTCGCGTGGAACTCTACGACATGGGTGCCAGACTCCGCGGACGCAACCTCGACAGTGCCGACCCGCAACTCCAGGGCAGTGGCCGGGCCCTGGTCGAGGGCTTGCAATTCGACCCGACTGAACTGCAACAGCATCTGGAGGCGGGAGACGCTGCCAATCAGCGCCCGATCGACGTGCTGTTTGAAATAGCCTCGCAACGCTCCCAGCAGGCACCGCCCTTGCTCGGGGCAGAAAAACCGGCGCTGGCCGCCAACCTGATGAAACATCTCAATCAGTTGCTGGTGCGCTTGCAGAACCTGCAGGTCCTCACGCACAAATACGTCACCTTCAGCCTTCCGAGCTGGATCGATACCGCCAAGAGCCGCAGCCTGCTGACGGCGGGATCAGGCATGCAGGCCTACGGGATCTACAGCGGCCTGGTCGGCATCCGCGAAGCGCTGAAAAAGCGCGACGTCACCGAGGCGGCCGTGAATGCCGGCAGCATCGGCGCCGAGCTGACGTCCATCTTGGTCGAGCGCGGCTTGCGGAAAACCGGGGAAGCCCTGCTCAGCCAGGGCGGCCGGATTTTCCAGGGCTTTCGCGCCACCTCCGCCGGCCTGCTGGTCAGCCGCAGTGCCGGGCTGCTGGGCAATGTGCTGACCCTGCCGTTCGATATCCACAGTGCCGTGGTGGCGTTCAATCATGCCGCCAAGACCAGCGGCAAGGAGGCCATGGACCATTACGTCACGGCCGGCTTCAGCATTGCCAGCGCCACCTTGTCACTGGCACTCGGCGCGGCGGCGGCCGCCGGGTTCAGCGCCGCCGGCCCACTTGGCCTGGTGGCGTGCGCGGTATTGATCGTCGGCGCGAAGATCTACAGTGCCGTACGCCAGGTCGACGATATCGACGACTATATCGAGCTGACCGTCAACGAGCGCTGGCGTTCGGGCTGGTTCGCCTTTACCGGACAGGCGCTGGACCAGGAAGTCATGGACCGCTACCTGGTCGAGCGCACCCGGGTCGACTATGGCAAAGCCCTGGAAACCCGTGCCCGGGCGCTGCTCGACGTGGAAATGAAGGAAACCCTCGCGGGGGTGGTGAACGGCAACTTCCACGTCGAGCTTGAGCCGGTGAAACACTGGGCATTGCGCTGGGATGAGGACGAGGAGCAACCCTTTACGACCGTCAATACGCCGGTTGTCCGTGAAGGTGACGATGTGATCGACGCCTCAAGGGGCCTGGAGCAAGTCCCCGGCCTGGTCAGCGGAACCCCTGGGGAAAAGAAGGGCCTGCTCTGGCAATTGGGCGGCGGCAACGACCAGGTCATCGGCGCGCCCGACAAACCCAACTACTTTGCCTTTTCGACCGGTACAAAGACCCTGACCGGCGGCGATCAGGATGACGCTTTTCTGTTCCAGGCTCAGGAAACCCTGAACACCCCCGACGTGTCCGCCATCAGTACGCTGCAGGGTGGCGACGGCCAGGATACGCTGTCACTGCAAGGGCAGGTGCAAGCGCGCAACAGCTTGCACTTTGTCGGCCACGCGGTTGACCTGGACAGCGGTACCCTGGCGTTGCGACGCAATGCCGCCGACCTCAAGCCGGTCGCCTATGCCACGCTGGCCTCCATCGAGCATGTCGAAACCCTTGCCGGTGGCAGCAGTCGCGTGACCGGCAACGCCCAGGCCAACCACATCACCCTGCAAGGTCTGGACGACCAGGCGAGCGGCGGCGGCGGTGACGATCACTTTAACCTCAAGGGCATTGAGAGCCGGGTCGACGGAGGCCCCGGCAAAGATCACTACCGGATGACCTCCACGGGCAGAAGCGTGATCCTCGACGAGGACGGCGGCGAACCCAGCACCGTCGAACTGGACTGGCCGATGGAGCGAATCCAGAGCTGGCGCATCGTTGACACCGCGCTGATCGTCACCTCGTTGCGTGACGAAAATGGCACGCTGCCCAGTCACCAATTGATCATCCGGGGTGTCTATAAACACGACGGCGGGCGGCAACTGCACAATGACCTGTTGTTGTTTGTCACCCGCGAGGGCCACACCCTCAAGCCCGACCTGCCGGCCACGCTGGAGGGTACGGACGACCGGGACATCCGCGTATCGGTGCTGATCCTCGGACAACTCCCGCCGGCCCCGCAGCCGGTCAATGGCGGCGAGCACAGTCTTCCCGGAAACTCGCCAAGTGGCTACTTCATCGCCAGGCAGACCCTGCGCACGACTTTCCAGGTCACACCCGACCACACGTCCTCTTCAACCACGCTGTTCCTCGACTACGACAGCGCTGAAATCGAACAGGTCAGCGCGCGTTACCAGGTGCAAGCGAAACGCATCGGTGCCTTCACCTACCTGAACTACAGCGAGGCCAGGCTGATACTGCGGTTCAACGACCAGACGCAACTGACACTCAAGGACTGGGTGGTCGAGGGTACGGGCAAACCGAGCGATGTCGGTGGCGCCCTGCATACCACGGGGTTCGACCTCAACCATGGAATTGTCCTGGTGCTGCGCGATGGCAGTTCGTACCAGCTCGGCGCGCCAACCACCCGCTATCTCGACGACCAGCGCAACCCGGGCGTCAGGACCGTCGAGGGTCATGGTTCATTAAACAGGCGTACCGGCAACTACCTGTTCCGCTCGCCGGAAAACCAGAGTGCCTCGCTGAAAGAACATCCGCAGCGCGTCGACTTCAAAGCCGGCGGCGCCTCGACGACCTACACCCTGGAGGGCATGAGTTCAACCTATGAACTCTATCCCTGCGCCAACGCAACCATTCACCTGTCGACGCCGGGCGCCCTGGCGAAAATCGCCAATGCGTCGACCTGGTACATCCATACCGAAGCCAGCGGGCAGGTGATAACGCCCGGTGATATCAGGATCGCCGGCCAGCAACTATGGGTCGGCAATATTCGTTTCCTGCTACCGGAGCACGACGATCCCCTGCAACCCATGGACCTGATTTACCTGGTCCTGACATCGGGCGCCCGGTATGAGGTGGATCGGATCTTCGAGCAGCTTTTGCTGCATGAACTGGATGCTCGTGCCTATGCCGATCTGGACGCCATAAAAAGCAGTCTCGACCGACATCAGGCTGACGACCAACTGGCCAGCAGTCGCGTCAGGGTCAAGGGACTCAGGGTGATCAGCGAGTCGTCTTCAAGTGCACGGTCCCAGTCGGCCTACGACGCGATGATCTACGACACGCTGACGCAGCAGTGGCGCACGGACAACGACGAAGCCGCCCTTATCGCCCCCTCGGACCTGTTTATCCACTCCCCGCGCTAGCCGCGCGGGACCAGCAAACCTACCCGAGCAAAACCGCACAGGGCTTGCCCGCAGCACAAGGCGCGCCAATGGCCGGCCCCCGGTGAAACCACGATCAACGAAAGGATTCCGCCATGTCTCCCAGAATACCGATTCGCCCCGTCACTTCCGGCGCCGGACAGCCCGATTTGCCGACCATCAGACTCCCCGAGATCAGCCCGGCGATACACAATCGCCTGCCCGGCACCGGCACCCCGGTGTTGCCAGGCACTTCCGGGAATCTGCCGGCCGTCAGCCCAGCGGCGGCTCCCGTCGCGCTGCCCCCCGGCGTCGCGGCACCCATTACCGTCAGCAACATCGCCGGTCCCATTGCCAACAGCCAGTCGCTCGGACGCCCCTTGAGCGTTTACGCAAGGCCCGCGCCCAAAGGCCTGCCGCCCCCCGACAGCGAAGGATTTCGCGTGGTCCAGCAGCGCAAGTTCGTCAATCTCGACGATGGCCAGGTCGTCATGGTCAGCTATGACGAAAGCGTCAGGTCCTACTGTGCCCAGGCCAGGGACGAATACCTGCCCTCAGGCCCGGCCTTGTATCGGGTCGCAGGTAGCGATATCTGGAAAGAAAACAGCGTCGCAACGGCATTGCGCCAATATCAACTACCTGGAAAACACCGGGCAATTGCCGCTCAGGCGCCAGCCTTGTCGAACAACGGCAGCTCCCCGGCGCAAATCGCCGCGAAACAGAAACTCGTGGAGCTACGCTCACGACTGCTGACGGATGCCCTCGAGTTCTTCAAGACCCACACACTGCCGCCCGCGCCCACGCGCCCCCAGCCAAGCCGCGGCAGCAGCCCGCGCACAATGATCGAGGCCTTTTATCGAAACGCCGAGGGCTTGGTCATCGGCGAACTGCCCACCAGCCCGGGCAGCAAAGTGTTCCTGATCGAGAACATGGCCACCTTGGCTGAACAAGGTGTGACAACTCTTTATCTGGAGCACCTGAGAACCGATATCGACCAGGGTCGCCTGAACAGCTTTCATAAAACCGGACTCATGAACACCGAACTGGCTACCCACTTGCGAGTACTGGGTACCGTGTATGGCAGCGCCTCGCCGGGTTTTTACAGTTACTACCGTCTGGTCAGCACCGCACAGAGTCACGGTATTCGGGTTCAGGCACTCGATTGTGCGGCGACCCACTCACTCACGAAAGACGAACGCGCCCGGGTCGACCATGGACGGATGATGGTCCACCATGCCAACCAGGTCATCCACGCCGATCGGCTGAATCGCGCCGGGGGTAAATGGATTGCCCTGCTGGACAACAATAGCGCCAATGGTCGCCTCCCCAGCCTTGCGCCAGGTCTGGCCATGGCACAAGGCGTCATCGGCCTGAAGGTCGAAGATGTAGTGATCGGGCCCACGGCACAAACCCTCCTGCCGGTCCCAGCCAGCGGGCCCCGTATGAGCTTTATCAACGCCGACCTGACACTGTCGGTAAAAGTGCCCTGGAAGGTCTCGTTTGAAGCGTCGCCCCGATTCAGGGCCTTGCTCAACCCTGAAATCCGCGAAAAAAGGGGTGTCCTGCTGATGGACCCCGGCAGTACCACGAATAACACCAACATCAATATCCGCAGCGAATTCTCTCGCCGAAAGAAACTCCTGGAGCAAACCGCCCAGGCCTTCTTTGCGCACACCCAGGTCATCCCCGGCCAACGCCCGGTGCCTCAGTTACCGGCAGACAGCCCAGCGGCGCAGCTCCTTGAAAAAATCTACGAAAACGGCCATGGACTGGTGCTGGGCACGGGCGCCAAGTCAATCGTCAGTGCCAGGAAACTGCTGATCGACAACCTGCCGGTTCTCGCCAGGCTCCAGGTGCAACGGATTTATGTACAGCACCTGATGAAAGACTTCGACCAACAGCTTCTGGACGATTTTCACAGCAAAGGCGTGATGCCCGATGAGCTGAAGAATATCCTGCGCAATGAGGACAATAAGGATTCGATTGATCCGAAGGGCAAGTATTCACTGCGACAATTGCTGATCAGCGCTCGCAAACAAGGTATCAGGATCCTGGCACTCGACACCGCCATCAGTTATCCCGACGGGCAGCGCGTTCAGGACCCGAATCCGGAATGGAGCCCGAGCCTCAGGCGCTTGCCCATCTTCAACTATATTGCCCACAAGCTGATCAGTGCCGACCAGCAGCAATATGGCGCGCATAAATGGCTGGCGCTGGTGGAAAATATCCACGTCAACACCCTCAGGCAAATACCCGGCCTGGCTGAATTACAAGGTGCCGTGGGTCTGCGCACCGTCGCCACGGGGGGCAAGCCGGCGCTACGGATCACTCCCGATAGCGGTGACGTGGCGCTTTTCTCCACGGGTGCTCATCAGATCCGCGCAGACCTGAAGCTGGAGATCAGTATTCAGTCCTCTCCCCTGCGCTCTGCCCCGCCCAACCCCAGGGAGTGCTTGCACAAGCCATCGGACTTCCTGATCGAGATAACTCCCGAGGGTTTCGTGCTGGTGCAGAAACCCAAAAACAGTCCCTACCGGGAGACCCTGTTGATTGCCCGCGAAGGACAACTCTCTGCCCCTGCCGGATCCGGTATTCCTGAAAACGAAAGATTCAGCAGCATTGACGATCTGGCCTGGCGACTCAAGAGCGTCGGCATGGTCCAGGTGGCGGATACACCCGGGGGCCTGCCCGGGACGCCCAGGCTCGATACCCATCCCCACCTCAATCGGCCCGGAATGTTTCTGTTCGGCCAGGTCGAGAACGGTCCCGTGCTGGTCTATCGATCAGCGGACCGCTCACTGAAGGTCATCCCCATCCTGCAAAAGTCAGGGATGCCCGACAAGCTCGGCCTCAGGGCGCCAGCGCTGGGCTACGACGGATCGGAGGTCTTCGACGATCTCGATCACTTGAAGCGCGAATTGATCTACGCGAAGAACCTGGACCCTTACGTAGCCCATAACGATCTCTGAACCATCAGCCCCCGCCTGGTGCGGGGGCAAACCTTGATACCGAGCACGGACTTGTGGCGAGCGGGCTTGCCCGCGCTGGGGCGCGAAGCGGCCCTCAAACCGGTGCTCGCGGTGTATCTGGCAGATCGCGACAACAGGTTTTACGACTGCTTCGCAGCCGAGAGCGGCGGTGCGGCGTTCCGACAAGCCCGCTCGCCACAAATCTCGGCCAGACTTGAGATCGCTCCTAGCTGACCGGCATCAGGGCAAGCCTTCAACCCGCTACGGCCTGCGCCTCCATTTTCTGGCGCAGGCTCAGTGGGCGCATGTCGGTCCAGACCTCTTCGATGTATTCCAGGCATTCTTTCTTGAAGCCGCTTTTGCCCACGGTGCGCCAGCCATTGGGGACTGCCTTGTAGTCCGGCCAGATGGAATATTGCTCCTCGTGGTTGACCACTACCTGAAAGAGGATGTCGTCGCGGTCAAATACTGAAGTCATTGCTGTTCTCCGTTGTCTGGGGATGACGCTGCGCCTGTTGCGCAGCCGTCGTGTAGAAGGAAACGTTCAAACCCGGCAAAAAATTAGAGGCTGGCCACGGCCGCCGCCAGGGCATCGCCGAAAATCCGCGCCACTTCGTCAATCTGCGCAGCACTGATCACCAGCGGCGGCAGGAAGCGCACCACACCACCGTGACGTCCACCCAGTTCGAGAATCAGGCCGCGCTTGAGGCACTCACGCTGAATCAGCGGCGCCAGGCGCGCAAAGGCTGGCGGATGACCCTGGGCATCCGGGGTACCACGCGGGTCCACCAGTTCGACCCCCAACATCAGGCCGCGACCGCGAATATCACCCAACTGCGGGAAGTCCCGCTGCAAGGTACGCAGATGCTCGGTCAAGCGCGCGCCCATGGCCGTGGCGTGGGCCGGCAGGTCGTGCTCCTTGAGATAACGCATCACCGCGGAACCGGCGGCCATGGCCATCTGGTTGCCCCGGAAGGTCCCGGCATGGGCGCCCGGCGCCCAGGTGTCGAGCCAGTCGCGATAGACCATCACCGCCAACGGCAGGCTGCCGCCAATAGCCTTGGACATCACCACCACGTCCGGAATAATCCCGGCGTGTTCAAAGGCGAACATCTTGCCGGTACGCCCGAAACCGCTCTGGATTTCGTCGACGATCAGTGCCACCCCGGCCTTCTCGGTAATCCGCCGCAGGCCGCGCAACCAGTCGAGGTCCGCCGGAATCATGCCGCCCTCGCCCTGCACCGCCTCGACAATGATCGCCGCCGGCAGCTGCACGCCGCCCTCGGGATCGTTCAGCAGGTTTTCCAGGTAATGCAGGTTGACCTTCACCCCCTGCGCGCCACCCAGACCGAACGGGCAACGGTAGTCGTAGGGGTAAGGCAGGAACTGCACGCCGTTGCCCAGCAGTGCACCCAATGGTTTTTTCGGCCCCAGGCTGCCCATCAGGCTCAAGGCGCCCTGGCTCATGCCGTGATAAGCACCCTGGAAGGACAGGATGGTGCTGCGGCCGGTCGCCGTGCGCACCAGTTTCAGCGCGGCTTCCACCGCATCGGTACCAGTGGGGCCGCAGAACTGGATCTTCGCTTCCTTGGCCAGCGCCTCGGGCAGCAAACCGAACAGGTCCTGGACAAACTGGTCCTTGACCGGCGTGGTCAGGTCGAGGGTGTGCAGCGGCAACTCATCGGCCAGCACCTGCTGGATCGCCTCGATCACCACCGGATGGTTGTGCCCCAGGGCCAGGGTCCCGGCACCGGCCAGGCAGTCGATGAAACGACGGCCCTCGATATCCTCGACATACAGTCCCTTGGCGCGCTTGAGTGCCAGGGGGATACGTCGTGGGTAGCTGCGAGCATTGGATTCCTGACGATTCTGGCGGGCCAGAATCGGCGACTCGTCGAACTGATAGAGCGTGCCAACCGGCAGCTGGCTGGCGCTGACCGGTAATTTTTCAATAAGGCTGGTAGCGACTGACATCTCTCGATCCCTCAATACTCTGATGATATTGACCAAAACCCTGTGCCCGCACGCGGGCGCGTGCAGGCTTCGTGTTCAGGAAACGCACCAGCGCCGCCAGGATTTACACCCAGGCGACGGTTTGCATGAGGAGTTTTGTACGAAGGCGGTTTCAGACCGCCTGCAACGGCATGGTCAGCTCGACCCGCAGCCCGTCGGGGCGGCTGTCGAAGTGCAGCACGCAGCCGCAACGCTGGACAATGGCGTTGACAATCGCCAGGCCCAGGCCGCAACCAGTGCTGGTGCTATTGCGCCAGAAACGCTGGGTCAGATGTTGCAGGTCGTCCTCAGCAATGCCCGGCCCGTGGTCACGCACCTGGAAGTGCACGCGGTTGCCGACGGTTTCCACATTCAGTTCCACCAAGGCGTCGCCCGGGGTATGGCGCAGGGCGTTGTCCAGCAGATTGCGCAAGGCGGCGATGGACAGGGCCGAGGGCATTTCCAGCGGGGCCGCGGAGAAGTTTTCCGACAGGTGCAAGGCGATGCGATCACGGTTGCCGTTGGCCGAATCCTGGATCGCCAGGCGTGCCACCTGCTCGGCATTACACTGCACACCGTCGTCGAACGACAGGCTGCCTTCGACCCGCGCCAGCAGCAGCAACTGTTCGAGCGTCCGGTGCAGGCGGTCGGCACCGGCTTCGGCATGGGCCAGGGACTGGTCACGGGCCGCGCCTTCGGTCATGCGCGCCACCTGCAGGTGGGTCTTGATCGCGGTCAGCGGGCTGCGCAGTTCGTGGGCGGCATCGCCGGTCAGGCGGCGCTCACGCTCGATGGTCTTGCCGATGCGCTGGAACAGCTGGTTCTGGGTGTCCAGCAACGGCTGCAGCTCGCGGGGCAGCGGCTGCACCTGCAAGGGTTCCAGGGAGTCGGCACTACGGCGCATCAAGGCGTCACGCATGCGATTGAGCGGCGCCAGGCCCTGGCCGATCCCCAGCCATAGCAGGCACAGGCAACCCAGCAAGGCCACGCCGACCGGCACCGAGGCCGCCAGCAGCACCGAGAGGTTCAACGCCTCGCGTTCCACCTGGCGATCGGCGGTGGTGATGTGCACATCGCCGCGCACCAGGGTGAAGCTGCGCCAGGGCGCGCCGTCGATCATCTGGTCATGGAAACCGGCGGCCCGGTCCTCCAGGGCCTGGTCCGGGTTGTTGTGGCTGCGGGCGAGGATTTCACCGCGCAGGGAACTGACCTGGCAGGCCATGCCGCCGGGAATATTAAGTTGTTCGGCGCTGAAATGCGTACCGTCGCCCTTGCTCGAAATCGGCGGCAATTGCTCCAGTAACCCGGCGACCATGCGCGCCGACGCCACCAGCCGCTGGTCGAGGGAAAACATCATCTGGTGCCGCAGGTCGCTGAGCATCCAGGTCGCGGCCAGGGCCCAGATCAGGATGAACGCCGAGCCGATGGTCAGGCTCAGGCGCAGGCGCAGGCTCATCATGACATGGCGTCCTCGCTCCCCGCCGGCCCCAGTCGATAGCCCAGGCCGCGAACGGTCTCGACGATGCCGTTGCCCAACTTGCGGCGCAGGTGGTGGATATGCACGTTCAGGGCATTGCTTTCCAGCTCGTCGCTGAAGCCGTAGACGCTGTCTTTCAACTGTTCGCTGGAGAGCACCCGGCCACGGTTGTGCAACAACGCCTGCAACAGCGCCTGCTCACGGCGCGAGAGGTCCACCGGCTGACCGCCGAGCAGGGTCACGCGGCTGCTCGGGTCGTAACTCAGGGCGCCGTGTTCGATCAGGTTGACGCTGCGCCCGGCCACGCGCCGAAGCAGGGTTTGCAGGCGGGCGAAGAGTTCGCGCAGGTCGAAGGGCTTGAGCAGGTAATCGTCGGCGCCGGCCTGCAGGCCGTCGACCCGGTCGGTGACCGAGTCGCGGGCGGTGAGGATCAGCACCGGTATCTCCAGGCCCTTCTGGCGCAGTTGCGCCAGCAGTTTCAGGCCGTCTTCGTCAGGCAGGCCGAGGTCGAGCACCATCACGTCGAACTCCGCCGCGCGCAACATCGCGCGGGCCGCCGCGGCGTTGGCGACATGCTCGACGGTCATGCCCTGGGCGGTCAGGCCGGCCTTGATGCCGCTGGCGATCAGCTCGTCGTCTTCGCAAACCAGTACATGCATGGGGATACCTGCGCAAATGTGTCAATTGGAACGCAAATGGATTAAGCGGCGATTATGCCGCCAATGCCTCCAGAATAGTTAATTGCCCCGCGCCTACAAAGTCCGCGTCCAACACGGTATAAAACCGGGTTAATGATCGGTTAATCGCCTGCTTGCAGGCTGGCCCCACTTGCCACGTTCCTAAGGCTTTTTTATGCGTTGGTTGTTGACCTTTGTTTTTGCCCTTTTCGCAGGCCTGGCCCAGGCCGGTAACGACCCGTTTGCGGTTAAAAAACCCGACTTCATGCCCGTCGATCAGGCGTTTGCCTTCAGCGCCGAAACCCTGCCATCCGGACAAACCCGGCTGTATTGGCAGATCGCCGACGGTTACTACCTCTATCAGAAACGCCTGAAACTCGACGGCCTCGACGCGGCCCAGCGACCGGCCCTGCCGACGGGCGAGCACCACAGCGACGAGTTCTTCGGCGACCAGCAGGTCTATCGCAGCGAACTTGAACTGCTGATCCCGGCCGGAGCCACTGGCAAGGTCACGGTGGGCTGGCAGGGTTGCGCCGACGCCGGCCTGTGTTATCCGCCACAAAGCAAGACCGTCGACCTGGGCGGCAAAGCCCCGGTGTCCACGACATCCACGGCATCCACGGCGCCAGCCCAGGGCCAGGCGCAGGATCAGTCCCTGGCCGCCAACCTGCAACATAATGCCCTGGGCTGGAGCCTGCTGGCCTTCTTCGGCCTCGGCCTGCTGCTGGCGTTCACCCCGTGCATGCTGCCGATGCTGCCGATCCTCGCAGGTTTAGTGGTGGGCAGTGGCGCCAGCCCGAGGCGTGGTTTTGCCCTGGCTGGCAGCTATGTGGTCTGCATGGCGCTTGTCTATGCCGCCCTGGGCATGCTCGCGGCCCTGCTCGGCGGCAACTTGCAGGCGTTGCTGCAACAACCCTGGCTGCTGGGCAGTTTCGCCGCGTTGTTCGTGGTGCTGGCCCTGCCGATGTTCGGCTTCTTCGAGTTGCAATTGCCGGCGGCCCTGCGTGATCGCCTGGAAAACGCCGGCAGCGGCCGTCGCGGCGGCAGCCTGGTGGGGGCCGGGATCCTCGGCGCCCTGTCCGGCCTGCTGGTCGGCCCGTGCATGACCGCGCCCCTGGCCGGTGCCCTGCTGTATATCGCCAAGAGCGGCAATATCGTCGAAGGCGGCCTGGTGCTGTTCACCATGGGCATCGGCATGGGCTTGCCGCTGTTGCTGCTGGTGACCGTGGGCAACCGTTTCCTGCCCAAGCCGGGGGCCTGGATGGACCGGGTCAAAGCCGTGTTCGGCTTCCTGTTCCTCGGCACCGCCGTGCTGATGATTCGCCCGGTGGTCAGCGAATCCCTGTGGCTCGGCCTTTGGGGCGCGTTGCTACTGATCATCGCCTGCTGCGCCTGGCGACTGGGCCGCCAGCCTGGACGCGGTGCCCTGCTCAGCACCTGCGCCGGCGTCCTGCTCGGTCTCTGGGGCGCGTTGCTGGTGGTCGGTGCAGCCGGTGGCGGCACCGAGCTGTGGCGGCCGTTGCACGTCTATACCGGCGTCACCGCCAGCAATGGCACTACAGAGGCTCACGAGGCTTTCGTCACCGTCAAGGACCCGGCCGCCTTGCAGCGCGAACTGGACGCGGCCAAGGCCCAGGGCCAATGGGTGCTGGTGGACTACTACGCCGACTGGTGCGTGTCGTGCAAGCTGATGGAGAAACAGGTGTTCTCCCAGGCCGAGGTCCAGGCGGCCCTGCGTGAAGTACGGCTGGTGCGCCTGGATGTGACCAACGACAACGCCGCCAGCCACGAACTGCTCGGCCGCTATGAAGTACCAGGACCACCGACCCTGCTCTGGCTTGCGCCGGACGGCCAGGAACGCCGTGCCAGCCGGATTACCGGTGAAGTCGACGCCAAGGCTTTTCTCCAGAACTGGAACAGCACACGGGACGCTCACTGATGCTCACCCTGACCCTCGGTACCCTCGCCCTGTCGATCAACCACCTGCTGTTGTTGCTCGCTCTCGCCCTGGCGACACTGGTGGGCTGGCGGGTGGCCAAACGGGGCGGGGAAAACCCGGAGTCGGTGCTGTTCGGGCTGTTCATGCTGGCCATGCTCGTCGCGCGGGTCAGCTTCGTGATCGCCTACTGGATGCATTTTCGCAACGACCCGTTGCAGGTGCTCGATATCCGTGACGGCGGTTTCCTCGCCTGGCCGGGAGTGCTGACCCTGCTGCTGGGCGCCGCGCTGTTCTGTTGGCGACGTCCGGCCCTGCGCCGGCCACTGGGCTTCGGCCTGGGCAGCGGCCTGGCGTTCTGGCTGCTCGCCAGCCTGTCGATGACCCTCTACGAACAAGGCACGCGCCTGCCGGAAATCACCCTGCGCAATGCCCAGGGCCAGGAGGTGCAATTGAGCAGCTACCAGGGCGGCCCACTGGTGATCAACCTTTGGGCCACCTGGTGCCCGCCCTGCCGACGGGAAATGCCGGTACTGCAAAAGGCCCAGCATGAACGCCAGGACGTGACCTTCCTGTTCGTCAACCAGGCCGAAAGCATGCAGAGCGTCAGCACCTTCCTGATGACCCAGGGCCTGAACCTGAACAACGTGCTGTTCGACGACGGCGGCAAGCTGGCCCAGAGCGTCGGCTCCATGGCCCTGCCCACCACCCTTTTGTACAACGCCGAAGGCCGTCTGCTCGGCACTCACCTGGGCGAGTTGTCCGAGGCCAGCCTGGCCCGGGCCCTGGAAAACTTCGGCCCACCCAAAACCCCTTCGGCCGTACCGGCCCCAGCAAGGAAATCGCTATGCCCTTCAACCGCCACCTGCTGAACCTGAGCCTGAGCACCGCCCTTGGCGCGTTGCTGCTGCAAGCGCCCGCGTTGCAGGCCGAAGAGTTGCCCGCGCCGATCAAGAGCATCGAAGCCAAGGGCGCGAAAATCGTCGGCAGTTTCGACGCACCGGGAGGCCTGCGCGGTTATGCCGCCCAGTACCAGAACCATGGCATGGCGCTGTACCTGACCGCCGATGGTAAAAATGTGATCGCCGGCAACCTGTATGACGCCGACGGCAAGGACCTGAGCCAGGCGCCGTTGCAGAAACTGGTGTATGCACCGATGGCCAAGCAGGTCTGGGGGCAGATGGAGAAGAGCAACTGGATACAGGACGGCAAGGCCGATGCACCGCGCATCGTCTATCTGTTCAGCGACCCCAACTGCCCGTACTGCAACATGTTCTGGGAACAGGCGCGGCCGTGGGTAGAATCGGGCAAGGTGCAATTGCGCCACATCATGGTCGGGATTATCCGCGAGGACAGCGCGGCCAAGGCGGCTGCACTGTTTACCGCCAAGGACCCGCAAATCGCCCTGCACGACCATGAAAAGGCCGGCAAGGGCAGCTCGCTCAAGCCGCTGGCGACGATCCCGGCGGATACCCAGGCCAAGCTCGATGCCAACCTGAAGTTGATGGAAGACCTGGAACTGTCGGCCACCCCGGCGATTTTTTATCTCGACGAGAATGGTGATCTGCAGCAGCAACAGGGTGCGCCGTCACCGGACAAGTTGTTGAAAATTCTCGGGCCGAAGTGATTTAGCAAAGCAATACCCGCCCCCTGTAGGACGGTGCTTCACAGCGAAATACCGTCGTGCACAGGCTTTTATGTAGGAGCGAGCTTGCTCGCGATGACGGCCGCAAGAGCAGTGCAAGGCTCAAGGGCGCCATCGCGAGCAAGCTCGCTCCTACAGGGGGAATTGCGTTCAGCCGGTATGGGTTATAGCCCCTCCAGCTCCGCCATCAGGTCGCTCAGCCGATCAACTTTCTCCTCGCTGATGTCGTTGGCCTGCAAGCCGTCGATATAAGCCGCCAACTCCTCCACCGTGCCACACTCGAACATCGCCCGCAGCGGCACATTGCGTTGCAGGACCTTCTGCACCCGCGAAGCAATCTGCGTGGCCAGTAACGAATGACCGCCCAGTTCGAAGAAGTTGTCTCGCACACCCACCCGCTCGACCTTCAAGACTTCGGCCCAGACACCCGCCAGGGTCTGCTCCAGTTCATTGCGCGGAGCCAGGTAGTCCTGACTGGCCAACTGGCCGATTTCCAGGGCCGGCAAGGCCTTGCGGTCGAGCTTGCCGTTGGCGTTCAATGGCAGCGCGTCCAGCCACAACCAGTGCAACGGCACCATGTATTCCGGCAACTCGGCGCGTAAACGCTGGCGAATCCGCTCCAGTCGCTCGTTCACCCCCAAAGCCGAATCCGTCGCCACCAGGTAACCCACCAGGTGCTTGCCGTTGACCCCTTCCTGAACCCCGACCGCGGCCTCACGGACTTCCGGCTGTTCATGCAGGCGTGCCTCGATTTCCCCCAGTTCGATCCGGTAACCGCGGATCTTCACCTGATGGTCGATACGCCCGACATATTCCAGCACCCCATCCACCCGGCGCCGGGCCAGGTCGCCGGTGCGGTACAGACGCTCGCCCGGTCCGCCGAACGGATGCGGCACAAACACCTGCGCGGTGCGCAGCGGGTCGCTGACATAACCACGACCGACCCCGGTCCCGGCCACGCACAACTCGCCCACCGCACCCGGCGGTACCAGTTCATCGGCACCGTCGAGCAGGTACAAACGGTTATTGTCGGTCGGCAGGCCGATCGGCAGGTAGCTGCCGCGCGTCGAGGCCTCGTCGACCCGGAAGAACGCCACGTCGTCCGAGCACTCCGCCGGACCATAGGCATTCACCAGCCCGACCCGTGGATAACGTTGCAACCACTGATGGGCCAGCTCGGGCGGCATCGCCTCGCCGGTCGGCAACAACCAGCGCAGGCCGTCGAGGCTGACCGGGTCGAGGGCCAACAGGCCCTGGATCAGCGACGGTACGCTTTCCAGCACACTGATGCCCTGCTCCCGGACATGCTCCAGCAAACCTTGCGGATCATGGGCCAGGGCATTCGGCACGATAGCCACCTGCGCACCGAACAGCGGGGCCGCGAGGAACTGCCAGACCGAAATATCGAAACTCTGCGAGGCCGTCTGGGCAATCACATCCGCTTCGCTCAGTTGCAGGTACGGCACCTTGCTCAACTGGTTGTTGAGCATGCCGCGCTGCTCCACCATCACGCCCTTGGGCAGGCCGGTGGAGCCGGAGGTGTAGATCACGTAGGCGAGATTATCCGGGGTACTGTGGATACCGGGGTTGGACGCGGCATAAGCACCCTGTTGAACCTCTTCCCAGACCAGCAGCTTGGGACGCAGCGGCTCGGCGAACTCTTCCAGCAACGTCCGGGCCCGCTCCAGGCAATCTCGGGTGCAGACCAGCAATGGCGTGCGGCTCAATTCGACGATCCGGCTCAGGCGCTGGCCAGGCAGGCCCGGGTCCAGCGGCAGGTAGCCGGCACCCGCCTTGAAGCTGCCGACGATCATGCCCAGCAGTTCCAGGCCACGTTCGGCCAACAGGGCCACCGGCTGATCGAAACCGACCCCGGCCGCGACCAGCGCATGGCCCAGGCGGTTGGCCGCCAGGTTCAGTTGCTGGTAACTTTGCTGCTGATCCAGGCAGCTCGCCAC
This sequence comes from Pseudomonas gingeri, assembly GCF_013386165.1. Classification (GTDB taxonomy): domain Bacteria; phylum Pseudomonadota; class Gammaproteobacteria; order Pseudomonadales; family Pseudomonadaceae; genus Aquipseudomonas; species Aquipseudomonas gingeri_C. The sequence goes on along the minus strand of NZ_JACAOS010000018.1, from coordinate 472,978 downwards.
GATCCTTTGCGGGTGCTCGTCGACCCGCGCCTCGAACAGCGCCACATAACTCTGTTCCAGCGGGTAGGCCCGCTCGCTCTGGTTGCAACCGTGCAGCAGGAACTCGCGCTCGTCCTCGCTCAGCAGCGGCAAGTCGGCCATATCGCCGTGCAAGCCGTCCATCAAGGCCAGCAACAGGCGCTTGAACTCGCCGAGCAGGCGCTCGACGCTGGCCTCCTCGAAATAACGCTGGTCGTAGGACAGGTGCAGCCCCAGGTCATCGCCCGGATAGCAGACCGCCGTCAGCGGGAAGTTGGTGTGGGTACGGCCCGAGTCCGAGGTCGCGTTGAAGCTCTGGGCATGGTCGAGTACCGAGACCTGCACCGGGGCGTTCTCGAACACGAACAGGCTGTCGAACAGCGGCTGGCCCTTGGGCAGTTCGCTGTGTTCCTGGATATTCACCAGGGGCAGGTATTCGTACTCGCGCAGTTCCATGTTGTGCGCCAGCAAGCCGCTCAGCCAATCACGCACGCTGCAGCTCACACCGTCCTGCGGCAATTTCACCCGCAGCGCGATGCTGTTGATAAACAGGCCGACGGTGCGTTGCATCTGCGGCATGTCCACCGGACGACCGGCCACGGTCACGCCGAACAGCACATCCCGATCACCGCTGAAACGACGCAGGACCAGCGCCCAGGCCGCCTGGGCAAAGGTGTTTACCGTCAGTTGATGCTGCTGGGCCAACTCCCGCAGGCGCGCCCCATCACGGACATCAAGGCGGGTGTAGCAGTCACCCACGCGCATCCCGCCAGTGGCACCCGCGTGTTCACGCAGGAACGGCCGGTCGCTGGGGATATGCGTCGCGCGTTCGAAACCTTGCAGGTTGTGTTTCCACCACTGCCGGGCTTGCACCAGGTCCTGGCGTTGCAGCCAGCCGATATAGTCGCGGTAGCGTGGCGGCTGCACCAACTGCGCCTCACGGCCCTCGCCCATGGCGGTGTAGATTGCAAAGAAGTCGTCCATCAGCAGCGAACGGCACCAGGCATCGATCAGGATGTGATGGTTGCTCATCATGAACCAGTAGCGTGCCGCACCGACCTTGATCAGGCGCAGGTGGAACGGCGCCTCGCGCAGCAGATCGAAACCGGCCACCCGCTCGCTTTCGAGCAAGGCTTGCAGGCGCGGTTCATGGGCGGCCTCGGCTTCCAGGCTCCAGTCCAGGTATTCGAACGGTGTGCTGCCGGGCTTGTGGATAACCTGCAACATGTCTTCGCCGACGTTCCAGCAGAACGAGGCACGCAGGGCTTCGTGACGGGCGATCACCTGCTGCCAGGCCTCGGCGAAACGCTGCGGTTCCAGTTCGCTGTTGATGCGGTAGCGGTCCTGCATGTAGTACAGACCGGTCCCCGGCTCCAGCAAGGTGTGCAGCAGCAGGCCTTCCTGCATCGGCGTCAGTGGATAGACATCTTCGATCCGGGTCGCCGGCACCGGCAGTGCATCGAGCTGCGGCTGCGTCAGGTGGGCCAAGGGGAAGTCCGACGGGGTCAGGCCGCCGCTGCCGTCTTTCAGGCAGTGTTCGATCAGGCTGTCGAGTTCACCCAGGTAGGCCTGCGCCAGTTCGGCGACGGTCTGCGGGGCGAGGCGTTCGCGGCTGAAGGTCCAGCGCAGGACCAGTTCACCGCCATACACCTGGCTGTCGATGCTCAACTCGTTGGGCAACGGTGCCTCCGGCGAATGGGCTTGCCCCGCCGACTCGTCCAGCGGACGGAACAACGCCTCGTCGCCAAAGCTCTGGTCGAACTGCCCCAGGTAGTTGAAGGTGATCGCCGCTTGCGGCAGGGCCGCCAGCGCCGTGCGATGCACCGGATCGGCCAGATAACGCAGCACGCCATAGCCCAGGCCCTTGTGCGGCACGCCGCGCAATTGCTCCTTGATCGCCTTGATCGAGGCGCCCTGTCCAGCGGCTTCCTCGATCAGGGACGGGGTCAGGCGCACCGGGTAGGCGCTGGTGAACCAACCCACGGTGCGGGTCAGGTCGATCTCATCGAACAGGGTTTCGCGGCCATGGCCTTCGAGCTGGATCAGGGCCGAGTCGGCACCGGTCCAGCGACAGATAACCCGCGCCAGGGCGGTCAGCAACAGATCGTTGACCTGGGTGCGATAGGCCGCCGGCGCCTGTTGCAGCAAAGCCCGGGTGCGCGCCGCCGGCAAGCGGACGCTCAGGGTTTGGGCGTGACGGTTCTGCCGCCCGCCCTGGCGGTTCGCGCCGGGCAGGTCGGCCACGGGACCGGCCAGTTGCGCCTGCCAGAGGGCCATTTCTTCCCGCAGCGATTCACTGCCGGCATACGCCTGCAGGCGCGCCGCCCAGTCGCGCAAGGCACTGGTCTTGGTCGGCAGTTGCACGGCCCGACCTTCGATCAATTGGCCATACGCCGTTTGCAGATCGTCCAGCAGAATGCGCCAGGAGACGCCATCCACCACCAGGTGATGAATCGCCAGCAGCAGGCGTTGTTCGCCCTGCGGCCCGTCCACCAGCAAGGCCCGCAGCAACGGCCCCTGTTGCAGGTCGAGGCTGCGTTGGGCTTCGCTGTACAGCTCGGCGCACTGCGCCCAGTCGGTGACACGCACCTGCTGCAACACGCTGACCGCCGTTGGCGCCGCGTATTCGGCCAGCCATTGACCGTGGGGACGGGTAAAACTCAGGCGCAATGCATCGTGGTGCTCCAGCAGAAGCAGCAGCGCGTTTTCCAGGGCATGGGGTTCGAGGGTACGGGTCGGTGCCAGCAATACTGCCTGGTTCCAGTGTTGACGCTCGGCGATTTCATTGTCGAAGAACCAGTGCTGGATCGGCGTCAGGCCCGAGGCGCCGCTGAGCAGGCCTTGTTCGGCAACGATCCGTTCGCTGCGGGTGGCCACCGCCGCCAGGCTTTGCACGGTCTGGTGCTGGAACAGGTCACGAGGGCTGAAATGAATCCCCTGGGCCCGCGCCCGGCTGACCACCTGGATCGACAGGATCGAGTCACCGCCCAGTTCGAAGAAGTTGTCATGCAGGCCCACTTGCGAGAGATTCAGCACCTCGCTCCAGATGGCGGCCAGGCACTGCTCCAGTTCGTTGCTCGGCGCCACATAGTGCTGGCGATTGAGCTCCGGGTCCGGTGCCGGCAAGGCGCGACGATCCAGCTTGCCATTGCCGGTCAGCGGCATTTGCGCCAGCAGGATCAGGTGCGCGGGCACCATATAGTCCGGCAGTTGGCGCTTGAGATGCAGCTTGAGGGCTTCGCGCAAGGCGGCCTGTTGCGCTTCGTCCTGCTCGGCCACGTCGCTGGTCAGGTACGCCGCCAGTTGCCGACCACCCGGCATTTCCAGGGCGAGGACCACCGCCTCGCGAATCGCCGGATGTTCCAGCAGGCGGTTTTCGATTTCCCCCAGCTCGATACGGAAGCCACGAATCTTCACCTGATGGTCGACACGCCCGAGGTATTCCACCTGCCCGTCGGCCAGTTGCCGGACCCGATCACCGGTGCGATACAGGCGTCCGCCAGCGGCCGAGAACGGGTCGGCGACAAAACGCTCGGCGGTCATGCCCGGACGCTCGTGGTAACCCTGGGCCAGGCCCGCGCCGCCGACATAGAGTTCGCCAGTGGCGCCTTGTGGCAGCAGTGCCAGGTCCTCATCAAGGATAAACGCCACCCGCGCACCGACCACACGACCAATCGGCACGCTGGCGACGCCCTCTTCCAACTGCTCGGGCGCGAGGCTGGCCAGGGGCATGACCACGGTTTCCGTCGGGCCGTAGGCATTGAAAAACAGTTGCGGCTTGAACGCCGCACGAATGCGCTGCAGATGTTCGCCGGTCAGGGCTTCGCCGCCGGTGATGCACAGGCGCACCGGCAGGGTCCGCGCCTGGGTTGCCAGCCACTGCGCCAACTGGCTGCCGTAGCTGGGGGTGAAACCGAGGACATTGACCCGCTGTTCCTCGATCAACTGGCAGATCTGCTCGGCATCCCATTGTCCCTGGGCCCGCAATACCACCCGGGCACCGCTGAGCAACGGCACCAGCAGACGCTCGGTGGCGGCATCGAAGTTGATCGAATAGAAATGCAGCTCACAGTCGTCGGGCTGCATCTCGAAACGTCGGATCACCGCCTGGCAATGCATGGCGATTTCACCGTGGGACACCACCACGCCCTTGGGCTTGCCGGTGGAACCCGAGGTGTAGATCAGGTAGGCCTGGTGCTGCGGCAGATTGATAAACGGCAGCTCGCTGGCGGGATAGTCGACCAGGGCTGGGCCGTCTTCTTCCAGGCACCAGCTCGCCACACCGCTGGGCAGCGGCCCGAGGGCATCGAGCAAGGCGCTGTGGCTCAGCAACAAGCCGACGGCACTGTCTTCGATCATGTAATGCAGGCGGTCCAACGGGTATTCCGGGTCCAGCGGCACATAGGCGCCGCCGGCCTTGAGAATCGCCAGCAGGCCGACCACCAGATCCAGCGAACGCTCCAGCGCCAGGCCGACCCGCACCTGCGGGCCGACGCCCTGCTCACGTAGACGCCAGGCCAGGCGATTGGCGCGGCGGTCGAGTTCGCCATAACTCAGGGTCTCGCCAGCAAACGTCAGTGCCGGGGCGTCCGGACGGGCCAGGACCTGCTGCCCGAACAGGCTCTGGATGCACTGGTCCAGGCGCTGTTCGCCGGCTTCGATAGCCAGGCTGTCGTGCAACGCCTGTTGTTCGTCGGCCTGCAACAGCGGCAATTCACAGAGACGCTGTTGCGGGTCTTCGAGCAAGGCCTGCAACAGATTGCGCCAGTGCTCGGCCATGCGCGCAATGCGCGGTTCGTCGAACAGGTCAGTGCTGTAGGTCAGGCAGCAGCCCAGGCGCTGGTCGAGATCGGTGACCTCCAGGTTGAGGTCGAACTTGGTCGCCCGGGCATCGTTGACCAGGTACTCCACGGTCATTTCGCCGAGGCGGCGGCTTTGCTGGAATTCCCAGCGCTGCACATTGCACATCACCTGGAACAGCGGATTGTAGGCTGCGCTACGAGGCGGTTGCAGGGCTTCCACCAACTGGTCGAACGGCAAGTCCTGGTGGGACTGGCCTTCGATCACGGTGTGGCGGACCTGCTCGAACAGCTCGCCGACGCGCATCTGGCCGTCGAGCTGGCAGCGCAGCACCTGGGTATTGAGAAACGCGCCGATCAGGCCTTCGCTTTCCGGGCGGATACGGTTGGCCACCGGCGCGCCGATACGCAGGTCGCTCTGGCCGCTGTAGCGATAAAGCAGCACGGCCAGGGCGGCGGTCATGGTCATGAACAGGGTCAGGCCCTGTTCGGCATTGAAGGCACGGACTCGTGCGGCCAGGGCGTCGTCGAGGTCGAAGCGGTACAGCTCGCCACGATGGCTCTGCACCGGCGGCCGCGGACGGTCGCCGGGCAGTTCCAGCAATGGATGTTCATGGCCCAGTTGCGCGGTCCAGTAATCCAGCTGGCGCTGGCGCTCGCCGGATTCCAGCCATTCGCGCTGCCAGGCGCTGTAGTCCAGGTACTGCACGGCCAGCGGCGCCAACGGCGATTCGCGGCCTTCGGCAAAGGCTTCGTAGAGCGCGCTCAATTCACGGGCGAAGATGTCCATCGCCCAGCCTTCGGTGACGATATGGTGCAGGGTCAGGACGAAGTAGTGCTCCTGCTCGGCGGCCTTGACCAGGCAGGCCCGCAGCAACGGCCCGGTTTCCAGGTCGAACGGCTGGTGCGCCTCGCTGTCCGCCAGTTGCTGCAGACGCTGCTCGCAGGTGGCACGGTCGAACCCGGTGAAGTCCTTCAGGGCCAGGCTCAGGCCGGTCTCGGCTGCCACCCGCTGACAAGCGACGCCATCGACACTCGGGAAGGTGGTGCGCAGGGTCTCGTGGCGCAGGATCAACGCCTGCAACGCGGCCTCGAAACTGGCCAGGTCGAGCACGCCGTTCAAACGCGCCATGCCGCCGACGTTGTAGGCCGGGCTGTCCGGTTCCATCTGCCAGAGGAACCACATGCGCTGCTGGGAATAGGACAAGGGCACCGGCCGACTGCGGTCGACCGGCAGGATCGCGGTTTGCAGGTTACGTCGACCGGAACCCTGGATCAGCCGGATCTGTTCGGCAAAGGCCCCCAGCTCGCTGGCTTCGAACAGGACCCGCAACGGCAGCTCGACATCGCAGGCCTGGCGGGTCCGGGAAATGATCTGGGTGGCCAGCAACGAATGACCACCGAGGGCAAAAAAGTCGTCCCGCAGGCCGATGCGCGGCTGACCAAGCACTTCGCGCCAGATCGCGGCGATCTGCTGCTCGAGTGCGCTTTGCGGCTCAAGGTGCTCACGGACCTGCCACTGCGGTTCCGGCAGGGCCTGGCGATCCAGCTTGCCGCTGGGGCTCAGGGGCATGGCGTCGAGGCGCACCAGTTGCGAGGGCACCATATAGTCCGGCAGCTCATCGGCCAGCACGGCCTTGAGACGATCGTTCTGCTGCGCCTCGGGTTCGTCGCTGGCAGGGCTGGTGTAGTAGCCGATCAACTGCGCACCGGCGGCGGTTTCGCGCACCAGCACCACGGCCTGGGCCACCTCTTCCAGGGCCAGCAGGCGCGCTTCGATTTCCTGCGGTTCGAGGCGGAAGCCGCGCAGCTTGACCTGCTGGTCGAGACGGCCGAGGTATTCCAGCACGCCGTCGGCAGTCCAGCGCACCCGGTCGCCAGTGCGATACAGGCGCGCGCCGGCCTCACCCAGCGGATCGGCGACAAAACGTTCGGCCGTCAACCCCGGACGCCCCAGGTAACCCCGGGCCAGACCGATGCCACCGATGCACAGCTCACCGGGTACACCGGCAGGCAACGGGTTGAGGTCGGCATCGAGGACCCGGGCAATCACGTTGCCCAGTGGCCGGCCGATGGGTGAACGCTCGCCATCGGTGACCTGGCACTGCCAGTGGGTCACGTTGATCGCGGTTTCGGTCGGGCCGTAGCGGTTGTGCAACTGCACCTGCGGCAAGGCTTCCAGGGTCCGGTCGCGCAGCTCGGCGGACAAGGCCTCGCCACCGGAAAACAGCCGCCGCAAACTGCCGCAAGCGGACACCTGCGGCTCATGAACGAAGAGTTGCAGCAGCGCCGGGACGAAATGCAGCGTGGTCACGCCATAGGTCTGCACCAACTGGGCAATACGCTGGGGATCGCGGTGCTCACCGGGACCTGCGAGCACCAGGCGGCAGCCAGTGACCAGCGGCCAGAAGCATTCCCAGACCGATACGTCGAAGCTGATCGGTGCCTTCTGCATCAGCACGTCGCTGTCGTCCAGCGCGTAGGTCGCCTGCATCCATTGCAGGCGCTCGGCCAAGGCCGCGTGAGTGTTGCCGACGCCCTTGGGCTGGCCGGTGGAGCCGGAGGTGTAGATCACATAGGCGAGGTGTTCGCCTTCCAGATGCAGGCCCGGCGCCTGGCTCGGCCAGGTGTCGAGCTTGAGCAGGTCGAGGGCGATGGCGCTGACCCCGGCGGCCACTGGCAAGCTGTCGAGCAGATGGCTTTGGGTCAGCAGCAGTTCAACACCGCTGTCGGCGAGCATGTAGGCCAGGCGCTCGGCCGGGTAGTCCGGGTCCAGCGGCACGTAGGCACCGCCGGCCTTGATGATGGCGAGCAGGCCGATCAGCAGTTGTGGCGAGCGCTCGGCGGCGATGGCGACGCGCACGTCCGGGCCGACGCCCTTGTCCCGCAGGTAATGGGCCAGGCGGTTGGCCTGGGTGTGCAAGGCGGCGAAGTCGAGGCTGCCACCCGCCCATTGCAGGGCGATGCGTTCCGGGGTCAACCGAGCCTGTTGTTCAAGCAGCTCGGGCAACCATTGCCGAGCCGGGGCACAGGGGGCCACGGCCCATTCAGCTTGTTGCGCCTGTTCGCGGCTATCGAGCAGTTGCACATCGCCAAGGGCCAATTGCGGCTGGGCACAGACTTCACGCAGCAGGCTGACGAAGTGGCCGGCCAGGCGCTCGATGGTCCGTGGGTCGAACAGTTCGTCGGCGTAGTCGAAGGACAGGCTCAGGCGACCGCTGCGATCTTCCTCGCTGTGCAGTTGCAGGTCGAACTTGGCTTCGCGGCTGTGCCAGGGCAACTCGTCGGCCAGCAGGCCGGGCAAGCGGCGCAACGCCGTGAGGTCGCGCTGCTGGTGGTTGAACAGGACCTGGAACAAGCCCTGTTCGCGGGCTTGCGGGAAGGCTTCGAGCAGTTGTTCGAACGGCAGGTCCTGGTTCGCCTGGGCCTCGAGCGTGGCCTGACGGGTACGGGCCAGCAGTTCGCTGAACGGCAGGCGTGCCTCCAGTTCGACCCGCAGCACCAGGGTGTTGATAAAGAAGCCGATCAGACCCTGGGTTTCCAGGCGCGGACGGTTGGCGCTGGGCACGCCGATGCGAATGTCCTGCTGGCCGCTGTAGCGGTGCAACAGGCTCTGGAACACCGACAACAGCAGCATGAACGGCGTCGATTCAAAGGCCCGGGCGGTCTGGCGCACGGCGTCGCCGAGGGCGGCATCCAGGCGCAGGGTCAGGCGTTCGGCACTCTGGCGTTTCTGTGCCGAGCGCGGGTGGTCGGTGGCCAGGCTCAGGGTCGGCAGCTCGTCGCCGCCCAAGCGGGCTTTCCAGTAATCCAGCTGACGCTGGCCTTCGCCCTGGGCCAGCCATTGGCGCTGCCAACCGGCGTAGTCGGCGTAATGCAGGAGCAATGGCGCCAGCTCCGCCACCTGGCCCTGGGTCGCCGCGGCATACAGCCTGGCGAACTCGTCCATGAGGATATTCAGCGACCAGCCGTCGGCGATGATGTGGTGCATCGTCACCAGCAACTGATGTTCCTGTTCATCCAGGCGCACCAGGGTCACCCACAGCAACGGACCTTTTTCCAGGTCGAACTGGCTGTGCGCTTCGTCCTCGCGGATCTGCCGGGCACGGGCCTCACGGGCTTCCGCGGGCAAGTCGCCGAGGTCAATGCATTGCAATTCGAAGCTGGCCTTGGCCTCGATTCGTTGCAAGGCCTGGCCGTCACGCTCAAGGAAACGCGTGCGCAGGGATTCGTGGCGGTCGAGCAATTGCTGGAAACTGCTGCGCAACGCCGCCTCGTCCAGCTCGCCGCGCAGGCGCAGGGCACCGGGGATGGTGTAGGCGCTGCTTTGCGGGTCCAGTTGCCAGAGGAACCACAGGCGGTTCTGGGCCAGGGATTGCGGCAGGTCCTGGTTTCGCGCCAGGGCGGCAATCGCCCCCTGGGCCAGGCCGCCGTCCTGTTGCAGGCGCGCCACCTGGGCACTGAAGTCGCCGAGGGTCGGCGCTTCGAACAGCAGGCGCAGGTTCAGCTCGATGCCCAGCGCTTCACGCAGGCGGGCCACCACCTGGGTTGCCAGGATCGAGTTGCCGCCCAGCAGGAAGAAATGATCAGCGCTCTCGACCTGCGCAACCTGCAGCAGTTCGGACCAGATTCGGCCGATCAAGGCTTGCAGTTCGTTGCCGGCGTCACCCCCGGCGGCGGCCAGGTCCGTCGCCGCGTCTGTCGAGCGATCCGGGAATACCGCATAAGCATCGAGACTGCCATCGGCCAGACGGCTGCGGCAGGCCGAACGCTGCAACTTGCCGCTGGAGGTTTTCGGCAAGGCCCCCGGATTGAGCAGTACCACCACGCTCGGTGCTTGCTGATACGCCTCGGCCACCGCCTGGCGGATCGCCTTGATCAAGGCCTCGGGCGGCAGGATCTTGCGCACGCTGCGGCTGATCTCGGCGGCGATGCCGATGCCCTCCTCGCCCTGGTCGGTGACCGCAAACGCCGCCACCCGACCTTTGCGCACCACCTCCACTTCCCGCTCGATGGTCTTTTCGATGTCCTGGGGATAGAGGTTGTGACCACGCACGATCAGCATGTCCTTCAGGCGCCCGGTGATGTACAGCTCGCCGTCGCGCAGGAAACCCAGGTCGCCAGTGCGCAGCCAGGTCGCCCCGGCGTGTTCGACAAAGGTCTTGGCCGAGGCCTCGGGGTTGCGCCAGTAACCCAGGGCGATGCTCGGGCCGGTTGCCCAGACCTCGCCCACCTGGTTCTCGGCCAGTACTTGCAGGGTATTCGGTTCGACCACCTGCACGGCATGCCCGGGCTGGCCGGTGCCGCAACTCATGACCGCGTTGCCGCTGCCCGGCTGCGCGCGATTCTGCGCCAGGGCCGCGTCATCCAGGTGCAGTGCCGGAATGCCCCGACCCCGCTGGCCACCGGCGACGAACAAGGTGGCTTCCGCCAGGCCATAGGAGGCGAACCAGGCTTGCTCGTCGAAACCGCACGGGGCGAACTGTTCGGCAAAACGCTCCAGGGTATCGAGGCGAATCGGCTCCGAACCGGAATAGGCCACGCGCCAGCGGCTCAGGTCCAGGCGCGCCAACGCGCTGTCACTGACCCGTTCGCTGCACAGGCGATAGGCGAAGTCCGGGCCACCGCTGATGGTCCCACCGTACTCGCTCATCGCTTCCAGCCAGCGCAATGGCCGGGCGAGGAAATACGCCGGCGACATCAGCACACAGGGCACGCCACTGAAGATCGGTTGCAGCAGGCCGCCGATCAGGCCCATGTCGTGGTACAGCGGCAGCCAACTGACGATGACATCATCGGGGTTGAGATCGATCCCGAAACCACGACGGATCAGCAGCTCGTTGGCCACCAGGTTGCCGTGGCTGACCTGCACGCCCTTGGGCAACGCGGTGGAACCGGAGGTGTATTGCAGGAAGGCGATGTCGTCGGCCTGCAGCTCGGGCGGGTTCCAGTGGGCGGCCAGCGCGCTGTCCAGTTGATCGACGCTGAGCAGGCCCGGGGCATCGGCGGCGGACAGCTCGTCCATCTGCAGCAGCGGTTCGCGCAGGGCCTCCTGGGTCAGGACCAGGCGCGGTTCGGCATCGGCGATGATCGACAGCAGGCGTTCCTGATGGTGACGGCGGGCGGACTCCGGCGGATAGGCCGGCACCGCGATGACCCCGGCGTACAGGCAACCGAAGAACGCCGCGACGTAGTCCGGGCCGCTGGGAAACAGCAGGACCGCTCGATCCCCGACCTCGGCCCGGGCCTGCAAGGCCGCCGCGATGGTCCGTGCCCGCAAGTCCAGATCCCGGTAGCTGAGCACAGCGCCCTGCTCCTGGCTCTCGGCGAGAAAACGCAAGGCCAGTCGATCCGGCGTCTGCGCCGCACGACGTTGAAGGGCCTGGGCCAGGGTGCTGGGGAGGTCGAACGCATCCATCATGGTATTCCTGCCTGAAGTCGGCCTGCCCGGGGTAGTGAGGACGGGAAGGCTGATTGAATATGAGACGTGAAAAGACAAAGGTGAGGCTTGCCGCCGGACGTCAGCCCGCGGCCCTGGCCAACTGCCGCCGCGAGCCGTTGCGCCAGCGGGCCAGGTGCTCGTCGGCATAACGCCGCAGGCAACGCAGTAGCGCGGCTTCCTGATCGATCAGGTAGAAGTGATGGCCGTCGAACATGTCCAGGGAGAAACCGGTGCTGGTTTCTTCCTGCCAGTCGAGCAGCTCATCGGCGCGGACGCTGTCCTGCTTTCCGCCGAACACGTGGATTGGCAGCGGCAACGGCGGGCGTTCGCCGTAGCTGAAACTGCCGCAGAGCAGAAAGTCGGCGCGCAGGATCGGCAGCATCAGTTGCATCAGGTCGGTATTGGCCAGGGTTTCCTCGGCCGTGCCCTTGAGTTCGCGCAGGCGCTCGAGCAACTGCTCGTCGGTTTTCGCCAGCGCGTACTGGCTGACATCCCGCCGCACCGGCCCAGCGGTGGCCGAGACGAACAGCGCCAACGGCAGCGGCAAACCACGCTCGTGCAGGACATGCAGCAGCTCGAATGCCAGCAGGCCGCCGAGGCTGTGGCCGAAGACGGCATAGGGCTGGTGGGTTTCGCCGGCGATCTCGTCGGCCAGTTGCCGGGCCAGGGACTTGATATCGCTTTGCAGCGGCTGGTTCATGCGCAGGCCACGCCCGGGCAATTCCAGCGGCGAGACCTGCAGCCACTGCGGCAGCTTACGCCGCCAGCGATGGTAGAACGTGGCGCTGGCACCCGAATAAGGAAGGCAGAACAGTCGCAGCCCGGGGGACGTGTTCATGCCCAGCCACCCTTGATGAAAACCATGTCGCCCTCCTCGAAGATACCGATCCTGGGCCGTGCGAGTGCCCGGCCTGTTCTCCATGAGAACGGATGGCCCGAGGGAATAATTAGTCTCGGCCGCCCTCTGCCATGCAGGTGGCAAAGCACAGCGAACAGGTAGGCATCAAGCCATACATAAAATGATTAGTTATTTTTCTCATTTGACAATCATTATCATTCGTCCTACTTTTATGTCCGCCACGCCGGACACCTCTCACGGTTTTGTCCCGCTACCTACTCGTTACAAGGTGATTTCCATGATGGAACATGCATCCACAAGCAAGTGCGATTCACCGCTGCTCCAGGCGTTTGTCGACAACCGCCTGATCCTGGTCAAAATTGCCGCGCGCATCACCGGTTGTCGCTCCCGTGCCGAGGACGTGGTGCAGGACGCCTTTTTCCGCCTGCAGTCCGCACCGCAGATCACCTCCTCGTTCAAGGCCCAGTTGAGCTACCTGTTCCAGATCGTGCGCAACCTGGCCATCGACCACTACCGCAAGCAGGCGCTGGAACTGAAGTATTCGGGGCCGGAAGAGGAAGGCTTGAACGTGGTGATCCAGGGCGCGTCGCCGGAGAACTCGCACATCAATTTCCGTGCGCTGGAAAACATCGCCGATGCCCTCGGCGAATTGCCCCAGCGCACCCGCTATGCGTTCGAGATGTACCGGCTGCACGGCGTGCCGCAGAAGGACATCGCCAAGGAGTTGGGGGTTTCACCGACACTGGTGAACTTCATGATTCGCGACGCCCTGGTGCATTGCCGCAAGGTCTCCGGCACCCGCGGCAATAGCCTGGAACGACGCTGAGCAGGACTACTGGCCAGCGACCGCGGCGGCCACCGGCATCACGGTGATGCGATAGGGCTGGAAGATTTTCAGCAACTCACCGCTGTCGTGCAGGCGCTGCAACAACTTGCCGAACGCCTCGCCGCTGATGGGCGCTTGCGGTCGCAGGATCGCATAGTGGTGATAGACCTGATCGACACGCTCGGAGATCAGCAGTTCCTTGGCCACATCCGGGTTGCGGATCAGGTAATCGGACAGGTAGGAACGGGTCACCAGGGCGATATCGGCCCGCCCGCGCAAGACCATCAGCAGGTTGGCGTCATGGGAGTACGTCAGGGTAGCGTTGTAGGTGTCGGCGAGGAACTTGGGCTCGGCGTTGAAGTTGGCGAACTCGTAGTGGTAACCGCTGAACAGGGCCAGGCGCTTGCCCTTGAGGTCGGCAAAGTAGCTTTCATTGCGACCCGGTTCACGCTGGGCGACAAATACCTCGGCATCCTCCAGGCCCATATCGACCGCGGTGTGCGGAATATCCTTCCAGCCCCAGGCCGGATTCTCGAAGATCGCCATGTCGGTCCGCCCCTGTTGCAGATCACCGAAGCGACGCGGAATCGAGGTCGGCACCAGGGTGAACTGGTAGTCGCTCTGCAACTTGTTCAAGGCCTCGGCCAGTTGCGGCAACAGGCCGGTGTCGGCGCCTTGTTCGGGTCGGATGGTATAGGGTGGGAAATGCGCGGCACCGATCCGAACCACTTGGGCCGCCGAAACCGGCAGAACTACCCATGCAGAGAGCGCCAACAACACAATCCGGGAAAACGTGCGCACAGGCAGGACGTTCAAAGGCACACACCTCAGGAAAAAAATCGTGGCCTAAAACTAGGCGTTTTTTCCAACTTAGACAACTTTTCACCGATTAATTAATGACTTGCACAACAGTGTCATGAGTCTTTGAGAATCAGCATCAACGCCTCTTCAGCCAGTTGATCCAGGGTCAGGCTGCCCTGGGGTCGAAACCAGGTCGTGGTCCAGGACAAGGCGCCTGTCAGGAAGCGCCGGGTGATGAACACATCACCCTTGATATAACCGGCATCGCGGGCTTCACCGAGCACCTGGAGCCAGATCTGCTCGTAGAGATCGCGCAATGCCAGGACCTTGGCCTGCCCTTGCTCGGACAACGAGCGCCATTCATAGACCAGTACCGCCATGGCCTCACCGGTGCCGCCCATGATCGACTGCAGTTCACAGCGGATCAGCGCCAGCACCCGCTCACGCAGACTCCCGGCTTCTGCCAGGGATGCACGCATCAGGGCCGTGTTGTAGACGATAGTCTCCTCCATCACCGCGCGCAGGATTTCGTCCTTGCTTTTGAAGTGATGGAACAGGCTGCCGGACTGAATACCGATGGCGCTCGCCAGGTCGCGCACCGTGGTGCGGTCGAAGCCCTGGTTGCGAAACAGATGGGCCGCGGTCTGCAGCAGTTTGCCGCGGGCACTGTCCGGGTCGGTCAGTTGTCCGCTGCTGACCAGGTCGCGCATGACCTGCTGGGCTTGTTGCTCGTTCACGGCATTTTCCTCATGACCCGACTGCATCCCCCCTCGGCCTATGGACAAGAGGGAGGTTGCGCGCAATTTAAGCCTACAGGGGCAGCCTAGCAAGCGCTTGGGGTGACCAGACCGGCGGGACTTACAAACCAAGCGCTTGCTTGGTAGTCTCGCCCGAAGACTTTCCCAGGGGACTCTGATGAAGGCTACGGTTCGTGTCGGTTGCGCCAGCGCATTCTGGGGCGATACCAGCACCGCGGCGGCGCAGTTGGTCGAAGGCGGGCGCCTGGACTATCTGGTGTTCGACTATCTGGCGGAAGTGACCCTGTCGATCATGGCCGGGGCACGCATGAAAGACCCCGCCGCCGGTTATGCAAGCGACTTCGTCGAAGTCCTGCAGCCCTTGCTCGGCGAGATCGCCGGCCGGAAAATCCGCGTGATCAGCAATGCCGGCGGGATCAACCCACAGGCCTGCGCCACGCGCCTGCAAGCGGCCTGCACGGCGGCCGGGGTAGCGTTGAAGATTGCCGTGTTGCTCGGCGACGACCTGCAACCGCAACTTCAACAACTGTCCGCGAGCGGCCTGCGCGAAATGTTCAACGAGGCGCCACTGCCCGCGCACTGCGTCTCGACCAACGCCTATCTTGGTGCGCCGGGCATCGCCCACGCACTCAGCCTGGGCGCCGATGTGGTGATTACCGGGCGGGTGGTCGACAGCGCCCTGGTCAGCGCCGCCCTGGTGCATGAGTTCGGTTGGTCCTGGCAGGACTACGACAAGCTGGCCCAGGCCGCCCTCGCCGGGCATATCATCGAGTGCGGCGCCCAGTGCACCGGCGGCAACTTCACCGACTGGCGCGAGGTCCCGGACTACGAGCACATCGGTTTTCCCATCGTCGAGGTCAGCGCCGACAGCCACTTTCTCGTCAGCAAGCCCGAGGGTTCCGGCGGCCTGGTGACGCCGCTGACCGTGGGTGAACAACTGCTCTACGAAATCGGCGATCCCAGGGCCTACCTGCTGCCGGATGTGATTTGCGATTTCACCCGGGTTCATCTGGTCCAACAGGCGGCCAATAGCGTCCGGGTCAGTGGCGCCAGGGGCTCGCCACCGACCGCGCAGTACAAGGTCTGCGCCACCTATCCCGATGGCTTTCGCTGCACCGCCAGTTGCCTGATGGCCGGGATCGACGCGGTGGACAAGGCCCGCCGGGTCAGCCAGGCGATCCTCGCCAAGACCACGGAAATGCTCAACGCCCGTGGCTGGCCGCCCTACAGCGAAGTCAGCTGCGAGCTGCTCGGCAGCGAAGCCACCTACGGTCCCCATGGCCGCCGCCAGGACAGCCGCGAGGTGGTGATCAAGCTGGCGGTGCGTCACCCCGAACGACAGGCGCTGCTGCTGTTCTCCCGGGAGATCGCCCAGGCCGCCACCGGCATGGCGCCGGGGCTGACCGGGATCCTCGGCGGACGGCCCACGGTTTCCCCGCTGATCCGCTTGTTTTCCTTCCTGATCGATAAAAATGCCTGCGCGTTGAGCGTGCATCTCGACGGGCAGGTGCAGTCCGTCGCCCTGCCCGCCCCGACGGCCATGCAGGCCATTACCGAAGACCTGCAACCGCCCAAGCCCCAAGGCCGCGCCGAAGCCAATGTGCCGCTGGTGAAACTGGCGGTGGCGCGCTCCGGCGACAAGGGCAATCACAGCAATATCGGGGTCATGGCGCGGCATCCCGACTATCTGCCGTGGATCGCCGAGGCGTTGACCCCGGCGGTGCTGGTGGACTGGATGGGGCATGTCCTCGACCCTCGTCTTGGCCGTGTCGAACGCTGGTACCTGCCCGGCACCCACAGCCTGAATTTCCTGCTGGAAAACGCCCTGGGCGGTGGCGGTATCGCCAGCTTGCGCATCGATCCCCAGGGCAAGGCCTTTGCCCAGCAGTTGCTGGAAATCCAGATTCCCGTGCCCCGGCAGATTGCCGATCAACTGGCTTGAGGGCCATCACCGTGAAGCGTGCAGCCATGTTCGATCCAGCGAAAAGGAGAGCCCCATGCCCGTGATCGAATCCGCCGTCGATGGCCAGGGCGAAGATTTCGCCCGCCATCGCCAGGCCATGCTCAGCCACCTTGAGCAGATCCGCCAACTGGAACAGAACCTGCTGGACAAGGCTGAAGGCGCCCGCGAGAAATTTGCCAGCCGGGGCCAACTGCTGCCCCGGGAACGGCTGAACCTGCTGCTGGACCCTGGCGCGCCGTTTCTCGAACTGGCGAGCCTGGCCGGCTACCAACTGCACGACGACAAGGACGGCAGCCTGGCCGGCGGCGGCCTGATTGCCGGGATCGGCCATGTCAGCGGCGTGCGCGTGCTGGTGGTGGTCAATAACAGCGCGATCAAGGGCGGGACCATTTCCCCCAGCGGCCTGAAAAAGACCCTGCGCCTGCAACAGATCGCCCTGGAAAACCAATTGCCGGTGATCACCCTGGCCGAAAGCGGCGGGGCCAACCTCAATTACGCGGCGGAGATTTTCGTCGAAGGGGCGCGCTGTTTCGCCAATCAGGCGCGCATGTCGGCGATGGGTCTGCCGCAGATCACCGTGGTACATGGCTCGGCGACCGCGGGCGGCGCCTATCAACCGGGCCTCTCGGATTACGTGGTGGTGGTGCGCGGCAAGGCCCGCTTGTTCCTCGCCGGGCCGCCGTTGCTCAAGGCCGCGACGGGCGAAGTGGCGACTGACGAGGAACTCGGCGGCGCACAAATGCATGCCCAGGTCGCCGGCACCGCCGAGTACCTGGCGCAAGACGATGCCGACGGCGTGAGCATCGCCCGGGAAATCATCGCCCAATTACCCTGGAACCACCGGCAGCCGCTCATGCCTGCGCGAACCTGGGCCGAACCGCTCTACCCCATCGACGAGTTGCTCGGATTGATCCCCGATGACCCGAAAAAGCCCTATGACGTGCGCGAGATCGTCGCCCGCCTGGCCGACGGCTCGAACTTTCTCGAATTCAAGGCCGAGTTCGACACCCAGACGATCTGCGGCCATCTGCAGATCCAGGGTCGACCCTGCGGCCTGATCGGCAACAATGGCCCGATCACACCGAAGGGCGCGAGCAAGGCCGCGCAGTTTATCCAGCTCTGCGACCAGAGCCGCACGCCCCTGGTGTTCCTGCATAACACCACCGGTTTCATGGTCGGCACCGAAGCCGAGCAACAGGGGGTGATCAAGCACGGGGCGAAGATGATCCAGGCGGTGGCCAATGCCCGGGTGCCTAAACTCACCCTGGTGGTCGGCGGTTCCTATGGCGCCGGCAACTACGCCATGTGCGGACGTGGCCTGGACCCGCGCTTCATCTTCGCCTGGCCGGGCAGCCGCACCGCGGTGATGGGCGGCGCCCAGGCCGGCAAGGTGCTGCGGATCGTCACCGAGGCCCGCCAGCTCAAGGACGGTCTGGTGCCCGACACGAAGATGCTGGATGGACTGGAGCAGATGACCGCGCAGAAGCTCGACAGCCAGTCCACCGCGCTCTACGGCACGGCCAACCTGTGGGACGACGGCCTGATCGATCCGCGGGACAGCCGCACGCTGCTGGGTTACTTGCTGGATATCTGCCACGAAGCCGAGGTTCGTCAGCTACAACCCAACAGCTTTGGCGTGGCGCGGTTCTGATCAACGATCACGGAGAACAAGGACATGATCTTCACCCTGGAACACCAAGCCCTGCGGCGCACCGTGCGCCAGTTCGTCGAACACGAGATCAACCCCCACGTCGACGAATGGGAGAAAGCCGGACGCTTTCCCATTCATGAGATTTTCCGCAAGGCCGCCGGGCTCGGCCTGCTCGGCATCTCCAAGCCGGAGTCGTTCGGTGGCCTGGGTCTGGACTACAGCTACTCCATCGTCGCCGCCGAAGAGTTCGGCAGCATCCGCTGCGGCGGGATTCCCATGTCCATCGGCGTCCAGACCGATATGTGCACCCCGGCCC
The DNA here is from genome assembly GCF_013386165.1 of Pseudomonas gingeri. Lineage (GTDB taxonomy): Bacteria > Pseudomonadota > Gammaproteobacteria > Pseudomonadales > Pseudomonadaceae > Aquipseudomonas > Aquipseudomonas gingeri_C. Next base: position 454,545 of record NZ_JACAOS010000018.1, on the reverse strand, counting down.
TGGCGCGCTTCGGCTCCGATGAGCTGCGCGAGCAGTTCCTGGCGCCGGCCATCCGTGGTGAACAGGTCGGCTGTATCGGCGTCTCCGAGGTCGGCGCCGGCTCCGATGTCGCCGGGCTCAAGACCCGCGCGCGCAAGGACGGCGATGACTATGTGATCGACGGCAGCAAGATGTGGATCACCAATTCGCCCTGCGCCGACTTCATGTGCCTGCTGGCCAATACCTCGGACGACAAACCGCATCTGAACAAGTCGTTGATCATGGTGCCGATGAACAGTCCGGGGATCAGCCTGAGCCCGCACCTGGACAAGCTCGGCATGCGCAGTTCGGAAACCGCCCAGGTGTTTTTCGACAACGTGCGGGTGCCCCAGCGCAACCGCATCGGCCAGGAAGGCGCGGGGTTCATGATGCAGATGTTGCAATTCCAGGAGGAGCGGCTGTTCGGCGCGGCGAACATGATCAAGGGCTTGGAGTCCTGTATCGACAGCACCCTGGCCTACTGCAAGGAGCGCCAGACCTTCGGTACACCACTGATCGACAACCAGGTGATCCACTTTCGCCTGGCCGAACTGTCGACCGAAGTCGAAGCCTTGCGCGCGCTGGTCTACCAGGCCACCGAGCAGTACATCGGTGGGCAGGACGTGACGCGACTGGCCTCCATGGCCAAGCTCAAGGCCGGACGCCTGGGCCGCGAGGTCAGCGACAGTTGCCTGCAATACTGGGGCGGCATGGGTTTTATGTGGGACAACCCGGTAGCCCGGGCCTATCGCGATATGCGCCTGGTGTCGATTGGCGGCGGCGCCGACGAGATCATGCTGGGGATCATCTGCAAGCTGATGGGCAGCCTGCCGGGGAAAAAGCGGTGAGTGCCCTGCCGGTGTGCCGGACCTTGCGTCTGGCCCTGGACGGCGGCGTGTTGCGGATCAGCCTCGACCGCCCGGACAGCCGTAACGCGATGAACCGGCAGATGGTCGACGAACTGCGCGCAACCCTCGCCGCCGTGCGCCTTGATCCCGGCGTTCGGCTGCTGGTATTGCGCGGTGTCGGCGGGCATTTCTGTGCTGGCGGCGATATTCACGAGATGGCTCAGGCGCGCCAGGCTGGCGTGGAGGCTTGCCGCGAGCTGAACCGGGCGTTCGGCGCCTTGCTGGAGGAAACCCAGCATGCGCCACAGGTGGTGATTGCCGTGCTGCAAGGGGCGGTGCTCGGGGGTGGCCTGGGCTTGGCGTGTGTCAGCGATATCGCCATTGCCGAGGGCGGCGCGGCGTTCGGCTTGCCGGAGACCAGCCTGGGGCTATTGCCGGCGCAGATTGCACCATTTGTGCTGAGGCGGATCGGCTTGACCCAGGCGCGGCGCTTGGCCTTGACCGCGGCGCGCTTCGACGGCAACGAAGCCGGACGCCTGGGGCTGGTGCATTTTGTCGAAGCGGATGAACAGGCCTTGGAGGCACGCCTGGAGACCCTGATTGCCCAGGTGCTGCGTTGCGCACCGGGCGCGAATGCGGCGACCAAGGCGTTGTTGCTCGATGAGCAGCCGTTGGGGCCGTTACTGGATCGGGCCGCCGAGGGGTTTGCCGCGGCAGTGACCGGGGAGGAAGGCATCGAGGGGACCTTGGCTTTTGTGCAAAAACGAGCACCGCGTTGGCTGCCCTGACCGCCCTTCGGACGGTATCGCCAGCAAGCCGGCTCCTACAGTCTTTCGGCGTACACAAAATCTGTGGTCGGCCCGCCCCCTGTGAACAGGATCAATCAGTTGCACGACCCATGGAACCGCCAACAGGTTTTGTGTCGAACCCGACTCTTGTGGTCGACACACAACCTGTAGGAGCTGGCTTGCCAGCGATGGCGGCCTCACTGACAACACATTCACCCGAGGATCAGCCCCATGCCCGCCTTCCACAAAATCCTGATCGCCAACCGCGGTGAAATCGCCTGCCGGGTGATCCTCGGCGCCCAGGCCCTGGGCTATCGCACCGTCGCCGTATTCAGTGAAGCCGACGCCCAGGCCCGCCATGTCCGACTGGCCGACGAAGCCGTGTGCATCGGCCCGCCTCCGGTGGCCCAGTCCTACCTGAACAGCGCCGCCCTGCTCGACGCCGCCCGCAGAACCGGCGCCGATGCCTTGCATCCCGGCTACGGCCTGCTCTCGGAAAATGCCCAGTTCGCCCAGGCCTGCCTGGACGCCGGCCTGACCTTTATCGGCCCCAGCCCCGCCGCCATCGACTTGATGGGCAGCAAGCGCCGGTCGAAAATTGCCATGCTTGCCGCCGGCGTGCCGTGTATCGCCGGCTACCAGGGCGCCGCACAGGACGACGCGACCCTCGCCCGCGAAGCCGACACCCTCGGCTACCCGCTGATGATCAAGGCCAGCGCCGGCGGCGGCGGACGCGGCATGCGCCGGGTGCAGCGGCCCGAGGATCTGGCACAACAGATCCATAGCGCCCGCTCGGAAGCGCTGAACGCCTTCGGCAACGACGAACTGATCCTGGAACAGGCGCTGATCGAACCGCGCCATGTGGAAATCCAGTTGTTCGGCGATCAGCACGACCAGCTGATTCATCTCGGCGAACGGGACTGCTCGATCCAGCGCCGGCACCAGAAAGTCATCGAGGAAGCGCCCTGCCCGGTCATGACCGCCGAACTGCGCCAAGCCATGGGCGAGGCCGCGCTGAAGGCCGGGCGCGCGGTGAACTATGTCGGCGCCGGTACCGTGGAGTTCCTGCTCGATGCCCGCGGGCAGTTCTATTTCCTGGAGATGAATACCCGCCTGCAGGTCGAACACCCGGTCAGCGAAATGATCACCGGCCTGGACCTGGTGGCCTGGCAGATCAACGTCGCCGCCGGCCTGCCGCTGCCGTTACGTCAGGAACAGGTCGAGTTCAGGGGCCATGCCATTGAAGTGCGCCTGTATGCGGAAGACCCGACCCGGGACTTCCTCCCGCAAACCGGGCAGATCCTCGGCTGGGAGCCTGCGCCGGGCATACGGATCGACCACGGCCTGCTCGAGGGCGATGCCATCAGCCCGTTCTACGATCCGCTGCTGGGCAAGCTGATCGCCCACGGCGCAACCCGTGAAGAAGCCCGACGCAAGTTGTTGCGGGCGGTCGAAGATTGCGTACTGCTGGGAATCGCCAGCAATCAGCGCCTGCTGGCGCAACTGCTACGGCACCCGAGCTTTGTCGAGGGCCGGTTCAGCACCGCCTTTATCGACGAACATTTCAGCGAACACCCCAGCCATGTCCCCTCGACGGCTGAGCTGGCCCTGGCCGCCGCGCTGTTCTATCGGCAAGCAGCCGACCGCCACGCCCCCGGACTTTCAGGTTGGCGCAACACCGCCAGTGCCCCGCGCCCCTATCAACTGGCGCTGGAAGACACCACCTTCGACCTGCTGCTCAGCGACGGCCCCGCGGAATCGCTGCTGATTCAACGGGGCGCCGAGCGCATCGAGTTGCGGCTGCTGGCGTGGGATGCCCGCTGGGTGCGGGTGCAGATCGACGCTGTGGTCCGGCGCCATGCCTACCGCCTCGACGGCGACCAGTTGTGGCTCTGTACCGGTCCCGGCAGCCTGCACCTGCGCGACCGTACCCTTGCATCGGCGCAAGCCCCGAACATCGTCGGCTCCGGCACGCTGACGGCGCCCATGGACGGCGCCATCGTCCAGGTGCTGGTCAGCGAAGGCAGCCCAGTCAGCAAAGGCCAACTGCTGATGGTGCTGGAAGCCATGAAAATGGAGCATCCACTCAAGGCCGGAGTGGATGGCGTGGTCCGGCGAGTGCGGGTTATTCACGGCGATCAGGTAAAAAACCGCCAGATCCTGCTGGAAGTCGAATAAGCCGCTAGGCGGATCAAGCGCCTTTGGCTACGCTTGGGTCCGACTAGGATGCTGTATTCGGAGCTTGAGATGCCCCACTGGCTGGTGATTGATCTGGAAGCCACAACGGACGACGGGGGCTGGCCGCTTGCCGAGATGGAAATCATCGAAATCGGCGCCACCCTGGTCAACCGTGAAGGCCGCGAGCTGGACCACTTCCAGCGTTTTGTCAGGCCCCAGCGCCGGCCCTTGCTGACCCTCTTCTGCCGTGAACTGACCCACATCAGCCAGGCGCAGATCGACAGTGCCGCGCCACTGGGCGAGGTCTGGCCGCTGTTCGAGCGCTGGCTGGGCCAGCATCAGGCCCGGCTGGAAGGCTGGGCCAGTTGGGGCGACTACGACCGTCGGCAACTGGAGCAGGACTGGCGGCAGCTCGGCTTGTCCAGCGCCCTGAACCAGGTGCCGCATATCAACCTCAAGCAGCGCTTTGCCAAGGCCCGGCGCCTGGAACGGCCTCTGGGCCTGAACGGCGCCCTGCAACTGGCCGGGCTGCAATTCAATGGCCAGCAACACCGGGCCCTGGAAGATGCGCGCAATACCGCACGTCTGCTGCCCTTGAGCCTGCCAAGCTGAATACAGCCTCTTCAACGCGTGACGAGGCAAAACGGCTTGGGCATACTGACCGACCCCATTTTTCAGCTCATTTCGAGGAATCGCCCATGTTTAAAGTCAACGAGTACTTCGACGGCACCGTCAAGTCGATTGCCTTCGCACAAGCCGAAGGCGCTGCCACCATCGGAGTGATGGCGGCGGGCGAATACGAATTCGGCACCGCCCAGCGCGAGATCATGCACGTGATCTCCGGCTCCCTGACCGTCAAGCTGCCCGACAGCAGCACCTGGGAAACCTTCGAAACCGGCAGCCAGTTCAACGTTCCGGCCAACAGCAAGTTCCAGCTGAAAGTCGCCGTGGACACGGCTTACCTGTGCGAATACCGCTAAACCCGCGACGCTGACCGTCTCGCGTCCTTGAAAACACCGCCTGGCTGGCAATGCCGGGTGGTCAAGGGCGAATCCTGACCCGTCCCTTCCCGGTCAACCGATACTTCTGCGCCGGGCTGCGCGGAGAATCCGGATCCGTCATCTCCACACACCCCGACACCAACGCCGGTCCCAGGTAGGTGCTACGAAAGCTTGCGCGATGACTCAGCTCAAGGCGTGACATCAGCTCACTTGCACTGAGCTCGGACGTATCACCGAGCACCGAAAGCAGACGCGCTACTTGGTCGGTTACTTGGTCGGTCAAGTAATCGCTTTGCGCCGCTTCCGTGAGGGCCAACGCCAGTGCCTGGAGCATGAACTCGACCTCAGAGTGGAAACCGCCAGCCCAAGCACATCACTCTTCAACCACCGACTCTCGCGCATTGAACTGCAATGCCGCCAACCGTGCGTACAGGGGGTTGCTGGCGATCAGTTGGGAATGGGTGCCGATCGCCACCAACTTGCCCTGATCCATCACCGCAATCCGATCGGCGTTCTGCACCGTGGCCAGGCGGTGAGCGATCACCAGGGTGGTGCGGCCCTGCATCAGGCTCGGCAACGCCGCCTGGATCAGGTGCTCGCTCTGGGCATCGAGGGCGCTGGTGGCCTCGTCCAGCAGCAGAATCGGCGCGTCCACCAACAACGCACGGGCAATCGCCAGGCGTTGCCGCTGGCCGCCGGACAACCCGAGCCCGCCATCCCCCAGGTGCGTGCGGTAGCCATCGGGCATCTGCTCGATAAACTCGTGGGCATGGGCGATACGCGCCGCGTCCCGAACCTGGGCATCGGTGGCCGCCGGGTTGCCGTAGCGGATATTTTCCTCGACGCTGCCGAAGAACAGCGCCGGGCTTTGCGAGACCAGTGCAAAACAACGGCGCAGATCTTGCGGGTCGAGTTCGGTCAACGGCTCGCCGTCGAGCAGCAGGCGCCCCTGTTGCGGGTCGTAGAACCGCAGCAGCAGATCAAACACCGTGGATTTACCCGCCCCCGATGGACCGACCAGGGCCAGGGTCTCCCCCGCCCTGACCGTCAGGTTCAGACCGTCAATGGCATGGCTGTCCGGGCGTGAGGGGTAGCTGAAGCGCAAATTCTCCAGCACCAGGTTGCCGCTGACCCGCTCGGCCAACTTCACAGCGCCACCGGCCGGCGCGGTGATTTCATTGCCCGACTGCAACAGTTCGCCGATCCGTTCCCCGGCCCCGGCGGCCCGCTGCAACTCACCGATCACCTCGCTGAGGGTGCCGAAGGCGCTGCCGACAATCAGGCTGTAGAAGACAAAGGCCGCCAGTTCACCGCCGGAAATCTTCCCGGCCATCACGTCCATGCCGCCGACCCAGAGCATCACCGCCACCGCGCCCAGCACCAGCACGATCACCAGGGTAATCAGCCAGGCCCGCTGCACGATGCGTTTGCGCGCCGTCTCGAAGGCCTGCTCGACGGTCACCGCGAAGCGCTGTTCATCCTGCGCCTGGTGGTTATAGGCCTGCACGGTCTTGATCTGGCCGAGGGTTTCGCTGACGTAGCTGCCAACATCGGCAATCCGGTCCTGGCTCAGGCGCGACAAACCGCGCACCCGGCGCCCGAAGATCAGGATCGGCGCCAGCACCAGCGGCAGAGCGACCACCACGATGCTGGTGAGCTTGGGGTTGGTGATAAACAGCAGCACCACCCCGCCAATGACCATCAAGGCATTGCGCAGGAACAGCGACAGCGACGAACCGATCACCGATTGCAGCAGCGTGGTGTCAGCGGTCAGGCGCGACTGGATCTCCGAACTGCGGTTGTTCTCATAGAACCCCGGGTGCAGGTAGATCAGGTGGTTGAACACCTGCCGACGGATATCCGCCACCACCCGCTCGCCGATCCAGGACACCAGGTAGAAACGCGCGAAGGTGCCCACCGCCAGGCCCAGGACCAGCAGCATGAACAGACCAATGGACTGGTTGAGCAATTGCGGCGATTGGGTCATGAAACCCTTGTCCACCAACAGGCGAATGCCCTGGCCCATGGACAAGGTGATGCCGGCGGTGACGATCAGCGCTATCAGGGCGCCGAACGCCTGCCAGCGATAAGGAGCGACAAAACGACTGGCCAGGCGAATGGCGCGACGATGGCGTGCAGAAAGCATGGGCAAGGAATCCGTTGGGCGATGAAGACAGAGCCTACACCGAACCGGGAGGGAACTTATGCAAAACGCAATCAATCGGATTAATTATGACCATGCATGCTAATCCCTAGAAAGTATTGATCTAAAGCCTCTCTAGCGGTGAAGAACGGTTTCTGTTGCACTGGTATCGCCAGTCGGTTCGTAGCCTGCTGTAACAGGCTGGTCATGCGACGAATATAATCTTTAGCTGAACCTGATGACGAAACCTGAGTGAGGAGACAGGCCATGGACTTGCAAAACAGCAGCAACCAGATTCCGGTGATTCGTCCCTGCCCCCAGAAGTTGGGCTGCGCGATTATCGACGCCCAGGGCCGTGAGGTGCCGATCACCGAAGAAATGATCCAGGACGCCTGCCGCGAACTGGAACAGCGATTGGTCAAGCCTGCTGAGCAAGACTGATAGCCCGAACTTCCCCTTGACCCGGCCTCGTCGCCGGGTTTTTTATGCCTGTTTCCTACCCCGCTAAAAACACCGCAAAACCTGTAGGAGCTGGCTTGCCAGCGATGAGGCCCTTGAGTCTGGCGGTGTTCTAGCTGACGCCATCGCCGGCAAGCCGGCTCCTACACGGTCGTTTCCAGCCTGAGAGATCCGCTAGCCACACGGACTAAAGCAGAACGGCACCCAGGGCCAGCACCAGCTTGCGCAGCACGGGGTCGTCGCCATTGATCTTCACCGGCAAACCTTCGATTTCCCGGCGCTCAGGGTAGTGTTTGCGCAGCAGGTCGAACGCGGCTTTCTGCTCGGCCACGCTGCCGGTCAGGCTGCGGCGAAAATCCGCATCGTCGCGCCGTGGGTCGTAGACCCCGCGACAGATCATCGCCATGGCCCAGGCCGGGTCGCTACCGGCATTGAGGGTAACCTGCGCCAGCCAGGGCTTGGGCAACAGTGCGTCGAGACCGACCGTGGGGGCCTGGTCGAGGAAGGCACAGAACGCTTGATAGATCTGCGCGGTCCCGCGTTGCTTGCCGTCGAGGCTGTAACCGGCGATATGCGGACTGCCCAGCACGCACAACTCAGCCAGGTCGACATCCACTTGCGGTTCGGCCTCCCAGACATCCAGCACCGCCTGCAGGTCCTCGCGGGCCAGCAGCACTTCACGCAAGGCGGCGTTTTCCACCACCGGGCCACGCGCGGCGTTGATCAGCCAGGTACCGGGCTTGAGCTGCTCCAGGCGCTGACGGTCAAGCAGGTGCCAGGTGGGCTGGGAACCCGTGCGGGTCAGGGGGGGGTGCAGGCTGATGACATCACACTGCTCGATGATCTGTTCCAGGCTGACATAGTCGCCGCCTTCGGCCGCCTGACGCGGTGGGTCGCAGACCAGGACCTTCCAGCCCAGCCCCCGCAGGACCTTGATCAGCCGCCCGCCGACTTCACCCGCCCCGATCACCCCGTAGGTGCGCGTGGTGAGGTCGGCGCCTTCGATTTCCGCCAGGGTCAGCAGGCTGCCCAGCACATAGTCGACCACCCCGCGGGCATTGCAGCCGGGAGCGCTGGACCAGTGAATGCCGGCCTGCCCGAAGTAGTCCAGGTCCAGGTGGTCGGTGCCAATGGTGCAGGTGCCGACGAAGCGCACCGCGCTGCCTTCGAGCAACTCGCGGCTGACCTGGGTTACCGAACGCACCAGCAATACCTCCGCTTCGGCGACCGCTGCCCGGTCGATGCTGCGACCCGGCAAGCGACGGATCTCGCCGAAACCGGCAAAGAACTCATCGATCAGGGGGATATTTTCATCGGCAACAATCAACATGGCAGGCTCCTTGGGCAAGGGCGCAGTGTAGGCGCAGTCAGCGCCCGAGGGCCAGCCGAGCGTCAAGCCTGCTGTCCGCGCCAGCCGGTCGATCTTACAAATGAGCTACAAGCGGCGATTACCTGACTCCTGCGTCAACAGGTAGAATGGGCGGCTTTTCGCGTCATGCCTGGATACATCATCGGTGAACAGCCTCACTGCAACACCTGACACCCCGCCCCTCAGCCGCCCGGCCCGGGTACGCCTGGAAATGCGCAACCTGCTGGGCCTGGCCCTGCCGATCATCATCGCCCAATTGGCGCATACCGCCATGGGCTTCGTCGACGCGGTGATGGCCGGCCGGGTCAGCCCGCGCGACCTGGCGGCGGTGGCGCTGGGCAATTCGATCTGGGTGCCGGTGTTCCTGCTGATGACCGGCATCCTGCTGGCGACCACGCCCAAGGTCGCCCAGCGCCATGGTGCCGGAACCCCTGCCGAGATCGGCCCGCTGGTGCGCCAGGCGCTGTGGCTGGCGCTGGTGGTGGGCCTGGCGGCGGGCGTGATCCTCTACAACGCCGAACCGGTCCTGCACCTGATGAAGGTCGATCCGCAGTTGATCGGCCCGTGCATGGACTACCTGCGCGGCATCGGCACCGGCCTGCCGACGGTGGCGCTCTATCATGTGCTGCGCTGCTGCAGCGACGGCATGGGTCGCACCCGTCCGAGCATGGTCCTGGGCCTGTGCGGCCTGGCGTTGAATATCCCCTTGAACTACGTGTTCATCTACGGGCACTTCGGCGTGCCGGCCATGGGCGGTCCGGGCTGCGGCTGGGCCACGGCGATCGTGATGTGGTGCATGTTGTTCGGCATGGCCGGCTGGGTGCGCTGGGCCAAGGTCTATCGGCCAAGCCAGGTGTTCAGCCATTTCGAGTGGCCGCAGTGGGCGGTGATCAAGCGTTTACTGAATATCGGCCTGCCCATCGGCATCGCGGTATTCGCCGAGGCCAGTATTTTTTCGGTGATCGCCCTGCTGATCGGCAGCCTCGGGGCCACGGTGGTGGCCGGGCATCAGATTGCCCTGAACATCAGTTCGCTGGTGTTCATGATCCCCTATTCCCTGAGCATGGCCATCACCGTACGGGTCGGCCAGGCCCTGGGTCGCGAGCAGCCCCGTGAAGCGCGCTTCACCGCCGGGGTCGGAGTGGCCACGGCGCTGGCCTATGGTTGTGTGTCGGCGAGCCTGATGCTGTTGTTCCGTGAGCATCTGGCAACCGTTTATACCAACGATCCGCAGGTCATCCAGGTGGCGACGATGCTGATCGTGTATTCGGCGCTGTTCCAGATCTCGGATGTGATCCAGGTAACGGCCGCGGGGGCGTTGCGCGGCTATCAGGACACCCGGGTGACCATGGTCCTGACGTTGTTTGCCTATTGGGGCATCGGTTTGCCGGTGGGCTACGCCCTGGGCCTGACCGACTGGCTGGGAGCGCCCAGTGGCCCGAGCGGGCTGTGGCAGGGTTTGATCGTGGGCTTGTCGTGCGCGGCGGTGATGCTCTCGATCCGCCTGGTACGCAGTGCGCGCAGGCGGATTCGGATGAGTCGCAGGTAAACCTTGCGGTGTGCTTGCTGACGCCATTGCCAGCAAGCCGGCTCCTACACGACCGTGTCTCACCGCAAAAGTATCGGCTGCCAAAGCCCCCTGTAGGAGCTGGCTTGCCAGCGATGAGGCCCTTGAGGCTTGCGGTGCGCTTGCTGACACCATCGCCAGCAAGCCGGCTCCTACACGAGTTTCTTGCGAATCCAGTACAGGTAAGTACCCGACTCTTCCCGCTGCTCCACCAGTTCGTGATCGAGAAACACGCAGAACTTGGGGATATCGCGACGGGTCGACGGGTCGGTGGCGATCACCTTGAGCAAACCGCCGGGCGGCAGATCGCGGATGTGCTGGTGCAGCATCATCACCGGCTCCGGGCAATTGAGCCCGGTGGCGTCGAGGGTGCCATCAACGGCGGGGTCGTGGGGCTGGGTCATTCTTCACTCCTGAAACCAGGTCGGCATTATCTAGCTTTCTTCACATCCAGTCGACGCAGGTGGCAGGTCACTTCCTCGCGGTCGTGGTACAGCTGCTTGCAGCCGATGCTCACCCGGATGCCGCGAGCCTTGAAGCCCTCTTCGATACGCTCGAGCAAACGCCGGACTTCGGCATAACGCTGCTTCATCGGCAACTTCAGGTTGACCACCGCCTCGCGGCAATGCCCCTCGCCGATCCAGGTTTCGAGCAAGGCGGCATTGCGCGCCGGCTTCTCGACGATATCGCAGACCATCCAGTCCACCGGCTGCTTGGGCTTGAAGGTGAAACCGTCGGCCATCAGGTGCTGGACCAGGCCGGTATCCATCAGGCTTTCGGCCATGGGGCCGTTGTCGATGGCGGTCACCAGCATGCCACGGTTGACCAGTTGCCAGGTCCAGCCACCAGGCGCGGCGCCGAGGTCGACGCCGGTCATGTCGCTGTGCAGACGCTCATCCCACTGGTCGCGGGGAATAAAGTGGTGCCAGGCCTCTTCCAGTTTGAGGGTCGACCGGCTCGGGGCGCTCTTGGGGAACTTGAGCCGGGGAATGCCCATCGGCCACATCGCCGAATTGTCCGGGTCAGCCAGGCCGAGGAACACCTCACGGCCACTCTTGAAGGTGAGCAACAGGCGCGGCTTGTGCGCGTCCTCCACCAGCTTGCCGGCCTGGGTCAGGGCCTTGCGCAGGGGGCCTTCGAATTTCTTGCAGAAGTTCGACAGTTCCTTGCCGTCGTTGGTATCGACCACTTCCAGCCAGAGGCTGCCGAAGCTCGGCCAGGTCGCCAGCTCAGCGAGGATCACGCTGATACGGTCGGTTTCCGGCAGGTCGATAAACCGCCCCCGTGCCCATTGCCGGGGAAAGATCAGATCGGCGAAACGCAAACCGGTCATCAGCCGGCGCGCGCCGTCATCGTCGCTGCAGACGAATTCGGCGCAGGCGCTGTTGGTCTTGGCCTTGGCGTAGCCCGGAACGTCCAGGCGCGCGGCGTGCTCGGAGATTTCCGAGCAGACTTCGCCTTCGAAGCCGGGCCGGCAGTGCATAAAGAGGGTGTTCATGGATAACTCCTGGGTCGACGCTGTAGCGAGCGGGCTTGTCGGAACGCCGCGTTGGGGCGCGAAGCGACCCTGAAATCGGCGCAACGGGTCTATACAGACAGACCAAAATGACCGTTTTTTCGACGGCTACGCAGCCGTACGGGGGCAAGCCCCCTCGCTACAAACCGGCGCATGATAGCCGAGTTCGGAACCTTGGACTTGTTCATAGAGTCCAGTAATTAGCCAGTTTTCCCAATCGGAGCTAGGTTTAAGGCTCTGTTCGTTCCACCCGGCCCGTGCCGTGCGGGCCTCAAGGAGTCATTTCATGTCTTCCCTCGATAGCCTGAAAACCCTTAAAACCCTCGATGTGGGCGCCAAGACCTACCACTATTTCAGCCTCCCGGAGGCCGCCAAGTCCCTCGGCAACCTGGACAAGCTGCCGATGTCGCTCAAGGTCCTGCTGGAAAACCTGCTGCGCTGGGAAGACGGCAAGACCGTCACCGGCGCCGACCTCAAGGCCATCGCCGCCTGGCTCAAGGCCCGCAGCTCCGACCGGGAAATCCAGTACCGCCCGGCGCGGGTGCTGATGCAGGACTTCACCGGGGTGCCGGCGGTGGTCGACCTGGCCGCCATGCGCGCCGCCGTGGCCAAGGCCGGCGGCGATCCGCAGCGGATCAACCCGCTCTCCCCGGTCGACCTGGTGATCGACCACTCGGTGATGGTCGACAAGTTCGCCACCCCGGCGGCTTTCGGCGAAAACGTCGATATCGAAATGCAGCGCAACGGCGAGCGCTACGCCTTCCTGCGCTGGGGCCAGAACGCCTTCGACAATTTCAGCGTGGTACCGCCGGGCACCGGCATCTGCCATCAGGTCAACCTCGAGTACCTCGGGCGTACCGTCTGGACCAAGGATGAGGACGGCCGCACCTATGCCTTCCCCGACACCCTGGTCGGCACCGACTCCCACACCACCATGATCAACGGCCTCGGCGTCCTCGGCTGGGGCGTCGGCGGCATCGAGGCGGAAGCGGCGATGCTCGGCCAGCCGGTGTCGATGCTGATTCCCGAAGTGATCGGCTTCAAGCTCACCGGCAAGCTCAAGGAAGGCATCACCGCCACCGACCTGGTGCTGACGGTGACCCAGATGCTGCGCAAGAAAGGCGTGGTCGGCAAATTCGTCGAGTTCTACGGCGACGGTCTGGCCGAGCTGCCCTTGGCGGACCGCGCGACCATCGCCAATATGGCCCCGGAGTACGGCGCCACCTGCGGCTTCTTCCCGGTGGACGAGGTGACACTGGATTACCTGCGCCTGTCCGGCCGGCCAGGCGAAACCGTCAAGCTGGTGGAGGCCTACAGCAAGGCCCAGGGCCTGTGGCGACTGCCGGGCCATGAACCGGCCTTCAGCGACAGCCTGGCCCTCGACATGGCCAACGTCGAAGCCAGCCTCGCCGGCCCCAAGCGCCCGCAGGACCGGGTATCCCTGCCGAACGTCGCACAAGCCTTCAACGACTTCATGGCGCTGCAATTCAAACCGCCACACAAGGACGAAGGCCGTCTGGAAAGCGAAGGCGGCGGTGGTGTCGCGGTGGGCAATGCGGATATGGTCGGCGAAGCGGACTATAGCTACGAAGGCCAGACCTACCGGCTGAAGAACGGCGCCGTGGTCATCGCCGCCATCACCTCCTGCACCAACACGTCCAACCCCAGCGTGATGATGGCTGCCGGCCTGGTGGCGAAAAAAGCCGTGGAGAAAGGCCTGAAACGCAAACCCTGGGTCAAGAGCTCCCTGGCCCCCGGCTCCAAGGTGGTGACCGACTACTACAAGGCCGCCGGCCTGACCCGTTACCTCGACGAACTGGGTTTCGCCCTGGTGGGCTATGGCTGCACCACCTGCATCGGCAACTCCGGGCCGCTGCCCGAACCGATTGAAAAAGCCATTACCCAGTCCGACCTCACCGTGGCCTCGGTGTTGTCCGGCAACCGCAACTTCGAGGGCCGGGTGCACCCACTGGTGAAAACCAACTGGCTGGCCTCGCCGCCGCTGGTGGTGGCCTACGCCCTGGCCGGCAGCGTGCGCATCGATATCAGCCACGAGCCCCTGGGTGAAGACCAGGACGGCAAACCGGTGTACCTGCGGGATATCTGGCCCAGCCAGAAGGAAATCGCCGAGGCGGTGGCCCAGGTCGATACCGCCATGTTCCACAAGGAGTACGCCGAAGTCTTCGCCGGCGACGCCCAGTGGCAGGCGATTGAAGTGCCAAAGGCCGCCACCTATGTCTGGCAGAAGGACTCGACCTATATCCAGCACCCACCGTTCTTCGACAATATCGCCGGGCCGCTGCCGGTGATCGAAGACATCCACGGCGCACGGGTATTGGCCCTGCTCGGCGACTCGGTGACCACCGACCACATCTCCCCCGCCGGCAATATCAAGGCCGACAGCCCCGCCGGGCGTTATCTGCGCGAACAGGGCGTGGAGCCCCGGGACTTCAACTCCTACGGCTCCCGCCGTGGCAACCATGAAGTGATGATGCGTGGCACCTTCGCCAATATCCGTATCCGCAACGAAATGCTCGGCGGCGAAGAAGGCGGCAATACCATTCACGTGCCGTCCGGGGAGAAGCTGCCGATCTATGACGCGGCCATGCGCTATCAGGCCGAAGGTACGCCGCTGGTGGTGATCGCCGGCCAGGAGTACGGCACCGGTTCAAGTCGTGACTGGGCTGCCAAGGGCACCAACCTGCTGGGAGTCAAGGCGGTGATCGCCGAGAGTTTCGAGCGTATCCACCGTTCCAACCTGGTGGGCATGGGCGTGTTGCCCTTGCAGTTCAAGCTCGACCAGAACCGCAAGAGCCTGAAACTCACCGGCAAGGAAACCCTGAGTATCGAGGGACTTACGGGGGCCGACCTGCAACCGCGAATGAACCTGGCGCTGACCCTGACCCGTGAGGACGGCAGCCAGGAAAAAATCGACGTGTTGTGTCGGATCGACACCCTCAATGAAGTGGAATACTTCAAGGCCGGGGGAATTCTGCACTATGTATTACGGCAACTCATTGCCTCTTGATAGTTCCATGAAATAGCGCGCGAAGACGCACCGGCACTGCCCGGTGCGTCTTCCAGGCCCAGTCGGCCAGTACCCTCGCCATTCATCCCCGAACACTATCTTACAAACAGCAAAAGCGTTTCTTTCCTTGTATTAATACTTTCTCCCTCGCGCAATTAGCCGGCGACTCTGTCCCGTACGTTATGATCATTGGCCCGCCACACCGGGCTTTACTTGTTCAACAATTCGAGGACCCTGCATGTCTGTTTTGCCCTGGGCCTATCTGGCTCTGCTTTCCCTCGGTTATGCCCTGGCCTTGAGCGTGGGCCATCTGGCTCTGCCCAGCCTGATCGCTTTTGCCCTGCTGCTGGCCGCCGGCGCTGCGGCACTCCAGCAGCGTAATCGCCCCGTTCGCTACCTGGGTCACGGCCTGTTCGTCCTGGTTGCCGTTGGCCTGGCCTTGCACTGGCTGCCGGGCTTCCAGAATGGCCGGATGATCAGCGCGGTGCGTTTCACCCCGGACGCCGTGCCTTTCACGATGTACCTCAACCTCGACAAACCGCTGATCGGCTTCTGGCTGCTGCTGGTCTGCCCGTGGCTGGTCAATCGCCGCTCACCTGGGCGGGTGCTGGGCACGACGGCGATTGCCGGGGCCGTGACATCACTGCTGGCCCTGGGCGGCGCCATCACCCTGGGCATCGTCGACTGGGCACCGAAATGGCCGGAACACGGAGGGATTTGGCTGCTGAACAACCTGCTGCTGGTGAGCCTGGTCGAGGAAGTCCTGTTTCGCGGCTATATCCAGGGCGGCCTGAGTCGCTGCTTCAAGTCCCTGCCAAGGGGCGAGACACTGGCGCTGCTGGGCGCCGCGCTGATTTTCGGGCTGACGCACCTGGGCGCAGGCTGGCAATGGGCGTTACTGGCGACACTGGCCGGTGTCGGCTATGGTCTGGCCTACCGTTTTGGCGGTTTGGCGGCGGCCATCGCCACCCATGTCGCACTTAATACACTGCACTTCGTATTCTTTACTTATCCGATGTTGCAACCGTGATAAATGGAACGAAAGTACCTGCTGGGTACTTTCGTCCGGTTAAACCCAACACGGAACGCTGAACGCGTTAACTTCACACGGCTTCGGCTCGTATTCAAGGACGAGCACGAGTGTGCAAGGGTTAGAATGTGAACCGGCGCTGAAAGTTGAAAAATATATTCAATATTTCCCCTGCCTTGCCGACAACCTGTCAAAGCCTTGCGGATAGAGAAACCATGCGTAATAACCAACCCATTACCCAACGCGAACGCACCTTCCCCGCTCAGCAACGGTTGATTTCCACTACCGACGCCAAAGGCGTGATCACCTACTGCAACGACGCTTTTGTCGAGATCAGTGGTTTTTCCCGCGAAGAACTGATCCGCGCACCCCACAACCTGGTGCGGCACCCGGACGTTCCGGCGGCGGTATTTGCGCATATGTGGAACACTCTGAAACAAGGCCTGCCATGGATGGGCATTGTCAAGAACCGCTGCAAGAGTGGTGACCATTACTGGGTCAACGCCTATGTGACGCCCGTTTTCGAGGGCAACCAGGTGGTCGGCTACGAGTCGGTGCGGGTCAAACCCACCGCCGAGCAGATCCGCCGTGCCGAGGCGCTGTATCAGCGCATCAACCAGGGCAAGTCGGCCGTACCGCAACGCGACAAGTGGCTGCCGGTGCTGCAGGACTGGCTGCCGTTCATCCTGGTCAGCCAGGTCAGCTTCCTGATCGGCGTCTGGCTCAACTCCTACTGGGGCTTCGCCCTCGCTGCGGCGGTCGCGGTGCCCCTCGGCCTGCTGGGCCTGAGCTGGCAGCAACGCGGCCTCAAGCGCCTGCTGCGCCTGGCCGAACAGACCACCTCCGACCCGCTGATCGCGCAGATGTACACCGACAGCCGTGGCGCCCAGGCCCGTCTGGAAATGTCCATCCTCAGCCAGGAAGCACGCCTGAAGACCTGCCTGACCCGCTTGCAGGACACCGCCGAACACCTGACCAGCCAGGCGAAGCAATCCGACGAACTGGCGCAAAAAAGCTCCACCGGCCTGGATCGTCAGCGCCAGGAAACCGAGCAGGTGGCCACCGCCGTCAACCAGATGGCTGCAACCACCCAGGAAGTCGCCAGCCACGTCCAGCGCACGGCCGATGCCACCCAGGAAGCCAATCGCCTGACCAGTCGCGGTCGTGATATCGCCGGCGAAACCCGCGAGGCCATCGAGCGCCTGTCGGTGGTGGTCGGTGAAACCGGCAGCACGGTCACGCAGTTGGCCAAGGACAGTGACGAGATCGGCGGCGTGGTCGATGTGATCAAGGGCATTGCCGACCAGACCAACCTGCTGGCCTTGAACGCGGCGATTGAAGCGGCCCGTGCCGGGGAAATGGGTCGTGGTTTTGCGGTGGTTGCCGATGAAGTGCGTCAGTTGGCGCAACGTACCAGCGAATCCACCGGGCAGATCCATGCCCTGATCGCCAAGCTGCAACAGACCGCCGGCAACGCCGTACAAACCATGGACGCCGGCCATCGCCAGGCCCAGGAAGGCGTGGCGCGGGTCATGGAAGCCGATGCGGCGCTGGTGGGGATCAGCGAAGCGGTGGCCAATATCACCGACATGACCACCCAGATCGCCGCCGCCACCGAAGAGCAAAGCTCGGTGGCCGAAGAGATCAGCCGCAATATCAGCACCATTGCGCAACTGGCCGACCAGACCTCGGAACAGGCGCACGACTCGGCGCACTTGAGCGAAGAGCTGACCCGTACGGCCAACACGCAGTATTCGTTGGTGGAGCGTTTTAACCGGTAATTTTTAAAGCGTTACAAAGAACCCGATGATTAAGCGTCATCGGGTTTTTTATTGCCCAAAAAAAGTTATAACTTCTTCTTTCAAAGTAAGAACCTTCCTAAAAAATACAAACTTCTCACTGACACACTAGATCACCACAAAGTGCACTCTTGCAAAACTCTTGACAAGCCCCAGCCATTACTATTCGTTAAACCCATGGCATGACATCCCATAGATAATTACTACCCACTTGAGACGCTCATGCCTTATTGGCCAGATCAGCACGTGCCGACGCAAAACACTCACAACAATCAGTAACACGTCTGACCGTGTAATCACCTGACAACACTCAATTAGATAGCAGGACTATCCCTATGATGGATCAAGTAAACACCCCACAGTCTCGCTTCATGAAAGAGGACCTTATCGCCCCCCATGTCGAGCAAGCGGCCCCGGAGGATGGGCTGCTGCCAGTCGGCGAGCTTGGTAGCCCCCTCTCCGTTTCCCTGCCACTGTGGCCGAATGCACGGCCCGATGAGCGCTATCAACTCACCTGGAACAACGTGTTGATTGGCGAACCCATTCAACTGACAGCTCCCCTGCAACCCGGCGATATCTTGTATGCGCACATCCCACTCAGCACACTTGCCGTCGAAGGGAGCTATCAACTCGGTTACCAGATCACCAGCGCTTCAGGCGCAATCACCTGTCTGTCGTCCACTACGCCCCTGGTCATTGATCGCAGCCCACCAGGTGGCACTCTTCTCGCCGCGTTTATCCTTCCTCCGGTCGCCCGCGACGGCCTGACCAATAATGAACTCATCGCCCTGAGCAACCAACTCACCGTCACGGTTCCCGGTTACTTCGATATGCAGTGGGGCGATGTCATTCAAAGTTATTGGGGAGAACACGTCGGTCCCAGTCATACCGTATGCGCCGATCAACTCGGCAGCGATAAAGTCCGGCTCAGTGTCGACCGCAGTTTCCTCGAACACCTGGGTAACGGCGAATTCGCCGTCGCTTACAGCGTCCGCGATCGTGCCGGCAATACCTCCGTGCGCTCACAAGCGGTCCTGCTCAAGTTGCAGTTGCAGCAAGCACCGGCCAACCTGCAAGCGCCCCTGGCCCTGCAACTCGAAAACGGCCAGGTCCATGACGCCCAGGCCCGTATCGGCGTGAAGATCGCGGTGCCCACCTACCAGCATGTCGCCATCGGTGACGAAATCTGCGTGTTGTGGAACGGCGAGCGAGCGGCCGCCCGGCGAATCATCACCGCCCATGAACTGGACAAGCCCTTGCTGCTGAACGTCATGGCGCGTTATCTGGTGATTTCCCGCCACGGCGACGGCCCGGCCCGGCTGAGCTACCAGGTTCGCCGCAATGGCGAGGTCTTCACCTCGCCGGAGTTGGAACTCGAGGTTTTTTTGCAGTTGCCCGGCCCCCAGGACCCGACCCCGCAGACGATGGTCAATGGGGCCCTGGCCGCGCCGGTGATCAAAGGCAAGAATCCGCATGGCCGGCGCCTGGACAACTACCTGGATGAAGACAACGCGCAATGCTCAGCCGACGCGGTGATCGCCTGGCGCAAGGCGTTCCAGGCCGGCGACCGGATCAATCTGTTCTGGGGCCAGTCCAACCAGCCACTGGTCCACCCGATCAGCCCCCGTGATGTCGAGGCCGCCTGCTATCTGGTGATCAACGTACCGAACAGCCTGATTGCCGAACAAGGCTGCGGCGTCGATATCAGCGTGCAGTACACCGTGACCCGGGAAGGCAATCCGAACACCTCCTACTCACCCAGGCAATCGGTCGCGGTAATCTTCCAGATGCAGTTGCCCGGCGGCTCGGCGGGCCTGATGGAGCCGGTGTTCACCGGGGCCAATGTGCTGAATGTAGTGGATCCGCGCCGGGACCCGGAGGGCACCGTGGTGCTGATAAGCCCTTATCGCAACATGAAGGTCGGCGACCGCATTGTCCTGCGCTTTTGCGGTTTCGACGCCCTCACCGGGGGCAACGAGATCGAGGCCGCAACCTTCAGAACCGAATGCCTGGTCAGCGAGCACGAGCAGCGCAACGGTTGCCGACTGCGGGTACCGCTGGCACGCCTGATGGCCATCGAACATGGCCGTGGCCGGGCGCGTTATGAGGTGATCAACGAACTGGGGCGGGTCACCTCATTGCCCGCCGATGTGTACATCTCGTCACGTGCGACGGTCATGGCGCGTTGAGCAGCAGCCATGAAAAAAGCCCTCGATGATCCTTCGTCGAGGGCTTCAGATCAGAGCAGTCTATGACCGCGCTGATCAGAACGCGTAGCGCAGGCCGAGATTGACACCCCAGGGCTGCTCGATGTGCTCGCCCTTCATATAATCGAACTCGGCGTGCAGTTGCAGGTCCGTCGACAACGCGGCGGAGACCCCCACGCCCAATTCGCCACGGGTGCCGAACAGGCTGTTATCGAAGGCCGTGTCATTGACCTTCACCGTATTGTCGTTGCGGGAAAACTCGTGAGCCATGGCCACCCGCAGATACGGCTGCAACAGACCGCCGTCGGGCAGTTCAAGGTTACGCCCCAGGGTCGCGCCGGCCTTGCCGAGCACGGAGACGGTACGCTCGTTATCCGCGCGCAGGCCATTGTCCAGGTGGTAGCTGCCGCCCTTGACCAGGACCGAGGACAACTGTGCGTAAGGTTCGACAAAGACATCGTCATGCAGCTTGATGTGTTTGCCGAACTCCAGCGAAGCGCCATAGGCGAAGTTGTCGTAGTCACCCTTGGCCTTGGTGCCGTTGCTCATCGAGACATCGGCCTGGTTATCGAACCGGTTCAACTTGAGCACGCCGTCGAGGTAATAACCGTCGTCCCGCAGCCAAGTACCGTAGGCGCCGAGGGAGTAGCTGTTCACCGTGGCCGAGGTGCCACGATTCAGGCTCAGGTCGGAACGACTGTGACCGGCCATGACCCCGACCAGCAACTGCCCGTCGCTGACCGGCACGGGCAGATCGACCCCGAAAGACAAGCCTTTCTGGCGCTGCTTGTAGCCGAATCCCGCTTCGGCGGTGACGTTGTACTGGTTGCCATAGCTGCGGATCCAGCCACCGCCCGCCCCACTGGTGCGTATTTCCCCCATGCGGTTGCGCAAGGTCGCCAACTCGCCATACCAGATGGTTGGCCCGACGTTGAACAGCGCCAGCGACGCCTCGGTCGAGGGACTGATGGTTTTGCCGGAGCCGACGATAAACCAGTCATCGCCCTGCTTCTCCAACTGATAGGAATAGACCCCCAGGTCAATACTGCCACCGACCACTTCGAACAGCGCATCGCCGCCTTCGGTATGCACCACATGCAAGGGCGTGATCTCCGGGGAGCTGGGCTCGAGCCCGGTGTTCTGGACATTCAGCAGAAAGTTGCCGTGGGCCTCGCCGTTGATATCCAGCTTGTCGCCGGTGTTGTCCATCAGGTTGACGTGCATATTGAACATCCCGGTCCCGGACAACTCGCCCAGCGACAGGGTGTAGAACTGTTCGGCCGAGCCCAGCGTCACGCTGCCGCCGCCCATGGACAGCGAATTGACCTCGGCATCGCTGGTCAGTGTCCAGTTCGCCCGACTGTTGATCGCCACGCTGTGGGTGTTGATCAGGTTACCGAACAGCTGCGCGCCGTTTTGCAGGGTGACATCCAGGGTGCTGCTGTCGTCGGCCACCAGGTCGCCGCGCAGCAGGCTGTTGTCGGCGGTGAAACCAATGGTGCTGGTGCCCGCGACGTCCAGCAAGACACCGTTGCCGGACAACAGGTTCGCGCCGTTCTGCACGGTGATGTTCGCAATCGTGGTTTCAACTGCCGAGATGGCCGGGCCGGTAAGACCTTCGATGGTCGAGTTGTCGACCACGATATTGGCTTCCCGGGGAATGATCGGCCCGCCCGGTGCGGCGGTTCGGCCATCGAGTTGCAAGCCGATCGCATCGCCTTGCACCAGGCTGTTGTTGGTCATGGTCAGGGTTGCACCGAGCAAACGGATGCCCATGCCCCCCACCCCGCCGAAGTCGCTGCCGAACACCCGGGTATTGTCGAGGCTCAGTTGCCCCAGCGCCGCCACAGCAATTCCGATTCCAGCCCCGGACAGCGTACTGCCTTGGATCTCCGCCCGGGACGCGGTTGTCGTACCCGCCGCCGTCACCGTGCTCAGCAGCAGTGCCTCCCCGCTATCGTTGCGGATATCGGCATTATCGAGAACGGCCCTTGCGCCCCCCAGGTGAATCCCTTCGGTGACCCGACCACCATTGACTATTACCCAGGAGTTGGCGCCGTCGGCCCTGACACGGGTCGCGGCGCCACCGTCGAGAATTTCCAACACTCCTTTATTGAGCACCTGCCATGAAGTGACCTCACTCTCGGCGGTGATCGTTTCCCAACTGTTGCTCACTGTTCCCTGGGTTTCACTGTCCAGGACGGCTTGCTCCCGATCTTGCGCCAGGCTCAGCTCGGCCCCCAACACTGCGCCCATGAAACAAGCGATTTTTCCGAGGCCTTTATATTGATAGCAGAACGGGGTCAATCGATAAGTCGTGCGTAACATTACTTCTTCTCCAGCCAACAACAAAGAAGCAATAGTTTGATAAGGCACAACCACTATTTAATATTAAAAAAAGCCTTCAAAAAAGTCGGAATTTTCCCAAATTACACAAGGCACTTACTCACAGAAAATTCATGCTTTCACACACATCCAACCTGATAAAAACAACGCTTGACACACGTCAAAGACATCTATTACGTGCCCCACAGATAGGAAAACGCCTATCGATAAAACTTGAAATGACGACGCACTGATTAATAGATATCCGACCTTTTCAGTGACGTTTGTCTGCACCCCCTCTTTAACCAGGACTAAAACCATGTGTTCGAACAAGAAGCGCCTTATTCTCACGCAAAACAACTACAGCCAAGTCACCCATCAGAACCCGCCGGCCCCCGATGTAGAGCTCGCATTTCCAGACGGCTTACTGCCCCTGACTGCACTTGAAGCACCACTTCCGGTGACGTTCCGCTTATGGGATGACGCCAGCACCGACCAGACCTATCAATTGCTCTGGGAGGGCGATGCCGTTGACACCCCCATCGATGTAGTGCAAGACGACCTGGATAACCCGCAGCGCTATCTGAGCCTGGATATTCCAGTGGAACTGCTGGTTGAAAAGAATGACCCGGCCAATCCGACCGACAAAAAATATAAACTCGGATATCAGATCTACGACAAAATCAGCCAAGAGACAGTGGCTTCATTGGAGACCCTGATCGAGGTCGATACCACCCGCCCCGGCCTGCCGAGCCATGGCCCGATGGCCTTCCCCCGCGAGGTCGATGATGGCCTGACCTCGGCGGAATTGACCGCCATGGGCAATACCCTCGATGTCATCGTCAGCAGCTACAGCACCATGGCCGAGGGTGATTTCATCGAGTCGTTCTGGGGCAACATCCCAGGCCCCACGACCACGGTGCAGATGAACGATGTCGAGCTGGAAGAAGTCCCCCTGTCCTTCACTCGCGCCTTTCTCGAAGGCGTCGAGTCCCAGGTCGGTAACGTCCTGTCGGATGTCACCTATATCGTCACCGACCGCGCCGGCAATGTCTCGCCGCGCTCCCTGGCACGACAACTGCGCCTGCTGCTGGCCGATATTCCGAACGACTTGCCGCTGCCGATCGTCGAACAGGCCAGCCCGGCACAGGGCGGGCTGATCGATTACAACGACGCGCAGTCCGGTGTCACCGTCGATATCCCCCATTACCTGGGTGCCCAGCCCGAGGACCTGGTGACGCTTTACTGGGGCGACAGCAACCCGCTGCCGGCCATTCCGGTCCAGGACGGGGAGGAAGACAACGATCCGATTCTTTCGCCAGTCCTGCAATTCGACATCATCAATCGGTTCCCCGAAGCCACGGTCAATGTTCACTATGAAGTCCGCCGCAACGGCCAACTGGTGGGCACCTCGCTAGTCCTGCCGGTCGTGGTCTACCTGACCCTGCCGGTGCCGGAAGAACGCCTGCAACCCTTGACGATCCAGGGCACCAGCGAGAACCCCAACCGCGACGACAACTTCATCGACCCGGACGACTATGAGCTGAATGCGCGGGCGATCTTCCGCTGGGTCAACGGCCTGCGGGTCGACGACGCCATCAACCTGCACTGGGGCCAGCAGGTGGTAGAGCAGTGGCATCAGATCACCCTGGAGGATTTCAATGCCGGCGTCGACTTCGATATCGAGGTCACCAACACGGTGATCAAACTGGAGGGGACCGGGGCCGCCATCCCGGTGACCTACACCATCACCCGTCTCACCAACCCCAACCCGGCCCTGGCACCGACCCAACCGGTGGTGGTTCGCTCGAAGATGGAACAGCCCGGTGGCGATCTCGGCCTGCTGGAAGCGGTGTTTACCCGGCTCTCCGACGCCGGGCATGTCATTCCGAGCCTGAGTCCGGACGGCACGCCGGTACTGGTCAGGCCTTATGACAACATCAAGCTCTACCACGACATTGCGCTGACCTTCGAAGGCTTTGAACTGGATGGCACCCCGATCCCGGCGGCCCGTTTTGAAAAGACCGACACCATCAACCCGACCAATATCGACACGGGCCTGACCTTTCAGATTCCGCTGGCCAACTTGATCAGTATTTGCAAAGGCTATGCGCAAGTGACTTATCGGGTCGAGCCGCGTCCTGAACATAATCAGGAACCGGCCAACTCGTTGATGGGCTCGGCCCCGGTCAGCATGAACCGGCCCGGCATAGGTTGCAGTTAAGCGTGATACCGTTACACCCATCCAACCACTTAACAAGCCCTTTATAAGTTAATACTTATCAAGTGCCTCCGTGTGCCTGCGGCTTTCTTCGGGAGGCCGCATTCAAACAAGAGAACCACTATGTCCCTGACAACTTTCCGCACACCCATTTTCGATAAACCGGACATTCCCGTGGCCTTCGAAGATGGATTATTACCCCTCAGCGCACTCAATGCCCCGGTCCTCGTCACCTTCAAAGTCTGGGACAATCCCTCGACCAGCGAAACTTACCAGTTGCTCTGGAACGACGTACCTATCGGTCAAAGCGAGTTCATCAAACCCGGGGATAGGCCCGGCGACACCCTGGAACTTTATATCCCCCTCGACCGGCTTGTCGAAGGCCACTATCAACTGGCCTATCGCGTCACCGATAGTTTCAGCGAAGCGTTCACCGACTCTTTCCCCTCTGCCCTCGAAATCGACACCACTGCTCCCGGCTATCCCACTACCCTCGCGCCCCTGGATTTTCCTGCCCAGGTCGGCGACGGCCTCACCTCGGAAGAACTGACAGAACTGGGCGATGTGCTGCCGGGCACCATTCACGGCTACAGCGGCTTTGACATCGGCGACCGCATCAGGACGTTCTGGGGGGATACCGAAGGCCCCGGTGGCAAGGTCGAGGAAGATGACATCGAGCCTCGGGAGCTGATCGTCGAATTTCCCCGCGCCTTTCTCGAATCCCTGGGGGATTTCAACGGGCCGGTGTTCTACAGGGTTACGGACCGGGCCGGAAATATCTCCCAGGACTCGACTGCCATCGATGTATTGCTGTTGCTCAACGGGCTTCCGCTGCCAGGCGACCTGCAACGCCCCACCATTCGCGGCGCCTCGCCCGAGGCTGTGGATAACCTGATCGACGAAAATGATTTCGAGCGGGATGCGAGTGCCGTCATTACCTGGAATCCTGGTTTGCGCGAAGGGCAGAATATCCAGCTGTTCTGGGCCGGACAACCAATGTTCGACCCGCCCTATGCCGTCACCGAGGGCGATGTCGCCGCGGCCCGCGACCTGCACCTGCCAGTCCTCAACAGCCGGTTCAGGCCACTGGGCACCGGCAGCGATATCCGCGTGCTGTACACCGTGACCCAGGCCGGCAATCCGAACACGTCAAAATCGCCGGAGCAAAGCATCATCGTTCGCTCCCGCGATGAATTGCCCGGCGGACCCGAGGGGCCGGACGCCCCGCTCTTTACCGAGCTGAACGAAAACGGCGCGATCAACACGCTCAACGGCCAGGACGGTGCGCCGGTGCATATCGCCCCCTATCTGAATATCAAACCCGGCGATGTCATCCATTTCCTCTACGAAGGCTTCGACCAACTGATTGGCGGCAACCCGAAAAACCAGTGGTCGCAGACTTCCGATCCCCTGACCGAGGCACACGTGCGCGACGGCTACGACCTGCGGGTGCCGCGAACGGTGCTGGACGCCACCTGCTATGGCCACGCCGAGGCCACGTTCAGCGTCGACAGCCTGAGCGGAACCGGCCGTTCGAAACGCCAGGCCGCCTATGTCGATATGCGCGTGGCGGGTGTCTGTCCGTCGGCGGTACGCCTATGACCGGCCGACCTTTTTCCCCTGGAGCCCCGATCATGTCCAAATCCATCCAGCCACGAAACCTGGATCGTCCCCAGGTCCTCAGCGCCCACCCCGCCGGGGTCGGTGCCGCCGATGTGGAAAACCCGGAAAAACCCCTGGCCGTGCTGGTCGGGCCGTTGAATCTCAAACCGCGGGATCGTATCGACCTGTATTGGGGCAACGTCACAGAGCCGACCGTCAGCTACGAACATCCCCTGGACGCCCCGCCCGACAACGGTTTTGTCAGCCTGTTGGTCGACAGCCGAGGCCTTGAGTCGGCCAAGGAGCCGCTACCGGTTGGCTACAGTTTCACGGCGTTTCCCGGCGGCACGACGGAGGAATCCGCGCTCACCCTGATCCGGGTAAAACTGGAGCCCCCTGGTGGTATCGACATCGATCCGGCGACGCCTTATGAGAACGAAGCCCTGCGCCCACCAAAGGTGCAACCGGCGGGGGTTATCGTCGATTCGCGAGGAGTGAGTGCAGTTATCGCGCCCTACGAGCACATGAGCGAAGGCGATCGAATCAGCGTGATCTGGGATGAGCAGCGCATCGACCACCCGGCCTTGAGCGAGGCGCAGGTCGACCGGGAGGTGCTGATCCCGATCCCGTCGGCGATCATCCAAGCCGCCGGCAACGCCAGCGCTCTGCCAGTGCGCCATGAGATCTTCGATGGGGTCGGCAACTGGTCGAAACGCTCACCCGCCACCGAGGTCGTGGTCAGCCTCGGAGTGGGCTGAGCACACCAATGCCGGTTGCCATCGGTCAGGCAACCGGCGCTTTACGGCATCTGGCTCAGGATAAAGTCGTGGATCTGCCGCGCCGCCGTGTCCAGATGCTGCTCATGGGTGAAACCGCTGGCCTTCAGCGGTTTGAGATCGTGATCGGCCGCTGCCAGCCAACTCAGTTGAACCTGGGTCGACAACGCATAACCGGCCACCGTCTGCCGATTGCCCAGGGCATCACGTTCACCCTGCACGATCAGGGTCGGCGTGGCGAGGTCCGCCAGATGCGCCACCCGTGGTTTTTCCGGTTTGCCCACCGCGTAGAACGGATACCCCAGGCACACCAACCCCGACGCAGCGAGGTCGTCGGCCAGCAGGCTGGCCATGCGTCCGCCCATGGACTTGCCCCCGATGAACAGGGGCCCCTGGACCTGGCGCCGCACGCCCTGGTACACCTCACGCCAGCACTCCAGCAAGCGCGCCTGCGGGTTCGGCGGACGCTTGCCGCCGTCCAGGCGCCGCTGCGCCATATAGGCAAACTCGAAACGCACCACGGCAATACCCAACGTCGCCAAGCGTTCGGCCATGGCGTTCATGAAATCACTGTCCATCGGCGCGCCGGCACCGTGGGCGAGGATCAGCGTGGCGAGCGGGCCGGCCTCTCCGGCGGCGTTGTACAGATAGCCCGGATCGGCGGCCCAGGGGGCCTGGGAAGGGGTGGTTTGCAGGGTCGACATGTCGCTTCTCATCTCACTGTCCGTACCGACCGCAAACCCCGCTGGGGCCCGCGCCGGCAACCTAGATATGTAACGCATCGCTGCGCCGCTTTTCCTGAAAATGAAAACACCTTATCTGCCAGCCCGGACACTGCAAGGCCGGCGGTACCGACAGGGGACGCTCCCCGGTCCATTTTCAGACGAGTATTGCCATGCCTCAAGACGCCCTCACCCACGCCGAACACCCCGGCGCCAGTCGCTTTCCAGCGGACCCTGCGGTCGCGCCGATGCGTCGCAAGACGGCTACGCCGCTGCTCAGCCGTACCTTCAGCAGCCTCGACGAAGCCGTCAAGTATGCCCACGGCCAGGCCGCTTTCAAAGGTTTGCAGCGCCCCTCGTTGTTTATCCTCAAGCATGCACAAAAGGCCGAATTCACCACGACACTGGCCCTGGGCACCCCATCGATGCCCTTCGACCCGGACGCGCTCTTCGGGCGTGACGCCCAGGGCCGCCTGCAATTGCCTGAAGGTTTTGTCCTCGCCGGTCTCTATTGCCAAGCCGAGACCACCCACGAACAACTGCCGCCCCGGGAAAGCTGGCTGTACGAAAACTTTTTCAGCCCCTACGACCTGTTCGCCGGGCTCCATCACGCCCGCCGTTCGCGCCCTTCGGCGCCTGGCTCACACCCACCGCCGCTGTTTTTCGCTACCCCCGACGGGGCGCTGCTGATCTACCGCTCCGAGGACAGCGAACTGGAGCAGGCGCTGCTGCCCGAAGGCGCGGACTGGCAGGCGCGGGCCCGGCACACTCGCGAGCAACTGTTGAGCGGCGTCCTGCCACCCCACCAATTCGTCCGCACCCTCGCCGCCGCCGGCCAGTTACGGGTGTTGCACGGCAGCCACCTGTGGAACCGGCCGGGAGGAGTCGACCCGATCCATTGGGCACCGTTCGCCGACGCCGTACTGCCGGGGCTGGGTCCGAGCTTCCTGTCGGCGGACGACGCCGCCCGCCATGCCCAACAACTGATCCAGGGCGGCACCGACAAGGAGTTCGGCGGGTTGATCTTCCAGCGCCAGGACGCGAGTTTTGTGGCCACATTGCCGACCACCGGCAACGACCGCCGATTCAACAGTGATGCCCTGTATCCGCTCACCGAAACCGGCATCGCCAGCTTCCCCGCCGGGCACCGACTCCATGCCGTGTACCGTGCCAACATCAGTCTGTCGGCCGTCAGGGAGCAGAACGGCGGGCAACTCGACAAGCCCTCGATATTCTCCGAACAGGAGATGCGTCTGCGCCTGAAAAGCATCACCCCGGACGAGGTCCTGAGGACCCTCCTCGCCCGACCACAGGGAGTCAGGGCGTTTTATGCGCTGATGACCGACTCCACCATCATCAAATACATGCCCAACGGCTCTGACGAAGAGGATGCGCTGATCCCGCGTCTGCTGCCGGGCAATGACCTCAGCGACCTCGATCGGTTGCAGCCCAGCGAGTTCATCAAGTCCCTGGCCAAGACCGCTGCGCTCTACGTGGTGCGTGGCAACACCTACTGGGGCTCGCCCGGCAAGGTGCCCGGCGATTGGACGCCCTATCCACCGAAGACAGCCTCGAGCCCGGCCTTGCCGGCCTTCGGGCCGCTGTTCGACAGCGCGGATGCCGCGGCCCTTTCTGCCAACGAACGTATCAACGGCCAATACCGCGACCGGCGGATCGGCGTCATCATCAGCAACGGCCACAACCGCTACGCCGCCAGCGAACCGCTGACCGCCAGGGAACCGCTGTTCGGCACGGACCTACGCCTGCCCACGGGCGTCGATGGTTCACCGGCATTGCCGCCGGGCTATCGCCTGGCCGGTCTCTACTACAGCGCCGCCCTGTATCCACAACGTTTGCCGTGCAAGGACGTGTGGATATACCGCAACTTCTTTCTACCCAATGAGCTGCTGGCAGCGCTCAAACAGCTCGAAACTTGTCGCCCCGACCCACAGTCGCCTGCCCTGCCCTTGTACCTGAGCACCCGCGATGGCGCGCAGTTGAAATACCGCCCACTGGACATCGCCTTCGACCAATCCCTGCTCGCCGGCAGAGATCCGAGCTACGGCGAACGCCTGCTCAAGGGCATCCTCGAGCCACTGGATTTCATCCACGCACTGGCCGACAGCGGCGAGCTGAGCGTGCTTCAGCCCAGTGAATTGTGGGGCCCGGCAGGTCGGGTCAACAGCGCCTGGCAGGCCTATCATCAGTTGCAGCGGCGCGCCCTCGGCCCGCTCTTCGCCAGCGCCGACGACGCGGCGCGCCACGCTCACGGGCAGATCCCACGGCGCTACGACAAGGTCCATGGCGGAGTGATCCTGCAACGCTCGGACGGCCTGTTTGTCGCCACGCTGCCGCTGGCGTCAGCCAGCGAAATCTTCGATCACCGGCTAGTATTCCCCCTCGGCAATGGTTTTTCCCTGGAAGATCACACGATTGCCGGGACCTATAGCTCACGCCTGGGCAAACTGGATTTCTCGCTGCCAACGACAGAAGCCAAGCTGTACCTGAACCTGTTTCCGACCTGGGATATCTATCGGGCAATCAAGGATCGGGCGATTCCATTGCGTTATTTCTCCGGCCAGGACGGCTCGTTGCTCCGCTACAGCAGCCGGCACTCCGCCAACGAAACCGAACTGTTCAAGACGCTGTTGCCCTCATCGACAGACCCGCTGAACCTGATGAAAAACCCCACGGAACAGCGCTTCAAGAGCGGCCTGGACGCCGACAAGGGCGCCGTACTGACATTCGTCCGTGACCTGCTCAACGCCGCTGAGCTGCGGGTGCTGGTCCGTGGCCGCGATGTCTGGACCAGCCCCGGGAAAGTGCTGTCGATTCGCGACAGCGCCGCCGGGGTGCTGGTCGAAACGGACCACTCATCGACGGCCACTTATCCCCCCGCGTTCAGCCCGGTGTTCATGACCGCCACGGATGCCGTGCGGCATGCCCTCGCGCAAACCAACCCGAGAACCCAACGCAGCTTCGGTTTTATCTTCAAGAAAAACGAGAAAGAATACGTCGCTACCGCGCCCGCCCTCGACATCAGCGGCGACTTCGATCGAACCCTCATACTCCCGGCGGACATCGCCGTTCTCAGCCTGATCCCCGGTTATCTCCTCGACGGCCTCTATGTCTCGGAACCGCGGCGGGAGGCGCCGCCCAGCGATCGGGTCTACCAGCATTTCATTTCGCCGCGGGATTTCGCCCACGCCATCAAGACCGCTCGCGAAACGGCGATCGTGCCAGGACACCGGAGCAGCACCGCACTTTATCTGGCGACCGCCGACGGGGCCTTGTTCAGCTACGCGGTGCCATTGGTGCCCGATGCCGACGAAGTGCTGCGGGGCAGTCTCTTTCACAACGACGCTATCGATACCCAGGGCCAGCTGGAGAACGGCTCGCTGTCCGGTCGCGACTATGTTCGCCGCGTGGCCGCGAGCGGCAAATTGAGTGTCTTGCAGCCCGGTACGCTGTGGCGCCAGACCGGCCCGCTCAGCGCCACCTGGGACCCGCCCGACGACGCATCAGGCACCACCGAACGTTATGCCCTGAGTCCGTTTTTTGCCCATGCGGACGATGCCGCGCGTTATACCCATGGCAAGATCGGCCAGGGCCGAGGCGCGCTGTTGGTCAATGCGATCTATCGTTCGTCCGCGCCTGACGGCTATATCACCCTCGAACCTTTCGTCGAGGGCCAGGCGATCAAAGTCACCCGCACCCTGGCCGACCAGAAGACCCAGGCACTGGAGCAACAGCGTCTTGAACTGACCCTGGGGAAAACCCCGCTCGACGCTATTCACTATGCCAACCCCCTCGACCCGGCTCGCTACCAGGCCCGCGACACGCCCGATGCCGACTTTTTCCGCGGCGAGGATATCTGCTTCGTCACCCAGACCCTGCTGACGGACAATCTCTTCCTCAACAGCCTCTACTACTCCAGCCAGGACGGCGCCCTGCTCAAGTACGAGCCCAGGGGTTCCGGCGCCCAACGGGATTTGTGCACGCAAGTCGAAGCGGCCGGCGACAGCCGCCTCACCCCGCCCCTTTTGCGCTTGATCAACGCCGTCACCGGCGCGGGCAAGTTGAGCGTGCTGGAGGCCAGCCCGTTCTGGGAGAAAACAGGCCCGATCGCCGCCACCTGGACCCCGCCGTCGGCCATCGCCGATCGACAGCCGCGCGCCACGCGGGAGCTGGTGCCGCCGCTGATCAACAGCTTCAATATCGGCGGTATCGGCGCCACCGATGTGATCGACCCGCAACGACCATTGCCCGTGGTGATCGCCCCGCTGGAGCTGAAACCCAGGGATCGCATTGATCTGTATTGGGGCAGCCATCCCGAACCGGTCGCCAGCCATACCCAGGACAGCACACCCGGCGCCAGCCACCTGACCCTGCGGGTCGAGACCCGCTGGATCATGTCGGCGCAAGCCGTGACGGTGCGCTACGTCCTCACCCCGTTTCCCGGCGGCGCGCCGGAAACCGCCGAAACCCAGGTACGAATCAAGCTGGACGTCCCCGGCGACCCCGACACCCAATCCGCGACGCCCACCGTCAACGACAAGCTAGAATTGCCGGTGATCCTGCCTCCTGGGGTGATCGAAGACCCGGAAGGGGTCAGCGTGATGGTCAAGCGCTACGCAAACATGGCCGCCGGCGATGCGATCGTGGTGTCCTGGCATGGCCGCCTGGTGCAGCACCCACCCTTGACCGCGCCCAGCGACGAAGTGGTGGTGCCGATCGATCCCGAGATTATCCGCGAGGCCGGCAACTCCGACGCGATCATCGTGCGGTATGAGATACGCGACGGGGTCAACAACTGGTCGCGCTGGTCACGCCCGGCCCTGGTCGAAGTCGGTATCGGCGATCCGGACCTGCGTCCGCCCGTGGTCCCGCGTGCCCAGGGCCTGCAGCTTGATCTGGATGTACTCGCCGGCGCCGACGTGCAAACCCTGGTGCTGCGCTATGAAGGCATGAGCAGCGCCCAGACCCTGCGCCTGCTGGTCGAGCGGGAAACCGCCCTCGGCGCGACGCTGCCCGCCTATAGCGCGATGTTGCCCGGCAGCGACAGCGACGCCTTCGTCTCCTTCGAGGTGCCGAACGAACAGTTTCTCCTGATCATCCAGGGACAGGCGCGGTTCTACTACTACGTCGAGACGCCCAACCAGCCCCCACGCCGCTCCAGGAGCCTGCCGCTGCAGATCATCGGCCGTGCCTTGACGCTCAAGCCGCCCCGGGTGCCCGTGGCCGAAGCCAACGGCAACGTGCTCGACCCGACGCAAACCGGCGTCATTGCCCGGGTCGAGCCCTATTCGTTCATCGCCGTGGGCCAGAGCGTGAACCTGATCTGGCTCGGCACCACCGCCGCCGGCATGGAAATCCGCCACCAGGAGGCCAAGCCGGTCATCGCGACCGACCAGGACCTCGACTTCAGCATCCCGGACGACCAGGTCAGCGTGCTGGCCGGGGGCTCCGTGGTGCTGCGCTATGAAGTCCAGACCATCGCCCCGCAGCCCGTGGTGTCCCAGGCCCTGCTGTTGCCGGTCAGCGCACACCCGCTGGATCTGCCGGCACCCAAGGTGCCGGAGGCCCACGACACGCTGCTGTTCCCGTTGCAGGCGCTGATGGGCGCGACGATCCGGGTCAGCTATGCCATGCAGACCCACGACAGTATCCAGGCCTACTGGCGCGGCACACCCGGTGCCGGCACCCCGCCCATTGCTGCCAAGCCCGGCAACGCCGGCGGCAGTGTCGACTTCTCCGTGCCCGTCATGGCGGTCAGCGCCAATATCGGTAAACGCGTGGAGGTCGGTTATACCGTCAGCCGCGACGGCGTCCCCGCGCCGTCGGAGAAACTGCTGCTGGATGTCCTGCCCATCGCCCAGGAAGACCTGCCCACGCCCTTCGTTCATCAGGCACCGGACAATCAGGTCCTCGACCTCAACACCTTCAGCGGCGATGCCCACATCGAGATCAGGAAATGGCCGCATATCCAGCTCGGGCAACGGGTCTGGTTACGCGGCGAAGGTACCCGGGGCAATGGCCAGCCTTATTCCCTGGTGATTTGGCAGGCCCGGGAAATCCCCTCGATCGCCGACGTCTTCGACGACCCCGTGCCGCGTGGGGCGCTTGATCAATTGAAAGACCTGAGCGGCCTGACCTTCACCTTCAAGGTGACGTTCGATGGCAGCCCCGACGAATCCAGCGCCCTGACCTTCCCCCGGCTACGGCTGGTGGTCCGGGCCAAACAGCGGGTGCCGGGACTGGTCTTCGACACCCGCCCGGTCAGCCTGCCCGGCAAGATCTACCTGATTCCCTGCCACCCGCAGGTGCTGCCAGTCTTCGGCCCCGGCACGACGATCCAGCGCATGGCCGACGGCGGCGTACCCGGCTATCACTACAGCAGCGACAACCCGCGGATCGCCGTGGTCGACAGCAGCGGCAAGGTCAGTGTGCGCGGCAATGGCCAGACCCGCATCCGGGTCAGCGACAGTGCCGGGCAACGCAAAAGCTACGAAGTCAACGTCAGCGGCGTGGTCCAGTGCTACAACCTGGGCGAGGGCAGCAACGACGAGATCCTGCAAAAGGCCCGGCAAAAAGGCCTGGATATGCCATCGCTGGAAGAACTGATCAATATCCGTGCGGCCTACGGCAAGCGCTGGCCGTTGCAGTCGCCGCTCAAGCCGATAACCTGGTCATCGACCACAAAAGGCCCGTTGGGACTGGTGCATGGGGTACTCGACATGACCTTGGACACCGTCGAGCCGGAGCGCCCTTATATCAAGGTCACCCCCGGCCTGAGCCTGCTCTATGAAGCCAGCGGCCTGGGCATCGGTCCCGCCCTGCTGCTCGACTGCAAAAAAGCCCGGGGCTTGCCCGAGGACGCCCGGGAACTGGAGAGGCCGAGGGTCGAGGCGGCCCTGGACGACGGCCAGGGGCTGCTGCCGATCAGCGCTCTCGACGCCCCGGTGCGGGTGACCTTCCCGGTCTGGAGCAACCCTTCCACCGACGAAACCTATCAGTTGCTGTGGGGCACGGAGCTGCTGGGCAGTCCAGTGTTCATCGGCCCGGAGGATAATCCCGGGGACACCCTGAACCTGGACCTGCCGGTCGAGGCGTTGACCCACGGTAGCCATGAACTCAGGTACCGGGCCTACGACACCATCAGCCAGGCCTGGACGGATTCGTTCCCGACCCGGATCGAGGTCGACCGCGAAAAACCCGGCCAGCCATTGCTCGGGGCCATGGCCTTTCCATCCCAGGTCAACGACGGCCTGACCTCGGCGGAACTGACCCAACTGGGTAATGTGCTGCCGGGCACCATCGCCAGCTACAACGGTTTCGCGGTCGGCGACCAGGTGAGCACCTTCTGGGGCGATGTCGAGGGACCGGGGATGCAGGTCATGGAACTCAAGGCCATCGTCATCGGCTTTCCCCGCGAGTTCCTCGCCTCGCTGGGGCCGGATGCCGATTGGCCGGTGAGCTACCGGATCAGGGATCGGGCAGGCAATCTGTCGGAGCCCTCGGAAGCGGTCATCGTCAAGTTGCGACTGGCGGGCAGCGAGCGTCCCGAATTGCTGTTCGACCCGCGTCCGGTCACCCTCAGCGGCAAGCTCTACCTGGTCCCCAGCCACCCGACGGTGTTGCCCGCCTTCGGTCCGAGCACTTCGGTCCGCCGTGAGGCCAGTGGCGGTACCCCCGGCTACACCTACAGCTCGGGCAATCCGGCAGTCGCCGTGGTCGATGAGTCCGGCCTGGTTACGGTGCGCGGCAACGGCAGCACCCGCATCACGGTGCATGATCGCGGCGGGCAGATGAAAAGCTACAGCCTGTCGGTCAGTGGCGTGATCCACTGCCATGGGCTGGGGCTGGGAACCTTCGCCGGCATGCAGGCCAAAGCCAACGCCGGGCATCGGCGCCTGCCGGCGCGCGCCGAGCTGGCGGAGATCCATCGCCTCTATGGCAACCGCTGGCCCCTCGGTGCCCAACGCGAATGGCTGGCGCAAACCGAGCGGGAAACGGAGTCCGCCACGTCACGGGATTTCGGCCTGACCTGGTCCACCGACCGCGCGACCCTGGTGCCGCCGATCAAGTACTACGTGACGCACCTGCCCAGCGGCAAGGAGTCGATCCTGTTCGATCTCAGTAACGCCTATGGCCTGGGTCTGAGCTGAGGCCCGCAACCGCGCCGGTGGCCCCGTGGCCACCGGCAATTCCTGCCCCATTGACCCCCGTCAATACCACCCGCTGGCTATTTGCCCATGCTTGGCTGGCTTTTAGTCTGCCTATAACTCCAGATCCCGCGAATGCAACAACGTCGGTCGGGTCTGAACCGTGGATGGGGAACCATGAACACTTCAATCAGTACCGCCTACAACTACAAGGTGGTCCGCCAATTCGCCATTATGACGGTGGTGTGGGGCATCGTCGGCATGGGGCTCGGGGTTTTCCTCGCGGCCCAATTGGTCTGGCCCGAACTCAACTTCAACCTGCCGTGGACCAGCTTCGGCCGCCTGCGCCCGTTGCACACCAATGCGGTGATTTTCGCCTTCGGTGGCTGCGCACTGTTCGCCAGTTCCTACTACTCGGTGCAACGCACCTGCCAGACCCAGCTGTTTTCGCCGAAGATCGCGGCGTTCACCTTCTGGGGCTGGCAACTGGTGATTGTCCTGGCAGCCATCAGCCTGCCGCTGGGCTACACCAGTTCCAAGGAATACGCCGAACTGGAATGGCCGATCGATATCCTCATCGCCATCGTCTGGGTCGCCTACGCCATCGTGTTCTTCGGCACGCTGATGAAGCGCACCACCAAGCACATCTATGTCGGTAACTGGTTCTTCGGCGCCTTTATCATCACCGTGGCGATCCTGCATATCGTCAACAACCTGGAGCTGCCGGTCAGCCTGACCAAGTCCTACTCGGTCTACGCCGGGGCCACCGACGCCATGGTCCAGTGGTGGTACGGGCACAACGCGGTGGGCTTCTTCCTGACCGCCGGTTTCCTCGGGATGATGTACTACTTCGTGCCGAAACAGGCCGAGCGGCCGGTGTATTCCTATCGCCTGTCCATCGTTCACTTCTGGGCGCTGATCACCCTGTATATCTGGGCCGGCCCACACCACCTGCACTACACCGCCCTGCCGGACTGGGCGCAGTCCCTGGGCATGGTGATGTCGCTGATCCTGCTGGCGCCGAGCTGGGGCGGCATGATCAACGGCATGATGACCCTCTCGGGGGCCTGGCATAAGTTGCGCAGCGACCCGATCCTGCGCTTCCTCGTGGTGTCCCTGGCGTTCTATGGCATGTCGACCTTCGAAGGGCCGATGATGGCGATCAAGACCGTCAACGCCCTCTCCCACTACACCGACTGGACCATCGGCCACGTTCACGCCGGGGCCCTGGGTTGGGTGGCGATGATCTCCATCGGCGCGCTCTACCACATGATCCCGAAAATCTTCGGGCGCCCGCAGATGCACAGCATCGGCCTGATCAACGCGCACTTCTGGCTCGCCACCATCGGCACCGTGCTCTACATCGCCTCGATGTGGGTCAACGGTATCGCCCAGGGCCTGATGTGGCGCGCGGTCAACGAGGACGGCACGCTGACCTACTCCTTCGTCGAAACCCTGGTGGCCAGCCACCCCGGCTACGTCGTCCGGCTGATCGGCGGGGCGATCTTCTTCAGCGGCATGTGGCTGATGGCCTACAACACCTGGCGCACCGTGCGCGGCGCGCAACCCGCCGCCCTGACCGCCGCCGCGCAGATGGCCTGAGGAGCTCGCCATGAAACATGAAGTGATTGAAAAGAACGTCGGCCTGCTGATGCTGCTGATGGTGTTCGCCGTGAGCATCGGCGGCCTGACGCAGATCGTCCCGCTGTTTTTCCAGGACGTCACCAACAAGCCGGTCGAAGGCATGAAGCCCTACACCGCGCTGCAACTGGAAGGCCGTGACATCTACATCCGCGAAGGCTGCGTCGGCTGCCACTCGCAGATGATCCGTCCGTTCCGCGCCGAAACCGAACGCTACGGGCACTACTCGGTGGCCGGTGAGAGCGTCTGGGACCACCCGTTCCTCTGGGGTTCCAAGCGCACCGGGCCGGATCTGGCCCGGGTCGGCGGCCGCTACTCGGAAGACTGGCACCGCGCCCACCTGTACAACCCGCGCAACGTGGTGCCGGAGTCGAAAATGCCGGCCTATCCCTGGTTGGTGGCCAATCCCCTGGACACCAGCCTGACCGAAACCAAGCTGCGGGCCATGCGCACCCTGGGCGTGCCCTATACCGACGACGACATCGCCGGCGCCGTGGCCAGCGTCAAGGGCAAGAGCGAGATGGACGCCCTGGTCGCCTACCTGCAAGTGCTCGGCACTGCGATCAAGAGCAAGAGGTGAGTCATGGACATGAGTAGCGGAATGATCCGCGGCCTCGGCACCCTGGTGGTGTTCGTCGCCTTTATCGGCCTGGCCCTCTGGGTGTTCAACGCCAAGCGCACCTCCGAATTCGCCGAAGCCTGCATGCTGCCCTTCGCCGATGACGAGCCGCTTCCCGCCCCCCCTGAAGATTCCACTGTGACAAGGAGCACCCGGCCATGACCACCTTCTGGAGTGCGTATATCTGCGTGCTGACCATCGGCAGCCTGATCGGCCTGACCTGGTTGCTGATCGGCACGCGCAAGGGTGAAACCAAGGGCAGCGTCGACCAGACCATGGGCCACAGCTTCGACGGCATCGAGGAGTACGACAACCCGTTGCCGCAGTGGTGGTTCATGCTGTTTGCCGGAACCCTGGTGTTTGCCGTCGGCTACCTGATCCTCTACCCGGGCCTGGGTAACTGGAAGGGCATCCTGCCCGGCTACGAGAATGGCTGGACCGGCGTGCACGAATGGGAAAAGGAGATGGACAAGGCCGATGCCAAGTTCGGACCGATTTTCGCCAAGTTCGCCGCCATGCCGGTGGAGGAAGTGGCCAAGGACCCACAAGCGCTGAAAATGGGCGGACGCCTGTTCGCCTCCAACTGCGCGGTGTGCCATGGCTCGGACGCCAAGGGCGCCTACGGCTTCCCGAACCTGGCCGATGAAATCTGGCGCTGGGGCGGCAGTGCCGACACGATCAAGACCACCATCATGGGCGGACGCATCGCGGCCATGCCGGCCTGGGGCGAAATCCTCGGTGAGGACGGGGTGAAGAACGTCGCCGCCTATGTCCGTCACGACCTGGCCAAGCTACCGCTGCCGCAGGATTCCACGGCGGACCTGGCGGCGGGCCGGCAAACCTTCAGCACCACCTGCATCGCCTGCCATGGCGCCACCGGCCAGGGCAGCCAGATCATGGGCGCCCCCGACCTGACCCAACCTTCCGGCTTCATCTATGGCAGCAGCGTGACGCAATTGCAGCAGACTATCCGGCACGGTCGCCAGGGCCAGATGCCGGCCCAGAGCGAGCAGCTGGGTAACGATAAAGTACAGTTGCTGGCCGCTTACGTGTTCAGCCTCTCCCATGGCAGTCAAGGAGAAAACAAAGCCCAATAACGACTGGATATTTCCTGTCGCATCGGTCAGGATGCGACAGCTCCCCGCGTGAGCGCGACCCAGTGTCGCACCTGTCTTTTAGTCCGCCTACCCACTCCCGGGAATCGGTACTAAGCTTTGCACACCTTGATCAAACCGTATCCCCTCGCCTGCCGGCCTATCCCGGTCTTTTCGAGGCTACGTTTTGACCTTACACCTAGCATGGAAAGGCCGCAGAATCAGCGTCTCACGGTATTGACCCAGGTCATGCCGCGTTGCAATGACCCTAGGCTTTATCCATACTTGCGAGCGATTTTCACCCCTAATAAATATACTTAAACCGTGGAACCTTAGAATGAGCACAGCAATCAGTCCGACTGCTTATAACTATAAGGTAGTCCGCCAGTTCGCCATCATGACGGTGGTCTGGGGGATCCTTGGCATGGGGCTTGGTGTCTTCATTGCCTCGCAACTGGTCTGGCCGGAATTGAATTTCGGTCTGCCCTGGACGAGTTTTGGACGCCTTCGCCCGCTGCACACCAACCTGGTGATTTTCGCCTTCGGTGGTTGTGCATTGTTTGCCACTTCCTACTATGTCGTGCAGCGAACCTGCCAGGTACGACTGATCTCCGATGGCCTCGCGGCCTTCCACTTCTGGGGTTGGCAGGCGGTCATCGTCGGCGCCATGATCACCCTGCCCCTGGGTTACACCACCACCAAGGAATACGCCGAACTGGAATGGCCGCTGGCTATCCTGCTGGGGATTGTCTGGGTGGTCTACGCCCTGGTGTTCTTTGGCACCATCGTCAAGCGCAAGACCAAGCACATCTATGTCGGCAACTGGTTCTACGGCGCGTTCATCGTCGTCACCGCGATGCTGCACATCGTCAACCACGCCTCCTTGCCGGTGAGTTTCTTCAAGTCCTACTCGGCCTATGCCGGGGCGACCGACGCGATGATCCAGTGGTGGTACGGGCACAACGCCGTGGGCTTCTTCCTGACCACGGGTTTTCTCGGGATGATGTACTACTTCGTGCCGAAACAGGCCGAGCGGCCGATCTACTCCTATCGCCTGTCCATCGTCCACTTCTGGGCACTGATCACCCTGTATATCTGGGCCGGCCCGCACCACCTGCACTACACCGCCCTGCCGGACTGGGCCCAGTCCCTGGGCATGGCGATGTCGATCATCCTCCTGGCCCCGAGCTGGGGCGGCATGATCAACGGCATGATGACCCTCTCGGGCGCCTGGCATAAGCTGCGCACCGACCCGATCCTGCGCTTCCTGGTGGTGTCCCTGGCGTTCTACGGCATGTCGACCTTCGAAGGGCCGATGATGGCGATCAAGACCGTCAACTCGCTGTCCCACTACACCGACTGGACCATCGGCCACGTTCACGCCGGGGCCCTGGGTTGGGTGGCGATGATCT
Organism: Pseudomonas gingeri; assembly: GCF_013386165.1. GTDB lineage: Bacteria > Pseudomonadota > Gammaproteobacteria > Pseudomonadales > Pseudomonadaceae > Aquipseudomonas > Aquipseudomonas gingeri_C. The sequence continues at coordinate 414,017 of NZ_JACAOS010000018.1, read as the reverse complement.
CCATCGGCTCGACCTACCACATGATCCCGAAAATCTTCGGGCGTCCGCAGATGCACAGCATCGGCCTGATCAACGCGCACTTCTGGCTCGCCACCATCGGCACCGTGCTCTACATCGCCTCGATGTGGGTCAACGGCATCACCCAGGGACTGATGTGGCGTGCGATCAACGACGACGGCACGCTGACCTATTCCTTCGTCGAAGCCCTGCAAGCCAGCCACCCCGGCTATATCGTTCGCGCCGTGGGCGGTGCGTTCTTCGCCAGTGGCATGCTGTTCATGGCCTACAACGTGTTCCGTACCGTTCGCGCCTCGGACCCGGCTGAAGCTGAAGCCGCCGCTCAGATCGCTGTCGCTGGAGCTCACTGATGAAGCACGAAGTAGTCGAGAAAAATATCGGCCTGCTGGCCTTCTTCATGGTTATCGCCGTGAGCATCGGCGGCCTGACGCAGATCGTCCCGTTGTTTTTCCAGGACGTCACCAACAAGCCGGTCGAAGGCATGAAGCCGCGCCCGGCCCTGGAACTGGAAGGCCGCGACGTCTTTATCGCCAACGGTTGTGTCGGCTGCCACTCGCAGATGATCCGTCCGTTCCGCGCCGAAACCGAACGCTACGGCCACTACTCGGTGGCCGGCGAGAGCGTCTGGGACCACCCGTTCCTCTGGGGTTCCAAGCGTACCGGGCCGGACCTGGCCCGGGTCGGTGGGCGTTACTCCGATGACTGGCACCGCGCGCACCTGTACAACCCGCGCAACGTCGTGCCCGAGTCGAAAATGCCGGCTTATCCGTTCCTGGTGGAAAACAAGCTCGACGGCAAGGACACCGCGAAGAAAATGGAAGTCCTGCGCACCCTAGGCGTGCCTTACACCGACGAAGACATCGCCGGTGCCAAGGATGCCGTGAAGGGCAAGACTGAAATGGACGCGCTGGTGGCCTACCTGCAAGGCCTGGGCACCATCATCAAAAGCAAACGGTGATCTGGATGGATATCGGGATGATTCGTGGCCTGGGCACCCTGGTGGTGATGGTGGCTTTTATCGGCCTGGCGCTGTGGGTATTCAGCCCGCGGCGCAAGTCGGAATTCGACGACGCAACCCTGTTGCCTTTCGCCGATGACCCCGAAGCCATCAAGCAGGTCGAAAAAGCCTCTAGGAGTAACAAAGAATGACTATGTTCTGGAGTCTGTACGTCACAGTCCTCACTCTGGGTACCATCTTCGCCCTGACCTGGTTGCTGCTGTCCACCCGCAAGGGTCAGCGCGCCGAGCAGACCGAAGAAACGGTTGGCCACTCCTTCGACGGTATCGAGGAGTACGACAACCCGCTGCCCAAATGGTGGTTCATGCTGTTCGTCGGCACCATCATCTTCGCCCTCGGCTACCTGGTTTTGTACCCGGGCCTGGGCAACTGGAAAGGCCTGCTGCCGGGCTACAGCTACCTCGATAACGATAAGCAGACGCCCTTCGCCAATGGCCAGAGCGGCTGGACCGGCGTGCACGAGTGGGAGAAGGAAATGGCCCGTTCGGATGCCAGGTTCGGACCGATCTTCGCCAAGTACGCCGCCATGCCCATCGAAGCCGTGGCCAAGGATCCGCAAGCGCTGAAGATGGGCGCGCGCCTGTTCGCCTCCAACTGCTCGGTGTGTCACGGCTCCGACGCCAAGGGCGCCTACGGTTTCCCCAACCTGACCGATGAAGACTGGCGCTGGGGCGGCGAGCCGGAAACCATCAAGACCACCATCATGGGCGGTCGACATGCGGTGATGCCGGCCTGGGCCGAAGTCATCGGCGAACAGGGCGTGGCCGATGTCGCCTCGTTCGTGCTGACCAACCTGGATGGGCGCAAGCTGCCGGAAGGGGCCAAGGCCGATCCGGTGGCCGGGCAGAAACTCTTCGCCACCAACTGCGTGGCCTGTCACGGTCCTGAAGGCAAGGGCACCCCGGCCATGGGCGCGCCGAACCTGACGCACCCGGCCGCGTTCATCTACGGTTCAAGCTTTGCGCAACTGCAACAGACCATCCGTTATGGTCGCCAGGGGCAGATGCCGGCCCAGGCGCAGTTGCAGGGCAACGACAAGGTGCACTTGCTCGCCGCCTACGTCTACAGCTTGTCCCATGGTGATAACAAACCCGCCGAATAAGCGCGTTTGAGCAAGCCCCAACGGTCCCGCCAGTGACACTGGCGAGGCCGTTTTTCATGACACGCCCGCCGTTTCCAATGGCGGAAAAACACCTGGCCAGACCTATCCGGATACACGGCCAGGCCAAGCCTGTCCACGATCTATCATCTATAGTCAATTGATCTGCGTCATGCTTTGTTACATCCGCTACAGCATTTTTGCCACGCGCCCAACGTGACCAAAGGTCGCACCCCTGGAGCGCAGGGACCGGCGTATCATTGCGCCATTGCACTACTCTTTCTGATCGCGGTCGGCACGTACTGACCGAGGCATTTCCCCCAGCCGTGGGACGCAATGATGAGCAACCAGATTCCGCTACACGACGTCACGCCACCTGCCAAACACGCCACCGAAACCGTCGACCTCTACGCTTCGCGAGAAAAAATCTACACCCGCGCCTTCACCGGCCTGTTCCGCAACCTGCGCATGGCCGGCGGTGCCGCCTTGTTCCTGCTGTACTTCGGGACGGTGTGGCTGAACTGGGGTGGTCACCAGGCGGTGTGGTGGAACCTGCCCGAGCGCAAGTTCTTCATCTTCGGTGCGACCTTCTGGCCCCAGGACTTCATCCTGCTCTCGGGCCTGTTGATCATCGCCGCCTTCGGCCTGTTTTTCATCACCGTCTATGCCGGTCGGGTCTGGTGCGGCTATACCTGCCCGCAGAGCGTCTGGACCTGGATTTTCATGTGGTGTGAAAAGGTCACCGAAGGCGACCGCAACCAGCGCATCAAGCTCGACAAGGCGCCCATGGGGGCCAGCAAATTCCTGCGAAAGTTCGCCAAGCACAGCCTGTGGCTGCTGATCGGCTTTGTCACCGGCATGACCTTTGTCGGCTACTTCTCGCCGATCCGCGAACTGGTCATCAGCTTCTTCACCGGCGAGGCCGATGGTTGGTCGTACTTCTGGGTCGGCTTCTTCACCCTCGCCACCTACGGCAACGCCGGCTGGCTGCGCGAACAGGTGTGCATCTACATGTGCCCCTATGCACGCTTCCAGAGCGTGATGTTCGACAAGGACACCCTGATCGTCTCCTACGACCCGCGCCGTGGCGAAGGCCGTGGCCCGCGCAAGAAAGGCGCCGACTACAAGGCCCAGGGCCTGGGTGACTGCATCGATTGCACGATGTGCGTGCAGGTCTGCCCCACCGGCATCGACATCCGTGACGGCCTGCAGATCGAGTGCATCGGTTGCGCTGCCTGCGTCGACGCCTGCGACAGCATCATGGACAAGATGCAGTACCCCCGCGGGCTGATCAGCTACACCACCGAACACAATCTTTCCGGGCAGAAGACCCATACCCTGCGTCCGCGCCTGATCGGTTATGCGCTGGTCCTGCTGACCATGATCGGCCTGCTGGTGACGGCGTTCTTCATGCGTTCGCTGGTGGGCTTCGACGTCAGCAAGGACCGTGTGCTGTACCGTGAGAATGCCGAAGGGCGGATCGAAAACGTCTACAGCCTGAAGATCATGAACAAGGATCAGCGCGACCACACCTATGTTCTGGACGCCAGCGGCCTGCCCGACTTGAAACTCCAGGGCAAACGCGAAATCCACGTGGCGGCCGGCGAGATTTTCAGCATGCCGATGGAACTGTCCAGCGCCCCCGAGCAACTGCCGTCGAGTACCAACGAGGTGAAATTCACCTTGCGCGATGCCGATGACGAAAGCGTTCACATTGAAGCCAAGAGCCGATTCATCGGCCCGCAAATCCGTTAAGGAAAGACACGATGCCCGCAGCCACTGCCACAAGCCCCTGGTACAAGCACCTCTGGCCCTGGATCCTGATCGGGATCATGGCCTGCTCGGTGACCCTGACCCTGTCGATGGTGACCATTGCGGTGAAGAACCCGGACAATCTGGTCAACGACAACTACTACGAGGCCGGCAAGGGCATCAACCGTTCCCTGGACCGTGAGTTGCTGGCGCAGAGTTTGAAGTTGCATGCCAGTGTGCATCTGGATGAAGTCACCGGGGAAGTCGACCTGCGCCTGCTGGGCAACAGCCAGCCGGCCAGCGTCGAGCTGAATTTGATCTCGCCGACCCAGCCGGAGAAGGATCGCAAGGTCACCCTGAACCGCAGTGCCAGCGAACCGGGGCGTTATATCGGGCAACTGGCCGACAAGATCGAAGGTCGGCGTTTCGTCGAGTTGCTCGGGGTCGAGGGTGACAAGACCTGGCGCCTGTTCGAAGAAGAGCAGATCAGCCAGGACAAGGATCTGAAGCTGGGCGATGAGCCGCTGCAAGGTGCTGAAGAGCTCGCCAAGTAAAATGTAACTGACTGACCCCGTCCCCTGTAGGAGCGAGCTTGCTCGCGAAAAGAACGTCAACGATAACGCGGGGTGTCTGAATGACCGCGGCGCGGCGACTTTTTTCGCGAGCAAGCTCGCTCCTACAAGGGACAGCGGTGCAAGACCACATTCTCCGACGGCGCCTATGACCCACCCGACTCCCTGCTACCACTGCGCCCTGCCCGTCCCCGCCGGCAGCCGCTTCACCGCTGTCGTCCTGGGCGAGCCCCGCGAACTCTGCTGCCCGGGTTGCCAGGCGGTGGCGCAGGCCATTGTCGCCGGCGGCCTGGAGCACTATTACAGCCATCGCAGCGAAACCTCGGCCAACCCCGAGAGCCTGCCGGTGCAACTGCTGGACGAACTGGCGCTGTATGACCGCGCCGACGTGCAGCAACCCTTTGTCCGCCACGACGGCGAACTCGCCGAAGCCACCCTGCTGATGGAGGGCATCAGTTGTGCCGCCTGCGGCTGGTTGATCGAAAAACACCTGCTCGGCCTGCCCGCCGTGGCCGAGGCGCGGCTGAACCTGTCCAATCACCGCCTGCAAGTACGCTGGGCGGACGGCCAACTGCCGTTGAGCCAGATCCTAGGCGAATTGCGCCATATCGGCTACGCCGCGCATCCCTATCAGGCCGACCTGGCCAGCGAACAGCTCGCCAGCGAAAACCGCAGATCCCTGCGCCAACTGGGCCTGGCCGGCCTGCTGTGGTTCCAGGCAATGATGGCGACCATGGCGACCTGGCCGGAATTCAATATCGACCTGAGCCCGGAGCTGCACACCATCCTGCGCTGGGTCGCGCTGTTCCTGACCACACCCATCGTCTTCTACAGCTGTGCGCCGTTCTTTCGCGGCGCCTTCCGCGACTTGCGCACCCGCCACCTGACCATGGATGTCTCGGTCTCCCTGGCCATCGGCAGTGCCTACGGCGCCGGGATCTGGACCGCCATCACCGGGGTCGGCGAGCTCTACTTCGACGCCGTGGGCATGTTCGCCCTGTTCCTGCTGGCCGGCCGCTACCTGGAGCGCCGCGCCCGCGAGCGCACCGCCGCCGCCACCGCGCAACTGGTCAACCTGCTGCCGGCGTCCTGCCTGCGCCTGGGGACTGACGGCCAGAGCGAACGCATTCTGCTCAGCGAACTGCGCCTGGGTGAGCGGGTCCTGGTGCACCCCGGCGCCGTGTTGCCGGCCGACGGGCGGATTGTCGAAGGCCAATCGAGTGTCGATGAGTCCCTGCTGACCGGCGAGTACCTGCCGCAACCGCGCACAACGGGAGACGCCGTCACCGCCGGCACCCTGAACGTCGAAAGCGCCCTGACCGTCGAGGTCCTGGCCCTCGGTCAGGACACCCGCCTGTCCGCCATCGTCCGCCTGCTCGACCGCGCCCAGAGTGAAAAACCGCGCCTGGCGCAGCTCGCCGACCGCGCCGCCCAATGGTTCCTGTTGTTCTCGCTGATCGCCGCCGCCGTCATCGGCCTGATCTGGTGGCAACTGGACCCGACCCGGGCCTTCTGGATCGTCCTCGCGATGCTCGTCGCCACCTGCCCTTGCGCCCTGTCGCTGGCCACCCCGACCGCCCTGACCGCCGCCACCGGCACCCTGCACAAACTCGGCTTGCTGTTGACCCGAGGCCATGTGCTCGAAGGCCTGAACCAGATCGACACGGTGATTTTCGACAAGACCGGCACCCTCACCGAAGGCCGCCTGACCCTGCGCGCCATCCGCCCGTTGCGCGAGTTGGACAGCGAGCAGTGCCTGAGCCTCGCCGCCGCCCTCGAAAACCGTTCCGAACACCCGATCGCCCGGGCCTTTGGCCGTGCTCCGCAAGCCGCCGAAGAGGTTCACAACACACCCGGCCTCGGCCTTGAAGGTCGGGTCGGTGAACACCGGCTGCGGATCGGTCAGGCGGCCTTTGTCTGTGAACTCGGCGCCTGCCCGCTGCCGCCGACACCAGACGAGGCCGGACAATGGCTGCTGCTCGGCGATCGCCGTGGGCCACTGGCCTGGTTTGTCCTCGATGACCGCCTGCGTGACGACGCCCCGGCGCTGCTGAACGCTTGCCGCGCACGGGGCTGGCGCACGCTGCTGCTGTCCGGCGACAACTCGCCGATGGTCGCCAGCGTCGCCGCCGAACTGGGTATCGACGAAGCCCGTGGCGGCCTGCGCCCGGACGACAAGTTGCAGGTGCTGCGGGGCCTGCATCGCCAGGGTCACAAGGTGCTGATGCTCGGTGACGGGGTAAATGACGTCCCGGTCCTGGCCGCCGCCGATATCAGCGTGGCCATGGGTTCGGCCACCGATCTGGCCAAGACCAGCGCCGACGCGGTACTGCTGTCCAATCGCCTCGGCGCCCTGGTGCAAGCCATCGGCCTGGCCCGACGGACCCGACGGATTATCATCGAGAACCTGATCTGGGCCAGCCTGTACAATGGCCTGATGTTGCCGTTCGCCGCCCTCGGCTGGGTCACCCCGGTGTGGGCCGCGATCGGCATGTCCATCAGCTCGCTGACCGTGGTCCTAAATGCCTTGCGTCTAACGCGCCAGATCACGTGAAAACTACTGCGCTCGGAAATGCTGCGTTAAAAGCAGGCTCGGACGAACGAAGTGAGAACGTCCGAAGGACGGCCCGGAGGGCGAACGAAGTGAGTAATGCTCATTTACAACCAGTAAACTCCGCTTCCTCGCCTGCTTTTGCCTTGCCTTTCCTTCGCTCGCTACGTTTTCACGCGATCTGGAAGTGATAGTTTATGAAAAAGCAAAGCCCGCTGCCGGCCTGAGCCGCGCGGGCACGGAGTTCCCATGCCAGCTCTCTACGTGATGATCCCCGCCGCGCTGCTGATCGTGGCCATCGCCGTCTATATCTTCTTCTGGGCCGTGGACAGCGGCCAGTACGACGACCTCGAAGGCCCGGCCCACAGCATCCTGTTCGACGACCAGGACCCGAAACACACCGCCGCCGTCGAAGAGGTCAAGCCCACCGTGGACAAGCACGACAAGGCCCCGCCCCATGTTTGAGCTGGCGCCCCTGCTGGTCTCGGCGCTGATTCTCGGCCTGCTTGGCGGCGGTCATTGCCTGGGCATGTGCGGTGGCCTGATGGGCGCCCTGACCCTGGCGATTCCCAAGGAACAACGCAGCCGACGCTTCCGGCTGCTGCTGGCCTACAACCTCGGACGCATTCTCAGCTATGCCAGCGCCGGCCTGCTGATCGGCCTGGCCGGCTGGGCCGTGGCCAGCAGTCCGGCGGCGCTGTTTCTGCGGGTGATCGCCGGCCTGCTGTTGATCAGCATGGGCCTGTACCTCGCCGGCTGGTGGAGCGGCCTGACCCGCATAGAAAGCCTCGGACGCGGCCTGTGGCGGCATATCCAGCCGCTGGCCAACCGCCTGCTGCCGGTGTCGAGCCTGCCCCGGGCCTTGCTGCTGGGCGCGCTCTGGGGCTGGCTGCCGTGCGGATTGGTCTACAGCACCCTGCTCTGGGCGGCGAGCCAGGGCAACGCCGTCGACAGTGGCTTGTTGATGCTGGCTTTCGGCCTCGGCACCTGGCCGGTGCTGCTGGCCACCGGGCTGGCGGCGGAACGGGTCACGGCGGTGCTGCGCAAACGCAGCGTGCGCATGAGCGGTGGCCTGCTGGTGATCCTGTTCGGCCTGTGGACCTTGCCGGGACCGCATCAGCATTGGCTGATGGGGCACTAGACCCGGAACGCGTATCTGTAGGAGCCGGCTTGCTGGCGATCCAGGCGACTCGGTTTGACAGAACACCGCGTCGATACCATCGCCAGCAAGCCGGCTCCTACAAGGGCCGCGTCGATCGTCGTGGCGCGTTGGCAGGCAAGACGGCATCTACAGTTATCGCCTCCAGGCACCCTTGATGCAAATCAACATGGCCCCTGCCCGATCCCCCTAGACTCCGGATATTGCAGCCAATCCGGGGGAACGCCCGCATGCTCGACGCCATTCGTTGGGACTCAGATCTGATCCACCGCTACGACCTCGCGGGACCGCGCTACACCTCCTATCCCACCGCCGTGCAGTTCAACAGCCAGGTCGGCACCTTCGACCTGCTCCACGCCCTGCGCGACAGCCGCAAGGCCCTGCGGCCCCTGTCGTTGTATGTGCACGTGCCGTTCTGCGCGAACATCTGCTACTACTGCGCCTGCAACAAGATCATCACCAAGGACCGCGGTCGCGCCCTGCCCTACCTGCAACGCCTGGAACAGGAAATCCAACTGGTGGCCTGCCACCTGAACCCGGCGCAGAAAGTCGAGCAACTGCACCTGGGCGGCGGCACCCCGACCTTTCTCAGCCATGACGAACTGCGGCAACTGATGACCTGCCTGCGCCAGCACTTCAACCTGCTGGACGACGACTCCGGCGACTACGGCATCGAAATCGATCCGCGGGAAGCCGACTGGTCGACCATGGGCCTGCTCCGCGAACTGGGTTTCAACCGGGTCAGCGTCGGCCTGCAGGACCTCGACCCGACTGTGCAACGGGCGGTCAACCGCCTGCAAAGCCTGGAGGAAACCCGCGCGATCATCGAGGCGGCGCGGACCCTGCAGTTCCGTTCGATCAATATCGACCTGATCTACGGCCTGCCCAAGCAGACCCCGGATCACTTCGCCCGCACCGTCGACGAAGTGATCAACCTGCAACCCGATCGCCTGTCGGTGTTCAACTACGCCCACCTGCCCGAGCGCTTCATGCCGCAGCGGCGGATCAACGGCAACGAGTTGCCGGCCCCGGCCGACAAGCTGGAAATGCTCCACCGCACCATCGAGCAACTCACCGCCGCCGGCTACCGCTATATCGGCATGGACCACTTCGCCCTGCCCGACGACGAACTGGCGATTGCCCAGGAGGAGTCGACCCTGCAACGCAATTTCCAGGGCTATACCACCCACGGCCATTGCGACCTGATCGGCCTCGGCGTGTCGGCCATCAGCCAGATCGGCGACCTCTACTGCCAGAACAGCAGTGACCTGAACCAGTACCACAACACCCTCGCCGGCGCGCAACTGGCCACCAGCCGTGGCCTGCTGTGCAACGCCGACGACCGCCTGCGGCGGGCCGTGATCCAGCAGATCATCTGTAACTTCAGCCTGGAATTCGCCGCTATCGAGCGCCAGTTCAATATCGACTTCGGCGGTTACTTCGCCGCGCTCTGGCCCCGTCTGACGGAAATGTCCGCGGACGGCCTGATCGAACTCGACCGCGAGCGGCTCACGGTGCTGCCAGCGGGACGCCTGTTGGTGCGGTCGGTGTGCATGGTGTTCGATGCCTACCTGGAACAGCAGAACCGCCAGCGTTTTTCACGGGTGATCTGAAGGATCGGGTGGCGCTGGGTTGCCAGGCCGCGGATCTGTGGAGCACGGCTCAGGCAAAACCCACCGGAAAGGTCACGGTGGCCTGCGAAACAGGTGCGCCATTTTGGCGCAGGCTGGTCCGAGCGGCCCTTGCTGGGTTACCCTTACGTCTTATGTGTGTTTTCCCACAAGGATTTAAGAAATGTCCGAGCCCGTGAAATTGCGCACCCACAGTCAGGCCCATTGCAAGGATTGCAGCCTGGCCCCTCTCTGCCTGCCACTTTCGCTGAATCTGGAGGACATGGATGCGCTGGACGAAATCGTCAAGCGCGGCCGACCACTGAAGAAAGGCGAGTTCCTGTTTCGTCAGGGCGATACGTTCGGGTCGGTCTATGCGGTGCGCTCCGGTGCACTGAAGACCTTCAGCCTGAGTGATGGCGGCGAAGAACAGATCACTGGTTTTCATTTGCCGAGCGAGCTGGTCGGCCTGTCGGGGATGGACACCGAAACCTACCCGGTCTCGGCCCAGGCGCTGGAAACCACCTCGGTCTGCGAGATTCCCTTCGAGCGCCTGGACGAACTGGCCCTGCAACTGCCGCAGCTGCGCCGCCAGTTGATGCGGGTGATGAGCAGGGAAATTCGTGATGACCAGCAAATGATGTTGTTGCTGTCGAAAAAGACCGCGGATGAGCGCATCGCGACGTTCCTGGTCAACCTGTCGGCGCGTTTCCGCGCCCGGGGCTTCTCGGCCAACCAGTTCCGCCTGAGCATGTCGCGCAACGAGATCGGCAACTACCTGGGGCTGGCGGTGGAAACCGTCTCGCGGGTCTTTACCCGCTTTCAGACCAATGAGTTGATTGCCGCCGAAGGCAAGGAAATCCATATCCTCGACCCGATCCAGCTGTGCGCGCTGGCGGGTGGGTCGCTGGAAGGCTGATTCGACTGGACTCAACACGATCCCTGTAGGAGCCGGCTTGCTGACGATGCAATCTGACAGCCGACATCGTTGTCGCCTGGAGAATCGCTATCGCCAGCAAGCCGGCTCCTACAAGTACGGCGTTTCAGCGTGAAATATCGTCGGCCTAGCCCAGCACTTCGCTCAGCGGAATAAAGTTCACCCAATCGCCTTCCACCAGGGTGCTCTCTTCCAGCACCTCGACCAGCCCCTCGGCCCAGGCCGCGCTGCGCAGCACGCCGGAGCTCTGGTTGCGGTAGATGATCGCCCGGCCGTTTTCCAGGCGGCCACGCAGGTATTCGCGGCGATTGCCCGGCTTGGGCCAGACAAACCCGGCCGGCACCTTGAACTGCAACGGCTGCACCTCCTGCACGCCCTGACGGCGCAACAGATAAGGCCGGGCCAACAGCGCGAAGGTCACCAGGGTCGAAGCCGGATTGCCCGGCAAGCCGATCACCGGCACGCCACGGAAATGCCCGAAGGTCAGGGGCTTGCCCGGTTTGATCGCCAGCTTCCACAGCTCCAGCTCGCCCGCCTCACGCAAGGCGATCCCGAGAAAGTCCGCTTCGCCCACCGAGACCCCGCCCGTGGACAGGATCAGGTCGACATCGCCCAACTGTGTCAGGCGCTGGCGGGTCGCCTCCAGATCATCCGGCAGGATCCCGGCATCCACTACCTCGCAACCCTGGCGCGTCAACCAGCTGCACAGCAACACACGGTTGCTGTTGTAGATCTGTCCCGGCCCCAGCGGCTGGCCCGGTTCGACCAGCTCGTCGCCGGTGGACAGCACGGCCACCCGCACCCGCCGCACCACGTTCAGTTCGGCACAGCCGAGGGACGCCGCCAGCCCCTGTTCAATCGGCCCCAATCGGGTCCCGGCGGCCAACACCACCTCACCCACGGTGGTTTCCTGGCCCTGGGGGCGGATATTCTGCTCAACCACCAGCGTTTCGATAAAGCGCACCCGCCCATCGGCGAGCACCTCGGCGTTTTCCTGCATTTCGACGCAATCGGCCCCCGCCGGCACCGGGGCGCCGGTAAAGATCCGCGCGCAGGTTCCCGCCTGCAAAGGCTCGGGAGCCTGCCCGGCAAAGATCCGCTGGCTGACCGGCAGCGGTTCGCCGTGCCAATCGGCCAGGCGCAAGGCATAACCGTCCATGGCGCTGTTGGGCCAGGGCGGCAGGTCAAGACTGGAAACCAGGTCCTCGGCCAACACCCGGCCATCGACCTGTGCCAATGGCACGCGCTGCGCCTCGCGGATCGGCGCCGCCTCGGCCAGCGCCAATAGCCGGGCCAGGGCGACTTCCACCGGCATCAACGCACCGAGCTTGCCCGGCTTACCCGCGGGATTCACAAGGTTCTGCCTGTTTCAGATGAGGGACGAAGTTGCACGGGCGATGGCGCGAGTCCAACTGCTCGGCCAGGATCCCGTCCCAGCCGGTGCGCACCGCGTTGGTCGAACCCGGCAGGCAGCAGACCAGGGTGCCGTTGGCCAGGCCGGCCAGCGCCCGGGACTGCACGGTGGAAGTGCCGATATCCGCGACGGAGATCTGCCGGAACAGTTCGCCAAAACCGTCGACCTGTTTGTCCAGCAGGCAGGTCACGGCTTCCGGGGTGCTGTCACGGCCGGTAAAACCGGTGCCGCCAGTGATCAGCACGACCTGAACCACGTCTTCGGCGATCCAGCTGGCGACCTGCGCGCGAATCCGGTACAGGTCGTCCTTGAGCAAGACCCGCTCGGCGAGACGGTGCCCGGCGGCGGTCAGGCGGTCGACGAAGACCTGCCCCGAGGTGTCGTTATCAAAGGTACGGGTGTCACTGACAGTCAAGACCGCGATGTTCAGCGGTACGAAAGGTGTATCAGCCTTGGCTTTCATAGGCTCGGTCCAGTTGTAAGGAAGAACAGCCCGGTGTTATATCACAGCGTCCGTTTTTATCGCTGCTGCCGAGACTGCCCATGCCCGTGAACGACCTTTCCATTCTGCTCCTGGCCGGCGGTCGTGGCCAACGCATGGGCGGCCAGGACAAAGGCTTGCTGGAATGGCGCGGACAGCCGCTGATCGCCCATCTGCACGCCGTGGCGCGAGCGTTCACCGATGACCTGATCATTTCCTGCAACCGCAACCCGGAGCGCTACGCGGCCTATGCCGACCGGCTGGTGAGCGACGACGACAACGACTTTCCCGGTCCCCTGGCCGGCATTCGCGCAGGCCTCGCGGTGGCACGCCACGGGCATCTGCTGGTGCTGCCCTGCGATGTGCCGCAGATCGACGCCGCGCTGCTCACGGCCATGCTCGACGCCGTTCAGCGTGATCCGACCCGACCGCTGATGCTGCGCCAAGGCGAACACTGGGAACCGCTGTTATGCGTGATCCCCACGGCCCACGCCGGGGTCTTCGAAAAGGCCTGGGCCCTGGGCGAACGCAGCCCGCGACAGGTCATGCTGCAACTGCAGGCCCAGGCCCTGGAGTGCCCGATCGGGGATCCGAGGCTGGCCAATCTGAACACCCCGGAGCTGCTGAAGCCCTCGATTCACGCCTCTGATGAGGCCTCGTAAGGAACTTGCTGAGCCTATGTCCGTCAGAAACTATCAAGCAGCGTTGTAATACATCAGCTCTGACATCAATCGACGCTATCCTCAAAAAACACCCTTTTCCGGAGAAGTACCATGACGCAACGGACTCTTGCCGCACTCCTGCTGACAACCGCCCTGGCTGGCCTCGCCGGCTGCTCGTCGCCGACGGTGATCACCCTGAATGACGGACGTGAAATCCAGGCGGTGGACACCCCGAAATACGACGAAGACTCAGGGTTCTACGAATTCAAGCAACTGGACGGTAAAAAAACCCGCATCAACAAGGACCAGGTGCGTACCGTCAAAGAGCTGTAAGCCCTTCGATGCTTGCAGCACAGAGCCCGCCTTGCGCGGGCTCTGTCGTTTCTGCCCAACAGCGACAGCCAGCAGGCACAACCCTCGGGTACGGCCTATCCTGTAAGAATCCCTCATCCGGGCTCATTCCACTTCCGGTAGCTGAATCATGAAAGTCCTCATGCTGCACGGCCTCAATCACCACCTGTTCGGCAAGTGTGAGCCGATCCGCCATGCAGGCATCACCCTGGAACAGATCGACGCGCGCCTGCGCACGCTGGCCAGGGAGCTGGACGTGGATGTCACCAGTTTCCAGACCAACAGCGAGGGGGCCATGTGCATCCGTATCCGCCAGGGCGCCCGTGAACAGGTGGACGCGGTGCTGATCAATGCCGGCGCCTGGGCCCAGAGCAGCTACGATATTCGCGACGCCCTGTCACACTTGTCAGTGCCGGTGATCGAGTTGTACATGGCCAATATCCATCGCAACGAACCCTTGCACCAACCGTCGGTGCTGGCCGAAGTGGCCCGGGGACAGATCTGTGGTTTCGGCGTCGACAGCTACCTGCTCGGCCTGCGGGCGGCGGTGAGCGCAGCCCAGGCCCAGACCTGCCATTGACGGCCGCAGGTGTCACCAGCGCAGGACGATTTCGCTCTCGAAGTGGCGCTCCTGACCACTGATCGGGTCGCGAAAGCGCAAACCCTGGGCCAACAGCTTGAGGGGGTTGGCATAGTCATCCACGGCGTCCTTGAGCACCTGTGGATAAAACGGATCATTGCAGATGCCCGCGCCGAGTGCCGCCATGTGCACCCGCAACTGGTGCTTCTTGCCCGTCACCGGATACAGCCCGTAGCGCCACAGCTCGCCGTTCTTCTCCACAACCTCGACCGCGGTTTCGGTATTGCTGGTGCCGGACCCTTCGCGCATGCGAAAAAACGGCTCGCCCTCCACCAGCCGGCTTTTATGCACCAACGGAAACGACAGGTTCGGCAAGGCCCGGGCAATCGCCTCGTAGCGTTTTTCAATCTGCCGTGTCGGAAACAGCGTCTGATAGGCCGAACGACTGGCGGGATTGGCCGAGAACAGTACCAGGCCCGCAGTGTGCCGGTCGATGCGGTGCAGCGGCACCAGATTCGGGTTGTCCAGACGGTGGATCAGGCGCCGCAACAAGGTTTGCTCGACATACTCGCCGGCCGGCGTCACCGGCAGGAAATGCGGCTTGTCGGCCACCACCAGATGCTCATCGGCGTAGAGGATCGTCTCGATCACCGGAATCGGTGTCTCGTTCGGCACCTCGCGAAAGTAGTGAATCCGCAGGCCCTCGCGATAAGGCAACTGCGCGCTGATGGCCACGCCCCCGGCGTCCAGGACCCGGCCACGGGCAATGCGGTCGAGCCATTGCTCGCGGCTGATCGCCTGGAAGTGTTCACACAGACAATCCAGCACCGTGGCCCACGAACCGGGTGGCAGGTACAAGGTACTGGCCTGGTGCTCGGCGGCATTGAAGGGCAAGGCGGACATGGCAGGACTCGAACGGCTGGGCAAGCCGGCATTATCCCGCAAGACCCCGGCAGAACCTAGGGCAACGCAATCCGCACGCCAGCCTCCCTGCCAGAGCCTCAGCCCGAGGCGATCTTGCCTCCCAGCAACTTTGCACCGGCCGCCTCGGTGTAGTCCTTCAGCCAGCGCAACACATCCACCGCCTCCCAGCGTCCTGGATCGTAGAGCGCGTACATCAGGCCCTGGTAACCCACCACATCCAGTTGCCGGTGATAACCCGCGCGCTGGAACAGCGCTTCGATTTCTGCGAAACAGGTATTGAAATGCAACTTGTTGAAGGGTGTCTTGCCTTCCGTTACCAGCCCGTCCAGGCGCAATTCGAGTACCGCTTCACGCACCACATCAGCGGACATGCGGTTCACGCTGGATTTCAATTGTTCGACATTGAGCATGCTTTAACCCTCTTTATCTCTCTGGATTCCGTTCCCGGGTGCGCACGCCAGGGTGGGCATCCTGTCCCAACACCGGAACGAAAACTGTATAAACATACAGTAACTTATTTTTTGATGACCCGCCAATCGATTGCCGCCGACCGGCAGCCTTCATGATTCCCTGGGATGGACTTTGCCATAGACGTTGCCGCCGATGAACGAGCCCACCGTGCCGAGGATCACCATGGCGTAGGTCGCACCATCGATCTTTCCATACCAGGTCAACATCGCGGTGCTTACGCCAACCACCACAGTGGCGAGGAACTTGCGCCCGCCCAATTGGTTGACCAGCAGAATCGACCTCCCTTTCATTTCATTTCCTCCCTTGCGGCACTGGAACGTGCTGCCTCAAACGTCATGCAGCGACGTAAGCACAGTCGTTTTTCAAGCGCAACCGCGGGTAATTTGATGAAACAGAAGGCTCGCAGAGACCGTCACAACAACGGCTCCAGGACAGGCGCGGCAGAAGGCTCAGCCCAGAAAGGTCACCACCTGTTCGACCTCGAACGGCCAACCCAACTCGGCCCCGGTGTCGACGCGGCGCAGGACCGGGATACGCAGGCCATAGGTGTCGAACAGGGCTTCGCTGTCGGCGATATCCACCAGCTCCACCATCAGGCCGTGTTCGACCAGCGGCATCAGGATGGCTTCGGCGAGTTCACAGAGATGGCAACCCAGGGTGCCGAACAACTGACATTCAGGAGGCATGACAACGGGTCCGGACAGCACAAAGCCTTATTCTAGCACCCGTGGGCTGACGGGCCGGACCTCAGAGAATGAACCTCAGCCGTCGGCTCGCCAGGATCAACAACGGCGCTGTCACGAACGCCAGCACCAGCACCATCGCGGTCATCAGGTTGCCGTAGTCCACTCCCGCCCACATCACCCCGTAGAGGTACAACGGGTGCACGTAGTACACCGCCGAGGACAGCTTGGCATTGAAGGTACTGCCAGAGGCCCGGAAAAACACGAAGGGCAGCAGGAACAGCGCCGCAGTGATCAGCGGTAGCGACAACAGGAAATCGAAGTTCTGCCGGGCATCGGCCTGCAGGGAGAAATTCATCCTGGCCTCGGCCAACACCAGCACCAGGCCCACCACCAGTGCCGTGCAGACACCGCGCCGGGTAACCTTCTCCGGCACGCCATGGCGGGCAAACAGGAAGCCCACGGCCATGAACGGAAAGCCCATGAAGAGGAAGTTCCTGGCGGTGTAGTCGTTCTGGTTGAAGTGCTGGAGAAAGGCGTCGGGCAACTCGACGTAGACCCGGGTGTATTGCAGGAACAGGCCGATCAGGAAGGCGCCCAGGGCCAGCAGCGACAGCAGGCGGGTACCGCAGTTGCGCAGCAGGTAAAGCAGCAGGCCAGCGCCCAGCATGCCCACCAGGTACCAGAGGTGGAAATAGCCGATCACGAACTGCTTCAGCACGCCCAATACCCCACTGACACTGGCCAGGGTCTCGAGATCGACATAGGTCGGGCTGTAGATCAGCATCCAGAACAGGTACAGCAACAGCCCGCGCTTGAACCAGGTGGCAAAGGAATGCCCGGAGGCAAGGGTCTTCCAGAGGTAGTAGCCGTTGATCACAAAAAACGTCGGGACCGCCACCCGGAACAGGCCATTGCACAGCACATAACCCAGTTCGGTGTAGTTGCCGCCCAGGAAATGGCCATGCAGCAGCACAACAAACACCGCCAGCAGGACCTTCAACGCGTCCAGGTTACCGTTCAGGACTTTAGCCATGGACACTCACTTACCATCCTGCACCGGGTCCACGAGCTTGCGCGAAGAGGCACTGCGAAACCGTCGATTGCAATAGCTCGTCGCACGGTCCAATACCGGTTTCTCGAAGAAGCTGTAGCCAACCCAGCCGTAGCCCCAGACCGCGATCATCATCAGCGCCAGAAATACCAGATTGTCTTCGAAATGGGTCGGCCAGTTGCCAATGATCTGCCAGGCGCGCCCGATCACGCCGAGCACCAGCAGGTGCGAGAGATAGATGGTGTAAGACATATCACCGGTGAAAACCAGAAAGCGCGGACACTGGATCAACCGGCGCCGTTCCAGCAACGCCAGGGACAGGGTCAGGGCACCGAACACCAGGCCCACCAGGAGCATTCTCGGCAGGCCCTCGGTCGAGAACAACTCGAAATGGTTGATCAAGGCGAAACCCGGCACCACCGCCGCCACCAGCATCAGCCAGAGCAAGGCCGTCGGCACCTTGGCGCTATGACGGCTGTAGAAGAACAGGGCCACCCCACTGCCGATGATGAACTCCAGCGCATAGGGGTGCAGCACGATCTTGAGGACCGAGGAATAGTCGCGCCAGGAGTCCAGCAGATTGAATGTCACCAGCAGCGCCGCCCAGGCCAGCATCAGCAGCGCCAGCCAGCGCTCGCGAAAGCCGAGCAGAAAGCTGAACACCAGGTAGAACCACAACTCGAACACCAGCGACCAGGCGACCATCACCAGCAGCACCCGCTCATTGGGCAACAGCAGGAACGACAGCCACAGGTTGGAACCGCCATGGGAGCTGTTGACCAGCGTCGGCTGGACCAGATAGACCACCAGGGTGATAAAGAAGTACAGCCAGTAGTTGGGGTAGATCCGCGAGACCCGGTTGAACAGGAAGCGCTGGGCCTGGGCCAGGTCCTGGAAGCGGCCACGGGTGACAATCACCATGACGAAGCCGCTGATGACAAAAAACAGGTCCACGCCCAACTGGAAAAAGTCCACCCACGCCGGCAGCAAGGTATCGCCACCGGAGTACTTGTGTTCGACCGCTGCCATGTGGAACAGCACCACGCCCAGAACTGCCAAGCCTCTCAGCCCTTGCAGCGAATACAGACGCTCCATAGATCTCTCCGTTCGACCGGGATCTGGCCGCACGCCCCCCAACCTGGGGTTGAGCATAGCGAAATGGACTGGATTAGTCCTGACTCACCGCACCGATCTTGTGAATTGACAGGTCGGCACCGTAGTACTCCTCTTCCTGGCTCAGCCGCAGGCCATGCACCGCCTTGATCAGGCCATACACCGCAAAACCACCGGCCAGGGCGATCACCACCCCCAGCGCGGTACCGATCAACTGGCTGACCAGGCTGACCCCACCCAGGCCACCCAATGCCTGCTGGCCGAAGATCCCGCAGGCAATTCCACCCCAGACGCCACACAGGCCGTGCAAGGGCCAGACACCCAGGACATCGTCGATCTTCCATTGGCTCTGGGCCGCGATAAAGCACCAGACGAACAAGCCGCCCGCTACCACGCCGGTCACCAGCGCGCCCACCGGGTGCATCAGATCGGAACCGGCACAGATCGCCACCAGCCCGGCCAGGGGACCGTTATGCAGGAAGCCCGGGTCATTGCGACCGATGATCAACGCCGCCACCGTGCCGCCGACCATCGCCATCAGCGAGTTGACCGCCACCAGCCCACTTACCCCTTGCAGGGTCTGGGCGCTCATCACGTTGAAGCCGAACCAGCCGACGATCAGGATCCACGAGCCCAGGGCCAGGAACGGAATGCTCGACGGCGCGAACGCCACCAACCGCCCTTCGCGATAACGGCCCTGGCGCGGCCCCAGCAACAGCACCGCCGCCAGCGCCAGCCAGCCGCCCATGGCGTGCACCACCACGGAGCCGGCGAAGTCATGGAAGCTGGCACCAAAGCGGGCCAGCAGCCAGGCTTGCAGACCAAAATTGCCGTTCCAGACCAAGCCTTCAAAAAACGGGTACACAAAGGCCACGATCAATGCGGTGGCGCACAACTGCGGGGCAAACCGCGCACGCTCGGCAATCCCGCCGGAAATGATCGCAGGGATCGCCGCGGCAAAGGTCAGCAGGAAAAAGAACTTCACCAGGCCATAACCCTGGTTGCCACTGATTTGTGCCGCCGGCTGCAAAAAGCTCACGCCGTAGGAAATCCAGTAACCTATGAAGAAGTAGGCCAGGGTCGAAATCGCGAAGTCGCTGAGGATTTTCGACAAGGCGTTGACCTGGTTCTTTTGCCGAACGGTACCGACCTCGAGAAAGGCGAAACCAGCGTGCATGGCCAGGACCATGACCGCACCGAGCAGAATGAACAGGGTGTTGGAACCATGGACCAGAGTGTCCACAGCGCTTTGCAAGTTTTCCATGGAGACGGCAGACCTGAAGTCAGGGAAAGGCACCAAAGCAGTTCGACCGCCGCGTATTTCGCACCAGATTGGCGCTCACCTGAACCGAGAGCGAACCGCTTTGGCGCAGGGTGAAACACGAGGCACGAGGAACCCTTGGGTTTTTTCCGCGTTTTTTGATTATTTGAGGTATGGTTTTCGCAGGCCAGGGCCCTAGGGCGCCCAAATACAGCGCACATGCCCGACACAACGCACCAGCACAAAGCAAAAGCTGTACCAGCCGATCGCAGTGAACCTTCAGCCAAGGCCCACACTCGAAACCTGCAGAGGCTTTTTACGGACGCTTTTTCATCAATGGCTTTTCACGGAGAACACCCCATGGCTCGCAAGACGGCACAGACGGCTCAAGAAATACTGATGGCGGATTTCCAGACCCTGGTCAGCGACACCGAGCGCCTGCTCGAACACACCGCCAACCTGGCCGGCGACCAGGCCGATGAGTTGCGCACGCAGATTCACGAAAGCCTGCTCAAGGCCCGCGAAACCCTGCAACTGACCGAAGCCTCGCTGCGTGATCGCGGCCAGGCCGCCGTTGAAGCGACCGAAGCCTACGTCCAGGCCAAACCCTGGCAGTCCATCGGGATTGCCGCCGGTATCGGCTTTATCGTTGGCCTGCTGGCGACGCGGCGCTGATATGGCTGGCGATGAATCGACCGGCAGTGGCGCCTCGACACGCCGCCTGGGCGCAGCCTTCCTCGGCCTGCTGCACAGCCATGTCGAATTGTTCGGCATCGAGCTCCAGGAGCAGAAAGCCCGCACCGTCAGCCTGCTGCTGTTCGCCGGGTTGACCCTGGTGTTCGGCCTGTTGCTGCTGGTGGGGCTGTCGGCGCTGGTGCTGATCCTGCTCTGGGACAGCGCGCGCCTGGCCGGGATCATCGGCCTCTGCGTCTTTTACAGCCTGGCCGCGCTGTTCTGTGCCCTGCGCCTGAAAGCGGCGATCTTCGATGAGTCGTCGCCCTTCCACGCCACCCTTGAAGAATTGGCCAACGACCGCGAGCGACTGCTGCCATGAGCCTGCCCGAACTGACGCACCTGCATACCCGACGCGATATGCGCAAGGCGCTGATCCGCCTGCGCATGGAAATGCATCGCCAGGAAATCCGCCATGAGTCCCGCGAGCTGCTGCAACCGTTGCAGCGCATGCGTGGCCTGGGCCAGAACTGGCAGGCCAACCTGGGCCTCAAGCACGCGCCCTTGTGGGGAATCGGTCTCGTCACGCTGCTGGGCTTTTTCGGCGGCAAGGGCGCCAAGGGTGGCGGCCTGGACAGCCTGTCACGCTGGGCGCGCCTGAGCGCCAGCCTGTTGCCCCTGATCCGGCTGGTCGTGCGCGGCAGCTCGTCGAAACGCTGATTGTGTGAATCTGGCTACATTCTTGCAATGGCCATGGGGTTGCGCGCAAATCTTCGGACTCGCGTTCAACCTCTGCCTTGCCCGCCGCAGCCAGACCCATCCGACCCAACCCTAGGAGGCTCCGTGATCGACGGGCAACCGCTCGCCTGCTTTCAGCCGTTTATCGATACCGCCACCGGCCGTATCGCCGGTGTCGAGGCCCTTGGCCGACTGCGCCAGGCCAACGGGCAACTGACTTCCGTGGGACCGCTGTTCGCCGATCCGCGAACGCCTTCCGCTGCCTTGCGACGCCTGGACCGACAGATCCGCGACAACGCCCTGAGCCGCCTGCATGAAGCGCCCCCGGACTGGTTCCTGAGCCTGAACATGTCGCCGCGCTGGATCAGCCGCCTGAGCGATGGCCAGGCGTTGCCGAGCCTCAAGCAGCTGGCGCAGCACGCAGTCGATCCACGGCGCATCGTCTTCGAGATCACTGAGCTGGGGGGCGACAGCCTGCGCCTGGCGGAAGTGGTCAAGCGCTATCGGGAAGCCGGTGCGCGCATCGCCATCGACGACTTTGGCGCCGGTTATTCACAACTGGATCGGGTGCTGGCCCTGCAACCGGACATTCTCAAGCTCGACATGCGCCTGTTCCAGGCCGCGGCCCGTGGCGGCCCCAGCAGCGAGGTGGTCAAGGCCCTGGCGCAAATGGCGGAAAAAACCGGCTGCTGGATCATCGCCGAAGGGGTGGAGACCGAGGCCGAGCTGAATTTCGCCCTGGAATGCGGCTCGCGCTACGTGCAGGGGTATCTGTTCGCCAAGGCCGAGCTGGACTTCTTTGCCACCGACGCCTTTGTCGAGCGCTTCGCCGAGCTGCGTGAGCGTTATGTGCAGCAAAAGCTGGCCGAACGCGCGCGCCTGATGAACCTGCGCCAGCAACTGGGCGGGTTGATGAACACCTTGCAGAGCTGGGCCCAGGCCCAGGCGCCACTCAGCCAATTGCCACGGCCAGACAACTACCCCTGGCTACTGCGCTTCTACCAGTGCGATCGCCACGGCACCCAACTCACGCCCAATCTTGAATGGCGCAACAACACCTGGCAGGCCGACGGCAGCTACCTGGGCCACAACTGGTCCTGGCGGCCGTATTTCTATCACCTGCTGGCCGAAGGCTGGGACGAACGCCGGCTGATCCTCTCGAGCACCTATCGCGATGCCACCAGCAACCAGTACTGCCTGACCGCCGGACAATTCTTCGACAACGGCCAGCGGCTGCTGCTGATCGACATCGATGCCGCCGGCTTATAAATTTGCTTGCATGGTTTTGCTTGCAGGCCGGCCCGCTAAACGAGAAGCTGGGGCATCAGTCACCGACGGAGAGCCCCGCCTTGGATTGGCACACCCTGCTTACCCGCGAACGCCTCGGGAAATCGCTGCACAGCCCTGAAGAACTGGGCCGCAGCCCCTTCCACAAAGACCACGACCGCATCATCTTCTCCGGTGCCTTCCGGCGCCTGGGGCGCAAGACCCAGGTCCACCCGGTGACCAGCAACGACCATATCCATACACGCCTGACCCACTCGCTGGAAGTCAGTTGCGTCGGTCGGTCCCTGGGCATGCGTGTCGGCGAAACCCTGCGCGACGCCCTGCCCGACTGGTGCGAACCCAGCGACCTGGGCATGGTCGTGCAATCGGCCTGCCTGGCCCATGACATCGGCAACCCGCCGTTCGGCCACTCCGGCGAAGACGCCATCCGCCACTGGTTCCAGCAGGCAGCGGGACGCGGCTGGCTGGACGGCATGAGTGAGGCCGAAGGCAATGACTTCCTCAATTTCGAAGGCAATGCCCAGGGCTTCCGGGTGCTCACCCAGCTCGAATATCACCAGTTCGAAGGCGGCACCCGCCTGACCTACGCCACCCTCGGCACCTACCTCAAATACCCGTGGACCGCTCGGCATGCCGACTCCCTGGGTTACAAGAAGCACAAGTTCGGCTGCTACCAGAGCGAACTGCCGATCCTCGAACAGATCGCCCACAAGCTCGGCCTGCCGCAGTTGGAGGAACAACGCTGGGCACGCCATCCGCTGGTCTACCTGATGGAGGCCGCCGACGATATCTGCTATGCCTTGATCGACCTGGAAGACGGCCTGGAAATGGACCTGCTCGAATATGCCGAAGTCGAGTCACTGCTGCTCGGCCTGGTGGGCGACGACCTGCCGGAAACCTATCGGCAACTCGGGCCGCAGGACTCCCGGCGACGCAAGCTGGCGATCTTGCGCGGCAAGGCCATCGAACACCTGACCAACGCCGCTGCCCGGGCCTTCGTCGAGCAACAGGATGCGCTGCTGGCCGGGACCCTGTCGGGGGACCTGGTGGAACACATGCACGGTCCGGCCAAACGCTGCGTACTCAACGCCAAGGACATCGCGCGCAAGAAAATCTTCCAGGACAAGCGCAAGACCCTCCATGAGATCGGCGCCTACACCACCCTGGAAATTCTCTTGAACGCCTTCTGTGGCGCAGCCCTGGAACAACACGGCGGACGCACGCCATCGTTCAAGCATCGACGCATCCTCGACCTGCTGGGCAACAGCGCGCCGCAGCCCGAGTGGCCACTGCACCGCTCGTTCCTGCGGGTGATCGACTTCATTGCCGGCATGACCGACAGCTATGCCACTGAAATGGCCCGGGAAATGACCGGTCGCTCGAGCCCCGTTTAGGATCTTGCCGCCCGCCCCTGATCAGGGCGGGCCATTTAGCGGGATAAAACCTACACCGGCGAGAGAATGAACTGATTGATCGTGGCTTCGGCCCACTGAAATAATTGCTTTCCTCTTATGTCTGCCTTCCACACCCAAGCTGACCGGCCATTCAACAAGCGCCCGATTCCAGGCATATTTTCCTACACAGCGCCTACCTATGTAGCCTTGTCCCGAGTCGACAGGTCGCCCGGAAAACACCATGCCCAAACACAACTTACGCGTGTTGCTGGTAGAGGATCACCCCTTTCAACTGGCCGCCACCCAGAGCCTGCTCAACAGCTACGGCTTCCATGCCCTGACACCGACACTCAACGCCCGGGAAGCCTTGAATGCGTTGAATTCGGCACACACGCCCT
Organism: Pseudomonas gingeri; assembly: GCF_013386165.1. GTDB lineage: Bacteria > Pseudomonadota > Gammaproteobacteria > Pseudomonadales > Pseudomonadaceae > Aquipseudomonas > Aquipseudomonas gingeri_C. Next base: position 389,818 of record NZ_JACAOS010000018.1, on the reverse strand, counting down.
TCGACCTGATGTTGTGCGACCAGTGCCTGCCGGACGTACTGGGGCTGGACCTGATCGAAACCGCCTGCCGCAGCGGCATGATCAAGCAGGCGATCCTGCTCAGCAGTCTCAGCAGCGAAGAACTCGCGGCCCTCAGCGCCCTCGCGCTGGAGCGCCGACTGCCCTTGCTCGGCTGCCTGAGCAAACCGCTGAACGGCCTTGCCCTGCAACACGCATTGGGCCTGGAGCGTCACGCCCATGAAGCCGGCGGCCCGGCCGAGCCCTAGCCATCTACCGGGTGTTCCCCCAAGACTGTCATGGCAAAAACACGCTTATACACAAGTAGGACATATCCCAAAAGATTATAAGATTCCATAAAGCATTAACCATTCTGTATAACCACCCCACACAATACTCAACAGCTCTTCCCTCTTAAAACTTGCGTCATCCGTAAGTCGAAACCCTATTTAAAGTAGGAATATTCCTATACTACCTCTGTAGGGCCTTCCCTTCATGCGCCTGCTTGTCCAACTGAGCTAAGGTTCGCGCTTTCCAAGCAGCTCGTATGGGACCTTATTATGAACTCGGTTTTTATCGTCGACGACCACCCTGTTGTCCGTCTGGCCATCAGGATATTGTTGGAACAAGAGGATTGTTATGAAATAGTCGGGGAAACCGATAACGGTGTCGACGCGATGCAAATGGTCCGTGAATGTATGCCGGACCTGGTGATCCTCGATATCAGTATCCCCAAACTGGACGGCCTGGAGGTGCTGGCCCGCTTCAATGCCATGAACTCGCCCCTCAAGACCCTGGTGCTGACCGCCCAGACGCCCAACCTGTTCGCCATGCGTTGCATGCAGTCCGGAGCCTCGGGTTATGTCTGCAAGGCCGAAGACTTGAGCGAACTCCTGAGTGCGATCAAGGCGGTGCTGTCCGGCTATAATTACTTCCCGAGCCAGGCGTTGATCGGTGCACGAAAAGAAGGGCCGGAAAACCCGGAGATCGAACTATTCAAACTCGTCAATGATCGGGAACTGATGGTCCTGCAATTGTTTGCCCAGGGTCGGACCAATAAGGAAATCGCCAAGGGTATGTTTCTGAGTAACAAGACCGTCAGTACCTACAAGAAAAGACTCATGCAAAAACTGAAAGCCAAATCCTTGGTAGAGCTTATCGAGATGGCCAAACGCAACGCGGTAGTGTGAGAAAACCAATGCCCATGCGCATAAAGGACTATCTGATGGTGATCACAGGCTTGTGCCTGTGCCTGTCAGCGCTTGCAGAGACCCCCAGTGTCACCTACTTCTCACTCCTCAGCCGCTCAAGCACCAGCCACATGGAGGTCGCGCTGGACAAGGAACAGCGGCGCTGGGTCCAGGACAAGCGTGAGCTGGTGCTCGGCACCTCCGCCCCGGACTACCCGCCTTTCGACATGACCGTCAGCGGGCGTGACTATGAAGGCATCACCGCCGACTACGCCGGCATTCTCGGCAGGGCCCTGGGCTTGTCCATCAAGGTGCAGAGCTTCGCCACCCGGGAGGCCGCCATCGAAGCCCTCGAGCAGGGCCGGATCGACCTGCTCGGCAGCGCCAACGGCTTCGAGGCCGAGAACACGCACATCGCGCTCTCGACCCCCTACGCCATCGACCAGCCGGTGCTGGTCACCCGTGAAGACGAAACCCGCGCCCTCAACGATGGCCTCGCGGGGATGCGCCTGAGCATGGTTTACCACTACCTGCCACTGGACGAAATCAAGAGCCTTTACCCCAACGCCACGCTGCAGTTCTACCCTTCCTACCTGAACGCCCTCAACGCCGTGGCATTCGACCAGGCCGACGTCTTCCTCGGCGACACCATCTCGACCCACTACCTGATCAACAAGGGCTATTTGCGCAATGTGAAAATGGCCAATTTCGGCAAGCACGAGGCCTATGGCTTCAGCTTTGCCGTGCGCGGCGACAATGTCGCCCTGCTGGGCGCCGTCAACGCGACCCTCAAGGCGATCCCCACCAGCGAGCGCGAGAATATCGCCCACCGCTGGAGTGCCGGCAGCGACATCCTGCTGACCGACCACAAGCTGCAACTGACCGCACGCGAAGAACGCTGGCTCAAGGAGCACCCGGTGGTCCGCGTGGTGGTCAACGAAGCCCTGGCGCCCATCACCTTCTTTGACGCCGACAACAACTTTCGCGGTGTCACCGCCGACCTGCTGGAACTGATCCGCCTGCGCACTGGCCTGCATTTCGAAGTACAGCGCTCGCGCAGCCTGGACGACATGATCAATCGGGTGAAAAATCACCAGGCCGATATCATCGCCGCCGTCGCCCCGACCAATGAGCGCGAGGACGCCCTGCATTTCAGCCGGCCCTACATGGAAAACTCGTTCGTGCTGCTGACGGCCAAGGGCCGCGACAGCGCCAACAACCTCGATCAGATGCAAGGCCGGCGCCTGGCGGTTATCCGCGGCAACCCGTTGATCGACTACCTGCGCAGGGACTTCCCGCAAATCAAGCTGATTGAAACCGACGACAGCCTCAAGGCGGTCGAACTGCTCGCCCAGGGCCAGGCGGAAGGCGCGGTCAGCTCGCTGGTGATTGCCAACTACCTGATCGCCTCGCAGACGTTCGACGACAAGCTGCAGATCAGCGCGACCATCGGCACCCAACAGGCGATCTTCGCCCTCGCCACCGCCCGCGGCGCCACGGAGCTGAGCTCGATTCTCGACAAGGCGCTGCTGAGCATCGCCCCGGACGAACTGGGCATCATCAACAGTCGCTGGCGCGGCTACACCCCGTCGTCCGACAGCTACTGGCGCAACTACCACCGGCTGATCCTGCAGATCGTCATGGGCGCCGGCGCGCTGCTGCTGCTCTCCCTCGGCTGGAACGCCTACATGCGCCGGCAGATCCGCCAACGACAACTGGCCGAGCGGGCCCTGAGCGACCAGTTCGAGTTCATGCGCGCGCTGGTCAACGGCACCCCGCACCCGATCTATGTGCGTGACCGCGAAGGCCTGTTGCAGACCTGCAACGACAGCTACCTGCAAGCCTTCTCGACCAAGCTTGAGGACGTCATCGGCAAGCGGGTCATGGACGCCTACCAGGGCAACGCCTTCGAGGCCCGGGAATACCAGGCCGACTACCAGCGGGTGATGGACGAAGGCACGGCGCAGATCTGCGACCGCACCCTGCATATCGGTGACCGCAGGATGACCATCTATCACTGGATCCTGCCCTACCGTAATTCCCTGGGTGAGGTGCAAGGCATCATCGGCGGCTGGATCGACATCAGCGAACGCCGCGAACTCTTCGAAGAACTGCGCGCCGCCAAGGATCAGGCCGACAGCGCCAACCGCGCCAAAAGCACCTTCCTGGCAACCATGAGCCATGAAATCCGTACGCCGATGAATGCGGTGATCGGCATGCTCGAACTGACCCTCAAGCGCGCCGACCAGGGCCATCTGGATCGCCCGGCCATCGAAGTCGCCTACAACTCGGCCAAGGACCTGCTGGAACTGATCGGCGATATCCTCGATATCGCCCGCATCGAATCGGGCCGCCTGAGCCTGTCCCCCGAACGGGTCAACCTCAGCGAACTGGTGGAGTCGGTGGTCCGGGTCTTCGACGGCCTGGCACGGCAGAAGCAATTGGACCTGGTGGTGCAGTTGCCCGAGCGACAGGACGCCGGCGACATCCTGATCGACCCGTTGCGCTTCAAGCAGATCCTGTCCAACCTGATCAGCAACGCCATCAAGTTCACCGAGCAGGGCCAGGTCACCATCTCGCTGCTGATGCAGCCCGCCGCCGACGCGCAACGGACCCACATGACCCTCAGCGTCCAGGACAGCGGCATCGGCATCAGCGCCGCCGATCAGGCCCGGCTGTTCGAACCCTTTGTGCAGGCCGACAACTCCGGGCACCTGGCCCGTAGCGGCGCCGGCCTGGGCCTGGTGATCTGTCGCAGCCTGTGCGAAATGATGGGCGGCACCCTGAGCCTGTCCAGCCAACCCGGCGAAGGCACCCGCGTGCTGGTGACCCTCGAACTGGACAGCCTCGAAGCGGCTCAAGGCGTCGCCCAGCGCGCCCCGGAACTGGCTCCGACGCTACAGGTCCTGAATGTCCTGGTGGTGGACGACCACCCGGCCAATCGGCTGTTGATGTGCCAGCAACTGGGCTTTCTCGGCCACGCCTTCACCACCGCGCAGAACGGCGCAACCGGCTTGCAGGCCTGGAAAGACGGACACTTCGACCTGGTAATCGTCGACTGCAACATGCCGGTCCTGAACGGCTACGAAATGACCCGGCGCCTGCGCGAACATGAAGCCCGTCACGATCTCCCCGCCTGCGCGGTGTTCGGCTTCACCGCCAACGCCCAGCCCGAAGAACGCACCCGTTGCAAGGAAGCCGGCATGGACGACTGCCTGTTCAAACCCATCAGCCTGACCACCCTCAACCAGAAGCTCGCCGACGTCACCCCGCGTCCACGCCAGACCGCCTTCAACCTCGACGGCCTGCACGCCCTGACCGGCGGCGAGCCGCTGCTGATGCGCCGCCTGATCGACGAACTGCTGAGCAGTTGCCAGGCCGACCGCGCAGAACTGCTCGGACTGCCCGTCAACGGCGACCGGATCGCCCTGATCGACATGGCCCACAAGATCAAGGGCGCGGCGCGAATCGCCCAGGCAGGCGCGTTGGTGGAGCACTGCGAAACCCTGGAAAAACACTGCCAGGAGGAAGCTCCGACGGCGCAAATCGAAGCCGCCCGACAGGCGATCACCCATGCCTTGCTCGAACTCGAAATGGCCTTGCGCGAGCACACCGGCCCAGCACCTGAAAAAATGCCCGGCCAAGCCCCCACCTGACCGTGGACATTGGCTATCCTTGGGCGCTGAGCACGGCCCCATCACCCAGGGAGATCAGCGATGCCCCGTCCCATGCAACGCGAAAGACGCCGGCTGGCGCTGCACGTGCACATCAGCATCCTGTTCACCTGCCTGCTGCTGTTGACCGGGACCCTGCTGGGGCTGTTCAACTATCGGCAAACCACCCAGATCATTCTTTCCAGCAGCGAAAAGCTCTTCGGCAGGGTCCGGGACGATGTGCAGCTTGATCTGCAGAACACCTACCAGCCGATTCGCCATCTGCTGAGCCTGCTGGCCATCGACGAACGCACCCAGGCCCTGGCACTCGAGCAACGGCTGGCACTGCTCAAGCCCTTTACCCAGGCCCTGAACGACAACCCGAACCTGGCCTCGCTTTACCTCGGTTATGCCGATGGCGACTTCTTCATGGTCCGGCCGCTGCGCGACAGCGCCCTGCGCGCCTATTTCAAGGCGCCGGAGAATGCCGCCTTCCAGGTCTGGAGCATCGAGCGTGAGCCCGGGAGCCAAGCGGTCAAATCCGAATCGCTGTTCTACGACGCGGCCTTGCAACTGATCAGCCGCCAGGACAATCATCGCGAAGCCTACGATCCCCGCGTGCGCTCCTGGTTCAACACCGCCCTGAATGGCAGCGACCAGATCACCACCGCGCCCTACCTGTTTTTCTCCACCCACAATGTCGGCACCACCCTCGCCCGGCGCAGCAGCGCGAACGTGGTGATCGCCGCCGACCTGACCCTGGCGGACCTTTCCGCGACCCTGGACAGACACAAGGTCACGCCTTCGACTGAAATCGTCCTGTTCGATGAAAATGCCAATGCCGTGGCCTACCCCGACTACGCCCGACTGGTCGGCAACAGCAGCGACGCACGCCTGCCCCGGGTCCAGGACCTGAGCCCGATCCTGCGGCGCTTCATGGAGCCGGACAGCAGCACCGAGCATCACCTGAGCAGCGCGAACCGGCAATGGATAGTCGCCCGTACGCAACTCGCCGAAGGCGGTCCAAAAGGCCTGCAACTGGCCCTGCTGGTGCCGGAAGACGAACTTCTGGCGGACGCCTACCGGATCCGCTGGCAAGGCGCGCTGATCACCCTGGCGACCCTGCTGCTGTGCCTGCCCCTGGGCTGGCTGACGTCCAGACTGTTGGTCAAGCCGTTGCACGCCCTGGTGCAGGAGGCCGATGCGATTCGCAGCTTCAACTTCAACCACCCGCAGACACCGCGCTCTCCGGTGCTGGAAGTCGACCGGCTGGCGACCTCGATGACCCGCATGAAACAGACCCTGGCGAGCTTCTTCGAAATCGCCTCCAGCCTTTCGGCGCAAACCCGCTTCGATCCGCTGTTGCAGCGGGTGCTGGAGGAAACGCTGAAAATCGCCCAGGCCCGGGCCGGCCTGATCTACCTGCTGGACAACGATAGCCGCCAGTTGGAAGCCCATGCCCTGATCATCGATGGCGTCCCTCACGATCCCCGGCACTTCGATATCCACAGCGCCACCGAGGCTGACGAACAGCGCCCGGACTGGCTCAAGACCCTTGACCAGCAGGATAACGTGGTCGCCACCCTCGGCTTCGAGCAGGCGGCCGACCTGCAAAAAGTGATGCTCGCCCTGGAGAGTCCACGGATTCACCTGATCGGTATCCGCCTGCACAACCGCCACGGCGAAACCGTCGGCGTACTCGCCCTGCTGCTGCCCGACAGCGGCACCGAGGCCGATATGGAGAACCTGCAGCCGGACCGCATCGCCTTTATCAGCGCTATTTCCGGCACCGCGGCCGCCTGTATCGAGAGCCAGCGCCTGCAAGCCCGACAAAAGCAACTGCTGGACGCCTTCATCCAGTTATTGGCCGGTGCCATCGATGCCAAGAGTCCTTACACCGGCGGCCACTGCCAACGTGTGCCGGTGCTGACGCTGATGATCGCCGAGGCCGCCGCCGCCAGCCAGGCACCGGCGTTCAAGGGCTACCAACCCACCGAAGACGAATGGGAGGCGCTGCACGTCGCCGCCTGGCTGCATGACTGCGGCAAGGTCACCACCCCCGAATACGTGGTCGACAAGGCCACCAAGCTGGAAACCCTGTACGACCGCATTCACGAAATACGCACCCGCTTTGAAGTGCTCAAGCGCGATGCCTGGGTCGACTATTGGCAAGGACTGGCACAGGGTGGCGACGAACCGGCCTTGAGCCGGGTGCGTGACGCCAGCCTTGCGGCCCTGGATGAGGACTTTGCCTTTGTCGCCCGCTGCAACCTTGGCAGCGAAGCCATGGCCGACGCCGACCTTGATCGCCTGCGGCACATTGCCCAACGCACCTGGACCCGAACCCTGGATGACCGCCTCGGGGTTTCCTGGGAGGAAAACCATCGCCAGGAACGCCAACCGGCTTCGCCCCTGCCGGCCATTGAAAGGCTTCTGGCGGACAAGCCCGAGCACCTGTTCGAACGTAACGCAGCAGAACTGATCCCCGCCGACAACCGCTGGGGTTTTCAGCTGGACGTGCCGCCCTACAAGTTCAACCGGGGCGAGTTGTACAACCTGGGCATTACCCGCGGGACACTGACCCGCGAAGAACGCTACATCATCAACCATCACATGGTGCAAACCATCCTGATGCTCGATCAACTGCCGTTTCCCGGGCACCTGGCCAACGTGCCGGAGATCGCCGGCGGTCACCACGAGAAAATGGACGGTACCGGTTACCCCAAGCGCCTGAAGCGCGAAGAGATGAGCCTGCCGGCGCGGATGATGGCGATTGCCGATATCTTCGAGGCCCTGACTGCTGCCGATCGCCCGTACAAAAAGGGCAAGACCCTGAGCGAAGCGCTGGGCATCATGGCTGGCATGTGCCGCGACGCCCATATCGATCCGGAACTGTTCCAGCTGTTTATCCGCGAGGAAATCTACTTGGAGTACGCCCGACAACACGTCCTGCCCCAGCAGATCGACACGGTGGATGCCGCGTCGCTGCTGGAAAAGGCCGGACTGGAGGCCTGAGTCGCCTCAGCAGTCGGTCAGGCGCAGGAAGATCGCCGCCAGGTGCTCGATACCGGCCTGGTCTTCAAGGCTGAAGCGCGCTAGACGCGGGCTGTCCAGGTCGAGCACGCCGATCAGGCGGCCGTCCTTGACCAATGGCACCACCAGCTCGCTGTTCGAGGCGCTGTCGCAGGCGATATGCCCGGCAAACGCATGCACGTCTTCGACCCGCTGGGTTTCCCGGGTCGCCGCGGCGGTCCCGCAGACACCCCGGCCGAAGGGGATGCGCACGCAGGCAATCTGACCCTGGAACGGCCCGAGCACCAGTTCCTCATTGCGATTGAGGTAGAAACCGGCCCAGTTCAGGTCATCCAGCTGGTTGAACAGGAAGGCCGAGAACTGCGCGGCATTGGCGATGAAATCGCGCTCGTCCGCCAGCAGCGACTCCAACTGCGCGTGCAGCAGGCGGTAGCCATCCAGGCCGCTACCGGCGCTCTGTAAATCGATCATGGTGCTTGCTCCAGCAACTTCAAACCCACCCAATAGCGGGCAAACTGATAGGCGCAACGTCCGTTGCGATTGCCGCGCCCGGTCGCCCAGCGAACCGCCAGGATGTCCAGTGCCTCGTCACGCTGCCAGGTCAGGCCGGCCTTGAGCGCCAGCTCGCCGATCCAGTGCTCGACCACGCTGAGGAAGTGCTCCTGGGTAAAGGGGTAGAACGACAGCCACAGGCCGAAACGGTCGGACAGGGCGATCTTGTCCTCCACCGCTTCACTGGGATGCAGCTCGCCGTCGACGCGTTTCCAGTTTTCGTTGTCGCTCTCTTTCTCCGGCACCAGGTGCCGGCGGTTCGAGGTGGCGTAGAGCAGGACGTTGTCCGGGGCCTGTTCGAGGGAGCCGTCGAGCACACTCTTGAGTACCCGGTAGTCGCCTTCGCCCGCCTCGAAGGACAGGTCATCGCAAAACAGCACGAAACGCTGGGGCAGCTTTTGCAACTGCTCCACCACCCGTGGCAGGTCCGCCAGGTGATCGCGCTCGATCTCGATCAGGCGCAACCCACCCTTGGCATGTTCGGCGAGCAAGGCGCGCACCAGCGAAGACTTGCCGGTGCCCCGAGAACCCCAGAGCAAGGCATGGTTGGCAGGCAGGCCGTCGAGGAACTGCCGGGTGTTGCGCGCCAGCTGCTCGCGTTGCTTGTCGACGCCGATCAGGTCGGACAAACGCATGTCCAGGCTGACCTCCAGCGGCAACAGATAACCGCTGCGCCCTTCGCGCTGCCAACGGGCCGCCAGGCAGCCGTTCCAGTCTATGGCCTGGCGCGGTGCCGGCAACAAGGGTTCGAGACGGGCGAGCACGGCATCGGCACGCTCAAGAAAGGCATTCAATCGAGAATCCACGACGTTTCCTCAGGCAAGTTCATACGATGATGTCGCGTGGGCGCCCTCAGGCGCCTGCAAGCTCTGGCAGACTGCACACCGCGTATGTCGAATCCCCCACTGCCGGTGCACCCATCGGATCAGCTATGCTTGCCGGGCGAAGGGAAAGGAAAGTGGTACACCACCCCATGGATATAAAATTCACCCACCGCTTGTCCTACAAACAAGCCCGGTTGACGGTGCTGGTCGGCTTCATTCTGGGAACACTGCTCAGTCTGCTGCAAATCGGCATCGATTATGCCAGCGAAAGCGCCTCGATCAACCGTGAAATCCTTTCCTTGCTGGAAATCAGCCACAACCCGGCGTCGAGGATCGCCTACAACATCGACGCCGAACTGGCGCAGGAACTGGCCTTGGGCCTGCTGCATTCTCCGGCGGTACTGCGTGCGCAGTTGATCGACAACAACCATATGGTCCTGACCAGCGTCGAGCGACCGCGCCAGGAGGGTAGCTATCGGATGATCAGCGACTGGCTGTTCGGCGCTGATCGCAGCTTCGAGGACCGGCTGTATCTCAGCCATTTGCCAGACGAATCCCTGGGCATCCTGCACCTTGATATCGACACTTACACCTTCGGCATCCGTTTCCTGCATCGGGCCGAGATCACCTTGCTCAATGGGTTTGCTCGCAGCCTGATCCTCACCGTGATCCTGCTGGTGCTGTTCTATACGATGCTGACCAAGCCCCTGGTGCGGGTGATTGAAGCCCTGAGCAGCAACATCCCGGGCCAGAAACAGGCACGACTGGCGTTCCCGCCTGGCCACGAACAGGATGAAATCGGCGTCTTGGTAAAAGTCGCCAACCGGCAATTCGAAAACATGAGCACCGAGATCCAGCAACGGCGCAGCGCTGAAAACCGCCTGACCGACTACCTGGGGCAGTTGGAAAACATCGTCTCGGCACGCACCACCGAACTCAAGGCCAGTAATGCACGCCTGAGCCAGTCCAACGAAGAACTGGAAGTGGCACGCCGCACGGCCCTCGACATGGCCCATGCACGCTCGGCGTTCCTGGCCAACATGAGCCATGAAATCCGTACGCCCCTGAACGGGCTGCTGGGGATGATCGCCCTGTCCCTGGACAGCCAGTTGAACGCCGAGCAACGCCAGCAATTGTCGATTGCCCACGACTCCGGCAAGGTCCTGGTGGAACTGCTCAACGATATCCTCGACCTGTCGAAATTCGACGCCGGGCAACTGGAACTGGAGCGCATCCCCTTCGACCTCGGTGCGCTGATCGAGGACACCGCCAACCTGCTCTCGCAGAACGCCGCCCCCAGCGTCGAACTGGCCTGCCTGATCGACCCGCAATTCCCGGCCCTGGTGCTGGGCGACCCGACGCGGGTGCGGCAGATCGTCAGCAACCTGCTGTCGAACGCGCTGAAGTTCACCCGCTTCGGCCGGGTCGATGTGCGCCTGAGCGCCCGCAACAACGGCGTGCGCATCGAAATCTGCGACACCGGCATCGGCATCGCCCAGGAGGCCCAGGCCAAGATCTTCCAGCCCTTCACCCAGGCTGGTGCCGGCATCACCCGCCAGTTCGGCGGCACCGGCCTGGGGCTGACCCTGACCTATAACCTGTGCGAAGCCATGAAAGGCAGCCTGAGCATCAGCTCCGAAGTCGGCTTCGGCAGCCAGTTCTGCGCCGAACTGCCGTTACCCGGACACACACCGGCCGCAACGCCCAGACGCCTCACCGGCAAGGTCATCGCCGTGACATCCAGCACCAGCGGCCTGAGCGAACTGCTCAGCCACCAGCTTCCGGTCTGGGGCCTGGACTACCAGCGCTACGGACTGGACGACAGCCTGGCCGGCGTCCATCCCGACCTGCTGATCACCGACTGCCCCGAATGCCTGTTCGGGCTGCGGCCGGCCATCACCGCACCGATCCTGCTGGTCACCGCCTATGGCAACTTCATGCCCAGCGAGCAGGCCAGCGCCCTCGCCCCGCTGCAACAGCAGGCCCGGCCACTGGCACGCAACGCGCTGTATCAGACGCTGGCGCGCATTCTGCTGCCCGACGACCCCGCCGAACTCAACGTGCAGCCCCAGAACAACCAGCCGCTACGTCGGGCCCGCATCCTGTTGGTGGAGGACAATCCAGTCAATCAACTGGTCGCCAAGGGCATGCTCGGCAAGCTCGGCTGCGAAGTGACGGTCGCCGCCCATGGCGGCGAAGCGCTGAACCAGCTGGAACAGCAAGTGTTCGACCTGGTGCTGATGGATTGCAACATGCCGGTCATGGACGGTTACGAAGCCAGCCGGCAGATCCGTCGCAGCGGGCGCTGGCCGAACCTGCCGATCGTGGCGCTGACGGCCAACGCCATGCCCGAGGAGCGTGAGCGCTGCCGGGCGGCGGGCATGAGCGACTACCTGGCCAAGCCCTTCCGCCGTGAAGAGCTGATCGCCCTGCTGGAGTTGTGGGTTCCCGCTACAGCGGCTTGAGCTGTGCCAGCAGTTGGTCGAGGCCGTCGCGCAGTTCATCCAGCCGGGTCAGATCGACACCACTGTCACAGAGCAGGCGGGTCTTGATCGGCAATACCTGCGCGCGCAGGGCCACGCCAGCGGGACTCAGGCTCAGGTGAACTTCGCGCTCATCCAGGGCCGAACGGCGCCGCTGCACCAACGCCATCTGTTCAAGGCGCTTGAGCAGCGGCGTCAGCGTCCCCGAGTCCAGCAGCAGGCGCTCACCCAGGGCCTTGACCGTCGGTTGCGCCGTTGGAGTCCCATGCCACTCCCACAGCACCAGCATCGCCAGGTACTGCGGATAGGTCAGGCCCAACTGCTCGAGCATCGGCTTGTAGCCCCGAATCACCGCCCGTGACGCGGCATACAGCTTGAAGCAGAGCTGGTTGTCGAGGCTCAGCAAATCGCCGGACAGGTCATTCATTTAAGCAGGGCTTCGATCTCGCGGGTGAGGTTCTCGGGCTTGGTGGTGGGCGCAAAACGCTTCACCAGACGACCGTCCTTGCCGATCAGGAACTTGGTGAAGTTCCACTTGATGCCCTGGGACCAGAGCAACCCCGGCGCACGCTTCTTCAACTGGACGAACAGCGGATGGGCCTCGTCGCCGTTGACATCGATCTTCTTGAACAGCGGGAAGCTGACGCCGTAGTTCAGTTCGCAGAACTCGGAAATCGCGCCTTCGTTGCCCGGCTCCTGCTTGCCGAATTGATTGCAGGGGAAACCGAGCACCACCAGTCCCTGGTCCTTGTAGGACTGCCAGAGCTGCTCGAGCCCTTTGTACTGCGGGGTAAAACCGCACTTGCTGGCGGTATTGACCACCAGGATCGCCTTGCCGGCGAAGTCGCCCAGGGTCTTTTGCTCGCCCTTGATGGTGGTGCAAGGGATGTTCAGCAGGTTATCGCTCATGACAGTTCCTCCAATGAATGTCGAACAAGATAGCGGGCAATTGAATTGCACACAATTCAATTGCCCGAATTGATGGCCGCCTATAAGTTGCGACCACACAGCCCCCCCCCAGCCGGCCTTCGCGCGGCCCCGGAATTGCGGGACAGCGCGCAGAACCGTGATCAGTCGCGGGGCACCAGATCCAGGCACACGGAGTTGATGCAGTAGCGCAAACCGGTCGGCGGCGGGCCGTCGGGAAAGACGTGACCCAGGTGCGCGTCGCATTTGCCGCAGACCACTTCGGTGCGGATCATGCCGTGGCTGACATCGCGGATCTCGACCATCGCGCTGTCGCCGATGGGCTGGTAAAAGCTCGGCCAGCCGCAGCCGGAGTCGAACTTGGCACGGGAATCGAACAGCGGCTCATTGCAGCAGATGCAATGATAGACCCCGTCGGTTTTGGTGCCATTGTATTTGCCCGAAAACGGCCGTTCTGTGCCTTTGAGCCGGCACACGTTGTACTGCTCCGGGTCGAGCATGGCACGCCATTCTTCCAGGGTCTTTTCCAACTTTTCCATCGTTATACCTCGGCGGCTGAAAAACCCCGATCTGTACCTTTTCCACGGATCGGGCGGCACGTATGATTGCGCCTCGTCAAACGCCAGTCTGGCACCCGCGTCCGACGCATTCAAACGGATTTTCCAAGCCGGCGGCCGGGGACCATGGGACGAGGTGAAAACGCAGTATTGCCATAGCGGCCTCGACGAGACCGTCTGGATCGTCCATTTTCAGGATCACATCGCCATGCAGGTCAGCAAATCGAACAAGCTCGCCAACGTCTGCTACGACATTCGCGGCCCAGTGCTCAAGCACGCCAAACGCCTGGAAGAGGAAGGCCACCGCATCCTCAAGCTGAACATCGGCAACCCGGCGCCCTTCGGTTTTGAAGCCCCGGACGAAATCCTCCTGGACGTGATCCGCAACCTGCCGACCGCACAGGGCTACAGTGACTCCAAGGGCCTGTACAGCGCCCGCAAGGCGGTCATGCAGTACTACCAGCAGAAGCAGGTCGAAGGTGTCGGCATCGAAGACATCTACCTGGGTAATGGCGTCTCCGAACTGATCGTGATGTCCATGCAGGCCCTGCTCAACAATGGCGACGAAGTGCTGATCCCGGCGCCGGACTACCCGCTGTGGACCGCCGCGGTGGCCCTGGCCGGCGGTAGCCCGGTGCACTACCTGTGCGACGAGCAGGCCAACTGGTGGCCGGACCTGGCCGACATCAAGGCCAAGATCACCCCCAATACCAAGGCCATGGTGATCATCAACCCGAACAATCCGACCGGTTCGGTGTATTCGAAGGAAGTCCTGCTGGGCATGCTGGAGCTGGCGCGCCAGCACAACCTCGTGGTCTTTTCCGACGAGATCTACGACAAGATCCTCTACGACGACGCCATCCACGTCTGCACCGCCTCGCTGGCGCCGGACCTGTTGTGCCTGACCTTCAACGGCCTGTCCAAGTCCTACCGGGTCGCGGGTTTCCGTTCCGGCTGGGTAGCGATCTCTGGCCCCAAGCAGAACGCCCAGAGCTACATCGAAGGCATCGACATCCTGGCCAACATGCGCCTGTGCGCCAACGTGCCGGCCCAGCACGCCATCCAGACCGCCCTGGGCGGCTACCAGAGCATCAACGACCTGGTGCTGCCGCAAGGTCGCCTGCTGGAACAGCGCAACCGCACCTGGGAGTTGCTCAACGACATTCCCGGTGTCAGCTGCGTGAAGCCCATGGGTGCGCTCTACGCCTTCCCGCGGATCGACCCGAAAGTCTGCCCGATCCTCAACGACGAGAAGTTCGTCCTCGACCTGCTGATCTCGGAAAAGCTCCTGGTGGTCCAGGGCACCGCGTTCAACTGGCCATGGCCCGATCACTTCCGCGTCGTCACCCTGCCACGGGTGGATGACCTGGAACAGGCCATCGGGCGCATCGGCTCGTTCCTGAAAACCTACCGCCAGTAATTTCCTACAACTTCCTGCGACTCATCCGCGAGTCGCAGGAAAGCGCTTTCCCCCCATTTCTTTTTGTATGTCTTTGCGTCAGCATGCCGCCGACCAGGGAACCCCTCTTGCTGCGAGCGCATACCCCGGTTTCAAAGGGGCTTGCCGCATTGCGATGCCTCGGAAATCCAGGTTCTTCATTAGGAAATGACTGGCAAGCGACTAGAATCAAGCTGTAGGACACAGTTTGAAATAGTCACCTGGTTGAATCGCTCGGAGCAGCACCTTATATACCCCGCATGACGCTACATCTTTAGCTGAGGAGAAACTTTCAACCATGATGCGCATCCTGCTGTTCTTGGCCACTAACCTGGCGGTCGTGCTGATTGCCAGCATCACCCTGAGCCTTTTCGGCTTCAACGGGTTCATGGCGGCCAACGGGGTTGATCTCAACCTCAATCAGCTGCTGGTCTTCTGTGCGGTCTTTGGTTTCGCGGGCTCCCTGTTCTCGCTGTTCATCTCCAAGTGGATGGCGAAGATGAGCACCGGCACCCAGCTCATCACCCAACCTCGTACCCGCCATGAGCAATGGCTGCTGCAAACCGTCGAGCAACTGTCCCGCGACGCCGGCATCAAGATGCCCGAAGTGGGTATCTTCCCGGCCTACGAGGCGAACGCCTTCGCCACCGGCTGGAACAAGAACGACGCCCTGGTCGCGGTCAGCCAAGGTCTGCTGGAGCGATTCTCGCCCGATGAAGTGAAGGCCGTGCTGGCCCACGAGATCGGCCACGTGGCCAATGGCGACATGGTTACCCTGGCACTGGTACAAGGCGTGGTGAACACCTTCGTGATGTTCTTCGCGCGAATCATCGGCAACTTCGTCGACAAGGTCATCTTCAAGAATGAAGAAGGCCAGGGCATCGCCTACTACGTGGCGACCATCTTCGCCGAACTGGTCCTGGGCTTCCTGGCCAGTGCCATCGTCATGTGGTTCTCGCGCAAGCGCGAATTCCGTGCCGACGAAGCCGGCGCCAGCCTGGCCGGTACCGCCGCCATGATCGGCGCCCTGCAACGCCTGCGCTCCGAACAGGGCCTGCCGGTGCATATGCCGGACACCCTGAATGCCTTTGGCATCAACGGCGGCCTGAAACAGGGCCTGGCGAAGATGTTCATGAGCCACCCACCGCTGGAAGAGCGTATCGAAGCCCTGCGTCGACGTGGCTGATAGACCTCACAACCCAGTGACAAAGAGGGCAACGAAAGTTGCCCTTTTTTTTGCACGCTACAGGATCTTCTCCAGTCGATAAACCCGCTCATCGAGGCGCGTGACACCGGCCTGGAGGAACTTCCAGCTCTCGCCGAGCACATCCTGCTCCTCCTCCATCTGAAGCTGCCACAGCGGCTCCAGCAAGCGCCGGACCTCACCGTCAAGCACGGCGAACGGCGGCCCGTCGAGCTGGGCCTGGTCGTAATCGAGGGTGATCAGCAGTCCCTGGGTACCGAGCGGTAGTATCCGACTCAAATGCGCCGTGTACTGCTCGCGCATCGGCGGCGGCAGGGCGATCAAGGCCGCCCGGTCATACAACCCTGCGCAGTCGGCAACGTCTGCGGCCGCCAGGGCGAAGAAATCCCCACACCACAGCTCCAGCGGACCGGCCTCGTAGATCATGAACGCGCCTTGCTGACGTATCAGCGGCTTGAGCTGCTGCTCGGCAAAAAACGCCTCCACGGCCTTCTCCGACAACTCCACGCCCAGGACCCGCAGGCCTTGCGCCGCCAGCCACGCCAGATCGAGGCTCTTGCCACACAGGGGCACCAGCACCCGGGCGTCTACCGGCAGCGCAAGATCGGGCCAGAAACGCTGCAAATGGG
Source organism: Pseudomonas gingeri (assembly GCF_013386165.1). Lineage (GTDB taxonomy): Bacteria > Pseudomonadota > Gammaproteobacteria > Pseudomonadales > Pseudomonadaceae > Aquipseudomonas > Aquipseudomonas gingeri_C. The sequence goes on along the minus strand of NZ_JACAOS010000018.1, from coordinate 373,331 downwards.
GATTGACCTGCTCCAGGTGAAAGCCGATCTGGTTGTGTTCCCAACGCTTGTGCCAAAATTCCGGTTGCATAGGTTCACCCTGAAAATTCGATCAAAAAGCACTAAAACTTATATTAGATTTAGATCAATGATCTGATTGAAGATGGCGTCATCATAACTTGACGCTCAGGACTTTCATTATGCTCCCCAGCCTGTTCATCTCCCACGGCTCGCCCATGCTGGCCCTGGATCCCGGCGCCAGCGGCCCGGCCCTGGCCCGTCTGGCGGCCGAACTGCCGCGACCGAAGGCCATCGTCATCGTCTCGGCCCATTGGGAAAGCCAGGACCTGCGGGTCAGCAGCAACCCGCAGCCGGAAACCTGGCACGACTTCGGTGGTTTCCCACGGGAACTGTTCGCCGTGCAATACCCGGCGCCCGGCGAACCGAAGCTGGCCGCCGAGATTGTCGCCCTGCTCGAGGCCGACGGCCTGACCGCGCGCCTCGACGAGCAGCGCCCATTCGACCATGGTGTCTGGGTACCGCTGTCGCTGATGTACCCGCAAGCCGATATCCCGGTGGTCCAGGTGTCCTTGCCAAGCCGCATGGGCCCGGCCTTGCAGACCCGCATCGGGCAGGTCCTCGCCGGCCTGCGGGAACGGGACATCCTGCTGATCGGCTCCGGCAGCATCACCCATAACCTCGGCGAACTGGATTGGCATGCCGGCCCCAACAGCATCGAGCCTTGGGCCAAGGCCTTTCGCGACTGGATGGTGGACAAACTCGCCGCCGATGACGAAGCCGCCCTCCACGACTACCGCAAGCAGGCGCCCTACGCCGTGCGCAGCCACCCGAGTGACGAGCACCTGCTTCCGTTGTATTTCGCCCGTGGCGCCGGCGGCCAGATGAGCCTCGCTCACCAGGGCTTCACCCTGGGCGCGCTGGGCATGGACATCTACCGCTTCGCCTGATGTCCTAATATCACCCACGCCCCCTCCTGTAGGAGCGAGCTTGCTCGCGATAAACGCCCAGGCACCGCGGAGTGTCAGATAGCCTCGCGTTATCGTTGGCGACCATCGCGAGCAAGCTCGCTCCTACAGGGAAGGCGTTCGACAGGCAAAAAAAATCCCCGCACCAGGCGGGGATTTTTTATCGATCAATCAACCCGGGGGTTGATCAATCTTCGCGGTAGCGACGCAGCTTGAGCTGCTTGCCAGCCACACGAGTGTCCTTCAGCTTGGTCAGCAGACGCTCCAGACCATCTTCCGGCAGTTCCACCAGGCTGAAGCTGTCACGCACCTGGATGCGACCGATCGCTTCACGGGCCAGGCCACCTTCGTTGAGGATGGCACCCAGCAGGTTCTTGGCGGCGATACCGTCACGCGCACCCAGCGCGGTACGGCAGCGGGCACGACCTTCAGCCAATGGCACCGGTGCACGACGCTCACGATCGCTACGCTCAGGACGGTCACCGGAACGCTCCGGACGATCGCCACGTGGCGCATTGTTCGGCACCAGCGGACGCTCTTTCTCGATCGCCGCCAGGGTCAGCGCCTGGCCATTGGTGGCCTTGCGCAGCAGGGCCGCGGCCAGGGCACGCGGGCTGCAACCGATATCGGCGGTCAGGCGATCCAGCAGGTCACCATGGGTCGATTCAGCATCAGCAACCAGCGGCGACAGGCTGTTGGTCAGTTTCTTGATGCGCGCATCGAGAACAGCCTGGGCGTCCGGCAGGCGGACTTCGGCAACTTTCTGACCGGTTACACGCTCGATCACCTGCAGCATGCGGCGCTCACGAGGCGTCACCAGCAACAAGGCACGACCTTCGCGACCGGCACGGCCAGTACGGCCGATACGGTGAACGTAGGACTCAGGATCGTACGGCATGTCGACGTTGAACACGTGAGTGATGCGCGGAACGTCCAGGCCACGAGCAGCAACGTCGGTCGCTACAACGATGTCCAGACGGCCATCCTTGAGGGAGTCGATGACGCGCTCACGCTGGTTCTGGGCGATGTCACCGTTCAGCGCAGCAGCTTTATAGCCTTTGGCTTCCAGGGCACTGGCCAGGTCCAGGGTCGCTTGCTTGGTGCGCACGAACATGATCAGTGCGTCGAAATCCTCGACTTCCAGCAGGCTCAGCACAGCCGAGGTCTTCTGGTCGGCGTGAACCAACAGGTGAGCCTGTTCGATCGCGGTAACGGTCTGGGTCTTGGTCTGGATCTTGACGTGCTGTGGCTCGCGCAGATGGCGCTCGGCAATGGCACGGATCGACTGCGGCAGGGTTGCCGAGAACAAAACGGTCTGACGGGTTGCCGGCAAGGCCTTGAAGATGACTTCCAGGTCATCCATGAAGCCGAGCTTGAGCATTTCGTCCGCTTCATCGAGAACCAGGTGGTTCACGGTGGCGAGGACTTTTTCGTCACGACGCAGGTGGTCGCACAGACGGCCCGGCGTGGCGACAACGATCTGTGCGCCATTACGGATTGCTTTCAGTTGCGGGCCCATGGGCGCGCCGCCGTAAACGGCCACAACGGTAACGCCCGGCATTTGCTTGGCGTAGGTTTCGAAAGCGGTTGCTACTTGCAACGCCAACTCACGGGTTGGCGCCAGGATCAGGGCTTGCGGTTCGCGCTTAGCAGGATCGATGCGATGCAGGATCGGCAGGGCGAACGCAGCGGTTTTACCCGTACCGGTTTGCGCCTGGCCAATCATGTCGTGGCCGGCCATGATGATCGGGATCGATTGCTGCTGGATAGCCGAAGGCTCTTCGTAGCCAGTCGCGATGACGGCTGCAAGAATATTCGGATTAAGATTAAAAGCGGCGAAGCCGCCGATTTCCTGGGTCATGGGTCTGCCTCTAAGTGCATCCGCAAAGACCCATGCTCCAAAGCTGCGCATGCCTTGTAAGACTCTGAGAGTCACCCTGGCAGCTTTGTCGGCGGGGATTTGCGAAAACGATTGAATGAAGGAATCGTCAAGGATAGTCCGCATGGCGGACAGCAGCCGAAGCTGACTTCGGGAAATTGCATTACCTAAACGCGGCCCGGTTAAAGGCCGGCGCGCACTATACCGGAATTGGCGAAAAAAGGGAGATTTATTTATCTGAAAAAGTCGCTGCACGCCTCTCTATGGCGGGCTTTACAGATAATCGACCGAGGACCTGCATCTTGCCCACCTTGCCGGGTGGGGCTGGCGACTTAAACGGTTCACTCGTCGGAATGTGCCCGTACCGCCAGCGCGCAACGCAAGCCCCTGGTGTTTGCCTTCAGATCTTCGCGACAAACGACGCCTGATGCACCCGGCACTGCTCGGCCGTGAGCATGAACACGCCGTGACCGCCGCGCTCGAAGTCCAGCCAGGCGAAGTCCACCTCGGGGTACAACGCCTCGACATGCACCTGGCTGTTGCCGACTTCGACAATCAGCAAGCCCTTCTCGGTCAGATGGTCCGCCGCCTCGGCCAGCATCCGCCGTACCAGGTTCAGGCCGTCGTCACCGCAGGCCAGGCCCAGTTCGGGTTCGTGCTGGTATTCCTCCGGCATGTCGGCAAAGTCCTCGGCATCCACATAAGGAGGATTGGAGACGATCAGGTCGAAACGCTGGCCGGGCAGACCGTCGAAACCATCGCCCTGGACCGTGAACACCCGCTCATCGACACCATGACGCTCGATATTCTGGTTGGCCACTTCCAATGCTTCGAAAGACAGGTCGGCCAATACCACTTCAGCCTGCTGGAACTCATAGGCACAGGCGATCCCGATACAGCCGGAGCCGGTGCACAGATCGAGGATCCGCGCCGGCTCATTCGCCAGCCAGGGAGCGAAGTGGCCTTCAATCAATTCGCCAATCGGCGAGCGCGGAATCAGTACCCGCTCATCGACGATAAACGACATGCCACAGAACCAGGCCTCACCCAGCAGGTAGGCGGTGGGCACGCGGTCTTCGATGCGGCGCTTGAGCAAATGCTGCAAGCGGCTCAGCTCGTCGTCTTCCAGGCGGCAGTCGAGGTAGCTGTCGGCGATTTCCCAAGGCAGGTGCAAGGCCCCCAGCACCAACTGACGCGCCTCGTCCCAGGCATTGTCGGTGCCATGACCGAAAAACAGATCCGCGCCATGAAAGCGACTGACAGCCCAACGAATATGGTCGCGCAGCGTGCGCAGGCGGGAATTGATCACGGGGGAAGGCTCCTGAAAAAACGACGGGCGATTCTAACAGTCAAACCGGCACCGGGTGAAAATAAGGCAAAAAGACATCACTGCCCAGCATTTCGGGCCCCGACAAACAATCCTTGACACGGCTACAGCCCAATAACGACGCCGCCTGCACGGGTTGCGATTCACATACGCGCTCAGCCGGAGGAGAATGCGGTAAAAGCCCCACTCAAAGGAGCCCCGAATGTCCGTTCCAAAGACGATGTTTCAACTCAGCGGCCGTGGTTATGCTGCCGCCAATCTGAGCCATGCCAGCCTGTTGATCATCGACGCCCAGAAAGAATATCTCAGCGGCCCGCTTGCCCTGTCCGGCATGGACGCTGCCGTCGACAATATCAAGCAATTGGTTGCCGCCGCCCGCCAGGCCGGAAGGCCCATCGTGCACATCCGCCACCTGGGCACCGTCGGCGGTCTGTTCGACCCCCAGGGCGAACGCGGCGAGTTCATTCCCGGGCTGGAACCCCAGGGTGACGAAACCCTGATCGGCAAGCTGCTGCCCAGCGCCTTTCACGGCACCGGCCTTGAGAAACACCTGCAGGAGCTCGGCTCCCTGGACCTGATCGTCTGCGGCTTCATGAGTCACTCCAGCGTCAGCACCACGGTGCGCGCGGCCAAGAACCTGGGCTTTCGCTGCACCCTGGTGGAAGATGCCTGCGCGACCCGCGACCTGCCCTACAAAGATGAAATCATCAGCGCCGCCCAGGTCCAGCGCACCGAGATGGCGATCATGGCGGACAACTTCGCCACCCTCGCCCTGACCCAGCACCTGATCGGCTGACGCCGTCGATGGGCGGCCCTGGCGACCGCCCATCCATTAACGCGATCAATTGCGTCTCATTTTCCGATTTCCCGGACACATCAGGAACAAGCCGACCATCTCCCGGTCGAAGGGCCGATACTCATAGAGGAAATCGGAATGAAGATATCCGATGGTTTTGACGCTCGCCGCTTGCGGCCACGAGGCCGAAGCACCTGGGGCTCGCGTTTGAGCGCGGCGATTGCGGCGCTGTTGGCAACCTTCGGGGTGTTGCTGGTCATGGCCGGTGCGGCCAGCCTGCTCGGCCATGCACCGGCCCTGGGGGATTTGAATGCCACGCCGGGCGGTTCGGCGGTGGTCCTGGGCGTGGGCGTGCTGACGCTCTGGTTCGGGGTCTGGTTGTGGCGCCGCAGCCGTCGTCGGATGCGCCGTGGCCAAGGGCTGGACATCGCCCCCCACTTGATGAAAAAGCACGACTGATCAAGCACCTGCGCGCAATCGACTGTGACGACAACCGGGGGACTTGGGTAAACTGCCGGGCCCTGCGGAGGCTGACATGCAAGACGACGATTTTTCCCTGTTCAAAAGCGAGATCCGTGGCGTCAAGCCGATCAAGCATGACCGTGCCGACACCGGCAAGCCCAAGTCCGACCGCGCGCAACTGGCCAAGCTGCGCCAGGCGGCCACGGTACGGGTGCAGGACACCGCGGTGGACGGTCTGTCGGACCAGTTCGTCATCGACGTAGGTCCCGAAGACGACCTGCACTGGGCTCGCGACGGGGTCCAGGAAAGCCAGATGCGCAAGCTCAAGATCGGCCAGATCCCGTTCGAAGGCAGCCTCGACCTGCACGGCATGAGTGTGGAAAAAGCCCGGGAAACCCTCTGGGCGTTTCTCGCCGAGGCGACCAGGTTCGAGATTCGCTGCGTGCGTGTCACCCATGGCAAGGCAGTACGCCTGGATGGCAAGCGTCCGATGATCAAGAGCCACGTCAACACCTGGCTGCGCCAACACGCCCAGGTCCTCGGTTTCACCTCCTGCCAGCCGAAGCATGGCGGCGCGGGCGCGGTGTATGTGATGCTCAAACGGACCATGATGGAAGGTCGCGACGAGTAACCGAACTGTCATCGAATTTGCAGGCGGCTGCCAGCCGCCGTATCCTTGTTCTTTGCGTAAACTCCCACAGGTAGCTTCATGTCCCTGGAACAGAATTACACCGCGATCCTCGGCCAACTCGGCGAGGACGTCTCCCGCGAGGGTCTGCTCGACACGCCCAAGCGCGCCGCCAAAGCCATGCAGTACCTTTGCCGCGGTTACGAACAGACCCTGGAAGAAGTCACCAACGGTGCCTTGTTCAGCTCTGACAACAGCGAAATGGTGCTGGTCAAGGACATCGAGCTCTACTCGTTGTGCGAACACCACCTGCTGCCCTTTATCGGCAAGGCCCATGTGGCCTACATTCCGAGCGGCAAGGTGCTGGGCCTGTCCAAGGTCGCGCGCATTGTCGACATGTACGCCCGACGCCTGCAGATCCAGGAAAACCTCAGCCGCCAGATCGCCGACGCGGTCCAGCAGGTGACCGGTGCCCTGGGTGTCGCGGTGGTGATCGAAGCCAAGCACATGTGCATGATGATGCGCGGTGTGGAGAAACAGAATTCGTCGATGATCACCTCGGTGATGCTGGGCGAGTTCCGCGAAAACGCCGCGACCCGCAGCGAATTCCTGGCGTTGATCAAATAAGCATCGGTGACATGAAAAAACCGGCGTTCATCGCCGGTTTTTTTTCGTACGGGGAAAATCAGGTAAGCTGCGTCCCGTCATCTACCGCCCGCGAGGCTATCCCGTGTTCGTCAAAGCACTTCGAGTCGGCCTGGGCCAACTCATCATCTTCATCGATTTCCTCACCCGCCCCGGCAAGCAAAAACGCTCCACGCCGGACCAGGCCAAGGTCGATGCCGCCGCCAAGGACCTGACCCTGTATCAGTTCCACGCCTGCCCGTTCTGCGTGAAGACCCGCCGCACCCTGCGCCGCCTCAACGTGCCGGTGGCACTGCGCGACGCGAAGAACAACGAACAGGATCGCCAGACCCTGCTTGAGCAAGGCGGCAAGATCAAGGTGCCGTGCCTGCGTATCGAAGAAAACGGCCAGACCACCTGGATGTACGAATCCAAGGTGATCATCGATTATCTGCAGAAGCGCTTTGCCGCAGCCTGAAGCCCGTCGCCATCACCGGCGGCAAAAATTGGTTTCATCGCGACATTCGGTATAAGCCTTCAACTGCGCCGCACGCTGCTGGGTCAGTTCAGTCTTGCACTGCAGATCGAGCAGCGGCCAGATCGTCCCGCCGTCCGCCGGTTTGCCATTGCGATACAGGCAATCGGCGTCACGGAAGACCAGCCACTTGCGCTGGGCATCCTTGAGCGCGTCCTTGCTGGCCGGGGTCTTCAGGTAGTCCATCTGGGTCTTGTAGTAGGTGTTCAGGTCGTTATCGGCCTGCTTGAATGCCTTGCCCGCACATTCATTCATCGCCGCCTGGCTGGCATCGCAGCCATCGGCCGCCTGTGCGCCCGTGGCCAGGCCCAGCAAGCTGAGAGTCAAACACGCTATGAGTGGATATTTCATCGACGAAACCCCGTTCAGTGGATAAGAAAGCCAGTTTCCGATAGGACCCCAGCAGCGCCAGAAGTACTCGCACAGACAAAAATAAACCGGCCCTGAGGCCGGTTTAAGTCTTTGCCGGTTTGCTGATCAATCGAGCATACCGACATGCTTCGGATGGCTGGCCACCCGCTGCAACCAGGCCTGGATACCCGGGTAGACGCTCAGGTCGAAGCCACCCTCATGGGCGACATGGGTGTAGGCATACAACGCGATGTCGGCGATCGAATAATGCTCGCCCACCAGGTACGGGGTTTGCTGAAGCTGCTTCTCCATCACCTTCAACGCCTTGTGCCCGCGCTTCTGCAGCTTGAGGTATTCCTCGCGACGCTCCTCCGGCAAGCCCAGGTAGAACTCGATAAACCGCGCCACCGCGATATAGGGTTCATGGCTGTATTGCTCGAAGAACTGCCATTGCAGCACCTGGGTGCGCAAACGCGGCTCGGTGGGCAGGAATTCGCTGCCGTCGGCCAGGAAGTTGAGAATCGCATTGGACTCCCACAGGCAGGTGCCGTCTTCCAGTTCCAGTACCGGCACCTTGCCGTTGGGGTTCTTCGCCAGGAATTCCGGGGTCTCGGTATCACCTTTGAGGATGTCCACCGGGTGCCAGCGATACTCCTGCCCCAGCAGGTGCAACATCAGCTTGATCTTGTAGCAATTGCCCGACTGGTAATCGCCATAAACCTTGTACATGGCCCTCCCCTTAAGCCGCTTGTGCGACCTGTGCGTGACGGATGACAGCAGCCAGGCGCTTGAGACCTTCGTCCAGGCGCTCCGGTGCGATATGACTGAAATTAAGGCGAAGATTACCCGGATTACACTCCGGTTCGGCAAAAAAAGGTTCGCCGGGCATAAACGCCACATCCTGGCTCAACGCCTCGGCGAGCAAGGTCCGGGTGTCCAGCGGTTGCTTGAGGGTCAACCAGAAGAACAGCCCGCCCTGGGGCACCTGCCAATCGGCCAGGTCGCCGAAGTGCCGCGCCAATGCCTGTTGAAAAGCATCCCGTCGGACTCGGTAAAAGTCCCGGAGTTGCCCCAGGTGCTGGCGATATTTTTCCGTACCGATCCACTGCAACGCCTGCCATTGGCCGATGCGGTTGGTGTGCAGGTCCGCCGATTGCTTGAGCTTGAGCAGATGGGGGAACAGATCCGGGCTGGCAATCAGGTAGCCGACCCGCAAGCCGGGGGCCAGGGTCTTGGACACCGTGCCGCTGTAGATCCAGCTGGCACGCCGCAAACGGCCGGCAATCGGTACCGCGTCAACGCCATCGTAACTGAGCTCGCGATAGGGTTCGTCTTCGATCAAGGTCACCCCGAACTCATCAAGCAATGCCGCCACGGCGGCGCGCTTGGCTTCGCTGTAGCAAACCGCGGACGGGTTCTGGAAGGTCGGGATCAGGTAGATAAAAGCCGGGCTGTGTTTTTCCAGACGGGCACGCAACTGCAGAAGATCAGGCCCGTCATGTTCCTGGGGAATGCTCAGGCAATCAGCACCGAATAGCTGGAAAATCTGCAAGGCCGCCAGATAGGTCGGAGCTTCGAGGAGGATTTCGCTGCCCTGGTCGATATACAGCTTGGCCGCCAGATCCAGGGCCTGCTGCGAGCCGCTGACCACCAGTACCTGGCTGGCCTGGCAGTCGATCCCTCGCGTCCGCGCCTCGGCGGCCAGTGCTTCACGTAAGGCCGGCTCGCCCTCACTCATGCCGTATTGTCCCATGGCGACCGGCATCCCCTCCCACGCCAATACCGGCAGCATCGCTTCGGCCGGCAGCCCGCCGGCGAACGACATCACCTCGGGACGCTGGGCGGCAGCAAGGATTTCACGAATCAGGGAGCTTTTGAGGCGCGTAACACGTTCGGAGAAGGCCATGGGGTCACCGCTATCCAAGTGGGCGAAAAATACGTCAAACTGCTTGACCGAAATTACGCCGCCGCGAGCCAATACGTCAATATGCTTGACCTTAAAAATTCGAATGCCCAGCAAGACGCCATGCAAGCCTTCTTCTTCGGTTACCAGGCGTTCACCGCCAAGGCCGACGAAATGCTCGAGCGTCGGGGCTTGAGCCGGGTGCACCAGCGCATCGTGTTTTTTATCGCCCGTTATCCGGACGTGAGCGTCAAGGAGTTGCTGGCCTTGCTCGGCGTCAGCAAGCAGGCGTTGAACATGCCGTTGCGCCAGTTGAGCGAAATGGATCTGGTGAGCAGCCTTGCGTCCGCGACCGACAAGCGCAAGCGCCTGCTGCGCCTGACGGCGGAGGGTGAACAGTTGGAGGGGTCGTTGCGCCGTGAGCAGGTCAAATTGTTGCAGAAGGCCTTTGCCCAGGCTGGAGAAGCCGCCGTCGAAGGCTGGCTGGCGGTGAACCTGGCGCTGGGAGAAAACCGCCCCACCTGACACCCCCTCCCGCCCCTTGAACACCACCACCTGTGGCGAGCGGGCTTGCCCGCGCTCGGCTGCGCAGCAGTCGTAAAACCTGCCGTCGCGATCTGCCAGATACACCGCGAGTACCGGTTTGAGGGCCGCTTCGCACCCCAACGCGGGCAAGCCCGCTCGCCACAATAGTGCGCACTCCCAAAACATCGAACACAAATAAAAAAACATTATTTGCTTTATTTGTATACAAAAGCATAATTCGTTTCGTGCGAGTTCCTGACTTTATGGTCAACAAACCCGTGCTGCCTCAAAGAGCCGCTGCCCGCCCCCTGCGTCCGGCTCTGGAAATAACAATAAAACTCTTGAGGAGTACTCGCTGTGGAAAGCCGCAAATCCGAAGCCCCCCTGCTGGACCTGTCGCCACCGTCAAGTTCCGGCCTGCTGGAACGCCTGTTCAAACTCAGGCTGCATGGCACCACGGTGAAAACCGAACTGATCGCCGGGGTGACCACCTTCATCACCATGGCCTACATCATCTTCGTCAACCCGAACATCATGGCCGACGCCGGCATCGATCACGGCGCGGCCTTTGTCGCCACCTGCATCGCCGCCGCCCTCGGCTGCCTGTTGATGGGCCTGTACGCCAACTGGCCGGTGGGCCTGGCACCGGGCATGGGCCTGAACGCCTTCTTCACCTATACCGTGGTCGGCACCATGGGTTACCACTGGGAAACCGCCCTCGGCGCGGTGTTTATCTCCGGCGTGCTGTTCATGGCCCTGACCCTGTCACGGATCCGTGAATGGCTGCTCAACAGCATTCCCGTAAGCCTGCGCCATGCGATGGGCGCCGGGGTCGGGCTGTTTCTAGGGGTGATCGGCCTGAAAACCGCCGGAATCGTCGTCGCCAGCCCCGCCACCCTGATCAAGCTCGGCGCCCTGCATGAGCCTGGTCCATTGCTGGCCGCGATCTGCTTCCTGATGATCGCCATCCTCAGCTACCACCGGGTATTCGGCGCCATCCTTATCAGCATCATCACCGTGACCCTCGCCGGTTGGGGCCTGGGCCTGGTGGAATACCACGGCATCTTCTCCGCCCCGCCGAGCCTGGCCCCGACCTGGATGGCCATGGACCTGAAGGGGGTGTTCAACATCAGCATGATCAGCGTGGTCCTGGCCTTCCTCTTCGTGCATATGTTCGACACCGCCGGCACCCTGATGGGCGTCGCCCAGCGCGCCGGCCTGGTGAACGCCGAAGGCCGCATCGAGAACCTGTCCCGGGCGATGAAGGCCGATAGCGTCTCCAGCGTATTCGGTGCGGTGGTCGGTGTTCCGCCGGTCACCAGCTACGTGGAAAGCGCCGCGGGTGTCGCTGCAGGTGGTCGGACTGGTCTGACCGCTGTTACTGTAGGCATACTGTTTGTCGCGGCCATGTTCTTCGCCCCGCTGGCTGGCATGATCCCTGCGTACGCGACCGCCGGCGCCTTGATTTACGTGGCGATGCTGATGATGAGCGGCATGGCGCATATCGAGTGGGACGATGCCACGGACAGCATTCCGGCCATCGTCACCGCGATCATGATGCCGCTGACTTTCTCGGTCGCCGACGGCATCGCCCTGGGTTTTATCACCTATGTGGCGTTGAAGGCGGGGACCGGCAAGTTCAAGGATATTTCCGTCAGCCTGTGGGTGCTGTGCGTCATTTTTATCGCCAAGTTCATCTTCCTGTAAGCGAACTTGAGCGCTACTCACCAGCCCCATCTCGATGGGGCTTTTGTACTAAGGGAGAAGTCTGATGAGCCTGGAAACCTGGTTGTTGTTCAGTGGCGCCGCCCTGGTGGTGATCCTGATCCCCGGGCCGCTGTCGCTACTGATGATCAGCAACAGTCTGAATTATGGATTGCGCCGCTCCTACCCGGCCTTTCTCGGCGGGGTCAGTGCCTCGATCTGTTTGTTGAGTGCCTCGGCCCTGGGACTCGGCGCATTGCTGCTGGCCTCGGAACAATTGTTCAGCGCGCTGAAGGTTGTCGGCGCGCTGTACCTGTTCTACCTCGCCTGGCAGAGCTGGCAGCAATCGCGGCAACCGGCACGGGCGGCGAATGTGCCCGAAACCGCACCGGTTCCGCGCTTTCGTGCCCTGTTTGGGCGCGCCTTCGTACTCGGCGCGAGCAACCCGAAGGACATCCTGTTCTTCGCCGCCTTCCTGCCGCAGTTTCTCAAGGCCGACCACGGGTTTCTCGGCCAGTTGCTGGTGATGATCGCCACCTGGACCGTGCTGGACCTGTTGTGCAAGCTGGCCTACGGCCTCGGCGCCCATGGCGCGGCGGGTTATTTGCGCAGCGGCAAGGGGCAGAGCTGGTTCAACCGGATCAGTGCCGGGCTATTCAGTGGGGCAGGCGCGGCATCGTTGTTGAGCCGTTAGGGTTGAGGTGCCGGTAAGGGCCTCATCGCGAGCTTGCTCGCGATAGCGCCCTCCCGGACAACCACGCTTCCCCGGCTTTTCCCCCGGACATAAAAAAGCCCGCAGTGAACGCGGGCAAAGTAACCAAGGAAGCTTTTGCGCAGATGCTTGGGGAATCTAGCTGCCTCGGTAGGTCGAATAGCTGTAGGGCGAAATCAGCAACGGCACGTGGTAGTGCTCCTGCTCGGCACTGATGCCAAAACGCAGCACCACCACGTCAAGAAAGGCCGGCTCAGGCAGCGCCACACCGCGAGCGCGATAGTAGTCGCCGGCATGGAACTGCAACTGATAGACCCCGGAGCGGTAATCGGCACCTTGCAGCAGCGGCGCATCGCAACGCCCGTCACTGTTGGTCAGGGCGCTGGCGACCAGCTCCAGCTGTGCACCTTCGACCCGATACAGCTCGACCTTGATCGAACTGCCGGGGCAGCCATGTGCGGCATCCAAAACATGTGTAGTCAAACGTCCCATTGATTCTGTGGGCCGCTCCACCCTTCAGGCAGATCAGGCCTCACGCCTCCCGGAGTCAGTGAATAAAGGAGAAACCGCCCCCTGGCAAAGCACGAAGCGGCGTGGCTCGGAAATTATTAAGACACTTTTACAAAATATTGTACACAATAAATTCAAGCTTTTTTCCAGCACCCCTGGCCCATGCCAGCCGACCGCGAAGGCAGCGCAATCGCCTGCCAGCAGAAGGCCCGCAAGACATTAACTGACCGACAAGGCAGGTTTCTTGCAGGGTTTCCATCCGGGAAGCGGGTAATCGTCCGACGGAAAGAAATGCAAAAAAACGGGCTTACAAAATGAATATAAAGTTGTATACAATCACTCCATCGCCGTGACGCCACCCGGTTCTGACGGGGCACCACGCAACCGTCACCACGAACAAGAAGGAAGACTGCAGTGAGCGCCGACTACCCACGCGACCTGATCGGTTACGGCAGCAACCCGCCTCACCCCCACTGGCCGGGCAACGCCCGCATTGCCTTGTCCTTTGTACTCAACTACGAGGAAGGCGGCGAACGCAACATCCTCCATGGCGACCCGGAATCCGAAGCCTTTCTCTCGGAGATGGTCGCCGCACAGCCCCTGCAGGGCGCGCGCAACATGAGCATGGAGTCGCTCTACGAATACGGTAGCCGCGCCGGCGTATGGCGAGTTCTCAAGCTGTTCAAGCGCTTCGATATTCCCCTGACCGTCTTCGCCGTGGCCATGGCCGCCCAGCGCCACCCGGATGTGATCCGCGCCATGGTCGAGGACGGCCACGAGATCTGCAGCCACGGCTACCGCTGGATCGACTATCAGTACATGGACGAAGCCCAGGAACGCGAACACCTGCTCGAAGCCATCCGCATCCTCACCGAAATCAGCGGCGAACGTCCGCTGGGCTGGTACACCGGGCGCACCGGGCCGCACACCCGCAAGCTGGTGATGGAGGAAGGCGGCTTCCTCTATGACTCGGACACCTACGACGACGACCTGCCCTACTGGGAACCCAACACCCCCAACGGCAAGCCGCACCTGGTGATCCCCTACACCCTCGACACCAATGACATGCGCTTCACCCAGGTGCAGGGTTTCAACACCGGCGACGATTTCTACCAGTACCTCAAGGATGCTTTCGACGTGCTCTACGCTGAAGGCGCCGAGGCACCGAAAATGCTCTCCATCGGTTTGCACTGCCGCCTGGTCGGTCGCCCGGCACGCCTGGCCGCCCTTCAGCGCTTCATCGAATACGTCAAAGGCCACGAACAGGTCTGGTTCAGCCGCCGGGTCGATATCGCCCGCCACTGGCACGCTACCCACCCGTATCAGGGAGCCGCGAAATGACTGCTTTCCAGACCCTCAAGCCGTCGACCTTGAGCCGAGAAGCCTTTATCCAGGCCTTCGCCGATATCTACGAACATTCGCCCTGGGTCGCCGAAAAGGCTTTCGACCTGGGCCAGGACGCCGGGGTCGACGAGATCGAGACCCTGCACCAGCGCATGAGCGACATCCTGTTGAGCGCCGATCACGCCAGCCAGCTGGCACTGGTCAACGCTCACCCGGACCTGGCCGGCAAAGCCGCCGTCCAGGGCCAACTCACCGAAGCCAGCACAAACGAACAAGCCGGCGCCGGTATTCACCAATGCTCGAGCGAGGAGTTCCAACGCTTCACCGAGCTGAACGACGCCTATAAAGCCAAGTTCAAGTTTCCCTTCATCATGGCGGTAAAAGGCAGCAACCGGCATCAGATCCTGGCCGCGTTCGAAGTGCGCATCCACAACCCGGTAGACACCGAGTTCCAATGCGCACTGGCCGAGATCAACAAGATCGCCCTGTTCCGCTTACTGACCCTTTAGCGAGCCGCGCCTGAACCCGGCAAGCCTCCCCAGCCACTAATTAAAAGGCAGACAAAAAGCATGAAAGCTTACGCCGTACCTTTCGAGAAGTTCGTCAACCTGGCCGACGCCCGCCTGGGCACCAAGATCCTTTCGGTCACCGATGACTGGTTCGCCGACGCCAACCGCCTGTTCCAGCCAACCCCTGCGGTGTGGAAAGAAGGCGTGTTCGATGACAACGGCAAATGGATGGACGGCTGGGAGTCGCGCCGCAAGCGTTTCGAAGGTTACGACAGCGCCGTGATCCGCCTTGGCGTGGCCGGCTCGATCAAGGGCGTGGACATCGACACTTCGTTCTTCACCGGCAACTATCCGCCGTCCGCGTCCCTGGAAGCCTGTTTCCTGAGCCAGGGCGAACCGGACGAAAACACCCAGTGGGTCGAAGTGCTGTCCGCCGTCGAGCTGCAAGGCAACAGCCATCACTACCACGAAATCAGCAACGACCAGGCCTTCAGCCACCTGCGTTTCAATATCTATCCGGACGGTGGCGTGGCGCGCCTACGGGTCTACGGCATTCCGTTCCGTGACTGGTCGGCAGTCGGCGACAACGAACAGATCGACCTGGCTTCGGCCCTCAACGGCGGCCGTGCCCTGGCCTGCTCCGACGAGCATTTCGGTCGCATGAGCAACATTCTCAACCCAGGCCGTGGGGTGAACATGGGCGACGGTTGGGAAACCGCGCGTCGGCGTACCCCGGGCAATGACTGGGTGATCATCGCCCTCGGTCATCCGGGCGAGATCGAGCAGATCATCGTCGACACCCTGCACTTCAAGGGCAACTACCCGGACAGCTGCTCGATCCAGGGTGCCTTCGTCAAGGGCGGCACCGACAGCCAGATCGAAACCCAGAGCCTGTTCTGGCGCGAACTGCTGCCGAGCCAGAAGCTGGAAATGCACCAGGAACACAGCTTTGCCGAACAGATCAAGGCGCTGGGACCTATCACTCATATCCGCCTGAACGTGTTCCCGGACGGTGGCGTGAGCCGGCTGCGGGTGTTGGGCAAAGTCGCACGGTAATGCCGTGACCTGCAGGAGCCGGCTGGCTGGCGAAGAACGATAACGCGGTGAAGCTGGAATACCGCGTTGCCCCAATCGCCAGCAAGCCGGCTCCCACAGCACCGAGTACATCCACAACAAACCTGAAGATTAAGAAGAACCGCATGCGCACACTGACGATTGAACCGCTGAGCAAAGAAGCCTTCGCCCCTTTCGGTGACGTGATCGAAACCGACGGCAGCGATCACTTCATGATCAACAACGGTTCGACCCAGCGCTTCCATCGCCTGGCCACGGTGCAGACCGCCACGCCGGACGATCAGGCGATCATCAGCATCTTCCGCGCCGACGCCCTGGAGATGCCCTTGACCGTGCGCATGCTCGAGCGCCATCCGCTGGGCAGCCAGGCTTTTATACCGCTGCTCGGCAACCCCTTTCTGATCGTGGTCGCGCCCCTTGGCGATGCACCGGTATCAGGCTTGGTCCGCGCCTTTGTCAGTAATGGCAGGCAGGGCATCAATTACCATCGCGGCGTCTGGCACCACCCGGTGCTGACGATCGAAAAGCGGGATGACTTCCTGGTGGTTGATCGCAGTGGCAGTGGCAATAACTGCGATGAGCATTTCTTCAAAGAGGATGAATACCTGATCCTCGCCCCCCACCAATAAGAGAAGGTCTGATCACTCCCGAAAAAGAGTGACAGACGAGAGGTAAAGACTGTGCAAGCACATCTGATGGAATGGCTGAACCTGAGCGTGCGCTGGATTCACATGATCACGGGCGTGGCCTGGATCGGGGCATCGTTCTACTTCGTCTGGCTGGAGAACAACCTCAACCGGGTCAACCCCAAGGACGGCCTGGCCGGCGACCTGTGGGCGATCCACGGCGGCGGTATCTACCACCTGGAAAAATACAAGCTGGCCCCACCGACCATGCCGGACAACCTGCACTGGTTCAAATGGGAAGCCTACTTCACCTGGATGTCGGGGATCGCGCTGCTCTGCGTGGTGTTCTACTCCAACCCGGTGCTCTACCTGGTGGCGCCCGGCAGCGGCCTGAGCGGCCCCGAAGGCGTGGCCATCGGCATCGGAGCGCTGATCGCCGGCTGGTTCGTCTACGACTTCCTCTGTGATTCGGCCCTGGGCAAACGCCCCGCCCTGCTCGGCTTTATCCTGTTCGTGCTGCTGATTGCCGCAGCCTACGGATTCAGCAAGGTGTTCAGCGGTCGTGGTGCGTACCTGCACGTCGGCGCGATCATTGGCACCATCATGGTCGGCAACGTGTTCCGCATCATCATGCCGGCCCAACGTGCGCTGGTGGCGGCCATCGCCGAGAACCGCACGCCGGACCCGGCCCTGCCGGCCAAGGGCCTGCTGCGTTCGCGGCACAACAACTACTTCACCCTGCCGGTGCTGTTCATCATGATCAGCAACCACTTCCCGAGCACCTACGGCAGCCAGTACAACTGGCTGATCCTGGCCGGGATCGCGGTGCTGGCGGTGTTGGTGCGGCATTATTTCAACACCCGTCACAACAGCCACAAGTTTGCCTGGACCTTGCCGGTCGCAGCCCTGGGGATGATCTGCCTGGCTTATGTCACCGGCCCGACTTCGGCGCCGAGCGCACCGCAAGTGGCCAAGGCCCCGGCGAAGATCGAATACCAGCCGCTGCCGGAAACCGCATTGGGTGGCAAGCCGGCCCAGGCGGCGCCAGTGGCACCGGCAGCAGCATCGGCCGAACCCGAGCCTGCGCCCGTTGCGGCGCCTGCTACGGCTGTGGCTCCTGCTCCCGTTGCGGCGGCGGCTCCAACGGCGAGTGCCGCCGATGTCAGCTTCGACAAGGTCCACAGCGTGATCCAGGAACGCTGCGCGGTATGCCATTCGGCCCAGCCCACCAGCCCGCTGTTCAGCTCGGCACCGGCGGGGGTGATTTTCGATACCCCGGAACAGATCCAGTTGCTGGCGCCACGTATCCAGGCCCAGGCCATCACCACCCAGATCATGCCGTTGGGCAACATCACCCAGATGACCCAGCAGGAACGTGACCTGATCGGTGCCTGGATCAACCAGGGGGCGCGTACCAACTAAGACCCGAAGTTCGAGCTCTTTGTGGCGAGTGGGCTTGCCCACGCTCGACTGCGCAGCAGTCGCAAAACCGATCATCGTGTTCTTCCCGACACACCGCGATCACTGGTTTCAGGGCTGCTTCGCAGCCCAGCGCGGGCAAGCCCGCTCGCCACAATCGGCAACCACACAGCGCTAAAACCACAAGAATAAAAAAGACCCGAGGTGTTGCATGTCCGAGTTATCCGAACCGCGCATCCCCGCCGCACCCGCTATCCAGCGTCTGCCCCTGTTGCAATTGATCCTGGTGGGTCTGCAACACGTTTTGCTGATGTATGGCGGCGCCGTCGCCGTACCGCTGATCATCGGACAGGCCGCCGGCCTGAGTCGTGAGGAAATCGCTTTTCTGATCAACGCCGACCTGCTGGTGGCCGGTATCGCCACCGTCGTGCAATCCCTCGGTATCGGCCCCATGGGCATCCGCATGCCGGTCATGATGGGGGCCAGTTTCGCCGCCGTCGGCAGCATGGTGGCCATGGCCGGCATGCCCGGCATCGGCATGCCCGGTATCTTCGGCGCCACCATCGCCGCCGGCTTCTTCGGCATGCTGATCGCGCCGTTCATGTCCAAGGTGGTGCGCTTCTTCCCACCCCTGGTGACCGGCACGGTGATTACCGCCATCGGCCTGTCGCTGTTCCCGGTGGCGGTCAACTGGGCCGGCGGCGGCAGTGCGGCGACGCAGTTCGGTTCGCCCATCTACCTCACGGTGGCGGCGCTGGTACTGGCCACCATCCTCTTGATCAACCGTTTCATGCGCGGCTTCTGGGTCAATATCTCGGTGCTGATCGGCATGGTCCTGGGTTATGTCCTGTCCGGCGTCATCGGCATGGTCGACCTCAGCGGACTGGCCCAGGCCCCCTGGCTGAAAGTGGTCACTCCGCTGCACTTCGGCATGCCGCAATTCCACCTGGCGCCGATCCTGTCGATGTGCCTGGTGGTGGTGATCATCTTCGTCGAGTCCACCGGCATGTTCCTCGCCCTGGGCAAGATCACCGGCCAGGACGTCACCCCGGGCATGCTCCGCCGTGGCTTGCTGTGTGATGCCGGCGCCTCGTTCCTCGCCGGTTTCTTCAACACCTTTACCCACTCCTCCTTCGCCCAGAATATCGGCCTGGTACAGATGACCGGCGTGCGCTGTCGCTGGGTGACCATCGTCGCCGGGATCTTCCTGGTCATCCTCAGCCTGCTGCCCAAGGCCGCGTTCCTGGTGGCCTCGATTCCGCCGGCGGTGCTCGGCGGCGCGGCCATCGCCATGTTCGGCATGGTCGCCGCCACCGGGATCAAGATCCTCCAGGAAGCCGACATCTCCGACCGCCGTAACCAGCTGCTGGTGGCGGTGAGCATCGGCATGGGCCTGATCCCCGTGGTGCGGCCGGAGTTCTTCGCCCACCTGCCATTGTGGATGGGGCCGATCACCCACAGCGGTATCGCCATGGCGACCTTGAGCGCGGTGTCCCTGAACCTGCTGTTCAATGTGCTGGGGGGCGCCGAACGGGCGGCTCTCAGCGGACATGCTCACCCGCACTGATGCCCTTGCCGGTGGATTCGAGCGCTCTGGCACGGGGTGCTTGAGCCCCTGGGCGCGAGTCAGTATGCTGCGCGCCCGCTCGAATCCGCTCGAACAAGCCATCGCCACCGACACCTGACCCAAGCGCCAGCCTACCCCGGCGCGGGACAACCTCAAGGCCTATCGAAGCACTCCCGATCGACTGTCTCACGGACAGCCGGACGAGGCGTCTTTGACTGTTTTTTGCCTTGATCCAGCCCTTGCCAGGAGCAGGCAGGCTGGTGAGCCGGTGGTGGCCAACGAAGAAAAAAGGCGCCAGACCCAGAGCGCCGAGCGACGCAAGCCTAGAACCACTGACCTTAGGGAGCACACCCATGAAGCGCACTTGTACGAGCCTGATGTTGTCCGCCACCCTGCTGGGCGCAGGAACCGCCTGCGCAGGCGACCTGCTGCAATGGCAGAACAACAGCCTGACCTACCTGTATGGCAAGAACTTCACCGTCAATCCGCAGATCCAGCAGACCCTGACCTTCGAACACGCAGACGCCTGGAAATACGGCGACAACTTCTTCTTCCTCGACCGGATCTTCTACAACGGCAAGGCCGACACCAACCTCGGTCCGAACACCTACTACGGCGAGTTCACCCCACGCCTGTCCATGGGCAAGATCTTCGACCGTTCGTTCGCCTTCGGCCCGATCAAGGATGTCCTGCTGGCCCTGACCTACGAGTTCGGCGAAGGCGACACCAACTCCTACCTGTTCGGCCCCGGCTTCGACCTGGCCGTGCCGGGGTTCGACTACTTCCAGTTGAACTTCTACCAACGCCACACCGACAGCAACCGCCCGGGCAGCAATATCTGGCAGATCACCCCGGTCTGGTCCTACACCTTGCCGGTGGGCAGCTCGGACGTGCTGTTCGACGGTTATATGGACTGGGTGGTGGACAACGACCGCAATGCCCAAGGGGCCTACCACGCCAACCTGCACTTCAACCCGCAGATCAAATACGACCTGGGCAAGGCCTTGCACTGGGGCGACAAAAAGCTCTACGTGGGCTTTGAGTACGACTACTGGAAGAACAAGTACGGCCTCCAGAGCAGCAACGACTTCAAGACCAACCAGGACACGGCGAGCTTGTTGATCAAGTACCATTTCTGATGACCGCAGCGTCTTGAAAACACCCTGAATCCTGTGGGAGTCGGCAACTGCCGCCGCTCCCGCAGTCGGCCTATTCAGGCGTGTGGAAGGGGCATTCTTGAGCCTTGCGCAAACCCGGTGCTACCATGCCCAACCGCCCGGGCCGGCAAGGAAAAACCTGGTTTATGAGCACCATCCGCGAACGCAACCGAGAACTGATCCTGCGCGCCGCCAGCGAAGAGTTCGCCGACAAGGGCTTCGCCGCCACCAAGACCAGCGATATCGCGGCCAAGGCCGGCCTGCCCAAGCCCAATGTCTACTACTACTTCAAATCCAAGGACAACCTCTACCGCGAGGTGCTGGAAAGCATTATCGAGCCGATCCTCCAGGCCTCGACGCCGTTCAACCCCACTGGCGTACCCGCTGAGGTGCTGGCCGGTTATATCCGCTCGAAGATCCGCATCTCCCGCGACCTGCCGTTCGCTTCCAAGGTTTTCGCCAGTGAGATCATGCACGGCGCGCCGCACCTGAGCCCCGAGCAGGTGGAACAGCTCAACGCCCAGGCCCGGCACAATATCGCCTGCATCCAGACCTGGATCGACCGTGGCCTGATCGCCCCGCTCGACCCCCATCACCTGATGTTCAGCATCTGGGCCGCAACCCAGACCTATGCTGATTTCGACTGGCAGATCTCCTCGATCACCGGCAAGGCCAAGCTGGAAGACGCCGACTATGAAGCGGCGGCGCAGACCATTGTGCGGCTGGTGCTCAAGGGTTGTGAGCCGGATCGCTAGACCGCATCGTCTGCATCGCGAGCAAGCTTGCTCCTACAGGTGACCGTGGCAACACGATACTTTTGTGGTGAGACGCGATCCTGTGGGAGCCGGCTTGCCGGCGATGGCGTCCGGACAAACGCCGCAAGGCTCAAACCGATACCCCGGCATCCGCCACCAACCCCAACGCCTCGACCGCGCTGATCGCACACTGCTCATCGATATCCGAAGTATCGCCGGTGATCCCGATGGCACCGATCACCTGCCCGTCCAGATCACGAATCAACACCCCTCCTGGTGCCGGCACCACGCTGCCCTGCCCCAGGCTGTTCAACGCCGCGACAAACGCCGGCCGCTGCTGC
Source organism: Pseudomonas gingeri (assembly GCF_013386165.1). Taxonomy (GTDB): domain Bacteria; phylum Pseudomonadota; class Gammaproteobacteria; order Pseudomonadales; family Pseudomonadaceae; genus Aquipseudomonas; species Aquipseudomonas gingeri_C. Next base: position 351,618 of record NZ_JACAOS010000018.1, on the reverse strand, counting down.
GCATCCAGTGCCAGCAAGCGCGAGCCCTTGCCCAGGGCAATCGCCCCCCAAGCCTTGCCAATGGCGATCTGCGGACGCAGCAGGCTCGCCCCATCCTCGCGCTGCAACGTCACCAGATGGCCGCCGCCATCCAGCACCGCAATGGTCAGTGGCGCCGCCGAAATGGCCCGGCCGGCGGAAATCGCCTGGCTGGCCAGGCTGACTGCGACGTTCAAGGTTAAAGCGCTCATGGTGCCGTCCTTTCGAGTAAGGGGAGAGAAACGTTGACGCGTCGTTTCTGGAAGCGTCCAACCCCACAAATAGAACACAATGTTAAATATTTTTGTATACAAAAATACAAAGATCAGCACATAACCTCGCAACAAACAGCCTAGAAACCAATCTATCAATCATTTTAGAAAAGGCATTGACCAGTGCTGCCTAGCGTGAATACACTCGCCACACAGCAACTTGTATACAATTACAAAACGCAAGAGGCACAAAACAATGAGCAAAATGAGAGCAATCGAAGCCGCCGTCCTGGTCATGCGTCGTGAAGGCGTGGACACCGCCTTCGGCATTCCCGGCGCCGCGATCAACCCGCTGTACAGCGCGTTGCAGAAGCTCGGCGGTATCGATCACGTCCTTGCTCGCCACGTCGAAGGCGCCTCGCACATGGCTGAGGGCTACACCCGCACCAAGGCCGGCAATATCGGCGTGTGCATCGGCACTTCGGGCCCGGCCGGCACCGACATGGTCACCGGCCTGTACAGCGCCATTGCCGATTCGATCCCGATCCTTTGCATCACCGGCCAGGCGCCACGGGCACGGCTGCACAAGGAAGACTTCCAGGCCGTCGACATCACCAGCATCGTCAAGCCGGTGACCAAGTGGGCGACCACCGTGCTCGAACCCGGACAGGTGCCCTACGCCTTCCAGAAAGCCTTTTATGAAATGCGCTCCGGGCGCCCCGGTCCGGTGCTGATCGACCTGCCGTTCGACGTGCAGATGGCGGAAATCGAATTCGACATCGAGGCCTACCAGCCGCTACCACTGGCCAAACCCAGTGCCACGCGGATTCAGGTCGAGAAGGCCCTGGCCATGCTCGACCAGGCTGAACGCCCTCTGCTGGTGGCCGGTGGCGGCATCATCAATGCCGATGCCAGCGAGTTGCTGGTGGAGTTCGCCGAGCTGACCGGTATTCCGGTGATCCCGACCCTGATGGGCTGGGGCACGATTCCCGACGACCACCCGCTGATGGTCGGCATGGTCGGGCTGCAGACCTCCCATCGCTACGGCAATGCCACACTGCTCAAGTCCGACGTGGTGCTGGGGATTGGCAACCGCTGGGCCAACCGTCACACCGGCTCGGTGAATGTCTACACCGAAGGCCGCACCTTCATTCACGTGGACATCGAGCCGACCCAGATCGGCCGGGTGTTCACCCCGGACCTCGGCATCGTCTCCGACGCCGCTGCGGCCCTGACGGTGTTTATCGAAGTGGCCCGCGAATGGCAGGCCGCCGGCAAACTGAAGGATCGCAGTGCCTGGCTCGCCGATTGCCAGCAGCGCAAGGCCAGCCTGCAACGCAAGACCCACTTCGACAACGTCCCGGTCAAACCCCAGCGCGTCTATGAGGAGATGAACCAGGTGTTCGGCAAGGACACCTGCTACGTCAGCACCATCGGCCTGTCGCAGATTGCCGGCGCGCAATTCCTCCACGTCTACAAACCACGGCACTGGATCAACTGCGGCCAGGCCGGTCCCCTGGGCTGGACCATTCCGGCGGCGCTGGGGGTGGTCAAGGCCGATCCTTCGCGCAAGGTCGTGGCGCTGTCCGGCGACTACGACTTCCAGTTCATGATCGAGGAACTGGCGGTGGGCGCGCAGTTCAAGCTGCCCTATATCCACGTGGTGGTGAACAACTCCTACCTGGGGCTGATTCGCCAGGCCCAGCGCGGCTTCGACATGGACTACTGCGTGCAGCTGTCCTTCGACAACCTCAATGCACCCGAGCTCAACGGTTATGGCGTGGACCACGTGGCCGTCGCCGAAGGCCTGGGTTGCAAGGCCCTGCGGGTGTTCGAGCCGGGGCAGATCCAGGGCGCGTTGCGTCAGGCCCAGGCGATGATCGAGGAGTTCAGGGTGCCGGTGATTGTCGAGATCATCCTCGAGCGGGTGACCAATATTTCCATGGGCACCGAGATCAACGCCATCAACGAGTTCGAAGACCTGGCGCTGGTCGGCAACGACGCGCCGACGGCGATTGCGCTGCTCGACTGATCCCACTGCGGCGGGGACGGGCTTGCCAGTGCCGGTGATATCACCTTCACTGCCGCTATTGCTGCGCCTGCAGCCTGTCCAACCGCTTTGTATCGATTTGCAAGGAGACCTCCATGCCACGCTTTGCCGCCAACCTGTCCATGCTGTTCACCGAAGAGGATTTCCTCGCCCGCTTCAAGGCCGCCGCCGATGCCGGTTTCAGCGGTGTGGAATACCTGTTCCCCTACGACTTCAGCTCGGCCGAGCTCAAGGCACAACTCGATGCCCATGGCCTGACCCAGGTGCTGTTCAACCTGCCGGCCGGCGACTGGGCCAAGGGCGAGCGCGGGATTGCCTGCCACCCGGAGCGGGTCGAGGAATTCCGTGCCGGGGTCGACCTGGCCATCGCCTATGCGCAGGTGCTGGGCAATACCCAGATCAACTGCCTGGCCGGTATCCGCCCCCAGGGCGTCGAGGATGCCGTGCTGGAAAAGACCTTTGTCGACAACCTCAAGTACGCCGCCGACAAACTTGAAGCCGCCGGCATCCGCCTGGTGATGGAAGCGATCAACACCCGCGACATCCCCGGCTTCTACCTGAACACCACGGCCCAGGCCCTGTCGATCCGACATCAGGTGGGCAGCGCCAACCTGTTCCTGCAATACGACATCTACCACATGCAGATCATGGAGGGCGACCTGGCCCGGACCCTGGCCGAGCACCTGGTCGAGATCAACCATGTGCAACTGGCCGACAACCCCGGGCGCCATGAGCCGGGGACAGGGGAAATCAACTACCGGTTCCTGTTCGAGCACCTGGATAGCATCGGCTACCAGGGCTGGATCGGCTGCGAATACAAGCCGCTGACCACCACCGAAGCGGGCCTCGGCTGGCTGAAAACCCACAACGCGATATAACCCCTTTCCCCGTAGGAGCCGGCTTGCTGGCGATGCTATCGACGCGGTGTGCCTGCCAGACCGCGTTGCCTGGATCGCCAGCAAGCCGGCGCCCACACAGACCGTGGAACGGGCAGCCCCCTACAAAAACAAGAGGATTTTCTCATGGCTAAAATCGGTTTTATCGGCACCGGCATCATGGGCCATCCCATGGCCACCAATCTGCAGAAAGCAGGTCACAGCCTGTTCCTGTCCGCCCACCATGACGCCGCCCCGGTCGACCTGGTCAACGCCGGCGCGGTAGCCCTGGCAAGCCCGAAGGAAGTCGCCCAGGAAGCCGAGTTCATCATCGTCATGGTGCCGGACACACCACAGGTCGAGGATGTGCTGTTCCGTGCCGACGGGATTGCCGCCGGCGTCGGCCCGGGCAAGATCGTCATCGACATGAGCTCGATCTCGCCCACCGCCACCAAGGCGTTCGCGGCCCGGATCAATGAAAAAGGCGCGCAGTACCTCGACGCCCCGGTGTCCGGTGGTGAAGTCGGCGCCAAGGCCGCGACCCTGAGCATCATGGTCGGCGGCGATGCCCAGGCCTTCGCTCGCGCGTTGCCGTTGTTCCAGAGCATCGGCAAGAACATCACCCTGGTCGGCGGTAACGGTGACGGCCAGACCGCCAAGGTGGCGAACCAGATCATCGTCGCCCTGAATATCCAGGCGGTGGCCGAGGCGTTGTTGTTTGCCGCAAAAAACGGCGCCGACCCGGCCAAGGTGCGTGAAGCGTTGATGGGCGGCTTTGCCTCGTCGAAAATCCTCGAAGTGCATGGCGAACGCATGATCAAGGGCACCTTCGACCCGGGCTTCCGCATCAGCCTGCACCAGAAGGACCTGAACCTGGCCCTGGCAGGTGCCCGTGAGCTGAATATCAACCTGCCCAACACCGCCAATGCCCAACAGGTCTTCAACACCTGCGCGGCCATCGGCGGCAGCCAGTGGGACCATTCGGCGCTGATCAAGGGCCTGGAGCACATGGCGAATTTTTCGATTCGCGAGCGCTAGACCCTGCCGGCCCATGCCGACAAAACGCGATCAACTGTAGGAGC